>NZ_SSOC01000001.1 GCF_004801295.1 Pseudothauera nasutitermitis
CATCCCGAACAGGACCGTGAAACGAGAACGCGCCGATGATAGTGAGGCTCCCCTCGCGAAAGTAGGTCATCGTCAGACTAACCACATACCAAGCCCGCTTGCTCAGCACAAACAGCAAGCGGGCTTCAGTTCGTCTACGGGCGGGAAAGCAAAACCTACAAAAAATACGTACTCTCACGGGGGCGGCATTTCGTCTCATTGGTTCTTTCCTGGCGGTGCTATCGTCGATGGCATCTTGCGTGGTCCAGGGGAGAAGCTTGATGAAGGTCCAGCCTGTGATTCTGTGCGGTGGGGCTGGCACGCGCCTGTGGCCGATGTCCCGCGATCAGCATCCCAAGCAACTGCTGTCCTTGCTGGGGGAGCGGACCTTGCTGCAGGCTACTGTCGGACGGGTCGAGCCCCTGGGAGCATTGTTGGAAGTCGAACGCTCGCCAATCGTGGTCTGCAATGAGGCCTACCGCTTCATCACTGCGGAGCAGCTACGCCAGGCCGGGGTGCCACAGCCGACGATCCTGCTGGAGCCGGCGGGGCGCAATACCGCACCGGCACTGACTCTCGCGGCGCTTCAAGTGGAGCGACAGGCGGAGGATGCATTGCTGCTGGTGATGCCGGCCGATCATTTGATCGATGATTCGGCTGCCTTTGCCGACGCGGTGCTCCGCGCAGCGGAGTGTGCCGCAGCCGGTGCCGTGCTGACGTTCGGTATTCGCCCTCGCCGGGCCGAGACCGGGTATGGCTATTTGCAGGTAGAGAGGGATGATGGCGGTTCTGGCGTGCCCTTGCCGGTTCTGGCCTTCGTTGAGAAACCGGATGCGCCCACTGCCGAACGCTACATGGAAGACGGCTCTTACCTCTGGAACAGCGGAATCTTCTTGCTGCGCGCCTCGGTGTGGCTGAGGGCGATGGAACGTTTTGCGCCGGACATTCTGGCCCAATGCCGAAAGGCCATTGATGCGGCGCAGGCCGACATGGATTTCATCCGGGTCGCCTCGGATGTGTTCACCGCATGCCGGAGCGAATCGATCGACTATGCGGTGATGGAACGCTTGTCCGGGGATGCGGAAAGCGGTATCGACATCGCCGTTGTGCCCATGGAGGCCGGTTGGTCGGACGTAGGGACCTGGGATGCGCTCTGGGAGGCCGCGCCACGTGATGACGAGGACAACGCGCTGCGGGGCGATGTTCTGGCCCAGGATACGGAAGGCTGCCTGGTGCAGGCCACGCACCGGATGGTGGCCTGCGTGGGAGTTCGCGATTTGATCGTGGTGGAAACGGCCGATGCGGTGCTGGTTGCGCGCCGTGGAAGCGGCCAGGGGCTGCGCGAGGTAGTGGCACGGCTGAAGGCGGAAGGGCGGACGCAGTACGCCGTGCATCGCAAGATCCACCGTCCGTGGGGCTGCTATGACGCCATCGATGCCGGAGAGCGCTTCCAGGTCAAGCACATCATTGTCGAGCCCGGCGCCACGTTGAGTCTGCAGATGCACCATCACCGCGCGGAGCACTGGGTCGTGGTGCGTGGTACGGCCAAGGTGACGCGTGGGGACGAGAGCTTCCTGCTGGCCGAAAACGAGTCCACCTACATTCCCATCGGCGTGCATCATCGGCTGGAAAACCCCGGAAAGCTGCCCTTGGAACTCATCGAGGTACAGTCGGGCAGCTATCTTGGGGAGGACGATATCGTCCGTCTCGAGGACTACTACGGACGCGATTGACCGGGGGCCTGAAAAGAAAAGGGCCGGACGGTGCCGGCCCTTGCGGGTTCAGACTGCTTGGCGAATCACCAGAGTTGCCACCACGGGCGGCTGTCCTTGGGGCCTCCGGACAGATGCACGCTGTTGGGGAAGTTGGCGAGGAGCACGCGATTGGCGTCGTCGCGCAGATCGGTCATGCCGAGCACTTCGTAATTCTTGACCAGCAGATACAGGGCCTCCTCGACAGCCGGCGCATGGGGGTAGTTGGCGATGGCAGCCTGGGCGCGGTTGATCGATGCCACATAGGCGCCACGGCTGTGGTAATAGCGCGCCACATGCACTTCGTGGCTGGCCAGCGAATTCACCAGATAGGTCATGCGCTGCTGGGCATCGGCAGCGTAGCGGCTTTCCGGGTAGCGGGTGACCAGTTCCTTGAAGGTATCGAAGGACTCCTGCGCGCCCTTGGGGTCGCGTTCGGACAGATCCTGATTGGCCAGCGCGCCCAGCAGGCCGAGATCCTCGTTGAAGGTCACCAGCCCCTTCAGGTAATAGGCGTAATCGACATGTGGATGGTTGGGATGCAGGCGGATGAAGCGGTCCACCGCGGCGATGGCCAGCGCAGGTTCGCCGGACTTGAAATAGGCATAGGCGATTTCGATCTGCGCCTGCTGTGCGTAACGCCCGTAGGGGTAGCGTGCCTCGAGTTTTTCGAACAGCTGGATGGCGCGGTCGTACCCGCCTTCCACCATCGAGGATTTTGCCTCGGAGTAGAGTCTCTGGGCGTTCCAGCCGGTCGTCTCATCGACCTGTTCGGGCAGCAGGCCGCAACCGCCGAGCAGCAGGGCGCCGATAACCGCTAAACTTCGCAGGGTGAACCTAGCCATCGAAAACACTCGCGTGAATGAACGCGACGATTATAGCCTAGAGGACGAAGCGTCCTCGCTCTGCCGACTCCGGATTCCGGAGGAATGTGCAGGCCAGCGCCTGGACCAGGCACTGGCCCGTCTGTTCCCTGAGCATTCGCGTAGCCGTCTGCAGGCCTGGCTGAAGGCCGGCCGGGTCATGCTCGACGGTACGCAGCCGGACGCCCGGCATCGCGTCCATGGCGGCGAGCAGTTGGAAATCGACCTTGCGCCGGCGCCGGAGGATCTGGCCATGGCTGCCGAGCCGATTCCGCTCGCGGTGGTGTACGAGGACGACGCCATCCTGGTGATCGACAAACCCGCCGGGCTGGTCGTGCACCCGGGGAGCGGGAACTGGAGCGGGACGCTGCTCAATGCCCTGCTGCATCACGCGCCGTCATTGGGCGCGGTGCCGCGTGCGGGCATCGTGCATCGGCTGGACAAGGATACTTCCGGGCTGCTCGTGGTGGCCAAGACCTTGCCCGCACAGACCGATCTGATCCGCCAGCTCCAGGCGCGCACCGTCAGTCGGCGCTATCTTGCGTTGGTACAGGGGGTTGTCGATCAGGGGGCACGCGTCGATGCGCCCATAGGGCGACATCCCGTGCAGCGTACGCGCATGGCGGTGGTGTCGTCCGGCAAGGAGGCCGCGACGCGCTATCGGGTGCGGGAGCGCTTCAGGCGTTGTACCTTGGTCGAGTGCGAGCTGGAAACGGGCCGCACCCACCAGATTCGGGTACACATGGCGCACGCCGGTTTTCCGCTGGTCGGGGATCCGGTCTACGGTGCGCGGCGCAATACGGGCGATGTGCTGCTCGACGGCTTTCCACGTCAGGCGCTGCACGCCTGGCGGCTGGGGCTCAACCACCCCGTGGGCCGTGTACCGATGTCCTGGGAGTCGGCGCTTCCCGGGGACTTCAGCGCCCTGCTCGCCACCCTGCGCCTGGAGGAGGGCGGGTGAACGCAGAATCCTGGATCGTGCCGGAATGGCCCGCCACGCCGCGCGTCGGCGCGCTTTCCACCACACGCCTGGGCGGGGAGGGGGCGGCGCCGTACGACCGTTTCAATCTGGCGCTGCATGTCGGCGACGATCCGCTCGTCGTCGCCGGTAACCGGGCCTTGCTGCATGCCGCCCTGCCCGCCGAACCGGCGTGGCTGGAGCAGGTGCATGGCGCCGATGTCGTCGATCTGGACTGCTTGCCGGCGGGGGAGAACCCGCCGCCGCGCGTGGATGCCGCCTTGAGCCGCCAGCCGGGTCGGGTGTGCGCAGTGATGACCGCCGACTGCCTGCCGGTACTGTTCCGCGATCTCGACGCCACCGTGGTGGCTGCCGCGCACGCGGGGTGGCGGGGGCTGCATGCCGGGGTGTTGGAGAATACCGTGCGTGCCATGGCAGTGGCTCCCGAGCGCCTGTGTGCATGGCTGGGGCCGGCAATCGGCCCGGCAGCCTTCGAGGTGGGCGATGAGGTTCGGGAAGCCTTCCTGTGTGATACGCCCGCTGCAGTCTCGGCCTTCCAGCCGGGGGAACGGCCGGGCAAATGGCTGGCGGATCTGTACGGATTGGCCCGCCTGCGGTTGGAAGCCGTAGGGGTCCGGCGTCTCTACGGTGGTGGGTTGTGCACGTACACGGACGCCGCACGCTTCTTTTCCTACCGGCGCGATGGTGCGACGGGGCGAATGGTCTCGGTGATCTGGCTGCGTCCGTGAATGCGGGGGGGTGACTATTGATTGCCTGCGGAATCGGCTCTATCGTTGTGGCTCGCCTCCTCGTCGGTCCGCCTGGCGGCCGCCCTGCGGCGCGCCGGCGTGCCGAACAGCCACAGGTACAGGGCCAGCGGAAGGATGCCGCCGAACAGGAAGGTGAGCACGCCGCCCACCGTGCTGGGGTTGGCGATGGCGACGAGGAAGGCCACGTAGAGCCAGGCGATGGCGATGATGTACATGGCTAGATTCTACCCCGCTGGCGATTCCCGCCACGGGAACGGCGGGGCCGGGCCCCGTGTATGCGATACCTCAGGGAGGGGTGATGTCGGATTCCGGTGACAAGTTTTCCACGGCGGCCATGCAGGGCATGCTGCAGTTCGGTCAGACGATGGCGCAGGGCTTCTTCGATGCCTTGGCCCGCCAGCACGCTGCCATGGAGGATTCCAGCGGTTCGGCGGCGCCCAGTCTGCAATTGCCGGACACCGAGGTGTTCGCCGCCTTGCAGAAGGAGCTTGCCGAGAAGCACATGGCGCTGTGGTCGTCGATGCTCGCTCGTACAAAGGACGAGCCCGCCCAAGCAGTGGTGCAGCCGCAGCCGGGCGACCGGCGTTTCAGTGCCCCGGAATGGGCGGAAAGCCCGGTGTTCGATTACGTTCGCCAGGCCTATCTGCTCAATTCCGGCTTCCTGCAGCAGGTCGCGGAGCACATGCCGATCGCCGACGGCCGCGCCAAGTCGCGCATCCAGTTCCTGACCCGGCAGTACGTGGATGCGCTGGCACCCACCAATTTCGCCGCGACCAACCCGGAGTTCATCAAGACCGCAGTGGAAACCAAGGGCGAAAGTATCGCCCGCGGCATCCAGAACATGCTGGCCGACCTGGAAAAGGGGCGTATCTCGATGACCGACGACGCGGCCTTCGAAGTCGGCCGCAATCTCGCGCTCACCCCGGGGTCGGTGATCTACGAAAACGAGTTGATGCAGCTCATCCAGTACGCGCCGCTCACCGACAAGGTGGCCCAGGTACCGCTGCTGATCGTGCCGCCGTGCATCAACAAGTTCTACATCATGGACCTGCAGCCGGAGAACTCGCTGGTCCGCTTCGTCGTCGAGCAGGGCTTCACCGTCTTCCTCGTGTCGTGGAAGAACCCCGGCCAGGCGGAAGCGCGGGCCACCTGGGATGATTATCTGGAGAAGGGGCCGCTGGCCGCGCTGGAGGTGGTGCGGGCGGTCACCAAGGTCGCCAAACCCAACGTGCTGGGTTTCTGCGTCGGCGGCACGCTGCTGACCTCCGCGCTGGCGGTGGCGCGCGCGCGTGGTGAAGACCCCGTGACCAGCCTCACGCTGATGACCACGCTGCTCGATTTCGCCGATGCCGGAGAACTGGGCTGCCTGGTCGACGAGGCCAGCGTCACCGCCCGCGAGGCGGCCATCGGCAAGGGCGGGCTGCTCAAAGGCCAGGAGTTGGCCAATGTATTCTCCGCGCTGCGTGCCAACGATCTGGTCTGGCAGTACGTGGTGGGCAACTACCTGAAGGGCAACACGCCGCAGGCCTTCGACCTGCTGTACTGGAATTCCGACAGCACCAACCTGCCGGGACCCTTCCTTACCTGGTATCTGCGCAACATGTACTTGGAGAACAACCTGCGCGTGCCGGGGCGTCTGAAGATGCTGGGCGCGAAGGTGGATCTGGGCAAGGTGGAGGTGCCGGCCTACGTCATGGCGGCCCGCGAGGACCACATCGTGCCGTGGAAGAGCGCCTACCTGTCACGCAATCTGCTGGGCGGCGAAACCACCTTCGTGCTGGGCGCCAGCGGCCATATCGCCGGCGCGATCAACCCGGCGGGCAAGAACCGGCGCAGCTATTGGATCAGCGAGGCGGGCGCGAGCGATCCGGATGAGTGGCTGGAAGGCGCAACCGAGCAGCCGGGCAGCTGGTGGCGGCACTGGGCCGAATGGCTGCGCGCGTTTGGCGGCAAGCAGGTCGCCGCGCGTGGCCGCATGGGCAATGCGAAGTACAAGCCGATCGAGCCCGCGCCGGGCCGTTATGTGAAGGAAAGGGCCTGACACAGAGCGGTCGCCGCAAGATCTCCAAGAACAAGACGGCAGCGGTGGCGGGAAACCGGCGGGACGCCACCGCATGAATTGCGAATCCCCCGGAGAGACTGCAAGGGAGGAGAAGACATGACCAGAGTTGCACTCGTGACCGGCGGCATGGGTGGTCTGGGCGAAGCGATCTGCATCAAGCTCGCGGCGCTCGGCTATCGCGTGGTGACCACCCATTCGCCCGGCAACGGCAAGGCCGCGGAATGGCTGCAGACCATGAACAACATGGGCTACGGCTTCAAGGGCTATTCCTGCGACGTGGCGGATTTCGATGCCTGCACGGCCTG
The DNA here is from genome assembly GCF_004801295.1 of Pseudothauera nasutitermitis. Lineage (GTDB taxonomy): Bacteria > Pseudomonadota > Gammaproteobacteria > Burkholderiales > Rhodocyclaceae > Pseudothauera > Pseudothauera nasutitermitis. Next base: position 6,689 of record NZ_SSOC01000001.1, read on the forward strand.
CGTCGAGCAGGTGAGCGCCGAGGTGGGGCCCGTGGATGTGCTGGTCAACAACGCCGGCATCACCCGCGACATGACCTTCAAGAAGATGACCAAGGCGGACTGGGACGCGGTGATCGGCACCAACCTGGACAGCGTGTTCAACATGACCAAGCAGGTCATGGAGGGCATGGTGGCGCGGCGCTGGGGCCGGGTGATCAACGTCTCGTCGGTGAACGGGCAGAAAGGCGCCTTCGGGCAGACCAACTACTCCGCCGCAAAGGCCGGCATGCACGGCTTCACCAAGGCGCTGGCGCTGGAAGTGGCGCGCAGCGGGGTGACCGTGAACACCATCTCGCCGGGCTACATCGGTACCAAGATGGTCATGGCCATTCCGCAGGAGATCCTCGACTCCAAGATCCTGCCGCAGATTCCGGTGGGCCGCCTGGGCAAGCCCGAGGAAATCGCCGGCCTGGTGGCCTATCTGGCATCGGAAGAAGCGGCCTTCGTCACCGGCGCCAACATCTCCATCAACGGCGGCCAGCATATGTTCTGAACCTGCCAGGGTTCCATGGCGAATGCACGCGCCCTCCGGGGCGCGTGTTTTTTGCCGCCGGGCCGCCCCAAGGCAAAAAACGCCCCCCCGGGGGGCAGCGACCCGCGCAGCGGTGGAGCGTGGGGTTTTTTTGCGATGCAGCATCCGTCATCCAAAACCGTTTATAATCGCCGGCGCGGTGGCTTGCGCAGCGCCGCAGCGTGTCATCGAAAGGGCGGTTCGCGCCGTGCGCTCCGGCCCCTCTTCAACCGAACTGCAGCAAAAGGACTTGAAAATGACTCAGAAAGTCGCGCTCGTCACCGGTGCCATGGGTGGCCTCGGTACCGCCATCAGCCAGTCGCTGGCCAAGGAAGGCTACAAGGTGGTGGCCAACTGTCTGCCGGGCTTCCCGCAGAAGGATGAGTGGCTGGCCCAGCAGAAGGCCGCCGGTTTCGATTTCGTCGCCGCCGAAGGCGACGTGTCCGACTACGAATCCTGCAAGAACATGGTTGCCAAGATCGAAGCCGAAGTCGGCCCGATCGACGTGCTGGTGAACAACGCCGGCATCACCCGCGACAAGTTCTTCCCCAAGATGGAAAAGGCGCAGTGGGACGCGGTGATCAGCACCAACCTGAACAGCCTGTTCAACGTCACCCATCACATCTCCGCGAAGATGGCCGAGCGCGGCTGGGGCCGCATCATCAACATCTCCTCGGTCAACGGCGTCAAGGGCCAGGCCGGGCAGACCAACTACTCCACCGCCAAGGCTGGCGTGCTGGGCTTCACCAAGGCGCTGGCGGCCGAACTGGCCACCAAGGGCGTTACCGTGAACGCCATCGCCCCGGGCTACATCGGCACCGACATGGTCATGGCCATCCGCGACGACATCCGCCAGGCGATCATCGACACCGTGCCGATGAAGCGTCTCGGCAAGCCGGAAGAAATCGGCGCGCTGTGCGCCTACCTGGCCTCCGATCTGGCCGGCTACGTGACCGGCGCGACCATCAACATCAATGGCGGCCTGCACATGTGCTGATGCGGTCGTGGCCGTGCATGCCACCCGTGAATCAACCCCGTCCCGCGACGGGGTTTTTTATTGCGCGGCGCGGTATAATTTCGCACCATGAGAGTGCGGTCGAACCGCCGCCGAGGAGATGACCGAAAATGGCCGAACAAGTGCGCCTGATCAAGAAATATCCGAATCGCCGCCTGTATGACACCCGTACCAGTTCCTACATCACGCTGGCTGATGTGAAGGAGCTCGTGCTGGGCAGCGAGGAATTCCAGGTGGTCGATGCGAAGTCCGGCGAGGACCTCACGCGCAGCATCCTGCTGCAGATCATCCTCGAGGAAGAGGCAGGCGGCGCGCCCATGTTCACCAGCGACCTGCTCGCCCAGATGATCCGTTTCTACGGCAACGCCATGCAGGGCATGCTCGGCAAGTACCTGGAAAACAACATCAAGGCCTTCACCGACATGCAGGCCAAGCTGCAGGAGCAGGCGCGCGCGATCTACGGTGAGAACAGCCCGATCAACAAGGATTTGTGGACCCAGTTCCTCAACTTCCAGGGGCCGGCCATGCAGAGCATGATGGGCGCCTACGTGGAACAGAGCAAGAAGATGTTCCAGCAGATGCAGGACCAGATCGAAAGCCAGACCCGCAACATCTTCACGGGATTCCAGTTCCCCCCCTATACCAGCAAGACCGGTCAGGACGAGCAGGCCGAAGAAGCCTCCTCCACCGGCAAGGGCCGCAGCGGCAATTCCTGACGCCGCCGGCCACGGGCGCCGCCCGGGAGGGGGCGTGCGCCTTCCCGGAGTTTCCCCCGACAGCATGAACAAACAGACCATCCGGGACGTGCCGCGCGTCGGCTTCGTCTCTCTCGGTTGCCCGAAGGCGACCTCCGATTCCGAACACATCCTCACCCGCCTGCGTGCCGAGGGCTACGAGATCTCCGGCAGTTATGACGCCGCCGATCTGGTGGTGGTGAATACCTGTGGCTTCATCGACGCGGCCGTCGAAGAATCGCTCGACGCCATCGGCGAGGCGCTCACCGAGAACGGCCGGGTGATCGTCACCGGCTGTCTGGGCGCCAAGGACGACGTGGTGCGGGCCGCCCATCCGCAGGTGCTCGCAGTGACCGGCCCGCACGCCACCGAGGAGGTCATGCGCGCGGTGCACCAGCACCTGCCCAAGCCGCACGACCCCTTCGTCGATCTGGTGCCGCCGCAGGGTGTGCGCCTGACCCCGCCGCACTATGCCTACCTGAAAATCTCGGAAGGCTGTAACCACCGCTGTACGTTCTGCATCATCCCGTCGATGCGCGGCGATCTGCTCAGCCGGCCCATCCACGACGTCATGCGCGAGGCCGAGGCGCTGGTGGACTCGGGTGTGCGGGAAATCCTGGTGATCTCGCAGGACACCAGCGCCTACGGCGTGGATGTGAAGTACCGCACCGGCTTCTGGGGCGGCAAGCCGCTCAAGACCCGCCTGCTGGACCTGGCCAACGCACTGGGCGAACTGGGCGTGTGGATCCGCATGCACTACGTCTATCCCTACCCCAGCGTGGATGAGTTGATCCCGCTGATGGCCGAGGGCAAGATCCTGCCTTACTTGGACGTGCCCTTCCAGCACGCCAGCCCGCGCATCCTCAAGGCCATGAAGCGCCCGGCCAACGCCGAGAACGTGCTGGAGCGCGTGCGCAAGTGGCGCAGCATCTGTCCGGAGCTGACCATCCGGTCGACCTTCATCACCGGCTTCCCCGGCGAAACCGAAGAGGATTTCGAACTGCTGCTCAACTTCCTGGAAGAGGCGCAGCTCGACCGTGTCGGGGCCTTTGCCTATTCTCCGGTGGAAGGTGCGGCGGCCAACGATCTGGCCGAGCCGGTGCCCGACGATGTGCGCGAGGAGCGCCGCATGCGCCTGATGGCTTTCCAGGAAGACATTTCCACCCAGCGCCTGGAAGCGCGCATCGGCAGCGAAATGACCGTATTGGTCGACGACGTGGATGAGGAGGGCGCGCTGGCGCGCTCGCCCGGCGATGCGCCGGAGATCGACGGCCTGGTCATCGTGCCCGATGGCGACGGGCTGGAACCCGGTGATTTCGTGCGTGTGCGCATCACCGACTGTGACGTGCACGACCTCTACGCCGAGCGTCTCGACTAGAATCTTCCCATGCTCGATCTTGCCCACCTCCCGCGCAAGGAACACGGACCGATCATCGGCCTGGCGCTGGGTGGCGGTGCCGCGCGCGGCTGGGCCCATCTGGGCGTGCTGCGCGCGCTGCGCGCGGAAGGCGTGGAGCCCGATGTGGTGTGTGGCTGCTCCATCGGCGCGCTGGTCGGGGCCGCGTACGCTTCCGGCAAGCTCGACGAAATGACCGCGTGGACCGAGGCGCTCGACTGGCAGGGCGTCGTCGGCATGCTAGACATCAGCCTGAAAGGCGGGCTGGTGCGCGGCGACCGGGTCATGCAGTACTGTGCCAAGAATTTCATCGCTGAAAGCTTCACCGACCTGCGCCTGCCCTTCGCCTGCGTCGCCACCGAATTGTCCAGCGGGCGGGAGATCTGGCTGCGCGAAGGCAACGTGGCCGATGCGGTGCGCGCCTCGATCGCCCTGCCGGGGCTGATCGCTCCCGCGCTGCGCGAAGGCCGCGTGCTGGTCGATGGCGGCCTGGTCAACCCGGTGCCGGTGTCGCTGTGCCGCGCCATGGGCGCGGAGCTGGTGATCGCGGTGGACCTGGGCTCCGATCTGGTCGGCCGTCCGCTCAAGCGCAGGCCCAAGTCCAAGCAGGAGCCGCCCGCCGACGGCTGGACCCAGCGCCTGCTGGCGATGGCCGGGCTGGGCAATGGCAATGCGCAGAATGTCGATGAAGAGGCCAATCTGCCGTCGCTCGCGGCCATCCTCACCGGCAGCATCAACATCATGCAGATGCGCATCGCACGCAGCCGCCTGGCCGGAGAACCCGCCGACATGATGATCACCCCCAGAGTGGCGCAGCTCGGCATCATGGACTTCGACCACGCGGCCGAAGCCATTGCGGAAGGCGAGGCGGCCGTGGAGCGTGCGCGGCCCATGCTGCACCATCTGTTCGGCAGGGAACACGGATGAATGCCGATGCGCAGCTGCTGGCCGCCCTGGCCGGCGTGGTCGGCGCGCCCAACGTATTGAGTGCGGCCGGCGATCTGGCGCCCTATGTGAATGACTGGCGAGGCCGCTACAGCGGCCGCGCATGCGCCGTGGTGCGCCCGGGGAGTGCGGCGGAAGTCGCCGAGGTGGTGCGTCGATGCGCCGCGGCCGGCGTGCCGCTGGTGCCGCAGGGTGGCAATACGGGGTTGTGTGGGGGGGCCACGCCGGCGGACGACGGCCGGGCCGTGCTGATCAGCTTGTCACGCTTGCAGCGCATCCGCGCGGTCGATCCCGACAACAACACCCTGGTGGCGGAAGCCGGCTGCACCCTGGCGGCCGTGCATGAAGCGGCCGAGCGGGTCGGCAGGCTGTTCCCCCTGTCGCTGGCCGCCGAGGGCAGTTGCCAGATCGGCGGCAATCTGTCCACCAATGCCGGCGGGGTGCATGTGCTGCGCTACGGCAACATGCGCGAACTCACCCTCGGGCTGGAAGTGGTACTGCCCGACGGCCGCCTGTGGGACGGCCTGCGCGGTCTGCGCAAGGACAATACCGGCTACGATCTGAAGCAGCTGTTCATCGGCGCGGAAGGCACGCTGGGCATCATCACCGCCGCCGTATTGAAGCTGTTTCCGCTGCCCCGCGCGCAGGCGGTGGCCTGGGTCGCCACGGCTGATCCGGCCACGGCGGTGAGCCTGCTGGGTTTTCTGCGCGATCGCCTCGGCGAGCGCCTGAGCGCCTTCGAACTGATCGGTCGCGCGGCGCTGGATCTGGTGCTCGAGCACATCCCCGGCGCCCGCCCGCCACTGGCCGAAGTGCCGGAATGGTCGGTGCTGATCGAATTGGGCGATCCGGATGCTGGAGTCCGGCTGGACGAACTGCTGGAGCAGGCCCTCGCCGATGCGTTGGAGGCCGGTTTGATCGCCGATGCCGTGGTGGCCGCCAGCCTGGCGCAGCGTGCCGCCTTGTGGGCGTTGCGTGAAAATGCCTCGGAAGCGCAGAAAATTGAAGGCGTCAGCATCAAGCACGACATCGCGGTACCGGTCGGGCGCATCCCGGTCTTCCTCGAACGTGCCGGCGAAGCCTTGCGCCAGGTCTGGCCCGGGGTGCGCATCGTCGCCTTCGGGCATCTCGGCGATGGTAATCTGCACTACAACCTGTCGCATGGGCGGGAGGCAGAAAACACCGCCTTTATCGCCCGCGGCGGCGAAGTGAACCGCATCGTCCACGACCTTGTGGATGCACTCGGCGGCTCCATTTCTGCGGAGCACGGCATCGGCCAGTTGAAACGCGGTGAACTGCAGCGCTACAAGTCGGCCGTGGAGCTCGATATGATGCGCGCGCTCAAGCAGGCGCTCGATCCGCAGGGCCTGATGAACCCCGGCAAGGTGCTCTGAGCGGAAACGCAAAAAAGCGCGCCGGGGCGCTTTACACGGCCCTGGGCTGTTCATATAATGCGCGCTCTTTCGCGGTCGGGGGTATAGCTCAGCTGGGAGAGCGCTTGCATGGCATGCAAGAGGTCAGCGGTTCGATCCCGCTTACCTCCACCAGTCCGAAAGAACAGGTCCCCATCGTCTAGAGGCCTAGGACACCGCCCTTTCACGGCGATAACCGGGGTTCGAATCCCCGTGGGGACGCCAGAACATGGCGAGCCTGCGATGAGCAGGCAAGCAAACCGGCAGCGATGCCGGGCAGGTCAGCGCGGAGTGGTAGTTCAGTTGGTTAGAATACCGGCCTGTCACGCCGGGGGTCGCGGGTTCGAGTCCCGTCCACTCCGCCACGTAGTACCCGTGAAGTCGGCATGATTCGCGGTTCCGGACGAAGATGAAATCCGGAAGAGCTTGCGGTGGCATCGACCGCTTGCTATAATCTTCGACTCTGTTGGGGGTATAGCTCAGCTGGGAGAGCGCTTGCATGGCATGCAAGAGGTCAGCGGTTCGATCCCGCTTACCTCCACCAACACTAGGTCCCCATCGTCTAGAGGCCTAGGACACCGCCCTTTCACGGCGATAACCGGGGTTCGAATCCCCGTGGGGACGCCAGAACATGGCGAACCTGCGAAAGCAGGCAAGCAGACCGGCAGCGATGCCGGGCAGGTCAGCGCGGAGTGGTAGTTCAGTCGGTTAGAATACCGGCCTGTCACGCCGGGGGTCGCGGGTTCGAGTCCCGTCCACTCCGCCACCAAGTAGAACGGGAAGCCTTCTGGCTTCCCGTTTTGCTTTTGTGCGCCGTCATCGCATGCGTCTCCCTGTGCTGGTTCCGCCTGTAAGTTCTGCCTCCTGTGGCGGGCTTCGTTGTCGTTACCTGGATTTCAGGGCTGGCGTGCTTAAGGCGAGTTGCGCTACATTGCCGTCCATACGTAACGGTATGGTGGTGCATGCCGGGGCGTCTTGAATTCGTCACAGGGGAGAGAAGCGAGATGGCAATCCAGAAAATCGGCGTGATCGGCGCGGGCACCATGGGCAACGGTATCGCCCAGGCATTCGCGGTGGCGGGCTACCAGGTGGTGATGACCGACGTGGCCGAGGCGGCCCTGCAGCGTGGCGTGGCCACGGTGAGCGGCAGCCTGGACCGCCTGATCAAGAAGGAAAAGATGACTGCCGCCGAGAAGGACGCGGCGCTCGCGCTGATTTCCACGTCCACGGATCTCGCGGCCGTGGCCGGTTGCGATCTGGTGATCGAGGCGGCGACCGAGAATCTCGAACTGAAGCTGAAGATCTTCGCCCAGCTCGACGCCGCACTGCAGCCGGGGGCGATCATCGCCACCAACACTTCGTCGATCTCGGTGACCAAGCTGGCGGCGGCCACCGGGCGTGCGGACCGGGTGATCGGCATGCATTTCTTCAATCCGGTGCCGCTGATGGCGCTGGTCGAGCTGATTCGTGGCCTGCAGACCTCCGATGAAACCTATGCGGAAGTCGAGGCAGTGTCGCGCGCGGTGGGCAAGACGCCGGTGCAGGTGAAGAACAGCCCGGGCTTTGTGGTGAACCGCATGCTGTGCCCGATGATCAACGAGGCGATCTTCACGCTGGGCGAGGGGCTGGCCACTGCGGCGGAGATCGACGAAGCGATGAAGCTGGGCTGCAACCATCCGATCGGCCCGCTGGCCTTGTGCGACCTGATCGGCCTGGACGTGCAGCTTGCGGTGATGCAGGTGCTGTTCGAGGGCTTCAAGGATCCCAAGTATCGTCCGGCGCCGCTGCTGGTGGAAATGGTCGAGGCGGGCTACCTGGGCCGCAAGACCGGCCGAGGTTTCTTCGACTACTCGAAGTAGGCGCCGGCGAGCGGAAAACGAAAAAGCCACCCGCGGGTGGCTTTTTCATTGGACGCCCGGGCGGGGCGTTCAGCGGCCGGAGCGCATCGCGTCGAAGAACTCCGCGTTGCTCTTGGTGGCCTTGACCTTGTCGAGCAGGAATTCCATCGCGTCGATGTCGTCCATGCCGTACAGCAGCTTGCGCAGAATCCACACCTTTTGCAGCACGTCGGACTTCATCAGCAGCTCTTCGCGGCGGGTGCCGGAGCGGTTGACGTTGATCGCCGGATAGACGCGTTTCTCGGCCATGCGGCGGTCGAGGTGGAGCTCCATGTTGCCGGTGCCCTTGAATTCCTCGTAGATCACATCGTCCATGCGGCTGCCGGTGTCGATCAGCGTGGTGGCGATGATGGTCAGCGAGCCGCCTTCCTCGATGTTGCGCGCCGCGCCGAAGAAGCGCTTGGGCTTCTGCAGGGCGTTGGCGTCCACGCCGCCGGTGAGCACCTTGCCGGAGGCCGGCTGCACGGTGTTGTAGGCGCGCGCCAGGCGGGTGAGCGAGTCGAGCAGGATCACCACGTCGCACTTGTGCTCGACCAGGCGCTTGGCCTTTTCGATGACCATCTCGGCGACCTGCACGTGGCGGGTGGCCGGCTCGTCGAAGGTGGAGGCGACGACCTCGCCCTTCACCGAGCGCTGCATTTCGGTCACTTCTTCCGGGCGTTCGTCGATCAGCAGCACGATCAGCGTGACGTCCGGGTGATTGGCCGTGATGGCGTGGGCGATGTGCTGCAGCATGACCGTCTTGCCGCTCTTCGGCGGTGCCACCAGCAGGCCGCGCTGGCCCTTGCCGATGGGGGCGATCATGTCGATGATGCGGCTGGTGACGTTTTCCTCGCCGCGCATGTCGCGTTCGAGCTTCAGGCACTCCTGCGGGTGCAGCGGCGTGAGGTTCTCGAACAGGATCTTGTGCTTGCACTCTTCCGGCGGGCGGCCGTTGATCTTGTCCAGCTTCACCAGCGCGAAATAGCGCTCGCCATCCTTGGGCGTGCGAATCTCGCCCTCGATGGTGTCGCCGGTGTGCAGGTTGAAGCGGCGGATCTGCGAGGGCGACACGTAGATGTCGTCGGTGCCGGCCAGATACGAAGCTTCCGGCGAACGCAGGAAGCCGAAACCGTCGGGCAGTACCTCCAGGGCGCCGTCGCCGTAGATCGGCTCGCCTTTCTTGGCGCGGTTTTTCAGCAGCGCGAATACCAGTTCCTGCTTGCGCAGGCGGTTGGCGCCTTCGATTTCATTGGCGACGGCCATCTCCAGCAGTTCGCTGACGTGGAGGGCCTTGAGCTCCGATAGATGCATGGCAGCGGACGGGTTCGAGACGTCGGTGGAAGAGTCGATTGCCGGAGAGGGCAGAGGAGGGGGTGTTTCACGGCGCCGCGTGGTGCGGCGAACGGGGCGGGGGGCGCCGTCGGCGGTGGCCGGAGCAAGCTCCGGCTCCAGGTTAGAGATTGCTGTCAATGAATGCCGTCAGTTGAGATTTGGACAGGGCGCCGACCTTGGTGGCTTCCACATTGCCGCCCTTGAACAGCATCAGCGTGGGGATGCCACGAATGCCGAACTTGGCGGGGGTGTCCTGGTTTTCGTCGATGTTGAGTTTGGCAACCTTGAGTTTGCCGGCGTATTCCTTGGCGACTTCGTCAAGGATCGGGGCGATCATCTTGCACGGACCGCACCATTCGGCCCAGTAGTCCACGAGTACGGGCGTGGACGACCGCAGCACTTCGGACTCGAAGCTAGCGTCGGTCACGTAATGGATATGCTCGCTCATGATTCCTCACGTCAGGGGGCTGTGTTGCTGAATCGGGTCGGAGATCGGGGCCGGAGCGGCCCGTCGGGGCAAGGCCGGGAATCCGGTCTTGCTTGAGAATTTTGCGAAAGTTATGCGAACCCGGGGCCGGCGTCAAGAAAATATGGGGGTTTGGCGCGTGCGCCGTCGCCTGGCGTGGCGAAAATGGGATGCGCTGGACTATATTGAAGGCCCGGCCGCGCCCTGAAGTGCGTTGCGCCAACGGAGATAGAGAAAATGGCTTATGTGGTGACCGAGGCGTGCATCCGCTGCAAATACACGGATTGTGTGGATGTATGCCCTGTGGACTGTTTTCGTGAAGGCCCCAATTTTCTGGTGATCGATCCGGAGGAGTGCATCGACTGTACGCTGTGCGTGGCCGAGTGCCCGGTGGAGGCCATCTACGCGGAGGACGACGTGCCCGACGACCAGCGCCGTTTCATCGCGCTCAACGCCGAACTGTCCCGTGAGTGGAAGGCCATCGTCGAGCGCAAGGAACCGCTGCCCGACGCGGACGAATGGGCAAAGGTGAAGGACAAGCTCGATCAGCTGGAGCGCTGAGTTCCGCTGGAAATGCCGGGCGGGTCCCGCCCGCCCTTTTCGCTGTGGCGCCAATGCACTACCATGGCGCACAACCGTGGCAACCGTACCAAGAGGATGAACATGCTGGTCAGCGAAATTCTCGCGATCAAGGGCAAGGTGCTCTACACCATCGCGCCGGGCCGCAGTCTGGCCGAGGCGGTGGAGGTCATGACCGAACAGGACGTCGGCTCGCTGGTGGTGTTCGACCAGGGCCGCATGACCGGCATGCTGACCTTCCGCGAAGTGCTCGGCGCCGTCCATGCCGGTGGCGCGCAATGGCAGGAAATGACGGTGGAGCAGGCCATGCTGCGCGATCCGCAGACCGCTTCCCCGAACATGGAAATGGACGAGTTGCGCCGGCTGATGGTCGATCGCCGCCAGCGCTATCTGCCGGTGATGGACGAAGGAACGCTGCTTGGCGTGGTGTCCTTCCACGACGTGGCCAAGGCGGTGCTCGAAGAGCAGAGCTTCGAGAACCGCATGCTGAAGAACTACATCCGTAACTGGCCTGCCGAGGCCAACGAACAGAACTGAACGGCTGACAGCCGTCTGCCGTGTCGCACGCCGCAGGGGGGCGTGCGATGCGGGAACAACAATAAGGTCCGGACCTCTACGGACAAACAGGTTGGAAACCGGGTGGCCGTTTTGCGGCACCCGGATCGCCTTGGGAGGGCGGTGCCGTGATCCGCGTATGTCGCGGCCGGCATTTTTTCCACCAAGAGGAGGAGACAACTTGGACAAGATCTGGCTGAAAAGCTACCCCCCTGGCGTACCGGCCGAGGTCGACATGGGCGAATTCCGTTCGCTGGTCGACCTGTTCGAACACGGCGTGCGCAAGTTCGGTCCCAAGACGGCCTATGTCAACATGGGCAAGTCGATCAGTTACGACGAACTGGACCGGCTGTCGGCGCGTTTCGCCGCCTGGCTGCAGAGCGAGCTCAAGCTGGAGCACGGTGCCCGCGTGGCGCTGATGATGCCCAACGTGCTGCAGTACCCGGTGGCCATGTTCGGCGCCCTGCGCGCCGGCTGCACGGTGGTCAACGTCAATCCGTTGTACACCGCCCGCGAACTGGAGCACCAGCTGCGCGACTCCGGGGCCGAGGTCATCGTCATCCTGGAGAACTTCGCGCGCACACTGGAGCAGGTGCTGCCCAAGCTCGCGTTGCGCGCGGTGGTGGTCACCAGCCTGGGGGAACTGCTCGGTTTCCCGAAGGGGGCACTGGTCAATTTCGTCGTGCGCCGCGTGCGCAAGATGGTGCCGCAGTGGAAGCTGCCTGGTCATGTCCGGCTGAGTGATGCCCTGGCGCGCGGGGCCGCGCACGCGCTGCGGCCCGTGGCGCTCAGCCACGATGACGTGGCCTATCTGCAGTACACCGGCGGCACCACCGGAACGGCCAAGGGCGCGGTCCTCACCCACGGCAACATCGTCGGCAACCTGCAGCAGGCACACGCGTGGATCGGCCCTTACGTGAAGGAGGGCGAGGAGATCATCATCACCGCGTTGCCGCTCTATCACATCTTCTCGCTGACCGCGAACTGCCTGACCTTCTTCAAGATCGGCGCGACCAATGTGCTGATCACCAACCCGCGCGACATTCCCGGATTCGTCAAGGAACTCGGCAAGGTTCCGTTCACGGTGATCACCGGGGTGAATACGCTGTTCAACGCCTTGCTCAACAATCCGGATTTCGCCCGCCTGGACTTTTCCTCGTTCAAGCTCGCGCTGGGCGGCGGCATGGCAGTGCAGCAGGCGGTCGCCGACAAGTGGCAGGAAGTGACCGGCAAGGTGCTGCTGGAAGCCTACGGGCTCACCGAGACTTCGCCGGCGGTGACCATCAACCCGCTGGATCTGCCCGCCTTCAACCACACCATCGGCCTGCCGGTGTCGTCCACCGAGATCAGCATCCGCGACGACGAGGGCAACGAGGTGGCGCTGGGCCAGCGCGGCGAACTGTGCGTGCGCGGTCCGCAGGTCATGCGCGGCTACTGGAACCGCCCGGAGGATACCGCGCGGGTGTTCACCGCCGACGGCTATCTGCGCACCGGCGACATCGCGGTGATGGACCCGAAGGGCTTCATCCGCCTGGTCGACCGCAAGAAGGACATGATCCTGGTGTCCGGTTTCAACGTCTATCCGAACGAGGTGGAGGACGTGGTGGCCAGCCATCCGGGGGTGATGGAGGTGGCGGCGGTCGGCATTCCGGACGAGCGCAGCGGTGAAGCGGTGAAGGTTTTCGTGGTGCGCAAGGACCCCGAACTCACCGCCGAGGCGCTGATCGCCCATTGCCGGGAGAATCTCACCGGCTACAAGGTGCCGCACCACATCGAGTTCCGCGATGAACTGCCGAAGACCAACGTCGGCAAGATCCTGCGCCGCGCGTTGCGGGACGAACCGGATCGGACAGGCTGATCGGCAGGTGGGCCAGCCGCACGAATGCCCCGGTCGCAAACGCCGCCGATTGCTCGTTGAGAATCCGGTGTTTGCACGGGGGGCTGTTCATAACGATTTGATATGAATGGTATTTTCTGGCTGAATCAATAAGCGCCGGCCGTCCGCGAGCGGATGGCCCGGCCGCGTCTTTTTCCGGCATGTCTTATCATTGCCGGCATCATGAAAATCCTGATCGTTGACGACGAGCCGGCCATCGCCGACACGCTGGCCTACGCGCTCAAAGGCGAAGGTTTCGCCAGCGCGCACTGCGCCCTGGGCGGCGAGGCGCTCGACCGGCTGGCGCCGGCGCGGGCCGGGGACTTCGCGCTGGTCGTGCTCGACGTCGGTCTGCCGGATATGAGCGGCTTCGACGTCTGCCGGCGGCTGCGCCGTCATTCGGACATCCCGGTGCTGTTCCTGACCGCTCGTGCCGACGAGGTCGATCGCATCGTCGGGCTGGAGTTGGGCGCTGATGACTACGTTCCCAAGCCGTTCAGCCCGCGCGAGGTGGTGTCGCGCATCCGCGCCATTCTGCGCCGCCTGCGTCCGGACACCCGGCAACCCGCCGCAGCCGGCAACCAGCCGGCAACCGACAGCCGCTTCGCCGTCGACCGCGCCGGCCTGCGCATCGCCTTCCACGACCGCTGGCTCGATCTGACCCGCTACGAATACCTGCTGCTGGCGCTGCTGCTTGAATGTCCCGGGCGCATCCTGTCGCGCACGCAGATCATGGAGGCGGTCTGGCAGGACGGTGGCGAAAGTCTCGAACGCACCGTCGACACGCACGTCAAGACCCTGCGCGGCAAGCTGCGCGCGGTGTGCGACGAGGAGGTCATCCATACCCATCGTGGCCTTGGCTACAGCCTGCGCGGATGAGGGCGCGGTGAACATCTCCGTACGGCTGTTCTTCGGTTATTTTCTGATCGTCGGGCTGGCCGCCTGGTTCGTGCTCAACACCTTCGTGAAGGAGAGCGAGCTGGGCATCCGCCAGGCCACTGAGGAAACCTTGGTCGATACAGCCCAAGTCCTGGCCGAGATGGCGGCGGGCGACCTGGCCGCTGGCCGGATCGAGCACGGGCCGTTCGCCGAGGCCGTGCGCGAAGCGCTGCGGCGCCGGCCGCAGGCCGAGATTTCCGGTGTATACAAGGAAAGCGTCGACCTGCGCATCTATGTCACCGACGCGCGCGGCATCGTCGTCTACGACTCGAAGCGGGCCGCCGTTGGCGAGGATTTCTCGCAGTGGCGCGACATCGCCCGCGTTCTGCGCGGTGAGTACGGCGCCCGCCAGACGCGCGAGGATCCGTACGATCCGAGCACCTCGGTGATGCACGTCGCGGCGCCTGTCGTCTACCTCGGCGAGCGGATCGGCGTACTGTCCCTGGCCAAACCGATGTCGTCCCTGGCGCCCTACATCGAGCGCGCCGCAGGTCGCGTCAAGGCTTCCGGGCTGATCCTGCTGGCGGCGACGGCGGCCATCGGCCTGCTGTTCACCGCCTGGCTGAGCTGGTCGATCCATCGCCTGCGAGATTACGCCCGCGCCGTCGCCAGCGGCCACAAGGCCAAGGTGCCGACCGGCGGTGGCCGGCAACTGTCGGAGTTGGCCTGCGCCCTGGCGACGATGCGCGAGAAGCTCGAAGGCAAGCAGTACGTCGAGCGCTACGTGCAGAACCTGACGCACGAGATGAAAAGCCCGCTGACCGCCATCCGCGGCGCCGCCGAGATTCTTGAAGGCGACCCGCCGGCCAAAGACCGCCGCCGCTTCGTCGACAGCATCGTCGAGCAGGCGCAGCGGCTACAGGCGACCATCGAGCGCATGCTGATGCTGGCCCGCGTCGAACAGTTGCAGGCGGCGGAAGGCCCGCAGACGCTGCAACCGGCCGCGCTGCTCAAGGGCTGCCTCGAACTGCGCCGGCCAGCCCTGGCCGCGCGCGGCCTGCACGCCCGGCTGCAGCTCGACGAGACCCGCCAGATCAAGGGAGACGCCTTTCTGCTGCAGCAGGCGCTCCTCAATCTGCTCGACAACGCCATCGAATTCTCGCCGGACGGCGGCGACATCGAACTCGCAGCCCGCGGGTGCGGCGACATGGTCGAATTTTCGGTACGCGATCACGGCGACGGCGCCCCCGACTATGCCCTGCCGCAACTCTTCACCCGTTTCTACTCGCTGCCCCGGCCTGCCTCCGGCAAGAAGAGCACCGGCCTGGGCCTCGCCCTGGTCCGCGAAGTTGCCCGCCTGCACGGCGGCGAGGCAGGGTTCGCCAACCACCCGGAAGGCGGCGGAGAGGCCTGCTTCCGGGTCGCTGCGGCCTGACGCGGCCCCGCTTAGGGGGGGACACCCCCTAAGCGGCCGCACCGTCGTCGAGGCGGAACAGCCGCGCGCCGGGATGATCGCGCTGGAGCCGGCGGTTCTCCTTGTCGGCCAGCAGAAAATCGGGCCACTCGGATCCCCGCCGGAAACAGAAACGGCGCGGCAGATCGGTGTACAGCGAACGCGGCGGCGATTGCCACCTGATGCGCTTCAACAAACGGCCGCTGTCTTCGCTGTGGTAGTAAATGGTACGCAAGCCCAGTTCGTCCCGCAGGAAGGCGACGGCCGCCCAGAGCATGGCCTCGGCCCAGATGGGGTTGTAACGTTCGCCGACAAGGCGGCAGTAGTCGAGCGTCGGGCGCAGGCGAACTTGATGGCGGCGGTAGGGAATCAGCGCATCGTCAGCGGCCTCGGCGCGGCGGCGCGCCAGCAGCCAGCGTTCGAGATCGGCCGCCCGGCGCAGCCAGTCGGTCTGGATTTCCTCGATCAGCGCGCTGCCGCTGGCCCAGTCGAGGTCGATGCGCGCCCAGGCCAGCGTGCTGCGTTGGCGGGCAATGGGATGGCCGTAATACTGGAACAACCCGTCAACCTCGCCGAGGCGGCGGTAATGCAGTTCGTGTTCGCGGTTGAAATTGAGCTGCAGGACGAGATTGACTCCGGGGCGCGAGGTCTGCTGGGCGTGCCAACCGCTGCGGCGTTCGCCGCCCCAGGTGGACAGGGTGAGGACGAAGGCGGTCTGGGCGGCGTCGTAGTCGCTGGCGGCGAGTACGGCGTCGTCGAGGGCGTGGCTGCAGCCGGCGAGGATGGCGCGGATGCGCGGCTTCTCCAGCAGGCCGGCGTAGGCGGAACGGCGCAGCGCGGCGATCGGGGCGCGCTGGCCCGGCTGCCGGCGGCAATGGTGCCGCAGCAGGCCGATGCCGTAGCGGTCACGATAATAGGGATAGACGGTGCGTTCGCCTTGCAGGCAGGCGACGATTTCGTCGGCGAGTTGACGCTGCATGGATGGCTCCGTGGGATGCGCTAAAAAATGGCTGGCTGTGCGTTATTTCGGGCAGGGTTGTCATGGTTTTCTCCTTGGAGAAGTCCGCCGCCGTAGCGGCGGATGGTTTTTTCAGTCGATTTCGAATTCGGCGATATCACCGGCGAGGAGCGCCGCCAGAGATTGCTGCGTGCGCTGTCGCGCCTGTTGGCGGGCGGCCTTGCGGGTGTTGCCGTGCGGCCCGGCGCGGCGGGTCAGTCCGGGCACCCGCAGCGGGTTGCGCGGCCGGCTTTGCGGCAGGACGAGGGTGAGGTTTTTCTTGGTCATCGCTCACCCCTTCACGCACAGGACCTGTTTCAGGGTATGGACGACTTCCACCAGATCGCGCTGGTTGTCCATGACCCGGTCGATGTCCTTGTAGGCAGCCGGGATCTCATCCACGACGCCGCCGTCCTTGCGGCACTCGACCCCCACCGTCTGCGCTTCCAGGTCGAAGCGGGAAAACCGCCGTTTGGCGGCGCTGCGGCTCATGCGCCGTCCGGCTCCGTGCGCGCATGAACAGAACGATCGTTCGTCGCCCAGTCCGCGCACGATGTAGGAACGCGCACCCATGCTGCCGGGGATGATGCCCAGTTCGCCCGTCCGTGCCGAAATGGCGCCCTTGCGGGTGATGAACAGATCTTCCCCGAAGTGCCGTTCGCGGGCCACGTAGTTGTGGTGGCAGTTGATCGCCTCACCGTCGAGGCGGAAGGGCGGCAATTGCGCCTTCAGCACGTCGAGCACGGCGGCCAGCATCTGCCGGCGGTTGAGCAGCGCGTAATCCTGCGCCCACTCCACCGCCTCCACGTAGTCGTCGAACAGGTCCGAGCCCTCGCTGAAGTAGGCGAGGTCGCGGTCCGGCAGACGGATCTGGTGACGCCGCATGTCTTTCTGCGCGGCGGCAATGAAGTAGCGCCCGATGACGTTGCCGATGCCGCGCGAACCGGAATGCAGCATCACCCACACCGTATCGGTCTCGTCCAGGCACAGCTCGATGAAGTGGTTGCCGCCGCCCAGCGTGCCGAGCTGGCACAGCCAGGTTTCGTTGAAGCGGCGCAGCATCTTCATCAGCCCCGGATGCTTGCCGACGGTGGCATCCAGCCGTGCGTCGAGCGCCCGCCCGGCCCGCTGCAAAGCGCTGCCGCGCATGCGGCTGGCGGCGTGCTGCGCGAAGCCGCAGGGTACCGCGCCCTCGATGCCCAGGCGCAGGGCACGCAGGGTATCGGGCAATTGCCCGGCGCGCAGCGACGTGCGTACCGCGTTCATGCCGCAGCCGATGTCGACGCCGACGGCGGCCGGAATGATCGCCCGCTTGGTCGGAATCACGCTGCCGACAGTGGCGCCGATGCCGGCATGCACGTCCGGCATCGCGGCGATGTGGCCATGCACGATCGGCAGGGAAGCCACGTTCAGCAGTTGCTGGATGGCCTCGGGTTCGATGTCGCGCGCCCATACCTTGACCGGAACGCGCCCTTTGTTGAGCTCGATTTGAATGCCCATGTTGGATTCCTGGGTGTTGCTTTGGATTGGAATCCGGGCAGCGACGGCGATGCTGCGGTCAACCGCCGGCGGAAAAGAAAAAACCCCGGCAGTCGGCCAGGGTTTTCATTCCCGGCCCGGATTCGCTTGGCAGCGCGTTCCGGGCGACGACTCGCCTGCGGCTCAGCGCTGGAAAACCTCGTTGGCAATGGCGGGCATGTCGTGTTCCTTGCGGTGAAATGGGTGGGTGAAGCGAAGTGGCAGTGTCGCGGCTGAAGAATGACAAGGTCAAGTGAAGGAAGCATCGGAAATAGCGTACAAACAATACTTGTTGCGAACATGCAACAACTGTGATCTGTCCGGAAAACGTCTGGCAGAAATTCCGCCGCCGGTTGCCCGGTCTCTCTTCACTCCCGCTTCACACGGCTTCACCGCCGCTTCGCCATGTCCTCACCCGGCGGCCCGAGACTGCTCCCGTCACTTCAACCGGGGAGTCCATCGTGGATCGCAAACTGTTCTACAAGATTCTTGCCGTCGCCGGCCTGACCGTCCTGCTGCTGATCCCTCTCGCGCTGGTCGAAGGCCAGATCCGCGAACGCAGCCAGCGCCAGGAGGAAGTACAGCGGAACATCGCCCACAGCTCGGCCGGGCCGCAGACGCTGATCGGGCCGGTGATCCTGCTGCGTACCCGCGAGCGCGTGCCGGAAATCCGGCGCGACACGGACAGCAACCTGCCCGTCACGACCACCAAGACCGTCGAGCACACCCGGCTGATCGCCCCGGAAACGCTGAGCATCGAGGGCGAGGCCAAGGTCGAGACGCGCCATCGCGGCATCTACCAGGCGCGCCTGTTCCACCTCGACGCGGCCAGCCAGAGCCGCTTCAGCGTCAGCGTGCCGGCGGCCGACGCCAACGAGCGGCTGATCGACGCCGAGGCCGTGCTGATTCTCGGCCTGTCCGACCCGCGCGGCGTCGATAGCGACCCGGACGTGTTGATCAACGGCCAGCGCCACCGCTTCGGCACCGGCAAGCCGGCGGGCGACGCGCTGCCGCTGGCGCAGTTGAGCGTGCCGCTCGGCCGGTTGGAACT
This sequence comes from Pseudothauera nasutitermitis, assembly GCF_004801295.1. Lineage (GTDB taxonomy): Bacteria > Pseudomonadota > Gammaproteobacteria > Burkholderiales > Rhodocyclaceae > Pseudothauera > Pseudothauera nasutitermitis. Next base: position 25,327 of record NZ_SSOC01000001.1, read on the forward strand.
GGGCAAGACGCACAATTTCGCGGTCAGCTTTCCGCTGCAATTGACCGGTACGACGCGCCTGAGCATCGCGCCGACCGGCGAGACCAACCGCATCCGGCTCAACTCGGCCTGGCCACATCCCAATTTCGGCGGCCGCTTCCTGCCGCGCGAACGCAGCGTCGGCGCCGGCGGCTTCGAAGCCCGCTGGGAAGTCTCCCATCTCGCCCGCGATTTCGCCAACGCGCTGAACCCGAACAGCGGCGAAGCGCTGTCGATTGATTTCATCGACCCGGTGAACGTTTACCTGCAATCCGAACGCGCAGTGAAGTACGGCGTGCTGTTCATCGTGCTGACCTTCGCCGGCTTCTTCCTGACCGAGACTCTGCGCCGGGCGCCGATCCATCCGCTGCAATACCTGCTGGTGGGCCTGGCGCTCGCCATCTTCTTCCTGCTGCTGATCGCCTTCTCCGAACACATGGCTTTCGCCGCCGCCTACGGCCTGGCGGCCGGCGCCTGCATCGGGCTGATCGCCTGGTACCTGGCCGGCGCGCTCGGCGACTGGCGCCGGGGCGCCGCCTTCGGCGCCGGGCTGACCGGCCTCTACGGCGTGCTCTACGGCGTGCTGCTGTCGGAAGACAACGCCTTGCTGATGGGCAGTTTGCTGCTGTTCATCGCCCTCGGCGCCGTGATGCTCGCCACCCGCCGGCTGGATTGGTACGGGCTGGGTCAGCGCCCGCCGGAGCGGGCGCAATGAGCGGCCTTGCGCCGAGTCGCGCCCCGGCGTGGCGCTTGACCGGGCTGCCGGGCCTGGTCAGCGCCGCATTGCGGGCAATGTGGCCGATCGTCCTGCTGCTGCCGGCCTGGTACTACAAGCATCCGCTGCTGTTCGGGCTGCGCCATCTGGAAACGGCGGCATGGATCGCCCTGGCCGTTTTCGCGCTGTGGCGCTGGAAGCACTGGATGCCGGCCGCCCGCATCCTGTTCGCCACCGCCCTGCTGCTGGCCGGCGGCCAGGAACTCGCCTGGCGCCTGCAGCGCGAGGCCGTGCTCGCCGCCGGACCGGCGATGCAGGCCGTCGGCCGGCATTTCATCGTCGGCTACACAGACTTCGCGGAGGTCGCCGAACTGGCGGAAAAGGGGCTGATCGGCGGCATCTACGTCGGCCGGCGCAACATCCGCGACCGCAGCTTTGCCGAAGTCCGCGCCGAGATCGCCGCGCTGCAGGAACGGCGGCGGTGGGCCGGGCTGCCGCCACTGCTCGTCGCCGCCGACCAGGAAGGTGGTCGGGTCAGCCACCTGTCGCCCCTGCTCGACCGGCTGCCGCCGCTGGCCATGCTGGCGGAAGAACCCGATCCCGGCCGGGCGGCGCGGGCCTACGGCCAGCGCCAGGGCAGCGCGCTGGCGGCGCTCGGCGTCAATCTCAATTTCAGCCCGGTGGTCGACCTGAAGCCGGCCGGGCGGCCGGACGGCGACCTGTTCAGCGACATTCCGGCGCGTGCCATCGGCACCGATCCGGAAGGCGTCGCCGAAATCGCCGCCGGCTATCTGGACGGGTTGTCGGCCGCCGGCGTGCGCGGCACACTGAAGCACTTCCCCGGCCTGCGCCGCATCGACCGCGATACCCACCTGCACCCGGCCCGCCTCGCCGTCAGCCCCGGCGAAATGGCCGGCGACTGGCTACCCTTCCGTACCCTGGCCGGCCATGCCGGCAGCGCCATGATGCTCGGCCACGTGACCCTCGAAGCTCTCGACCCCCGGCATGCTGCCTCGCATTCGCCGGCCGTCGTCGCCGGCCTGTTGCGCGGGGACTGGGCCTACGACGGCATCCTGCTCACCGACGATCTCAACATGGGCGCGGTCTACAACCTCGGCATCGGCCGGGTGGCGGCCGAAGCGCTGGCCGCCGGCGTCGATCTGGTGCTGGTCACCTATGATCCGCGCCAGGTATACCGGGCACTGTACGGCGCGGCGGCGGCTTTCGAGGACGGTCGCATCGCCGCCGCGAGACTGGCCGAGAGCGCCCGGCGGCTGGCCGATTTCCTCGCCGCGGTGCGCTGATCGGTGGACGGGCCAATCGCACGAATGCCCCGTGATGCTTGCCAGCCGCCCGCGATTCGTGGTTAGATCGCTGCCACCGGTCCGCAAGGCTTCGTAATGAACCGCTTCACCCGCAAGCTCGCCGTAGTCCTGTCCGTACGCGTAGTAGTAGGCGTAGGCAGTCGCGCGTCGTAACGGGTCCAGGCACACCGCAGCAACCGTATCCAGAACCCCCGTCGGCGCGCAGGCCGGCGGGGGTTTCGTTTTTTGCGCCGCCGGTCTTGACGCCACGGACCATCCGAGGAGAGAGACCATGAAGCAGATGTCCGGCGCCGAACTCATCGTGCGCCTGTTGGAACGCCAGGGTGTGCGCACCATCGCCGGGATTCCCGGCGGCGCGATCCTGCCCTTGTACGACGCGCTGTCCGGCAGCGAACTGATCCACCACGTGCTGGCGCGCCACGAGCAGGGCGCGGGCTTCATGGCCCAGGGCATGGCGCGGGTGTCCGGCGTGCCGCAGGTGTGCTTCGCTTCCAGCGGCCCGGGGGCCACCAACCTGGTCACGGCGATTGCCGATGCACGGCTGGATTCCATTCCGATGGTGGCGATCACCGGCCAGGTGCCGCTGTCGATGATCGGCACGGATGCCTTCCAGGAAGTGGATATCTACGGCATGACCGTGCCGATCACCAAGCACAACTTCCTGGTGCGTTCGGCCGAGGAACTGCTGGAGGTGATTCCCGCCGCGTTTCGCATCGCCATGTCGGGCCGTCCCGGCCCGGTGCTGGTGGATGTGCCCAAGGATGTGCAGAACCAGCAGGTGAGTTTCGAGGATTTTCCGCCGCCGGCCGCCGCCGAGGCGCTGCCGGCCTCCGACCGCGCGGGCATCGAGGAGGCCGCGCGGATGATCAACGCGGCCGAGCGCCCGGTGCTCTATCTGGGCGGGGGCGTGGTGCATTCGGGGGCGTCGGCGCAGGCCGTGGCGCTGGCCGAGAAGGCCGGGCTGCCGACCACGATGACGCTGATGGCGCTGGGCACCATGCCGGTGGACCATCCGCTGTCCATCGGCATGCTGGGCATGCATGCCGCGCGCTACACCAATTTCGTGCTGGAAGAGGCCGACGTGCTGGTGTGCGTGGGCGCGCGCTTCGACGACCGTGCCATCGGCAAGGCCGCCAGGTTCTGCCCCGACGCGCGCATCGTGCATATCGACATCGACCGTTCCGAACTGCACAAGATCAAGCAGGCCCATGTGGGCATCCATGGCGATGTGGGGCAGGTGCTCGAAGCGCTGGCGCCGCTGGTCGATGCGAATCCGCGCCCGTCCTGGCTGGCGCGCGTGAATGAACTGAAGGCGGGCCATCCGGTGGAATGGGCCACGCAGAACGATCCGCGCACCCATTACGGCCTGGTGCGCACGGTGGCCGCCGCGCTCGACGACGAAGCGGTGATCGCCACCGACGTGGGCCAGCACCAGATGTGGGTGGCGCAGGCCTATCCGTTCCGCCGTCCGCGCCAGTGGCTAACTTCCGGTGGGTTGGGGACCATGGGCTTCGGCGTGCCGGCGGCCATCGGCGCGGCGCTGGCCGAGCCGCAGCGCACGGTGGTGTGCTTTTCCGGCGACGGCAGCCTGATGATGAACATCCAGGAATTCGCCACGCTCGCCGAGGAATGGCTGAACGTGAAGATCGTGCTGATGAACAACAACTCGCTGGGGCTGGTGTACCAGCAGCAGAACCTGTTCTACGGCAAGCGGGTGTTCGCTTCCAGGTATCGCGGTGCACCGGATTTCGCGCGCATCGCCGAGGGCTTCGGCGTGCCGTCGGTCGATCTGGACAGCGCGCCCAATCCGCGCGGGGCGCTGACCCAGGCGTTGACCACGCCGGGGCCGTGCCTGATCCATGTTTCCATCGACCGCGAGCAATTCGTCTATCCCATGGTGCCGCCGGGTGCCGCCAACACTGAAATGATCGGAGGCTGACCATGATCGAACAGGTCGCTGAACCCCTGCGCCAATCCACCTTCGCCAAGGTGGTGCTGGAAATCGACGTGAACAACCACCCCGGGGTGATGAGCCACATCTGCAACCTCTTTGCGCGGCGTGCGTTCAACATGGAAGGCATCCTGTGCATGCCGGTGTCCGACGGCAAGCGCAGCCGCATCTGGCTGCTGGTCTACGACGACCAGCGTCTGGAACAGATGGTGCGCCAGCTGGAGAAGCTGAACGATGTGCGCGCGGTGCGCCGCCACGGTGCCGAGCACGAGGTCTTCGAACGTCTGGAGGACTTCTTCCACTGAGCGCCGGCCGGCGGGGCGGCAGGGGCGCTGTGCTAAACTGCCGACCCTTGCGCCCCCGCGTTTCCCGCACGAGTTCAACGATGTCCGGCAATACCCTAGGCACGCTGTTCACCGTCACGTCCTTCGGCGAATCCCACGGCCCGGCCATCGGCTGCGTGGTCGATGGCTGCCCGCCGGGACTGGCGCTGGACGCCGCTGACATCCAGGCGGAACTGGATCGGCGCAAGCCGGGCACGTCGCGCCACGTTACCCAGCGCCGCGAACCGGACGAGGTGGAAATCCTTTCCGGCGTGTTCGAGGGCCGCACCACCGGCACCCCCATCGCGCTGCTGATCCGCAACCAGGATCAGCGCTCCAAGGACTACGGCAACATCGCCGAGACCTTCCGCCCCGGGCATGCCGATTACCCCTACTGGCAGAAGTACGGCATCCGCGATCCGCGCGGCGGCGGACGCTCCTCGGCGCGCGAGACCGCGGTGCGCGTGGCTGCCGGGGCGATCGCGCGCAAGTGGCTGCAGGAGCGCTACGGCATCGTCATCCGCGGCTGGATGGCACAGCTCGGGCCCATCGAGATTCCCTTCGTGGCCTGGGAAGAGCTCGACAACCCGTTCTTCGCGCCCAATGCCGCCATCGTGCCGCAGCTGGAAAGCTACATGGACGAGTTGCGCAAGTCCGGTGATTCCATCGGCGCGCGCATCAACGTCATGGCCCGCGGCGTGCCGGTGGGCTGGGGCGAGCCGGTGTACGACCGCCTGGATGCCGACATCGCCCATGCCATGATGGGCATCAACGCGGTCAAGGGTGTGGAGATCGGTGCCGGCTTCGCCTGCATCGCGCAGCACGGCAGCGAACATGGCGACGAGCTGACACCGGACGGTTTTCTGTCCAACCACGCTGGCGGTGTGCTGGGCGGCCTCTCCACCGGACAGGACGTCCTGGTGAGCATGGCGATCAAGCCGACTTCCAGCATCCGCCTGGAACGCCGCTCGATCGACAAGCAGGGCAAGCCGGCCATCGTCAGTACCCATGGCCGCCACGACCCCTGCGTGGGCATCCGCGCCACGCCGATCGCCGAGGCCATGCTGGCGCTGGTGCTGATCGACCACGCCTTGCGCCATCGCGCGCAGTGCGGTGACGTCGTCACCACGACGCCGAAGATCGACGGCCTGGCGCCCGACGGGGAACAGTGGCCTCCATCGCCGCGTTGAGGGTGCGAGCGCGCGTCGGTTGACCGTTGTCTACCGCTCTTTGTGCCAGAGCGGGTATGCTGGAGGCGACCTGCAGATTTTTCCCTGTACTACCAAGGAGGCTGCATGGTGCTCGAACCCCACGATCTGCACAGTGAATTTCCGGAATATCAGCAACAGATTCACGATCTGAAAGTGGCGGATGCGCATTTCGCCAAACTGTTCGATGAGTATCACAGCGTGAATCGTCACGTCCAACGGATCGAACTCGATGCCGAATTGGCCACCGATCTTGAACTCGAAGTGCTCAAGAAGCGGCGGCTGATTCTGAAGGACGATCTGTACCGGATGCTGGTCGCGCAAGCGGCAGGCTGAGTGTGCGCCGGGTTGCTGCGGCATGCCGTGCCGCAGCCCCGGAGTGCGGGGCGGCCCGCGCGCGGTTAAAATCTCCCGGATGTTCCCGTATTGGCGCCTGTCCGCCTACTATTTCTTCTACTTCGGTTTCATCGGCGCGTTCTCGCCGTACTTCACCCTGTACCTGCAATCCCTGCGTTTCTCGGCCACCGACATCGCCATCCTGATGTCGCTGATGCAGGGGATGCGCATGCTCGCGCCCAACCTGTGGGGCTGGCTGGCGGATCGCCTCGGGGTGCCGGTGCTCATCGTGCGCCTGTCGGCGTTCGCCAGTCTGGCGGGCTTCTCGATCTTCTTCCTCACCGAATCCTTCGCCGGCGTGTTCGTCGGCATGGCGCTGATGGCGTTTTTCTGGAGCGCTGCGCTGCCGCTCATCGAGGGTGTCACCTTTGCCCATCTCGGCAGCCAGGGCAACCGTTATGGCAGCATCCGCGCCTGGGGTTCAGTGGGCTTCGTGGTTGCCGTGCTGGGCATCGGCTATGGACTCGACCATCTGCCCATCGCTTCGGTGCTGTGGATGACCGCGCTGGTGCTGGGCGGCATCCTGTTCTGTGCGCTGTGGCTGCCCGATGCGCCGCGTGCGCTGGTGCGCAGGGATGGCGGGGCCAGTCTGGGCGAGACCTTGCGCCGCCCCGAAGTGCGCGCCTTGCTCGGGGCGTGCTTCTTCATGTCGGCCGCGCATGGCGCGCTGTACGTGTTCTATTCGATCTACCTGGTCGATTACGGCTACGGCAAGGCGCTCGTGGGCTGGATGTGGACGCTCGGGGTGGTGGCGGAGATCGCCGTCTTCCTGTTCATGCCCAGGCTGCTGCGTCGCTTCACGCTGCGCGCCATCCTGCTGTTCGCCTTCGCGGCGGCGGTGCTGCGCTTCGTGCTGATCGGCTGGGGCGTGGGCAGCCTGCCGGTGCTGGTGTTCGCCCAGCTGTTACATGGCGCCACATTCGGCGCCTACCACGGGGCGGCCATCGCGGCGGTGAACCTGTGGTTTCCGGGTAAGCTCCAATCCAGAGGGCAGGCCTTGTATGGCAGTGTGTCGTTCGGCGCGGGCGGCATGCTGGGGGGGCTGTCGAGCGGGCTGACCTGGGACGGCATCGGTCCGGCATGGACGTACACCATGGGCTCGCTGTTCGCGCTGGCCGGGCTGCTCTGGCTGGTGTATGGCTGGCGCCCGGGGCGCGAACTGCAAGGGCGCGCGAACGAAGGAGAATGATGATGCGCAGAGTGTTGGGCAATGTGTTGCCGGTCGTGCTGGCGGCCGCCATGGTGTTGGCCTGCCAGACCGTGCAGACCACGGGCGGCGGCGCGGTGGGGGTGGATCGTGCGCAGATGATGATGGTGTCCGCGCAGGAGGTGGAGCAGGCGTCCGCCAAGCAGTACCAGGAGGTGCTCGCCGAGGCGCGCAAGAAGAATGCGCTGAACCGCGATGCGGCGACGGTGCAGCGCGTGCGCCGCATCGCCGATCGTCTGGCGGCGCAGACCGGCGTGTTCCGCGCGGATGCGCCGCGCTGGAACTGGGAGGTGAATGTGCTGACCTCCAATGAACTCAACGCCTGGTGCATGGCCGGCGGCAAGATGGTCATCTACACCGGGCTGATCGAACAATTGAAGCTCACCGACGACGAGATCGCCGCGGTGATGGGGCACGAGATCGCCCATGCGCTGCGCGAGCATGCGCGCGAGCGCATCTCCAAATCGATGGCCACCGGCCTCGGCGTCTCGGTGGCCGGCGCGCTGCTCGGCGTGGGCGACGCTGGGCAGAGCCTGATGGGGCAGGTGGCGGCGGTGACTTTCGAGCTGCCCAACTCGCGCCTGCACGAAACCGAGGCCGACCGCATCGGCGTGGAGCTGGCCGCACGCGCCGGCTACGATCCGCGCGCGGCGGTCACGCTGTGGAACAAGATGGCGGCGCGCTCGTCCGGAGCGCCGCCGCAGTGGCTGTCCACCCACCCTTCGCATTCCACCCGCCAGCGTGATCTGGCCGACTATGCGCAGCGTGTGATGCCGCTGTACCGTCCTGCGGGTGGGGGCTGAACCCGCGGCGGGCCTTGTTCCGCCGCCTGTTCAGGCTCCCGGCCCTGTGAAATAATCAAAACCTTTTCCTTTAGCGCGGAAGAAACACGGATGCTCCCCCAAACGCTGTACGAAAAGCTCTGGTCGAGTCACGTTGTGCACCAGGAGGCCGACGGCACGGCGCTGATCTACATCGATCGCCACCTCGTGCATGAAGTCACCAGCCCGCAGGCCTTCGAGGGTCTGAAACTGGCCGGGCGCAAGCCGTGGCGGGTGACCTCCATCGTGGCCACCGCCGATCACAACACGCCCACCGACCATTGGGAGCGGGGCATCGAGGACCCGGTGTCGCGCCAGCAGGTCGAGACGCTGGACGCCAACCTGCGCGAGGTCGGTTCGCTGGCCTATTTCCCGTTCATGGACGCGCGCCAGGGCATCATCCACGTGATCGGGCCGGAAAACGGCACCACGCTGCCGGGCATGACCGTGGTGTGCGGGGATTCGCACACTTCCACCCACGGGGCCTTCGCCTGTCTGGCGCACGGCATCGGCACGTCCGAGGTCGAGCACGTGATGGCCACCCAGTGCCTGCTGCAGAAGAAGTCCAGGACCATGCTGGTGCAGGTGGACGGCCAACTGGGGCGCGGCGTGACCGCCAAGGACGTGGTGCTCGCCATCATCGGCGAGATCGGCACGGCCGGCGGCACCGGCTACGCCATCGAATTCGCCGGCAGCGCGATCCGTTCGCTGTCCATGGAAGGCCGCATGACGGTGTGCAACATGGCCATCGAGGCCGGTGCGCGCGCCGGGCTGGTGGCGGTGGATGAAACCACCATCGATTACCTGCGCGACAAGCCCTTCTCCCCCAGGGGTGTCCAGTGGGACGCGGCGGTGGCCTACTGGAAGACGCTGCGCTCCGACGAAGGCGCGCAGTTCGACAAGGTGGTGCGCATCGATGCCTCCGCCATCGCCCCGCAGGTGACCTGGGGCACCTCGCCGGAGATGGTCACCACGGTCACCGGCAAGGTGCCGGACCCTGCGCGCATCGACGATCCGGTCAAGCGCGAGGGCGTGGAGCGTGCGCTCAAGTACATGGGCCTGGAGGCCAACACGCCGATCACCGAGATCGCCGTGCAGCAGGTGTTCATCGGTTCGTGCACCAACTCGCGCATCGAGGATCTGCGCGAGGCGGCGGCGGTGGCCCGTGGCCGCAGGAAGGCCGACAGCGTGCGCCGCGTGCTGGTGGTGCCGGGCTCCGGGCTGGTCAAGCAGCAGGCCGAGGCCGAGGGGCTGGACCGCATCTTCATCGATGCCGGCTTCGAATGGCGCGAACCGGGCTGTTCGATGTGTCTGGCGATGAATGCCGACCGGCTGGAGCCGGGGGAACACTGTGCGTCCACCTCGAACCGCAATTTCGAGGGACGCCAGGGAGCAGGTGGGCGTACGCACCTGGTCAGTCCGGCCATGGCCGCTGCGGCGGCGGTGACCGGTCGTTTCACCGATGTACGCGAATTGAGCCAATAACCATAGGAGAGACTGGCATGAAGACGATCGTGGTTGCAGTATTGGTCGCGGCAGGCATGGCGCTTTCAGGTTGCAATACCGTCAAGGGCATTGGCAAGGATGTTCAGAAAGGTGGCCAGGCCATCGAGAAGGCCGCGGACAAATGAAGCCTTTTGATGTCGTCGATGGGCTGACGGTCCCGCTCGATCGCGCCAACGTGGATACGGATGCGATCATCCCCAAGCAGTTCCTCAAGTCGATCCAGCGCAGCGGCTTCGGCCCCAACCTGTTCGACGAGTGGCGCTACCTGGACGTGGGCCAGCCGGGGCAGGATTGTTCGGGCCGCCCGAAGAACCCGGACTTCGTCCTCAACCAGCCGCGCTACCAGGGCGCGCAGGTGCTGCTCGCGCGTGACAACTTCGGTTGTGGCAGTTCGCGCGAACATGCCCCGTGGGCGCTGGAGGATTACGGCTTCCGGGTGATCATCGCGCCGAGCTTCGCCGACATCTTCTTCAACAACTGCTTCAAGAACGGGCTATTGCCGATCCGTCTGGACGCGGTGATCCTGGACGAGCTGTTCCGCCAGTGCGAAACCACCGAGGGCTACCGCCTGAAGGTGGATCTGGCCGCCCAGACCATCACCCGTCCGGACGGCGAGGTGATTGCCTTCGACGTGGATCCGTTCCGCAAGGAATGCCTGCTCAACGGCTGGGACGACATCGGCCTTACCCTGCGCCACGCCGACAAGATTCGCGCCTTCGAAGAGCAGCGGCGCGCCCAACACCCGTATTACTACGCCTGAGTCTGTTCGGGCGCACTGGAGAGTCTGGATGAAGATTTGCGTTCTGCCCGGTGACGGCATTGGCCCGGAAATCACCGCCGAGGCCGTGCGTGTGCTGCGCGCGCTGGACCTGAAGTTCGAACTGGAAGAGGCCCTGCTGGGCGGCTGCGCGGTGGATGCCACCGGCCAGCCGTATCCGGAGGCCACTTCGAAGCTCGCGCGCGCAGCCGACGCGGTACTGCTGGGTGCCGTGGGCGGACCGAAATGGGATACGCTGCCGCGCGAGCAGCGTCCGGAACGCGGCCTGCTCGCCATCCGCAAGGAACTTGGGCTGTTCGCCAACCTGCGTCCGGCCATCCTGTATCCGGAACTGGCCAATGCGTCCTCGCTGAAGCCGGAAGTGGTCGCCGGGCTGGACATCCTGATCGTGCGCGAACTCACCGGCGACATCTACTTCGGCCAGCCGCGCGGCATCGAACAGCGTGACGGTGAGCGCTACGGCTTCAACACCATGCACTACACCGAGTCGGAAATCCGCCGCATCCTGCGCGTGGCCTTCGAGGCCGCGCGCAAGCGCAACAAGAAGCTGTGCTCGGTGGACAAGATGAACGTGCTGGAAACCACCCAGCTGTGGCGCGACGTGGCCAATGAACTGGCACCGGAATACCCGGACGTGGAACTCACCCACATGCTGGTGGACAACGCCGCCATGCAGCTGGTGCGTGCGCCCAAGCAGTTCGACGTGATGGTCACCGGCAACATGTTCGGCGACATCCTCTCGGACGAGGCCTCCATGCTCACCGGCTCCATCGGCATGCTGCCCTCGGCCTCGCTGGACGAGCACAACAAGGGCCTGTACGAACCCTCGCACGGCTCGGCGCCGGACATCGCCGGCCAGGGCGTGGCCAACCCGCTGGCCACCATCCTGTCGGCGGCCATGCTGCTGCGCTACACCTTCGGCCTGGAAGAGGCCGCGCAGCGTGTCGAGGGCGCGGTCAAGAAGGTGCTCGCCCAAGGCTACCGCACCGGCGACATCTTCGAGCCGGGCACCAAAAAGGTCGGCACGCGGGAAATGGGCGACGCCGTGCTGGCGGCGCTGTAGGATTCGTTGAAACTGGCTTAAAGGAAAGGCAATGAGCAAGGTAGGTCTGGTCGGCTGGCGCGGCATGGTCGGTTCCGTGCTGATGCAGCGCATGGTGGAAGAGGGTGACTTCGCCCTGATCGATCCGGTGTATTTCTCCACGTCCAACGCCGGCGGCAAGGCGCCGTCCTTCGGCGGCAAGGAAGCGGGCGCGGCCCTGCAGGACGCCTCGGACATCGACGCGCTGAAGGCCTGCGACATCATCGTCACCTGCCAGGGCGGCGACTACACCAAGGAGGTGTACCCCAGGCTGCGCGCCGCCGGCTGGAACGGCCACTGGATCGACGCCGCCTCCGCGCTGCGCATGGCCGACGACGCGGTGATCGTGCTCGACCCGGTCAACCGCCACGTCATCGACCAGGCGCTGGCCCAGGGCGGCAGGAACTGGATCGGTGGCAACTGTACCGTGTCGCTGATGCTGATGGGCCTGGGCGGCCTGTTCAAGCACGACCTGGTGGAATGGATCTCCGCGATGACCTACCAGGCCGCCTCCGGCGCCGGCGCGCAGAACATGCGCGAACTGATCGCGCAGATGGGTGCCATCCACGGCTCGGTGGCCGACCTGCTGGCCGATCCGGCCTCGGCCATCCTCGACATCGACCGCAAGGTCGCCGAAACCATCCGCTCGGATGCCTTCCCGAAGAAGAACTTCCGCAACACCCCGCTGGCCGGCAGCCTGATCCCGTGGATCGACGTGCCGGTGGAGCACGGCCAGTCCAAGGAAGAGTGGAAGGGCGGCGCGGAGTGCAACAAGATCCTCGGCAAGCCGGCCTTCCGCAGCGCGGGCAGCATTCCGATCGACGGCCTGTGCGTGCGCATCGGCGCGATGCGCTGCCATTCTCAGGGGCTGACCATCAAGCTGAAGAAGGACGTACCGCTGGATGAGGTCAGCGAAATCATCGCATCGGCCAACCAGTGGGTGAAGGTGGTGCCCAACGAACGCGAGATCACCGAGCGCGAACTGTCGCCCGCCACCGTCACCGGCACGCTGTCCATCCCGGTCGGCCGGCTGCACAAGCTGGCCATGGGGCCGGAATACCTGGGCGCCTTCACCGTGGGCGACCAGCTGCTATGGGGCGCGGCCGAACCGCTGCGCCGCATGCTGCGCATCCTGCTGGAGCGCTGAGGCGACAGCGGAACGGGCATCTCGAAAGAGATGCCCGTTCTTCTTTTGGGTATTTGAAAAGCCTTGTTGTCTCGGCGTTTCTTTAATCTTGCGGATTAAACAATTGCTGCGAGAAGTTAAAGAAGATGCTAGATTGCTAGCCCAAGTCCATGATGCTATGTTCTTTATAGCTCGGCTTCGGTAAGGGAACGCGCAGAAAACGATGAAAACTTTGCTCAAGGCATCCCTGATCGCGACCGCGATTGCATCCATCCCCTCCGGCGCCTATGCGCTCGGCGCGGGGCCGATCAATGTGTTGACTGGCCTTGGCCAGCCGCTGCGTGCGGAAGTTCCCCTGACCGCCACGCCGCAGGAATTGCAGACGCTCAGCGCGCGCATCGCCTCGCCGGAAGCCTTCCGTCAGGCCAATATCCAGTATTCCGCCGCGCTGTCGCTGCTCAAGGTTAGCGTGGATGTCAGCGGTGCGCGCCCGGTGCTGCGCATCAGCAGCGACCGGCCGGTCAACGAACCTTTCCTCGATCTCCTGCTGGAGTTCAACTGGGCTGCCGGCAATCTGGTGCGGGAATACACCTTCCTGCTCGATCCGGTCGATCTGGCGCCGCCCCCGCCGGTCGTGCCGCGTCCCGCGGCCGCGCAGGCCCCGGCCGCCGCCGCCATTGCACCCGCCGCTCCGGTCAGGCCGGCCCCGGCCGCGCCCGTGATTGCCCCGCAGGCGAGCCCGGATTCCTACCGCGTGCAGCGGGGCGACACCCTGCACCGCATCGCCGGCGCCCACCGTCCGGAAGGCGCCTCGCTCGATCAGGCGCTGATCGCATTGCAGCGCGCCAATCCGGAGTCCTTCGACGGTAGCAACATCAACCGCCTGCGCGCCGGCAGCATCCTGCGCATACCGGAGGCTGATGAAGTACGCGCGGTGAACGCGCAGGAAGCGCGTCGCGAAGTGCTTGCCCATGCCGCCGATTTCGACGCCTATCGCCAGCAACTCGCCGGGGCCGCCGCGTCGGTTCCCGCTGCCGCGCCGGCCACCCAGGAAAGCGCCGGCAAGATCACCCCGCGCGTGGCGGAACCGCCGCCGGTCGCGCCGGGGACGGACCATGTGCAGGTTTCCCGCGCGCCCGATGCGTCGGCGCCGGCTACCGACCAGGCATTGCTCGAGCGCCTGCGCGCGCTGGAAGAAGACCAGATCGCGCGCGAGAACGAGATCAACGAGGCGCGTGCCCGCCAGGCGGAGCTGGAGCGCAGTATCCGCGATCTGCAGCAACTGCTCGAACTGAAGAGCGAACAGTTCGCCGAACTGCAGCGTCAACTGGGTATCGACCCCGCTGCGCAACCGGCCGCCGCCGCACCGGCCGAGCCGGCGCCCCAGGCAGCGGTCGAAACGCCGGCAGCGCCCGCGCCGGCAGCACCTGAACCTGCGCCGGCTCCCGCACCTGAACCTGCGCCGGCCGCTGCGGCCGCGCAACCGGCGGAGCCGCCCGCTGCGCCCAAGCCGCCGGCCCCGCGGCGGCCCGCACCGCCGCCCGCGCCGGTGCCTCCGCCACCCAGTTTCCTCGAGGAGCTCCTGGGCAATCCGCTGACGCTCGCCGCCGGTGGCGGTGTGCTGGCCCTGCTGCTCGGCTATGCCGGGTACAAGGTCCGCCAGCGGCGCAAGCAGGATGCCGCGCCGGATGGCCATTCCGTGCTGCTCTCCGCGGCCCCCACCGGCCCCAATTCGGTGTTCGGCGCGACCGGCGGGCAGAGTGTGGATACCAGCAGCAGTAGCGTGCTGCAGACCGATTTCAGCCAGTCCGGGCTGTCCTCCATCGATACCGACGAGGGTGTGGACCCGGTTGCCGAGGCCGACGTGTACATGGCCTACGGGCGTGATGCGCAGGCCGAAGAGATTCTCGTCGATGCGCTGAAGGCCGATCCGTCCCGTCTGGCCATCTACCTCAAGCTGCTCGAGGTGTATGCCGCGCGCAAGAGCCTTCAGCAATTCGAGACCACCGCGGCCGAGCTTTATGCACGTACCGAAGGCAATGGACCGGAATGGGCCAAGGCCGCCGCGATGGGCCGGGAGATCGATCCGGCCAATCCGCTCTATGCCAGTGGCGGGGACGAGCCCGCCAGCGGGCCGCGTACCGAGAGTGGCCTGAAGCCGGCCGAAGCCGCCGCGCTGGGAGCCGCCGCAGCCGGCGGGGCGGCCGTGGCAGCGCAAGACGATGCGGCCTTGCCGGCCATCGAGGAAGCGTCCACCGTCGAGGAGTCGGCTTTCGCCGCGGAAGATTCCCTCGGCGCACTCGATTTCGAACTGCCCGATCTGGCTCCCGCGGCGGTGGAGCCCGCGCCGGAGCAGGTTTCCGCGCCTGCGGAGCCGGAGGCGCCAAGCGTGCCGTCCGCTGCCGCGGATGCCCAGCAGTTGAAGGATACCTGGGCGATGCCGGGCGGCCTGTCGCCGTTCGCCGAAGGCGGTGAAATACCCGCTGAGGCGACTCCGGAAGCCGAGGTGCCGGCCGCTGAGGCGTCGGCCACCGAGGATGCCGCCGGGATCGATACCAACGTGCTCGACTTCGATCTGGGTTTCGACCTGGACGAGCAGCCCGCTGCGGAGGCTGCCGAAGCGCCGGTCGAGGCGCCGCCGGTCGATGAGTTCTCCCTCGATTTCGACCTGCCCGCTGCCGCGCCGTCGGAGCAGGGCGCCTCGACCGAGATGCCGCTGGAGGCCTTCGCCGAGCCCGCCGCAGCGTCGGCGGAGAAGGCTGGGGAACCGGCCGCCGCGGCTGCCGTGCCGTTCGATGCGGCCTCCACCGTGGTCGAATCCTCTGGCACCTTCACCGGCGGGCAGGCCGACGAGCGCAGGCTCGACCTCGAATCGGGTGAGGCCACGCTGTTCGATCTGGCCGACACGGTGATCGAGTCTTCCGGCACCTTTGGTTCGGAGAGTACCGAGGAAGGTGTGATTGATCTGGAGAAGACCAGCTTCGACAACAGCCTGCTGGACTTCGACCTGGAAATCGACGCGCCGCCGCAGGCGCCGGAGAGCGAGCCGCCCGCGCTCGATCTGTCGAGCATCGACCTGAACCTCGAACCGCCGGCCGCCGAGGAAACTCCGGCAGAGGCCGCGCCGGTTGCAGAGAGCGGAGCGTTTTCCGCGCTGGGCGATCTGCCCAGCCAGGAAGTCGACACCAAGCTCGAACTGGCGCGCGCCTACGAGGAAATGGGCGACAAGGAAGGTGCCCGCGAGTTGCTCGAGGAAGTGCTGCGCGAAGGCAGCGAAGCACAGCAGGGCGCTGCGCGCGATTTGCTCGCCCGTCTCGACTGAGGTTTCGTGCACGCACGCGTTTCAATGCTGTCCCGCCACCCGGCCGCTTGCGGCCGGGTTTGTTTTGGATGCCTGGTTTTTCCGTTCTGCGCGCGCGCATGCACGCCGGTGTGTTGATCTTCGCCTGGATGTTCGGGGTAGGCCTGCTGCAGTTCCTGCCTCCGCGATCCCTGGCCTTCGCCGTTGCCGTGCTGCTCGTGCTGGCCCTGCTGCTCGCGCCCGTCCGGGTCCAGCGGCTGGTGCGCCGGGTGCGGGTGTTGCTGATCGCCATCGTGGTGCTGTTCGCCGGCTTCACGCCGGGCGAGGCGTTCTTTCCGGCATGGCCGGCATGGAGCCCGAGCCGCGAGGGGGTGCGGCAGGCGCTCGAACACGCGGGGCGTCTGCTCGCGGTGGTGTGCTGCGTGGCCATCCTGCTGGAGAAACTGCCGACCGAGCGCTTGATCGGCGGCCTGTATGCCTTGAGCCGGCCGCTGGCCTGGGCCGGCCTGTCGGCCGAGCGTGTGGCGGTGCGCATGCTGCTGGTGCTGCGCTACGTCGATGCGCCGGGCGGCAGGGGCTGGCGGGACTGGCTGGCGGATGAGCCGGCGACCGGGCCGGAAGAAGTCCTGCTGCTGCGCCGCGAACGTTTTCGTGCATGGGATGTTGTGCTGCTGGCGGGGTTGATCGCGGTGTCGTGCTGGATGGTGAAATGACCCCCACGCTCACTACGTTCGCGGAGGGCCGGCTTTGCACAGCCGGCCCGTTCGGCAGGCACGGCACAATGCGCCGTGAAACCCCTGCCTTACCCCCCCAGGGGGGCGCAGGCCTTCCTTGGGGCGGCCCGGCGGGAGGCCTGGGATGAGAATCGCGTTGGGGGTGGAGTACGCCGGCGATGCCTTTCTCGGCTGGCAGAGCCAGCCGCACGGGCGCGGCGTGCAGGATGCGCTGGAGCAGGCGCTGGCGGGCATCTGCGCGCATCCGGTGCGCGTGCATTGCGCCGGGCGTACCGATGCCGGGGTGCATGCCAGCGCGCAGGTGGTGCATTTCGATACCGCCAGCGTGCGCCCGCCCGGCGCCTGGGTGCGCGGGGTGAATGCCTTGCTGCCCGCCGCCGTGGCGGTGCGCTGGGCGGTGGAGATCGATGAGGATTTCCATGCCCGCTACCGCGCCGTCGCGCGGCGCTACCGCTATCTGCTGCACAACACACCGGTGCGGCCGGCCTTGCTGGCCGGGCGGGTGGGCTGGTTCCATTCGCCGCTGGACGTGGAGCGCATGGCCGCCGCCGCCGCGCTGCTGCGTGGAAGGCATGATTTCAGCGCGTTCCGCGCGGCGGGCTGCCAGGCGCGCACACCGGTGCGCGACCTGTACCAGGCCGAGGTGACGCGGCACGGGGAGTACGTGGTGTTCGACTTCCATGCCGACGGTTTCCTGCATCACATGATCCGCAACCTGGTCGGCGCGCTGTGCTACGTCGGCAAGGGCAAGCATCCGCCGGCATGGATCGGCGAATTGTTGATGCAGCGCGACCGTACCCGCGCGGCGCCGACCTTCATGCCGGACGGCCTGTATCTGTGCGGGGTGGACTATCCGGCGCGGTGGTCCCTGCCCGACGAAGGGCGTATCATCGCGCTGCCCCGGATTCCCCTGATCTGAATGTCCCGTACCCGCATCAAGATCTGCGGCCTGACTCGGCCGGAAGACGTACGCGCCGCCGTCGAGGCGGGCGCGGACGCGATCGGTTTCGTGTTCTATCCGCCCAGCCCGCGCCATGTGGATGTCGAGCGCGCGGCGGAGCTTGCCGCGCTGCTGCCGCCCTTCGTGACCGCGGTGGGCCTGTTCGTCAATGCGGACGAGGCATATGTACGCCAGGTGCTGGCGCGTGTGCCGCTGCAGTTGCTGCAGTTCCACGGCGACGAGGATGAGTCCGAGTGCGCGCGCTACGGTCGGCCGTGGATCAAGGCGGCGCGGATGCGTGCCGGAGTCGATCTGGTAGAATTCGCGGCTTCCCATCCCGGGGCGCGAGGAATTCTCCTCGATGCTTTCGTGGATGGTTATGGCGGCGGCGGCAAGGTGTTCGACTGGTCGCTGATTCCGCATGGCTTCGCGCGTCCGCTGGTGCTGTCGGGCGGCCTTGCGCCGGACAACGTCGCCGAGGCGGTGCGGCGGGTGCGTCCCTGGGCGGTGGATGTGTCCAGCGGGGTCGAAGCCGCCAAGGGCATCAAGGACGCCCGCCTGATCACCGCTTTCATCGCCGGAGTTCGCAATGCAGATGGCTGACACGCCTTATCCGTTTCCCGACGCCAGCGGCCACTTCGGCCCCTATGGCGGCGTGTTCGTCGCCGAGACGCTGATCCCGGCGCTCGACGAACTGCGCGTGGCGTATGAAGCCGCGAGCCGGGACCCCGCATTCATCGCCGAATACGAATACGAACTGGCCCATTACGTCGGCCGCCCCAGTCCCATCTACCACGCCCGGCGCTGGTCCGACATGCTCGGCGGCGCGCAGATCTACCTGAAGCGTGAGGATCTCAACCATACCGGCGCGCACAAGGTGAACAACTGCATCGGCCAGGCACTGCTCGCCAGGCGCATGGGCAAGCCGCGCGTGATCGCCGAGACCGGCGCCGGCCAGCACGGCGTGGCCAGCGCCACCGTGGCGGCGCGCTACGGCATGGAATGCGTGGTGTACATGGGCGCCGAGGACGTCAAGCGCCAGGCCGCCAACGTGTATCGCATGAAGCTGCTGGGTGCCACCGTGGTGCCGGTGGAATCCGGTTCGCGCACCCTCAAGGACGCGCTCAACGAAGCCATGCGCGACTGGGTCACCAACATCGGCAATACCTTCTACATCATCGGCACGGTCGCCGGCCCGCACCCCTATCCAGTGATGGTGCGCGACTTCCAGACGGTGATCGGCAAGGAATGCAAGGTGCAGATGGCCGAGATGGCGGGCCGCCAGCCCGACTACGTGATCGCCTGCGTGGGCGGCGGCTCCAACGCCATCGGCATCTTCCACCCCTATCTCGACGTGCCGGGCGTCAAGCTGGTGGGCGTCGAGGCCGCCGGCGACGGCATCGACACCGGCCGCCACGCCGCGCCGCTGACCGCCAACGCCAAGGCCGGCGTGTTGCACGGCAACCGCACCTACTTGATGCAGGACGAGGACGGGCAGATCATCGAGACGCATTCGATCTCCGCTGGCCTGGATTACCCCGGTGTGGGCCCCGAGCACGCCTGGCTGAAGGACAGCGAGCGTGCCGAGTACGTCGCGGTGACCGACGCCGAGGCGCTCGCTGCCTTCCATACGCTGTGCCGCACCGAGGGCATCATCCCGGCGCTGGAGTCTTCCCACGCGCTCGCCCAGGCCGCCAAGCTGGCGCCGCAACTGGGGCGCGACAAGATCCTGCTGGTCAATCTTTCCGGCCGCGGCGACAAGGACATGCACACCGTCGCCGAGCGTTCGGGCATCCGTTTCTGACTCTACCGGGGCGTGTCGAACGCCCCGCCGCGTGTATACGAACATGTCGAAAATCCAAGCCAGCTTTCAGCGTTTGCAGGCCGCCGGCCGCAAGGCGCTGATTCCCTTCATCACCGCCGGCGATCCCGATCCAGCGTTGACCGTGCCGCTGATGCACGCGCTGGTCGAGGGCGGCGCGGACGTCATCGAACTGGGCGTGCCGTTTTCCGACCCGATGGCCGACGGCCCGACCATCCAACGTGCCTCCGAGCGCGCGCTGGCCAAGGGCATGAGCCTGCGCAAGGTGCTGGGGCTGGTGCGCGAATTCCGCCAGACCGATACGGACACCCCGGTGGTGCTGATGGGCTACGCCAATCCCATCGAGGCCATGGGACAGGGTGCCTTCATCGAGGCCGCGGTGGCCGCCGGCGTGGATGGCGTGCTGGTGGTCGATTACCCGCCGCAGGAGTGCGTGGAGTTTTCCACCGCCGCCAAGGCCGCCGGGCTCGATCCCATCTTCCTGCTCGCGCCGACCTCGCTGGACGAGCGTTTCGCCGAGGTGGCGCGCGCGGGCAGCGGCTATATCTACTATGTGTCGCTGAAGGGCGTGACCGGTTCGGCCAGCATCGACCTCGACGAGGTCGCCCAGCGCATTCCGCAGATCCGTGCCGCCGTGGGCCTGCCGGTGGGCGTGGGGTTCGGCATCCGCGATGCGGAATCCGCGCGGTGCATCGGCGAACTGGCCGACGGCGTGGTGATCGGCAGCCGCATCATCGAAGAAATCGAAAACAGTGCCCCGGACCAGGTCACGGTCCGGGTGCGGGACTTCATCCGGGGCATCCGCAGCGCCCTGGACCAGATCGGAGAAACGGCCCGATGAGCTGGCTGCAGAAACTGCTTCCCCCGAAGATCAAGCGCGCCGAGGTCAGCGCGCGCAACAAGTCCATTCCGGAAGGCCTGTGGAGCAAGTGCACGGCCTGCGAGGCGGTGCTCTACCGCTCGGATCTGGAAAGCAACCTCAATGTGTGCCCCAAGTGCGGCCATCATCAGCGCGTCCGCGCGCGCGCGCGGTTGGACATGCTGCTCGACGCCGAGGGGCGCTTCGAGATCGGCGCCGAGGTGGTGCCGGTCGATCCGCTCAAGTTCAAGGACTCGCGCCGCTATACCGAGCGCCTGTCGGCGGCCAACAAGGACACCGACGAGGCCGACGCCATGGTGGTCATGCAGGGCGCCATCCAGACCGTGCCGGTGGTGGTGGCCTGCTTCGAATTCGAATTCCTCGGCGGTTCGATGGGTTCGGTGGTCGGCGAACGCTTCGTGCGCGGCGCCAGGGCCGCGCTGGAGCAGCGCCTGCCCTTCATCTGCATCACCGCCACCGGCGGCGCGCGCATGCAGGAAGGGCTGTTCTCGCTGATGCAGATGTCCAAGACCACTGCGGCCATCACCCAGCTTGCCCAGCGCAAGCTGCCCTTCATCACCATTCTCACCGATCCGACCATGGGCGGGGTATCCGCCAGCTTCGCCTTCATGGGTGACGTGGTGATCGCCGAGCCGGGCGCGCTGATCGGCTTCGCCGGCCCGCGCGTGATCGAGCAGACCGTGCGCGAGAAGCTGCCGGAAGGCTTCCAGCGTTCCGAGTTCCTGCTGGAGAAGGGCGCCATCGACCTGATCGTCGACCGCCGCCAGATGCGCGCCAAGCTGGCCGAACTGCTCACCCTGCTGACCCGCCAGCCGGCGGTCGGCGCCTGAGCGGCGCCCGTCCATGCCGGCAGCGAAAACGCCGGCCAGTACCGCAGACTGGCTGGCGCTGATCGAACAACGCCATGGGCAGGCCATCGAACTGGGCCTGGAGCGGGTATGCCGCGTGCGCGATGCGCTGGACGCGCGCAGCGCTGCGTTGATCCTCACGGTCGGCGGCACCAACGGCAAGGGTTCCACCTGTGCGATGCTGGAGACCATTCTGGTGGCCGCCGGCTATCGCGTCGGCTGCTACACCTCGCCGCACCTGCTGCGCTACCACGAGCGCGTGCGCATCGACGGGCGCGAGATCGACGATGCCGCGCTGGCGGCTGCCTTCGCGGCGGTGGAGGCCGCGCGCGGCGACACGCCGCTGACCTACTTCGAGCACGGCACGCTGGCCGCCTGGTGGGCGTTCTGCCGCGAGCCGCTGGATGCCATCATCCTCGAAGTGGGCCTGGGCGGGCGGCTGGACGCGGTGAACGTGTTCGATGCCGATTGCGCCATCGTCTCCAGCGTGGCCATGGATCACATGGATTTCCTCGGCGGCACGCGCGAACGGATCGGTTTCGAGAAAGCTGGCATTTTCCGTGCCGGCCGCCCGGCGGTGTGCGGCGATCCGCAGCCACCCGCCAGCCTGATCGCCCATGCCGAGGCCATCGGTGCGCCGCTGTGGATCAGCGGGCGCGATTTCGGCTTTGGCGGCGACCGTCAGCAGTGGGGCTACTGGCGCTATGCCGCGCCGCCCGCGCAGGGGGTGCTGACGCGCCGGGGTGGGCTGGCCTATCCGGCGCTGCGCGGCGTCAACCAACTGCTTAACGCCTCGGCGGTGCTGACCGCCCTGGACCTGGTGCGCACGCGCCTGCCGGTGCCGATGCAGGCGGTGCGCGAGGGCCTGATGCTGGTCGAGGTGCCCGGCCGCTTCCAGGTACTGCCCGGGCGCCCGGCGGTGGTGCTCGACGTGGCGCACAATCCCCAGGCCGCCGGCGTGCTGGCCGAGAACCTGGGCAGCATGGGGTTCTATCCGGGGACCTGGGCGGTGCTCGGCATGCTGGGCGACAAGGACGTCGAAGGCGTGGCGGCGCTGCTGCGCGAGCGCGTCGACCACTGGCTGCTCGCCAGCCTGCCCGGACCGCGCGGCCTGTCGTCCGAAGAGCTCGCCGTGCGTCTGCGCGCCGCCGGCATCGACGCGGATGCAAGCTGTTTCGATTCGCCGCGCGAGGCGTATGCGGCAGCGCGGAAAAGCGCCGCCGAGGGTGATAGAATCGTCGCCCTTGGTTCCTTTCTGACCGTGGCCGATGTGCTGGCCGCGATCCGTGCCGAACGCCACTGAGGTGAGCGCGTGACCGACACAGACAACGTCGAGCTGAAAAAGCGCTCGCGGCGTCGCCTGGTGGGCGCAGCCGCGCTCGCGCTGCTGGCCGCCATCATCCTGCCGATGGTGATGGACCAGGAGCCTGGCCCTTCCGGCCAGGATATCCAGATCACCATTCCCGACCGCGATGCCGAGTTGTCGCGCCCCATCGCCGGGCGCGCGCCGCTGAACGTCGAACCCGACGTAGCGCCACCGCCGCAGGAGCAGCCGCCCGCACCGCCGGCGGCCCCGGCGCCGCAAACAGCGCCGCCGGAAAGCCGTCCCCCCGCCACGCCAGCGGCACCGCCCGCCGCGCAGCCGCAGCAGCCGGCACCCCCCGCACAGACGAAACCGCCCTCCCAGCCTGCCGCCGCACCGCAGCAGCCCGCGCCCGCCACCCGGCCGCCGGCACAGCCGCCGCAGGACGAGGCCGCGCGCGTGCGCGCCATCCTGGAAGGGCAGACGCCGCCTCCGGCCGCGCCGGCAGCGGCCAACGGATTCGTGGTGCAGATTGCCGCGTTCGGCGAATCCGCCCGTGCCGAGGCGCTGGCCGCCGAATTGAAGGGCAAGGGCTTCGCCGCCTATACCGAGCGGGCCGGCACGGTCACCCGGGTGCGTGTCGGGCCGTTCGGCAACCGCGCCGAGGCCGACCGGGCCGCCGAGCGGCTGAAGACGCTGGGGCAGAATCCAGTGGTGACCGCGCGGTAGACGGCTGCGGATGACGGTTTTCGATTACGTGTTTCTCGGCGTGCTGGCGCTGTCGGCCGCCATCGGCATGTGGCGCGGGCTGGTCAGCGAGGTGATGGCGCTGGTGGCCTGGATCCTCGCCTTGTTTCTGGCCTGGCGTTATGCCAACGAGGGCGCGGCGTTGTTCTCCGGGATGATCGCGGAGCCGGCATGGCGGCATGTGGCCGGGTTCGCGCTGATCTTCGTGGTGGTCCTGCTGCTCGCCGCGCTGGTGCGTTTTCTGCTGCGCGAATTGCTGCGCGCGATCGGGCTGGGCACCGTCGACCGCTTCTTCGGTGCCGTGTTCGGTCTGGCGCGCGGCTTGGCGATTGCGTTTGTTGTGGTGTTGCTGGGTGGCATGGTGGGGATTTCGCGTGAGCCCTGGTGGTCCAACGCGTTGTTCGCGCCGCCGCTCGAAACGGCGGTAATTGCCGCCAAACCGTGGCTGCCCGATGCGGTGGCCGATCGAGTCCGTTTCAGATAGGCAGGTCTTCCATGTGCGGAATCCTTGGGGTGGTCGCCACCTCTCCGGTGAATCAGTTGCTCTACGACGGGCTGCAGGTGCTCCAGCACCGGGGGCAGGACGCGGCGGGCATCGCCACCTCGGAAGAGGGGCGCTTCCACATGCACAAGGGGCCCGGCCTGGTGCGCGACGTGTTCCGCACGCGCAACATGCGCAACCTGACCGGCAACTGGGGCATCGGCCACGTGCGCTACCCCACCGCCGGTTCGGCCTACAACCCGGCCGAGGCACAACCCTTCTACGTCAATTCGCCGTTCGGCCTGCTGCTGGCGCACAACGGCAATCTGACCAATTCCGAAGAGCTCAAGCGCGAGATGTTCCTCGCCGATCTGCGCCACATCAACACCAATTCCGATTCGGAAGTGCTGCTCAACGTGCTCGCGCACGAGCTGCAGCATGCCGCCAACGGGCTGAAGCTCGATGAAGAGGCGGTGTTCCGCGCGGTGGCCGGCGTGCACCGGCGCTGTCGGGGCGCCTACGCGGCGGTGGTGATGATCGCCGGCTACGGCCTGCTCGCCTTCCGCGACCCCTACGGCATCCGCCCGCTGGTGGTGGGGCGCAACGATACCGCCGAAGGCACCGAATGGATGGTGGCCTCGGAATCCGTGGCACTGGACGTGCTGGGCTACAAGCTGCTGCGCGACGTGGCGCCGGGCGAGGCGATCCTGGTGGATACCGCCGGCAACTTCAAGAGTCGCCAGTGTGCCGAGCGCACGGTGGAAGCGCCGTGCATGTTCGAGTTCGTCTATCTGGCGCGCCCGGATTCGATCATCGACGGGGTGTCGGTGTACGAATCGCGCGTGAAGATGGGCGAATTCCTCGCCGACAAGCTCAAGCGCACGCTGCCGCACGTGAACATCGACGTGGTCATCCCGATTCCCGACTCCAGCCGGCCGGCGGCCATGGAAATGGCCCACAGGCTGAACCTGCCGTACCGCGAAGGCTTCGTGAAGAACCGCTACATCGGCCGCACCTTCATCATGCCGGGGCAGGCCACGCGCAAGAAATCGGTGCGCCAGAAGCTCAACACCATTCCGCAGGAATTCCGCGGCAAGTCGGTGCTGCTGGTCGATGATTCCATCGTGCGCGGCACCACCAGCAAGGAAATCGTCAGCATGGCGCGCGAGGCCGGCGCGGCCAAGGTCTATCTGGCCTCGGCGGCGCCGCCGGTGCGTTACGCCAACGTGTACGGCATCGACATGCCGACGCGTACCGAACTGATCGCCTCCGACCGCGACGAAGCACAGATCTGTGCGGAAATCGGTGCCGACGGACTGATCTACCAGGATCTGTCCGATCTGAAGGCGGCTGTGCGCGCGGTCAATCCGGGCATCAGCTTCTTCGAGACTTCCTGCTTCGACGGCTGCTACGTCACCGGCGACATCACCGCCGAGTACCTCGACGGCGTGGAGAATCTGCGCGCCGAGAGCAAGCCGGCCCGCCCGGAGGATGGCGAGGACGGTCAGCTGGATCTGAACCTGGTAGCCGCCAACGACCAATAAAACAAGGCAACGCGATGGATTCCCTGGATTTCGACACCCTGGCGGTACGCGCCGGCATCGAGCGCAGCCAGTTCAACGAACACAGCGAGGCCCTGTATCTGACCTCCAGCTTCGTGTTCCAGAACGCGGCGCAGGCGGCTGCGCGTTTTTCCGGCGAGGAGGCGGGCAACGTCTATGCGCGCTTCTCCAACCCGACGGTCACCGCCATGCAGCAGCGCCTGGCCGCGCTGGAAGGCGCACAGGCCTGCGTGGCGACCGCCTCGGGGATGTCGGCGATCCTTGCGCTGGTCATGGCCACCCTGCAGGCCGGTGACCATATCATCGCCTCGCGCGGGCTGTTCGGCGCCACGCAGCAGTTGTTCGGCAACATCCTGAACAAGTTCGACATCGAAACCAGCTTCGTGCCGGCCACCGACCTGGCCGCCTATCGCGCCGCCCTGCGGCCGCGTACCCGGCTGGTGTTCGTCGAAACCCCGTCGAATCCGCTCACCGAGGTCGTCGATATCGCCGCCGTGGCGCGCATCGCCCACGAGGCGGGCGCCCTGCTGGCGGTGGACAACTGCTTCTGCACGCCGGCCCTGCAGCGCCCGCTGGAATTCGGCGCCGACGTGGTGGTGCATTCGGCCACCAAGTATCTGGACGGCCAGGGGCGCGTGCTGGGCGGCGCGGTGGCCGGGCGTGCCGAGGTGGTCGAGGAGGTGTTCAAGTTCCTGCGCACCGCCGGGCCGTGCATCTCGCCGTTCAACGCCTGGATCATCCTGAAGGGCCTGGAAACCCTGCGCATCCGCATGGAAGCGCAATCCGCCGCCGCGCTCGAACTGGCACGCTGGCTGGAAACCCGGCCCGGCGTGCGCCGCGTGCATTACCCTGGCCTGTCTTCGCACCCGCAGCACGAACTGGCGATGCGCCAGCAGCGCACCGGCGGGGCGATCGTCAGCTTCGAGGTCGAGGGCGGCCGCGAGCACGCCTGGCGCGTGGTCGATTCCACCCGGGTGATCTCGATCACCGCCAACCTGGGCGATACCAAGACCACCATCACCCACCCGGCGTCCACCACCCATGGCCGGATCAGCGCCGAAGCGCGCGAGGCGGCGGGGGTTTCCGAGGGCTTGCTGCGCATCGCGGTCGGCCTGGAGTCGGTCGAGGACCTGAAGGCCGATCTGCTGCGCGGGTTGTCCGGCTGAGTCGCTGCGGGCGCCGCATCGCGGCCGGGGCTGTTCCTACGGAGTCGTCGGCTCGTTGCTGTGGAGGCGCCCGCCCTCCAGGGCGAGATAACGTGCCTCGCTGTGCCAGTCCGCCAGCACCCAGCGCTGGCAGGGGCGGCCGTCGATCAGCAGGTCGTGGCGCGCCGGGCGGTGAGTGTGGCCGTGCACCAGGATCGGATAGCCGTGTTCGCGCAGCAGGGTTTCCACGGCGGCGCGATTGACGTCCATGATCGCCATCGGTTTCTCCCGCTTTCCCGCTTCGCTGCGCTGGCGCAGGCTTTCGATGAAGGCCTTGCGTTCGGCCAGCGGACGGGCGAGGAAGGCGGCCTGCCAGGCCGGGTCGCGCACCTGGCGGCGATAGGCCTGGTAGGCGTCGTCGTCGGTGCACAGCAGGTCGCCGTGGCTGAGCAGCAGGCGCTGACCGTCGAGTTCGAGGACGAAGGGGTCGGGCAGCAGGATCAGCCCGGCGCGTTCGGCATAGGCCGGGCCGAGCAGGAAATCCCGGTTGCCGGCCATGAAATGCACGCGTGTGCCGGTCTCGGCCAGGGCGCGCAGGGCATCGGCGATGCGCAGGTTGAGCGGGGCGTCGTCATCGTCGCCGGCCCAGTACTCGAACAGGTCGCCCAGAATGTACAACGCCGGGGCGGTTCGGGCCGGCCCGGCGAGGAAGGCGAGGAAGGCCTCGACGGTTTCGGGGCGTTCCTCGGCCAGATGGAGATCGGCGATGAACAGTGCCTGCACCGCCGTCTTCCGTGCCTGCGTGTTCAGACGATTTCCGCGCGCTCGATCAGCACGTCTTCCACCGGCACGTCCTGGTGGAAGCCCTTGGAGCCGGTCTTCACCGCGCGGATCTTGTCGAGCACGTCCAGGCCTTCGCTGACCTGGCCGAACACGCAGTAGCCCCAGCCTTGCGTGTCGGGCGAGCGGAAGTTGAGGAAGTCGTTGTCGGCGACGTTGATGAAGAACTGCGCGGTGGCCGAATGCGGCGCCTGGGTGCGCGCCATGGCGATGGTGCCGCGGTTGTTCTTCAGGCCGTTGTCGGCTTCGTTCTTGATCGCCTCGCGGGTCGGCTTCTGGTTCATGCCGGGTTCGAAGCCGCCGCCCTGGATCATGAAGCCGTCGATGACGCGGTGGAACACCGTGTTGTCGTAGTGGCCGGATTCGACGTAGGCGAGGAAGTTCTCGACGGTTACCGGGGCCTTCTCGGCGTCCAGTTCCAGGGTGATGGTGCCGAGGCTGGTGTGCAGCTTGACGGCCATGTGTGTTCTCCTTGTGGTGTTGGGGGTGTGGCGCTCAGCGCGCCTCGTTGAGCACGCGGGCGCTGTTGACCACGATGTGTTCGGCCGGCACGTTCTGGTGGAAGCCGATGTTGCGCACCGGCAGTTTGGCGATCTTGCGCACCACGTCCATGCCCTCGGTGACCTTGCCGAACACAGCGTAGCCCCAATCGTCCGGCGAGGGGAAGTCGAGCGAGGCGTTATCCACCAGGTTGATGAAGAACTGCGCCGAGGCCGAATGCGGGGCCTGCATGCGGGCCATGGCCAGCGTGCCGGCCTGGTTCTTCAGGCCGTTGCGGGCCTCGTTCTCGATGGGCGCGCGGGTGGGCTTCTGGGTCATGCTGGCGTCGAAACCGCCGCCCTGGATCATGAAGCCGTCGATGACACGGTGGAACACCGTGCCATTGTAGAAGCCGCTGTTCACGTACTCCAGGAAGTTGGCGACGGTCTTGGGCGCCTTTTCCGGGTACAGCTCCACGGTGATCTTGCCCTGGGTGGTATCGAACTCCACCAGCGGGTTGGCGGCATTGGCCAGCGGCATACAGGCGAGCAGGGCGAGCAGGGCGAAAAAGCGTTTCATCGGCGGGTCTCCTTCGGTTTGCCGGGCGGGGGCTTACGCGCGCCCTTCGTAGATGATCTTCCAGCGCCCGTCTTCCTTGATCCAGTACTGGCGCTTGCGCATGCGGTCGGAGTAGCCGTCGCTGCTGTATTCCTGGTCGAAGGTGATGTCGATCATCTCCTTCTCTCCGGGCATGCGGAACATGCTGATGTTCTGCATGCCGACCCGGATGCGGGCGTTGGCGCTGAGCACACGGCTTTTCTGTGCGGCCCAGGTTTCGTAGTCCTGCTGACGGTCGCTGCGGAAATCCCTGGAGTAATGGGCCAGGTAGCGCTGTGCGTCGGCGCTTTCCCAGTCGGTGCGCCAGGTCTCGATGGCTTCGTTGAGCGCGCTGCGCTCGGCCTGCCAGTCGTCCAGCGACAGCCACTCGATCTCGTTGGAGATGATCACCGGGGTCAGCCCGGGCTGTACATAGTTGGCCAGGGTGATGAGGTCCTGGTTGGAGAGCGCCACGCAGCCTTCGGTGGAACGCGGGGTGCGCGCGTAGTTGTCGCTGGGCGTGCCGTGCAGCCAGATGCCGTAGCCGGTGCGGCCCAGGCGGCGGTCCCAGGTGTTCGGGTAGTTGAGCGGAAAGGCACCGCTGCCGTACAGGTCGGGCAGCTTGGCGGCTTCGATGCGGGAGGTGACGTGGTAGACGCCCAGCGGCGTCTTGTTGTCGCCCTCGTACTGCTTGGCCGAGCCGGCCTTGCCGTGGGTGGAGTAGAAATCGGCCACGAAGCGCGGCTTGCCGTTTTCGTTGCGATAGACGTACAGCCGGGCGCGTTCAGTGTCGACCACCACCGCGTACTCCTGGTCGGCGCGCATCTGCAGCAGATAGCGCGGCACATAGTCGGCCATGCCCGGACGTTCGCGGTAGGCGCGCAGGCGGGCGACGGCTTCTTCGCGCAGGGCCTGCACGCGGTCGGCGTGTTCGCTGACCTCGCCGAAGGTAGACAGCGGGCGGGTACGGGCAAGCAGCAGATCGCCGCGGATCAGATGCCCCAGGCGGAAGGTCGGATAGGCCTGCAGCAGAGCCTCGGTGCGGTCGAGCGCGGCGTCCAGGCGGTTGGCCTCGATCTCGGCGAACACCTGCCGCAGGGCGGCTTCCGGTCCGGCATCGGAGATGCGCCGGTCTTCCGGGGCGGCGGCCAGTTGTGCCGCAGCCAGGGCCAAGGTGCCCGCCAGCAGTGCCGCACGCGGGCGAATGCGCGAAAACAGGGAAGGCTTCATCGCCCCACGCGCTCCTGAGTGATCTGCCACTGGTTGCCGCGGCGCACCAGATCCAGGGTCTTCATGGTACTGGCGTTGAAGTCCACCGAACGGTAACGCTGCAGGAAGCGTACCGAAGCCTGGTCACCATTCACGCTGACCTGCGGGCTGTCCACTTCCACGGTGATCTTGCCGGGCTTGTTCAGGCGCTGTTCGCGTTCACGTTCCCAGGCCTGCCGGGAACGGCCGCCCGGCACCTGGAAGCTGGCGTCATAGTGGCTGAAATAGGCCTTCACATCCTGGCGTGCCCAGGCGTCGGCCCAGGCCTGTACAGCAGACAGCACGGTGGTTTCGACGGCGTTGTCGCCGGCGGCCGGCGCGGCGGGTTGTGCCGGTGTGGCGGCGGCCGTGGTCTGCGCCGGGGCAGTGCCGGCCGGAACCGGCGGTTCCGGTTTTGCCGGCGCGGCGGCAGGCGCGGGTTCCACGGGTTTGGCCGGCGCGCTCGCGGCCGGCGGAGGCGGCGCGGCCGGAGCCTGGGCGGTCTGTGCCGGCGCGGGAGTCTCCTGCGCCGCCGGGGGGCGGGCGGCTGCGGGCGGCGCCGCGACCGGCGTCGAGGCACTGGCGACGACCAGCGGGGCGCTGGCCGCCGGGCCGAGATCGCGGATCAGCGCCAGGGTGGAGCGCGGCGCGGTGCTGCGGCGGGTTTCGCGGCCATCGTCGAGCTGCAGCGCGCGCTCGTAGGCATCGTTGGCCAGACGGGCGTACAGATCCGCCAGATTGGTGTGCGCGGTGGCGTAGCTAGGGTGCGTGCGGATGGCGCTCTCCAGCGCGCTGCGCGCCTTGTCGTAGTCGCGCTGCTGGGCGTAGAGCACCGCCAGATTGTTATAGGGTTCCGGCAGCTGCGGGAAATCCTCGGTGAGCTTCTGGAAGGCGGCGATGGCTTCCGCGCTGCGGTTCAGTTCGGCCAGCGCCACGGCCCGCAGGAAGCGCGCTTCGGCATCCCTGGGATTGGCCGAGGCCAGCCGGTCGGCGGCGGCGAGCGCGCGTTCGGCCTGCCCCTGTTGCAGCAGGTTGCGGACGTTCTGTGCGGCTTCCGAGGCAAGGAGGGCGGGCGAGCCAAAAGACAGGGCTGCGGCCAGGGTGCCCAGGGCGACGTAGGGACGGATTCTCATGTACTATAATGCGTTGATTTTCGGGAAATGTCCCGGCGACACAGCGGGCGATTCTACCAATAACCGCGGATGTCCCACAATCGAGCCAAGGCGGATCGCGGGCCGCCTGATCGACACCGGCGGGTTCGTTTCGAACCCGCTTTTTATTGTTCGTTCCCCCGCTGGCGCGGTGGTCGGCCGACCGCCGCGCCAGGTACTCGGATTTTGTCATGCTAGCGATTCATAACACCCTGACCAAGAAGAAGGAAACGTTTACCCCCATCGAGCCGGGCAAGGTCCGCATGTACGTGTGCGGCATGACCGTGTATGACTACTGCCACCTCGGCCATGCCCGCGTGATGGTGGTGTTCGACATGGTGGCGCGCTGGCTGCGCGCGAGCGGCTACCAGGTGACCTATGTACGCAACATCACCGACATCGACGACAAGATCATCCGCCGCGCGGGCGAGAACGGCGAGTCGATCCGCGCGCTGACCGACCGCTTCATCGCCGCGATGCACGAGGACGCCGATGCGCTCGGCGTGCTGCGCCCGGACCACGAGCCGCGCGCCACCGACTACGTGGCGCAGATGCAGGACATCATCGACAAGCTGCAGAAGAACGGTTTGGCCTACGTGGCGGCCAACCGCGACGTGTGCTATTCGGTGCGCAAGTTCCCGTGCTACGGCAAGCTGTCCGGCAAGTCGCTGGACGAACTGCGCGCCGGCGAGCGCGTGGATGTGGCCGCCGACAAGCAGGATCCGCTGGATTTCGTGTTGTGGAAGCACGCCCGCACGGAAGAACCGGAAGAAGTGAAGTGGGCCTCGCCATGGGGCACCGGCCGGCCGGGCTGGCACATCGAGTGCTCGGCGATGAGTTCCGAACTGCTCGGCGATCACTTCGACATCCACGGCGGCGGGCAGGATCTGCAGTTTCCCCACCACGAGAACGAGATCGCCCAGTCGGAAGGCGCGCATGGCCATGCCTTCGTGAATTACTGGATGCACAACGGCTTCGTGCGCGTGGACGACGAGAAGATGTCCAAGTCGCTGGGCAACTTCTTCACCATCCGCGACGTGCTCGAGAAGTTCGATCCGGAGGTGGTGCGCTTCTTCATCCTGCGCGCGCACTACCGTAGCCCGCTGAACTATTCCGACACCCACCTGGAAGACGCGCGCAACGCGCTGACCCGTCTGTACACCGCGCTGAAGAACGTGCCGGCGGGTGCGGCGGCCTCGGTGGATTGGCAGGAAGCCCACGCGCGGCGCTTCCAGGCCGCGATGGATGACGACTTCAATACCGCCGAGGCGGTGGCGGCGCTGTTCGAACTGGCTTCCGAGGTCAATCGCAGCAGTTCCGCCGCGCTGGCCGGGCAGTTGAAGGCGCTCGGCGGCGTGCTCGGTCTGCTGGAGCGCGATCCGCGGGCCTTCCTGCAAGGCGGCGAGAGTGACGAATCCGCGCGCGTGGAAGCGCTGATCGCCGCGCGCGCGGCGGCCAAGAAGGCCAAGGATTACGCCGAGGCCGACCGCATCCGCGCCGAATTGCTGGCCGGCGGCATCGTGCTGGAGGATTCGGCGCAGGGCACCACCTGGCGGCGCGCCTGAGGCGTGCTCAGCGGGTGAAGTTGCCCCGGCTGATCACGCTCAGGTCCACATAGTCCAAGCCCACCTGGCGGCGCGCGGAAAACTGCATGCGCAGCCCGCCCGCGTCCCAGTTGCCCATGCCCTGCAGGGCGCCGATCAGTTTCTCGCGATTCAGTTCGCGGCCGGCGCGGCGCAGCCCTTCGGCGAAGGTCTTGGCGGCCAGGAAGCCTTCCAGGGCGGTATACGAATAGGGCTGGCCGGCCTGGTCGGCGAGCTTGCGGTATTCGCGCACCACGCTGTGGTCGAGGCGGAAGGGCGAGGGCACCACCTGGGCGATCACCAGGCCGTGGGCATCCGCGCCCAACTCGCGGATCAACTGGCGGCTGCTGATCACCGACAGGCCGTACAGCATCGGCCGCGCGTCGGTGAGGCGCAGCGCGCGCAGGAAGGCCGCAGAACTGTCGCCCGCGGTCACCAGGATCAGCGCGGCCGGATTGGCGGCCACCACCCGGCGCGCGGCATTCGGCGCATCCGCGCCGCTGGAGGCGATGGGGGCGACCACTGCGGGCAACAGCTGGTGGCGCCGCAGTGCCTGTTCAGCGGCGACCAGACCGGCCTGGCCGAACGGGTCGGCATGGTGCACCACGCCGATGGCGCGTACCCCCAGGGTGACCAGGTGCGAAACCATGGCGTCGATCTCCTGCGCGTAGGAAGCACGCAGGTGGAAAACATAGGGATCGGCCGGTTCGCGCAGGGCGTCGGCGCCCGTATAGGGTGCGAAGAACGGCACGCGCGCGCGGCTGGCCAGCGGCACGGCGCGCACGCTGGGGCCGGTGCCGAAACAGCCGAACAGGGCGAAGACCTTTTCCTGCTCGATCAGCCGGGCGACGTTGGCGGCGGCCTTGTCCGGATCGTAGGCGTCATCGAGCGAAAGCAGGGCAATGCGCCGGTTGTTGACGCCGCCGCGGCCGTTGAGATCGTCGAAGTACAGCGTGGCGCCGGACAGGTATTCGCGGCTGAGCTCGGCGAGTGGACCACTGAGAGCGCCGGAATGGCCGAGCAGGATGGTTTCGTCGGTGATGCCTTGCTGGGCTTGCGCCGGCGCGGCGGCGAGCAGGGCAGCGCAGCCGGCCAGCAGGATGGCCGGGCAGAGGGTGCGCAGCAGCTTCATGAGGTCTCCCGTTTCCCATGTTGCGGTTCTTGGCGGTGGAAGGCGCCGAGAGGCGCGTTGCGGCCTGGGCGGCCGTCTGATGATCCATCCGCCCGCCAGTATAGCCAAGAAGCCACGCCCACGGCCATGCTTCGGGAATGCTCCGTTGGCATGGCGGCGGGCGTGTCGGGAACGGTCCGGTGTTGTGAATCAGGGCGTGAAGAACTCGCGCACCTTGTGGCTGCGCCGAAAAGTACGTGATCTATGTCCCGAAGAATTCACATACTTTTTGACTGCGTCGCAAGGTCCGCCGTCAAGGTGTAAAAAATTCGCGGACCTTGTCCATCCAGGACTTGGCCTTGGGGTTGTGGCGTTCGGCATCGCCGCGCGAGAGCTCCTCGAACTCGCGCAGCAGGTCGCGCTGGCGCTCGGTGAGATCCACCGGGGTTTCCACCAGCACGTGGCACATCAGGTCGCCGTGGGCGTGGCTGCGCACGTTCTTGATGCCCTTGCCGCGCAGGCGGAAGACCTTGCCGGTCTGCGTCTCAGCGGGGATCTTCAGGCGGGCCATGCCGTCCAGCGTGGGAATTTCGATCTCGCCGCCGAGCGCGGCGGTGGTGAAGCTGATCGGCATCTCGCAGTGCAGGTCGTCGTGGTCGCGCTCGAACACCGGGTGCTTGCGGATGTGGATTTCCACGTACAGGTCGCCCGGCGGGCCGCCATTGACGCCCGGTTCGCCGTGGCCGGCGTGGCGCAGGCGCATGCCCTCGTCGATGCCGGCGGGAATCTTCACTTCCAGCGTCTTCTGCTTCTTCACCCGGCCGGCGCCGTGGCAGCTGGTGCACGGGTCGGGGATGATGCGGCCGCTGCCGTGGCACTTCGGGCAGGTCTGCTGGATGGAGAAGAAACCCTGCTGGATGCGCACCTGGCCGGCGCCGCCGCAGGTCGGGCAGGGCTTGGGCTGGGTACCGGGTTTGGCGCCGCTGCCGTGGCAGGTGTCGCACTCTTCCACGGTGGGGATGCGGATGGTCTTCTCGGCGCCGCGCGCGGCTTCTTCCAGCGAGATTTCCAGGTTGTAGCGCAGGTCGGCGCCGCGATAGACGTTGGAGCGTCCGCCGCCGCGCCCGCCGCCGAAGATCTCGTCGAAGATGCCGCCGAAGGCATCGCCAAAGTCGCCGAAGCCTTGGCCGCCGCCGGGGCCCGCGCCCACCGAGGGGTCGACGCCGGCATGGCCGTAGCGGTCGTAGGCGGCCTTCTTCTGCGCGTCGGAGAGCACCTCGTAGGCCTCCTTGGCCTCCTTGAACTTCTCCTCGGCTTCCTTGTTGTCCGGATTGCGATCCGGATGGTACTTCATGGCCAGCTTGCGGTAGGCCTTCTTGATCTCGTCGTCGCCAGCGTCGCGGTTGACGCCGAGCACTTCGTAAAAATCGCGTTTCGACATGGTGGGTCGCTCAGGCTGATTTGAGTCATCCCGGCCTGAAGGCCGGGGCTTCCTCGCCACAGGTTTGAAGAGCCTTCGGCTCTAGGGGCACTCGTCTCGCTGACCCCGCCATGAATGGCGGGCTTGCTCTCGATCCATGGTCATGCAAAGGCCGAACCCGCGCCGGAGGCGGGCTCCGGCGGGGGTTCGGCCGTTGGGTTGCCGCCCGGCGGGCGCTTACTTGTTGTCCTTCACCTCGGTGAATTCGGCATCCACCACGTCGGCATCGGCCGCCTTGCCGCCGTTCGCGGCGGCTTCCGGCTGGGCGCCGGCTTCGGCCTGCTGCTGGGCGTACATCTTTTCGCCCAGCTTCTGGCTGGCCTTGGCGAGCGCCTCGCTCTTGGCTTCGATGACGGCCTTGTCGCTGCCCTGGATGGCCTCTTCGGCTTCCTTGATGGCGGCTTCGATGGCGGCCTTCTCGTCGGCGTCGAGCTGCTCGCCGTGTTCGCCGAGCGCCTTCTTCACCGAGTGGATCAGGGTGTCGAGCTGGTTGCGCGCATCGACCAGTTCGTGCGCCTTCTTGTCTTCCTCGGCGTGCGCGGCGGCGTCCTGCACCATGCGCTCGATCTCGGCGTCCGACAGGCCGGAGTTGGCCTGGATCTTGATCTTGTTCTCCTTGCCGGTGGCCTTGTCCTTGGCGGAGACGTGCAGGATGCCGTTGGCGTCGATGTCGAAGGTGACCTCGATCTGCGGCATGCCGCGCGGCGCCGGCGGGATGTCGGACAGGTTGAACTGGCCCAGGCTCTTGTTGCCGGCGGCCATCTCGCGCTCACCCTGCAGCACGTGGATGGTCACCGCGCTCTGGTTGTCGTCGGCGGTGGAGAACACCTGGCTCGCCTTGGTCGGGATGGTGGTGTTCTTCTGGATCAGCTTGGTCATCACACCGCCCAGGGTTTCGATGCCCAGCGACAGCGGGGTGACGTCGAGCAGCAGCACGTCCTTGACCTCGCCCTGCAGCACGCCGCCCTGGATGGAGGCGCCCACGGCCACGGCCTCGTCCGGGTTCACGTCCTTGCGCGGCTCCTTGCCGAAGAACTCCTTGACCTTCTCCTGCACCTTGGGCATGCGGGTCTGGCCGCCGACCAGGATCACGTCGTCGATGTCGGAAACCTTCAGGCCGGCATCCTTCAGCGCGATGCGGCAGGGCTCGATGGAGCGTTCGACGAGGTCTTCCACCAGCGCTTCGAACTTGGCGCGGGTGATCTTCACCGCGAGGTGCTTCGGACCGCTGGCGTCGGCGGTGATGTAGGGCAGGTTGACTTCGGTCTGCGTGCTGGAGGACAGCTCGATCTTGGCCTTTTCGGCGGCTTCCTTCAGGCGTTGCAGGGCCAGTACGTCGTTCTTCAGGTCGACGCCCTGTTCCTTCTTGAACTCGGTGACGATGTAATCGATCAGGCGCTGGTCGAAGTCCTCGCCGCCGAGGAAGGTGTCGCCGTTGGTGGCCAGCACTTCGAACTGGTGCTCGCCGTCGAGGTCGGCGATCTCGATGATGGAGATGTCGAAGGTGCCGCCGCCCAGGTCATACACGGCGATCTTGGAGTCGCCCGGCTTCTTGTCCATGCCGAAGGCGAGCGCGGCCGCGGTCGGCTCGTTGATGATGCGCTTGACTTCCAGGCCGGCGATCTTGCCGGCGTCCTTGGTGGCCTGGCGCTGGCTGTCGTTGAAGTAGGCCGGCACGGTGATGACCGCTTCGGTGACTTCCTCGCCGAGGTAGTCCTCGGCGGTCTTCTTCATCTTGCGCAGCACTTCGGCGGACACCTGCGGCGGGGCGATCTTCTTGCCGCGCACTTCCACCCAGGCGTCGCCGTTGTCGGCCTTGGCGATGGTGTAGGGCATCAGGTCGATGTCCTTCTGCACTTCCTTCTCTTCGAAGCGGCGGCCGATCAGGCGCTTGATGGCGAACAGGGTGTTCCTGGCGTTGGTGACGGCCTGGCGCTTGGCCGGTGCACCGCACAGGATTTCGCCGTCTTCGGCGTAGGCCACCACCGACGGGGTGGTGCGCGCGCCTTCCGAGTTTTCGATGACTTTCGGCTTGCCGCCTTCCATCACGGAGACGCAGCTGTTGGTGGTGCCGAGGTCGATACCGATGATCTTGCCCATTTGAGGTCCTTTGTTTTCCTGAATGTTCGGATGGGTCGCGGCCCGCGGCCCGTGTCTGGTTCGAATATGGGGCGGGCCGGCACGCTTTCAAGCGTCCGGCCGGCCGTTCGTCAGTCCTTGCCCTTGGCGACCATCACCATCGCCGGGCGCAGCACGCGCTCATGCAGCAGGTAGCCCTTCTGCAGCACGTTGATCACCGTGTTCGGCTCGGCGTCGGACTCCAGCGTGCCGATGGCCTGGTGGCGGTTCGGGTCGAACTTGCGGTTCAGCGGGTCTTCCTCGGTCAACCCGGCGCCCTCGAAGGCGGACACCAACTGCTTCAGGGTCAGCTCGACGCCCTCGCGCAGCTTTTCCAGGGTCTGGTTCTCGGTGGCCAGCGCGGCCTCCAGGCTGTCCTTCACCGGCAACATGGCGCCGGCGAATTTTTCCGCAGCGAACTTGGCGGCCTTGGCGACGTCTTCTTCCGCGCGGCGGCGCACGTTCTCGGTCTCGGCCTTGGCGCGCAACCACGCATCGTAGTGCTCGGCGGCCTTCAGTTCGGCCTGGCGCAGGCTTTCCTCCAGACCGGGCACCACGTCGATATGGCGCTCGGCGTTCTCCGCCGCGTTCTCGGCCGCTTGGTCGATGGCTTCCGCGCTTTCCGGCGCCTTGTCGTGTTCCTGCATGTTCCGGGACTCCCTGTGTTCTCGATCCGGGCTAGCTGGGGGTGCGTGGCGCGATTTCAAGGGGGCGGCGGAACTTTTTCCCGGGCCGTGCAAATTCGCACGTCCGCCGCCGCCCGTGCCAAAATGGACGCACGCGTGCACGACCGTCGGACATGGGCGAACTTCCTCAAAAAATCGGCAAGTACCGCATCGTCAAGGAAATCGGACGAGGAGCGACGGCGGTCGTCTACCTGGCCGAGAACCCGCATTACCCCGACCCGGTGGCGGTCAAGCACGTGCGCTTCAACGACCGCGCCAAGGACGAGGCCAAGTGGAACCGCCGCCTGATCAAGCTGCTGAAGGCGGAGCAGGCGGTGGCCAGCCGTCTGGATCACCCCAACATCATCCGCATCTTCGACGCGGTGATCGAGCCGGAACAGGCCTATGTGGTGATGGAGTACTTCGCCGGCGAGTCGCTGGAGCGCTACTGCGGCTTCGAGCGCCTGCTGCCGGTGCACCGCGCCATCAGCATCGTGTTCAAGTGCTGCATGGCGCTGGACCACGCCTACCGCCAGGGCATCGTGCATCGCGACATCAAGCCGGCCAACATCCTGGTCGACGAGCACGACAACGTGAAGATCACCGACTTCGGCCTGGCGATGAACGTGGACAAGAAGGTGGATACCGACTCCACCTTCATCATGGGCGTGGGCTCGCCGGCCTACATGAGCCCGGAGCAGATCAAGAACTACCCGCTCAACCAGAAGACCGACCTGTATTCGCTCGGCGTGGTGCTGTTCCACCTGCTCACCGGGCGGCTGCCGTTCCGCGCCTCGAACCCGGCGCAGTTGATCTACAAGATCATCAACGCCGATCCGCCGTCGGCCTCGCAGATCAACCCGGACGTGCCCGAGCAGATGGATGCGGTGATCCGCAAGGCGCTGGAGAAGGATCTGTACTCGCGCTACAAGAACGGCGCGGAATTCGCCAAGGATCTGACCGCGGTGCGCTACAAGATCCTCGACGACCAGTACGTGCCGCCGGACACCACGCGTTTTGCCGTGCTGCGCAAGCTGGGCTTCTTCACCGAGTTCGACGACGTCGAGGTATGGGAGGTGCTGCGCATGTGTTCCTGGCGCCGGGTGGATGAATTCACCACGCTGATGCGCGAGGGCGACGCCGACCAGCGTTTCGGCCTGCTGCTGGACGGCGAGGTGGAAATATCGGTGAAGAATCGCCGGGTGATGCGCCTGGGGCCCGGCGAGGTGTTCGGCGAACAGGCGTGGCTGGACCATCGCGACCATCGCCAGAGTCTGAGCGTGATCACCACCAGGCCATCGACCTATCTGGACGTGAGCCCCGCCGCGCTGGCACTGGCGACCGAGGAGGTGCGCGAACGCTTCCGCGACCGGCTCACCACCTGTCTGGTCGAACGCATGGCCGCGCTGGCCGAGCGCGCCAGCGCAGGGGCCGAGGAGGCCGCACGCGGCAACTACACCGCGACCGCCGGCCTGGACCTGCGTCTGGTCGAGGACTGATGCAGGCGTTCAGAGCCTGTCTACGATCTTTTCATGGGTCCCGCAGCGGCCCAAAGCGTTCCGATCAAGGCGCGCGGCGCAGCCAATACCGGGTGTCTTGGCAAGGCGCGTAACGCGGAGCGGAGCGCTTTGGGCCGCTGCCCTTCGGGTTGCCCCGCCAGGCCGGCCGCTGCCGCGTTGCAAATGCTCGCCGGGCCACCAGCCCGACTGCGCTTTGCGCCTTGCATCGACCGGCCTGGCGGGGCAACGGGATCCACGAAAAGATCGTAGACAGGCTCTCAGACGCTCAGATCGATCTGGCTGATGGTGCCCGCACCGCCATCCTCGCGCAGGTAGATGCCGGTGGAGCGCATCACCCCGAGCGTGTCGTTGGCCGCGCCGCGCAGATCGAAGGGCGTGGATACGCGCCCCAGGTGGATCGCGCCGACGCCCGCATCCTTCAGTGAAACCAGGGAACCCGAGCCGTCGGCCGACGGATACCACACGTAGAGCTTGGAAAAGTCGAGATCGGCCTCGTCGATCCAACCGTTGCGGTCGGAATCCAGCGCGGCCAGTTCGGCGAAGCCATCGCCGGAGGTCGGGCCGAACAGTTCGCGGCCGTTGTCGATGCGCCCGTTGCCGTCGCGGTCGAAGGCCAGGAAGCCCTTGCCGTTGAGCAGCGGCACGCTGTCCAGCGTGCCGTCGGCATCCAGATCGAAATCGAAGCGCAGGTCGCTGAGCGCGCTGGCCGGCCCGCCGAAGTCGAATACCAGCGGATCCTGCAAGCGGCGCTGGTCGCCCGCGCGGATGCTCACCTGGCTGGTTTCCACGTAGCTGCGCTGCATCTCGAAAGCGAGCTGGAAGCTGATCTCGCGGCCGTCCGCGGTACGCACCGTGCCTTCGGCGGCAAAGCCGACCTGCTCGAATTCGGCATAGGTGGATTGGTAGTCGTATTCCAGGCCGAAACCGGCACGCGGCGCCTCCTGCGCGGGCGCGGCACCGTTGGGCCCGGAAGCGCCTTGCAGTTCCTGTGCGTTGAATACGCGAATCTGCCGGCCGGTGAGGCGTTCGATCATGGTTACCAGCAGGCGCAGGCGCGCGTCCAGCGGGTCCTGCGCTTCGGTTTCGGACGCGGCCGCACGTTCGGTGGTGGCTGCGTTCTGCGCCGCGAGCGCCTGGGCGGAAAGGCTGACCCGGGTGGCGGCGCTGGCGGCATTGCCGGTGTTCGTCTGTTCGCGGCTCGTGCCGCCGCGTCCGTCCACCCACATGTTCAGGCGCTCGGAGGATTCGAAGCGTGTCGTGGATGTGTGTGACGCCCGCATGCGGATGTCCGCTTCGGCGATCTTCATGGCCGTCCCCCGGAAAATGATGCTGCCCGGAGGTATTAACGGCCGCTGGGTGGAAAACTTGAGAGCAGGGGAGGCGGTGTTCAGTCGGCTGCGTCCGGCGCATGGGCGCGTCGTGCGTTGGGGGCCAGTTCCGCCTCGGCGGTGGCGGGCAGTGCCAGCCAGTGGCCCAGCTGGGTGCGCACGATGGCGCTCAGCGCCTCGATCCACGCATGGTCCTCGTTGAGGCAGGGGATGTAGCCGAAGTGCTCGCCGCCCTTTTCCAGAAAGGCGTCGCGGCATTCCATGGCGATCTCTTCCAGGGTTTCCAGGCAGTCGGCGACGAAGCCCGGGCACATCACGTCCACGCTGCGCAGCCCGCCGGCGGCCAGCGCCTCCAGCGTGGGCTGGGTATAGGGCTGCAGCCATTCGGCGCGCCCGAAGCGCGACTGGAAGGTGATCAGCACGCGCTCTTCCGGCAGGCCCAGTTCGGCGGCCAGCAGGCGGGCAGTTTCGTGGCATTCGTAGTAGTACGGGTCACCCTGGTCCCGCGTGCTGCGCGGCAGGCCGTGGAAGCTCAGCAGCAGGCGCTCGCCCTGCCGGCCCTCGCGCATCCAGTGCGCGCGCACGCTGGCGGCCAGCGCGCCGATGTAGCCGGGGTCGTCGTGGAAGCTGCGCACGTAGCGGATTTCCGGCAGGTTGCGCCATTCGAGCAGGCAGTGCGCCACGTCGTCCATCACGCTGCCGGTGGTGCTGGCGGCGTACTGCGGATACATCGGCACGATCAGGATGCGCGTGCAGCCTTGCGCGCGCAGGCGGTCGAGCACCTCGGCGATGGAGGGCGCGCCATAGCGCATGGCCCAATCCACTTCCAGGCCGGAAATGCCGGCGTGACCCAGATAGCCGGCCAGCAGCCTGGCCTGGCGTTCAGTATGCACCTTGAGCGGCGAACCTTCCTCCATCCACACGCTGGCGTATTTCTCCGCCGATTTGCGCGGCCGGGTGTTGAGGATGATGCCGTTGAGGATGGGCCACCACAGCAGGCGGGGCAGCTCGATGACGCGCGGATCGGAGAGAAACTGTTTGAGATAGGGGCGCAGGGCGGCGGCGGTGGGGGCGGCGGGCGTGCCCAGATTGACCAGCAGGATGGCAGTGCGTGGCGCGCGGTCGTGGGTGTGGGGCGGTTCGGGCCGGTAGCGGGCCATGGGCGTCCTTGTTCTGGATGTTCCGGGCTCAGTCTCGTGCGGAGAGTGCGCTGGAGAGCAGGCGGGCGGTGATGTCCACGATGGGGATCACCCGGTCGTAGGCCATGCGCGTGGGGCCGATGACGCCCACCGAGCCGAGCACCTGGCCGTCGACCTCGTAGGGGGCGGTGATCACGCTGCAGCCGTCGAGCGGGGCCAGCCCGGATTCGCCGCCGATGAAGATCTGCACGCCTTCGGCGCGGTTCGACAGGTCGAGCAGCTGCAGCAGGCCGGTGCGCTTCTCGAACAGTTTGAACAGCTCGCGCAGGCGGGCCATGTTGGAGGACAGATCCTCCACGTCGAGCAGGTTGGTCTCGCCGCTGATCACGTAGTTGCCGGCGCTTTCCTGGGCCGCCTCGGAACCGGCCTCGACGGCGGCGGCCATCAGCTCGGTCATGTCGCTGCGCAGCTGCTTCAGTTCGTCCTGGATGCGCAGGCGGATTTCTTCGAAGGCCAGGCCGGCGAAATGTTCGTTGAGATAGCTTGCCGCCTGCGCCAGTTCGCCCGCACCGTACGCGCGCCGGGTCAGCAGGATGCGATTCTGCACGTCGCCGGCGGTGGTGACGATGATCAGCAGGATGCGCGTCTCCGACAGGCGGATGAACTCGATCTGGCGGATGCGTACGGCTTCCTTGCGCGGGGTGACGACGATGCCGGCGAACTGGGTGAGTTCGGAGAGCAGGTGGGAGGCCGAGTTGATCAGGCGCTGCGGCTGGTCAGGCTGCAGATGCCCGCGCAGTTCGCTGATGCGCGTGCCCTCGAGCGGCTGCACGGTGAGCAGAGAATCGACGAAGAAGCGGTAGCCGCGCGCCGTGGGGATGCGCCCTGCGGAGGTATGCGGGCTGGAGATGAAGCCCATTTCCTCCAGATCGCTCATCACGTTGCGCACCGTGGCCGGCGACAGCTCCAGCCCGGAATAGCGCGACAGCGCCCGCGAACCGACCGGCTGGCCGTCGGCGATGTAGCGTTCGATCAGGGTCTTCAGGAGGATCTGCGAGCGGGCGTCGAGCTGGTCGTTCATTGCGGAACCAACTATAGCGCGGATCGCGGTGGGTTGCAGCGGGGCGGTGGCCGCCCTGCATCGGTCTGGGCGGATGTGGTTTAATCGCCTTCCATGAGCCAGCGCTTTCGCACCCTTGCCCTGATCGGCAAATACCAGAGCCCGGACGTGGCCGAATCGGTCATGCAGCTGGCCGAGCATTTGCGCGGGCGCGGCCTGGAGGTGCTGGTCGAGCAGGGCACGGCAAGCTCCATCGGCATGACCAATGGCTTCCCGATGGCCACCTACGACGAGATCGGCGCGCGCGCCCACTTGGCCGTGGTGCTCGGCGGCGACGGCACCATGCTCAACACCGCGCGCCGCCTGGCCGAGCACGAGGTGCCGCTGGTCGGCGTCAACCAGGGGCGCCTGGGCTTTCTCACCGACATCGCGCGCGAGGACGCGCAGGCGCGCCTCGACGAAATTCTCGATGGCCAGTTCATCGCCGAATCGCGCTTCATGCTCGATGCGGAAGTGCTGCGTGCCGGCCAGCGTGTGTTTCAGACCCTGGCGCTCAACGACGTGGTAGTGAACAAGGGCGACCTGGGCCGCATGATCGAGTTCGACGTGGCGATCGACGACGAATTCGTCTACACCCAGCGTTCCGACGGCATGATCATCAGCACGCCCACCGGCTCCACCGCCTACGCGCTATCGTCGAACGGCCCCATCCTGCATCCCAGCGTGGGCGGCATCGCCCTGGTGCCGTTGTGCCCGCACGCGCTCACCGCGCGTCCGGTGACTCTGCCCGACACCTGCCGCATCGACATCACCCTGCTGCCGCCGCACGATGCCCGCGTGCATTTCGACGGCCAGGCCCGTTTCGATGCGCGCGCCGGCGACTGCGTGCGCCTGACCCGTTCGGCCCTGCAGGTGCGTCTGCTGCACCCGCGCGGCTACAGCTATTTCGCCATGCTGCGCGAGAAGCTGCACTGGAGCGCGATTCCGCGCCACCCCTGAGACCGATTCCACCATGCTGCGCCGTCTGACCATCCGCGACTTCGTCATCGTCGACCACCTCGAACTCGACTTCCAGGCCGGCTTCGGCGCGCTCACCGGGGAAACTGGCGCCGGCAAGTCGATCCTGCTCGATGCGCTGGGCCTGGCCCTGGGCGATCGCGCGGACGCCGGTGCGGTACGCGGCGGGCGCGAACGCGCCGAAGTGTGCGCCGAGTTCGACCTGCCGGCCGACGGCGCGCTGGCGGCCTGGCTCGCCGAGCAGGCGCTGGACGCGGAGGAGGGCAGCGTGATGCTGCGCCGCGTGGTCGATGCCGGCGGGCGCTCGCGCGCCTGGCTCAACGGCACGCCGGTGACCCTCGCCCAGCTGCGCGAGGCGGGTGAATTCCTCTGCGACATCCACGGGCAGCATGCCCACCATGCGCTGTTGCGCGCCGACGCACAGCGCGCGCTGCTCGACACGCACGCCGGCGCCGTGGAACTGGCCGCCGCCGTCGCTGCAGCGCACCGTGCCTGGCGCCAGGCGCTGGAGCGTCGCCAGCACGCCGAACGGGACTCCGCCGCGACCGAGCGCGAGCGCGAACTGCTGGCCTGGCAGGTGCGCGAACTGGAAGAACTGGCTTTCGACCCGGACGAGTGGGCGGAACTCAACCAGGAGCATGGCCGCCTCGCGCACGCCGCCTCACTGATGGGCGGTGCGGACGAAGTGCTCGCTGCGCTCGGCGACAACGACCTGGCCGTTGCCCCCTTGCTCGCCCGGCTGGGCGCGCGGGTCGGCGAGATGGCCGGTATCGATGGCTCGCTCGACGAAACCCGTTCGCTGCTGGCCGACGCCGCCATCCAGGCCGACGAGGCGTTGCACGCGCTGCGCCGCTACCGCGACCGGCTGGACCTGGACCCCGAGCGCCTGACCGAGATCGAGGCG
Source organism: Pseudothauera nasutitermitis (assembly GCF_004801295.1). Taxonomy (GTDB): domain Bacteria; phylum Pseudomonadota; class Gammaproteobacteria; order Burkholderiales; family Rhodocyclaceae; genus Pseudothauera; species Pseudothauera nasutitermitis. The sequence continues at coordinate 69,786 of NZ_SSOC01000001.1, forward strand.
CGCATCGGCGCGGTGACCGATCTGGCGCGCAAGCACCGCGCCGCGCCGGAAGAGCTGCCCGCCTTGCTGGACGATTGCCGGGCGCGGCTGGAGGCCTTGAGCGCGAGCGCGGACCCCGGACGGCTGGCGGAACAGGAAGCACAGGCCCGCGCTGCCTTCGAGGATGCCGCCAGACGCTTGTCGGCGGCGCGCAAGCCGGCCGCCGAGGCGCTGTCCGCCGAGGTCACCGCCGCCATACAGACCCTGGCGATGGCCGGCGGGCGTTTCGAGATCGCCCTGGAGCCGTTGCCGGAAGGTTGCGCGCATGGACTGGAAAATGTGGAGTTCCGCGTGGCGGCGAATGCCAGCCAGCCGCCGCGCGCGCTGGCACGGGTGGCCTCGGGCGGCGAACTGTCGCGCATCGGTCTGGCCATCCAGGTGACCGCCAGCCGCGATTCGGCCACGCCCACGATGATCTTCGACGAAGTGGACGTGGGCATCGGTGGCGGCGTGGCGGAAATCGTCGGCCAGCTGCTGCATCGCCTGGGGCGTGAGCGTCAGGTGTTGTGCGTGACCCATCTGGCGCAGGTGGCCGCGCGCGCCGACTGGCAGTGGAGCATTGCCAAGGCCGAACGCAACGGCGAAGTGCTGAGCCGGGTTGCGGTGCTCGACGAAGGCGGACGGGTGGAAGAGATCGCCCGCATGCTGGGCGGGGTGCGCATCACCGACACGACGCGCCAGCACGCCGCCGAGATGCTCGGCCAAGGCTGACCCGCAGTGTACGGCCAAGTGCGCGCGGCGCCTGCCGCGCGGTGGCCCGGCAGTCGACGCCTGCTTACTCTTCGACGTCGCGGTTCGGACAGTCCTTCTTGATGCACTCGGCGTACAGGTAGAGCGCGTGGTCCTTCATGCGGAAACCGCGCGCTTCGGCCACGGCGTTCTGCCGGCGCTCGATTTCCGGGTCGAAGAACTCTTCCACCTTGCCGCACTGGATGCATACCAGGTGGTCGTGGTGGCCGCCTTCGTGCAGTTCGAAGACCGCCTTGCCGGACTCGAAGTAATGGCGCTCGAGCAGGCCTGCCTGCTCGAACTGGGTCAGCACGCGGTAAACCGTGGCCAGACCGATGTCCATGCCTTCGTTCATCAGCATGCGGTATACGTCTTCGGCCGTCAGGTGACGCTGTTCGGAAGTCTGGAACAGGTCGAGGATTTTCAGGCGCGGATAGGTCGCCTTGAGGCCGATGTTTTTGAGACTTTGAGAGTTTTCGGACATGATCGCCTGTTGGGGAGTGGCAGGAACTGGCGCCGGGACGCGCGCCAACCGCTGAGACCCGACTTGCCTATGATATATTTTTTACCTTGACCTGAGAACGATGCGCCATCCGGCGCGCAACCCTGGACCTTCGATCCTCCATGCGCCTCACGCACCTGACCGTAGTGTTCGCGGCTTTCGGCCTGTTGGCCGGCTGCTCCGCAAACTCCATTGTAGAACGTCTCAATCCATATCGCATCGATGTCCGGCAGGGCAATTATGTTGACCAGGAAATGGTCGCCCAGTTGCGCCGGGGCATGACGCGGGAACAAGTGCGCTTCCTGTTGGGGACACCGCTGGTCGTCGATATGTTCCGCAACGACCGTTGGGACTACGTTTACGTGTTCGCGCCCGGGCGCGGCCAGCAGGAGCAGCGCGTCCTCTCGGTGTTCTTCGAGGGCGACCGGCTGGACCGGCTGGAGGGCGACATCGAGGCCGGCGATGCGCAGGCCGAGGCCGAGGCGGCGCGCGGCGAACGTGGCCGGGTGATCGACATCGAGGCGCCGGCCGGCAAGAAATAAGGCCCGGCGCGCAAGCAAGGAAACGCAGCATCCATGGAACGTATTCGTGTAGCCATCGCCGGCGCGTCCGGACGCATGGGGCGCATGCTCATCGAGGCGGCGCTGAAGGATGAGGGCATCGAACTGGCTGCGGCCTTCGATCGCCCGGGCACGCCCTTCGTCGGCCGCGACGCCGGCGAGATGGCGGGGGCCCACACCGGCGTGGCGATCGGCGACGACGCCCGTGCCGCCATCGCCGCCAGTGATTGCCTGATCGACTTCACCCGCCCGGAAGGCACGCTCGCGCATCTGGCGCTGGCGCGCGAATTGGGCAAGGCGGTGGTGATCGGCACCACGGGCTTCGATGCCGCCGGCAAGCAGGCCATCGCCGAGGCGGCGCGCGAGGTGCCGGTGGTGTTCGCACCCAACATGGCGGTGGGCGTCAATGCGGTGTTCAAGCTGCTCGAAGTGGCCGCGCGCATCCTCAATGAAGGCTACGACGTCGAGGTCATCGAGGCGCACCACCGCTTCAAGGTGGATGCGCCGTCCGGCACCGCGCTGCGCATGGGCGAAGTGGTCGCCCGCGAGCTCGGGCGCGATCTGGATTCCTGCGCGATCTACGGGCGCGAAGGCGTCACCGGCGAGCGCAAGGCCGAGACCATCGGTTTCTCGACGATTCGCGGCGGCGACGTGGTGGGTGACCACACCGTGCTGTTCGCCGGCATCGGCGAGCGCATCGAGATCACCCACAAGTCCGGCAGCCGCATGCCGTACGCGCTGGGTTCGATGCGCGCGGCCCGCTTCCTGGCCGGGCGCACCGCCGGACTGTTCGACATGCAGGACGTGCTCGGCCTGCGCTGAGCATCGCGGCGGAGAGCGCCTGCGCTGCCCTCGAGCGCAGGCGGCTGGCGGGATTGCGGCGGATTCCGTGGTGCAGCCGGCGGGCCGTTCGCCAGGGATGCCGGTGCTTGCCGCGTTGCCTACGGCGCGTTAAAACATTACAATCTCAAGGATTTGAAGCGGGATTGGCCGGACGGCTCGTCCCGTTTTTTCACATATGGACTTGAGCGCTGGTGGGCTTGCCGATGCGGGCCCGGCGCGTCCCGGTTTCCAGTTTCAATCCAGGAGTTTCTCGTGACTGCTTTCCCGCCCGCCCTTCTTGCGCTTGCCGACGGGACGATCTTCCACGGCAAGGGTATCGGCGCGGCAGGCAGCACGGTCGGCGAGGTGGTGTTCAATACCTCCATGTCGGGCTATCAGGAGATCCTGACCGACCCCAGCTACTGCCGCCAGATCGTTACGCTGACCTACCCGCACATCGGCAACACCGGTGTGAACAGTGAGGACGTCGAGGCCGGCCGCGTGCATGCCGCCGGCCTGGTGATCCGCGACCTGCCCCTGCTTGCTTCCAACTTCCGCCTGCAGCAGACCCTCGACGCCTACCTGAAGGCGGAGAACGTGGTGGCCATCGCCGGCATCGACACCCGCAAGCTCACCCGCGTGCTGCGCGAGAAGGGCGCGCAGGCGGGCTGCATCGTCACCGGCGAAGCCGGTGGCGTGATCGACGTCGAGGCGGCCATTGCCCAGGCGCGGGCTTTCCCGGGCCTGGCCGGCATGGACCTGGCCAAGGTGGTGAGCGCCACCGAATCCTTCCCGTGGAACGAAGGCGAATGGGTGCTGGGGCAGGGCTATGTGGCGCAGGAGCAGCCCCGCTTCCATGTGGTGGCCTACGACTTCGGCGTCAAGTTCAACATCCTGCGCATGCTCGCCTCGCGCGGCTGCCGGCTCACCGTGGTGCCGGCGCAGACGCCGGCCAGGGACGTGCTGGCGCTCAAGCCCGACGGCGTGTTCCTGTCCAACGGCCCCGGCGACCCGGAGCCCTGCGACTACGCCATCGAGGCGATCCGCGAGATCCTCGCTGCGCGCGTGCCGACCTTCGGCATCTGCCTGGGCCATCAGTTGCTGGCGCTGGCTTCCGGAGCGAAGACCATGAAGATGGCCACCGGCCATCACGGCGCCAACCACCCGGTGAAGGATCTGGATTCCGGCAAGGTGCTGATCACCAGCCAGAACCACGGCTTCGCCGTCGATCCGGCCGCCATGCCGGCCAGTCTGCGTGCCACCCATGTGTCGCTGTTCGATGGCACCAACCAGGGCATCGCGCGCACCGACGTGCCGGCGTTCTCCTTCCAGGGCCACCCGGAAGCCAGCCCCGGCCCGCACGACGTCGCCTACCTCTTCGACCGTTTCATCCAACTGATCGAAGCGGCCAAATAAGATTGCATTCAGGCGGGCCATAGCCCGCCGTCACCGACCCCGAGACAAGGCAATGCCCAAGCGTACAGACATCCAGTCCATCCTGATCATCGGCGCCGGCCCGATCATCATCGGCCAGGCCTGTGAGTTCGACTATTCCGGCGCCCAGGCCTGCAAGGCCCTGCGCGAAGAAGGCTACAAGGTCATCCTGGTGAACTCCAACCCGGCCACGATCATGACCGATCCGGGTACCGCCGATGTGACCTACATCGAGCCGATCACCTGGCAGGTGGTCGAGCGCATCATCGAGAAGGAACGCCCGGACGCCATCCTGCCCACCATGGGCGGGCAGACCGCGCTCAACTGCGCGCTCGACCTGGCGCGCAACGGCGTGCTGGCGAAGTACGGCGTGGAACTGATCGGCGCCTCCGAAGAGGCCATCGACAAGGCCGAGGACCGCCTCAAGTTCAAGGACGCGATGACCAAGATCGGCCTCGGCTCGGCGCGTTCCGGCATCGCCCACAGCATGGAAGAGGCGTTGCAGGTGCAGGGCGGCATCGGCTTCCCGGTGATCATCCGCCCGAGCTTTACGCTAGGCGGCACCGGCGGCGGCATCGCCTACAACATGGAAGAGTTCCACGAGATCTGCAAGCGCGGTCTCGAGGCCAGCCCGACCAACGAACTGCTGATCGAGGAATCCCTGCTGGGCTGGAAGGAATACGAGATGGAAGTCGTGCGCGACCGCGCCGACAACTGCATCATCGTGTGTTCCATCGAGAACCTCGACCCGATGGGCGTGCACACCGGCGACTCGATCACCGTGGCCCCGGCGCAGACGCTCACCGACAAGGAATACCAGATCCTGCGCAACGCCTCGATCGCGGTGCTGCGCGAGATCGGCGTGGATACCGGCGGCTCCAACGTGCAGTTCGCCATCAATCCGAAGGACGGTCGGATGATCGTCATCGAGATGAATCCGCGGGTGTCGCGCTCTTCCGCGCTGGCTTCCAAGGCCACCGGCTTCCCGATTGCCAAGGTCGCCGCCAAGCTGGCGGTGGGCTACACGCTGGACGAACTGAAGAATGACATCACCGGCGGCGCCACGCCGGCCTCGTTCGAGCCGTCCATCGACTACGTGGTCACCAAGATCCCGCGCTTCGCCTTCGAGAAGTTCCCCCAGGCCAACGACCGCCTGACCACGCAGATGAAGTCGGTGGGCGAGGTCATGGCCATGGGCCGCTGCTTCCAGGAATCCTTCCAGAAGGCCCTGCGCGGCCTGGAAGTGGGTGCCTACGGCCTGGACGAGGTGGAGGCCGATCGCGAGGATCTGGAACACGAACTGGTCAATCCGGGTGCCCAGCGCATCTGGTACGTGGGCCAGGCCTTCCGCGAGGGCTATACCCAGGAGCAGGTGCATAACCTGACCAAGATCGATCCCTGGTTCCTCGCCCAGATCGAAGACATCGTGCTCACCGAAAAGGCGTTGGTCGGCCGTTCGCTGAAGGCGCTGCAGGCCGCCGAACTGCGCGCGCTGAAGCAGAAGGGTTTCTCCGACCGCCGTCTGGCCAAGCTGCTCGGCAGCGACGAGACCGCCGTGCGCCTGCACCGCCACACCCTGGGCGTGCGTCCGGTGTTCAAGCGCGTGGACACCTGCGCGGCCGAATTCGCCACGTCCACCGCCTACCTGTATTCCTCCTACGAGGAAGAGTGCGAGGCACGCCCCACCGGCAAGAAGAAGATCATGGTGCTCGGCGGCGGACCGAACCGCATCGGCCAGGGCATCGAGTTCGACTACTGCTGCGTGCATGCCGCGCTGGCGCTGCGCGAGGACGGGTACGAGACCATCATGGTCAACTGCAACCCGGAAACCGTGTCCACCGACTACGATACCTCCGACCGCCTGTACTTCGAACCGATCACCCTGGAAGACATCCTGGAGATCGTGCATATCGAGAAGCCGGTCGGCGTGATCGTGCAGTTCGGCGGCCAGACCCCGCTGAAGCGCGCCCAGGCCCTGCAGGACAACGGCGTGCCCATCATCGGCACCACGCCGGACATGATCGATGCTGCCGAGGACCGCGAGCGCTTCCAGAAGCTGCTCAACGACCTGGGTCTCAAGCAGCCGCCCAACCGCACCGCGCGCACGCCGGACGAAGCCGTGCGCCTGGCCGCCGAGATCGGCTACCCGCTGGTGGTGCGCCCCAGCTACGTGCTGGGCGGCCGGGCGATGGAGATCGTCCATGAACAGAAGGACCTGGAGCGCTACATGCGCGAGGCCGTCAAGGTCTCCAACGAATCCCCGGTGCTGCTCGACCGCTTCCTCAACGACGCCACCGAGGTGGACGTGGATGCTCTGTCCGACGGCCAGCAGGTGATCATCGGCGGCATCATGGAGCACATCGAGCAGGCCGGCGTGCACTCGGGTGACTCCGCCTGCTCGCTGCCGCCCTACACCCTGTCGGCCGCGCTGCAAGACGAACTGCGCCGCCAGACCGAGGCGATGGCCCGCGCCCTCAACGTGTGCGGCCTGATGAACGTGCAGTTCGCCATCCAGGGCGAGGGCGACAATGCCGTGGTCTACGTGCTGGAAGTGAACCCGCGCGCCTCGCGCACCGTGCCCTTCGTCTCCAAGGCGTGCAGCCTGCCGCTGGCCAAGATCGCCGCGCGCTGCATGGCCAGCCAGAGCCTGGCCAGCCAGGGCGTTGCCGGCGAGGTCGTGCCGCCGTATTACTCGGTGAAGGAGGCGGTGTTCCCCTTCGTCAAGTTCCCCGGCGTCGACACCATCCTGGGGCCGGAAATGAAGTCCACCGGCGAGGTCATGGGCGTGGGCCGCAGCTTCGCCGAGGCCTTCGTGAAGAGCCAGATCGCCGCCAGCGTGCGCCTGCCGGAAGCCGGCACGGTGTTCATCAGCGTCAAGCCCACCGACCGCCCGGCTGCGGTGGAGGTGGCGCGCGAGCTGCACGACCTGGGCTTCCGCCTGGTGGCCACCCGTGGCACCGGCGGCGCGCTGGAGGCCGCCGGCATCCCAGTGGCCATGGTGAACAAGGTCACCGAGGGCCGTCCGCACATCGTGGACATGATCAAGAACGATGAAATCGTGCTGGTCATCAACACGGTGGAAGAAAAGCGCCAGGCGGTCACCGACTCGCGCTCCATCCGTACCAGCGCACTGGCCGCCAAGGTCACCGTGTACACCACCATCGAGGGCGCGCGCGCCGCCTGCATGGGCATGCGCCATCTGGCCGGCCTCGAGGTGTATTCCCTGCAGTCCCTGCACGCCGAACTGAAGCAAGCATGAACAAGACACCCCTGACCGTGGAAGGCGCGGAAATGCTGCGCGCCGAGCTGCACCGCATGAAGACGGTGGAACGCCCCAACGTGATTGCCGCGATCGCCGAGGCGCGTTCGCACGGCGACCTGTCGGAAAACGCCGAATACGAGGCCGCCAAGGATCGCCAGGGCTTCATCGAAGGCCGCATCATGGAGCTGGAGGCCAAGCTGGCCACCGCGCAGATCATCGACCCGAAGCTGCTCGATGCCGACGGCCGCTGCGTGTTCGGCGCCACCGTCGAGCTGGAGGACATGGACTCCGGGCAGGCGGTGACCTACCAGATCGTCGGCGACGACGAGGCGGACATCAAGCTGAACAAGATTTCCATCAGTTCGCCGATCGCCCGCGCGCTGATCGGCAAGTACGCCGGCGACATCGCCGAGGTACAGGCGCCGGGCGGCCTGCGCGAGTACGAGATCGTCGACGTACGCTACATCTGAAGCGCTTCCCCCGGCGGCGCCGGGGCCGGGCACCCCAAGGCGCCGCCCGATGGGGCGGCAACGCGAGGCGTGGCGGCATCATCCGGGGCGCTGGGAAGCGGCGGCGGCTCGATGCGCCGCGAACACCCCGGGCGGTATTACTTCTTGCGGGGCGTGTAGGGGCGCGGGGCGCCCGGGCGGCTGGTGGTGCGTGTGCGCTTTTGCTCGGCCGCCTGCTTGAGGGCCGCGCGGCGCGCGGTGGCGGCGAAGGCGCCGGCCGACTTGGCGGTGGAAGGCCGCGCGGCGCGTCCGCGCCTGGGGGCGGTGGCGTTGGCCGCCGGCGCTTCCTCGCGGCGTTCGCGCCAGACCACCAGGATGTTGCCGATGTGTTGCACGGGGGCGGCTTGCAGCGCGGCGCACAACTGGCTCATCAGCGCCTCGCGGATATCGCGCTCGGTGCCGTACACGCGCACCTTGATGAGTTCGTGGGCCTGCAGCGCGCGTTCGATTTCGGCGAGCACCGCGTCGGTCAGGCCGTTGCCCGCGATGGCGGCCACCGGGTTCAGGTGGTGGGCGCGGGCGCGCAGGTCGCGGCGCTGGGCGGGAGTCAGTTCGATCATGTATTTTCTCGATTTTTTCAGGGGACGGATTCTACTCCGATGAAGCGAACCAAGACCAGCAAGGCCTGGATGCGCGAGCACGTCACCGATGCCTACGTGCAGCAGGCCAAGGCCCAGGGCTACCGCTCGCGCGCGGCCTTCAAGCTGGCGGAGATCGACGAGCGCGACCGCCTGTTGCGCGCCGGCATGGTGGTGGTGGATCTGGGCGCGGCGCCGGGCTCGTGGTCCCAGGTGGCGGTGCAGCGCATCGGCGCGAAGGGGCGGGTGTTCGCGCTCGACCTGCTGCCGATCGAGCCGATCCCCGGTGTCGAGTTCCTGCAGGGCGACTTCACCGACGACGGTATCGCCGAGCGCTTCGAGGCCGGATTGGAGGGCGCGGCGGTGGACCTTGTACTTTCCGACATGGCCCCCAATATGTCTGGGGTGCCCACAGTGGATCAGGCGCGTTCGATCCATCTGTGCGAACTGGCGCTGGACTTCGCCGCGCGCCACCTGAAACCGGGCGGCAACTTCCTGGTCAAGGTCTTCCAGGGTGAGGGCTTCGATGAACTGCGCCGCGCCATGCAGGAGGTGTTCCGCGTCGTGCAGGTGCGCAAACCCAAGGCGTCGCGGGATCGCAGCGCCGAGGTCTATCTGCTCGGGCAGGGGCTCAAATAGGCCTTTCCGGGTCAGCCGATTGGTTTTTTGCATCACGGTCATTGGTTTGCCGGCGGGAACGTTCGCCACTAGAATGGGTCCATCTTGCGCTGGCCCCAGCCGGGCTTTCGAGGAATCACGTTGAACAATCTCTTCAAGAATCTCGCAATCTGGATGGTGATCGGCGTCGTGCTGATGACGGTCTTCAACCAGTTCAACGAGCGCCAGGTCGCGCCCAACACCATGGAGTACTCCCAGTTCATGGAGGAGGCCAAGTCCGGGCGCATCACCAAGGTCACCGTGGATGGCCGCACGCTGCGCGCGATCACCCAGGATGGCCGCTCGCTGACCGTGTATACCCCGGGCGTGCAGGACATCTGGATGGTGTCCGACCTGATGCGCTACGGCGTCGCGGTGACCGCGGCCAAGCCGGAAGAAGAACAGTCCTTCCTCGCCAGCATCTTCATCTCCTGGTTCCCCATGCTGCTGCTGATCGGCGTATGGATCTTCTTCATGCGCCAGATGCAGGGCGGCGGCAAGGGCGGTGCGTTCTCGTTCGGCAAGAGCAAGGCGCGCATGCTCGACGATTCCGCCAACTCCATCACCTTCGCAGACGTTGCGGGTTGCGACGAGGCCAAGGAGGAAGTGGGCGAACTGGTGGACTTCCTGCGTGATCCGTCCAAGTTCCAGAAGCTCGGTGGGCGTATTCCCAAGGGCGTGCTGATGGTCGGCTCGCCGGGTACCGGCAAGACCCTGCTCGCCAAGGCCATCGCCGGCGAGGCCAAGGTGCCGTTCTTCTCCATCTCCGGTTCGGACTTCGTCGAGATGTTCGTCGGCGTGGGTGCCGCGCGCGTGCGCGACATGTTCGAGCAGGCCAAGAAGCACGCACCGTGCATCATCTTCATCGATGAAATCGACGCGGTCGGCCGCCAGCGCGGCGCCGGCCTGGGCGGCGGCAACGACGAGCGCGAGCAGACCCTGAACCAGCTGCTGGTGGAGATGGACGGCTTCGAGGGCCAGACCGGGGTGATCGTCATCGCCGCCACCAACCGTCCGGACGTGCTCGACCCCGCGCTGCTGCGCCCGGGCCGCTTCGACCGCCAGGTGGTGGTGCCGCTGCCGGACATCCGCGGCCGCGAGCAGATCCTCAAGGTGCACATGCGCAAGGTGCCCATCGCGCCGGACGTCGAGCCGCAGGTGCTGGCGCGCGGCACGCCGGGCTTCGCCGGCGCCGATCTGGCCAACCTGGTCAACGAGGCCGCGCTGTTCGCCGCGCGCGCCAACAAGCGCCTGGTGGACATGGACGACTTCGAGCGTGCCAAGGACAAGATCATGATGGGCGCCGAGCGCCGCTCCGTGGTCATGCCCGAGGAAGAGCGCAAGAACACCGCCTACCACGAGTCCGGCCACGCCGTGGTCGCCAAGCTGCTGGACAAGACCGACCCGGTGCACAAGGTCACCATCATCCCGCGCGGCCGCGCGCTGGGCGTGACCATGCAGCTGCCCACCGAAGACCGCTACAGCCAGGACCGCGACCGTCTGCTGCAGATGATCGCCGTGCTGTTCGGCGGGCGCATCTGCGAAGAGATCTTCATGAAGCAGATGACCACCGGTGCGTCCAACGACTTCGCGCGCGCCACCGACCTGGCCCGCCGCATGGTCACCCAGTGGGGCATGTCGGACAACCTGGGGCCGATGGTGTATGGCGAGGAGGAAGGAGAGATCTTCCTCGGCCGTCAGGTCACCACGCACCGCAACGTGTCGGAAGCCACCATGCAGCAGGTGGATGCGGAAATCCGCCGCATCATCGACGAGCAGTACGCGCTGGCGCGCCGCCTGATCGAGGAGAACCGCGACAAGGTCGAGGCCATGACCCAGGCGCTGCTCGAATGGGAGACCATCGATGCCGAGCAGGTCAACGACATCATGGCCGGCCGACCGCCGCGTCCGCCCAAGCCGGTCAACCAGCCCAGCCCGCCGCCCTCCGACGACAGCGCGGGCCAGGAGCCCAACGCACCGGCGCCGGCCGCCTGAGGCCTCGCCGACCACACCCTCGCGGGCCGGCCATGCCGGCCCGTTGTCTTTTCCGGAGCCCCGAATGCAAACCGTCCTGCAATGCGGACGTTTCCGTCTCGATCTGTCCAGGCCGCGGGTGATGGCCATCATCAACCTGACGCCCGATTCGTTTTCCGGCGATGGGGTGGGGCGTGATCTTTCCGCGGCGCTGGCGCGCGCCGAGGCCGCGCTGGCGGCCGGCGCGGAGTTGCTCGACCTGGGCGCCGAATCCACCCGGCCGGGTTCCGACCCGGTGCCCGAGGCGGAGGAGATCGCCCGCGTGGTGCCCGCCGTGAAGGCGCTTACCGGGCTGGAGGTGCCGATTTCGGTGGATACCCTGAAGCCCGCGGTGATGCGCGCCGCGCTGGATGCGGGCGCGGACATGATCAACGACGTGGCCGGCTTCCGCTCCCCCGGCGCGCTCGACGCAGTGGCGGCTGGAAACGCCGGCCTGTGCGTGATGCACATGCGCGGCGAGCCGCGCACCATGCAGGCCGATCCGCGCTACGCCGACGTGGTCGGCGAGGTGGAGTCCTTCCTGGCCGAACGCGTGCATGCGCTGGAGGCCGCCGGGGTGGCGCGTGAGCGCATCGTGCTCGACCCCGGTTTCGGCTTCGGCAAGACGCTGGCGCACAATCTGGCCCTGCTGCGTGCGCTGGCGCGCATGCGGGTGGAGGGCCTGCCCGTGCTTGCGGGGCTGTCGCGCAAGTCGATGCTGGGCGCGATCACCGGCCGGCCGGTGGATCAGCGCCTGGGCGCGAGCGTGGCGGCGGCGCTGCTCGCCGTGCAGCACGGCGCGCGTATCGTGCGCGTGCATGATGTGGCGGTCACGGTGGATGCGCTGAAGGTGCTGGCCGCGCTGGAGGAGGCCGCCGCATAGCTTCCGGGCGGCCGGTGGCGGGTCAGGAATCCGCGAACGGCGGATTGGGGCTGGGCGGATTGGGGCTGGTCTGCCGATGCTGGCCGCAGGGCGGCTCCTCGGCGCACTCCACCCGGTTGCGTCCCGCGCGCTTGGCCCGGTACAGCGCCTCGTCCGCGCGTCCGTAGGCCGCATCGAAACTGCTGCCGGCCACGTTCCAGCTCACCCCCAGACTGACCGTCACGCTGCGGCCGACCGGTGCCGCGAAGGGATGCCGCTCGATGCACGCGCGGATGTGTTCGGCCAGCGCACAGGCCTGGGCCGCGCCGTGGCCGGGCAGCAGCACGGTGAACTCTTCGCCGCCGACGCGTCCGATGTGTTCGCCATCGGTGACCACCGGGCCCAGGCAGGCCACCAGATCACGCAGGACCATGTCGCCGGCGGGATGGCCGTGGGCGTCGTTGATGCGCTTGAAGAAATCGATGTCGAAGACGATCAGGGCCACCGCCTCGTCCGCCAGCAGCCGGGTGCCGCGTTCGATGATCGCCGCGCGGTTGAGGATGCCGGTGAGCGCATCGTGCGTGGCGCGGTATTCGAGCTGGGCGGCGAGTTCCTGCAACTGCCGGTTGAGGCGGTTGGTTTCCAGCTCGGCGCGATCGCTGTGGCGGATCAGCCGGGAGGTTTCGCGCATCAGCCGCTGAAACTCGACGATCAGCGTGCCCAGGGCGTCGCGGTACTCGGCCGCGCTGGCGTTGTTGCGGCCCTGTATCCAGAGGGCCTGCTCCAGGGTGGCGAGCTCGCTTTGGAACAGATCGGCGTTGTTCATGGGCGGTGGCGTACGGGATGGTCGTGGAAGTCCAGGGCCTGGAAATCCTCTTCCAGTTCCTGGCCGAATTCGAAGATCGTGTCGTCTTCTTCTTCGTGGAACCAGTTCAGGGTGATGCGGCGTCCGTCACGGGCGGCCTGGTCGAGCACGCCGAACAGCGTGAACAGCATCTTGGTGCTGGAGCTGTTGAAATAGCTGAGCGAGACGTTCACCGTCAGCGGCCTGTCTTCCGTGCGGGCCAGGTAGCCGCGCAGGGCTTCCAGCACCGGGCCGTAGAAGGCCGCCGCGTTTTCCGGGTAGGACTCCCCTTGCAGGGACAGCAGGTGCTGGTCGAAGCGGAAATCGATTTCCGGCGTGTTCGGGCTGGCGGCGATGAGCAGGTTCTGCATGGGGTCGTCGTTTCCGCTGTCCGGTGATGGCGGCAGGCGGTTCTTCGGTGTTCTCCGGTAGGTGGATGGTTTTCCCGGCCGCCGCGCGGCGGGATCTCCGGAATGCATCGGCCGGCGAGGCGCGAATCACCACGGCGTGCGTTGGCGGCCATCATGGCGCTCCTTCGTTGCCACGATATTTCATCGCTCCCCGGAATCATGGGCGCACTGGCCCGGGAAGCATTGCGCCGGTCACGTTTCCGGTCCTGTCCGGGTTGCGTCGCGGCGGGGTGCTTCTGCGATAATCCCAGCCTTTCTCCAACGAGGGGTGCGGGCGATGGCGCGCAAGTATTTCGGCACCGATGGTGTGCGCGGACGGGTGGGGCAGGCGCCGATCACCCCGGAGTTCATCATGCGCCTGGGCCATGCCGCCGGGGTGACCCTGGCGGCGCGCGAACATCTGCCGCACGGCGAGCGCCCGGCGGTGCTGATCGGCAAGGACACGCGGGTGTCCGGCTACATGCTGGAGGCCGCGCTGGAAGCCGGCTTCGCCGCCGCCGGCGTGGATGTGATGCTGGCCGGGCCGGTGCCCACGCCGGCGGTGGCCTATCTCACCCGCGCGCTGCGCCTGCAGGCCGGGGTGGTGATCTCCGCCTCGCACAATCCGTTCTTCGACAACGGCATCAAGTTCTTCTCGGCCGGCGGCGCCAAGCTGCCGGACGCGGTGGAACTGGAGATCGAGCAGCGCCTGGAGCAGCCGATGGGTTGCGTGGATTCCGCCCGCCTGGGGCGCGCGCGGCGCATCGATGATGCCGCCGGGCGCTACATCGAGTTCTGCAAGAGCACCTTCCCCAACGAGCTGGACCTGCGCGGCCTGCGCATCGCGCTCGACTGCGCGCACGGCGCGGCCTACCACATCGCGCCGGCGGTATTCCACGAACTGGGCGCCGAGGTGGTGCCGGTGGGCGTGGAGCCCAACGGGCTCAACATCAACGACGGGGTGGGGGCCACCCGTCCCGAGAATCTGCGCAACGCGGTGCTGGCCAATGCCGCCGATCTGGGCATCGCGCTGGACGGCGACGGCGACCGGCTGATCATGGTGGACCGCGCCGGCGAGATCTACGACGGCGACAAGCTGCTCTACGTGATCGCGCGCGCGCGCCATGCCGAAGGCCGGCTGGAGGGCGTGGTCGGCACCTTGATGAGCAATCTGGGCTTCGAACATGCCATCGGCCGTCTCGGCGTACCGTTCGCGCGTGCCAGGGTGGGCGACCGCTACGTGCTGGAAACCTTGCACGAGCGTGGCTGGAAGCTGGGCGGCGAGAACTCCGGCCACATCATCTGCCTGGACCGCCATACCACCGGCGACGGCATCGTCTCGGCCCTGCAGGTGCTGGCCGCGCTCAAGCAGCGCGGCGAGGAGCTGGCCGGCGCATGCGCGGACCTGGCCTTCTACCCGCAGCGCCTCATCAATGTGCGCCTGTCCGCCGCCTTCGACTGGCAGTCCGACCGGGACATCGCCGCCGCGCGCGCGTCCGCCGAGGCCGAACTGGGCGACAGCGGACGCGTGCTGCTGCGCCCTTCGGGCACCGAACCGCTGCTGCGCGTGATGGTGGAAGGACGCGACGCGACGCAGGTCGAGCGCCTGGCGGAACAGATCGCCGAGGCCGTCAAGCAGGCCAGCGAGTAAGGCGCAGAGCGTGTGGACTCGGTCCGCCGCGGATCGCGTCCACACGCCCTGCGCCCTCGCCGGCAGGGTTCCTGCCGGGGCCGGCGGCAGTGCCGGCAAGGTTTTCGAACGGTTTCGTGACGTTTAACGGAACTGTCATCTTCGCCACGGATAATCCGTTTCGTTCCCGCTACAGCGGGAGCCCGCCCCCGACCCGGGCAAGCTCATAGACGAGACTGGAGAAACCGTACATGTTCAAGAAGAGCCTCATCGCGACCGCCCTCGTGGCTGTTGGTGCTTCCTTCGCTGCCCCGGCCATGGCCCGCGACAATCTGCAGATCGCCGGTTCGTCCACCGTGCTGCCGTTCGCCAGCATCGTCGCCGAGGAATTCGGCAACGCCTTCCCGCAGTTCAAGACCCCGGTGGTCGGCTCCGGCGGCACCGGCGGCGGTCTGCGCCAGTTCTGCCAGGGCGTCGGCGCCAACACCATCGACATCGCCAACGCTTCGCGCGCCATCAGGTCCGCCGAAGTGGAAAGCTGCAAGAAGGCCGGTGTGAACAAGATCCATGAAGTGCAGTTCGGCTACGACGGCATCGTGTTCGCCTCGCGCGCCGACAAGGGCAGCTTCGCGCTGACCCCGCGCCACGTCTTCCTGGCCGCTGCCGCCGAAGTGCCGCAGGGCGGCAAGTTCGTCGCCAACCCCTACACCCGCTGGGCGCAGATCGACAAGGCGCTGCCGGACCAGGAAATCGTGCTGGTGATCCCGGCCTCCAACCACGGCACCCGCGAAGTGTTCGAAGAGAAGGTGACCCACGCCGGTTGCAATGCGCTGGACGAAGTGAAGGCGCTCGACGCCGACGGTAAGAAGAAGGCCTGCAACACCCTGCGCCAGGACGGCCGCATCATCGAGATCGCCGGCGACTACACCGAAACCCTGGCCCGTCTGCAGGCCCAGGCCGACGCCGTGGGCGTGTTCGGCCTGAGCTTCTACGACCAGAACCGCGACCGCCTCAAGGTGGCCACGGTGGATGGCGTGACCCCGAGCCTGCAGACCATCGCTTCCGGCGTCTATCCGGTTTCCCGCCCGCTGTACTTCTACGTCAAGGGCGAGCACATCGGTGTGATCCCCGGCCTCAAGGAATTCGCCGAATTCTTCCTGACCGAGCAGATTTCCGGCGCCGGCAGCGCGCTGGAAAGCGCGGGCCTGATCCCGCTGGGCGACAGCGAGCGCGCCAAGATCGTGGCCGACCTGCGCGCCGGCAAGACGGTACAGTAAGCGGATGCGGCGGCGGACCGATGGCGGTCCGCCAGCCTTTCCGGAATGACCGGATGACCACCCCGGGCGGCCGCTGGCGCTCCCCGGGGTGGTTGCCGAAAGCGGAGTGGAGATGAATAACTGGGTTCTGGTGTGCGTGCTGCTGGTGGCGATGGGTTTTGCCTACCAGTTCGGCACGATGCGCAGCAGGTCGCTGGTCGATGGGAAGGCGCGCATGCATTCCCGGCCGGTCCATCATGGTCTGCTGGTGGCGCTGTGGTGCGGGCTGCCGGCTTTTACCGTGTTCCTGCTGTGGTCCCTGTTCGAACCGGGCATCCTGCGCTCGGCCGTGCTCAACCAGCTGCCGCCGGACATGGCCGGCCTGCAGGGACACGAGTTGGAAGTGCTGATGCGCCGCGTGCAGTCCATCGCTTCCGGCTTCGGCGTGTCCGATCAGCCGGCTGCCTATGAGCTGGCCGCCGCCGAGCGTCTGCGCAGCCTGCAGGGCACCGGACGGCTGGCGATGATCGCCAGCATGGCGGTGCTGGCGGTGACCGGGCTGGTGTACGCGCTGCGCCGCCTGTCCCCCGCGCTGCGCGCACGCAATCACGTCGAAGCGGTGTTCCGCGTGCTGCTGGTGGTGTGTTCCACCATCGCCATCCTGACCACCATCGGCATCGTGCTGTCGATGGTCGGCGAGGCGCTGCACTTCTTCCGCTTCGTCAATCCGGTCGATTTCTTCTTCGGCACGGTGTGGAATCCGCGTTTCTCCACCACCGGGGCCGGTGAGCTGGGCCAGTTCGGCCTGCTGCCGCTGCTGTGGGGCACGGTGATGGTGAGCATCATCGCGCTGCTGGTGGCGGTGCCGGTCGGCCTGATGACCGCGGTGTTCATGGCCGAGTACGCGCCCGGCTGGGTGCGTGCGCTGGCCAAGCCGATCATCGAGGTGCTGGCCGGGGTGCCGACCATCGTGTATGGCTTCTTCGCGCTGGTCATGGTCGGGCCATTCTTCCACAGCGCGGGACTCGCGGTGGGGCTGGACATCCGCGCCACCAGCGCGCTGACCGCAGGGGTGGTGATGGGCATCATGATCATCCCGTTCATCTCCTCGCTGTCCGACGACATCATCACCCAGGTACCCAAGGCCATGCGCGACGGCTCGCTGGGCCTGGGCGCCACCAAGTCCGAGACCATCCGCAAGGTGGTGCTGCCGGCCGCGCTGCCGGGCATCGTCGGCGCGGTGCTGCTGGCCGCCAGCCGTGCCATCGGCGAGACCATGATCGTGGTGCTGGCGGCGGGCAACAGCCCGATCCTGCACGCCAACCCGCTGGAGGCGGTGTCCACGGTGACGGTGACCATCGTCAATCAGCTCACCGGCGACATCGACTTCGCCAGCCCGCAATCGCTGGTGGCCTTCGCCCTGGGCCTGACGCTGTTCGCGATCACCCTGTCGCTGAACATCGTTGCCCTCTACATCGTGCGCAAGTACCGCGAACAGTACGAGTAAGAATCCGTGGATATCCAACAAGCCCAGCCCAACCCGCCCGCCGCAGCGTCCGACAAGCGCCGCGTGCGGGTGGAAAAGTCGCTGCAGCGGCGCCACCGCGCCGAGCGGCGCTTCCGTTTCATCGGCATGTCGGCGGTGGTCTTCGGCCTCGGCATGGTCGCGCTGCTGTTCATCAGCATCCTGGCGAAGGGCCTGCCGGCGTTCTGGCAGGCCACGGTGGTCACCGAGGTGTATTTCGACCCGGAGATCATCCGCGTCGATCCGCGCCCGGTGGCCCAGCCCGGCGAGAGCCCCGCGCAGCTGCGCGAGCGCGAGATGGCCTGGCAGACCCAGGTCACCATGGTGAACTGGAACCGCATCCTGGAAGACAGCCTGATCGCCCACCTGCCCGAGGCGGCCTCGGCGCGCCCGCGCGTGCGCCAGCTGGTCACCTCCGGGGAACGTTTCAAGCTGCGCGACATGGTGGTCGAGAACCCCGGACTGATCGGCCAGCGCGCGCAGCTGAAGCTGCTCGCCGACGCCAACGTGGATGTCTGGCTGAAGGGCAACATCGACCGCAGCCTGCCGGATGCGCAGCAGCAGCTGCCCCCCGAGGTGCGTGCCTGGGCCGACCAGCTGTACGAGCGCGGCGTGATCCAGATGCGCTTCAGCACCACGCTGTTCGTCAATCCGGACTCGCGCGGTTCGCTGGCCTCAGCCGGTCTGGCGGGCGCCTTCGTCGGCTCGCTGTACATGATGCTGATCGTCATCCTGCTGGCGGTGCCGGTGGGCGTGGCCAGCGCGGTGTATCTGGAAGAGTTCGCGCCGCGCAACCGCTTCACCGACCTGATCGAGGTGAACATCAACAACCTCGCCGCGGTGCCGTCGATCATCTTCGGCCTGCTCGGCGCGGCGGTGTTCATCAACTGGTTCGGCATGCCGCTGTCGGCGCCCATCGTCGGCGGCCTGGTGCTGTCGCTGATGACGCTGCCCACGGTGATCATCGCCACGCGCTCCACGCTGAAGGCGATTCCGCCGTCGATCCGCCAGGCCGCGCTGGGCATCGGTGCCTCCAAGGTGCAGACCATCCTGCACCACGTGCTGCCGCTGGCCCTGCCGGGCATCCTCACCGGCGCGATCATCGGCGTGGCGCAGGCCATCGGCGAGACCGCGCCGCTGCTGCTGATCGGCATGAGCGCCTTCGTGGCCGCGATTCCGGGCACGCCGTTCGATCAATCGACCGCGCTTCCGGTGCAAATCTATCTGTGGCAGGGTAACGAGCTGCGCAACTTCTTCGAAGCCCGTACCTCCGCCGCCATCATCGTGCTGCTGGCCCTGATGCTCAGCCTGAACGCGTTCGCCATCTGGCTGCGCAAGCGATTCGAGAAAAGGTGGTAAGGATGAAAATGGAAAACGACGTCATGCGAGCCTCGCTGGCCAGCGCCGAAGCGGCGCAGAATAATCACACCCCCGAACTGAAGATGAGCGCGCGCGATGTGCGCGTGTTCTACGGCGAAAGCGAAGCCCTGCACGGGGTGGATCTGGATATCTACGCCAACGAGGTGCTGGCCTTCATCGGCCCCTCCGGCTGCGGCAAATCCACCTTCCTGCGCTGCCTGAACCGCATGAACGACACCATCGACGGCTGCCGCGTCACCGGCCGCATTGAGCTGGACGGCGAGGACATCTACGATCGCCGCCTGGACGTGGTGCTGCTGCGCGCGCGGG
The DNA here is from genome assembly GCF_004801295.1 of Pseudothauera nasutitermitis. Lineage (GTDB taxonomy): Bacteria > Pseudomonadota > Gammaproteobacteria > Burkholderiales > Rhodocyclaceae > Pseudothauera > Pseudothauera nasutitermitis. The sequence goes on from NZ_SSOC01000001.1 coordinate 89,086, forward strand.
TCGGTATGGTGTTCCAGAAGCCCAACCCGTTCCCCAAGTCGATCTACGAGAACATCGCCTACGGCCCGCGCCTGCACGGCCTGGCCGAGAGCCGCGCCGAACTCGACGAGATCGTCCAGCGCAGCCTGACGCGCGCCGGCTTGTGGGACGAGGTGAAGGACCGCCTGGACCAGCCCGGCACCGGTCTGTCCGGCGGCCAGCAGCAGCGTCTGTGCATCGCCCGCGCCATCGCGGTGAGCCCGGAAGTGATCCTGATGGACGAACCGTGCTCGGCGCTCGACCCGATCGCCACCGCCAAGGTGGAGCAACTGATCACCGAGCTGTCCGAGAGCTACACCATCGTCATCGTCACCCACAACATGCAGCAGGCCGCGCGCATTTCCAAGCGCACCGCCTTCTTCCACCTGGGCAACCTGGTGGAGGTGGACGAGACCACCAAGATCTTCACCACGCCGAGCGACAGCCGCACCGAGGACTACATCACCGGCCGCTTCGGCTGAGGCCGGCGCGCGCCTCGCGGCGCGCGTTTCAGCGGCCGGGCGCGAGCCGCCACAGCGCGGTGCGCTCGGCAGCGCGCGCGGCGTGCAGCGGGTCGTCGGCATCCTGGGCGCGTGGGTGGCAGGGGCGGATTTCCTGCCGGTCGACCACCTTCAGCCCGGCGTCGGCGATCCAGCCGAGCAACTGCTCGCGGCTGCGCAGACCGAGGTGCTCGGCCAGATCCGAGAGGATCAGCCAGCCTTCCCCGTGCGCGTTCAGGTGTTCTGCCAGGCCGTCGAGAAAGCCGCGCAGCATGCGGCTGTCCGGGTCGTACACGGCGGCATCCAGCGCCGAGCCGGCGCGTCCCGGCAGCCACGGCGGATTGCACACCACCAGGTCGGCGCGGCCGGGCGGATACAGATCGGCGGCATGCAGCGCCACGCGCGCGGCGCAGCCCAGGCGTTCGAGGTTCTCCCGCGCGCAGGCCAGCGCGCGTGGCGACAGGTCGGTGGCCACGATCCGCTCCACGCCGCGTCTGGCCAGCAGCGCCGCCAGCACCCCGGTGCCGGTGCCCAGATCGAAGGCCAGCCGGGGGGCGGGCGAGGGCAGCGGGGCCCGCGCGAGCAGATCCACGTATTCGTCGCGCACCGGCGCGAACACGCCGTAGTGCGGATGGATGCGTGCGCCCAGGGCCGGCACTTCCACGCCTTTCTTCCACCATTCGTAGGCGCCGATGGCGCCGAGCAACTCGCGCAGCGGCAGGGCGAACGGCGTGTCCGGCGAGGGCCCGAAGGCCGCCTCGCAGGCCGCGCGCACGTCCGGCGCGCGGCGCAGCGGCACCATATAGCCGGGTTCGCAGGGCAGCAGCAGGCCGCCGAGCAGGCGGGCGCGCTGGGCGCGCGCCATGCGTTCGCGGTGAAAGCGCGCCGCCGGGTCGCTTGCATCCGCCGCAACAGGTTTGCCGCGCTTGGCGGGCCCGCGTGTCGTCCGCCGCCCCAGGGCCTGCAGCAACTGGCGGGCGTTGTGGTAGTCGCCCTGCCATAGCAGGGCCTCGCCCTGGCTGAGCAGGCGGTAGGCCGCGTCGGCGCTCAGGCGGTCGTCGGCGGCGCTGACCCGGCGCGGCGCGGGGGTGGAAGCCTCGGCCCGCCAGGCGAGCTGGTGTGTACCGTCCGCGTCTTCCCAGCGGATCGTGTCGGTGGCGGATGGCGTGGAGTCGGACATGGAAGAGGGGCGTCGGGCTGAATGGATGGGGCGGCCGGGGCGGGCGTCTCGCGTATGCTCATGAATCGCGTGGCCGGCACGATATCAGCCATTGTCGGTCCGGTGGTGCTCAGCAGCATTCCCCGCAGCAGGAGCCGCCCTCTTCCTTGGGGCGCAGCGTGGGCAGGCCGGCCCAGCGTGCGAATTCGCTGCGTCCGGGGTAGCGGCCCACCAGGGTGACGGCGCCATCGACCAGGACCAGCGGCAGCGCCTCCGCCCCGGCGCTGTCCAGATAGGTCTTGGCGGCGGGGTGGTCGGCGAGTGCCTCGGCTTGCTGCGCGATGTCGATGCGTTCGATCCGCAGGCCCTGCTGCTGGGCCCAGGCCAGATCGCCGGCGGCGTCGAGCAGGGTCTGGTCGGCAGTGTTGCCGGAGGTGGTGTGGAAGATCTGGATCGATTTCATTTCGTGCTTCCTTGTTGCGGTTGGGGGGAATTCGCCGGGTCCTCATAGGGGACGGCTGGTCGTTGGGTGTGTGTGTTCGGTACAGGTCTGCGCGGGCACTTCACTGGTCGCCCGGGCCTGCGGCGTCGTGGGCCAGCGGAGGCAGGAATGCCGCCGCGTCCGGCGCATGCCCGCGCAGGCGGGCGCACTCGTCCGGATCGCCGCCGCAGCAGTGCGCGGTGAGATAGGCGATGGTTTCCAGCATCAGCGGAATATTGGCGCGGTAGCGCTGGAAGCGGCCTTCCTGCTCCACGCTGACCAGCCCGGCGGCGAGCAGGCCCTTGAGATGGAAGGACAGGTTGGTGGGCGATACGTCCAGCGCCGTGGCGATCTCGCCGGCTACGCGGCCCGGTTTGCCGGCTTGTACCAGAAGGCGGAACACGTCCAGACGCACGCCCGAGGACAGGGCTTCGAAGATGCGCAGGGCGGCGGCTTTCTGCATGGGTTTCAGGTTTCAATATTTCAAAAAATATTGAATTATTCTGCCCCCACCTCCGTCCGGCGTCAATGCGCCGCCCGTCCAGGCGGCGCAAGCAAGGCGCTTCAGGCGGTCTCGCTGGCCACCAGATTGAATTCCAGGGCGTCGAACTCTTCTTTCAGATCCAGCCCGAACTCCGCCATCATGTCGTCCTCCGGATCGTGGTACCAATGCGCGATCACGCGCACGCCGGCGGCGGCCTTCTGGTGCAGCATGCCGACCAGCGCGCGGATCAGCTTGGTGCTGGAACTGTTGAAGTAGCGCAGGTTGAAGTGGGCCTGCACGCCGCGGGCGCTGTCCGGCGCTTCCAGGAAGCTTTGCAGGCTGGCGCGGATGGGGGCGTAGAAGGCCATGGCGTTTTCCGGGTAGGACTCGCCGACCAGATGGAAGCTCATGCTGCCGGGGTCCAGGCGAACTTCCGGGGTTTCCTTGGTGGCGGGAATGTGCAGGTTTTCCATCGCAGGTTCTCCTCGATGTTTATGGAGGTCTAGATGACCGCGCGCAGATAGAACTCCGCGTGCGTGCTTTCATCGGCGCGGAAGACGATGTGGTAGTCGATGGGTTCGCTGGCCTCGCGCGCCACGGTCAGGAAGCCCAGCCCGGCGCCCTTGCTGATGGGGTCGCCGGCGTTGGTGTCGCTGCGCAACTGGTCGCGGTAGGCGGCCTTGATCTCGTCCAGGGTCATGCGGCGCAGCGGATCGAGGCGGGCGCGGAGGCGCTCGACGTGATCGGTGCGCACCGGATTGCCGCACAGCACGTAGAACTTGCCGTGTTCCTGGCCGACCGCCAGGGCGCCGATGCGGCCCCCTTCGCAGGCCGTCTCGTCGGCGTAGTGCAGGATGTTCTGCGCCATTTCCATGAAGGTGGAGAACACCTTGCGGCCGAGGCGCCCCGGGGTGCCCAGGGCCTCCAGGCGTTCGCGCACGGTGTCGGACATGGCGCCGATGACGTTGGCGGAGAATTCGCCGGTGTAGTAGAACAGCACGCCGTCGCTGGAGGCGCGCTGGCGGAATACGCTGAAGTCTTCGAGGTTCAAGGGTGCTTCTCCGTGAATCAGACGCGCAGGCCGATGGCGCTGACGTCGTCCTTGCGCGGTTCGTCGCCCTGGTAGGCGCTCAGCGCAGCGAGCAGGGCCTGGCGCTGTTCGGGCATCGGGCGCTCGCGGTGCTCGGTCAGGCAGGCGCGTACCCGGCGCTTGCCGAAGGCGATGCGCTTGTCGCCGCCGAGCTGGTCGAACACGCCGTCGGTGAACAGATACACGCTGCTGTCCGGCGGCAGGGTCATCTCGTGGTTCTGCCAGGTCTGTTCGAGCGCGGTGGTGGCGTAGCCCACGCCGTGGCGATCGCCGTCGAGCGTGACGATCTCGTCCGCGCCGGGCAGGGCGAGCATCAGCGGCATGTGCGCGCCGGCATACACCAGGCGGCGGGTGGCCGGTTCGAACCAGCAGAACGCGGCGTCCATGCCGTCGTCGGAGTGACTTTCGGCGTTCGGGTCGGTCTGCTCGTCGAACTGGCCCATGGCGATCTTGACCTTGCGGTTGATCTCGCCGATCAGCGCGCCCGGGTCGCGGCAGCGTTCGGCATCCAGCGCCCCGCGCAGGAAGGCGGACATGATCAGCGTCATGAATGCCCCCGGCACGCCGTGTCCGGTGCAGTCGAACAGCACCAGCAGGAAGCCGTCGCCGAAATGCTGGAAGTGGTAGAAGTCGCCGCTGACCACGTCGCGCGGTTCCCAGATCAGGAAATGGTCGGGCAGGTGCTCGCGCATGCCCTCGCGCGCGGCGCGCGACAGCGAGCGCTGGATGATGCTGCCGTAGTCGATGGATTCCATCACCAGGCGGTTCTTCTCGGCCTGCAGGTGGGCCAGCGCGGCCAGCATGTCCTGCGCCAGGCCCAGGCCGCGATAGAAGCCGTCGCGCACCACGACGAAACCGTCGGCCAGTACCTTGCTGCCGTCGGCCAGCACGCGGAAGGACAGCTCCTCGATGCTGGTGTCCTCGTCGATGAGCAGCGGGCGCTTGTCCATGAAGGCGATGCAGCTCTTGCGCAGGTAGATCTCGCGATGGAAGGGGCGCGCCAGGCTTTCCATGAAGATGTGCCGGTTGATCAGGCCGATGGGGCGGCCATCCTCGACCACCGGCAGGCTGATCAGTTGGTCCTGATCCTCGAAGAGCCGGAATACCTCTTCGTTGGTCACCGCCGGAGTGATCGGCGGCACGGGAATCAGCAACTCGCGGGTGGACCGCCGGATGATTTCGCGCGCGGGGCGGGAGGGCTGGATGGAAAGAGGCGCCGGGTTCGGCTGATGGCTCATCGTTGATGCTCCGGAAGGGCGGGTGGGGGCATGCGTATCGGAGGGCAACGATAGCGGCGTCCTGTTGCACGGGGGTGACGGCGGGCGAGAATGCGGCCGTCGGCGAGCCGTGGCATGGCCCGCCGGTTTGCCTGGCCTTGAGGGGGGCTTTATAATTCCCCGGTTTTACTGGCTGGAACTCTGCGTGAACAAGCTCGTTGCCGGAAACTGGAAGATGAATGGCAGCCTGGCGGCCAATGCGGCCCTGCTGGGTGAGCTGGCGTCGTCCGGCGTGGCGGGCGTCGAGTGTGCGGTCTGCGTGCCGTATCCATACCTCGCCCAGGCGCGTGCATTGCTTGATGGGGGTGTGCTGATGCTCGGCGCGCAGGATGTCAGCGAATATGCCGTGGGTGCCTATACCGGTGAGGTGTCCGGCGCGATGTTGGCCGAGTTTGGCTGCCGCTACGCCATCGTCGGCCACTCCGAGCGCCGGGCGCTGTTCGGTGAGGACGACGCGGCCGTCGGGCGCAAGGCGGCTGCGGCGCTGGCAGCCGGGCTGACGCCCATCGTCTGCGTGGGCGAAACCCTCGCCGAGCGCGAGGGCGGCGTGACCCTGGCGGTGCTGGAGCGCCAGCTGGACGCGGTGGCTGCGGTGCTCGGCCGCGAAGCACTTGCCGGCGTGGTGCTGGCCTACGAACCGGTGTGGGCGATCGGCAGCGGCCGGTCCGCCTCCATCGGACAGGTCGGCGAGGCGCATGCGGGCATCCGGGCCTGGCTGCGCGAGCATTGCGCGCGTCCGGCCGACGTGCCCATTCTTTATGGTGGCAGCGTCAAACCGGAGAACGCGGCGGAGCTTTTTTCCGTGGACGAGGTCGACGGTGGGCTGATCGGCGGCGCGTCCCTGGTGGCGAATGATTTTCTGGCAATCTGCCGCGCGGCGGCGGATGCCCAACCCTGAAACCTTTCCTTAAGGTCTGCAATGAACAACTTCTTGTTTTCCCTGGTGCTTTCGGTCCACGTCATCGTCGGTCTGGCCGTCATCGGCCTGGTGCTGATGCAGCATGGCAAGGGCGCCGACATGGGGGCCGCGTTCGGCAGCGGCTCTTCCGGCAGCCTGTTCGGTTCGTCCGGTTCGGCCAACTTCCTCAGCCGCACCACCGCGGTGCTGGCGACCGTGTTCTTCCTCACCAGCCTGGGGCTGAGCTATATCGCCAGTGATAAGCCGTCCGCGCCCGCCAGTGTGATGGAAGGCGCCTTGCCGGTCGCGCCGAGTACGGCCGATCAGGCGCCTGCTGATGATTCGCGTGCGCGGGAAATTCCGCGCTGAGCGATATGGGAAGGAATCTCATGATTGATGGCCGTCTGCCGCGGAAGTGGTAGATGCCTGACTTTTTGGGCAAACGGCTATTCGGTGCGTCGGAAATTTCCTATTGCAAGAGGCGGCACCCTACCGGGGTTTTAAATTTCTTCTGATTTTATTTTCCTTCATGCAGTAGGAAAATTTGCTGAAGATTTATATGGGAAATGCCTGCCGATCGTTTGCCAATGGAGGCTTGCTAGTGGTGGAGTAAGGATGTATGATTCCGCTGCTTAACAAGGCCGTGCCGACGTGGTGAAATTGGTAGACACGCCATCTTGAGGGGGTGGTGGCGCAAGCCGTGTGAGTTCGAGTCTCACCGTCGGCACCAAAGATTAGGGACACGCCCGCGCAAAGCGGGCGTTTCCACGCAGGATCGACATAAAACAATAACAATTTCATAATCACGGGGGCTTAATCGCGATGCTGGAAGGATATTTTCCCGTCCTGGTCTTCATTTTCGTAGGCCTTGCATTCGGCGTCGTTCCCATCCTGCTTGGGCGTATCCTGGGTCCTCATCGCCCGGATGCCGCAAAGCTGTCGCCCTACGAGTGCGGCTTTGAGGCGTTCGAAGACGCTCGAATGAAATTCGACGTCCGCTACTACCTGATCGCCATTCTCTTCATTCTTTTCGATCTCGAGATCGCCTTCCTCTTTCCGTGGGCGACGGTCTTCCATGATTTTGTCGCGGCCGGCGAGCAGGCGTGGTTCGTGTTCGGTTCGGTCATGGTCTTTCTCGCTGTGCTGGTCATCGGTTACATCGTCGAGTGGAAGAACGGTGCACTCGATTGGGAGTAATGCATGAGTATCGAAGGGGTACTGCGCGAAGGGTTCGTCACCACTTCGCTTGACGCGGTCATCAACTGGACGCGCACCGGCTCTCTCTGGCCCGTGACTTTCGGGCTGGCCTGTTGCGCGGTGGAGATGATGCATGCGGGCATGTCGCGTTACGACCTCGACCGCTTCGGCGTCATCTTCCGCGCCAGTCCTCGCCAGTCCGATCTGATGATCGTCGCCGGCACGCTGTGCAACAAGATGGCGCCGGCGCTGCGCAGGGTGTATGACCAGATGCCCGAGCCGCGCTGGGTGATCTCCATGGGGTCCTGTGCCAACGGCGGCGGCTATTACCACTATTCCTATTCGGTGGTGCGCGGCTGTGACCGTATCGTGCCGGTCGACGTCTATGTGCCGGGCTGTCCGCCCACGGCCGAGGCGCTGCTCTACGGCATCTTCCAGTTGCAGAACAAGATCAAGCGCACCAACACGATCGCACGCTGACGGGTAGCCAAAGCATGAGTGCCAAGCTGGAAAGACTGAGTCAGACGCTGCGCGACGTTCTCGGCGACGCGCTGCTGAATCTGGTGACCGACCGCGGCGAAGTGACCATCGAGGTGGCCGCCGCCGACTATCTGCGCGTGGCGCAGACCCTGCGCGATACGCCGGAACTGGGGTTCGAGCAGCTGATCGACGTGTCCGGGGTGGACTATTCGGCCTGGGCGAACGGCGAATGGGCGGGCAAGCGCTTCGCCGCTGCCACGCATCTGCTGTCGGTGCGGCACAACTGGCGCCTGCGCCTGCGTGCATTCGCCGAGGACGACGAATTCCCCGTGCTCGATTCGCTGGTCGGTGTATGGCCGTCGGCGAACTGGTACGAGCGCGAGACCTTCGACCTCTACGGCATCCTGTTCAGCGGCCATCCGGACCTGCGTCGCATCCTCACCGACTACGGCTTCGTCGGTCATCCGTTCCGCAAGGATTTCCCCGTTTCCGGCCATGTCGAGATGCGCTACGACCCTGAAACCGGCCGCGTGGTCTATCAGCCGGTGACCATCGAGCCGCGCGAGAACACCCCGCGCATCGTGCGCGAAGAACACTACGGGGACGTCGGCCATGGCTGAGATCCGCAACTACACGATCAACTTTGGCCCGCAGCATCCGGCGGCGCACGGCGTGCTGCGCCTGGTGCTGGAACTGGCCGGCGAGGTCGTCGAACGCGCCGACCCGCACATCGGCCTGCTGCACCGCGGCACCGAGAAGCTCGCCGAGACGCGTACCTGGGTGCAGTCCGTGCCCTACATGGACCGCCTCGACTACGTTTCGATGATGTGCAACGAGCACGCCTACTGTATGGCCATCGAGCGCCTGCTGGGCATCGAGGTGCCGGAGCGTGCGCAGTACATCCGCGTGATGTTCGACGAGATCACGCGCATCCTGAACCACCTGATGAACATCGGCACGCACGGCCTGGACATCGGCGCGATGACGATGGTGCTGTACACCTTCCGCGAGCGCGAAGACCTGATGGACGCCTACGAGGCGGTTTCCGGCGCGCGCATGCACGCGGCCTACTACCGGCCGGGCGGCGTCTATCGCGATCTGCCCGACCGCATGCCGAAGTACGAGGTCAACCGTTTCAAGAACGAGAAGACCGTGCGCGAACTCAACGCCGCGCGCGAGGGCTCGCTGCTCGACTTCCTGGAAGACTTCACCGAACGCTTCTCGAAGTGCTGTGACGAATACGAGAACCTGCTGAGCGATAACCGTATCTGGAAGCAGCGTACCGTGGGCATCGGCGTGGTGTCGCCGGAGCAGGCGCTGGCCTTGGGGTTTACCGGGCCGATGCTGCGCGGTTCGGGCATCGCCTGGGACGTGCGCAAGAAACAGCCCTACGAGGTCTACGACAAGGTCGATTTCGACATTCCGGTGGGCAAGAACGGCGACTGCTACGACCGTTACCTGTGCCGCATGGAAGAGATGCGCCAGTCCAACCGCATCATCCGCCAGTGCATCGACTGGCTGCGCAAGAATCCGGGGCCGGTGATCACCGACAACCACAAGGTCGCTCCGCCGCCGCGCGAGAAGATGAAGGCCAACATGGAAGAGCTGATCCACCATTTCAAGCTCTTCACCGAAGGCATCCACGTGCCGGCCGGCGAGGTCTATGCCGCGATCGAGCACCCCAAGGGCGAATTCGGCGTGTATGCGGTGTCCGACGGCGCCAACAAACCCTACCGGCTGAAGATGCGCGCCCCCGGGTTCGCGCATCTGGCGGCCATGGACGAATTGTCGCGCGGGCACATGATCGCCGACGTGGTGGCGATCATCGGTACGATGGACATCGTGTTCGGCGAGATCGACCGCTAGCGCGGGGCAGGCGAGGCAAGAGCAGCCGCCGGCCAGGCGGCGGAGCACACGAGAACAGGCAGGCTGACGGGAAGAAGAGTACGCAATGCTGAGCCAGGAATCACTCCAACAGATCGATCGCGAGATCGCCAAGTATCCGCCCGACCAGAAGCAGTCCGCGGTGATGGCCGCCCTGCGCATCGCCCAGGTCGAGAAGGGCTGGCTGGCCAACGAGACCATCGAGTTCGTCGCCGCCTACCTCGACATGCCGGCCATCGCCGTCTACGAGATCGCCAGCTTCTACAACATGTACGACCTGGAGCCGGTCGGCCGCCACAAGATCACCGTGTGCACCAACCTGCCCTGTGCCCTGTCCGGTGGCGTGCATGCGGCCGAGTACCTCAAGGAAAAGCTCGGCATCGGCTTCAACGAGACCACGCCCGACGGCAAGTTCACCTTGAAGGAAGGCGAGTGCATGGGGGCCTGTGGTGACGCGCCCGTGCTGCTGCACAACAACCATCGCATGTGCAGCTGGATGACCCGTGAAAAGATCGACCAGCTGCTGGCCGAACTGGATGGCAAATGAGCACGCAAGGCATGATCCTCGCCGGCTGTGACGGCGACCGCACCTGGCGGCTCCAGGACTATCTCGCCCGCGGCGGCTACTCGGCGCTGAAGAAGATCGTCGCCGAACGCATTCCGCAGGACACCATCATTGCCGAGCTGAAGGCCTCGGTACTGCGCGGCCGTGGCGGCGCGGGCTTCCCGACCGGCCTGAAGTGGAGCTTCATGCCGCGTTCCTTCCCGGGCGACAAGTACCTCGCGTGCAACTCCGACGAGGGCGAGCCGGGAACCTTCAAGGACCGCGACATCCTGCGCTACAACCCGCACAGCGTCATCGAGGGCATGGCCATCGCCGCCTACGCGATGGGCGCGGCGCGCGGCTACAACTACATCCACGGCGAAATCTTCGAGATCTACCAGCGCTTCGAGGAGGCTCTGGAAGAGGCGAGGGCGGCCAAGCTGATCGGCCAGAACATCCTCGGCTCGGATTTCTCCTTCGAACTGTTCGCCCACCACGGCTACGGCGCCTACATCTGCGGCGAGGAAACCGCGCTGCTCGAGTCCATCGAGGGCAAGAAGGGCCAGCCGCGCTTCAAGCCGCCGTTCCCGGCGAGCTACGGCCTGTACGGCAAGCCGACGACGATCAACAACACCGAAACCTTCGCCTCCGTGCCGTTCATCATGAACATGGGCGGCGAGTCCTTCCTCAACCTCGGCAAGCCCAACAACGGCGGGATGAAGCTGTTCTCGGTGTCCGGCCACGTCAATCGTCCGGGCAACTACGAGATTCCGCTGGGCACGCCGTTCGCCGAACTGCTGGAAATGGCCGGCGGGGTGCGCGGCGGGCGCAAGCTCAAGGCGGTGATCCCCGGCGGTTCGTCCGCCCCGGTGCTGCCGGCCGACATCATGATGGGCTGCACCATGGACTACGATTCGATCTCCAAGGCGGGGTCGATGCTCGGTTCCGGCGCGGTCATCGTCATGGACGAGACCACCTGCATGGTCAAGGCGCTGGAGCGTCTGTCCTACTTCTACTTCGAGGAATCCTGCGGCCAATGCACGCCGTGCCGCGAAGGCACCGGCTGGCTGTATCGCGTGGTGCATCGCATCGAGCACGGCCTGGGCCGCCAGGACGATCTGGATCTCCTCAATTCGGTCACCGGCAACATCATGGGCCGTACCATCTGTGCCCTGGGTGACGCCGCTTCGATGCCGGTGCAGAGTTTCGTCAAGCACTTCGGCGACGAATTCATGTACCACATCGAAAACAAGAAATGCCTCGTATCGCCTGAAGCGCAGTACGCCGGCAGCAACATCTACGTGAGCCCCTCATGCTAGAGATCGAAATCGACGGCAAGCAGGTATCGGTGCAGGACGGTAGCACCGTGATGGATGCCGCCAATCAGGCCGGCGTCTACATTCCCCACTTCTGCTATCACAAGAAGCTGTCCATCGCGGCCAACTGCCGGATGTGTCTGGTTCAGGTGGAAAAGGCGCCCAAGCCGCTGCCGGCCTGTGCGACCCCGGTCACCGCCGGCATGAAGGTATGGACCCACTCCGAGGCAGCGGTGAAGGCGCAGAAGGGGGTGATGGAGTTCCTGCTGATCAACCACCCGCTGGACTGCCCGATCTGCGACCAGGGCGGCGAATGCCAACTGCAGGATCTGGCCGTCGGCTACGGCGGCGCGGCCTCGCGCTATCAGGAAGAAAAGCGCGTGGTGTTCAACAAGAACCTCGGGCCGCTGGTATCCACCGACATGACCCGGTGCATCAACTGCACCCGCTGCGTGCGCTTCACCGCCGAGATCGCCGGCGAGATGGAACTGGGCCAGGCCTTCCGCGGCGAGCACGCGGAGATCATGCCGTTCATCGAAAAGACGGTGGACTCCGAACTCTCCGGCAACATCATCGACCTGTGCCCGGTGGGCGCACTGACCTCCAAGCCTTTCCGCTTCTCCGCGCGCACCTGGGAAATGTCCCGTCGCCGCTCGGTGAGTCCGCACGATTCGCTGGGTGCCAACCTGATCGTGCAGACCAAGCACGACGTGGTCAAGCGCGTGCTGCCGCTGGAGAACGAGGAAGTCAATGAATGCTGGCTGTCCGACAAGGACCGCTTCTCCTACGAAGGCCTGGAAAGCGAAGAGCGCCTGACCACGCCGATGATCAAGCAGGATGGCGAGTGGAAGGCGGTCGATTGGCAGAGCGCGCTGGAATTCACCGCCAACGGCCTGCTCGACGTGTCCCGCGAGCATGGTCCGGCGGCCATCGGCGCGCTGGGCTCGCCGCACGCCACCGTCGAAGAACTCTACCTGCTGCAGAAGCTCGTCCGCGGGCTGGGTTCCGGCAACGTGGATTTCCGCCTGCGCCAGGCCGATTTCCGCGCCGACGCGAATCCCACCGGCGCTCCGTGGCTGGGCATGAAGATCGCCGAAGTGGGCGAACTGAATCGCCTGCTGGTGGTTGGCAGCTTCCTGCGCAAGGACAATCCGCTGCTCGCCCAGCGCGTACGCCAGGCTGCCAAGCGCGGCCTGCACGTCAGCGTGGTGGGCCCCACCGCCGACGAATGGCTGCTGCCGGTGCGCCATCGCGCGCTGGTCGCGCCGTCCGCGCTGGTCGGCACGCTGGGGCAGATCGTCGTGGCGCTGGCCGCGGCGAAGGGTGTGGCGATCGATGAGCGCCTGGCCGGTGCGCTGCCGACGGAGGTTTCCGCCGAGGCGCGCGCCATCGCCGGCAGTCTGGATTCCGGGCGCAAGGTCGCGGTGTGGCTGGGCAACCTAGCCGCGCAGGATCAGCGCGCCGCCGAACTGCGCCTGCTGGCCAATGAGATCGCCCGCCTGACCGACGGCACAGTCGGCGTGATCGGCGAGGCGGCCAATAGCGTGGGCGGCTATCTGGCCGGTGCGCTGCCGTCCGCCGACGGACTCAACGCGCGCCGCATGATCGAGGAGCCGCGCAAGGCCTACGTGCTGCTCGGCGCCGAGCCCGATCTGGACTTCGCCGACCCGGCCGCCACGGTGGCCGCGCTGGGCGGCGCACGCCTGGTGGTGGCGCTGTCTGCCTTCACTTCGGCCAGCCTGCGCGAAGTCGCCGACGTGCTGTTGCCGGTGGCGCCGTTCGCCGAGACTTCGGGTACCTTCGTGAATACCGAAGGCCGCGCGCAGAGCTTCGTCGCGGTGGCCCGTCCGCTGGGCGAGACGCGCCCGGCCTGGAAGGTGCTGCGCGTGCTGGGCAACCTGTTGCAGCTGTCCGGCTTCGACTACAGCGATTCCGAGGCGGTACGCGCCGACGCGTTGCCCGCCGAGCCGGCCGCCTACCTGAGCAACCGTGTCGAGGGCGTGGCGCTGAGCGCAGCCCAGGATCTGCCGGTGGGCGTGCTGGAACGCGTGGCCGACGTGCCCATCCATTTCGCCGATCCGCTGGCGCGCCGCGCGGATGCGCTGCGCCGCACGCGCGACGCCGCCGCGCCGCAGGCGCGCATCAGCCCGGCCACGCTGGCCGCGCTGGGTCTGGCCGGCGGGGAGCGGGTGCGCCTGGTGCAGGGTTCGGCTGGTGCCGAATTGACCGTGGTCGCCGATGAGCGCCTGGCCGAAGGCTGCGTGCGCGTGGCGGCGGCCCATCCGGACAGCGCGACGCTGGGCGCGCTGAGCGGTGCAATCAGCGTGGAGCGTATCTGATGGAAGCATTGCTCGAACCGGTGGCGCAGTTCTTCGGTCCGACTTGGCCGCTGGTATGGACCCTGGTCAAGATCGTCGCCATCCTCGCCCCGCTGATGACCTGCGTGGCCTACATGACCTACGCGGAACGCAAGGTCATCGGCGCCATGCAGGTGCGCAAGGGGCCCAACGTGGTGGGACCGCTCGGCCTGCTGCAGCCGATCGCGGACGCGCTCAAGCTGCTGTTCAAGGAAGTCATCGTCCCCAGCGGCGCCAGCAAAGGCCTGTACATCATCGGCCCCATCTTGGCGCTCGCGCCGTCGCTGGCGGCCTGGGCCGTGGTGCCGTTCGACGACGGTCTGGTGCTGGCCGACATCAATGCCGGCCTGCTGTTCATCCTGGCCATCCTGTCGCTGGAAATCTACGGGGTGATCATCGCCGGCTGGGCGTCCAACTCCAAGTACGCCTTCGTCGGCGCGATGCGGGCCACCGCGCAGATGGTGTCCTACGAAGTGTCGATGGGCTTCGCGCTGATCTGCGTGCTGCTGGTTTCGGCCAGTCTCAATCTCACCGACATCGTCACCTCGCAGGGCACCGGGCGCTTCCACGACATGGGGCTGTCCTTCCTGTCGTGGAACTGGCTGCCGCTGCTGCCGATGTTCGTGGTGTATCTGGTGTCCGGCATCGCCGAGACCAACCGCGCGCCGTTCGACGTGGTGGAAGGCGAGGCGGAAGTGGTGGCCGGCCACATGGTGGAATACTCCGGCATGGCCTTCGCGCTGTTCTTCCTGGCCGAGTACGCCAACATGATCCTGGTTTCCATTCTGACCTCGATCCTGTTCCTCGGCGGCTGGCTGTCGCCGGTGGGTTTCCTGCCCGACGGTTTCCACTGGCTGGCGGCCAAGACCGCTGCCATCCTGTTCGTCTTCCTGTGGGTGCGCGCGACTTTCCCGCGTTTCCGCTACGACCAGGTGATGCGCCTGGGCTGGAAGGTGTTCATTCCCGTCACCCTGGTATGGGTGGTGGTCGTGGCGGTGTGGATGATGTCCCCGCTGTCGATCTGGAAGTGAGATAAAGACCATGGGTGCCAAGGACTTCATCGGTAGCCTGTTCCTCAAGGAACTGCTTAAGGGCATGCAGATCACCGGGCGGCACATGTTCGCCCGCAAGATCACCATCATGTTCCCGGAGGAGAGGACGCCGCAGAGCAACCGCTTCCGCGGTCTGCACGCGCTGCGCCGCTATCCCAACGGCGAGGAACGCTGCATCGCCTGCAAGCTGTGCGAGGCGATCTGCCCGGCGATGGCGATCACCATCGAGTCCGAGCAGCGCGCCGACGGTTCGCGCCGTACCTCGCGCTACGACATCGATCTGACCAAGTGCATCTTCTGCGGGTTCTGCGAGGAAGCCTGTCCCGTCGATGCGATCGTTGAAACACGGGTGCTCGAGTATCACGGCGAACAGCGCGGGGATCTCTACTACACCAAGCAGATGCTGCTGGCGGTGGGCGACAGGCATGAAGCCCAGATCGCCGCGGACCGCGAGCAGGATGCCAAGTATCGCTAAGGGGAGGGCGCCCGCCGGAGCGGCGGCGCGGAACTGAACATGGAATTCAAGACTTTCGTCTTCTACTTATTCGCCGCGATCCTGGTGTTCGCCGCGCTGCGCGTGATCACCGCGCGCAATCCGGTGCACGCGGCGCTGCACCTGGTGCTGGCGTTCTTCACCGCGGGGGGCATCTGGCTGCTGCTGCAGGCCGAGTTCCTCGCCATCGTGCTGGTGATGACCTACGTGGGCGCGGTGATGGTGCTGTTCCTCTTCGTGGTGATGATGCTCGATATCAACCTCGACCGCCTGCGCGAGGGTTTCTGGGGCTACCTGCCGGTGGGGGCGCTGATCGGCATCCTGCTGGTGGTCGAGATGGCCATCGTGCTGGGCGGGCGCTATTTCGGCCTGGATGCCATGCCGACCCCGGCGGCCGCGGCCGAGGGCTACAGCAACACCCGCGAACTGGGCATGGTGCTGTATACCGAATATGTCTATCCGTTCGAACTGGCTTCCCTGGTGTTGCTGGTGGCGATGGTCGCGGCGGTCACGCTGACGCTGCGCAAGCGCAAGGGCGTCAAGTACATCGATCCGGCCGATCAGGTGGCGGTGAAGCGCGATGGCCGTGTCGAACTGGTGAGCATGCCGGCCGAAAAGGAATAAGAACCGCGCCGGCCGCGTGGCCGGGGCGATCAGGGAGTCATAGATGCTTTCGCTTTCCCATTACCTCATCCTGGGCGCGATCCTGTTCGCGATCGGCGTGGTCGGGATCTTCCTCAACCGGAAGAACCTGATCGTGCTGCTGATGGCCATTGAACTGATGCTGCTCGCGGTGAACCTCAACTTCGTCGCCTTCTCGCACTATCTGGGCGACATCGCGGGGCAGGTCTTCGTATTCTTCATCCTCACCGTGGCGGCGGCCGAATCGGCCATCGGCCTGGCGATTCTGGTGGTGCTGTTCCGCAATCTGCGCACCATCCACGTGGATGATCTGGACAGCCTCAAGGGTTAAGGAAGCGGCGCGATGACCGACATGCAAACGCTCTATCTCCTGGTTCCGCTGGCTCCGCTGGCCGGTGCCATCCTCGCCGGCCTGTTCGGCAAGGCCATCGGCCGCAGCGGCGCGCACGTCGTCACCATCCTCGGGGTGGCGGTGGCGCTTGCGGCCTCGGTGGTGATCTACCAGGACGTGGCGGCCGGCAACACCTTCAACGGCCCGGTGTACACCTGGCTGGAAAGCGGCGGCATCACCTTCCAGATCGGCTTCCTGATCGACTCGCTCACGGTGATGATGATGCTGGTGGTCACCTTCGTGTCGCTCATGGTGCACCTCTACACCATCGGCTACATGTCGGAAGACCCCGGCTACCAACGCTTCTTCAGCTACATCTCGCTGTTCACCTTCTCCATGCTGATGTTGGTGATGTCGAACAACTTCCTCCAGCTGTTCTTCGGCTGGGAGGCGGTGGGCCTGGTGTCCTACCTGCTGATCGGCTTCTGGTACAAGCGTCCGACCGCCATCTACGCCAACATGAAGGCCTTCCTGGTCAACCGCGTGGGCGACTTCGGCTTCCTGCTCGGCATCGGCCTGATCGCCGCCTACACCGGCTCGCTGGACTACGCCGAGGTGTTCGCCCAGGCCGAAAGCCTGGCCGCGCAGGACATGGCGGTGACCGGCTGGCCGCTGATCACGGCGATCTGCATCTGTCTGTTCATTGGCGCGATGGGCAAGTCCGCGCAGGTGCCGCTGCACGTCTGGCTGCCGGATTCCATGGAAGGCCCCACGCCGATCTCCGCGCTGATCCACGCAGCGACCATGGTGACCGCGGGCATCTTCATGGTGGCGCGCATGTCGCCGCTGTTCGAACTGTCCGACACGGCACTGTCCTTCGTGCTGGTGATCGGCGCCACCACCGCGCTGTTCATGGGCTTCCTGGGCATCGTGCAGAACGACATCAAGCGCGTGGTGGCCTACTCCACGCTCTCCCAGCTCGGCTACATGACCGTGGCGCTGGGTGTGTCAGCCTACTCGGCGGCGGTGTTCCACCTGATGACCCACGCCTTCTTCAAGGCCCTGCTGTTCCTCGGCGCCGGCTCGGTGATCATCGGCATGCACCACGACCAGGACATGCGCAACATGGGCGGCCTGTGGAAGCACATGCCGATCACCTGGATCACCTCGCTGCTGGGCTCGCTGGCGCTGATCGGCTTCCCGCTGTTCGCCGGCTTCTACTCCAAGGACTCGATCATCGAGGCCGTGCATGCGGCGCAGATCCCGGGTGCCGGCTACGCGCTGTTCTGCGTGCTGGTGGGCGTGTTCGTCACCGCGTTCTATTCCTTCCGCATGTACTTCCTGGTGTTCCACGGCGAGGAGCGCTTCGGCAAGGCGCACGACGCCCACCACGGCCACCATGCGGATGCGCATGCCGACGACGGGCACGCGGACGACCAGCACGACGAGCACCACCACGGCCTCGCGCCCGGCCAGAAGCCGCACGAATCGCCCTGGGTGGTCACCGTGCCGCTGGTGCTGCTGGCGATTCCTTCCGTGCTGATCGGCTATTTCACCATCGAGCCGATGCTGTTCGGTGAATGGTTCAAGGACGTGATCTTCGTCGGCGACAACCACGTCGGCCTGTCCGAACTGGCCGCCAGCTTCCACGGCCCGCTGGGCATGGCCGTCCATGGCCTGCAGACCGCGCCGTTCTGGCTGGCGATCAGCGGCGTGGCGGTGGCCTGGTTCTTCTACCTGAAGCGCCCGGACATCCCGGCCGCCATCCAGCGCGCCTGCCAGCCGATCTACACGCTGCTGGAGAACAAGTACTACTTCGATCGCTTCAACGAAGTGTTCTTCGCCGCCGGCTCGCGCCTGCTGGGCCGCGGCCTGTGGAAGGGCGGCGATCAGGCGGTGATCGACGGCGTCGCGGTCAACGGCACCGCCAGGCTGGTGGGCTGGATCGCCCAGGCCAGCCGCCTGTTCCAGACCGGACACCTGTACCAGTACGCCTTCGCGATGATCGTCGGCGTATTCGTGCTGCTCACCTTCTGGTTCAACCGCGGGTGAGCGGGACTGCTGGACATTGAATAACGACAAAGACGCCACGGCGGCGACGTACTGAACGGACTTTACGATGACGGGTATGCCTCTCCTCAGCCTAGCGATCTGGATTCCGATCCTCGGGGGCCTGCTGGTGCTCGCCACCGGCGGCGATCGCAACGCGCCGTTGGCGCGCGCCCTGGCCCTGTTGGTCGCACTGGCCGGCTTCGCGGTCACCATCCCGCTGTACACCGGGTTCGACACCGGTACGGCGACGATGCAGTTCGTCGAACTCAGCCCGTGGATCCTGCTGTTCAACATCAACTATCACCTGGGCGTGGATGGCATCTCGGTGCTGTTCGTGATTCTCAACGCCTTCATCACGATCATCGTGGTGGTCGCCGGCTGGCAGGTCATCCAGCAGAAAGTGGCGCAGTACCTCGCCGCCTTCCTGATCATGTCCGGGCTGATGAACGGCATCTTCTCCGCGCTCGACGGCATCCTGTTCTACGTGTTCTTCGAAGCCTCGCTGATCCCGCTGTACCTGGTGATCGGCATCTGGGGCGGCAACAACCGCGTGTATGCGGCGATCAAGTTCTTCCTCTACACCCTGGTCGGCTCGCTGATGATGCTGGTCGCGCTGCTCTACCTGTTCATGCAGGCCGGCGGCAGCTTCAGCATCCTCGACTGGCACCAGCTGCCGATCCCGATGGGCGCGCAGACGCTGATCTTCTTCGCCTTCCTGGCGGCCTTCGCGGTCAAGGTGCCGATGTGGCCGGTGCATACTTGGCTGCCCGACGCCCACGTGCAGGCGCCCACCGGCGGCTCGGTGGTGCTGGCGGCCATCGCGCTGAAGCTCGGTGCCTACGGTTTCCTGCGCTTCTCCCTGCCGATCGTGCCGGACGCCGCGCAGGCCTATGCGCCGCTGATGATCGCGCTGTCGCTGATCGCCGTGGTGTACATCGGCTTCGTCGCCCTGGTGCAGACCGACATGAAGAAGCTAGTGGCCTATTCGTCGATCGCCCACATGGGCTTCGTCACGCTGGGTTTCTTCATGTTCAACCAGCTCGGCATCGAAGGCGCGCTGGTGCAGATGATCTCCCACGGCTTCGTGTCGGGCGCCATGTTCCTGTGCATCGGCGTGCTGTACGACCGCATGCACTCCCGCGAGATTTCCGACTACGGCGGCGTGGTCAATCGCATGCCCAAGTTCGCCGCCTTCTTCATGCTGTTCGCCATGGCCAACGCCGGCCTGCCGGGCACCAGCGGCTTCGTCGGCGAATTCATGGTGGTGCTGGGCGCGGTGGAATTCAACTTCTGGGTGGCCTTCCTGGCGGCGACCACGCTGATCCTCGGCGCGGCCTACACCCTGTGGATGTACAAGCGCGTGGTGTTCGGCGACGTGGCCAACCCGCACGTGGCGGAACTGGAAGACATCAACGGGCGTGAATTCGCCTTCCTCGCGGTGCTGGCGCTGTGCGTGCTGGCGATGGGCGTCTATCCCTTCCCGTTCACCGAAGTGATGCATGCCTCGGTCGATGAACTCCTGCGGCATGTTGCCGTGAGCAAGCTCTGAGCGAGCAGGCGAACACCTATTACGGATCGGTCAGAAGATGAACTTCGTAGTCCCCGACTTCTACCCCGCAGCGGCCGAGATCTTCGTCGCCGTGATGGCCCTCGTGATCATGCTGGCGAGCACCTTCGCCCGCCGCGTCGGACGCACGCTGGCCTACGTGCTCGCCCAATTCACGCTGATCGGCGCGGCCTTCATCACGATCTTCGTGACCATGAGCGACCAGGTCGTGTATACCTTCAGCGACATGTTCGTCGGCGACCTGTTGGGCAACTTCCTCAAGCTGCTGATCTACTTCGCGGTGGCCATCGCCCTGCTGTACGGCCGCGGCTACCTGGCCGACCGCAACATGGATCGCCCGGAATACCACCTGCTGGCCGTGCTGATGACCCTGGGCATGATGGTCATGGTCACCGCCAACCATCTGCTCACGCTGTACATCGGCCTGGAGATGATGTCGCTGTCGCTGTACGCCATGGTGGCCTTCGACCGTGATTCCGCGCGCTCCACCGAAGCGGGGATGAAGTACTTCGTGCTCGGCGCACTGGCCTCCGGCCTGCTGCTGTACGGCATGTCGATGATCTACGGCGCCACCGGCGCGCTCGATTTCGGCTCCATCCACGAAGCGCTGTACTACCAGTCCGCCAACAAGACCGTGCTGCTGTTCGGCCTGGTGTTCCTGATGGCCGGCATCGCCTTCAAGCTCGGCGTGGTGCCCTTCCACATGTGGGTGCCCGACGTCTATCAGGGCGCGCCCACCGCGGTCACCCTGCTGATCGCCACCGCGCCCAAGCTGGCCGCCTTCGCCATGGCCATGCGCCTGCTGGTGTTCGGCCTGTTCGAACTGGCCGAGCAGTGGCAGGCCATGCTGATGTTCCTCGCCGTGCTGTCCATCATCCTGGGCAACCTGGCGGCCATCGCGCAGAGCAACATCAAGCGCATGCTGGCCTACTCGGGCATCTCGCACATGGGCTTCATGCTGCTGGGTCTGCTCTCCGGCGTGGTGGACGGCGACCGCCACTACGCCTTCGGCGCCTACAGCTCAGCGATGTTCTACGCGGTGTCCTACGTCATCATGAGCCTGGCCTCGTTCGGCATGGTCATCCTGCTCTCGCGCGCCGGCTTCGAAGCCGAGAACATCGACGACTTCAAGGGCCTCAACAAGCGCAGCCCGTGGTTTGCCGCGATGATGATGATCGTCATGTTCTCCATGGCCGGCATCCCGTTCTTCATCGGTTTCTTCGCCAAGCTGGCCGTGCTGCAGTCGGTGGTGGCCGCCGGCTACATCTGGCTGGCCGTGCTGGCGGTGATCATGTCGGTGATCGGCGCGTACTACTACCTGCGCGTGGTCAAGGTCATGTACTTCGACGAGCCGGTGGATAGCGCGCCCATCCATGCGCCGGCCGACGTGCGCGTGATGTTGTCGGTGAATGGCCTGTCCATCGCCGTGCTCGGCCTGATGCCGAACGCGCTGATGTCGCTGTGCGTGTTCGCGCTGCTGGCCTCGCTGGTCTGATCGGCGGGGAGCGCGTCGCGCGATGAGTCAGGAAGCCGCCGGCGTCTACATCCTGCTCGCGCTGGCCTTCGTGGCCGCCAACCTGCCGTTCCTGTTCGAGCGCATCCTGTTCATCCGGCGCCCGGCCGCCGGGCAGAAGGGCCTCGCCTGGCGCCTGCTCGAACTGCTGCTGCTGTACTTCGTGGCCGGCGCGCTGGCGCACCTGATCGAATCGAGCAGCCACGGCGGCGCCTATGCACAGAACTGGGAGTTCTACGCGACCACGCTGAGCATGTTCGTGGTCTTCGCCTTCCCCGGTTTCGTCTACCGCTATCTGTGGCACGGCAGCCGGCGCCGCAGTACGCCGCAGCGTGCATGAGCGAACCGCTCGGCGCAGATCCGCTTGAAGAGGTCGAACTGGCCTCCGAACTGGTCTTCGACGGCCGCCTGCTGAAAGTCCGCCGCGACCGGGTCCGCCTGCCCGATGGCGCCGAGGGCGGGCGCGAATACATCCGCCACCCCGGCGCGGTGGCCATCGTCGCCCAGCTTCCCGATGGCGCCCTGGTGTTCGAGCGCCAGTTCCGCTACCCCCTGCGTCGCGCCTTCCTGGAGATTCCCGCCGGCAAGCTCGACGCCGGCGAGGAGCCGCTGGCCTGCGCGCGCCGCGAGTTGCGCGAGGAGGCCGGCTACGAGGCGAGCGACTGGTACTATCTCGGGGTGATGCACCCGTGCATCGGCTATTCCGACGAACGCATCGAACTCTTCCTGGCGCGCGGTCTCACCCAGGTCGGCAATGCGCTCGACGAGGGCGAATTCCTCGAACTGCTCAGCCTGTCGCCAGCCGAAGCCGAGGCCGCCGTACACGACGGCCGCATCACCGACGGCAAGACCATCTCCGCGCTGTTCCGTGCGCTGCCCCTGCTGCGCGGCTGATACACTCCCCGTAGGAGCGGCCTTGGCCGCGATGCGGCCTATGCGGAAACCACAGCCGCATCGCGGCCAAGGCCGCTCCTGCACGGATGCCGACAACGACAACGGAGACCCGCCATGCCCATGTTCGTCGATACCTCGCCGCCCGGCCAGTGCATCTTCTGCCGGCTGATCGCCGGCGAGATACCCGCCGCGCGCGTATACGAGGACGAACTGACCCTCGCCTTCATGGACATCGGCCAGTGCAATCCGGGCCACGTGCTGGTGGCGGTGAAGCGCCACGCGGCCAACCTGCTCGAACTCACCGAGGAAGAGGCCGGCGCGGTCCTGCGCACCGCTCGTCGGGTGGCGCTGGCGGTGCGCGACACCTTCGACCCGCCCGGCCTCACGCTGCTGCAGGCCAACGGCAGGGAAGGCGACCAGACCGTGTTCCACTTCCACATGCACGTGGTGCCGCGCCACGCCGACGACGGCATCGCGCTCACCTGGCCGCGCAAGGAGCCGCCGTTCGAGGTGCTGCAGGGCCATGCGCAGCGCCTGCGCGCCGCGCTGGAGCAGGCCTGAACCTGCCTGCCTGTCCGCTGTGCGGGGGCACGGCCATCCGGCCGCTGGTCCGTGCCGGGGGACGTGATTATTGGCGGTGCGAAGACTGCCGGCTGAGTTTCCTCGAACCGGCGCAGCGCCTCGGCCGCGATGCCGAGCGCGCGTTCTACGACACCCACCGGAACGCGCCGGACGATCCCGGCTACCGCCGCTTTCTCGCCCGTATCGCCGAGCCGCTGATGCAGCGCCTGTCCGGTTCCGCAGAGGGCCTGGACTACGGCTGCGGACCGGGGCCGGCGCTGGCGGCCATGCTGGCGGAGGGCGGCCACCGGGTGGCCTGCTATGACCCCTACTATTGTCCGGATGCGGCCGTGCTGGCGCGCGACTACGATTTCATCACCTGCACCGAGGTCGCCGAGCATTTCCACGATCCGGCCGCCGAGTTCGTGCGCCTGGCCGGCCTGCTGCGCCCGGGCGGCTGGCTGGCGGTGATGACCTGCTTCCAGACCGACGACGCGCGTTTCGCCAACTGGCACTACCGGCGTGATCCCACCCATGTGGTGTTCTACCGGGAGGAGACGTTTGCCTGGCTGGCCGGACACCTGGGCTGGCATCTGGAGGTGCCGGCCAAGGACGTGGCGCTGCTGCGCCGCCCGCTCCTGGCCTAGGGCGTGTTCACGCGATCCGCCGCGGATCGCGTGAACACGCCCTAGAGTACGCTCTCGGCCAGATTGTGCTGCTCGGCCACCGAGCGCAGCGTGTTGCCGGTGCACGGCCCCTCGTAGCTGCAGCAGTAGTCCACCGCGGCCCGGCCGCCCAGCTGCGGGCAGGCGGCGAAGAGTTCGGCCACCCAGTCCACGAAGGCACGCACCTTGGCCGACAGGTGGCGGTTGGCGGGATAGACCACCGAGATCGGCAGGGGTGACGGCTGCCATTGGGGCAGCACCTCGCGCAGGGCGCCGGACTCCAGGTGGGGCAGGGCCATGAAGCGGGGCGCCTGCACCAGGCCGAAGCCCTGCAGCGCGCAGGCGAGATAGGCGTCGCTGTCGTTGACCGACACCACGCTGCGCATCTTGACCTCGGTGACCACGCCATCCACGACGAAATCCCAGTCGATGCCGCGGCCGGTGAGGCTGGAGAAGTAATGCACCGCGTGGTGGCCGGAGAGGTCGGCGATGGTGCGCGGTTCGCCATAGTCTTCCAGGTAGTTCGGTGCCGCGCAGGTGACGCCGAAGAGGGTGCCGATGCGGCGCGCCACCAGCGAGGAGTCCGGCAGGCTGCCGATGCGGATGGCGCAGTCCACCGCCTCGCGCACCATGTCCACCGGGCGGTCGCTCATGCCGATGGCCAGCTCCAGTTCGGGGCAGCGTTCGTGGAACTCGCACAGTTGCGGGATCAGCACCAGGCGGCCGATCGCGGCCGGCACGTCGATGCGCAGCCGGCCGCGCGGCCTGCGCGCGGCTTCGCGGAAGGAGGCTTCGGTTTCCTCCACGTCGGCCAGGATGGCGACGCAGCGCTCGTAATAGGCGGCGCCGTCCTGGGTCAGGCTCAGCCGCCGCGTGCTGCGGTTGAGCAGCCGCACCTGCAGCAGGCGTTCCAGGTTCTGGATGATGGTGGTGACCGTGGCGCGCGGCAGCCCGAGGCTGTCGGCCGCGCGCGAAAAGCTGTTGGCGTCCACCACGCGGGTGAACACCTGCATGGCCTGAAAACGATCCATTCCCTCTGCTCCTTGCGCCTGCCCGCGATCCCGTCAGTGGCTGAATTATCCGCCAATTACTGACTGGATTATTCGCCATTCACGAATAGTGTTTCCGAATCCGGCACATTTATCCGGGCCGAAACAACACCCAAGATTGATGCACTGCGGCATGACCGAAGCCGGTGCCGCCATTCCCGACAGGAGCACCACGATGTCCCTTCCGCGCAAACCCTATCTCCTCGCCATCACGGCTGCGGTGCTGCTCGCCCTGGGCGGTAGTCTCGCCGTGCTCGGCGTGCAGTCCGACGCCCAGGCCGTCGCCGCGCCGCCGCCCAGCCCGGTGGATGTGGCCACCGTCGCCAGCCGGCAGATCACCGATTGGCAAAGCTACTCCGGCCGCCTGGAAGCGGTGGACCGGGTGGAAATCCGGCCGCAGGTCTCCGGCACCCTCACCGAAGTGCATTTCCACGATGGCGCCCTGGTGAACAAGGGCGATCCGCTGTTCACCATAGACCCCCGGCCCTACGCCGCCGCCCTCGAACATGCCCACGCCCAGCTTGCCGCCGCCGAGGCGCGCGCCGCCTACACCGCCGGCGAACTCGCCCGCGGCGAGCGGCTGATCGCCGACAACGCCATCGCCCGGCGCGATTTCGAGGAAAAGCGCAACGCCGCGCGCGAGGCCGAGGCCAACCGGCTGGCCGCCCGCGCCGCGCTGGAATCGGCCCGCCTCAACCTGGAATACACCCGCATCACCGCGCCGGTGGCGGGCAAGCTGTCGCGGGCGGAAGTGACCGTCGGCAACGTGGTCGCTGCAGGTCCGGGCAGCCCGCCGCTCACCACGCTGGTGTCGGTGGTGCGCATGTACGCCGCCTTCGACGTGGACGAGCAAAGCTTCCTCGCCATCATCAACGGCCGCCAGGGCGAGGCCGGCGTGCCGGTGCACCTGGGGCTGGCCAACGAGGACGGCCACCCGCGTAGCGGCACGGTCAGCTCGGTGGACAACCGCATGGACACCTCCAGCGGCACGATCCGAGTGCGCGCGGTGTTCGACAACGCCGACGGCACCCTGCTGCCCGGCCTCTACGCCCGCATCCGGCTGGGCAGCAGCACGCCGCGCGAGGCCCTGCTGATCGACGAGAAGGCGATCGGCACCGACCAGGACAAGCGCTTCGTGCTGGTGGTGGACGAGTCCAACCGCAGCGCCTACCGCGAAGTCACGCTGGGCGCGGCGCAGGGTCCGCTGCGGGTGGTGGAGAGCGGCCTGCAGGCGGGCGAGCGCATCGTGGTCAACGGCCTGCAGCGCGCCCGCCCCGGCCAGACCGTGCAGCCCAACCCGGTATTGATGTCGGGCGAAGCCGCCCCGGCCACTCCCGCCGCTTCTGCGAACGACGCCGGCAGCGCCGGCAGGAGCTGAGCACCCCGCCATGAACATCTCGAAATTCTTCATCGACCGGCCCATCTTCGCCGGCGTGCTGTCCATCCTGATCCTGCTCGGCGGCCTGCTGGCGATGTTCCAGTTGCCGATTTCCGAGTACCCGGAAGTGGTGCCGCCCTCGGTGGTGGTGCGCGCCCAGTACCCCGGCGCCAACCCCAGGGTAATCGCCGAGACTGTGGCCTCGCCGCTGGAAGAGGCGATCAACGGCGTCGAGGACATGCTGTACATGCAGTCCCAGGCCAACAGCGACGGCAACCTCGCGCTCACCGTGCATTTCCGCCTCGGCATGGACCCGGACAAGGCCCAGCAACTGGTGCAGAACCGCGTTTCCCAGGCGCTGCCGCGGCTGCCGGAGGACGTGCAGCGCCTTGGCGTGACCACGGTGAAAAGCTCGCCGACGCTGACCCTGGTGGTGCACCTCATCTCGCCCGACGACCGCTACGACGCCACCTACCTGCGCAACTACGCGGTGCTCAACGTCAAGGACCGCCTGTCGCGCATCTCCGGCGTCGGCGAGGTGAGCATCTGGGGCGCCGGCAACTACGCCATGCGCGTCTGGCTGGACCCCAGCAAGGTCGCCCAGCGCGGCCTCACCGCCAGCGACGTGGTGCGCGCCATCCGCGAGCAGAACGTGCAGGTCGCGGCCGGCGTGATCGGCGCCTCGCCCACGCTCGCCGACGTGCCGCTGCAGTTCTCGGTGAATGCCCAGGGGCGGCTCACCACCGAGGTGGAATTCCGCGATATCGTGCTGAAGACCTCGGTCGACGGCGGCGTCACCCGGCTGGGAGACGTCGCCCGCGTCGAGCTGGACGCGGCCGAATACGGCCTGCGCTCGCTGCTCGACAACAAGCCCGCCATCGGCATGGGCATCATGCAGGCGCCGGGCGCCAACGCGCTGGCGGTGTCTGAGCAGGTGCGCGCGGCGATGGCCGAGCTGAAGCAGGACTTCCCCGAATCGGTGGACTACCGCATCGAGTACGACCCCACCCAGTTCGTGCGCGCCAGCATCAAGGCGGTGATCACCACGCTGCTCGAAGCGGTGGCGCTGGTGGTGCTGGTGGTCATCCTGTTTTTGCAGACCTGGCGCGCCTCCATCATCCCGCTGCTGGCGGTGCCGGTGTCCATCGTCGGCACCTTTGGCCTGATGCTGGCCTTCGGCTACTCGATCAACGCCCTGTCGCTGTTCGGCATGGTGCTGGCGATCGGCATCGTGGTGGACGACGCCATCGTCGTGGTGGAGAACGTGGAGCGCAACATCGCCGCCGGGCTCACACCGCGCGACGCCACCTACCGGGCGATGCAGGAGGTCAGCGGCCCGATCATCGCCATCGCGCTCACGCTGGTGGCGGTGTTCGTGCCGCTCGCCTTCATGACCGGGCTCACCGGCCAGTTCTACAAGCAGTTCGCGATGACCATCGCCATCTCCACGGTGATCTCCGCCTTCAACTCGCTGACCCTGTCGCCGGCGCTGGCCGCGCTGCTGCTCAAGGGCCACCACGACCACCAGCGGCCGGACTGGCTCACCCGCGCGATGAACCGCGCGCTCGGCGGCTTCTTCGCCGGCTTCAACCGCGTCTTCGGCCGCGCCTCGGAGGACTACGGCCGCGGCGTCGCCGGCGCGATCTCGCGCAAGAGCAGGGTGATGGGCGTGTATGCGGTACTGCTGGCGCTCACGGCAGGAGTTTCCTGGGTGCTGCCCGGCGGCTTCGTGCCGGCGCAGGACAAGCAGTACCTGATCAGCTTCGCCCAACTGCCCAACGGCGCCTCGCTGGACCGCAGCGAGGACGTCATCCGCCGCATGGGCGAGATCGCCCTGGAACAGCCTGGCGTGCAGAGCGCCATCGCCTTCCCCGGCCTGTCGATCAACGGCTTCACCAACAGCTCGTCGGCGGGCATTGTGTTCGTCACCCTCAAGCCCTTCGACGAACGGCGCGCGCCGGAACTGTCCGCTGATGCGATCTCCGCCGCGCTCAACGGCAAGTACGCGGCGATCAAGGATTCCTTCATCGCCGTGTTCCCGCCCCCGCCGGTGATGGGCCTGGGCACGCTGGGCGGCTTCAAGCTGCAGATCGAGGACCGCGGCGCGCTCGGCTACGCTGAACTGGACGCTGCCGCCAAGGCCTTCATCGCCGCCGCGCAACAGGCGCCGGAACTCGGCCCCGCCTTTACCAGCTACCAGATCAACGTGCCGCAGCTCGACGTGGATCTGGACCGGGTCAAGGCCAAGCAGCTCGGCGTGTCGGTCACCGACGTGTTCGACACCATGCAGATCTACCTCGGCTCGCTTTACGTGAACGACTTCAACCGCTTCGGCCGCGTCTACCAGGTGCGCGCCCAGGCCGACGCGCCCTTCCGCGCCCGGCCGGAGGACATCGGCCAGCTGAAGACGCGCAACGCCGCCGGCGAGATGGTGCCGCTGTCCTCGCTGCTGCGGGTACACAACGGCTTCGGCCCGGAAATGGTGGTGCGCTACAACGGCTACACCGCGGCCGACATCAACGGCGGCCCGGCGCCCGGCTACTCCTCCGACCAGGCCCAGGCCGCGGCTGAGCGCATCGCCGCCGAAACTCTGCCGCCCGGCATCAAGTTCGAATGGACGGACCTCACCTACCAGCAGATCCTGGCGGGCAACGCCGGCCTCTGGGTCTTCCCGATCAGCGTGCTGCTGGTCTTCCTGGTGCTGGCCGCGCAGTACGAGAGCCTGACCCTGCCGCTGGCGGTGATCATGATCGTGCCCATGAGCATCCTCGCCGCTCTCACCGGAGTGTGGCTGACCGGCGGCGACAACAACCTGTTCACCCAGATCGGGCTGATGGTGCTGGTGGGGCTGTCGGCCAAGAACGCCATCCTCATCGTCGAGTTCGCCCGCGAACTGGAACTGCACGGCAGCACGCCCAGGGAAGCCGCGATCGAAGCCAGCCGGCTGCGCCTGCGTCCCATCCTGATGACCTCCATCGCCTTCATCATGGGCGTGGTACCGCTGGTGCTGTCCTCCGGTGCCGGCGCCGAGATGCGCCAGGCGATGGGCATCGCGGTGTTCTTCGGCATGCTGGGCGTGACGCTGTTCGGCCTCTTCCTGACGCCGGTGTTCTACGTGCTGCTGCGCAGCCTGGGCAAGGGCAGCAAGCTGCACACGGCCAGCCCGCACGCGGCGCCGATCCCCGCGCCCCATCTGGCGTCCTGAGCCCGGAGCCGACGACATGAATACGATTCCCTTCGCGCGGCGGATTCCGCTGCTGCTCGCCACCCTGCTCACGCTCGCAGGCTGCTCGCTGGCGCCGGTGTACGAGCGCCCGCAAGTCGCCACCCCAGCCGCCTTCAAGGAGGCCGACCCGGCGCAGGGAGCCGCCGCCGCGGCACGCTGGAAGACCGCCACGCCGGCCGAGGAGCGGCACCGGGGCGAATGGTGGCGGCTGTTCGGCGACGAGACGCTGAACGCGCTCGAAGCCGAGGCGCTGGCCGCCAACCAGGACCTCAAGGCCGCCGCCGCCCGTCTCGCCCAGGCGCGCGCACTGGAAGGCAGCGCCCGTTCCGAGCGCGTGCCGCAGGTGGACGCCGGCTTCGGCCCCACCCGCCAGCGCCCTTCGCCCGCCTCCCAGGGGCTGGACGAGGATGCTTCCGTTTCGCCGAATACCCTGTGGCGCGTCCAGGCCGGCATCTCGTATGAAGTGGACCTGTTCGGCCGCGTCGCCTCGACGGTGGAAGCGGCCTCTGCCGACACCCAGCAGTACGAAGCCCTGCTGCGCTCGGTGCAGCTCGCGCTGCAGGCCGACGTCGCCCAGGCCTACTTCCTGCTGCGCGAACTCGACGCCGAGCAGGCGCTGTTCCGCGCCACCGTGGCACTGCGCGGCGAGGCGCTGAAGCTGGTGCAGCGCCGCTTCGAGGCCGGCGACATCGGCGAGCTGGACGTGGCCCGCGCCCGCACCGAGCTGGCCTCGGCCCAGTCGGAAGCCCACGGCGTCGCCCGCCGCCGCGCCGTGGCGGAACACGCGCTGGCCATCCTGCTCGGCAAGCCGCCGTCCGAATTCGCCTTCGCCGCCCGGCCGCTGGACCGTGTCGCGGTCCACGTGCCTGCCGGCCTGCCCTCGGCGCTGCTCGAACGCCGCCCCGACATCGCCGCCGCCGAGCGCGCCATGGCCGCGGCCAATGCCCGCATCGGCGCGGCGCGCGCCGCCTTCTTCCCGCGCCTGACGCTGACCGGCGCGCTCGGCTACGAGTCCGCCGAACTGGGCGACCTGTTCCAGTGGTCGAGCCGGACCTTCCTGCTCGGCCCGCTGGCGGGCGCCATGCTGTCGCTGCCGATCTTCGACGGCGGCCGCCGGCAGGCCGCACTCGACCGCAGCCGCGCGGCCTACGAGGAAGACGTGGCGCGCTACCGCCAGACCGTGCTGGGTGCCTTCCGCGAGGTGGAGGACGGACTGGCCAGCCTGCGCATCCTCGGCAACCAGACCCAGGCCCAGGACGAGGCGGTGGCGGCGGCCGAGCGCGCCGCACGGCTGTCGCAACTGCAGTACCGTGAAGGCGCGGCGAGCTACTTCGAGGTCATCGACGCCGACCGCAGCGTGCTGCAGCAGCGCCGGGTGTCCGTACAGCTCGACGGCGAGCGCGCGCGTTCGACGGTGGCACTGATCCGCGCGCTGGGCGGCGGCTGGGACGCAGAGCCGGGCCGGCTGCCGCTGGCCGCCGCCGCGGCCGACTGAACCGGCAGCCGGGAAAACAAAAGGCCGCGTGCCCAAGCACGCGGCCTTTCGCCGTGACGGCGGCCGGAATCAGCCGCAGGTGCCCACCGCGCCGCAGGCGGTGCAGAAGTCGCAGCCGTCCTTGCGGATCACCGTGTGGTTGCCGCATTCGTTGCACCGCGCGCCCTGCATCAGCTGCGGTTCGCTGTCGTCGCGCGGCGATTCCAGGATGCCCATCTCGCGGGTCGGGTAGCCTTTTTCATCCAGCACCCCGAGCATGGCGTAGCGGTGGATCATCAGCTGGGCGATGTAGGCCACGGTGCTGGGGTAGTTCTGCTGGCGCTTGGTGCCGGGGATGAAGGCCATGAAGTCGCCCAGCGGCTCGGGGTAATCCAGCAGCTTGCGCAGCTTCATGCCGATCCACGCCGGGTCCATGACGCGCATGTCGAGCGACAGGATGCGGGTCAGGCCGTCCAGGGCGCGCGGGTAGTTGCCGGACAGCCACACCGAGTAGGGGCGGGTGACACCGTCCGGCAGGGTGATTTCCTTCAGGCCGAGGACGAAATCCTCGCTGGTGGCCGGGTTGTAGATGTCCACCGTCCACGACAGCGTGCCGTCGGTGCCGGTCTTGGGCTCTTCCTGGCTGAACAGGGTCTCCAGTACCGGCGAGGCTTCCTCGGTGCCGAAGGCGTTGAGCTGCTCGCAGCGGTAGCGCACCACCTGGGCGAAGGCGGACACCGCGCCGGGCATCAGCTTCTTCTCGCCGTGGGGCGGGAAGGGCATCTCGAAGGACTTCTCGCCCACGGTGCGCGCCAGGGTGTCGAGCTTGAGCTTGAGCCAGCCGCGGTCGTTGGCGCGCATGTCCATCGACAGGGTCTTGGCCACCGCGCCCAGGCCGCGCGGCTGGTCGGCGCCGTTCACCCACACCTCGAAGGGGAAGCTGCCGCCGTTGTTGCCGTCCTGGCCGACGAACAGGGCGAAGTCGCCGCTGGGGGTGCTGAGCATGTAGGTCCATGCCATGTTGCCGTCCGGCATCTCGGGGCGGCCCGGCCAGCGCAGGCTGGCGAGTACCGGGGCGGGCAGGCTCTTGATCGACAGGCGCTTGTTGGCGTCGGCGATCTCCACGTCGTGCGGCTGCTTCTGCTCGGCGGAGGGGGTGACCGAGAGCACCGAGCCGAGCACCGAGTTGGGCCGGTAGGTGGCCAGGCCCTTCAGGCCGGCCTTCCAGGCGGTGAGGTAGAGATCCTCGAACTCGGCGTAGGGGTAGTCTTCCGGCACGTTGACGGTCTTGGAGATCGACGTGTCGATGTACGGGGCCACTACCGCCACCATGTCCTTGTGCGCCTGCGCGGAGATTTCCAGCGCGGTGACGAAGTAGGGCGGCAGCTTGTCCACGTTGCCGCCGGTGTGGCGGTACAGGCGCCAGGCGTAGTCCTCGACGGCGTATTCCTTGAAGGTGCCGTCGGCCATGCGCTTGCGCCGCGTGTAGGTGTAGGAGAACGGCGGCTCGATGCCGTTGGAGGCGTTGTCGGCGAAGGCCAGGCTGATGGTGCCGGTGGGCGCGATGGACAACAGGTGCGAGTTGCGCACGCCGTGCTTGCGGATCTTGTCCTTCACGTCGGCCGGCAGGCGCGAGGCGAAGTTGCCGCCGGACAGGTACAGGTCCGCGTTGAACAGCGGGAAGGCGCCGCGCTCGCGCGCCAGCTCCACCGAGGCCAGATAGGCGCGGTTGCGCATGTACTCGGAGATCTTGCGCGCTTCCTCGCGCGCTTCCGGCGTGTCGTAGCGCTTGGCGAGCATGATCAGCGTGTCGCCCAGGCCGGTGAAGCCGAGGCCGACGCGGCGCTTGGACTGCGCTTCGTTGGACTGCTGCTCCAGCGGCCAGTGGGTGACGTCGAGCACGTTGTCCAGCATGCGGATGGACACGTCCACGACCTTGCCGAAGGCCGGGTAGTCGAACTCGGCCTGCGCGGTGAACGGGTTCTTGACGAAGGGGGTGAGGTTGATCGACCCCAGGCAGCAGCAGCCATACGGCGGCAGCGGCTGCTCGGCGCACGGGTTGGTGGCCTCGATGGTCTCGCAGTAGTACAGGTTGTTGTCCTGGTTCATGCGGTCGAGGAACAGGATGCCCGGTTCGGCGTGGTCGTAGGTGGAGCGCATCACCTGGTCCCACAGCTCGCGCGCGCGCACCTTGCGATAGACCCACAGGCCGTCGTCGCGCTGGTAGGCGCCGTTGTCCTTCAGTTCGGCGGTCGGTTCGGCCTTGTGCAGCAGTTCAACGTCGCCGTCGGCTTCCACCGCCTGCATGAAGAGGTCGGAGACGCCTACCGAGATGTTGAAGTTGGTCAGGTCGCCCTGGTCCTTGGCGTGGATGAATTCCTCGATATCCGGGTGGTCGCAGCGCAGCACGCCCATCTGCGCGCCGCGCCGCGCCCCGGCGGATTCCACCGTCTCGCACGAGCGGTCGAACACGCGCATGTAGGACACCGGGCCGGAGGCGTTGGAGTGTGTGCCCTTGACCAGCGCGCCCTTCGGGCGGATGGAGGAGAAGTCATAACCCACGCCGCCACCGCGCCGCATGGTCTCGGCGGCCTGTGCCAGCGCGGTGTAGATGCCCGGACGGCCGTCCACGGCCTCGGTGACGGAGTCGCCCACCGGCTGCACGAAGCAGTTGATCAGCGTGGCCTGCAGCTTGGTGCCGGCGGCGCTGTTGATGCGCCCGGCGGGCACGAAGCCCTTTTCCTGCGCTTCGAGGAACTTGGCTTCCCAGTGGGCGCGCTTGTCTTCCGCCTCGACGGCGGCCAGCGCGCGCGCCACGCGGCGGCGCACTTCGGTGATGGTGGCTTCGTCGCCCTTGGCGTACTTCTCGAGCAGCACTTCGCCGGAGATTTCCTGCGGCGCGAGCGTGGAGGCGTCGGCCTTGCCGCCCGCCTGGGTGTGGGTGGTTGCGCTCATGGGTGGTGGGGTCCGTTGTCGTTTGTGCGTGGGAGCTGGAACGCTGTGAAGCATAGCCCCAAATACTTCTCAGTGCAAAAAAATAAAAATCAACAAAAACAAGTAATTATAAAAAATCATCGTATGTCAATGATTGATCATCTACTACATCTAGTAGCGATGATTTGCCGATATGGGGGCTGAAACCTTTGAAAATACGGGGAAAGGAATGCCTCCGGCATCGGTTCCATGCAGGGGGCAGAGTGGTGTCGAGAGGGACGCGCATCCGCATGATCCGGTGCCGTGTCGGCAGCGCGCTGGGGCAGCGCAGGAACGGCACGCGGCGGCGCCCCGCGTGGCGCGGGCCGCCTCCGCCCGGGCTCTACTGAACGCCCAGCTTGGGGAAGAACAGCGCCACGTAGGCCGCCAGATGCAGTTCCGCTTCCTCGCGGATGCGCCCCAGCTTGGCCGGCGACATCGCCAGCTGCATCCATACCGAGCTGTCGATGCGCGCGGCGGCCTCCTCGCTCGATTCGCCGTTGCGGTCGGCGTGCACCACCTGGTTGGCGACGTGCAGGATGGCTGCGTCGAACGCGCTGTCGCCGCCCAGGCGCGGCTGCAGCTGCGCGCCCAGGGCCTCGGCGAAGCACGGCGGCAGGCGCCAGTGGTCGACCAGCGTGGCGCCCACCTCGGCGAAATCGCAGCCGATCAGGCGGCGCTCGGCCTCGTGCAGGGGTTCGCCGGTCTCGTCGGCGGCCTGCTGCGCCTCACCGGCCAGTTCCGGCACCACCTGATACATCGCCAGGTGTCCCAGATCGGCCAGCATGCCCAGGACGAACAGGCGCTCCGCGCTGGGCAGCCCGCAGTTGCGCGCAATCGCCCGCGAAGCCAGCGCGCACATCACGCTGCCGCGCCAGAAGCGGTTCATGTCCATGCGGTCCGGGCGGATGCCGGCGAACACCGAACTCACCGACATCGCCAGCACCAGGTCGTGGATCTGTTGCAGCCCCAGAATCTGCACCGCGCGGCTCACCGTATCCACCTGGCCGCCGTAGCCGTACAGCGCGCTGTTGACCACGCGCAGCAGGCGGGCGGTGAGTGCCGGGTCGGCGGCCACCAGATGGCCCACCCCGGTCACCGAGCCCTCGGGGGAATCCAGCTCTTCCCGGATGCGGTAATACACCCTGGGCAGGGACGCGAGCGCGTCGAGCTGGGAGACCAGTTCCTGGGCCGAATGCATGAAGGGTTTCCGAAGGGCTGACGTGGGAATTATGGGCGAAGCGCGGCGCGCGGGAAACGTCGCGGCACGCATTGCCACAAGGCGGCCGGTGGACGGGCGGGGCCGTGCGGGCTGGCGAGCGGGGTTCGGGATGGGCGCGGGCGACTGGGCATGGGCGCGGGTGGGTGGTTCGTGGTGGGCGGCATTATGCCCCGGCGCGCGCGCCGGGGGCAGGGGTGTGCGCAGCTTGCCTCATAATCCGCCGGACGAATGGCAAAGGGAGACAGGGCGATGGACGCCACGGTGCGCATGGTGAGCTGGAACATCCAGTGGGGGCGCGGCGCGGACGGGCGCGTGGATCTGCGCCGCAGCGCGGACGATCTGCGCCGCCTGGGCGGCGGCGCAGGGCCGGAAGTGATCTGCCTGCAGGAGGTGGCGAGCAACTTTGCCGGGCTGCCGGGCGGCGCGCGCGAGGACGAGGTGGCCTTCTTCGCCGAGGCTTTTCCCGAACATGAGGCGGTGTTCGGCGCGGCCATCGACGCGCGCGACGATGAAGGCGGGCGGGCGCGCTTCGGCAACCTGATCCTGTCGCGCCTGCCGGTGGATCAGGTATTCCGCCATGCCCTGCCGGCGCCGGCCGATCCCGGCCTGCCATCGATGCCGCGCGCCTGCCTGGAAGTGGTGGTGGAGGCGCCATGGGGCTGGCTGCGGGTGATGACCACGCATCTGGAGTACTACTCCGGGCGCCAGCGCCGCGCCCAGGCCGAGGCCCTGCGGGAACTGCAGCGCGAGATCGCCGGGCGCGCGGGCAGCGTGGCCGGCAAGGAGGGCAACCCGGCCTTCGCCGCCCGTCCGCGTCCGCCTTCGGCAGTGCTGTGCGGGGATTTCAACTGCACGCCGGACAGCGCCGAGCACGCCGCGCTGTGCCGATCGCCGGATGCCGCGCTGCCGGGCTGGCGCGACGCCTGGCCGCTGGTGCACGGCACGGCGGCGCATGCGCCCACGGTGGGGCTGCACGGCGCCGAATGGCCGGACCGGCCGTACTGCTGCGATTACTTCCTGGTCAGTGCCGATCTGGCCGCGCGCGTGCGCGACCTGCAGGTGGATGCGCACAGCGCGGCGTCCGACCACCAGCCGGTGCTGCTGGTGCTGGGGGCGGACGCCTGAAGCGGCTCAGCGCGCGGCGAGGAAGCCGCGCAGCGCGTCGGTGACGCCGTCCGGCGCCTCGGCCATCAGCGCGTGGCCGGTGGCCGGCAGGGTGACCACGCGGGTGCCGCCGGGCACGGCGGTGAATGCCTCGCGCAGCGGGCGCGCGGCGCGCGCCGGGGTCATCTGGTCTCGTTCGCCGTAGATCAGCAGGGTGGGGCAGCGGATTTCCGCGGCGGCCTGCTGGCCGTGCTGGTAGGCGTTGCAGGCCGCCAGGTCGGTGGCCAGCACGCCGGCGTGCTGGTGCCCCATCAGCCGGGCATTGGCGCCGGGCAGCCACAGGCCGGGCGCCGGGCTGGCGCCCAGGTGCGAGGCCGGCGTGTAGGACCACTGGTTGATCATGCCGTGGGCCTTGGGGCGGTCGGTTTCGGCGGCTTCCTGCAGCACCGGGGCCACCGGCATCGGCGCGGCGCTGCCGATCAGCGCCAGCGCGGCGGCGCGCGCCGGGTGGCGGGCGGCGGCTTCCAGGGCGATCAGCGAGCCCATGCTGTGGCCGGCCAGCGTGGCGCGTTCCACGCCCACAGCGTCGAGCACGGCGGCCAGCCAGTCGGCCAGGGCCTCGATGGAGGCCAGCGGCTGGCCGGCGGAGGCGCCGTGGCCGGGCAGGTCCGGGGCGAGCACGCCGAAGCCGTGATGGGCCAGGTGGCGGGCCTGATGGTTCCATACGCTGTGGTCGTGGCCGGCGCCATGCACCAGCACCACGGCGGGCAGGCGGCGGTCGAAGGCGCGCCCGCCTGTATACAGGCGCGTGCGCTGGCCGAGTACGTCTAGATCCATGGCGCTTACTCTTTCAACAGTTTGGCGACCGCGTGCAGGCCGCGGTCGAGGTCGGCGATCAGGTCCCCGGCCGATTCCAGGCCCACCGACAGGCGCACCGTGCCTTCGCCGATGCCGGAAGCGGCCAGATCGGCTGCGGACATGCGGAAATGGGTAGTGCTGGCCGGGTGGATGACCAGTGATTTGGCGTCGCCGACGTTGGCGAGATGGGAGAACAGCTTGAGCGCCTCGATGAAGGCACGCCCGGCCGGGCGCCCGCCCTTCAGTTCGAAGGACAGGATGGAGCCGCAGCCGAAGGGCAGCAGGCGGGCGGCCAGATCGTGGTCGGGGTGGCTTTCCAGGCCGGGGTAGGAGACGCGCTCGACCACCGCATGCCCATCCAGGTGGGCGACCACCGCGCGGGCGTTGTCCACGTGGGCGCGCATGCGCAGCGGCAGGGTTTCCAGGCCCTGCAGGAGCTGGAAGGCGTTCATCGGCGACAGGCAGGCGCCGAAGTCGCGCAGGCCCTCGCGCCGCGTGCGCAGCAGGAAGGCGGTGACCGGCGATTCCTCGGCGAAGTCCATGCCGTGGAAGCCGTCGTAGGGTTCGGTGAGGGTGGGGAACAGGCCGGAGGCTTCCCAGTCGAAGCGGCCGCCATCGACCACCACGCCGCCCACCGCCACGCCGTGGCCGCCGAGGAACTTGGTGGCCGAGTGCATCACCAGATCGGCGCCCAGTTCCAGCGGGCGCTGCAGGCAGGGGCTGACCAGGGTGGCATCGACCAGCAGCGGCACGCGATGCTCGTGGGCGATGGCCGAGACGCTGGGAATGTCCAGCACGTCCAGCCCCGGGTTGCCCAGCGATTCGCCGAAGAACAGCCGGGTTTCCGGGCGCACGGCGGCGCGCCAGGCGTCCGGGTCGCGGGGATCGACGAAGGTGGTGGCGATGCCGAAACGCGGCAGGGTGTAGCCCAGCAGGTTGTGCGAGCCGCCGTACAGCGAGCGCGAGGCGACGATGTGCCCGCCGGCGCCCATCAGCGTGGCAATGGCCAGATGCAGCGCGGCCTGGCCGCTGGCGCAGGCCACCGCGCCGACGCCGTCTTCCAGCGCGGCGACGCGTTCTTCCAGCACCGCGTTGGTCGGGTTGGAGATGCGCGAATAGACGTGGCCGGGGCGTTCCAGATTGAACAGTTCGGCGGCGCGGTCCGCGTCGGGGAACACGTAGCTGGTGGTGAAGTGGATGGGCGCGGCGCGCGAGCCGTGGGTGGGGTCGGGGGATTGGCCCGCGTGCAGCGCGAGCGTCTCCCGTCCGTAAGGCGTGGTGGTCATGGGCGGATGGGTCCGGTGGGGCGTGGGTGGGGCGGATCAGGCCAGTTCGTCGGGTTCCAGCGCGCGCTCCAGTGCGGTGATGCGGTCCTTGAGCGCGAGCTTGCGCTTCTTCAGGCGGCGCAGCAGCAGTTCGTCTTCCGCGGGCGCCTCGGAGAGGCGGGCGATGGCGTCGTCCAGATCGCGGTGCTCGGCGCGCAGGGCTTCGAGGCGGGCCTGCGGGCTGGTCGGTTCGTCGAAGGAGCTGTCGTTCATCGAAGGGCGATCCGGCGATGGCGCAGGGGCGCGGTTGATCGGTTCGGTTCCGGGGCAATGGTATGCGCGTGCGCCGCGCGTGACAATGTGCGGCGCGGCTGCGCGGGATGCGGAGGGTGGATTACCATTCCGTTTCGATCAGCGTTTTTTCAGGCTTTTCCCGTGAACAAGGCATTCGTCAAGGAAGGCGACGGCGAGGACGACGACGAAACCCTCGCCCCGGCCCTGCGCCTGCCGCCCGGCAGCAAGAACTACATGACCCGGCGCGGCCACCATGCGCTGCACGAGGAACTCGACCAGCTGGTGCGCGTCGAGCGTCCAAAACTGGTGGAAACCGTGTCCTGGGCGGCGGGCAATGGCGACCGCTCGGAAAACGGCGACTACATCTACGGCAAGAAGCGCCTGCGCGAGATCGACCGGCGCATCCGCTTCCTGATCAAGCGTCTGGAGAACGCCACGGTGGTCAATCCGGCCGATCAGGAGAATACCGATCAGGTGTTCTTCGGCGCCACGGTGACCATCTGCGACGTGGACGGCGGCGAGGAGCAGACCTGGCAGATCGTCGGCGTGGACGAGGCCGATGCCTCGGCCGGGCGCATCAGCTGGATCGCCCCGCTGGCGCGCGCATTGCTGAAGGCGCGCGAGGGCGAGGTGGTGCGTTTCATGAGTCCGGCCG
This sequence comes from Pseudothauera nasutitermitis, assembly GCF_004801295.1. GTDB lineage: Bacteria > Pseudomonadota > Gammaproteobacteria > Burkholderiales > Rhodocyclaceae > Pseudothauera > Pseudothauera nasutitermitis. Next base: position 128,039 of record NZ_SSOC01000001.1, read on the forward strand.
GGCCGCGCGAGATCGAGGTGCTGGAGATCGCCTACCGCTGACGGAACGGCATGCGGCCGGGTGGATTGGTCTGCCTGAAGACGGATGGGCCGGTGGGAAACCGCGACATTTAAATGGTTTATCACCGGACAGGCTAAACTTATGTGCCATTTGGCCGTAAGTCATAGAGCCTCGCGGCGTTTTCCGCGCCGTTGCAACGCCTCGCCGTGAAAGGAAGCATCATGTTGTTCAAATCCATGTCGGTCATGCACCGCTTCGTGCTGGTGCTCGTCGTCGCGCTCGCCGGTACCCTGCTGCTTTCCGCGCTGGCCCTGCAGCAGTACCGCGCGCGCATGGTGGAAGACTATCAGCGCGCGGTGCGCAGCCTGGTGGAGGTCGCCCATGGCGTGGTGGCCCACTACCACGAGGAGGAGCGCACGGGCCGGCTGGGCCGCGCCGAGGCGCAGGAGGCCGCCAAGGCTGCGCTGCGTGGGCTGCGCTACGACGGCGTGGAATATTTCTGGATCAACGACAGCACGCCGCGCATGGTCATGCACCCGATCCGTCCGGAACTGGACGGGCGCGACCTGGGGGGTGATCGCGACCCGACCGGCAAATATCTGTTCCGTGAATTTGTCCGCGTGGCCAGCACCCAGGGCGCTGGCTTCGTCGATTACCTGTGGCCGAAGCCGGGCGCGGAGGCGCCGCAGCCCAAGCTGTCCTACGTGAAGCAGTTCCAGCCGTGGGATTGGGTGATCGGTTCCGGCATTTATGTGGACGACATCCGCGCGACCTTCTTCGCCCATCTGTACCAGTTCGCCGCCGTCGTGCTGGGGCTGATGGTGCTGCTCGGCTTCTTCGTCTGGCGCGTGGTGCGCGGGGTGATCAATCAACTGGGCGGCGAGCCGGCCTACGCGGCCGAGGTGATGCGCAGCGTGGCCGGCGGCGATCTGACCGTGGACGTGCGCGCCGGCGGCGACCGCGACAGCCTGCTCGGCGCGCTGGCGCAGATGGTCGCCGGCCTGCGCGGCATGGTCGGCGAGATCGGCGCCAACGCCGAGCGCGTCACCGGCAACGCGCACGAATTGTCCGGGGTGTCGCGCTCGGTGGCCGAGGCCTCGCACGGGCAATCGTCGGCAGCCTCGTCGATTGCCGCGGCGGTGGAGCAGATGACCACCAGCATTTCCCACATCTCCGACAGTGCGCGCGAGACCGAGGACAACTCCGCCCGCGCGGCGGTGCTCGCCGAGCAGGGCGAGGCGCGCGCCGACGAGGCGATGCGCGAGATGGAGGCGATGTCCGCCACCGTGGAACGCGCGGCGGAAAAGATCCGCGAACTGGTGGCGCGCGCCGACGAGATCGGCTCCATCGCCGGGGTGATCAAGGAGATCGCCACGCAGACCGACCTGCTCGCGCTCAACGCCGCCATCGAGGCCGCGCGCGCCGGCGAACAGGGGCGCGGCTTCGCCGTGGTGGCCGACGAGGTGCGCAGCCTGGCCGAGCGCACGGCGAACGCCACCGTGCAGATCGGCAGGATGATCGCCAGCATCCAGGCCGACACGCGCAGCGCGGTGGACGTCATGGGGCAGGCTGCCGGGCAGGTGCATGCCGGGGTGGAGTTGGTGCAGGGCGCGGCCGGCTCGCTGCGCGAAATCCGCAGCGGCACCGGGGTCGCGCTGGAACGCATCCGCGCGGTGGCCGGCGCCACCAGGGAACAGACCGCCGTGTCCGCGGCCATCGGCGGGCAGGTCGAACACATCGCCCGCATGGTCGAAGGCACCAGTGACTCCATGGGTGCGGCAGTGGAAGTGGTCGATGAACTGGAGCGCCTGGCGGTGGCGCTGCGCGATCTGGTGGGGCGCTTCCGCTACTGAGCGGCAGCGTTTCGCATGGGATGGCGGCGGGGGCTTGAAATACGCCCCCCGCGTACCCATCTGCGGCGCGTTCACCTGAAAAACGGAGTTTCATCGATGTCCGAGACCGCGACCGCCCAGACCCTGAACTTCCAGGCCGAGGTGAAGCAGCTGCTTCACCTGATGATCCATTCCCTGTACTCGAACCGCGAGATCTTCCTGCGCGAGTTGATCTCCAACGCCTCCGACGCCTGCGACAAGCTGCGCTTCGAAGCGCTGGACAAGGCAGAACTGTTCGAGGGCGACGGCGAGCTGAAGATCCGCGTGGATTTCGACAAGGACGCGCGCACCGTCACCATCACCGACAACGGCATCGGCATGAGCCGCGACGAGGTGGTCGCCAACCTGGGCACCATCGCCAAGTCGGGCACCAGGGAATTCTTCGGCCAGCTCACCGGCGACCAGCAGAAGGACGCCCACCTGATCGGCCAGTTCGGCGTGGGCTTCTACTCCGCCTTCATCGTCGCCGACAAGGTCACCGTGCATACCCGCCGCGCCGGCCTGCCGGCCGCCGAGGGCGTGCGCTGGGAATGCGCGATGAGCGGCGACACGGCCGGTGAATACAGCATCGAGCCGATCGAACGTGCCGAACGCGGCACGCGCATCACCCTGCACCTGCGCGAGGGCCAGGATGACCTGCTGTCCTCGTGGAAGCTGAAGAGCCTGATCAGCAAGTATTCGGACCACATCGTCCAGCCCATCCAGATGAAGAAGGAAGAGTGGGACGAGGAGAAGAAGGAGCAGGTGGTCCGCGACGAGTACGAGACCGTCAACCAGGCCAGCGCGCTGTGGGCCAGGCCCAGGAACGAGATTGCCGAGGACGACTACAAGGCCTTCTACAAGCACGTCGGCCACGACTACGACGAACCGCTGGCGTGGACCCACGCGCGCGTCGAGGGCCGCCAGGAATACACCCAGCTGCTCTACGTGCCCGCGCACGCCCCCTTCGACCTGTGGGACCGCAACGCGCGCCACGGCGTCAAGCTGTACGTGAAGCGCGTGTTCATCATGGACGACGCCGAAAAGCTGATGCCCACCTACCTGCGCTTCGTGCGCGGGGTGGTGGATTCCGCCGACCTGCCGCTCAACGTCTCGCGCGAGATCCTGCAGGAATCCAAGGACATCGACGCCATCCGCCAGGGCTGCACGAAGAAGGTGCTGGCCCTGCTGGAAAGCCTGGCCAACAGCGACGAGGCCGCCGAGAAGGAAAAGTACGCCACCTTCTGGAAGGAATTCGGCAAGGTGCTCAAGGAAGGCGTGGGCGAGGACTTCGCCAACAAGGAGAAGATCGCCGGCCTGCTGCGCTTCGCCTCCACCCACGCCGACACGCCGGACGAAACGGTGTCGCTGGCCGACTACATCGGCCGCATGAAGGAAGGCCAGGACAAGATCTACTACGTCACCGCCGAGACCTTCAACGCCGCCAGGAACAGCCCGCACCTGGAAGTGTTCCGCAAGAAGGGCATCGAGGTGCTGCTGCTGTCCGACCGCGTGGATGAATGGGTCACCGGCAACCTCACCGAATTCGACGGCAAGCAGCTCGTTTCCGTCGCCAAGGGCGGCCTGGATCTGGGCGCGCTGGAGGACGAGGCCGAGAAGAAGGAAGCCGAGAAGGCCGCCGACGAGTACAAGGAACTGCTGGAAAAGATGAAGGCCAGCCTGGGCGAGCGCGTCAAGGACGTCCAGGTCACCCTGCGCCTGACCGACTCGCCCGCCTGCCTGGTGGCCGACGAGCACGACCTGGGCATGAACCTGGCGCGCATCCTCAAGGCCGCCGGGCAGAACGCGCCGGCGTCCAGACCCATCCTGGAGATCAACCCCAGCCATCCGGCGGTGCTGCGCCTGAAGGGCGAAACGCAGCACTTCGACGACTGGGCGGCGGTGCTGTTCGACCAGGCCCTGCTGGCCGAAGGCGGCACGCTGGACGATCCGGCCTCGTTCGTGAAGCGCATCAACCAGTTGATGCTGGCGATGAGCGGCAACTGAGCCGCGTAGCCATCGCGGCTTGAAGAAGGGGCCGGCGCCTGTGCGCCGGCCCTTGTTTTTTCAGTTCAGCCGCGCCACGGCCGCCGTGTTGCTGGCGTCCAGGTGCAGCAGGCGCAGTTCGTCCGTCTCGGGTGGGCGCTTGTAACGCACCGCGAAGTCACGCACGGCGGTCAGCAGGCGTTCCGCCTGTGCCGCATCCAGTTCCGTGCCCAGCTCCCGGCAGGCGCGCATCAGCGCGCCGGTGCCGGAGTGCTTGCCGAGCACGACGGCGTGGCGGCGGCCGAGCAGGGCGGGGTCGAGCGACTGGTAGGTGGCGGGATGCTTGAACAGGCCGTCCACGTGGATGCCGGCCTCGTGGGTGAACACGCCGCTGCCGACGATGCTCTTGTTGGCCGCCACCGGCCGGCCGGAGGCCTGCGCGACGAGGTCGGACAGCGGCTGCAGGCGGTCCGGGCGCACGCCGGTGACGATGCCGTACAGCGTGCGCAGCGCCACCACCGATTCCTCCAGCGCAGCGTTGCCGGCACGTTCGCCCAGGCCATTCACCGTGGTGTTGATGTGGGTCGCTCCGCCGCGCACGGCGGCCAGCGTATTCGCGGTCGCCAGGCCGAGGTCGTCGTGGGCGTGCATCTCGATTTCCAGATCGCTGCGCGCGCGCAGCGCGACCACGCGCTCGTAGGTGGAAAACGGGTCGAGCACGCCGGTGGTGTCGGCGAAGCGGAAGCGCCGTGCGCCGGCACGCTGGGCGGTTTCCAGCACCTGGAAGAGGAATTCCGCATCGGCGCGCGAGCCGTCCTCGCCGCCCAGGCAGACCTCGGCGCCGCGCTCCAGCGCGCGCGGCACCAGTGCGCGGATGGTGTTCAGCACCCAGTCGCGGTCGCGGCGCAGCTTGTGGCCGATCTGGATGTCGGAAACCGGAATGGACAGGTTGAGCAGGTCGGCGCCGGTGGCCGCGCAACAGCCCAGGTCGGCCTCGCACAGCCGGCCCCAGACCATGGTGCGCGCGGGCAGGCGCTCGGCGACGATGGCGCGGATGACTTCCTGCTCGGCGGGGCCCATGGGCGGAATGCCGATCTCCAGTTCGGGCACGCCGGCCTCGGCCAGTCCGCGTGCGATGCGCAGTTTCTCATCGGCGGTGAAGGCCACGCCGGCGGTCTGCTCGCCGTCGCGCAGCGTGGTGTCGTTGATGGTGACGCTTGCCATGAGGTCCGCCCCCGGGAATCGACCTGACGGCATCCATCTGCAAAAGCGATGCCAGTATTGGCGGAATACCGGAAGCCGCGCGCGGCAAGGCGTTGGGTACGGCAGCGGGGAGGGGCGATGGTGGGGAATGCGACAGGCGGCGGTGCGCCGTGTCGGATTTGCGCCGCGTGATGGAACGGAGCCGTTCAGCGCGGCAGGCGCAGGGTGAAGTGGGCGCCGTGGTCGTTGTGCAGCAGCACCACGCCGCGCAGGCCGTCATGGGTGTGCAGGTCGGCGACCAGGCGGGCCAGGTACAGCCCGAGACCGGTGCCCTGGCCGGAAACGCCGGCGGGGCAGGCGGATTCGGCCAGTTGTTCGGACGGGAAGCCCGGCCCGTCGTCGGTGACGATGAATTCCAGCCAGCGCTCGTCGGCGCGCGCGCCGATGTACACCTCGTGCTGCGCATGGCGCAGCGCGTTGTGCAGCGCGCCGTTGACCGCCAGGCGCACCAGGTTCTCGTCGTAGAAGAACACCTCGCCGGGCACGTCGGGGCGCATGCGCACCGGCAGGCTGGCCAGGCGCGCCGAGTCGGCGGCCAGTTCCTCGATCAGGTCGATGGGGGCGTGGGCGTCGATGTCGGCGCCCAGCCAGCCGTTCTCGGCCTTGTAGCACACCAGCAGGGCAGTGAGCAGCTCGGCGGCGTTGAGGGCCTCGCGCACGGTATCCACGTCGCCGCGCGCCTGCGCCCGGTTGGCCAGCGTGGCCAGACGGTTCTTGACGTCGTGGATGGTCAGCGCGGCGTAGGCCTGAAAGCTCACGGCTACTCCAGCGCGTTCTGCCTGGCGGCCAGCCGGGCCCACAGCGCGTCGATGTCGGCGAGCTTGCGGTGGTTGGGGGCGCGTTCGCGCACCGCCTGGCGGAAGCGTTCGGCCTCGCGCAGCTTGTCGGCGTCGTGGCCGTTGGCGAGCAGGGCCACCAGCAGGGCATAGGCCGCGTTGGCGACGATCTGCAGGTTGCCGGGCAGGCGGTTGGCGGCCGCGGTGAGCATCTCCGCGGCTTCGCCGATGCGTCCTTCCTTGCCGAAGCGCACCGCGTCGTTGTTGAGCTGGATGACTTCCTCGACGCTGTCGGCGACCAGCTTGCGGGCCTGGTCCGCGCTGCCGTGGCGCTCCATCAGGCTGGTGACCCGGGCATGCACATCCTTGGCCTCGGGGTTGGTCTGCACCACCTGCTTGAGCAGGGCCTGGCCCTGGTCGGCGCGGCCGCTGTCCAGGCAGGCCTGCGCCAGCGTCAGCATCGCGCTGGCCGGCAGCAGGCCGAGGTCGCCGCCCTGCAGCGCGCGCTCCAGCGCGGCTTCAGCCTTGGCGGGATTGCCCAGCGAGTGGTGGGCGATGGCTTCCACGGCGGCCAGCGCCGGATTCTCGGCCTCCCCGCGGAAGGCCTCGCGCGCCTCGTCGACCACGGCGAGCGCCTTGTCGGCCTGCCCGGTGGCGGTCAGCGCGCTGCCCAGGCGGGCGAAGTCCGAGGTTTCGCGCAGCGGGGTGTTGCGGGTCTTGTCCACCACCTGGCTGAGGCTCTTCTCCACGCGTTCGAAATCGCCGGCGCTCTCGGCGACTTCGGCGATGGCGCGCAGGCGGGCCAGCGAGTGGGGGGAGCGCCGCGAGGCGTCGTCGAGCACCTGCAGCGCGGCGGCCGAATCGCCCTCGGCGGCGTGGATGTGGCCGAGCAGGTCGTAGGCGGCCATCAGGTGCGGCGCCTCGGCGATCAGCGTGGTGAGCTGCTCGCGCGCCTCGTCCAGCTTGCCGGTTTCGCGCAGCGCGCGGCTCAGCCCCAGGCGCGCCCAGGGCAGCGGGCGCATGTCGTTGATCTTGCGGTAGTAGGCGGCGGCCTCTTCATGGCGCCCGGACTGGATCAGCGCGTTGCCCTTGATGCGCATGGCGTCCACCTGGTAGCGGTCGCGCGCGGAGATGATCTCGTCGCAGGTGGCGATCACCTCGGCCCAGCGCCCCTTGTCCTGCATGGCGTCGATCTCGGCCAGGCGCGCCTTGCGGTCGAGCAGGCGCTCGACGCGGGTCTTGAACAGCTCGGCGGTGAACGGCTTCAGCAGGTAGTCGTCCGGCATGCACTCGGCGGCGGTGATCACCGCGTCGTGGTTCTTCTCGGCGGTGATCATGATGAACAGCGTGCTGCGCGGAATCATCCTGCGGGTGCGCAGGTATTCGAGGAACTGCTGGCCGTTGGTGCCCGAACCGAGGTAGTAGTCGCACAGGATGATGTCGAACGGAGTCTGCCGGAGGGCGTCGAGCGCCTCGCGCAGATGGCCGCAGGCGGTCACCTTCTGGAAGCCGATGGAAGTGGCCTGGCTGCGCAGCGAACTGCGCATCTCCGGCATGTCGTCGATGATCAACAGCCGCTTGCCGGCGTACTCGGTTACGGAAGCCAATTCGAGTTCCTATTACTTTGGTAGAGCGGAGTATGCCACCGCAGGGGCTGCCGGCCTATGGCCCGCACGCCCCCCGCGCGCGGCACGGGCTCAGCGGGCCGTGCCGGCGCGCGCCGCCGCCTCGGCGGCCACTTCGGCCTCCGCCCTGCGCAGGGTCGGGAAGGCGAGCGCATGGTACAGCGACATGGGCGCCACCGTCTTGGAAAAGGCGTGGGCGACCACCGCCGTGGCCATCAGCGGCAGCAGCATCTGGTGGTTGGCGGTCATTTCCATGACGATCACGAAGGCGGTGATCGGCGTCTGCGTCATGCCGGCGAGGAAGCCCACCATGCCCAGCACCAGGATCGCCGAACCGTGCTCGGAGGGCAGCAGCAGCGCGATGTTGGCGCCCAGGCCGGCGCCCACCGCGAGCGCCGGGGCGAACACGCCGCCGGGAATGCGCGACAGGAAGGCCAGCCAGATCACCGCCATCTTGGCCAGCAGGAAATACACCGGCAGCGTGGCGCTGCCTTCCAGCGCGGCCTTGGATTCGGCGTAGCCGGTGCCGTAGGTCAGTCCGCCGGTGGCCAGGCCGATCAGCGCGGTGCCCAGTCCGCACAGCGCGGCGAAGGCCACCGGGCGGCTGGAGGAGAGTTCGCCGAGGCGGCCGGGCAGGCCGCGCGCGGAGACGATCAGCAGGCGGCTGAAGCCGCCGCCGAGCAGGCCGCCGATGGCGCCGCACAGCAGTACCGGCCAGAGTCCGTCCGGCCAGCTCACGGCGGCCGGCGTACGGCCGAAATAGGTGTAGTTGCCCAGCACGGCGAGCGACATCAGGCCGGCGAAGATCACCGCGATCAGCGTGGTGCTGTTGGCCTTGAAGGCGCGGTAGCGGCACAGTTCCTCGATGGCGAACATGATGCCGCCCAGCGGCGTGTTGAACGCCGCCGCCACCCCCGCGCCGCCGCCGGCCACCATCAGATCCTGGCTGGAGGCCAGCCGGCGGATCTTCTTGCCGGCGATCATGCTCATCACCGAGGCGCCGATCTGCACCGAGGGGCCTTCGCGCCCGATCGACGCGCCCGACAGCAGCCCGCCCAGGGTCAGGAAGACCTTGGCGATCGCCAGGCGCAGGGAAAGCAGCTTCTTGCGTACCCGGCCGTCCTCGGTATCCATTGCCGCGATGGTCTGCGGAATGCCGCTGCCCATCGCGCCGGGGAACCACCTGCGCGACAGCCAGGCCATCAGCGCGAAGCCGGCCGGTGCGATGATCAGTGCCAGCCAGGGCGCGGCGTTCATTACGCCGGCATGGGTCTCGATGGCCAGTTCGGCGCCGATGGCGAACAGGATGGCGATCAGGCCGGCGAGCAGGGCGGCACCGACGAACTTCAGGCGCAGGGTCCAGCGCCGGACCGAAAGCCAGGGCAGAGCATAGCGCCGGCTGCCGCGGGCGATCTGGCGCAGGGCGCGGTCGGCGGCGCGATCGCGCCGTTCACCACGCGCGGGGGACGGTGGGGGAGGCTCCATGGGGTGTGGATTGTGGATTCGTCGCAATGGGCAGGCAACGCGGGTTGCGCCGGGCGTTGTTTCCCGGCCACAGCCCCGGCGCGTGTGTTGCACCCGCCATACAATACGCTGTTACGGGGTTCTTGTTAATTTTTTGACAATCACAATTCGAGCAAATATAGTCCGGAGCGGCTCATCAGATGCCTACCAAGCCTTCCTTGAAGAAAAATCAGACTTCCATCCAGTCTGGAATCTCTCCCTTGTCGGTGCTGCAGCGTTTCCGGGTGCTCATCCGCACCGCCCAGCGACACTCGCAATGGATCGAACGCCAGAGCGGCGTGACCGGCGCCCAGCTGTGGGCGATGCAGGAACTGGTGGAGGCTCCGGGGCTGCGGGTGGGCGAACTGGCCAACCGCATGGCATTGCATCAGTCCACCGCGTCGAACATGGTCGACCGGCTGGAAACCTCCGGGCTGATCCGCAAGGAACGCACCAGTGCCGATCAGCGCGTGGTCCGGCTGTACCTGACCGAGGCGGGCACGCACCTGCTGGCGCGCGCGCCGTCTCCCGCGCGCGGGGTGCTGCCGGAGGCGCTGCGCAAGCTCGACGAGGAATCGCTGCTGCGCCTGCAGAACGAGCTGGACGGTCTGCTGGTGCAGATCAAGAATATGGATGAAGGCTTCGGCATGCAGCCGCTGCCGTTCACCGAATAGGCATTACCCCCGCCGGCGGGTCAAGTCGGCAAACGGTTTCGCACATGTGCGGACAGCAGTTTGAAAGCGGCCCCAGGGCCGCTTCTTTTTTGCCGCCGGGCCATCCCAAACAAGGCAAAAAGCCGCGCAGTGGCACAGCAGGGGGTGGTTTTTTTGATCGAGGTCAAGTTATCGCGGCATGGCACACACGGGCCATGGGGCGCTCCGGTAGAGTTACGCCGGCTTCATGACGGCGTCCCGCCCGCGCGGCGGCGGCTTCCCTAGTCTTCCCTGCGATAGCGAAATGGCGGTCGAACTCTTCAACGACGGCAAGCACGTTTGCCTGGCCTTCTACGATCTGGTACACGAGGGGGCCGATTACGCGGTGCAGTCCAACCAGTTCCTGGTGGTGGACGGCGATCACGGCGCGCTGATCGATCCCGGCGGCAACATGACCTACAACGGTCTGCTGATGGGCATGCAGCGTTTCTTCCCGATCCGCAACCTCGACTACATTCTCGCCTCGCATCCCGACCCGGACATCATCGCCTCGCTGAACAAATGGATGGTGACCACCAATGCGCGGGTGCTGATTTCCAAGCTGTGGACGCGCTTCCTGCCGCACTTCACCACCGGGCGCGACTATTCCGCGCGCACCATCGGCATTCCCGACGAGGGCATGCTGATCCCGCTGGGCAGCTGCAGGCTGAAGGCGGTGCCCGGCCATTTCATGCACTCCGAGGGCAACTTCCAGTTCTACGATCCGGTGTCGCGCATCCTGTTCTCCGGCGACCTGGGCGCCTCGCTGGTGGACCACGGACACGCCTCCGAGCCGGTCAGCGATTTCGAGCAGCACCTGCCGCTGATGGAAGGCTTCCACCGCCGCTACATGGTGTCCAACAAGGTCTGCCGGCTGTGGGCGAACATGGTGCGCGAGCTGGACATCGAGATGATCGTGCCGCAGCATGGCGCGCGCTTCGTCGGCAAGGAGATGGTCAACCGCTTCATCGACTGGGTCGAGCAGCTCGAATGCGGTGTGGACCTGATGACCCAGCAGAATTACCGCGCACCCTGAGCGCGCGGCGCCTTCCCGCCAGAAAGGGAGGTCAGGCGACGTCCCGCCACAGCTGATCCAGATTCTTGAAGTGCCAGCGCGTCGGGTCTTCGGTGGCGACGATGCGTTCGGCGCAGCCCGGGCGCGCCAGATCGACGATCTCCGGCTGGATGTGCGCATCGGCGCGGGTGGAGTAGAACACCCGCAGGCGCGGCTTGAGCAGTGACTTGCTGCCCTGGTCCATGACCACGCCGAGGCGTCCCGACTCCAGGCGCACCAGCGAACCCACCGGGTAGATGCCCACGCTGCGCACGAAGGCCTGGAAGACCTTCTCGTCGAAGTGCCCCTTGCTCCATTCCACCATGCGGCGGATCGACTCGCCGGGATCCCAGCCGGCCTTGTAGGGCCGGTTGGAGGTGATCGCGTCATATACGTCGCACACCGCGCCCATCTTGGCGAACAGGCTGATCTGTTCGCCGTTCAGGCGGTGCGGGTAGCCCGTGCCGTCCATCTTCTCGTGGTGGTGCAGGCAGACGTCCAGGGCCACCGCGTCGGCGCCGGCGGCCTCGAGCAGCATCTCGTGGCCCTTCACCGGATGGGCCTTGACGATGTCGAACTCGGTGTCGGTGAGCTTGCCCGGCTTGTTCAGCACTTCATTGGGAATCAGCGCCTTGCCCAGGTCGTGCAGCAGTCCGGCCAGCCCGGCCTGGCGTACCTGGTCCTCGGTCATGTCGAACTGGCGGGCCAGGGCGATCATCAGCGCGCACACCGCCACCGAGTGCATGTAGGTGTAGTCGTCGGCGGTCTTCAGGCGCGCCAGGCTGATCAGCGCGCCGGGGTTGCGCGACACCGAGCGGGAGATTTCATCGACCAGCGGCAGCGCCGCCTCGGCCTCGATGGCGCGGCCCATGCGCGCCTCGCCGAACATCGACACCACTGCGCCGCGCGCACGCGCGCAGATCTGCGTGGCGCGCTCCACTTCCTCGCGCATGGAGGCGCGCTGCACCGCCGGGGCCGCCGCCGCGCGCTGCAGTTCGTCCTCGACCTCGCGGTCGCGGCTGGCCTTGTCCACCGCGCCCTCGATTTCGCCGAGCGCGTCCAGCCCCTTGTCCGTGTCGATCCACACTTCATGGATGCCGCATTCGGCGATGCGCCGGATGTCGCCCGGGTCGTCGAGCAGGAAGGAGTTGCGCCAGAACGGATGCTCCATCCAGGAGCCGCAGAGTTCCTGGATGTACATGCCGGGTCGGAGGTGGGTGATGGGGATGCGCTTGAGCATGATGGGGACGGAGGACGCGCGGCTCAGTGCCGCCGGTTGAGCCGGGCGGTGGCTTGCGCCAGGCCCGACAGGGTGAGTGGATACATGCGGTCGCCCAGCATGTCGCGGACGATCTCGATGGATTTGCGGTAGGGCCACAGGCGCTCGGGCTCGGGGTTGAGCCAGGCGGCGGCCGGGTAGGCGTCGAGCAGGCGGCGCAGCCAGGCCGCGCCGGGTTCGGCGTTCATGTGTTCGACGGAGCCGTGCGGGTGCAGGATCTCGTACGGGCTCATGGTGGCGTCGCCGACGAAGATCAGCTTGTAGTCCGGGCCGTAGCGGTGGATCACGTCGGACAGCGGAATGCGTTCGGTGTGCCGCCGGGCGCCGTCGCGCCACACGCTCTCGTACACGCAATTGTGGAAGTAGTAGTGCTCCAGATGCTTGAATTCGGTGCGGCAGGCGGAGAACAATTCCTCGCACACGCGGATGTGGTCGTCCATGGAACCGCCCACGTCGAGGAACAGCAGCACCTTCACGGCGTTGTGGCGCTCCGGGCGCATCAGCAGGTCCAGCCAGCCGGCGTTCCTGGCGGTGGCGGCGATGGTGCCGTCCAGGTCGAGCTCCTCGGCTGCGCCGCTGCGCGCGAAGCGGCGCAGCCGGCGCAAGGCCACCTTGATGTTGCGCGTGCCCAGTTCCACGCTGTCGTCGAGGTTGCGGAATTCGCGCTGGTCCCACACTTTGACCGCCGTGCGGTTGCCGGCGGATGGGCCGCCCACGCGGATGCCTTCCGGGTGGAAGCCGCTGTTGCCGAACGGCGAGGAACCGCCGGTGCCGATCCATTTGCTGCCGCCCTGGTGGCGCGCCTTCTGCTCTTCCAGGCGCTTGCGGAATTCGTCCATCAAGCGGTCCCAGCCGAGCTTTTCCAGGCGTGCGCGCTCGGCGTCGGAGAGGTGGCGGCGTACCGCCGCGCGCAGCCAGTCCTCGGGCAGATCGGCCTCCAGGCCGGGCAGGGCCTCGATGCCCTTGAAGTACTCGCCGAAGGCGCGGTCGAAACGGTCGAACAGCGCTTCGTCCTTGATCAGGCAGGCGCGCGCGAAGTAGTAGAAGGATTCGGTGTCGTGCCCGCACACCCGTGCGCGCAGACCTTCGAGCAGGGTCAGGTATTCGCGCGTGGAAACCGGCAGCCCGCGCTCCTTGAGGTGCAGGAAGAAGTCGATCAGCACGGGGCATGCTCCCGCCGCGGGACGGCCATGTGGCGGTTCATGCCTGCAGCTCCATGGCCCACATCACCGCTTCCAGGTGGCGGATCGAGGCCTGGTGCGGCGCGACGCCGCAGCGTTCGGCGGCGCACCGTACGCGCTGCGCGTCGGCGTGTCCGTTCTCGGTGGCGATGGCCAGTTCGAGCAGCGGATACAGCGGGCCTTCCGCGTTCAGCAGCGCCGTCCGGATTGCCGGCGCCAGTGCCAGCTGGGCGAGGATCTTGCCGAGCGGCGCCCGCATGATGACATCGGCCAGCGACAGCAGGCCGACCAGGAACAGTTCCTCGCGTTCCGCCGGCGCGCGCCGGGCCGCCAGCAGTTCCATCATGCGCGCGCGGATCAGCGCGGCCTCCAGCGCGGCGGCGGAGCGTCCGCCGCGTTGTGCCGTGCCGCAGTTCAGCAGGATCAGCCAGCGTTGCAGCGGCGCACGGCCGAGGATCAGCAGCGCGTGTTCGATGGACTGGATGGGCTCCGGCAGCGCGTTGGCGGCCGAATTGATGTAGCGCAGCAGGCGCAGGGCCAGCGCGGCATCCTGCTTGATCAGCGCGGCGATCTTGCGGGTGTCGGCGTCCTCGCGCAGATGCTTGATCAGCGCGGCGATGCGCAGCGTGTCGGGGCTCAGTTCGCCTTCGCTCCAGTCTTCCCGGCTGGTGATGAAGGGGCCCTGGAACAGCGCGCCGCCCATCTTGTAGGCGAAGCGGAAATCCTCCAGCGCCGGCAGGTCGCGCACCAGCAGGCGCGCGTTGGGGGCGCTGGCGGCGATCAGGCGGCCGAGTTCGACGTGGCGCAGGGCATCCAGGGTGGGCGCGCGCGCGACCACCACGTCGGCCTGGGGCAGCAGCGCGGCATGCTCCGGCACGGCCTGCGGATTGGGCAGGCCGATGCGGAAGCCCGCCTGGCGCAGGCCACGCACGGTTTCCACCAGCGCTTCCGGCGCCGGCGCGCCCGGATCGGGGTGGGGCATGATCTCCAGCACCACGTTGCCCGCCGGCAGGTCCGCCAGGCAGGGGTGGGCGAGGAAGGAATCCGGCACCTGGATGAAGGCCAGGCGATGGCCGAGCAGGCGGCCGATGTCGGCATGGATCAGGTTGCGCACCAGCACTTCGGCGTACACGTGGTGGATGCGCCGGCTGCTGTTGCGGATGTTGCCGCGCGTGCCCTCGTGCAGCATGAACTGGTAGCCGGCGACGTGCTGGTCGCGCCCCAGCACGGCCTCGCGGCACAGGTAGGAGAGCGAGGCCGCGGCGCTGTCTTCTCCCGTGGCGGTTCCGGCGCGCAGCGGCGCGTTGCGGTTCAATTGAGCGAATGCCTGCGCGCCGGCCGGAGGGGGTGTGGGTCCTGGGGGTTCGCGACGGTCGCTCAGCCAGTCGCGCAGCGCCTTCAGCATGATGGCCGTCCGGGTCAGCGATGGTTGCGCGCCATGAACACGAGGCGTTCGAACAGGTGCAGGTCCTGCTCGTTCTTCAGCAGCGCGCCGGCCAGCGGCGGCATGGCCTCCCGGCCGTCCTGGGCGCGCAGCGCCTCGGGGGGGATGTCCTCGGCCATCAGCAGCTTCAGCCAGTCGAGCAGTTCGGAGGTGGAGGGCTTCTTCTTCAGGCCGGGGACGTCGCGCAGGCCGAAGAACACTTCCAGCGCCTCGGCGACCAGCGCCTGCTTGAGGCCGGGGAAGTGCACATCCACGATGGCCTGCATGGTGGCGCGGTCGGGAAAGCGGATGTAGTGGAAGAAGCAGCGGCGCAGGAAGGCGTCCGGCAGCTCCTTCTCGTTGTTCGAGGTGATGAACACCAACGGGCGATGGCGCGCGCGCACGGTCTGGCGGGTTTCGTACACATGGAATTCCATGCGGTCGAGTTCGCGCAGCAGGTCGTTGGGGAATTCGATGTCGGCCTTGTCGATCTCGTCGATCAGCACCACGGTGGGGGTGTCGGCCTCGAAGGCCTGCCACAGTACGCCCTTGACGATGTAGTGGGCGATGTCGCGCACGCGGTCGTCGCCCAGCTGCGAGTCGCGCAGGCGCGAGACGGCGTCGTATTCGTACAGCCCCTGCTGCGCCTTGGTGGTGGATTTGACGTGCCATTGCAGCAGCGGCAGGCCGAGCGCCTCGGCCACCTGCTCGGCCAGCATGGTCTTGCCGGTGCCCGGCTCCCCCTTGATCAGCAGCGGACGCTGCAGGGTGATGGCGGCGTTGACCGCCAGGGTGAGATCGGGCGTGGCGATGTAGCTGTCGGTTCCGTCGAAACGCATATCGTCGTCCGGCTGGGCCCGCTGGGCAGAAGTCATGATTATAGATGTGCCCGGCCCGGCACCGCTGTGCGGAACGAGCCGGAACATCCGCCCTGCGGGTATCTGCCGCCGGACGGTGCGTTCTCTGCAATGCCCCGGTTTCCTTGTGGATGCTGGGAAATCGTGCCGGCCGGGCACGGCTGGACGGAGCGGACTGGAACATTGTCAATTGTTGATACATTTGCCGATTCCGTGCTTGCCGGCAGGGCCCTTGCCGATACCCGCATTGCAACACAAAGGTAATAGGCGCGGGCTGCGCCGGCGATCGCCCGGTGCTGCCGGTGCCGGCGTGCGAGCTTTCGTTTGCCGCGCCGCGCCGGCTTGCGTAGAATCCGCCCCCGTCATTGGGGAGTAGCCGCCCGGCAACGCGACCGGGGCCTGCGTCAACAGACTTGCCCGTCCGGGCATGGCGCAGACAGTGGCGGGCGCGATGCGCCCGCGGGCCTGGCGAGACCTTTGACCGTGCCACCCCGCGAGGGCCGGGGGGCGGCGCGGTCAATGGTTCCAACCTGCCGGCCCGGAGTTCGTCCCCGTTCATGGAAGCCTTTCTCGTCTCCACCGGCATCGTCGCGCTCGCTGAAATCGGCGACAAGACGCAACTGCTGTCCTTCGTGCTCGCCGCGCGTTTCCGCAAACCCTGGCCGATCGTGCTGGGCATCCTCGTGGCCACGCTGGCCAACCACGCCTTCGCCGCCGCCGTCGGCACCTGGATCACCAGCGTGCTCGGCCCCGACGTGCTGCGCTGGGTGCTCGGCCTTTCGTTCATCGCCATGGCGGCGTGGATCCTGGTGCCCGACAAGCTGGACGAGGAGGAGGTCAAACCGCTGCGCTACGGCATCTTCGGCACCACCTTGCTGGCCTTCTTCCTGGCCGAGATGGGCGACAAGACGCAGGTTGCCACGGTGGCCCTGGCGGCGCAGTACGACGCCTTCTTCTGGGTGGTCTGTGGCACCACGCTCGGCATGATGCTGGCCAACGCGCCGGCCGTGCTGATCGGCGACCGGCTGGCGCACCGCATGCCGGTGCGCCTGGTGCACGGCATCGCCGCGCTGATCTTCCTGGTGCTCGGCCTGCTGGCACTGTTCGGCGCAGGCAGCTGATGCGCGGCGAACCGGTCTCCTGTCAGCCCTGACCCGGCGGAGCGCCCCGGTCCACGCCGGGCAGCGCCGGCAGCGGGCATTCCAGCGCTTCGCAGAGCGCGCGCAGAATTTCCATCTCGGCCGCCTCGATGCGCCCGTCGTGCAGCACGGTGGCGGCGCAGGCCTGTACCAGCCGGCGGCGGAACGGCGGGGCGGTGCCAGCCAGGCGGTCGAGGGCGTGGTCGACGCGCTCGGGGCGCACGTCGGCCTGCGCGAAGATGCGCCATGGACCGTCCAGCGGCGCTTCGCGCGCGCCGGCGGTGAAGGCGGCTTCCACCTGTTGCTCGTCGGCATGGCCGGCGCGCGCCAGCAGGCTGAGCAGCAGGCCGATGTCCTCGCGCAGCGCGGCCGGCGAAGCCGGCAGGCTCAGGCCGCGCCGGGCCGCGCGCAGGCCGTCGCCGAGCAGGCGGCGCACGGCGAATTCGAACAGCGAGACCCGGCCATCGGCGCGGATCAGCGCATCCACGGTTTCCAGCGTGCGCTGGCGGGCTTCGTCGCCGAGTTCCTTGAGCGTCGGCAGGGCCAGATCGAGCAGCGGCAGGCGGGCCTCGCGGCCGGCCGCGCGCACGCTGTCGCGCAGTTCTTCGGTGCGCCGCGCGCACGGGTCGCCGTGCGCGGCCCGCACCGCTTCCAGCTGCTGGGCGGCGATGGCCCGCAGATCGCTGAGCAGCAGGGCGAATACCACGGCCTGCGCCTCGCCGGGACGGTGCGCACTGTCGACCAGGCCGGCGGGCAGGGTGGACAGCAGGTCGCGGGCGTGGTCGACGTCTTCCGGGCGCACGGTGCCCACCGCGTCGGCCAGGGTGCCGGCGGAAAAACCCGCCGCGCCCTCCGGCACCGTGGCGGCTTGCGGCGCCGGCGTGCCCGCGCGGGTTTCCCGGCCCCCATCGAAGGACGGATCGATGCGGCGGATGCGCTCCTCGATCGGCGGATGGGTGGCGAACGCGGCCGATAGCGCCATGCCGCTGCCGAAGAACATGTGGCTGGCTTCCTCGGCGCGCGGGTGGGCGAGGGTGGAGCCGAAACCGGCGATGCGCTTGAGCGCGCCGGCGATGCCGGACGGATTGCGGGTGAATTGCACCGCCGCGGCGTCGGCGAGGAACTCGCGCTGGCGCGACACGGCGGCCTTGATGATCTTGCCGAACAGCACGCCGATGTAGCCCACCACGATCAGCACCAGGCCCATCAGGATCATCGGCGCGGCGCCCTTGTCGGAACCGCGCGCGCCGCGCGCCAGGATGCGGCCGATGATGGTCAGCAGCAGGATGCCGTGCAGCACGCCGATCAGGCGCAGGTTGAGGCGCATGTCGCCGTTGAGGATGTGGCTGAACTCGTGCGCGATCACGCCCTGCAGTTCGTCGCGCGAGAGCTTTTCCAGCGTGCCGCGGGTCACCGCCACCACGCCCTCGGTGCTGCGCGTGCCGGCGGCGAAGGCGTTGATGCCTTGCTCGGCGTCGAGGATGTACACCGGCGGGGCGGGCATGCCGGCGGCGATGGCCATCTCGTCCACCACGTTGATCAGCCGGCGTTCCAGCGCATCGGTGCTGGCGCGCGGCACCAGCCGCCCGCCCAGCGACTCGGCCACCGCCTTGCCGCCCCCGGAAGCCAGCACGATGATCTTGTACAGCGAACCGAGCAGGATGAAGCCGCCCACCACCACCGCCGTGCCCAGCAGCAGATCCGGCTGCCACAGGCGGGTGGGCTGGCCGGGCGGCCCGTCCATGCCGAGCAGGAAGGCGAGCACCACGTAGATGACCAGGATGATCGCCGCCACGGCGGCGGCGAACCAGCCCACCAGTTGCCGGCTGGCGCGGCGGGCGTGGTCCTGTGCGGCGAAGAAGTCCATTGCCGCGCGTTTAGTTGAAGCTCACCTTCACCGGCTGGCGCGCCGCGTTGTCGTCCAGCGTCCATTGTTCGGCGGCCTTGAAGCCGAAGCTGTTGGCGATCAGGCCGTCGGGGAACTGCTCGCGCTTGATGTTGTAGGCGGTCACCGCGTCGTTGTAGGCCTGGCGGGCGAAGGCGATGCGGTTTTCGGTGCTGGCCAGTTCTTCCTGCAGCTGCGCCATGTTCTGGTTGGCCTTGAGGTCCGGATAGGCCTCGGCCAGTGCGAAGAAGCGCCCCAGCGCGCCGCCCAGCACGTTCTCCGCGCCCACCAGGGCCTGGATGGCGGCGGCATCGGCCGGGTCACCCTCGGCGCGACGCGCGGCGGACTGCGCCTGGTTGCGCGCGTTGATCACCGCTTCCAGGGTGTCGCGCTCGTGCTGCATGTAGCCCTTGGCGGTTTCCACCAGATTGGGAATCAGGTCGTAGCGGCGCTGCAACTGCACGTCGATCTGCGAGAAGGCGTTCTTGACCCGGTTGCGCAGGGCCACCAGGCCGTTGTAGATGGCGATCAGGTAGATCGCCAGCACGATCAGGATGCCGGGGATGATCCAGGTACTCATGACAGGGTACTCCAGAGGCGGGTGGGCGAAGCCCGCATGCTACCGTGGAATCGGCCGCGGCGGCAGCACGCCGGCCGGATGGCGCCGGGGCGGGGCGCTTGTGGGCGTGCGGCAGCGGGGCTATGCTGGGACAGTGACCTCACCGCTTGCCGCCATGCGCTTCCCATCCGTCCCCGTGCTGCTCGCCGCGTTCGTCCTGGCCGCCGCCGTGCCGGCCGGTGCCGCGCCTGCGCCCTGGTACGTATGGCGCAGCACCCTGGATGGCGCGGAGCATTGCGCGCAGACTTCGCCGGGGCCGGCCTGGGAGCGCGTGCGCGGGCCGTTCCGCGATGTGCACTGTTCGCGCCCGCTGCGCACATCACCGGCGGCGATGCCCAGAAACTGATTTGATCGTGGGCCGGTGATTGTGGGCATCGGCCTGTGGGGCTTTGCTCATCCACACAACAGCGCAGGCAGCACAGTCGCGGCGGATCCCCTGAGGTTGAAGCGCGCCAGCGCATCGAAGGCGGTGCGTCCCGGATTCACCTGCACCAGCAGGGCGCCCGCGCGCACCGCCCGTTCCGGTAGCGCGGCCGCCGGGTAGACCAGCGCCGAAGTGCCCACGCACAGCACCAGATCGCAATCGCCCAGCGCGGCCGACGCGGCGGCCCACGCCGCTTCCGGCAAACCCTCGCCGAACCACACTACGCCTGGCCGTATCGTTCCCCCGCAGTGTGCGCAATGGGGTGGTTCCAGGTGGCGGCCGTCTTCCGGCTCCAGCGGATCGGCCTCGGCGAATGCCCCCGGTGCTGCGCAGGCGCTGCAGCGCGGGGCGAACAGGCTGCCGTGAAGATGCACCGCCGCCGGCGTGCCCGCGCGTTCATGCAGATCGTCCACGTTCTGCGTCACCACCGTCACGCAGCCGCCGTCGTCCGCCGCGCGGTGGGCGGCGAATGCGGCGATTGCCCGGTGCCCCGCATTCGGCTGTGCGGCCCGCACCCTCGCCCTGCGCCATTCGTACCAGCCCCAGACCAGCGCCGGATCGCGCGCGAAGGCTTCCGGCGTGGCCAGCGCCTCGGCGGAAAAGCGCGCCCACAGGCCGGTCAGCGCATCGCGGAAGGTGGGGACGCCGCTTTCCGCGGACATGCCGGCACCGGTGAACACGACGATGCGGCGGGCCTGCATCAGTGCCTTGCGGGCCTCGTGCAGCATCGCGTCGTCCTGGTCCATGGGGCTCCTGCAAACCATCGTGTCGGTGGGAGCCCCGATCTTATCGCCAGCCGCCGCGGGCAGGCTTACAGTTTGTACTCCAGCGTCAGCATCACGTTGCGCGGTTCGCCATAGATGTTGGCGAAGCCGGTGCCGCTCACCAGTTCGAAGTAGCGGCGGTCGAACAGGTTGTTCACCGCCAGCGTGGCGTTCCAGTGGCGATTCGCCCGGTAGCCGACCTGCAGCGCAGCCACCGCGTAGCCCGGCTGTTCGCGGCGCTTCACCGTGGCGGTGGAGGTGCCGAAATAGATGCCGCTCTGGGCGCGCAGGCCGGCGCCCACGCTCCAGCCGGCCAGGGCGCCGTCGAACGGACGGTGGTCGAAGCGGTAGTGCGCCCACAGCTTGAGCAGATGCCTGGGCGTGGCGCTGTTGAAGCGTTCGCCGACGTTGGCGGCGCTGGTGTCGCGCAGATATTCGGTCTGGTTGTAGGTATAGCCGGCGCTGAGGTCCCAGCCCGGCGCCGGGCTGCCGCTCACCTCGGCTTCCCAGCCCTGGCTCTGCACCAGGCCGGCGGCAGTGTAGCAGGTGCCGGTGGACGTGCCGCCGCAACCGATGTGGGTGGTATCGGTCATCGCGCGGTTCTTGTCGCGGATGCGGAACGCCGCCAGCGAGGCATTCAGTGCGCCGTCGAAGAACTCTCCCTTCACGCCGACCTCGCCCTGCCAGCCCACCCGCGGGTCCAGCACCTTGCCGCCGACGTCCATCTGGGTCTGCGGCACGAAGATGTCGGTGTAGCTGGCATACAGCGATATTGCCCTGCTGAAGTCCCAGATCAGCCCGCCGTACGGGGTGAACTCGCCGTCCGCCTCGGCCTTGCTGCGCGTCCATGCGGCCTTCGCCGGCCGTACCGCGCGGCTCTTGCTCTCGTAGTCGGTCCAGCGCCCGCCGAGCACCAGGGTGAGCGGGTCGGCCAGTTTGATGCGCGCCATGCCGTAGTAGCCGGACTGCTCGGTCACCGTCTGGCTCTTGTTGATGACGCGGGTGGGCAGCAAGGCGTCGAAATCGTGGTCGTTGAACAGGTCCACGTTGCCGGCGCTGACGTAGTTGGCCCCGCCGGTGTAGTCCTGGATGGCCTTGTTGTAACCGAAGGCCAGCACATGGCTGCGTCCGAACAGCTCCACCGGACCACTGACACTGATGTCGGCGCCGTCGCGCCGCGTCGTCGACTGGATCAGGCCGATGGCCAGGCCACCCAGGCCGGTGGCGCGATCCACGCCGCCGGTGTTGTTGTAGGCGCCGTAGCCATCGAAGCGGTGCGCCCGCTTGGACAGCGCGCCCTTGGCTTCCCAGCCGTTGTCGAAGCGGTGCCGGATGTCCACCGAGCTTTCCTCGACCTTCATCAGGTAGCCGGTGTCCGGGCCGACGAAGGCGGAGCGCGACTTCACGAAACTGCCGTCGGTATAGGTCGGCAGCCCCCAGAAGGCATGGCCGTCGCGTTTCACGTAGGTGTGGGAAGCGCCGATCGTGGTGCGCGGCGTGAGGTCGTACTCCAGCGTGATGAAGGTGGTGCTGCGGCGGTTGTGGGCGACGTCGTAGAAGAAATCGCGTTCCTGGTAGGCGCCGACCACGCGGCCGCGGAAGGAACCGTCTTCGCTCAGGGGCACATTCACATCCACGGTGGCGCGGCGGTTGTTCCAGCTGCCGGCGGCCAGCGCGGCGCCGACGCCGAATTCGGCCTGCGGGCGCTTACGCACGTAGTTCACTGCGCCGCCCGGTTCGCCGCTGCCGGACAGCAGGCCGGAAGAGCCGCGCAGGATCTCGATGCGGTCGTAGATCGCCAGGTCCGGCGCCAGTCCGCTGCTGCCGCCCTGCTGGGGCACGCCGTCGTGCTGTTCGTTCATGTTGAAGCCGCGCGCGGAAGGTGCTTCCTGGTCGTAGTAGCCGGTGGAGATGACGCCGGTGGCGGTGCGCAGCGCGCTGGTCACGCTGGTGAGCTGCTGGTCGTCCATGCGCTGGCGGGTGATCACGCTGACCGACTGGGGAATCTCGCGCAGGGTCTGGGCGGTCTTGCCGATGGTGGCCGCCCGGGCGGCGTAGCTGCCGCTGCCCTCGCTGGTGGCGGAGCGTTCGGCGCTGGCCGTGACCCGCAGTTCCGCCAGCAGGGTGGCGGACACGTTGACCGGCGCCAGCGAGGTTTCGCCCTGGCGTACGCTCAGTGCGCCGCTGGGCGTCACCACCAGCTCCAGACCGCTGCCGGCCAGCGCCAGGCGCGCGGCTTCCTCGGCGCTGTAGTGGCCGCGCAGCGCCGGTGCGCTGCGGCCGGCGAGCAGTTCCGGGGCCACCGAGATGCCGCGTCCGCTCTCGCGGGCGATGCGGGTCAGCGTGTCGCCCAGCGGGCCGGCGGGAATGTCGTACTGGAACAGCGCGGCGGAGGATTCCGCGGGCTGGGCGAGGGCACCGGGTGCGGTGGCAAGCGCGCCGCAGCCCAATGCGAGGGCAAGGGCGAAGGGCAGCAGGCGGACGCGGGGGCCGCGTTCGCGGCGGGAGGGCAAGGGATGCATCGAACAATTCTCCGGGCTCGGGATTCACAGGGGCTTCCTGCAAGGGTTGTGTAACGAGCCGGAAAATGTGTTCAGCGCAGATCGACGACGATCAGCCAGGGGCCGTAATACTGCACGCGCAGCGGCAGGGTTTCGGCCAGCGAGGCCAGCGCCGCCTGGGGATCGTCCAGAGAATAGACGCCCAGCACCCGCAGCCGGGCCGCCTCCGGGGAGACGCGCAGATAGGCGCCCAGATAGGGCCGCAGGCCGTCGGCGACGCGGGCCAGCGGCTCGTCGTGTACCTCCAGCATGCCGCCGGTCCAGGCGGCCAGGGACTCGGCCGGTGCCGGATGGGCTTCGACCCGGCCGGCGTCGAACCAGGCGGATTCGCCCTCCCCGACCCGGTGCCGGACGCCGTTGCGGGTCTCCACCGCCACCGCATGCTCCAGTACCGCTACCTGGAACCCTTCGGCTTGCTGCCGCACGAGGAAGCGGGTGCCCAGTGCGCGCACCGTGCCGTGCGCGGTACGAACGACGAAAGGGGCCGGCTGCCCGGGTGCCACGGTGGCGATCAGTTCGCCGCTGCGCAGGCGCAGTTCGCGGCGGCCGGCGGAGAAGTCGATGTCCACCGCCGAGCGTGCGTTGAGCATCACGCTGCTGCCGTCCGGCAAGGCATAGCTGCGCCGCTCGCCGGTACTGGTGCGCAGATCGGCGGTGAGCTGGGCGAGCGGCAGGCGGCGGTCCAGTATCGCGCCGGCCCCCAGGCCGAGACCGGCAAGGGCCAGGGCGCCGCGGATGATCCGGCGGCGGTCGCCGCGGTAAAGAAGGATGTGGCGGGCAAGGCCATCGCGTTCCGCCCCGCGCGACTGGATCGCCTGCACCGGAGCGAAGGTGCCGTCCAAGGCTCCGGCGATGCGCCGCCAGGCCGCGGCATGCCGGGCGTCCGCCGCCTGCCAGGCGGCGAAGGCATCGCGCTGTGCCCCGGAGGCCTCGCCGGAGCGCAGCAGCACCATCCAGTCGATGGCATCGCGGGTGATGTCGTCCAGCGCCAGGCCGTCGTTTTCGTTCATCACAGGGTGGCCGCCACGCACCTGGCGATGCCCTGGGTCACATAGCGCCGTACCGACATCGCCGAAATGCTCAGCCGCTCGGCGATTTCGCGGTAAGTCAGTTCGTCCAGCTGGCTGTACAGGAAGGCCTGCTTGGCCACCGGCGGCATGCCGGCCAGCGCCTGGTCGATGCGCAACAGGGCTTCCATCAGCAGCGCGCGCTCTTCTTCCGAGGGCAGGGCGGGCTCGGGCAGGCCGGCGATGGAATCCAGATAGGCCTGTTCCAGATCGCGCCGGCGCCAGAAATGGAACACCAGACGCTTGGCGATGGTGGTGAGGAAGGCCTTGGGCTCGACGATGGTGGACGGGTCGGGATGGGCCACCACATGCGCGAAGGTTTCGGCGGCAAGGTCTTCCGCATCTGCCGCGTTGCCCAGGCGTCGCCTCAGGCGGTCCAGCAGCCAGGACTGGTGGCCGGCATAGAGGTGGTGCAGCAGGCTGGCGTGGCGATGCGTTTCATTGCCCATCGCGGCGGTTCCATCGGGGTAAAGGAGTTGATTATAATCGCAATCAATTCTCATTTACAAAAAGTGGGCAAATAGGCGGCGCGGGTGCATGAACCATCGGGGGAAGGCATGGTTGCCTGGGGCGTGTGATCGGAGATTTCGCCACTACACCGCCTGGCCCGCTACGGGGGACAGCAGCAGGCCGCGCGTGGGGAGATCCCCGGCGTGGCTGGGGTGCGGAATGTCGGCAACCGCGGAAAGGTCGGCGGCGGGCGGGGGCGCGGACCTTCCCCGCGCTGCAGGAATACGCTCAGCTGCCGCCGCGCCGGCGGATGCACGCCAGGTAGGCCGTGCCGTCCGGCTGGGTGTTGTTGCGCTGGGCGTTGAACATGGTTTCGCCCAGGCATTCCAGCACCTCGTGCAGGGCGTCGTGGCGGTTGCCACGCGCCAGTTGCAGCGTGGCGGTAGCCGCGCGGATGCCCGGCGGCTGGTCGATGGAGAGCTGTTCCTCGATGGCCAGGTGCAGCGACAGGTGCAGGAAGGGGTTGATCTGCCCGTCGTCCGGGCTGAACTCGCGCTGGATGGCCTCGGGGTCTTCGAGCACCGCGTGGTATTCGGGATGCAGGCCGATGATGTCCACCGCCATGCTTTCCATCGCGGTCAGGGGTTCGGCGGCGCGCTGCTTGCGCCAGGATTCGATGAAGAAGCTGCGTACCTGGTCGCGGGTGGGGTTGAACATGGGGGCTCCGGGTCTCAGTCGGTCTTGTCGCGGAAGTCGCACAGGTCGCGCACGATACAGGCGCCGCAGGCGGGCTTGCGCGCGGTGCATACGTAGCGGCCGTGCAGGATCAGCCAGTGGTGGGCGTCCTGCAGGTATTCCCTGGGCACGCGGCGCATCAGCGCCTGTTCCACCGCCAGCACGTCCTTGCCGGGCGCCAGCCCGGTGCGGTTGGAGAGGCGGAAGATGTGCGTGTCGACCGCCATCACCGGATCGCCGAACACGGTGTTGAGCACCACGTTGGCGGTCTTGCGGCCGACGCCGGGCAGGGCCTCCAGCGCGGCGCGGTCGTGCGGCACCTCGCCGCCGTGGCGTTCGAGCAGCAGGCGCGAGAGCGCCACGGTGTTCTTCGCCTTGTTGCGGAACAGGCCGATGGTCTTGATGTGTCCGGCCACGCCGTCCTCGCCCAGCGCGATCATCGCCTCGGGCGTGGGCGCCACGGCGAACAGCTTGCGGGTGGCGAGGTTCACGCTCTTGTCGGTGGCCTGCGCGGAGAGCACCACGGCCACCAGCAGCTGGTAGGGCGAACCGTATTCCAGTTCGGTGGTGGGCTGCGGATTGGCCGCCGCGAGGCGGCGGAAGAATTCGTGGATGGCTGCGCGTTTCATCGGGTCATCAGCCGGCGGCCGGCGCTTCGGCGGCATCGTCGGTACGCGCGTGCCGGTGTTCCCCGGCGCGCTGGTTGATCCAGTTGAACGCGGCGATCAGCACGCCCAGGGCGAAGAAGGCGCCGGGCGGCAGGATGGCCAGCAGGAAACCGGGGTAGTCCTCGCCGAACAACTGGATGGCCGACAGGCCGGGCACGATCATGTCGATGCCGGAGAGCAGCGTGCCGCTGCCGATCAGTTCGCGCAGGCCGCCCAGCACGGCGAGCACCCAGACCAGGCCGAAGCCCATCATCAGCCCGTCCACGGTGGAACTGAGCGGGTCGTTCTTGGCAGCGTAGGCTTCCACGCGGGCGAGCACGATGCAGTTGGTGGTGATGAGCGGGATGAAGATGCCCAGCACCAGGTACAGGTCGTGCAGCCAGGCGTTGAAGGCCAGATCCACCATGGTGACCAGCGCGGCGATGATCAGCACGAACACCGGAATGCGGATCTCGAAGGGGATGAAGTTGCGCAGGCTGGCGATGGTGAAGTTGACCACGGCCATCACCAGCACGGTGGCCAGCCCCAGGCTGACGGCGTTGACCATGCTGGTGCTGATCGCCAGGATCGGGCACAGGCCGAGGATCTGCACCAGGCCGGGGTTCTGCTTCCACAGGCCGTTCCAGGCGTTCTCGCGGAATCTCTGCAGGTTCATGGGGTGGGCTCCTTGGGCGCGTCCAGCGTGTCGCCCGCCGCGGCGGCGAACAGCGCGTCGCGGTGCGCCAGCGTCCAGGCCAGCGCGCGCGCCGTGGCATGGGTGACCGCGCGCGCGCTGATGGTGGCGCCGGTGGGGGCGTCGAACACGCCGCCGTCGCGTTTGACCTTCCAGTCTGCCCGGGCGATCCCGTCGAAGCCCGCGCCGTTGAACTGGCCGATCCACGGGCGTTCCTTGTTGCGGTCCTTGCGCGGGTCGATGTAGTCGCCCAGGCCGGGGGTTTCCTTGTGCGCGGTGACGCGCACGCCGCCGATGCGGCCGTCGGCGGCGACCGCCAGCACCAGCTGGATGCGCCCGGCGTAGCCGTCCGGGGCCTCGGCTTCCAGCACCAGCGCCGCCGCCTCGCCGCCCAGGCGGGCGCGATAGACGGTGCCGCCGCGTGCGAGGCCGAGCGCCGGGGTCGGACCGAGGGCGACGGAATCGTCGAGCAGGGCGTTGTCGTAGCTGCCGGGCGGCAGCACCTCGTTGATCAGGCGCATCTTCTCCTGCAGCTCGGAGGCCTCGATGGCCGGGCGGGTGAGCTGGTGGATGAAGGCCATGGCGGCGGTGAACACCAGGGTGAACACCAGCATGATCACGGCGGTGCGCAGGGAACTGCGGGCCGCGCTGTAGCGGGCGCTCATGAACGATCCCCGCGATGCCCGAACACCTTGGGCTGGGTCTTCATGTCGATCAGCGGCACGCACAGGTTCATCAGCAGCACGGCAAAGGCGACGCCTTCCGGGTAGGCGCCGAAGTTGCGGATCAGCCAGGCGAGGATGCCTGCCCCGGCAGCGAAGATCAGCTTGCCGCGCGGCGTGGTGGCGCCGCTGACCGGGTCGGTGACGATGAAGAAGGCCGCCAGCATGGCGCCGCCGCTGGCGAGGTGGAACAGCGGCGAGGCGAACTGCTCCGGGTGCACGGCCCAGAACAGCGCGGCGATGCCCGCCAGCGCGGCGGTGAAGGCCACCGGCATGTGCCAGGTGATCACCCCGCGCGCGAGCAGGTACAGCCCGCCGATGAGATAGCCCAGTGCTACCCACTCGAAGCCGCGTCCGCCCAGCGCGCCGAAGGCCTCCTGGCCGAGCAGGGTGGCGACGTCGGTGCCGCCGCCGCGCAGGCCGGTGCGCAGCGCGTCCAGCGCGGTGGCGCCGGTGATGGCGTCCACATCGCGCGAGCCGCCGAGAATCAGCGCGAGCTGGGTGGAGAAGTCGAGCTGGCCGGCCGACGGCCATTGGGACATCAGCGCCGGGTAGGCGACGATCATCGCGCAGTAGGCGGCCATCGCCGGGTTGAACGGGTTCTGCCCCAGGCCGCCGTACAGGTGCTTGACCGCGACGATGGCGGTCAGCACGCCCAGCGCGGTGACCCACCAGGGCACGATGAGCGGAAAGCACAGCGCCACCAGCCAGGCGGTGACCACCGCCGACAGGTCGCCCAGGGCGAGGCCCACGGGGCGGCGGCGCAGGCGCAGCACGAACGCCTCGGCGGCCAGCGCGACCACGGTGGCGATGGCCAGATTGACCAGGATGCCGGCGCCGATCTGCCAGACGTAGGCGGCGATGCCCGGCAGCAGTGCGACCAGCACGGTGAACATCACCTGCCGGACGCTGACGGGTTTGCGGAGGTAGGGGGAATGGATCATCGCGGCTCGGGGCGGTCAGGCGTCACGGGCAGGGGTGTCGGGCGCCGCCGTGCCGTCGGCCGTTTCGGCCAGCCCGAGCGCGCGGCGGCGGCGTTCGATCTCGTCGATCTCGGCCTGTGTGCCGGCGCTCAGCCCTTCGGTGTTCTTCGGCGCGGCAGCGGCTTGCTGCGCCTTGGCACGTGCCAGCGCGGCGGCGATCAGCGCCTTCTTGGGGTCTTCGGCGGCGGGCGGGGCGTCGGCCGCCACCGCTTCGCCGCCTTCGGCCGCCAGTCTGGCGCGCGTCTCGGCGGCCTTGGCAGCCAGTTTGGCGGCCTTCTCCTCCTTCTCGCGCTCCTGGCGCCAGTTGCGGAATTCGAAGCGTTCGCGGGCCTGGTCGGCGGCGCTCTTGTCGCGTTCGCGCGCCCAGATCTCGCTCTTGGCGAAGCGGTAGTAATCCACCAGCGGAATGTGGGCGGGGCACACGTAGGCGCAGCAGCCGCACTCGATGCAGTCGAACAGGTGGTATTCCTGCGCCTTGCCGAAGTTCTTCGAACGCGCGAACCAGTACAGCTCGAAGGGCTGCAGCTCGGCCGGGCAGGCGCGCGCGCAGGCGCCGCAGCGGATGCACGCCTGTTCCGGCGGCGCGGGCGGGAACAGGCGGGGCGAGGCGGCGATCAGGCAGTTGGTGGCCTTGAGCACCGGCACGGTGAGCGAGGGCAGGGCGAAGCCCATCATCGGCCCACCCATCAGCACGCGGTCGGTATCGGCGCGGCGCGGGCCGGCGAGCGCCAGCAGGTCTTCGATGGGCGTGCCGATGAGCGCCTCGACGTTGCCCGGCCGGTCCACGTTGCCGGTCAGCGTGACCACGCGCGACACCATCGGCTCGCCGAAGGCCATGGCGCGATACACCGCGTGCGCGGTGGCCACGTTGAAGCACTGCACGCCGAACTCGCCGCCCAGGCGGCCGTAGGGAATCTCGATGCCGGTGAGGGTGCGGATCAGCTGCTTCTCGCCGCCCGCCGGGTAGCGCGCGGGCACCGGCACGACCGCCACGCCGCCGTCCAGTCCGGCGGCGGCCGCGTGCATGGCCTCGATGGCTTCCGGCTTGTTGTCCTCGATGCCCACCACCAGCCGGCCGGCGCCGATCAGTTCGCGCAGGATCTGCGCGCCGGCGAGGATGTCGGCGGCGCGCTCGCGCATCAGGCGGTCGTCGCAGGTGATCCACGGCTCGCATTCCGCGCCGTTGAGGATCAGCACCTCGATACCGGTACCCGTGCCCAGCTTGACGTGGCTGGGGAAGGTGGCCCCGCCCAGGCCGACGATGCCGCAGTCGCGCAGATGGGCCAGCGCCTCGTTGCGCGGGCGCGCGCGCCAGTCGAAGGGGTGCAGCGCGGTCCAGCGCTCCTCGCCGTCCGGCTCGATGACCACCGACAGCGTGCTGAGCCCCG
The DNA here is from genome assembly GCF_004801295.1 of Pseudothauera nasutitermitis. Taxonomy (GTDB): domain Bacteria; phylum Pseudomonadota; class Gammaproteobacteria; order Burkholderiales; family Rhodocyclaceae; genus Pseudothauera; species Pseudothauera nasutitermitis. The sequence continues at coordinate 157,627 of NZ_SSOC01000001.1, forward strand.
AAGGGTGCGGCATGGGGTATTCGGCCACCTCGATTACGGTGCCGGAGGTGGGCGCATGCACGGCCGTGCCCAGCACGCCCTCGGGGGCGCCGATGCGTTCGCCCTTGAGCACCTGCTGGCCGGGCGCCACCAGGCATTCGGCCACTGCCCGCGCGCTCTGGCGCAGCGGCACCACCAGGCGGGCGGGCAGCGGCGCGGGCACGATGGGCGCGCCGGACGATTCGTGCTTGTGGGCATCGGGCTCGATGCCGCCGTGGAAGCCGGACAGGCGCATGGTCATTGGACTGCCCTCCTGTCGCTGCGCGACGGAGGGCCGGCTTTGCATGGCCGGTCCGCTGCGCAGGCGCCCAGCAGTGCTGGGCGAAACCCCTGCTCCGCCCTCCCCGGGGGAGGATGAGCGCCCCCTTCGGGCGGCCGGGCGGGGGCGCTCATGCCGCCCTCCTGATATCGACCACCGGGTACTTCCACTTCCAGGTCTCGACCGTTTCGGGCAGCGCTTCCATGGTGATGCAATCCACCGGACAGGGTGCGATGCACAGTTCGCAGCCCGTGCACAGTGGCGCCACCACGGTGTGCATCTGCTTGGCCGCGCCGACGATGGCGTCCACCGGACAGGCCTGGATGCACAAGGTACAGCCGATGCAGCGCTGCTCGTCGATGAAGGCCACCGATTTGGGCTTTTCGACGCCGTGTTCCTCGGACAGCGGCTTGAATTCGCGGCCGAGCAGGTCGGCCAGCTTGCGGATGCCTTCCTCGCCGCCCGGCGGGCACTGGTTGATGTCGGCCTCGCCGTTGGCGATGGCCTGCGCATAGGGCTTGCAGCCGGGGTAGCCGCACTGGCCGCACTGGGTCTGCGGCAGGATGGCGTCGATCTTCTCCACCAGCGGATCGCCTTCCACCTTGAAGCGGATGGCGGCGTAGCCGAGCACGGCGCCCAGCGCGACGGCGATGCTGGCCATGATCAGCAGCGCGCTCAGCATGCGCGGAACCCTCCGCCGCTCACTGGAAGCGGTCCAGGCCGGCGAAGCCCATGAAGGCCAGGCTCATGAAACCGGCGGTGATCATGGCGATGGAGACCCCGCGGAAGGGCTTCGGCACGTCCGCGCCTTCCAGGCGCTCGCGGATGCCGGCGAACAGCACCAGCGCCAGCGTGAAACCGAGGGAGGAGCCGAAGCCGAACAGCAGCGATTCGAGCAGGTCGTGGCCCAGCCCGATGTTGAGCAGCGGCACGCCCAGCACCGCGCAGTTGGTGGTGATCAGCGGCAGATAGATGCCCAGCACCTGGTGCAGCAGCGGGCTGGTCTTCTGGATCACCAGTTCGGTGACCTGCACGATGGCGGCAATCACCACGATGAAGGCCAGCGTGCGCAGATAGCCCAGATCGTTGGGGGCGAGCAGGTACTGGTCGATCAGATAGCTGGTGCCGGCGCCCAGGGTGAGCACGAAGGTGGTCGCCACGCCCATGCCGATGGCCGTCTCCAGCTTCCTGGACACGCCCATGAACGGACAGAGGCCCAGGATGCGGATGAACACCACGTTGTTCACCAGGACCGCGCCGATGACGATGAAGAGGTAGCTGCTCATGATTCAATGGCCGGCTGCAATCGCGAAATTATCCCCTGCCCCCGGAAGCGGCTCAAGCCTGCGGGGGAGAGGGGGCCACGCAGGCGCAGAAAAGCGTGGCCTCGTGGGCCGGTCCGTCCGGGTTGCTAAGCGGCAGCGGCCGGGGGGAGGTCGGTGGCGCGCACGCATTCGCGCACCAGCGCCGGGCCGCGATAGATCAGCCCGCTGTACACCTGCACCAGCGTGGCCCCGGCGTCCAGCTTGGCGCGCGCCGCGCGCCCGTCGAGGATGCCGCCGGCGGCGATGATCGGCAGTTCGTTGCCCAGGCGCGCGGCCAGCTTGCCGACCACCGCCGTGGACGCCTCCAGCACCGGCGCGCCGGACAGCCCGCCCTGCTGCTCGGCGTAGCGCACGCCCTGCACCTTGTCGCGCGAGATCGTCGTGTTGGTGGCGATCACCGCATCCACGCGGTGGCGGCGCAGCGCGTCGGCGATGCCGGCGATCTGCGGGTCGTCCAGGTCGGGGGCGATCTTCAGCGCCAGCGGCACGTAGCGCCCGTGCGCATCGGCCAGGCGCTCCTGCGCGGCCTTCAGCCGGCCGAGCAGGTCGTCCAGCTCGGATTCGCCCTGCAACTGGCGCAGGTTCTGCGTGTTCGGCGAAGAAATGTTCACCGTCACGTAGCTTGCCAGCGCATAGACCTTCTCCAGGCAGGCCAGGTAATCGTCGGCGGCGCGCTCGATCGGCGTATCGAAGTTCTTGCCGATGTTGATGCCCAGCACGCCCCGGAACCGGGCCGCCTTCACGTTGGCCACCAGCGCATCCACGCCGTGGTTGTTGAAGCCCATGCGGTTGATGATGCCGCGCACCTCGGGCAGGCGGAACAGGCGCGGGCGCGGATTGCCCGGCTGGCCGCGCGGGGTCACCGTGCCGATCTCGATGAAGCCGAAGCCCATGCGCGCCAGGCCGTCGATGGCCTCGCCGTTCTTGTCCAGCCCGGCGGCCAGGCCGACGCGGTTCGGAAAGGTGATGCCCATGGCCTGCACCGGCTCGGCCGGTTCGGGGCGGCCGGCGGGCAGCACGCGGCCGGCTACGTTGAGGGCGGCAAGGGAGAATTCGTGGGCGGTTTCCGCGTCGAGCGAAAACAGCAGGGGGCGGGCGAGGTCGTAGAGCATCGGCGGATTCTACCGCCGTGGCGGGGGAATGGGGCGTCGGCAGACCACGCCGCACCGTGGCGCGGCTGTCGGGAATGGGCAACGGATCGCGGCAGAGGCCTGGCGGAGCGTGCCGGCCGGTGGATTCTCCCGGGCTGTGCAACGGGATGGCCCAGCTCTGCGGCGGCTGCGGGCCGCCGCAGTTGTCGCCTGACGGCGACGGCCCGGCTCCGGCGCAGGCGCCGGATGCTGCCGGCCTGCCAGCGCGGCTGTCGTCCCACGGGAACAGTACCGCAAGCTCCGCAAAGGCCCCCGGCGGCGTGCCGCGGGCGCTCGTGAAGCCCGGAAACCCCCGGCATACGGGGCATTGCGGCCCGCCGGAGAACGCATCCGGGCGGGCTGGCACAGCCCTTGCAGAAAGTGGCCCAGGGCGATGTCCCGGCGCATCCGCCGCACGGCGGTGCAACCCTGTTCAATCGATGCCGCAAGGCAGGAGGACCAGATGAACACGAAACTGCGCAATACCCTGATGGGCGGTGCGATCGCACTGCTGGCGGCCTCGCCGGTGTGGGCCGCCGAGGAATCACCGGGCACCTACGGCGAGCCCATCCCGCGTTCCGACACGGTGGTGCCGCAGGAAAGCGCCCCGGCACAAGGCGGCATGGTGGGCCCCGCTCCGGCGGTGAGTGCCAACCCGTTGTATGCACGCACGCCGGCAGACCTGCGCGGCCTCGACGTGGTCGATGCGGCCGGCAACCGAGTCGGCAAGCTGAAGACCCTGCTGCTTGGTCCGGACGGGCAAAGTGCGCATGTGGTGATCTCGTCCGGCGGCTTCCTCGGCCTGGGGGCGAGCGAGAACATCGTGCCGCTCGACCAGCTGCAGCTGCTCGAAGGCCGTCTGCAGGCCAATTTCCTGGGCGAGGATCTCGTGGCCGGCGACGACTACGATCCGGGGCAGTATGTCGAGCTGAGGCCCGACCGGCCGATCAGCGAGTTCTCGGCCTTCGAACCGGTGCTGCGAGACTGAGCCAGGCCGGAACGGTGATGGCCCGGCGCGCCGTGCTTGTTGGTGCGGCGTAGGGCGTGTTCCCACGCTCCGCGGCGGATCGTGGGAACACGCCCTAGCGGGCCTGTTCGTTCAGTCCGTCCGCAGTCCGGCCAGTTCCGCCGTCTCCAGGGGGGTGGTGCTGTCGCAGTTGCTGAGTACCAGGCGCGGCGGTTCGAACGAGAAGATGAACGGAGCGGCGCGCTGCAGCACGTTGAGGCCGAGGATGGGGCGGGTGTTGCCCGGGAACACCGCGGCTTCCACATCATGCAGCCAGCAGGCGTCGCCGATGCTCACCGATTCGAGCAGGTACACCGGCACCTCCAGTTCGCTGCCGTTGGCCAGCCGGCCGCGCAGCGTGCGCAGGAAGCGCACCTGGCCGCCGACCTGCAGGGCCGCGAGGATTTCCTCGTTGATGGTCATGTAGCCCGAGCCGGTATCGACCATCAGTTCCACCGTCCCGGCGCCGGCGATCTGCCCGGGCACGTAGTAGGTCGTCCCGCCCTTGGCGTGCATGTCGATCGGCGTGTTGAAGTCGCCGGCGGAGGCGGCGGTGCACAGACCGGCCAGCAGCGGAGCGAGGAGGCGGATGAAACGGCGCATGGTGAGGCACTCCGGCTGACGGTGCTGACCGAGGGGCAAACGGGGCCGGCAGTCGGGCCGGTACCCCGGAGTGCCACGCGGCGGGGCGGAGGTTGGAAACGGCGGGGACGGCGTTTTGCGCCGCTTGCGGGCAAGTATCCGTGGTGCCGCGGCCGGGGGTCAAGGGCTGCGCCGTGCCGGTCGCGGGCCGCGAGCCATGGCGCGAAATCGGGATTCGGCGCAAAGCCGCGGCCGTGCTGCATCGCCGGGATTGCATTTGATTACTGCGGGCGGAATTGCAGGCGGCTAGGGTCTGTTGACATCCGTTTCATGGGTCGCGCTCGGCCGGGTGGGCTTCCAGTGCAAGGCGCGGCGACGCGGATTGGGTGGTTCCCAATCGAGGAGCCGCAACGCGGCAATGGAGGCCCACCCGGCCGAGCCCTTCGGGTTGTGTCCAAACGCCCCCGCTACGGCGTTGCGCGCCTTGCCAAGGGAACCACCCTTGCGGCGGCGTGCGCCTTGTAGCGAGAGCGTTTGGACACAACGCGACCCATGAAACGGATGTCAACAGACCCTAAACTGAAAAACGGTGTCCATCGACCGCTGGCCGATGTTCGCCACGGCGCCGCGGCCGTGCGGTGCGCCTCTCGACCCCACTCCTTGCCTGGCTGCCTGCGTGTCCCGCCTGTCGTTCAGTCACACCCTGTTGGCAAGCTTCCTGTTGATCGCCGCGATCCTCGGCTCGGCGGCGCTCAACGGGCTGCTCGCCTTCGAAGAATTCGCCGCGCGCAGCCACGAGGACGCGCGCAGCGGCCTGTACGCCACCGCGGCGGTGCAGCAACTGGCCGAACGCACGGTGGACATGGAGCGCAGCGCGCGGCAGTACCTGGTGCTCGAGAACCCGGAGCTGCTGAAGCATTTCGCCGAAGCCCACCGCGAGTCGCTCGGCGCCCTCGAGCGCATCGAGGCGTTCGGCCTGCCGCATGCCGCGGCCCTGGTCGCCGGCTGGCGCGAGGCCGCCGCCGAGGCCGCCGGGGCGCTCGCCCGCCCGGCCCGGCAGGACGGCGAAGTCACCCTGCCGCTCACCCGGCTCACGCCGCTCAACGAACAACTGGCGACCGCACTGCGGGTGCACCTGGGGCGCAACAGCCAGGGCCTGCTCGCCGACCTGGAAGCGCATCGGGCCATCCTGGCGTGGCATGTACTGGCCGCGTTCGTGGCCGCCGGGTTGTTCGCCGCGCTCACCGGATGGTGGATGCTGCGCCCGCTGAAGGCGGTGGAGAACGCCATCGAGCACCTGGGGGAAAGCCGCTTCGACCAGCCGGTGGCGATCGCCGGGCCGGCCGACCTGCGCCGCCTCGGCCGCCGCCTGGACTGGCTGCGCGAACGCCTGGCCGATCTCGAGGCCAACCGCGCGCGCCTGCTGCGCCACGTCTCGCACGAACTCAAGACGCCGCTCGCCGCGCTGCGCGAGGGCATTGCGCTGCTCGACGATCACGTGGTGGGGGAACTGAGCGGCGAGCAGCACGAGGTGGTGGCGATCCTGGAGAACAACGTCAGGGTGCTGCAGGCACGCATCGAGAGCCTGCTCGGCTACAACGCCGCGGTGTTCGACGCGCGCAGCCTGAAGCGGCGGAGCGTCGCGCTTGATACGCTGCTTGGCGCCGTGCTGGCCGGGCAGCGCCTGCAACTGCAGGCGCGCGGCCTGCGCGCCACGGTGAGCGGCACGGCGCCGCAGATCGATGCCGATCCGGACAAGCTGCAGATCGTGTTCGCGAACCTGGTGGGCAACGCGGTGTCCTTCAGTCCGGACGGCGGCGAGATCCGCCTGCAACTGTCGCGCGTGCCGGGCTGGGTGAGGGTGGATTGCATCGACGAAGGGCCGGGCGTGCCCGCCGAGGAGGCCGCGCGCATCTTCGAGCCCTTCTTCCAGGGCAGCCGCCAGCCGTCGGCCCCGCGTCACGGCAGCGGGCTGGGGCTGTCGATCGTGCGCGAATTCGTGCTTGCCCACGGTGGCCGGGTGCACTGGATGCCGGCTGCGCGCGGCGCGCATTTCCGTGTGGAGTTGCCTCATGACTTTTGAACTGCCCGGGCGCCCGTCCGCCCCCCGCCGGTACGCCGTGGCGCTGGCGGCCGTCGCACTGGCCGGCTGCAGCCCGTTCGGCCAACTGGCCGCGCGCGACGAGATGCCCGCCGACCCGCCGGCGAGTCCGCCTGTGGCCGCTCCGCCCGCCTGCCCGGCCGCCGGTGCACGCGGTCCGGCGCCGGTCGATGCGCTGCTCGCCTACCATAGCGCGCTACGCGGCTACACGGGCTTCGACCGGCTGCGCGCCCAGGCGCTGGCCGCACCGGGCGGGCACGCGTTTGCGCGCCTGTGCCAGGCGATGGTGCTCAGCCGGCCGGGCGGGCAAGCCGACCTGACGCGTGCGCGTGCGCTGCTCGACGCGGTGCTGGCCGGCGAGGACGAAGACGCGCTGGCGGTGCGTCAACTGGCGCGCCTGCTCGCCGACAACGTCGGCGAACGCCAGCGTCTGGGTCGCCTGATCGAACGCCTGGAGGCCCGGCTGGCAGCCAGCGAGCAGGCGCGCGCCACCCTGCAGGAAAAGCTCGACGCGCTCACCGAGATCGAACGCAGCCTGCCTACCCGCCCGACGCCGGACTCCAGCCTGCCGCCGCCTGCCGAGCCGGTGCCGCCACGGAGAGAAAGCCAATGAAATCCCCCCGTCCCGACGCCGCGCCCAGTGGCGCCCACCTGCTGGTGGTCGACGACGACCGAGACCTGCTGCGCCTGCTGTCGATGCGCCTGCGTGCCAATGGCTACCGGGTCAGCACCGCGGAGAGCGCGGAGGCGGCGGTGGGGCTGCTGGCGGTCGAGCGCTTTGCGCTGGTGGTCAGCGACGTACGCCTGCCCGACCGCGACGGACTGGCGTTGTTCGAGGATATCCGGCGCAGCAACCCGGCGCTGCCGGTGATCCTGCTGACCGCCCACGGCACGATTCCGGACGCGGTCGAGGCCACCGCGCGCGGCGTGTTCGGCTACCTGACCAAACCCTTCGACGGCAAGGCCCTGCTCGACAAGATCGCCCAGGCGCTGCAGGTCGCCGGCGCGCCGCAGGAGGCCGATGCGCATGCGCCGGAAGACTGGCGCGCGGGCATCATCAGCCGCAGCAGCCACATGGCGGCCGTGCTCGACGAGGCCCGCCTGGTGGCCACGGCGGATGCCAGCGTGCTGATCCGCGGCGCCAGCGGCACCGGCAAGGAACTGCTCGCGCGTGCCATCCACCGCGCCAGCCCGCGCGCCGCGCGCCCCTTCGTGGCGATCAACTGCGGCGCGATCCCCGAGGCGCTGCTCGAATCCGAACTGTTCGGCCACGTGCGCGGCGCGTTCACCGGCGCGGCCAGTGCGCGCAGCGGCCTGTTCGTGGCGGCCGACGGCGGCACCCTGTTCCTCGACGAGATCGGCGACATGCCGCCCGCGCTGCAGGTCAAGCTGCTGCGCGTGCTGCAGGAGCGCGTGGTGCGCCCGGTGGGGGCGAGCCGCGCCGAGCCGATCGACGTGCGCATCCTGTCGGCCACCCACCGCGACCTGGAAGCCGCACTGACCACCGGCGAATTCCGCGAGGACCTGTACTACCGCCTGAACGTGGTCAGCCTCACCCTGCCGACCCTGGACGAGCGGCGCGAGGACATCCCGCTGCTCGCCAAGCATTTCCTCGGCACCCTGGCGCACAAGTACCGCAAGACCCTGCACGGCTTCGCCCCGGACGCGCTGGAGGCGCTGGGCACCGCGGCCTGGCCGGGCAACGTGCGCCAGTTGCACAACGTGGTCGAGCAGGCCTGCGCGCTGGCCACCACGCCGCTGATTCCACTGGCGCTGATCGAGCGCGCGCTGCGCGTGCGCAGCATGGAGGTACCAAGCTATGCGCAAGCCAAACAGCGCTTCGAGCGCGATTATCTGGTCCGCCTGCTCAAGCTCACCGACGGCAACGTGTCGGACGCCGCGCGGCTGGCCGAGCGCAACCGCACCGAGTTCTACCGCCTGCTGCAGCGCCACGCCCTGGTGCCCAGCCTGTTCCGCAGCGAAGGCGCGGGCGGCGCGCTGCAGGAAAGTGGTGAGCACTGAGCATCGCGGCGTGGAGGCGGTGGACACCTCATCCCGGCGCGCCGGAGGCATTGAAGACACAGTACGCGGAGCGTGCGCGCTTGGCCTGGTACATGGCCTGGTCCGCGTGGCGCAGCAGGGCGTCGGGGCTGTCCGGATCGGTGGGATAGAAGGTCACGCCGATGCTGGCGCTGATGTGGGTGTCTTCCAGGCCGTCGATGGGGCTGGCGATGATGGCGCCGATGCGTTGCAGGGCGGGGCCGATCTGTTCCGGCCCGTCCAGTCCGGTCAGCAGCAGGGCGAACTCGTCGCCGCCGAGGCGGGCGACGGTGTCGCCCTCGCGGACGGCATGCTGCAGGCGGCGGGAAATCACCGTCAGCACGTGATCGCCGCAGTGGTGTCCCCCACGGTCGTTGATGTCCTTGAAGCCGTCCAGGTCGACGTAGCAGACGGCGACCTGGCGGCCGCTGCGCCTGGCAAGGGCCAGCGTCTGGCGCATCCGCTCCATCAGGAACACCCGGTTGGGCAGGCCGGTGAGCGGATCGGTGTAGGCCAGCAGTTCCAGTTGCTGCTGTTTTTGCCGCAGTGGCGCGATATCGAGGAAAACGCCCAGATAGTAGCTTGGGGCCCCGTCGTCATCGAAGACGGTGCTGATTGTCAGGTATTCGGTGGTGAGATGGCCGTTCTTGTGGCGATTGACGATTTCCCCCTGCCACGTGCCGCTTTCGCGCAGGGCGTTCCAGAGACGCGCGTAGAAACCGGCGCCCTGCTTGCCGGATTGCAGCAGGCGTGGATTGCGGCCGACCAGTTCCGCGTGCGCGTATCCCGTGCGTTGGGTGACCGCGGGGTTGACGTAGAGGATGTTGCCCCCGGCATCCGTGATGATGACGCCGTCGCGTGCCTGATCGATTGCGCGGGCAATGTGTTCCTGCGTGGATGGGTCTGGCAGAAGAGGGCGTTTCCACTGCTGGCCGGGCTTTTCCTTCCGTCGACTCATGATGGAACCGGTCAGTACGATGTGCTATCGAAGTTTCGATTGTGACGTAAACACAGCTGACTTAAAAGCGACTTCCCATAAGGATTGGCCTCCCCTTTCCCGGAGCCGTCCTCATGACGCCACAGCATCCGCCGGTCCCCGGGGTTTCCGCACGCCAGGTGTTGGCCCGCAACATCAAGAGGCTACGGGGCGAGAAGGGATGGTCGCAGGAGGCGCTGGCCTTCGAGGCCGGCCTGCACCGGACCTTCATCGCCCACGTCGAGCGCGCGGGGCGCAACATCTCCATCGACAACATCGAGCGGATTGCCAGGGCGCTCGGCGTGGAGCCCGCGTATCTGCTCACCTGTCACGGGGCGAGTGGAGCGACGTGATCACGTTGTTGAGATTGATTATCGATTACAATGCAGGCCATACTCAATCCACCTGTCTGCCGACACCGTGACGGACGTCAACCGAAAGCTCGATCTGTACCTGACGCACCGCAGCGCACTGATCGATTACGCCGCTTCGATCGCGGGGGCGCGGGCCACGGCCGAGGATGTCGTCCAGGAGGCCTGGCTGCGCTTCGAGCATGCGGCGGGGGGAAACTTCCACAACCCGGTGGGCTATCTGTACCGCATCGTGCGCAACCTGGCACTGGATCTGGCCCGGCGGACGGCCAGCGAGCAGCATGTGCCCGACGGCGACGAGGAACTGGAGGTGCTGCCGGCCAACACGCCCTCGCCGGAAACCCAGGTCTGCGACAGCAACGCCCTGCGGATCGTCGCCGAGGCGCTGGCCGAACTGCCGGCACGCACCCGCACCGCGTTCGAGATGCACCGCCTGGGCGGCCACACCCTGCAGGAGATTGCCGGACACCTGGGCATATCGGTCGGCCTGGCCCATGGCCTGGTGCGCGATGCCCTGACCCACTGTGCGGAGCGTTTGGGCGATGATGACGATTGATGCGACACTTGCCGCCCGTTTTGCCGATGAAGCGCTAGCCATGGAAGACAGCAGACCGGACCGTCTGGCGGAAGACCCGAGCTGGCAGGCCGCGCTGGACTGGCACCTGCGCCTGCAGGCCGCGCCGGAAGACGCCGCGCTGAAGCGGGCCTGCGCAGCCTGGCAGGCGGAGGATGCGCGCCATGCGCGGGCCTGGCGCAGGCTTCAGCGCGTCTGGCGGCTGACCGGAGAGCTGCCCGCCACGCAGGCCGTGCCGGACCAGCCCGCCGCGCCGGTGCTGCGCTTTCCCCGCCGCTTCCAGGGGCGCCGTGCGGTCTGGGGCGGCGCGCTGGCCGCCTGTCTGTGCCTGGCCCTGCTGCCTTTGCTGATCGACGGGCCGGGTGGCGATTTTTCCAGTCCGCCGGGCCAGGTCAGCGAGCTGACCCTGGAGGACGGCAGCCAGGTGACGCTGGACGGCGATAGCGCGCTGGCCAGCCGTTTCGACGACACGGGACGCCGCGTGCAACTGCTGCGCGGGCGCGCCTACTTCCAGGTGGTAGCCGACCAGGGCCGGCCCTTCACGGTGGAAGCCGGCAGCAGCCGGGTGGTGGTGACCGGCACGGCCTTCAATGTGCGCTGGAACAAGCGCCAACTGGAAGTCGCCGTCGAGCACGGCTCCGTCGAGGTCGCGGACCCCGGTCTCGGCCAGCGCTCCGTGCTGAAGCCGGGCGATCGCCTGCAACTCGACCAGGCGGACGGGAACGCGCGGCGCACCCGCCAGCCGGCCGCGCAGATGGGGGCCTGGCGCAAGGGGCTGCTGGTCGCCAACGGCACGCCGCTGGCCGAACTGGTCGAAGCGCTGGAAAGCCGCCAGCGTGGCGTGATCCTGCTGGATGACGAGCAACTGGGGCGCCAGCAGGTGACCGGCGTTTTCGATCTGAACGATCCGCGCCAGGCATTGCAGGCGATGGTGGCCCCGCACGGCGGCCGGATCAAGACCTACGGGCCCTGGCTGACCCGCATTTCCAGGGAGCCCTGAGCCCCGGCGCAGCGCGGGTCTGCGCGGCGCCCATCCACCCTGCCGGGCGGCCGAAGCAGAAAATTTCCGGATTCTGCTGAAAATTTCCGCTCTCCCAACGTCTTGTGTCAACGACGCAGTCGCAATTGATAGTCGTTCGCAAAACGTGGCGCATTCGCGCGCCCGCTGGGAGAGAACAACCGATGAAGTGCAACCCGAACCGGACCGCGGCCTTCGCGCCCCGCCGGCACACCGCCCGATGGCTCGGCACCATGGGCCTGTCCGCATTGCTGCTGATCCAGCCCGCGCGTGCGCAGGAAGGCAGCGTGGAACAACGTCTGGAACAGCGCCAGTCGTTCGCCGTGGCCGCGCAGCCGCTGGCCGACGCACTGACCGAATTCGCCTTGCAGGCCGGCGTGCAGATCGCCGTCGATAGTGCGCTGGTGAAGGGGCTGGACTCCCCCGGCGTGGCCGGCGAATGGTCCGCTCGCCAGGCCCTGCAGCGCCTGCTCGGCGGCACCCGCCTGCGCTGGCGGCCGAGCGACGGCAACAGCCTGACCCTGGAGCCGGACCCGAGGGCAGCCGACGAAGAGGCTCCCTTGCTGCTCCCGGACATCGTGGTGCTTTCCAGCGCGGAGCAGAACTACCAGGGCGAGGCGGTGATCGACCGGCGCGCCATCGAGCACTTCCCCGGCGCCAACGGCGACCTCACCACGCTGCTGAAGATGCACCCCAGCGTGCGCTTCGACACCACCCAGCAGAGTTCCAGCACGCCCGGCGAGATCAGCCCGGCGGACATCAGCATCAACGGCGCCAAGTTCTACCAGAACAACTTCATGAACAAGGTCGGCCGCGTCGGCGCGGCGCTGACCTGGGACACCCGCATCAAGTTCGACTTGCCGCTGCGGCGCGGCGAGTCCGCCTATGCGGCCGTGACCATCACCAACCTCACCAATCGCGTCAACGAGATTCTCGGCGACAGCGGCACGCTGAGCTACGAGGTGGGTCGCCAGTACTGGCTCGAACTCGGCTACCAGTTCTGAGGCATCCCGATGATTTCTCGTTTTCTGGCAGGCCTGGCGGCCTGCCTGCTGCTTTCCGCGTGCGCGTCCACCCCGGCCGCGCTGGAATGGGATGCGCGGGTGATCCGCGGCGAACTGGCCAACGGCCTGCGCTATCAGCTCATTCCCGACCATGCCGACGCCGGTCGGCTCGACCTGCGGCTGACCGTGCATGCCGGCTCGGTGGACGAGGACGACGATCAGGTCGGCGTCGCCCACCTGGTCGAACATCTGGCCTTCTACAGCCACGGCGGCCATCCCGAGGACGTGCGTGCCCGGCTGCAGGCCGCCGGCTTCCAGCAGGGCAGCCACTACAACGCGGTGACCAACCACGAGCGCACCCAGTACCTGCTCAGCCCGCCGGCCGGCGGCAAGCAGGCCGAACTGGCCCTGCAGGCCCTGGCCACGCTGGCGTTCGCCGCCGACTACGAGGCCGCCGACCTGGAGCGCGAGCGCCCCATCGTCATCGAGGAATGGCGCGGCGGCTTGGGCGTAGCCGAGCGCATGAACGGGCAGCGCATCGCTGCGCAGCGCGTCGGGTCGCGCTATCCGGCGCACCGCAGCATCGGCAACCGCGAGGCCATCGAAGGCGCTGCGCTGGAACGGCTCAAGGCCTACCAGCAACGCTGGTACAAGCCGAACAACATGGTGCTCAGCGTAGTCGGCGACTTCGACCCGCAGATTCTGCGCGCACAGATCGAGCGGGCCTTCGGTGCCGCCGAGGCCGCAGCGCTGCCGGACCGCGAGCACCTGGAACTGCCGCTGGACGACCACCTGAAGGTGTTCCGCGTGCAGGACAGCCAGAGCGGCAGCAATCAGGTGGTGCTGCTGTTCCGCTTCCATGACCCCGCCAGCCGCCGGCAGGACGAACTGGGGGTGCGCGAGCGCTTGATCGACCGTCTGACCCTCGCCGCGCTCAAGCGCCAGTTGCGCCGCCAGGCGCGGCCCGAAGGCGTGACCAGCCTGACCGCGGTGAAGACGCAGATCGGCCGCCGCAGCGAGGTGTTCGGCGTGGCCGCCGGGCTGCGCGGCGATGCGCATGAGCAGGGGCTGAGCACCCTGCTGCGCGAACTGGAGCGCCTGCGCCGCCACGGCTTGCACCCCGAGGACGTCGAGGCGGCGCGTACCGAGGTGCGCGAGTTGGCGGAGCGCATGCTGGCCGGCAGCGCCGAAGCGGATTTCGCCGCTTGGGTGCGCAAGCTCAACGACGCCACCATCGCCGAGCGGCCGCTGCTCCATCCGCATGCCATCGCCCGCCACACCCTGGCCGCGCTGCAGGACATCGACGGCGCCGACCTGCTGGCCCGCCTGCGGCGCTGGAGCGGCAGCCCCGACCGCGTGCTGCAACTCAGCGCGCCGGGGGAGCGCCCGCTGGTGTTGCCCACGGAAGAAGAAGTGCTGGCGCTGGACCGGCGCATCGCCGCCGAACCACTCGAACCGCCCGCCGTGCCGCGTGCGGAAAGCGCCGAAACGCCGGTCGAGCCGCCGCCCGCCGCACAGGCCGGCATCATCCGGGAAGAACGCAGCTTCCCGGAACAGCGGGTGGAGTACTGGACGCTCGGCAACGGCGACCGCCTGGTCTGGCTGCGCCAGCCGGGGGAGGGCGGGCGCATCCGCTTGCAGGTGGAAACGGCGGCCGGTTTCGCCGATGCCGAAGTGCCGGCCTGGCAGGCGCAGTTCGCCAGCCAGCTGGCCGCGCAGGCCCTGCCGCCGTTCTGGAGCGCCGCCCAGCAGAAAGCCTGGCAGGAGGCCGCCGGCCTGCGCCTGTCGGTCGATCAGCAGGCCCGCCGGCGGGTGCTCGTGGCCAGCGCGCCGCCCGACCGCCTGGGGGAACTGCTGGCGCTGTACCGCGTACGCCAGACCCTGGTCGAACTCGACCCGGACGGTCTGGACGAGGCGCGGGGCGAGTTCGGCGAAGCCTTGCGCCGGCGGGTGGACAGCCGGCGTGCCGAGCAGGATCGCGTCTGGCAGCGTTTGAAGACGGGGCGTGCCGAGGATCGCCTGCCCACCGCCGAGGCGCTCGACGCGTTGACCGCGGAGCGCGTGCGCGAGCTGTGGCAGCGCCAGCTCGGTGCGCCGGCGACCTACTACCTGATGGCCGACGTGGAGCCCGAGCGCCTGCGCGAACTGGTACGCCGCGAACTGGCCGGCATCCCGCGCGGGACGGTGCCGCGCATGAAGGCCGACGAGCGTCTGGCCGGCAGGCGCGAGGCCAGCCTGGCCGGCGCCCTGGAGCCGCGCACCAGCCTGCAGGCGGTGAGCTTCGCCGAACAGCCGTGGACGCCCGAGGACGCCGTGCACGTGGCGATGCTCCGCGAACTGGCGCGCGAGGCCCTGAAGGCCCGGCTGCGCGGCGAGGCCGCCGGCGTCTATCGGCTGGACTTCGATGCCGAACTGTCGCCCGACGAGCAGCGCATCCTCAGCGAACTGCGCTTCGTCAGCGCGCCGCAGCGCTTCGAGGAATTGTGGGCGCTGGCACAGGAAACCCTGGCGGAGCTGCCCGCCAGCCTGGACGAAAGCCGCCTCGCGCCCTTGCGCGAACGCCTGCGCCGGCAGGAAGCCGAGCGTCTGCGCGACCCGGCTACCCAGTTCCACCGGCTGGTGCTCAGCGACCGCGCCTGGGGCGACCCGCGCTATCTGGCGCGTCAGGCGCACCTGGCCGACGCGCTGCAACTGGCGCCGATGCGGACGCTGGCACAGCGCCTGTTCTCCGCCGACAACCGCGCCGTGCTCAAGGTGCTGCCACAGGCGGCGCAATGAGGCTGCTGCGCGTCTTCCTCGCCCTGGCCCGGCCGTTCTGGTGGAGCCGGGCGGGCTGGCCGGGCTGGCTGCTGCTGGCCGCGGTGTTCGCCATGGGCATGGGCATCGTCCAGGTCAATGTGCACATCAACGCCTGGAGCAAGACCTTCTACGACACCCTGGCGACCTTCGACGGTGCCGCGCTGCTCGACCTGATGGGGGAGTACGCGCTGGCCATCGTGGTGCTGATCCTGGTGGTGGTGTCCAAGGACTGGCTGACCAAGGCGCTGATCCTGCGCTGGCGCCAGCACCTCAACGACCACCTGCTCGAAGCCTGGTTCGCCGACCGCAGCTACTACCGCCTGGGGCTGGAAGGGGAGCCGGACCACCCCGACCAGCGCATCGCCGAGGATGCCCGCCTGCTGGCCGAAAGCAGCGTCGGCCTGCTGGTGTCCTTCTTCATCAACACCTTGCAGATCGGCGCCTTCGTCGGCGTGCTGTGGGGGCTTTCCGGCACGCAGACCTTCAGCCTCGGCGGCTACAGCCTGACGCTGGACGGCTACCTGGTGTGGGCCGCCGTGCTCTACACTTTGATCGGGACGCTGCTCACCCACTGGCTGGGGCGTCCGCTGCACGGCCTCAACTACGAGCGCCAGCGCCACGAGGCGGCGTTCCGCGCCGACCTGCTGCGTAAGCGCGACCACGCCGAACAGATCGCCCTCTACGCCGGTGAAGCCGCCGAGCGGCAGGGCCTCGGCGAACGCTTCGCGGCCATCGCCGGCAACTGGCGGGCACTGATGCACCGCGAGTTCAATCTGGGCCTGTTCACCGTCGGCTACAGCCGCTTCAGCAACATCGTGCCGGTGTTCGTCGCGCTGCCGGCCTTCCTCGCCAAGACCATCACCCTGGGCGGGCTGATGCAGATCCGCACCGCCTTCGGCGCGGTGCAGGGCTCGCTGAGCTGGTTCATCTCCGCCTACCGCGAACTGGCGGCGTGGAGCGCCACGGTGGAGCGTCTCGGGCAGTTCCAGCAGGCGCTGGAGCGCAGCCACCGGACGCGGGTCGAAATACGCCGGGGCGAGATCTTTGCTACCTGTGCGCTGGATGTGCTGAAGCCGAGCGGCGAGGTACTGCTGCACCGCCTGAACCTGCACGCGGCACCGGGCGAATGGCTGCTGCTGGCCGGCGCCAGCGGCCTGGGCAAATCGACCCTGCTGCGCACCCTGGGCGGGCTGTGGCCCTACTACAGTGGAGACTGGCAGCTCCCGGCCGGGCGCTGCCTGCTGCTACCGCAACGTCCATATCTGGCCGGCGGGCGGCTGGATCGCGTGCTGGCCTATCCGGGGCTCGAAGTGCCGGACGAGGCGACCTTGCGCGTGGCGCTGGCGGTGGTCGGCCTGGAACGTCTGGGCGATGGGCTGGCGCGCGAGGCGGAATGGTCGCGCGAACTCTCCGGCGGCGAGCAGCAGCGGCTGTCGCTGGCGCGCGCGCTGCTGTGGCGTCCGGACACGCTGTTTCTCGACGAGGCCACCAACCAGCTGGAAGAGCAGGCCGCGCGCGGTCTGCTGCAGTGCCTGCGCGAATGGCTGCCGACCTGTACGGTGATCGCGGTCAGCCACCAGCCGGGCGTGCAGACGCTGTTCGCGCGCCGCGTGGAACTGTCGATGGTCGCCGGAAGACTGGCCGCGGTACCGGCCTGAGCGCGCTAATCGGCCGGCGGCGCGGGCGCTTCGGGAAACTCGCCGACGAATTCCCCGTACGCCCGCCATTCCCCCCGCACCCGTCCTTCCAGCGGGTGGAAGCGCGATTTGTAGGACATCTTGGGGCTTTCGGCGATCCAGTAGCCCAGGTACAGGTAGGGCAGGTGGAGGCGTCGGCAGGCCTCGATCTGCCAGAGGATGCCGTAGGTGCCCAGGCTGCCCCGGGGCAGATCGGGGTCGTAGAAGGTGTAGACGCTGGACAGCCCGTCGGTGAGCCGGTCGATGACGCTGACCATGCGCAGCGCGCCGCGCTCGCGGAATTCCACCAGGCGGGTATCCACGTGGCTTTGCAGCAGGAAGTGGGCGTACTGCTCGCGGTTGTCCTGGTCCATGCCGCCGCCGGCGTGGCGGGCGGTCTGGTAGCGCTGGTAGAGCGCGTAGTGCTCTTCCTGGAAGGCGAGCGGGGCTTCGCTGGCGTGCAGGCCGGCGTGGCGGCGCATGGCGCGGCGCTGGCCGCGGTCGGGCTGGAAGCCTTCCACCGCCACGCGCACCGGCACGCAGGCACGGCAGTTGTCGCAGTACGGGCGGTAGGTGAAGGTGCCGCTGCGGCGGAAGCCGTTGCGCACCAGTTCGCTGTAGATGTGCGGGTCGATCAGGTGGCCGGGGGTGGCGACCTGCGAGCGCGCCATGCGCTCGGGCAGGTAGGAACAGGCGTAGGGCGCCGTGGCGTAGAACTGGATCAGCGCGTAGGGATAGTCTTTCTGCATGGCGGTCCCCGGTGCGGTCGGTTCGGCTATCCCCAGTCGATCCCGCGCGCAGCCTCGGCGGGCCAGCGCGCGGGGGGCGGACCGCTGCGGGTCCAGGTCTCCAGACCGGCGGCGAACACGGCCCGGGGAATCTCCCGCGCGCCCATCGACAGCAGGTGTGGCGTGGTCATCTGGCAATCTATCACGGCGTAATCGCGCGCCTCAAGGAAGCGCGCCAGGTGGGCGAGAGCGACCTTGGAGGCGTCGGTGGCGCGGCTGAACATCGATTCGCCGAAGAACGCGCGGCCCAGTCCGATGCCGTACAGCCCGCCGACCAGTTCGCCGTCGAGCCAGCTTTCGACACTGTGGGCGTACCCCAGTTCGTGCATGGCGAGGTAGGCGGCGCGCATCTCGGCGGTGATCCAGGTGCTGCCGCCGGGTTCGCGCGGCGCGGCGCAGTGCTCGACGACTTCGGCGAAGGCGGTGTCCAGGCGGATTTCGAAGCGCCGCCGGCGCAGCGTCCGGCGCAGCGAGCGAGTGATGTGGATTTCGGCGGGAAGCAGCACCAGGCGCGGGTTCGGGCTCCACCACAGGATGGGTTCGCCGGCGCTGTACCAGGGGAAGATGCCGCGCCGGTAGGCGGCCAGCAGCCAGTCCGGGGTGAGTTCGCCGCCGGCCGCGAGCAGGCCGGCGGGTTCGGCGAGCGCGCGTTCGACCGGCGGGAACTGCGGACGGCCGACCAGCCAGGGGATCATGAAACGGCCCGGGCGGGCTGGACGCCCCGGGAGGCAGTGCCCGGGCCGGCCGGCGCCTCCTGGTGGAAGGTCACCACGTGGTCCGCCGCCAGGCGGATGCCGATGGCTTCGCCGATGGCGTGGTCGTGGTGGCTGGGCACCAGCGAAAGCACGCGCGTGCCGCTGGGCAGTGCCAGCGTGTACAGGATGTCCGCGCCGCGAAAGGCCTTCTTGAGCACACGCGCGCGCAGCGGGCTGGCGTCGTCATGCACGATGTCGTCGGGGCGCAGCAGCACGTCCACCGGGCAGGGTTCGCCGCGCTCGCTGCAGCCGTTGCAGCATTCCACCGGGGTGCTGCTGTGCAGGGTGCCCAGTTCCACGTGCACGCGGCGGTCGTCGAGCACGGTGCCGTGCAGCAGCACGCCCTGGCCGATGAAGTCGGCGACGAAGCGATTGGCCGGGCGGTGGTAGAGGTTGTACGGGGTGTCCCACTGCTGGATGCGGCCTTCGTGCATGATGCCGATCTCGTCGGCCACGGCGAAGGCTTCGTGCTGGTCGTGGGTGACCAGGATGGCGGTGGTGCCGCTGGCCTTGATGATGTCGCGCACCTCGTGCGAGAGGCGTTCGCGCAGATCGACGTCCAGATTGGAGAACGGCTCGTCGAGCAGCAGCAGGGCGGGGCGGGGGGCCAGCGCGCGGGCCAGCGCCACGCGCTGCTGCTGGCCGCCGGACATTTCGTGGGGATACTTGCGGCCCTGGTCGGCCAGGCCCACGGTGGCGAGCAGTTCATCGACCCGCGCGCGCCTGTCCGCCGCCGGCAGGCCGCGCAGGCCGAAGGCGATGTTCTCGGCGACGGTGAGATGGGGGAACAGCGCGTAATCCTGGAACACCATGCCGATGCGGCGCTGTTCGGGCGGGCGATGCACCTGTGTGCTGCTGACCAGTTCGCCGTCCAGGCGGATCTCGCCGCCGGCCACGCGTTCGAAGCCGGCGATGCAGCGCAGCACGGTGGTCTTGCCGCAGCCCGAAGGGCCGAGCAGGCAGCCGATGCGGCCCTGGTCGAGACGCAGGCCGAGCCGGCGGACCACGCGTTGGCCGGCGAAGGCGAGGTCGATGTCGGCGAGTTCCAGGTGGGACATGGGTACAACCTTGTGCGGGGGCGGGCAGGCGGGAAACGATTATTGCATCGCGGCCCCCCAAATGCGATCCATTACAATTCCCCGCATGGCCGATCCGATTCCTTCACCCGCGGGCAGCGCCCCGCTTGCAGCCCCCGCGGCGCCCGGCCTGGGCGCGCGCCTGCGCCAGCGCTGGTCGTGGCTGACCGTGCTGGCGGTGCTGATCGCCGCGCTGATTTCCCTGCCGGTGCTGTCGGTGTTCTCCAACGTGCTCAGCGGCGGCACCTCGGAGACCTGGCGCCATCTGGCCGACACCGTGCTCGGCGAGTTCGTCTGGAACACGGTGATCCTGTGTGTGGGCGTGGGCCTGGGGGCGGCCAGCATCGGCGTGACCGCCGCGTGGCTGACCGCCATGCACGATTTTCCCGGCCGGCGCTTCTTCGAGTGGGCGCTGGTGCTGCCGCTGGCGGTGCCGGCCTACGTGATGGCCTACGTGTATACCGACACCCTGCAGTTCGTCGGCCCGGTGCAGAGCTGGCTGCGCGAGACCTTCGAATGGCGGCGCGGGGACTACTGGTTTCCCGACGTGCGCTCGGTGGGCGGCGCGGTGGCCATGTTCACCTTCGTACTCTACCCGTACGTGTACATGCTGGCGCGCACCGCCTTCCTGGAGCGCGCCGCCGGCATGCTGGAGGCCGGGCGCTCGCTGGGGCTGGGGCCGTGGGGCAGCTTCTTCCGCGTGTCGCTGCCGCTGGCCCGTCCGGCGGTGGTGGCCGGCACCGCGCTGGCGCTGATGGAAACCCTGGCGGATTTCGGCACGGTGTCCTACTTCGGCGTGCAGACCTTCACCACCGGCATCTACCGTGCGTGGTTCTCGCTGGGCGACCGGGTGGCCGCCGCGCAGCTGTCGGCCTCGCTGCTCGCCTTCGTGATCCTGGTGCTGCTGCTGGAACGCGCCAGCCGGGGCCGCGCGCGCTTCAACAACACCTCGCGCAATGCCGGAGGCGCGCCGCGCAGGCGCCTGTCGCCGCCGGCCGGCGCGCTGGCGGCGCTGGCCTGCTTCCTGCCGCTGTTCCTTGGTTTCCTGCTGCCGGGCTATCTGCTGCTGAGCATGGCGATCACCCAGGGCGACGCGCAGTTCGGCCCGCGCTTCGTGCAGTTGTCGCGCAACAGTTTCGTGCTTGCGGCGGTCACCGCCGTGCTGGCGGTGCTGCTCGCCGTGCTGCTGGCCTACGCCGCGCGGCTGGCGCGCTCGCGCCTGCCGGAGATGCTCAACCGCATCGTCGCCCTGGGCTATGCGGTGCCCGGTTCGGTGATCGCCGTGGGCGTGCTGATTCCGGTGACCCGGCTGGACACGCGCATCGCCGCGTGGTGGGAAGGTGCCTTCGGGGTGAATCCGGGGCTGATCCTCACCGGCGGCATCGCCGCGCTGGTGTATGCCTACCTGAGCCGCTTCCTGGCCGTGGCGCTGCACACCGTGGAGGCCAGCCTGGGCAAGATCACCCCCAGCATGGACGATGCCGCGCGCAGCCTGGGGCACGGCAAGTGGGCCACGCTGGGCCGCGTGCACGTGCCCATCCTGCGCGGCAGCCTGCTCACCGCCGGCCTGCTGGTGTTCGTCGATGTGATGAAGGAACTGCCGGCCACCCTGGTGATGCGGCCGTTCAACTTCGACACGCTGGCCACCCAGGCGCATACGCTGGCGGCCGACGAGCGCCTGGCGGAGGCTTCCACCTCGGCGCTGAGCATCGTCGTGGTGGGCCTGCTGCCGATGTTCATCATTTCCCGGCAGATCGTGAAGGGCGCGCGCGGCAAGGGTTGAGGATTGGGAGAGGCGGGAAGGCCGGGGAGAGGCTGCCCTCAGGCGTTGATGGTGAAGCGGGCGACGCGGGTTTCCAGACTGTCGGCCAGTTGTTTGAGCTGCTCCGCATAGCCGGCCGAGTGCTGCACCAGCTGGTAGTTCTCGTCGGCCATCTGGGCGATCTGCTCGACGTTGCGGGCGATGTCGGCCGAGGCGGCACTCTGTTCGGCAAGTGCCGTGGATATGTCGGCCACGGCCCGGGTGACCTGGCCGGCGCCGTGGCGGATGTCGGCGATGCTGCTGCCGGCCTGGGTGGCGCAGAGCATGCCTTCCTCCACCTGATGCACGCCGGTTTCCATGTTGTTGACCGCGTCGGTGGTGCCGCTCTGGATGCGGCCGATCATGTCTTCGATCTCCTGCGTGGACAACGAGGTGCGCTCGGCCAGCTTGCGCACTTCGTCGGCCACCACGGAGAAGCCCCGCCCGCTTTCGCCGGCGCGTGCGGCCTCGATCGCGGCGTTGAGGGCGAGCAGGTTGGTCTGGTCGGCGATTTCCTTGATGGCGTACACGATGGCGGAGATGGCCTGGGACTGCTCGCCGAGCTGGGCGACCGCCTGTGAAGCCTCGCGCACGGTGTCGGCGATGCGGGTCATGTTGGCCGCCGCCTGGCCGATGATCTCGCCGCCGGTGCTGGAGACCTGCGCCGAAGAGGCGGAGATGTTCTGCGCGGTGCGTGCGTTGTCGGCGATCTGGGAGATGCTGGCGTTCATCTGTTCGATGATCGCGGCCATCGCCGCGGCGGAGCCGCTTTGCTGCGAGGAGCGGGCGGACAGTTGCACGGACGTGGTGGACAGGTGCTCCGCGCAGTCCACCAGGCGGTGCGCGGCGGTCTTGATGTCGGCGATGGCCTCACCCATGCGGGCGGCCATGGTCCGGGTGGCCCCCACCAGACGGCCGATCTCGTCGTCGCCGCGCGGTTCGATGGCCACCGTGAGGTCGCCCTCGGCAATACGCTGCATCGCCGCCACTGTGGCGCTGAGGGGGCGGCCGACCCAGCGGCGCACACTGTACGACATCAGCCCGAACAGCAGCGCGGCCAGGCCCAGGGCAGCCAGGATCAGCCGGTCGCGCAGCGCGGCGGCTTCCTCGGCCAGTTCGTCGCGGTAGGTGCCGGCAGCGACCACCCAGTCCCAGGGGGCGAAGTGGGCGAAGGCCACCACCTTGTCCCGCGGCCGGGTCTCGCCGCGTGCGGTGTTGGCGAACTGATAGTCGAGGATGCCGGTCCGGCGCTCGATCATCTCCTGGATGAAGGCGATGCCGTTGGCGTCCACGGCGCCGAGCAGATTGCTCCCTTCCTCGCCCGGATGCACCACCAGAGTGCCCCTGTCCCGCCCCGCATCGACCGCGAAGAGGTAGCCGCTGCGGCCGAACGCGATGCCGAGCAGGCGCTCCTTGAGGGTGTGCAGCTCGGCGGTGAAATCCAGGCCGATGAACAGCACCGCGACCACCTGCCCGGCCGCGTCGAGCTGGGGCTGGTAGTGGGTCATGTAATCGCGCCCGAACAGGTGGGCCCTGCCGGTGTAGGACTCGCCCTTGAGCAGCCGGACATGGGCCGGGTGCGCGGCGCCTAGCAGCGTGCCCACCGCGCGGTCGCCGTTCTCCTGGCGCAGCGAGGTGCTCACCCGCACGAAATCGTCCCCGTCCCGTGCGAACACCGTGGCGACCGCGCCGGTGACGGCGGTGAAGGCGTCCACGCCGTCGAAGTGGCTGTTGAGCACGGTCTCGCCGGAACGCAGCAGCGGGGTGGGGCGGCCGTCCACGTCGATGCTCGTCCGCTCGTCCAGTGCGAAGCCGGCCGGGTAGCCGCTCGCCAGTACTCCGCCCAGGCGCTGTGCGGTGCTTTCCAGCAACTGGTTGGAGACCGACAGCATGTCGATGGCCTGCCGGTTGGCCTGCTCGATGGCAGCCAGGCTCTTCTGCTCCAGCTTGTCGCCCAGCCACGGCACCAGCGCAATGACGGCCGCGCTGAATACCATGCCGAGCACCAGCAGTTGCACGACGCCGAGCTTGGTGGCGATCGGCCAGTTGCGGAAATCGTCCATGTCCAGCCGGCTGGGGGGCAGCGCTGCTGCCCTGGATGAAGCTGAAGCGTTTCTTTTCACTTTGATCCCCCCTTTTTGTTCAACCTTTTGGGGTGATTGTCGGTCTATTGGGTCCTTCATGTCAAAAGGTTGATAGACCACCATTCAGGTTGAATGGAGGTCGCCGTGAAGATGGACGAACGCACTTTGGCGAAAGTGGTCGGCAAGGCCATCTCGAAAAGAAGACTGGCCTGCGGGCTCACCCAGGAAGAAGTTGCCGAGCGCATCGGCGTCGGCAACGAAGCAGTGTCGCGCATGGAGCGGGGTTTGGTGATGCCAACCGTTGCGCGCTTGGTGGAACTGGCGGGGATCTTCGGCTGCGCGGCCGGCGATCTGCTGGTGGAATCGAGCAACAGGGCCGATGACCAGGGGCGTGCGATCTCGAACCTGATCGCCACGCTGTCCGAACGCGATCGGGCGTTCGTGGTGGAAATTGTCGAGAGCCTGTCGCTGCACCTGGCCGCTCCGTAGCGCACCCGGCTGATTCCGCCATGAATGGCGGAGCTTGCGTTCGACCCTGGTCAATGTGCGGTCCGCTCTGCTGGTGTTCGTCGATCCAGCCGGGCCGGCGGTTTCGGCGGCGGACGCGGTATGCTGTGCGTGGTGCGCCACCCGGGTGGCGCGCCTTCCCGTGCATCGAATCCTCTCCACCCCATGATCGAACTGGAAAAACTGCTCGCCGTGCTCCCCGGCAACTGGGAGCGCTTCATCGCCACGGTGATCCTGCTGCTGGCCGGCGTCGCGCTGTCGCAGCTGTGGGCGCGCTATCTGGCGCGCGAGGAGCTGTCCACCGAGAAGCGCCGCCAGCGCCTGGTGTGGGCGCGCAACGTGATCTGGGCGTTCACCTTCTTCACTGTGGTGTCGGTGTGGGCCTCCACCATCGCCGGCTTCGCGCTGTCACTGGCGGCGGTGGCGGGCGCCATGCTCATCGTCAGCAAGGAATTGCTGATGTGCGTGCTGGGCTACGCCTATCTCACCCTGGTGCGCCCGTTCCGCATCGGCGACATGATCGAACTGGGTGCGGTCAGCGGGCGGGTCATCGACGTGGACATGTTCGCCACCACGCTCGCCGAGTTCGGCCACGCCGGGCAACTCACCGGCAAGACCACCGGGTTCCCCAACGGCCTGCTGCTCACCCAGCCGCTGAAGAACAATTCCGCCACCGGCGAGTACATCATCCATCTGTTCCGCATGCCCCTGCCGGCCGGCGCCGAGCGCGATCTGGAGCGTGCCGAACGCGCTGCGACGGCCGCCGCCGACCACGCCACCGAGGCCTGGCGCGGCAAGGCGGAGGTGCATTTCCGCAAGCTCTCGGACGACAGCTTCATCTCGCTGCCGTCCGGGCGCACCAAGATCCTGTGGGATTTCTCCGATCCCAAGCATTTGCTCATCGTGGTGCGCGTGGCCTGCCCGCCGATGGAGCGGCTGAACGTGGAGCAGGCGGTGTTCCGCGAAACCTGGAAGCGCCTGTCGGCGGTGGTGGAGGCCGAATCGCCGGCCGAAACGGCTGGCCCCGCGGAGCCGGTGCCGAGCACGTAAGGCATCGGGTATTCCGAGCGGCCGGCGGGCGCCCGAGGCGGGCCTCGCGGGCCATATCCTTCTGATCGACGACGGGAGCCTCCATGGCGATCGAGCTCATTCCCATCATCAAGGCGGTGCTGCCCTACGTGGCCCAGGTGGCCACGGCCGCCATTCCGGTGTTTTCCTCGAAGTCCGACAAGACCGCCAAGGCGGATCCGGTGGTCGCCCGGCAGATCGAGGAACTGCAGTCCGCGGTGACGCAGAACGCCGAGTCCATCCACGTGCTGGCGGACAACCTGCGGCGCGCCATCCAGGGCATCGAGGGCGCGGCGCAGGAGGCCAGGCGCCAGGCCGCGGCCTACCGGACGATGCTGTTCGTGGCGCTCGGGCTGTCGGTCGCTTCCTTGCTGATTGCCTTGTTCCTGCTCGTCCGCTGAGCACGGGCCGGGTGTTCCGGGCGATCCGTGGGCAGGCCGAAGCGCGCTTGGCTTGGCGGGCGATCACGATTCCCAGGCAGAAATCTCATGAAACTCCCGTACTGGCCGGCCTTGCTCTGCGCCGCGCTGTTTTCCGCATCCGTCCTTGCGCAGGAGACGGTGCGCGAACGCGCGGACTGGGCGCGCCATTTCGATGCATTCGATGCGCGCGGCACGATGGTCGTCGAAGATGCGCGGGGCGAGGTGCCGGCCACCTTGGTCTTCGACGCGCGACGGGCTGCGCAACGCTATTCGCCGGCGTCCACGTTCAAGATTCCACACACCCTGTTCGCGCTCGACGCGGGCGTGCTGCGCGATGAATTCCAGGTGTTCGCATGGGATGGTGCCGTGGGCGGCATCCCCGCCCACAACCGCGACCAGCGCCTGCGCTCGGCAATGGCCGCTTCGGTCGTGTGGGTGTACCGCCAGCTTGCTGGCGCGATCGGCGAAGACGGCGCGCGACGCTATCTCGCGGCCCTGGACTACGGCAACGGGGCCTCGGCGGACGTGGCCGGCGATTACTGGCTCGACGGCAAGCTCGCCATCTCCGCACACGAGCAGGTCGCCTTCCTGAAGCGTCTGTACCGGAACGAGCTGCCATTCCGGGTGGCGCATCAGCGCCTGGTCAAGGACGTCACCATCGTGGAAGCGGGACGCGACTGGATCTTGCGTGCGAAGACCGGCTGGGATGGACGGATAGGCTGGTGGGTCGGCTGGGTGGAGCGGCCCGAGGGCCCGGTGTTCTTCGCGCTCAACATCGATACGCCGGAACGCGTCGCCGATCTGCCCAAACGCGAGGCCATCGCGCGCGCCGTGCTGCGCTCCCTGGAGGCGCTGCCCGAGTAGCGGCGGACGCTCAGGTGGTTTTCCCCGTGCGTTCCCGGCGCACGCGCGCGGCGAATTCCGCCGCCTCCGGAAGAAAGGCCAGAAAGTCTTCCTCGAAGCCGGCGTAGTGCTCCAGCAGTTCTCCGCCGGCGCCCTGCAAGGCATTGGGCTGGCGCAGGCGGTAGGCGCCGATGCGGTCGAGCGCGAGGCTGACGTTGGCCGGGTCGCGGTAGCTGGCCAGCCAGTCCTGCGCGGCCATGCGCGCGAACACCGTGGTGAACCCGGGCGGCAGCGGTTCCGGGTGGGCGGCGATGAGCCGGT
The DNA here is from genome assembly GCF_004801295.1 of Pseudothauera nasutitermitis. Classification (GTDB taxonomy): domain Bacteria; phylum Pseudomonadota; class Gammaproteobacteria; order Burkholderiales; family Rhodocyclaceae; genus Pseudothauera; species Pseudothauera nasutitermitis. The sequence continues at coordinate 184,192 of NZ_SSOC01000001.1, forward strand.
AGGTGTTGGCGGTGAAGGTTTCCAGCTCGCCTTCGCCCGGCAATCGGGCCGCCAGCCGCTGCCAATGCACGGCGAGGAAGTGGTCGTAGAACAGGTCGACCATGATGCCGGCCACGCGGCGGCGCGGCGCGCTGATGCGTGCGCGGCTGCGCTGGAAGGCGGGATGGGTGTCGGCGTAGGCGTCGATGCGCCGGTGCAGCATGACCCCGGCGGCGAGCAGGGGGCCGATGCCCTCCGGTAGCGGGACCAGCCTTCCCTTGACGAAGTCGCCGGCCACGCCGCCGACACGGTCGGCGGGCAAGGGGCCGGCGAGGTAGGCGTGGGCCAGATAGTTCATGCCGCATTGTGCGCCGGATCGCCGCCGCCGGGGAACGGCGCCGATCCGGAGGCGGTGGCGCTTCGGGCGTGCGGCGATGGTCCGGCCCCGTGCGATGGGGGAGGCCTGTCCGCCCATGTCCGGCGTGCGCGGGCCTTCCACCGGCACGGCCTGGAGGGCTTCGAGGGATGGCGCCGCCGGCCGGCGGCAGCGCCGGTACGGCGCAGGGGACGGCGAGCCGGGAAAGGCTCGGGAGCCTGTGTGACTTTTCGCATGCGTCGCGTCGAAGTTGCCTCGTTCGCCGTTCTTGCAGTACGCGCCGCGCATGATAGGCTGATATTGTCGCGGTCGAGAGGCCGTGCGCCTGGCGGCGGGAGAGCCACGATGAAGATCGTATTCGGCATCTGCATGGGCCTGCTGTGGATTCCTTCGCCGGGTGCGCCGGGCGGCATCGTCGGCGTGCGCTTCGTGGCCAAGGCGGAGGACGGAGCGATGCGCGCTCCTTCACGCCTTTCCCGTGTGCTGGCAACGGCCGGCGGCGGATGCATCGACCAGCGGCCATACCGATACCGTCGGCGGTGCCGGGGACGACCGAGTGCCGGCGATGGTGCCCACGGCGGACGATACGCCGGAACCCCGCAACCGGCGTCTGGCAGTCTCCTGCGCTGATGCACGGCCTCCTTTCCATTTCGACCGCGTCATCGGAATCCGCATGCCGCACCGACTGAACATCCGTTTCCAGCACTGGGTGCTGGGGTCCACCTTCCTGGTGGTGTCCGTGCTGTCGGCGGCGGTGTTGCTCACCGTGTTCCAGACCTTCCGCCAGATGGCCGAGGATGGCGCCTCCGGGCGCTTTTCGCTGATCGCCAACCGGGCCTGGAGCGAACTGGACGGCATGATCGGGCAGAACACCCGGTTCACCGCCGCGCAGGCCGATGCCGAACCCGCATTGTTCGTGACCCCCGGGGGACGCCTCAATACGCGCGACATGGTGCCCCTGTTCATCGGCTCGCTGAGCGCCCATCCCAGCACGTATTCGCATTTCTTCGGCTTGCCCAACGAGGAGTTCCTGCAGGTCATCGGTGTGCGCGGGCAACCCGGCGTGGCGGCGGCGCTGGGCGCGCCGGCGGGTACCGAATACGCGGTACGGCGCATCCTGCTGGAAGGCGGCGGACGCGGCGAATCCTGGGAATTTCTGGACCGCCGCCGCAAGCTGCTCGGCGAAGCGCGCCGGCCGGTCACCTTCGTGCCCACCGAGCGGCCGTGGTTCGCCGAGACCATGCAGCAAGACGGGCTGGTGATCACCGCACCCTACCTGTTCGCCTCCAGCGGCGCGCCGGGCGTCACCGTGGCGGCGCCGCTGCCCGGCCGCATCGGCGTGCTGGGGACCGATGTCAGCCTGGAGGCGCTGCAGACCCTGGTTGAAACCCTGCCCCTGCCGGACAACGGCGCCATCGCGGTGTTCGATGTCGATGACCAGTTGCTGGCCTTCGAAGGCCGCGGCAAGTACTTCGGGCACCTGAGGATCTTGCCGCTGGAGCGCATCGGCAGCATCGGCAGCCCCTACCTGCGCCCGGTGCATGAACGTACCGGCTCGAACGAATCGTCCATCGTCGAACTCGGCGCGGAGCGCGAGCAGTTCGTGCTCACCCGCTTCGAGTCGGGGCCGCCGGACGGGCGGCGCTTCGGCGTGGTGGTACTGGCGCCGCTGAGCGACTTTCTCGGCCCCTTCGCGCAGGCCAAGGACAATGTGATCGTGGTCACCGTGCTGATCATGCTGGTGTTCGCGCCGCTGTCCTGGATCGGCTCGCGCCAGGTGGTCAACGCGCTGAGCGTGCTGGCGGCCGATTCCGAGCGCCTCAAGCGCATGGATTTCTCCCGCAAGCCGCATCCGCCGGAAACCTTCCTGTACGAGGTCAATGCGCTGGGCGAGGCGCAGTGCGTGATGCAGGAGGCCATCGAACAACGCACCAGGCAACGCGACAGGGCGCAGCTCAAGCTTGCCCGCCTGGTCGATAACGGCATCCGCCTGTCGCGCCAGCAGGACCGCGACGCGCTGCTGCGCCACATCCTGTTCGGCGCGCGCGAGATCGCCAACTGCGCCGCCGCCACGCTGTACCTGAAGACCGAGCGCAATACCCTGATGCTCGCCCACCGCACTCAGGAAGACACCTTGCCGGTGGCGGAAATTCCGCTCTACGACGAAGCCGGCCAGCCCAACGAGCGCTTTCTGGCGGCCCACGTCGTCCTGCACGGCGAGAGCGTGGCGATCGACGACGTGCATGCGGAAACGCGTTTCGACCTGACCGGCACGCGCAGCTTCAGCGAGGCCAGCGGTTTCCGTACCGTATCCATGCTGGCCGTGCCGCTGAGCCCGCGCGCGGGCGAGGTGAGCGGGGTGATCCAGCTGCTCGACGCGCTGGACCCGGACACCGGCGAGGCGGTTTCCTTCGCCCCGGACATCGTCGGCTTCGTCGATGCGCTGGCCGCGCAGTCCGCCGTGGCGCTGGAGAACCGCAACCTGGTCGATGCCCAGCGCGAGCTGATGGATGCGCTGATCAAACTGCTGGCCGGCGCCATCGACGCCAAGAGCGCCTACACCGGCGGGCACTGCGAACGCGTGCCGGAACTCGCGCTGATGCTCGCGCGCGCGGCGGAAGACACCACGCACGGCCCGCTGGCCGATTTCCGCTTCCGTTCCGAGGACGAGCGCCGCGAGTTCCGCATCGGCGCCTGGCTGCACGACTGCGGCAAGGTCACCACGCCGGAATACGTGGTGGACAAGGCCACCAAGCTGGAAACCCTGTACAACCGCATCCACGAGATCCGCACGCGTTTCGAGGTGCTGCTGCGCGACGCGCGCATCGAGCAACTGGAGGCGGTGCATCTGCGCGGCGAGGATGCGGCGTGGGCCGAAGCGCGCTTCCAGGCCTGCCGTGCGCAGCTGATCGAGGATTTCGCCTTCATCGCCACGGCCAACATCGGCGGCGAGTCCATGGCGCCCGAGGACATCGAGCGCGTGCGCCGCATCGGCGCGCGGGTGTGGCTGCGCCATTTCGACGACCGCCTGGGGCTCTCGCAGGACGAACTGCGCCGCCGCGCCGCGCATCCCGCGCCTGCGCTGCCCGTGCCCGAGCCGCTGCTGGCCGACCAGCCCTGGCACGCGGTGCCACGCGAGACGCACTCGCGCGCCTACGACGCCAGCCACGGCTGGAAGCTGCGCATCCCGGAAAAGCTCTACGACTTCGGCGAGGTGTACAACCTGACGATCACGCGCGGCACGTTGACCGACGAAGAGCGCTTCAAGATCAACGAGCACATCATGCAGACCATCCTGATGCTCGAAAGCCTGCCGCTGCCGGGCAATCTGCGCCGCGTGCCGGAGTACGCCGGCACCCATCACGAAACCATGATCGGCACCGGCTATCCGCGCGGCCTGAGCGCCGAGCAGCTGTCGGTGCCCTCGCGCATCATGGCGGTGGCCGACATCTTCGAGGCGCTCACCGCCTCGGACCGGCCCTACAAGCCGATGAAGACGCTTTCCGAGGCCATCCGCATCCTGCACGGCTTCAAGCGCCGGCAGCACATCGACCCGGCGGTGTTCGACCTGTTCCTGACCTCCGGGGTGTATCTGGAATACGCCCGCCGCTTCCTGCGACCCGAGCAGATCGACGTGGTGGATATCACCCCGTACCTGGGTTGAGCGGCGGGGCGGCGCCCCGCTGCGCTCACATACCCAGCGATTTCAGCAGTTCATCGTGTTCGGAGGAGGTGCTTGCCGGCGCGGGACGGGCCGCCGCCGCGCGTTCATTGGCGCGCACCTGTTCGAGCAGCAGGTCGGGGTCCGGCTCTTCCTGGGCGTCGAAATCGCGCAGCTTGATGAACTCGGTGTGGTCGATCGCCAGTTCGAGATAGAAGATGTTCTGGCGGCCGGTATAGAAGGTCACGCGGCGCACCTCGGGCTTTTCCAGGCGGGTATCCACGCTGAGGATCACCGGATTGGTCAGCGCCAGCATCTTCGGCTGGTTCTGCGTGATGTGGGTCTGCAGTTCGCGCGCCACCTTGCCGGTGAAGTCGCCGACGATCTGGTTCATCAGTTCGCCCATCACGTTGCCGACCTCGTCCGAGGTGAACGAACTGGCCAGATCCGCGCGCGCCATGCCCATGTTGAGCATGTAGCTCTCGTACAGCTCCATCGCGGCGTGCGCGGAGAAGTTGATCACCACCAGCCCGGAGAAGCCGCCGTCGAACAGCACGAAGCAGCCGATGTCCGGCTTCAGCGAGGTCTTGGTGATGCGCTGGACCATGCCGGAGTAGCGGATTTCGCTCTGCGTGGCGATGTTGAGCACCTTGCTGACGGAATCGCACAGGCTGCGCAGGATGTCGTCGGTGCCGTAGACGGTTGGGTATTGTTGAGTGCTCATGATGGTGGGTGGCGTACGCGGTGGGTCGTGACGCGCATGTATAGCACATACCGGCCCCGGCGAGCGGGCCGGTTTCGTCCGCGTCACGCGGCGGCGCGGCGGCGCAGGGCGTGCAGGGTGGCGAGGCCGAACACCAGCCCCCAGAACGCTCCGCCGATGCCGAGCAGGCCGAACCCGGAGGCGGTGGTCAGGAAGGTGACCAGCGCGGCCTCGCGTTCCGCCTCGTGTTCGAGCGCCACCGCCAGGCTGTTGGCGATGGTGCCGATCAGCGCCAGCCCGGCGATGGCCGCCACCAGCGCGTGCGGAAACGCGGCGAACAGCCCGGCCACGGTGGCGCCCAGCAGGCCGGTGATCAGGTAGAACACCCCGGCCCACACCGAGGCCAGATAGCGCCTCGCCGGATCGGGGTCGGCGTCGCGGCTCATGCAGATCGCCGCGGTGATCGCCGCCAGGTTGTACGCGAAGCCGCCGAAGGGCGCGAGCAGCACGCCGGTGGCGCCGGTCCAGCCCACCAGCGGGGCGGCCGGCACGCTGTAGCCGTTGGCACGCAGCACGGCCAGCCCCGGCACGTTCTGCGAGGCCATGGTGACCACGAACAGCGGCAGGCCGACACCGATCAGCGTGGACAGCGAGAATTCTGGCGCGGTGAACAACGGGCGGGCGAAGGCCAGTTCGATGGCCTCGAAGCGGATCTGCCCCTGCGCGGCGGCGATCAGCAGCCCGCCGGCCAGCGCCAGCGGCACCGCGTAGCGCGGCAGCAGCCGGCGCCCGCCCAGGTACAGCGCGCACATGCCGGCCACCATCCACGGCGCGGCGCGCAGGGCGCCGAACAGCTCCAGGCCGAAGCGCAGCAGCACCCCGGCCAGCATGGCGGCGGCCAGCGCGCGCGGCACGTGGCGCATCAGGCGGTCGAACCAGCCCAGGAAGCCGCACAGCGCGATCAGCGCCGAGCAGAACAGGAAGGCGCCCACCGCCTGGCCCATCGACAGGCCGGCCAGCGCGCTCACCAGCAGCGCCGCACCGGGCGTCGACCAGGCAGTGAGGATGGGCGCGCGGAAGGCCAGCGACAGGCCGATGCAGGTCACCCCCATGCCGATGCCCAGTGCCCACAGCCAGGAACCCAGCTCCGCCGGCCCGGCGCCGGCCGCGCCGACGGCCTGGAAGATGATCGCCGCCGAGCTGGTGTAGCCGACCAGCACGGCGACGAAGCCGGCGGAAACGTGCGAGAGGCTGAAATGCTTGAACACGGCGGGCGGCTCCGGTGGGCTAGAATTTGTGCGTTATGGCGCACGGGCGGCACAGCCTAGCATTCGTGCGCTATAGCGCACAAGAAGAGGAGGCGATGGAAACGGTGGAAGCGAACGATGCAGGCATGCGTGCCGACCTGGCCAGCCGCCATCTGGCCGGCGCCCTGCGCGCGCGGCGCAAGGCGCTGGGCTGGAGCCTGGACCGCGCGGCGGCGGAAACCGGGGTCAGCAAGGCCATGCTGGGGCAGATCGAACGCGGCGAATCCAGCCCCACGGTGGCCACGCTATGGAAGATCGCCGGCGGGCTGGGCATGTCCTTGTCCAGCCTGTTGGAGCCTGCGGCCGCTGCCGGTACGCACCCGCGCCGCGCCGCCGAACTGCGCAGCCGCCCTGCGGGCGAGGGCATGCTGGTGGCGCCGCTGTTCCCGTTCGACGCGCGCACCGGCTTCGAGATCTTCGAACTGACCCTGCTGCCGGCCTACGAGCGTCTTTCCGAACCGCACGTGGCCGGCGTGGAGGAATACGTGCTGGTGGTGCGCGGCGCGCTGGAGGTGCTGGTCGAGGGTTCTTGGGTGGCGCTGGGCGAGGGCGAGGCGCTGCGCTTCGCCGGCGACCGCCCGCACGGCTACCGCAACCGTGGCGCCGCGCCGGCGGTGTTCCACAACCTCATCCACTACCCTGCCGCCACGCGCTGAGCTACAGCCCGAGCAGATTGCGCACCGCCAGCCCCTCGCCGCTCAGGTGGGCGAGCAGTTCGCGCTGGTGGTCGAAGTCGCGCGTCTCCATCTGCAGGATCACCTCGGTCATGCCCACCGGCACGTGCAGTTCGCCGCGCCGGTGCTCGACGTGGCGGATGTTCATGCCCAGTTCGGCCACGTTGCGGATCAGCCGCATCAACTGGCCGGGCGCGTCGCCGATGGTCACCGCCACGCTCATCAGGCGGCCGCTGGAGGCCAGGCCGTAGTCGATCGAGCGGCCCACCAGCGGCATGTCCACGTTGCCGCCGGAAATCACGCACACCGCGCGTTCGTTGGCGCCCAGGGTGATCTTCCTCTGCATCAGCGCGGCCAGGCCGACCACCCCGGCACCCTCGCCGATGGTGCGGGTGCGCTCCAGCAGGGTGACGATGGCCTCGGCGATGGCGTTGTCGTCCACGGTGACGATCTCGTCCACGTGGCGGGCGATGACCTGGCGGGTGAGCTCGCCGGGGCGCTTCACCTTGATGCCGTCGGCGATGGTGTGCGCGCCGGGCGGCACCTCTTCGAGGGTGCCGTCGGCGAGGAAGCGGCGGTAGGGCGCCACCGCCTCGGTCTGCACGCCGATCACGCGGATCGCCGGGTTCTGCAGCTTGAGTGCCAGCGCGATCCCCGAGATCAGCCCGCCGCCGCCCAGCGGCACGATGGCCAGGGTGAGGTCCGGCGCGTCTTCCAGCATCTCCAGCCCGCAACTGGCCTGGCCGGCGATCACGTCCCAGTCGTCGTAGGGGTGCAGGAAGGCCAGCCCGTCCGCCGCGGCCACGCGGCGCGCCTCGTCGGCGGCCTGTTCCAGGTTCTCGCCGTGCAGGCGAATGTCCGCGCCCAGCTTGCGGCAGGCCTGGATCTTGGTGAGCGGGGCGTTGGTGGGCATCACCACCACCGCACGCAGCCCGGCGAGCATCGCCGCGCGCGCCACGCCCTGCGCGTGATTGCCGGCCGAGGCGGCCACCACGCCCGGTGGGCGTCGGGTGGCCAGCAGGCGGTCGATCTTGTGGGTGGCGCCGCGGATCTTGAACGAGCCGGTGCGCTGCAGGTTCTCCAGCTTGAGTTGCAGGGCCAGGCCGAGTTCTTCGGAAAGCGGATCGTTGTGCCACTGCACGCTGCGGATCACCGCGTCGGCGATGCGCGTGCGGGCCTGCCGCAGGGCGGTGAGATCGAGTGGAATGGAGGCGGGCATGGGGCGATCGCAGGGGAGGTGGAGGGATGGTGGTGCATCATCGCACCGCGCGCGGTTCGGGAGAACCGCTTGTTCCGCGCTGTGCCGAAGAAAGCGAAAAGCCGCCCGGAGGCGGCCTTTCGCGGGCATGCGCAGGGCAGCGGATCAACGATAGCCGGCGCGGTCGAAGATGCGCTGCGCTTCGGCCACCGAGTCGGCCAGGCGGGTCATCGGCAGGGTGTCGACCTTGAACTCGCCCATCTTTTCCAGCGCCGGGTTGTCGACCTTCACGCCGGGCACGGCCGGCCATTCGTTGTTGCCGTCGGCGAAGTAGACCTGGGCCTGGTCGGAGGCCAGGTATTCGAGGAACTGCGCGGCCGCGGCCTTGTTCGGCGAGTGCTTCAGGATGCCGGCGCCGGACACGTTGATGTGCGTGCCCACGCCCTGCTGGTTGGGCCACACGAAGGCGACGGCCTCGACCACCTTCTGGTCTTCCGGCTTGGTGGAGTTGATCAAACGGGCCAGGTAGTAGCTGTTGGCGATGGCCACGCCGCACTCGCCGGCGGCCACGGCGCGGATCTGGTCGGTGTCGCCGCCGCGCGGCGGCCGGGCGAAGTTGGCCACCAGGCCGCGCGCCCATTCCTCGGTCCTGGCGGCACCGATGTGCTCGATCAGCGCGGCGCCCAGCGAGAGGTTGTAGGGGTGGCTGCCGGAGCGCGAGCACACCTGGCCCTTGAGCGCCGGGTTGGCGAGATCCTCATAGGTCTGCACCTGCTCGGGACGGATGGTGTCCTTGTTGTAGACGATGATGCGCGCGCGCGTGGAGAAGGCGATCCAGGTGTCGGTGCGCAGATGCGCGGGGATGCGCGCGTCGATGGCCGCCGACTTGAACGGGGCGAACAGGCCCATGTCGTTGGCGCGGCCCAGGCGGGAGGCGTCCACGGTGACGAAGACGTCGGCGGGACTGTGCTCGCCCTCGTTGCGGATGCGTTCGATCAGCTCGTCCTCGCGTGCCTCGATGCGGTTCACCTTGATGCCGGTGGCCTTGGTGAAGTTGCCGTAGAGATCTTCGTCGGTCTGGTAATGGCGCGCGGAATATACGTTGACGACCTGTTCGGCGTGTACGGCCGGGGCACTCAGCCCAAGGGCGACGGCCAGGGAGGCGAGGACGGTTTTCCTGATCATTTTCGGGTGTCTCCTTGTGGATGTGGCAGTTCGGATGCGTCTTCGAATCCTAGCGATACCAATTCCCAGTTGCAAATGAATCGTATTGCGGCTAATGTTATTGAAAATCATTCGCAAGCAGGAGAAACGCATGAACGCACTGATCGTCGGCGCCGACCGCCTCGGCAACATTCCCGGCGTGCTGGAGCAGTTCGGCATCCGCATCGCCGCCCACGTCAGCGGGCGGGATACCACCCACCAGCGCCGCAGCGCGCCGCTGCCGGCGGGCATTCAGGTGGTCATTCTGTTCACCGATTTCCTCGGCCACAACGTGATGCAGCGCTTCCGCGAGGCAGCCAGCCGCGAAGGCGTGATGTTCGTCTGTTGCCGGCGTTCGGTCTGCGCGCTGCAGGAAGCGCTGGGCCGGCGGATGAACGAGAGCGACTGCTCGAGCTGCGCCGGCAGCAACGGCTGCAAGCGCAAGAAGCGCTGAGGCCCCGGGAGGGCCGTGCAAGGATTCAGGAAAGGCGGGGAGGGCGCCGCGCTCAGCGCGTCGCCAGATTTTCCGTCGACGGCGCTTCGTCGCTGACCAGCCGGCGCGCGCCGCTGAAGCGCTGCGTCCAGTAGCTGGTCTGCATGCTTTCCACCCGCACCGAACCGCCCTTGGCGGGAGCGTGCACGAACTGGCCATCGCCCAGGTAGATGCCGACGTGCGAGAAGGTGCGTCGCATGGTGTTGAAGAACACCAGATCGCCGGGCTGCAGGTCGCGGCGCGTGACGCGGTTGCCCAGGCTGGCCATTTCCCGCGCGGTGCGCGGCAGATCGAGGCCGACCGCGTTGCGGAACACGTTCTGCACCAGTCCGCTGCAATCCAGGCCGGTTTCCGGGGAGGTGCCGCCGAAACGGTAGCGGATGCCCAGATAGCTCATGGCCTGATTGACCAGATGCTGCGTCTCGCTGACATAGTCGGCCACCGGCGCGCCGGTTTCAGCGTCGTCCGGATCGAACTCCACTGCCTGCGCGCTGGCGGGCAGCAAGATCGACAGGGCGAGGGCGGCAAGGAGTGGACGGGCACGCATCGCGCGGACTATACGCACGCGCATGGACGCTGTAAAGACGTAAGGCCTTGAATTGCTGCGCGGTTCACGCTCGCGAGGCGAGTTTGCGGCGGGTGCGTTCAAGCTCGCCGAGCGCGCGCGGCGTGGCCGCGCCGCGCGCGGTGGCATGGCCCTGCAGGGCTAGGAACAACTGGGCGATGGCCCAGGCATCGCCCAGGGCGTGGTGGCGTTGGAAGGTTTCCACGTCCATGGCCTTCATCCACTGGGCGAGCCGGGAGGGGCCGTCCGGCCCGGGCTCGAACACCGCCGGCATCAGCCAGTACAGATCCAGCCAGGTGAATTCCGGCGCATCGCCCAGCCATTGCCGCCAGGCCGCTTCCAGCATGTTGCGGTGGAATGCGGCGCCGAATACCACCAGCGGCGCCTTGCCGGCGAAGGCCAGCAAGCCCCCCAGGGCCGCGGCCGGGTCAGGCTCCAGCGCCGCATGGTAGCTGTCGAGCGGGTTCAGCAGGCCGCCATCCACGGCGATGGCAGCCACCGCGAGCAGGCGGTCGTGTTCGGTGTCCAGCCCGCTGGCCTCGGTGTTGACCACCACGTAGCGGGTATCGCTGTGCGGCCGGCCGAGTTCCGCCTCGGGCAGCGCGCGCCAGCGTTCGAATGCTTCGCCGGGCGCCGGAGCGGATTGTCCGGGAAGGAAGCGGCCGAGCCAGTTCATAGCTGGTAGTCCAGGCGCAGGCGCGATTGCAGCTTGCGCGCCTGGCGGAAGGCTTCCTTGAGGATGCGGCGGTCCAGTTCGTTGAGCCGGTCGGGGTTGATGCGGTTGTCTCCCGGCGCGTCGTGCTCGGTTTCCAGGTGTTGGGCACGCAGGCGCAGGAGCTGGATGAAGTGGAAGCCATCGACGATGGCCGACACTTCCTCGTTGGAAATCCCCATGCGCACCGCCGACTGGCGCAGGCGCTGCACCGTGCCGCTGGCGCTCACCCCGGTGCGCAGGGCGAAGATGCGCGCGGCGTCGACGAACAGGCGGGTGCCGAACTTCTTCAGGTCCAGCGTGCCGTCGTCCTCCACCACGAAGTCGCGCAGGCGGCCGAGCGGCGGCGCGACCTGCATGGCATTGACCGCCAGCAGGCGCTGGAAGGCGGAATTGGCGCGCGCGTTCTTGTTCAGCCAGCCCTGCAACTGGTCGCCCAGCAGCCGGTTGCCGTAGAGCACGCGGAAGTCGAAGAAGATCGAGGCGTTGAGCAGGGCCTGCGGGTCCGGCTCGCTGATCCAGCGGCCGAAGCGTTGGCGCCATTCCTCCGGGGTCAGGCACAGGTCCGGGTTGCTCGCCATGATGTTGCCCTTGCACAGCGGGAAGCCGCAGGCCGCCAGGTCGTCGTTCACCTCGCGGGCGAATTCCAGCAGGCGCAGCTTGAGCGGCTCCTTGTCCATCAGTTCGGGGCAGACGAAGATCAGCCCGTTGTCCTGGTCGGTGGACAGGGTCTGTTCGTGGCGCCCTTCGGAGCCGAAGGCCAGCCAGGCGTAGTCGATGCCGTAGAGATCATGACGTTCCAGCGCGAGGGTGATGATGCGCTGGGTGAGCGCGTCGTTGAGCGCGGAGATGAAGCGGGTGAGCTGTTCGGCGCCCACGCCCTGGGCGATCAGGTTGAGCGCCAGCGCGCGGATGTCGGTGGCCGCGCGCTGCAGTGCCTCGATGTCGCCGGCGTGTTCGATGCTGGCGCGCACTTGGCGCAGGCTGAGGCGCTGCAGGCTGAACAGGTCGCGTTCCGAGACCACGCCGCAGAGGCGGCCTTCGACATCCACGACGAGCAGGTGGCGAACGCCGTGGGTAGCCATCTCCAGCGCCGCCTCGTAGGCCGAGGCGCTGGCCGGCAGCACGCGCGGCGCGGGGGTCATGACTTCCTCGATGGGGCGGGCGAGGTCGAAGGCGGGCAGCACCACGCGCGGCAGCAGATCGCTCTGGGTGAGCACGCCGACCGGGTGTTCTTCCTCGTCGGCGACCACGATGCAGCCGATGCGCAGTTCGGCCATCTTCTCCAGCGCGGCGCGCGTGGGGGTATCCGGCGAGACCCAGGCCGGCGCCTGCTTGACCAGTTCGCCCAGCGGCGTGGTCATGGTCTGCTGCTCGGCGGCGCGCTGCGCGAAGGTGGTCTGCAACTGCTGGCGCGACTGGTTGAGCAGGCTGGCGATGTACTGCGTGCAGAACAGGTGGAACACCGGGCTGATGCGCATCAGCTCGATGAACTCTTCCACGCTGATCTGGAAGACGAAGCTGTCGTCCACAGCCAGGTAGGTGTTGGTGGACGGGCGCTGCGCGGATACCGCGCCGATCGGAAAGCACTCGCCCGGCCCCAGCGTCAGCGCGGTGTACTCGGTGACCGTGGCCGGCCCCTGCTGGCGGGCCTGCACCTTGCCGCGCTGGACGATGTAGAAGTGGCGCGGGTGCCCCATCTCGGGGGTGAGGATGGCGCTGCCGCGCGGATGGAAGCCCAGGGTGGCGCGCTCGGCCAGAAAGGCCAGCGCCTCCGGCTCCATGCGGTCGAAGGGCGAGAAGCGCTTGAGGAAGTCCGAACTGGCTCCCACCAGCAGTTCGGGGGCGGTCTGGGTCATGGCGCGCGATTCCGCGGGAATGAGTGCGCCATTATCCCGTATCCGCGCACCGGCGGGCGATTCACCGGTGCGCGGGAGGGGGGGCTTCAGAGCACCTCGGCTGCGTGGTCCGCCAGGCGCGAACGCTCGCCGCGCTGCAGGGTGATGTGGCCGGAGTGCGGCCAGCCCTTGAAACGGTCGACGGCGAAGGTGAGGCCGGAGCTGCCTTCGGTGAGGTAGGGCGTGTCGATCTGCGCGATATTGCCCAGGCAGACCACCTTGGTGCCGGGGCCGGCGCGGGTGATCAGCGTCTTCATCTGCTTGGGGGTGAGGTTCTGCGCCTCGTCGATGATCAGGAACTTGTTGATGAAGGTGCGCCCGCGCATGAAGTTCAGGCTCTTGATCTTGATGCGGCTGCGGATCAGGTCGCGGGTGGCCGCACGGCCCCACTCGCCGCCTTCGCCGGTGGTGCCGTTGAGCACGTCCAGGTTGTCTTCCAGCGCGCCCATCCAGGGCGCCATCTTCTCTTCCTCGGTGCCCGGCAGGAAGCCGATGTCCTCGCCCACCGGGACGGTCACGCGGGTCATGATGATCTCGGAGTAGCGCTTGGTCTCCAGCACCTGGGTGAGCCCGGCGGCGAGCGTCAGCAGGGTCTTGCCGGTGCCGGCCTGGCCGAGCAGGGTGACGAAGTCGATGTTCGGGTTCATCAGCAGGTTGAGCGCGAAGTTCTGCTCGCGGTTGCGCGCGGTGATGCCCCAGATGTTGTTCTTGTGGTGCGAGTAGTCGGTGAGCGTCTGCAGCACGGCGGTGCGCCCGGACTGCTCGGTCACCCAGGCCTGCAGCGCGTTCTCGCCGTCCTGGTAGACGAATTCGTTGATCAGCAGGTCGGTGGTCAGCGGGCCTTTCACGCGGTACCAGGTGTGACCTTCCTCCTTCCAGGATTCCATGCCCTTGGCGTGGGTGTCCCAGAAGTCGGCGGGCAGTTCGCGCGTGCCGGTGTACAGGAGGTCGGTGTCCTCCAGTACCTTGTCGTTGAAGTAGTCCTGCGCTTCCAGGCCCAGCGCGCGGGCCTTGATGCGCATGTTGATGTCCTTGGAGACCAGGATCACCGGGCGCTTGGGGAAGCGCTCGGCTAGGTGCATGACCACCGCGAGGATCTGGTTGTCGCCCTTGGCGGTGGGCAGCGCGGCGGGCAGCTCGACGTTGATGGCCTCGGTCTGCAGGAACAGCTTGCCGCTGGCCAGGCCGCGCGAGGGTTCTTCCAGGGCGATGCCGTCGTGCATGTCCTCCAGCGACGAGGTGACGATCTCGTCCATCGTGCGGCTGGCCTGGCGGGCGTTGCGCGCCACTTCGCTCATGCCCTTCTTGTTGGCGTCGAGTTCCTCGAGCGTCATGATCGGCACGTAGAGGTCGTGCTCTTCGAAGCGGAACAGGCTGGTGGGGTCGTGCATCAGCACGTTGGTGTCGAGGACGAACAGCTTGGTTGCGGATTTGGACTTGCTGCGGGTGCTGCGGGATGCGCGCTGGGTCATCGTGGCGGCTCGCTGGTCGGGGGAATCTGCGGGGATTGGCGCTTACAGGGCGCGGACGAATTCGAGCACTTCCTGGGCATGGCCGGGCACCTTCACGCCGCGCCACTCGCGCGCCAGGCTGCCGTCGGCGGCGAACACGAAGGTGCTGCGCTCGATGCCGCGCACCTGCTTGCCGTACATGTTCTTCATCTTGATCACGCCGAAGGCGGTGCACAGCGCCTCGTCGGCGTCGGAGATCAGTTCGAAGGGCAGTTCCAGCTTGGCCTTGAAGTTCTCGTGCGACTTCAGGCTGTCGCGGCTGACGCCGAACACCCGGCAGCCGGCGGCGGCGAAATCGGCGTGCAGGGCGCCGAAATCCCTGGTTTCGTTGGTGCAGCCCGGGGTGTTGTCCTTGGGGTAGAAGTACAGCACCAGCTTGTTGCCTTGCAGGTTGCCGAGGGCGAGCGGGCCGCCGGTGGCCGGCAGGGTGAGCGTGGGAAGATTCATGGCGCCTCCGTGGGGTCGATGCCCCGAGCGTAGCGGACGAGGGCGGGCGCTGACAATCGTGCTTTGTTTACACGGAAGGGTCGAACAGCAGCGCGGCGACCACCTTGCGCCCTTCTCCGGCGAGGATGTTGTAGGTGCGGCAGGCGGCGGGCAGGTCCATCGCCTCGAAGCCGATGCCGGCCTCGATCAGCGGGCGCAGCAGCGCCGGGGCGGGAAAGCGCTGGCGTGTCCCGGTGCCGATCAGCACCACCTGCGGGGCCAGATCCCGCAATGCGGCGAAGTCCTCGGCACGCAGCCCGGCGAAGCCGCCGGGCGCCCAACCGGCGTGCAGTGCGTCGGGGGTGACGAGCAGGTTGCCGTCGTGGCGCACCTTGTTGATCAGCACGTGGTCGGTGCCGTAACCGGTGATCAGGTTGAGGCCGGCAGGTTGGTCGATGTGCAGCTTCATGGTCTTGTGTGGAGCGGGCTTGAGGGGTGATGCGGGCAAATTGCCGCGCTGCGGCAGCGCGGCTAAGATAGCAATCTTTGCTCCGTCAACACGGAGCAGACGCGAATCCGCCGCGACGAGCGGACGATACGACGAGGACGACGGAAATGAAAGCGGCGAAACCCCTGAACCTGGCTGTGGCACCCACCGAGGCGGTCAAGGCCGAGGCCGCCGCCGCGCCGCGCGTCATCCGCAAGTCCGCCAAGCTCGCCGACGTGTGCTACGACATCCGCGGCCCGGTGCTCACGCGCGCCAAGCAGATGGAGGACGAGGGCCACAAGATCGTCAAGCTGAACATCGGCAACCTGGCCGCGTTCGGCTTCGACGCGCCCGAAGAGATCCAGATGGACATGATCCGCAACCTGCCGAATTCGGCGGGCTATTCGGATTCCAAGGGCATCTTCTCCGCGCGCAAGGCGGTGATGCACTACACCCAGCAGAAGGGCATCAAGGGCGTGGACATCGAGGACATCTACATCGGCAACGGCGTGTCCGAGCTGATCGTGATGGCCATGAACGCGCTGCTCAACCAGGGCGACGAGGTGCTGGTGCCGGCGCCCGACTATCCGCTGTGGACGGCGGCGGTGAGCCTGTCCGGCGGGCGCCCGGTGCACTACCTGTGCGACGAGGCCAGCGGCTGGATGCCGGACATCGCCGACATGCGCGCCAGGATCACGCCCAACACGCGCGCCATCGTGGTGATCAACCCGAACAATCCCACCGGCGCGCTGTACCCGGACGAGGTGCTCAGGGAGATCATCGCCCTGGCCCGCGAGCACGACCTGATCCTGTTCGCCGACGAGGTGTACGACAAGGTGCTGTACGAGGGCGCCACGCACACCTCGATGGCCGCGCTCTCCGAGGACGTGCTCACCATCGTGTTCAACGGCCTGTCGAAGAACTACCGTTCCTGCGGCTACCGCGCCGGCTGGATGGTGGTGTGCGGCGACAAGCGGCGCGCCACGGATTACATCGAGGGCCTCAACATGCTGGCCTCGATGCGCCTGTGCGCCAACGTGCCCGGCCAATACGCCATCCAGACCGCGCTGGGCGGCTACCAGAGCATCGACGACCTGGTGGCCGAGGGCGGGCGCATGCGCCGCCAGCGCGACCTGGCCTGGGAACTGATCTCGGCGATTCCGGGGGTGTCCTGCGTCAAGCCCAAGGCCACGCTGTACATGTTCCCGCGCCTGGACCCGAAGATCTATCCCATCGAGGACGACCAGGCCTTCATCACCGAACTGCTGGAAGAAGAACGCGTGCTGCTGGTGCAGGGCACCGGCTTCAACTGGCCGCATCCGGACCACTTCCGCCTGGTTTTCCTGCCGCACGAGGACGACCTGCGCGATGCCATCGGGCGCATCGCGCGCTTCCTGGAGCATTACCGCAAACGCCACGGCGCCACCGCCTGAGCGGCGCCGCGTTCCACCTTCTTTCAACGACGACACGGAAACACACTGCATGAAACCGATCAACGTAGGCCTGCTCGGCATCGGAACCGTCGGCGGCGGCACCTTCAACGTTCTGAAGCGCAACGAGGAAGAGATTACCCGGCGCGCCGGGCGGCCGATCCGCATCACCACGGTGGCCGACAAGAACCTCGAGCTGGCCCGCTCGGTGACCGGTGGCGCGGTGAAACTGACCGACGACGCCTTCGCGGTGGTCGCCGACCCCGAGATCGACATCGTCGTCGAACTGATCGGCGGCTACGGCGTGGCCAGGGAACTGGTGCTGAAGGCCATCGAAAACGGCAAGCACGTGGTCACCGCCAACAAGGCGCTGCTGGCCGTGCATGGCAACGAGATCTTCGCCGCCGCGCAGAAGAAGGGCGTCATGGTGGCCTTCGAGGCCGCGGTGGCCGGCGGCATCCCCATCATCAAGGCGCTGCGCGAGGGCCTCACCGCCAACCGCATCCAGTGGCTGGCCGGCATCATCAACGGCACCACCAACTTCATCCTGTCCGAGATGCGCGACAAGGGCCTGCCGTTCGCCGAAGTGCTCAAGCAGGCCCAGGCCCTGGGCTATGCCGAGGCCGACCCCACCTTCGACATCGAGGGCGTGGACGCCGCGCACAAGGCCACCATCATGAGCGCCATCGCCTTCGGCATTCCCATGCAGTTCGACAAGGCCCACGTGGAAGGCATCACCAGCCTGGAATCGGCCGACATCACCTACGCCGAACAGCTCGGCTACCGCATCAAGCTGCTGGGCATCGCGCGCCGCCGCGACAACGGCGTGGAACTGCGCGTGCATCCCACGCTGATCCCCGCCAAGCGCCTGATCGCCAACGTGGAAGGCGCGATGAACGCCGTGCTGGTGCAGGGCGATGCCGTGGGCGCCACGCTGTACTACGGCAAGGGCGCCGGCGCCGAACCCACCGCCAGCGCGGTGATCGCCGATCTGGTGGACGTCACCCGCCTGCACACCGCCGATCCGGAACACCGCGTGCCGCACCTGGCCTTCCAGCCCGACCAGGTGCGCGACGTGGCGGTGCTGCCGATCGACGAGGTGGTGACCTCCTACTATCTGCGCCTGCGGGTCGAGGACAAGCCCGGCGTGCTGGCCGACATCACCCGCATTCTGGCCGACAGCGACATCTCCATCGACGCGATGATCCAGAAGGAGCCGGCCGAAGGCGAGACGCAGACCGACATCATCATGCTGACCCACCAGACCGTGGAGAAGAACGCCAATGCCGCCATCGCGCGCATCGAGGCGCTGCCGGTGGTGTGCGGCAAGGTGACCCGCCTGCGCCTGGAAAACCTGCAGTAAGCCGGCGCGGCGCGTGCGGGTGCTGGTGCAGCGCGTGCGCGCCGCGCGGGTCGAGGTCGAGGGCCGGGTCACCGGCGCCATCGGCCCCGGCCTGCTGTTGCTGATCGGCTTCGAAAGTGCCGACGCCCCGGCCGACGCCGAAGACCAGGCGTGGATGGCCGGCAAGCTGCTGCGCCTGCGCCTGTTCGGCGACGAGGCTGGGGTGATGAACCGCAGCGTTACCGACGTGGGCGGGGAACTGCTGGCGGTCAGCCAGTTCACCCTGTTCGCTTCCACCCGCAAGGGCAACCGGCCGTCGTGGAGCCGGGCCGCGCCGCCGGAGGTGGCGGGGCCGCTGTTCGACGGCTTCGTTGCCCGGCTTGCGCAGGAGTTTGGCCGTCCGCTGCCGACCGGGGTGTTCGGCGCCGACATGCGGGTCCATCTGGAAAACGATGGCCCGGTGACCCTGATGATCGATTCGCGGGCGCGCGAGTGAGGCCGCGCCCTTCCTGACCCAGACCAAGGAATCCGCCGTGAAATACCTTTCCACCCGCGGCCATGCCGGCCGGCCCGAATTCTGCGACATCCTGCTCGGCGGCCTGGCGCCGGACGGCGGCCTGTACCTGCCGGAAGCCTACCCGCAGATCAGCCGCGCCGAACTGGATGCCTGGCGCAAGCTCTCCTACGCTGGACTGGCCTTCGAGATTCTCTCCCGCTTCATCACCGACATTCCGCCCGCCGACCTCGAGGCGATCTGCGACAAGACCTACACCGCCCAGGTGTACCGCCACGCGCGTCCCGGCGACGACGCGGCCGAGATCACCCCGGTGCATTGGCTGGAAGAAGGCAAGCTGGGCCTGCTGGAACTGTCCAATGGCCCCACGCTGGCCTTCAAGGACATGGCCATGCAGCTGCTCGGCAACCTGTTCGAGTACGTGCTGGCCCGGCGCGGCGAATCCATCAACATCCTCGGCGCCACCTCGGGCGACACCGGCTCGGCGGCCGAGTACGCCATGCGCGGCAAGCGCGGCGTGCGCGTGTTCATGCTCTCGCCGCACGGCAAGATGAGCGCCTTCCAGCGCGCGCAGATGTATTCGCTGCAGGATGAAAACATCTTCAACATCGCCGTCACCGGCATGTTCGACGATGCCCAGGACATCGTGAAGGCGGTGTCCAACGACGCCGCGTTCAAGGCCGCGCACAAGATCGGCGCGGTGAACTCGATCAACTGGGCGCGCGTGGCTGCGCAGGTGGTGTACTACTTCAAGGGCTATTTCGCCGCCACCGAATCCAACGACCAGCAGGTGGCGTTCTGCGTGCCCTCGGGCAACTTCGGCAACATCTGCGCCGGCCACATCGCGCGCATGATGGGCCTGCCGGTGGCCAAACTGATCCTCGCCACCAACGAGAACGACGTGCTCGACGAGTTCTTCCGTACCGGCGTGTACCGCCCGCGCAAGACCAGCGAGACGCGCGTGACCTCCAGCCCGTCGATGGACATCTCCAAGGCCTCCAACTTCGAGCGCTTCGTGTTCGATCTGGTCGGCCGCGACCCGGCCAGGGTGGCCGCGCTGTGGGCCGAGGTGGATGCCGGACGCGCCTTCGATCTGTCGGTCTCGGCGGAATTCGCCGCCATCGACCGGTTCGGTTTCGTCTCCGGGGCGAGCACGCACGCCGACCGCCTGGCGACCATCCGCAAGGTCTTTGAGCGGTACGGCGTGACCATCGACCCCCACACCGCCGACGGCGTCAAGGTGGCCTGGGAGCGCGCCGCCGAGGTGCCGGCCGGCGTGCCGTTGGTGGTGCTGGAAACCGCGCTGCCGGTGAAGTTCGCCGAAACCATCCGCGAGGCGCTGGGGCGCGAGCCGGAACGCCCGGCGGACTTCGACGGCATCGAGGCGCTGCCGCAGCGCGTCGAGGTGATGGCGCCCGACGTCGAGGCGGTCAAGCGTTTCATCGTCGAGCATCTGGATTGAGGCGCGGCCGCCGTACCCCATCCCGCCGGGAGAACGGACCATGCTGTTCAAGCTGACCGTGTTCGGGCTGATCCTGCTGGCCATCGGCGTGCTGTCGACGCGCGGCTACCGCGCCGCACTGCGCGCGCACGAGCACGCCCGCGAGCGGGCGGGCGAAGAAGCTTCCAGGGAGTGACGGGCGCGCCGGCCAGGCGCGCCCCGTCTCATTCCTCGATATGCCGCAGCGACAGATCGAGGGCGTGCACGTCCTTGGTCAGGCTGCCGATGGAGATGCGGTCCACGCCGGTTTCGGCGATGGCGCGCACACGCTCCAGGTTCACCCCGCCGGAGGCTTCCAGTTCGGCGCGCCCGGCGTTGATGCCCACCGCCTCGCGCATGTCTTCCAGGCTCATGTTGTCGAGCAGCACCATGGCGACGCCGGCGTCGAGCGCCTCGCGCAGCTGCGCCAGGGTTTCCACCTCGACCTCGATGAACACGTTGGACGGCGCGATGGCACGCGCCTGCTCGACCACCTGGCGGATGCCGCCGGCGGCGATGATGTGGTTTTCCTTGATCAGGATGCCGTCGTACAGGCCGATGCGGTGATTGGTGCCGCCGCCCGTGGCCACCGCGTATTTCTGCGCCAGGCGCAGGCCGGGCAGGGTCTTGCGGGTATCGACGATCTTCGCGTTGGTGCCGGCCACCGCGTCGACGAAGCGGCGTGTCACCGTGGCGGTGCCGGAAAGCAACTGCAGGAAATTCAGCGCGGTGCGCTCGGCGGTGAGCAGGGTGCGTGCATCGGCATCGATGTCGCACAGCGGCTGGCCGGCTTCCACGCGCTCGCCGTCGCGCACGTGCCAGAGCACGGAGGCAACCGGGCTGAGCGCGGCGAAGGTGGCGTCGAACCATGCGGTGCCGCACACCACCGCGTCTTCGCGGGTGACTACCCGGCCGCGCGCCTGGGTGGCGGCGGGAATCAGCTGGGCGGTGAGGTCGCCGGTGCCGACGTCCTCGGCGAGCGAGGCGGCCACGGTGCGCTGGATTTCGATGCGGAGCTGTGCGGTGAGGGTCATGTCGGTGCCGGGATGCGCTTGAATCGGCGATTCTAGCGCGGATGCACGCGGGCGGGAGGCCGCGGACACCGCCGGGCATCGTCCGGCACCGAAACCCCGGACGGACCGTACGCCAGTCCGTCCGGGTGAGGAACGCTCAGTGCCGCGCGGCGATCACCGAATCGATGGCGGCGGCGAGGATGTCCAGGCCCTCGTCGAGCACCGTCTGCTCGATGGTCAGCGGAATCATCAGGCGCAGCACGTTGCCGTAGCTGCCGCAGGACAGCAGCAGCAGGCCGCGCCGGAAGGCCTCGGCGATGACCGCCCTGGCGATGTCGGCGGCCGGCCGCGCGGGGTCGTCGTCGTGGAGGAATTCCAGTGCCACCATCGCGCCCAGGCCGCGCACGTCGCCGATCACGGGATGGCGCGCAGCGATCGAGCGCAGGCGCGCCTGCATGTGCTCGCCCAGCCGGGCGGCGCGCTGGCACAGGTCTTCCTCGGCCACCACGTCGAGCACGGCCAGCGCCGCCGCGCACGCCATCGGGCTGCCGGCATAGGTGCCGCCGAGACCGCCGGGGGCGAGGCCGTCCATGACGTCGGCGCGGCCGACGATCGCCGCCACCGGGAAGCCGCCGCCCAGGCCCTTGGCCAGCGTGACCAGGTCGGGCACCACGTCGTAGTGCTCCATGGCGAACAGCTTGCCGGTGCGCCCGATGCCGGTCTGCACCTCGTCGGCGATCAGCAGGATGCCGTGGCGGTCGGCCAGCGCGCGCAGGCCGCGCAGGAATTCCGCCGGGGCCGGGTAGTAGCCGCCTTCGCCCTGCACCGGCTCGACGATGAAGGCGGCGACGCGCTCGGGCTCGATGTCGTGCTTGAACAGCAGTTCGATGCCGTGCAGCGCGTCGTCGACGCTGATGCCGTGCAGCGCGCAGGGGAAGGGCGCGTGGTGGATCTCGGCGGGGAAGGGACCGACGCCGCGCTTGTAGGGATCGACCTTGCCGGTCAGCCCCAAGGTCAGCAGGGTGCGGCCATGGAAGCCGCCGTTGAAGGCGATCACGCCGGGCCGGCCGGTGAATGCGCGGGCGATCTTGATGGCGTTCTCGACCGCCTCCGCGCCGCTGTTGACCAGCATGCTCTTCTTCGGCGCGTCGCCCGGGGCCAGCGCGTTGAGGCGCTCGCACAGGCGCAGGTAGCTGTCGTAGGCGACGACCTGGAAGCAGGTGTGGGTGAATTCGGGGATCTGCGCCTGCGCCGCGGCGATGACGCGCGGATGGGCATGGCCGGTGTTCACCACCGCGATGCCGGCGACGAAATCGATGTAGCGGCGGCCTTCGACGTCCCAGATTTCTGCGTTGCGCGCGCGCGTGGCGAACAGCTGGTGGGCTTGGCCGACGCCGCGCGGCAGTGCGGCGGCGCGCCGCGCGAGCAGCGCGGCGTTGGTCTGGTCGGTATCGGGGGGCAGGGTATTGGCGTTCATGGGGTGCTCCGGAGACGACGGATGGAAGAGACCTGGCGAAGCCCGGTCCGAAAAAGGAAATGGGTAGCGCTGACGGGTGGCCGCTACTGCACGCCGCCCATGCACAGGTACTTGATTTCGAGGTAGTCCTCGATGCCGTACTTGGAGCCTTCGCGGCCCAGGCCGGAGGCCTTCATGCCGCCGAACGGCGCCACCTCGGTGGAGATCAGCCCGGTGTTGATGCCGACGATGCCGTATTCCAGCGCCGCCGAAACGCGCCACACGCGGTTCATGCCGGCGGCGAAGAAGTAGGCCGCCAGGCCGAATTCGGTGTCGTTGGCCATGCGGATCGCCTCGGCCTCGTCGCGGAAGCGGAACAGTGGCGCCAGCGGGCCGAAGGTTTCCTCGCGCGCCACCTTCATGTCCGGGGTGACGTCGGCGAGGATGGTCGGCTCGAAGAAGCTGCCGCCCAGCGCGTGGCGCTTGCCGCCGGCCACCAGGCGCGCGCCCTTGGCGAGCGCGTCGGCGATGTGTTCCTCGACCTTGTCCACCGCGCGTCCGTCGATCAGCGGGCCCTGCGTGACGCCCGGCTCCAGGCCGTTGCCGACCTTGAGCTGGGCGACCGCGGCGGCGAGTTTTTCGGCGAAGGCGTCATACACGCCGTCCTGCACCAGCAGGCGGTTGGCGCACACGCAGGTCTGGCCGGTGTTGCGGTACTTGGAGGCCAGCGCGCCTTCCACGGCGGCGTCCAGGTCGGCGTCGTCGAAGACGATGAAGGGCGCGTTGCCGCCCAGTTCCAGCGACAGTTTCTTGATGGTCGGCGCGCATTGCGCCATCAGCTTGACGCCGACCTCGGTGGAGCCGGTGAAGCTGAGCTTGCGCACGATGGGGTTTTCGGTGAGTTCGGCGCCGATCTCGGCCGACGAGCCGGTGACCACGCTGAACACGCCCGCCGGCACGCCGGCCTGTTCCGCCAGCGCGGCCAGCGCCAGCGCGGAGTAGGGGGTCTGGGTGGCCGGCTTGAGCACCATGGTGCAGCCGGCGGCCAGCGCCGGGCCGGCCTTGCGGGTGATCATCGCCAGCGGAAAATTCCACGGCGTGATCGCCGCGCACACGCCGATGGGTTCCTTGGTGACGACGATGCGCTTGTCGCCCTGGTGGCCGGGGATCACGTCGCCGTAGATGCGCTTGCCTTCCTCGGCGAACCATTCGATGAAGGAGGCCGCGTAGGCGACCTCGCCGCGCGCCTCGGCGAGCGGCTTGCCCTGTTCCAGGGTCATCAGCAGGGCGAGGTCTTCCTGGTTGGCCAGGATCAGTTCGAACCACTTGCGCAGGATGCGTGCACGCGCGCCGGCGGTCAGCGCCCGCCACGCCGGCCAGGCGGCGTTGGCGGCGTCGATGGCGCGGCGGGTTTCGGCGCGGCCGAGTCTGGGCACGCTGCCGAGGGGGCTGCCGTCGGCGGGGTTGTGGACGGTCAGTACGGTGCCGTCGTCGGCGTCGCACCAGATGCCGGCGACGTAGCACTGCTGACGGAACAGGTGGGGGTTGGCAAGGCTTGGGCTCATGAAGGCTCCTGGTATGCGGCGGTGCGCCGGGACGGCGCACCGTGGTCGATTGTTCGGGGAGGCGTCCGTGGGCTGCGGCTCAGCCGGGCGAGACGCCGCGCAGGCGCTCGTTGCGCCGCCGCAGCCATTCCAGCGTCAGCAGCATCAGCGTGGACATCAGCACGAGGATGGTGGCCGCCGCCGCGATGGTCGGGCTGATGTTCTCGCGGATGCCGGAGAACATCTGGCGCGGCAGGGTGGCCTGCTCCGGGCTGGCGAGGAACAGCGTCACCACCACCTCGTCGAAGGAGATGGCGAAGGCGAACAGCCCGCCGGAGATCACCCCCGGCGCCACCTGCGGCAGGGTGACGCGGAAGAAGGTGGTCAGCGGCCCGGCGCCCAGGCTGCCGGCGGCGCGCACCAGGTTGAAGTCGAAGCCCTGCAGCGTGGCGGTGACGGTGGTGACCACGAAGGGCACGCCGAGCACCGCGTGGGCCAGCACCAGCCCGGTATAGGTGCCGGTCAGGCCGAAGGGCGCGAAGGCCATGTACAGGGCCACCGCGACGATCACCACCGGCACCACCATCGGCGAGATCAGGATGGCGGTGAGCAGCGCCTTGCCGGGAAAGCGCGCGCGCACCAGGCCGATCGCCGCCATGGTGCCGAGCACCATCGCCAGCAGGGTGGCCAGCGGCGAGATGATCAGGCTGTTGGCGAGCGAGCGGCGCCAGGCCGGCGAGGTGAAGAAGTCCTCGTACCAGCGCAGCGAGAAGCCCGACATCGGGTACATCAGGAAGCTGTCGGCGTTGAACGACAGCGGGATGATGACCAGGATGGGCAGGATCAGGAACAGCAGGATCAGGCCGACCAGCACGCGCAGGCCCACGTACCAGGCACGTTCCAGCGGAGAGGCATAGGGTTGCAGCATGAGCTTCCTCCGTCAGCGCGCGTCGGTGTTCGGCGTGCCGAGATAGCGCACGTAGAAGCCGTAGAGCACCAGGGTGGCGGCCAGCAGCACCACCGACAGCGCGGAGGCCATGCCCCAGTTCACCGTCTGGTTGGTGTAGAAGGCGATGAAGTAGCTGATCATCTGGTCGTTGGGGCCGCCCAGCAGCGCCGGGGTGATGTAGTAGCCCATGCACAGGATGAACACCAGCAGCGCGCCGGCGCCGATGCCCGGCAGGGTGAGCGGGAAATACACCCGCCAGAAGCTGCGCAGCGGCGGGCAGCCCAGCGACACGGCGGCGCGCAGGTAGGCCGGCGGGATGCCCTTCATCACCGAATACAGCGGCAGCACCATGAAGGGCAGCAGGATGTGCACCATCGCCACATACACGCCGAAGCGGTTGAACAGCATCTGGACCGGCGCCTCGGTGACGCCGGTCCACATCAGCAACTGGTTGATCAGGCCTTCGTTCTGCAGCAGCACGATCCACGCCGCCACGCGCACCAGCACCGAGGTCCAGAACGGCAGCAGCACCAGGATCATCAGCAGGTTGGCGTGGCGCGCCGGCAGGGTGGCCATCAGGTAGGCGAGCGGGAAACCGAGCAGCAGGCAGACTGCCGTCACCACGATGCTCATGACGAAGGTGCGCTTGAGCACGTCGAGATACACCGCTTCCTCGGGCGGAGAGGCGACGATGTTGCCGTCGGCGTCCACCGTGCGGTCCACCGCCGACAGCAGGTAGAAGCCGGTGAATGCGCCGCCGGCGTTGCGCAGCAGGTGCCAGGTCTGCGTTTCGCCCCAGCGCGCGTCGAGCTGGATCAGTCCTTCGCGGGCGGGTGTGCCCTCGGGCAGCGGCAGTCCGCGCGCGGTGCGCATCACCAGGGTGCGCGTGCCCGGCTGCTCGCGGTTGAGGCGCTTGGCGATGTTGGCGACCGCCGGGGTGCCGGCGGCCTGCGTCAGTTCGTGCGCCAGGCTGGCGAAGGTGGCGTCGTCCGGCAGGGCGTCGCCGGACCAGTCTTCCAGCAGGGCCAGGGTCTGCGGCAGATTGCCATGCACTTCGGGGTTGTCGATGCTCTTGCCCAGCAGCGAGGCGATCGGCACGATGAAGCTGGCCAGCACGAAGAAGGCCAGCGGCCCGATGAGGGCGGCGAACAGCAGGTTCCTGCGCCGCTCCGCGTGGCGCAGGCGCCGCTTCAGGGCGCGCGGCGCGATGGGGGCGTCGGCGGTTTCGCAAAGCGCGGTCATGGCGTGTCTTCCGGATGGTCCGCGACGGCGCACGGCGGTGCATGCGCCATCGCGGGACGGATGGGGACGGGGGAAGCGGCCGGTCAGCGCAGCGCCCAGGCGTTGAAGCGCTGCTCCAGATCCTCGCCGTACTCCACCCAGAACTCGGTGTCGGTGGCGAACGCGCCTTGCAGGTTGGCCGGCGCGGTGGGCAGGTCCGCCGCCAGTTCCGCCGGCATGCCGCCGACCGCGTCCTTGTGGGTCGGGCCGTAGGCGATTTCCTCGGCCATCACGCGCTGGCCCTCGGGCCGGCTGGCGAAGGCGATGAAGCGGTAGGCCTCGTCGCGCTGCCTGGTGCCGACCGGGATGGCCCAGTAGTCGAGATCGTAGATGCTGCCGTTCCACACGATCCTGAGGTTGCGCCCTTCCTTGCGCGCGGCGGCGATGCGGCCGTTGTAGGCCGAGCTCATCACCAGATCGCCGGCGGCGAGCAGCTGCGGCGGCTGGGCGCCGGCCTCCCACCAGACGATGTGCGGCTTGAGTTCGTCGAGCTTGGCGAAGGCGCGGCTCACGCCCGCCGGGGTGGCGAGCGTCTCGTAGACCTTCTCCGGCGGCACGCCGTCGGCGAGCAGGGCGAATTCCAGGGTGTACTTGGCGCCCTTGCGCAGGCCGCGCTTACCGGGGATCTTGTTCACGTCCCAGAAGTCGGTCCAGCCCCTGGGGGCTTCCTTGAGGCGGTCGGCGTCGTAGGCGATGGCGGTCGACCAGACGAAGATGCCGATGCCGCAGGGCGTGACGGCCTCGGGCAGGAAGTCCTCGGTCTTGCCGATGCGGCTGTAGTCGAGTTTTTCGAACAGTCCTTCGTCGCAGCCGCGCACCAGTTCGGGGGATTCCATTTCCACCACGTCCCAGGTGACGTTGCCGGCCTGCACCATGGCGCTCACCCGCGCCAGTTCGCCGTTGTATTCGCCGGCGATCACCCTGCTGCCGGTGCTGGCGGTGTAGGGCTGGTAGAAGGCCTTGTCCTGTGCGGCCTGGTTGGCCCCACCGAAGGAAATCACGGTGACGTCGGCGTGCGCGATGCCGCCCAGGCCGAGGCAGGCCAGCGAGGCGGCGAGGGCACTGCGCAGCAGGGTGCGGGAGAGACGGGCGTTCATGTAAACCTCCTGGTGTGGGTGGTGCGGCAATGGAACGGGGAAGGTGGCGCGCCGCCGCCGTCAGGCGGCCAGCGCCAGCAGGTGCTCGGGGGCGAGCGCCAGGTCGACGTGCTCGCCGGCGGCCGGACAGCGGTCCAGGCGCGAGATCGGCGTCTTCATGGTGAAGTTGTCGCAGCCGGCCACCTGCATGCGCAGCCGCACGTGGTCGCCGAGATAGATGTGTTCGAGCACGGTGGCGCGCAGCAGGTTGTCGCGCGGGGCGCGCTCCCGCGCCAGCCGGACCCGCTCCGGGCGGATCGACACCAGCGTGTCGCTGCCGGGGCCGCCGGCATCGCCGGCGCTCACGGCGATGCGGTTGCCGTCGGGCAGCAGCACCGAGACGATGTCGCCGGTGCGGCTGTCGATACGGCCGGACAGGGCATTGTTCTCGCCGATGAAGCTGGCCACGAAGGCATTGGCCGGTTTTTCATAGAGGACTTCCGGCACGTCGATCTGCTGGATCACCCCGTGGTTGAACACCGCGATGCGGTCCGACATGGTGAGCGCCTCGCCCTGGTCGTGGGTGACGAACACGAAGGTGATGCCCAGGGTCTGGTGGATGTGCTTGATCTCCAGCTGCATGTGCTCGCGCAGCTGCTTGTCCAGCGCGCCGAGCGGCTCGTCCATCAGCACCAGCTGCGGCTCGAACACCAGCGCCCGGGCCAGCGCCACGCGCTGCTGCTGCCCGCCGGAGAGTTGCGCGGGACGGCGGTTCTCGAAACCGCCCAGTTGCACCATCTCCAGCGCGCGCTTGACCTTGGCGTCGATTTCGGCGGCGGAGAATTTTCGTACGGACAGCGGAAAACGCAGGTTTTCCCGCACGGTCATGTTGGGAAACAGCGCGTAGTTCTGGAACACCATGCCGATGTTGCGCTTGTGCGGCGGCAGGCGGTTGATGACACAGTCGCCCAGGCGGATCTCGCCGGCGGTGGGGGTCTCGAAACCGGCCAGCATCATCAGGCAGGTGGTCTTGCCCGAGCCGGAGGGGCCCAGCAGGGTGATGAATTCACCGCGGCGGATGTCCAGATCGAGATTGCGCACGATCAGGTTTTCGCCATCGTAGGTCTTCTGCACGCCACGGAAGCTGACGTGGGCGGGTGGCGTCTCCTGCGCCGCTTGTCGTGTCTCGGTCGCCATGGGTTGTCTCCAAGGGTGAAGGCTGCTGGTCATCGCCACGCGCCTGGCATCACGCGGCTGGAATCAAGCGTTGATGCATCCTAGGCAAAAAATCGGATTTGATATGAACCAATTTTGCTAAACTTGGTGGGGCCAATTTTCTTGCTCCGCAGCAAAAGCGTGTCCAACCAGCTCGCCCGTGAAATCATCCAGCAGGCCTTCCGCGCCCAGCCCGGCGGCGCCGGCCAGCGCCTGCGGCTGTATTTGTGCGTGCGCCAGGCGATCCTCGAACAGCGCCTCGAATCCGGCACGGTTCTCCCGCCCACGCGCGTGCTGGCCGCCGATCTCGGCCTGGGGCGCAACACCGTGGTGCGTGCCTACGATCTGCTGGTGGCCGAGGGCTATCTGGACAGCGTGGTCGGCTCGGGCACCTTCGTTTCCGACAAGATCCGCGACACCCTGACGCCGCCGCATCCGCGCCGCATGATCGGCACGCGGCGCGAGGGCCTGTCGCGGCGCGGCAACCGCATCGCGGCCAATGCGTCGAGCAGCCGGGTGCAGGCCGGCGCGTTCATCCCCGGCTTTCCCGACGTCGCGCATTTCCCGTTCGCCACCTGGCGCCGTCTGGTGGCCAAGCACCTGCGCCACGAGCAGCGCCATCTGGCGCAGTACGGCTACGGGGGATACGGGCCGCTCAAGGCGGTGCTGGCCGATTACCTGCGGGTGACCCGCATGATGTCGTGTTCGCCGCGCCAGATCATGATCGTCAACGGCTCCCACCAGGCCCTCGACCTGTGCGCCCGCCTGCTGTGCGACGCGGGCGATACCGTATGGATGGAAGACCCCGGCTACTGGGGGGCGCGCAACGTACTCTCGGCCTCCGACCTGACGGTGGCGCCGATCCGCGTGGATGCCGATGGCCTGGCGCCCACCGACGACGAATGGAACGGGCCGCCGCCGCGCATGGTGTTCGTCTCGCCGTCCAGCCAGTACCCCACCGGCGCGATGCTGCCGCTGGAGCGCCGCCTGCGCCTGCTCGACTACGCGGAGAAGAACCGCATCTGGATCATCGAGGACGACTACGACAACGAAATCTGCAACCACTCGCGCCCGGTGGCCTCGCTGTTCGGCCTGTCCACGGCGCAGCGCGTGGTGTATATCGGCACCTTCAGCAAGGTGCTGTATCCGGGTCTGCGGCTGGCCTACCTGGTAGTGCCGGAAGACCTGGTCGAAGCGTTCTCCATCGGCAATGCCGAGCTGTACCGCGAGGGGCGCATGCTGGAACAGGCGGCGCTCGCCGAGTTCATCGAGGCCGGCCATTTCACCGGCCACATCCGCCGCATGCGCGGCATCTACCAGGAGCGCCGCGACTATCTGCGCAACTTCCTCGAAGCGCGCCTGGGCGGGCTGATCGACACCCCCGACGTGCTCACCGGCCTGCACCTGCCGGTACGCTTCGTGCCGCCGCTCGACGATGCCACGCTGGCCTCGCAGGCCCTGCTCAACGGCGTGGTCTTCCGCCCGCTGTCGATGTACGCCATCCATCCCGACAACCACCTGTGCGGCATGAACCTGGGCTTTGCCGCCGTCCCGGTGGACAAGATGGACGCACCGGCCGGCACCCTGGTCCGTCTGGTCGAGGAAGCCCTGAAAAGCGAGGACGGCCGGGCGAGAAGATAGGCGCAGGTACCCCCGTCGTGCGCCGTCCCGATAGTCGATCTGCTATCGTGCGGCGTTGCCGGCGCGGGGCCGCCCGCGTTCCGTCGGTAACGCGTTTCCGGAATCTCCCGCCCTGTGAAGCCCCGCGATTTTCTCGATCTGTTCCTGCTCGCCGCCCTGTGGGGCGCCGCCTTCCTGTTCATCCGCGTGGCGGTGCCGGCGTTCGGCCCCTTTGCGCTGATCGAGCTGCGCGTCGGGCTGGCCGCGCTGGTGCTGCTGCCCTTTCTGGCGATGGCGGGCGGGCTGGCCGAGCTGTGGCGGCGGGCGGGCGTGCTGATCGTGCTGGGGCTGGGCAGTTCTGCGCTGCCTTTCGTGCTGTACGCCTACGCCACGCTCACGGTGACCGCCGGCTTCGCGTCCGTGGTCAATGCCACCACGCCGTTGTTCACCGCGCTGGTGGCCTGGCTGTGGCTGCGCGACCGGCTGCGCCGCGGCGCGCTGCTGGGGCTGTGCGTCGGCGTGTTCGGGGTGGGCGTGCTGGTGTGGGACAAGCTGGCGCTGACCGGCCTGGGGAGCGCGCCGGCGATCCTGGCCTGCCTGGGCGCCGCCTTGAGCTACGGGGTTTCGGCGAGTTTCACCAAACGCTATCTGGCCGGCGTCGCGCCGCTGGTCGCGGCCACCGGCAGCCAGTTCTACGCCGCGCTGATCCTTGCGCCGCTGGCGGTGGCCTACTGGCCGGCGGAGCCGCCGCCGCCGGGTTCCTGGGTCGCGGCCGTGCTGTTGGCGGTGTTCTCCACCGGGGCGGCCTTCGTGTTGTTCTTCCGCCTGGTGGAGCGCGTGGGGCCGCAGCGCGCGGTCACCGTCACCTTGTTGATCCCCATTTTCGGCATGCTGTGGGGCGCGCTGTTCATCGGCGAACGCATCACCCTGCCGATGCTGGCCGGCAGCGCGGTGATCCTGCTCGGTACCGCGCTGGCGACCGGCGTGCTGCGGCCGCGACCCTAGTGTCGCGACACCCATCGAATGTCACAGGCTGTGCGCCGCCATCGGATCGCAGCGCAAGGCGCAGGCCGCTGCCCAGACTGGACGTCTGGGCAAGGGCTGCAACGCGGCGATGCGATTCGAGGGCAAGCACGGACCGGCATTTGGTGGGTGTCGCGACACTAGCCGGTGCGCCCGGCACGGCGGGCGTGCAGGGCGATCAATGCGCCGGCGGCGCCGATCACCAGGATGCCGGTCAAGGCCAGGCCGTCCGGAAAATCGCCGAACACCAGCCAGCCGACCAGCGCCGCCCAGGCCAGCTGCACGTACAGGATGGGGGTCAGCGTGGAAGCCGGCGCGTCGCGGAAGGCGCGCGTGAGCAGGAAATGGCCCGCGCCGCCGTACACCCCGAGCGAACAGATCAGCAGCGCATCGAAGGCGGTGGGCAGCGGCCCGGCCCAGATCCACGGCAGCAGCACGCTCATGCCGGCGGTCCCGACCAGCGCGGTGTAGAACACCATGGTCACCGGATGCTCGGTGGCGGTGAGCTGGCGGGTCATGATCTGGTAGCTGGCATAGCTGACCGCGCCGCCCAGTGCGAGCAGCACGCCGTCGACGACCAGCCCGCTGCCCGGGCGGGCGATCATCAGCACGCCGGCAAAGCCGATCAGCACGGCGGTCCAGCGCACCGCGCCGATCTGTTCACCGAGGATGGGGCGGGCCATCAGCGTGACCAGCAGCGGGGCGGCGAACAGCAGCGCGGTGGTCTCCGCCAGCGGCATGCGCGCGAGGGCGGCCATGCTGAAGAAAGTGACCGCGAGCAGGCAGAACGCGCGCAGTACCTGGCGCACCGGCCGGCCGGTGGAAACCAGCCGGCCGCGCATCGACGGGCCGAGCAGCACCACCATCAGCACCAGATGCACGGCGTAGCGCGCCCACACCAGCATGGGCACCGGGTAGGTTTGCGCAAGATGCTTGGCGGTGGCGTCGAGCAGCACGAACAGGAACAGCGCGCCGAGCAGCAGCACGATGCTGCGCAGGACGGCGGAGGGGGAGACGGACATGGGGGCGGAAGGAGAGGGTGGCCGGTTCTGCCGGACGAATGCATGGATATGGTAATCCAGGCCGCCATGGAGAACGCGGCATTTCGCCATCCGCCCCGGCGATGGCGGCCGGCCGGGCACGGAAGACCCTGCATGGCGTCTTCATGATGCCTTTTCCGCGCCAGGGGCTTCGGCAGGATGGAGACGGCGGGCGCGCAGGCGCACCGGGGTTGCCAGCCAGCCGGGCTGCATCTCGGGCGCAGCGATGAAGAAGCCCTGGACGGCGGTGGCGCCCGCGCCGACGGCCCGCCGCAGCAGTCCCTCGCTGTCGATGCCTTCCACCACCACGCAGGGGCTCAGGCGTGTGCCCAGGCCGACCATGGCGGCCAGCAGCTCTGTGTTCTCGCCGGCTTGTCCGGGAGCGGGCGCGAGAATGCTGCGATCGATCTTGATCACCTCCGGCCGGCAGTCGCGCACGAAGGCCAGCGCCGTCCGTCCGCTGCCCAGATCGTCGATGGCCACCCTGCAGGCCAGCCGCCGGAGGGCGGCGATGATCGACAGGGCTTCGTCTGGATCCTGCAGGGCCGCGGTTTCGGTGATCTCCAGCGTCAACCGCCTGGCCACCGAGCCGTTGCGCCGCAGGCGTGCGAGGATCGCCCGCCATCCCAATTCCAGGCGCAGGCTGAGGGACGACAGGTTGCAGCCCAGGCGGACCCCGGGATGCGCTTCCAGCAGGTCGATGACGGTGTTGAGCACGAGCCGGTCGTACCAGACGATGCAGCCCAGCCGCTCCATGGCCAGCATGGTCTCGCCGCAGGGCAGCCACTGGCCGCCACCGTATTGGCGGGTCAGCGCCTCGTGATAGAGCACCTCTCCGCCGCGCCCGGCGACCGCCTGCACGGGCTGAAACGCCAACCCGACCGAGCCGCGCGCAAGCGCCAGGAGAAAGGCGCCGACGGCGGCGCCATCGCGCCGCTGCGGCCCGATGGCGTCTTTCATCAGCCTCCACGCCGAACCGGCGCTTCCTGGTACGTGCATGCTTCCTCCAATGGATCCACGAAAGAGCGACGTACGGCCATTGGCAGCGCGAGTCCGGCTCACTAGAATCTGCAAGTAAACAATGGTGATGATGCGATCGGTTCTTTTGCGACGAGAAGCCGCAACGACGGAATTCATTTCACCGCATGGCGAAGATGAGATACGGTCCTGAATCACTCATCATCGAACACGCTTATAAGTATCCAGCGCAAAGGCATGAGCATGAATGCGGTACGCTGGACTTATAAATTCCCTTGCTTTTTCCGTAAATTTGCCGATGCACTCCGCAGTGCGCCGGCGGGGTTGTCCGGGTAATGCGAATAACATATGAAAAACCATTGCCTTCAATGGCGATTCTGCGTGATCGGATTGCGCGGTCCGGTTTGTGATGTGACACGATGAATACTCTTTTGCATTGAATCGGCTTCGGTGCGATTCGGGATTGCAATCTCATTCGTATTGATTTGGATCAATATGTGCTTCATTCGAACCGACGATATTCAAAAACCCATTGGAAGTTAATCAAATGGCTTCCGCTCGGGCCGTTGCACGAGTCATTGCGCCGACCAATTCCCTTCTCCAGGAACATCAAGAAACAGGCCGCACCATGACGGGCAAGTCCTATCGAAATGTCGATGTCTACGAGGCCGCCAAGGCCCGCATCCGGCTGGTCTTCACGCATTTCGAGCGTGTGTGCGTGGCCTTTTCCGGTGGCAAGGACAGTTCCGTCACGCTGCATCTGGCACTGGAGGTCGCGCGCGAGATGGGCCGCGCTCCGGTGCATGCGCTGTTCATCGACCTGGAGGGGCAGTACCGCGCGACCATCGCCCACGTTGCCGAGATGTTCGGGCGCGAGGACGTGCGGCCGTGGTGGATCTGCCTGCCGCTCAACCTGCGCAACGCCTCCAGCCTGCAGGAACCCTACTGGTGCGCCTGGGAGCCGGGGCGCGAGGCGGACTGGATCCGGCCGATGCCGGCCCATCCGTCGGTGATCAGCGACCAAGGGTTCTTCCCTTTCTACCGCTATCGCATGGAGTTCGAGGAGTTCGTGCCCGCCTTCAACGAATGGCTGGCGCAGGACGTGCCCACGGCCTTCCTGGTGGGCATCCGCTCCGACGAATCGCTCAACCGCTACCTGGCGGTGAAGCGCCGGGCGCGGGTGAAGAAGTGCGCCTGGACGCCGCCCGGCGCCGATGCGGCGGTGCCGTGGAGCGCTCGCGACCTGGCCGGCGGCCGGGCGGTGACCTTCTTCCCGATCTACGACTGGAAGTTCGCCGATCTGTGGCGCTACACCGCCGAGCACGGCCATGCCTACAACCGGCTGTACGACCACATGCACCTGGCGGGGGTGCCGTTTTCGCAGATGCGCATCTGCCAGCCCTACGGCGACGACCAGCGCAAGGGCCTGGATCTGTTCCACCGGCTGGAGCCGGAAACCTGGTTCCGCGTCGTCCGGCGCGTGGCCGGCGCCAACTATGCGGCGCGCTACTGCCGCCAGCGCCTGCTCGGCTATCGCGGCGGGCTGGGCCTGCCGCCCACCTTCAGCACCTGGCGGCAGTACAGCCGGTTCCTGCTGCAGAGCATGCCCCCGCCACTGCGCATGGTCTATGCGCGGCGTATCGAGCGCTTCATCCACTGGTGGGCGCAGCACGACTATCCGCTGGCGGACTGGCCGGACGCCGGCGTGCCGGCGCTGGAAAACCGCAAGGCGCAGCCGTCCTGGCGGCGCGTGGCGCTGTCGCTGCTCAAGCAGGACATGGCGCGTTCGCTGTCGTTCGGCTTCGCGCGGCGCGACATCGACACGCTGGCGCTGGCCGAGGAGAGGGGATCGTGATCCGCCCGGAACATTGCGAATTCGTCCAACTGCGCTCGGCCGACGACGAGGCCGCGTTCTTCGCCCAGATGGGGCGCTTCTTCGCCAGCGCCACGGTGCGGCGCGAATGCGGCGGCTATCCGCTCAACGACGGGCCGCGCTACCGCTGGTTCATCGTGCGCCTCAAGGGCCAGGCGCGGGTGCTGGGCTTCATCAGCATCGAGCAGCAAGCGGACGTGGTGCGCATCCGCGAAGGCTATGTGCGCGCCGAGGCGCGCGGGCTCGGCCTGTTCCGCGCGCTGCGCGGCCAGGTGCTGGACTACGTCGACGGCCTGGGCCTGGACTGCACGATGCGGATGCCGGAGGCGTGCGCGCGCTTCCTGGCGCCCCATGGATTTCAGGTACGGAGCACCCGGGGACGCTGGGTGACCTTGGTGAGGAATGTGCATGCCGGAAGTCACGAAGCTGACGGAACGGGCAGAGGCCCTGTTCCGCGAGTTGGATCGCCTGCCGCTGGAGCAGCGGGTGGAGGCCATCAACCGGATACGCCAGTGCCTGCATGAGCACAGCCCGTTCGCCGGCGAGCCGGTGGATTGCGTGCAGTGGGTGCGGGGCGACCAGGTCGAGGGCAACGACTACAACCCCAACACCGTCGCGCCGCCGGAGATGAGGCTGCTGGCGCTGTCCATCGAGGCGGACGGCTTCACCCAGCCGATCGTCGCGCACCAGGCGGGGAAGGACCGCTTCGTGATCGTCGATGGCTTCCACCGGCAGCGCGTGGGCAAGAAGCCCGGCCGCATCCAGCAACGGCTGCACGGCTATCTGCCGGTGGTGGCCATCCGCGCCGCGCGCGAAAGCGAGGCGGACCGCATCGCCGCCACCATCCGCCACAATCGCGCGCGCGGCGTGCATGGCGTGTTGCCGATGACCGACGTCGTCGTCACCCTGCTGCAGGCGGGCTGGCGTGAAGCCGAGGTGGCCCGCGAACTGGGCATGGACGACGACGAGGTGCTGCGCTTCAAGCAGGTGTCGGGGCTGCCCGAGTTGTTCCGCGACCACGTGTATTCATGGTCCTGGGATTGAAGCCCGCCGGAATGAAAAAACACCCGGCGCAGCGGATGTGCGCTGCGCCGGGGGTGTGGCGGAAGGCCTTTCCGCCCGCTTACTTCAGGGTACTGGCCGTGGTGCTGCCCAGCTTATAGGCCTGCTGCGAGGGGATCAGCACCCCCTTGTTGTCGTCACGCCCCTGCAGCAGGTACTTGGCGTCCGGCTTGCCGTAACTGTCCACCGCAAGCTTGGACATCTTGCCGATGTCGTTGCCGCGCAGGCGGTTGATGATGAGCACGTACCGGGTGTCGGCGAAGTCCTGCATCATGTTCTGGTCGCCTTCGCTGTCGCCGGCGATGAACAGCGGCCCGTAGCCGTACCTGGGCACCAGGAACTGCTTGATCGTCTCGGTCTTGCCCGGCCCCTGGGTCTGCGCGTAGCCCTTGCGGAACTGCGTCTGGATCACGCCCCTGGCGTCGCGCTCGAGTTCCATCGCATAGACGTTGTCGACCGCGTTGGCGTAGCCGAACTCGGGGTTCGACGACACTTCGCGGATCACGTCGCGGAAGGAGGCCGAGCACACATAGACGTCGAATCCGCTGGCGCGCAGTTTCTGGTAGAGATCCTGCATTTCCGGCACCGGCCGCAGGCCGTTCTTCCACGAGATGCTGACCACGCCCGCCTTGCCCGGCAGCGCTGCGGGGCTGGTCCACTTGACCGCCTCGACCGGCTGGGTCTGCTGCCAGCGGAAGGTTTCCGCCGCCAGCGCGCGCACGTCCTGCTCGGTCATGCCGGTGAAGTGGTAGGTGATCCACGGGTAGGAGACGGCATGGTCGAAGGTGTTGCCGATGGCTTCGTAGAGGAAGCGCATCTTGACGATGAAGTCCTGGTACTGCGGGCTCTGCCTGATCTGCGCGAGCGGCTGCCTGCCCTGGAAGCCCTGGTAGTTGTCGTACAGCCAGGTGTAGCTGGAGACGATGTCCTGGGCGATCTTGTCGATGTTGATGGCCTGCCCGGCATCGTTGCGGCTGTCCGCGTCGAAGTCGGTGGTCGGAATGTCCTTGCGGATCGCCTTGTCCAGTTGCGCGGGCGTCATGGCGAAGCGCAGGTTTTGCAGTTGATGGATCAGCAGGGCTTCCTCGATGTCGAGGAAGATCGAGGTGTTGTCCCAGTCGAACACCACGTAGGGCGGCTTGTTGGCGTCGTAGCCCGGGCTGGTCTTGCCGTGGGTGGCGATCATCTTGTCGAGCTGGGCGCGGTTGAAGGTGTCCCAGTTGCCCGTTTCCAGCGTCAATGGCGCCTGCTGCACCACGCTCTGCGCGGCGTGCGGCGACGGTGCCTGCGAGGCGGTCTGGCACCCTGCGATCAAGGTGATGGACAGCAGCGCGGCGGCGACGGCGGACAGTCTGAAAGTCGATTGCATCATCTCTCCCCTTTTTACGGACTGCGAAAACGAAGAAAACGTGCTGCCGGGCCCGCGTTACAGCAAGGCATCGACCAGTTGCGGGTGCGGTCTCGGCAGCACGGTGTATTGCACCAACAGGCCCTTCGCGGCGGCCAGATCGGCGCCGGTCCTGACTGCGGCGGTGACGTCGGCGACGTCGCCGTTGAGCACGTAGTAGCACTTGCCGCCGATGCCGAAGGCCAGGTGCGTGCGGATCGGCACGACGCTGGCGGCCTTGACGGCCGCGTCGGCGGATTCGATACAGGCGCCCACGCTGTAGGTCTCCACCACGCCCACCGCCTGCACCTTGTCGATCGGCGTCACGCCGCTGATCGACGGCAGGATGGAGGCGTGGATGTTGGGGATGGTGAATTGGTCCACCAGCGTGTGCTCGGCCGCCTCGGTGCCGACCTCGACCGCCCGGTGGGTGGCGGCGACGTCACCGCCGACCATCACGATGTATTTCCCCGGGCAGATGGTCTTGGCCACCAGCAGGGTGACCTCGGCCGCTTTCAGCATCGCGTCGCCGGCCTCGATGCCCTTGGCGATGCTGTTCAGTTCGATCAATCCGATGGCGTGCAACACGGCTTACGCCCTCCTGATGACGATGGCGTCTTCGCCGATCGATTCGACCACGCCGTCGATGCTGGCATGGACCGGCACGCCCAGCGCGTTGGCCGGCATGTCGGCGATGCGCTGCCCGCAGCGCACCGCATCGCCGACGCCGATACAGGGCTGCGCCGGGGCGCCGATGTGCTGGCGCAGGCGGATCCACACCCGCTCCGGCGCATGCACCGCGTCCGACCACGGCGCCTTGACGTTGAAGCGCGTCAGCCCCAGGCGCGCCACCAGCCGGCCCACCGGCAGCAGCCGTCCTTCGATCATCGGGTCGGCCTTGCGCAGTTCGCCCTGGTAGCGCGCGCCTTCCTTGCGGAACTGCGCCTTGAGTTCCTGGTTGATGCGCATCGGCGAGATGTCCACCGGGCAGGCGTAGGCTTCGCAGATGCCGCATTCCGAACAGGTCAGCGCCGACAGCAGCACCGAGGGCTGGGCCACGTGGTTGTAGTTCACCGAGCGCACGATCAGGTGCGGCGGCAGTTCGTGGCCGATCAGGTGGCGCGGGCACAGTTCGGTGCACAGCAGGCACTGTTCGCACACCGTGCGCGCCATGCTGATGACGCTGCGCAGGTCGGCGCGGCGGCGGCGGATCAGCAGGTGGTCGGCGGGCAGCGCGATCAGCCCGCCGGTGGTCTTGGTCACCGGCGCGTCGAGCGATTCGAGCAGGCCGCCCATCATCGGGCCGCCGTCGATGAAGGCCGCGTCGGCGGCCGGGATGCTCAGCCCGCCGGCGAGTTCCAGCGCCTCGCGCAGGGGCGTGCCCAGCGGCAGGGTGAGGGTGAGCGGCTGCCTGACCGCGCCGGTCACGGTGAGGCAGCGCTGGGTCACCGGCTGGTCGCGGTCCACCGCGCGCGCCACGTTGATCAGCGTCTGCACGTTGTTGACCACCACGCCGATGTTCAGCGGAATGCCGCCCGGCGGCACGCGCCGGCCGGTGGCCATCCAGATGGTGATGACCTCGTCGCCGGCGGGATACACGTCCTGCAGGATGTGGATGCGCATGTCCGCGCGCAGCAGCGGGGTGATCGCGGCGATGGCTTCGGCGTACTTGGCCTTCAGCGCGACGATGCCCTCGCGCGCGCCGGTGGCCTGCATCGCCAGCGCCAGCCCGCGCACCAGTTCGTCGGCGTGGCGCGCGGCAAGCTGCTGGTCCACCTTGAGCAGCGGTTCGCATTCGGCGCCGTTGACCAGCACGATCTCGGCCCGGGCGCCCAGCTTGACGTGGGTCGGGAAGCCGGCGCCGCCCGAGCCGACCACGCCGGCCTCATACACTTTGCGGACGATGTCCTGGGTTTCCATGGCGTTCGGCCTCGGCTGCGTTCAATCCCGCATGTTTCCGTGCGCGCTCACGCGCCGGGGATGCGGTAGCGGGCGCCCGCCTTGCGCAGGCGGCCGCCGGCCACCAGCGCCTCCAGCCGTGC
This sequence comes from Pseudothauera nasutitermitis, assembly GCF_004801295.1. Taxonomy (GTDB): domain Bacteria; phylum Pseudomonadota; class Gammaproteobacteria; order Burkholderiales; family Rhodocyclaceae; genus Pseudothauera; species Pseudothauera nasutitermitis. Next base: position 223,710 of record NZ_SSOC01000001.1, read on the forward strand.
CTTGTCGAGCGCCGCGCCGAAGCGCGTCTTCAGTTCGGTCAGCGTACGGCCGCGCGGCGCGGCGGCGATGAAGGCCAGCAGGTCTTCGTCGCCGGGTGCGGCGTGGTGTGGGGTCTCACCGCCCGCCACCGGGGAGGGGGCCGGCTGAACGGCGGGCGATGAGGGAGGTACAGCGCTGGCCGCGGCGGCGGCGGGCGGGTCGTCTCTTGTCGGGGTCGGGGGCGCGCCGGACGCGCCTGGGGTCGGGGTGCCGGGCGTCTTGCGCGCCACGGGCCTGGCGGCTTGCTTCTTGCCGGGCTTCTTGTCTTCTTTCGAGCGGCCGACCAGATCCACCACCATCCACTCGGTGTCGGCATCGGGCCGGCCGATTTCCAGGCGGCTGACCACTTCGCCCAGGCGCGCCGCGGCGGCCTTGCCGGCATCGACGGCGGCGCGGCAGGCGGACAGGTCGCCTTCGACCACCAGGGTGATGAAGCGCGGGTCCACCTGATGCTGGCGGATCAGCCGGACGTCGGCCGCCTTGGCCATGGCGTCGGCGGCCTCGATGGCCGCGACCAGGCCGCGGACTTCCAGAAAACCCAGTGCGTCGATCTTCATGACGAAACCTTCCCGCGTGAATCGGAGGGAAACATGGCGGCACCCATCTGTCCGGCGTCCGCTCAGTAGCGGATGTTGTTGCGCCCGACTTCCAGCACCGCCTCGCCGAAGGCGCCGCAGGCTGCCTTGCACGCCGCCTGGCTGCCGGTCAGGAAGGCGCCGGCGTAGTTGGTTTCGGACGGCGGCGCGATGTAGGTGGCCAGCGTCACGTCGGCGGCCTTGATCGCCGCGTCCAGGCCGTACAGGGCTTCCAGCGGCGGCGCGATCAGGTAGGCGATGGAGTCGCCGAGCGGAATCTTGGCCTGCGCCGACAGGTAGCTGCCGGTGCGCGACACCAGATGCGCTAGGAAGGCGGCGGTGTGCGCGTCGTCGGCCCAGCGGAAGGCCGGGCCGTTCTCGATGGTGGCGACCATCGCGTCCAGTCCGGCCTTGACCTCGGCCGGCGTCGGGCCGCCGAGCACGATGATGACCTCGCCCGCGGTGGGCGACGAACTGTGCGCCGCGCCGGCATACAGCGAACGCCCGTAGATGACTTCCACCTGCGCCTGCTTGGTGGCCTCGTCGGCGGCGATGTAGGTCACGTCGTCCGAGTCGGCGGTGAGCAGGCCGATGCTGTTCATGTGCGCCGGCAGGCCCAGTTGTTCCTTGAAGTCCTTCGCCACCGAGGCGATCAGGCGAACCGCCTTGACGCTGGGCTGGATGGGATCGAATGCGGCCATGACTGTGCTCTCCACGAATAGCCGGTACGGCTGGTTGTCCGCTGTGCGCGTCCGCGTTACTTGTTCAGGGCGATGCCCGAGGCCTTCTGCGCCAGCATGCGCTTGGCCAGATCGACGATCACCGCCGCCGCTTCCACCGGCGGCGTGCCGGCGCGGTGGATGTTGGAAATGCAGGTGCGGTCCGCTTCCACGGTCTGCGAGGTGGGGCTGTACACCATGTAGCAGGACAGGCTTTCGGACTGCCCCAGGCCCGGCCGCTCGCCGATCAGCAGGATCACCACCTGGGCGCCGAGCAGCTCGCCGATCTGGTCCTCGACCTTGACGCGGCCGTAGCGCACGAAGAACGGCGTGCCCACGTTCAGCCCGGCGCTTTCCAGCCCCTTCAGCAGCGGCGGCAGGATTTCGTCGTAGTTGGCGGTGATCGCGTCGGTGGATAGTCCGTCGGACACCACCACCTGCACCTGCGGCGCCTGCTTGCACTGGGCCTTGAGGGTCTGCACCGCTTCGGCCGACAGGCGCCGCCCCAGGTCGGGCCGGGTCAGGTACTGGTCCTTGTCGCTGATTTCGCTGTGCACTTCGAGCAGGCCGGTCTTTTCCAGCCAGGCGGCGGGCACGTCCTGCAGCACGGTGTCCTTGGAGCGCGAGTGGTCGGCCAGGAAACGCAGCAGCGAGGTGGTGCGCGGGCGCGTGCCGACGCGGCCCGAGCACACGCGCGAGCCGGTGTTGCGCTTGAGTTCCTGCAGCACCTCGGCATGCTTGGGCTGCTGCACGCCGATCCAGTTCTTCACCGAGACGTCGCCCAGGTCGGGCAGGCATCCGCCGTCGTCCGCCGGGGCCGCCTGCGTTGTTGCCGCGCCGGCTTGCGCCGCGCCGCCGTTTGCCGCCGCGCCGGCCGTGGCGCCGATCTGCCCGAGTACCGCGCGGACAATGCTCTCGATCTGTTTCTGGTCCATGATCAACACGCCCCCAATGTCAGAAGAACCACGACGCGTCGCCGGCGTTGCGGGTCAGGCGGCCGTCTTCCATCAGCCCCATCTTTTCCAGCCAGCGCTCGAACTCCGGCGCCGGGCGGCGGTTCAGCACCTTGCGCAGGGTGGCCGTGTCGTGGAAGGCGCTGGTCTGGTAATTGAGCATGATGTCGTCGCCCAGGGGCATGCCCATGATGAAGTTCACCCCGGCGGCGCCGAGCAGCACCATCAGGTTCTCGTTGGAGTTCTGGTCGGCCTCGGCGTGGTTGGTGTAGCAGGTGTCGCAGCCCATCGACACGCCCGTCAGCTTGCCCATGAAGTGGTCTTCCAGCCCGGCGCGGATGATCTGGCGGTCGTTGTAGAGGTATTCCGGCCCGATGAAACCCACCACGGTGTTCACCAGCATCGGGTCGTAGTGGCGCGCCAGCCCGTAGTTGCGCGCCTCCATGGTCACCTGGTCGGCGCCGTGGTGCGCGCCGGCCGACAGGGCCGAGCCCTGGCCGGTCTCGAAGTACAGGCAGTTCGGCCCGGCCAGGCGGTTGTGCGTGCGGCCGACCTCGGCGGCCTCGTCGAGCATGGCGATCTCGACGCCGAATTCCTTCAGGCCCTTCTCGCTGCCGCAGATGCTCTGGAAGATCAGCCCGCCCGGCGCGCCTCGGCGGATCGCGGCGATCTGCGTGGTGACGTGGGCCAGCACGCAACCCTGGGTGGGGATGCCGTACTTGTCGATGATCTCGTAGAGGGTGTCGAGAATGCGGTGCACGTTCTCCACGTTGTCGGTCACCGGGTTCACCCCGATCACCGCGTCGCCGACGCCGTAGGACAGCCCCTCGAAAATCTGCGCGCGGATGCTCTCCAGGTTGTCGCGCGTGTCGTTGGGCTGCAGGCGCGCGGAGATGCGCCCCGGCAGGCCGATGGTGGTGTTGGCCTTCTTCACCACGGGCATCTTCGAGGCGCCGTAGATCAGATCGGCGTTGGAACAGATCTTCGCCACGGCGGCGACCATCTCTGCCGTCAGGCCCTTGCGGATCAGCGCGATGTCATCGTTGGTGGTGGTGTCGTCGAGCACGTATTCGCGCAGTTCGCCGACCGTCCAGCTCTTGACCTTGTCGTAGGCCGCCGAGTTGATGTCGTCCTGGATGATGCGCGTGACGCAGTCCTCCTCGTACGGCACCGCCGGGTTGTTGCGCAGGTCAGCCAGGGTCAGCTCGGACAGCACGTACTTCGCCGCCACCCGCTCGCGCGCGCTCTGCGCCGCCACCCCCGCCAGAACGTCGCCCGAACGCGGGTCGTTCGCCTTGGCCAGCACTTCCTTGACGTCCTTGAACGGGTACGTCTGGCCGAACAACTGAGCCTTGAGTTTCATGTGCGTTCCACCCCGAAAGAAAGAGGAAACGATCGGCCGCGCCGCGAGCGCCGCACCGTGCTGCTGCACGGCTCGGCCGGACGGGTCTGCCGGCAGGGTCCGCGCCCGGCGGCCGGAGCCATTCCATTCGATGTGCCGATGCTACGCCCGGGGTTTTTTCGGCCGCTAACAAAAATCGGCAAGTTTCGGCGGAGGCCGCCATCCGCATATCCGCACAATGCGCCGTCATTGACGCCGGCTGGTCGGCGGTCTATGGTTTTTACGCCTGCGAGGGCTCCGTTCACCGTTCCCGACGCGTGAAGGGCAGTCTCGTGCAGAACCGGAAATCCGGGGGGCGGCCCCCGGTGCGCCCGGTCGAGGCGGAGGAAGAAGATGAAGGACAGCGACACGATCGCCATGGCGGACGGCACCCCCCTGCCGCTGGGCGACACGAAGGGGCGCATCCGCGTCTCGGACGTCGGCGACGTCGACGAACAGGCGGCCAACATCACCGCCTGGTACCAGGAATACGATCAGCTCGGCGCCGGCAAATTCTTCGGCTCGATCACCGAGGTGTGGCTCGGGCAGATGCAGTTCTTCCTCGAAACCACCAGCCACGCGCTGCGCCAGACCTGCGTGGTGTGGCCCGGGGCGTTCTGGTTCGGCCTGCCGCGCTGCGACAGCGCCGACGGCCTGGTCAACGCATCGCCGCTGGACCGCAACGCCATCGCCGTGCGCCCCGGCGGCGCCGATTTCGAGCTGCTGACCCCGGAGGACTACCAGATTCTCGGGGTCGTCATCGACGAAACCCTGCTCGAACGCCACGCCCACGTCGCCGAGCGTCCCGATCTGCTCGACCTGCTGCGCAAGGGCGAGTCCTTTCCGCTGCTGGCGCGGCAGAAGGCGTGGTTCTGGCAGCGCGTGTCGCACACCCTGCTGGAGGCCGCCAGCCTGGGGCAGCAGCGGCTGCCCGACACGGTCTGCGACACGCTGGTGGAAGAGCTGATGACCGGGCTGTTCGAACTGTTCGACGACCATATCGCCCCGGTCAAGCTGCGCCACAGCAATCTCAGCTACCGCCGGCTGGTGTCCGGCGCCCGCGACTACGTGCTGTCGCAGCCCGACCAGCTGTTTTCGGTGACCGATCTGTGCGAACAGCTCCACGTCAGCCGCCGCACCCTGCAGAACGCCTTCCACTCGGTGCTCGGCATCTGCCCGGTCAGCTACCTCAAGGCCCTGCGCCTGAATGCCGTGCGCCGCACGCTGCGCAACCACGAATCCGGCTTCAGCACCGTGCAGGACGTCGCCGCGCTGTGGGGCTTCTGGCACATGAGCCAGTTCGCCGCCGACTACTTCGCCATGTTCTCGGAGCATCCCTCCGAAACGCTCAAGGCCGGCGGCGGCGACGGCATGTGCTTCCGCTATCCGTCGGGCGAACGCAGCAGGGCGGGCCACGGGCCGCGCCCGCTCAATACCTGAGCGCCTGCTGCAATCTTCCCGGGAGCGCTGCTGGCGCGCGCCCGGCGCGGCGGATGGCGACCCCGCTCAACCGGCCGAGTAGTTGCCGAGCGCGTGATGCGCAGCCAGGCGCACCACGTAGCCGAGCTTGAAGAACGCGGCGGCCACCGGCAGCAGCAGGTGGGCGGCGATCTGCGCGGGCAGGCTGAAACTGGACGCATAGGGGTAGGCGATCATCACCGTGACCAGCATCGCCACGAAGGACGCGGCCATCATGGCGCGGCCCAGAGACAGTATCCGCTGTGGCGTGCGGAACAGCGGGGTGGACGCGATGTAGTCGGCGAGCGATGTCGGTCGCATGTCAGGAATCCTCTCGGTGCGTTGATGGGGACGATGGAGTGCCGGCGGCAGCCGGCGTTCCGCTTTCCAGCCACTGGCGTTTTTCGCCGACGCCGGCCCAGGCATCGGCGTCCGGCAAGGGCGCGTGGCTCGCGACGATGCTCGGCCAGGCTTTTGCCAGTTCGGCGTTCAGCACGGCGTACTCGCGCTGGGCCTCACTCAGATCGTCTTCGGGCAGGATGGCATCGACCGGGCATTCGGGGATGCACAAGGTACAGTCGATGCACTCCCCCGGATCGATGACCAGAAAATTCGGGCCTTCGCGAAATGCATCGACCGGGCAGACATCGACGCAGTCGGTGTATTTGCAGCGGATGCACGCTTCGGTGACGACATGGGTCATGGCGCGGCCTCCCCGAGCAGGCGCTCGACGGCCGGGAACAGTTCCCGCTCCTCGAAGCGTACGTGATCGATCAGCGCCTGCCCGGCTTCGGCCTCGCCGCGGCCCTGCTTCGCGTGGGCGAACAAGCCGGCCAGCATGGCGTGCTCCCCGGTCAGGCGCCGGGCCAGCGTGTGCTGGCCGTTGGCTTCGAGCAGCGGCAGCAGCGTGCGCTCCTCTTCCGTGAAATGCGCAGCCAGCGCGTCGGCCTGCTCGCACAGCGCGGCGCTCGCGCCGCCTTTCAACAGGTAGCGCCCCAGCCTGAGGGCGGCGTGATGCTCCCTGGACAGATGAACGAGGCGTCGATCGCGTTTCATGGCGGGCTCCGGTGAGCGGGCTATAAGATTCATATTACGCGCATCTTTTAAAGAGTCAACTTGGATGCATCTTTTGTTGCTACCATGGCCCGACCCCTCCCTTTGCACGCGGCACGGCCGGAGAATCCGCGATGAACATCACCCAGCACACCGACTACGCGCTGCGCCTGTTGATCTATCTCGGCGCCTGTCCGGAACGGCGCGTCACCATCAAGGAAGTGGCGGAACGCTTCGACATTTCGCGCAGCCACCTGATGAAGATCGTCAACGAACTGGTGGCCGCCGGCTTCGTGGACGGCGCGCGGGGCAAGGGCGGCGGGTTGCGGCTGGCCCGCCCGCCCGAGGCGATCCGGCTGGGGGAGGTGGTGCGGCAAATGGAACGGGGATTCGAACTGGTCGAATGCTTCGGCGCCCACTCGCGCTGCCTGCTGGATTCGGGCTGTCGCCTGAAGGGTGCGCTGCAGGGCGCGCTGCAGGCATTCCTGGCCTCGCTCGACGAGGTGTCGCTGGCGGACCTGATCGCGCCGCGCGCGCGGCTGCGCCAGATCCTCAGCATCGCCACCCCCATCGCGGCGCCCGTGCGGCGCACGGGCGCCGGGGCCCCGTCGTCTTCGTAGCGGCGCGTCCCCGTCCGCGCCGCCTGGCGCCTCCCGGCAAACTTGCCGATTTTTGTTAGCGGCCGAAAAAACGCCGACGGTAGTATCGAAGCGTGCCCGTTGCCATCGCGGCGGCGCGGGCGGAGGCCCGGCCTTCGCCCGCATCGTCCGCGGCGGGGTGTTCGCAGGGCGTTCTTCGAGGAGGAGCCGCCTCCGGCGTGTCGCGGAGCGTTGGCCGAAGCCATGAAATTCGACGACAAGGAACGCATCATCCAGGAGTTCGTGCCCGGCAAGCAGGTCACGCTGGCACACCTGATCGCGCATCCCACCGAAGAGCTGGCCCACAAGATCGGCGTGCCCGGCACCGAGGCGATCGGCATCCTGACGCTCACGCCGGGCGAAACCGCGATCATCGCCGGCGACATCGCCACCAAGGCGGCCGCGGTGCATATCGGCTTTCTCGACCGCTTCAGCGGCGCGCTGGTGATCTGCGGCTCGGTGGGCGCCGTCGATGAAGCCCTCAAGGAAACCCTGGGCGTGCTGCAGCGGCTGCTCGACTATGCCGTGTGCAACATCACCAGGACCTGAGGCGCGCCATGGAACCGTCTTCCGCCCCCTCGATCTACGACCCCAGCCGCTTCGTGCTGGTCGGCCCGGTCGCGGCGGGCAAGACCACGCTGTTCAACGCGCTGATCGGCCGCCGCGAGGCGGCGATGAAGACCCAGGCGCTGGACTACGAGAACGGCATCGTCGACACCCCGGGCGAGTTCTTCAGCCATCCGCGCCTGTACCACGCGCTGATCAACACCATCGCCGACGCCAGGACCATCGTCTATGTGCACGGCGCCATCGACTTCGACTACCGGCTGCCGCCGGGGCTGCTCGACGTCAATGCCGACAAGCGCCTGATGGCGGCGATCACCAAGATCGACCTGCCGGGCGCCGACCCGCAGCGCGTCGAGGCGCTGCTGCGCGCGGGCGGCTTCAGCGCGCCGATCTTCCAGGTGTCGGTGTTCCGGCCCGAGACGCTGGCGCCCTTCAAACGCTATCTGTTCGAACAGGAAAGGCAGAACGATCATGAAGCAACTCATTAGTGCCGAGGTGGTGCGCAGTGAGCACGCTGCCGGAAAGCGCGACATCATCGTCACGCGCAACGGACATATCGTCACGCCCGAGGCCCGCACGGTGGCGGAAGGGCTGGGCATCCTCATCCGCGAAGGCGCGGGCGAACACAAGGAAGGCGGCGCGAAGCACTGCGGCGCTCCACCCGCGCCGGCCATGCCGGCCGCCGCCGCGGCGCTGCCCGCCGAGGCGCTCGCGCACATCCGCAAGGCGGTGCTGGCGCAGCTGCCGGAAGGCGCGGTGTCCGCCGAGGTGGTCGATCAACTGGTCACCAAGGTCGCCCGCGAGCAACTGGCCCGCCAGGCCGCCACCGCGGCGGTCAACGCGCCGCCCAAGCCCGCCGCGCTCCCCGCCGCGCCGCCGGCCGCCGAACCCGCCGCCGCGGCCGGGCCGCAGCCCTACGAATCGCGCACCATCGCCGGCGGCATCAAGGTGGTGAAGGGCGATTCGGTGCGCATGGGCCTGTTCGACGGCGCCGGCGAGGACAGCCACGTGGGCATCGCCGACGTCGTCACCAGCGCCGACGGCAGTTCGATGGCCGCCGGCTTCATGAGCTGGAACCGCTGCTTCTTCCCCTGGACGCTGAACTATGACGAAGTCGATCTGGTGCTCGAAGGCGAACTGCACATCCGCTGCAACGGCCAGACCGCGGTCGGCAAGGCCGGCGACGTGATCTTCATCCCCAAGGGCTCCAACATCGAATTCGGCACCCCCAGCGAAGTGCGCTTCCTCTACGTCGCCTACCCGGCCAACTGGGCCGACTGCTGAGGGCGAGCGGGGCGGTCATCATGACAACCTACATCACCGAAACCTGGCTGCGCGAGCGCCACGCCCTGGCCGACGGCACCGAGCTGCATCTGCCGGCCGGCGCGGCGCTGACGCCGGCGGCGCAATCGCTGATCGGCGAGCGCCATCTGCGCGTGAAGTACGTGGATGAATCCGGCCAGGTGTTCGTGGACAACCCGAGCGCGGGGCGCGGCAAGCCCGGCGGCGGTGGTGACGCCGGCGAGCGCAAGCGCGTGCACCCGCTCACCGGCGGCGACCGGGCGCACCCCATGCATTGCACGCTGTGCCGCCAGGCGGTGGACAAGAAGCCGGACACGCTGACCCACCTGAACGCCGACACGCTGGTGTCCAAGAACGACCCGCGCATCCATCTGCGCGGCCGGATCGACAGCGCCATCGCCTGCGCGGTGTGGATCCAGGCCGAACTGGCGGAGAGCGACAAGCCGTCGAGCCGCCGCATCGCTCCCTACCTCGCCGACATCCGCTCCGACCTGGGCAACGTGCTGCGCGCCGAGGCCACCGGCGAACCCCTGCACGCGGTGCACATGGGCGGATTCGACGCCGAGGCCATCCACCGCATGTCGCACGCGCCGCTCCAGCACCTGGGCTACGACCATATCGTGCCCGAGGCTGCGCACGGGCTGACCGCCGCGCGCCTGAACCTGCTGCGCACCGCCATCCGCGACGTCGAACTGGTGGCCGCGCGCCTCTACATCGGCGGCGATTTCGAGATCGCCCGCCCGGACATCCTGGAAGGGCTCAACCGCCTGAGCAGCGCCGTGTATGTGCTGATGATCGTCGCCGTGATGGTGGACCGCGGCATGACGGTGAAGGAGGCGGCATGGAACTGATGCGCCGCTGCGCCGAGTTCGCCCAGGGGCAGCCCCCGCGCGTGGTCTTCCCGGACGCGCTGGACGCGCGCGCCATCGAGGCCGCCCGCCATCTGCAGGCGCGCGGCTGGGCCAGGCCGGTGCTGCTCGCCAACCCCTTCGAGCTGCGCGCGCTGTGCCTGGAAAAAGGCCTCGGCCAGGGCACGCTGAAGCTGCTCGACCCGGCCCGCGCGCAGGCGCGCCATGCCTATGGCGAACTGCTGCGGGCGCGCATGCCCAAGGCCGCGCAGGAAGAAATCGCCGCGCGGCTGTCCGAGCCGCTGTGGTTCGCTGCGGCCATGCTCGCCAGCGGCGACGCCGATCTGTGCATCGGCGGCAACCTGTCCGCCACCGCCAGCGTGCTGCGCGCGGCCATCCGCGTGCTCGGCCTGGCGCCGGGCAACGCCACGGTGTCGTCGATCTTCTTCATGCTTCCACCGGCCGAAGCCTGCGGGCACGACCGGCGCATCCTCGGCTTTGCCGACTGCGGCGTGGTGCCGCAGCCCACGCCGGCGCAACTGGCCGACATCGCCATCGCTTCGGCGGCCAACTACGAACGCGTCACCGGCGAACGCGCCGCCGTCGCGCTGCTGTCCTTCTCCAGCCACGGCAGCGCCCGCCACCCGGCGGTGGACGCGGTGCGCGCGGCCACCGCGCTGGTGCGCGAGCGCCAGCCCGGCCTGCTGGTGGATGGCGACCTGCAGTTCGACGCCGCCATCGTGCCCGCGGTCGCCGCGCTGAAAGTGCCGGACAGCCCCCTGCAAGGCCGCGCCAACGTGCTGGTGTTCCCCTCGCTGGAGGCCGGCAACATCGGCTACAAGATCGCCCAGCGCCTGGGCGGCTACAGTGCGCTCGGCCCGATGCTGCAAGGGCTGGCCGGCCCCATCCACGACCTGTCGCGCGGCTGCAGCAGCGAGGACATCGTCGAAACCTGCCTGCTGGCCACGCTGATGGCCAGCGGCAATGCCGCACCGGCGCCCGTCCCGAACGGGCAGCGCGCCGCTTCCGTATCACCATGATTCCCCAGGAGGGGACTTTTTAAGGAGCAATGAAAATGGAAGCCCTGGGACTGATCGAAACGAAAGGCCTGGTTGCCCTGATCGAAGCCTCCGACGCCATGGTCAAGGCCGCGCGCGTCAAGCTGGTCGGCGTCAAGCAGATCGGCGGCGGTTTCGTCACCGCGATGGTGCGTGGCGACGTGGCGGCCTGCAAGGCGGCCACCGATGCCGGCGCCGCGGCCGCGCAGCGCATCGGCGAACTGGTGTCGGTGCACGTCATCCCGCGTCCGCACGGCGATCTGGAAGAAGTGTTCCCGATCAAGCTGGACGGCGGACTGGACTGAGCGGCCGGACGGTTCGGCGCAGCTCGACCGGACGGCCCGGCCGCCACGCCCCGCCAGGGGCAGGCGGCCGATGGCCGATCCACGGCGGTACAGGCAAGCGGATCACGCGCGCCAGCGCCGGCACGCCCTGCCAACGGCAAGGGTGGGTCGCGGTGCGAGCGCCGGCGGTCGAAGGCTCTGTGGTGAACACATGGAACTAGCAATCGTACTGGGGCAGGTCGTTTCCACGGTGAAACACGCCGGGTTCGAGCAGCAGCGCCTGCTGCTCATCGACTTCATCGACCCCGAAGGCAAACCCAAGGGCAGCCCCTGTGTGGCCGCCGACAGCATCGGCGCGGGCGACGGCGAATGGGTGCTGGTGGTGCAGGGCAGCTCCGCGCGCAAGACGATTTCCAACGAGGTGCCGGTGGACATGAGCGTGGTCGGCATCGTCGATGAAGTGGTGGTCGGCGGAAGGCTTACTTTCCACAAATAGGCCACCGACACGGCCCCGGACGGCGCCGCACGGCGCGCTCCGGCGGGCGGATGAACGAAAGCCGGACGGCCTTGCGGCCGCCCGGCGCAGATGAACACGGGAGTGCATGGTGGATATCGATCTGAAAGACGTCGAACAAATCGTTCGCACGGTACTGGCATCCATGCAGACGCAACCTCAGGCGGCGCAGCCGGCCGCCGGACGGCGCGCCGCACCAGGGGTATTCACCGAACTGGACGACGCGGTCGCCGAGGCCAGCGCGGCGCAGCGGGCCATCCGCCCCCTGGCACTGCGCACCAAGGTGGTCGAGGCCATCCGCAAGGCCGGCGAGGCGCATGCGCGCGAACTGGCCGAACTGGCGGTGGCCGAGACCGGCATGGGCCGCGTCGAGGACAAGTGCGCCAAGAACGTGTCGCAGGCACGCCATACCCCGGGCATCGAATGCCTGGCGCCGACGGCGCTGACCGGCGACCGCGGCCTGACGCTGATCGAAAACGCCGCCTGGGGCGTGATCGCCTCGGTGACGCCGTCCACCAACCCGGCCGCCACCATCCTCAACAACGCCATCAGCATGATCTCGGCCGGCAATTCGGTGGTGTTCGCGCCGCACCCGGCGGCGAAGAAGGTTTCGCAGCGCGCCGTGTCCCTGCTCAACGAGGCCTCGGTGGCCGCCGGCGGGCCGGACAACGTGGTCACCACCGTGCTCAACCCGGACATCGCCACCGCGCAGCGCCTGTTCAGCTACCCCGGCATCCACCTGCTCACCGTCACCGGTGGCGAGGCGGTGGTCGAGGCCGCGCGCAAGCATACCGACAAGCGCCTGATCGCCGCCGGCGCCGGCAACCCGCCGGTGGTGGTGGACGAGACCGCCGATCTGGCCCGCGCCGCGCGCGACATCGTCTGGGGCGCCTCGTTCGACAACAACATCATCTGCGTGGACGAGAAGGAAATCATCGTCGTCGACCGCGTCTGCGACGCGCTGAAAACCGAGATGGCGCGCCACAAGGCGGTGGAACTGACGCCCGACCAGGGCAAGCGCCTGGTCGATGTGCTGCTCAGCAACGTGGGCGCGGACGGCCGCGGCACCGTCAGCCGCGACTGGGTGGGGCGCGACGCGGCCAAGATCGCCGCCGCCATCGGCCTGGAGGTGCCGGCCGACACCCGCCTGCTGTACCTCGAAACGCCGGCCGACCACCCCTTCGCCGTCACCGAACTGATGATGCCGGTGATCCCGGTGGTGCGCGCGCCCGACGTGGATGCCGCCATCGACCTCGCGGTGAAGCTCGAAGGCAACTGCCGCCATACCGCCGCGATGCACTCGCGCAACATCGACGCGCTCGACCGCATGGCCAACGCCATCAACACCAGCATCTTCGTCAAGAACGGCCCCTGCCTGGCCGGGCTGGGCTTCGGCGGCGAAGGCTGGACCACGATGACCATCTCCACGCCCACCGGCGAAGGCGTCACCAGCGCGCGCACCTTCGTGCGCCTGCGCCGCTGCGTGCTGGTGGATCACTTCCGCATCGTCTGAACCCCGCACGCAGGCCTGATCATGCGCCGCATCGACGACTGGCTCGAACCCCGCCTCGCCCGCGCCGCCGCCCTCGCGGCCAGCGGCGAGGCGGCGGGCGACGCGGCGCCGGACACGGAACTGCACCTGGGCATCGACCTGGGCACCAGCGACGTGGTGTCGATGGTGCTCGACGCACGGGGCAACCCCGTCGCCGTGCGCCTGGACTGGGCCGACGTGGTGCGCGACGGCGTGGTGTGGGATTTCTTCGGCGCGGTGCAGATCGTGCGCCGGCAGATTGCTTCGCTCGCCGCGCAGCTCGGCGAGCGCCTGCCGCGCCATGCCGCCACCTCCTACCCGCCGGGCACCGACCCGCGCATCTCGGTCAACGTCATCGAGGCCGCCGAACTGGAGGTCTCGGGCGTCATCGACGAACCCTCGGCGGTGGCCGCGCTGCTGCGGCTGGACCGCGCCGCCGTCGTGGACATCGGCGGCGGCACCACCGGCGTGGCGGTGGCGCAGCAGGGGCGCATCGTCTATTCGGGCGACGAACCCACCGGCGGCCACCACGTCACGCTGACGCTGGCCGGCGCGCGCAACCTGCCGCTGGCCGAGGCCGAGGCGCTCAAGCGGCGCGCCGACAACGCCGCGCTGTGGCCCGTGGTGCGCCCGGTGTTCGACAAGATGGCGCACATCGTCGCCACCCATCTGCAAGGCCAGCAGGTGGACACCCTGTATCTCTCCGGCGGCTCGTGCAGCATGCCCGGCGTACGCGAACTGTTCGCCGAGGCCTTCCCGCAGCTGGCGGTGATCCTGCCGCGGCCCCCGCTGTTTCTCACCCCGCTCGCCATCGCCGCCCACGGGCTGCCCGGCGCGCGGCCGGAGGTTTAGGCCATGAACCACGAAGACGTCAGCACCGTCGTCTATCAGGCCATCGACCTGCTCAACGCCCGTTCGGTGCGTGAATTCTCGGTGCCGCCGAGCACCTTCATCGGCCCCGGCGCCATCGCCCGCATCGGCCAGGCGATCGCCGCGCGCGGCATCGGCCGGGTGTTCGTCGTCATCGACGAAAGCCTGGAAAAGCTCGGGCTCGCCGACGGCATGTACCGCTCGCTGAAAACCCAGGGCCTGGCGCACACCGTGTATTGCCAGCCGGCGCGCGAGCCGGACACCGCGCTGGTGGACAAGATGGCCGTGGCGATGCGCGAGACGCCGTTCGACGGCGTGGTCGCCTTCGGCGGCGGCTCCATCCTCGACGCCGCCAAGGCCGCCGTGGTGCTGGCCGCCAACCCCGGCCTGGGTGTGCACGACATGGCGCAGGATCCGGCGCGCATCGCCGTGCGGCGCGCACCGCTGATCGCCGTGCCGACCACCGCCGGCACCGGCTCGGAGGCCACCAACGCCACCGTCATCACCGGCACCGGCGAGGGCGGCGAACACATCAAGCACCTGATCATCCATCCGGACATGATTCCGGACCTGGCGGTCATCGACGCCTGCCTGACGCTGGGCACGCCGCCGCAGTTCACCGCCGCCGTGGGCGTGGATGCGCTCACCCACGCCATCGAAGCCTACCTCGCCACCCACGCCACGCCGCTCACCAAGGCGCTGGCCTACCGCGCGCTGACGCTGATCGGCGAAGCGCTGCCGATCGCCGTCGGCCAGGGACAGAACGTCGAGGCGCGCGAATCGATGATGCTGGCCTCCTACATGGCCGGCGTGGCCTTCTCCAACGCCGGCCTGGGGCTGTGCCACGCCATGGCGCACCAGATCGGCCCGGCTTACGACATCCCGCACGGCGTGGCCAACGCCATCCTGCTGCCCTCGGTGATGCACTTCAACCAGCTGGTGTGCAAGCGCGACCTGGCCGAGATCGGCCACGCGCTGAGCGGCCGCCTGCTCGACGCGGCGCAGGCGATCCAGTACGTGCAGGAACTCATCGCCGAGTTGGGGCTGCCGGTGAATCTGCGCGACGCCGGCGGCCAGCCCGCCGATTACGAAGGCTTCGCCGACGCCGCGCTGCTCGACCCCAGCCTCGCCACCAACCCGCGCAGCGTGTCGCGCGCGCAGATCATCGAAGTGTATCGCCATGCCCACGCCCGCCAGGGCGCCGGCGGCTGAACCGGATCACCACGGACCACAAGGGGAGCAACATCATGGACAACATCAACGTCATCATCATGTGGATCATGATGAGCTTCATGGTCATCGCCGCGCTGGACCGCATGATGGACCAGTTCGACGGTGCCGAGAAACTGCTCGGCAAGATCGGCCTGGGCGGCCTCGGCCGCGCCATCGGCGGCTCCGGCAAGCAGTTCGAGGAAGGCTTCATGGCGATGGGCGCCCTGGGCCTGGCGATGGTCGGGGTGATGGCGATGGCGCCGGTGCTGGCGCGCATGCTCGGTCCCATCGTGATTCCGCTGTACGAAGCGCTGGGCGCCAACCCGGCGATGTTCGCCACCACGCTGCTGGCGCTGGACATGGGCGGCTTTCCGCTGGCGCGCGAACTGTCCGGCGGCGACGTGGCCGCGTGGATGTACGCCGGGGTGATCCTCGGTTCGATGATGGGCCCCACCATCGTGTTCTCGATTCCGGTCGGGCTGGGCATCATCGACAAGGAAGACCGCCGCTTCCTCGCCATGGGCGTGCTCGCCGGCATGGTCACCATTCCCATCGGCTGCATCGCCGGCGGCCTGGTGGCGATCGGCTCCAACGTGGTCATCGACGGCCAGCCGGTGGACTTCACCCTGGGCATGGTCCTCGGCAACATGACGCCGGTGATCCTGGTCGCGGTGCTGGTGGCGCTGGGGCTGAAGTTCTTCCCCGAGAAAATGATCGCCGGCTTCCAGGTGTTCGCCAAGATCCTGGTCGCGGTCATCACCCTGGGGCTGGCCGCCGCGGTGCTGCACGACCAGATCGGCGTGCGCCTGATCCCCGGCATGGACCCGATCTTCATGGCGCCGGGCGACGTGCCGGGCGAGGACCTGCGCGCCATCGAGACCATCGGCAAGATCGCCGCGGTGCTGCTCGGCGCCTACCCGATGGTGTTCCTGCTGACGCGCTGGTTCGGCAAGTCGCTGGCCAAGGTCGGCGGCCTGCTGAAGATGAACGACACCGCCGCCGCCGGCATGGTGGCCACGCTGGCCAACAACATCCCGATGTTCGTCATGCTCAACAAGATGGACGACCGCGGCAAGGTGCTCAACATCGCCTTCGCGGTGTCGGCGGCCTTCACCTTCGGCGACCACCTGGGCTTCGTCGCGGCGGTGGCCTCGCCGATGATCTTCCCGATGATCGTCGGCAAGCTGGTCGGCGGCGTCACGGCGATCTTCGTGGCGATGATGATCGCGCCCAAGCCGAGCGTCGGCGTCGCCGCACCGGCCGGGCAGAACGCCTGAGCGCCGGCGGGGAGGACAACGGAGAACGCGGCCATGGCCGAGTCCTGGCAGATCCACAGCGTCGGCATCGACATCGGCACGACCACTTCGCAGGTGATCTTCTCGCGCCTCGAAGTGGTCAACCGCGCGGCCGCCTCGCAGGTGCCCAACTACGAGTTCTCGCGCCGCGAGATCCTCTACGTCAGCCCCGCGATCGCCACCCCGGTCGATTTCGAAGGCCACGTGCACGACGACCAGCTGCGCCAGTTCATCATGTCGCAGTACGCTGCGGCCGGGCTGGACACCGAGCAGGTCAAATCCGGCGCCATCATCATCACCGGCGAAACCTCCAAGGCGCGCAACGCCCGCCAGGCGGTGATGGGGCTGGCCGAGCAGCTCGGCGACTTCATCGTCGCCACCGCCGGCCCGCACCTGGAATCGGTGATCGCCGGACAGGGCTCGGGTGCCGCGGAATACTCGCGCACCAACACCTGCCGCGCGCTCAACATCGACATCGGCGGCGGCACCTCCAACTACGCGGTGTTCGAAGCCGGCCGCGTGGTCGACACCGCCTGCCTCAACGTCGGCGGCCACCTGCTCGAACTGGAAAGCGACGGCCGCCTGCGCCACCTGCACGCCCCGGCCAGGCCGATCTGCGCCGAACTGTTCGGCGCCGACTACGCCCGCCGCCTGGCCGACGGGCAGCGCGTCGACGACGACACCGTGACGCGGCTGGCCGAGCGCATGGCCGGCCTGATCCACGAAATCTGCCTCGGCCAGCCCTCGCCGCTGGCGCGCCAGCTGCTGATGACCGAATCCCTGCGGCCGGGCCATCGCTACGACGCGGTATACCTCTCCGGCGGCGTCGGCGCCTGCTACTACGACCCGCGCAGCGCGGCCTCGGCGCGCGCCTTCGGCGACATCGGCCCGGCGCTCGCCGAGGCCCTGCACCGCCATGCCGGCATGCAGGCGCTGCCGCTGCGCGAGCCGCGCCACACCCTGCGCGCCACGGTGATCGGCGCGGGCGCCTACAGCCTGTCGCTGTCGGGCAGCACCATCTGGGTGGACGAGCAGCACCTGCCGGTGCGCAACCTGCCGGTGGTCCATGCCACGCGGCCGTGGGCCGGGTGCACGGCCGAACAGCTCGCCGGGGACTGGGACACCGCGATGCAGCGCATGGACCTCGTCGCCGGCAAGGACGGCTACGCGCTGGGCCTGCCCGACGACCTGCCGGTGGCCTACGCCGACGTCGAGCGCGCCATCGAGGCCATCGTGTGCTTCGCCGCCGCCCACCCCGACCCCGCACGCGCGCTGTTCATCGTCGCCCGCCAGGATCTCGGCAAGGTGCTCGGCATGCTGCTGCAGCCGCGCCTGCAGGGACGCAAGCTCGCCGTCATCGACGAGGTGCAGACCCGCCCGGGCGACTACATCGACGTGGGCAAGCCCTTCATGGGCGGCGAGATCGTGCCGATCACGGTGAAGTCGCTGGCCTTCCCGGGCTGAGCCTTCCCGCCGTCGGGGGGGCTCAGCCGGCGGCGCCCTCGATGTAGTAATCCAGCCGGCCGCGCGGGGCCAGGTATTCGACCACCTCCACCGGCAGCTTGGCCGGATGGGCCACGGATTCGATCTTCAGGTCGAGGTCACGCAGGTCGAGCAGCATGGCCTCGCTGCGCGGGATGTCGGCGTCGTGCAGCATCACCAGCGGAGTGAGCAGGGCGGCCGGGTTGGTTTCCACCACCAGGCCGACGGCGCCGTTGGACAGATGCACGAAGGAGCCCGGCGGATACACCCCCAGCGTCTTCACGAAGGCCTGCAGCAGCGTGGGGTCGAAGTGCGCGCCTTCTTCCTTGAACAGATGGCGCAGCGCTTCCGCCGGCGTGCGCGCGTGGCGCGTGTCCAGCGGGTTGCACAGGTTGTCGTAGCGGTTGGCGATGGCCACGATGCGCGCCAGGCGGGGAATCTTCTCGCCGGCCAGGCGGTTCGGGAAGCCGCTGCCGTCCCAGCGTTCGTGGTGACAGGCGATGACGTTGCGCTCGCCCACCGCCATGCCGCGCGCGCCGGCCACCGCCTGGATGCCGTAGCCGATGTGTGCGCGGTAGAACTCCTCTTCCGGCGGGCTGCGAGTGAGCGCGCGCAGGATGCGCGGCGGAATCTCCGCCTTGCCCACGTCGTGCAGCAGGGCGCCCACGCCGAGCTGGCGCAGGTCGGCCTCGGGCAGTTGCAGCGCGCGCCCGAGCAGCAGCGCGAGCACCATGACGTTGAGCGCATGGAAGGCCAGGCCGCCTTCCCTGGCCTTCTGATTGACCAGATGGATGGCCATGCTTTCCGCGCCGATCAGGCTGTCCACCACCCGGCCGGCGAGCTGGCGGCCGCGCGCGTGGGCTTCCGGGGCATTGGCCGGGAAACCCTTGAGGATGTCGCCGGCGGCGGCCGCATCCTGCTCGTACTGGCGTTCGCGGCGGGCCAGTCCGTCGCGCTGGCGGCGCAGGCGTTCCAGGCGGTGGCGCTTTTCGTCGAGCATGCCGGCCAGCGCGGCGCTGCCGAAGTCGATTTCGGCTTCGTCCCCGTCGTCGTGCGCCAGGGCCTCCGGCAAGGGCTCCACCTCGCTGCGCGCGGGGTCCCAGGGCACTTCGGTCAGCCCCATCTCGCGCAGGGCGCGGATCTGCCGTTCGCTGGACAGGCGGAATTCGTTCAGCATGAACGGATGGCGCATCCAGCCGACCGCGGTCAGCGAGATGAAGACGCCAGGCTGGAGCCGGTCGATGGGAATCTTGTGCATGGGCTGCGTGCAGCGGGGCTGGTGGCGGGATTGTAATCCGGGAGTGCGCGGCGCATCGCGGTACGAATGCGCGTCGGCGGGCGTCAGCCGCCGTTGCGCTGTGCTTCCAGCAGCCAGCCGTTGAGCAGCCCGCGCGCGGTGCCGATGACCTCGCTGGCGGTCAGGCCCACCGGGCCGATGCCTTCGCGGGAAAGGCGGTCGGCGGCCGCGCCGTGCAGGTGCACCGCGCCGATCAGCGCGCGCTCGGCCGGCCAGCCCTGGGCGAGCAGGGCGACCAGCAGGCCGGTGAGCACGTCGCCCATGCCCGCGCTGGCCATGCCGGGGTGGCCGGTGCCGTTGATGTACCAGCGCCCGTCGGAGCAGGCGATCACGCTGCCGCAGCCCTTCAGCACCACCTCGGCGCGCAGGCGCGCGGACAGTTCCAGCGCGGCGGCCACGCGGTCGGCCTGCACGGCGGCGGTGTCGCTGGCCAGCAGGCGGCCGGCCTCGGCCGGATGCGGGGTGAGCAGGGTGGGCGCGGCGCGGGCGGCCAGCACGCGCTGCAGCGCGGGGTCGGCGGCCAGCAGGTTGAGCGCGTCGGCATCGAGCACCAGCGGGCGGTCCAGGCAGACGCTGCGCGCGAGCAGCGCGGCGGCGGCGTCGCTGCGCCCCAGGCCGGGCCCGATGGCGAGCGCGCTGACCTGCTCCGGCAATTCGTCGGCCGGGCGCAGCATGAGTTCGGGGTTGCTCACATCCACCGTCGGCGCGCGCGGATCGAGCAGGCCGGCATACACCCGGCCGGTACCCAGCCACAGCGCGGCGCGCGCGGCCAGCAGGGCCGCGCCGCACATGCCGGGCGCGCCGCCGAGGATGGCGGTGTCGCCATAGCTGCCCTTGTGCGAGTTGCGCGCGCGCGGCGTCAGCTGCGGACGGAACAGGCTGGGGCGCACCGCGTGGCCGAGCGGTGGCAGCCAGCCGGCGGCATCCACGTCGAGGCGCTGCACCGAGACTTCGCCGGCGTGGTCGGGGCCGTCCAGGGTCAGCAGGCCCGGCTTGAGGGCGATGAAGGTGGTGGTGTGGGTGGCGCGGAAGGCGATGCCCAGCACGCGGCCCGTATCGGTATCCAGCCCGCTGGGCATGTCGAGGGCGAAGCGCGGGGCATTCTGCTGGTTCAGCGCGCCGATCCATTCGGCGTGGCGGCCTTCCAGCGGGCGGGTCAGGCCGATGCCGAACAGTGCATCCACCACCAGCGCCCAGCCGCCGGCCGGCGCCGCGGGCAGGCTGGAGACCGGCTCGCCGCCGCTGGCGCGGAAATCCGCCAGCGCCTTGGCCGCGTCCGGCGGCATGCGCGCGGGGTCGTCCGCGTAGGCGGCGACCACCTCGCGTCCGGCCTGGCGGAAATGGCGCGCCAGCACGAAGCCGTCGCCGCCGTTGTTGCCCGGGCCACAGGCCACCAGGATGGGGCCGGGGCGGTCGATCAGCAGACGCACGGCGTCCTCGGCGGCGGCGCGTCCGGCGCGCTCCATCAGCGACGGTTTGGCGCCCGGCATGACGCGGGCTTCGATCTCGCGGATTCCGGCAACCGGATAGATGGGCTGGGCGGGCAGGAACATGATGTGCGCGGCCTTCTGGGAAGAGCCTGGATTGTAAGGCGTGCTGCGGTGCAGCGCGCGTTCATCGTAGCTTCACGCACGCCGGGCACAATCGCCGCGCTTCTTCCGATCCGAGGATTTCCATGATGATGGGCGATGCGCGACTTGCGGTGCAACTGCGCCAGGTGCTGGAACGACACGAGCTGAACTTCGTGTTCCAGCCGATCGTGGATCTGGCGCAGGCTGACGTTCTTGGCTACGAGGCACTGATGCGCGGGCCGCTCGGCACGCCCCTGCATGCGCCGGAAGACCTGCTGCGCGTCGCCCGTCTGCACGGGCTGACGCAGGAACTGGAAGTGGCCGCATGCACCGGGGCGATGCACGCCTTCGCCGCGCTGCGCCTGCCGGGGAAGCTGTTCCTCAATCTCGGCGCGCCGGCCATTGCCTCCTTCGGCGGCGCGGACGGCGGCGAGCTGCTGCGCCACGCAGCGGATGCCGGGCTGGCGCCCGGGCGGCTGATGCTGGAACTGACCGAGCACGAACGCGTGGAAGACGCCGAAGCGCTGCAGGCGGCCTTTTCCACGCTGGCCGGGCAGGGGGTGGGGCTGGCGCTCGACGATTTCGGCGACGGGCGTTCCAGCCTGCGCCTGTGGGCGCAGCTGAAGCCGCGCATGGTGAAGGTGGACAAATTC
Organism: Pseudothauera nasutitermitis; assembly: GCF_004801295.1. Taxonomy (GTDB): domain Bacteria; phylum Pseudomonadota; class Gammaproteobacteria; order Burkholderiales; family Rhodocyclaceae; genus Pseudothauera; species Pseudothauera nasutitermitis. The sequence goes on from NZ_SSOC01000001.1 coordinate 245,011, forward strand.
TTCGTGCGTGGCATCCACCACGACCGCCGCAAGGTCGAGGTGCTGCGCGCCATCCTCAATCTATCGACGGCCTTCGGCACCTCCATCGTCGCCGAGGGCGTGGAGGAGGCCGAGGAACTCAGCGTGCTGCGCGATCTGGGCTGCCATTTCGGCCAGGGCTATCTGCTCGGCCGCCCGGCCGAACGTCCGGCGCCGGTGGTGGCCGATGCCGCGCGCACGGTGCTCGATTCCTCCAAGGTGGCGGTGCTGCCCAATGCCGTGCCGCGCACCGGCCTGGCGGAAACCGTGGGGCGCCTGAAGGTCGGCGCGCCGACCATCGCTGCCGACGCGAGCAACGCCGAACTGATGCAGCTGTTCGCCCACCATCCCGAATTGCAGGCGGTGGCGGTGGTGGCCAACGGCTATCCGGTCGGGCTGGTGAACCGGCGCAACTTCGTCGACCGTTTCGCCCGCCCGTACTCGCACGAACTCTATGGCCGCCGCCCGACCACGCTGTTCATGAACGACGCGCCGCTGCGCGTGGAGATGAGTACGCCCATCGACGCGCTGATCACCGTGCTCACCGGCGACGACCAGCGCTATCTGTACGAGGGCTTCATCCTCACCGAGGATGGCCGCTACGCCGGGCTCGCCACCGGCGAGAGCCTGGTGCGCGCGGTGACCGAGCGGCGCATCGAGGCCGCGCGCCACGCCAACCCGCTCACCTTCCTGCCCGGCAACATCCCGATCACCGAGCACATCGGCCGCCTGCTGAGCGCCGGCGCACGCTTCGCGGCGTGCTACTTCGACCTGAACAACTTCAAGCCGTACAACGATCTGTACGGCTACTGGCGCGGCGACGAGATGATCAAGCTGGCCGCGCGGGTGATCGCCGCGCACGCCGACCCCTCGCAGGATTTCGTCGGCCACGTGGGCGGCGACGATTTCGTCGTGCTGTTCCAGAGCGAGGACTGGCAGGGCCGCTGCGAGCGCACCGTGCATGCCTTCAATGTGGGCGCACGGGCCTTGTTCGATGCGGGGGAACTGGCCCGTGGCGGCTTCGAGAGCGAAGACCGGCGCGGCTTCCGCGTGGTGTTCCCGCTGACCACGATGGCTGCCGGCGTGGTGCGCGTGAGCAGCGGGCAGTTCCAGACCCCGGAAGAAGTGGCCTCGGCCGCGGCGGCCGCGAAGAAGGTGGCCAAGCAGTCCGGCAGCGGCATCCACCTGGCGCCGGCGGTACGTCCGCGCCTGCTGCTGGAGGCGACCGGCTGAAGAACATGACTTCGTGCGCTCGCCCGGCGATTGGGAGCGCCGGGAACTTGGGTGTGAGATCGGATTCGGTCCATAATCGGCCCTTGTTGCAGTGATCCTGTTGAGACCGGCTATGAAGCTCTCCACGCAAGTCAAGCCCATCAGCTACCTCAAGAGCCATGCGGCCGAGATCGTGAAAGACGTTTCGGAAAGCCGCGAACCCCTGCTCATCACCCAGCATGGCGAAGCCAGGCTCGTGGCGATGGACGTGCGTTCCTATGAGGAACGCGAAGAAACGCTGGCGATGCTCAAGATACTGGCCATGGGGAGCCGTGAGATCGAGCAAGGCCGCTTTCGCGACGCCAGCGATGTTTTCGCCGACATGGACGAAGCAGACCGGCAGTGAGGGTGGTTTTCACCGAAAGTGCGGAACAGGACTTGCAGGATCTTCGCCGCTACCTGCTCAAGCGCTTCGACCGGCAGACCTGGCAGAAGAGCTACCGAAAAATCCGGGAAGCCGTGGGCACGATTCAGGCTTTTCCGCAGAGTGGCTCACAGCCTGACGAATTACTCGATCTGAATCTTGCCCGCTACCGGCAGGTGGTCGTCGGGATGAACCGTATCATCTATGAAATCAGCAGTGAAAACCTCTACTCCATATCGTGTGCGACACCCGGCGCGATATGAAATCCGTGCTTTCCCGTCGGTTGTTGCGGGGTGGGTCGCTGTGAACAGGTCTTGGTCCTGTCCCTGATTACTGAGGAGCGCTTCATGAACAAGTCCGTCCTGGCCCTGTCCGCCGCCGCATTGCTGGGGGCCGCGTCCGCGCAGGCCGCCTCCTACGCGATCGATCCCACGCACACCTTCGTCACCTTCGAGATCGACCACAACAAGACTTCCACCAACCGTGGCCGCTTCGACCAGGTGGAAGGCAGCATCCAGTTCGACCGCACCGCCAGGACCGGCAAGGCCGACGTCACCGTGCACATCGCCTCGGTGAACACCGGCACGCCGGACTTCGACCAGCATCTGCGCGCGCCCGACATCTTCAACGCCGGGCAGTTCGCCACCGCGCGTTTCGTCAGCACCCGTTTCAAGTTCGACGGGGACGAGGTCGATGAGGTCGAAGGCGAGCTGACCCTGCTGGGCAGGACCCTGCCGGTGACGCTCGACGCCGAGAAATTCAACTGCTACGCGAGCCCTCAGCAACAGGGGAAGGAAGTGTGCGGTGGGGACTTCGAGGCCAAGATCGACCGCAGCCGCTGGGGCCTCGACTTCGGCCTGGACTGGGGCGCGGCCAGGGAAGTGAAGATCGTCATCCAGATCGAGGCTGTCCGGCAGGATTGATCGCCGGCGACCGCTGAAGAGCAGGAAACAGGACGGCACCCCCAGGCGGGTGCCGTCCTGCTTTGCGCTGCTCAGAAGCTGCCGCGCACGGTCAGCAGGAAATTGCGCGGGTTGCCGACGTGGCTGTAGAAGTAGTTGTCGGCGATGGACGAGTAGTACTTCTTGTCGAACAGGTTCTCGATGTTCAGCGCGGCCGACCAGGTCTTGTCGATCTGGTAGGCCACGCGGGCGTTCCAGATCGCGTAGCCGCCCTGCACCGGGTTCAGCATGGTGCTGCTGCTGGTCTTCTGCTTGCTGCGGTAGGTGGTGCCCAGGCCGAGCTGCCACGGATGCAGTTCGCCGGGCAGCCGGTAGTTGGACCACAGGCGCAGCATGTGCCTGGGGGCGAGATAGTCGAACGGTTTGCCGACCTGTGCCGGGTCGACGTCGTCGAGGTATTCGTTGCGGCCATAGGTGTAGCCGCCGCTGATCTGCCAGCCTTGCGCGAGTTCGCCATGCGCTTCGATCTCGACGCCTTCGCTGCGTACCTTGCCGGCGGCGCGCGAGCAGTACCAGCCGCCGCACGCCATCGGTGAATCGTAGTCGGTGACGGCGCGGTTTTTCTGTTCGGCGCGGTAGACCGCCAGCGAGGTGTTCAAGGCGCCGCCGAAGAGTTCGCCCTTGACGCCAAGTTCGTAGTGGGTGCCGGTCATCGGCTCCAGCATGCGCCGCTGGGCGTCCGTGGCGCTCTGGGGGTTGAAGATCTCCGCGTAGCTGGCGTAGGCCGACCATTGCGGTGTCAGGGCATAGACCAGTCCGCCGTAGGGCGTGAATTCACCGCTCTCCTTCTTTGCCGAGGAGAACGTGTAGCCATCCACGCGGCTGATTCCCATGTCGTTGAATTCGTACCAGCTCGCCCGTCCGCCCAGCACCAGGGTCGCGCGCTCGGTCAGGTGGCTGCGCAGCAGCGCGTACAACCCCTTTTGCGTGGTGTCCGCCTGCTGCTCCCAAATGTCCGAAGGCGTGTAGGCGGAAAGGTGCGACGTGTCGTGATCCGGGTTGAAAACGTCGTAGGTCGTGTAATTCCAGTACTGGACATAGCCATCATCGCGTTTCTGTTTCGCGTAGTTGCCGCCGATGACCACCTCGTGCGCCAGCCCCAAGGCCCGGAGTTTGCCGCTGAGATGGATGTCCAGCCCCTGGCTGGTCGCCGAGTCGTCGTAGGCATAGCCGACGCCGCTGACCGTGCTGCCGCCCACGGCGACGCGTCCATTCGCGTGCGACTCGACCGCATCGTAGTTTTCGCGGACGTAGGCCGCGGTGGCCTTCAGCTTCCAGTGCTCGCTGAAACGATGCTCCAGATCGAGGAAGACCTGGGTTTCGCGCCGGTCGGCCTCATTCCAGCCTGCGGCGACATAGGCCGAGCGCGGCAGGCCCAGGTCTCGCCCATCGGCGTAGCGGGGCACACCGGGATTGAGTGCGCTGTTGCCTTTCAGCCGGGCATGCGCCACGCCCACGCCGATGGTGGTGTCCGGTGTGGCGTCTAAATCCAGCGCGGCGTAGACATTGAGGTTGCGGTCCCACACCGTGTCGAGGAAGGACTGCTTGTCTTCGTAATCGAGCACCGCGCGGCCGCGCAGCGTGCCTTCCCGGTTCAACGGACCGCCGACGTCCAGGCGAGTGCCGTAGTGGTCCCACGAGCCGACCCGGCCCTCGACGGTCAGGGCGGACTCGGCCAGGCCGCGCTTGCGCACCAGGTTGACCGCGCCGGCCGGGCTGCCTGCGCCTTCCAGCAGACCCTGTGCGCCGCGCAGCACTTCGACGCGGTCCAGGTGAACGGCGCTTGCCGCCAGTGCATTGCCCCAGTTGTGGTAGCGCGACAGGGGAATGCCGTCATATTGGATCGTCTCGGTCAGAAAACCGCGCGAATAGATGTCGTTGCCGCCGTTGGGCCGCTTTCTCAGCGTGATGCCGGGCGTCTGTTCGAGCACCTCGGTGAGCGTGTCCAGCCCCTGGTCGTCCATCCGCTGCCGGGTGATCACGGTGACGGACTGGGGGATCTCCTTCAGCGACTGGGCGCCCTTGAACAGCGTCGAGCCGCGCGCGGCATAGCTGCCGCTGCCTTCGGTGGTGACCTCGCGCAGTACGCCGGCGCTGACCGTCACCGGTACCAGGGTCGCTTCGCCCTGCCGCAGCGGCAGCTTGCGCAAGGTGTATTCGTTGCCGTCCTGGCTCACCGCCTCCAGGCCCGAGCCTTCCAGCAGCTTGTCCAGGGCGGTGGCCGGCGTATACGTGCCGTTGAGGGCCGGTGCCTGCTTGCCGGCCAGCAGGCTGCTGTCCACGCCGATCAGCAGGCCGGTCTTGGCGGCCAGTTCGGTCAGCGCCTTGTCCAGCGGCTGGGCGGAGATGGACAGGGGAAGCGGGGACGCCAGGGGGCTGCCGGTCTGTGCCCAGGCCGGCGCAGCCAGTCCCAGGCACAGGGCGATCAGCGACAGCCGCGCGGGCAGCCGGCCGTGATGAAGACGATGCACGATGAACTCCTGATGGTTGATGAAAGCGGCTTCTCAACCTCCATGACTGGCGCCGGAAAAAATCGGGCAGTCCACCGTGAAATTATTTTTGCGTCCGGGTTTCCTCCGGCGCCAGCCAGACCACGTACGGCGTGGCCTGTTCCACCGATACGGGCAGCGACCGGGCCAGGATGCGCAGCGCGGCATCGCTGTCCTGCAGCGGCAGCATGCCGGTGAAGCGCAATTCGGCCAGCGCGTCGGCCCGGCGCAGGGTCAGGATGCCGCGCCGGTGGCGCGCCAGTTCGGCAACGACCTCGGGCAGCGGCGTGGCGTTGAAGATCAGCTGGCCGTTCGCCCAGGCCGCGTCCGTGGCGGCGGGGGCCAGGGTCTCCGGCCTGCCCGGCGCTGCGCGCGTATAGCGCACGGTTTGTCCGGCCTGCAGGACGACCGGCTGGTCCGGCCGGGCGCGGCTGGCCACCGCGACGGAGGATTCCAGCACGCTGACCGCCGTGTCGGCGGCCTGCTGATCGACGATGTAGCGCGTGCCCAGCGCCGTTGCCGTGCCGTCGCGGCCGACGACGCGGAAGCTGCGGCCCTGCGGATCCTTGGCCACGTCGGCCAGCAAGCGGCCGGCATGCAGATGCACCGAGCGCGTCTGCCCGTCGAAGCGGATATCGACGCTCGCGCCGCTGTCGAGCGTCAGGCGGCTGCCATCCTCCAGCGTCACCTGGCGCAGTTCACCCGGCGCCACGCGCACGTCGGCCAGCCAGGCCTGCAGCGGCAGCAGCCAGCACAGCACGAGCAGGGCAAGCAGGCCGGCCGCGGCGGTGGTTTTCCCGCCGCGTTTCGGTTTGGCGGGCTGGGCTGCGGCCTGCCACATCTGCTGCATCTGGCGGAAGATGCGCGCGTGCCGCTCGTCCTGCGCACACCACGCCCGGCAGGCCGCCTGCACGGCCTGGCGCTGGGCGTCGTCCAGTGCGTCATCGAGGCGTACGATCCACTCGGCGGCCTGTTCGCGGATCGCGGATTCGTTCAGCGCCGCGTCAGTCATGGGTGTAGAGGCGGGCATGGCAATACGCCAGGGCTTTGCTCAGGTACTGCTTGACGCTGCTCTCGGACACGCCGAGCGCGGCGGCGATCTCCGCGTAGGACATGCCATCCACGCGCGCCATCAGAAAGGCCCGGTATGGCTTGTCGCCCAGTTCGCGGGCCAGGACGTGCAGGGTCTCGCCCAGCAGCTGGCGGGTCGCGGCCTGCTCCTCGGGGCTGGCGGCCAGCGCGTCTTCGGCCAGCACCGCCATGGTTTGCAGGCTCTCTTGTTCCAGCTTGCGCCGCCGGTATTGATCGATCATCAGGTGGCTGGCGATCACCAGCAGATAGGCGCGCGGCTCGCGCAGGGCCGGCAGATTGGCGGACGACAGCAGTTTGACGAAGGTGTCCTGCACCAGATCGGCGGCCTGGTGCAGGCAGCCGATCTTCTTGCGCAGCCAGCCCTGCAACCAGCCGCGATGGCTGGAATACAGTTCGCCGATCAACCGGGTTTGTTCTGTCGCTTTGTGCTGCAAGGCAGGCTCCGTGCCGGGCAAGCCGGCCGTTCGACCCGTAACGCTCAGGTACGGAAAGGGGCAAGAGTTGTTGTGAGAATCATTCGCAAATGATAGCACCGTTGCCCGCACAGGCGGCTGGCTCGAGTCCCGGCTCTTTTGGCCGCTGGCATGCGTTCGGTCGATGTTCTAACATACAAACATTGGTGGTGCACAGGGGATAGAAATGACCATCCACACTTTTTCAAGCCGTGAGTTCACCCGCGATGTCGGGGCTGCCAAGCGGGCGGCCGCTTCCGGGCCGGTATTCATCACGGACCGGGGGAAACCGCGCTACGTGCTGCAAACCATCGAGGACTACTACGCGCAGCAGGCGGAAGGCGGGCAATCCCTGCTGGCGTTGATGGATGCCATTCCGGGCGGGGAGGGGGTCGATTTCGAGGTGCCGCGTGTTCCGGTCGCCGCGCGTCCCGTCGATTTCGACGCGGCGCAATAGCGATGTTCATCCTCGATACCAACGTGCTTTCCGAACTGCGCGCGGGTAAACGCAATCAGTCCTCTGCCGTCAGGGAGTGGGCGGCGCAGGTCAGGCCCGAGCAGATGTTTCTGACCAGCATCAGTGTCTTTGAAATCGAGGCGGGCATCCGGCGCCTTGAACGGCTGACCCCGCCCCAGGGCGAGATGATCCGCCATTGGTTCGATACCGTACGTGGTCATTTTTCCGGTCGGGTGCTGCCGTTCTCGGAACAGGCCGCCTTGATCTGCGCCAGACTGCATATTCCCGACCCCATGGCCATGAACGACTCCATGATCGCGGCCATCGCGCTGGAACATGGCTTTACCGTGGTGACCAGGAATACCAGGGATTTCGAGAACAGTGGGGTTGGGCTGATCGATCCGTGGGCGTATGGAGCGTAGTGCAGTGCAATAGGACTTGCCACGGGCTGCAACTGAAGGATTGGCGGGCGGGAGTGGACATCGGGAAAGGAGTGGACTAAGTTTGGTCAAGTCAACCGTGTCGGGGTAAGAGATCCATGCAATCGATCAACATCCACGAAGCAAAAACGCATTTGTCGCGCTTTGTCGACCTTGCCGCGGCAGGCGAAGAGATCATCATCGCCCGCGCCGGAAAGCCGGTGGCACGCCTCGTCGCACTGGAAACATCACAGCCGGTGCCGCGCAGGCTCGGGCTGGGCAAGGGCCGTTTCACCCTGCCTGAAAATTTCGATGCCCTGGCTGCGGATGAAATCCGCGCCATGTTCGAAGGTGCTGGCTGAATGGAAAAAGCGTCGGCAAGCAGCACCGTGTTGCTGGACACCAATATCCTGCTTGCGGCATTGATCGACCCCGAGCGTTTGCCGGCTGCGGTGCGCAGCGAACTGGAAAATCCGGATAACGTCATTCTGTTCAGTGCCGCCAGCATCTGGGAAGTCGCCATCAAGCGTTCGCTCCTGCGCGACGACTTCGACTTCGAACCCGAAGATATCGAGCCCCTTGCCCTGCAGACCGGCTTTGCCGAGCTTCCCGTCCTGGCGGCGCATTGCCGGCATGTCCGGCATCTGCCCTGGCACCATCGTGACCCTTTCGACCGCCTGCTGATCGCCCAGGCGCAGTCCCTGCCGGCCCATCTGTTGACCACGGATGCTGCCCTGGAAAGCTACTCCGTGCTGGTCCGGCGGGTGATCGTCTGACTGCCGGGGATGAAGCCCTGCCCGGTACGGCGGAGCGTGAAAACAATGCGGCGGCACCCGCAAGCGGGTGCCGCCGTGGTTGATGCGTGCAGCGCCGGGGCGCGCCCGGTAGCGGCGTCAGAAGCTGCCGCGCACGGTCAGCGTGAAGTTGCGCGGGGCGCCGACGTAGCTGCCGTAATACCAGTAATTGTCGATGAAGGCGTAGTAGCGTTTGTCGAACAGGTTCTCGATGTTCAGGGCAGCGGACCAGCGTTTGTCGATCTGGTAAGCCACCCTGGCGTTCCAGACGGAATACCCGCCCTGCAGCGGATTGCGGATGCTCGTCGGACTGTTGGTTTCCTGGGCGCTCTGGTACTGGACGCCAGCGCCAACGCGCCATGGGTTCAGCCCCCCCGGCAGACGCCAATCCGACCACAGGCGCAGGATATGCTTCGGGGTGTTGTAGTCGAAGCGTGTGCCGATCAAAGCCGCATTGTTGTCCTGTAGAAACTTGTTGCGGTTGTAGGTGTAGCCGCCGCTGATCTGCCAGTTCGAGCTCAATTGACCGTGGGCCTCCAGCTCCCAGCCTTCGCTGCGGACTTCACCGGCAGCACGGGAGCAGGCGCTCGTACCCGCAGAGCCGCAGACCATCGGCGCGCTGGTATCGGTGACCGCCCGGTTCTTCTGATCGATGCGGAAATGGGCGAGGGAGACGTTCAACGCGCCATCGAACAGCTCCCCCTTGACGCCTGCTTCGTAGTTGCTGCCCACGATGGGTTGCAGTACCTGGCGCTGGGCGTTCGTGGCGGTCTGGGGCTGGAAGATGTCGGCGTAGCTGGCATAGGCCGACCATTGGGGGGTGAGCGCGAAGACGAGGCCGGCGAACGGGGTGGTCTCACCACGCTCCCGCATCTTGCTGGCACTGCTCCAGGTGGTGGTCTGGGTGTTGTCACGGTAGTCATACCAACTGCTCCGGGCGCCAAGCGCCAAGGTCAGCCGGTCGGTGAGGTGGCTGCGCAGCACGCCATACAAGCCTTTCTGGCGGGTGCGGGAGTCACTGGCAAGTTGGCTGGTCGGTGAGGTGCTGCCCAGTCTGGGGGCGTCGTGATCCGGGTTGAATACGTCATAGCTCATGTAATTGAAATATTGAACATAGCGGTTGTCGGTGTCCACATTGGAGAAATTTCCGCCGACGACGATTTCGTGCTCGATTCCCAGGCCATTGAACCTGCCGGAGAGATTGGCATCCAGCCCCTGGCTGGTGGTCTGGTAAGCGTAGGCATAGCCCGAGCCGGCCACGGTCGTGCCGCCCACCGGGACTCGCCCGTTCGCATAGGAAACAAGCGCGTCCCAGTCTTCGATCATGTAGTTGCCGCTGACCTTCAGTGTCCAGTCGGCATTGAGGCGATGCTCCAGGTCGAGGAACAGTTGGTTCTTGCGGTGGTTGTTGTCGTTCCAGTCAGCGCCGATGTTGGTCGAGCGGGAAATGTCGAGTGGTTCGCCATTCGCATAGCGCGGAACGCCGTGGTGAAGCGCCGCGTTGCCGTCGACCCGTGAATGGATGAGGCCGAGGCCAAGCGTCGTGTCCGGCGTGAGGTCGAAATCCAGTGCGCCGTAGAGGTTCAGGTTGCGGTCGGTGATGGCGTCGAGGAAGGATTTCTTGTCCTCGAAATCGATCACCGCGCGGGCGCGCAGCCTGCCTTGTTCGTCGATCGAACCGCCCGCGTCCAGGCGCGTGCCATAGTTGTCCCAGGAGCCGAGCCGCCCTTCGACATTGAACGCCGTTTCCGCCAGCCCCCGTTTTCGTACCAGATTGACGGCGCCGCCGGGATTTCCCGCACCTTCCAGGAGACCTTGCGCGCCGCGCAGGACTTCGACCCGGTCCAGCCAGGTGGTGGAGGCGATGGATGAATTCCCCGAGGATACGCCGCGTGTCACCGGTACGCCGTCGTATTGCAGATTGGGGGCGATGAAGCCGCGTGAATAGATGTCGTGCCCTCCGGCGGGACGCTTGACGATGGTGATGCCGGTGGTGTTTTCGAGCAGATCGGTCAGGGTGTCCAGCCTCTGATCGTCCATCCGCTGCCGGGTGATGACGGTGACCGACTGGGGAATTTCCTTCAGCGACTGGGTACCCTTGAACAGGGTGGTACCACGTGCGGCGTAGGAACCGGTGCCTTCGCTGGTGGCGTCGCGCAGCGCGCCGGCCTTGACCGTCACCGGCGCCAGCGTGGCGTCGCGCTGGGCGGGCAGCAAGCGCAGCGTATATCCGCCGTTGGCCTGGGGTACGGCCTCCAGGCCGCTGCCGGCGAGCAGGCGGGCGAGTGCGTCGGGGATGGCGTGGGCGCCGCCGAGGCCGGGGCTGCTGCGCCCGGCGGTGAGTTCAGGTGGGTAGCTGAGCAGCACGCCGGAGCGCTGGCCGAAGCGGGCGAGCGCCGCATCCAGCGGCCCGGCGGGGATGTCGTAGGCTTGCACGGCGGCGGCCGGTTCGGCGGCCTGTGCCGTGGCGAGGCCGATGGCCGGCAGCGTGGCGGCAAGGCCGAGGGCGAGCAGGGCGGCCTGCACGGCGACTGCGCCGGCCGTGCGGCGCGGGAGAACGGCGGGTTGGCGGTGGCGGGGTGCGCGGGCGGGTTTCATCGTCAAGGGGTCCTCGTGGACGGTGGTTGTCACCGTCTGTCGCACGAGAAACGGAAACGGCTCAGGCGCGGTGAAATTCGTCGCGCCCGGCTTGCTTCATGCAGCCCGTGGCCGCAGCGCCGCCCAATAGCGGGTGCGGCGGACGACGGTCACCGGCAGGGTGTTGGCGAGCGCGTCAAGGGCACGGTCGGTGTCGGCGAGCGGGAAGGAGCCGGAAACCCGCAGTGCGGCGATCTGCGGATCGCAGAGCAGCCAGCCGGGGCGGTAGCGCCCCAGTTCGTCGACGAAGTCGTCCAGCCGCATGGCGGTGACGATGAGCATGCCCTGCCGCCAGGCGGCATCGCGTTCGTCGACCGGGCCCGGCTGGCTGGCACCCTGCGCCCGCAGATAGGCCTGTTCGCCTGCGCCGAGCACGAGGGCGGGGCTCTCCTGACGGCTGGGCGTCAGCGCCACCGACCCCTCGAACACCGCGATGTGGCTGGCGTCTGCGTTCTGCCGCACGGTGAAGCGCGTGCCCAGGGCCTGGGCGCTGCCGTGGGCGGTATCCACGAAGAACGGGCGGCGCAGGCCGCCGTCCGGCGCGGTGTCGATGTGGATGCGGCCGGCGCGCAGGTGCAGGCGGCGTTCGTGGTCGTCGAAGCGCACGTCGAGCGCGGTGTCGGTGTCGAGGGTGACGCGGGTGCCGTCGGCGAGGACGATGTCGCGCCGTTCGCCGGTGCCGGTGCGGTGGTCGGCCAGCAGTTGCGTGGTGGCGTCCTGGCGTTGCAGCGCCCAGGCGGCGCTGCCGGCGAACACGAGCACGGCGAGCGTCTTGATGGCCTTGCGGCGCGAGACGGTAGCGCGCGCGGTGCTCAGCGCGGCGTGGGCAAGCGTGGGGGGCAGGCCGCTGGCGTGCAGGCGGCCGTGCGCGCTGGCGATGATCTGCCAGGCCTGTTCATGTTCGGGCCGGGCGCTGCGCCAGCGCCGGCAGGCGGCGCGCATGTCGTCGGTGACCGGGTCGGATTGCAGTTCTACCCACCAGGTCATCGCGGCTTCGGCGACTTCCGGGGAGATGCCGTGGGCGCCTGGATTCATTGCGCGAAGTAGAGCAGCGTGCCGGCCTTGACGATATGGCGCTTCACGGTGGCGATGGAGATGTCCAGTTCTGCGGCGATCTGGGCATGACTCAGGCCCTCGAGCTGGGAGAGCAGGAAGGCCTTGCGGACGACTGGCGGCAGGGTTTCCAGCAGGCGGTCGATTTCGTACAGGGTTTCCAGCCAAAGGGCGCGGGTTTCTTCCGATACGGCGGTGAGTTCCGGTTGCTGGGCGAGCGTTTCGAGCCAGGCCTGTTCAAGGTACTGGCGGCGGAAATGGCTGGCCAGCACGCGTTGGGCAATGGTGGTGAGGAAGGCGCGCGGGGTGTCCGGCATCACCGGCTCGCGCTGCGTGAGTACCCGCAGGAAGGTGTCGTGGGCGAGGTCGGCGGCCTGGTCGGCGCAGGGCAGGCGCCGGCGCAGCCAGTTCTTCAGCCAGACGTGGTGCTCGTCGTAGAGGGTGGAGACACTGCTGCGGAGTGCGTCGTCGGCCATGGGGGACTGCCCGGCGGAGGGCGTAGGAAATGGGTCGCGTAAATGCTATCCATTCTCATTGTGTGCCGCAATGCGATTCAGTCGTCGCTGGCGCTGCGGCGCTTCTCGTTGCGTACCTCGGCCAGCAGTTCCACCTGGCCGTCGGCATCCACGCTTTCCAGGCGCACGGTGAAGCCCCACAGGCGGGCCAGGTGTTTCATCACCTCGTCGGTGGCGTCGCCCAGCGGGCGGCGCTGGTATTGCTGATGGCGCAGGGTCAGCGAGCGGTCGCCGCGCAGGTCCACGTTCCACACCTGGATGTAGGGTTCGCGGCTGCCCAGGTTGTACTGCTCGGAAAGCATGGCGCGCACGCGGCGGTAGCCGTCCTGGTCGTGGATGGCGGAGATGTGCAGGGTGTCTTCCTGGTCGTCGTCGAGCACGGCGAACAGGCGCAGGTCGCGCATGACCTTGGGCGAGAGGTATTGGGCGATGAAGCTTTCGTCCTTGAAGTTGCGCATGGCGAAGTCGAACACTTCCAGCCAGTTGCCGCCGGCGATGTCGGGGAACCACTCGCGGTCTTCGTCCGTGGGGTCCTCGCAGATGCGCCGGATGTCCTGCCACATGGCGAAGCCCAGCGCGTAGGGATTGATGCCGCCGTACCAGCGGCTGTTGTAGGGCGGCTGGTACACCACGTTGGTGTGCGACTGGAGGAATTCCAGCATGAAACTGTCGGCCAGCAGGCCTTCGTCGTACAGGCGGTTGAGCAGGGTGTAGTGCCAGAAGGTGGCCCAGCCCTCGTTCATCACCTGGGTCTGGCGCTGGGGGAAGAAGTACTGGGCGATCTTGCGCACGATGCGCACCACTTCGCGCTGCCAGGGTTCGAGCAGCGGGGCATGCTTTTCGACGAAGTACAGCAGATTCTCTTCCGGTTCCGGCGGAAAGCGCCGGCTGCCGCCGGGGTCCGCATGGGCCTCATGGACCGGCAGGGTGCGCCATAGTTCATTGACCTGGCCCTGCAGGTATTCCTCGCGCTCGCGCTGGCGCAGTTTTTCCTTGGCCAGCGAGAGCTTGGGCGGGCGCTTGTAGCGGTCCACGCCCAGATTCATCAGCGCGTGGCAGGAGTCGAGCAGCAGTTCCACCTCTTCCTCGCCGTAGCGTTCCTCGCATTCGGCGATGTAATTGCGCGCGAACAGCAGGTAATCGATGATCGCGTCGGCATTGGTCCAGGTGCGGAACAGGTAGTTGCCTTTGAAGAAGCTGTTGTGCCCGTAGGCCGCGTGAGCGATCACCAGGCCCTGCATGGTCAGGGTGTTCTCCTCCATCAGGTAGGCGATGCAGGGGTTGGAGTTGATGACGATCTCGTAGGCCAGGCCCATCTGCCCGCGCCGGTAGCCCTTCTCGGTGGTCAGGAAGTGCTTGCCGAAGGACCAGTGGTGGTAATTCACCGGCATGCCCACCGAAGCGTAGGCGTCCATCATCTGCTCGGCGGTGATGATCTCGACCTGCACCGGGTAGATGTCCAGGCCGAACTCGGCGGCCGCGCGGGCGATCTCGGTGTTGTACTGGTCGATGGCCTCCGGCGTCCATTCGGAGCCGGCGGGCAACGGTGTGGGCTTGCGGGCGGCGCGCTTCATACCAAGGTCTTCTTGAACAGTTCGCGGAACACCGGGTAGATGTCGGCCGGCGTGCGGATGCGCTGCATGGCGAAGTTGGCGTGCTCGCCGTCCAGGCGGGCGTACTCGCGCCACAGGTTCTGCGGTTCGCCGGGGGTGATCTCGATGTAGGCGAAGTGCTGGCACCAGGGCAGGATGTCGGTGTCGAGCAACTGGCGGCACAGGGGGGAGTCGTTGTCCCAGTTGTCGCCGTCGGAAGCCTGCGCGCCGTAGATGTTCCACTGCCCGCCGGCGTAGCGTTCGCGGAGGATCTCGTGCATCAGCTTGAGCGCGCTGGAGACCACCGTGCCGCCGGATTCGCGCGAGTGGAAGAATTCGTTCTCGTTCACTTCCCTGGCGACCGTGTGGTGGCGGATGAACACCACTTCGATGTGCTCGTAGCTGCGCGTGAGGAAGAGGTAGAGCAGCATGAAGAAGCGCTTGGCGGTGGATTTCTTTTCCTCGTCCATCGAACCGGAGACGTCCATCACGCAGAACATCACCGCGCTGGTGGTCGGCAGGGGCGTCTTGACGCGGTTGTTGTAGCGCAGGTCGAAACTGTCGATGAACGGGATGCCCTCGATGCGTGCGCGCAGGCGGGCGATTTCCTCGCGCAGGGCCTGGATTTCCTCGCCGTGCTCGCCTTTGGCGGCGAGCAGTTCGTCCAGTTGGTGCTGCGCCTCGCGCAGCCTGGCCGACCACGGCGCGCCCAGCGCCAGGCGGCGGCCCAGCGCACCGCGCATGGAGCGCACGATGTTGATGTTGGCCGGCGTGCCGTCGGCGGTGAAGCCGGCGCGGCGGGTCTTGTATTCAGTGATGCGCGCGAGCTGGGTGCGCACCAGGTTGGGCAGGGCGAGGTCGTCGAAGAACAGGTCGAGGAATTCCTCGCGGGAGAGCTGGAAGACGAAATCGTCCTCATGTTCGCCTTCGTTGCTGGCCTTGCCCTGGCCGCCACCGCCGTCGCCATCGAGCGGACGGCGCACGTGATCGCCGGAGGTGAACTGATCGTTGCCGGCATACACCTGCTCGCGCACGCCGCCCCGGCCGTGCTGGAAATGCGGTTCGGCCAGGTCGCGCGCGGGAATGGAGATCTGCTCGCCGTTGTCCAGGTCGCGGATCGAGCGTCCCTGGATGGCGTCCGACACCGCCCTGCGGATCTGCTGGCGGAAACGGCGCATGAAGCGCTGGCGGTTCACCGCGCTCTTGTTCTTGCTGTCGAACCGCCGGTCGATGATGCGCACCATGTCTGCGTGACTCCGCGGAGTTGTCCGGCCCGCCGGCCCGTGCGGGCCGGCGGCGCGCTCAGGCGCTCTTGCGAACGCGCAGATACCACTCGCACAGCAGGCGCACCTGCTTCTCGGTGTAGCCCTTGTCGATCATGCGGTTGACGAAGTCCTGGTGCTTCTTCTGCTCGTCGGCGCTGGCCTTGGCGTTGAAGCTGATCACCGGCAGCAGGTCCTCGGTGTTGGAGAACATCTTCTTCTCGATCACCCCGCGCAGCTTTTCGTAGCTGGTCCAGCTGGGGTTCTTGCCGCCGTTCTTGGCGCGCGCGCGCAGCACGAAGTTCACCACCTCGTTGCGGAAGTCCTTCGGGTTGCTGATGCCGGCCGGCTTCTCGATCTTCTCCAGTTCGTCGTTGAGCGCGTTGCGGTCGAGGATTTCGCCGGTGTTCGGGTCGCGGAATTCCTGGTCCTGGATCCAGAAGTCGGCGTAGGTGCAGTAGCGGTCGAAGATGTTCTGGCCGTATTCCGAGTAGCTCTCCAGGTAGGCGGTCTGGATCTCCTTGCCGATGAATTCGGCGTAGCGCGGAGCGAGGAATTCCTTGATGAAGCCCAGGTAGCGCGCCTCGGTCTCCGGCGGGTACTGCTCCTGCTCGATCTGCTGTTCCAGCACGTACATCAGGTGTACCGGGTTGGCCGCCACCTCGCGGTGGTCGAAGTTGAACACGCGGGAAAGCACCTTGAAGGCGAAGCGCGTGGACAGCCCGGTCATGCCCTCGTCGACGCCGGCGTAGTCGCGGTACTCCTGGAAGCTCTTCGCCTTGGGGTCGGTGTCCTTGAGGTTCTCGCCGTCGTAGATGCGCATCTTCGAGTAGATGGAGGAATTCTCCGGCTCCTTCAGGCGCGACAGCGCGGCGAACTGCGCCATCATGCGCAGCGTGTCGGGGGCGCACGGCGCCTGCGACAGCGAGCTGTTGGCGAGCAGCTTCTCGTAGATGCGGATTTCGTCGGACACGCGCAGGCAGTACGGCACCTTCACGGTGAAGATGCGGTCGAGGAAGGCCTCGTTGTTCTTGTTGTTCTTGAACGCCACCCATTCGGATTCGTTGGAATGCGCCATGACGATGCCGTCGAACGGAATCGCGCCGAAGCCCTCGGTGCCCTTGTAGTTGCCTTCCTGGGTGGCGGTGAGCAGCGGGTGCAGCACCTTGATGGGCGCCTTGAACATCTCGACGAATTCCAGCAGGCCGCGGTTGGCCAGGCACAGGCCGCCGGAGTAGCTGTAGGCGTCCGGGTCGTCCTGGGAATACTGCTCCAGCTTGCGGATGTCGATCTTGCCCACCAGCGAGGAGATGTCCTGGTTGTTCTCGTCGCCCGGTTCGGTCTTCGCCACGGCGATCTGGCGCAGCACCGAGGGGCGCAGCTTGACCACGCGGAACTTGGTGATGTCGCCGCCGAATTCGTGCAGGCGCTTCACCGCCCACGGGCTCATGATGGTGTTGAGGTAGCGGCGCGGAATGCCGAAGTCGTCCTCCAGCAGCGTGCCGTCTTCCTGCGGGTCGAACAGGCCGAGCGGCGATTCGTGCACCGGCGAACCCTTGATGGCGTAGAAGGGCACCTTCTCGATCAGGCTCTTGAGCTTTTCCGCCAGCGAGGACTTGCCGCCGCCCACCGGGCCGAGCAGGTAGAGGATCTGTTTCTTTTCCTCCAGCCCCTGCGCGCCGTGTCGGAAGTACGACACGATGTGCTCGATGACTTCCTCCATGCCGTAGAAGTCGCGGAAGGCCGGATACAGGCGCAGCACCTTGTTGGAGAAGATGCGCGACAGGCGCGGATCGAGCCGGGTGTCGACCAGTTCCGGCTCGCCGATCGCCATCAGCATGCGTTCGGCGGCGGTCGCGTAGGCGGAGCGGTCGTTCCTGCACAGCTCCAGGTATTCCTGGATCGACATCTCCTCTTCACGGGCCGATTCGAAACGGGACTGGTACGCGTTGAAGATGCTCATGGCGCTGATCCTCCGTTCAGGGCGCCGCGGGCGGCCCCGGCAGGGCTGCGTCCGTGGCGGTCCGCGTCACTGGTGAGATAGGGCGGCATGGCCCAAGTTCCGTGTTGCCGAAAGGCTTTTCGCGTCGTGCCGTGACGCATTCTCCGCCCGCGGGGAGGCTGGAAGGAAGGCCGGGGGGCTGTGCTAGAATCAAAATTTGCTCGCAACGCGCGCACGCCCGGAAAGTACCCGCCGTCCGGCGGGGCCACAACCCGCACGAGGGGCCGGCGAAAGCGCAATCCATTGACTTGTCAGGAACCGTTTTAATGCAGACCACCCAGGAATCGCAAAGCTCGCTCGAACGCCGCATCGACATGTCCGTGCCCATGGCGGCCGTCGACAAGGAAGTGGAAGCCCGCCTCAAGCGCCTGGCGCGCACCGTGAAGATGCCGGGTTTCCGCCCCGGCAAGGTGCCCATGAAGATCGTCGAACAGACCCACGGCGCGCAGGCGCGCTCCGAGGCCATCGGCGCCGCGGTCGAGAAGGCCTTCGTCGAGCAGGTTCAGGAACAGAAATTGCGTGTGGCTGGTTATCCGCGCATCGAGCCGAAGCAGGCCGAAATCGCCGAGAACGCCGAAGCGCTGGAATTCACCGCGGTGTTCGAGGTGTATCCGGAAATCGCCCTGGGCGAACTGTCCGGCCAGGCCGTCGAGCGTCCGGTACTGGAAGTGGGCGATGCCGAAGTCGACAAGACCCTGGACGTGCTGCGCAAGCAGCGCACCACCTACGCGGCCGCCGAGAAGGCCGCCGAGGACGGCGACCGGGTGGTGATCGACTTCACCGGCCGCAAGGATGGCGAAGTGTTCGAGGGTGGTCAGGCCAGCGATTTCCCGTTCGTGCTGGGCGCCGGTTCGATGTTGAAGGATTTCGAGGAGGCCGTGCGCGGTCTGCAGGTGGGCGAGGGCAAGACCTTCGATCTGACCTTCCCGGCGGACTACCACGCGGCCCATCTGGCCGGCCAGACGGTGCAGTTCGAGGTGGTGCTGAAGCAGGTCGAGGCGGCCCAGCTGCCCGAAGTGGATGCGGACTTCGCCCGCGCGATGGGCGTGGCCGACGGCGACGTCGCCAAGCTGCGCGAGGAAGTGAAGACCAACCTGGAACGCGAAGTGAAGCGCCGCGTCCAGGCCAAGGTGAAGGAGCAGGTCATGGAAGCCCTGCTGGCGGTCAACCCGATCGAAGTGCCGAAGGCGCTGGTCGAGGCCGAAGCCCAGCAACTGGCCGAGAACGCCAAGCGCGACCTGGAAGCCCGCGGCCTGAAGGCCAAGGATGTGCCGGTGAACGCCAGCTGGTTCGGCGAGCAGGCCGAGCGCCGCGTCAAGCTGGGCCTGATCATGGCCGAACTGGTCAAGGCCAAGGAACTGCACGCCAAGCCCGAGCAGATCCGCGCCCTGGTCGAGGAAATGGCGCAGAGCTACGAGGACCCGGCCGAGCTGGTGCGCTGGTACTATGCTCAGCCGGAGCGCCTGGCGCAGGCCGAGGCCGTGGTGATCGAGGACAACGTCGTCGCCTGGGCGGTGAGCGAGGCCAAGACCACCGACAAGGCGGTGTCTTTTGACGAACTGATGGGCAATGCGGCCTGAGCCGCGGAGCGGATCGAACGATGAACAACGGAACGCCACAACACGCTAGCGACTGGAACCCGGTCGGCCTCGGCCTGGTGCCGATGGTGGTCGAGCAGAGTGGGCGCGGCGAGCGCGCCTACGACATCTATTCGCGCCTGCTGAAGGAGCGGGTGGTGTTCCTGGTCGGCCCGGTCAACGACGCCACGGCCAACCTGATCGTCGCCCAGCTGCTGTTCCTCGAGTCCGAGAACCCGGACAAGGACATCCATTTCTACATCAATTCGCCCGGCGGTTCGGTGACCGCCGGCATGGCGATCTACGACACCATGCAGTTCATCAAGTCGCAGGTCAGCACCCTGTGCATCGGCCAGGCGGCCAGCATGGGCGCCTTCCTGCTGGCGGCCGGCGAAAAGGGCAAGCGCTACTGCCTGCCCAATTCGCGGGTGATGATCCACCAGCCGCTGGGCGGTTTCCAGGGGCAGGCGTCGGACATCGAGATCCATGCGCGCGAGATCCTCTACCTGCGCGAACGCCTGAACGGCATGCTGGCCAAGCACACCGGGCAGACGATCGAGCAGATCGAGAAGGATACCGATCGCGACAACTTCATGTCCGCGAGCGCGGCAGTCGAGTACGGTCTGGTCGACAAGGTGCTGACCAGCCGTGCCGATTCCTGAGTAACCAGCGAGGAAGGTCATGACGGAGAAAAAGGCGGGCGGCGACAAGCTGCTGTACTGCTCGTTTTGCGGCAAGAGTCAGCACGAGGTGCGCAAGCTGATCGCGGGGCCGTCGGTCTTTATCTGCGACGAGTGCATCGAGCTGTGCAACGACATCATCCGCGACGAGATCGCCGGCGCCGGCGGCACGGAAGGTGACGGCAACAGCCTGCCGACCCCGCAGGAAATCTGCGGCCTCCTCGACCAGTACGTGATCGGCCAGGCACAGGCCAAGCGCAATCTGGCGGTGGCGGTGTACAACCACTACAAGCGCCTGCGCCACATGTCCGGGCGCGACGAAGAGGTCGAGCTGTCCAAGAGCAACATCCTGCTGATCGGCCCCACCGGCTCCGGCAAGACGCTGCTCGCGCAGACCCTGGCGCGCATGCTCAACGTGCCCTTCGTGATGGCCGACGCCACCACGCTCACCGAGGCCGGCTACGTCGGTGAGGACGTCGAGAACATCATCCAGAAGCTGCTGCAGAAGTGCGACTACGACGTCGACAAGGCGCAGCAGGGCATCGTGTACATCGACGAGATCGACAAGATCTCGCGCAAGTCGGACAACCCGTCGATCACCCGCGACGTCTCCGGCGAGGGCGTGCAGCAGGCGCTGCTCAAGCTGATCGAGGGCACCACCGCCTCGATTCCGCCGCAGGGCGGGCGCAAGCACCCCAACCAGGATTTCATCCAGGTCGACACCACCAACATCCTGTTCATCTGCGGCGGCGCCTTCGACGGGCTGGACAAGGTCATCCGCGACCGCACCGAGAAGGCCGGCATCGGCTTCGGCGCCGAGGTGAAGAGCCGTCAGGGCAAGAACCTCACCGAGACCTTCCGCCAGGTGGAACCCGAGGATCTGGTCAAGTTCGGCCTGATCCCGGAATTCGTCGGCCGTCTGCCGGTGGTCGCCACCTTGCAGGAACTTGACGAGGAAGCGCTGATCCAGATCCTCGTGGAGCCCAAGAACGCGCTGGTCAAGCAGTACCAGAAGCTGTTCTCGATGGAAAACGTCGATCTCGAATTCCGCCCCGCCGCGCTGCACGCGGTGGCGCGCAAGGCCATCCGCCGCAAGACCGGGGCGCGCGGCCTGCGCTCCATCCTGGAGGCCGCGCTGCTCGACATCATGTACGAGCTGCCGGCGCTGCAGTCGGTGGAGAAGGTGGTCATCGACGAAGGCACCATCGAGGAAGGCAGCAAGCCGCTGTTGATCTACGCCGATCAGCCGAAGGTGTCCGGCTCGAACTGATCCGGCGCCGCCGCTTGAATTTCCCGCTTGAGCCCATATCTGGGCTCAACGCGTCTTAAAAGGGTAAAAATCATGTCAGGCCCGCTTGACCTCCCCAACGAACAACAGGAAATGCCGCTGCTGCCGCTGCGCGACGTGGTGGTGTTCCCGCACATGGTGATCCCGCTCTTCGTGGGCCGCCCGAAATCCATCAAGGCGTTGGAAAACGCCATGGAAGCCGGCAAGAGCATCCTGCTGGTGGCGCAGAAGTCCGCCGCCAAGGACGAGCCGGCTGCCGATGACCTGTACGACATCGGCTGCATCGCCAACATCCTGCAGATGCTCAAGCTGCCGGACGGCACCATCAAGGTGCTGGTCGAGGGCGTGCAGCGCGCGCGCCTGGATTCGGTGGACGACCTGCGCAGCGTGTTCGTCGCGCGCGTCACGCCGATTCCGCCGGCCGACCTGGGCAACAACGAGGTCGAGGCGATGCGCCGGGCGATCATTGCCCAGTTCGACCAGTACGTGAAGCTCAACAAGAAGATCCCGCCGGAAATCCTCGCTTCGCTGTCGGGCATCGAGGAGCCGGGCCGTCTGGCCGACACCATCGCCGCGCACCTGCCGCTCAAGCTCGAGCAGAAGCAGGAAGTGCTGGAGATGTTCGACACCAACGAGCGTCTGGAGCGCCTGCTCAGCCAGCTGGAAACCGAACTCGACATCCTGCAGGTGGAAAAGCGCATCCGCGGCCGCGTCAAGCGCCAGATGGAGAAGAGCCAGCGCGAGTACTACCTCAACGAACAGGTCAAGGCCATCCAGAAGGAACTCGGGGAAGGCGAGGAAGGCGCCGACCTCGAGGAGATGGACAAGAAGATCAAGACCTCGGGCATGCCCAAGGATGCGCTCGCCAAGGCCCAGGCCGAGTTCAAGAAGCTGCGCCTGATGTCGCCCATGTCGGCCGAAGCCACCGTGGTGCGCAACTACATCGAGACCATGATCGGCCTGCCGTGGAAGAAGAGATCCCGCGTCGGCAAGGATCTGGTCGAGGCCGAAAAGGTGCTCGACAAGGACCACTACGGTCTGGAGCGCGTCAAGGAACGCATCCTCGAATACCTCGCCGTGCAGCAGCGCGTGGACAAGGTCAAGGCGCCCATCCTGTGCCTGGTCGGCCCGCCGGGCGTGGGCAAGACCTCGCTCGGTCAGTCGATCGCCAAGGCCACCAACCGCAAGTTCGTGCGCATGGCCCTGGGCGGCGTGCGCGACGAGGCCGAGATCCGCGGCCACCGGCGTACCTACATCGGCTCCATGCCGGGCAAGATCCTGCAGAACATGAGCAAGGTGGGCGTGAAGAACCCGCTGTTCCTGCTCGATGAAGTGGACAAGCTCGGCCAGGACTTCCGTGGCGACCCGTCCTCCGCCCTGCTCGAAGTGCTGGACCCGGAGCAGAACCACACTTTCCAGGACCATTACGTGGAGGTCGATTTCGACCTTTCCGACGTGATGTTCGTGGCCACCGCCAACACGCTCAACATCCCGGCGCCGCTGCTCGACCGCATGGAGGTGATCCGCCTGTCCGGCTACACCGAGGACGAGAAGGTCAACATCGCCCAGCGCTACCTGCTGCCCAAGCAGATGAAGAACAACGGGCTGAAGCGCGACGAGCTGTCGGTCACCGAAGAGGCGCTGCGCGACGTGGTGCGCTACTACACCCGCGAGGCCGGCGTGCGCAGCATGGAGCGCGAAATCTCCAAGATCTGCCGCAAGGTGGTCAAGTCCCTGGTGCTGCGCGCGCGCTCCAGCAAGATCGTGGTGAACGCCAAGAACCTCGACAAGTATCTGGGTGTGCGCAAGTACAGCTTCGGCATGGCCGAGAAGGAAAACCAGATCGGCCAGGTCACCGGCCTGGCGTGGACCGAGGTCGGCGGCGAACTGCTCACCGTCGAGGCCGTGGTGCTGCCCGGCAAGGGCAAGGTGATGACCACCGGCAAGCTCGGCGAGGTCATGCAGGAATCCATCCAGGCCGCGCTCTCGGTGGTGCGCAAGCGCGCCCGCTCGCTCGGCATCGACAGCGATTTCTACCAGAAGAGCGACATCCACATCCACCTGCCGGAAGGCGCCATCCCCAAGGACGGCCCGTCCGCTGGGGTGGCCATCTCCACCGCCCTGGTGTCGGTACTCTCCGGCATTCCGGTGCGCTGCGACGTGGCGATGACCGGTGAAATCACCCTGCGCGGCGAGGTGCTGGCCATCGGCGGCCTCAAGGAGAAGCTGCTGGCGGCGGTGCGCGGCGGCATCACCACCGCGCTGATTCCCGAGGAAAACGTCAAGGATCTGGCGGAGATTCCCGAGAACATCAAGAACGCCATCGAGATCATTCCGGTGAAGTGGATCGATCAGGTGCTGCAGCACGCGCTGGAGCGCCAGCCCGAGCCGCTGCCCGAGGTCGAGGTGGCCGAGACGCCGGCGGTCGCCGCCGGTGCGGAAGAGGGCGGTTCGCCGAAGATCCGCGCGCACTGAGCGCTGTTCGCATCCGGAGGCGAAACACGCCGTTTTCGGCGTGTTTCGCCTTCTTTCATTTTCCCCTCGTATTTACCCGGAAACCGCGTGGTTGCGCCCTTGACACGCCGGAATTCAGCGCGCTATAAAGCCCGTGCGAGCTTCGACGCATTTGGAATGGCCCTGAATGCCGCGCCGGTTCAGGGATTGAGCGTATCTTCATGTTGCACTCGAATCCGAAGAGGGGGCATAAGTGAACAAATCCGAGTTGATCGATGAAATCGCGGCCAAGGCCGAAATCTCCAAGTCTGCCGCAGGCAAGGCACTCGACGCCGCGATCGCGGCCGTCAAACAGGCGCTGAAGAAGGACGACAGCGTCACGCTGGTCGGGTTCGGCACCTTCTACGTCGGCGAACGCGCCGCGCGTACCGGGCGCAACCCGCGTACCGGCAAGAGCATCAAGATCAAGGCTGCCAAGGTACCCAAGTTCCGTGCTGGCAAGGCCCTCAAGGATGCGGTAAACTGACGGGCTTCGTCGGGCTCAGGCCCGATGCTAGTACGGGTGCTTAGCTCAGTTGGTAGAGCGCTAGCCTTACAAGCTGGATGTCGGCGGTTCGATCCCGTCAGCACCCACCAACCAGCCCGGTTCCGGGTATGCGAAAACCCCGCCAAGGCGGGGTTTTTTGTTGTCCATGAAAATTGCTTGCGCGCGTACTTGACTGTGCCGGAACGGTTCACTAGAATGCGCCCTTCTTCGCCGACGGGCGGTTAGCTCAGCGGTAGAGCACTGCCTTCACACGGCAGGGGTCACTGGTTCGATCCCAGTACCGCCCACCATCTGCGAAGAACACGAAACCCGCACGGCAGCACGCCCTGCGGGTTTTTGTTTGCTCCTGATTATGCATTTTGCAAATATTGCGGCTTTTACTATTATGCAAATGTTGTTTTTTGGGGGTAGGCATGATGCAGGAACGGTGCGCGGCGGCACGGGGCTGGAGTCTGATCGAACTGATGGGGGTGGTTGCGGTGCTGGCGGTGTTGGCCGGCATGGCGGTGCCATCCTTCGCGGGCATCATGGAGCGGAATCGCGTCGTCACCGCGACCGCCGATCTGCATGCGGCGCTGTTCTATACCCGTTCGGAGGCGATCCGGCGGGGCGGGCGGGTGACCCTGTGCGCCAGCGCCGATGGCGCTGCGTGCAGCCCCGGCGAGGGCTGGGGCGTGGGCTGGATCGTTTTCGCCGACGGGAATGGCGACGGGCTGCGTCAGCCCTTGGAGCCCTTGCTGCGTACCGGACAGCCGGCGCCCCAGGGGATCCGCATCGCCGGCAACGGGCCCTTGCGAGACCATGTGTCGTATCTGCCCAACGGAATCGGCCGGCAGGCCAGCGGTGCGCTGCCCATCGGCTCGATCGCCGTGTGCGCCGCGCGCGCGGGGCGCCGCATCGTGATCAGCGCGAGCGGCCGGCCGCGCGTGGAGCGTGCGGACAACTGCTGAGACAGGCTTGACGCCGGTTCGGCAATTTCCCTAGAGTGGGTCCACTGCTTCCGCCTGATGGGCCGTCCGCAAACCGATTTCCCGCCTCGTGCCGTGCTGATTCCCCCGCCATCCCCGCTGCTGCCGAATTCCCTGTCTCCCGTCTGGTTGCGGGAGCGTTTTGTCGGGGGAGAGCGAGGCCTGCCGGTGCGGGAAGGCGAACCCGGGCTGGCGCTGCGCCCCGCCGCGGTGCTGGTGCCGGTGGTGGACCGCCCGGAAGGGCTGTCGGTACTGCTCACCAAACGCACCGACCACCTGCACCACCACCCGGGGCAGATCAGTTTTCCCGGCGGGCGGGTGGAGCGTGCCGACACCTCGGCGGTGATGACGGCCCTGCGTGAGACGCAGGAGGAGATCGGACTCGGCGCGGAGCGTATCGAACTGCTCGGGGAGCTGGCCGAGTACGCCACCGGAACCGGGTTCAGCGTGACGCCGGTGGTTGGCCTGGTGCATCCGCCGTTCACGCTGCAGCTCGACGCTTTCGAAGTCGCCGAGGCCTTCGAGGTACCGCTGACCTTCCTGCTCGATCCGGCCAATCGCCAACGCCACCGGATGGAGTATCAGGGGCGCATGCGCGAGTATTACGCCATCCCCTACCGCGACCATTTCATCTGGGGCGCGACCGCCGGCATCCTCGTGCAACTGGGCCGCTTCGTCGGCGTGGGCGAGGGGGGCTGACCGGCCGCGCTATGCCCGCCCCCGGCGGGTGGCGTAAAATCCGCGCTTTGCTTCGTCAGCGGCCCGTCTCGATGTCCTCCACCGTCCGTACCCGTTTCGCCCCCAGCCCCACCGGCTTCCTGCACATCGGCGGCGCGCGCACCGCGCTGTTCTCCTGGGCCTATGCGCGCCGCCATGGCGGCACGTTCGTGCTGCGCATCGAGGATACCGACGTGGCGCGCTCCACGCCCGAGGCCGTGCAGGCCATCCTGGACGGCATGCGCTGGCTGGGTCTGGAGGCCGACGAAGGCCCGTTCTACCAGATGCAGCGCATGGATCGCTACAAGGAGGTGATCCAGCAGATGCTCGCCGCCGGCACCGCGTATCACTGCTATACCTCCAAGGAAGAACTCGACGCCCTGCGCGCCGAGCAGGAGGCGCGCAAGGAAAAGCCGCGCTACGATGGACGCTGGCGCCCCGAGCCGGGCAAGACCCTGCCCGAACCGCCGGCCGGCGTGCAGCCGGTGGTGCGTTTCCGCAATCCCACCGACGGCGTGGTGGCCTGGGACGACCAGGTGAAGGGGCGGATCGAGATCGCCAACGCGGAACTCGACGATTTCATCATCGCGCGCGCCGACGGCACGCCCACCTACAATTTCTGCGTGGTGGTGGACGACTGGGACATGCGCATCACCCACGTCATCCGCGGCGACGATCACGTCAACAACACCCCGCGCCAGATCAACGTGCTGCGCGCGCTGGGGGCGGAAGTGCCGCTGTATGCGCACCTGTCGATGATTCTCGGCGGCGATGGCGCCAAGCTGTCCAAGCGCCACGGCGCGGTCAGCGTGATGCAGTACGACGAGGACGGCTACCTGCCCGAGGCGGTGGTGAACTATCTGGCGCGCCTGGGGTGGAGCCATGGCGACGATGAACTGTTCAGCCGCGAGCAGTTCGTCGAGTGGTTCGACCTCGACCACATCACCCCGTCCGCCGCGCAATTCAATACCGACAAGCTCAACTGGCTGAACGCGCAGTACATCAAGCAGGCCGACGATGCGCGCCTGGCCGCCGAGGCCGTTGCACGGCTGGCGCGCCGCGGCGTGGTGGTGACGGATGGCCCGGCGCCCACGGCGGTGATGGCACTGTACAAGGAGCGTGCCGCCAATCTCAACGAGCTGGCCGATGCGCTGGAACTCTTCGTCACCGAGGTGCATCCGGCGGCGGAAGTGTTCGCCCAGCATCTGACCGAGCCGGCCAAGGCCGCGCTGCGCAGCCTGCGCGCACGGCTAGCCGAGGTGGTCTGGGACAAGGCGGCGATCAACCAGGCCATCAAGGACACCATGGCCGAGCATGGCCTGAAAATGCCCCAGGTGGCCATCCCGCTGCGCGTGGCGCTGCTCGGCGTACCGCAGACGCCGTCCATCGACGCGGTGGTCGAGGTATTCGGCCGTGAAGCGGCGCTGCGCCGGATCGACCGCCATCTCTGAACGGATGCCGCCGGTACGGATTCGCCCGCCGGCATCGGAGGCGGCTGGCGGGTAGCCCGGTCGGGCAGGGGTGGTTCCGGGCAACAGCCCGATTGACGCTTGAACGGAAATTCTTAAAAATAAGAATCGTTCCTGTTTTCAGGGGCGCCAGGTCCGCTATGGGGCATTGCGGATACTTCAGTCTTTCCGGAACGCGCCACTTGAGCACCATCGACCCGTTTTCCAACACCGTCACCGAGCTTTACCAGGCGCATCACGGCTGGCTGCATGGCTGGCTGCGCAAGAAACTCGGTTGTTCCCACCGCGCCGCCGACCTGGCGCACGACACCTTCGAGCGGATCTGGAAGGCCGGTGCCACCCCGGCGCTGGAGCAGCCGCGCGCCTACCTCACGGTCATCGCCAAGCGGCTCGCCATCAACCAGTTCCGTCGGCAGGCGCTGGAGCAGGCCTACCTGGAAGTGCTTGCCCAGCGACCCGAGCACCATGCGCCGTCCGCCGAGGACCAAGTGGCGGTCATCGAAACCCTCACCGAAGTCTGGCGCCTCATCGACGGCATGCCGGAGCGCCGCCGCCGGGTATTCCTGATGGCCCAGCTGGAAGGCCAGCCGCACGCCGAAATCGCCCGCCAGCTCGGCATCACCGTCAACGTGGTGCACAAGGAGGCCGCCGCCGCACTGCAGCATTGCTACCTGGCGATCTACGCCGGGCAGGCCCCGGCATCCACCCAGGCAGCGCGATGAGTTCGTCCGGCGCCTTCAAGGCGATTGCGCCCGATGCCGGGCCGCTCGATCCCGCAGTGGTCGCGCAGGCGGCCGAGTGGATCGTCCGCCTGCAGTACGAAGACAGCCCGGCATCCCGCCAGGACTGTGCCGCATGGCGCGCGGCGGACCCCAGCCACGAGTTGGCTTGGCAGCGCATGAGTGCGCTCGGGCAAGATCTGCAGGCCGGCACGCGCGGCATGGCCGCGCCGCTGGCCGCCGCCGCGCTGGAACAGGCCCGCGATGCCGGCCGGCGCGCCCGGCGCAACGGGCTGAAATGGATGCTCGGCCTGGGCCTCACCGCCGGCCTTGCCTGGCAGGCGCGTGGCATGCTGGAAGGCGCCGCGCCCTGGACGGGATTGCTTGCCGACCTGCGCACCGGCACAGGCGAACGCCGGGAGGTCACGCTCGAAGACGGCACCCGCCTGGCGCTGAACACGCGTAGCGCGGTAGACGTCGAGTTCGATGCCCGCCAGCGCCGCATCGTCCTGCGCGCGGGCGAAATCATGGTCACCACCGCGCCGGACTCGGCCGCGCGCCCCTTGCTGGTGAGCACCGCGCATGGGGACCTGCTGCCGGTCGGCACCCGCTTCGCCGTGCGCCACCTCGACCAGCCCGGCCAGCCGATCCGCGTCGCGGTGTTCGAGGGGGCGGTGGATATCCATCCGCATGGCGCCTTGGCTGTGCAGCGCGTCAGCGCCGGCCTGCAGCGCGAATTCACCGCCGCTGCCCTGTCCCCGGAACATCCGCTGCCCGCCGGCGGCGGCGCGTGGACCGGCGGCATGCTGGTCGCCAGCCGCATGCCGTTCGAAGATTTCATCGCCGAACTGGGCCGCTACCGCCCCGGCCTGCTGCGCTGCGATCCCGGCGTGGCCGGCCTGCAGGTCACCGGCGCCTTCCCGCTCGACGACAGCGACCGCGTGCTCGCCATGCTCGAACAGGTCCTGCCGGTGCGCGCCGAATACCGTACCCGCTATTGGGTCACGCTGACGCGGCGCTGAAGCGCCGTAGCGCGAGCGCGCAAGATAGCCCCCACGCTCCACCGCTGCGCGGGTCGCTGCCCCCCGAGGGGGCGCTTTTGCCTTGGGGCGGCCCGGCGGCAAAAAAATCCAAACCGTCGGCAGTTTTTTCCTTGTCGCGTGTTAACCGGGAAGAACCCCTGCGAGGCGCCCGCGGGGTTTCCCTTTCCATTCATCACGCAAGAGGAAATCCCGGCATGAATCCAGCCAAACCCCGGTCCGCACGCGCAACGCGCGTGCCGCCGCAAAAGCGTCCGCTCCAACGCGCCGTCTGCGTTGCCTTGCTTGCCCTCGGCGGCCTCGATGGCTTCGACGTTCCCGCCGCCCACGCGCAGGAAGTCCAGGCCATCCGCCAGCAGTTCGCCATTCCCGCCGGCCCCCTCGACGACGCCCTCGGCGCCTTCGGCGCCGCCGCCGGCATCATGGTCGCCGCCGACCCCGGCCTGACCGCCGGCATCCGCAGCTCCGGCCTGAGCGGCGAATATGGCATCGAGGACGGCCTGGGCAGGCTGCTCGCCGGCAGCGGGCTGGAAGCGGTACGCGGGCAGAATGGCGGCTACCGACTGCGCAGGCTACCGGCGGCAAGCCGGGGTGAAGCGCGGCTTGCGCCGGTGACGGTCACCGCCGCGGCCGAGCGCAGCGGCACCACGGAAGGCACCGGCAGCTACGCTCAGAGCGGTCCGAGCAGCACGGCCACCGGGCTGAACCTGACCCTGCGCGAAACGCCGCAGACAGTCAGCGTGATGACCCGCCAGCGCATCGAGGACGAGGCGCTGCTGGGCGTCAAGGACGTGCTGAACAAGACCCCCGGCATCAAGGTCGTCGAGATGGGGCCGGAGCGTTATACGGTCGGCTCGCGCGGGTACTCGATCACCAACTACCAGTTGGACGGCGTCGGCACGCACACCGACGTCACGACCCAGAACGTTTTTCAAGCCAATACCGACCTGGTGATCTACGATCGCGTCGAAGTCCTGCGCGGCGCTTCCGGCCTGCTGACCGGTGCCGGCGATCCGTCCGGCGCCATCAATCTGGTGCGCAAGAAGCCGACCAGCGAATTCCAGGCCCATGTGGCCGGCGGTATTGGTTCATGGAACCAGCGCCGCGCCGAGGCGGATGTTTCCGGTCCGCTGAACGAAGCCGGCAGCCTGCGCGGTCGCCTCGTCGCCGCGTGGCAGAAGAAGGACAGCTTTGTTGATTACCACGAGAACGAAAAGAAGGTGCTCTATGGCGTCATCGAGGCCGATCTGAGCGACCGCACGCGCTTGACCGTGAGCATCGACCACCAGATCAGCGACACCGTGGGGTCGTGGTATGGCATCGGCCAGCCGATGTTCTTCAGTAACGGCGAGCAGACGAAATTCTCCCGCTCCAAGAGTTTTTCCAGCCGGGACAACTTCAGCGATTTGAAGACGACCAACGCCTTCCTGACGCTGGAACAAGGGCTGGCGGCCGACTGGAAGCTCAAGCTGTCGGCCAACTACCTGCATGGCGAGCGGGATTACCGGACGACATTCCTGAACAGCATGTACCCATTCCCCGACAAACTGACCGGCAATGGTTTGCGATTGGATGCCACGCAAGGCAAAAACAAGCAGGCCCAGAAAAATCTGGATATCAACCTGCAAGGGTCATTCGAACTGTTCGGCCGCCAGCATGAAGCCGTCCTTGGTTTCAACTACCTGGATTACGAGGATCTTGCCGACATCGAAGTCGACACGGGCGGCGTGCACGGAACCCCGGCCAACATCTACACCTGGAACAACCGTGGCCACGGCACCCACTACGTCGGCTCCAGCGATTCCGACACCTTCGTGCGTCAAACCGGCTTCTACGCCGCAGGCCGCTTCTCGCTGAGCGACCGGCTCAAGACCATCGTCGGCGTCAACGTGTACAACCATCGCAACCAGTACATTCTCGATAATTACCTGTACAGCTACTACAACACCACCAAGGCGAAGGAACACGGCGTAGTCACGCCCTACGCCGGCATCACCTATGACCTGACGCCGGCGCACACCCTGTACGCCAGCTACACCACCATCTACAAGCCGCAGACCGTGCAGGACCGCACCGGCGCCATGCTCGACCCGCGCGAGGGCGCCAACTACGAGCTGGGCGTGAAGAGCGAATTCCTCGGCGGCAGGATCGTCGGCAGCGCATCGGTCTATCAGATCCGCCAGGACAATCTGGCGGTGGTCGATCCCGGCCACACCGTGCCCGGCACCACCAGCAGCGCCTATCGCGCGGTCAACGGCGCGAAGACCACCGGCGTCGATCTGGAAATCAACGGCGAGGTGCTGCGCGGCTGGAACGTGGCGGCGTCGTGGACCTATGGCCGTACCGAGGACGATGCCGGCAAGCGGATCAACACGGTGTATCCCGAGCATCTGGTCAAGCTGTGGACGACTTACCGGCTTCCCGGCGCCCTGCACAAGCTGACGGTGGGCGGCGGCGTGGATTGGCAGAGCAAGACCTACTACACGGTTCGTCCGTGGTGGGTCGGGCGCAACATCACCGCCAGACAGAGTGCCTACGCGGTCGCCAACCTGATGGCGCGCTACGAGATCAGCAAGGATCTGTCGCTCACGTTGAACGTGAACAACCTGTTCGACAAGACCTATCTCGGTTCGCTGGAATCGACGTTCTACAGCGGCATGTACGGCGCGCCGCGCAATGCGCAGTTGAACGTCAAGTACAGTTTCTGACCCGCTCCGGGTGATTCACGGCACGCGGCGCAATGGGCGCCCGCCTGAGCGCGGGCGCGCAGCCATTGCTCGCCGGCCAGGCGGCTGTTGGACGACATCAGCCCGAGGATGCGTTTTGCCTCGACCCTTCAGGCCAGTTGCACGATCTGGTTGAGGATGGCGAGCACTTCGGCGAAGCGGGCATCGGGAATGTGCTTCATCGGGTGCGGTGCGCCGCCTCGCAGGCGCCAGTCGAAGGATTTTGGCTGATGGCAGAGCACATAACTGGTCTGCCCGGCCTTGCGCCCTTTTGCCGCGCCGGCCGCTACGGCAAAAGGGTTGTCGGCGTTGTAGGCGGCGGTGGTCATGGGCAGGCCGATGACCAGCGAGGTGCGTTCGTTGAAGGCTTTGGGGGAGAGCACCAGGAAGGGGTGCACGTTGCGCATTTCCTGCCCGCGCTGCGGGTTGCAGTCGATCCAGATGACGTCCTGCCGGTCCGGCACCCAGCTCTTGGCGGCTTTCACCATTGTTCGGCGCCGAGCGTTTCGTCAACCAGCATGGCTTCGCCGCCGTGCTGCTGCGGGTCGAAACGGGCCAGGCGCTGTTCCAGGCTGAGCGCTTCGTCGCGGATGGGGGTGATGATGACGCGCTCGTCTTCCACGGTGATGCTGACGCGCTGGTCGGCATGCAGACGGGCTGCATTGGCGATGGCGGCCGGCAAGCGTACGCCGAGGTTGTTGCCCCAATGTTTGATGTCGAGGACGGCTGAGGTCATGGTCTGGCTCCAAATGCTGTTTATACGGAGTTTAAACTCACCCTGCGCCGGATACAAGGAATGGGTTTCCCTGAGAACTTGTGAAGTGAAGGCGATGGTGACCGGATTGAAATCGGGTGCTTCTGCATTGTTGACCGCGGGGCGGTGCAGCCTCGCCCAGGCGAATGCCCTCTCGCTGCAAAAGGCTGGCCAGTGCTTCAAGGCGCTGATCGGCAAACTGCGCTCACCACTGACTCGCCACCTTCTAAACAACCCATTGATAGAAAATGGATTCACCGCCATATTCGCTATTTGCAAGTAGCGAACGAGTGTCGGCCATGTATCGTTCCAAGTCCAATCCCCAAGTGGTGCTGCACCCCCAGGATCTGGTGGTCCTGCTGCGCCTGTCCCTGGAGCAGGGGCCACCGCCGACCTATGCCGCGTTGGCGGCCGAGTTGAGTCTGACCGCGTCGGAAGTGCATGCGGGTGTCGAGCGGGCGCGGATGGCGCAACTGGTGCGCAAGGGGGCGGATGGCAAGCCGCTGGTGGTGCGCGAAGCACTGCGCCTGTTCGTGCGGCACGGAGCACGCTACTGCTTCCCGGCCACGCGGGGCGAAGCCACGCGAGGCATGCCCACGGCTCATGCCGCAGAACCACTGGTCAGCCGCGTCGTGCAGCCGGCTGGCGAGCCGGTGCCGGTATGGCCGCACAAGCAAGGCACAGTGCGCGGCATGGCGTTCTATCCGCTGTACCCCACGGTGCCCGAGGCGGCGGTCCGCAATCCCGCGCTGTACGAGTTGCTCGTGTTGTTCGATGCGGTGCGCGGCGGCAGTGCCCGCGAACATGGCCTGGCCATCGAATTGCTGGATGCGCGCTGGAAGGTGGGATGATGGCCGAACTGAACCCCAACGATCCGAACGTGCTCCTGCTGGAATTGGTGGCATCCCGCTTTGGCGATGCGCTGCGGGCAGAACTCGTGTTCGTGGGCGGCGCCGTCACGGGACTCTTGATCACCGACCCGGCCATGCCGGCCATCTGATTGCCGAGTGCCGCGCGGCGACATCCGATTTGCGTGCCTATCTCAGCATGCAGTTCACGTCATTACTGAGCCGTCGTGCCTTTCTGGACGCACTCCCCGGCCATCTGCCCGGCGATCCAGCCAGCCAGGATCGGCTGCCGGAGTTGGCGGTACGACTGCAGGCGCTGGCGCAGTTGACGGCCTGAAGCATGTACGGCCGGTCTGTGCGCGGGCGCCGTCCGGTGGAGCTGCCCCGGGTGGATGCATTGCCGGGGGCCTTTCCGGTTGGAAGGAAAACCGGCCAGAGGAGGTGAGCCGTCTGGGGCAGGCAGGGATGTGCTCGTCGCCTTTTCAGCGCCGGTAGGTGGCGACGGGCTCCTGCACGCTGCCGGGTATGTCGGCTGCGATGCGGGCGCGCAGCCACTGCGCGAACTCGGTTTCGCTGATCGTGCCGTCGGCCAGGCCAATGTACTGCGGATAAAGTTCGAGGTCGTCGGCCTGCAGCACGCCGCCGTTGAGTTCTATGAAGACTTCGCAGGCAACGGCGGCAGTGCGTTTATTTCCGTCGACGAACGGGTGATTGTGCGCCAGTCCGCACGCCAGACTGGCGGCGAGGTCAGCCAGTTCCGGTGGTGGATCGCCATAGGCGCGGCGCTGCTGCGGACGTGCCAGCGCCGAATCCAGCAAAGCGTCGTCACGCACGCCGCCAGCACCGCCATGCTCGGCGAGCTGGCGATCATGAATGGCTAAAGCAAGCGCCTTGCCGATCCAGACGATCATGCCGTTCTTCTTTACTGCGCCAGCTTGTGCAGCAGAGCCTTGCGCTTGCGCATAACCTGCTCGGCCACAGCCATTTGCGCGGCTAGCGTGGGATCGTAGGCGGTCAGGCGGATGCCGTCGGGGGTTTCGATGGCGTAGAGTTCGTCGCCTTTTTCCACGCGCAGGCGGGCCAGCAGTTCCTTGGGAAGGATGACGCCGGCGGAGTTGCCTACCGTGGTGATCTTGAGTTTCATCGGCCGCTCCTTATCGAGTTATAACGAATGTTATCACTGTGGAGGTGGCGATGCGCAAGGGGTACGACGACCGGGCGTGGTCACACCCCTTTTCAGCGGACGAACTTCTGCGGCCGCAGCACGCCCACGTCCGCCACGAAGGCCACCATGGCGTAGTGGCGGAAGTATTGTTCCTCCACGTGGCGGGTGATCGCCAGCGAGGTTGCCTCGTCGCACAGGATTTCCATGCGGATGCTCTTGTCCGCCTCCCAGGCGCCGCTGCGCGCGCCGTGGGCGCCCCAGCCGCGCACGTCGGCCACCGTGTAGCCGTGCGCGCCGAGGGCCATCACGTCGCGGGCCAGCGGCCCTTCCAGCGCCTGTTCGGCGATGATCACCACGAGCTTGCAGGGATGGGTGTTGGACATGGTCAGGCTCCGTGCAGCAGGCCCACGATGCGATCGTAGAGCGGAATGCCGAGCAGGATGTTGAACGGAAAGGTGATCACCAGCGCAGCGGTGATCGACAGCCCCGGGTTGGCTTCCGGCACGGCGATGCGCATGGCCGCCGGCGCGGCGATGTAGGAGGCGCTGGCCGCCAGTGTGGCGAGCAGCAGGGTGCCGCCGGCCGACAGGCCGATCAGCGCGCCGGCGATGGTGCCGATCAGCGCGGAAAGAATCGGCATGCCGATGGCGAAGCCGGCCAGGAAGGCGCCGCTGGTGCGCAGGGCGCCGGCCTGGCCGGCGGCGACCAGGCCCATTTCCAGCAGGAACAGGCACAGCACGCCCTTGAACAGGGTGAAGAAGAAAGGTTCCAGCGGCGCCAGCCCGGCGGGGCCGGCCGCCCAGCCGATCAGCAGGCCGCCGGCCAGCAGCACCATGCTCTTGCCGAGGAAGATTTCGTGCAGCAGCGCGCCCCAGCGGATGCCGCGCGCCGGGCCGCCGAGGCGGGCGAGCAGGATGCCCACGGCGATGCCGGGCATCTCCAGCAGCACCAGGAAGAGCGGCAGGTAAGCCTCGAAGGGAATGTTGCGCGCGGTGAGGTAATCCACCGCCACCGCGAAGGTCACCACGCTCACCGAGCCGTAGTGCCCGGCGATGGCCGCCGCGTTGGCGCGATCCAGGCGGCCGAGTTTGTACAGGATCGGGAAGGCCACCAGCGGAATCACCACGCCCAGCACGAGCACGGCGGCGGCTTGCGGGAGCACCTGCAGGGCATCCTGGCGGGCCAGTTCCATGCCGCCCTTGAGGCCGATGGCGAGCAGCAGATAGATGGACAGGGCCTCGTAGAGCTGCCCCGGCAGCTTGAGGTCGGAGCGCGCCAGACGGGCGGCGAAGCCGAGCAGGAAGAAGAGCGGGATGGCATCCATGGCGTGTGCCCGGTCAATCCTCGGCGACCGGCGTGCGCGCCGGGCGCAGCAGGAAGCGCGCGGGGTCGAGCGCTTCCCACAGATCCTGTTCCACGGGCAGGGGCTCGCCGGCCAGGTGGCTAGCCAGGGTTTCGCCCATCAGCGCGGCGAATACCAGGCCGCGCGAGCCGAAGCCGGAGATCGCCCACAGGTTCTCGTGGCGCGGGATGTCCTGCAGCCTGCGCGGCGCGTCGGCGCGGCCGATGGCGGGCGGGGCGCCGACCATGGGCAGGCGGTCGGGCGAGGCGGGGCGGAAGCCGGTGCGTCCGCCGAGTATCGCGGGGTCGAGATCGGCGGTGTAGCCGGGCAGGATGTTTTCCAGCTTGCGCAGGTTCTGCACGTGGTCGGCCAGGCGGACCGTGGGGTCGTCGTCGCCCACGCCGAAGCTGGCACCCGCGCAGCGCAGGCCATCCACCGCCGGGCTCACGTAGCCCTGGCGGCACACCATGACGCGCGGCGGCGAGGCGTCCTGCGCGGGCAGCAGGGAGACCTGGCCGCGCGCGCTGATCACCGGCAGTTCAGCCGCCTGCGCGAAGGCGCGGATGCCAGTGCCGTTGGCGAGGATGGCATGCGGCGCGCGCGCGACGGTGCGGCCCTCGGCATCCAGCGCCAGCCATTCGCCGTTCTGGCGTTCCAGGCGGGCGACGGTCTGCTCGAAGTGGCAGCGGATGCGTTCCGGATGGGCGGCGAGGTTGGCGCGGCACAGGCTGGGCGGCTGCACCCAGCCGCTGCTCGGGAACCACCAGCCGCCGGCGGGCAGCGGCCAGCCGGCGATGCGGCTGGCTTCCTCGCGGTCGACATGGCGCAGCAGATCGGTGGGCCACTGCAGGCGCTCGACCACCGTGCGCTGCTTGGCTTCCTGTTCGGTGTCGCGCCCCAGGTGGAGCACGCCGCAGGTGTCGGCGCGCACGGGCTGGCCGAGCGTGGCGAGGTGGGCGATGTGTTGCAGGGCGTACAGCGTGCCGGCGCGGGTGAGGCGGCTGAGGCGATTGTCGTCCAGGCTGGGCAGCGGGCGCAGCACGCCGGCGTGGTTGCCGGAGGCACCCGCGCCGGGGCGGTCGGCGGCGTCGAGGATGTCCACGTCCCAGCCGCGCGCGGCCAGGCGTTCGGCCACGCAGGTGCCGGCGGCGCCGGCGCCCAGCACCAGGGCGTGACGTTGCGCGGGGGCGGGGCTGGAGCGTCCGGGGCCGCGATAGCGCCCGCGCAGCATCTCGCGCTTGCCGCCGAAGCCGGGGGCCTTTTCGGTATCGAAGCCGGCGCGGCGCAGCCCTTCGCGCACGTCGCCGGCCACCGACCAGGTGGCCAGCGTGGCGCCGGGGGCGGCGAGGCGGGAGAGCAGATGGAATACGCGGGCCGACCAGAGGTCCGGGTTGCGCGCTGGGGAGAAGCCGTCCAGGTAGAACGCATCCGCGCTGGCGTGCAGGTTCGCCAGCCCTTCCGCCGCGTCGCCGAGGAAGAGCGTGAGCACGACCCGGCCGTGGTCCAGATGGATGCGATGCACGCCGGCGGCCAGGGTTGGCCACTTGGCCTGCAGTTCGGCGGCCAGCGCGGCGAATTCGGGGTGCCGGGCGACGAGCGGGGCGTGTAGCGCGGCGAGGCTTTCAGGCTTGAAGGGATGCAGTTCGCAGGACACGAAATGCAGCCGCGTGCAGCGTTGCGGGTCGGCGCGCCACGCGGCCCAGGTCGATAGCAGGTTGAGGCCGAGGCCGAAGCCGGTTTCGAGGATGACGAACTGCTCGCGGCCTTGCCAGCGTTCGGGCAGGCCGTTGCCGCTCAGGAAGACGTGGCGGGCTTGTCCGGGGCCGCCGTCGGTGGAGTAGTAGATGTCGTCGTAGGCGCTGCTGCGCGGGGTGCCGTCTGCGGCGAATTCGAGCGGTGCGGGAAGGATCGGCATGGTCGGGCGGCGGAGAAGAGGGGTGCCGGTGATCGGCGTCCGCTAGCGAGGCGTGCGCACGGCGCGGACGAGGCGGCCGGCCAGGCCGACCAGAACCAGCACGAGCGCGCCGGCCACGATGCCGGCCACGCCGTCCAGCAGGCTGGGCAGCAGCGCGCCGGCCAGGCCGGGAAGGCCGGCGGTG
This sequence comes from Pseudothauera nasutitermitis, assembly GCF_004801295.1. GTDB lineage: Bacteria > Pseudomonadota > Gammaproteobacteria > Burkholderiales > Rhodocyclaceae > Pseudothauera > Pseudothauera nasutitermitis. The sequence goes on from NZ_SSOC01000001.1 coordinate 282,784, forward strand.
AGTGTTTCGATGAGATGGTGCAGGGGCGGAATGCCGTGCACGAGGATGCCGCCGCCGACCAGGAACATGGCGATCGTCCCGACCACCGACAGGCTGCGCATCAGCCAGGGGGCGAAGCCCAGGATGGCATGCCCCAGGCCGCGCACGCCACGGGCGAACAGGCTTTCGCCGGGCTGGCGGCTGAGCAGCAGCCCGGCGTCGTCCAGCTTGACGATGCCGGCGACCAGCCCGTAGACGCCGATGGTCATCAGTATCGCCACGGTGCACAGCGCCAGCAGGCGGGTGGTGAATTCCATGCCGCCGACCACGGCCAGGGCGATGACGATGATTTCGGCGGAGAGGATGAAATCGGTGCGGATCGCCCCGCGGATCTTGTCGCGTTCCAGCGCCGCCAGATCGGCGTGCGGATCGGCCAGCGCCTGCACGGTTTCCGCCCGGCGGGTCTGTGCGCTCTGCGCGTCGGCCTTGTGCAGGAAGCGGTGCGCGAGCTTCTCGAAACCCTCGTAGCACAGGAAGGCGCCGCCCAGCATCAGCAGCGGCGGGATGGCCCACGGCGCGACGGCGCTGATCAGCAGGGCGGCCGGCACCAGGATGGCCTTGTTGAGCAGCGAGCCCTTGGCCACCGCCCAGACCACCGGCAACTCGCGCTCGGCGCGCACGCCGCTGACCTGCTGAGCGTTCAGGGCGAGGTCGTCGCCCAGCACGCCGGCGGTCTTGCGCGCCGCCACCTTGGTCATCGTGGCCACGTCGTCCAGCACGCTGGCGATGTCGTCCAGCAGGGTCAGCAGGCTCGCTCCAGCCATGATGCCTTGCTCAGTGGCGGTTGCGTTGGCCGATCACTCGGGACGCATCTGCGGGAACAGGATGACGTCGCGGATCGACGGGCTGTCGGTGAGCAGCATGACCAGGCGGTCGATGCCGATGCCGCAGCCGCCGGTGGGCGGCAGGCCGTATTCCAGCGCGCGGATGTAGTCGGCGTCGAAGTACATGGCTTCCTCGTCGCCGGCATCCTTGGCCTTGGCCTGTTCGAGGAAGCGCGCGGCCTGGTCCTCGGGGTCGTTCAGCTCGGAGAAGCCGTTGGCGATCTCGCGGCCGACGATGAACAGTTCGAAGCGCTCGGTGATCTCCGGGTTGGTGTCGGAGGCGCGCGCCAGCGGGGAGACTTCCACCGGGTAGTCGATGATGAAGGTGGGCTCCCACAGCTCGGCCTCGGTGCAGGCCTCGAAGAGCTGCAGTTGCAGGCTGCCCAGGCCGCCCGGCTTCACCTTCTCGCCGAAATCGCGGATCTTCTGCGCCACCCAGGCGGCGTCGGCCAGTTGCTCCAGCGTGAAGCCGGGGTGGTACTTGCGGATGGCGTCGACGATGGTCAGGCGGTGGAAGGGCTTGGACAGATCCAGCTCGCGGCCCTGGTAGACGAAGGTTTCGGTGCCCAGCGCCTCGCGCGCGGAGTGGCGGATCAGCCCCTCGGTGAAGTCCATCAGCATCTGGTAGTTCGCGTACGCCTCGTAGAACTCCATCATGGTGAACTCGGGGTTGTGGCGCGGGCTGAGGCCTTCGTTGCGGAAGTTGCGGTTGACCTCGAAGACCTTCTCGAAGCCGCCCACCACCAGGCGCTTCAGGTAGAGCTCCGGCGCGATGCGCAGGTACAGATCCATGTCCAGCGCGTTGTGGTGGGTGACGAAGGGCTTGGCTGCCGCGCCGCCGGGGATGGGGTGCATCATCGGCGTTTCGACTTCGAGGAAGTTGTGGTTGACCATGTAGTTGCGGATGGACTGCACCATGCGGCTGCGCGCCACGAAGGCGAAGCGCGTTTCCTCGCTCATGATCAGGTCGACGTAGCGCTGGCGGTACTTCTGCTCGACGTCGGTGAGGCCGTGGAACTTGTCCGGCAGCGGGCGCAGGCTCTTGGTGAGCAGGCGGATCTCGCTGGCCTGCACGGTGAGTTCGCCGGTCTTGGTCTTGAACAACGTGCCCACGCAACCGACGATGTCGCCGATGTCCCAGTGCTTGAAGTCGGCGTACACTTCCTCGCCCACTTCATCGCGCTTCACGTAGGCCTGGATGCGCCCGGAAACGTCCTGCAGGGTGATGAAGCTGGCCTTGCCCATCACGCGCTTGAGCATGATGCGGCCGGCCACGCGTACCTGCACGGGCATCGCCTCAAGTTCCGCGCCATCCTTGTCGCCATACAGTTCGTCGAGCTTGCCGGCGGTGTTCTCGCGGGAGAAGTCGTTGGGGTAGGCTTTGCCGCTGGCGCGCCATTGGGCCAGTTTTTCGCGCCGTTCGGCGATGATGTGGTTTTCGTCCTGGGGAAGGGCGGTATTGTTCTGCTCGGGCATGATCGGGGGCTTGGGGAACTCGGGAAGCGGGTTGAATGGTGGCGGCAGCGGCAATCGGCGTGCGAACTTGGCCGTGGTCAAGGACAATATTGTCGCAGGCAGGCATGATCCGGGCAAATCGGTGTGGCGCGCGCACCGCGGGTTCCCCGTTCCGGGCGGAGGGGTGATTGGAAAACGGCGCGCATGCGCTAAAGTCCGCGGTCGCGGTTCCGTTACATCGGGAAATACAAGACAGAGAGGAGATCTTCGATGAGCACCTTCTGGCGGCTCTACGAAGCGATTGAAAAAGCCTTCTGGAATTCGTTGACGAAGAAGCTGTGCAGCTTTCTGCTGCTGTTCTTCATCGACCTGTTCTATCTGGCCATCTACCTGCGGCAGAAGAACGAGGTGACCGGCCTGCTGGCGGCCGGCCAGGTGGCGCCGGAAACGGTGGAGCGCATCACCGCGTCGCTGGATTTCGGCCTGTACGCCATTCTCACGCTGAATGGCGTGGCGCTGCTGGTGAACGTCTGCCAGATCCTCTATCTGCGCTATCTGATCGTGCGCCCGGTGAAGGTCATCACCCGCATCTTCAACGAGATCGCGCGTGGCGAGGGCGACTTCTCGCGCGACCTGCCCAAGACCACCCATGACGAACTGCGCGACCTGGCCGAGAGCTACAACCGCTTCGCCCAGAAGATGCGCCAGATCATCAGCGAGGTGCGCACGATGAGCGTGCGCATCGCCTGCGAGGCGGTGCAGGTGAAGAGCAAGGTGGAAAGCTCGGCGCGCGACGCGAGCGAGCAGGGCCGCATGACCGAGGTGGTGTTCACCGCCAGCAGCGAATCCACGCGCGCCATCGAAGAGGTTTCCACCAGCACGCAGAACATCTCGGCCTCCACCAACGCCAACCTCGACATCGCGCGCGAATCCCTGCACGAGATGAAGGACATCGCCGGCAAGATCAACGCGGTGAGCGACAAGGTGGTGCAGTTCAACCACACCGTGGATGAGCTTTCGCAGCGCTCCGAGAGCGTCAAGCAGATCGCCTCGCTGATCCGCGAGATCGCCGACCAGACCAACCTGCTGGCGCTCAACGCGGCCATCGAGGCGGCGCGCGCGGGCGAGGCCGGGCGCGGCTTCGCCGTGGTGGCCGACGAGGTACGCAAGCTGGCCGAGCGGGTCAACAAGGCCACCGAGGAAATCCACGGCAACATCGGCGGGATGATCTCGCTGGTGTCGAGCACGCGCACCGAGAACGAGGTGATCAACGCCGACGTGCTGCAGACCCGCGAGGTGGTCGCACGCTCGGCCGAGCAGTTCGAGCACATGGTCGGCGAGTTCGAGGAAACCGGCGAGCGCTTGCTGCAGATCGCCGCCGCCATGGAAGAACTCACCGCCACCAACGGGCAGGTGCATGAAAACGTCAACGTGATCCATGAGCTGTCGGTTTCGGTGTCGCGCGACATGGAGGAATCCGAGGCGCGCACGCGCGATCTGGCACAGGCCACCGAGGCCGTGCAGGAACTGGTGGCGCGCTTCAAGATCGGCCAGGGTGCCTTCGATCTGGTGGTCGATCAGGCGCGTGTCTTCCGCGACGCCGTGCAACACGAGCTGGAAGACATGGCCGCCAGCCACATCGACGTGTTCGACCGCCAGTACCGGCCGATTCCTGGCACCAACCCGCAGAAGTACGAGGTGTCCTGGGGCACCGAGTACGGCCGGCGCTGCCAGCGTCTGCTGGACGACACCGTGGGCGGCATCGCCAAGGCAGCCTACGCGGTGGCGCTCAACGTGGACGGCTACCTCTCCGCGCACAACACCCGCTACTCCAAGCCGCTCACCGGCGACTACGAAACCGACCTGGTCGGCAATCGCACCTGCCGCAAGTTCGAAGCGCCGGCCGAGCGCCGCGCCGCGCAGAACGCCGAACCGATGCTGCTGCAGACCTTCCTGCGCGACACCGGCGAAGTGCTGTGCGACATTGCCATGCCCATCCACATCGGCGGGCGCCATTGGGGCAACGTGCGTGTGGGCGTGCCGGTGGATGCGCTCATCGGCAGTTGACCGCAGCGGCCGGCAAGGCGGACCTTGCCGGGTCCGCTTGCCGTGGTGTTCAGCCGTCCAGCTGGCGGGCGGCGAGTTTTCCAAGGGTGACCAGCGCGTGGATGTGGCGGTCGCTGAACGGGTAGCAGCCCGACAGGCGGATGTGCCGCGTATAGCGCCCCGAGGGTGAGAACAGCGTGCCCGGCGTGATGCTGATGCCGTGCGCCAGCGCCTCGTCGAACAGACGGTCGGCATCGCAGCCCTGCGGCAGTTCCACCCATACCAGAAAGCCCCCGGTGGGTTCCGTAGCCAGCGTGCCGGCGGGGAACACCTCGTCGATCAGGCCGCGCAGGCGGTCGATCTGCCCCGCATAGGTGCGCCGCAGCCGGCGCATGTGCTGAGCGTAGCCGCCATCTTCCAGAAACACCCCGATGGTTTCGCACACCACCGCCGGCTGGGAAACCGAAGAGCAGAACTTGAGATCCTCGATCTCGCGCTTGAAGCGCCCCGCATCCATCCAGCCCACGCGGAAGCCCGGTGCCAGCGTCTTGGTATAGGACGCGCACAGCAGTACCCAGCCGTCGCGGTCGAAGGCCTTGGCCGCCGGTTGCAGTGGCGCGGCGTATTGCAGCTCGGCGTACAGCGCGTCCTCGATCACCGGCACGCGGTACTCGTTGGCCAGCGCCGCCAGCCGGCGCTTGGATTCCAGCGGCATGCTGGTGCCCAACGGGTTGTGCACGTTGGGCAGGGCCACCACGGCGGCCACGCGCTTTTCCGACAGCAACAGCTCCAGCGCATCCATCGACATGCCATTCACCGGATGCGTGGGCACCTCGATGATGCGCAGACCCAGGCGCTTGGCGAGCGGAATCAGGTTGAAATAGGTGGGCGATTCCAGCGCGATGGAGTCCCCCGGACGGGTCACCGTGCGCAGGGCGAACTGCAGCGCTTCCATGCAGCCGTTGGTGAGGATGACGTCCTCCGCCTCCATGCTCATGCCCAGCGCCAGCGCATGGCGGGCGATCTCGCGGCGCAGGCGGATGGAGCCCGGCGGCATGGCGTAATCGCCGATCAGGCGCGGCTGGCGGCGGGCGGTATCGGCGAGCAGGCGGGCCAGCCGTTCGGCCGGGTAGAAATCGCTGCCCTTGGGGCAGGCGAGTGACAGGTCGACGTAATCCGCGTCGGTCTGCGCGGCCACCACCGCGGCAATGCGGTCCAGCACGGCGGTTTCCACCGGGCGCGCCTTCACCGGCCGGGCGCCGAAGCGCGGCGCCGGCGGCGCGGCCAGCCGCGAACGCACGAAGTAGCCGGACTGCGGCCGCGCCTCCACCAGCCCGCGTGCCTCCAACTGGCGGTAGGCCGCCAGCACGGTATTGATGCTTAGCCCACGGCTGCGCGCGGCTTCGCGCACCGAGGGCAGGCGCGCGCCGGCAGGCAGCCGGCCATCATTCATGGCGCCGCGCAGTTCATCGGCGAGGGTTTGATACAGCGGAGTCTGGATGGCTTCCATGGTTGGATACAGAGCGTGTGTGGAGGTTTGGATACAGTGTGGGTAGCTGCAAATTGTGACCAGTATAGAGATTATTTTCTGGCTCTGTAACTATCTTGCCGGGGGCTCTAAAGTGCGTCCAACAAGCGGTTTTGCTGGAGTACCCCATGATCGATCTGTCCCTGATGACCTACGTGGCCACCATGTCCGTGACCCCTGGCCCGAACAACCTGATGCTGGCCGCCAGCGGGGTGAACTTTGGCTTTCGCCGCACGCTGCCGCACATGCTGGGTATCAGCGTGGGCTATGCCTCGCAGGTCGTGGTGGTAGCCGCCGCGCTGGCCTGGGTGATGGTCTGGATCGACGCCCTGCGCCCCGCGCTGGTCGCCGCCGGCTGCACCTATCTGCTGTGGCTGGCGTGGCGTCAGGCCCATGCGGGGCAGCCCGGCGCGGGCGGGCGCGGCGCGCCGCTCGGCCTCACCGGTGCGGCGCTGTTCCAGTGGGTCAATCCCAAGGGCTGGATGATGGTGCTCAACGTGGTCATCCTGTTCCTGCCGCGTGACGCGGGCTGGGAAGCCATCGGCGGGCTGGTGCTGTGGTGCGTGCTGGTCAATCTGCCCTGCGTGGCCATCTGGGCGGTGGCCGGCGACCGCCTGCGCGCCCATCTGCGCGAACCGCGCATGCTGGCGCGCTTCAACTACACCATGGCCGCGCTGCTGGCGGGCACGGCGCTGTGGATCGCGCTGAGCGAGACCGTGCTGGCCTGAGCGGGGGATCTATCCGGCTTCAGTGCGCCAGCCAGCCGCGCTCGACCAGCGCATCGGCGATGCGTTCGGCCATGAAGGCGTAGCCGGCAGCGTTGGCGTGTACGCGGTCGGCGCGCAGTTCCGCGCGCGAGAGCGTTTCCGACACCGCGTCGGGCAACAGCGCCACGCCCTGCGCCTCGGCGATCTCGCGGTACAGCGGATGATCGGACAGACGGCCGACCAGCGAACCGCCCAGCGACGGCTCCGGAATCGCCACCAGCGCCACATGCGTAGCCGCCACGCGGCTTTCCTCCAGCATCGCCTCAATGTTCGCGCGGGTGCCGTCCAGCCCCTGGCGGCGCAGGAAGTCGTTGCCGCCGATAGCGACGATCACCGCCTCCGGGTGGTGTGTGTCGAGCAGGGCGCGCAAACGGCCGCGCGCATCGGCCGACGTGTTGCCGGGAATTCCCGCGTTGATCACCTCCCACCCGCTGCGCCGGGCCAGCTCCGCCGGCCAGGAAGTCTCGCGACTGGCTCCCGTGCCGGCCACCAGACTGTCGCCGATCACCAGCACGGTCGTACCGGTTGGCAGGGCGGACTGGCGAGGCTCGGAAGAGCCCCCGCAGGCGGTTAGCAGCAGGGGCGCGCACAACAGAAGGAACAGACGGCGCAGCAGCATCGTGGGGCTCCAGGCGGGAACGGACGGCTTTATCACATTAGCAAAGTGGGTTTTGGCTTGTCATGCAGGCTTTGCCGTGCCTGGGTCGTTCGGTCGCCCGGAGATAAAGCTGTTTGTAATAGTCGTATGCCACTTCATAAGGTTGGTTGGGCACGATCGAGCCATCTTCTTTCTCGCCGGCCAATGCCATCAGCAGCTGGAGTTCCTGTCCGCTGGCTTCGACAACATCCGGCCGCAGTGTCCCGAGCATTCGCCGAAATTCCTTGAGTGCCTTTTCCAGTATGGACGGCGGTGTAGTCGCGAAGCGGAGCCGGTTTTCAGCGACAGTCAGGACTTCTTCTTCCGTAAGACTCAACCTGTTTATGTACTTGCGTGCCCGATTGATGAAGGTTGAATGCCTTTTGTGCCGAGTCATGTACAGAATGCTTCGAGCAGCATCTGCTTCAACGTTCCGGTAGTTCGTCATCGTGGGAGCTCGCTTGCCGAAGGCAGGTGATGGCGGCTTGATGTATCCGATCAGCCGGGAGTATCGGAAGTACCGAGCAAGAATGAACTGGTCCTTCAGTTCTTCATCTTCCCGCTTGGAACCAATGTTAAAGATTGCCGTTACGAATAGTTTTCAGAGTGATTGTGGAGACACATAACGTGCAAGGTAAGGGGCGGGCCGCTTGCGGCGCGTCCAGTGGAGGCCGCAGGCCGGAGCGACCTTGACTGATGGGATGGACTCCCCCTCCTTTTCGGCGCCCAATTGGCATCACCGGTGCTCATGGGGATGGGGATCGGTCTTCAGGAGGAGGAGTCCGTCATGCATGCTACTACCGTTGCCGTTGATCTGGCCAAGAGTGTCTTTCAATCGGCCGTGGCCGATTCGTCCTGGCGCGTGACCGAATGCCATCGACTCACCGCACTCAGTTCGAGCGCTGGTTTGCGAATCGCAAAGTCTCGCTCGTCATCATGGAAGCCTGCGGTTCTGCGCATTACTGGGCGCGCTGGCTCAACTCGCTCGGCATCGAGGTGCGGTTGCTGCCCGCGGCCTATGTTCGCGCCTACGTCCGTCGCAACAAGACCGACGCGGCCGATGCCCGTGCGCTGCTCGAAGCGGCCCGCACGGCCAACATCGACCCGGTGCGCGTGAAATCGGTCGAGCAGCAAGCGCTGCAGGGCCTGCATCGGATTCGGTCGCTGTGGATGAGTACCCGTACTTCGCGCATCAACGCACTGCGTGGCTTCTGCCGGGAGTTCGGCTTGAGCATCCCGCAAGGCGCACGCACCGGCGTCGAGGCAATCCGCCGCGTGCTGGCCGATCCGCGCTCGCCGGTGCCCGCGCTGATCCGCGAAACGATGCGGCTGCTCATCGAGGAGATCCGCCTGCTCGAACAGCGCATCGCGCAACTGGAGCGGGAATTCACCGAACTGGCGCGGCACAGTGCCGCATGCACACAACTGATGTCGGTGCCGGGCATCGGCCTGCTGACCGCGACGGCGATGGTGGCGGCCACCGGTGGCGACGCGACGCACTTCAAGGATGCCCGCCATTTCGCCAGTTGGTTCGGGCTCACGCCCAAGGAGTATTCGTCGGGCAGCATCCGAAAGCTCGGCCGAATCTCGAAACGGGGAGATCGTTACCTGAGGATGCTGCTCACCCATGGCGCCCGGGCTGTGCTGCGGGCAGCGGCGCTGGCCCGCAATGCGAGCCGCCCCCTGGACGGCCTGCGAGCCTGGGCGACCGAGGTGCAGCACCGCACCAACCACAACAAGGCTGCCTGCGCGCTGGCCAATAAACTTGCCCGTATCTGCTATGCGCTCCTGCGCGATCACGCCGCGTATGGCAATCCGCCGCCTCGCCCGAACAAGAAGCTCGAACGCACCGCTTTCGCCATCGCTGCCTGATCGATTCACCCTTTCTCCTCACCCTTGCGCCGAGACTGATCGCTCATCATGGCAAACCGGGTCACACCCACGCGAACTGACGCCGATAACACTTCCGGCTCTCCAGCAGCCGCTTGTAGCGATTGGCGCATCGCGGGCAGATTCCATGTCGGCACGGGACATTCAGAACCCAACACAGATGCCGGATATACGACTGCAGGTGATTCATCCCGGAAAGCCAAAAGCATGATCCGTCTTGATTTACGGGGGAGTCCATATACGTAGGGTTAGGCAAATTCCTCATTATTGCTCTCTATCTTGAGGGGGCTTAATCCGGTCGCGTGTGGCATATGAAACTCCAGCGGCAGCTACACCGGTACCTACAAGAAGGGCTCCTAATATTTCACCCACATTAAATTCCACATTAACAGTCATTGACGCATTGAGGCCAATAATCGTAAGCCCTCCAATAAGCACTACGGATAGGCACAAAATTATCATGTAGGGCAAATTGATCCGCGTGTTTAAGCGATCCCAGAAAGTGACTTGGGCGGCGGGTTTTCCAAACTCAATCTGAGCCTCAAGCTCAGCGATTCTTTCCTTTGATTGCCAAGCCTCACGAGCTGATGTTGTTGTTTCAAACTCTTTGCCTATTCTTTCGAGAAAGTCGCTAACAGCTTTCTCGAAAACAGACTTTTTTTGTCGATCTGCCCACTCGATCGAATTCTCGCTGTGATTTTTGATCAGGATTTCAAGTTTCTCCTCATATCCCAGACGCTCACGATGCGTTTGGTAACTTGAGGAATGGCGATTTTCATCCTGAGAAAATATCCCGGAAATATGTTTGGTTGAGATCATGCGAATAAGCTCGGCTGCTTGCTTCGTGTGGTCGAAGCGACCCCGACCACTGCGGAACTGTTTAATCAAGTAGTCTGATACCAATCGCGCAATATCGTCTTCTAGGTTGCTCATTATATTGATCCGTTGTTGTTTTCCTAACGCTTGACGTGAGGAGTCGCCGTAGCGGCGAAGCCGCGAAGGGAACCCACAAGCGCAGTTTGTGGGCGGTCCCTCTCGACGGAATTGTTAGCCTCATTCACTATTGTTTCTCGATTTCGCGCACCCGCATTGCAGCCAGCTTTCTATCTGTGACGCTTCGAACATACTGCTGCACTTTTTGCCAAGGAGCAGAGGACAGGCGATTGGCTTTGGGTATGTGCACAGTGAACGACTCTTGATCTTGAGGTGGATTGGGGATGTCTTTAAAAAGTAGCCAATAGGCCTCTTTCTCACTCTCAACAAATTTCACCAACATGTCTACTTGCAGCTTTTTCCAAAGCAAATTGTAGGTAGCCACCTTGAGTCGCACGACCTCCGACTCTCCCGCAGTTGACTTTTTAGAGGCTTTAAGTTGAACAAGCAACTCTAGCCCTGTTGCGTGGCGGCCTTCAAATAGGTCGACTCTAAGATCAACGCCATAGTCGTTCGCTGGCTTTTCCGCAGCCCAATTATTCGGCAGATGATCCAGGAAGAATCGTTCAGACAATTCCTCTAATTGATGCGATTCACTACGAATTGGAAATTTCATAGGTTGCATGACGGAAGGAGCTAGAGGCTAATATTTGAATTCAGCGGGTGGGAAAGCATAGATTTTTGACGATTCTCTGGAATTTGTTGGCATAGTGCTTACAAAACCACGAATTTGAAGTGGCTGGGGCGATCACTGCGAAGAGCATGGTTTGACACCTTGAGGCGACCACAATAGGTGAAGTCGGTGTGATGCCGCTCTCGGTGGAATAGGTGAATTTCTTCACCGTTTGCCTCTGCGTTGATCATTCTATCTTCAGCAAAATGATCTGTTGGGCCTTCCCATTCGAGCGTATTGCCAGATAATCGGTCGGCGTACTGTTCGGCCGATGATTGCTTTTCTTCTGTGACGAAGAGAACGATTTTGTTGTCGTTGCGCGGGGTGACAACGCCGCGCGCGATGGCGTGAAAGCTTGTGTAGCCCCACAACTCGGCTAACGTTTGACGGGAGTAGGTGGAGCCCTTTGTGATTTTAACGAAAGAGATAGGCATAGTTGTAGATGTGCGATGGCTAACGTAGAGCTAACCGGCGCTGCGCGGCTTTATCGCGCAGCGTCCAGCGACCAAAGGGAGCGAGGTTGAGCGCCATGTTAGGAATCTGCTTGAATAGTCGGTGCTGCAAAATGGCTTGCGACGATTCTTGAAAAAGATAGCAAGCCAGCCGAAACTAAGTAGGCAAACGACATTAAATAGAGTGTGATGGATTTTTCTATGCCGGGTTGGCCAGTGGCCATTACGAAAACAATCATTGTTCCACCAGCCGCTAGCAAGACAGCTAAGGTCCAGCGAGCCCAGTTTTTCCCTTTGAATAGAAACCAGCAAAGAAAACAGTTAACAAATAGCCTCCCAATATCCTTTGGCTCTGGTGACGGAAGCCAACTTAGCACTGAGAATACGATGATAACGGCAATTATCGAAACGACGATGCTCTTGGCAGAAAGGGTGTTCATTGTGATTCCTAACGTTTGAATTCACCGGCCTGCGCGGCTTTTCGCGCAGGTCCGGTGGAATGATGGGTTCGGCATCGCATGCAGCAAGACATGACTAGCTCGACCCTTCGAGAAGCATTTCAGATAGCTCTGTGGTCGGGAGCCAGATTCCTTCGACGCTTTCAAGATAGTTCTGACACAGAGAGACAATTTTGTTCTGACCCGCAATCTTGACGGTGTGCTGCTCCACTTCGGTTCGCCCACTCAGAACGTTCCCAGTAAACCCCGAGGAAGAGACAAGCAGTCCCTTGGTGCTTTCCCCTGCTTTGGCTACCACATCGACCAAGGCCGATAGCACTTTGCTTCCGGGCTTCTTCCCGCCCGCGAGCCAGTGTTTCACCTCAACCAAGAAGACTTTGGTTTCGCCGCATTCATCGCTTTCAAGTCGAAGATCAAAACCTCTGTCTTTCCCCGACCGAGTTAATTCAGTCCTGAATCCAAGACGTTCGAATACCTCGCGCATGACTCGCTCTAAGTCTCTCCACTCAACGTCACGGAGGCATTTGGGATTCTCGGCGATCTCCAACGCAATTGCCTTCATTGCTGTTCGAACGATTACTTCAAGCCGAGATGAAGCCTTTACGTCAGGTTCTTGGCTTTTCTTCGATGTCGCCTCGCTCAAGTAACGTTTGAGTCGAGGCATGCCACCTGCCGAGAAGACGATTCGCCCCTCGGCCTCTAAAGCGGCTGCACGCTCTCTTGTGAAGCGCCAAGATTGACCTTGCGGGGGCAAGTGACCATGCCATTCATATTGCAGTGTTGGCCGATCAAATGACGACGTGACATCTGAAAGGATATATGGCCCTCTTGGGTCATTGTCCGGGTTCTTGTAACGAGCATCAGGTACGGATTCTCTTGAATTCATGGGGCCGGTTACGGTGCTTATAGAGATGCCGAACGTGGAAGTAAGCCGACGGCAAAAGCGCAGCTTTTGACGGTCGGCTTGACTGCAGAGTTAGCACAAACGAAGGCCAAATTGGTTCTGGATGGCACTGCGTCTGTGGTGGCTTGAACGCGGTTGTGGCACGGCGCCGCAGCAGACGACAACGCCCAGCGTTTATTCGTGGCACCAGCCTTGAAGCCACAACGTGCGATTGCGTGCGGAGGTTCAGTGTGGAAACGCGATGGGCGACCTGCACGACGGACAGGCACCATGAAAAACGGCGGTTGAGTTTTCGATGCTGTCGCCATTGGATTCATCTGAACAGTGCTAACGCTTGAATTAAGCCGACGCCACTTGTGGCGTTCGGCTTGAATGAACTGTTAGCTGCGCCCATGCATGGCCTCTTCTGCGATGCTCTGTGCTTCTCGGACAGTCAGGCCATGATGGTAGTGGACGGCTAGCAGGTGATCACTTGGTTGTAGTTCTAAGTAGGGACGAGCACCGCCATTCCGAGGCCGGACATTTGTCTTGAGGTTGATTGTGTCAGGGTAGTAGGGAAGGCGGTTGCAGAACCAGCCAAAATAGCTGTCAGACTCATCATGCTCGCCCCAAGTTGATGTGTACTTGTCAAAGCTCTCTTTGCTAAGCGAAACCCAGACACCCCAAAGGAACGGCTCTTCAGTTCCCTGGATTGGAAGCTCCAAAACAACCCGAGCAAAGTAGTCTGTGCCTTCGGGGTGCTCGATCTTGCAAAAGTCATCATTGATCTGAGCAATGGATTGCTTGTCATGATCTGACAAGTGGTCAAAGGGCATTGGGGTCTTGTACCCGAAGCTGGGCGAACCCTCATGGAGTTTCCCGCAGCAAGAGCATGTGAATGCAAAGATCGCGGCCATGTCTGTTAGCAGCTAACGTTGGAGGTAAGGGGCGCGGAGCCGGCTTGCCGGCGGAGCGTCCCGCTTGACCGAAGTGTTAGGCCGATAGCGGAACTCAAACATCTTCAAATCCTTCAAGTTCTGGTTCTTCATAAACGAGCAGCTTGTACCTGGACTGGAGTATGTCAAGGACTTGCTGAACATGCGCGCCAGGCTTGTTCGATTTAACTTGATGCGTCATGGAAGAGAAGGTGTCAATTGCCACTTTCTCTTCGCCATCGAAGATCCATATCCAAGAATCGCCTTGAAGTCCGCTCTTTACCTCAGAAAAACGAGAGCTCACAAAACCCACTAACTCAGCATGAATATCTGAATATCTTTCGGAGTGCTGAAGGTCGGCAAAGATCATCGTTTCCTCGGTGGTTCGGTACGCAGCCTAACGTAGAGCTAACCGGCGCTGCGCGGCTTTATCGCGCAGCGTCCAGCGACCAAAGGGAGCGAGGTTGAGCGCCGGGTTAGAAGCTGGTGATTCAAAGCGCATAAGTTACCTTGTTTTCTTTGACGATGACCTTGCCTGTTGATTGCAATTGCTGGAGCAATGAAGCCAACTCAGCTTTGGATACACCTTTGGGGTAAAGCGAGGTGACAGTGCTCGTAAGCGTCTTGAGAGTGCGCGGCTTAGAATTGCCTCGCTGCTTCAGATTGGCGACAACGAAAGCCAGTTTGTCGTCTTTGGTTTTGGCGGCGGCTAGTGCTTTGGGTTGAGCTTTAGGTTTGGCTTGGGGCACGGCAGTGGGCGGAGCCTTCGATGGAGTAGCAGTCTTGGCAGAACCGGCACCGTTCGGGCACTTGAATTGCCCTTTTTGATTGAGAACAACCTGAAATTTCTCTTTGAGTGACATGCTACCGAGCAGTGCGTTGACTGACTTGCAGCATGCGACGCAGTTTTCGTCGTTGTTGCTCCCACCATTGGAGCTGGCTAACAAATGTTCAACGCTTTCCTCAGCCTTTGGCAGCGGTTGCTTGCAGAAGAAACACAGCCCTCCTTGGACAAACATCAAGCGGTCAAGTGGTTTCGTAGGCATAAGCTTCTAACGTGGAAGTAAGCCGACGGCAAAAGCGCAGCTTTTGACGGTCGGCTTGACTGCAGAGTTAGCACAAACGAAGGCCAAATTGGTTCTGGATGGCACTGCGTCTGTGGTGGCTTGAACGCGGTTGTGGCACGGCGCCGCAGCAGACGACAACGCCCAGCGTTTATTCGTGGCACCAGCCTTGAAGCCACAACGTGCGATTGCGTGCGGAGGTTCAGTATGGAAACGCGATGGGCGACCTGCACGACGGACAGGCACCATGAAAAACGGCGGTTGAGTTTTCGATGCTGTCGCCATTGGATTCATCTGAACAGTGCTAACGTGTTGTAGACAGCATATTTGCTGTGTAAGTGGAAGAAGTGACGGATAAGTCAGCTGTCGCTGCACGCACAACTTCCATAAGAAACAACGCTGTATTCTCTGTGCTGTGCTTGCGGACAGTACATACGCCGCAGACAAACCGATCATTTCGTCCTGCTTGGTTGCATGCAGTAGGTCGAGGTGTTAGGACGGCGCTGATGCATGCGTAATGCCGCCAAGCATAGCGTAAGTTTCATGTCATGGCGGCTTCGGTTGGTGCTCTACATCTGTTTAGCCTAAGAGCACCTTAACGCCTGGCGGGCGTGCGGGAGCCCTCCGGCAGCGGGCTTGCTGCCGGAGGGGTCGATGCCTTACACCGCCCGTGCCAGTATGCCGATAGTCGGTGCCCAGTCATCGCCCGGTTTCTTTTTGCGCGTCACCAGCGTGAGCTGCGCGGGGGCGAAGACGTTGGCGTTGTGGGTGACTGGCGTGGTGATGAGGTATTGCGCACGGGTGGCGCGCAGGAAGGTGCCGACGCGGTCGATGTTGGCGACGTCCAGGTGGGCGAAGGGTTCGTCGATGAACACGAAGCCGCCGGGGCGGGCATCGTCCATCAGCAGGGCGATGAGCAGGATCAGCGATTTCATCACCTGCTGGCCGCCGGAGGCTTCGCCGTCGTTGAGGCCCACGGCGCCCTTGCGGTCGAAGTCGAAGCGCACTTCCAGGCCGGCCTGGGCGAGCGACAGGTCGTCGGCGCCCAGCGCGGGCGGCGGGCAGTCCACGCCCACGCCGGCCAGTTCGCCCAGCGCCTTCAGGTTCTTGCCGTACTGGCGCACGGTGGCGCGCAGTTTGGCGATGTAGGCGTTGCGCGCTTCTTCGGTGAGGCGGCGGGTGGTGGCGCAGTAGCCCTGGCGTTCGCGGTAGTCCTGCTCGCGCTTGTTCACGTCCGCCTTGAGGCGTTCGGAGACGGTGAGCACGGCGGGGTCGGTGACCCAGTCGCCTTCGGCCAGCCGGGTGCGCAGGCGGTCGCGTTCGCGGCGGGCGCCGGCGGCGGATTCGTATTTTTCCGCGAGCAGGGCGATTTCCGCCGGATCGCGCCAGTGCGCGGGCATGCCGCGGCGCAGGCTGCGCAGGCGCTTCAGGCGCTGGGCCTGGGCGTGGCGGCGCGGTGCGGTGTCGCGGTCGAGTTCGGCCAGGCGCTGTTCGATGGCGTTGAGTTCGCGGCCCCGGCGTTCGATTTCGATCTGGATGCCGGCAAGCTGGCCGCCCACCTTTTCCTGCAGGGCTTCGATTTGGCTGCGTGCTTCGCTGGCGGTGGCCAGTTCGCCGCGCGCCTGCGGCAGTTCGGCTTCCGCCGCGGCGTAGGCTTCGGCCTTGGCGGCGAGCAGCTGGGCGGATTGCAGGCCGAGCAGGCGGGCACGCAGCGCGGTGAGGCGATCGGCGGCTGCCTGCACTTGCGGGCGCGCTTCGGCGAGCTGGCGGTCCAGCTCGCGGATGTCTTCTTCCAGTTGGGCGATGCGCGCCTGGCGGGCCAGTTCGCCGAAGTGGAAGTCCGCCGGGCGGCCCAGGTGGCGGGCGCCGCGCCGTTCGCGGTGGTAGGCGTCGCGGGTGATCCATTCCACGTCGCGCGGCAGGTTGCGCGCGGCTTCCACGCTATCGACGCGGCGGATGCGGTTGATCAGGTCTGTGAGCCAGCGCGGCACCGGGGCGCTGAAGTTGACCACTTCGGCGAGGCTTTGCGCGCGCGCAGGCGGGGCGCTTTCGCGCTCGGGCACGACGAAGTGGCGGAAGCGTTCGCGTTCGCCCAGCGCCCAGGCGGCGTGGCGGTCGGCTTCGCGTTCCAGCAGCACGACGTGGCGGTAGGGGCGCAGCACGGCTTCCAGCGCGGCCTGCCAGGCGGCGTCAGTGACTTCGACGACTTCCGCCAAGCCCTGGTGGGCGATGCCCTGTTCATCGAGGAGTGCCCGGAAGCGCGCGACTTCCGGATCGCTGGGCGCGCCACCGCGGTTCTTGGCGGTACGCAGCGCGTCGGAGCGTTCCTCGAAGCGGCCGACCAGTTCGCGCTCGCGCGCACGCAGGCGGGCGAGGGCGGCTTCGGCTTCTTCGTGTTCGCGTTCCAGCGCCACGGCGTCGGCGCCGTGTTCGGTTTCGAGCTGGGTACGCAGGGCCGCGCGTTCGGCCAGCAGTTTTTCCAGGTCGCGCACGCGGTCGCGGGCGGCGAGGTAGGCGGTTTCGATGCCCTGGCCGTCCTGCTTCAACCGGGTGCGCTCGGCCTCGGCCGCGCTTTTCTCGGCGCGCACTTCTTCCAGGCGGTGCAGGCCCTGGCGGCGTTCGGTGTGGCGGGCGGCGCGCTCGGTTTTCTCGGCGGCCAGTTGCTGGCGTTCAGCACCGGCGTCGCGGGCGAGCTCGGCGGCTTCCAGGCGGGGCACGATCTCGGCTTCCAGCGCGTGGGCTTCGTCGGCGAGTTGCTTCCACTGCAGGTAGTTGTCCGCTTCCAGGCGGCGGGCTTCGGCCTGGGCGCGCAGGCGGTCCAGGTCCAGGCCCAGGTCATCGAGTTCGTGCTCGGCGCTCTTCTGTTCCTCGCGCGCGGCTTCGTAGTTGTCCAGCACCTCCTTGTCGCCGAACACGTCGAACACCAGTTCCAGCAGGGCCTTGGGCGAGTATTCGCACAGCTTGTCGGTGTCGCCCTGTTCCAGTGCCAGCACCTTGGCGATGGCGGGGGTCAGGCCGCCCCAGGCCAGGCGGCTCTGGTAGTCGCGCAGGCCGATCCAGTCCTCGGTGCGTTCCAGTTCCTCGATGGGCACGTCGCCATCGACGATGGTGTAGTCGCGCGTCCATTCGCCGCTGGCGCGGCGGATGCGGCAGGACAGGGTGACTTCGTCGTGCAGGCAGGGGAAGAAGGGGCGCCGCCCGCTGCTGCCGGGCTGGTTGGCGACCACGGCGCGGATCCACGCGAAGCTGCGGTCGGCGCGGCGCACGTAGCGGCGGAAGTCGCGCTTGCCCGAGCAGCGCAGCGCGAACAGGGTGCGCAGGGCGTCGAGCAGGGTGGTCTTGCCCGAGCCGTTGGGGCCGACGATGGTGATGATCTGGGCATCCAGCGGCAGCGAGAAGCGGCGCCAGTAGTCCCAATGGACGAGTTCGAGTTGCTTGATGTGGAACATGTCGGGTTCGGAGCAAAACTGCGCGTGATGCGGCGAAAGGCCGCCATGTTATCCCATGCGGAGCCTGGAAAACTGCGTGCCATGGGCACCGCCGCTCCCGCGCTGCTTTTTTCTGCCATCCTGCTGTCGCTGCCGGCGTTTACCGACCGCTCCTACTCCCCGGCCCAGTTGATCCGGCAACGGCATGCCTCGCTTCCACCAATGCGCCGTCTGTACTGGCGGGCGGCATGTTTCATGCATGTACGGGTTTCCCGACGCTCTGGTGGTTTCATGAAATGTTGATGGAGCTATAAAGAAAGCATGGTGGCGAGCCGATTAGTCTTGCGGGATGCCCGGCGCATGCCCCTCCTGTTTTTCATATCGGAGCCGAACGGCCATGATTCTTCCCGTCCGTATATCGCACCGCCTGTCGCTTGCCTGCGTCTTGCTGCTGGTCGCCACGGCCCTGGCGGTTTTCCTGGTCATGGCGGTGCGCGGACAACCCCGGGTGGTGGCCGAGAGCGCTGCCCTGATCGAGCAGACCGGCAATGCCACCGTACGCCAGCTGGGCCTGCAGCTTGCCGCCATCGAAGGGGTCACTTCCAGTCTGGCCAGCGTGGTCGAGGCGCTGCCGAAGGACGAGGCGCTGTATCTCGCCACCCTGCCGAACATCATCGACCATCAGGGCGACGGCGGCATTGCCGGCGGTGGTGTCTGGCCCGAGCCCGGCGCCTTCGACGAGAGCCGGCAGCGGCGCAGTTTCTTCTGGGCGCGCGACGGCAATGGCCGGCTGGCATATTCCGATGAATACAACGATCCCGCGGGAGCCGGCTACCACGGCGAAACGTGGTACACCGCGGTGCGCGACGGCAAGCCCGGGCATTGCGTGTGGTCCGAAGCCTATCGGGACGTGGTGAGCGGCGTGCCGATGGTGACGTGCAGCGTGGCCTACCGGCAGGCGGGGCGTTTTGCCGGCGTGGTGACGCTGGATTTGCGCCTGGACGACGTGGCGCGTTTTCTCCGTGATCAGGGCAGCGTCACCGACGGTTATGCCTTCGCCCTCGATCGGGACGGCAACGTGCTGTACTTTCCCGATGCTGCGGACACGCACCAGAACGAAATGCTTGCCTTCCAGGCATTGACTGCCGCGCGTCCGTGGCTGGGGCCCGTCGCAGCCGCGCTGGACGCTGCGGGAAACGGGAAAAATGTGCGCAGCGTCGATCTGGCGCACGACGGCCATCTGGGCAGCGCCAGCCGTGTCAGCCTGTTCCGCATGCCGGGGAGCGACTGGACCGTGGGCATCGTGACCCCGCAGCAGCGGGTCACCGGGCTGGCCCGCACGCTGACCTGGGAGATCCTGCTGTTCCTGCTTCCGCTGCTGGCGTTTCTGCTGTTCTTCGCCTGGCTGGCGGGAAAGCGGCTGATCGCCCAGTTGGATGAGACGACCGCGCAGATCGATGCGCTCGGCAAGGGAGGCACGGGTGGCACAGGCGAAGGCCTCCGAATCGAGCGCGACGACGAGGTGGGGGCCTTGCGCCGCGCGGTGAACAATTATGCGGGGCAGTTGCGAGCCATGCTGGAGGCGATTTCCGTCGAAGCCCAGCGCTTGCAGCGGGAAGCGACGCAACTGGCCCGGCTCAGCGAAACCCTGGCCGGACGCGCCGACCAGCAGCGCCAGGAAAATACCGGCCTGGCCGAGGCGATCTCCGAAATGTCGTCGAGCGCGCAGGATGTCGCGAGCAATACCAGCGATTGCGCCACCACCGCGCAAAGCTCGCTCGGCGTGGTGCAGGAAGGCCAGCAACAGGTGGCCTCGAACAGCCGGATCATCCAGGCACTGTCCGAGGACATGGATACGGTGGCCCAGGTGATCGCGCGCCTGGATCAGGATAGCCGCCAGGTCGGGGCGGTGCTCGATGTGATCAAGGGCATTTCGGACCAGACCAATCTGCTCGCGCTCAATGCCGCGATCGAAGCGGCACGCGCCGGAGAACAGGGACGGGGTTTTGCCGTCGTGGCAGACGAAGTGCGCACGCTCGCCGGGCGTACCCAGACGTCGGCCAGCGAGATCAGCGGTGTCGTGCATGCATTGCAGCAGGCCGCCCAGGAGGCCGTTCACACCATGCAGACCAGCGAGGCGCATGCCAACGAAGCGGTGAATGCGGCCGAAGGGGCCGCACAGGCGCTATCCACCACCGTCCAGAGTTTCGACGACATTTCGCAGCGCGCCCAACAGATTGCCGTGGCGGCCGAACAGCAAAGCCGCGTCACCTTGCAGATCAACGAACTGGCCACGCGCATCAACGCGATCAGCGAGGAGAACGCCCGCGACGCGCATGCGCTGAGCAACGTCGGCAAGGAGATGGAAGCGCTGGCATCGCGCCTGGCCACGTTGAGCCGGGGATGAACGGCGTGCGGCGGCGGGATACACTGCGCGGCATGGACATCACGACCCCCGCGTTGCTTTTTCCCGCCATCTCGCTGTTGCTGCTGGCGTATACCAACCGCTTTCTCACGCTCGCCCAGGTGATCCGCCAGCTGCACGCCTCGCCCAACCATGCCAGCCCGCTGGTGATGCGGCAGATTCCGGGGCTCAAGCGGCGCATCCACCTCATCCAGTGGATGCAGACCTTCGGGGTGCTGAGCTTTCTGGTGTGCGCGCTGTCCATGCTGGCGCTCTACCTGCATGGGGAGGAAGCCGGCAAGGTGCTGTTCGGCGTCAGCATCGTCACCCTGGCGGTGTCGCTGGTGCTGTCGCTGATCGAGGTGCTGATTTCCACCAACGCGCTGTCGGTGGTGGTGGAGGACATGGAGCGCGGCGGCGGAGCTTAACCGGGCTGCCGCAAACAGCAAAAGGAAACGCGCCGCTGACACCCGCCCGAAAGGGCGGAGGCCAGCGGCGCGTTACTTTGCGCGCTGCTCAGGCCGCGCTGGCGGCGGTGTGGATCAGCGTGCCGACGTGTTCGCCGCGCAGGGCGGCGGTGAGCCGGCCCGGCACCAGCCCGTTGACCACCTGCACGCGTTCGATGTGGCGCGCGTTGGCCATCACTTCCGGCAAGGCGCGGTCCACCGGCAGGGTGCCGGGCTGCCGCAGCAGCGCCGCCGCGTCGACTTCCGCCAACAGTCGGGCCTGCCCGCCTTGCGGGCCGTTCGGGTCTTCACTGTAGATGCCATCCACGTCTTCCACGATGGTCAGCCCGGCCGCGCCCAGCGCGTCGGCGAGCAGGAAGGCGCCGGTATCCGCGCGGTGCGGCGGAATGCGCGAACCGGGGAATTCATGGTGGTGATAGGGCGGGAAGGCGCTGCCGACCACGGCGCGCGCGGCCTGCAGGTGGATGGCCAGTTGGCTGGCGATGGTGGGGTGCTCGATGTAGGACACGCCTTCCGGGGCCAGCAGCGAGGCCAGGATGTGGCCGTTCTGCCCGGCCTCGCTGGCCGCCAGCGGCGCGAGCGAGCCCACCGGCAGGCCCAGATCCAGGCCCACGCCATACACGTGGCGGGCGCGGATGCCGGCGCCGGTGAGGATCAGCAGGCGGTGTTCGGGCAGCAGTCGGCGGATTTCCTCGACCAGCGGAAGGATGGCCTCGGCGCCGCGGTCGATGATGCGCCCGCCGATCTTCACCACCTGCAGCCACGGCAGGATGCGGATCGGCCGCACGCCGGCGACGGGCTTGGTGAGGTTGCGGTCCTGCAGGGTCTGGCGCGCCAGCGCCGAGGCGACGTGCTTGATGGTATTGGTGTTGTCAGCCATGGCGGTTCCTTAGCGCGCGGTGATCAGGGTGCCGACGTGCTCGCCTGCGAGCGCGCGGGTCAGGTTGCCGGGGACCAGGCCGTTGATGACCTGCACCTCGCGCACGTGCTGCGCGTTCTGCAGCAGGTCGAGCACGGGGAATTCCAGGATGGAATCGTGCAGCCCCCTGGCCTTCATTTCCTCCACGGAAATCTTCGGAATGAAGGTGGGGTTCTTCGCCGTCTTGGGGTTCTCGGTATACAGGCCGTTTTCGTCCTTCACGTAGATCATCGCCTTGCAGCCGAACTGTTCGGCCATCAGGAAGCAGCCCGCGTCGGTGCGGTAGGGCGGAATCACCCCTTCGGCGGACGGGCGCATCCACAGCTTGTAGGGCGGCATGCCGCTGAAAATCACCGCATTCACCTCGGCCAGCGACAGCGGCACGGCGGACAGCCCCGCGCCGCCGACCACCGGAATGCCGTGCTTGGCGAGCAACTGGCCGAGCATGGCGGCATTCTGGTCGGCCACCGAGGAGCCGAGCTGGGCGAGCACGCCGGCCGGCAGGTTCAACCCGGCGGCGATGGAGTACAGGTGGCGGGCGCGGGTGCCGGCGCCGGTGCCGATGAGCAGCTTGTGCGTGTCGCGCGCGGCGACGATCTCATCGACCAGCGGGTACAGGCCGGCGCGGCCGCGGTCGATGATGCTCTGCCCGCCGATCTTGATCACCGTGGCGTCCGGCAGGATGCGGAAGTCGGCGGCCTGGGCCGTGGCGTCCAGAAGCTGCGCGTCGGTCAGCGAGCGCTGCATGAGGAGCGTTTCGAGCTCTGTTGTGGTGTCGCTCATGGGGAATCCTTGCGTGGGGGGGTGTGCTCTGCGGCATGTCACGCCGGGAGCGTAGGGCAGAGCGTTGTAAAGATTCAACCACACGAGGCCAACAGCGCCGCCGTGCTGGCGGGCCGGGGAGAACCCTGCGAGGATGCGGGGAGCGACAGGGGAAAGGCGATGAGAATTTCCATCAAGCGCGTCTATGCGGACGCCGACGGCGCGGACGGCATGCGGATTTTGGTGGATCGCATCTGGCCCAGGGGGTTGACCCGCGACGCGGCGAAGGTCGATCTGTGGCTCAAGGAGGTGGCGCCCTCCGGCGAACTGCGCAAGTGGTTCGGCCACGATCCGGACAGATGGGCGGCCTTCCAGGAGAGATACCGGGCCGAACTGGCCGGCAGCGCCGCGCTCGCCGAGTTGCGGGGCATCGTCGCCGGGCAGAAGGCGGTGACCCTGGTCTATGCGGCCCGCGACGAGGCGCGCAACAATGCCGTCGTGCTGCGGCAGGTACTGGCGGAAGAGGCCTGACTCGAAACGGCGGAAACCGCTGCTTTCTTGTGTGCTGCCGCCAAGGGGCAGGCGGCAAAGAGCGGCTGAATAATGCATGGTGGATTTTGTTGTATTGTTTTGGCATTATTCGTGTCCTCCGCGCATGTTTCATCTGCCATGTCCGGCCAGCCTGCCACCCCCTACGACGGCCTGTACAAGCAGCTGTTCTCCCACCCGCAGATGGTGGAGGCCCTGCTGCGCGGCTTCGTGCGTGAAGACTGGGTGGCACAGCTGGACTTCGGCACGCTGGAAAAGCCCAACGGCCAGTACGTCAGCGATGAGTTGCTGCAACGCGCCGACGACGTGATCTGGCGCGTGCGCCTGAACCTGCCCGACGGGCGCAGCGAATGGCTGTACCTTTACCTGCTGATCGAATTCCAGAGCCGGGCCGATCCGTGGATGGCGCTCCGTATGCTCACCTACGTGTGCCTGCTGTACCAGGATCTCATCAAGAGCGGCCAGATCGCCCGCGGCCGCAAGCTGCCTCCCGTGCTGCCGCTGGTGCTCTACAACGGCCAGCCGCGCTGGCGCCCCACGCGCGAACTCGCCCACCTCATCGCCGCCCCCGTCGGCCTGGCGCGCTGGCGGCCATCCTTCCGCTATCACCTGCTCGACGAAGGGCGGGTGGCGGACGAGGAACTGCGGCGCCTGTCGGGCAACCTGCTGGCGCTGCTGATCCGCCTGGGAAACACTCCCGAAGCCCCCGCCATCAGCGTAGCCACCCGCGAATTGGTCCAACACTTGAAAGGCCCGCAGTACGACAGCCTGCGCCGGGTGTTCGTGGTGTTCTACAATCGGATCATCCTTCGGAAACTGAACCCCGGCGAACCCATCGAAGAATTCACCGACTTGCAGGAGATCGATAGCATGCTGGCCGAACGTATCGAACAATGGACCCGGAGGTGGATGCAGGAAGGCCGTCAGGAAGGCGCTGCCAAGACCCTGGAGCATCTGCTGAGCCTGCGTTTCGGCGAACTGCCGGACTGGGCGGCGGCACGGCTGGGGCGGGCCACGGAGGCGGAGCTGGAGCAATGGACCGAGGCCGTACTCAGTGCCGACAGCCTGGAAGGGGTGCTGGGCAAGCCGGAATAGCGCAGGCCGCAGCCCAACGACGAACCGCCGGGCCTGCGCGAGCAGCCCGGCGGTTCGTTTTTGTGTGCCTTCACTGTACATGTCGTTTGAGACGGCGAAAAAGGCACTTTTCATACGAATTGTTGCATTTCGGCAAGTGGAATGCCCCGCTGCGTGCGTATGAACGGGGCGCTCCAGGTGGTCAGAAACGGTATTTCAGCGTGGCGTAGAGATTGCGCGGGGCGCCGTAGTAGTGCGAGGAAGGATATGTGTAGTAGATCTTGTCGAACACGTTGTTCAGCCGCAGCGCCAGGCTCAGGTGATCGTCGAAGGCGTAGTTCGCCATCAAGTTGACCAGCGCATAACTTTTCTGTGAGAACTGAGTGCCTGCCGAGGCGAGATAGGTTTCGCTTTGCCAGAGCACGCCGCCGCCCACGGTCAGGCGGTTCAGATTGGCCGGCGTCCAGGTGGTGAACAGCTTGACCTGGTGCTTGGGCATATGGGTGTTGAGTCGCTGGCCGCTGCTGTCCCTGAGCACCGTGCGCGTGTAGCCGCCCTGCATCTGCCAGCCTGGTGCCAACTCACCGGCAACTTCCACATCCAGGCCGCGGACCTTGGTGTCGTCCGCGGCGACGTAGGCTTGGCCGCCCTCGGAGGTCTGGTTGTTGCCGTCGGCCACCGCCAGATTGTCCTTGCCGGATCGGAAGACAGCGGCACTGGCATTCAGCCGGCCGCCGAACCATTCGCCCTTCAAGCCCAGCTCCAGATTCTTGCCCGTTTCGGGGGCCAACAAGCGGCCATTGACGTCTTTGGTGCTCTGCGGATTGAAGATCTCGGTATAGCTGACGTAGGCGGAAACCTGCCTGGTCAAGTCGTACACGATGCCGGCATAGGGTGTGAAGACGCTGCTTTCCTTGCGGTCATCGGTCACGGCGCCATCGCGGAGTGCTCGCGTTTTCCAATTGCTCCAGCGCGCGCCGACGATGAAGGACAGGTCATCGGTGGCGTGCAGGTGTGTGGCCAGGTAGGCACCCGACTGCTTGGTTCGGGTGGCCGATGAATAGAACGTATACGCGGACCAGTCCGGCTCAGGGTAACCGCTGCCATCCCAGCCCAGCACCTGTACGCTGTCGCCGGTATCCCAGACATTGAGGCCACGAGTCTTGAGGTCCGTATCAGAAGCATTGAACCCCGCCACCAACTCATGTTGCCGACCCCACAGCGTATAGCGCCCGTTCAGCCTGGTGTCGAGCGCATCGCCACGGCTTTCGGAGAGGTTGTTGCGCAGCGACATGATGCCCATGCCGTCCAGTGCCAGGGGAGGGGCAAGAAAGCCTCCTGCTATGCCGGTTTTGAATGCCCAGTCCCTGCTGCTGTGGCTGTAGGCCAGCTGGGCCTGCCAGTCTTCGTTGAAGCGGTGCTCCAACGCGGCTGAAAGCGTTGTGCGCTTGTTGTGCCAGTTGCTCCAGTCGGTCGTGGGATTGTTGTTGCGGGAGAAGGGCGTGGGGCTACCGTCGGTGAACACGCGGGTGAAGCCCATTTGCATGGCGGCGTCATGAGCCGTTTAGCGGGCATGCTCTAGGCTCAGGGTCAGCATGGTCCTGTCGCCCAGGTCGGCTTCCAGCACGCCGTAGGCCACGCTGTGGTAGCCCTGGTAGCGATCCGACCAGGAACCGCCTTCATCGTAGGCCGCCACCAGTCGGCTGCGCAGCGAGCCGGCGGCGTTCAGGGGGCCGCCCACGTCGGCCACACTGCGCCGCTGGCTCCAGCGGCCCATGCTTTGCTCCACGGAGGCCTGGAACTCATGAGTGGGGCGCTTGCGTATCAGGCTGATGCTGGCGCTGGGATCGCCCGCGCCGGAGAGCAGGCCGGTGGCGCCGCGCACGATGGCAATGGAGTCGTAGATCGCCGTATCCAAGGCTGCGCCTCCGCCCCAGCCATTCAAGGCCCAAGCATCGGAGGGCACGGTCACGCCATCGATCTGGTAGCTGTTGACACGGTAGCCCCGCGCGTAGGCCGACGAGTTGCTGCCACCCACTGCGGGACCCGTCCACAGGTGATAAATCCCAGGGGTCTGCTCGAACACTTTCTCGATCGAATCTAGCGCCTGATCGTCCAGCCGCTGCCGCGTCACCACCGTCACCGACTGCGGCGTCTCGCGCAGCGACAGGTTCAGGCCGCTGGCGGCAGAGGTGCTCCCCGTCGTATAGGAACCCGTGCCTTCGGTCCGCCCGCCGCGCTCGTGCGTGGCGCTGACGGTGACGGCGGGCAGCGTGGCCGTGCGGGGTGCTGTTTCGACGATCAGGGTGTCGCCTTCGATGCGGGCCTGCAGGCCCGTGCCGGCCAGCAGTTGGGCGAGGGCGGCCTGCAGGTCGGGGGCGTTGCTGATGCTGCGGGCTTGCTGGCCGGCGACGAGGGTGGGGTTCGTGACCAGTTGCAGGCCGGCGGCGCGGGCGAGTTGGCCCAGGGCCAGGTCGAGAGCCTGGGCGGGCTGGTCGAAGGGGGCGGCGGAGGCGTGGCTGCCGAGGGCGAGCAGGACGGTGGCCAGCAGAGGCTTGCATCGTTTCATGGCGGAACGGTTCCCATGGCGGTTGAAGGAAAAAGGGGCTTCAGCCGGTAGAACGTTCCGCGGGGATCAAGCCATCAAATTTTTTGCGTGTCTCCGGCAAGCGCCTCAGCGGCGGGTGATGAGCAGGGCGCCGTCGTCGGCGGTGGCGATGCGGATGGGCAGGCTGCGGGCGAGCCGATGCAGCCAGGCTTCGCCGTCGGCGATGCGCACGCGGCCGAGCACGGGCAGGCCGGCGGCGGCGGGGCTGACGTGGATGGGCTGCGGGCGGTAGCGGGCGAGGCGCTCGGCGACGAGGCCGAGGGGGACGTGGTGGAAGTCGAGCCAGCCGTCGCGCCAGGGGGCGACGGCGGGGGAGCCATGTGCGGCGTCGAGGGGGACGGTGGCGCCGATGAAGCCGGCCCCGGCCTGCACGCTGGCGTGCTGGTCGGCGCCCAGTTCGCGTGTTTCGCCATTGGGGGCCTGGATGCGTACGCGCCCGGATTCGACGTCCACGCGCACGCGCTGGTCTTCGATGTCCACGGCGAAGCGCGTGCCGAGCACGGTGAGGCGCATGCCGAGGGCGTCCACGGTGAAGGGGCGGCCGTCCGTGGCGATGCTGAAATAGGCGCCGCCCTGGTGCAGCGTGGCGCTGCGGCGGGTGGAGTAGTAGGCAACGTCGAGGCGGCTGGCGGCGTCGAGCAGCAGGGTGCTGCCGTCCGGCAGGGCCTGGCCGTGGAACTGGCCGGCGGCGGTGGCAAGGCGGTACTGGTCGATGGGCACCCAGTGGCGCCAGGCCTGCCACAGCGCGGGCAGGGCGAGGGCGCCGGCGGCGGCGCCGAGCAGGCGGCTGAGGTTCTGGCGGCGGCCTTTGCGCGGCGGGGCTTCTTCGCCGCGCCAGGCGTGCAGGGCGCGTTCGATGCGGTCCATGGCGTGCCGGATTTCGCGTTCCACGGTGGGGATGGAGATGCCGTGGCGTTCGGCCAGCTCCTTCTGGCTGAGCGCTTCCATGCGATGGGCGAGGAAGATCTCGCGGGTGCGCCGGGGCAGGGCGTCGAGGCAGCGGCCGACTACGTCGAGGGCTTCGGCATGCAGGTGGCGGCGGTCGACGTCCAGGGCGGGGTCGCTGGCCTGGGTGGCGGCTTCGTCGTTGCTGACGAAGCGCTCATGGGTGCGCTGCTGGTGGCGCTGGTGGTTCACCGCGAGGTTGGCCGCGGTGGCGAAGATGTAGGCGCGGTAGTTGTCCGAGTTCCGCTGCGCATCGTTGCCCAGGGGGTCGCCGGCCTTGCTGGCGAGGGCGAGCCAGGCGTCGTGCGCCAGGTCGCGCGCGGTGTTCTTGCAGCCGGCGCGCCGGGCAAGAAAGCGGATCAGGGCGTGGTAATGGGCCTGATAGTGCGGCAGCAGCGGATGGTCCGGCGACGAGGACATGGGGAGTCGATATGGAAAAATCGATAGTATATATAGTATTGATTCTTATTTCTTATTCGGGCCGGGCGATGGGGCCGTGCGGCTTTGCGCGTGCCGTCAGGCGGGGTCTTCCGCGTCGTCCTCGCCGGTGTCGGCCAGGATTTCGGCGTTTTCGAAGGCGTTGGCTTGCGGCATGGGGTGGCCGGCGCGGGCGATGACCTCGGCCAGCGTGCCGTGGATGATGCGGTCGGCCAGGATGCGGTAGTCCAGCGCCACGTCGAGCAGCGGGCCTTCGGCGACGATGCCGTTGCGGCGCTCGATGAAGCCCAGGCGGGCGAGTTTGCCGAGCATGAAGTTCTTTACCCGG
The DNA here is from genome assembly GCF_004801295.1 of Pseudothauera nasutitermitis. Taxonomy (GTDB): domain Bacteria; phylum Pseudomonadota; class Gammaproteobacteria; order Burkholderiales; family Rhodocyclaceae; genus Pseudothauera; species Pseudothauera nasutitermitis. The sequence goes on from NZ_SSOC01000001.1 coordinate 311,290, forward strand.
CTGCGCCCGCCGAGCAGCGGGCCGAAGTCGGCGATCAGCGAGGCTTCGGAGATGCCGGCGGAAACGCTGTCGCCGTGTTCGACGGGTTTTTCCGTGCCGAACATGTCGCCCTGGCCGTCGTCGGCGACCTCGCGCCGCGTGACCTGGCGCTCGCGCTTGGGCAGGATGATGAGCGACCACACCACCACCAGCAGGGCGATCTCGTCGCGCGTGAGGCCCACGTTGCTGGCGGCGTATTCGCGCTTGGCGCCGAACACCGGTTCAAGCATTTCCGGCGCCAGCGCGGTGGCCACGAAGCCGGCGTAGGGGTTGTCCTGCAGTTGCAGGCCGACGGCGGCCAGGCGCTGGTCGAGTTCCACGCGGAAGGTTTCGTCCACCAGCGCGCGGCGCACCAGGCGGTCGTTGCGCGGCAGCCAGCGGTTGGCGAGCAGGCGGGCGGTGAGGGTCTGGATGTCCTGGTTCATCGGCGGGCGTCTTGCGGCGTCGGAGTGGTCGGGGCGGATGGGCTTGGGGTGCCGCGCGGCTGTACGCGGCCGGCGGAGATCAGCGCGATTTCCTCGTCGTCGGCGGCTTCCAGCGTGTCGCCGAACAGCACGTCGAGCGGCAGGCGCATGAATTCGCCCACCGGGCCGTCGGCCGGGCCGGCCGATCCGCCGTCCGCGAGGAGTGCCAGCAGCGACAGGCGGTAGGAGGCCGGGGCGAAGCCGCCGCCGGCCACCACTTCGCCCAGCGTGGCGGGTGCCGCGACGTGGCCGAGGCGGCGGGTGAAGTGTTCCAGCAGGGCGAGGTCTTCGCTTTCCGGCGCGGCATCCACGTCGGCGGCGCTGGGCGGGGGCAGGGTGGCGTCGCTTTCCTGCGCGCGCACGTCGTCGCACAGCACGGCCTCGGCGCGGTCGAGCAGTTCGTGTCCGCCGGCGAGCAGGGGCAGTTCCGGTACGAAGGCGACCGCTTCGCCGGCGAAGGCGGCGAGTTTTTCGGCATTGAGGGTGCGCAGCCAGGCGGCGACGTCGGACGAGGATATGCCCGAGGCGCCCAGGGTGACGCGCTGCGCTTCGATCTTGTTGAGCGCGCGCTGGAAGCTCGCATCCACGCGCGCCAGGCGCGACTGCGCGAGGCCGATGCGCTGGGCGACGCGCGCCACGTCGAATTCCACGTCCGGGTCGGCGAGCAGTTCACGCAGGATCTCGGTGCCGCGCGCCAGCCATTTCCCGTTGGCGGACAGGCGCTTGCGCGCGCTGACGATGTTGAATTCCGAGCCGGAGGCGATGGCTTCCTCGAAGTGCCAGGTGAGGTCGTTGAGCTTGGAGAGCAGGTGGCCGAGTGCTTCCGGGGTGATGCTGCCGACAGCCTGCAGGCCGGCGAGCTGGGCGGTGAGGAAGCCCAGTTCCGCGTCTTCCTCGTCGGCGAAGCGCAGCAGCATGGCGATGGCCGCCACGGCGTTGCGCCCCAGGTCGGAGAGGTGGTACAGGCCGTCCTCGCCGAAGGTGAGCAGGCCGTTGTCGCGCAGGCGCTTGAGCACGGTTTCCAGCTTCACCGCGTCGAGGTAGGTGAAGCGCGCGCGCAGGGCCTCGGGCGACCAGCGCGGGGCGTCGGCTTCGCGGCCGATCTCGCGCAGCACCAGGAGGCGCATCAGCACCTCGGCCTCGGCGCCGCGGAACAGCGTGATGAAGGCGTCCAGCAGCGGCCGCGCGGCGGCCAGCGCGGACAGTTCGGGCACGTCGTCGGCGGCGACGCCGGGGGCGAGGAATTCGGAGAGGTCGAGGGAAGGCGGGTTCAAGGTCGTGGTGCGATAAACCGTGCGGATTCCATGGGCTTGCCCGCGATGATCAAACCCCTTGCTTCAGGCTCGCAGCGATGAAGTCGTCCAGGTCGCCGTCCAGCACGGCCTGGGTGTTGCCGACTTCGTAGTTGGTGCGCAGATCCTTGATGCGCGACTGGTCCAGCACGTAGCTGCGGATCTGGTGGCCCCAGCCGATGTCGCTCTTGCTGTCTTCCAGCTTCTGCTGCTCGGACTGGCGCTTGCGCAGTTCGGCTTCGTACAGGCGCGCCTTCAGCATGGACATGGCCTCGGCCTTGTTCTTGTGCTGCGAGCGGTCGTTCTGGCACTGCACGACGATGCCGGTAGGCTCGTGAGTGATGCGCACCGCGGAGTCGGTCTTGTTGATGTGCTGGCCGCCGGCGCCGGAGGCGCGGTAGGTGTCGATGCGCAGGTCGGCCGGGTTGATCTCGACCTCGATCGATTCATCCACTTCCGGGTACACGAACACCGAGGTGAAGCTGGTGTGGCGGCGCGCGTTGGAGTCGAACGGGCTCTTGCGCACCAGGCGGTGGATGCCGGTTTCGGTGCGCAGATAGCCGTAGGCGTAGTCGCCGCTGACCTTGATGGTGGCGCCCTTGATGCCGGCCACTTCGCCTTCGGATTCTTCCAGCAGTTCGGTGCTGAAACCCTTGCGCTCGCAGTAGCGCAGGTACATGCGCAGCAGCATGCCGCCCCAGTCCTGCGCCTCGGTGCCGCCGGCGCCGGCCTGGATTTCGATGAAGCAGTTGTTGGGGTCCATCGGGTTGGCGAACATGCGGCGGAATTCGAGCTTGTGCACGCTCGCTTCCAGTTCGCCCAGGTCGGCCTCGACGGCTTCCAGCGTGTCTTCGTCGTCCTCCACCTCGGCCAGTTCGAACAGATCCTTCAGGTCGGTGGATTGCTGGTCGATCTGGCGCAGGGTGAGCACCACGTCTTCCAGTTGGCGCTTTTCCTTGCCGAGTTCCTGCGCGCGCTCGGCGTTGTTCCACACGGCCGGGTCTTCCAGCGCGCGGTTTACTTCTTCGAGCTTCGATGCCTTGGCATCGTAGTCAAAGATACCTCCGAAGTTCGCGGCCGCGCTCGGCGAGGTCGGCCAGTTTTTCGGCGATGGCATTCTTGCGTTCGGCTTCCATGCTGCGGCTCCGGGGAAATGCGGAAAACCCGCGAGTATACCCGGAATGCGCGGATGGACTCAGGCCGCTTCGAAGTGCTCCAGCATCAGTTGCACGCTGGACACGCCGTTGTACTCGTTGATGCCCAGGCGGAAGGCGGCGCGCAGGTCGGGCGGCGCGCCGTCGGCGTGGTTGAAGCGGATGGCGTCGTAACGCGTGGAACCCTTGGCCAGTTGCAGCTTCAGATGGCGTTCTTTCAGCAGGCGCTGGTTCTCCACGCGGAACACGTCGTCGAACAGCGGCGCGGGAAAGCCCTGGCCCCAGATGCCGTGCTCGATCAGGCGGGCGCCTTCCAGGCTCATCCAGCCGCTTTCCAGCGCGCCGTCGGTGTCCATGCGGCGGGTGCGCTCGGCGGGGTCGAGCAGGCCGTCGACCACTTCTTCGAAGATCTCGCTGAAGCGCTGGAAATCCTGCTCGCGGATGGCCAGTCCGGCGGCCATGGCATGGCCGCCGAAGCGCAGGATGAGGTCGGGCGCGCGCTTGCTCACCAGGTCCAGCGCATCGCGCAGGTGCAGGCCGGCGATGGAGCGTCCGGAGCCCTTGATCTCGCCGTCGGTGGCGGGCGCGAAGGCGATGGTGGGGCGGTGCAGGCGCTCCTTGATGCGCCCGGCGACGATGCCGATGACGCCTTGGTGCCAGTCCGGCTGGTAGAGGCTGATGCTGGCCGATTCGGCGGCGTCGAAGCCTTCCAGGCGGGCCAGCGCGTCTTCCTGCATGCCGGCTTCGATGCTGCGCCGTTCGCGGTTGAGGCGGTCGAGTTCCTGGGCGATGTTGAACGCGCGGCCAGGGTCGTCGGTGGCCAGGCACTCGATGCCCAGGCTCATGTCGGCCAGCCGCCCGGCGGCGTTCAGGCGCGGGCCGATGAGGAAGCCCAGGTCGGTGCTGGCGGCGCGTTCCGGCTCGCGCCCGGCGGCGGCGAACAGGGCGCGCACGCCGGGCTGCATGCGCCCGGCGCGCATGCGCGCGAGACCCTGGGAGACCAGGATGCGGTTGTTGTGGTCGAGCTGCACCACGTCGGCCACGGTGCCCAGCGCCACCAGATCGAGCAGGTCGGCCAGGTTGGGGCCCTTGCCGTCGGCGAAGGCGCCGCGTTCGCGCAGTTCGGCGCGCAGGGCGAGCATGACGTAGAACATCACCCCCACGCCGGCCAGCGCCTTGCTGGGAAAGTCGCAGCCGGGCTGGTTGGGGTTGACGATGACGTCGGCGTCGGGGAGCGCGTCGCCGGGCAGGTGGTGGTCGGTGATCAGCGTGGCCATGCCGTGGGCGCGCGCGGCGGCGATGCCTTCGATGCTGGCGATGCCGTTGTCCACGGTGATCAGCAGATCGGGTTCGATGCGCGCGGCCAGCTCCACCATGGCCGGCGTCAGGCCGTAGCCCATGGCGACGCGGTCGGGCACCAGGTAATGCACGTCGGCGCCGAAGGCGCGCAAGGCGCGCATGCCCAGCGCGCAGGCGGTGGCGCCGTCGCAGTCGTAGTCGGCGACGATGACCATGCGCGCGCCGGCCTCGATGGCGTCTGCGAGCAATTCGGCGGCCTCGCGTGTGCCGCGCAGCGCGGCGGGCGGCAGCAGGGCGCCGAGCGAGTAGTCGAGGTCCGACGGCGCGCCGATGCCGCGCGCGGCGTACAGGCGGGCGAGCAGCGGGTGGATGCCCGCCTGGGTCAGCGTGGCCAGCGCGCGCTGGGGCACCGGGCGGGGACGGAGTTGCGGGGCATGCATCATGCTTCGGGGGTCGGCAGGGATTTGTGCAGGGCGTCGAGGGAGAGCGGGCGGCGCCAGAATTTCCACGGATCGCGCGCGTTCAGGGTGAATTCCAGCGTGGCGCGTTCGTCGGGGACGACCAGGGTCAGTTGCCGCAGGCGGCCGTGGCGCAGGGCGTCGAGCAGCGGGGCGAACCAGCCGCGTTCCAGTTCGGCCAGCGCCGCGCGCCAGCCTTCCAGGTCCAGGTGCATGGCGGGTTGGGCGAGGCGTTCGAGCACCGCCAGGGTCGGCTGGGCCAGCGCGGTGGCCAGGTCCGGCGTCGTGGCGGTGTAGCCCGCGGCGCTGGCCAGTCCGCGTGCAAAGGGGCCGTCGGCGTGCAGGGCGCGGGGTTGGCCGGCGGGTGGGCGGGCATGCTCCGGCGCCCGGCCCGCGCCCCACAGCCACAGGCTGTTGATGAGCGGCTGGCCGGCTTCTTCGCGGGCACGGTTGACCGGATGGTTGTGCAGCACGATCTGTATTTCGCTGGCCGCGCGTTGCCAGTGCGCGGCATCCTCGCCCTGTGGCAGGCTGCGCGCGAGCGGGCGGCCGACCGCGTCGTGCAGGGCGACGAAGCGTGCCGCCGGCGGGGTGGCCGGACGCAGATACCAGCGCTGCGCGGTGGCGGCCTCGAAACGGCCGAGGTCGGCGAAGGATTCGTTGAGCGTGCCGACCAGCGCCGCCGCTTCCTCGACGGTGATGTCCAGCGTGGCGGCGTCGGCGAGGATCAGATGCTCGCGCGCGAAGCGCAGATTGACCGGGTCGGCGCACAGCCAGGTGTCGTCCGCCGCCGGGCCGGGCAGGGTGGTTTCGCCCAGGCGGCGCAGCGCGGCGGCGGAGGTCCGCGCGGCATCCAGCCCGTGGGCTTCCAGCAGCCAGGTCTGCGCGTCGGCGGGGGTGCCGCGCCGCGCGCGGGCGAGGCCGAGCAGGCGCTCCAGTGCGGGGAGCGCAAGGCCCGCGGCCGGGGCAAGGGTCTGCGCGCCGGGCCACAGCAGGCCGGGCAGGACGAGGTGCAGGGTCATTGAGGGGGAGGGGAAGCTCGGCAAGCGCGCAGTCTAGCAGCCCGCCGCGCGTCCGGCGCGCGGCCGCATGCAGCATGGCGAAACAATCGGCCGTCCGCGCCGGCGCACCCATCGGAGTCCGCTTGCGGCACAATGGCGCCCTTTGGGCTGCAGGCGCCGCGCGCGATGCGATACGAATTCCTCGTCGGTTTGCGCTACACCCGCTCGCGCCGCAGGGCGCAGGGGCGCAATCGCTTCATCTCCTTCATTTCGGCCGTCTCCATGCTGGGCACCGGGCTGGGCGTGGCGGCGCTGATCGTCGTGCTGTCGGTGATGAACGGTTTCCAGGAAGAGCTGCGCACGCGCATCCTGGGCGTGGCCTCGCATGTGCTGGTGAGCGGCCCGCTGGGCGAGCTGGAATCCTGGCAGCGCGTGGCCGACCAGGCCGCGCGCCATCCGGAGGTGCTGGCCGCCGCGCCCTATGTGCAGGAGCAGGGCATGCTGTCCTTCGATCAGACGGTGCGCGGCACGATGGTGCGCGGCGTGCTGCCGGCGGACGAGGACCGCGTGGCGGACTTCGCGCGCTACATGAAGGGCGGCGCGCTGGACGAATTGCAGCCCGGACGCTTCGGCATCGTGCTGGGGCGCGATCTGGCGCTGGCGCTGCGCGTGCATCTGGGCGACCGGGTGACGCTGATCGCCCCGCAGGGGCTGGTGACGCCGGCGGCGGTGCTGCCGCGCGTGCGCCAGTTCGAGGTGGTGGGCATCTTCGAGGCCGGTATGTACGAGTACGACTCCGGCCTGGCGCTGATCCATCTGCGCGACGCGCAGGTGCTGTACCGCCTGGACGACGCGGTGAGCGGGGTGCGCGTGAAGCTGGCCGACCTGTTCGCCGCGCCGCGCGTGGCGCGCGAACTGGGGCGCTACATCGAGGAGCCGGTGGTGATCACCGACTGGACGCGCAGCCATGCGAACTTCTTCCGCGCCGTGGCGCTGGAGAAGACCATGATGACCATCATCCTGTTCCTGATCGTCGCGGTGGCGGCCTTCAACATCGTGTCCACGCTGGTCATGGCGGTGCAGGAGAAGCAGGCGGACATCGCCATCCTGCGCACGCTGGGGGCGAGTCCGGGTTCCATCATGACCATCTTCGTGCTGCAGGGCGCGGTGATCGGCCTGGTCGGCCTGGTCGGCGGGGTGGTGGCCGGGCTGCTGCTGGCGACCAATCTGGACGTGGTGATTCCTTTCCTGGAAACGGTCACCGGCGCGACGCTGTGGAACAAGGAAATCTACTACATCAGCGAACTGCCCTCGAAGGTGCTGGCCTCGGACGTCACCACCATCGTGTCGCTGTCCTTCGTGCTGACCCTGGTGGCCACCCTGTATCCGAGCTGGCGCGCGGCGCGGGTGAATCCGGCGGAGGCGCTGCGCTATGAGTGAGCAAGGGACGATGGCCATGGATGTGCCGGTGCTGGCCTGCGCGGGGCTGGGCAAGACCTTCCGCGAGGGCGCGGACGCGGTGGAGGTGCTGCGTGGCGTGGATCTGGCGGTGTCGCGCGGCGAGCGCATCGCCATCGTCGGCGCATCGGGCTCGGGCAAGAGCACGCTGCTGCATCTGCTCGGCGGGCTGGACGTGCCCAGCGCGGGCGCGGTGCGTCTGCAGGGACGCGACTTCTCCAGCATGTCGGATGCCGAGCGCGGCCGCGCGCGCAACCAGGCACTGGGTTTCGTGTATCAGTTCCATCACCTGCTGCCGGAGTTCTCCGCGCTGGAAAACGTCGCCATGCCGCTCTACGTGCGCCGCATGGCGCGCGTAGAGGCGGACGAGCGCGCGGCGGCCATGCTCAAGGAAGTCGGCCTGGGCCACCGCCTGGACCACGCGCCGGGCGAGCTGTCCGGCGGCGAGCGCCAGCGCGCCGCGATCGCCCGCGCGCTGGTCACCCAGCCGGCCTGCGTGCTGGCCGACGAGCCCACCGGCAACCTCGACCGGCGCACCGCCGAGACGGTGTTCGACCTGATGCTCTCGCTCAACGAACGCCTGTCCACCAGCTTCGTCATCGTCACCCACGACGAGGCGCTGGCGGCGCGCGCGCAGCGCACCCTGCGACTGCAGGACGGCCGTTTCGCCTGATCCCTCCCAGAGCCTCTCACGCGGTGTTGCGGTTATCCGCAGCATCGTGCGCTAAAGAAATTCGGTTACAGTCCGTTCAGAAAGGGCAACGCCCGCATACCAACAGGAGCCGGCCCGCCCACATGCAGCCTCGTGGGCGCAACCGGCGGTTCGAGGAGAACGCCATGTCCTTTCTGTTCGCGCCAGCCGTTGCTTTGCTCGACCGCCTGCGCTTCCGCTGGAAATTCGTCCTGTTCGGGGTGATTTCCGCTGGCACCGTCGCCTATCTGCTGACCGCGCTGGTCCTTGCGCTGCGCACCGACATTCATTTCATCGACGATGAGCTGAACGGGCTGCGCGTCGTCGCGCCCCTGCTGAAAGTGATCGAGACTTTGCAGACGCGCCGGGATCTGGCCACCAGCGCGGCCAACGACGCCGATCCGGTGGACTCACTGGTGATCCAGCGCCTGCCGGCCGCCACCCAGGCGATGGAGCAGGCCTGGGCCGACGCCGAACGCGCGCTGCGCCACCTTGCAGACACCAGCGACGACGACATCCGCTGGGAAGAGCACTGGGGCGAAGCGGCGAGGATGCTCGAAATGCTGGGCGGACCGAGCTCCGGCTCCGCGCCGCAATGGGTGTTCGACGGCCATACCGGCGTGATCGACAACGTCGTGCGGGTGATGCACGACGTGGCGGAGGATTCCCGCCTGGCGCTCGATCCGCAGGCCGCGTCGTATTACCTGATCGCCCTCGTCACCCAGACCGTGCCGGACATCACCGAGCGCATCGGCCGCCTGCGCGGGCAGGGTGCTTCCATTCTGGCGAGCCACTATCTCAGCTACGACCAGCGCCTGCGGGTTTCGCTGCAATTGGGAGAACTGGACCATGCCATGCTGGGCGCCGAGGACATGCTCGACCGCGCGGCGCAGGCCAACGCGGTGCGCGGGAGCGAACTGAACGGTCTGCGCACGGAGCTGGCGGCGGTGGTGGTGGCGATGCGCGGCCTGGTCATCGACATTCTCGACGAACGTTTCGAGCTGACGCCCACCGAGTTCTCCGACGCCAGCGCGCATGCGCTGGAAGTGGCCTTCCAGCAGTCCACGCAGACCATCGTGCCGGCCATCGAGGCCCTGCTGCTGGAACGCCGCGCCGGCTATGTGGCCACCTTCAATCTCGTGGTGGCGTTTTCCGCGCTGGCCACCGCGCTGCTGGCCTATTTCCTGATCGCCCTGTACATCGCCGTCGCGCGTTCGGTGAATGAACTGGGCGCGGGGGCCGAGCGCCTGGGGCAGGGGGACCTGTCCTCGCGCATCCGCCTCGCCAGCCAGGATGAACTGAGCCACGTGGCGGAGCGCTTCAACGGCATGGCGCAGTCCATCGCCGAAGTGCTCCACCGCGTGCAGCGCAGCGCCGACGAGGTGAGTCGGGCGGCGGTGGCCATGTCCGCCTCGGCCGGCCAGGTCAGCCGCAGTTCCGCGCATCAGAGCGAGGCCGCTTCCAGCATGGCGGCGGCGGTGGAAGAGATGACCGTGGGCATCGACGAGATCGGCCGCCATGCCGGCGAGGCGGAGAGCATTTCCACGCGTTCCGGCGAAATCTCCGAGAACGGCGCCCAGGTGGTGCAGCAGACCGCCGCCGAGATGGAGCTGATCGCCCGCGAGGTGGATGCCACCGCCTCGACCATCGAGGCGCTCGGCCAGAAATCCGAGGAAATCTCCAGCATCGTCAATGTGATCCGCGAGATCGCCGACCAGACCAACCTGCTGGCGCTCAACGCGGCCATCGAGGCGGCGCGCGCGGGCGAGACCGGGCGCGGCTTCGCCGTGGTCGCCGACGAGGTGCGCAAGCTGGCCGAACGCACCAGCAATGCCACCCAGGAGATCTCCGGCATGGTGCAGGCCATCCAGCACGGCACCGACGAGGCGGTGCAGTCGATGAACCGCGGGGTGACGCGCGTGCGCGAGGGCGTGGAACTGACCCAGCGTGCCGGTTCGGCGATGGACGAGATCCGCAGCGGCGCGCAGAGCGTGGTCGGCTCGGTGAGCGACATCTCCATGGCGCTGCGCGAACAGAGCGCGGCGAGCAACGACATCGCCCGCAACGTCGAGCAGATCGCCCAGATGGCCGAGGAAAACAACGCCGCCGTGGGCGAGACCGCCAGCACCGCCACGCGCCTGGAGCAGCTCGCCGACGGGCTGCGCAAGGAAGTCGGCCATTTCCGTCTGTGACCCGGCCTGCATGCCGCTTGCCAACGCCGTCCAGTTGATCGCCTACCCCAACCGTATCGGTCGGGGGCTGGCCGACCTGGGGGATTTCGTTGATCTGCTGGGCAATGCGGTGGGTGGCATTCACCTGCTGCCGCCGTTTCCCTCCAATGCCGACGGCGGCTTCTCGCCGCTGACCCATCGCGAGATCGATCCCGCGTACGGCACCTGGGCCGACGTGGAGCGTCTCGCCGCCGGGCGCGATCTGTGCCTGGACCTGGTGCTCAACCATCTCGCCGACGATTCCCCCGAGTTCCAGGATTACCTGCGCCACGGGCGGGCCTCGCCGCATGCCGCGCTGTTCGTCGATGTGGATGCGCTGGGCCCCATTGGTCCGGAGGAGCTGGCGCGCATCCATATCCGCAAGGAGAAGGAGCCCTTTCGCGAGATCGTTTTCGCCGACGGTACGCACGGACGGGTGTGGTGCACCTTCACCGAGCGCCAGATCGATCTGGATTACCGCAGCGAGGCGGTGTATCGCCTGATGGCGGACAACATCGCCGCGCTCGCCGGGCACGGCGTCAAGCTGCTGCGCCTGGACGCCTTCGGCTACACCACCAAGCAGATCGGCACCAGTTGCTTCCTGGTGGAACCCGAGGTGTGGCGCATCCTGGAGTGGTTTCGCGCCACCGCCGCCGGCCACGGCGTGGACATCCTCCCCGAGGTGCATGACCATCCGAGCTGGCAGCACGCCATTGCCCGGCGCGGCATGTGGGCCTACGGCTTCGCGCTGCCGCCGCTCGTGCTGCACGCCCTGTCGTGCGGCGACGCACGCCAGCTCAAGGCCTGGCTGCGCATGTGTCCGCACAACCAGATCACCGTGCTCGACACGCATGACGGCATCTGCATTCCCGACGCCGAGGGGCTGCTGCCGCCTGCCGATCTGGAGGCGCTGATACAGGACGTTTCCGCGCGCAGCGCCAGCCCCGTGCTGCGCCGGCAGGGCGATGCCGTGCACAGCGTGGGCGCCATCTACCAGCTCACCTGTACCTTCTTCGACGCGCTGCGGCGCGATGCGGATGCCTATCTGTGCGCGCGCGCCATCCAGTTCTTCACGCCGGGCATTCCGCAGGTCTATTACGTCGGCCTGCTGGCCGGCTCCAACGACGACGCGCTGCTGCGCCGCACCGGCGAGGCGCGCGAGATCAACCGGCATTACTACACTGCCGAAGAGGCCGCCGGGGCCTTGCACACGCCCACCGTACGCCGCCTGCTGCGGCTGATGGCGTTGCGCTCCACCCATCCGGCCTTTGGTGGCACTTTCGAGTTGGCGTACAGCGCCGACGATGCCTTGTCGATGGGCTGGCGGGCAGGGCGGCACAGCTGTTGGCTGGAGGTCGATCTGCGCCGCCGGGCCGCCGTCCTGCGGCATACCGATGAGCAGGGGCGGATCGTCGAGACGCGCTGCTGAAGCTGCCCGGCTTGCACTCCGGATTATTCCGAAGTCATGATACGCGTCCATGCGTGTCGCCATCCTGTCGTTCGCTCTGGGGGTCTGGCTGTTCCAGCAACTGCCCGCGTTGCCGCCGCCGCGCTGGCTGGCGGGCGGGGCGCTGGTTGCCGTGGGCGGCTTTCTGCTTGCCTGGCGGCTGGCGTGCCGGCCGGGCGGGCGCCTCGTGCTGTGCCTCGCGGCGGCGCTGGCCGGGGTGCTGTGGGCCGGCTGGCGGGCGGAATGGCGGCTGGCGGATGTTTTGCCGATGCAGTACGAAGGCGTGGATGTGCGGCTCAGCGGCGTGGTGGACGGGTTGCCACGGCGTTTCGAGCGCGGCGTGCGCTTCGTCCTGGAAGTGGAGAAGGCCGACGCGCCGGTGCCGCGCCGGGTCCAGCTGGCCTGGTATGCCGGGCGCGGTGAGGACGCCGCGCCGCCGCTTCCGCGTGCCGGCGAGCGCTGGCGGTTCACCGTCCGCCTGAAACGGCCGCACGGTTCGGTGAATCCCCATGGCTTCGACTACGAGGCCTGGCTGCTGGCGCGTGGCCTGCGCGCCACCGGCTACGTGCGCGCGGCGGGCGACAACCGACTGCTTGGCGCCGATGCCGGCGGCGTGTCCGCCGCGATCCACCGCAGCCGCGCGGCCATCGGCGAGCGTTTCGCACGGGTGCTCGGCGACGCGCCGCAAACCGGCATCGTCACCGCCCTGGTGACCGGCGAGCAGCACGCGATTCCGTCCGGACAATGGGAAGTGTTCCGCCGTACCGGCGTGACGCACCTGATGGTCATCTCGGGTGGACACGTCTCGCTGGTGGCGCTGCTGGTCGGCGGGCTGGCCGCCTTGCTGTGGCGCCATCTGCCCGGGTTGCCGCTGCGCGTGCCGACGCGGCGGGTGGCGGCCCTCGCCGGCCTGCTGGCGGCCACGGGATATGCCTTGCTGGCGGGCATGGAGGTGCCGGTGCAGCGCGCACTGATCATGCTCGCCGTGGTGGTGCTGGCCCTGCTGCGCGGCCGCGAGGCGGCCGCCGGCCGGGTGTTGGCGCTGGCCTTGCTGGCGGTGCTGCTGGTCGATCCCTGGGCGGTGCTGGCGCCCGGATTCTGGCTGTCCTTCCTGGCCGTGGGCATCATCCTGCTGGTGCTGGGCGGACGCTTGTCCACGGGGCCGGCGTGGTGGGCGGCCACGCGTGTGCAACTGGCCATCACGCTCGGGCTGATTCCCGCCCTGTTGCTGCTTTTCCAGTCCTTCTCGCTGCTCTCGCCACTGGCCAACGCGCTGGCGATTCCGCTGGTCAGCTTCGTCATCACCCCGCTGGCGCTGGCCGCCGCGCTGGTGCCGGTGGATGCTTTGCTGCATGCGGCGGGGTGGCTGGCCGGCATGCTGTTGCGCGGCCTGGAATGGCTGGCCGTTTCGCCGCTCGGCGTCTGGCAGCAGGCTGCGCCGCCGGGCTGGCTGGTGGCGCTGGGCGCGGGGGCGGCGGGCTGGCTGCTGCTGCCGCGCGGCACGCCGGGCCGCTTCGCCGCCTCGCTGGCCCTGGTGCCGCTGCTGGCCTGGAGTCCGCCGCGCCCGCCGCCGGGCGGTTTCGTCGCCACAGTGCTGGACGTCGGCCAGGGACAGGCCATCCATGTGCAGACCGCCACGCACGACCTGCTGGCGGATGCGGGGCCGTCGTATGGCGCCACCGATGCCGGCGAGCGGGTGGTGGTGCCGTATCTGCAGGCGCGCGGGGTGCGCCGCCTGGACATGCTGCTGGTCAGCCATGGCGACGCCGACCATGCCGGCGGCGCGGGCAGCGTGCTGGACGGGCCGGGCGCCGACCTGCTGCTCGCCAGCCTGGCGCCGGGACATGCGCTGGAAGCCCGTGGCCATCCTGCCCTGCGTGCCTGCGCGCTGGGCGAGCGCTGGATGTGGGACGGGGTGCGTTTCGAGGTGCTGCATCCGCGCCCCGGGCAGCGCGCGCGGCGCGAGAACGACAATGCCTGCGTGCTGCGCATCGAGGCGGAGGGCGGTACGCTGCTGATCCCCGGCGACATCGAACGCGGCGCCGAGTCCGAGTTGCTGGCGCGCGCGGACGGACACTTGGCCGGCGACGTGGTGGTGGCGCCGCACCATGGCAGCAGGACCTCATCGACCCCCGCGCTGGTGGCCGCCGTGGGCGCGCGCGAGGTGATCTATTCGGTGGGCTACCGCAACCCCTATCGGCATCCGCATGCGGAGGTCTGGGCGCGCTGGGCGGCGGCTGGAACGCGCGGCTGGCGTACCGATGCGCAGGGCGCCATCGAGGTGCGCGTGGATGCCGCGGGCGTGCGCCTGGAGGCGGAACGCGAGCGCCGGGCGCGCTACTGGCACGGACGCTGATAGACTGGGGAGGTCGTTCTTCGGTTGATTGCCCCATGAGCCTGCTGTCCCGCATCCGCCGGTTCTTCGCACCGGCTCCGACGCCCGTGCCCACCACGGCGCCCACCCCCGTTCCCGACCCGACCGTCGTTCCCGCGCCAGCGCCCGTGCCCGAAAGCGTTCCGCAGCCGGCGCCCGTTGCCGAACCCGTTCCGGCGCCGTCTCCGCCGCCCGCCCCGGCAGCGGCTCCCGCGCGCCATGAACGCCGCGAGAGATCGGTGCTGTGCATGGGGCCGAATGGCCTGCACCGCATGGTCTATGGCGAGTGGGGCGACCCGCACAACCCGCGCGTGCTGATGTGCGTGCATGGGCTGACGCGCAACGGGCGGGATTTCGATGAACTGGCCCGCTCGCTCGCCGGCGAGTACCGCGTGGTATGCCCGGACGTGGTCGGGCGCGGCCGCAGCGACTGGCTGGAGAACAAGGACGACTACGGTTTTCCAGTCTACGTGGCAGACATGATCACGCTGATCGCGCGGCTGGACGTGGAGAGCGTGGATTGGGTGGGCACTTCGATGGGCGGGCTGATCGGCATGCTGATCGCCAGCCGTCCGTACAGCCCGATCGCCCGGCTGGTGCTCAACGACGTGGGGCCGGTGATCACCGCGTCCTCGCTGCGGCGCATCGGCCAGTACGTGGGCAACGCGCCGCGCTTTCCCTCGATGGACGAGGCGGAAGCCTACATCCGCAAGGTCAGCGCGCCCTTCGGCCCGCTCACCGACGCGCAGTGGCGCCATCTCACCGAGCATACCGTGCGCGCAGGGGAGGACGGTGCGTACGCCATGGTCTACGACCCGGGAATCGGTGACCTCTTCCGCCTGGCGCCGGTGCTGCTGGATGTGGATCTGTGGAAGGTGTACGACGCCATCCGCTGTCCCACCCTGGCCATCCGCGGCGCGCAGTCCGATCTGCTGGAGGCTTCCACGCTACAGGCGATGAGCGAGCGCGGACCGCGTGCGCGCATCGTGGAAATCGAGGGCGTGGGCCATGCTCCGGTATTGATGGACGATGCGCAGATCGCCCTGGTGAGGGATTTCCTGCTCGGCGAGGGTACGCCTTGAGCAAGGCGGAAACGCCGGGGGGCCGCTTCGTCGAGGCCGGCGGCCATCTGCTGGAGACGCGCTGGATCGGCGAGGCGCGTGCGGGCGCGCCGGTGCTGGTGTTCCTCCACGAAGGGCTGGGCTGCGTGGACATGTGGCGGGATTTTCCCGCGCGGGTGGCGGCGGCCACCGGCTGCGCGGCGCTGGTGTATTCGCGCCAGGGCTACGGGCGTTCCACCGGCGGCGAGGCGCCGCGCACGGCGGACTATCTGCACGTCGAGGCCCTGCGCGTGCTGCCCGAACTGCTCGATGCGCTGGAGATCGACGCGCCGGTGCTGGTGGGGCATTCCGACGGCGGCTCGATCGCGCTGCTGCATGCCGCCGACGCGGGCCGCACGGTACGCGGGCTGGTGGTCATGGCGCCGCACGAATTCGTCGAGGAGGAAACCCTGGCCGGCATCCGCGCGGCGCGCGCAGCCTGGGCGACGACCGATCTGCGCACGCGCCTGGGACGCTACCACGCCGACCCGGAGCGGGTGTTCCTGAGTTGGAACGATACCTGGCTGTCGGCGGAATTCCGCGCTTGGAACATCGAGGACTGCCTGCCGCGCATCGCCTGTCCGGTGCTGGCGATCCAGGGGCGCGACGACGAATACGCCACGCTGCGCCAGATCGAGGTGATCGCCGAGCGGGTGGGCGATGCAGCGTTGCTGGCGCTGGAGGATTGCGGCCATTCGCCGCAGCGCGATCAGCCGGCGGCGGTCATCGAGGCCATCGCGCGCTTCGTCGCGCGGCTGTAGTGCCGGGCGGGGCGCGGTTTCAGTCCTTGGCGGGGGCGTCGTCCGCCCGCAGGTTCAACGCGGCCGAGTTGATGCAGTAGCGCAGGCCGGTGGGCTGCGGGCCATCCTCGAACACGTGGCCGAGGTGGGCGCCGCATTGCCGGCACAGCACTTCGGTGCGTTCCATGAAGTGGCTGTGGTCCTCGGCGGTGCGCAGGTTGTCCGCCTCGGCCGCCGTCCAGAAGCTCGGCCAGCCACAGCCGGCATCGAACTTGTGTTCGGAGCGGAACAGCGGCGCGCCGCAGCACACGCAGGCATAGGTGCCTGCGTCCCAGCGGTCCCAGTATTCACCGGTGAACGGGCGCTCGGTGCCCTTCTCGCGGGTCACGCGGTATTGCTCGGGGCTGAGCCGGGCACGCCATTCGGCGTCCGGCCGGTCGGTCTCGCGGGTCATGCGCATCTCCTCGTGACGCCGGCCGCCCGCCTCAATGCAGGTGCCGGGGGATGTGCTCGGTGCCTTCCTCGGGCAGTTCGGCGTGCACCGCCTCGCCGTCGGGGGACGGGTACATCGGCGCGCCGCAGTCGTCGCAGTATTCGACCGGGAAGCCGTGTTCCAGGTTCACGATGTCGGTGACGCCGCACTCGCGCAGCACCGCGTCGATCTGCGCCACGCAGTCGGTGGTCTCGTCCTCGGCGCCGAGCAGCGGCCACACCACGCCATGCACCACCTGCTCGCTGCCCTGCACGGTGAAGCCGATGCGGTATTCCTCCAGCTCGCGCTCGTGGAAGGGCGCGATGACCGCGCGCAGGCGGGCCGCCGGGGCGTCCAGCGCGGTGCCCAGGAAGGCCACCGAGGCGCGTACCGAATAGGGGCGGCTGGCGGTGTCGGCCTGCCGGCAGGCGGCGAAGTAGGCGTCGGGCAGCACGATTTCCTGCGCGCAGCCGGGCAGCAGCGGATTCAGGCAGGCGCCGCCCTGGGCGCGCCATTGGGCCAGTGCCTGCTCGCGGTTGCCGTCGCC
This sequence comes from Pseudothauera nasutitermitis, assembly GCF_004801295.1. GTDB lineage: Bacteria > Pseudomonadota > Gammaproteobacteria > Burkholderiales > Rhodocyclaceae > Pseudothauera > Pseudothauera nasutitermitis. The sequence continues at coordinate 328,036 of NZ_SSOC01000001.1, forward strand.
TTCCTGCCAGCGGAACAGGGGCTGGCCGCGCGGTACGGCCACGGCGCCCAGCAGGTAACGGGTGTCGGAGAGGAAGTACGCGGTTTCCGGTATGTCGTCGGTGGCGATGCGCAGATCGTGCCCGTCCAGCGCGGCGGCGCCCAGTTCGGCGGTGACCCGGGCGGTGGCGCAATAGCCCTGCGGCAACTGGTCGGGACTGAACAGGAAGTCGGCCAGCGCGAGGCGCACGCCGTCGGCCAGCACGTGGGCCTGCAGATGCACGCGCAGGTTGGCGAGCGCGGCGGCGGGAACGGGGCCGGCCGGGATGCGGTAGCGCGACCAGGCCAGCACCGGCGCGGCGATCAGCAGCACGTCGTGCTCGGCGGACAGCCCCGGGGCGGCCTCGGCGCGCGATTCGACGAAATCGGCGAGTTCGTCGTAGGCGCTTGGGTCGGCGCCGTACAAGTGGTCGAGCGCGTCGTTGAGCAGGTCTTCCTCGTCGTCGGCGAGCAGGGCGTCGATGCGCTCGGACAGGCGGGCGGCCCAGTAGCGGTCCTCGGTACGGCTGCCGGACTGGGCGAGGCCGGTGGCTTGCCAGATGAGCTGCTCGGCGGCGCGCGGCAGGCCGCCGCGGCGCTTCAGGCGTGTTCTTTTCATTGTGGTCGTCTCGTGTGCGGTGGTGGTGGCTCAGTAGCCCGGGCGGTTCAGGCGCACGGCCTGCAGGATCGTGGCGGAGATTTCCTCGATCGACTTGGTGGTCGAGTCCAGCCAGCGGATGTTCTCGCGGCGCATCAGCTTCTGCGCGGCATCGATTTCGTAACGGCAGTTTTCCAGCGAGGCGTAGCGGCTGTTGGGGCGGCGTTCCTGGCGGATCTGCGAGAGGCGTTCCGGGGAGATGGTCAGGCCGAACAGCTTGGCGCGGTAGTGGTGCAGTTCGCCGGGCAGCTTGTTGCGCTCGAAGTCTTCCGGAATCAGTGGATAGTTGGCCGCCTTGACGCCGAACTGCATGGCCAGATAGAGGCTGGTGGGCGTCTTGCCGGAGCGCGACACGCCGACCAGGATCACGTCGGCCTCGGCCAGTTCGCCGTCCGACGACACGCCGTCGTCGTGGGCCATGGCGAAGTTGATGGCCTCGATGCGGTTCTTGTAGTCGCTGCTGTCGGCGATGCCATGGAAACGTCCCACGGCGTGGGTGGAGCGCTGGCCCAGCTCGGTCTCCAGCGGGCCGACGAACTGCTCGAATAGGTCGATGAACAACGCGTCGGCCTGGCGCAGGCCGTCCACGGTGAGCGGATTGACCAGGGTGCTGAAGACGATCGGGCGCACGCCGTCGCGCTGCGCGGCCTCGCGGATCTGCTGGGCGCAGTCGATGGCCTTGTCCAGATCGTCGACGAAGGGGATGCGCACCTGGCGGAAGCGGACCTCGGGAAACTGCGCGAGCAGGCTGTGGCCCAGGGTTTCGGAGGTGATGCCGGTACCGTCGGAGATGAAGAAGGCGGTGCGGACGGGAAGGTTGGTCATGGTTTCCGGGCGGGGCTGCCGGGCGCCAGCGTTGCATTGGGGCAAACCCGTGCGTGCGGCACAGCAGCAAAATTCGCTAAAATTCTATTTTGCTTTCTCCCCAACAATTTCGGAAGGCCATTCCATGACTCGCTACGTCATCCCTTTCACCGAGCTGCGCATGACCGACGTGGAACAGGTCGGCGGCAAGAACGCCAGCCTGGGTGAAATGATCAGCCAGCTCCCGTCCAGCGTGCGCGTGCCGGGCGGTTTCGCCACCACCGCCGACGCGTACCGCGAGTTCCTCGCGCACGGCGGCCTGGCCGAGCGCATCAAGGCGGCGCTCGACACGCTGAACGTGGATGACGTGGATGCCCTGGCGCGCGCCGGCGCGCAGATCCGCCAGTGGATCGTCGACACACCCTTCCCGGCGCAGCTGGAAAACGAGATCCGCGCCGCCTACGAGGCCATCACCGCCGAGGGCGAGGGCAGCTTCGCGGTGCGTTCCTCGGCCACCGCCGAGGATCTGCCGGACGCCTCCTTCGCCGGCCAGCAGGAAACCTTCCTGAACATCCACGGCTTCGAGAACATCCTGCACGCGATGAAGGAAGTGTTCGCCTCGCTGTACAACGACCGCGCCATTTCCTACCGCGTGCACAAGGGCTTCGCCCATGCCGACGTGGCCCTGTCGGCCGGCGTGCAGCGCATGGTGCGCTCCGACAGCGGCGCCTCCGGGGTGATGTTCACCATCGACACCGAATCCGGCTTTTCCGACGTGGTGTTCATCACCGCCTCCTACGGCCTGGGCGAGACCGTGGTGCAGGGCGCGGTGAACCCGGACGAGTTCTACGTGCACAAGCCCACCCTGGCGCTGGGCAAGCCCGCCGTGGTGCGCCGCAACATCGGCTCCAAGCTGATCAAGATGGTGTTCGCCGACAAGGCCGTGGCCGGCAAGTCGGTGCGTACCGTGGATGTGCCGGAAACGGACCGCAACCGCTTCTCGCTGACCGACGAGGACGTGCTGGAACTCGCCCGCTACGCGGTGATCATCGAGCAGCACTACGGCCGCCCGATGGACATCGAGTGGGGCAAGGACGGCGTGGATGGCAAGCTGTACATCCTGCAGGCGCGCCCGGAAACCGTGAAGAGCCAGGACAGCGGCCTGGTGATGGAAAAGTACCGCCTCAAGCAGTACGGCAAGGCGCTCGCCCACGGCCGCGCCATCGGCCAGAAGATCGGCGCCGGCACGGTGCGCGTGGTGGCCGATGCCTCCGAGATGAACCGCGTGCAGCCGGGCGACATCCTGGTCACCGACATGACCGATCCGAACTGGGAGCCGGTGATGAAGCGCGCCGCCGCCATCGTCACCAACCGCGGCGGGCGCACCTGCCACGCGGCGATCATCGCCCGCGAGCTGGGCATTCCCGCCATCGTCGGCTGCGGCAACGCCACCGAGGTGCTGGAGGAGGGCGAATCCGTCACCGCCTCCTGCGCGGAAGGCGATACCGGCTACGTGTATCGCGGCAAGCTGGACTTCGAGGTCATCACCACCGACATGGGCAACCTGCCCGACATCCCGGTGAAGATCATGATGAACGTGGGCAATCCGGAACTCGCCTTCGAGTTCGCGCAGATCCCCAACGGCGGCGTCGGCCTGGCGCGCCTGGAGTTCGTCATCAACAACATGATCGGCATCCACCCCAAGGCCATCCTGGAACTCTCCCAGGTGCCCGCCAGCCTGCGCGATGAGATCAACCGCCGCTCGCGTGGCTACGCCACGCCCAAGCAGTTCTTCATCGAGAAACTGGTCGAGGGCGTGGCCACTATCGCCGCCGCCTTCTATCCGAAGCCGGTGATCGTGCGCATGTCGGACTTCAAGTCCAACGAATACCGCAAGCTGCTCGGCGGCGAGATCTACGAACCCGAGGAAGAGAACCCCATGCTGGGCTTCCGCGGCGCCTCGCGCTACATCGCCCACAGCTTCCGCGACTGCTTCGAGCTCGAAGTGGCGGCGATGAAGAAGGTGCGCAACGAACTGGGCCTGACCAACGTGCAGATCATGATCCCCTTCGTGCGCAACTTGGAAGAGGCTGCCGGCGTGGTGGACCTGCTCGCCGAGCACGGCCTGAAGCGCGGCGAGAACGACCTCAAGCTGGTGATGATGTGCGAGATCCCGTCCAACGCGCTGCTGGCGGATCGCTTCCTGGAGTATTTCGACGGCTTCTCCATCGGTTCCAACGACCTGACCCAGCTCACCCTGGGCCTGGACCGCGATTCCGGCCTGGTCGCGCACGCCTTCGACGAGCGCGATCCGGCGGTCAAGCAGCTGCTCTCGCTGGCCATCCAGAGCGCCAACCGCCTGGGCAAGTACGTGGGGATCTGCGGGCAGGGTCCGTCCGACCATGCCGACTTCGCCGAATGGCTGATGGACGAGGGCATCCAGACCATCTCGCTGAATCCCGACACGGTGGTCGATACCTGGCTCAGGCTGGCCGCGCACACCAAGCAGTAAGCGGCCTCCGGGCAGATGGGCGGCGACTTCGGTCGCCGCTTTTTCGTCTGTGCATTTGTTGACGCGAATCATTATTCAAGTGTCGAAAAGTGTTACACTCGGCGCGGTTTTTCTGTTTGAACAAATGAAATGCGTTGGAACCAAAGGCGAATCGCCGCGCAGTGGCAGGTTCGCAATGGTTCGTGACGTGTTTGCAGGAGTGAGCGGAAAGTGGGCGCCAGGCATGCCGACCGGCCGGCGGCAGTGGCGCCCGCGTGGTATTCAGGAGGTTAGCGAGTGGCGTTCGTCATTCTTTCTGCAGGAGGCCTGACGCAGGCCCGATTGCTCACTGTCAGCACCCGCAGTGTGCTGGTGTTCGGTTGCCTGCTGGCTACCGTCGCCGTCGCGGCGGGCATCGCGCTGGGCTACCGGATGGCACAGGCCCCGGTGCCGGAGGCCGAGATCGCCGTTGCGGAAACCGCCGTACCCCTGACGCTCGATCAGCCCGAGGGCCGCGCGCTGGTCGACCGGGTCGGGGAATTGTCCGGCCGCCTGATCCGCCTGGAAAGCGAGGCGGTGATGCTGGCCAAGCGCGTCGGCGTGCTGAAGGAATTCGAAGAACGCGTCGATGCCGCGGCCGGCGACAAGAAAGTGCCCGCGGCCGACACGACGGGCAAGGCCGCCGTGGCGCCTTCCGGCGGTCCGCTGGTGCCGCCGCTGGGCCAGACGATCGGCGATGCGGCCGAACAATCCGTCGAGGCCGCGCTGCGCGATGACTTCGGCACCGGCCTGAGCGAACTCGAGCGCCACCTGGATCGCATCGACGCCGCCTTCGCCCTGGTCGAGCGCGTCACCACCGAGCGCAACCTGGAGAACATGGCCTTCCCGAGCCGCATCCCGGTCGAAGGGCGGCCGATCACCTCCGGCTTCGGCAACCGCCTGGATCCATTCACCCGCCGGCTGGCGCGCCACACCGGCGTCGACTTTCCCGCGCCGCCGGGCACGCCCATCCTCGCCAGCGCGGGGGGCAAGGTGAAGTACGCGGGCTACAACCGCGATTACGGCTACATGATCGAGATCGATCACGGCAACGGCCTGATCACCCGCTACGCCCATGCCTCCCGCCTGCTGGTGAAGACCGGCGAACTGATCATGCCGCAGCAGCGCATCGCGCTGGTCGGCTCCACCGGGCGGTCCACCGGGCCGCACCTGCATTTTGAAGTGATCCGCGCGGGCAGCTACGTGGATCCTCGCCTGTACCTCGCGCGCAGCGGCTCCTGAACGAACGCGCAAGATGGGTCTGTTCAGTCGTTTTTCCACCCGGCAGCTCACCGCCACCCGCTTCCATCTGACCTCCGACCGCCGGGTGCGCAATGCCATCGTGGTGCTCCTCGTGATCGGCGTGCTGGGGGCGATCGGCGCCGCAACCGTGCATTATTTCGAAGCCCGGCTCGCGCCGGCTATCCGCGTCGCCGAACTGGAGGAAGAAAACCGCCAGTTGCGCGCCGAGGCGGACAGCGTGCGCATGGAGCTGGAGATGGAACGCGCCACCCGCGCGGAGCTGAAGCGCCAGGTGACCCAGCTCAACGAGCAGGTCAGCCAGCTCAACCATCAGCTCGGATTCTTCAATTCGCAGGCCAACGGGGCGCGCAAGCCCAACTGAGCCGGCTCACTCATCCGGAGGCACACGATGTTTCGCAGCAAGAAGCCCAGCAAGTCCATCGAGGTGACCAAGCTCTCCAGCCTGATCGCCGACAACGTCGAAATCGTCGGTGACGTGGTGTTCTCCGGCGGGCTGCGCGTGGATGGGCGCATCGAAGGCAACGTCATCAACAAGGACGGCGCGCACGGCCTGCTGGTGCTCAGCGACAAGGGCGGCATCTCCGGGCGGGTCAAGGTCTACGACGCGGTGGTCAATGGCGCCATCTCCGGTGATCTGGAAGTCGAGCATTTCCTCGAACTGCAGGCCAAGGCCAGGGTGTCCGGCAACATCCGCTACCGCCAGTTGCAGATGGAGTGCGGGGCCACCATCGAAGGCAAGCTGGAGCGCAGCGGCGAAGAGCGCGCGCGCGCCGAGGTCGACGACGCCAAGGTGGTCGAACTGGGCGCCACGCAGCAGGCCGCCGGCTCGCGCTGAGTCCGCCGCGCGGCGGCGGGGGAGCGGGCCGGGTCGGGTATAATCCCGCCTTTCGGCCCCGGCGGGCCGCCACGGCCCGCGTTCCCACCTCTCCCCGTCGCCCAAATGACCGAAATCCTCAAGCTGCGCGGTGCTCCCGCGCTGTCCGAATCCCGTCTCCAACGCCTTGCCCGTCCGCTCGCCGATGCCCTGCCTAAGTGCAAGGGGGTACGTGCCGAGCATTGGTACTTCATCGAGCTTTGCGCGCCGCTGGATGCTGCCGGGCGTGAACGCCTGATCGATCTGCTCGGCGCCCGGCCGGACAGCGCCACGCCGCCGGAAGGCCAGTTGCTGCTGGTGGTGCCGCGTCTGGGCACCATTTCGCCGTGGTCTTCCAAGGCCACCGACATCGCCCGCCAGTGCGGCTTCGAGCAGGTCGTGCGCATCGAGCGCGGGACCGCGTTCACCCTGGCGCATAAGGAGCTCGACGCCGCCCAGGGCGCCGCCGTGCTGCCGCTGCTGCACGACCGCATGACCGAATCGGTGCTGCCGGACACCGATGCCGCCGAGGCGCTGTTCTACCACTACGAACCGCAGCCGCTCACCAGCGTCGACATCCTGGCCGGCGGGCGCGCCGCGTTGGAGGCGGCCAACGGCGAACTCGGCCTGGCGCTGTCCGAGGACGAGATCGACTACCTGGTCGACAACTTCGGCCGCATGGGGCGCAACCCCACCGACGTCGAACTGATGATGTTCGCGCAGGCCAATTCCGAGCACTGCCGCCACAAGATCTTCAACGCGGACTGGGTGATCGACGGCCGGACCATGGGCAAGAGCCTGTTCGGCATGATCAAGGACACCCACAAGGCGCATCCGCAGGGCACCGTAGTAGCCTATTCGGACAACGCCTCGGTGATCGAGGGCGCGCGCATCGAGCGCTTCTACCCGGATGCCGACGGCCAGTGGCGCTACCGCGAGGAAACCACGCACATCCTCGCCAAGGTGGAAACCCACAACCACCCCACGGCGATCTCGCCCTTTCCGGGCGCGGCCACCGGCGCGGGCGGCGAAATCCGCGACGAGGGCGCCACCGGGCGTGGCTCCAAGCCCAAGGCCGGGCTGGCCGGCTTCTCGGTGTCCAACCTGGAGATCCCCGATTTCGCGCAGCCCTGGGAACGCCCCTACGGCAAGCCGGAGCGCATCGCCTCGGCGCTCGACATCATGATCGAGGGACCGATCGGCGCGGCGGCGTTCAACAACGAATTCGGCCGCCCCAACCTGGCCGGCTACTTCCGCAGCTTCGAGCAGGCCGTGCAGGGCGAGGTGCGCGGCTACCACAAGCCGATCATGATCGCCGGCGGCGTGGGCAACATCCAGGCCGAACAGGCCGAGAAGCCCACCTTCCCGCCGGGCACGCTGCTGATCCAGCTCGGCGGCCCCGGCATGCTGATCGGCCTGGGCGGCGGCGCGGCATCGAGCATGGCCACCGGCACCAACACCGCCGACCTCGATTTCGCCTCGGTGCAGCGCGGCAACCCGGAAATCCAGCGGCGCTGCCAGGAAGTCATCGACGCCTGCTGGCAGCAGGGTGCCGGCAACCCCATCATCGCCATTCACGACGTGGGCGCCGGCGGCCTGTCCAACGCCATGCCGGAACTGGCCGACCACGCCGGGCTGGGCGCCACCTTCGAACTGCGCGAGGTGCACATCGAAGAGCCGGGCATGAGCCCGCGCGAGATCTGGTCCAACGAATCCCAGGAACGCTACGTGCTGGCCGTGGCGCCGGAGAACCTGGCGCTGTTCCGCTCCTTCTGCGAGCGCGAACGCTGCCCGTTCGCCGTGCTCGGCACCGCCAGCGCCGACGGCCGCCTGGTGGTCAATGACCGCCATTTCTCTAACCGCCCGGTCGACATGGACATGCAGGTGCTGCTCGGCAAGCCGCCGAAGATGACCCGCGACGTGTCGCGCCGCGCCACCCACCTGCCGCCCTTCGACCTCACCGACATCGACGTGGGCGAGGCCTGCCGCCGCGTGCTGCGCATGCCGGCGGTGGCCAGCAAGAACTTCCTGATCACCATCGGCGACCGCTCGGTGGGCGGGCTGACCGCGCGCGACCAGATGGTCGGCCCATGGCAGGTGCCGGTGGCCGATGTCGCGGTCACCGCGATGAGCTTCCACGGCTTTGCCGGCGAGGCCTTCGCCCTGGGCGAGCGCACGCCGCTGGCCTGCGTGGACGCGCCGGCCTCCGGGCGCATGGCGGTCGGCGAGGCGATCACCAACATCGCCGCCGCCGACATCGCTGATCTGGGTCTGGTGAAACTATCCGCCAACTGGATGGCCGCCGCCGGCTTCCGCGGCGAGGACGCCAAGCTGTTCGACACCGTGCAGGCGGTCTCCGAATTCTGCGTGGCCGCCGGGCTGTCGATTCCGGTGGGCAAGGATTCCCTGTCGATGCGCACAGCCTGGCAGGAAGAGGGCGAGGACAAGCAGGTGGTGGCCCCGCTGTCGCTGATCGCCACCGCCTTCGCGCCGGTCGCCGACCTGCGCCGCACGCTCACGCCGCAGCTGCAGTTGCCCGAAGGGCAGGAAACCGAACTGCTGCTCATCGACCTGGGCAACGGGTGCAACCGCCTGGGCGGTTCGGTGCTCGCGCAGGCGTGGAATTCGGTGGGCGAACACGCCCCGGACGTCGATCCCGCACAACTGCGCGCCTTCTTCGCCGCCGTGCAGCAGCTGCGCCGCGACGATCTGCTGCTGGCCTACCACGACCGTTCCGACGGCGGCCTGTTCGCCACCGTGGCGGAAATGGCCTTCGCCGCGCACTGCGGGGTGTCGCTGATCCTGGACACGGCGAGCTACGACGAGCACATGAACGACGTGGACGGCCTGGAAAAGAAGCCGGACACCCTCAAGGGCCGCTTCATCGACAGCGCGCTGGCCGCGCTGTTCGCCGAGGAGCTCGGCGCCGTCGTGCAGATCCGCCGCACCGACCGCGAGCGCGTCACCGCCGCATTGCGCGCCGCCGGGTTGAGCTACCACTTCGTCGGCGAGCCCAACGAGCGCGACGAAATCCGCCTGTGGCGCAACGGCAAGCTGCTGTTTTCCGCGCCGCGCGCCGAACTGCTGCAGACCTGGGCGGAAACCGGCTACCGCATCGCCCGCCTGCGCGACGACGCCGACAGCGTGCAGCAGGAATTCGACGCGCTGGCCGACCCCAGCGACCCCGGCCTGTCGGTGGTCGCCAGCTTCGACGTCACCGAGGACGTCGCCGTGCCCTTCATTGCCACGGGCAGCCGGCCCAAGGTCGCCGTGCTGCGCGAGCAGGGGGTGAACTCCCAGGCCGAGATGGCCGCCGCCTTCGAGCGCGCGGGCTTCGCGCCGGTGGATGTACACATGTCCGACCTGCAGGCCGGCCGCGTGCAGTTGGCCGCCTTCCACGGCCTGGCCGCGTGCGGCGGGTTCTCCTACGGCGACGTGCTGGGCGCGGGGCAGGGCTGGGCCAAGTCCATCCTGTTCAACGAGGCGCTGCGTGCGCAGTTCGCCGCCTTCTTCCAGCGCACCGACACTTTCGCGCTGGGCGTGTGCAACGGCTGCCAGATGATGGCCCACCTGGCGCCCATCATTCCCGGCGCGCAGCACTGGCCCACCTTCCAGCGCAACCGCAGCGAGCAGTTCGAGGCGCGCTTCGTGATGGCCGAGGTGCTGGAATCGCCCTCCATCCTGCTCGCCGGCATGGCCGGCAGCCGCATGCCCATCGTGGTCAGCCACGGCGAGGGCAGGGCGGTGTTTGCCAGCGCGGCGGACCATGCGGGCGCGCTGGCCGCGCTGCGCCACGTGGACAACCACGGTGCGCCCACCGAGCGCTATCCGTTCAACCCCAACGGCTCGCCCGGCGGGCTGGCCGGGGTGACCACGGCGGACGGGCGCTTCACCATCATGATGCCGCACCCCGAGCGCACCGCGCGCAGCGTGCAGATGTCCTGGGCGCCGCGCTGGCTGGTCGAGGCCAGCCCGGACGCCTCGCCGTGGCAGCGCATGTTCCGCAACGCGCGGGTCTGGCTGGGCTGAGCATGAGCGCGCTGCGCGGGCCGCTCAGTGACCTGTCCTCGCCGGGGGCCATCCTCGGTGAGCTGGAGCACTATCTTTCTGCCGCGCTGCGCGCCGGCGACCTGCGCCTGTCCAACGCGCAGGGCGATGGGCGCAGCAACTCCAGCGAGGACGAGCGCCGCATCTCCTCGGCGCTGCGCTTCTTCGCGCACGCCAATCAGGCCTTCAAGCAGCACGGGCTGAGCATCGAGATCGCCCCGCCGCGCTGCTGGTACGACTTTCTCGTGCGCAACGAGGACGAATCGGTGTGGCTGCCGGTGAACGTCAAGGTCACTGCGATGCGCGGGCAGGACAACATCTCCTCCAAGGAAGGGCTGTTCTACGCGGTCACCGGCATCCGCCCGGAACGCATCGGGCTGAACAACTGGGAGCGCTACTGCGAGGCGGTGGCCGAGCACCTCGATCCGGACACCACGGCGGACTACTACTTCCTGGTGGTGTCCAAGAACGACGTCGGCCACGTGTTCTGGACCAGCCTCAAGCAGATCAACCGGGTGGTGCCCAACGGCAACAATCCGCCCTTCCAGTGCGCCTGGCGCGACAACCAGGTACGCGTGGAGCGCCCGCCGCGCGAGGCGGTGGCCCGTCTGCTCGGCGTGCTGGGTGAAACCTTCCGCCTGCGCGCCGAGGCCTGGCGCTACTACGGCGAAATCCTCGCGCCCCGCGTCAACGGGCTGGAAGCCGACTGAGAACGTACCGATGAGCCGCAAGCTCGACGTCGCCACGCTCGGCCAGGTGTTCACCCCGGACGACATCGTCGCCACCATGCTCGCCCTGCGCCGCAACCACGGCCGCGTGCTGGAACCCTCGGCCGGCGACGGCGCGTTCTCGCGCCATCTGCCCGGCTGCGTGGCGATCGAGATGGATGCGCGGGTGGCGCCGAAAGGGGCGAAGGTGATGGACTTCTTCGCCTACTCGCCGCGTACGCGCTTCGACACGGTGATCGGCAATCCGCCCTATGTGCGCCATCAGGACATTGCCCCGGAAACCCGCGCGCGGCTCGATTCGCAGCTGTTCGACGCGCGTTCCAACCTGTTCCTGTTCTTCATCGAGAAGAGCGTGCGCCTGCTGCGCGACGGCGGTGAACTGATCTTCATCACCCCGCGCGAGTTCATCAAGCTCACCGCCGCCGCGCGGCTCAACGACTGGCTGTTCGAGCAGGGCACCATCACCCACTGGATCGAGACCGGCGACACGCGCATCTTTGACGGCGCGGTGCCCAACTGTGCCATCTTCCGCTTCGTGCGCGGCGACTTCTCGCGCCGCACGCTGTACCGGCGCATCACCGATGCCGACTGGGACGAGCGCGAGATGGTGCACATCGACGGCCAGCTCGCCTTCACCCATGCCCACCTCACGGTGCCGCTGGCCGAGCTGTTCGACGTGCGCGTAGGCGCGGTGTCCGGCGCGGACGACCTCTTCGAGCACCGCGACGGCAACCTGGAATTCGTCTGCTCACGCACCGCCGCCACCGGCGAGACGCGGCGCATGCTCTACGACCTGCGGCACCCTTCGCTGAACAAGCACAAGAAGCGCCTGCTGGCGCGCCGCGTGCGCCACTTCGACGAGAGCAACTGGTGGAAGTGGGGGCGCGCCTACCACGACGCGTCCGGCCCGCGCATCTACGTCAATGGCAAGACGCGCCGCGCTCGGCCGTTCTTCACCCACGCGTGCACCGCCTACGATGGTTCGATCCTGGCGCTGTTTCCAAAGGTCGAGATCGACATCGCGCGTGCCATCGAACTGCTCAACGACGCGGTGCCGTGGGAGGAACTCGGCTTCGTCGTCGATGGCCGCTATCTGTTCACCCAGCGCACCCTGGCCACGCTGCGCCTGCCGGCAGTGTTCGCCGAACTCCTCGGCGCGGCACCCGCCGCCACGCCGCAGTCTGAGCAGGATCAAGTCGCGCGGGACGGCGCGGCGGCTATAATCGCCACGTCCTGAACGCCGCGCACCGCTTCCGCCGCCCATGTCCATCCTCCATCGCACGCGCCTGACAGCCTGGCTGGCCGCCTTCGCGGTGGCCATCGCCGCACTGGCGCCCACGCTCACCCAGGCCATGGCCTGGGCCGGCGATGGATCGGTGCGCTGGGTGGAAGTGTGCACCGTGCTCGGGGTGAAGATGGTGGCGATGCAGGAGGACGGCGCCGATACGGACGCGCCGGCCTCCGGCGACCTGCCGTCCGCCTCCTGCCCGTACTGCAGCCCCCATGCCGGCAGCTTCGCGCTGCCGCCGGGCTCTGCGCTTGCCGTGGCCGCCCTCCAGCCGCGGGAAACGCTGTTTTCCGCGCCGTCCGCCGCGCCGCCGCCGGCTGCTTCGCGGGGCATCCCCCAGCCCCGCGCTCCGCCTTACCCCGCCTGATTTCCGGAACGGCGGCCCGCCCCCGCGGGGATGGGCCGCTGGTTCCGGTCGGCCGATCGGGAAAGGCGGGGGCAATCCCCGCGCAACGCATCGCATGCCTTCGTCGCCATATCCGGCACGACAGGCGTGCGCCGCGCCAGCGCTCCCCTGCGTTCCCGGGACGGCCCGCCTTGCCGTAGCTGTCCATCCCCCGTGGTTCACAAAAGGAGTGCTTCATCATGAAACGCATCGTTCTGCCGCTGTGCTTCGCGCTGCTGTCCGGTTCCGCCCTGGCCCAGGTCCAGGTCGACGAGCCCTGGGTGCGCGCCACCGTGGCCCAGCAGAAGGCCACCGGCGCCTTCATGCGCCTGACTTCGCCCACCGACGCCCGTCTGGTCGGAGTCGCTTCCCCGGTTGCCGGTGTGGCCGAAATCCACGAGATGGTCATGCAGGACAACGTGATGAAGATGCGCCCCATCGAGGCCCTCGCGCTGCCCGCCGGACAGGCCGTGGAACTGCGCCCGGGCGGCTATCACGTGATGCTGCTCGATCTGCGTGCCCAGGTGAAGGCGGGGGAGGAGGTGCCGCTGTCCATCGTCGTCGAGCATGCCGGCGGACAACGCGAAACCATCGAACTGCGCGTGCCGGTGCGCGCGCTGAACGCGGCGGGCGGCCACGCGCCGGCCAGGCACTGAGCAGCGTTTTCGCGCAATCCGCCGAGCTGAGCGCCGTTTTCCCCTCCCGCCCGTGATGCCGCGTTCCTTGCGCCGTATCCGCCTGTTCGCCCGTTTCGCCGTGCTGGTGATCCTGGTGGGCACGCTGGCGCCCGCGCTGATGCAGGCCACCGTGCGTGCGGCCGATGCCGGGCGCTGGATGGAGGTGTGCTCGGTGGCCGGCATGATCCGCGTCGCCAGCTCGCCGGTGGATGCGCAAAGCGATGCCCGCGCGGAGAATGCGCTCGATCTGCGCTACTGCCCGCTGTTCGTCCCGCTGGGCGGCCATGTGGCGCTGCCCGGCAGCGTGGCGTGGCTGCCGCCGAGGCTCCCGGGCGCGCATGTACGGCAATCGTATTCGCGCCCGCCCGCCGTTGCCGCGCGGACCTGGCTGAAGACCTCGCCGCGTGGCCCGCCGGATTCCTGGATACCGCCCATGTCCGCCGCCTGAGGGCGCCGGGCACGCCTGCGCGCCGGCGGCGCGCGCTTTTCCCGATGACACCGCATCACCGTCGTGGCCCGGTCTTCCGGCGCCGCGTGGGCGCGTTCGCCCGTGTCGATCGATCGCACAAGCTTTGTTCAAGGAATCCGGCAATGAAATCCCTGCCATCTCCCAGCCGTCTGGCACTGGCGCTGTGCGCCATGCAGACCGGCATGCTCTGCTCTCCGGCGCTGTCCGCCAGCGCAACCGAAAACACCCTGGGCACCGTGGTGGTCACCGCGCCCACCAGCGCCGAGGCGCTCACCGTGGTCACCGACCCGAAAGCCCCCCGCCAGCCCATTCCCGCGCATGACGGCGCGGACTTCCTGAAGAGCATTCCGGGCTTCGCGGTGATCCGCAAGGGCGCCACCGATGGCGACCCGGTGTTCCGCGGCATGGCCGGCTCGCGCCTGGGCATCTTCCTCGATGGCCAGGAAATCTACGGCGGCTGCGGCGGCCGCATGGACCCGCCGACCGCCTACGTGTACCCCGAGTCCTACGACCGTGTGACCGTGCTGAAGGGCCCGCAGACGGTGCTCTACGGGGCCGGCGTGTCGGCCGGTGCGGTGCTTTTCGAGCGTGACCTGCGCCCGTTGAAGGAAACCGGCTGGAGCCTGAATGGCAGCCTGACGGTGGGCAGCTTCGGGCGCAACGACCAGGTCATCGACGTGAAGGGCGGCACCCCGCAGTTCCAGATCCGCGCGGGCGCCACGCATGCGCACGCCAACGACTACGAGGACGGCGACGGCACCCGCATCCACTCGCGCTACACGCGCTGGAACACCCAGGCCGCGCTGGCGTGGACGCCCGACGAACATACCGCGCTGGAACTCTCCGCGGCGCGCAGCGACGGCAAGGCGGCCTATGCCGACCGGGGCATGGACGGTTCGCGCTTCGCGCGCGACAACGTCGCGCTGAAGTTCGAGAAGCGCGAACTGTCGCCGCTGGTGCAGAAGATCTGGGCGCAGGCCTACCACAATTACGTGGACCACGTGATGGACAACTACAGCCTGCGCGATCAGGTGAACGCCAACGGCTTCGCGGCGATGAATCCCGACCGCATCACCGTGGGCGCGCGCGCCGGCATCACGCTGACGCCCGGCGAGGCGTTGAGCGTGACCCTGGGCATGGATACCAAGCGCGACACGCATCGCAGCCGCGGCGCGATGATGCAGGCGAGTGCCGATGCGGCCAAGGCCGCGTACCGCAGCCTGCCTTATGTGAAGGACATGAACTTCCGCCAGTTCGGCGTGTTCGGCGAGGCGGCCTATACGTTGCAGGACGGCGCGCGGATGGTGGGCGGCCTGCGCGTGGATCGCCATGCCGCCAAGGATGAGCGTGCCTGCGTGGATGCAATGATGTGCATGATGTCGCCCAATCCGACCCGCGGCAAAACGGACCGCGATACGCTGACCAGCGGCTTTCTGCGTTACGAAGGATTGTTGGCGCTGGGCAACTGGTATGCCGGCCTGGGACATGCCGAGCGTTTCCCCGATTACTGGGAACGTCTCAAGCGCGACGAGGACACGCTGACCAGCGCCTTCCTCACCATCAAGCCGGAGAAGACCACGCAGCTCGACGTGGGGCTGAACTGGCAGCATGGTGCATGGAACGGCTCGGTGTCGGCCTACTACGGCAAGGTGCAGGACTACATCCTGCTGAAGTGGGTGGCCCCCACCCGCGTGCGCAACGTCGATGCCACCATCTATGGCCTGGAGGCCGACGCGACCTGGCGTTTCGCGCGTAGCTGGAGCACCACCGCCACGCTGGCCTGGGCACAGGGCGCCAACGACACCGACGGCAAGGCGCTGGCCCAGCAGCCTCCGCTGGAAGGCCGGCTGTCGCTGGACTACGACGACGGCACCTTCTCCTACGGCGCGCTGCTGCGCCTGGTGGCCGCGCAGAAGCGTGTCGATATCGGTTCCGGCAACATCGTCTCGAACGGTCAGGACATCGGCAAATCCTCCGGCTTCGGCGTGCTCTCGCTGAACGCCGGCTGGCGGCCGAAGAAGGGCGTGCTGCTGACCGCCGGCATCGACAACGTGTTCGATCGTGCGTACGCCGAACACTTGTCGCGCACCGGTGCCTCGCTGCCCGGCTTCGTGTTCCCGGCCAACACGCGCATCAACGAACCGGGCCGCAATGCCTGGCTGAAGGTACAGATTGCGCTGAACTGAAGGTTGCGTCCCGTCCCCGCCGTATCGCCGCGCCTGTCGTGGCGATACGGCGCAGCGCAGGGGTAACAAAGTTATGGTGCCGCATTGCAGCAGACACGCCAAACCCTTAGGCTTGACCGTCTTCGGCGCTTCCGACGCCGCATTCGCTCGAACCCGCCCCCGCCATGTCTCGACAGCGTTCTTCGACTTCACGCTTCGCCGTTCTCTTGTTTCTGCTTTCCGCGCTCGGGGTGTCGACAGTGCGTGCCGATGAGGTCATCCTGACCAACGGCGACCGGCTCACCGGCACCGTGATCGCCAAGACCCCCGAAGGCCTGCAGTTGCGCACCGACTACGCGGGCACCGTGCGCATCGACTGGCGCATGGTGGACACGCTGCGTACTGACGAGCCGGTCAGCGTGCTGATGCGCCAGGATGGCGGGATGCTCGATTCGCGCCTGGAACGTTCCGACGAGCCCGGCACGGTTCGTCTGGAGGCCGCCCCCGAGGTGCCGCCGGTACGGTTGGAGCGCATCGCCTACCTGAATCCCACGCCCAGCCAGTCCGGCATGGGCACCGAGTACCAGGGACGCGTCAACCTGGGGGGCAGCGCGAGCAGCGGCAACAGCGATGCCCGCCAGCTGTCTGCCGAGGGTGAATTGAGCGGCGTGGCGCGCGATTCGCGCTTCACCGCCCGCCTGCGCGGCGAACGGCGCACCGAAGGCGGCAACGAGACAGCCTCGAACTGGCTGGCGAATGCCGACCATGATTGGTTCGTTTCGCCCAAGCGCTTCGTCTACGCGCGCGGTTCGGCGGAGCGCGACCGCTTCCGCGACCTGTCGTATCGCCTGACGGCGGGTTCCGGCTACGGCGTGCAACTGATCGACGACGACCGGACCGGCCTGTCGTTGCGCGGCGGCCTGGACTATGTGCGCGAGCACCGCTTCGAGGCCGACGGGCAATCCTACCCGGCCTTCGGCTGGGGTTTGCGCTTCCGCCACTGGCTGATGGGGCGCACGGCAGAGTTCTTCCACGAACAGGAAGGCTACGTGAAGATGGACGACGCGCGCGATGCCACCGTGCGTCTGCGCACCGGCCTGCGCGTACCCATCGTGGACCAGCTGAGCGCGCAGGTGCAGGGCATCGTCGATTGGGAAGGGCGCCCGGCCGAAGGGCGCGAGGCCACCGACGTGACCGTGCAGTTCGGCCTGGGCTACGAGTGGTGAACCGGCAGCCGCGAGCCGGAAACGGAGCGGGGCGCCGAGGCGCCCCGCGTGTGGTTCACATGCCCTGGTAGATCGGCCCTTCGCCGCCCTGCGGGACCACCCAGTCGATGTTCTGCGTGGGATCCTTGATGTCGCAGGTCTTGCAGTGCACGCAGTTCTGCGCGTTGATCTGCAGGCGCGGGCCGCCCTGTTCCTCGACGATCTCGTATACCCCGGCGGGACAGTAGCGTTGCTCGGGGGCGTCGTACTTCGCCAGGTTGATGGCGATGGGCACCGAGGCGTCCTTGAGGCGCAGGTGACAGGGCTGCTCTTCCTCATGGTTGGTGTTGGAAAGGAACACCGAGGACAGACGGTCGAAAGTCAGCACGCCGTCCGGTTTGGGGTAGGCGATCCGGGCGCACTCGGCGGCGGGTCGGAGCTTGTCGTGGTCGGCCGTGTTGTGCAGCGTCCACGGCAGCTTGCCGCCGAACAGCTTCTGGTCGATGCCGAACAGCAGCGAGCCCAGGTACAGGCCCTTCTTCATGTAGGGCTTGAAGTTGCGCGTCTTGTGCAGTTCGTCGTGCAGCCAGCTGCCGCGGAAGGCGGCCGGAAAGGCGGCGAGTTCGTCGCGCTCGCGCGCTGCGCCGACGGCTTCGAAGGCCGCGTCCGCAGCCAGCATGCCGCTCTTGATCGCCGCGTGGCTGCCCTTGATGCGCGCGGCGTTGAGGAAACCGGCGTCGTCGCCGATCAGCGCGCCGCCCGGGAACACCAGTTTGGGCAGGCTCTGCAGCCCGCCGGCGGTGATCGCCCGTGCGCCGTAGGCCAGGCGCTTGCCGCCTTCCAGGTACTTGCGGATTTCCGGATGGTTCTTGTAGCGCTGCATCTCCTCGAACGGGGAGAGATGCGGATTGGCGTAGTTGAGGCCGACCACGAAGCCGACCGCCACCAGATTGTCTTCCAGGTGGTAGACGAAACCGCCGCCATAGGTGGCGTTGTCCATCGGCCAGCCGGCAGTGTGCACCACCAGGCCAGGCTCGTGGCGCTCGGCGGGTACTTCCCAGAGTTCCTTGATGCCGATGCCGTAGGTCTGCGGATCGACGCCCTCGCGCAGCTTGAAGCGGGCTTCCAGCTGTTTGCCGAGGTGGCCGCGACAGCCTTCGGCGAACAGGGTGTATTTGGCATGCAGCTCCATGCCGGGCTGGTAGTTGGGGCCGGGCTCGCCCTCGCGGGTGAGGCCCATGTCGCCGGTGGCCACGCCCTTCACCGCGCCATTCTCGTCGTACAGGATCTCGGCGCCGGCAAAGCCCGGATAGACCTCCACGCCCAGCGCCTCGGCCTGTTCGCCCAGCCACTTGGCGACGTTGCCCAGGCGCACGATGTAGTTGCCCTCATTGTGGAAGCTGTCCGGCAGCAGGGCATTGGGCACGCGGTGCGCGCCGGTCTCGGAGAGGAACAGCACGCGATCCTCGGTGACCTCGGTGTTCAGCGGGGCGCCGCGTTCACGCCAGTCGGGGAACAGTTCTCCGAGCGCGCGCGGGTCCATGACCGCACCGGAGAGGATGTGGGCGCCGATTTCCGCGCCCTTTTCGATCAGGCAGACCGAGAGTTCGCTGCCTTTTTCCTCGGCAAGTTGCTTGAGGCGGATTGCCGCCGCCAGTCCCGCCGGGCCGCCGCCCACGATCAGGACGTCAAACTCCATGGATTCGCGTTCCATCCTCTCTTCTCCTCGGTGTCGCGGGTGCATCGTTGTGCTTGCCATGCGCACGCCGCCGATATTCTACGCCGCCTCCGCGCGGGGGCGGTTGAACATACGGTGGCGTATGTTACAGTACCCGGACACCAAGACCAATAGAGAGGAGACCTGTATGTCATCCGAGCGCAAGCTCCTGCTGACCACCCGCATCCCGGTGCGTTGGGGCGACATGGACGCCTACGGCCACGTCAACAACACCGTGTATTTCCGCTATTTCGAGCAGGCCCGGGTGGAATGGCTGGAGTCCATGGACTTCGCGGTATCGCCGGAACGCGCCGAGGCGCCGGTGATCATCAACGCCAGTTGCACCTTTCTGATGCCGGTGAACTATCCGGCCACGGTGGAAGTTCGTTTGTACGCCGGCGAGCCCGGACGCAGCAGCGTGATGACCTGGTACGAACTGCGCGTGGAGGGCGACGACCGCCTGTATGCCGAAGGCGCCGCCAAGGTGGTGTGGATGGACATGCGCACTGGCCGCTCCGTCGCGCTGCCGGATACACTGAGGACCGTGTTCGACCAATAACGCCGGGCAACGCATCCGGTGCGCAGGAGACAAGCATGAACACCGCCGAACAACCGCTGTGGCGGCCGTCGGAGGCGCGCATCGCCGCCGCCGGCATCACCGCCTTCACGCACCGTGCGGAAACCCGCTGGGGCATCGCACTGCCCGATTACGAGGCGCTGCATGCCTGGTCGGTACGGGCGCCCGAACAATTCTGGACCAGCGTCTGGGAGTATGGCGAAGTGATCGGCGAGCCCGGTTCCACCGTACTCGCCGATGGCGAGTGCATGCCGGGGGCGCGCTGGTTTCCCGAAGCCCGCCTGAACTTCGCGCAGAACCTGCTGCGCGCGCGCGACGAGCGCGATGCGCTGGTGTTCTGGGGCGAGGACCGGGTGAAGAACCGCCTCTCGCACGCCGACCTGTACCGCCAGGTGGCGCGCTTTGCGGCGGCCTTGCGCGAGCAGGGCGTGGGGCCGGGCGACCGTGTCGCCGCCTATCTGCCCAACCTGCCGGAAACCGTGGTGGCCATGCTGGCCACCGCCAGCCTCGGCGCCATCTTCAGCTCCGCCTCGCCGGACTTCGGCGTGCAGGGCGTGCTGGACCGCTTCGGGCAGATCGAACCCAAGGTGCTGGTGGCCTGCGACGGCTATTACTACAACGGCAAGGTGATCGACTGCCTGGGCAAGCTGGCCGAGGTCGCCGCCCGCCTGCCGTCGGTGAAGCGCGTGGTGGTGGTGCCCTACGTGCATGCCCACCCCGATCTGGGCGGCATCGCCCACGCACGCCTGCTGGCGGATTTCGTCGCTGCGCAGCATGACGTCACCGAGATCGAATTCGCCCAGCTGCCTTTCGATCATCCGCTGTACATCCTGTATTCATCCGGCACCACCGGCGTGCCCAAGTGCATCGTGCACGGTGCGGGCGGCACGCTGCTGCAGCACATCAAGGAGCATCGCCTGCACGCCGACGTGCGCCCTGGCGACCGGCTGTTCTACTTCACCACCTGCGGCTGGATGATGTGGAACTGGCTGGTGTCCGGCCTGGCCCCGGGCGCCACGCTGCTGCTCTACGACGGCTCGCCCTTCGCCGGGCAGGGCACGCTGCTGTTCGACTATGCCGACGCCGAAGGCATGACCCATTTCGGCACCTCCGCCAAGTTCATCGACGCGCTCGCCAAGGCCGGCGCCGCGCCCGCGCGCAGCCACCGGCTGGACACGCTGCGCGCGGTGCTGAGCACCGGCAGTCCGCTGGTGCCGGAAGGCTTCGACTACGTGTATCGCGACATCAAGGCCGACGTGTGCCTGTCGTCGATCTCCGGCGGCACCGACATCCTGTCCTGCTTCGTGCTGGGCAATCCGGCGCTGCCGGTATGGCGCGGCGAGATCCAGTGCAAGGGCCTGGGCATGGCGGTGGACGTGTTCGACGAGGACGGCTCGCCGGTACGCGAACAGAAGGGCGAACTGGTGTGCACGCGGCCTTTCCCGTCCATGCCGATCGGTTTCTGGAAGGACGATGACGGCGCGCGCTACCGCGCCGCGTACTTCGAACGTTTCCCCGGCGTGTGGTGCCACGGCGATTTCTGCGAAATCACCGCGCATGGCGGGCTGATCATCCACGGCCGCTCGGACGCCACCCTGAACCCTGGCGGGGTGCGCATCGGCACCGCGGAAATCTACCGCCAGGTGGAAAAGCTTGAAGAAGTGATCGAGGCGCTGGTGATCGGCCAGGACTGGCAGGACGACGTGCGCGTGGTGCTGTTCGTCAAGCTGCGCGAGGGCAGGGTGCTCGACGACGAACTCGTGCAGCGCATCCGCCGCACCATCCGCGACAACACCACGCCGCGCCACGTACCGGGCAAGATCCTGCAGGTCGACGACATCCCGCGCACCAAGAGCGGCAAGGTCGTCGAACTGGCGGTGCGCAACCTGGTGCATGGCCGTCCGGTGAAGAACATCGAGGCGCTGGCCAACCCGGAAGCGCTGGAGCAATTCCGCGACCGCAGCGAACTGAGCGACTGAAGGAGACCGCCATGCTGATGAACGCCGCGCGTTCCACCCTGTTGATCATCGACATCCAGAGCCGCTTGGCGCCGGCCATCGCCGACGGCGAGCGGGTGATCGAACATTGCGTATGGCTGGCGAAACTGGCCGAGCGTGTCGGCGTGCCGACCGTGGTCACCGAGCACTTCCCGGACAAGATCGGCGCCACCGTGGAGGCGCTCCAGGCCGCCACCGGCACCGCCCGCTATGTGCGCAAGGAGTGCTTCTCCGCGCAGGCCGAGGGCCGGCTGGCCGGCACCGCCGTGGAGGCGCGCCCGCAGGTGGTGGTATGCGGCACCGAGGCGCACGTGTGCGTGCTGCAAACCGCGCTGGAGCTGCGCTGGGCGGGCAAGGAAGTGTTCGTGGTGGCCGAGGCGAGCGCCTCGCGCGACCCGGCCAACCGCGATCTGGCCTTCGCGCGCATGCGCGCCCACGGCATCGAGATCGTCGCCCGCGAGATGGTCGCCTTCGAATGGCTGCAGCGCGGCGGCACGCAGTTGTTCTCGGCGATCAACCGCGAGTTCATCCGCTGATTGGCAAGTCCGGGCATCGGCGCATCAGTGGGCCCAATACCGCCAGTGTGATGGCGCCGAACCAGCCGGTAAGCAGGACGAACAACAGATCCAGTCCATGCGGCAGACAGCCATGACGCCGTCGGCACCACAGGATGTATGCGCACAGAGCCGCGGCAATGCCAGCCAGCGTTGCCGGCCAGGGCGCGCCGAAGGTGCTGAAGTACAGGCTGCGCTGGGTGTTTTCGTCGATGTGGAATTCGAGCCTGAAGGGAAACAGGAGTCCCATGCTGTTGGCGCGTATGGCCCGCTTGCCGGCGTCGGCATCGCCTTCATGCCAGGTATGACGCAGCAAGGGGTTGAGCTGCCGGTCGGCCAATACGAATTTCCGGACTCCCGTCTCGTTTCGGGCGTGCGAAAACTCCCAATGCAAGGGGGTTTCTTCCGCGGAAAAAGATTCGGCTGCGGGGCGGTGGCCGTCCAGAGGCAGGCGATGCGGGATGTGGTTTTCCCAATCCAGAAGCAGCAGCTGGTCCGGAAATATGACGATGCCGTGGTATTCGCGGCTGGGCGGCTGCAGCACGCGGATGGCCAGCACGGATGGCGGCAGAATGGTGTCGGTGCGCGTCACCCGTGGCTCGCCATTGACCTGCCACAGATGGAAGACCCGCCATTGGGCATCCACCAGCAAGGCGCCGTTGTCGTAGCTTTTCAGCGTGCTTGCATTGTCTCCGACCAGCCTGGCGGGGTGCGTGAATCCTGCGGCGGCCAGCGCCCGGCTGAAGCGCCGGCTTTTGTCTTCGTCGATCCGGTTTGAAGCGGCGTCGATGAACTCGATGCGATCCGTCATGCGGAACAGGTCGGGCGGGGTTTCCAGACCCTTGACGCCCGGCACCGACTCCATCAGCGTGTAGAGGGAAAAATCAGGTTTGTCCAACTGGCGCGGCGTCAGCCGCATGCGGGTCCCGTGCCTGGCGGCCGCCTCGGGGTCGAACGGCCAGCCGGCAACCTCGTCGGGCAGTCTGCCAAGTCTTTCCAACTCGCGGATATGGGCGAATGGCAGCGCCGCGCGCATTTCATCCTCGGTCAGGCGATTGCCCCGGTCGTCGCTGTAAGACCAGTTGCCGCCACGGTAGTGCTTGAATATCAGGCGTTCCTGATCCGCGCTGTAGGCAATGAGGACGGTTTCATAATCCCTGGGAAACACCTGCTCGACGTAGCCGGGCAGTATCTTCGCCAGCGCCAGCACGGACAGCAGCGCCAGCGCCAGACGTGAGAGCAGCATCATGACGATCCCCTTTTGGCACGGTCGAGGACGTTGCTGATGGTGGCGAACCAGAGCGCAGCGATCAGACCGAACCACGGCAGACCGTCGATGTGGCTGCCATAGCCGCGGGCGTCGACCAGCGCCAGCACGAATACGGTGCCGGCGCCGCCATGCCACAGCCGCCGCACAGGCGAGGTTTCGATAAGAATCAGTGCCGTGGCGGCATAGGCGATGAATCCCGCCAGGCACCAGGGGGCAAGCGTGAGGATCGACAGTCTGGCGGCTTCCGCAGGCATGAACAGGCTGGTGATACAAGCCTGGGCAAGGCACAGGATGCCGACCAGCGCCGACAGCAGGCCGGCGCCCAGTCCGAGGATGAGGAAAAGGGCCTTGTGCTCGTTGACCGGCAGGTGGAAAAACAGCCTCAGCCGCCGGTTGAAGCATTCGGGCACGAACTGGACGGCGGCCAGCCAGACGCCCGAGAACAGCGGCAGATATCGCATGGGTTCGAAGGGCATATGCGAACGGAAAATCACCGCGTTCCACAGGGACAGTCCGCCATTGGCCGATTTCATGCCATGCATGTCGTAGAACGAATCGCCCAGTCCGACCAGTAGCAGCGCAAAGGGAACCAGCCCGAGGTAGCGCAGCTTGATCCATTCCTTGTACAGCAGGCCGCGTACGGCCTGTGTTGCATGCATGTTTTTCATCAACGCGCCGTGCTCAGTATTTTCCGGTCAGGTTCAGGAAGGCATCCTCGAAACCCAGCGGGATTTCCTGCCAGTCTTCCAGGGCGGCATCTTTCTGCAGCAGGGCCTGGCGTACCTGCGCCTCGTCATGGAACGAGCAGACGATGCTGTGCTTGCCGATATGCTCGACGCTGGTCAGCACATCCGTCTTTTCCAGCCGGTCGGACTGCGGGGAACGCTGGAAACGCCATTGCCTGAACGACTCGAAGAAGCGGCCTCGTTCGGCCGAATACAGCAGGCGGCCGTTCTGGATGATGAACATGTGGTCCATCAGGCGTTCGAGATCCTGCACGACATGCGAGGTCAGCAGGATCGTCGTGCCGTGTTCCTGCGCGTAGGCATGCAGGTAGTCGAGGAGCAGCCGGCGGTAGCCGGCGTCCAGGCCCATGGAGTAGTCGTCCAGAATCATCAGCTCGGGCAGCTGCGCCATGACCAGCCCCAGGCACACCTGCGAGCGTTGCCCGAACGAAAGCCGCGACAGGCGCCGGCTTGCCGGCACCTGCAGCTTTTGCACCAGTTGAGTGAACACCTCCGGCCGCCAGTGCGGGTAGAAGTGACGGTAGAACTTTTCCAGTTCCGCAATCGTCATGAAGTCGTGCTGCGTGAAGCCTTCATGCAGCAGGCCGATCTTCCGGCGCGTCTCGGGCCGCAGCCGGTGGCTGGGATCTCCCAGCACCCGGCAGCGGCCGCCGGACGGTTCCAGGAAGCCCATCAGGATGTTGATCGTGGTGGTCTTCCCCGCGCCGTTCTTGCCCAGCAGGCCGTAGATGCCGCCTTTCCGAACCTGGAAGGACAGGCCGTCGAGCACCTGTTTTCCGGCGTAGCTGTGGCGCAGCTGGTCGCATTCGACCAGCGTCGCCATGGACTGCCTTTCCACGGTCAGAATCGGTATTCCAGCCTGGCCTGGACCGAGCGTCCGGGCGCGTAGTAGTCGAAGGACACCGGCTGGCCGCCGACGGTGTACGAGCCGATACCGTTTTTGACCTTCTTGTTCATCACGTTATACACGTCCAACGTGGCGCGCATGGCCGAGTCCTTGTGGCGGAAAAGGTCGATGTCCAGGGACATGTCAATGACGAAGCGCGACGGCAGTTTCCCCTTGCTGTAGGAGTTCACCCGCCAGCCGTCGGCGAGCGTGACCCTGGCGTTGTTGATCAGCACGTCGGTTTTTTTCGTCCAGGTTCCCGTGGTGACCAGACTGACGCGCTCCGACAGCCTGGCCTTCCAGTAGCCGACGATCTGCTGGGGACGGTTGAACTCGCTCATGTCCAGTTTGTTCGCGTCGATCAGCTTGCCGTTGTACATGACGCGGGAACGATCGATCATGCTGGTTTGATCGAGATAGCTGGCGCTGTCCGCCATGTAGTCGATGTAGTTCGATTTGTTGTCGGCAAAGGTGGTGCTGAGGCGGAAGAAATGGTTCCTGAAGTAGTTGTTCGAGATCGAGATGGTGTGGCCGGTATAGGTGTTTTCCCCATCGTTGGTTGCCGCGTAGGAGTTGTTGCCGTTCTCGTCCCGGAACAGCCTGCGCATGATGCCGTCCTTGCCCTGCCGGTAGACGTAGTTGTAATTGACCATGAACCCGGCCTGGAGATTCAGATCGAGGCCGAGGCTGGTTTCGTCCGAATAGGGCGTTTTCATGTCGCTGGCTTCATAGTCCACGCCGGTGTTGTAGAACGTGGGCGCTGACCACTCCAGCATGCCGTTGGCGTCGACGGTGTTGGCGGCACCGCGCGTGTAGCGGTGATAGCCCGAGGTCTTGTACAGGGCATAGTAGAGGTTCGGGCCGCCGTAGTAGCGGGCCTGCCCGGCATGCAGCACGGCGACGTCCTTGCCGAGGATGTTCCAGCTGCCGGCCACGCGCGGGGCGATGTTCAGGTTGCGGTACTGGTCGTCGTAATCCAGGCGGACACCGGGGCGCAGCATGAAATCGGAGAAGGTGATGGTGTCCTGCAACCACAGCGACCAGGTCTGTGTCCTGGCTTTGCGGTCGAATGGCGCGGTCACGTCCTTGGTGCGAAAGTACTGGTCATAGAGCGCGCCGTTGGTGCGCTCCCAGTTGTAGCTCACGCCATCCTGGCCGGAGGCCAGCGGGCCGTCCACTGCTGCGTAGTTCAGGCCGTAGGTGGTACTGCCGCCGCTGACGGCCTCGCCATGCACGATTTCGTTGTTCAGGCCGACAGCGAAACGGTGTGTGGTGGCGCCCAGTTGCAGTTCGTTGAACTCGAAGTCCAGTGCAGCCTGGAAGGTACGCTGCTTGAATTCCAGATCGCTGGCAGCAGTGATGCCATCGGCGGAATAACCGCTGCCGCCCAGCATTCGGCCGTAGTTGGCATTCATAACGGCGGTATATATGGTGGGGGGAGGGGTTCCGGAAGAGCCCCAGTTGGTTTCGCCATAGGTGAACCAGGGCTTGTAGACGTCGGATTCGACGTCCCTGGACGAAACCATGTTGCCGTACTTGACCCGCGCGCTGGCCTTGCCGGCCGGCAGGATTTTCGACAGGTTCAGGGCGAAGTCGTAGGTTCCCTGTTCCAAATCCCATTCGGAATTGATGGCGCGGTTGTTGTAGTAGTTGCCGTTGTATTTGTAATAGACACCGGTCAGGTTCACGTCCAGGCCGGAAGCAGTCTGGCCGCCGACCGAGGCGAAGAAGGTTTCGGCAGTGCGGATCTGATCCTTGGTCGTCGCGGTCGTGGTGTCGATGGTGGTGGCGGAGCGGGCCTGGTACTTGAGTGGAATGCGCGAGTGCGTTTTGTCATACGAAAAGATGGCGGCGAAACGCTCGTTCAGCGGCACGTTGAGCATGAAGCCGCCGCTGTTGCGGGTGTACTCCGGCTGCCGCTGCGCACTGAAGGACTGGTCGAAATCCTCGCCCCGCAGCCCCGCCTCATCGTAGAAAAGCTTGTCCCAACCGCTGCGGCTGTGGCCCCAATGGACTTTCCCGCTGAACCGGCTGGGGTCGGGCTTGCGAGTTTCGGCGGAAACGACGCCGCCGGTAAAGCCGCTGTGATTGACCGGGATGCGCGAGTCGTGCAGTTCGATATTGTCGAGCAGGTCGGGATTCAGGTTGTAGGATTGCGCCGTGCCCAGCGGCTGGGTACCGACGACGACGTTTTCGATGTATGCCGATTGCACGGTGCCGTTTGCGGCTGCGCCCGAGCCGACCGTGGGCGGCGCGACATAGTTGTTGTTGCCCAGGCCGTTGATGACGTAGCGGCTTTCGTAGGGTTTTCCGCCCGAGATGGAAATCTGCGGCGGCTTGATTTCACCGCCCTGCAACGATCTCTCCGCGCTGTTGCTGGTCTGCACCTCCGAATGGAGGGCCAGTGCTTCTTCGATGGAGCCGGACTTGTTCGGCATCTTGTCCAGCAGGTCGCGATCGATGCTCCATTCTGCCCGGTCGGTCACCGTCACCGGCGCCAGCGTACTTTCCCCTGAAGCTGTCCCCGGCTTCAGGGTAAACACCCCCGGCCGCGACACGTTCGCCGTGATGCCCGTTCCCGCCAGCAAGCGCGCCAGGGCCTCGCCCGCGGTGTAGCTGCCCTTGAGCGCGGGTGCCCGCAGTCCGGCGACGGTCGTCTCGTCGAACAGGACCTGGGCCTTCGCTTGCTGCGAGAAAACGCGCAGGCTGCTGTCCAGCGCCTGGGCCGGAATGCTGAATTCGATCCGCGCTTCCTGCGCGCCGGCCGGCGCAGCCATCACCGCGAGTGCCGATGCCACCATCAGCGGAACCGTCGCCGGCCGGAATGCCGCTGCGCAACGGCGCAGATGCGCGGCCAGCCGCCGCCCCTTGAATTTGTTTGCCTGCATTACCACTCCATTCGTCATCGAGATGAAGCGCGATCCCCATCGCGCCCCGGATGCACGCCAAGTGGACATGGCGCGCCGCATAAGCGGCCGGTGGCTAGGTCAGGATTTTCCCGAGACGTGGCTGGCAGCCGTCAGGCCCGAAAAATCCGGGCACTGATAGCTAGAACGGTGTTTTCAGGAAAGTGGGAACCTTCCGGGTGAAAATTTCTGGCAGCCGTTTCCCAGGTACGATCGAAAATGCGGGAAGCGGTCGATTGGCCGTTCAGCGTCCGGCAATCACATACGCCCCGTCGTCCTGCCGCTGCACCCGTACCGGCAACAGATCGGGCAGGGATTCGAGAAAGGCTTCCGGGGCCCGGGTGGCGGCGTAGCCGGAGACGCGCAGGTCGGCGATGCCGTCGCCGTGCAGGTTGACCGGCTGGCCGAGGTAGCGGGCGAGATCCTCGGCGACTTCGGCGAGACGGGTGCGGCGGAAGACCAACTGGCCGTCACGCCAGTCGCCGATGGTGTCGGCGAGTAGCGTGATGGTCTGGTAGCGCCTGCTGACCGGATCGAGGACGAGGCCCTGCTGGGCGGCAAGCCGTATCGGTGGCCGGTTGGCGGACGTGTCCGCGCGGACCTCGACCTGGCCTTCGAGTACCTTGACGACCAGCCGGGGCGGCGCAGCGCGGACGTTGAAGGCGGTGCCGACGACGCGTACTTCGCTGCTGCCGGTGCGCACGGTGAACGGGCGTTCCGGTCCCGGTTCGACATGGAAGAAGGCTTCGCCGTGGCTGAGCCGGATTTCGCGGCGGCGGGGGTAATAGCGGACCTGCAGGTGGCTGTCCATGTTGACGACGATGCGGGAGCCATCGGGCAGGTCGAGCTGTTCGGTCTGGCCGTGGACGGTGGCGAGTTCGGCACTGTAGCGGGGGGTGTTGTCCCAGGCGAACCAGCCGCCGACGATCAGCGCGATGCAGGCGGTGGCGATGGCCGGGGCAGGGAGGCCGCCGAACAGGCGGGGAAGCCGGCGCATGCGCCGGCCGGGCGATGGCCGGGGCGTATCGGCGTACCGGCCGGCCGGGGCATCGGCCGTTTCGGCATCGGTGTCGGCGGCCAGCGCAGGGCGCTGGACATGGGCGAGGTCGTCCCAGGTGCGGGCGAGGCTGGTGTAAGCCTGGCGGTGTGCCGGGTCAGCGGCCAGCCAGTCGGCGAACGCCGCTTCGTCGTCCGGCGTCCATGGCGTGTCGCGGCGGCGCAGGAACCATTCGGCGGCGGTTTCGTGGAGTTCGACGGACGGGGCGGGGGCGGTCATGAGTCGTCATCCGCGCGCCTTGTGGCGGCGGGGTGCAGGTGTTCCATTTGCTCCAGGCTGGCATATTGAACGCGAATCTCGCAATAGGCAAAGGCGCGGGCGAGGTGCTTGACGACCATCCGCCGGGAGATGCCCATGCGCTCGCCGACCTGGTCCTGGGTCAGGCCGTCGAAACGGTGCAGCACGAAGGCTTCCCGCTGGCGTTCGGGGAGTTCGTCGAGCGCCTGTTGCAGGCGTTCGAGACGCTGACGCTGTTCGGTGCGGGCGCAGGGGCAGTCGCCCTCGGCGGCGATGTCGGCGGCCGGTATTTCGCCGTCGTCGTAGGCGACGAGATCGACCTGTTGCCGGGCCGGGCTGTTTCGCCAGAGGTCGTGCGACAGGTTCAGGGCGATCCGCTGCAGGTACGGCCCCTGTTCGTCGAGCGGCAGCGCCTTGCCGGCGGCGGCGAGGCGGAGGAAGGATTCCTGGGCGATCTCCTCGGCATCGTCGCGGTTGCCCAGGCGCCGGAACAGTGCCCGCAACAGCTTCGGCCGCCAGTGGGCAAAGGCGGCGGCGAGGTCGCTTGAGGAATCGGCGCGGTCGCTCATGGATCAAATGGAATGAGAAGCACTCTCGATTATCTCCGCTGTTGGTGCCGGTGGCAATTTCCGTGCGCGATCGGCCGTCTCCCGCGACCTCCTGGTGGCGTGCCTGGAGCGCGGTTTTGTGCATCTTTGCCAGTGCATCGACAACCGGCTATAATCCAAAGGCTTTTTTGGACCCGGGCGGATCTGGTGGATTCGGCGGGTCCGGCTGTTTCCGGTTGAGTTCAACAGGGATGGGCGTTTCGCCCATTTTTTATTTGTGGGCGGTCAAATGAATCTGGAAGCTCTCGTCGAGCAGGTGGTGAGCGGCCTCGGCTTCGAACTCGTGGACTTCGAGCTGTCGCCGCGCGCGCGGCTGCTGCGCGTGTTCATCGATATCGAGCGCGGCATCACCGTGGACGACTGCGCCACGGTCAGCAACCAGCTCACCCGGGTGTTCGAGGTGGAGAACGTCGATTACGACCGCCTCGAGGTTTCCTCGCCCGGACTCGACCGGCCGGTCAAGAAACTCGCCGATTTCGAGCGTTTCACCGGGCAGGAGGCCCAGGTGCGTCTGACGCTGCCGATCGGCAATCAACGCAATTTCGTCGGCGTGCTCGGCGGTGTGAAGGACGGTGCGGTGCTGCTGCGCACCGAGAAGGGCGAAGTCGCTCTTCCCTTCGACGACATCGAGAAAGCGCGCCTTGTCCCCAAGTTTTGAGCATTCGGATGTGGAGGTTTTGAGGAAATGAGCCGCGAAATTCTGCTGCTTGTGGATGCCCTGGCGCGCGAAAAGAACGTCGCCAAGGACATCGTGTTCGCCGCGCTGGAGTCGGCGCTCGCTTCCGCGACCAAGAAGCGCATCCATGACGATGCGGACGTGCGCGTGACCATCGACCGCGAGAGCGGCGACTACGAGTCGGCGCGCCGCTGGGTGGTGATGCTCGACGAGGAAGTGACCAACGATGAGGCCGAGATGGGCATCATCGATGCGCGCGAGATCAATCCGGACATCCAGATCGGCGAGTACATCGAGGAGCCGCTGGAGCCCATCGACTTCGGCCGCATCGGCGCGCAGGCCGCCAAGCAGGTGATCCTGCAGAAGATCCGCGACGCCGAGCGCGAGCAGGTGCTCAACGACTTCCTGGAACGCAAGGAATTCCTGGTTTCCGGTTCGATCAAGCGCATGGAGCGCGGCAACGCGATCATCGAGGTCGGCCGCATGGAGGCCGTGCTGCCGCGCGACCAGATGATCCCCAAGGAAAACCTGCGCGTGGGCGACCGCGTGAAGGCCTTCCTGCTGCGCATCGACCGCGGCGCGCGCGGCCCGCAACTGATCCTGTCGCGCACCGCGCCCGAATTCCTGATGAAGCTGTTCGAGCTGGAAGTGCCGGAGATCGAGGACGAACTGCTGGAGATCAAGGCCTGCGCCCGCGATCCCGGGCTGCGCGCCAAGATCGCCGTCAAGTCCAACGATCCGCGCATCGACCCGATCGGCACCTGCGTGGGCCTGCGCGGCTCGCGCGTCACCGCGGTGCGCAACGAGATCGGCGGCGAGCAGATCGACATCATCGTGTGGGCGCAGGACCCGGCCCAGTTCGTCATCGCCGCGCTGCAGCCGGCGGAGGTGGTGTCCATCGTCGTCGATGAGGAAACCCACGCGATGGACGTGGTGGTGGACGAGAACAACCTCGCCATCGCCATCGGCCGCAGCGGGCAGAACGTCAAGCTGGCCTCCGAACTGACCGGCTGGACCATCAACCTGATGAGCGAGGAAGAATCGGCCGAGAAGTCCGAGCGTGAGCGCGAAGGGTTGCGCAGCCTGTTCATGAGCAAGCTGGACGTGGACGACGAGGTGGCCGACATCCTGATCGACGAGGGCTTCTCCTCGCTGGAGGAAATCGCCTACGTGCCGCTGGCCGAAATGCTGGAAATCGAAGCCTTCGACGAAGACACGGTCAACGAGCTGCGCAACCGCGCGCGCAACGTGCTGCTGACCGAAGCCATCGTCACCGAGGAGCAGCTGGAGAAGGTCTCCGACGATCTGCTCGGCCTCGAAGGCATGGACAAGGCCCTCGCCGCCGAACTGGCCGGCAAGGGGGTTCGCACCCGCGACGAGTTGGCCGACCTCGCCGTAGACGAGCTGGTCGAGCTTGCCGGGATTGACGAAGAACGAGCCAAGGCGCTGATTTCCACGGCCCGCGCCCATTGGTTCGAAGAGTAATGGGAGGGCATCGATGGAACAGATGAGCGTGACCCAGTTTGCCGGCGAACTGAAAATGCCGGCCGCGGTACTGCTCGAGCAGCTCAACAAGGCCGGCGTCGAGAAAAGCGGTGCCGACGATCTGTTGAGTGAACAGGACAAGTCCCGGCTGCTCGAGTACCTGCGCCGCTCCCACGGTGACACCGAACCGAAAGGCAAGATCACCCTGACCCGCAAGCAGACCACCGAAATCCGCGCGACCGACTCCACCGGCCGTGCGCGCACGGTGCAGGTCGAAGTGCGCAAGAAGCGCACCTTCGTCAAGCGTGACGAACTGATCGCCGATCTGCAGGGCGAAACCGAGGAAGTCGCGCCGGTCGAAGCCGTTGCCGCCGTGCCGGTGGCCGAGCTGCCGCCCGAACCCGAGCACGTGCCGGAGCCGGTCGTCGAGGTGGTCGAGAGCGCTCCGGAGCCGGAGCCTCAACCGGAGCCCGAACCCGCGCCGCCGGTCGAGCCGGCGCCCGCTGCCGCGGCCGAAGTGCCCGCCGCCGAGGCCGGGGAGGCGCCCGCCGCCGCACCCGCCGCGCCGGTCAGCATCACCGCGCTGCTCAGCGACGAAGAACTGGCCACGCGCGAGCGCGAAACCCGCCGCCAGCGTGAACTGCTGGAACGCCAGGCCGCCGACATCCGTGCCCGCCAGGAGCGCGAGGCTGCCTCGCGCGCCGCTGCCGAAGCACGCAAGGCCGAGGAAGAGGCCCGCGTGCGTGCCGAGGCGCAGAAGAATGAAGCCGCGGCCGCCAAACCGGCGGCCAAGGGGCCCAGCGGCACCCTCCATCGTCCGGCGAAGACCGAAGAGAAGGGCAGCAAGGACGTCAAGCGCGGGGCCGGCCGTACCGATACCCGCAGCGATGCCGACAGCGCGCGCCGCCGTGGCGGGTTGAAGACCCGCGGTGAGGTTGGCGGCGGTGGTGGCGGCTGGAAGGGCGCCAAGGGCGGCGGTCGTCATGGCGGCCGCCACCAGCAGGACGATCGTTCCAGCTTCCAGGCGCCAACCGAGCCGGTGGTGCGCGAGGTGCACGTGCCCGAGACCATCACCGTGGCCGATCTGGCCCACAAGATGTCGGTGAAGGCCACCGAGGTCATCAAGGCACTGATGAAGATGGGCACCATGGTGACCATCAACCAGGTGCTGGATCAGGACACCGCGATGATCATCGTGGAAGAAATGGGCCACAAGGCGCTCGCCGCCAAGCTCGACGATCCCGATGCCTTCCTGGAAGAAAATGCCGAGCACAAGGATGCCGAGTTCAAGCCGCGTGCCCCGGTGGTGACCGTGATGGGCCACGTGGACCATGGCAAGACCTCGCTGTTGGACTACATCCGCCGCGCCAAGGTGGCCGCCGGCGAACACGGCGGGATCACCCAGCACATCGGTGCCTACCACGTGGAAACCGCGCGCGGCATGATCACCTTCCTCGACACCCCGGGCCACGAAGCGTTCACTGCGATGCGTGCCCGCGGCGCCAAGGCCACCGACATCGTCATCCTGGTGTGCGCGGCCGACGACGGCGTGATGCCGCAGACGCGCGAGGCGATCCACCACGCGCAGGCGGCCAACGTGCCCATCGTGGTGGCGATCACCAAGATCGACAAGCCGGAAGCCAACGCCGACCGCGTCAAGCAGGAACTGGTCGCCGAGAACGTGATTCCCGAAGAGTATGGCGGCGAGGTGATGTTCGTGCCGGTGTCGGCGAAGAGCGGGCAGGGCATCGACGAGTTGCTCGAAGCCGTGTTGCTGCAGGCCGAGGTGCTGGAACTGACCGCGCCGGACGACACGCCCGCCAAGGGCCTGATCATCGAAGCGCGCCTGGACAAGGGCCGCGGTCCGGTGGCCTCACTGCTGGTGCAGTCCGGCACGCTGCACAAGGGCGACGTGCTGCTGGTCGGCGCCACCTTCGGGCGCATCCGCGCGATGCTGGACGAAAACGGCAAGCCCATCGACGAAGCCGGCCCGTCCATTCCGGTCGAGATCCTCGGCCTGTCGGACGTGCCCGGTGCCGGCGACGAGGCCATCGTGCTGGCCGACGAGAAGAAGGCGCGCGAAATCGCCCTGTTCCGCCAAGGCAAGTTCCGCGACGTCAAGCTCGCCAAGCAACAGGCCGCCAAGCTGGAGAACATGCTCGAGCAGATGGCCGAAGGCGAGGTCAAGAGCCTGCCGCTGATCGTCAAGGCCGACGTGCAAGGTTCGCAGGAAGCCCTGGTGCATGCGCTCAACAAGCTGTCCACCGACGAAGTGCGCGTCAACGTCATTCACGGCGCGGTCGGCGCCATCTCCGAGTCCGACGTCAACCTGGCGCAGGCTTCCGGTGCGGTCATCCTGGGCTTCAACACCCGGGCCGACGCCGGCGCGCGCAAGCTGGCCGAGAGCTTCGGCGTGGATATCCGCTACTACAACATCATCTACGACGCCGTGGATGAGGTGAAGGCAGCGCTGTCCGGCATGCTGGCGCCCGAGAAGCGCGAGGAGGTCATCGGCCTGGTGGAGATCCGTCAGGTGTTCAACATCTCCAAGGTCGGCGCGGTGGCCGGTTGCTACGTGCTCGAAGGGCTGGTCAAGCGCAATTCGTCCGCGCGCCTGCTGCGCAACAACGTGGTCACCTGGAGCGGCGAGCTGGATTCGCTCAAGCGCTTCAAGGACGACGTCAAGGAAGTCAAGTCGGGCTATGAGTGCGGCCTGCAGCTGAAGAACTTCAACGACATCCAGGAAGGCGATCAGCTCGAGGTCTTCGAGGTCCGCGAAGTCGCCCGGACGCTCTGACGATGGCCAAGGAGTTCTCCCGCGGCCAGCGCGTGGCGGAGCAGATCCGCCGCGAGCTGGCCGAGCTGATCCGGCTGGAAGTGAAGGATCCGCGCGTCGGCTTCATCTCGCTCACCGAGGTGGAAGTCACGCCCGACTACGCCCATGCCAAGGTGTACTTCACCTCGATGCACGGCGAGGAAGGGCTGGACGAAATCCTCGCCGGGCTGCGCCGCGCCAGCGGCTTCCTGCGCCGTGAGCTGGGCCGGCGGGTGCGCATCCACACCACGCCGGAACTGCACTTCCAGTACGACAAGTCGCTGGAGCAGGGCAGCCGCCTGTCCAGGCTGATCGACGAAGCGGTGCGCGAGGACGAAGCGCGCCACGATCCCAAGGAAGATTGACGCCCGGCACGGCCCGCGCCGTGCCGGTTGCGCCGGTTCCCATCCCCGCCTTCCATCATGCAATTCCGCCACAAGCGCCGCCCCATCGACGGCGTGCTGCTGCTCGACAAACCGCAGGGGCTGAGTTCCAACCACGCCCTGCAAAAGGCGCGCCGCCTGCTCAACGCCGCCAAGGCCGGGCATACCGGCACGCTGGATCCGATGGCCACCGGCCTGCTGCCGCTCGCCTTCGGCGAAGCCACCAAGTTCTCGCAGATGCTGCTCGACGCCGACAAGGGCTACGAGGCCGACGTGCGCCTGGGGGCGGAAACCGATACCGGCGATGCCGAGGGCGAGGTGATCGCCAGCGCGCCGGCCACGGTCGATGAAGCCGCCGTGCTGGCCGCGCTGGACGGCTTTCGCGGCACCATCCAGCAGATTCCGCCAATGTTTTCGGCGCTCAAGCGCGACGGCAGGCCGTTGTACGAGTACGCCCGCGCCGGCGTGGAAGTGGCGCGCGAGGCGCGCACCATCCACATCCACGAACTGGAAGCGCTGGGTTTCGACGGCGCCACGCTGCGCATCCGCGTGCTGTGCAGCAAGGGCACCTACATCCGTACGCTGGCGGTCGATCTGGGCCGCGTGCTGGGTTGCGGCGCGCACCTGAGCGCCCTGCGGCGCACCCGCATCGGACCGTTCACGGCAAGCGACGCGGTATCCATGGAAACCCTGGAGGCCGCCGCCGAAGGTGCCGCGTGCGACGCGCTGCTGGCGCCCGCCGACGCGCTGGTGGCGCATCTGCCGGCGATCGAACTGGACCCGGCATCCGCCGCCCTGCTGCTGCAGGGACGGCAGTTGCCGCTGCCCGGCACCTCGGCCGGTCTGCTGC
Source organism: Pseudothauera nasutitermitis (assembly GCF_004801295.1). GTDB lineage: Bacteria > Pseudomonadota > Gammaproteobacteria > Burkholderiales > Rhodocyclaceae > Pseudothauera > Pseudothauera nasutitermitis. Next base: position 363,889 of record NZ_SSOC01000001.1, read on the forward strand.
GCCTGTACGCGGGCGGCCGCTTCCTGGGGCTGGGTGAAACCGACGGGGCGGGGCGCTTGTTGCCGAAACGCCTCGTCGCAACCGGAGAGGGCGCGCCGGGCGCCTGATTTTGTTTGAATTTCCGCTGCGGACTCGGCTATAATCCGCCGCTTCTGATTGACAGAACAACGAGTACGAACGCACATGGCTCTCGATACCACTACCAAGGCGCAAGTTGTTGCCGACTACCAGCGCGCCAAGGGCGATACCGGTTCCCCGGAAGTGCAGGTGGCCCTGCTGACCGCCCGCATCAACGGCCTGACCGGCCACTTCAAGGCCAACGCCAAGGATCACCACTCCCGCCGCGGTCTGCTGAAAATGGTCAGCCGTCGCCGCAAACTGCTCGACTACCTGAAGCGTACCAACGCCGACGGCTACCGCAACCTGATCGAGCGTCTGGGCCTGCGCAAGTAAGTCGCCGGTCGTGACCAGCCCGTCAGCGCCGAATTCGGCGAACTAAGCCGGCAAAGCCGGGGCGTGCCCAAACGGGCCGGCCCGGCTTTGTTGCTTTGCGCGTCCGGGCGTCCCATCCATGCAGTTGTAGTCCGCTGCACTCTGAATAAGGAATATTCCCTTGCCTAACGCCATCAAGAAAACCTTCACCTACGGTGCCCACACCGTCACCCTGGAAACCGGCGAGGTCGCCCGCCAGGCCGGCGGCGCCGTCCTCGTCAACATGGATGACACCGTGGTGCTGGCCACCGTGGTCGCCGCCAAGGATGCCAAGCCGGGCCAGGACTTCTTCCCGCTCACCGTCGATTACGTCGAGAAGTTCTACGCCGCGGGCCGCATCCCCGGCGGCTTCTTCAAGCGCGAGGGCCGTCCGAGCGAGAAGGAAATCCTCACCTCCCGCCTGATCGACCGGCCGATCCGTCCGCTCTTCCCGGACGGCTTCTACAACGAAGTGCAGATCATCGTCACCGTGCTGTCGCTCAATCCGGAAGTGGATGCCGACATCCCCGCGATGATCGGCGCCTCCGCCGCGCTGGCGATCTCCGGCGTGCCGTTCAACGGCCCCATCGGCGCCGCGCGCGTCGGTTACGCCAACGGCGAATACCTGCTCAACCCCACCGCCGAACAGCTCAAGAGCAGCGAACTGAACCTGGTCGTGGCCGGTACCGCCAGCGCCGTGCTGATGGTTGAGTCCGAAGCCCAGGAACTGTCCGAGGCCGTGATGCTGGGTGCCGTGGTGTATGGCCACGAGCAGATGCAGAACGCCATCAACGCCATCAACGAACTGGTCGAAGTGGCCGGCAAGCCCGAGTGGGACTGGCAGCCGCCGGCCGCCAACGAGGCGCTGATCGCCCGCGTGAAGGAACTGGCTTCCGCCGAGCTGGAGCAAGCCTTCAACATCACCAGCAAGCAGGCGCGCAGCACCCGCATCGCCGAGATCCAGAAGCACGTCATCACCACGCTGACCGAAGGCGTGGAAGACGCGCCCTCGGTCAACGAACTGAAGGACATCTTCTTCAGCCTGGAAGCCGGCATCGTGCGCAGCCGCATCCTCAACGGCGAGCCGCGCATCGACGGGCGCGACACCCGCACCGTGCGTCCGATCGACATCCGCGTCGGCGTGCTGCCGCGTACCCACGGTTCCGCGCTGTTCACCCGCGGCGAGACCCAGGCCATGGTGGTCGCCACGCTGGGCACCGGGCGCGACGAGCAGATCATCGACGCGATCGCCGGCGAGTACCGCGAAAACTTCCTGCTGCACTACAACTTCCCGCCGTTCTGCACCGGCGAGACCGGCCGTTTCGGCGTGACCAAGCGCCGCGAAGTCGGCCACGGCCGTCTGGCCAAGCGCGCCCTGGTGGCTGCACTGCCGAAGGGCGAGGACTTCAGCTACACCATCCGCCTGGTTTCGGAAATCACCGAATCCAACGGTTCCAGCTCGATGGCCTCGGTGTGCGGCGGCTCGCTCGCGCTGATGGACGCCGGTGTGCCGCTGAAGAACCATGTGGCCGGCATCGCCATGGGCCTGATCAAGGAAGGCAACCGCTTCGCCGTGCTGACCGACATCCTCGGTGACGAGGACCACCTCGGCGACATGGACTTCAAGGTGGCCGGTACCGAGAACGGCGTGACCGCCCTGCAGATGGACATCAAGATCCAGGGCATCACCAAGGAGATCATGCAGGTCGCGCTGGCCCAGGCCGGCGAGGGCCGCCAGCACATCCTCGGCAAGATGAAGGAAGCGCTGACCTCCGCCCGCGGCGAAGTCTCCGAGTTCGCGCCGCGCATGATCACCATGAAGATCAACCCCGAGAAGATCCGCGACGTGATCGGCAAGGGCGGCGCGGTGATTCGCGGCCTGCAGGAAGAAACCGGCACCGTCATCGAGATCGAGGACGACGGCAGCATCACCATCTCCTCGGTGAGCTCCGAGGGCGCCCAGGCCGCCAAGGAAAAGATCGAGGCGATCACCGCCGAGGTCGAAGTGGGCAAGGTCTACGAAGGCACCGTGCTGCGTCTGCTGGACTTCGGCGCCATCGTCAACATCCTGCCGGGCCGCGACGGTCTGCTGCACGTTTCGCAGATCGCCAACGAGCGTGTCAACAACGTGGGCGACTACGTCAAGGAAGGCCAGGTGGTGCGCGTGAAGGTGCTGGAAACCGACGAGCGCGGCAAGATCCGCCTGTCCATGAAGGTGCTGCTGGAGCAGCAGAGCGCCGGCTGAGCCGTGCGGACGGCATGAAAAAGGGACGCTTCGGCGTCCCTTTTGTTTTGTGCCCCGCGCCTTCGCGGGTGGCCCCGGCGTGGCCGGCGCGCTGGCTTACTTGGCGACCTGGCGTTCGCGCATTTCCTCCAGCGTCTTGCAGTCGATGCACAGCGTGGCGGTGGGGCGGGCTTCCAGGCGCTTCAGGCCGATCTCCACGCCGCAGCTGTCGCAGTAGCCGTATTCGCCGTCGTCGATGCGGCCGAGCGCCTCGTCGATCTTCTTGATCAGCTTGCGCTCGCGGTCGCGGTTGCGCAGTTCCAGCGCGATGTCGGATTCCTGGCTGGCGCGGTCGTTGGGGTCGGCGAATACCGTGGCTTCGTCCTGCAGGGTATGTACCGTGCGGTCGATGTCGTCCATCAGTTCGCGCTTCAGGGTATCGAGAATCTCACGGAAGTGCGCCAACTGCTTTTCGCTCATGTAGTCCTCGCCCTTGGCCGGAACATAGGGCGGGAACTGCTTGTGCAGGGTGTCATCGGGCATGGCTGCGATGTCCGTTGTTCAGGGAAGCGACTTAATAGCAGAAACGTTCCGGGTGGGCAAGGGCGGATTCCGGGGCCTGTGAAGGCCAGGCGAGTGGCCCGCCCTGGAGCGTGTTCCGGAGCCGTCCGCTCGTGCAAACGATCGCCTAATCCCTTGGATGTAGAAGGAAGATGCGTCGGAAGCATGATGGATGGACCTGCAGGCACGACTCTTCCCGGTTCTGGCGTAGCCTTGAAAGGTTTACGGAATGCGCCGCGCGGATATGGCGCGCACTATGCGCTTCGGCATAGAATTCACTCATTTCCGAAATGGTCTTTGGCGCCGCTAGTGGCGCCAAGGCGCAGGCTGTGCGCCGTGGGCGGTGGATGGGCCGTCCGCAGGCGCGCTCTGACGATAGGGCAATAGGCATGAACGAGCTTTCTCCGCTGGCATTGCCCGATCGGCCGGCGCTGACCGTCGAGATGCGGCTGCGCCGTGCCGAATGGCAGATCGAGCGCGCGCAGAAGGTGGCCGTGATCGCCCTGGCGGATCTGGCCGAGCATCGCGACCGGGCCACCGGCGAGCACGTGCTGCGCGTGGCGCGCCTGACTCACGAGATGGCCCGCCACCTGGCCGAATCGGCTGAGCGGCCCGAAGAGCTCGATGACGATTTTCTGCGCCAGGTCGGCATCGCCAGCATCCTGCACGATGTCGGCAAGATCAGTGTGCCGGACAGCATCCTGCACAAACCCGGGCCGCTGACCCCGGAAGAGCGCAAGGTGATGGAGCGCCACGCGGTGGATGGCGGCGCAATGCTGAAGCGGGTGGAAACCCTGTTGAGCGGCAGCCGGCAGTTCGAACTGGCTGCGGAGATCGCCGTGCATCACCATGAGCGCTGGGATGGCAAGGGTTACCCGCATGGCCTGGCCGGAGCCGCGATTCCGTTGTCGGCCCGCATCGTCGGCGTGGCCGACGTGTTCGATGCGCTCAGTTCGGAGCGTCCCTACAAGCGTGCGTGGACGCAGGCGGAAACCCTGGAATACATGCGCGCAGGGGCCGGCACCCAGTTCGATGCGCGCATCGTGGCCGCGCTGCACGGCGTGCTCGAGGAGCGTGACCGCACCCGCCGCATCGTCTGGCAGCCGCACATGACGCTGGGGCACCCGCTGATCGACCACGATCACCAGACACTGCTGGAACTCGTGAATCAGGTGTCCAGCCCATTGACCCGGCGCGACCCCGTGGCGCTCGAATTCGTGCTCGACGAACTGCTGGCCTACACGGTCTACCACTTCGCACGCGAAGAAAAGCTGATGGAGGCCGCGGGCTATCCCGATCTGGCGCAGCACAAGCGTGTGCATGCCCACATGATCGCCCAGGTGCGCGAGCTGCAGGCCCGGCTGGCCGAGGCAGACGAGGCGCTGGGGGACGAACTGCAGGCTTTTCTCGAACGCTGGCTGGTGGAGCACATCCTGGGCGAGGACCGCCGCTACATCCCCTTCGTGCGCGCCGATGCCGAACTTTGAGGAGAGGGGGCGAACGGCACATTTTCCACCCTGTCCGCTTTCCGGCAGGGCGATGTCTGCGGGGATGCCGTCCGTTGCGCGCAAGCCGCCAGGGGTAATGATTTCGACTGTTCGGGCGAGGCGAGAAAGCCGTTTGACGGCCCTTGGGCGAGTGTGTATGATTCGCGGCTCTCGGGGTGTAGCGCAGTCCGGTAGCGCGCTTGCTTTGGGAGCAAGATGTCGGGGGTTCGAATCCCTCCACCCCGACCAGCTCACCCCCGGATGCCCGCGTGGAATCTGCCCGTAGCTCAATTGGATAGAGCACCGGCCTTCTAAGCCGGGGGTTGCAGGTTCGATCCCTGCCGGGCAGGCCAGAGTGAAAGTTTCCGGGTTTCGCCGCAAGGCGGAATCCTGATGGTGGCGGCATTAGCTCAGTTGGTAGAGCGTTGGATTGTGGCTCCAAAGGTCACCGGTTCGAAACCGGTATGTCGCCCCACACAAACAGAAAAAGCCCCGATCGCCCGGGGCTTTTTGCTTTTCCGGGCGTCCGTGCCGCGTCTGGCTCAGAGGCCCAGGATCCACTTCACCACGGCTTCGGCCTCGGCCGCGTTGATCTTCGCCGAAGGCGGCATCGGCGCCTGTCCCCAGATCTTCGCATCCGAGCCCTTGAGCACGCGTTCCGCCAGCACGGGCACCGCGGCGGCCTTGTCGTCGGCGTAGCGCGCGGCGATCTCGGAATAGGCCGGGCCGACCACCGTGCGGCCGCTGAGCAGGTGGCAGGTCGTACAGTTGTTGGCCTTCAGTACGCCGGCCAGTTCGGCGGGCGGCGGGCTGACCGCGGCGGCGGGCAGGGCCAGGCCGGCGGCCAGGACGAAGAGGGCGGTCGTTCGGGTTCTCATTGATTGTTCCTCCCTTGCGGTGGATTGGTTGTCGATGTTGCCAGTGTAATCGAGCCGGGATCGCGCCGTCATGTGGCCAGGAGTCCGATACGTGGGCGGAATTGATGGGAGTCAATCCAATTTGCGCGGGGGCTCTCTAGCATTTGGACCCGTGGCCGTGTTGGCGGCCATCCCGACAGATCAGGAGAGAACCTAATGAACAAGATTTCCCTTGCCGCTGCCGCGTCGCTGGCGGTTCTGCTCGCTGCCTGTGGGCAGGACGCACCCGCGCCCGCCGCGCAGCAAGCGCCTGCTCCGGCTCCCGTCGCCCAGGCCCCGGCTGCACCGGCTCCGGCGGTGAATACGGTGGGCGAGAGCGTCTATAAGAAGACCTGCGCGCTGTGCCATGCGGCAGGTGTGGCGGGTGCGCCGAAGCTGAAGGACAAGGCCGATTGGGAGCCGCGCCTGGCCCAGGGCATGGAGACCGTGTATGACCACGCGATCAACGGATTCACCGGCGAGAAGGGCATGATGCCGGCGCGCGGTGGCGGTGCTTCGCTGACCGACGATGAAGTGAAGGCCGCGGTGGATTACATGGCCTCGACCGTGCAGTAAGCGGCGGATGTTCCGTGCCCGCGCGAAGTGCGCGGGCGCCGACGGAATGTGGAACGGGGAGCCCGAGGGCTCCCCGTTCTGTTTTTGTGCGCCCGCAACGGGTGTCAGTGCGGGTGCGTGGCCGCGCGCAGGGTGGCGAGGCGTTCCGGCGTGATTGCTTCGAAGACGAGTACTTCGCCGCCATGCCGCGCGGCGAAGGTGGTGGCTGCCCCGGCGTCGCGAAAGGCCGGCAGGTCGGGGCCGCGCATCGGGCCGGTGGCGCTGGAGCCGCTGACGAAATGGGCCGTGCGTGCGTCGATCCAGCCGCCTTCCTGATGATCGCTGACGTACAGCGCGAGAATGCCGGCGTCGGCGCGCTGGACATCGTAGCGGCCGGGGTCGGCGAGGAACAGCAGCAGATCCACCGGCGAATCGAAGAAGTGCGCGGCGCCGTCCGTGAAGATGAGCTGGGCGGCCCAGCCCGGGTAGCGCGCTGGATACATGCCGCAGATCGGGCAGCGCGCGTCGGCCGGCACGGCGCGTGCTGCCGCCACCGGCAGGCCGCTGGCCGGATCGTACGGCGTGGCGGCGAATCCGCGCGGCGGGGGGACGATGCAGATGTCGTCCTCCGGCGGGGTGAAGCTGGCGCCCGGCGGCGCCTGCGGCGGAAGCACGAAGGCAGCCGCGAGCAGGGCGGCGAGCGCCGCCCCCGCAGGGAGCAGGACGGCGGCGCGTCTCATCCGTGGCGGGTGAGCAACGGATCGGCCAGCACGGCCTCCAGTACCGCGCGCAGGTTGTCCCAGGGGTCGCGGCCCGGACGGGTCAGCGGATCGGCGACGACCCGGCCGTCGGCGCGGTGCAGATGCTGGGGGCCGTCGCCGGCCAGCGCATGGCCCGGCGCGGTGTCGATGCCCAGGGTGGCGCCGTCCGGCGTGGTCCAGCGCAGCGAGTATTCGTCGGCGGAGAAGTAGTGGGCGGTGAGCTGCACGCCGTCCGGCAGGGTGAGCAGCAGGGCGTCCTGGCGCAGTTCGGCGTGGATGCTGGCGGGTGCGTCGGGCAGGGCCAGCGCGGCGTGCAGCTGCAGGTTCGCGGAGGCGTCCGGCAGTGCGTCGCCGTCCTCGCCCTTCAGGCGGGCGGCCATCAGGCTGCGGGCGGCGTGGCGGGTGGCGTCCAGCGTGCGCGCCGCGAGGTAGTGTTCGTATACCGGGTGCTCGCTTTCGCCGGAGGCGGCCAGTTCGCGTGCGCGGGCGAGCAGCTCGCCGGGCTCCTCGGCCTGGTATTCGGCGAGAATCTGCCGGCGGTGTTCGCGGGTTTCGTACATCAGGCGGGCAAGCCGTTCCATTTCGAAAGCCTGCTCCGGTTCCATCGCCTCGTAGATCGGGTCCATGCTGTTTTACATCCTCTGGTCGTGAAGAGCGCCGCCGTCGAGCACCACCATGTCGGGCTGGACGTCGGCAAAGCGTACGATCTGGCCGCCGAATTCGCCGGCGAACTTCTGCGCGTCTTCCTGGCTGGAGAAGGGCGCGATGGTCGGGCCCATGGCGCCGCGCCGGTTCGAGCCGTGCACGTACCAGGCGCCGCGCGCCTCGATCCAGTGGCCCACCGGTTCGTCCCAGCTGGCCTTGCCCATGTCCTGCACGTAGATCGCGCGCACCTTGCGGATCTGCTCCGGGCTCAGGTAGATGGAGAACATCTCCACGGTGTCGCAGAAGAAGTCCGGCTCGGCCGCCCCTTCATAATGGATCTGCGCCTTGGGGCCAGGGTAGTCGGCCAGCAGCATGCCATCCAGGGCGCAGGAGGTGCTGCGGTCGATCTCGACCGGCACCAGCGCGCCGGTGCCAGTGGAGGACTGTCCGCAGGCGGCGAGCAGGCCGGTGGCCGCGCCGGCCAGCAGGAAATGCCGGCGGTTGAAGCAGCGGTGATGGGTGCACATGGGTTTTCTCCTGAAGATGCCGGCTGCGGGCCGGTCTATTTTCCGAAGCGCCAACTGGCGATGCCCAGCGGCGCGGCGATCCAGCCGAGCATGACCAGGGCCAGCAGCCAGGGCTCGGCGAGCGAAGGGGGGAGCACCGTGGCCAGCCCGTACAGCGTGCGCACGTCTTCCAGACTGAAGATGTTGAGGATGCGGAACACGTCGGCCGGATTGAGCAGCAGCAGCCAGGGGAAAAGGTCGCCGCCGTACTGCCCGCCGGTGACCACCAGGGCGCCCAGCAGCAGCAGGTCGAACACCAGCACGAAGAAGAACCACAGGGCGATGGCCAGCCCCGAGGCGCGCGTGCGGTCGGCGGCGAATACCGACAGCATCACCGCCAGGCTGAGGAAGGCCATGCCCAGCAGCACCGAGGAAGCCATGAAGCCGAAGTAGTGGAACAGGGCGTTGAGATCCAGTTGCGCGGCCAGCACTATCGCCACCAGGCCGAAGCCGGCCACGGTGGAAAAGGCCAGCGCGCCGGCCAGACCGAGGTATTTGCCCAGGATCAGCTCGAAGCGGGTGATCGGCATGGACAGCAGCAGGTCCAGCGAGCCGCGTTCGCGCTCGCCGACGATGGCGTCGAAGCCCAGCAGCAGGGCGATCAGCGGGATCAGGTAGATCACCAGGCTGACCAGGCTGGCGATGGTGACCTCGATGGAGCGGAAGCCCACCGCGCCCTGCTGGGCGGCGCCGAAATAGGCGATGACCAGCGCGAACACGGTGAACACCAGCGCTACCGCCAGCACCCAGCGGTTGCGGATGCGGTCCCAGAATTCCTTGCCGGCGATGGTGGCGACTTGCGAGATTTCCATGGTCGTGTCTGCCCCTTCGTCAGTCCGAGAAACCGAAGAACACGTCTTCCAGCGACGGTTCACGCACATGCAGGTCCAGCACCCGCCCGCCCAGGGTGGCCAGCGCGGCGAACACCGCCATCTTGGCTTCGCGCCGCACCTGCACCGCCACGCGGCCGTCGTGCGCCTCGATGGCGACCACCGGCAGGCTGCCCAGCGCGTCGCGCACCGCGGTGAAGTCGGCCTCGGCCACCCGCAGGTCGAACCACAGCGGCAGGTCCATCTCTTCACGCAGCGCCTGTACCGTGCCCAGTGCCTGCACCTTGCCCGAGGCCATGATCGCCAGGCGGTCCACGCGCTCCTGGATCTCGGCCAGGATGTGCGAGGTGATCACCGCGGTCACCCCTTCGGCGCGCAGGCCGCGCAGGATCACGTAGAACTCGCGGATGGCCTCCGGGTCCAGGCCGGTGGTGGGTTCGTCGAGGAAGAGGATCTGCGGCCGGCCCAGCAGGGCCTGCGCGAAACCCAGGCGCTGGCGCATGCCCTTGGAGTATTCGCGCACCCGGCGCGCGGCGGCATGGGCCAGGCCGACGCGCTCCAGCACCGCGCCGCAGTCCGCAGCCGGCGCGTTCTTCAGCTTGGCGAAGAAGTGCAGCGTCTCCAGCCCGGTGAGGTTGTCGTAGAGCACGACGTTTTCCGGCAGGTAGCCGATCCTGCGCCGCACGGCGCGGAAGCCGCCGCCGCTCACCGGCGCGCCGTCGATGGTGATCTCGCCCGCGCTGGACGGGATCAGGCCCAGCAGCATCTTGAACAGCGTGCTCTTGCCCGCGCCGTTGTGGCCGATCAGGCCGAACAGTTCGCCGCGCTGCACGGCGAGATCCACGCCGTCCACCGCGCGTACCGCGCCGTAGTGCTTGGCGGCGCCGCGCACGCGGATCACCGCTTCGCCGGGCGCATCGGGGGCACCGCCGGCGAGGGGCTCAGCGGCTGCCTGGATAGTGCTTTCCACGCCAGTCTCTCCAGTTCTCGTTCTTGGGCTGCATGCGCGGGTTCGGGTCGACCACGCTGGGGGCACGCAGCAGGGGGAATTGCTGGCCTACAAGACGCAGCGTCTGCACCGCCGGGCTGGCGAGCAGTAGTTTCATCAAGGGGTGGCGCCAGGACAGGCGGTCCACCAGATCGTTGGCTTCGTAAGGCACGTCGCCCAGGCCGTCGCCGTTGCGGTCCCAGCCCAGGTAGTTGCTCCAGTGGTTGCCGGCTTCTTCGCCCCACACCATGTCGCGCGCGCCCACGTAGCGCACCTGTTCGCGGTTGCCGACGAAATCGTTGAGTTCGATCTCGTTGTTCTTGGAGCCGGCCCACAGGTGCACGCCGACGATGTTGTCGGTGACCAGATTGCCGCGCAGGGTGTTGTATTCGGCATCGTAGATGAAGAAGCCGCGCGAGTTGCCGGCCACCACGTTGTTCTCCACCACCGCATCCTGGATGGTGCGCAGCATGATGCCGTGGTCGGAGTTGGCCCACACCCGATTGTTGCGCACCATCTGGTCGCGCACTTCCATCAGCGCCAGGCCGCCGCGGTTCATCCACACGTCGTTGTCCTCCCACAGATTGCGGTAGGAATTCATGTAGTGGGTGCCGTAGCGGCTGTGGTGCAGGCGGTTGCCGCGGAACACCGCATCGTGGCTCACATCCACGTACAGCGCGTCGCGCACGAAGCTCACGTTGTTGCCGATGACCTGCACGCGCCGGGTGTTGTAGAGCTGGATGCCGTTGCCGCGCATCGGCGAGCGGTATTCGCGCTTTCCCGTGATCAGGTTGCCCTCGATCCGCACGTCGTTGGCCTGTTCCACCCACAGACCGAACAGGCTGTAGGTGATGTCGCAGTTGCGGATCACCGCGCGGTGCGAGCCGGGCCAGATGTAGATGCCGGCGTTCTGCTCGCGCAGGCTGTCGCCGGAGTCGGAGACGATCAGCCCTTCGAGGGTGACGTCTTCGGCGGTGACGCGGATCACGTCGCCCTTGAGCCCGCCGCTGATGGTGGGGCGATCCACGCCACGCAGGGTCAGCGGCTTGTCGATGCGCAGGTTTTCCGCGTAGCGGGCGCGCTGCACCTCGACCACGTCGCCGGCGCCGGCCGCGTCGATGGCGGCCTGGATGGATTCGCCCGGACGCACCGTCCACACCGTGGCCGCGCCCGCGGGCAGGGCGAGCAGGGCGGCGAGCAGGGCGCAGGCGCGGAGCAGGGCGGAGCGGTCCGGAAACTGGCGCATCGGCACGACCGTCCTTACAGCACCAGCAGGCCGGTGGACTTGAGCGCGATGAACAGGGCCGCGCCGATCAGCAGGTTCTTGAAGCCGACGTAGCACAGCATGTCCATCAGCGTGGCCCTGCGGTAGCGCCGGCCCCACCACGGGCCTTCCTTGACGTAGGGTTTGGAGCCCAGGCGCACCACCACCTCGAACACGCTCCAGCCGAACCACCAGCCGATGATGGCGCCGGCTTCCAGACGGCCCAGCGCGGCCAGCACCCACATCAGCGTGGCGCCGGCGGCCAGCGCCAGGCCGGCGGCCTGAAGCGCGCGCTGGCCGGCGAAACCACGGCGGCTCCACGGCCACAGGTGGTCCCAGATTTCGGCGGCGATCAGGCCCAGGGTGCCGTGGCCGGCGTAGGGCGGTTCGACCGGGTCGGTGGGCATCGTCGGGTTGACCATGGGGTTCTCCTTGTCCTCAGGCGGCGGCGGGCTTGGCGGCCGGCACCGGCTTGATGGGAATATAGTAGCCGTCCGCGCCGATCGGCGTCAGCGGCAGGCCGGCCTTGGTGCGCCGCTTGCGCTCCTGGGCCAGCGGCGGGCAGGCGTGATCGTCGGTGTACAGCACCATGCAGTCCAGGCACAACATGCATTCGCGCGGGTCGATGCGGCCGTCCTTGTCGATCGCCAGCGAACCGCAGCCCTTTGCACAGGCCTTGCAACTGTCGCACTCCTGTTTGCGCTTCAGGCCGAACCAGCGGAAGGTGGTGGGCATGGCCAGCGCGGCGCCGAGGGGACAGAGGTATTTGCAGAATGGCCGTTCGATGAAGATCGACAGGCCCAGCAGGCTGGCGGCGAACAGCGTGTAGGGCCAGCTGCGGTTGAACAGCCCCACCAGGAAGGTGGTCTTGAACGGTTCCACCTCCGCCAGCATCTCGGCCAGCGTCATGGAGAACACCGACACCGCCAGCAGGCCGAAGAACACCGCGTACTTGATCCACTTCAGGCGGTCGTGCAGGGCCTGGGGCAGCTTGAACTGGTAGCGCTTCAGGCCGATCGCGCCGCCGACCTTGTAGAGCAGCTCGGAGAGCGAGCCGAACGGGCACAGCCAGCCGCAGAACAGCCCGCGCCCCCACAGGAAGACGGTGACGATGATGAAGATCCAGAACAGGAAGATGAACGGATCGGTGAGGAACAGCTCCCAGGTCCATTGGAACAGCAGGGCGTGGAACCAGGTGAGCACCTGGGTGATGGAGGGCTGGGCCATCAGATGGAAGCCCACGTAGCCGATGCTGATCACCCAGGCGGTGTACTTGAAGGCGTTCACCGGCCACTTGTTCTTGTGCGTGGAAGCACGCGTAAGGCGGTCGCGCTGGGCATACACCGCGGCCACCGCCACCAGCAGCACGGCGAACAGGCCGATTTCCAGCGCGCGCGTCTGCCAGACGCGCAGCCATACCGGGGTGGGCTTCTTGATCGCCGGACGGCCGCCTTCCAGGTAGTGGGCGGGAATCCAGAATTCGGTGTCGAAGTTGGCGAAGCTGCGCTGGCCGGTGGCGCGGTCGACGCGGTTGCCGAGGAACACGAACTTCCACGGATAGGCGGCGGAGAAGCTCGCGCTCTGGTGTTCCGGGCGGATGATGAAGATGGCTGATTCATCGTAGGCTGGCGCGCCGGCGGCGGCCAGGCCGTACAGGTTGCGGTAATCCAGGTCGCGGAAGGTGAAGGTGTCGGAACCCTGGCGCACCTGCACGCGGTCGTACAGGCCGCCGCGCACGAAACCGGAGCCCTTGAAGGATTCGCGCCCGCCGCTGCGGAGGACGAACAGGGCGTGCTCGTCCTCGCGCAGCTGGGTCATCAGGTTGCGCCAGGCGGTTTCGCCGAGAAGTGTGCGTCCCACGTCCGGCTGGTTGAGGTAGCCGAACCACAGGTCGATGAAGGGCGCTCCGCCGTCGCGGGGCAGGCCCACCTGTTCCGGACGCACGGTGAGGCGCTTCACGCTGCCTTCCTTGACCAGCGCGCCCCAGTCGAGCGCCGCGCCGGTTTCCTTGAGGCGCGCCGGCTCGCGCACCACGGGCTCCAGGATGCCGACCTGGCGGGCCACCGCGCCGCCGGAGGCCATCATCACCTGGTTCTGCGCGATCACCGTGACCGTGGCCCCGGAGATGGCGTCCAGGCCGATCACGTCCTCGCCCGGGCGGGTGCGGCCCACTTCGATGTTGGCGCCGACGAATTTGCCCAGGTATTGCTCGTTGAACTTCACCATCGCCGATTCGGGGATGCCCAGCAGCAGGATGGGTTCGGAGTGCTTGAGGATCTTCACCCCGGCGAAGTGGCCCTGCGGGCCCATGCCGATCAGGGTGACCACCGGCTTGCCCGAGTAGGCGGGAATGTCGGTGATGTCGGTGGACAGCATGACGTAGCCCACCAGTTCGCGCCGGCCATCGCGCTGGGCGTAGCCTTCCACGTAGAACGGCCGGCCCTTGCGTTCGCTGAATTCGGTGGCGCCGGGCAGCACTTCGCTACAGGGCGCGTAGCTGCACAGATCGGGCGCGGTGTTGATTTCGTCCGGCAGCCGGGCGTTGTAGGCGTCGGCCAGGGCCGTAGGGACCAGCAGGGCCAGTGAAACTGCGCCGAGCAGATTGCGCAGGAAGGCCGGTATTGTCGTTTTCATGTTCTCTGGAGGGGCGCTGCGGAGTTGTGCATGGTTGCGGCCACTCTAGAAGCGGATGCTTAAGTTGTACTTGTTCCGTATCAATTCACCTGGATGGCCTTTGTGGTCGGGCGCGCAGGCAAAAAAACGAGGGGCACGCGGCCCCTCGAAGAGATCACCCGATCGACCCGCTCCTGGCAGGAGCGGTTTGCACGGAGCGAGGCGCGAACCTCGCCCCAGTGCGCGGTGACGCAGTCGGAATATCGTTGTCGGCTCAGGCCTCGACGATCATCCGGCCGCGCATTTCCAGGTGCAGCGCGTGGCAGAAGTGGGTGCAGTAGTACCAGTACACACCCGGCTTATCGACCTTGAAGGTCACCGACGCGGTTTCCTGCGGATTGACGATGAAGTTGATGTTGTGGTTCGGGATGGCGAAGCCGTGGGTGAGGTCCTCGATCTTGTCCAGGTTGGTCAGGATGATGGTGACCTCGTCACCGCGCTTGACCGTGAATTCGCGCGGATCGAAGGCCGGCGCCAGCGAGGTGATCTTCACGGTGACCTTGTTGCCGTTGCGGGTCACGCCAGCTTCCTTCGGATCCTTGACGGCCAGCGGGAACTCGTCGAGCGAGTAGACCTGCTTCGGATTCAGCAGCTCACGCTTGAAGATGATGAAGTCGTGCGGCTCCGGGCGTACCGGGTGGTCGGCCACCAGCTTCATCTTGTCGCCGGAGATGTCGACGATCTGCTCGGTTTCGGCGTGCAGCGGGCCGACCGGCAGGAAGCGGTCCTTGGAGAACTTGCAACCCACCATCAGCCACTTGCCGTCGGCGGCCACGGTTTCCGACTGCGAGGCGTTGGTGTGGCCCGGCTGGTAATGCACGTCCAGGCGGTCGACCACATACTGTGCGGAGGTGTCGCCACTGTGGAACTTGATGGCCGCGTCGATGTTCCACTTGACCATCTGGCTGTCCAGGAACAGCGTGGTGTAGGCGTTGCCACGACCGTCGAAGGCGGTGTGCAGGGGCCCCAGACCCAGTTCGACCTCGGCGACGATGGCCTGGTCGATGTCGGCCAGCTTGCCGTCGAACCAGTCGAGCACCTTGGCCAGTTCGATCACCGTGGCAGTGGGCGACAGCTTGCCGGCGCAGATGAAGTACTTGCCGTCCGGGCTGGCGTTCACGCCGTGCGGGTTCTTCGGCACCGAAACGTAGCCCACCAGTGCGGTGGCGGGGTCGGCGTTGGTGGCCTTGGTGCCGTCGACCACGGGCACCTTGGAGTCGCCGTAGGTGGTGAACTTGCCGTCCTTGACCGCCTGCTCGATGCGCGCGATGTTGAAGAAGATGCACGAGTCGCGCTCGGCCGACATCATGCCTTCATAGTGGTGGCCGCCTTCGGTGTTGTACTGGTTGGACGCCGCCAGCTTGCCGTCGTAGGAGGTGGCAACCAGGTCGCAGTTGCCGTCGATCAGCACCTGCCAGCGCACTTCCATGGTTTCCGCATCGACGCAGGAGAACAGCGCGCGGTACTTCTCGGTGTTTTCCGTGTCGCGCCCGTCGTTGGGCAGCGGGGTGTGGAACTCGGCGCCGCAGAACACGCGGGTGGTGTAGTTGATCGCCGGGTCCACCGGGTCGCGCTTGTCCGGGAAGATGCCGTGGAAGCCCTGCACATTGGGCAGTTGGGTGATCTTGTCGCAGATGAAGTAGTCGAGGCGGATACGCGCGATGCGGCTGTTGATCTTGTCGTTGATCCAGGCGTAGCGGCCGTCGTAGTTGCCGTCCTTGTAGGAGGCGTGGGTGTGGTGGGTATCCGCCACGGTGTAGCGCAGGCTGCCATCCGGCTTGGTGCCCATGATGGCCTTGGATTCGTTGGTGTGGCCCCAGCCCACCAGCGCGTCCGGCACGAAGCACGGCACGCGGTGCAGTTCGCGTCCGGAGGGCAGGCCCAGCACGCGGAAGTCGCCGGTGTGGCCGCCGGACCACAGGCCGTAGTAGGTGTCCAGTTCGCCCGGTTCGAGGTGGTACTTGCCGGCAGCGCCGGCGCTGGCCGCAGCGGCGGCCCGCGGAGCGGCGGCCGGAGCCGCGGCGGCGGGGGCCGCTGCCTGCTCCTGTTTGCAAGCCGACAGGCCCACGGACAGGCCGGCGCCGGCCAGGCCGGCGAAGGCCGCGGTGTTCAGGAATTTGCGACGGCCCTGATCGGGTTGGGCGTCGAGCGTTGTGGTTTGGTCTTGGCTCATGGTGGTGCGGCTCCCTTCAACAAGAGGTGATCGGTGATCGGCCCTGCGCGGCCCGTGTCCACGCGTGCGTCGTTTTGACGCTGCGACGATTTGTCGCACTCGCACTGTAGGGGAGGCGCAGCCGGACTCACCTTGATTTAGGACAAAAACGAAAATTTCTTTGGAATGCGCGCCATGCTGTCCCGCGCGCGTGATAATCCCGGCTCATGAAAACCTTCCCGGACACGGAAAGCACCGCGCAGCCGCTGGGGCGCGTGCAGTTCGCGCGGCTGGTGCAGCTGCGCTGGCTGTCGGTCGGCTGCATGGCGCTCGCGGCATTCGCGCTGCCGCCGCTGCTGGGGATCGAACTGCCGCAGGCGCATCTGTTGGCGGTTGCGCTGGTACTGGCCGCGGCGAATCTGTTCAGCATCGCCTGGGCGGCGTATCGTCCGGCCCATGGCGCGCCGGTCCTGTTCGGCCAGCTCGCGGCCGACCTGGCCGGCTGGAGCGTCTTCCTGTATTTCAGCGGCGGCGCCACCAATCCGCTGATCTCCCTGCTGCTGCCGCTGGTGGCCATCGGCGCGGCCATCCTGCCGGCCGCCCTGGGCTGGCTGCTGGCGGCACTGGCGGTGGCGGCCTATTCGCTGCTGTGGCACCTCAACCGGCCGGTGGCCTTCCACAACCATGCGGACGCGATGCACTGGCATCTGGCCGGCATGGGGTTCACCTTCGCCCTGTCCACCGTCGTGGTGGTGTGGTTCGTGGCGCGCGCAACCGCCGCGCTGCGCCGGCGCGAACGCGAACTCGCGGCGGCGCGCGAGGCGCGCGCGCGCGACGAACGCATCGTCGCCCTGGGCAATCTGGCGGCAAGCGCCGCGCACAAACTGGGCACGCCGCTGGGCACCCTGCGCATCCTGATCGACGAGCTCGAGCGCAGCCAGCCCGCGGGCGCGCCGGCGCGGGAAGATCTGGCGCTGATGCGCGAACAGGTGGAGCACTGCAAGCAGATTCTGGGCGGGCTCACCGCCGACGCCGGTGCGCTGCGCGCCGAGGGCGGTGCGGCGATGCCGGCGGAGGACTGGGTGGGCGGGGTCGTGCGGCGCTGGCAGGCCCTGCGTCCGCACGTGACCGCGCGCCTGCACTGCGATGGCGATCTGGCCCATACCCGGATCGTGGCCGATGCCACGCTGGGCGAAGCCCTGCACACGCTGATCGACAATGCCGCCAATGCGGATCCGCAGGCGGTGGAGATCGACGCGCGCCTGCGCGCGGGCGTGCTGCAGATCGAAGTGAAGGACCGCGGCCCCGGCATTCCACCGCCCTTGCTGGCGACGCTGGGCCACGCCCCGGTGGCGCCCGGCGCGGACGGCCTGGGCATCGGCCTGTTTCTCGCCCGCGCGACGCTGGCGCGGCTGGGCGGCGACCTGGCACTGGGCGCGCGCGAGGGCGGTGGTACGATCGCGCGGCTGACTGTTCCGCTGGAAAGCATCCGCGCATGAACGCATCCCATGCCGCCGAGCCCCATCCCGGCGCATCCCATCCCCATCTGCTCGTGGTCGATGACGATCCGGTGTTCAACCGCGTACTGTCGCGCGCGCTGGCGCAGCGCGGCTTCACGGTGTTCAGCGCGCACAACCAGGAGCAGGCCCTGTTGCTGGCCGACGCGCAGGAGCCGGAATTCGTCGTGCTGGATCTGAACCTGGACGGCGAGTCCGGGCTGAAACTCATTGCGCCGCTGCTGGGCATCAACCCCAATGCACGCATCCTGGTGCTGACCGGCTATGCCAGCATCGCCACCGCGGTCAACGCGGTCAAGCTCGGCGCGGTGCAGTACCTCGCCAAGCCGGCCGACGTGGAAACCCTGATCAAGGCCCTGCAGGCGGACGAACTGGCGATCGACGATGCAATCGGCAGCCAGCCGCTATCGGTGGATCAGGTGGAGTGGGAGCACATCCAGCGCGTGCTGGCGGAGCACGATGGCAACATCTCGGCCACCGCGCGGGCGCTCAAGATGCACCGGCGCACGCTGCAGCGCAAGTTGGCCCGTCCGCCGGGACTGCCCTGATCTTTTCCAGGAAGCGGGGCCAAAGAAAAAGCCAACCCGGAAGGATTGGCTTTTTCTTTTCTGGCTCCCCGACCTGGGCTCGAACCAGGGACCTACGGATTAACAGTCCGGCGCTCTACCGACTGAGCTATCGGGGAATAAACGAATTGTGTGCTGCATGTTCCCTGGCGGGCCACGGAACGGAATTCCTGGCTCCTCGACCTGGGCTCGAACCAGGGACCTACGGATTAACAGTCCGGCGCTCTACCGACTGAGCTATCGAGGAACAGAGCCGCGCATTCTAGGTGGCGAACGGCGGTTCGTCAATAAACCGGCGGCAATTTTTCGCCTGCCGCCGGGGTGGCGGAGATCAACCCTTGGTGACCGCGGCGATGGCCTGGGCCACGTAGCCGATGTTCTTCGAGTTCAGCGCGGCCAGGCAGATGCGGCCGGTGGACACGGCGTAGATGCCGAACTCGGCGCGCAGGCGCTCCACCTGGGCGGCCGACAGGCCGGTGTAGGAGAACATGCCACGCTGCTTGGCGACGAAGGAGAAATCCTGCGTGGCGCCGGCGGCCTTCAGCTGATCCACCAGGCCGGTGCGCATGGCACGGATGCGGTCGCGCATGCCGGCCAGTTCGGTTTCCCATTCCTGGCGCAGTTCGGCGGAGTTGAGCACGGCCGCGACCACGGCGCCGCCGTGGATCGGCGGGTTGGAGTAGTTGGTGCGGATGACGCGCTTGACCTGCGACAGCACGCGGGCGGATTCGTCCTTGCCGGCGGTGACGATGGTCAGCGCGCCGACGCGCTCGCCGTACAGCGAGAAGCTCTTCGAGAACGAACTGGAGACGAAGAACTGCAGGCCGCTGGCCGAGAACGCGCGCACCGCCACGGCATCCGCGTCGATGCCGTCGGCGAAGCCCTGGTAGGCCATGTCGAGGAAGGGCACCAGGCCGCGCGCGCGGCAGGCGTCCACCACCTCGTTCCATTGGGCGTCGGAAAGGTCGGCGCCGGTGGGGTTGTGGCAGCAGGCGTGCAGCACGATGATGGAGCCGGCCGGGGCGGCTTCCAGGCTGGTCTTCATGCCGGTGAAGTTCACCCCGCGGGTGGCCGCGTCGTAGTAGGCGTAGGTATCCACCGGGAAGCCGGCGGATTCGAACAGCGCGCGGTGGTTTTCCCAGCTCGGGTCGGAGATGTACACCGTGGCGCCGGGCAGCAGGCGCTTCAGGTAGTCGGCGCCGACCTTCAGCGCACCGGTGCCGCCGAGGGCTTCGACGGTGACCACCTGGGCGTTGGCGATGAGGGCGGAATCCTTGCCGAACAGCAGGTTCTGCACCGCGCCGTTGTAGGCCGCCGGGCCTTCGATGGGCTGGTAGCCGCGCGGCGGCTGGGCTTCCAGGCGGGCCTTTTCGGCGGCGCGCACGGCGCCCAGCAGCGGAATCTTGCCGTTGTCGTCGTAGTACACGCCGACGCCGAGGTTGACCTTTTCGCTGCGGGTATCGGCGTTGAAGGCTTCGTTGAGACCGAGGATCGGGTCACGGGGCGCCATTTCGACGGCGGCGAAGATCGAGGCGGACATGTGGGCTCCAGTCGTTGGGGAAGGGCGCGCCGCGGGGCGGTCGGCAGGCCGTGCCGTGACGCGCGAAATGGTCAATAATCGACGTTTGGCGTGGCGTCCTGCGAGGCGCCGCGGCCACCCGAAACGAAGCGGAAATTCTAGCATGACGAGTCCTGCGGCCAGCGCGCGCGTGATCACTTACGAAGGCAGTCCGTTCCGCCTGCATCAGCCGTTTCCGCCCGCCGGCGATCAGCCCACGGCCATCGAGCAACTGGTGGAAGGCATCGGCGACGGGCTGATGTTCCAGACCCTGCTGGGGGTGACCGGCTCCGGCAAGACCTACACCATGGCCAATGTCATCGCGCGCTGCGGGCGCCCGGCGCTGGTGCTGGCGCCCAACAAGACGCTGGCCGCGCAGCTGTATTCGGAGTTCAAGGAGTTCCTGCCCGAGAACGCGGTGGAGTATTTCGTTTCCTACTACGACTACTATCAGCCCGAGGCCTACGTGCCCTCGCGCGATCTGTTCATCGAGAAGGATTCCAGCATCAACGAGCACATCGAGCAGATGCGCCTGTCGGCCACAAAGAGTCTGATGGAGCGCCGCGACGTGGTGATCGTGGCCACCGTGTCGTGCATCTACGGCATCGGCGACCCGGTGGACTACCACAGCATGGTGCTGCACCTGCGCGAGGGCGAGCGCATTGCCCACCGCGACCTGATCGCCCGCCTGGTGGCGATGCAGTACACCCGCTCGGACATGGATTTCCGCCGCGGCACCTTCCGCGTGCGCGGCGACGTGGTGGACGTGTTCCCCTCGGAAAACGCGGAACTCGCCGTGCGCATCGAGATGTTCGACGACGAGATCGAGCACCTCACCCTGTTCGACCCGCTCACCGGCCACCTCAAGCAGAAGATGGTGCGCTTCACCGTGTATCCGTCCAGCCACTACGTGACGCCGCGCGCCACGGTGCTGAAGGCCATCGAGGCGATCAAGGAGGAGCTGAACGAACGGGTGAAGTTCTTCCAGCGCGAGAACAAGCTGGTGGAGGCGCAGCGCATCGAGCAGCGCACCCGTTTCGACCTGGAGATGCTCAACGAGATGGGCTTCTGCAAGGGCATCGAGAACTACTCCCGCCACTTGTCCGGGCGCGGGCAGGGCGAGGCGCCGCCCACGCTGATCGACTATCTGCCGTCGGATGCGCTGCTGTTCGTGGACGAATCGCACGTCACCGTGCCGCAGGTCGGCGGCATGTACAAGGGCGACCGCTCGCGCAAGGACAACCTGGTGGAATACGGCTTCCGCCTGCCCTCGGCGCTGGACAACCGGCCGCTCAAGTTCGACGAGTTCGAGCGCCTGATGCCGCAGACCATCTTCGTCTCCGCCACGCCGGCGGCCTACGAGGAAGCGCACCAGGGCCAGGTGGTGGAGCAGGTGGTGCGCCCCACCGGGCTGATCGACCCGGTGGTGGCGGTGCGCCCGGCGATCACCCAGGTGGACGATCTGCTCGGCGAGATCCGCCGCCGCGTGGCGGCCGAGGAGCGCGTGCTGGTCACCGTGCTGACCAAGCGCATGGCCGAGGACCTCACCGACTACCTGGGCGAGAACGGCGTGCGCGTGCGCTACCTGCACTCGGACATCGACACCGTGGAGCGCGTGGAGATCATCCGCGACCTGCGCCTGGGCGAGTTCGACGTGCTGGTGGGCATCAACCTGCTGCGCGAGGGCCTGGACATCCCGGAGGTGTCGCTGGTGGCCATCCTGGACGCGGACAAGGAAGGCTTCCTGCGTTCCGTGCGTTCGCTGATCCAGACCATCGGCCGCGCCGCGCGCCACATCCACGGCACCGCCATCCTGTATGCCGACCGGATCACCGATTCGATGAAGGCGGCGATCGGCGAAACCGAGCGCCGCCGGCAGAAACAGATCGATTTCAACGCGGCCCACGGCATCGTGCCGAAGACGGTCACCAAGCGCATCAAGGACATCATCGACGGCGTCTACAGCACGGCGGAAGGCAATGCGCGCGATGCGCTGCGGGTGGCCGAGGACAGTGCCGATTACGAAGTCATGGATGAAAAAGGGCTGGCCAAGGCCATCAAGAAGCTGGAAAAGGCCATGCAGGAACACGCCCGCAACCTGGAATTCGAAAAAGCGGCGGCCGCGCGCGACGAGTTGTTCCGTCTGCGCCAGCGAGCCTTCGGCGCGGACCGCCACGACGAAGCGTGACCCGGAGACGGGCTCTGACAGAGAGGGAGGAAGCCGTACGCATGAAGCGCATCTTGTTCGTTTGCACCGGGAATATCTGCCGCTCGCCCACCGCCGAAGGCGTGGCGCGCGCCTTCATCGAGCGTGAGGGCCTGGGCGGCGAGGTGGAGGTGGATTCCGCCGGCCTGAGCGGCTATCACGTCGGCGAGGCGCCCGATCCGCGCAGCCGCAAGGCCGCGCTGAAGCGCGGCTACGATCTTGCCGGATTGAGCGCGCGTCGCCTGGAAGTGGTCGATTTCCAGCGTTTCGATGTGCTGCTGGCGATGGACCAGGAGCATCTCGAATCCATGCTGGAAATGTGCCCGCCGGTCTACCAGCCCAAGGTGGCGCTGTTTCTCGACTACGCGCACGGCACGCAAGGCGAGGAGGTGGCCGACCCCTACTACGGCGGGGACGCGGGCTTCGAGGCGGTGCTCGATCTGTGCGAGGCGGGTGTGCGCGGCATCCTGGAGAAGCTCGGCCTGCCGCGCTGAGGGCGCTGCCGGCGCGTTCGGTGCTGGCTACTCGTCGAACAGGCGCAACTGGCGCGCATCCGCCGCAGGCGGGCGGAAGCGCGTGGTGTCGAACACCGGCATGGCGCGTGCATGCAGGCCCAGGCGGGCGCAGGCGCGTTGCAGGCGCTGGCGGTAGAGATCGGCGAACACGCCTTGGCCGCGCATGCGGTGGCCGAAGCGCGCGTCGTTGAGGCGGCCGCCGCGTGTCTGCGCAATCAGGCTCAGCACGTGGCGCGCGCGTCCCGGGTAGTGGCGCACCAGCCAGTCGGCGAACAGTTCGCGCAGCTCGTGCGGCAGGCGCAGCAGCACGTAGCCGGCCGTGCGCGCACCATGCGCCTGCGCGGCTTCCAGCACGCTTTCCAGTTCATGGTCGTTGAGCGCCGGGATCAGCGGCGCGCACAGCACGCCCACCGGAATGCCGGCCCGCGCTAGCCGCGCCATCGCCGCCAGCCGGCGTGCCGGCCGCGCCGCGCGCGGCTCCATGCGGCGCGCCAGTTCGTCGTCCAGCGTGGTCACCGAGAACATCACCTGGGCCAGCCCGTCGCGCGCCAGATCGGCGAGCAGGTCCACATCGCGCTCGATCAGCGCGGACTTGGTGATGACGTGCACCGGATGGCGGGTGGCGGCGAGCACTTCGAGGATCTGCCGGGTGATGCCCAGGCGGCGCTCCACGGGCTGGTAGGCGTCGGTGTTCACGCCCAGCGCGATGGGCGCGCAGCGGTAGCCGGGGCGGGCCAGTTCGGCGCGCAGCAGGCGGGCGGCATCGGGCTTCCAGCTCAGCCGGGTCTCGAAATCCAGGCCCGGCGAGAGGCCCAGGTAGGCATGCGTGGGACGCGCGAAGCAGTAGCTGCAGCCGTGCTCGCAGCCCCGATAGGGGTTGATCGAGCGGTCGAAGGGAATGTCCGGCGAGTGGTTGTAGGACAGCACGCTACGCGCACGGTCGATTTCCAGCACGGTGGCCGGGTTGCAGCCGTCTTCGCCATCGTCGCAATCGGCGCCCGCGATGCCGTGCGCGGCCAGAGCCTCTTCCGCATCGTGGATGCGCGTCCAGGCCGCGTAGCGGCTGTCGGGCGACAGCGTGCTGCCGCGTCCGCGCGGTACTGGCGTGAAAGAGGCGGGGGGCGGTTCGGGCATGGCCATACTTTGAACTGTTCAAAAATACAGTTCAAAGTATGATCCGTAAGACACGCGGGCTCAAGAGCCGCCGGCGGGTGTTTCAGCCCTGCGTGCCGGGCGGAGCGTAGAGCGCGAACACTTCCGCGCCGGTGAGATCGCGCGTGGCATTGGCAAAGCGGTACCAGACGGGTTTGTCGTCGATGAAGATCTGGCTGTCGAACAGCCACGGCTGTCCGCCATCCACCAGTCCCACCGGCACGGCGTAATGGCTGCCGTCGCGCAGGCGGTAGAACAGGTGGGTGCCGCAGGTCTTGCAGAAACCGCGTTCCGCCCAGTCGGAGGAAGGATAGACGGCGAGCTGCGCTTCGCCTTCGATGCGCGGTGCACCCACGCATTCGAAGGCGAACATCGGCCCGCCCGACCATCTGCGGCAGATGCCGCAGTGGCAGGCGCCGACTTCATGGCTGGCCGCCGTGGCGGCGATGCGTACCGCGCCGCACAGGCAGCGGCCGTCGAGTTCGAAGGTATCCATGGGGCTCCTCCTGATGCGTGCCCGGTAGGCGAGGTGCCGGGCGGGAATGCAGATCCGGATTTCCTGGCAGGCCCTGGCAGCACCACTGCTGTGGGCGCGGATGTATGCAGTATAGGCGGTACCCCGGAGCGGGCCGAAAAGCGAACGGGCCGCCATGCCCGAGGACATGGCGGCCCGTTCGTGCGTCTGCACGCGGTAGTGGATCAATCCTTGCGGACGGTTTCCACCTGCTGCAGCGGTTCGTCAGGCAGCGGCTGCACCGGCTTCGGCCGGCGGCCCAGCGGCTGCTGAGCGGGCGGCTCGACCTGGCCGACGGTGTCGGCGAGCTTGTCGCGGCTGGTCTCGATCATCACCAGGCCGCTCTGCTCCAGGGGGTCGCCGAGGTCGATCGGCGCGGCCGGCGAGTGCGACGGCGCCACATCGGCCGCCACCGGTTCGGCGATCAGCACCGGCGCCGCTTCCACTGCGGCGGGCTGGACGATTTCCTCGGCAGGCGCGGGCTCGGCGGCAACGGCCAGCGCCACTTCGGCCACGGCGGGGGTTTCTTCCGCCGTACCGGCAGCCGCTTCCGCGACCACGGCTTCGGCCGTTTCCACGCCGTTCATCAGGGCGGGGGAGGCTTCCTCCGCCGTCACCGGCGCGGCGTCTTGCGCGGCGTCGCTGAGAGCCGGTTCGGCGGCCTCGTCCACGACCGGGGCCGGGACGTCGTCGATCGGCAGTTCGCCTTGTTGAGGCGCTTCCGTGCGAGCGGCCGGCTGGGCGGCTTCCTGCTCCGTGTCCGCTGCGGGCTGCGCGGCGTCCGCGAGGACCACCGGCAGCGGAGCCGGTGCGCTGTCCTCGGCCGGGGCGATGGTTTCCACCGCGCCGACCGGCACCGGTGCGGGGGCTTCGCTCTGCACGCCGCCTTCTTCCGCTGCTTCGCTGGCGCCTTCGGCGGCGATCACGTCGGTCGCGCCTTGCTCGCCATTGGCGCGACGGTCGCGGCGGCCGCGGCTGCGGCGGCGGCGCTTCTCGGTGCCGCCTTCCTCGCCGGCGGCCTGGGTGTCCGGCACGCTGTCGGCATTGCCTTCGATCGCTGCCGGCGCGACGAGCGCGGCGGTGGCGAGCTCGACGGCCGGCGTTTCGGCGGCCTTGTCGGTGGTGGCGGCTTCGGCGTTGTTGCGCGGACTGTTGCGGCCACGGCCGTTGCGGCCACGGCCGCCTTCGGCGCGCTCGGCCCGCTGCTCGGTGCGTTCAGGACGTTCGGTGCGCTCCGTCCGCTCGGCGCGTTGCGGCTTCTCGCGTTCCGCGGTCTGTTCGGTCTTGTCGGCGCGGCTGCGGCTGTTGCCGCCTTCCTCGCGTTCGCCGCGGGCGTTCTGGCCCTGGCCGTCACGCCGGTTGCGGCTGCCTTCGCGGCGCGTATCGCCGCGGCCGCGGCCACGGCTGTCGCGCTTCTGCGCGCCAGTGCCGGCGGCGGCAGGTTGCGCGGCCGGGGCGCTGGCCGGGCGTTCGCCGCGCAGCCAGCCCATGAGGCGGGCGAACAGGCCGCTGCCCTGGGGCTTGGCGGCCGGCGCGGCGGGTGCCGCCGGCTTGCTTTCGGCGATGGGGGCGGGTTGTTCGGGGGAGATGCCCTTGACTGCGGCTTCCGGGCGGGCCGGCTTGCCTTCGCCGTTCTTGGCCGGCAGGCGCAGGTCGGCTTCGGCCGGCTTGGCGGCCATCTGGTAGCTCGCCAGCGCGATGTCTTCCAGGTTGAGCTGGTCGTGGCGCAGGCGGATGATCTCGTGCTGCGGCGTTTCCAGGTGGCGGTTGGGCACGATGATGAGCTGGATCTTGTGGCGCATCTCGATGCGCGCGATGTCCACCCGCTTCTCGTTGAGCAGGAAGGTGCCCACGTCCACCGGCACCTGCAGGTGCACCGCGCCGGTGTTCTCCTTCATTGCTTCCTCTTCGAGGATGCGCAGGATGTGCAGCGCCGAGGATTCGGTGCTGCGGATATGGCCGGTGCCGTTGCAGCGCGGGCAGGGGATGTAGCTGGTCTCGGCGAGCGCCGGGCGCAGGCGCTGGCGCGACAGTTCGAGCAGGCCGAAGCGGCTGATCTTGCCGGTCTGCACGCGGGCGCGGTCGTGGCGCAGGGCGTCGCGCAGGCGGTTCTCCACCTCGCGCTGGTTCTTCTGCGACTCCATGTCGATGAAGTCGATGACGATCAGGCCGCCCAGGTCGCGCAGGCGCAGCTGGCGGGCGATCTCGTCGGCCGCTTCCAGGTTGGTGCGGAAGGCGGTTTCCTCGATGTCGGCGCCCTTGGTGGCGCGTCCGGAGTTCACGTCGATGGACACCAGCGCCTCGGTGTGGTCGATGACCACCGCGCCGCCGGAAGGCAGGTTGACCTGGCGGGAGTAGGCCGATTCGATCTGGTGTTCGATCTGGAAGCGCGAGAACAACGGCACGTCGTCGTTGTAGCGCTTCACGCGGTTGACGTTGTTGGGCATGACGTGGGCCATGAACTGGCGGGCCTGTTCATGCACGTCGTCGGTGTCGATGAGGATTTCGCCGATGTCCGGCTGGAAGTAGTCGCGGATGGCGCGGATCACCAGGCTGCCTTCCTGGTAGATCAGGAAGGCGCCGGTCTGCTCCTGCGCGGCGCCGTCGATGGCGCGCCACAGCTGCAGCAGGTAGTTGAGGTCCCACTGCAGTTCCTCGGCGCTGCGCCCGATGGCCGCGGTGCGCGCGATCAGGCTCATGCCGGCGGGCACTTCGAGCTGGTCCATGACTTCGCGCAGTTCGGCGCGCTCGTCACCCTCGACGCGGCGCGAAACACCGCCGCCGCGCGGGTTGTTGGGCATCAGCACCAGATAGCGGCCGGCCAGGGAAATGTAGGTGGTCAGCGCGGCGCCCTTGTTGCCGCGTTCGTCCTTCTCGACCTGGACGATGAGCTCCTGGCCTTCGCGCAGGGCTTCCTTGATGCTCGATTTGCCGTCTGCGCCGGGCTGATAGTAGGCGCGGGCGATTTCCTTGAACGGCAGGAAGCCGTGGCGCTCGGCGCCGTAATCGACGAAGGCGGCTTCGAGGCTGGGCTCGAGGCGGGTGATGACCGCCTTGTAGATGTTGCTCTTGCGTTGTTCCTTGGCGGCCGATTCGATATCGAGGTCGATCAGTTTCTGACCATCCACGATTGCGACGCGCAGTTCCTCGGCCTGCGTCGCATTGAAAAGCATGCGCTTCATTTTTGATCGTTCTCCCGCGAAGCATTCCACGGGCAGGACGAACGGCGCGCACCATCGCGCTTACGGGTTCAGGAGCGGTTGGGTAGGGCTTCTTTCATCCGTTGTTGTCTGGCTTTGATGGGTCGGCTGGTCGATGTCTCTTGTTCTCACGGGCGCAGCCGGTTCCGGCGCACCGCGCGGGAACCGTTGATTCCTGCGTGGAAGTGACGCGTCAAGGTCCAGCGGTCAGGCTGGAGTGTGTCGAAGATTGCGGTTTGCGTTACCATCGACGCCTTTTTTGGGCGGCGATGTCGCGCTTCGGTCGTCCGGGAGCTCACCTCTGGGGGCTCGTCGCCGTCCTGCCGTCCGCGCATTCGCAGCGGGGGAGTCGGCGCAACCGGACCGTACCGAGCGGCAAGTATATTCGGGATGACGATGCAAGGTAAAGCAATCGCGGTACGCCATGAACGGATCGACGAGGCGGCGGCCGGCCAGCGCATCGACAACTGGCTGATGCGCATCGCCAAGGGCGTGCCCAAGAGTCATGTGTACCGCATTCTGCGCGGGGGCGAGGTGCGCGTGAACGGGCGCCGGGTGCGCCAGACCTATCGCCTGCAAGAGGGCGACGAGGTGCGCATTCCGCCGATCCGCATCGCCGAGCGCGAGGTCGATACGCCCGCGCCGGCCGGCAAGCCGCTGCCGGTGGCCTGGGAGGACGATGCGCTGGTGGTCATCGACAAGCCGGCCGGCAAGGCCGTGCATGGCGGCAGCGGCGTCAGCCACGGGGTCATCGAGCAGTTGCGCAGCCAGCGCCCGCAGGCGCGCATGCTGGAGCTGGCGCACCGCCTGGACCGCGAGACCTCGGGCCTGCTGATCGTCGCCAAGAAGCGCTCCGCGCTCACCGCGCTGCACGACATGCTGCGTGCGGGCAGCATGGAAAAGCGCTATCTCGCGCTGGTGCCGGGGCGCTGGAGCAATCCGCTGCAACATATCAAGGCGCCGCTGTTCAAATATCTAACCGCCGACGGCGAGCGCCGCGTACGCGTCAGCGCCGAGGGCAAGCCGGCGCACAGCGTGGTGCGCCTGGTGCGGCGCTGGAAGCGCTTCTCGCTGGTCGAGGTGGAACTGAAGACCGGGCGTACGCACCAGATTCGTGTGCACCTTGCCCACCTGGGTTTTGCGCTGGCCGGCGACGACAAATATGGCGATTTCGCGCTCAACAAGGCGCTGGAGGGCGAAGGCCTGAAACGCATGTTCCTGCATGCCGCCAGCCTGCGTTTCCGCCATCCGTTGACGGGCGAGGAACTGGCGCTGCAATCGCCGCTGCCGGAAGACCTGCAGCGTTTCATCGATCATCTGGATGCCGAGGACGAACCCGAACATGGCTGAGCCTGCAGCGAACGCCGCGCAATCGGTGCGGGGTTTCGATCTGATCGTTTTCGACTGGGACGGCACGCTGCTCGATTCGGCGGCGGCGATCGTCTCGTCGATCCTTGCCGCCTGCCGCGATCTCGGCCTGCCGGAGCCACCGGAATCGCGCGCCCGCCACGTGATCGGCCTGGGGCTGGGCGATGCCCTGCGTCATGCGGTTCCCGAACTGGCAGAGCGCGATTATCCGCGCATGGTGGAGCGCTATCGTCACCATTACCTGTCGCGTGACCACGAACTCACCCTGTTCCCCGGCGCTTTCGCGATGATCGAGGCGCTTGCCGCGCGCGGGCGCATGCTCGCGGTGGCCACCGGCAAGAGCCGGGTGGGGCTCGACCGCGCACTCGATCATTCCGGGCTGGGGCCGTTCTTCCACGCCACGCGCTGCGCGGACGAGTGTTTTTCCAAGCCCCATCCGGCGATGCTGGAGCAGTTGATGGACGAACTGGGCGTACTGCGCGAGCGGGTGCTGATGGTGGGGGATACCACCCACGATCTGTTGATGGCGAAGAATGCCGGGGTGGCCGGGCTGGCGGTGAGCTTCGGTGCGCATCCGCGCGAGGTGCTGGAGGCCGAGGCGCCGCTGGCCTGCCTGGATACGCCGCAGGCGCTGTCCGCATGGCTGCACGCGAACGCCTGATCTGCGCCTCGGCCGATCTGGCCGACGGCGGTGGCGGGGTACGCTTCGAGGTCACCCGCTGGGGCGAGGCGCGCGCGGCGTTCGCGGTGCGCTACGGCGGCAAGGTGCACGCCTATCTGAACAGCTGTGCGCACGTACCGGTGGAGCTCGATCTGCTGCCCGGGCATTTTTTCGACCTCACCGGGCACTACCTGGTGTGCGCCGCGCATGGCGCACATTACCGCGCCGGCGACGGTTTCTGCGAGATGGGGCCGTGCAAGGGCAGGAGTCTGCGCGCGCTGGAGATCGTCGAGCGCGACGGACAGGTGTTCATCGTCGAAGAAGGCTGATCAGGCCAACAGCAGGAACAACGCTGGGCGGCGGGCCAGTTCCGGGCGCGGCGCGCGGCGCCATTCGGCGACCGGCTGGCTGCGCACCCATTCCTGCGCGGTGGTCAGTTCGCGGGCGATGCACAGCCGGGTTTCGGCGCGGCACACGCGCAGCAGCGCGTCCAGCATGCGTTCGTTGCGGTAGGGCGTCTCGATGAAGATCTGCGTGCGCTGCTGGCGGCGCGATTCCTCTTCCAGCGCGCGCAGGCGGGCGTCGCGCTCGGCGTCGCCCACCGGCAGGTAGCCGTGGAAGGCGAAACTCTGTCCGTTGAGGCCGGAAGCCATCAGCGCGAGCAGGATGGAAGAGGGGCCGACCAGCGGCACCACGCGGATGCCCAGCGCGTGCGCGCGCGCCACCAGGCGGGCGCCGGGGTCGGCCACCGCCGGGCAGCCGGCTTCCGACATCAGGCCGATGTCGTGCCCGGCCAGCGCCGGGGCGAGCAGGGCATCGAGCGCGGCGGGGCTTTCCTCGCGCGGCAGTTCGCGGATGTCGGTGTCGCGCAGGGCGCCGGGGTAGTCGAGCAGCTTCAGTTGGGCGCGCGCGGTCTTGGCGTTCTCGACGACGAAATGCTGCAGGCCAGCCGCCACCGTCTGGGCCTGCGCGGGCAGGAAGTGCTGCCAGGGTACGTCGCCCAGGCTGACCGGAACCAGATACAGCGTGCCGCGCGGCGTACTCACGGCAGCTCCACGCCTTCGGCGCGCAGCATGCGGGCGAGTTCGATCAGCGGCAGGCCGACCAGCGCGGTGGGGTCGTCGCCGGACAGGGCTTCGAGCAGGGTGATGCCCAGCCCCTCGGACTTGGCGCTGCCGGCGCAGTCGAGCGGGCGCTCCTTGTCCACATAGCGCACGATTTCCGCATCGGAGAGCGCGCGGAAGCGCACGGTGGTCGGCACCGCGCCCTGCTGCACGCGGCCATTGGCCGTATTGAGCAGGGCCAGCGCGGTATGGAAGACCACCGACTGGCCGCGCATGCGCTGCAACTGTGCAACGGCGCGCTCCACGGTACCGGGCTTGCCGAACACCTCATCGCCCAGGTGGGCGACCTGGTCGCTGCCGATCACCAGGGCGTCCGGGTGGCGCGCGGCGACCGCGCGGGCCTTGGCGAGCGCGAGGCGTTCGGCGGTGGCTGGCGGAGCCTCGCCCGGCAGCGCGGTTTCGTCGACCTCCGGCCGATCGGTCTCGAAAGGCAGGCCGAAGCGTTCGAGGAGCATGCGGCGGTAAGCCGAGGTGGAGGCGAGGACGATCTTCATCGGGAGGCGCGGAAAGGGGCCGCACGGGCGCTTGCACCGGTGCGATGCCATCTTTGACAGGGGAAGCCGAAAATAATATCATGCGCCCCTTATGTCGCAACAAGGCTCCGATCCGGTCAGGCTGGCCGATCCCATCCGTTTTGCGCGGGATGCCCGCGTGGTGCGCGGGAACGTGGCGGTGGCCGGTCTCGGGCGGCTCGCGGATCAACTCACCGACGGCACCGGCACGGTGGCGTGGGAAGTGGTCGGCGAGGTCGGCGAGGACCGCAAGGCGCGCCTGCTGCTGACGGCGTCCGGTGCGTTGCGCCTGCGCTGCCAGCGTTGCCTGGGCGCGCTGGAGTGGCCGCTGTCGCTGTCGACCACGCTGCTGCTGGTGCCGGTCGGGCAACCGATTCCGGAGGAAGAGCTGGAAGACGACGAGCAGGACGCCATCGAGGCCGTGGCCGACATGGACGTGGTGGCGCTGGTCGAGGAAGAGATTCTGCTCGCCCTGCCGATCGCCCCGCGACACGATGATTGTGAGGTTCCGCGCCCGGAAAGCGCGGACGAGAAGAAATCGCCCTTCGCGGCGCTGGCGGGTCTGAAGATCCCCACGCAGCGCTGATGGGCACGATATTGTCTTAGGAGCATTTCATGGCCGTTCAGCAAAACAAGAAGTCCCCGTCCAAGCGTGGCATGCACCGTGCGCACGACTTCCTGACCACCCCGCCGCTGGCCGTCGAAGCCACCACCGGCGAGGTGCACCTGCGTCACCACATCAGCCCGAACGGTTTCTACCGCGGCAAGAAGGTCGTCAAGGTCAAGGGCGAATAAGCCCCGTCCTCGGACTCAAGGCGGCGCAGCGCCCCGGGCGCATGCGCCGTTTTTTCGTTCTGATTCCCCGTTTCATTCCACGCGAGTAGCCGATGAGTGTCACCGTTGCGATCGACTGCATGGGTGGCGATCACGGTCCGTCCGTGACCGTTCCGGCCGCGCTGGCCTTTCTGCGCAGCCACGCCGCCGCCCGTATCGTCCTGGTCGGTCAGCCCGAGGTGCTCGGTCCGGCGCTGGGCAAGGCCGCCACCGAATTTGGCGAGCGCCTGCGCATCCATCCCGCCTCCCAGGTGGTGGGCATGGATGAATCGCCGACCATCGCCATGAAGAACAAGAAAGACTCGTCGATGCGGGTCGCCATCAACCTGGTGAAGGCGGGCGAGGCCCAGGCGGCGGTGTCCGCCGGCAACACCGGCGCGCTGATGGCGATCTCGCGCTTCGTGCTGAAGACCCTGCCGGGTATCGACCGTCCGGCCATCGCCACCGTGCTGCCGTCGAAGAACGAGCGTGTGTACATGCTCGATCTGGGCGCCAACGTCGATTGCACGGCCGAGCATCTGCTGCAGTTCGGCATCATGGGCGCGCAGCTGGTCGCCGCCGTGGAGCATGTCGAGCGTCCGCGCGTCGGCCTGCTCAACATCGGCGAAGAAGAGATCAAAGGCAACGAGGTGGTGCGCGAAGCCTTCGCGTTGCTGCGCGCCAGCGATCTGAATTTCTGTGGCAACGTGGAGAACATCTACGACGGTTCGGCCGACGTGGTGGTGTGCGACGGCTTCGTCGGCAACGTGGCGTTGAAGACCACCGAGGGCCTGGTGCAGATGCTCACCGCCTTCCTCAGGCAGGAATTCTCGCGCGGCGTCTTCACCAAGCTGATGGCGCTGGCCGCGTTGCCGGTGCTGAAGTCATTCAAGAAGCGCGTCGATCACCGGCGCTACAACGGCGCGGCCCTGCTCGGCCTGCGCGGTGTGGTGGTGAAGAGCCACGGCTCCGCCGATGCCTACGGCTTCGAACACGCCATCCATCGCGCCGCCGAGGCGGCGGCCAACCGGCTCATCGAGCGCATCAGCGACCGCATGGCGGCGATGGCACAAGGGGAGGCAGCATGATCTACGCACGCATCGCGGGTACCGGCAGCTATCTGCCCGGTGATCCGGTCAGCAATGATGATCTGGTCGCACGCGGGGTGGATACCTCGGACGAGTGGATCGTCGGGCGCACCGGCATCCGCAGCCGCCATCTGGCGCCGGCCGGCGTGAATGCCAGCGACCTGGCCCAGGTGGCCGCCGAGCGCGCCATCGAGGCGGCCGGCTGCATGGCGGACGACATCGATCTGCTCATCGTCGCCACGTCCACGCCGGATTACGTGTTCCCCAGCACTGCCGCGCTGCTGCAGGCCAAGCTGGGCATGCGCAGCGGCGGCGCGGCGTTCGACGTGCAGGCGGTGTGCAGCGGCTTCGTGTATGCGTTGAGCATTGCCGAGAAGTTCATCCGTTCGGGCAGCCACAAGCGCGCGCTGGTGGTCGGCGCCGAAGTGTTCTCGCGCATCCTCGACTGGTCGGATCGCGGCACCTGCGTGCTGTTCGGCGACGGCGCCGGCGCCGTGGTGCTGGAAGCCAGCCCCGCGCCGGGCATCCGTGCCAGCGCGCTGCATGCGGACGGCAGCCACCATGCCATCCTGTGCGTGCCGGGCAACGTGGCCGGCGGCGTGGTCACCGGCGATCCCTTTCTGCGCATGGACGGGCAGGCGGTGTTCAAGTTCGCCGTCAAGGTGCTCGGCGACGTGGCCCTCGAGGTGCTCGAACAGGCCGGCGCCGTGCCGGCCCAGATCGACTGGCTGATTCCCCACCAGGCCAACATCCGCATCATCCAGGCCACCGCGAAGCGGCTGGGGCTGTCGATGGAGCGTGTGATCACCACCGTCGATGTGCACGGCAATACCTCGGCGGCCTCGGTGCCGCTGGCGCTCGATCTGGCGGTGCGCGACGGCCGCATCCGCCCGGGCCACCGCATCGTCCTCGAGGGCGTGGGCGGCGGCTTCACCTGGGGCGCGGTGCTGCTCGATTTCTGATCCAACGCATTGTGAACGCGGCCGTGCCCGTGGCGCGGTCCACACGTGGGAGGCACGATGAGTTTTGCTCTGGTTTTCCCGGGACAGGGTTCCCAGTCCGTCGGCATGATGGCCGGCTACGGCGACAGCGCGGTGATCCGCGACACCTTCGCGGAGGCCTCCGAGGCGCTCGGCGAGGATCTGTGGCAGATGGTCGATGAAGGCCCGGCCGAGCGTCTGGCGCTCACCGTCAATACCCAGCCGCTGATGCTGACCGCCGGGGTGGCGGCCTGGCGCGCCTGGCAGGCCGCCGGCGGTCCGCTGCCGGCTGTGGTCGCCGGGCACAGCCTGGGCGAGTATTCCGCGCTGGTCGCCGCCGGCGCGCTGGCCTTCGCCGATGCCGTGCCACTGGTGCGCTTCCGCGCGCAGGCCATGCAGGAGGCGGTGCCGGCCGGCGAGGGCGCGATGGCCGCGCTGCTCGGCCTGGAGGCCGACGCGGTGCGCGAGGCCTGTGCCGAGGCCGCGCAGGGCGAGGTGGTGGAAGCCGCCAACCTGAACGCGCCGGGGCAGATCGTCATCGCCGGCGCCAAGGCGGCGGTGGAGCGCGCAGTGGAGGTCGCCAAGGCCAGGGGCGCCAAGCGCGCCGTGCTGCTGCCGGTGTCCGCGCCCTTCCATTGCGCGTTGATGAAGCCGGCCGCCGAACGCCTGGCCGAGCGCCTGGCCGGCGTGGCGATCGCGCAGCCCCGCATCGCGGTGCTCAACAACGTGGATGTGGCGGTGTACGACGAACCTGCGAAGATTCGCGACGCGCTGGTGCGCCAGGCCTTCTCGCCGGTGCGCTGGATCGAGAGCGTGCAGGAGATGGGCCGGCGCGGCCTGTCGCACGTCATCGAGTGCGGCCCGGGCAAGGTGCTGGCGGGCATGACCAAGCGCATCGCCAAGGAAGTCGAAGGCGGTTCGGCACACGATGCCGCCAGTCTGGAACAGGCCGTCGCGGCCGTGAAGGGGTAAGCGCATGAGCAATGTGTTCAGTCTGCAAGGGCAGGTCGCCCTGGTCACCGGCGCCTCACGCGGCATCGGCCGCGCGGTGCTGCTGGAACTCGGGCGCCTGGGCGCCACCGTGGTGGGCACCGCCACGTCGGCGGCGGGCGCCGCCGACATCGGCAAGGCCATCGCCGACGCCGGCCTGCAGGGCGCCGGGCTGGCGCTCGACGTCACCGATGCGGCGGCCTGCGAGGCCGTGGTGGGCGACATCGAAAAGCGCTTCGGCGCCGTGGGCGTGCTGGTGAACAATGCCGGCATCACCCGCGACAATCTCGCCATGCGCATGAAGGACGAGGAGTGGGACGCGGTCATCGATACCAACCTGAAGGCCGTGTTCCGCATGAGCCGCCTGGTGATGCGCGGCATGATGAAGGCGCGCAACGGGCGTATCGTGAACATCACTTCGGTGGTCGGCAGCGCCGGCAACCCGGGCCAGGCCAACTACGCCGCCGCCAAGGCCGGCGTGGCCGGCATGAGCCGCGCGCTGGCGCGCGAGCTGGGCAGCCGCAACATCACGGTGAACTGTGTGGCCCCCGGTTTCATCGATACGGACATGACCCGCGCCCTGCCGGACGCCGCGCGCGACGCGCTGCTCGGCAACATCGCGCTGGGTCGTCTGGGCAAGCCGGAAGAGATCGCTGGCGCGGTCGCCTTCCTGGTTTCGCCGGCGGCGGCCTACGTCACCGGCACGACGCTGCACGTCAATGGCGGTATGTACATGTCGTGAGCGCGGCTCGCGATAGCGGTTCCGGTGCTTTTTGGTAGAATACGCCGGCTTTTTTTTCTTATACCCCCATCTTTCAGGGAAGGAGTTTTTTCATGGAGAACATCGAACAGCGCGTCCGCAAGATCGTCGCTGAGCAACTTGGCGTGAACGAATCGGAGATCAAGAACGAGTCTTCGTTCGTGGACGATCTGGGCGCGGATTCGCTGGACACCGTGGAACTGGTCATGGCGCTGGAAGAAGAGTTCGAGTGCGAGATCCCGGACGAGGAAGCCGAGAAGATCACCACCGTCCAGCAGGCGATCGACTACGTCAACGCCCACCTCAAGCAGTAAGCATTCGCTTGTCTTCCAGCCGGGCCCCGCACGCGCGGGGTCCGGTGCTTTGCATTTCCTCCGCCTCGTTTCCTTACGGAGTCGCCTGTGTCGCGTCGTAGAGTCGTCGTTACCGGTCTGGGTGCCATCTCGCCGGTCGGCAATAGCGTTCCCGAAGCCTGGGAAAACCTGATTGCCGGGAAAAGCGGCATCGCCCCGATCACCCGTTTCGATGCCAGCGCCTTCCCGGTGCGCATCGCCGGCGAAGTCAAGGGCTTCGACGTTGCCGAATACCTCTCGCCCAAGGAGGCCCGCCGCATGGATGTGTTCATCCATTACGGCATGGCCGCCGGCATCCAGGCCATCCGCGATTCGGGCATCGAGGTCACCGAGGCCAACGCCGACCGCATCGGCGTGAACATCGGTTCGGGCATCGGCGGCCTGCCGATGATCGAGGAAACCCACGACGATTACCTGAACGGCGGTCCGCGCAAGATTTCGCCGTTCTTCATTCCCGGCACCATCATCAACATGATCTCGGGCAACCTGTCGATCATGTTCGGCCTGAAGGGCCCCAACATCGCCGTGGTCACCGCGTGTACCACCGGCCTGCACGCCATCGGCACCAGCGCGCGCATGATCGAGTACGGCGATGCCGACGTGATGGTGTGCGGCGGGGCGGAATCCACCGTCACCCACCTGGCCATCGGTGGCTTCTCCTCGGCCAAGGCGCTGTCCACCCGCAACGACGATCCGGCCACCGCCAGCCGTCCGTGGGACAAGGAACGCGACGGCTTCGTGCTGGGCGAGGGCGCCGGCGTGCTGGTGCTGGAGGAGTACGAGCACGCGGTCAAGCGCGGCGCGAAGATCTACGCCGAACTGGCCGGCTTCGGCATGAGCGGCGACGCCTATCACATGACCGCGCCGGATACCGACGGCCCGCGCCGCAGCATGGTCAATGCCATGAAGAACGCCGGCGTGAATGCGGACCAGGTGCACTAC
The DNA here is from genome assembly GCF_004801295.1 of Pseudothauera nasutitermitis. GTDB lineage: Bacteria > Pseudomonadota > Gammaproteobacteria > Burkholderiales > Rhodocyclaceae > Pseudothauera > Pseudothauera nasutitermitis. The sequence goes on from NZ_SSOC01000001.1 coordinate 400,781, forward strand.
CTGAACGCCCACGGCACCTCCACGCCGCTGGGCGACAAGAACGAAACCGAGGCGATCAAGCTCGCCTTCGGCGCCGATGTGGCGAAGAAGCTGGTGGTCAACTCCACCAAGTCGATGACCGGCCACCTGCTGGGTGGCGCGGGCGGCCTGGAGTCGGTGTTCACCGTGCTCGCGGTGCACAACCAGATTTCCCCGCCGACCATCAATCTCTTCGAGCAGGATCCGGAGTGCGATCTGGATTACTGCGCCAACGTGGCGCGCGAAATGCGCATCGACGTCGCGCTGAAGAACAACTTCGGCTTCGGCGGCACCAACGGCACGCTGGTCTTCCGCCGGCTGAGCTGACGGGCGGCGGGTGGCGGCGCGTTATCCGCTCCACCTGCCCCTGCGTTCCTCGCGCCACCTGGTGGCGCTGAGCGGCGCGGTCCACCTGGCGGCCGCGCTGGCTTTCCTGTTTTCCTCGCTGCCCTGGCCGGCCCGGCTGGCCGGCGTGCTGCTCATCCTGGCGAGCGTGTTCCGGCATGCCCGGCGCTGGCGCCATCCGCTGCAGCAGGTACTGGTGCTGCGTGCCGATGGCCTGCTCGATGTGGACGGCGAGGTCGTTGCGCTGGAGGCGGGCAGTACCGATTTCGGCTGGGCGATCTGGCTGCACTGGCGCGCCGCCGCGGGCAGACGCCAAAGCCTGATGCTGCTGCCCGATGCGCTGCCGTCCGGACGATGGCGGCCGCTGCGCATCTGGCTGCGCCACCGCGCCCGGGCAGATGGCGGAAGGGCGGACGAGCGCTGAACGCGCGCGTGTTCAACTCTCCATCTGCAGCCGCCAGGGCGACAGATGCTGCCAGAGCAGCTTGCGCCGCTCATCGACGGCCTGCAGCAGGGATTTCTCCAGGCGTGCCAGCAGCACCGAGCGCGGCGTGGCAACGTGGCGCAGCATGCTGAGCTGGAACGGGATGCCGTTTTCCAGGCGCAGCAGCAGAACCTTGCGCGGATTCAGGCCGGCGGCGGTGAACGAATCGACGAAGGCGTAACCCAGGCCATGTTCCACCAGCGTGCCGGCCAGCGCATAGGTCTGCACGCTCAGCGAATGGCGCAGCGGCCAGCCGTGCGCGCCCAGCGTGGCGGCCAGGCGCTCGCCGAGCGCGGTGGCCTCGGACAGGCCGATGTAGGGCTGTTCTCCCCATTGTGCATACCAGCGTGTCGAAGGCACGGGGCCGTCGCCGGTGAACAGGCCGGCCATGGCCGCTTCCCAGGCGCGCGGAACGGCCAGCAGCATCTCGCCGCCGGCCAGCGGCGCGCTCATCAGGGCCACGTGGGCGCCGGGTTCGATGACCACGCCCACATCGACGTCGAAGGCCAGCAGGTGGTCCTCGATTTCCGGGGTATGGCTGGCCCACAGATCCAGCACGATCTCCGGCGTCGATTCACGCATGCTGGTCAGCGCGCTGGGGAGCAGGGTGACCGCCAGCGAAGGGGTGACCGCCAGACGCAGCAGGCCGGAAGTACCGCGCCGCAGATTGCCCGCGAGCGCGTCGACGCGCTCGATCTCCCGCCAGGCGCGACCGACCTGGGCGAACAGGGTATGGGCCTCCGGGGTGGGCGTCAGCCGTCCACGCCCGCGCTCGAACAGCGGAAAACCCAGCGAAGCCTCGGCATGCCGCAGCACGCGGGAGACCACCGGCTGGGACACGTGCAGCATGCGTGCCGCCTCGCTGACCGAGCCGGCGATCATCACCGCGCGGAAGATTTCGATCTGGCGCAGCCGCAAGAGAGCCTCCATTCATCCATGTCTTGAAGGCATACCTTACCGCAGGATCTGCACGCTGTCCTTGTAACGCTCCCGCTATATTCGATTCTCGGGTCGCCTTTCGGCGACACAGCGTGTGGAGACATCGTGCGTATTGCGGTCATTGGAGCGGGAATCGTCGGTCTGGCCAGTGCCTGGGCGTTGCGCGAGGATGGGCACGAGGTGGTGGTGATCGACCGCCATGCCCAGACCGGCATGGAAACCAGCCATGCCAACGGCGGGCAGTTGAGCTACCGCTACATCGCCCCGCTGGCCGATCCGGACATCCTCGCCAAGATTCCCGCGTGGCTGATGCGGCGCGATGCGCCGGTGCGCTTCCGCCCGTGCTTCGATCCCCGGCAATGGCAGTGGCTGCTGAGTTTTCTCAAGGCCTGCAACCAGAACGACAAGCTGCGCTCGGTCGGCAACCTGCTGCCGCTTTCGCTGTACAGCCAGTCGCTGGTGCATGCCATGGTCGAAAGACATGGGCTGGATTTCGATTTCGTGCGCAACGGCAAGCTGGTGGTGCACCGCGATCCGGCGACCTTCGCCGCCGCGCGCCGGCTGATCGCCTCCTCGGCGGATCTGGCCTCGGAGCAGCGTGCGCTCGATGCCGACGAGTGCGTGGCGCTGGAGCCCGCGCTGGCCCGCCTGCGCCCGCATCTGCAGGGCGGCATCCATACCGCCAGCGAGGACGCCGGGGACTGCCTGAAGCTGTGCCGCGAACTGGAAACGCGCCTGTGCGAGGGCGAGCGCCCGGCCGAGTTCGTGCTGGGCGATGAGGCCACCGCGCTGGAAGCGGGCGATGGCCGCGTGCGTGCGGTGCTGCTGCGCGAGCGCGGGCGGCTGGCGGTGGATCAGCTGGTGATCGCCGCCGGGGCCAGCGCGCCGGCGCTGCTGGCCCCGCTGGGCGTGCGCCTGCCGATCTATCCGGTGAAGGGCTACAGCATCAGCGTGGCGCTGGGCGAGCAGGGCGCCGCGGCGGCTCCACGGGTCAGCGTCACCGATTTCCAGCGCAAGATCGTCTATGCGCCGCTGGCCCACCAGCTGCGCGTGGCGGGCATGGCCGACATCGTCGGCGCGGATGCCTCGGTGCAGCCCGATCGCGTCGCCACGCTGATCCGGGAAACGCGCGAGGCCTTTGGCGACTGGGTGGCCGATGCGCAGATCTCCACCTGGGCCGGCCTGCGTCCGGCGACGCCCACCGGGCGGCCGATCATCGACCGGGCCGGCGCCGTGAACCTGTGGATCAACGTGGGCCACGGCGCCCTGGGCTTCACCCTGGCGATGGGCAGTGGGGGGCTGCTGGCCGATCTGCTCGCCGGCCGTCATACCGCGGTGCCCCATGAAGGTTTCCTGCTGGCCAACGCGACGCCGCAAGGTTGGCGCAAACCGTTACGTGCTTAGCAGGGGAAATGAGAAATATTGAGCACAATTTGATTTCAACCGTATTAGTTTGTTTCAATGCAAACCTTTCACCCCGCCAATTCCGGCGGAACGCCCTGTGCATCACCCTTGGAGGACGTAGCATGAAAAAACTGACCGCCATCGCCGCAGCCTGCGCGACCGTCGCCGCGCTGGGAGCCGCTCCGGCCCATGCGCAACAGAAATTCGTGACCATCGGTACCGGTGGGGTCACCGGGGTGTACTACGCCGCCGGTGGCGCGATCTGCCGCCTGATCAACATGAACCGCGCGGAACATGGCATCCGCTGCTCCGTCGAGAGCACCGGCGGTTCGGTCTACAACCTGAACACCATCCGCGCCGGCGAACTGGATTTCGGCGTGGCGCAGTCCGACTGGCAGTACCACGCGTACAACGGCTCCAGTTCCTTCGCCAATGCCGGCGCCTACCCTGACCTGCGTGCGGTGATGTCGCTGCACCCGGAGCCGTTCACCGTGCTGGCGCGCAAGGAAGTCGGTGCCAAGTCCTTCGACGATCTGAAGGGCAAGCGTTTCAACATCGGCAATCCGGGCTCGGGCACGCGCGCGTCGATGGAGGAGCTGCTGGGCGCGCTGGGCTGGAAGACTTCGGACTTCTCCCTGGCCTCCGAGCTGAAGGCCGACGAGCACGGCGCCGCGCTGTGCGACAACAAGATCGACGGTTTCTTCTACGGCGTGGGCCACCCCTCGGCCAACATCCAGGATCCGACCACCACCTGCGGCGCGCAGCTGGTGCCGCTGACCGGTCCGGCGGTCGACAAGCTGGTCGATGGCGCGCCGTACTATGCCAAGGTCGAGATTCCCGGCGGTCTGTACAACAACAACCCCAACCCGACCCCGACCTATGGCGTCGCGGCCACCTTCGTGACCTCCGCCAAGGTGCCGGACGAAGTGGTCTACACCATGGTCAAGGCCGTGTTCGAGAACTTCGAGGACTTCAAGCGCCTGCACCCGGCGTTCGCCAACCTGAAGCCCGAAGAGATGGTGAAGAACGGGCTGAGCGCGCCGCTGCACGAAGGCGCCATCCGCTACTACAAGGAAAAGGGCTGGCTGTAAGCAAGCCGCGGGGCGCCGGAACCTGACAGGTTCCGGCGCCCGCTTTCATTTCTCCGGGCACATGGGCACGCCATTCCGTGCCGTGCCCGGACGGTTCTCCGCTCCGGCTATCGCCGGATGCGGCGGAGCCGGCGGATTCCAGGCCTTTTTCAGGAGACGGCTGCATGTCGAACCCGACCCCAACCCCCCATGCGATGACCGATGAAGAGCTGAAACGGATGATTGCCGAAGCCGATACCGGCGGACGCAGGCCGATCGGCTGGGCCGCCGGGGTGCTTTCCTTCGCCGCGCTGGCATGGTCCCTGTTCCAGCTCTGGTTCGCCTCGCCGCTGCCGTTCTCGTTCGGCTTCTTCATCCTCAACGATACCGAGGCCCGTGCCCTGCATCTGGCGCTGGCCGTCTTCCTGGGTTATCTGGCCTATCCCGCCTTCAAGCGCTCGCCGCGCGCCTACATCCCCGTGATCGACTGGGTGCTGGCCGCCGCCGGGGCATTCTGTGCGGCCTACCTGTACCTGTTCTACCGCGAACTTTCCACGCGTCCCGGCCTGCCGACGCAGATGGATCTGATCGTCGCCATTGCCGGGATCACCCTGCTGCTCGAGGTCACCCGCCGCGTGCTCGGCCTGCCGATGGTGATCCTCGCCATCGTGTTCATCGGCTACATCTTCCTCGGCCCCTACATGCCGGAGATGATCGCCCACCGCGGGGCGTCGCTGAACAAGGGGATGAGCCACCTGTGGCTGTCCACCGAGGGCGTGTTCGGCGTGGCGCTGGGCGTGTCCACCAGCTTCATCTTCCTGTTCGTGCTGTTCGGCGCGTTGCTGGAGACGGCCGGCGCCGGCAACTACTTCATCAAGGCCGCCATCTCCATGCTCGGCCACATGCACGGCGGTCCGGCCAAGGCCTCGGTGGTGGCCTCGGCGACCACCGGGCTGATTTCCGGCTCGTCGATCGCCAACGTGGTGACCACCGGCACCTTCACCATCCCGCTGATGAAGCGCGTGGGCTACAAGCCCACCAAGGCGGCGGCCATCGAGGTGGCCGCGTCGGTGGACGGGCAGATCATGCCGCCGGTGATGGGCGCGGCGGCCTTCCTGATGGTGGAATACGTCGGCATCACCTACAACGAGGTCATCAAGCACGCCTTCCTGCCGGCGATCATCTCCTATACCGCGCTGTTCTATCTGGTGCACCTGGAGGCCATGAAGGCCAACATCCGCGGCTTGCCCCGGCGCAACATCGCACCGGCCAGCAAGCGGCTGATCTCGTTCGGGCTCACCGTGAGCGGCCTGATCATCCTCGCCGGGCTGGTGTATTACGGCCTGGGCTGGATCAAGGATCTGACTGGAGAAGCCTCCACCCTGGTGGTTTCCGTGTTGATGCTGATCGCCTATGTGGCGCTGGTGCGCTATTCTGCCCAGCAGCCCGAACTGCACATGGACGACCCGAACAAGCCGCTCACCGAACTGCCGGAAACCGGCCCGACACTGAAGACCGGGCTGTATTTCCTGCTGCCGGTGGTCGCGCTGATCTGGAACCTGATGGTCGAGGAACTTTCGCCCGGCCTGTCGGCGTTCTGGGCCACCGTGTTCATGATCTTCATCCTGGTCACCCAGCGTCCGCTGCAGGCCTTCTTCCGCGGCCAGGGCAATCTGCCTGCGGCGACCATGCGCGGCCTCGGCGATCTGTACCATGGCCTGGTCAACGGCGCGCGCAACATGATCGGCATCGGCATCGCCACGGCCGCCGCGGGCATCATCGTGGGCACGGTGACGCTGACCGGCGTCGGCCTGGTGCTCACCGAGTTCGTCGAACTGGTCTCCGGCGGCAACCTGATGATCATGCTGTTCATGGTGGCCTTCATCTGCCTGATCCTCGGCCTGGGGCTGCCCACCACCGCCAACTACATCATCGTGTCCACGCTGATGGCGCCGGTGGTGGTTGAGGTGGGCGCGCAGAACGGCCTGCTGGTGCCGCTGATCGCGGTGCACATGTTCGTGTTCTATTTCGGCCTGATGGCCGACGCCACGCCGCCGGTGGGTCTGGCCGCCTATGCGGCGGCCGGCATCGCGCGCTGCGATCCGATCGTCGCCGGGGCGCAGGCCTTCCTGTACTCCATCCGTACCGCGATCCTGCCGTTCATGTTCATCTTCAACACCCAGTTGCTGATGATCGGCATCGACTCGTGGTGGATTTTCGTCCTCACCGTGTCGAGCGCCATCCTCGCCAACCTGATGTTCGCGGCGGCCACGCAGGGCTGGTTCTTCACGCGCAACCGCGCCTGGGAAGGCGTGGCGCTGCTGCTCATCACCTTCAGCCTGTTCCGCCCCGGCTTCTGGATGGATATGCTCTATCCACCGTATGAACAAGTGCCGGTCAGCGAGTTGACGCGCGTGGTCGAACAGGCGCCCGACAATGCCAGCCTGCGGGTGTTCATCGAAGGCATCAGCATTGAGGGCAAGGACATTTCCAAGGGCGTGCTGCTGCCGCTGGGTCCGCAGGGCAGCTTGCAGGAGCGCCTGAACCACGCCGGGGTGATGGTCAGCTCGTTCGGCGGCCAGGTGTCCGTGGTGTCGGTGCGCTTCGGCAGCCAGGCCGCGAAGCTGGGCGTGGAGCAGGGCCTCGACATCGCCTATATCGAACTGCCGACCGACCGGCCGCGCGACGAGTGGATGTTCATCCCGCCGCTGCTGCTGCTCGGCCTGATCGCCTGGCTGCAGCTGCGCCGCCGCGCGCTGCATCCGGTGCATCAGCCGATGGCCACCTAGACCGAAGGTTCAAACCGCCGCACGGGGGATGCGCATGGCTTACGAAACGATTGTGTATGAGCGCCGCGAGGGTATCGCGGAAATCCGCCTGAACCGGCCGCAGCGGCTCAACGCGGTCACCGAGCAACTGTATGCGGAGCTGCAGGAGGCGTTGGCCGAGGCGGAAGCCGACGGCGATGCGCGCGTGGTGCTGCTCACCGGCGAGGGCCGGGCCTTCTGCGTGGGCGCCGATCTGAAGGCGCACAAGGAGGGGCGCACCGCTTACGACCGCCGGCAGTACCTGCACGGCGAGCAGAAGGTGTGCCGCCGCCTGCAGCAACTGTCCAAGCCGGTGGTGGCCGCGGTGAATGGCTACGCGCTGGGCGCCGGCGCGGAAATGGCGGTGGCCTCCGACTTCATCGTCATGGCCGCCGGTGCGCGCATCGGTTTTCCCGAGATCGGCATCGGCAGCTTCCTGGGCGGCGGGGTGACCTGGCTGCTGCCGCGCCTGGTCGGCCTGGCCAAGGCGCGCGAACTGGTGTTTCTCGGTGAGCGCATCGACGGCGCCGAGGCCGTGCGCATCGGCCTGGCCAATCGGGTGTTGCCGGACGAGGGCTTCCTGGACGCGGCGCGCGAGTTCGCCGCCGCCATCGCCGGCAAGGCGCCGTTTTCCATGCAACTGGCCAAGGAGCAGCTCAACTTCGCCGCCGAACGTACCTTCGACGCGGCGCTGAGCGCGGAACTGGAAGGCATGACCTTCGTCAGCACCACGCAGGACTGGCAGGAAGGCGTGGACGCCTTCGCCGAAAAGAGATCACCCGTTTTCAAGGGACGCTGAACATGAACCGCATAACCATCGCCGAAGCGGCCGCGACCGTGCACGGCGAGCGCAGCCCGCTGCACGACTTCCTTTCCCCCGATTCCATCGCCATCATCGGCGCCTCGGCCGACCCCACCAAGCGCGGCTACAAAGCCATGGTAGGGCTGATCAAGGGGCATTACGCAGGCGCCATCTACCCGGTGCATCCCAAGCTCGCCGAAGTGCTCGGCGTGCGCGCCTACCCGTCGCTGGATGCGCTGCCCGGCCCGGTGGATCTGGCGCTGATCTGTACGCCGGCGGCCACCGTGCCCGGCATCCTCGAGGAATGCGGGCGCAAGGGGGTCAAGGGCGCCATCGTGCTGGCCAGCGGTTTCAAGGAAACCGGCGAGGAGGGCGCCCGCCTGGAGCGCGCCGTGCTGGAAGCCGCCCGTGCCGGCGGCGTGCGGGTGATCGGTCCGAACACCTCGGGCATGTTCAACCTGCACAAGAAGGTCAATCTGCTCGACCTGGCCAATGTGAAGGCGGGCGACATCGGCTTCATCTCGCAGTCCGGCAACATGCTGCTGTCGCTGGTGCTGGAGGCCGAACACAACGGCCACGTCGGCTTTTCCACCTACGTCGGTCCGGGCAACCAGACCGACATCGGCTTCAACGATTACCTGCGCTACCTGGGCGAGGATCCGCGCACGCGCGTGGCCACGCTGTACGTGGAAGGCTTCCGCGACGGGCGCCGCTTTCTCAGGGTGGCGCGCGAAACCACGTTGAAGAAACCCGTGGTGGTGTACAAATCCGGCGCCACCGAGGAAGGCCGCAAGGCCGCCAGTTCGCACACCGGTGCGCTGGCCGGCAGCTATGCGATGACCGTCGATCTGCTGCGCCAGATGGGCGTCAGCGTGGTGGAGGATTCCGACGAAATCCTGCCGGTAGCCGAAGGCCTGGCGCTGCTGCAGCAGGCGCGCGGCAAGCGCGTCGCGGTGGTGTCCGACGGCGGCGGGCAGGCCACCATCGCTTCCGACCGTCTCGCCGAGGCCGGGCTGACGCTTGCGCCGCTGAGCGAGGAAACCCGCCGCCGCCTGGCGGAAATCCTGCTGCCGCAGGCCTCGCTGGTGAACCCGGTGGACGTCGCCGGCAGCAGCGACGCCAATCCGGCCCTGCTGGCCGATTGTCTGCGCATCGTCGCCGAGGATGAAAACGTCGACAGTGTGTTCTTGGTCGGCATGTTCGGCGGCTACTACACGCGCTTCGCGGAAAACCTGCTGGGCGGCGAGATGCGCGGCGCCGAAGCGATGATCGAACTGGCGCGCGCCACCGACAAGCCGCTGGTGATCTACAGCCTGTACGCGCCGGTGAAACCGCCCGCGCTGCGCCGCCTGCACGAGGCCGGGCTGCCGGTGTACGCCTCCATCGAGCACGCCGTGCGCGTGCTGGCGGCCCTGGGCGAGCGCGGCATCCATCTGGCCACGCGCGGCCAGTCGGAACCCGCCGCCGCGCCTGAGCCGGATGCCGCCGTGCTGGCCGCGTTCACCGCCGCGGGCGAGCAGGGGCGTGACCTGTTCGAGTACGAGGCGCGCGCGCTGCTGCGCGCGCACGGCGTCGCGGTGGCCGAGGAACGCGTGGCGCGCGGCGCCGACGAACTGGCCGGCATCGCGGCCCACTTCGGCGAACAGGCGCTGGCGATGAAGGTGGTGTCGCGCGACATTCTGCACAAGTCGGACGCGGGCGGCGTCAAGCTCGGCCTGCGCGGCGAGGCCGAACTGCGCACGGCCTACGACGCCATCCTCAGCTCGTGCCGCGCCTACGCGCCGCAGGCCGACATCGAAGGCGTGCTGCTCACGCCGATGGCCCGCAAGGGCGTGGAAATCATCATCGGCGTCAGCCGCGACCCGATCTTCGGGCCGGTGCTGATGTTCGGCCTGGGCGGCATCTTCGTCGAGGTGCTGGAAGACGTGGCCTTCCGCTCCATCCCGTTGTCGCGCCACGATGCGCGCTCGATGGTCGACCAGATCAAGGCGCGGCGCATCCTCGACGGCGTACGCGGCCAGGTGCCGGTGGATACCGAGGCGCTGGTCGATCTGTTGCTCAAGGTTTCGGGCATCGTTTCCGCCTATCCGCAGATCGCCGAACTCGACCTCAACCCGGTGATGGCCTACGAGGACGGCTATGCGGTGGTCGACGCGCGCGTCATCGTCGATGCCGGCGAGGAGGGCAAGTCATGAACACGCAAGCATTGCCGAAGCTGATCGACGCGCGCCTGGAGGTGGCGGAGCGTGTCGCCACGCTCACCTTCGACCGCCACGACGTGCGCAACGCGCTCACCGGCACGCAGCTGGTCGACGATCTGCTGGCCGTCGCTGAATGGATCAACCGCGAGGCCGCCGAGGTTTCCGTGCTGGTGCTCACCGGCGCCGGCTCGGCGTTCAGCGCCGGCGGCAACGTCAAGGACATGGCCGCGCGCGGCGGCGACTTCGCCGGCGACGTGGCCGAGGTCGCCCAGCGCTACCGCACCGGCATCCAGCGCATGCCGCTGGCCCTGCAAGGCATCGAGGTGCCGGTGATCGCCGCGGTCAACGGGCCGGCCATCGGCGCGGGCTTCGATCTGGCCAACATGGCCGATCTGCGCATCGCCTCGACCAACGCACGCTTCGGCGAGACCTTCCTGAACCTGGGGATCATTCCCGGCGACGGCGGCGCGTGGTTCCTGCAGCGCCTGATCGGCTACCAGCGCGCCTTCGAGCTGACCCTGAGCGGGCGCATCGTCGATGCCGGGGAAGCCCGCCAACTGGGCATCGTGCTGGAAGTGGTGGAACCGGCGCAGTTGATGCCGCGCACGCTGGAAATCGCCGCGCGCATCGCCGAACAGCCACCCAAGGCCACCCGGCTGACCAAACGCCTGATGAAGATGGCGCAGCGCATGGAGCTGAAGGATTTCCTCGATCTGTGCGCCTGCTTCCAGGGCATGTGCCACAACGAGGGCGAGCACCTCGACGCGGTCAACAAGATGCTGGCCGCGATGGCCAAACGCTGACCGGCGTGTTTGGAATGCCGGAATGAAAACGGGGCCTCAGGCCCCGTTTTTCTTTGGATGGCGCGCCGTGTTCAGGCCCGCTTGCCGCGCGGCGGGCGCAGCACCGTGTCGCGCGCGCGCGGCAGCAGATCCGGATAATCGCGCGAATGGTGCAGGCCGCGGCTTTCCCTGCGGCGCAGCGCGCAGCGCACGATCAGGTCGGCGGTGACCACGAGATTGCGCAACTCGATCAGATCGTTGCCGATGCGGAAGTGCGAGTAGAACTCGTGGATCTCGCGTTCCAGCAGGCGGATGCGATGCTGGGCGCGGCGCAGGCGCTTGTTGGTGCGCACGATGCCCACGTAGTCCCACATGGCGCGGCGCAGTTCCGCCCAGTTGTGCGAGATCACCACTTCCTCGTCGGCGTCGGTGACCCGGCTTTCGTCCCACTCGGGCAGGGTCGGCGCCGCGCCGCGCGGCTTGGCGAGGATGTCCCTGGCGGCGGCCTCGCCGAACACCAGGCATTCGAGCAGCGAATTGCTTGCCAGCCGGTTGGCGCCGTGCAGGCCGGTGCACGCCGATTCGCCCACCGCGTAGAGATTGGCGACGTCGGTGCGCGCGGCCAGGTCGACCACGATGCCGCCGCAGGTGTAGTGCGCCGCCGGCACCACCGGGATCGGCGAACGGGTGATGTCGATGCCCAGCTCCAGGCAGCGCGCGTGGATGTTGGGGAAGTGCCCGCGCAGCCAGTCGGCCGGCTTGTGGCTGATGTCCAGATACACGCAGTCGAGGCCGCGCTTCTTCATCTCGAAGTCGATGGCGCGCGCCACCACGTCGCGCGGGGCGAGTTCGGCGCGCTCGTCGTGCTCGGGCATGAAGCGCGTGCCGTCGGGCAGCTTGAGCAGGCCGCCTTCGCCGCGCACGGCCTCGGAGATCAGGAAGGACTTGGCCTGCGGGTGGTACAGGCAGGTCGGGTGGAACTGGATGAATTCCATGTTCGCCACCCGGCAGCCGGCGCGCCAGGCCATGGCGATGCCGTCGCCGGTGGCGACGTCCGGGTTGGTGGTGTACAGATACACCTTGCCGGCGCCGCCGGTGGCCAGCACCGTGTTGCGCGCGCCGAAGGTGAGCACCTGATTGCGCTCGATGTCGAACACGTAGGCGCCCAGGCAGCCCGCGCCGGGCTGGCCGATCTTGTCGCCGACGAGCAGATCGACGGCGATGTGGTTCTCGAAGATGGTGATGCCCGGATGGGCCACGACCTGCTCGGTGAGCGTGGCCTGCACGGCCGCGCCGGTGGCGTCGGCGGCGTGGATGATGCGCCGGTGCGAGTGGCCGCCCTCGCGGGTGAGGTGGTAGCCCAGCGCCGACTGGTCCTCGCGGGTGAAGGGCACGCCGCGGCCGATCAGCCAGTCGATGGCGGCGCGGCCGTTCTCCACCACGAAGCGGGTGGCGCGCGCGTCGCACAGGCCGGCACCGGCGGTGAAAGTGTCCTGGATGTGCGCCTCGATGCTGTCGGTGTTGTCGAGCACGGCGGCGATGCCGCCCTGGGCCCAGGCGCTGGCGCTGTCGGCCAGGCTGCGTTTGGTCACCAGTGCCACCCGCTGGCCGCTTTCGGCCAGGCGCAGCGCGAGGGATTGCCCGGCGGTGCCGCTGCCGAGAATCAGGACGTCGAATTGGTGGATCAAGATCGGAGGACCGGTTGCGGGCTGGGGTTGCCCGGGGAAATATAGCACGGCGCACGCCCGGGGCCCGAAGGGAACGGTATTTCGCACAATCCCGCGTCGGCATCTGAACTATTTATTTACACCCGTGTCTTTCGCTTAGGCCGTGGTTTTGCCGCGCGGATGGGCGGTCGCTTATACTTCGGCGGTTTGATCCCCGAACGTATAAAAAAACGACCTGCCCATGAGCGATCGCGAAATCGATCAGTTGCTTGTCGAGCGTGTGCAACGCGGCGACAAACAAGCCTTCGGCCTGCTGGTGTCCAAGTACCAGCGCAAGCTGCACAGGCTGTTGTCGCGGCTGATCCGCGACCCGGCCGAGGTGGAAGACGTGGCGCAGGAAACCTTCATCAAGGCCTACCGCGCCCTGGGTTCGTTTCGTGGCGATAGTGCGTTCTACACATGGCTGTATCGCATCGGCATCAATACGGCGAAGAATTTCCTGGTGTCGCAGGGGCGGCGGGCGCCGACGTCCACCGAGTTCGACTCCGAGGAGGCCGAGACCTTCGAGGAAGGCGATCAACTGCGCGACATCAACACGCCCGAACGCCTGCTGATGACGCGCCAGATCGGCGAAACGGTGGAAGAGGCGATGTCCGCGCTGCCCGAGGAACTGCGCACGGCGATCATCCTGCGCGAGATCGAGGGGCTGAGCTACGAGGAGATCGCCGGCATCATGGACTGTCCCATCGGGACGGTGCGCTCGCGGATTTTCCGGGCGCGCGAGGCAATTGCGGAAAGACTGCGGCCGTTGCTCGATACGGCACCTGACAAACGTTGGTAGTGGGTGGTACTCATGAAGGACAAATTGTCGACCCTGCTCGATGGCGGCCTGGACGAACCGGCGATGAACGCCATGTTCGATACCTTGCGGCGCGATCCGTCCGCGCGCGAGGACTGGAACACCTACTGCCTGATCGGTGACGTGCTGCGCGGCGAGCACGGTGGCCCGGAGGGGTTCGTCGACCGCGTGATGGCCGTGATCGAGGACGAGCCGGTGGTCTTCGTGCCGGCACTGGCGGCCTCCGCCGAGCGCCGCCGCGGTCTGTGGCAGTCGATGATGCCGCTGGCCGCCTCGGTGATGGGGGTGACGGCGGTCGGCTGGGTGGCCTACACGCTGTCCGCGCAGGATGCCGCCGTGCGTCCGGAGGTCGCGGTGGTGACCGTGCCGGGCGCGTCGTCGTCGGCGGTGCTGCCGGTGGCGCAGGCTGCCGAACGCAGCGCGCCCAATGTGGTCGAGTTCCGCGCGGCGCCGCAGGCGCTGAACGATCCGCATCGCGAATATGTCTTCGTCCATCAGGCAATGTCCGGCGGCGGGCCGATTCCGGGGGCTGTGCAGTACGTGCGCAGCGTCTCCGACGTTCGCGCGGAAGGCGGCCGATGAAGGGTTTCGCCGCTGTTGTCTGTCTGGCCGCCGCGTTTGTCGCGCCCGTCCCGGCGGCGCATGCCGAGCCTCCGGGCGATCCGTTGTCCTGGCTGGGGCGCATCGCCTCGGCGTCCCGGCAGCTGAACTATTCCGGCACCTTCATCTACCAGACCGGCCGCCAGTCCGAGACTTCGCGCATCGCGCATATGGTCGATGCCAGCGGCGAGCACGAACGCCTGGAGGTACTCGACGGCAGCCCGCGCGAGGTCATCCGCTCGAACAGCGAGGTGCGCTGCGTGCTGCCCGAGCAGAAGGTGGTGATCATCGACGAGTCCGCCGACCGGCGCGCGTTCCCGGCGCGTATTCCGGCCTCGTTCTCCGGGCTCGCCGAGCACTACCGCATCAGCAAGGGCAAGGTCGGCCGCGTGGCCGGCTACGAGACTCAGTTGATCGTCCTCGAACCGCGCGACGAACTGCGCTACGGCCATCTGTTCTGGGCCGAACTGCAGTCCGGCCTGCTGCTCAAGGCACGCATGGTCGACGAAGGCGGCGAGATGATCGAGCAGTTCACCTTCAGCGAAGTGAAGATCGGCAGCGTGGACCGCGAGTCGCTGTCGCCGCGCTACCGCAAGGATGGCGACTGGCGCGTGGTCAACACGCGCGGCAGCGAGGTGCGCAAGGAAGACGCCGGCTGGGTGCTCGCCGAGGCGCTGCCCGGTTTCACCCTCAGTTCGGTGGTGCGCCGCCCGCTCGGTGCAGGGCGCGGAGAGGTGGTGCATATGGTGTTCAGCGACGGGCTGGCTTCGGTGTCGGTGTTCATCGAGCCGCTCGGCGGACATGAGCACGGCGTTGAAACCGGCGCGCAGGCGTCCGGCTCCATCAACATCTACAAGCGCCCGGTCAACGGCCATCTGGTCACCGCGCTGGGCGAGGTGCCCCGGTTGGCCGTGCAGCGCCTCGGCGACGCCATCCGGCCCGCCCCATGATCGAGGCACGCGCCCGGGTGCTGCGCGTCGACGGCGAGCAGGCCTGGCTGTGCATCGACGAGCAAGCGGGTGGCTGCGGGCGCTGCGATGAACCGGGCGGTTGCCGCTCGGTGAAGATTTCCACCCTGTTCCGTTCCCCACAGCAGACCTTCCGCGTCCGCAACGAAATCGGCGCGCAGCCGGGCGATGCCGTGCGCGTGTGCATGGAAGACGGCGCGCCGCTGCGTGCGGCGCTGGTCAGCTACGGGCTGGGCGCGTTGCTGGCGGTGCTCGGCGCGGCTCTGGGAAGCGCCCTGGTCGGCGGCGACCCGGCCACCCTGGCCGGCGCGCTGGGCGGTCTGTTGGCTGCGCTGGGGCTGAACCGGATGCTGGCGCGCAGCCGGCGTTGGCGCGGTGGCCTGCGGATGAGCGTGTTGCCGGCGGGCGCCTGCGCGCACCGGCACGATGAGGCGGTTCGATGAATTCCTTTCCCGTCGTGTGGACGGCGCGCGGCCTGCGTTTGCTGCGCATGCTGGTGGTGGCCTACGGCGCCTTGGCCTGGAGCGGCGTGTCGTCGGCGGCCGATCTGCCGGACTTCACCGCTTTGGTGGAACGCCAGGCCGCTGCGGTGGTGAACATCAGCACCACCCAGGCGGTGCACAGCGGCCTGCCGTCGCTGCCCGGCTTCAGCGAAGCCGATCCGATGTTCGATTTCTTCCGGCGCTTCATCCCCGGCCATCCGCGTATTCCGCGCGCCGATCCCGAGGGGCGCTCGCTGGGCTCCGGTTTTCTGATCAGCGCCGACGGCTACATCCTGACCAACGCCCACGTGGTGGATGGCGCGGACGAGATTCTCGTGCGCCTGGTCGACAAGCGCGAGCTGCCCGCGCGCCTGATCGGCGCCGATCCGCGCAGCGACGTGGCACTGCTGAAGATCGACGCGCAGGGCCTGCCCCATGTGGTGCTCGGCGATCCAGACCGTCTGAAGGTGGGCGAATGGGTGGTGGCCATCGGTTCGCCGTTCGGCTTCGACCATTCGGTGACCGCCGGCATCGTCAGCGCCAAGGGGCGTACGCTGCCCGACGAGAATTTCGTGCCCTTCATCCAGACCGACGTGGCGATCAATCCGGGCAATTCCGGCGGGCCGCTGTTCAACCTGCGCGGCGAGGTGGTCGGCATCAATTCGCAGATCTACAGTCGCACCGGCGGCTTCATGGGCCTGTCGTTCTCCATTCCGATCGACGTGGCGATGGCGGTGCAGGCCGAACTGCGCGAGGCCGGCCGGGTGCGGCGCGGGCGCATCGGCGTGGCCATCCAGGAAGTCTCCCGGGAATTGGCCGAGAGCTTCGGCCTGCCGCGCGCGGCGGGAGCGCTGGTCAGCTCGGTGGAGCCGGGCGGGCCGGCCGCCGCCGCGGGCGTGGAGCAGGGCGATGTGATCGTGCGTTTCGGGGGCAGGGCGGTGGAGTCGTCCGCCGATCTGCCGCGCATCGTCGCGGCCATCCGGCCGGGGGAACGCGTGGAGCTGGAAGTGGTGCGCGGCGGAAAGCCGCGCACGCTCAGCGTGGTGCTCGGCGAATGGCAGGATGACGAGGCCGTGCCGCAGGCCCGCCGGGAACAGCGCCCGCGCGGCCAGCCCAACCGCATCGGCCTGGTGGTTTCCCAGCCCAGCGCGGCGCAGCGCCGCGAGCGGGGGCTGGAGCACGGCCTGCTCGTCGAGCGCGCGCAGGGGCCGGCGGCGCGTGCCGAGATCCAGCCCGGTGATGTGATCCTCGCCGTGGTCAGCGGCGGACGGCAGACGCCGCTGCGTACGCTGGAGGAGTTCAACCGCGCGGTCGGCGGTCTGAAGGACGGCCAGAGCGTGACGCTGCTGGTGCGCCGGGGCGACGGCGCTTCCTACGTCAGCCTGAGGGCCGGCGAATGAGCGGCGGGATGCGTGAATTCACGGTGATGAGCCGGGAATGGTGCCACCTCTGCCACGATCTGGTGGCGCAGCTCGAGCCGATCGCCGCCGAATACGGCTGGAGCGTGAAGGTGGTCGATGTGGACCAGCACCCGGAACTGGAGGCGCGCTGGGACGAACTGGTGCCGGTGCTGCTGGCGGGCGACGTGGAACTGTGCCATTACCATCTCGACGAGCTTGCCGTCCGTGCCCACTGTGCGGGTTTTCCGCTAGAATCCAGCCTTTAGCCCGCAGCGGGTGCCGCGCGGGCGTCCATTCCAACAGGGTGCCGCAAGGCGCCCTTTCTGTTGTCATCCATGCAGCAACATATCCGAAATTTCTCCATCATCGCCCACATCGACCACGGCAAGTCCACGCTGGCCGATCGCCTGATCCAGTATTGCGGCGGCCTGTCCGACCGCGAGATGGAAGCCCAGGTGCTCGACTCCATGGACCTGGAGCGCGAGCGCGGCATTACCATCAAGGCGCAGACCGCCGCGCTGCAGTACAAGGCGCGCGACGGGCAGGTGTACAACCTGAACCTGATCGACACCCCGGGGCACGTGGACTTCTCCTACGAGGTGAGCCGCTCGCTGGCCGCCTGCGAGGGCGCGCTGCTGGTGGTGGACGCCTCGCAGGGCGTCGAGGCGCAGACCGTGGCCAACTGCTACACCGCGCTCGACCAGGACGTCGAGGTGGTGCCGGTGCTCAACAAGATCGACCTGCCGGCCGCCGACCCCGACAACGCCCGTGCCGAGATTGAGGACGTGATCGGCGTCGATGCCTCCGAGGGCATCCTGTGCTCGGCCAAGACCGGCCTGGGCATCGAGGAGGTGCTGGAGGCCATCGTGCATCGCATGCCGCCCCCCAAGGGCGACGCCGCCGCGCCGCTGAAGGCGCTGATCATCGACTCGTGGTTCGACAACTACGTGGGCGTGGTGATGCTGGTGCGCGTGGTCGACGGCGTGCTGCGCCCCAAGGACAAGATCCGCTTCATGTCCTCCGGCGCCCAGTACCTGTGCGAACAGGTCGGCGTGTTCACGCCGAAGTCGGTGGCGCGCGAGGAACTGGCCGCCGGCGGGGTGGGCTTCATCATCGCCGGCATCAAGGAGCTGGAGGCCGCCAAGGTCGGCGACACCATCACCCTGGCCAGCCGCCCGGCCGCCGAGCCCTTACCCGGCTTCAAGGAAATCAAGCCGCAGGTGTTCGCCGGGCTGTATCCGGTGGAATCCTCCGAATACGACCAGTTGCGCGACTCGCTCGAAAAGCTGCGCCTCAACGACGCCTCGCTGCAGTTCGAGCCGGAAGTCTCGCAGGCGCTGGGCTTCGGCTTCCGTTGCGGCTTCCTCGGCCTGCTACACATGGACATCGTGCAGGAACGTCTGGAGCGCGAATTCGACATGGATCTGATCACCACCGCGCCGACGGTGGTGTATGAGGTGGTGTTGAACAGCGGCGAGGTCATCCACGTGGAAAACCCCGCCAAGCTGCCGGAAGTGGGCAAGTACCAGGAGATCCGCGAACCCATCATCACCGCCACCATCTTCATGCCGCAGGAGTACGTGGGGCCGGTGATCACGCTGTGCAACCAGAAGCGCGGCGTGCAGGTGGACATGCGCTACCACGGCCGCCAGGTGCAGTTGATCCACGAACTGCCGATGAACGAAGTGGTGATGGATTTCTTCGACAAGCTGAAATCCGTGTCGCGCGGCTACGCCTCGCTCGACTACGAATTCAAGGAGTACCGCCCGGCCGATCTGGTCAAGCTCGACATGATGGTCGGCGGCGAGAAGGTCGATGCCCTGTCGGTGATCGTGCACCGCGCCAGCGCGCAGTACCGCGGGCGCGAGCTGGCCGCCAAGCTGCGCGGGCTGATCCCGCGCCAGATGTTCGACGTGGCGGTGCAGGCGGCCATCGGCTCGCACATCATCGCGCGCGAGACCATCAAGGCGCTGCGCAAGAACGTGCTGGCCAAGTGCTACGGCGGCGACATCACCCGCAAGAAGAAACTGCTGGAGAAGCAGAAGGAAGGCAAGAAGCGCATGAAGCAGGTGGGCAACGTGGAAATTCCGCAGGAAGCCTTCCTGGCCGTGTTGCGCGTCGAGGATGGTGGCAAGTAGTAGCGGCGCGCCCCGCCGCGATTCGATGGAGACCGCGTGAATTTCGCCCTGATTCTGTTCCTGTTGCTGGTGATCACCGCCGTGCTGTGGGCGGCCGACCGTTTCTATGCGCGCAAGCGCCGTGCGCCCGATGAGCCGGCGCCCTGGTGGGTGGAGTACGGCGCGAGCTTCTTCCCGGTGATCCTGATCGTGTTCGTGCTGCGCTCCTTCCTGGTCGAGCCGTTCAAGATTCCCTCCGGATCGATGATCCCGACCCTGCTGGTCGGCGATTTCATCCTGGTCAACAAATGGACCTACGGCATCCGCCTGCCGGTGATCAACCAGAAGATCATCCCGGTGGGCGACCCGCAGCGCGGCGACGTGATGGTGTTCCGCTTCCCGTCCGATCCGTCGGTGGATTACATCAAGCGCGTGGTCGGCCTGCCGGGCGACCGCGTGGAGTACCTCAACAAGCGCCTGAGCATCAACGGCGAGGCGGTGGCGCTGCGCGCCGAGGGCGAATTCCTGCATACCGACCGGCTGTACTACTCGCCGCGCTACGTCGAGCAGCTCGGCAAGCAGGAGCACGCCGTGCTGATCGAGGACGATGCGCCGCCCTATGTCAGTCAGGTGGTGGATTTCCCGTTCCGCGAGAACTGCACCTATACTAGCGCCGGCGTGCGCTGCGTGGTGCCGCAGGACCATTACTTCGTCATGGGCGACAACCGTGACGGCAGCTACGACAGCCGCTCCTGGGGTTTCGTGCCGGACGAGAACATCGTCGGCCGGGCCTTCTTCATCTGGTTCAATTTCAACGACATGAAGCGCATCGGCAGCTTCCACTGACGGAGAGCCCGCACATGAAGCGCAAGCAAGCCGGCCTCAGCCTGATCAGCGTGCTGATCCTCGGCGCCGTTCTGGCCTTTCTCCTGTTGCTCGGTTTCCGTACCGTGCCGGCGGTCACCGAGTACTACGCCATCCAGCGCATCCTGCCGCAGCTCGCCAGCGAGGGCGACAACGGTTCGTCGATCACCGAAATCCGCCGCAGCTTCGAACGCCGCGCGCAGATCGACGACATCCGTTCGGTCACTGGCACCGACCTGCGCATCGCCAAGCAAGGCGGCAGGACAGTCATCGATGTGGCCTATTCGCGCGTCGTGCCGGTGGCCGGCAACGTCAGTCTGCTGCTGGATTTCAACGCCTCCAGCGCGAAGCGTTGAGCGGCATGCAGCTGGCGCGCCTGCAACGCGGGCTGGGCCACCCGTTCGCCGACGCCGCGCTGCTGCGCCAGGCGCTCACCCACCGCAGCTACGGCCAGCCCAACAACGAACGGCTGGAATTCCTCGGCGACAGCATCCTCAACGCCGTGGTGTCGATGGCGCTGTTCGAACGCTACGGCGAACTGCGCGAGGGGGAGCTGTCGCGCCTGCGCGCCTCGCTGGTGCGCCAGGAGGCGCTGCACCGCATCGCGTTGAAACTCGAACTGGGCGACTGCCTGCTGCTCGGCGAGGGCGAATTGAAGTCCGGCGGCGCGCGCCGCCCGTCCATCCTCGCCGACGCGCTGGAGGCGCTGTTCGCCGCGGTGTTCCTCGATGCCGGTTTTCCCGCCGCCAAGGCGGTCATCGATGGCCTGTACCAGCCGGCACTCGAAGAGCTCGACCCGCGCGCACCCACCAAGGATCCCAAGACCGCCCTGCAGGAATGGCTGCAGGGCCGCAAGTACAAACCGCCGCGCTACGAGATGGTCAAAGTGCTGGGCGAGGCCCACGCGCAGGAATTCGAAGTGGCCTGCGTGATCGACGCGCCGGCCCTGCGCACCGTCGGGCGCGGCCCCAGCCGGCGTTTCGCCGAACAGCAATCGGCCGAGCTCGCGCTGGCTCAACTGAGAACGAAATGAACGCATCCGCTCCCACTCCGCCGGCCGGGGAAGAGTCCTTCCGCACTGGCTTCGTCGCCATTGTCGGGCGCCCCAACGTCGGCAAGTCCACGCTGCTCAACCGCCTGATCGGGCAGAAGATCAGCATCGTCTCCAGCAAGGCGCAGACCACCCGCCACCGCGTCACCGGCATCCGCAGCGACGCCGGCGCGCAGTTCGTCTTCGTCGATACGCCGGGTTTCCAGACCCAGCACCGCAACGCGCTCAACCGTTCGATGAACCGTACCGTCACCCAGGTGCTCAGCGACGTCGACCTGGTTTTCCTGGTGGTCGAGGCCGGGCGCTACGGCGAGGACGACCGCAAGGTGGTCGAGGTACTGCCCGAGGGCGCGCGCGTGGTGCTGGTGATCAACAAGGTCGACCGCCTGGCCGACAAGCGCATGCTGCTGCCCTTCATCGAGCAGATGAGCGCGGCCTATCCTTTCGCCGAGATCGTTCCGCTGTCCGCCGAGCGCGGCACCAACGTGGACGAACTGGTGCGCGCCGCCACGCCGCTGCTGCCCACCGGTGCGCCGATGTACGACGAGGACGAGATCACCGACCGCAGCGAGCGTTTCCTGGCCTCCGAATTCCTGCGCGAGAAGCTCTTCCGTCTGCTCGGCGACGAACTGCCCTACGGCATGGCGGTGGAAATCGAGAAGTTCGAGACCGAGGGCCGGCTGCGCCGCATCCACGCCGCGGTCATCGTCGACAAGCCCGGCCACAAGGGCATCGTCATCGGCAAGGGCGGCGAGCGCCTCAAGCGCATCGCCTCCGAGGCGCGCGTGGAACTGGAAAAGCTCTTCGACGGCAAGGTCTTCCTGGAAGTCTGGGTCAAGGTGAAGAGCGGCTGGGCCGACGACGAGCGCGCCCTGAAGAGCCTGGGCTACGAATAAGCCAGCGGGCGGCACGGCGTGGCCACCAAGCAGCGCATCCTCGAGCAGCCTGCCTATGTGCTGCACACCTATCCCTGGCGCGAAACTAGCCTGATCGCCGAGGTGTTCTCGCGCGACCACGGCCGCGTGGCGCTGGTCGCCAAGGGCGCGCGGCGCCCGCATTCCGCCTTCCGTGGCGTGCTGATGGCTTTCCAGCCCCTGCTGGTGGATTGGTCCGGCGGCGGCGAGGTGAAGACCCTGGTGCGCGCCGAATGGCAGGGCGGCCAGCCCTTGCTCACCGGCCGCGCGCTGCTCTGTGGCTACTACCTCAACGAACTGCTGGTGCGCCTGACCGCGCGCGAAGACGCCCATGCCGCGCTGTTCGCCGACTATGCGCAAGCGTTGCGCGAACTGGCCGCCGGCGCACCGCTCACCGCGCTGCTGCGCCGCTTCGAACTGGCCCTGTTGAATGAGCTGGGCTATGGCGCGGGGTTGGAACTGGAAGCCGACAGCGGCGCGGCGGTGCGGCCCGAGCATCACTACCTCTATATAATCGAGCGCGGTCCGGTGCCGCTGGCCGGCGACATGCTGCCCGACGACGGCACGCCGGTGATCAGCGGGCGCAGCCTGCTGGCGATGGCGCGGGGCGACTTTTCCGCCGCCGAAACCCTGGCGCAGAGCAAGGCCGTGCTGCGCGCCGTCATCAACCACTACCTGGGCGGCCAGCCGCTGCAGTCGCGCCGGGTGCTCAAGGAGTTGCAGGAACTGTGAGCGCTGCCATTGAACTCGGCGTCAATATCGACCACGTCGCCACGCTGCGCCAGGCGCGCCGCACCTGGGAACCGGACCCGGTGTGGGCGGCCGTGGAAGCCCACCTGGGCGGCGCGGACGGTATCACCATCCACCTGCGCGAGGACCGCCGCCACATCCACGACGAGGACGTGCGCCGCCTGCGCGAGCTCACCCAGGTCAAGCTCAACCTGGAAATGGCCGCCACCGCCGAGATGGTGGACATCGCCTGCCGGGTGAAACCGGAAATGGCCATGCTGGTGCCCGAAGGCCGCCTGGAAGTGACTACCGAGGGGGGCTTGGACATCCTCGCCAACGAGGCCGCGCTGAAGGACCGCGTGGCGCGCCTGGCCGATGCCGGTATCGTCAGCAGCGTGTTCATCGATGCCGAGCCGGCGCAGATCGAAGCCGCTGAGCGCATCGGCGCACGCGTCTGCGAAGTGCACACCGGCCCCTACGCGCACGCCTTCCACGCCGCCGGGCGCGACGTGGACGCGCCGGCGGTGGTTGCCGAGCTGCGCCGCGTCGCCGTGGCCGGCGAGGCCATCCGCGCGCTGGGCATGCGCTTCAACGCCGGTCATGCGCTCAACTACTACAACGTGCAGCCCATCGCCCGGCTGGCCGGCGTGCGCGAACTGCACATCGGCCACTCCATCGTCAGCCGTGCGGTGTTCGTCGGCCTGCGCGCGGCGGTCGCCGAGATGAAGCGGCTGATGCGCGAGGCCGCCGGCCGCTGAAGGCGGGCAGGGCATGATCCACGGCATCGGCACCGACATCGTGCGCATCGAGCGCGTGCGCGCCGCGCTGGAACGCCACGGCGCGCGCTTCGCCGAGCGCATCCTGGCCGAGGGCGAGCGCGTCGCGTGGGCGGCCAGCCGCGATCCCGCGCGCTTCCTCGCCAAGCGTTTCGCCGCCAAGGAAGCCTTCGGCAAGGCGCTGGGCACCGGTATCGCGGTGCCCGCCACGCTGCACGCCATCGCGGTGGGGCACGACGCGCTGGGCAAGCCGGTGTATGAGTACGACGGGCGCCTGGCCGCGCATATGGCCGAACACGGCCTCAACGCCCACCTCAGCCTGTCCGACGAGGACGAGCACGTGGTGGCCTTCGCGGTGATCGAACGCACATGAACATGCCCGCCAGCGCCCTGGGCCCGGTGATGCTCGACGTCGCCGGCACCGCGCTCACCGACGAGGAGCGAGAGCGCCTGCGCGACCCGCTGGTCGGCGGGGTGATTCTGTTCGCGCGCAACTACACCGATTCCGAACAGATCGCCGCGCTCACCGCCGACATCCGCGCCGTGCGCGCGCTGCCGCCGCTGATCGCCGTGGACCACGAAGGCGGGCGCGTGCAGCGTTTCCGCGACCACGGCTTCACCCGCCTGCCGGCCATGCGCACGCTGGGCGCGCTGTGGGCGGAGGATTCGCTGGCCGCGCTGGAAGCCGCGCGCGATACCGGCTACGTGCTGGCCGCCGAACTGCTCGCCCACGGCGTGGATCTGAGCTTCGCGCCCGTGCTCGATCTGGACTACGGCTGCAGCCGGGCCATCGGCAACCGCGCCTTCCACCGCGACCCGACGGTCACCGCCGCGCTGGCCCAGGCGCTGGTGGCCGGCATGGCCGAGGCGGGCATGAAGAGCGTGGGCAAGCATTTCCCCGGGCACGGCTTCGTGGAGGCCGATTCCCACGTCGATATCCCGGTGGATGAACGCCTCTTCGACGACATCTGGGCGCAGGACATCGCGCCCTATCGCCACCGCCTGGGCCGCCAGCTTGGCGGGGTGATGCCGGCGCATGTCATCTATCCGGCGGTCGATCCGCACCCGGCGGGTTTCTCGCGCTTCTGGCTGCAGGAGGTGCTGCGCGGGCGGCTGGGCTTTGACGGCGCGATCTTCAGCGACGACCTGAACATGGAAGGCGCGCTGGTGGCCGGCGACATCCTCGGCCGCGCGCGCGCCGCCTTCGAGGCCGGCTGCGACATGGTGCTGGTGTGCAACCGCCCCGATCTGGCCGCCGAACTGCTCGACCGCTGGGCGCCGGAAGCCGACCCGGACGGCCAGCGCCGCATCGCCGCGCTGCGCGGCCAGCCGCGCCACGCCGATCCCTTCGCGCTGGAACTGGCGCCGCGCTACGCCGCCGCGCGCACGGCCGTGCAAGCGCTGGCCGAGCGCGATGCCGTCGCACCGATGCTGGCGGCCGGGACCAGCGGCGACGCGCCGGCAGGCTGAGGAGGCGCCTGTGAGCGACGCCGCCGCGCCCGACCCGCGCAAACCCGTAGCGGCCTTCGACGCGCGCGCCTTCCTGCGCACGGTGCCGGAGGAGCCCGGCGTCTACCGCATGATCGGTGCGGAAGACCGCGTGCTCTACGTCGGCAAGGCCAAGAACCTCAAGCGCCGCGTTTCCAGCTACTTCCAGAAGACGCTGTCCAGCCCGCGCATCGCCATGATGGTGGCGCAGGTGCTGCGCGTGGACGTGACCCCGACGCGTTCCGAGGCCGAGGCGCTGCTGCTGGAGAACAACCTCATCAAGAGCCTGGCGCCGCGCTACAACATCCTGTTCCGCGACGACAAGTCCTACCCCTACATCGAACTTTCCGGCGACGAATTCCCGCGCCTGGCCTACCACCGTGGTGCCTTCGCCAAGGGCGCGCGCTATTTCGGGCCGTTCCCCAATTCCTGGGCGGTGCGCGAGAGCATCCACCTGCTGCAGAAGACCTTCCAGCTGCGCACCTGCGAGAACTCGGTATTCCAGAACCGCTCGCGGCCCTGTCTACTGTACCAGATCAAACGCTGCAGCGGGCCCTGCGTGGAGCTGGTGGACCGCGAACGCTACGCCGCCGACGTGAAACTGGCCGCGCGTTTCCTGGACGGGCGTGCCAGCGAGGTGGTCGATGATCTGTCCGCGCGCATGCAGGCTGCCGCCGAGCGTCTGGATTTCGAAGAGGCCGCCGCCTGCCGCGACCAGGTGCGCGCCCTGCAGGCGGTGCTGCACCGCCAGTTCGTCGACAGCCGCAAGGACGAGGACGTGGATATCATCGCGGCAGTGGAAGAGCAGGGCATGGCCTGCGTGAACATCGCCATGGTGCGCGGCGGCCGCCATCTGGGCGATCGTCCGCAGTTCCCTGGCAATGCCGCCGGATGCAGTGCCGAGGACGCGCTGCTGGCCTTCGTCGAACAGCATTACGCGGTGCATGCCATGCCCGCGCGTCTGCTGGTGGAAGCGCCCTCGGCCGCGCTGCGCGAGGTGCTCGCCGAGCTGTCCGACACGCCCTGCGCGCTGGCCGCGCCGCGCTTCGCCGCCGAGAAGGCATGGATGGAGATGGCCCGCAAGAACGCCGGGCTGGCCATCCTGGCGCGCGCGCGCGATACCGGGCGGGCCGAACAGCGCCTGGAAGCGCTGCGCGAGGCGCTCGATCTGCCGGATCCGCCGCGCCGCATCGAATGCTTCGACATCAGCCACACCATGGGCGAGGCCACCGTGGCCTCCTGCGTGGTGTGCGTGGATGGGCAGATGAAGAACTCGGAGTACCGGCGCTACAACATCACCGGTATCACCGGCGGCGACGACTTCGCCGCCATGCGCCAGGTGCTGGAGCGGCGCTACGGCAAGGTGGCGGCGGGCGAGGGCCTGTGCCCGGACCTGATCCTGATCGACGGTGGCAAGGGGCAGGTGAGCGCCGCGCGCGCCATCCTCGCCGAGGTGGGGCTGGAATCGGTGGCAATGATCGGCGTGGCCAAGGGCGAAGGGCGCAAGCCGGGGCTGGAATCGCTGATCTTCCCGGATGGCCGCGAACCCCTGCATCTGGAGCCGGATGCGCCCGCGCTCCATCTGATCCAGGAAATCCGCGACGAGGCGCACCGCTTCGCCATCACCGGGCACCGCGCGCGGCGCGCCAAGGCGCGCATCGGCTCGCGGCTGGAGGACATTCCCGGCGTCGGCCCGTCGCGGCGGCGCAACCTGCTGGCCGCCTTCGGCGGACTGGATGGCGTGCGCACGGCCACCGTGGAAGACCTGTGCCGCGTCGAGGGCATCAACGCGGCGCTGGCCCAGCGCATCCACGACCAGCTGCGCGGCTGAGCGCCGCGCATCCCACCTTTTATTCGCGTGTGCGGTCGAGGTCGCCGATGGTGGCCTTGAGGCGGCGTATTTCCGCTTCCGGCCAGTTCTCCGGCGCGCTCACCGCCAGCCAGCCGTCGATGTAGTGCTCGGTGGCGTAGGCGTGACCGTAGCCGATGGGCGCATGGTCGGCGGCGGCGATATCCACGGCGAGCTGCAGCATGGTCACCACCGGAAACCAGCGCAGGCTGGGCGAGACGTCCGATCCGCGCGGACCGGACAGCCATTCCGGCTCGCGCAGGAAGGCCAGCGGGTCGAAGAAGGTGATCGGGTCGCTGGCGTACTGCAGATAGACGATGCGCAGTGGCCCCCAGGGCGCGTCGAAATCTTCCAGCGCGCCCGCCTGGTTGGCGAAGCGGATCAGCGCGCCGTCGCGGAAGCGCGGCAGCCAGGCGGGGGAGCCGGCGTTGCGGTGCGCGATGATCCACTGCCAGTTGGTGCTGCGGAACGGCGGCCCGCTCCACAGCGCGCCGTGCAGCGGATCGCCGACGATGTCCCAGGCGTCCGCCGAACGCTGCGAGTTCAGCGCGCCCAGGCTCAGGCCCTGCAGGTACAGGCGCGGGCGCCGGTCGGCCGGCAGGGTCTGCCAGTGGCCATAGACGCGCTGGAACAGGGCGCGCGCGGTATCCGCGCCGTAGTCGGGCTGGGCGAGCAGCGACAGCCAGCTGGGCAGGTAGGAGTACTGCACGGCCACGCTGGCCACGTCGCCGCGGTGCAGGTATTCCACGCTGTCGATGGCGCCGGGATCGACCCAGCCGGTGCCGGTGGGCGTGACGATGACCAGCACCTTGCGCTCGAAGCCGCCGGCGCGGCGTAGTTCGTCGAAGGCCAGTTCCACGCGTTCCTCGATGGTTTCGGCCGAGTTCAGCCCGGCATACACGCGCAGCGGCCGGCGCACCGGCTGGTCGGCGAAGCGCGCCAGCTCCTCGGGCGTGGGCGTGGCGGCGACGAAACGCCGGCCCTGGCGGCCGAGATCCTTCCAGGCGATCAGCGATTCGGCGCTGCCAGTGAACAGCGGATCGGCGGGAGCAGCCACGTCGTCCTCGATCAGCGCATCGAGCTGGCTGAACGAGACATCGAAGGTGTTCAGGACGAAGCGCGCGAACACCCCGTCGACCAGCGACCAGAACAGCAGAAAGGCCACCAGCAGGCCGGCCGCCGCCGAGATGCGGCGCGGCACCAAGCGGTTCAGCCAGCCCGACACCAGCCGCGCGCAGAGGCCGAACAGGCGGGCCACGGCGAGCAGCAGGGCGAACACCCCGGTGGCGATCAGGCCCACGGAGAGCGGCCGGCTGCTGTCCACCGGCGGCAGTTCCATCAAGGCGCGCAACGAGTTCTGCCAGGCCGAGGCCTGCAGCAGGAAGGCGACCGCCACGCCCAGGCAGATCAGCCCCAGCACGCCTTTCAGCACCCAGCGCGAGCGCCCGTGCGCCACCGGCAGTTCCAGGTAATGCCAGATGCCGCGGCCGAGCACGCCGATGCCGTAGCCGGCGGCCAGCGCCATGCCGGACAGCAGCCCCTGCATCACGAAAGGGCGCGGCACCAGGCTGGGCGTCAGCGACATGGCGAAGAACAGGGTGCCGAGGATCAGCCCGACCGGGGAGAGCGAGCGCAGCAGGCGTTCGAGCAGGGGTGGCAGCATCGGTTCAGCGCTGGCGGGCGTGCCAGCGTATTCGTCATGAAGGGGCCAGTATACGGGTGCCGGTGCCGGGCGCCGCCCACCGAATGCGGGGCCGGGGCGGCTATACTACGCTTCCGCTTCAACCTGCCGGCCCGAGGGCCCGTTCGATGCCGCTGAACATCCCCAACACGCTGACCTGGGCGCGCATTGCGCTGATCCCGATCTTCGTCGGCGTGTTCTATCTCCCCGATCCCTGGCTGGGCGCCGCCGCGCGCAACCTGATCGCCACCTCCATCTTCGTGGTCGCCGCGGTCACCGACTGGTTCGACGGCTACCTGGCGCGCAGCCTGGGGCAGACCTCCGCCTTCGGCGCCTTCCTCGATCCGGTGGCCGACAAGCTGATGGTGGCCGCCGCGTTGATCCTGCTGGTCCAGCTCGGCCGCGCGGATGCGGTGATCGCGGTGATCATCATCGGCCGCGAGATCACCATTTCCGCGCTGCGCGAATGGATGGCCAAGGTGGGCAAGTCGGCCAGCGTCGCGGTGGCCTACGTAGGCAAGCTGAAGACCGCCGCGCAGATGACCGCCATCCCCATGTTGCTGTTCAACGCGCCCCTGCTCGGGCTGAACATGCGCGTGCTCGGTGAGTGGCTCATCTACGTCGCCGCCGCGCTCACGCTGTGGTCCATGGGCTACTATCTGCACCGCGCCATGCCGTTGCTGCGCATGCACGACGATGCGGGCGGCGGCGCGGCGGGGTAGTTGACAGCAGCCGGCCGCCGTCTATAATAGCGGCCTTTCCAGCGGGAATAGCTCAGTTGGTAGAGCGCAACCTTGCCAAGGTTGAGGTCGCGAGTTCGAGACTCGTTTCCCGCTCCAGCATTCAAAAACCCTGCAGAATTGCGGGGTTGGCGCAGACCGATAAAGATTTCGGAATGGCCATTCAGTACAACGGCGCGATGGCAGAGTGGTTATGCAGCGGCCTGCAAAGCCGTGTACCCCGGTTCGATTCCGAGTCGCGCCTCCAGTAAAAAAACGAAAATTCATACCCGCTTCGGCGGGTTTTTTATTGCCGAAAAACCGCTTTGAAGTGGTCCGAAGGCATGCGCGCACGGCTCCTTAGACACCGGGCGGCAGCTTCGAGGCCATCATGGTTCGCCGGTCGAATTTGCGGCCGTCCACGATGAACGTTCCATCTCCCACGGCGTGAACGGTCCGGCGCTCCCGGCGTTCCGGATCGATGTGGGCCGCCACCGCTTCCAGCACGACGATGCCGTGACGATCGATGATGTCGGCAACCGTGCATTCGATGTTGGCCAGGCACTCCTTGATGAGTGGTGCCTTGACGGACTTGCCCGGCATCGCCGTCAGGCCGAACCTGGAAAACTTGTCGGTATCGCGCCCGGAGCATGTGCCGATGCCCACCACCGTATCCAGCAGGTCTACCGTGGGGATGGCGAGCACGCATTCACGCCGCTTGCTCAGCGCCGCGAACGAATGGTTCCACGCGCCCGTGGTGATCGCGAACACCGGGGTGAAATCCATGACCATGGTCCACGAGATGGTCATGATGTTGGGCACATGCCCGTCATGGGTGGTCACCAGCACCACCGGGCCTGGTTCGATCAGCGTGAAGGCCTTGGATAGTTCCAGTGTTTGCATGTCGGCACCTCCGGTAACGTGGGCAGCGCTCATCGATTCTCCATGGTAGGCCTTTGCGGGCAATGCTGGGCGCCGCGCGCTCCCCGCCCGGTGCTGCGCACCGGATGCCGTGGTGTTCGATGAGGGCCAGACGCACCGTGGACACGCGGTTATTTAATCGCCGGCAGCTTTCCCGGCAGCCCGGTCCGGCCCTACGGAACGATGCGCACGACCTTGCCGACGATGTGGTCGGCGGGGACGAAGCCGAAGACCCGGCTGTCGTAGCTGGCGTCGCGGTTGTCGCCCAGCATGAAGTAATGGCCGTCGGGAATCCGGCAGGTGATGCCCTGAGCCGTGTAGGCGCATTGTCCCTGGAAGGGGAAGGTCTGGCGGAGGGCGGCGAACGCCGGCGGCGTGTCTTCGCGGATCAGCACGGTGTATTCGGTGCCGTCCAGCGATTCGCGGTAGGCCGGGATGCGTGTGGCGGTCCGCATGTCCAGATGGTCGGCGACCCGCTGGTGGGAGATTGGCGTGCCGTTGATGGTCAGTTCCTTGTCCTGGTAGGCCACCGTGTCCCCGGGCAGGCCGACCAGCCGTTTGACGTACTGGATGCTGCGATCCGCGGGGAATTCGAAGACCACCACGTCGCCGCGCTTCAGCGGCGCGGAGGCGGCGGGGCCGGGCAGGCGGATGCCGTAGGCGCCGTAGTGCCCGTAGCCCCATTTCTGCACGATCAGGTAGGCCTGGATCGGGATGGCGGGCTGCATGGAGCCGGAAGCCGCGCGAAACGGCTCGAAGAGATAGGCACGCAGCACCAGGACGAGCAGCAGCAGGGTGCACAGCGCGCCGAGTAGTCCATACCAGCGGCTGTAGGCCGGACGGCTCCTGTCCTTGGGGTAGTTCGCGGCCGCGCGGTAGGCATGGATGGCGCACACGGCCGCGAGGATGAGCGCGAGCATGCCGTCCACGCCCGATCCGCGCAGGTAGAGTTCCCCGGTGAATACGATGGCCAGGCTCAGCAGGAAATAGATGCCCGCCCAGCGGGCCTGCCCGACATACAGCATCGACAGGGGTTGAGCGAGAACGCCTAACAGCGCGGCGATCCATTTGCGGGGCGGATTGGGCATGGGCTGGCTTGGGAGCGGGTGGGGCGGGGCGATCCGCCGCGCCGGGCGTGCGGATGACCGATTCATGCACTGTAATGGATGAACGCGCGCGGTGTCCGTGCTGTCCGCCCGCCAGCGCCTATGCCATGCCCGGTGGCGGGCGCCTCGATCGCGCTGCCGGCTCAGCGCTCGGGCACGTAGATCATGCGCCCGTCGTCCAGGCGGTAGGTGATCCCCGCGCGCGAGCCCAGCCCTTCGCCGACTTCGCCGCTGGACTCGTAGCGCGTCAGTTCCTGGCCGTCCTTGATGGTGATGCGCATGTCGGCTTCCCCCGGGTTTTCGACCACGACGACCCTGTCCTGCGAGAAGGGGTTGAGCGGATTCTGGGCGATCACCACCATCAGCACGCCGATGATGACCAGGAACAGGTCGATCAGGTTGACCACCGAGAGCATCGGGTCGTTGTCCTCTTCATCGAGAAAGCGCATCAGGCCGGCTTCCCTTCGCGCTGCCGCTCGACGTCGCGCAGATCCTGCAGCAGCCAGCGCCGGCGGATGGTCAGGATGAAGAAGCAGATGCTGGCCGCGAGCAGCGCGAGGATCACCGCCGAGAAGGCGGCCACCATGTTCCTGCCCACCGCCGAGGCGTCGTTGCTGCCCAGGGCCAGCAGTGCCGGGCCCATCGGGATCATGGTGGCGATCAGCCCCAGCATGGGGGCGGTGCGCGAGACGATGCGCAGCCACTCCAGCCGCCGCATGATCCACAGTTCCAGATCGTCGCTGGCGAGCAGCGCCTGCCCGCCCGCGCCGCCGTCCGGGGCCTGCCGCGCGTAGGCGAGCAGGGCGCGCGGGTGGGAAGGCCGCCGGCGCTGCCAGGCCTCGACGGCGAACGCGCCGAGCATCACCAGCGCATAGGCCAGCGCGGCGGCGATCAGCAGCATCACCGGGGCGAGGAAGACCCGCGAAACGGCATAGAGAAGGGTTTCGATTTCGGCAAGTACGGGCATGGGGTTCCCTGGGTGGATCGGTTGGTCGGTCATCCCGCGGCGCGGCCGCCGGCGATGGCCTGGCGCAGGCCTCCGGCGCACAGCAGAAGCAGCATCGCGGCCAGCGCCCAGCGCTGCGGGGAATCGTCTGGCAGGGGTGTTTCCAGTGCTTCCAGGACTTGTCCCTGCACGGCTTCGCGGGCGCGCTCGGCGCTGTCTGCCGCGTCCGGGGTGTCGGAAGACACGGGCGCGGCCTCGGCGTCCGGGGCGGCCGCCGTGTCCAGGCCGAAGCCGCGCGCCAGATCGTCGATGAAGCGGCGCGTGGTTTCGGCGCCGGTGGCCACGCCGTGCTGCCGCGCCAGTTCCTGCCAGCGCTGCGCCAGCGCGCGCCGGGTGTCCGCGGAGGCGTCCCAGTAGCCCTTGCGGATGGCCTCGGCCATGCGTTCGAGGATCTGGGCCTGCGCCGTGGGGTTGTGCTGCTCGAACCATTCGCGCGTGCCCAGGGCGCGGGTGTCCGTCACGTAGGTGTCGAACAGCGCCTGCCACTGGTCGGCGCGTACCGTGGAGGTGTCCATGGCCTGCCAGCCGAACAGGTTGTTGGTGACGTTGAGCACCTGCAGCGTGCCGGCGTAGCCCTCCTGCTGCATGGCGGCGATCCATTGCGGGTTGAGGTAGCGGACGCGCATCTCGTCGGCGAGGAAGCGCGCCAGCCCGGTGGTCCTGACCTCGCGGCCGCGCAGGTCGGAGACCAGCAGCTGCGGCGCCTGGCCGTCCAGGTGCCGGATGGCCGCCGACAGGCCACCGAGGAATTCGAACGGATGATCGGTGGACAGCACGCCATGCACGTTCGACGAGCGCGCCATGACCGCCGCCTGCGTGCCGCGCAGTTGCTCGGCCAGCAGATTGGCCCGCGCCGGCGCCTCGCCCCATCCACGGCTGCCGTAGGCGTGGCGGCTGCTGGCGAGGAATTGCCGCGCCAGCGCGTCATCGTCGTCCCATTCGGTGGAGCGCAGCGCCAGGTCGGGCACGCCGGTGCCGTATTCGCCCGGCGCGTTGCCGAAGATGCGGTAGCGCGCCGCCGCAGCGGCCTCGCCGGCCGGCATCCCCCGCTCGCGGAGGGCCGCGGCGATGCGGCGGTTGTTGGCGGCGACGGGGTTGCCGGGTTCGTCCAGTTCGGCCAGGCGCGCCAGCGCGTCGTCGAGCAGGCGCATGAAGCTGTCGAACTGGTCGCGATACACGCCGGTGACCTGCACCACCACGTCGCTGCGCGGACGGCCCAGCTCCCTGGCGGGAATGACCTCCAGCGCGGTGACGCGCCCGCCGGCGTCCCAGCGCGGGCGCAGGCCCAGGGCGTGGAGGATCTGCGCCTCGGTCACGCCCAGGTGGCGGATGGCCTCCGAAGACCACAGGCTGAAGGCGAGCTTTTGCGGCCAGGCGCCGGCGTGCTCGGCGCGGAAGGCGCTCACCAACTGCTCGTAGGCCACGGCGGCCGATTCGTAGGCGGCGCGCGCCGGAATCTTGTCAGCCTCGAAGGCGTAGAGGTTGCGCCCGCTTTCCACTTCCGGGTTGCGGATCGGATCGCCGCCGGCGCCCGGCGGCACGAAGCGGCCGGCCAGTCCGGCCAGCAGTGCCTCGTTCTCGCGGGTGTCGCGCAGGCGGCGATCCAGTTCGCGCGCGCGCTCGGTGAAGGCCGCCACACCGGGGGGCAGCAGGGCGGCAGCCTCGGGCGACAGCATGGCGCGCACCGCGAGATAGGCCGGGTTGTCCGCCAGACTGGCGTGGTCCTCCACGAACAGTTCTTCCCGGTCGATGCCCAGCGCGGCGTAGAACGGCTCGCCGAGCTGCTGCACGATGGTGCTGGCGCGGTGTTCGGCGCCGGCCGGCTGGCCGAAGGTGTGCAGGCCCAGCGGCATGGCGCTGCGGGCCAGTTCGTGCAACTGGTCGTGCAGGGCTTGCAGGAAGCCGTTGAAATCCTGCTCGGCCTGTTGCGCCGTCCAGCCCAGATCCTCATGCAGATGGGCGGCGACGGCCGCTTCGCGGATGCGGGCGCTCACCTGTTCGCGCACCTGGCCGTCGTCGAGTTGCTGGTACTCGTGGATCAACTGGTGCAGGTCGCGCAACTGGTCGTACAGCCCGGCCGGGGCGAAGGGCGGCGTCTGGTGGCTGACGGTGACGGCGCGGCCGCGCCGCTTGGCCTGGATGGCCTCGCCGACGTTGTCCTGGATGTAGGGATAGAACACCGGCAGGCTGCCCACCGCCAGCCAGGGGTAGTCGCTGGCGGCCAGCCCGCGGTCCTTGCCGGGCAGCCATTCCTGCGTGCCGTGGGT
The DNA here is from genome assembly GCF_004801295.1 of Pseudothauera nasutitermitis. Taxonomy (GTDB): domain Bacteria; phylum Pseudomonadota; class Gammaproteobacteria; order Burkholderiales; family Rhodocyclaceae; genus Pseudothauera; species Pseudothauera nasutitermitis. The sequence goes on from NZ_SSOC01000001.1 coordinate 435,097, forward strand.
GCCCAGGTGGATCAGCGCATGCGCGCCGTAACGCTGCTGCAGATACAGATAGGCCGCCATGTAGAGGTGATCGGGCGCGCTGGCGGTGTCGTGGTAATGGGCGTGCGGCTCGGCGTGGCGCGGCATCTGCGGCATCACCAGCAGGTTGCCGATCCGCCAGTGGGGAATGACGAAGTAGCGCTGGCCGTCGATCTCGCGGATGGCCCGGTGGCCGGCGGGTGGCCCGGCGTGGCGCAGTTCGGCCCGGCGTGCGGGCGGCAGCGCGGCAAGCCAGCGTTCATAGTCGGCCAGCGGGTAGAGTCCGGCCTTGCCCTCGGCCAGCAGGGCGTCCAGCGTGACGCTGCCGTACAGCGCGCCCAGCATGCGCTGCCCGGCTTCGATGACCTGCTGCTCGTCGAGCGCTTCGCCCACCGCGTAGCCCTCGGCCGCCAGCGCGGCCTGGATAGAGACGATGCTGCGCGGAATGTTCAGGTTCGAGGCCCCCAGGTTCTTCTCGCCGACCGGGTAGTTCCAGAACATCAGCGCCAGTTTTTTGTCCGCCGGCGCGCGATGGCGCAGCGCCACCAGGCTTTGCAGCTTGGCGATCAACGCATCGGCCTGTTCGGGCAGCAGGTTTTCCACGCCCGCGGTGGCCGCGGACAGCACCAGCGGATCGCTGATGCCCCAGCCCTCCGGCCCGGCCAGGAACACGGCGGTAGTGCGCGGCGCCACGCCGCTCACGGCGGCGGGCCAGTCGGCGGCTGCGCCCTCGCGAAAGCGCAGGGCCTGGAGGACGGGCACGTCGAGCGCGAGGAAATCCCGGCTGCGCGCCGCGCCGTTCTGCATGTGGGACAGATTGACCAGCGCGTCCACCTGCCCGGCGCCGAGCACGGCCGCCAGGCCGTCCGGCGCGCTGCCATCGAACCAGAAGGCCACCGGCTGCAGGCCGGCCGCCTCGCTGCGGGCGATCAGTTCGTCCACCTCGCGGGTGAGCAGGTCCGCCACCACGCCCCGGTGGAGCAGGAATGCGACCCGGCCGCGCTGCCGCGCGGCATCCTTCCCGGCATGCGAGGCGTGCCACGCCAGATAGGCTTCCAGATGCTCGAAGAGGCGCGGGGCCTGCGGGTGGTAGAAGGCGGTGGCGGGCAGGCGGGCAGGGGGCTCCAACAGATGCGGCGGGGGCGCCAGGCCCGCGTGCAGCATCCTGGCCAGGGCGAAGAAGCGGCGGAAGTTGTCCGCGCCGCCCGCATCGTAGAGCGCCGCCAGCGCGCCGCCCTGTGCCGGCGGCAGATTCTCCCAGGCGGGGCGCCCGCCGCCGACGGTCAGGCGGCGGAGCCCGGCCGGCGCGGCTGGTTCTGCTCGTTGCTCGACCATGGCGCGGTCGTTGGGCCGGGGCACGTCGAGCACGGCCAGCGATGTGGCAGCGAGTGCCTGCCGCAGGTCGTCCGCCGAGCTGGTTTCGACGTCCAGATGCCGCAGCGTCACGCCTTCCTGCTGCGCGAAGGTCTGCAGGCGCTGGAATTTCTCGGCCGACACGAAGCGGTTGTGCACCACCTGCACCACCGGCGCGCTGTCCGCCAGTGCCGGCGCAATGCACAGCAGGCCCGCCAGCAGGCCGCCGCCCAGCAGGCGGGTGAAGCGCGCAGCGGACATCAGAACCTCGCCGTCAGCCCCGCGAAGTAGCGCCGCCCTTCATCGGCGCGGCCGTAGAGGTCGGCATCGTCGTTGGCCAGGCGCTTGTCGGTCAGGTTCTCGACGCCCGCGTGCAGGCTCAGGCCGCGGCCCAGTTCGTGGTCCACGTACCAGTGCAGCAGGGTATGGCCGGGCCGGTCCTTCAGCGTTGCGGAGCGGTACTGCGAGCCGGTGTACTCGACCCGCAGCCGGGTGGCGAGGCGGTCGCGCACCGCCCAGGCCAGCGTGGCGTTGGCGCGGTGGCGGGAGCGGTCGGCCAGGCGTTCGTCGTCGGTCCGGTCGCGCGCATTGAGGTAGGTGTAATTGCCTTCCAGCCGCCAGCGCGCGGACAGATGGGCGGCGGCGGTGAGTTCCAGCCCCTGCAGGCGGACCTCGGCGACGTTCTCGTAGTTCAGGCAGACCCGCCCGGGGACGAAGCAGGTCGGCTGCCGCACGGTTTCGATCAGATTGCGCACGTCGTTGCGGAACACGGTCGCGCCGACGGACCAGGTTTCCTGTTGGTAGGCGGCACCCAGTTCGAAGGAGCGGTTGGTTTCCGGCTGCAGATCCGGGTTGCCGCGGATGATGCCGCGCCCGCCCATGGCCGCGCGGGATTCGTATTCCGCGGAAAGCTGCTTCAGGGTCGGCGCCTTGAAGCCCCGGCCCATGCCGGCCTTGAGGGTCAGCGCGGCGGAGGGGTGGAACAGCAGATAGGCCCGTGGGCTGGTTTCCCAGCCGTACTCTTCGTGCTGGTCGAAGCGGCTGCCGAGCACCAGTTCCCAGCGCTGGCCCAGGCGGATTTCATCTTGGACGAAGAGGGCGTGGTGGGTCAGGGATTTCTTGCCGGCGCGGTTGACGCTGGGTTCCTCCAGGGTTTCGCGGCGGGCCTCGGCGCCCAGGGTGAACCTGTGGGACGGGCCGGCGGCAAAACCCAGCCTGCCGTCGAGCACGGTGTCGGTGAAGCGGTTCGGCCCGGTGGCGTCGGCGCCGTCGCTGCGGCGGGCGATCCGCTCCAGGGTGCTGCGGTACAGACGCACCTGGCTGCTGCCCCAATCCCATTCGCCCAGGTGGGTGAGCGCGTAGCGGCGGCGCTGGACCTCGTTCTCGGCCTTGTAGAACGGGCTGGTGCTGCTGCTGCGGAAACCTTCCTGGTCTTCATTGCCGGCGCTCGCGGACAGATCGATGCGCTGGCGGTCGTCGGGCGTCCAGGTCAGCCCGAGGTGGCCGTTCGTGGCGCGCTGTTCGTCGAGCGCACTGAGCGCCTTGTTGCCGGCGTCGCGCAGCGCGTCGCGGTAGCGGTATTCGCCCCATGCGTTCAGGCCCAGACGACCGGGAATCAGTGGGCCGCCCAGATAGAACCCGCCCTTGTACTGGTTGCCGTCCAGGCCGTGGTCGCCGACCAGCGCGTAGGCGCTGACCGAACCCCGCCAGCGGTCGGTAGCCGAGCGGGTGATGGTGTTGACCACGCCGCCCAGAGCTTCGGAGCCGTACAGGGAAGACATCGGCCCGCGTACCACCTCGATGCGCTCGATGGCCTCGGCGGGAACCCAGCCCAGTTCGAAATCGGAATGCGCGATGGCGGACGCGGAGGAGTTGATGCGCTGCCCGTCGATCAGCATCAGCGTGTGCTCGGAACTCATGCCGCGGATCGAGACGCCCTGCCGCCCGAGGCCGAGACTGTCCAGGCCGAGGCCCACCGAACCCTTGAGCGCGTCGGCGAGATCGTTCACGGGGCGGCGGCGCAGGCTTTCGCCCTCGATGACGGAGACACTGGCCGGGGCGTCGGCCGCGCTGCGTTCGGAAGTGGTGGCGGTGACCACGACGGAGGGCAGGGCTGCGATCTGCCAGGGTGCTTCTTCGAGGCCCGTTCCGTGCCGGTGACCTTCTGCTGCCTGGGCCCAGGCGGTGCTTCCCAATGCCGCCAGGGTGATCAGGCAGGCACCATGTCTTGCATTCATTTCTTCCACGTCCTTTCGCGCGGGGCTCGGTCCAGCCCGCATCAATTTGAATGCAATGTTATAACATAACAATCCGCGGCCGGAAAAGCCTTTCTGCCGGGATGGCGGCGGTACCTGGTGGATTGGGATTGGGGGGGCGCGCTGCAGGCGGGCGCAGGCCCGGTGCGCGGGAAATGGCCGGGGAGCGGCGTTGCTAGCGCTGGGTGCTCAGGCAGTTCTTGCAGGTGCCATGCATCTCGATGGTGGTCTTGGCCATCTTGAACGCGTGTTCCGTCGAACACCCCTTCAGCCCGCGTTCGACCGTCCGGTCGGAAAACTCTTCCACCGAGCCGCAGTGGTCGCAGATCGCGAAGATGGCCTGGCCGTGTTCGTGCTCATGCGGGTGGGCACAGGCCACGAAGGCATTCAGGCTGTCCAGCTTATGCACCAGCCCATGGCCGATCAGCTTGTCCAGGGCACGATAGATCTGCGGCGGCGCGCGGAAGCCCTCGTCGCGCAGCCGTTCGAGCAGTTCGTAGGCGCTGGCGGGCTCGTTCGCGCGCAGCAGCGCATCGAGGACGAGCGTCTGCTGCTTGGTGAGTTTCGTGTGGTCCATCGCTCTGGCATTCCCCGGGCGGTTCGTGCCCCGTACAGGCATTCTGCGGAAGTGTGCGAGCGGTACTGTACAACGTCGCCGGCATCCGCCAAAGAATGGACCGCCGCATGCCGGCCCGGATGGCCGGCATGCGTTCAGGCTTCGGCCGTGGGGAACAGCGCGGCCTTGATCTTGGCCTCGTCGAGTTCCGGCGCGCAGTACTCGATGAAGCGCAGCGCGTAGCCGCGCAGGTAGTGGCCGCGGCGCAGGGCGATGCGGGTGGTGTTGAGTTCGAACAGGCCGCGGCCGTCGAGCAGGGCCAGGCCGGCGTCGCGGTGCGGATGGAAGGCCATCGCGGCGATGATGCCCACGCCCAGGCCGAGTTCCACATAGGCCTTGATGACGTCGGCGTCGAGTGCGGACATGACGATGTCCGGCGCGATGCCGGCGGCGGCGAAGGCCGAGTCGATGCGCGCCCGCCCGGTGTAGCCCTCGTGGTAGGTGATGATGGGGTATTCGGCCAGGGCTTCCAGGGTCAGGCGCGGCAGGCGGGTCAGCGGATGGTCCTGCGGCACCACCAGGGCGTGCTGCCACTGGTAGTAGGGGAAGCTGACCAGATCGTCCTCGTCGCCCAGCGCCTCGGTGGCGATGCCGATGTCCACCTGGCCGTTGCGCAGCAGGGTGACGATTTCCTGCGGTCCGCTCTGGTGCAGTTCCAGATGCACCTTGGGAAAGGCCTGCTTGAAGCGGGTGACCACCGGCGGCAGGGCGTAGCGCGCCTGGGTGTGCGTGGTGGCTACGCTGAGGTGGCCCTGGTCCTTCTGCGCGAACTGCTCGCCCAGGCGCTTGATGTTGTGGGTGTCGAGCAGGATGCGCTCGACGAAGGGCAGCAGTTCCTTGCCCGGTTCGGTGAGGCCGAGCAGGCGCTTGCCGCGCCGCACGAACAGTTCCACGCCCAGTTCGTCCTCCAGATCCTTGATGTGCTTGGAGACGCCGGACTGCGCGGTGAACAGGGCGGCCGCAACCTCGGTCAGGTTGTAGCTGCGCCGTACGGTCTCGCGGACGATGCGGAGTTGTTGCAGGTTCATGCGGCTTCCCGGGGAAAGACGCGCAGCGAGGACGGCACCAGACGCACGTGCTGGCCTTCGCTGAGCGCGAGTTCGGCGACGCGCTCGCGCGTCAGCACGACTTCGTAATGCACCGGCTCGCCGCGCTCGGCGGCGCCTTCCAGCGCGTCCAGTTCGATGCGCGCGCTGGCGCCGAAGGCCAGCACGCGGCTGACCACGGCTTCCACGCCGCGCGTCTCGGCCAGGTCGGTGACGATGTCCAGCTCGTGCGGACGGGCGAAGCCCACCACCTCGACGCCGTGGTCGGCGTCGCGGCCGTCGTGGGGCAGGGTGGCCTCGCCGACCTTCACGTGTTCGCCCTCGACGCGGCCGTGGAACAGGTTCACCGCGCCCAGGAAGCCGTACACGAAGGGCGTGGCCGGATGCTCATAGACCTCTTGCGGGGTGCCCACCTGTTCCACGCGGCCCTTGTTCATCAGCACCACGCGGTCAGCCACTTCCAGCGCTTCTTCCTGGTCGTGGGTGACGAAGATGGAGGTGACGTGCAGTTCGTCGTGCAGGCGGCGCAGCCAGCGGCGCAGTTCCTTGCGCACCTTGGCGTCGAGCGCGCCGAAGGGCTCGTCGAGCAGCAGCACGCGCGGTTCCACCGCCAGCGCGCGGGCCAGCGCGATGCGCTGGCGCTGGCCGCCGGAAAGCTGCGCCGGGTAACGGTCGGCCAGCCAGTCGAGCTGCACCAGTTCGAGCAGGCGATGCACGCGCTTGTTGATCTCGGCCTCGTTCGGGCGCTCCTTGCGCGGTTTCACGCGCAGGCCGAAGGCGACGTTCTCGAACACCGACATGTGACGGAACAGGGCGTAGTGCTGGAACACGAAGCCCACCTGGCGCTCGCGCACGTGGGTGTCGGAGGCGTCCTCGCCTTCCAGGATCACCCGGCCGGAATCGGCCGTTTCCAGCCCGGCGATGACGCGCAGCAACGTGGTCTTGCCGCAGCCGGAGGGGCCGAGCAGGGCGACCAGCTCGCCGGTGGGGAAGTCGAGCGAAACGTTGTTGAGCGCGGTGAAGCTGCCGAACTGCTTGTTGATCTCTTGTACCTGGATGCTCATCTCGGGGTTCCCTTTTATTCCGTGTCCTTGGCTGCCTGGCTCGCCTTCCACTCGATGAAGGACTTCAGGCACAGCGTCACCAGCGCCAGCAGGGCCAGCAGCGAGGCCACCGCGAAGGCGGCGGCGAAGTTGTATTCGTTGTAGAGGATTTCCACATGCAGCGGCATGGTGTTGGTCATGCCGCGGATGTGCCCGGAAACCACGCTCACCGCGCCGAATTCCCCCATCGCCCGCGCGTTGCACAGGATCACCCCGTACAGCAGGCCCCACTTGATGTTGGGCAGGGTGACGCGCCAGAAGGTCTGGAAACCGTTGGCGCCCAGCACCGTGGCGGCTTCCTCCTCCTCGCGGCCCTGCGCTTCCATCAGCGGAATCAGTTCGCGGGCGATGAAGGGCACGGTGATGAATACCGTGGCCAGCACGATGCCCGGCACCGCGAAGATGATCTTGATGTCGTGGGCGATCAGCCAGGCGCCGAACCAGCCGTGCGCGCCGAACAGCAGCACGAAGATCAGGCCGGCAATCACCGGCGACACCGAGAACGGCAGATCGATCAGCGTGGTCAGGAAATGCTTGCCGCGGAACTCGAACTTGGCGATGGACCACGCCGCCGCCACGCCGAACACCAGGTTGAGCGGCACCGACACCGCGGCCACCAGCAGGGTCAGCCTGATCGCCGCCAGCGCATCGGCGTCGGTGAGCGCGTGTACATAGGTGCCCCAGCCCTTGCGCAGCGCCTCGGCGAACACCGCCACCAGCGGCAGCACCAGGAACAGCACGAAGAAGGCCAGCGCCACGCCCAGGATGGCGCGCCGCACCCAGGGCGATTCGCGCGTGGCGGCGTTGTTCTCGAAACGGCGGGCGTCCACGCGCCCGTGCAGGATTCCGGCGGCGGACATCAGCGGTTCCTCCCGCTGCGCTTGGCGCTCCACGCCTGCAGCAGATTGATCGCCAGCAGCATCACGAAGGAGAACACCAGCATCACCACGGCGATGGCGGTGGCGCCCACGTAATCGTACTGCTCCAGCTTGGTGATGATGATCAGCGGAGTGATTTCGGAGACCATCGGAATGTTGCCGGCGATGAAGATCACCGAACCGTACTCGCCCACCGCGCGCGCGAAGGCCAGCGCGAAGCCGGTGAGCAGGGCCGGGGTGAGGATGGGCAGGATGACCCGGTGGAAGGTGGTCCAGCGCTGCGCGCCCAAGCTGGAAGCGGCTTCCTCCAGCTCGGTTTCCAGGTCTTCCAGGATGGGCTGCACGGTGCGCACCACGAAGGGCACGCCGATGAACACCAGCGCCACCAGCACGCCCAGCGGGGTGAAGGCGACCTTGATGCCCAGCGGTTCGAGCACCTGGCCCACCCAGCCGTTGCCGGCGTACAGCGCGGTGAGCGCGATGCCGGCCACTGCCGTGGGCAGCGCAAAGGGCAGGTCGATCAGCGCATCCACCAGCTTCTTGCCCGGAAAGCTGTAGCGCACCAGCGCCCAGGCCAGCGCCAGACCGAACACTGCGTTGACCGCCGCGGCCAGCAGCGAGGTGCCGAAGGACAGCTTGTAGGTGGCCACCACGCGCGGGTCGGAAACGATGTACCAGAACTCGCTCCACGACAGCGTGGCGCTCCTGAGGAATACCGCCGACAGCGGAATCAGCACCATCAGCGACAGATACACCAGCGTGTAGCCCAGCGACAGGCCGAAGCCCGGCAGCACGCGGGTCTGCCGCGTGGGATTGAAGAAAGTTGCGACGGCGCTCATCAAGAGGCTCCGAGGGACGATGTGCGCAGAATATTGCGATGCAAAAATAACTTGAAGCACTAATCTGGAATTTTGATATTCCATATTGTGTATATATGAATCACCGGCAGGGGGGCCGGCCCGCTGCGCATCGGGCACCGGGATTGCGCATCAAGGACTTAGGGCGGCGCGCCGGGCTCGCGGCGCGTTTCCCCGCGGCCATGGATTTATCTGAATAGTTCTGCATTGCTGCGCAGAATTTTCGCAAAGCGGCATCGGGGGTGGTTTCGATAAGCAATGCAGATTTTGTTATTTCGGTTATAAGGCTGGCGCAAATACATTCCTCGGGACTCTTAACAACTCGTTCATAACCCGACCGCGAGGATTCGCCATGCACCCCACCACCCGACTCAAGACCCTGCTCGCCGGCGCCGCGCTGGCGTTCGCGCTGCCGTTCTCCGCCGCCCAGGCGCAGAACATCACCCTGCTCAATGTGTCGTACGACCCCACCCGCGAGCTGTATCAGGAGTTCAACCCACTGTTCATCAAGCACTGGGAACAGAAGACCGGCCAGAAGCTGACCATCCAGCAATCGCACGGCGGTGCCGGCAAGCAGGCGCGCGCGGTGATCGACGGGCTGGAGGCCGACGTGGTGACCCTGGCCCTGGCCTATGACATCGACGCGATCTCCGAGCATGGCCACCTGGTCAAGGACTGGCAGGCGCGCCTGCCGCACAACAGCTCGCCCTACACCTCCACCATCGTGTTCCTGGTGCGCAAGGGCAATCCGAAGGGGATCAAGGACTGGGGCGACCTGGTGAAGCAGGGCGTGAGCGTGATCACCCCCAACCCGAAGACCTCCGGCGGCGCGCGCTGGAACTACCTGGCGGGCTGGGCGTGGGCGCTCAACCAGCCGGGCGGCAATGAAGAAAAAGCCAAGGAGTACATCAGCGCGCTGTACAAGAACGTCGCCGTGCTCGACTCCGGCGCGCGCGGCGCCACCACCACCTTCGTGCAGCGCGGCCTGGGCGACGTGTTCCTGTCGTGGGAAAACGAAGCCTTCCTGGCGCTGAAGGAATTCGGCGCCGACAAGTTCGAGATCGTCGTGCCCAGCCTGTCCATCCTGGCTGAACCGCCGGTCACCGTGGTCGATCGCGTGGTCGACAAGAAGGGCACCCGCGCGGTGGCCACCGCCTATCTGGAATTCCTGTACTCCAAGGAAGGCCAGGAACTGGCCGGCAAGCACTTCTACCGCCCGAGCGACACGGAAGTGGCGGCCAAGTTCAAGGACCTCTTCGTGCAGACCAAGCTGATCACCATCGACGACCTGGGCGGCTGGCAGGCCGCGCAGAAGAAGCATTTTTCCGATGGCGGGGTGTTCGACCAGATCTATACCCAGCGCTGAGCAGTCGGCGAAAACGGGGCGGCCCCTTGCGGGGCCGCCCCGTTTTTTTGTCTGTTTTTCCGGTTTGCTGCATAGCGGCAAGAGCGGCATACTCCCCGCTCGTGGCAGCCCGCAGGCGGACTGCCATCCCCGTAATTCAAAAGGAAGCGCGATGTCCGAGTACCTGCCGATCACCAACCCGGTACTGGTTTTCGCCATCGTGGCGATGCTGATCCTGTGGGCGCCCATCGTCATGGGGCGCTGGCGGATGCCGGGGATGATCGGCCTGCTGCTCGCCGGCGCCATCCTCGGGCCCAACGCGCTGGGCGTGCTGGCGCGCGACCAGTCCTTCGTGCTGTTCGGCACCGTGGGCCTGCTGTACATCATGTTCATCGCCGCGCTGGAAATCGACATGGCGGTGCTCAAGCGCTACCGCCTGCACAGCCTGGTGTTCGGCCTGCTCACCTTCACCATCCCGATCAGCATCGGCCTGTTCGTCTCGCGCGTGCTGCTCGGCTTCGACTGGCCGGCGGCCGTCCTGCTGGCCAGCACCTTCGCTTCGCACACGCTGCTCACCTATCCCATCGCCAGCCGGCTGGGCATCACCCGCAACCAGGCGGTGACCACCGCGGTGGGCGGCACCATCGTCACCGACACGCTGGCGCTGCTGGTGCTGGCCGTCATTGCCAGCTCCACGCGCGGCGAGGTCGATGAACTGTTCTGGTACCGCCTGGGTTTCAGCCTGGCGGTGTATGTGGGCGCCATCCTCGTCGGTCTGCCCATCGTGGCGCGCTGGTTCTTCCGCAACGTGGCGCGCGACGGCGTGGCGCAGTTCGTCTTCGTGCTCGCCACGGTGTTCGCCATCGCCGCGCTGTCGCATCTGGCCGGCTCCGAGCCCATCGTCGGCGCCTTCCTCGCCGGGCTGGCGTTCAACCGGCTGATTCCGCACCACAGCACGCTGATGAACCGCATCCAGTTCACCGGCGAGGCCATCTTCATCCCGTTCTTCCTGCTCTCCGTGGGCATGCTGCTCGACTTGGGCGTGTTCCTCGGCGGGCTGCGCGCCTGGGCGGTGGCCATCGCCATGGTGGTCACCATCCTGGTCACCAAATGGCTGGCCGCCGAGGCCACCCGGCCCATCCTGCGCTACAGCCGCGATCAGGCGCGCCTGGTGTTCGGCCTCAGCCTGCCGCAGGCGGCCGCCACGCTGGCGGCGGTGATGGTGGGCTACGACCTCGGCCTGTTCGATGACACCGTGGTCAACGGCGCCATCCTGACCATCCTGGTGAGCTGCCTGGTGGCGCCGGTGATGGTGGACCGCCACGGCCGCGCGCTGGCATTGTCCGCCGCGCCCGAACCGGCCGAACTCAGCGCCGCGCCGCAGCGCATCGTGGTGGCATGTTCCACGCCCGCCGCCGCGCGTCCGCTGCTCGAACTGGCGGTGCTGATCCGCGATCCGGCGCAGAACCAGCCGGTGTTCCCGCTCACCGTGGTGGAAGAAGGGCTGCACAGCGCCACCGAGGTCGCGCAGTCCGAACGCGCGCTGGCCGCCATGGTGGGGCAGCTGTCGGCGGCCGAGGTGCCTGCCCAGCCGGTCACCCGCATCGCCTTCAACGCCGCCACCGGCGTGCTGCACGCGCGCCGTGAGCTGCGCGGCTCCGAGGTGGTGGTGGGCTGGCGCGGGCGGGCCACGCCGCAGGAGCTGTTCTTCGGCTCGATGGTGGAGCAACTGCTCAGCGACCGGCACTACACCTTGCTGCTTGCCCGTCTGAGCGAACCGCTCAACACCACCCGGCGCATCCTGTTCGCGCTGCCACCCCACGCCGAACGCGAAGAAGGCTTCGGCGCCGCGCTGAGCCTGGTCAAGCGCCTGTCGCAACAACTGGGCGCACCCATCCACGTGGTCGCCCAGCAGGCCGCCGACGAGGGCCTGCAGGCCAGCCTGCAGCGCGTACGCCCGCTTGCCGACCTGCGCCCCGCGCCGCTGACGCGCTGGAGCGAGGCCTTGTCCACCCTGCGTGCGCAGTACGCCGATGGCGATCTGGTGGTGCTGTACGGCGTGCGCGCCGGCGGCCTGGCCGCTGAACCGATCGGCGCCAGCCTGCCGCGCCGGGTCGCCGAGCAACTGCCCGCCGCCGGCCTGCTGGTGATCTATCCGGCCGAACCGCAGGCCCACGAGGATGTGGTGGACAGCGGCGAGGCCACCGGCCTGGGCAGCGCGCCGATCCGCTGGGCGTGAGGCGCAGGCCCCTCCGCTTTCCGCGGGCATTCCGCGATCGCCCTGACTCGCCTGCCCAAGGGGCTTTGCCGGGCACCGGGGCAGGGGTATCCTGCCCTGGTCCCGGTGCCTATGGCTGTCTGCCGTGTGCAGCGCCGTTCAATCCCCGCCGGCAGCCGTCGGCATGGGGCCGTGAAACGAGAGTGAGACGCGATGACCGAAGACCACGCAGAGTTCCTATTGGTGTTTCTGGTGCTGTCGGGCCTGGTCCTGGTCGGCGATGCCTGCGTGTCCCTGTGGCGGCGATACGGCGACCCGGTGGGCGTCGGAGGCGGGGCGGACGCCGAACTCTACTGGCTGATGATGATCACTGGTTGCAGCATGGTGGTGGTGCCGCTGGTCGACGCCTTCGTTCCCTGGCTGGAGTTCGCCGATTTCCATTTCAGTGCCGACTTGGCCTGGTTCGGGCTGCTGGTCGGGCTGCTGGCGGTATGGCTGTGCTGGCGATCCCTGCGGGACAGGCCGGGCAGCCCGCAGTCTCCCGGGCAGGAGCAGTTCGCGGTGAGCGGCATCTACCGCCATATCCGCCACCCGTTCTACACGGCTCTCATGCTGCTGGCCATGGCGCAGGTGCTGCTGAGCCAGAACTGGCTGGGCGGACTGGCCGCGGTGCTGAGCTTCGCGCTGGTGTACGGCCTGCGGGTGCCGAGGGACGAACTGGCGGCCCTCGAGCGTTTCGGACACAATTACCTCGACTACATGAACATGACCGGCAGCCTGCTGCCGCGACTGTTCTCCCGCCAGAGAGAGGACTGAGCGGTCGCAGGCCGTGGGAGACGCCATGATCACCGTACGACCCCTGTCCCCGGATGAACTCGCCGAACTGGCGCGCACCGCCGAGTTCATCGAGCAGGATGAACGGGGTTTCAAAGTGCTGCGGCTGCCCGATGGCCGCTACCTCAAATACTTTCGCCGCAAGCGTTTTTTCAGCAGCGACCTGATGGCGCCGGCGGCCATCCGCTTTGCCCGCAACGCCCGCCAGCTCTGGCAGATGGGGGTGCCGACCCTGCGTGTCACGGCGCTGCACCGCATCGTCGGGGAGCCCCACACGGTGGCGATCTATCAACCCCTGCCGGGCCTCACCCTGCGGGAGTTGCTGGCCGCCGACAGGGTCGACGTGCCGCTCATGTACCGCATCGGGGAGTTTCTCGCCCAACTCCACCGCCTGGGCATCCTGTTCCGTTCCGTGCACCCGGGCAACATCGTGGTCAGCGAACAGGGCATCGGGCTCATCGACGTGCTCGACATCCGCTTCCGCTCCTACTCCCTGACCCGCTGGGAGCGTCGCCGCAACTGGCTGCACCTGTTGCGCTGCCCGGATGAGTGGCGCCGCCATCCCCACCTGGTTTCAGCGCTGCTCCGGGGTTACCGCGACATCGCCGACCTGCCGGGCCGGGAGCTCTCGGGCCTGCCGTCGCGGGTCAGGGGTATTCTTTCCCGCTGACGGTTCTCTTCCAGCCCAGGCGGCCGGGGCATCAAGAGAGTCCGTACGATCGGCACAGGGGAGCCCCGTGCTGCTGCTTCGATGCTGTGCTTGCCGCTCGTCTTGCCGGTAAGGATCAACCAAGGAAGTGCCAGGTGTTGGACCAGCAATCACACGAGGCCCCCGGTGCGCCATGCGCCGGGGGCCTCGTGCGTTGAGCGGGCGGAAGAATCAGTTGGCTGGCTGCCAGTGCGAGAACGGTGCCTCGTCGTAGCCCCGCTCGGCCACGTAGCGCGCCAGGCGCACCCAGTCGGCCACCTCGCCGGCGCTGCCGACCTGGCGGGCCACCGGCAGGGTGTCGAGGTCGTAGAACACCAGCGTGGGCAGGGCGAACACGCGTTCGCGCTGGGCGAACTCGGTCTGCTCGGTGGCCTGGCCGTCGAAGTCGACCAGCGGCAGCGGGTGGTCGGCGAGCAGGCTGAGGGTGACGAACTGCTCGTTGTACGACGCGCGCAGTTTCTCGTCCTTGAAGGTGGTGGCGCGCAGCTTGGCGCATTCGCCGCAGCCTTCCATCTCGAACAGCACGGCCACGCCCCGGCGGCCGCTGCGGCGGGCTTCCTCCAGGGCGCTGGCGAGGTCGTCGCCGGGCAGGAAGAAGCCGTCGTAGTCCTTCTGCTGCGCGGCGGGGGGCGCTGCCGGATTCCCGGCGCCCTGCGTGCCGCCGGACGCCTGCAGGGCGCTGGCGGCCACGCTGACCAGGAACAGCCCGGCCAGCGCGAGGATGAACCAGGGCACGCGGCGTGCCTGCGGATGGCCTTCGTCGTCCGCCGGGGCGTCCGGGGTGCTGGCGGAGGGTTCCGGCACGGTGGGGTCGAGGAAGATTTCGCGGTAGCCGCGCTGGCGGCGCTCGGTCGATTCGCTCATGCGGGAAGGCCTCCGTTCAGCGCAGCCAGAACAGCGCGCGGTGGCGCAGCTTGTCGAGCAGGGTCATGGCCGCCCAGGTCACCGCGCCGGTGTAGAGAATGCCGGCGACCATGCGCGGGTAGTCGGCGAAGTCCGCGTAGTACTGCACGAAGCGGCCCAGCCCGGCGTTGGCGCCGAACAGTTCGGCCACGGTCAGCAGGATGAAGGAGAAGCCCAGGCCCACCGCCATGCCGGCGAAGATGTGTGGCAGGCTGGCCGGGAAGACCACCTTGTACAGATATTCGAAGTGCGAGAAGCCGAGCACGCGGGCGTTGTCGCGGTGCCGGCCTTCCACCGCCTGGGCGCCGGAGGCGGCGTTCATGAAGATCGGCCAGAACGCGCCGAGGAACACCACGAAGGTGGCCGACAGGTGGAAGGTGGGCAGCACGGCGATGGCGTAGGGGATGAACACGGTGGGTGGAATCGGCGCGGCCACGCGGGCGAAGGGGAAGAAGGCGCGCGCCAGCCACGGCGTGGTGCCGGAGAGCAGGCCGAGGGCGACGCCCAGCGCCAGCGCGGTGCCGTAGCCTGGAAGCAGGATCAGGAAGGAGGAGATGGTGCCGCGCCACAGTTCGGGCAGCGAATCCCACAGCGCCCGGAAGACCACCGCGGGCGGCGGCAGCAGCGGATTGCCCTCGCCGGCCAGCGCGTTGCCGGCGATCTGCCAGGCGACCAGCAGGATGGCAGCGAGCGCCCAGGGCTCCCAGGCGAAGGCGGCGAGCCAGCGGCGCAGCAGGCCGGCCGGCGGGGTGGAGGGGGGCGCTTCGGCCTGCAGGGCGAGCGCCTTGTGCGGTGCGGTCATGCGGAAATTCCTTGGTCGTGCGGAAGCGAAAGACGCCGCGCCCTGGAGGGCGCGCGGGGTCAGGCGGCTTCGAGATGGGCGAGGGTGTCGGCGTCCAGGGCCTCGGCGATCTCCTCGCGCAGGCGGTGGAAGCCGGCGTCCTTGAACAGCGCGGCGCGCTGGCGCGGGCGGGCGAAGGGCACGCTGTGCTCGGCGATGATGCGCCCCGGGGTGGCGCCCATGACCGCGATGCGGTCGGCGAGCAGCAGGGCCTCGTCCACGTCGTGGGTGACGAACACCACGGTGCGCCGGGGCGTGCTGCCCTGCCAGACTTCGATCAGCAGATCCTGCAGCTTGGCGCGGTTGATCGGGTCGAGCGCGCCGAAGGGTTCGTCCATCAGCAGGAAGGGCGACTCCAGCGCCAGGGCGCGGGCGATGGCGGCGCGCTGCTGCATGCCGCCGGAGAGTTCGAAGGGGTGGTTGCCGCCGACTTCACCCAGGCCGACGCGTTCGAGCTGCTTCAGCGCGCGGGCGCGGCGCTCGCTGCGCGGCAGGCGCGGATGCGCCTTGGCGACGGCCTCGGCAACGTTGTCCACCACGGTCATCCAGGGGAACAGCGCGTAGTGCTGGAAGACCACCGCGCGGTCGGTGCCGGGGCCGCTCACCGGCCGGCCGCTGGCGTCCAGGCGGCCTGCCGTGGGGCTTTCCAGCCCGGCGATGAGGCGCAGCAGGGTGGATTTGCCCGAGCCGCTGGGGCCGAGCAGGGCGAGGAATTCGCCCTCGCGCACGTGCAGGTCGATGCCCCGCAGGATGGGCGTGTCGCCGTAGGCGAAGTTCAGCCGTTCGATGCGCAGCGAGTGCTCGCGGGCCTGGCCTGCGGGCGCCTCCGCGTGCCGCGTATCGGTTCGTCGATGCTCGGTCATGAAGCTTTCCGTGTTGCCCCGAGGGTAGGAAAAGGCCTCATGGTAGGGAGGCCGGGGGCGGCGGCGAACCAAGAAAAACTTAGTTGGAAAGCAGAAAAAACGGCTTGCCCGCGGGCCGTCACCCCGGCCGCGCGCGCCTCATGGCCGCTCGCCGCCGATGCCGGCGGGGGCCTTCGCCGAACCGCTAAGAACGTGTTCAAAGTCTTCTGAGCAGGAGCCCCGGAAATGCCAGATGGACGAACTGCAGGCTGGTGTTGAGCCGAGCCATCCTTGAGAAAGTCTTGAGGTTCAGGGTGCCTTTGCTGCAACGTCGATGATGGGGCGTACCGACATGCCGACGCGCAATCGGCGAGCATCTTCTTGGCCCGGTTCCAGATGGATACGCACCGGAAGACGCTGCACGATCTTGGTGAAGTTGCCGGTGGCGTTGTGCGGCGGTACCGTTGAGAAACTGACACCGCTGGCCGGCCCCAGGCTTTCGACACGGCCTTTGAGATGTACATCCGGCAGCGCATCCACGGTTATGTCCACCGGTTGGCCAACTCGCACGCGGGCCATCTGCGTCTCGCGGAAGTTGGCTTCCACATAGACGGCATCCAGCGGCACCAGGGTCAGCAACGGCTCGCCGACGCGGGCATAGCCGCCGACCCTGGCCTTGCGCTGGGCGATGACGCCGCTGACGGGCGCGACGATGCTGGCATGGGACAGGTTCAGATCGGCAGCGGCCTTCTCGGCCTGGGCCGCCAGCAGCGCGGCACGCGCTTTCTCCAATTCGGCGCGGAGAATGGCGATCTGCTGTTCGGCCGAGCGCAGGCCGGCTTGATCTCGTTCGCGTGCGGCGCGTTGAACGTCCCATTCGGCCTCGGCCTGCTGGTGGGCCTGGACTGTGCCGGAACCATCGCGCGCCAGATTGGCGAAGCGGTTGCGGTTGGCCTCGGCGAGCTTGAGATTGGCACCGGATGCGGCAAGCGCCGCGCGCGCCTGCGCGATGGCGCTTTGCTGCCGGTCGAGCTGGGCTTGCAGGCTTGCGATGGTGGCCTCGGCGCTGGCGATGTGCGCCTTGGCGTTGTCCACCGCGATTCGCAGGTCACGCTCGTCGATGCCAACCAGCGGCGCACCGGCCTGTACCTCCTGGTGGTCGGCAACGTCCACACGGGTGATGACGCCGGCCACCTGCGGAACGATCACGGTGAAGTCGGCCTGCACATAGGCGTCGTCGGTACTCTGCGTGCCGGCACTGGACTCCGAGCGGTTGAGGATCAGGAAGGCAGCCACCAGGGCGATGGCAGCGGCCGAGCCGGCGATGATGCGGAAGCGAAGATTCTTGGACATGAGGAGCCGCTATTCGATAAGAGGGGTCAAGAAGCTGCCGCCGGCGCTGCGGCGGGTGGCGTGACAGGGGGCGTGCGCGTCACCACGGGCGCCGGAATGTGCTGGAGCATCAGGACGAGCGGAACCATCAGCAGCGCAACCACGGCGAATACGCGATAAATGTCCGCTGCCGCCAGGATGTTGGCCTGCTGCGCGACCGTGTTGCCCAGTGATGCCCAGGCCGGATCGTTCGATGGCAGGCGCGCCAACAGTTGCCCGGCATTGTCGAGCAGCATTTCCGAATGGAAGCGACTGCGTACTGCCGTGATTTGTCCGATGATGGCGGCGCCGATGGTGGTGCTGAACACACGCACGATGTTCACAAGGCCCGAAAGGAATGGCCCCTCCATTGGCTGTACAACACTCGTCAGCAGGAACAGCAGCGAAACCATCGTCAGTGGCTGTCCGACCATGTGCAGCACTTGCGTCCACAAGAACTGCCGCACCATCCACTCGCTCGTGATGCCGGATGCCAGCCAATTGGCGGCGATCATGCAGAGCAATCCCGCGACGAACACATGGCGCGCATCGACCCATTTCCGATACAGCAGCAGTGCCACGCATGGCCCGAGCAGCAGTTGCGGCAGACCGACGATCAGGCCGAGCGAAGCGCTCTGTTCCATGCGGAAACCCTGGAAATTGGCCATCAGGTTGGCCGGCAGGGTGACGGCGGTGGCCATCGTCATCAGCAGCAATGCGAAGATGATGAAGCCAATCCAGAGGTTGCGCCGCTCCAGCAGTTGCAGGCGGACGAACGGTGCCGGATGGAACCATTCGCTTGCTAGGAACAGGGCCAGCAGCGCACCGCCGGCAACGAACGCAGCGACGATCAGCGGCGAATGGAACCAGTCCAGCCGCACGCCTTGATCCACGCCGACGACCAGCAGCATCAGGCCGGGGATACCCAGGGCCATGCCGAACCAGTTGGCTTGCGGTATGCGCGGCAGGGCCATCGGCATCTTCGGAATGCCCCAGCCGACCAGCGTGGCCGCCACCAAGCCCAGCGGAATCACATGCCAATAGACCCAACGCCAGTCTTCAAGCCGGTCAACCCACTGTGCGGCGAGCCACAAGGCGATGTTCGGCGAGAAGGTGGCGACCAGCGCGAAGATCGCCAAGCCGTGCAGGCGGATGGGCGGCGGCAGGAACCGAAGGCAGGCCATCATCAGCACGGGGATCAGCGCGCCGCCGAGCATGCCGTGAAGTACGCGCAGGGTCAGCAGCAGATGCAGGTCTTGCACATAGGGCATGACCAGCGACAACAGCAACGTGCTGAACAGCATCGTCAGGTGGAAACGGCGCAGCGAGAACGTGATGGCAAACCACGTTGCAAACGGCATCGCGGCCAGTTCGCCAGCGGCATACGCCGTAGTCAGCCAGGAAGCATCGTCCAGGCCGAAACCCAGGGCACCCCGCAAGTCAGGCAGTACCAGGCCGGGTATTCGGCCGTTCAGGCCAGCCACCATCGAAGCCAGCAAGATGCCCAGCAGGCCGACAGCCATGCGCGGGCCGAATCGGGGCTGCGGGGGGCCACCAGGCGGCCCGGCTGGCGGTGTTACTGCCGGCGCTGTCACGATGCGCCTTCCACGATGGCCGGGGCGGCCCGCAATTCCGGCGACCAGCCGCCGCCGAGTGCTCGGTAGAGTGCCACGACTGACAAGGCCGATGCGGTGGCGCAGTCGGTGAGTTCGGCCTGGCTCGCCAGCAGCGAGCGGCGAGCCACCAGTACGGAGGTGAAATCGGCGGTGCCTTGCTGGTAGGCGCGCTGTGCCACATCCAATGCGGTCTGGTTCTGTGTCAGCGCGATCTGCAACTGCTCATGCCGTTTCAGTTCGGTGGCGTAGGCGTTCAGCGCATCGTCCACTTCATGCCAGGCGCGCAACACGGTTTGCTGATACGAGATTCCCGCCAAGCGGTGCCGCGCTTCGCTCAACGCCAGATTGCTCTTGAGCCGCCCGCCCTGGAAGATTGGCAGGTACAGCGTCGGCCCCACGGAAAAGCGCCGGGAGTCCCAACTGCCGAGGTCGGAGAAGTCGAATGCCTGGACGCCCACGCTGCCGGTCAGGCTGATGCGCGGGTAGAAGTCGGCCTTCGCCGCGCCAATGTCGGCAACCGCAGCGCGCAGGCGTGCTTCCGCCTGCAAAATGTCGGGCCGCTGACGGGCCAGTTCAGAGGGCACCCCCACGGGCAAACGCTCGGGCATCGGCGGCAGGCCGGCACTATCGAGACGTGCATCCAGCTCGCGTGGCGGCTGGCCCAGCAACAGTGCCAGCGCGTTCAGGAGCGCGTCGCGCTGCTGTTTCAGTTGCGTCAGGCGGGCTTCGATGCCGGCCAGGTCGGCGCGGGCGGCGGCGGCATCGTATCGGGTCGCTACGCCGTTGCGCTGACGGCTCTCGGTCAGGTTCACCAGGTTCTCGGCAATCCGGCGGTTTTCCTCGACGATGGTTTGCTGTGCCTGGATACCACGCAGCAACAGATAGGTGCGGGCCACGTCACCCGCGACCGACACCTTCACCGCATCCATGCCGTAGGCGCTGGCTTGCAGCCGGGCTTCGGCCGAATCGCTGAGGTAGCGCAGGTGGCCCCATAAATCCAGTTCCCAGCCGGCTTGAAGGCCCATCGACCAGTTGTCCGATGCGCTGGCCGGTGCGCCCAGCGCCGCCATCGGCGAGTTTTCGCTGAGGGCCGAACGCGCGTAGCTGGCATCCGCGGACAGTTGCGGGCGGCGGGCGGCATTAGCCAGTCCCAGTTGTGCGCGGCTTTCCTCGATGCGCGCGGCGGCGGCCTGGAGATCGAGGTTGGATGTGGCGGCCTCGGCCTGCAAGGCCGTCAGCGTGGCATCGCCGAACAGTTGCCACCATTCGGACGGCGCCGGCTCCTCAACCAAGGCGGCTTCATCCGCCACGACCGCCGCACGGGCATGCAGCGCCGCATCCGGCGAAGCCAGCGACGGCTCCCGAACATCGGGGGCCGTCATGCAACCAGCAAGTACCAGCGCCAATGCGGGCGCTCCATGAGCGACCCGGCGAAGTCCCCGGCCTCGAAAAACGCGATCCATAGAAGTCCTCTAGCAATGCGACGCGGGCGGGTGTGTGCGGACGCATGCCTCCCTAGGTCGCTGTACCGAGCGGTACTATACCGATCGGTACTCCGATGCTGCAAGGGATTTCCGTCAAAATTTGAGTCGAAATTGCGACTGTATCAGGATGGCAATGCGGCCGTTTTGCCGAATCTAATACCGTTCGGTATAGTTGCACCTATGTTTTTTTCAGTTGAAAGAGAGCCGATGCTCGCCCCCCTCGCTGCCGAGCAAAACGACAAGCAACTGGCCGTACTGACGGCGGCCAGGAAGGTGTTTCTGGAACATGGTTTCAGTGCCGCCACCACGGACATGATCCAGCGCGCGGCGGGCGTCTCCAAGGCCACGATGTACGCCTGCTTTCCCAACAAGGAAGCCTTGTTTGTTGCGGTGATCGAGCACCTATGCGCGTCGATGACGTCGACATTCAAGGCCATGCGCCCCTCTCCCGGCAGCATCACCAAGACGCTGACCGACCTGGGCATGTCCTGCCTCGATATCGTTCTGTCACCGGACGCATTGGCGTTGAACCGGGTGATAATGGCGGAAGCACCAAGATTCCCCGAACTGGGGCGGCGGTTCTATCTGGCCGGCCCGAAGGTCGTCATCGCCATGATTGCCGAGCAGTTGCGCGAGGCGGTTGAAATCGGAGAAATCAACGTCCAGTCGATCGGCATGGAAGCCGCCGCGACACTGTTCCTGAGCATGATTCGCGCGCAGGCGCAAATGGAGTGTCTGACACACCCTGGCACCCGGCCATCTGCCGCGCAAAAGGACTACTGGGTGCAGATCGCGGTAACGACTTTCCTCGCGGCCTTTGGTGTGGCAACTGCCGCGCCAGTGAGCGCTAAGGATTAGGCAACGCCCATCCACGCTGCCGCCCAATCTCCCACGACACACCACCTCCGCGCACTGTCATCGAGCATCGCATAGCGTCCGCTGGCGATCATGACGGAGCGCCGCTCGGCCAGCCCCCTTTGCGGCCACCCGGCGGCCCGACGGGGCAATCTTGCAGAGAAAGCCGGGTAGCACGGTATCCCGCAGTTCGACAGCGTCCGCCCCTGGGGTTGCGCCGCTTCCACGGCGGTCTTGATGAGCGTGATCTTAGCCATGCTGACTCTTTGGGCAGCCCCGGAATCCAAGTGCCAGCCAGGAGCAGTCAGAGGGGAAACCGGAGCAGGTCGCGGAAAGCGCCGGCATATGGCCGATTCGCACTCCGTCGAACTTCGGTGGTGGAGTCGGCGTGAAACAAAAAACGGGGGCGCCCGAAGGCGCCCCCGCTGCGGTCCGCATGCGGGCCGGGTCAGAGCAGGGCGTCCGACCAGATGTTGCGCGCCCACGAATCGGCGTACTTGCCTTCCAGCTCGTTGGCCGCCGACGAGAGGCCGCCTGCGCCCTGCACCGCCACCAGGGTCTTCTTCTCGGCGTCGTACTTGTGCACCGAGGCCACGTGCACCACGTCGGTGTCGGAGACGAAGCTGTAGCAGGTGTTGGCGATGATCGGGTGGGTGTTCACCGCGCGCCCGGTGAGCAGCGCGATGGCCGCGTCGGCCGCCAGCTTGGCGTGGTTGTTGGCCATGAAGCCGGACTTGGGCATGCCGGGCGCCGACAGGGTGGCGTCGCCGAGTACGTGGATGCCCTTGACCGCCAGCGATTCGGTGGTGATCCAGTCCACGCCGCACCAGCGGTCGTTGGCGGTGATCAGCCCGGCCTGCTTGGCGATGTCGCCGGCGCGCTGCGGCGGCACCACGTTGAGCACGTCGGCCTTCACGTCGCCGTTGATCAGCTTGATGGTCAGACTGCCGGCATCGACCTCGATCAGCTCGCTGTTCGGGCGGTATTCCACGATGCCCGGGTAGCGGTCGTTCCAGGCCTTGGTGAACAGGCCCTTCTTGGAGACGATGTCCTCGTTCGAATCGAGGATCAGCACCTTCGAGCGGGGCTTGTGCTGCTTGAAGTAGAAGGCCACCTGGGCGGCGCGCTCGTACGGTCCCGGCGGGCAGCGGTAGGGCGCCTTGGGGATGTGCAGGGCATACACGCCGCCGTCCGGGATCGCTTCGAGCTGCTTGCGCAGCGCCACGGTCTGCGGGCCGGCCTTCCAGGCGTGCAGCACGCGGGCCTGGGCTTCGGCGCTCTCCAGACCGGGCACCAGGTCGTAGAGGAAATCCACACCCGGGGAGACGATCAGGCGATCGTAGGAGATCGGGTCGCCGGCGGCCAGGCGCACCTGGCGCTTGTCCGGATCGACGGCCAGCGCGGTGTCGCGCACCAGCTTCACACCGTAGCGGCTCTGCAGCGTGTCATAGCCGGTGGTCAGGTCCTCGATCTGGCGGGTGCCGCCAAGTACCAGGTTGGACAGCGGGCAGGATACGAAGGCCGGGTTGCGTTCGACCAGCACCACTTCGATTTCGGGGGCCCACTTGCGGATGTACTTGGCAGCGGTGGCGCCGCCGTAGCCGCCGCCGATGACCACCACGCGGGCGATCGGCTTGCGGGGCGTGGAGGCGCAGGCGGTCAGGGAGAGCGCACCGGTCGCCGCTGCGGCCTTCAGGAAATTGCGTCGATTGAAAGTCGTCATGATCGGTTCCTTGCGGTCACGGGCGCTGGCGCGAGAAATAGGCGGCGAGGCTCTTCAGCTCTTCGTCGGTGTAGCCCTTGGCGTGCTGGTGCATGACCGTGGCCGGACGGGTGCCCTCCTTGAATTCCTTCAGCAGGGTGTAGGCGCGCTCGCTGTCCAGGCCGGCGATGGCCGGAATGCCGGTGGCACTGGCCCCGTTGGTGCCATGACAGGTGGCGCAAGTCGCGGCCCAGGCCCGCACTTGCGGGTCTTCGGCCGCCTGGGCGGCGGTCGCGCCGAGCGCGGCGCCCGCGAACAGGGCCGTGCTCAGGGCCCGTTGGATTTTGGTCATGAGTACTTACTCCTGGCTCGAAAAAGTGGCCGCCGCGCGATGCGGATGGCGCTTCCACGCGGCATTGGCGGCAATCCTAGGGAGCGCTTCGATGGGCGGGAACGAATCATTCCTGCATAACAGCGCAGAAAACACGATAAGTCCTGTGCCGCCCCGTAGCTTCGATCTGATTTTACGGAATATGCATCTCAGAAAATAGTATTGGAGGTTATATCAATAGCGCTGCACAGTGCCTCTCATGCCGCAGCGCACCATTCGGCGCGTGATCGTGGCTGGATCGAGGAGAACGTCGATGAAGGCATTGGTGGTGGGAGCGGACAAGGTGCGCACGATACGCGCCGAACTCGAGCAGACCGCGCACTTGGGCGTGACCCGCACCGAATGCTGGTCCGGCCGCCAGCCGGGCGACGTGCGCCGCTGCATCCCGGCCGATACCCGCGTGGTGGTGGTGCTGTGTGATCGCGTCAATCACAACCTGCTGTTCAGCGTGCGCCGCCAGGCCGAAGGGCGCGGCGTGCCGGTGCTGTACTGCCGGCATTCGGTGGTCGATGTGCGCGAGAAGCTGGCCCGCCTGGTGGTGGCCGATGCCGAGCGCCGCGCCGCCGCGCAGGGCTATGTCGGGCGGTGCGCCTGAAATCCGCGTCCGATCCCCATCGGTAATCCAAGAAGACACAAGAGGAAAGTCATGAGCATTCATTCGGTCAATGTGCGCAACCAGTTCCGCGGGCGCATCAAGGAGATCATCCACGGTCCGGTGGTTTCGGAGATCGACGTGGAAACCCCGCACGGCATCGTCACCTCGGTGATCACCACGCGCTCGGTCGAGGAACTCGGCCTCAAGCCGGGCAGCGAGGTGATCGCACTGGTGAAATCCACCGAGGTGGCGATCGCCAAGATCTGAGCGCCGCGCGCCCCTGCGTTCCGCCTTTCGTTTTTCCCGCATGCCGATGGCCGCTCGCTCGCGCGGGCGGAATCGGTCCGTCCATTGATCTGCCGAAGGAGTCGTGAAGATGAGTTTCCGCAAGTTCCCGCTGTCCCGCCGGGTGGCGCGCGCCGCGCTGGCCCTGGCCGCCGTGCTGGGTCTGACGGCCGCGCCGGCCCAGGCGCAGCAAGCCGGCAAGGAGTTCCGCATCGGCTGGCAGAAGGGCTCCAGCATCGCCGTGGTGAAGGCGCTCGGCTATCTGGAAGAACGCCTGACGCGCGAAGGCGTGGCCGTGCGCTGGATCGAATTCACCGCCGGCCCGCAGATGCTCGAAGGGCTCAACGTGGGCAGCATCGATTTCGCCTCGGTGGGTGAGACGCCGCCGGTGTTCGCCCAGGCGGCCGGCGCCAATCTGGTATACGTGGGCAACGAGCCGCCCGCGCCGCGCGCCGAGAAGCTGCTGGTGCAGAAGGACTCGCCGATCCAGTCGGTGAAGGAGCTGAAGGGCAAGCGCATCGCGCTCAACAAGGGCTCCAACGTGCATTACCTGCTGGTGAAGCTGCTGGAGCGCGAGGGGCTGAAGTATGCCGACGTGGAAGTCGCCTTCCTGCCGCCGGCCGACGCGCGTGCGGCCTTCGAGCGCAAGGCGGTGGATGCGTGGGTGATCTGGGATCCGTTCGGCGCCGCCGCCGAAGCGCAGATCGGCGCGCGCATCCTGGCCGACGGAACCGGCGTGGTGAACAACTACATCTTCTATCTGGCCACCCGCCCGTATGCCGAGAAGCATCCGGAAGTGATCGCCGCGGCCATCGAGGAAGTGAACCGCAGCGGCGCATGGACCGTGGGCAACTACGCCGAGGCCGCACGCATCCTGGCCCCGCAGATCGGCCTCACCCCGGAAGTCACCCAGGTGTCGGTGGAACGCTACGCCTACGGCGTGCAGCCGCTGAGCGCGGACGTGATCCGCCAGCAACAGCAGATCGCCGACGTGTTCTTCGAACTCAAGCTGATTCCGAAGAAGCTCGACGTGGCTTCCGTGGTCTGGCAACCGAAGAAGTAAGCGGAGGGCGCGCGATGAGCGACAAGAAGCTGAACGTGTTCTGGTTCCTGCCCACCCACGGCGACGGCCGCTACCTGGGCAGCGCCCGCGAGGCCCGCGTGGTGGACCAGGCCTATCTGCAGCAGGTGGCGCAGGCCGCGGACAACCTGGGCTACGGCGGGGTGCTGATCCCCACCGGGCGCTTCTGCGAGGATTCGTGGATCGTCGCCGCCAGTCTGATTCCGGTCACCCGGCGCCTGAAATTTCTCGTCGCGCTGCGCCCGGCGACCGTTTCGCCGACCGTGGCGGCGCGCCAGGCGGCCACGCTGGACCGCCTGTCGGGCGGTCGCCTGCTGGTGAACGTCGTCGCCGGCGGCGATGCCGACGATCTGGCCGGCGACGGCATCTTCCTCGGTCACGACGAACGCTACGACCACGCCGACGAGTTCATCGAGGTGTGGAAGCGCGTGCTGGCCGGCGAGACGGTCGATTTCGACGGCCGCCACGTCAAGGTGAAGGGCGCGCGCCAGCTTTTCCCGCCCGTCCAACAGCCGCATCCGCCGCTGTTCTTCGGCGGCTCGTCAGCGCGTGCCCACGATACCGCGGCGAAGCACGTGGAACTCTACCTGTCATGGGGCGAGCCGCCCGGCGACGTGGCGCGCAAGTTCGCCGACGTGCGGGCACGCGCCGAGAAAGAGGGCCGCCAGGTGCGCTTCGGCGTGCGCCTGCACGTGATCCCGCGCGCCACCGAGGCGGAAGCCTGGGCCGCCGCCGAGCGCCTGATCAGCGAACTGGACGATGAGACCATCGCCGGCGCCCAGCAGACCCTGGCGCGCCTGGATTCCGAAGGCCAGCGCCGCATGCGCGAACTGCACGGCGGGCGGCGCGACCGGCTGGAAGTCTCGCCCAACCTGTGGGCCGGCGTGGGCCTGGTGCGCGGCGGCGCGGGCACCGCGCTGGTGGGCGACGGCAAGATCATCGCCGAGCGCCTGCAGGAATACGCCGCCATCGGCGCCGACACCTTCGTGCTGTCCGGCTATCCGCACCTGGAAGAAGCCTACCGTTTCGCCGATCTGGTGTTCCCGCATCTGCCGCTGGCGAACGCCACGGCCGACAACGTGGCGCAGTTGCAGACGCCCAGGCTGGCCAGTCCGTTCGGCGAGATCATCGCCCACGACCGCTTCCCCAAGGCCGCGCAGAGCTGAACGGGCGTTGCGCACGGAGGGAAGAATCGGCATGGCAACGACAATCCAACGCATCCGCCGGAACGGGCTTGCGGACCGCCTGATGCCCTGGGCGGTGCCCGCCGGCCTGCTGGTGCTGTGGCAGGCGGCCGCCCAGCTGGGCTGGCTGTCCACCCGCGTGGCGCCGGCGCCGTCCGACGTGCTGCGTGCCGGCTGGGAACTGGCGTCCACCGGCGAACTGTTCGTGCATCTGTGGGCGAGCTTCGTGCGCGCGGCCATCGGCTTCGCCATCGGCGGCGGGCTGGGACTGCTGTTCGGCCTGCTCAACGGCGGCTTCCGCCTGTTCGAGCGGCTGTTCGACACCTCGATCCAGATGGTGCGCAACGTGCCGCATCTGGCGCTGATCCCGCTGGTGATCCTGTGGTTCGGCATCGACGAGGGCGGCAAGCTGTTCCTGGTGGCGCTGGGCACGCTGTTCCCGATCTACCTGAACACCTTCCACGGCATCCGCTCGGTGGATGCCGGGCTGGTGGAGATGGGGCGCTCCTACGGGCTGTCGAACTGGCAGCTGTTCCGCCGCGTGATCCTGCCCGGCGCGCTGCCCAACATCCTGGTGGGCGTGCGCTATGCGCTGGGTTTCATGTGGCTGACGCTGATCGTCGCGGAAACCATCTCGGCGACCAGCGGCATCGGCTACATGGCGATGAACGCGCGCGAATTCCTGCAGACCGACGTGGTGGTGCTGGCCATCCTGCTGTATGCCCTGCTGGGCAAGTTCGCCGACGTGGCGGCGCGCGCGCTGGAGCGCCGCTGGCTGCGCTGGAACACGGCCTTCCAGCCGAGTTGAGGAATCCGCGATGAGCGCATCCAACGATACCGAACTGGCCCGCGTGGCCGAATCGGCCACCTTTTCCACGACTCGCCCGGACAACGGCCTGGCGGTGCGCCTGGAGGCGGTGGAGCGCCGCTTCGGCGAGCGCATCGTGCTCGACCGGTTGTCGCTCGCTGTCGGCGCGGGCGAATTCATCGGCGTGGTGGGCAAGAGCGGCTGCGGCAAGAGCACGCTGCTGCGCCTGCTGGCGGGGCTGGACGCCGCCGACGGCGGACGCATCGAATCGGACGGGCGCAAGCTCGCCGGCGAGGGTGGCGACGTGCGCATCATGTACCAGGACGCCCGCCTGCTGCCCTGGCAGAGCGTGGCCGACAACGTCGCCCTGGGCCTCAAGGGGCGCCGCCGGCAGGTGCGCGCCCGCGCGCTGGAGGCGCTCGACCAGGTCGGCCTGGCCGACCGCGCCGACGAATGGCCCAGCCGCCTGTCCGGCGGCCAGCGCCAGCGCGTGGCCCTGGCGCGCGCGCTGGTGCATCGCCCGCGCCTGCTGTTGCTCGACGAGCCGCTGGGCGCGCTGGACGCACTCACGCGCATCGAAATGCACCGGCTGATCGAACGCATCTGGCGCGAGCACCGCTTCACCGCCGTGCTGGTGACCCATGACGTGAGCGAGGCGGTGGCGCTCGCCGACCGCATCGTGCTGATCGAGGACGGCCGTGTGGCGCTCGACCAGGAGGTGGCCTTGCCCCGGCCGCGCGCACGCGGCGACGCCGCCTTCGCCGCGCTCGAAGGGCGCGTGCTGGATCGCCTGCTCAACGTCCAGGCGCTCAATCCGCGCAACCAGATCCGCGGGCGGGTCAAGGCGATCCGCGTGGATGAAGTGCTCGCCGAGATCGAGATCGAGGCCATCGACCGTTCCGGCAGGCGCGACGTCCTGGTGTCCACGCTCACCGCGCGCAATCTGCGCGAGCACGCGCTGGAAGTCGGCGCCGAGGTGCTGCTGGTGGTGTTCAAATCCAACGAAGTGGCGCTGGCCACGCCCCTTTGAGATGAAACGGCCCCCACGCTCACTGCGTTCGCTGCCCCCCGAGGGGGTGTCAGTACGCTTGAGACGGCTCGGCGCATACTGACATGGTCGCGCCGCCCCCGCCCGGGTTCTCCCTCCCCGAACCGGCCTCTCTCCCTTCACGCGCCGGCGGCGGGGCGGCGCACCTCGCGCCCGAAGGCGTGGCGGCCTATTTCCGCCGCGCCGGCACGCCCGGCGGCGGTGCCGAGGGCCTGTACGAAACCGGCGCCGGCACCGGCGGGCGCTTCGCCGGCCTGCGCCTGAGCAGCGCCTTCCAGCCGCTGCTGTACGCCCACAGCCTGCTGCCCGCCGCGCACGAGGCGCTGCTGCGGGTGGAGGACGGCCAGGGGCGGGCGCTGTCTCCGGCCGATGCATTCGCGCGTGCCGCCGATGCCGGCGAGATGGTGTATCTCGACCGCCTGTGCCGGATGATCCACGTGCTCAACTTCGTCCGCCAGCGCGCGCCGGACGACGACCTCTACCTCAACGTGCATGGCGGCCACCTGCTGGGCGTGGCCGGCGGGCACGGCAGCACCTTCGAGATGCTGCTGCGCCATTGCGCGCTGAGTCCGCGCCGCGTGGTGCTGGAGATCATCGAGGCCGGCATCGACGACATCGGCCATCTCAGCGAGGCGGTGGACGCCTACCGCGCGCGCGGCTACCGCGTGGCCATCGACGATTTCGGTTGCCAGCACTCCAATTTCGACCGCCTGTGGCGGCTCTCGCCCGACATCGTCAAGCTGGACCGCAGCCTGGTGGTGCAGGCCACGCTCAATCCGCGTGCGCGGCGCATGCTGCCGCGCCTGGTGGAACTCATCCACGAACTGGACGCCAGCGTGGTCTGCGAGGGCATCGAAACCCCGGAGCAGCACGCCCTGGCCATCGACGCCGGCGCCGATCTGCTGCAGGGCTTCCTGTACGCGCGGCCAGCGGCGGACTTGTTCCAGTCCCGCTCGGGGCTGGCGCTGGTCGGCGGCTGAGGGCGTAAAAAAGCCGGCCCAGGCGGGGCCGGCTGCTTTGGGAACGCCCCGGCTCAGGAGAGCAGGACGTCGAGCCGGGCGAGCGGGTGGCAGGCGTAGGCCTGGATGCCCCAATGGCCGTCCTGCAGGGTCACCACGTAAAGCGCGCGGAAATGGCCTTGCGGGCCATCGGCCTCCTCGTCGCGGCGGAAGCTCACCGCGATGTGCAGGCGCTCGGTGGTGGCGTGCAGCAGTTCGCGCTCTTCCCAGGGGGAGTGGTCCCAGGCGTCGCAGCCGAAATCCGTTCCCGCGGCGGCGTTCTCCCACACGCGCAGCTGGCCGTGGGTGAGGTGCACGTGCGGGTAGTTCAGCGTGGCGTTGCGGGCCTGTGCGTCGCCGTTGTGCAATGCGGCCAGAAAGGCATCCAGGCAGGCATTGCCGGCGGCGATGGCGGCGAGGGTCGCGGGGTCTTCCGATGATTCGACGGAAAACGCGGAGAGCGGTGCGGAAACGGCGGCAAGGGCGGTCGTGACCATGACAGACTCCGGATGGAAGGCGATGTGGTTGACGCTAGCGTTTCGATCGGCGGGAAGCAACGAATTTATGTTGCAATGCAAAAATTTCACACGGATGAAGCGCAGTCAACGGGTCCATCGGCCAGTGCCGTGGCGGGATGCGCACCCGAGTCGCTATGGCGTTGCCGGCGGGGTGTCGGTGCCGTAGCGGAAATCGCAGTGCGGAGCGCCCTGCATGATGGTCTGCGTGCGGCTGAACTTCACCTCCGGCGCGAAGCCGGCGATGAACGCCGCGTCGCGGTTGCAGGACAGCAGGTGGCCGATCTTGCCCAGGCCCAGCGCGCGGTACATCTCGGCGTAGCGGCAGCGCGTGACGTCGAAGTCGAAGCGCCGCGCATCCTGTTTGCGCACCTCGACTTCCAGTGCGCCGTCGCGCGTCCACAGCGGCTGGATGGCGATGAAGCCTTGCAGCGTGCCGCCGGCCGGCTCGCGCGCGGCCATCTCGCCGGCGGCGCGCACGGCGGCGGCGGTGACCGCCTCGTCGATGATCGCGCCGGCGCGTTCCTCGCCCAGTTCGCGTTCCAGGATGTCGTAGATCGGCTTGATGATCTCCGCCTCGATGCGGCGGCGCACCAGGATGCCGAGGTCGGCGGGAATGGGCGGCAGGACGTCGGCGGATGGGGGGGCGGTCGTGCTCATGCGGCGCTTCCGGTGTGCTGCGCGGCGTCGAGCGGCAGGAGCTGGCGGGTGAGCTGCACCCAGTAGCTGGCGCCGACGGAGAGAATCTCGTCGTTGAAATCGTAGCCCGGATTGTGCAGCAGACAGCCCGAGGCGCCCGGGCCGGCGCCCAGCCAGATGTAGGCGCCGGGGCGGGCCTGCTGCAGGAAGGCGAAGTCCTCGGCGCCCATCGACGGCACCGGGTCCAGATCCACGCGTTCGGCGCCGACCAGCGCGGTGGCCGCGGCGATGGCCTGTTGCGTGGGTGCGGGGGCATTCACGGTGGGCGGGTAGCGCCGCTCGTAGCACACCGCGGCCTGGATGCCGAAGGTGGCGGCGATGCCCTGGGCGATCTCGCGGATGCGGCGTTCGGCCAGATCGCGCACCGCCGGGGTGAAGCTGCGCACGGTGCCGCGCAGCACCACGTTTTCCGGCAGGACGTTCCAGGTGTCGCCGGCGTGCAGCTGGGTGACGCTGACCACCAGCGCGTCCAGCGGGTTGATCTCGCGGCTGGCGATGGTCTGCAGCGCGCCCACCAGCTGGCCGGCGGCCACCGTGGCGTCGCGCCCCAGGTGCGGCATGCCGGCGTGCGCCCCGCGCCCCGTCAGGGTGATCTCGAAGATGTCGTAGGCGGCCATCTGCGGGCCCGTGCGGATGGCGAAGTAGCCTTCCGGCAGGCCCGGCCAGTTGTGCAGGCCGAACACGCTTTCGATGGGGAAGCGCTCGAACAGGCCTTCCTCGACCATCACCCGGCCGCCGCCCTCGTTTTCCTCGGCAGGCTGGAAAATCACCGCCACGGTGCCGGCGAACTCGCGTGTTTCGGCCAGGTGGCGGGCGGCGCCGAGCAGCATGGTGGTGTGCCCGTCGTGGCCGCAGGCGTGCATCTTGCCGGGCACCCTGGAGCGGTGCTCGAACTGGTTGGCTTCCTCGACGTGCAGGGCGTCCATGTCGGCGCGCAGGCCGATCCACGGCCCCGGCGCCTTGCCGGGGATGACGCCGACCACGCCGGTCCTGGCCAGCCCGGTGTGCACCTCGATGCCGAAGGAGGCCAGCAGTTCGGCGACGAAGGCGCTGGTGCGCACTTCCTCGAAGGCGGTTTCCGGGTGGGCGTGCAGGTGGTGGCGCCAGCCGCGCATGGTTTCGTGCAGGGCGGTGATCTCGGGCAGTACGCTCACTGGACGGCCCTCCCGTCGCGATGCGACGCCCTCCCCGGGGGAGGCGGAGCGCCCCCTTCGGGCGGCCGGGCGGGGGCGCTCTGGGCGATCCTCACTTCGCGGGCGTCGCGCCAGCGGTAGCGCAGCAGCTCCAGCGGTGCGATCCGGTGCAGCAGGCCGTGCAGCGGCAGCGGGCGCAAGGGGGTGACGGGCAGGTCCAGTTCGGCGGCCGGGCGGCCTTCCACGGCCTGCACCAGCACCGGGCCGCTGGCCACCGCCAGGGCCACGCCGCGGCCGTTGAAGCCGCCCAGGGTGAACAGGCCGGGTTCGGGGTTGTGCAGGCGGGGCAGGAAATCGGCGGTCATGCCGACCAGGCCGTCCCAGGCGTATTCGAAGCGCAGATCCTCGCCGAGTGCCGGGAACAGGCTGCGCAGGCGCTGGCGCACGTGGCGCTCCAGGCGCCGCCGCCAGTCGTGGGTGAGCACCAGCGCGCCGCCGGACACCAGGCGGCCATCCACCGTGGGGCGGGCGAAATGCAGGTCGCCGTGGGTGTCGGACAGCGCGTGGCCGCCCGGCAGCGCGCCGGCGCGCTGGGCGTCGTCGAGTACCGTGGTGGCGAGCTGGAAGAAGCGCACCGGCACCACCGAGCGGCGCAGGCGCGGCAGCAGGGCGTCGGTGTAGGCGTCGGTGGTGAGGATGACGCTGCGCGCGCGCACGGCGCCGTTGGCGGTATCCACGTGCCAGCCGCTTTCGTCGCTCCGCAGGGCGGTGGCGGGGGACTGGCCGTGCAGGCGCGCGCCGGCGGCCTGCGCGGCGCGCGCCAGGCCGCGCACCAGCTTGAGCGGATTGACGTGGCCGCCGTCGCGCGCCAGCCAGGCGCCGTGGTAGATCGGCGAGCCGGTCAGCGCGGCGGTTTCCCCGGCATTCAAAAACGCCACGTTGGCGCCCAGCGCGTCCCACTGCTCGAAACGCTCGCGCGCCTGGCGGGCGCGTCCCGGGGAGTGTGCGGGTTGCAGCCAGCCGTTTTGCACGGCGTCGGCATCGATGCCGTGGCGGCGCGCGAGTTCGAAGGTGAAGGCGGCGGAGCCGGCCACCAGCCGGGCGAAGCGCTCGCCGGCCTGGTCGCCGAACTGCGCGCGCAGATCGTCCGGAAAGGCGCGGCTGAGCGCCGGGATGACCATGCCGTTGTTGCGCCCGGCGCCGCCGTGGCCGGGTTCGCCGGCTTCCAGCACGCTGACGCGGTGGCCGGCCTCGGCCAGATGCAGCGCGGCCGACAGCCCGGCGTAGCCGGCGCCGACGATGGCGACGTCGGCCTGCTCGCTGCCTTCCAGCGCCGGGGCATGGGGCGCCGGCGGGGACGAGGCGTTCCACAGGGTGGTTTCAAGCGGGGTTAGATTGATGGCCATTGGAGGCGGATCTCCATGCGTGGGTGGATCACGCTGCGTCGCGCACCACAGACCGTTCCGCCAGCGCCTCGCCGGGCGGGTTCCAGTGGCGGCCCGGCACGGCGGCGAGCAGATCGCGGGTGTAGGGGTGTTGTGGGTCAGCGAAGACCTGTGCGGCCGGGCCGTGCT
Source organism: Pseudothauera nasutitermitis (assembly GCF_004801295.1). Taxonomy (GTDB): domain Bacteria; phylum Pseudomonadota; class Gammaproteobacteria; order Burkholderiales; family Rhodocyclaceae; genus Pseudothauera; species Pseudothauera nasutitermitis. The sequence continues at coordinate 468,254 of NZ_SSOC01000001.1, forward strand.
CGACCACCTGGCCGTTCTTCATCACCGCGATGCGGTCGCAGATCTGTGCGGCCACGCGCAGGTCGTGGGTGATGAACAGCAGCGACAGGCCGAGGCGGGTGCGCAGGTCGGCGAGCAGGGCCAGCACCTGGGCCTGCACCGAGACGTCGAGCGCGGAGACCGGCTCGTCGGCGACCAGCACGCGCGGCTGCAGAGCCAGCGCGCGGGCCAGGCCGATGCGCTGGCGCTGGCCGCCGGAGAATTCGTGCGGGAAGCGCCCGGTGGCTTCCGGGTCCAGGCCGACCAGTTCGAACAGTTCGCGCGCGCGGCGCAGGGCCTCGCGGCGCGGCACGCCGTGCACGATGGGGCCCTGGGCGACCAGGTCGCCGACGCGCTTGCGCGGGTTGAGCGAGCCATAGGGGTCCTGGAACACCATCTGGATGTGGCGCGAGTGTTCGCGCAGCGCCCGCCCGCGCAGGCCGGCGAGGTCGATGTCGCCCAGCCGGATGGCGCCGCCGTCCGGTTCCAGCAGGCGGACGATGCAGCGCGCCAGGGTGGATTTGCCCGAGCCGCTTTCGCCGACGATGCCCAGCGTGCCGCCCTGGGGCAGTTCCAGCGTGGTCTCGCGCACCGCGTGCACCACGCGCCGGCCGGTGAACAGGCCGCCGCTGCGGTAGGTCTTGGAGACGCCTTCGACGCGCAGCGCCGCCGCGGCGCTGACCGCGCGTTCGGGCGGCGGGGTGAGCGGCGGCACGGCGGCGATCAGCGCGCGGGTGTAGGGATGGCGCGGGGCGTGCAGGATTTGCGCGGCCGCGCCGTGTTCGACCAGCACGCCGTGCTGCATGACCGCCACGCGGTCGGCGATCTCGGCGACCACGCCGAAGTCGTGGGTGATGAACAGCACCGCGGTGCCGCGCCGTTCCTGCAGTTCGCGGATCAGCTTGAGGATCTGCGCCTGGGTGGTGACGTCCAGCGCGGTGGTCGGTTCGTCGGCGATCAGCACGCCGGGTTCGAGCGCCAGCGCCATGGCGATCATCGCGCGCTGGCGCTGCCCGCCGGAAAGCTGGTGCGGGTAGGCACGCGCGGCGGCCGGCGGGTCGGGGATGTGCACGTCGGCGAGCAGGGCCAGCACGCGCTGTTCGATCTCGCGCCTGCTCAGGCGGGTATGCGCGCGGAACATCTCGCCGATCTGGTCGCCGATGGTGCGCAGCGGGTTCAGCGCGGTCATCGGCTCCTGGAAGATCATGCCGATGCGCGCGCCGCGAATGGCGCGCAGCTCGGCCGGCGCCAGTTCGAGCAGGTTGCGCCCGTCGAATTCGATGCGCCCGCTTTCCGCGCGCACGCGCTCGGGCAGCAGGCCGAGGATGGCGCCGGCGCTCATCGACTTGCCGGAGCCGCTTTCGCCCACCACGCAGAGGATTTCGTTGGCGCGCAGGTCGAGGTTCAGGTGCCTCAGCGCGTGGCTGCGGTCCGCGCCCGGGGGCAGGGCGACGCTGAGGTCCTGGATGGAAAGGACGGTGCTCATCGCGGTGCCTATCGGTTTCTCAGTCGGGGGTTGAGCGCGTCGTTGAGGCCCTGGCCGACCAGCGAGACCGCCAGCACGGTGAGCAGGATGGCCACGCCGGGAATCGCCGACACGTACCACTGGTCGCGCAGCACGCTGCGTCCGCCGCCGATCAGGTTGCCCCACGAGGGCACGTTGGGGTCGGACAGGTTGAGGAAGGCCAGCGCGCTTTCCAGCAGGATGGCCACCGCCATGATCACGCTGGCGTACACCACCACCGGCGGCAGCGCGTTGGGCAGGATCTCGCCGAAGATCAGGCGCAGGTCGCCCAGCCCCAGGGTGCGCCCGGCCTGCACGAACTCGCGGTTGCGCAGGCTGAGGAATTCCGCGCGGGTCAGGCGCGCGGCGGGCGGCCAGGAGACCACGCCGATGGCCACGATGATGGTGTTCAGCTCGGAGCCGAACACCGCCACCAGCACCAGCAGCAACAGGAAGTTGGGCAGGATCTGGAAGGCTTCGGTGATGCGCATCAGCACGTCGTCGACCACCCCGCCGTAATAGCCCGACAGCGCGCCCACGACGATGCCGATGAGGATGGCGATCAGCGTGGCGACGAAGCCGATCACCAGCGACACGCGCGCGCCGTGGAAGATCTGCGCGGCAATGTCGCGCCCGCTGTGATCGGTGCCCAGCCAGAAGGCGGCGTTGGCGAACGGCCATTGCAGCGGCCGTCCGGCCAGCCCGAGCGGATCGTCGGGGAACAGCAGGCCGGCGGTGGCCGCCAGCGCCAGCACGGCGGCGAGCAGCAGCAGGCCGATGGCCGCCGCCGGGTTGCGCAGGTAGTCGCGGATGAACTGCATGTCAGTACGCGCTGAGCCGCCTCAAGCGTACTGGCTCCCCCTTGGGGGGCAGCGAACGCAGTGAGCGTGGGGGTCGTTTCATCTTCAGTGCTCCCCGCTGATGCGCGGATCGAGCTTGGCGTACAGCAGATCGACCACGAAGTTGATGAAGATCACCAGCAGCGCGGAGACGAACACCACGCCGAGCAGGGTGTTGAGGTCGCGCTGCATCACCGATTCATAGGCCAGCCGGCCCAGGCCGGGCAGGGCGAAGACGCTTTCCACCACCACCGAGCCGCCCAGCATGGTGCCGGCCTGCAGGCCGATCAGGGTGACCATGGGCAGCAGGGCGTTGCGCAGCACGTGGCGTACCACCACGGCGCCCTCGGCGAGGCCCTTGGCGCGCGCGGTGCGCACGAAGTCCAGCGTGGACACCTCCAGCATCGAGGCGCGCATGATGCGCAGGTAGATGGCCAGGAAGATCAGCGCCAGGGTGAGCGTGGGCAGCACCAGATGGCGCAGCGTATCGACGAACAGCGCCCAGCCCTGCAGCCCGCCGCCGATGGTGCCGAAGCCGCCGGCCGGCAGCCAGCCCAGGTACACGGCGAAGAAGAACATGCCCATCAGCCCGAACCAGAACGACGGGGTGGCGTAGAACACCAGGCCCAGCGTGGAGATCAGCGTGTCCGGCCAGCGGTTGACGCGGCGCGCGGCAAGGATGCCCAGCACCATGCCGGCGGCGAACGCGAAGGACAGCGCGGAGCCCATCAGCAGCAGGGTGGCCGGCAGGCGCTCGACGATCACGTCGATCACCGGCTTGCCGTAGATCGCCGAATGGCCCAGGTCCAGATGCACCAGGCGCCACAGGTAGTCGGCCAGCCGCGCGCTGGTGGATTGGTCCAGCGCGTAGTGGCGGCGCAGTTCCTCGATCATCGTCGGGTCGCCGCCGCCGACCTGGGCGACCAGCGCATCCACGGTGTCGCCCGGGGCCAGCTGCAGCAGCAGGAACAGCCCGGCCAGGATGATCAGCAGGGCGGGCAGGGCGGCGAGCAGACGCCGCCCTGCCAGGGTGAGCAGACGCATCGATTCCGTGCCTCAGGCGGTGAGCCAGGTGTCGTGCCAGCTGCTCGACGGCCAGCGCGCGGTGTTGTGGCCGTTGTGCACCTTCTTGCTGACCACGGAATAGAAGTCGCGCTCGATGGCGAACCAGATCGGGAACTGCTCGTCGATCTCGCGCACCACCTCGGCGTACAGTTCGCGGCGCTTGGCCGGATCGATCTCGGAGGCGGCGTCCTCGATCAGCGTGTCCACCTTCTCGGACTTCCAGCCGTACTGGTTGGTCCACGGCGAACCGGCCGGGCTGCCGGAGTGCAGCCACACCGTGGTGGATACCGCCGGGTCGCCGCGGTACTGGTGCCAGCCGGTGGCGATGTCGAAGTTGTGTTCCTTGTACACCGCGGCCAGCGAGGCGGCGTAGTCGAAGTTGGTGATTTCCACGCGGATGCCCACGGCGGCCAGCGACTGCTGGATGAAGGTGGCGAACAGCGGCACGTCCTCGCCGTTCTGGATCGGCACCAGCTTCAGCGTGAAGCGCACGCCGCCCGCGCCGCGCCGGTAGCCGGCCTCGTCCAGCAGGGCCTCGGCGCGCGCCTTGTCGAAGGGGTAGGCCACCTTGGCGTCCTTCGGATAGAAGGCGGTGGAGGTGGACGGAATCGGCCCGGTGCCCGGCCGGCCCTGGCCGTACAGGAAGTTCTCGATGAAGAAGGGGATGTTGATGGCGTGGGCGATGGCGCGGCGCACGCGGATGTCGGCGATTTCCTTGCGGCGGAAGTTGAATTCCAGCGTGTTGTTGAACTGGTTGGCTTCCAGGCCCTTGGCGGTGACCTCGAAGTCCGGGTTCTTGGAGAGGCGGTCGAGATCGGCCAGCGCCAGCTGCGAATAGGCGCTCAGCTGCACCTGGCCGGTTTCCAGCGCGGCGGTGGCGGCGCTGCGGTCGGTGATGATGCGCCACACGATGCGGTCCAGATAGGGCTGGTCCTTGCGCCAGTAGTCCGGGTTGCGCTCGGCGATGATGTACTGGCCGCGCTCGTACTGCACGAAGCGGTACGGGCCGGTGCCGATGGGCGCGGTGTTGGCGGGGTTCTCCAGCACGTTGGTGCCCTCGAACACATGGCGCGGCACCACGTAGCCCAGGTCGGCCAGCGCGCGCAGCAGCAGGTCCAGCGGAATCGGGCGGGAATAGCGGAACACCGCGGTGTGCGCGTCGGGCGTATCCACGGCTTCCAGGTTCTGCTGCAGGCCGGTGGAGAAGTTCAGGTGCTTCTTCCACAGCTCCAGCGCGTTGTACTGCACGTCGGCGGCGGTGAACGGCTTGCCGTCGTGCCACTTCACGCCCTCGCGCAGCTTGAAGGTGATCGTCTTGCCGTCCTTGGAGGACTCCCACGCGGTGGCCAGCTGCGCAACGATCTTGCCGTCGGCATCCAGGTCGACCAGCGATTCGATGATCTTGCTGGTGACGATGTACACGCCGGTGGAAGCGCGCAGCGAGGGGTTCAGGATGCGTTGTTCCGAAGCCAGGTGGACGTTCAGCACGCCCCCCTTGCGCGGCGCGCCGGCTTCGGCGCGCGCATGGGCGAAGGGCGGAAAGAACGCCGAGGCGGCCAGCGCGCCGGAGGACAGCAGAAGTTCGCGACGGGTGAGTTTCATGGTGCGGACGGCTCCGTTTGAATGGATGAACGGCGCCGAGTGTAGGAGGGTGCGGAGCACCGGCGGAACTGAGGAAAACTGCGTTCGTTATCACTTGCGCCGGGGGTGGACGCGTGGGGAAGTGGCTTCGGAATTCCATTCGAGAATGAAAATGGTGGTTATCCGAAATAAAACTTGTCACAGATAGGTCCGCCCGCTGGCGAATCCGGCGGGGCAGACACGGTCGACCGCGACCGCAAAGCCGTGAGGCGCCCTGGGGCGTTTTGCTTTGTACCGGCGGGCAGGACCTTTTGGTGACACGGAGGACCTGCCAGGTGGCGGTCCTGTCACCAAAACGGTAGAGTCCGCCTTGGTGACAGACAGATTCATCGAGCAACTGCGTTTGTCACCATTCTAGGAGCACACAATGGCCGCCATCACTTTCGACACGCTGAAATACGTTGAGCGCCTCAAGGCCGCCGGCCTGCCCGAGCAGCACGCCAAGGCCGAGGCCGAAGCCCTGCGCGATGCGCTCGGTGATCTGGTCGAGATGCGAAGCCTCGCCACCAAAGAAGACGTCAACGTGCTTAGAGCCGAGATCGAAACCAAAATCTCCGACGCCAAGGCCGACATCATCAAGTGGATGGCCGGGCTGTTGCTCGCCCAGGCTGGACTGGTGACCGCACTGGTCAAACTGATCGGATAATTGGTGACACGCCCAGGCCGGCGCCGGCCCGGCCGAGGACAAACCTGTCACCAAAAACGAACGCCCCAGCGATGGGGCGTTTTGCTTTTTTGGTGACACCGCGGTGGATCTCGAGGATCTGTTTGTCACCAAAAGGCATGGTTTTGGTGACGCCGGCAACTCAACTGCGCCACGTTTTGCTTTGTACCTGCGGGCAGGACTGTTCACTCAGTTTCAGTCGGTTCCGTCCCCCAACACCTTGTAGAGCGTGACGCGATTGGTGGCTTCGTTCAGCATCAGCGTGATCAGTGTCTGCTGGGCGGAGTAGAGGGTACGCTGCGCGCTCAGCGCTTCGAGTGAGCTGTCAACGCCTTCGCGCCAGCGCGCATCGGCCAGTGTGTGGCTGCGCTGGGTTGCCTCGACCAACGCGCGCTGCGCCGCCAGGCGCTCGTCGATACGGGCGCGTTCGTCGAGCGCATCGGCTACCTCGCGGAAAGCCGTCTGGATGGCAAGTTCATACTCGGCCACCGAGATATCGCGCGAGATCGTGGCCACGTCCAGTTCCGCGCGCAGGGCGCCTGCGTTGAAGATCGGTACGGTGATGCTGGGCACGAAGGACCAGATGCGCTGCGCCCCGTTGAACAACGCCGACAGCGAACTGCTGCCCACGCCAGTCGAGGCAGTCAGGGATACGCTGGGAAAGAAAGCTGCGCGCGCGGCGCCGATATTGGCATTGGCCGCTTTCAGGTTGTGCTCGGCCGCCAGCACGTCCGGGCGCTGCAGGAGGACGCTGGAAGACAGGTGCGCAGGGATGGGCGCCAGCGCGACCAGGATGTCGAAGGCGTCTTGCGGCACCGGCAGCAAGGCGTCCGGCACCGGCGCGCCGACCAGCAGGCTCAATGCATTGCGGGCCTGGGCCAGGCTGGTATCGTAGCTGGCGACGTCCGCGCGGGCGCTCTCCACACTGGCCTGTACCGAGGCCAGATCCACGCCCGAGACCATGCCTTCCTGATGGCGGAAGCGGGTCAGCGCCAGCGAGCGCTGCTGGCTCTGCAGCGTTTGCTGCGCCAATGCCGATTGCTGCTGGTAGGCCGCCATCGACAGCCATTGCCCGGCCACTTCGGCCAACAGGCTCAGGCGTGTGCTGCGCTGGGTCTCTGCGGTGGCCAGGAACGTCTCCAGCGCTTCGTCACGCAGGCTTTGCACGCGGCCGAACAAGTCCAGCTCCCAGTTGCTGAGGCCGACTTCGGCCGAGTAGCTGCGCGTGGTGCCGCCGCTTGTGGTACGTGCTGCGCTCTGGCCACCGGCGGCCTGGATGGAGGGCCACTGCTCGGCGCCCTGGATGCGGTACTGCGCGCGCGACTTCTCGATATTGAGCACGGCTACGCGCAGGTCGCGGTTGTTGGCCAGCGCCAGATCCACAACCTGCTGCAGGCGCGGGTCGATGAAAACCTCGCGCCATGGCCTCAACCCGGCATCGGCACGGTCCAGGCCGGCACTGCCGGTGGCATCGGCTTGCGATGGCGTGGAAAAGTGCCCGGGCACCGGCGCTTCGGGGCGCTGGTACTCGGGCGCCAGGCTGGCGCAGCCGGCCAGCGCCAGGGCGCAGTACAGCGCGGCGACGCGCGAAGCGGGCGCGACAGGCATCATCATTGGCTCACCTCCTCATGCGCCCTGTCGCCGTGCTGGCGGGGTTTTCCGGGAAACAGACTGCGCACGATCACATAGAACAGGGGCACGAAGAACACGCCCAGGAAGGTCGAGGCCAGCGTGCCGCCGAACACGCCAGTGCCCAGCGAGTGCCGCCCGCCGGCACCGGCGCCGCTGCTGACCACCAGCGGCAGCACGCCGAGCAGAAAGGCCAGGGAAGTCATCAGGATCGGCCGCAAGCGCATGCGCGCCGCCTGCAGCGTCGCCTCGATCAGCGACAGACCCTTTTCCTCCAGCTCCTTGGCGAACTCCACGATCAGGATGCCGTTCTTGGCCGCCAGGCCCACGGTGGCCAGCAGGCCGACCTGGAAGTACACATCGTTGGAGAGGCCGCGCAGCGAGGTCAGCAGCACCGCGCCGACGATGCCGATGGGGACGGCCAGCATCACCGAGAAGGGCACCGACCAGCTCTCGTACAGTGCCGCCAGGCACAGGAACACGAACAACAGCGACACAGCGTACAGCAGCGGTGCCTGTGCGCCGGAGAGCTGCTCCTGGTAAGACAGGCCCGACCATGCATAGCCCATGCCCGCAGGCAGTTGCCCCACCAGTCGCGCCATTTCGCTCATGGCCGTGCCGGAGCTGACGCCGCTGGCGGCTTCGCCGGTGATCTCCATTGAGGCCGAGCCGTTGAAGCGCGCCAGCGACGCCGGCGCATGGCGCCACCCGCTGGTGGCGAAGGCGTCGAACGGCACCATCTGGCCCTGGCTGTTGCGCACCGACCAGCGCTGGATGTCCTGCGGCAGCATGCGCGTGTCGGCCTGGCCCTGCACGTACACGCGCTTGATGCGGCCGCGGTCGATGAAGTCGTTCACGTACGAGCCGCCCATGGCGATCGACAGGGTATCGTTGATGTCGCCGATGCTCAGGTTCTGCGCGGCGGCCTTGGCGTCATCGATGCGGATGTCGAAGGTCGGCGCATCCTCGGCGCTGCCGTAGCGCACGTTGCTGACCGAGGGATTCCCGGCGGCCCAGGCCAGCAGTTGTTGGCGGGCCGCCACCAGGGCGTCGTGGCCGGCGCCGCCCAGGTCCTGCAGTTGCAGGGTGAAGCCCGAACTCTGGCCCATGCCGGGAATGCCGGAGGGCGCCATGGCGAAGATCTCGGCGTCCTTGACGCTGGACATGGCCATGCTGATGCGCATGCCGATCTCCTGTGCGTTGGCCTCGCGCAGCGACCAGTCCTTGAGCTTGACGAAACCCATGCCGGCGTTCTGCCCGCTGCCGCCGAAGCTGAAACCGGCCACCGCCATGATGGATTCGACTTCGGGCTGTTCGAGCACGTAGCCGGAAAGCTGCTCCATGGTGGCCAGGGTCAGCTCCTGCGTGGCGCCGGGCGGCAGCTTGACCTGCACCATCAGCATGCCCTGGTCTTCTTCCGGCAGGAAGGCGGTGGGCAGGCGCCAGAACAGCACCGCCAGTGCACCGACCAGCAGCGCATAGCCCAGCAGTCCCAGGCCGCGCCGACCGAGCAGGCTGTGCACGCCATCATGGTAGCGGCCGTTGGCGCGGTCGAACCAGCGGTTGAAGGCGGCAAAGAAGCGCCCCAGCGGCCCGCGCGGCGAGACCTCGCCGCCCTGGGGCACATGCTTGAGCAGGCTGGCGCACAGGGCGGGCGTGAGCATGATGGCCACCAGCAGCGACAACAGCATGGCCGCGGCGATTGTTACCGAGAACTGGCGGTAGATCATGCCGGTGGAGCCGCCGAAGAAGGCCATCGGCACGAACACCGCGGTCAGCACCAGCGCGATGCCGATCAGTGCGCCGGTGATCTGGCCCATCGACTTGCGCGTGGCCTCGCGCGGCGACAGGCCTTCCTCGCGCATCACGCGCTCGACGTTCTCGACCACGACGATGGCGTCATCGACCAGCAGGCCGATGGCCAGCACCATGCCGAACATGCTCAGCGTGTTGATCGAGTAGCCCAGCGCGGCCAGTACGCCGAAGGTGCCCATCAGCACCACCGGCACCGCGATGGCGGGGATCAGCGTGGCGCGCCAGTTCTGCAGGAACAGGTACATGATGAGCACCACCAGCGCGATGGCTTCCAGCAGGGTCTTGGCCACTTCCTGGATGGAAATCTCCACGAAGGGCGTGGTGTCGTAGGCGATCGCGTAGCTCAGGCCGGCGGGGAAGAACACCGACAACTCCTTGAGTCGCGCATCGACGGCCCTGGAGACGCTCAGTGCATTGGCACCGCTGGCCAGCTCGATGCCGATGCCTGCGGCAGGCTTGCCATTGAAGGCGCCGACCTGCTCATAGTCCTCGCTGCCCAGTTCCACCGTCGCCACGTCGCCCAGGCGCACCAGGGCACCGCCGCTGTCGGCCTTGAGCACGATCTGGCGGAACTGCTCGGCGGTCTGCAGGCGGCTGCGCGCCGAAATGGTGGCGTTCAGGCGCTGGCCCTGCACCTGCGGCAACGCGCCCAGCGCGCCCGAGGACACATCGCTGTTCTGCACCTGGATCGCGCTGGACACGTCGCTGGGCATCAAGTCGTAGGTACGCAGCCTCTCGGGGTCCAGCCAGATGCGCATCGCGTACTTGGAGCCCATCACCCGCACGTTGCCCACGCCCGAGACCCGGCTGATCGGGTCCTGCAGTGTGGAACTCATGTAGTCGGCGATGTCGGTGCGGTCCATGCTGCCGTCCTCGGAGAAGAAGGCCAGCACCATGAAGATGTTGCCCGAGGACTTGCTCACCGTGACTCCGGTGTTCTGCACCGCATCGGGCAACATGGATTCGGCCTGCTGCAGCTTGTTCTGCACCTGCACCTGGGCGGTGTCCGGGTCGGTGCCGGATTCGAAGGTCAGCGTCACCCGCGCGCTGCCCGAGGACGAACTGGTCGACGACATGTACATCAGGTTGTCCAGCCCGGTCATCTGCTGCTCGATGACCTGGGTGACCGAGTTCTCCACCGTCTCGGCCGAGGCGCCGGTGTAGCTGGCGCTGATCGACACCGATGGCGGCGCGATGTCGGGGTACTGCTCCAGCGGCAGGGTGGTGATGGACAGGATGCCCGCCAGCGTGATGACGATGGCGATCACCCAGGCAAAGATCGGGCGGTCGATGAAAAAGCGTGACATGGGGCGCTGCGCTCCGTGCGATCTGGTGGTGTTATCGAGCAGCGCTCTGAGCGGCCTGCTGTTGCGGGGCGTCGGCCGCGGCGTCCGGCGCAGCGCGTTCAGCAGCACTGGGCGCTTGCGCCACCACATGCACCTGTATGGTGTCGCCCGCCTTGACCGCGTTGCCGCCGGCCACGATCAACTGCTCACCCGCCTGCAACCCGCTGTTGACCACCCACTGGTCATGACGCGCCTCACCGACGTCGATCACGCGCTGTTCGACCTTGCCGCCGGCGCCCACCAGCAACACCGTGGCCTCGCCCCGGGTGTTGCGCGTCACCGCCGTCTGCGGCACGAGGATCGCCTGCTGGTTGACGGCCATCGGAAGTTGCGCGCGCACATACATGCCCGGCAGCAGGGTACGGTCCGGATTCGGCACTACGGCGCGCAACGTCAAGTTGCCGGTGCCGGTATCGACGGCATCGCCCACCACCTCCAGCGTGCCGGTGTGGGCATGGGTACTGCCGTCCTCCAGCAGCAGGCGCACCTGCACCTTGCCATCGACGGCCCGCAGTGCACCGCTGGCCAATTGACGCTGCAGGGCCAGCAGCTGCGCGCTCGACTGCGCGACATCCACGTACAGCGGGTCGATCTGGCGGATCGTGGCCAGCGCCGATTCCTGGCTGGCCGTCACCAGCGCCCCGGGGGTGACCGTCGAAGTGCCGATGCGCCCGTCGATCGGGGCCTTGATACGCGTGTAGTCGAGGTTGATGCGCGCGGTCCGTACCTCGGCCTGTGCGGCCTGCACCGCAGCCTGATTCTGGCGCAGCGTGGCATGCGCCTCGTCCAGATCCTGCTGGCTGACGGCATCCAGCTTGACCAGCCGCTCATAGCGCTCGGCCTTGGGGCGCGCCGACAACACGGCGGCCTCTCCCTGCGCCAGCGCAGCACGGGCGCTGTCATAAGCGGCCTGGTAGCTGGACGGATCGATCTGGTAGAGCACTTCGCCGGCCTTGACCTGCTGCCCCTCGGTGAACAGGCGCTTTTGAATGATGCCGCCGACCTGCGGGCGCACTTCCGACACCATGTAGGCCACCGTACGCCCGACCAGCGTCTGCTCCATCTGGAGTGGCTGTGTCTGCACCGGCCATACGTCGACCCGGGTCGCCTGAGGGGGCGGCAGTCCAACCGGCTCCTGTGAACAAGCGCCCAGCGCCAGGGACAGCAACAGCGCCATGGCCGGCAGCACATTGGCAGGACCCCAAAGACGCTGCATGCCGCCGCCAGGGATGCGCAAGCTCATGGAAAAACCTCGAAGAAAAATGTTCCGACGGAATGGATCGGGGCAGCAGCCCACGACGCAGTCCCAAGGCTAATGACGAAAATCGCAGGAAATTAGGAATTTTGATCACTGCCACCGAACCAGGCCCACCTGGAGCAGTGTCGGGGCTAAAGTAATCCGATAGTCCGTTTCCCCAGGGGCCTGCGCCTTATGAGGCTGAATATCACCGCCAAGCTGTTCCTGACCATGCTGATTACCTGCGCGCTGGTGCTGCTCATCAATAGCCTCGCCGGGCGCATCAGTTTCCAGCGCGGGTTCATGGACTATCTCAACGAGCAAGGCGTGACGCGCATGCACGAACTGCTGCCCCGCCTGCAGCAGGAATACCGCGAGCAAGGCGGCTGGCAACGCCTGCAGGACAACCTGCCCGCGCTGGGCGTGCTGATGCGGCCCGCAGTGCCGCAGGAAACCGGCCGCCCACAGGCGCCGCCGCTGTCGGACCAGACCGGCGCCATCTTCCGCCTGGCGTTGCTGCACCCGGACTACAGCATGGTCACCGGCAATCCCGAGGCAGGACGCGACTCCATTCTGGTGCCCGTGGACGTCGATGGCGCCACCGTCGGCTGGCTGGCCATGGTGCCCTTCCAGCAAGTGCTGGCCGCTGGCGACGTACGCTTCTACGACGCGCAGTTGCGCGCCTGGTGGATCATCGGCACCAGTTCGGTATTGCTGGCGGCGCTGCTGGCCTGGTTGCTGGCACGCGCCCTGCTGCGGCGCCTGCGCGGCGTGACCGACGCCACCCAGCGCCTGGCCGAGGGCGACTTCAGCACACGCGTGCCCGTGATTGCACGCGACGAACTGGGCACGCTGGCGCAGAACTTCAACCTGCTGGCCCAGGGGCTGGAGCGCAACGAAAGTGCGCGCCGTACCCTCATGGCGGACATCTCGCACGAATTGCGTACGCCGCTGGCGGTGATGCGTGCCGATCTGGAAGCGATGCAGGATGGCATCAGCCCGGTCGATACCGAATCGCTCGCCGCACTGCATCGGCAGGTCGGCCAGCTTGGCAACCTGGTCGAGGATCTGCACGAACTGTCCCTCACCGAGGCCGGCACACTGGCCTACCGCTACGAACCCATCGACCTGGCGACCGTTCTGCATGCGAGCGTCGCCAGCATGGCGGCGCGTTTCGAGGCGGCGGGGCTGCGTCTGCGTGCCGCGATTCCTGACGAGGCGCTGCGGCTCATGGGCGACGAGCGCCGCTTGCTGCAATTACTGACCAATCTGCTGAACAATGCGTTGCGCTACACCGATGCAGGGGGACAAGTGCGTCTGGCCTGCGACCGCAGCAACGGCGGATGGCTGCGCCTGTCGATCGAAGACAGCGCGCCGGGCGTGTCCGACGACAAGCTGCCGCGCTTGTTCGAGCGTTTCTATCGTGCCGATGCCTCGCGCAACCGCAGCAGCGGCGGCAGTGGCCTGGGCCTGGCGATCTGCCGCAACATCGTCGAAGCGCATGGCGGGCGCATCGTCGCCGGTCAATCGCCGCTGGGGGGCCTGCGCATCAGCATCGAACTACCGGAGGCGGCATGACGAACGGTTCCGTTGCTTCGCCGCATCCGGCCCTCCCGCCGCAACAGAGCGGACGGGTGCTGGTCATCGAGGACGAGCCGCGCCTGGCCGCAGTGCAAGTGAAGTATCTGCAGGCGGCCGGCTACGACAGCCGGCCGTTGCACGATGGCGCCGCCGCGATCGACACCATCCGCGACTGGAAGCCCGATCTGGTGCTGCTGGACCTGATGCTGCCCGGCCGCGATGGTGTGGACATCTGTCGCGAGTTGCGTCGCTTCAGCGCGGTACCCGTCATCATGGTGACCGCGCGCGTGGAAGAAATCGACCGCCTGCTCGGCCTGGAGATCGGCGCTGACGACTATATCTGCAAGCCCTTCAGCCCCCGGGAGGTCGTGGCACGGGTGCATGCGGTGTTGCGCCGCTACCGTCATGCTCCGGAAAGCGCAGCCAGCGTCGATTCTCGACAGCCACGGCTGGTCATCGACTCCGAAGCCTGGCGTGCCAGCGTGGACGGTTGCGTACTGGAGCTGACCCAGGTGGAGTTTCGTCTGCTGCGGGCGCTGGCCGCCGCACCAGGCCGGGTGTTCTCGCGCGATCAATTGATGGACCATGCCTACGCCGACAGACGCGTCGTCACTGACCGCACGGTGGACAGCCACATCAAGAATCTGCGCCGCAAGTTGGCCAAGGTGCAGGCCGGGGAATGGATCCGGTCGATATACGGGGTAGGCTTTCGCTTCAGCGATGAATGACGCCGGCTGACACAAGCCGCAGCAACGATGCCGACACGAGTTTTTTCCCGTTGGCGCCTCGGGCATAGCAGCCCAGCTGAAAACCAATGCGGAAATTATCGATTCAGTTCGCGGTCGTTGTGCGCCAGACTGCGTGGGCCTTAGCACTCTACGCATGAGAGTGCTAACAAGCGGGGCGGACAGGCCGCCCGCGCCTGGCATCAGACTCCCGCGCCTGCATGGCGTAACCCAACAGACTGGAGGTTCAGCACATGGCCCTGCGTCCCCTGCACGACCGTGTCATTGTTAAACGGCTGGAAGCCGAACGGACCACTGCGTCCGGCATCGTCATTCCCGATTCGGCCGGAGAGAAGCCCGATCAGGGCGAAATCCTGGCGGTCGGCAACGGCAAGATCCTCGACAACGGCCAAGTGCGTCCGCCCGCGCTGAAGAAGGGCGACAAGGTACTGTTCGGCAAGTACGCGGGGCAGTCCGTCAAGGTGGACGGTGAAGAACTGCTGGTGGTGCGCGAAGAGGACATCTTCGCGGTGATCGAGAACTGAGAAAAACAGGGAGCCATTACATGGCAGCCAAGCAAGTATTGTTCGGTGACGACGCCCGCGCGCGCGTCGTCCAGGGCGTCAACATCCTCGCCAACGCGGTCAAGGTGACGCTGGGCCCGAAGGGCCGCAACGTGGTGCTGGAGCGTTCCTTCGGCACCCCCACGGTGACCAAGGACGGCGTGTCCGTGGCCAAGGAAATCGAGCTGAAGGACAAGTTCGAGAACATCGGCGCGCAACTGGTGAAGGAAGTCGCCTCGCGCACCTCCGACAACGCCGGCGACGGCACCACCACCGCCACCGTGCTGGCCCAGGCCATCGTGCGCGAGGGCTTCAAGTTCGTCGCCGCCGGCTTCAATCCGGCCGACCTCAAGCGCGGCATCGACAAGGCCGTGGCCCGCGTGGTCGAAGAGATCGCCAGCATCTCGCGCCCGGTGACCACCAGCCGCGAAGTGGCCCAGGTCGGCGCCATCTCTGCCAACTCCGACGCCGACATCGGCCAGATCATCGCCGACGCCATCGACAAGGTGGGCAAGGAAGGCGTGATCACCGTGGAAGACGGCAAGAGCCTGGCCAACGAGCTGGACGTGGTGGAAGGCCTGCAGTTCGACCGCGGCTATCTCAGCCCGTACTTCATCAACAACCCGGACAAGCAGGTCGCGGAACTCGACGATCCGTACATCCTGCTGTTCGACAAGAAGATCTCCAACATCCGCGACCTGCTGCCGGTGCTGGAGCAGGTGGCCAAGGCCGGCCGTCCGCTGCTGATCATCGCCGAGGATGTGGAAGGCGAGGCGCTCGCCACCCTGGTGGTCAACACCATCCGCGGCATCCTCAAGGTGGTCGCGGTCAAGGCGCCGGGCTTCGGCGACCGCCGCAAGGCCATCCTGGAAGACATCGCCATCCTCACCGGCGGCCAGGTGATCGCCGAGGAAGTCGGCCTCACCCTGGAGAAGGCCACGCTGGACGATCTGGGCCAGGCCAAGCGCATCGAGGTGGGCAAGGAGAACACCACGGTGATCGACGGCGCCGGCAGCGTGGACGCCATCAAGGCGCGCGTGGCCGCGATCGATTCGCAGATCGCCGCCGCCACCTCCGACTACGACCGCGAGAAGCTGCAGGAGCGCAAGGCCAAACTGGCCGGCGGCGTGGCGGTGATCAAGGTCGGCGCGGCCACCGAGGTCGAGCTGAAGGAGAAGAAGGCGCGTGTGGAGGATGCCCTGCACGCCACCCGCGCGGCCGTGGAAGAGGGCGTGGTGCCCGGCGGCGGCGTCGCGCTGCTGCGCGCCCGCGCGGCCATCGCCGAACTGAAGGGCGACAACGCCGACCAGGATGCCGGCATCAAGATCGTGCTGCGCGCCGTGGAAGAGCCGCTGCGCCAGATCGTCGCCAACGCCGGCGACGAGGCTTCCGTGGTGGTCGCCAAGGTGCTGGAAGGCCAGGGCAACTACGGCTACAACGCCGCCACCGGCGAGTACGGCGACCTGGTGGAGCAGGGCGTGCTCGACCCCGCCAAGGTTACCCGCTCCGCGCTGCAGAACGCTGCCTCGGTGTCCGCGCTGATCCTCACCACCGATGCGCTGGTGGCCGAGCAGGCCGACGACAAGCCGGCCCCGGCGCTGCCGCCGGGCGGACCGGGCGGGTTCGGCGGCGATTTCTGAGTCCTCGCGCCTGAGCTGTACTGGAAAGGCCGGATGCCCATAGGGCATCCGGCCTTTTCTTTTTCTGCCCTGACTGTTTGTCCAGACGGCAAACCGGTCCAATGGGGTGAATTCGGCAATCGGGGCCGACCCACGTCCATGCAATCGGGCTACCGCATGCCTCCATTGAATCCAGATATTTCAAGCTGCATCAGGGGTTAAGGAAACTTAACCCTCCCGGCGTTGAGTTGAGCCATGGGTGGGAATTATTCTCAACAAAAATATATGACTGCTCTGGACCATGGCTTACCCACTGCCCCTTGCCGAACTGATGGCGCCTTTCGAGCGCCGTATCCTGCACCCCTGGATGAACCGCAACGTGCGGCCGATTTCAGATCCGGGGCAGGTCTATCCTGCCCTGCTGCACACCACGGCGCCGCGCCTGGCCTATCTGCACGTGCCTTTCTGCGCCAATCACTGCCTGTTCTGCGGTTTCTACCGCAACAAGTCCAACGAAGAGGCGATGACGGACTACACCGATCGCCTGATCGACGAGATCGTCCAGGATGGCGCCCGGGCCGGCATGCAGGGCGCGCCGGTGGAAGCCGTGTTCTTCGGCGGCGGCACGCCGAGCGCGCTGTCCGCGCAGGATCTGAACCGCATCCTCAGGGCGCTGCGCGAGCATCTTCCCCTGACGCCGGACTGCGAGATCACCATCGAAGGGCGCGTGGCCGGGTTCGATGACGAAAGGATCGATGCCTGCATCGAAGGCGGGGCCAACCGCTTCTCGATCGGCATCCAAACCTTCGACACGGCGCTGCGCCGCCGCATGGGCCGCAAGGCCTCGCAGGAAGAGGCCGTGGATTTTCTCTCCAGGCTGGTCGCGCGGCAGCGCGCCGTGATCGTGTGCGACCTGATCTACGGCCTGCCCGCGCAGACCGACGAGATCTGGCGGCGCGACGTGGCGTTGTGCGAAGAGATCGGCCTGGATGGCGTCGACCTGTACTGCCTGACCCTGCACGCGGGCAGTCCGCTGGCCCTGTCCATCGACAAGGGGGCCTTGCCCCAGGCTGGCGATCACGAGCTTGCGCAGCGCCGCTACCGCGAAGGCGGGGAAATCCTCGAAGCGGCCGGCTGGACCCGTATCAGCCAGGCGCACTGGCGCCGCTCGGCGCGCGAGGGCAACCGCTACAACAACGCCACCAAGACGGGGGCCGACTGCCTCGCCTTCGGGGCCGGCGCGGGCGGCATCCTTGCGGGCTACCGCTTCCTGCTGGAAAGCGACACCGAAGCCTACCAGGCACGCGTCGCCGCAGGCGAGAAGCCGCTTGGCGGCATGCTGGCGCCCACGCCGCACCACCGCGTCTGCGGCATGGTGATGGAGGGCCTGGAGGAGGGCTCGCTCGACCTGCGGCGTCTTGAACAGATGGTGGCGCCCGGTTTCGTCGCGGCGCTGGAACCCCTGTTCTCCTATTGGGCGGCACAGGGGCTGGTCAGCCGCGAGCGGGGCAGCCTGAACCTGAGCGTCAGCGGCCGCTACTGGTACAACAACATCGCCGCGCAGCTCTTCATGCTCATCGGCACCTACCTCGACGGGCCGCCGCCCGCCGCAGCGGCGCATCCCGGCGGCCATCCCACGGGCATTCCGCGCCCGCTCCCTTTCTCTTCGAAGCCACAAGGCCATCCCCATGAACGCAGTCACCACGCATGAAACCAACGCGGCACGTCTGGACGAGCTTCGCGCCCGCCTGAGCGCCGATGCCTCCGGCG
This sequence comes from Pseudothauera nasutitermitis, assembly GCF_004801295.1. GTDB lineage: Bacteria > Pseudomonadota > Gammaproteobacteria > Burkholderiales > Rhodocyclaceae > Pseudothauera > Pseudothauera nasutitermitis. Next base: position 486,270 of record NZ_SSOC01000001.1, read on the forward strand.
TGCTCGAAATGCTCGCCCAGGAATTCGCGGTCAGCATGAAGACCGTGATCGAATGCCTGCCCGAATCCTCCCGCGCCCTGGCCGCCGGGACGCACGCCGAGGCGGTGCTGCTGGAGATCGCCGACTGGGGGCCGGTAACGGTACTGGTGCATACCCCCGACGTGATCCTCGAATGCAAGGCATCGCTGCCCGCGGGCCGCTTCGGCCACGGTTTCTACAATATCGGCGGCGGCAGCCCGGTGAGCGGCCATCTGCGCCTGGAGCGCTGCAAGACGCTGGCTTTCGTGCGCCGCCCCTTCATGGGGGCGGACAGTTGTTCGGTGAACTTCCTCAACGCCGACGGCGAGGCCATGTTCAAGGTCTTCGTCGGCCGTGACGAGAAGCGCGCATTGCTGGCCGACCAGGTGGAACGCTTCACCGCGCTGTGGAACCGCCTGGGCACGGAGGTGGCGGCATGAGCGCCCCCGCCCGCCCGCCCGAAGGGGGCGCTCGTCCTCCCCTGGGGAGGAGGTCGCGCAGCGACAGGAGGGTAGTCCAATGAGCGCGCCGTCGCTGATCGTCTTCGGCGCGCGCAAGGGCGCCGGCCTGGCCGTCGCGCAGGCGGCGCGGGCCGCCGGATGGGCCGTCACCGTGGTCGTCCGTCCGGGCGCGGACGCCAGCGCGCTGTCCGCCGCCGGCTGCCAGGTGCGTGAAGCCGACGCCCTCGACACCGCCGCCGTGTCCGAGAGCTTTGCCGGCCTGCCGTCTGCGGCCTGGGTGGTGAGCACGCTGGGCGGCTTCGACCCCGTGGTCGACAACTTCGGCAACCGCAACGTGATCGCCGCCGCGCGGGCCCATGGTGTGCAGGGCATGCTGCTGGTCTCGTCACTGGGGGCGGGCGACAGCCGTGCATACGCCTCGCCGAAACTGGTGGCCGCCATCGGTCCGGTGCTCGATGCCAAGACCCGGGCGGAAGACGCGCTGCGCGCCAGCGGTCTGGCCTTCGCCATCGTCCGCCCCGGTGGCCTGGTGGATGGGCAGGCCAGTGGCAGCGGGCAGCTCGTCGAGGCGCAGGACGTCCATGGCTACCTGAGCCGTACGGAGTTGGCCAGCCTGATCCTGCGCCTGCTGGCGGGAGGAGGTCTGTCGGGCCAGACGCTTGCCGCCATCGATCCAGCGTGTCCGCCGCCTGCCCGGTATGCATGACAGCCTGTTGATTCTCACGACCGTGCAATCCACCACATCGCGACATCCGGGTCCGGCAAGGATTGGCATGGAGGATTAGTTTATGAGAACTGTTCTCATGTAGAATATTTGGGTTTTGATCATCCAGATGATGCCGGGCTTGGCGCTGCGCCGGATCGGGGGTGGGTATGCGGGTACTGATTGTTGAAGATGATCCTCAGGTGAGCTATTGGCTCGGCTGCAAGCTGCAAGGCTGCGGCCATGGTTGCCGCCTGGTCGACAGTGGCGAGCAGGCGCTCGAGATCATGGCGAGCGAGGCCTTCGATGCAGTCCTGCTCGACCGCATGCTGCCCGGCATGGATGGCATAGAGGTGCTGCGGGCCATGCGCGGGCGGTCGCATCCGCCGGTGATGATCCTGTCCGCCGTGGACGAATCCGGTGATCGCGTAGAAGGTTTGCGCGCCGGTGCCGAGGACTATCTCGGCAAGCCCTTCGATTTCACCGAGCTCCTGCTGCGGCTGGAGGGCCTGGTGCGCCGCTGCGGGGTGCTGCCCGACGACGAAAAGGTGCTGGTGCTCGACGATCTGGTCATCGACCTGCGCCAGCGGCGTGTCACGCGCGGCGGTGAGGCCATCGACCTGACCGAGAAGGAATTCGCCTTGCTGCAGGTGCTCGCCGAGAACCTCGGGCGCACGGTGACCCGCGCCATGCTGCTGGAAAAAGTCTGGGGCTACCAGTTCGATCCGCAAACCAACCTGATTGATGTCCATGTTTCCAAGCTGCGAGGCAAGATCGACCGCAACTTCCCGCGTACGCTCCTGCGCACCGTCAGATCGGTGGGTTATGCGCTGGGCTGAGCGCCTGGTCAGTCTGCTGGAGACGAGCACTTTTCGGTATGCCTCGCTGATCGCCTTCATCTTCCTGCTGGTCGTGGCCGGCTCGGTGCTGTTCAGCCGCAGCCAGATCGAGCGCCTGCTGCACGACCATGTGCACGAGATGATTCTGGAAGACATCCAGGACCACGAACACAAGCAACTCCTGAGGAACGCCGAAAGGCTCGCGCATGCGCTTGCGGATGGCGAAATGCGCGAGCGCACCGACAGCCTGGCGCTCGTGCTCAACGCGCAGGGCGAAGTGCTGTTCGGCGCCAGGGAACTGGCCGATGCGCTGTCCTGCCGGCCGCCTTGCGCCCTGGGCTGGCGTACCGTGGTGATGGCCGGAAACGACGGCTATCCCATGCAGATCATCGGCATGCAGCTGCCGCTGTCGGATGGTGGCGTGCTGTTCCGCGCCTACGACGTGCTGCCGATGCTCGAACGCGTCCGCATCATCCCGCTGGTGGCCGGCGCGGGCCTGTTCGCCGTCCTGCTCTCCAGCCTGGGGATCGGCCTGTGTTCCAGCCTGCGCAGCATGCGCCGGGTCGATCGCATTCGCAGCGCCCTGAGCCGCTATGCCAGCGGCGACCGCGAGGTGCAGGTGCCCTCGCGCGAAGGCGGCGGCGATGAGTTCGATCTGCTGGGCATGGACATCAACCATGTGCTCGGGCGCGTCAATATCCTCATGGAAGAGGTGAAGAGCGTGAGCGGCCATCTCGCCCACGAACTGCGCACGCCGCTGACCCGCCTGCACAGCCGTCTGGCCGGCGTGGCCGAACGCCTGGACGACGACATGCGCGGCGACGTCATGGCCGCGGTGGGGGAGGCCGAGCGCATCCAGCGCATGTTCAAGGCCGTGCTGCGCATCGGTGAGATCGAGGCCGGGCGCTGCGCGCACGTGTTCGAATGGTTCGACAGCCGGGCCTTGCTGTGCGACGTGAAGGACTATTACCAGCCATTGGTCGAGGCGGCGGGCATGCGGCTGAGTCTGGAGGAGTCGGCTGAGGAACTGGAACTGTACGGGGATCGCGCATTGTTGTTCCAGGCGCTTTCCAACCTCCTTGAAAACGCCGTCAAGTACGCCCCCGACGGGGATGGCATTGTGTTGATGGCCCGTAGGCGGGGCTCGGAATTCGAGCTCGGCGTGGCGGATGATGGCCCGGGCATCCCTGAAGCGAAGCGAGGCGAAGCGGTCGAGCGCTTCCGCCGCATGGGTGGAAATGCGCAGGGCAGTGGCCTTGGACTGGCCCTTGTGAATGCCGTCGCCAAGTTGCACGCGGTGCCGCTGGTGCTGGCGGACAACGTGCCGCGCGGGCTGGTCGCGACCCTGTGCTTCAAGCGCTCGCAGTGGCGCCATCGTCCGCCTGCCGATCCAGGCAGGGCAATCGATGAAGCCTGAAGCCGTGGCCGGCGTATTGGCGTATTGAAATCCTCGGCAGGCCGGTAGCACATCCCTCCCTTCCTGGGAAGGCGTTGCACCATCAAAGCCTGGGATCAAACATCTACTGCCCGGCCTGAGGAGCGCGCGCCCGCGCTTCGTCCACCGATTCCGGGCGGGACCACATCCAGCATGCCCCGATCGCCATGCCGATGGCCGCCACGACGATGACCCAGCGATGCGGCACCGTCCAGAGCATGACCAGCAGGCAGGCACTCATCGCCAGTGAAGCGCTCAGCTTGGCCTTGTGCGCGACGACGCGGCCATTGTGCCAGTTGTGGAGCATGGGCCCGAACACCCGGTGGCGCGCCAGCCAGGCGCTCAGGCGCGGCGAACTGCGGTTTGCCGCCCACGCCGAGAGCAGGATGAATTCCGTGGTCGGGATGCCGGGGATCACCAGTGCGAGCAACCCGACCGCCAGACTGGCGTAGGCCAGTGCCAGCCAGGCCCAGCGTTTGCCGCGCGACAGCGGAGGGGGCGTGGATTGCAGTTCGGTCGAAGACTTCATCGGATGTGGCGGAAGTAGGTCTGCGGAACGGGTTTTCCGGCGCCAGCGGGCGAGCTGGCGCCGGCGGAAGCTCAGGCAAGCTCGAAGTGCTCTTCCAGCAGCACCCCGAAACGGTCATAGGCCGCGCTTGCGCCGGTGATGACGGCGTCGTGGACCGCCGGGTCGAGGTGCTCGTTGTCCAGCGCCGCGACGAAGCGGCGCCATGCGTTGGCGCGGCCTTCCGGATAGGCGGCGAGGTTGCGCGCGCCGAACTCGGCGGTCAGCCCCAGTTGTTCCTGGGCTTCCTTGAACAGGAAGGCAGCACCCAGCGTCGAGCCTTCGGAGACGTACAGCCAGCCCAGTGCCTCGGGCATGGCCACGCCCTCGCTGGCGATCGACCCCTGCGGCGCGCTGGCGCCCAGGTCGGCGAGGTCGGCCAGCGAAGCATCGTCGCGGCCGCGCTGATCCAGATCGGGCACGGCCGCCTTTACCGCGGGATCGGCGAACAGGTGTACCACGTCGCGCTGGAACAGGTACTGCGCAGCCACGAAGCGTGCATAGTTCTCGCGGCTGGCAAAAGGACGGGCCTGCTCCATGAGGCGGTGCATGCGCGCATGCTGCTCAGCGGTTTCGGTCTTGAGGCGCTGGGCGAGGCCCGGCGCGGTGATCGTGGTCGTCATGGTTCTTGCTCTCTGTGGTTTATTGGAGGAAGGGCGGTCGTACGGTGCGTACCGCCTGATCTCGTTGTACCGCAAGCTCCGCCGTGAAGCACGTTAAGCCTGCTTCATCTTTTGGCGGCCGCAGGGGCAGGCAGAGCGCAGCCCGGTGACGGCTCCCTGGCTCCGGTAAACCTCAGAACCCGGTTTCGCGGACCAGTACCGCGAGCGTGCGGCGCCAGGCGCGCAGCAGCAGGCTGGCGGGCGCGCCGTCGATGACCACGGTGCCGCGCAGCACTTGCAGGCGCGGCAGGGCGCTGGCGTCCTCGGGGGCGAGCCGCACGCGGTAGATCGCCTGTTCGGGCACCCAGGCGCGCCCGTCCGGGGTGGCTTCACCGGCCAGCGCCGGGGCTTGTGTGGCGGCAATCGCCCCACCGTTCGGCGAGACCAGTTCGGGGCTGCCGGTCAGCCGCCGGGTGGCGGTTGCGGCGATGTCCTGCACGCGCAGCGGGAGCGCACCCACGCCGGCATCCTCGGCGAGAAAGCGCGCGCGGTTGCCGGCCGCGAGGCGGGCCAGGTCGGCCTCGGCCACGTAGGCTTCGACAAGCGCCTGGCCAGGGGCGGCCAGCGTGCCCAGCCATTCGCCGGCCGGCACCCACTCGCCGGGCGCCAGTGGTTCGGCCAACTCGGCGACGATGCCGTCGAAGGGCGCGGCAATGCGCAACTGCGCCCGCTGGCGGGCGAGTACCGCGTGGCGGGCCTGTGCGGCCTGCAACTCGCGCTGGGCCACCGGCACGCTGGAGGCGGTTTCCGCCTTCATGGCCTGGAAGGCGCTCTGCCATTGCAGCACGCGGATGCGCTGCGCGAGCACCGCGAGTTCGTGTTCCAGTTCCGGCGCATGCAGCTCGAACAGTGGCGTGCCGGCGGGCACCGCCTGGCCCGGCTGCGCTTCGATGCGTTCGATGCGCGCGCCCACCGGCGCCAGCAGGTGCGCCTGCTGCGCCGCGCGCAGCAGGGCCGGCGCTTCGACGTGCGTGCGCCATGGGATCGCAGCGCACAGCAGGGCGCCCAGCAGCAGGCCCAGGGTGAGCCGGCTGCGCGGGTTCCAGGCGGTGGCTCCGTCCTTGCGCAGGCGCTCGAACCAGGCGCGCAGCTCGGTGTAGACCGGCCGCGCCACGAAGGCGATGATCTCCACCACGAAGAGCAGGATGCCCAGCAGCTTGAAGGCCATGTGATAGACCAGCAGCGCGATGCCGAGGAACAGGAAGAAGCGGTAGATCCATACGCAGAAGGCGTAGGCGATCAGCATGCGCTCGCGCCAGGGGGCAAAGTGCTCGGGCTTCCCGTCGCCGAAGCCGAACAGCCACTCGCGCAGCCGCCAGCGCGCCAGCGCGAAGGCGCGGCCTTGCAGGTTGGGCACGTTGAGCGCGTCGGCGAGCAGGAAATAGCCGTCGAAGCGCATCAGCGGGTTGAGATTCACCACCAGGGTGAGCAGCACCGTGGTGGTGGCGAGCATGAAGGCCGCGCTGCGCAGCATGCCGTCGGGCAGAAAGCTCCAGGCCAGCAGCGCCCAGGCGGCGATGGCCGCCTCGGTGAGCATGCCGGCGGCGCCGATGGCGAGGCGCTGAGCGTGGCGGCGCAGGCGCCAGGCGCCCGAGGTGTCGGTGTACAGCACCGGCCACATCACCATGAAGGCCACGCCCATGGTGGCCACGCGGCAGCCGTGGTGCTTGGCCACGCAGGCGTGGCCGAGTTCGTGCAGCACCTTGGTGGCGGCCAGGGTGAGGCCGGCCAGCGCCGCGCCTTCCAGCGTGAAGAAATGCAGAAAGGTGTGCAGGAAGGCGTCCCATTGCCGCGCGGCGAGAAACAGCCCCAGCGTGCCGGCCAGCGCCGTGGCCCAGGCGAAGCGGCGGTTCAGGAAGACACGCCGCACCCAGGGCAGGGCGCGTTGCAGGAAGGCATCGGGGCGCGCCAGCGGAATGCGGAAGAACAGGTAGTGGTGCAGCGCCCACTTTGCCCAGTGGCCGCCCCGGCGGGCCTGGGCGGCGCGCTGGTAGCGCTGCAGCGCCTGCGGGCCGCGCCCCTGGACCAGATCATTGGCTTCGAGGAAGCGGGCGAATTCGGCGACCTCCTGCGCGGACACCTCCAGCGTGGTGTCGCGGCCGATCTCCCGCGCGATGCGTTCGGCGTCGCCGAGCGCCCAGCGCGCCAGCATCTCGGCCTCCAGCCAGCCGATCTGGAAGAACAGGTTGCGGCCGGGGTCTTCCAGCGTCCACCCCGGCGCGCCGTCATGCTGGCGCGGCGCCTCGTGCAGCAGCAGTTCCTCGCGCAGCGCGGGCAGGGCGGGCGCACCGGCATCCGGGCGCGGCACGCCCGCGGGCAGGGGAAGCGTGGCGGCGGACACCGGTCACACTCCCAGCCACACGCGCAGGCGCGCGAGCGGCCGGCGCAGCAGGTAGGCGGCGAGCAGGGTGCGCTCGCCGTAGAGCTTGGCCGTGCCCTTGAGGCCGACGCGTGCGGCCTCGCCCGTATCGAAGCGGGCGCGCACGCGGTAGGCCAGGGTGCCATCCGGCGTCGGGCTGGCGCGGTAGCCCACGCGCAGCAGGGTGGCGGCCAATGGCGTGGCCGGCGCGGTATTCAGAAACAGGCGCAGCGGTGCTTCGTGCGGCAGGGCGATGGCATCGGCCACCGGCAGCAGCACTTCCAGTTCGATCTCGTCCGGGTCGGCGATCTGCATGATGCGCTCGCCCAGCGCCACCGGCTTGCCGATCCAGTCGGCCACGTCGTCGAAGATCACGATGCCGGCGCGTTCAGCGCGCAGCTGGGTGCGCGCCAGCGCTCTTTGCAGATGGTCGGCCTCACTCGCGGCCTGGTCGCGGCGGCCTTGCAGCAGCCTCACGGCGGCCTTGCTGCGTTCGTCGAAGAGTGCCTGCTGCTGGCCCTGGCGCAGTTCGGCCTCGGCCACGGCCAGCCCCTGGCGGGCGGCTTCCAAGCGGCCTTCGAGTTCGCGCGCATCCAGCGCCACCAGCAGTTCGCCGGCCTCCACACGCTGGTTGGGCTGCACCGGGATACGGTCCACCACACCCTGCAAGGGCGCGCGCACCGCAACCGGATTGCGCGCCACCACCTCCGCGGGGGCAAGCACCGACTGGCGCACCGGCAGACACAAGGCCGCGAGCAGCACGGCGGCCGCGATCAACCAGGTGCGGCGCGTGCGCGCGTACCGGCGCAGACGCTCGGCAAAGGTACCCTCGGGGCGTTCCGCGCCATGCTTGCGCAGGGCGCCCCAGGCGTGCGCGCAGGTTTCCGCGAACAGTGCCAGCAGGTTCGTTTCAGCGGGCTGCCAGGGCGCCTCGCGCAGCAGCAGCAGGCCGGCGCCGCGCCCGCACCCATCCCCGCCGGTTGGCAGCGGCAGCCACCAGGCCTGCGGCGGCAGGTGCTCGGCCCACATCGCCGCGTCGTCGCCTTCCTCAGGCGGGGGCAGCGCGCCTGGCGCGCCGGCCTGCGCGGCATGCGCCGCGAGCAGGCGCGCCAGCCACACGTTGAAGGGCGCGTGAGGGTCCGGCACGGCCAGTCCGGAGAGCGCCGCGATGCGTCCGCCGCCTGGCTGTGCCTGCCACAGCACGGCCTGCCGGTAGGGCGCCAGCGCATGCGTGTCGTTGACCATCAGGAAGGCCAGTTCCTCCTCGCTGGCGCACGCGCGCACGCGCCGCTCCAGCTGCAGCAGCACGGCGAGGCGGTCCTCGCGCGAGGGCCGCGGCGCGGCGGCGTTCATGGCGCGGCGACGGGCCCGGCCGGTGCGGCGGTGGGCGGCTCGATGCGCACGACGCCGCTCATGCCCGGCAGCAGCGTGCCGCCGTCCTGCCCGGCGCGGCCGTTGTCGAGCCGCCCGATGACTTTCACCGACTGGCTCACCGGGTCCACGGTGCCGGCGATGCGCGCCACGGCGGCGGTGTAGGCCTGGCCGGTTTCCTCGACGCTGACCTGCATCGGATAACCGGGCCGGAGCCAGGCCAGCCAGCGCGAGGGCACGATGGCTTCGACCTCGAAGGCGCTGTCGTCATAGATGCTCATCAGCTCCTTGCCCTCGGCGACGTGCTCCGCGGCCCGCACGAAGGTTTCGCCGACACGGCCGGCGAAGGGCGCGGTAATCGCGCAGCGGTTCACCATGGCGCGTTCGACGCCGCTCTCGGCCCGGGCCACGGCAAGGCCCGCGCGGGCCTGTTCGAAATCGGCCTTGCTGATGGAGGCGAGCTGGTCGAGCTGCGTGGCCACCTCCAGCTTCTTGCGCGCGGCGATCTCGGCCTGGGTGGCGCGTTCCAGCCGGGCGCGGTGCAGCGCGCAGTCGTAGGCGACCAGGGTTTCGCCCTGGCGGAAGCGCTGGCCCTCGCGTACCGGCAGGCTGCTGATCTTGCCGGCCAGTTCGCTGGCGAGCACGGCGTGGCGTACCGCAACGAGCTGGGCGCGCACGCCGTCCGGCTGTGCGGAGGCAGCCCCCGCCCCCGCGAGGGCGAGGCCGAGGGCGAACACGCGCGCCAACTGCGCCGGGCGTTTCTTACCGCCCATGCGCATCGGCTCCGGCGACCGAGCCCAGCGCGGACCAGCGGTTGCCGCTGACCGTGCGCAGCGCCGGCTGCGGCGCGGGTTCGGCCGGCGCCACGGCCACGGCCTGCGGCGCCGCCACGGCGACGTCGGCCTGATGCAGGCGCGGAATTTCGACGTGGCCGCGCTCGATGAGGCGGTTGGTGTCGGCGATCACGCGGGCCAGCCCGTCCACGCTCAGGTCGGCGACCTGATCCGGCAGCGGGTCGATGCCGGCGGCCTGGTAGACCGTGTTCTGCGCATTGAGCAGTTCGGCGTAGGCCAGATCACGGGCGCGGGTGGCGAGCAGCGTCTCGACGCGCGCGCGCACCAGTTCGAGCTGGGTCTCGGCCTGGCTGCGCGCAGCGTTCTCGGTCTGATCGCGGATCGCATCCTGCAGGCGGCTCAGTTCGTTGGCGCGCTTGAACACGGCCTCGGCGCGCTCGCGCTCCAGCCAGGCGACGTTGACCTGCGTCAGCACGGTCATGCGCAGGGCCTGGCGGCGCAGTTCGGCAACCTGTTCGCGGGTCTTGCCGGCTTTCTCGATGGTGGGCCAGGAAAGCACGTTCATCAGGTTCCAGCTCACCTGCATGCCGGCATCGGCCCAGTTGCTGTTCACCAGGTACTTGTTGCTGTCGTAGTTCACCCCGCCGAACAGCGAGGCGTTGGGCAGCAGGCGCAGCAGCGACATGCGTGTTTCCAGCACCGCGTTGCGGGCCTGGTAGCCCTCTTCGCGCAGTTCGGCGCGGCGTACCATTGCCAGTGCTTCGAGATCGTCGCGCTCGTAGGGCAACTGCGGTGCGACCAGTGCATCGTCCGCCACGCTGGCGAGCTGGAATTGCGCGCCCGGCGCGAGGTTCATCAGGCTCGCCAGGCGCGAGCGGGCCAGCGCGAGGTCGGCTTCCAGGGTTTCGAGCTGGCGCACCATGCCGAGCAGATCGCGCTGGTAGCGCAGCGCGGAGAGCGGCGCTACCAGCCGCCGTTCGCCGCTCTGGCGCGCGTAGTCCAGGCTTTGCCGGGTTTCCGCCAGGGTCTGCGCCACGCGCTCTTTGAGGCGTTCGGCGGTCACCGCATCCCAGTACGCGCTGCGCGTCTGGCGGATGATGTCGGCGACCACGCGGCGGCGGCGCTCCTCGGCGGCCAGCGCCTTGTTGCCCTGCGCCTTGGCGCCGAAATAGCTCAGGCCGAAGTCCAGCACGTTCCACGACAGCTGCAGGTCCGCGCTGTGCATCGTGCGCTCCTGGCTGGTCGAGGGCTCCAGCGACTGTGCGCCGGTGCGGACCGATTCGCTGGAAGAGGCGTAGTCGTTGCTGCGCGTGCGCAGCCCGGCGCGCGCGGCGAGCTTGGGCAGCATGCCCTGGCTGTGCACGTCGATGAGGTTGTCCTCCAGCGCGCGTTCCATCAGCGCCAGGCGCTGCTGCAGGTTGTACTTGATGGCGCGGGCGATGGCCTCGTCCAGCGTCACCGGCGCGCTGATCGGCTCCTGCGCGGCGAACATGGCCTGGCGGTCGGTCCTGTCCTGCTGCAGCAGATCCTGGGTGGTGAAGGCGGCCGGCGGCGTGACCGCGCAGCCGGCCAGCACGGCGGCGGCGATCAGGCTCAGGGCGAGGGGGCGCGCTGCGCGCGCGGCGGGGCGAAGCGGAAGGTGGGCGTGAGTCATGGGTGTCATCAGCTTTCTGTGGAAACGAGGGGAGCGGGCGCGGAGGTCTGCGCGGCGCCGGAGGGGAGGCTGGTTGGCGTGGCGGCGGCGTCGCTGCCCAGCGTGGCAAGGAAATCGCGGGCCTGGGCGAACAGATCGCGTGCCGCGCTTTCACGCAATTGCAGGCTGAGGGCTTCCTTGCCCGCGGCCTGCGACGCCGCGTCGGGCACATCGCCGTCGCGCGGGGTATCGGGTTGCTCCAGACCATTCAGGGTGATCGGGATATCCAGTACGCGGCCATCGCTGGTCTGTACGCGCAGCACCAGTTCGAGCACGCGGCTGCTGCCCTGCAGGCCGCTGCGGATGACCAGGCCGCGCTCGACGTCCAGGCGCAGGTTGGCCGGCAACGGGCGGCCGTCGGCCATGCGCAGGGTCAGCGCGGCAATGGGTTCGCGGCTGGCGAACAGGCCGGCGGGCAAGGCGAAGACCTGGCGATTGCCCGCCACGTCCGCGCGCCAGGCGCCGCGCAGCGCTTCGACGCTGGCGGCGAGCAGCGGGCCGTCCGGCGCGGCGAGCGTCACCAGTGGCGTGACGCGGCCGTCGGCGAGTTGCAGCGCGCCGGCGGGCGCCGATGCGGACTCCGCCTCGCGGCGGGCATGGAGTGTATCCAGCAGCGCCAGCGTGGCGCGCGCCGTGGGCGGCGCGGAAGCCGCCTCGTGGCCCGGAGTCGGCGTATCGAACAGCGCCGGCGCGCCCAGGCCGGCAAGGCTGGCGGGCGCCGCGGGCTGTGTGGCGGCGAACAGTTCCGGTGCGCGTTCATTGCCATCGGCCTCGGCGGCCTCGAAGCGGGTCGCACTGAAGTAGTCGGCCGGCAGGGTCGAGGGCGCGACTTCCGACGACGGCTCGTCGGTCGGCTCCGGCTCCGGTTCGGGCTCCGGCTCGGTGCCGGCTGCCTGCACGCTCAGGCTCAGGCTGCGCTCGGCGCTGGCGCCGGAGGGGTCTGTGACGGTGATGGTCAGTTCGATCTCGCCGGCGGCGGTCGGTGTGCCGGAAATCGTGCGCGTGGCCGGATCGAAGCTCAGGCCTGCGGGCAGGCCCTCGACGCTCCAGGTCAGCGTGTCGCCGTCGGCGTCGCTGAACAGGTCTTCCGGCAGCACGATGCTGTAGCTTTCGCCAACGGTGGCTTCGGTCAGGGCGTAGCCGTCTTCACCGGCGACCGGCGCGTGGTTGTCGTCCTCGACATTCAGCAGGGTGACCAGCACCGTGTGGACCGCGCTGTCCGCCGCGCCGTCGTTCAGGGTCAGGGTGACGGCGCGCGTGCCGGCCTCCCCGGTCGTGGCGGCGTAGGTGATCTGGCGCAGCAGGGCGTTGGCCTGGTCCTTGGTCAGGGCTGCGGTGAAGCTCAGCGTGGCGCTGCCGCCGGCCTGCGTCAGCGTCGCCACCGCCGTGCCGTCCAGCCTGATGGTGTCGCCATCCAGGGTGTAGCCGTTGCCGGCCTGGAAGCCGAAGACGTCGCCGGCCTGGCCGCCGAAGGTGACACTGGCGCCCTGATAGCTGCCGGCACCACCGGCGGCGGCATCCAGTTCGGCGTCGCCGAGCGCCAGGGCCGGTGCCAGCAGTACCGGGTCGCCACCGATCACGAAGGTGGGGGCGGCCACCGGCGGTGCGTTCAGCACCTCCAGCGCATCGCCCACCACGAGCACGCCGCCGTCCGCCGACAGGGCGATCTGCCCCGCGCCGTCCAGCCCGCTCTGCGCCGAGACCAGCGCCAGGGTCGCGGTGGCGTAGTAGTTCAGCGTGCCGTCGGCCAGGGTGACGAACAGCGCCTTGCCGTCGGTGGAAACGGCGATGTCGCGGATGGATTCACCGGTGATGCTGCCGAGGTGGGTCAGCGTGCCGCTGGCGGCATCCAGGCTGAAGGCGTCGATCCGCGAGTCGCTGGCGACGAAGATCGTGCCGCCGTCGGCGCTGACCGTGACGTGCTGGAGCCCCGTCAGCGAGTCGCTGCCGCTGCGGGTGTAGCCCAGCAGTTCGAGCGCGCCGTTGGCATCGCGCTGATAGACGATCAGCGTGGAGCCGCTGCTGGCGCTGGTGACGACGAACACCAGATCATCCTGGATGACGATGTCGGTGGGCTGCCAGAGATAGGGTTCGCTCCACATGCTGCCCGCGATCTCTCCGACATAGCTGAGCGCACCGGTCGTCGTGTCGCGGCTGAAGTAGGCCACGTTGTAGGCATTGACGAGATAGAGGTTCCGCCCATCTGCCGACAGGGCGATGCTCTGGATGCCATAGAGGTTGCCGCCATCCACGCCGTAGTCGCTGATGATCGTGGCCTGGTGCGTGAGCGTGCCCGCGGCATCGGCGCTGAACCAGGCGATGGCGTTGCTGTCCGCGCGCAGGGCGTAGAGGCTCGTGCCGTCGGCGGAGAGCAGCAACTGGCTGATGCCGGCCAGCCCGTCCACGGCTGCGAAGGTGCTGACGTAAGTGAGTTCGCCGCTGTCCGCGTCGCGGCTGAACAGGGCGATGGCGCCCTGTTCGTCGGCGAGGTAGAGGCGCGTGCCGTCGGCTGAGACGACGCTGGAGGACAGCGTGCCCAGCCCGGCGATGTCGGTGAGCGTCTGCAGATGGTCCAGATCGCCGAGCGAGAGCACCGGGTCGGCATCGATGGTCGGCACGTCGTTGACGGCGGTGATGGCGATGGCGAAGTCCAGCGCCGCCGAGTCCAGGCCGCGCTGGTCGCTCAGGGTGACGCTGACGGCCACGCTGGCCGCCGGCGCATCGCTGCCGTTGGCGTAGGTGATCTGGCGCAGCGCGTTCTGTACGTCCGCCGTGGTGGGAATGGCGCCGTTCGCGTCGGTGAAGGTGATGGTCAGCACGCCATCCGCGTTGCTCACGCTGCCGATGGTCACGCCGTCCTTCTTCAGGCTGCCGTTTTCCAGCGTCAGGCCGCTGCCGGCCGCGAAGCCCAGCACGTCCGCCGTGCTGCTGCCTTCGCCCAGGGTGAGGGTCAACACCGCGCCGTCGTAGTTGCCGCTGCCGCCGTTGAAGGCATCCATCTGCGCGTCGGACACCGTGGCGCCCGGGGCGATGGCCACGGCATCGGCCTGCTCGGTGTACGCCGTCGTGGCGCCGCCGCCCAGGCTCGGAGCGGTATTTTCGGCGGTGGCGTTCGCCAGGGTGACGACTGCCGTCGCGTCCACCACCGTCGTGTCGTTGCCGCCATCCGCATACTCTTTCACGCTCAGGCTGATGCTGCGGGTGCCGCTCAGATCGCTGCCGGTGTTGCCGTAGGTCAGGCTGTCGATGACCTCGGCCGCGCGCTCGGGGGTGCTCATCAGGTACAGGGTGACGATGGTCTTGCCATCCAGGATCTGCACGTTGTACGACAGGCCCGTGCCGGTGGTCCGCGTGCCGCTGGTGGCCGTGTCGAGCGCGATCCTGCCGCCATCCACGCCCAGCACGTCGCCGGCGTCGGCGGGCTCCAGGGTGACGACGACCTGCCAGATCTGCTGGCCGGCCTCCACCGTGTCGATGACGGTGTTCTCGAACAGACTGACCCGCTCGCCCTCGGCGTTGTAGGTGGGGGCGAGCGCATCGGTTCCGATGACGGGCGGGTCGTTGACGCCTTCGAGGATGACGCTGGCGCTCAACTCGTCGCTGTAGCCGGTGCCGTCGTTGAACTGGATGGAGAAGGTGGCCTGGCTGCCGTACTGCGTCGGATCGTCGCTGGTGTTGCTGTAGGCGATGCGGCGCAGCACGCTCTGCGCGTCGGCCTGGCTGACGGCGGCGGTGAAGGTCACGATGAACGACGAACCGGTGTCGATCACCGAGGCGATGACCGCGCCGTCGCGCTTGATGCTGCCGTTCTCGAAGGTCAGGCCATCGCCGTCGATGAAGCCGAACACGTCGTGGTCGCCGCCGCCGTCATCCGTGCGGGTCACGACGATGCTGGCGCCCTGATAGTTGCCCGCGCCGCCGTTCAGGGCGTCCAACTGCGGATCGCTCAGCGTGCCGCCGGGCAGCAGGGCGACCGCGTCGCCGTCTTCGGTATGGATGGAACTGGCCGCCTTCAGGTCGAGCACCAGCAGGCCGTCGCTCCAGGAGAAGGTGCCGGCCACATAGAGCCGGGTGCCGTCGGCGCTGAGCGTGGCGCCGCGCAGTTCACCGAAGTTCTTGCCGCCGGCGCCTTCCAGAGTCTGTGCCAGGGTGGGCGTGCCATCGGCGGCGCGCGTATGGATGCCGATGCTTTTCTCGCCGATCACGAACAGCGCCGCGCCGTCGGCAGAGACGATGATGCCCTTGACCGCTTCGTCCAGTTCGGTGGTGGCCACGGCGTCCAGATTCCCCCCGGCGTCCACCGAGAGGGTGTACAGGCGGTAGGTGCTGCCGTCGTAGTCGACGGCGTAGAGCGTCGCGCCGTCGGGCGAGAGCGTCAGCGCCGAGGTGTAGTAATACTGTTCCTCGGCCGCCGGGTCCGTGCCCTGCGCCGCCATCACGAAGCTCAGGCTGCCGTCGCCGGCCACCCGATACACGCTGGCCAGCGTGCTGCCGCCGGAGGTGCCGACGAACAGGTACTGGCCATCGGTGGAAAGTTGCAGCGCACTGAACTGCGCGTCTGTGCCGGAAGCCGTGTAGCTGTTCTTCTGCGTCAGCGTGTCGCCGCTGCGCTCGAAAACGATCAGCTCGGAGCCCGCCGTCACATAGACGAGCTCGCCATCGGCCAGCACGTCGCTGATCAGGCCATGCTCACTCACCAGATCGGCGCCGAAGCTGCCCAGCGATTCCAGCCCGCCGCTGCCCGCATCGACCGCGAACAGGGCCACGCTCTCGCCGCCGATCACGTAGACCGTGCCGCCATCGGCCGATACCTGGATTTCCGCCGCGCCGGTCAGCGCGGCCACGTCCGTGCTGGTGATGCTCTGCAGCAGCGTGAGCGCGCCGTCGTCACCGCGCTGGAAGACATACAGCGTGCTGACGTTGCTCGATTGGTAGGTGTTCCAGTCAAACACCTCGGCCGTGCGCACCACATAGACCCAATCGCCCGCGCTGGCGACATCCTGGATGCCTTCGTACGGGCTGGGCCAGTCGTTGGAGGAAATGAGGTCCGCGTAGTCGAGCGTGCCGGTCTCGGCGCCGAGCGTGGGGCTCTGTCCCACCTCGACCAGCACCGTGGCCGCAATGGACAGCTCGGCCGTATCCACGCCGCCATTGTCCGTGCCGCCGTTGTCCTGAATTTCGACCAGGGTGACGACGCGCTCGCCGACCGTGCCGGTGGCCTGGTCCGTGTTGGCATAGGCCAGGCCGTCGATCAGCGCGGCGGCGGCCTCGCCGCTCATGCCCTCACTGCTGGAGATCGTGACGGTGGCAACGCCGCTGTCGGCATCGATGGCGACGCTCCAGGCATGGCCGTTGGTCGTCGTACCGCTACCTTCCACCAGCGCGACGGTGCTGCCGTCGATGCGCAGCGTTTCGCTTGCGCCATCCCGCAGGCCGGAAACGGTGAGCGTCAGGCTGGTGATGGCCTGCGCGCTTTCCACGGCGGAAACCTCGACATCGCTGAACAGATCGGCGGCGGCCTTGCCCGCGTCCTGCTTGGTGCTGGCCGGCGTGGCGCTCACCACCGGGGCGTCGTTCACCTCGGTGACGGCCAGCGCCAGGGTGATGCGGTCGGTGCCGCTGGCGAACTGGTCCTTCACGCCGAGCGTCAGGCGGATGCTGGCCCCGGGGTCCCCGCCCTGGTAGGTGTAGCTGATCTGCCGCAGCACCGCGTTGGCGGTGGCCGTGCTCACCTCGGCGGTGAAGAGGATGGTCAGCGTGCCGTCCGCGCTGGTGAAATCGGCGATCTTCTCGCCGTTGAGCAGGATGCTGTCGCCATCCAGGGTCAGGCCGTTGTCCTCGCTGAACCCGAAACTGTCGTCGGCGTTGGCCCCGCCCTCGCGTTGCAGGGTGATGGTGGCGCCGTTGTAGTTGCCGGCACCGTCGGCCAGGGCGTCGTAGTCGGCGTCGGAGAGGGTGATGTCTGCGAACGGCAGGGCCGTGCTGGCCTCGGTGTAGGCAGCGCCCATCGACGTGCTGATCAGGCCCAGGCCGGGGACGTTGTAGAAACCACCGATGTAGATGGAAGAGCCATCCGATGACATGGCATAGCGCAGGCCGCGTGAGTCACTGGTGGTCATCGTGCCGGACTGGGTCAGCGTGCCATCGTCATTGACGCGGAAGATATACAAAGAAGGAGTGCCGTTGATGCCCGCATAGAGCGCGGTGCCGTCGGACGAGAGCGACAAGCCCCAGACTTGTCCAGGACTGGACACCGTGGCCACGCTGGTGACGGTGTTGCTGTCCTTGTCGTAATGCAACACTGAAATACCGCTAGTGCCGCGCGACACATAGACGTAACCGCTGTCGGTAGCGGCAATGCTGCGCATAAGAGTGCTACCGCCAGACCAAGTGGTGGCCCACGTCAGGCTGCCGTCGTCGTTGACTGTATAGATAGCGACGCGGGAACTGCCTGCCACATAAACCACGCCATTGGCGATAGCGAGCGCGTTGGAACTGCTGATGCCGTCGGTGTAACTGCCGAGCAGGGTCAGCGAGCCGTCAGCAGCAGTGGAATAGGCATAGAGATAACTGTTGGAAACGACGTAGAGCGCCTTGCCGTCGTCCGACACGACCATCTGCCGGACGGTGGACGAATCAGCGATCGTGATGCTCAGACCGGTGGTGCTGAGGGTGCCGTCCGCGTTGACTTGCAGCGTCGTGACGGTATAGGTGCCGGAACTGTTCTTGCCGACCAGATAGACGTACTGGCCGTCGGCGGAATACACCGCCGAGGTGGCGCTGTCCAGACCGTCGATTTCGATGCCGTTGCTGTCGTCACCGTCATCGCTCGCGCCCTGCACGAAGGTCTGTACCAGCGTCAGGTTGCCATCGCTGTCGCGGCTGTAGACGTACAGCGTGCTATTGCCGGAGGGGGTCACAGCGTGGCTGTTGCTGCTGTTGCCTACGACGATCAGGGTGCTGTCGTCGGATGACAGTTCCAGGCTGTAGACGTACTGGCTGAAACCAGTGATGGCACCCTCGTAGGCATGGATCAGGTTGATGTCGTCCGTGCTCAGTACCGGCGCGTTGTTGTCGGCTTCCTCGGTGGAGATCACCCGCAGGGTCAGTTCCACCGTGGCGGTGGCGCCCGATTCGTCGGTCACCGTCACCGTAAGGTTGTAGTCGCCCAGCGCGCTGGAGGTGCCGGAAATGGTCAGGGTTGCGGCGTCGAAGGTGAAGCCGTCGGGCAAGCCCGTCACCGTCCAGCTCAGGGTGTCGCCATACAGGCTGTCGGCGTCGCTGAACAGACTGCCGTCCAATGTGGCGCTGTAGGCCGTACCTTCGGTGGCTGAGGCCAGCGTGCTGGCCGCATCGGCGTTGACGGTGGGCGCGCGGTTGGCGATCTGCTCGACCACCAGGTCGAGGGTCCGCGAGGCACTGGCGCCGTGGGTGTCCGTGACCTTGACCGTCAGCGTGAACGTGCCGATTTCGGTGGTCGTGCCGGAAATCGTGCGGGTGGCCGCATCGAAGGCCAGCCCCGAGGGCAGGCCCGTGACTTCCCAGGTCAGCTTGTCGTTGCCGGCATCCGTGAACAGGTCGGCAGGCAGGACGAAGGTGTAGGCGCTCTCGGTGGTGGCCTTGCCCACCTCGGTGGAAGCGCCGGCATTCACCTGTGGTGCTTCGTTGGCGCGCAGCAGCAGCGTCACGGCATTGCTGGCAAGCGCGTCGTCGCTGCCTTGCACGGTGAGCGTAACGAGCGTGCCGGCGACGGTACCGGCGGCGCTGGTATAGGTGATCTGGCGCAGCACCTGATTGGCGACCGCCTTGCTCGTGTCGGCGGTGAAGACGACGGTGAGCCTGCCGTCGGCATCGACGGTGAAACTGGCGATGGCCGCGCCGTTCAGGGTGAGGGTGCTGCCGGACAGGGCGAGATCGTTGCCGGCGGCGAAGCCGAAACTGCCCCCCGTGGCATCGGCGCTGAAAGTGAGGCTGGCCCCTTTGTAGTTGCCGGCGCCGCCATCGAGCGCGTCGTAGTTGCTGTCCTTGAGCGTCAGCCCGTCGGCGAACGCGGTGGGCTCGCCAAGGTTCAGGGTCTGCACGACGGTGTAGCGGGTGAGGTTGCCGCCCGTCACCAGCAGCGATCCGTCGCTGCCGATGGCGATGTCGCTGCCGCTGGTGCCGGTACCGATGCTGCCGGCCAGGCTGAGCGTGCCGTTGGCCGCGACCGTATAGACGTTGAGCTGGCCGTCCGAGGTGGTGGTATACAGCGTCTTGCCGTCGCTGCCCAGGGCGATGCTGGCGAGATTGCTTTGCGTGATGGTCTCGACCGGCGTGAGCTCGCCGTCGCTGAAATGGAAGACCCGGATGACGTTGTGTTCCGGGTCGCCGACGTAGAGGTACTGGCCGTCCGGCGAGACGGCCAGACCGTAGTCCACGGCGCCGCCGCCGCTGGTGCTGAAGGCATAGCTGGCTGCCGTGCTCAGCGTGCCGTCGTCGTTGCGCTGGTAGACGAATAGAAGACGGCCGGAAATGTGACCATAGGCCACGTAAACATAATTGCCGGAGGTGATGACAATACCGTTGCGGGTATTGCTGCCGCCTTCACCCGGAGCCCGGTCGGTATAGCCGTCGCCATTCACGTCCAGATGGCTCAGCGCACCCGTGCCGGCGTCGCGGACGTAAATGGCGACGTCGTTGTTCGTGGTGCCCACGTAAACGTACTGGCCGTCGTCCGAGATCGCCAGACCCCCGGTTGCGTTGCCGTTGCCGGTGGGAATGGTCTGCGCGGCGCTGATCCTGCCGTCTTCGCCAAGGCTCAGATGCACGATGCTACTGTTGCCGGAGATGGCGTAGAGCGACTTGCCGTCCGCGCTGGCCACCAGGTGGGTGACGGTGCCCAGGTCGGCGTAGGCATAGGTCTGCAACGCGCTCAGCGCGCCCGTGTCGTCGACAGTGAACACCGCGATGCCGCCGGTGCCGGCCACGTAGGCGTACTGGCCATCGGCGGAATAGGCCACCTCGCTGCTGTTGCCGATGCCCAGTTCATCGGGCGTGAAGGTTTCCCGGGATTCCAGTCCGCCATTGCTTTCCAGCACCGGGGCGACGTTGATCTGGCTGTCGATGGTGACGGTGGCACTGATGTCCAGAACAGCGGTGTCGCTGTCGTCGCTGAGGCTTTTCAGGGTCACGGTGACGGTGCCGCTTTCCACCGTCTTGTCCAGCGGCCTGTAGGCGATGCCGTCGATCAGGGCCTGGGCATCGCTGGCGCTGGCGTCGGCGGAAGAAAGGGTGATGGTGATGGTCGTGGCGCCGCCGCTGACCGAGACGGTATAGGTGTAGCCATTGCCCGATGTGAAACCGGGCAGATCGGTGGTTTCCAGCGTGATCTCGCTGCCGTCGATCACCAGCGCCTGGTTGGCGCCGCTGCTGTCGACGGTGATGACCAACTCATTCAGGGCTTCCGTCCCGCCAGTCTCGGTCGACACCGTGACGTCCTTGAACAGATCCACCGCCGGGAAACTGTCCGTGCTGTCGGTGATCGTGACCGTACTGTTGATCGGCGTCGCCTCGACGCCCGGCGCGCTGTCGGTGGGCGGCACGGCCTCGGCCGCGACCTCCGCGGCCGTGGTGACGGCGGCGGCATCCAGCAGGATGCGGGGCTCCAGGGCGAGCGCCCGGTGAGGACGGAGGGGGAGTCGGCGTGTGGTCATGGCAGCCTTCCGGGATAGGGGATGAATGGGAGGATCGGGATGGCGGGGGGCGTTATTCGATCAGCCGGATGAAGTTGCTCTTCTGGCGCAACTCGTCGGCGATGTTGTCGAGGCGGCTCTGGATACGGCCTTCCGCGGCGACGAAGTCGTAGCCGGAGAGATAGGTCAGGTCGGCACTCTTTTCCGCGCAGCCCTCCAGGCCGGGGCCGGCGATGCGGCGGAACTCCGAGGCGCCGTCGACCGTGCCTTCCGCGCCCAGGTCGTTGTTCTCGATCTCGTCCTGGCCGACGACGATCAGGAAGAAGCGCAGCTTGCGTGCCTGGAAACTCTTGCAGAGATTGGCGAAGCGCTGGGTGATGACGCTGTCGTGGACGCAGCCCAATTCCTCGCAGCCCTGTACCGCCTCGCCCACGTAGGCGTTGTAGGAATCGGAGTCGAACCAGCGCTGGTCGGTGGTATTGCCGAGCAGGATGATGGCCTTGACCGTGTCGCCGCCGTCATCGTCGAAATCGCGCGGCAGATCGTCTTCCAGGTTCCAGCCGGCGGCGCCGCGAAAGGCGGGTGCCAGGGCCATCGCGCTCCAGCCCATGGCGATGGCGTAGTTGACGTTGAAGCGGGTGGACATCTGCTCCAGGCGCTCCTCGATCTTGTCCAGATCGTTGGTCAGCGGCAGCAAGGGCGCCGAGGGGCAGCCCTTGTCGGCCACCATGGAGCGCGTGTCGTTGACGCCGGTGGCCTGGCCGAAATCGGGATTGGGGCCGACCCACGAAATCGGATCGGCACCCGGGCTGCCGTTGACCGGCAGGTCATGCCGGTAATAGATCCTGAACTGCCCGCTCGGCGCTGCGTCCCAGAAGTAGTTCTCGCCCCGGTAGAGGCCGCGGTACATGCACAGCAGGTTGGCGCGGCGGTCCGGGATGCGCGCGTCGTGCAGGCCGCTGTAGCCCGTGCGGAACAGCGAGGTGAGTTCCACCGGCCGCAGCGCGCTGGACATCGCCCATTGCGTGAGGCGCTGCCGGTGGTCGGCGCTGGGTCCGCGCGGGCTGCGCGTCGTGGGGTTGGTGTAGTCGGGGGAGACGTTCACCGCCTGGCTGTAGGGCACCAGTGCCAGCCAGGCGTTGTTGCGGCCGGCCACCAGGTTTTCCGCGAACTGCTTGCCCAGCCGGCGCAGCACCGCCAGGTTGCTGCTGTTTTCCGCGCCGGTATTGGGCAGTGCCAGCGCGACTTCGAGCGACTTGCTCAGCGCCACGGCGGCCGAGGACACGGTGACGTCGGCGCCGGGGCCGAGCATGGAGGCCTCGGCGCGGAAGGTGGCGGAGACGCGGAAGCCCTTGGCGTCGTCCCGCGTGACCCGTTCGAGGGCGACGTCGAGGCCGTTTTCGAGTTGTATGGCGTCCATGCCGAGGTTGGCGCGCACGTATTTCTCGGCCAGCGCCTGCACGTCCGTCCCGGAATCGCCGGCATAGGCCTGGGTCACCGCCATCGCGGCCGCGTCGGTGGCGTGCTTGAGCTGGGCGGCACTGGATTTCAGGCGCGCGCCTTCGGTGGTGTACGCGGCGAGGGTCAGGCCGGCGCCGATGAGCAGGAGCAGGAAGGGGAGGGCGCCGCCGCGCAGGCGGCGGCGCGCTGGGGCGAAGGGGGCTGTGCGGGGCATGGTCATTCGCTCGTGGACAGGCCGTTGGCCTGGCTTTCTTCCTGGAGGGCTTCGTCCAGGGCGATCTTCAGCGCCACGGCGCGGTAGATGACCCGCACGCCGAGCGTGTCGGGCAGTACGACGCCGCCGGTGAGGGCGAGGTCCGAACTCTTGCGGCAGACCTGCACGACGACCATGGAAAGCGTGCTGGCATCGTCGTCGCCGGAATCGCCGTCTTCCTCGGGCGGGTCCTCGGGCAGTTCGCCGAGGTAGTCCCGTCCGTTGCTCATGGATGCGCACAACTCGCCCGCCTCGCCGCGCTCGAAGCCCCAGTTCACGCGACCGGACTGCATCACGTTCATGATCTCCACCTGGTAGTTCTGCGGGCGGCCGAGCGTGAGTACGTCGATCAGCCCCTGCAGGCCGGCCTCGGTGAGCTGGCTCTGCGCCGCCAGGGTGATGGCGGCGCTGCCGGCGGCCTGTTCGATCTGCGCGCGCTCGATGCCGACGCGGTGCATGTCGGTGCCCACCAGGCCGATGCCGAGCAGCATCGGCAGGAGCAGCGCGGCTTCGACGGCGATGGAGCCAAGCTGGCGGGCGCGCCGCGGTTGGCGGGCGCTCATTGCTCGTCCTCCGCCGGCAGGTAGCCGAGCAACTGCTGGTAGCGGTAGCGGAACACGCTGCTCTCGGTGACCAGCAGGCGCGGCAGGGGGGTGATGAAGTCCTTGCGGATATCGACGGTGACGCGCCAGATGGGGACTCTGTCCGTACTGCCGCCTTCGTCGTCGTCTTCTTCTTCGTCGGTGGTGCCGCCGCCCATGGCGTCGAGCGAGTTGAAGCTTTCCACGTTGACGCTGGCGATGTTGTCTTCCGAGAGATAGCCGTGCGAGGCGGCCGCCATGCGCTGGCGCACCAGCGGCTCCATGGCGGCGGTGTCGAGCGTGCCGGAATCGTCCTGGCGGAACTGCTGCAGCGCGCGTTCGAGCGCGGTGCCGCCCATGTCGATGGTGAGGCCGATGTTGGCCAGCTCCATGAACATCATCGTGCCGGTGATCACCACCGGCAGCACGAAGGCCGCCTCGACGGCCAGCGCGCCGCGCTGCAGGCGGGCGCGCAGCGTGTTGATACGGCCGCTGCCGTTGCGTGCTCCCCCTGACGCGGGAAGAGGCGCGCGCTTTCCGGATGGAGGGCGCAGGCGGCTCATGGCGCGTCCGCCTCTTGCAGGGCCAGCGCCTGCCGGCTGGCGGCGAGCAGTTCGCTGCCCACCGGCGCGCCCTGCGCGATGCGCTGGCTGCGCGCCTCGAAAGCTTCCAGCGCGCGTTTGGCCAGGGCGGCGGGCATGAAGGATTCCAGCGTGCGCCGCGCGTCGTCGCGCTGCCCCTCGATGGCGTAGGCCAGGGCGAGGTTCAGGCGCAGCGCGGGCATTTGCGGCGCCTCGGTCTGCGCGAGCAGGCGCACCGCTTCGGCCGTTTCGCCGGCGGCCAGGTGCGATAGCGCGAGGTTGTTGAGCACGCGCAGATCGGCGGGGTCCTGCTCGATGGCATGGGCGAAGAGCGCGCGTGCCTCGGCGTGGCGGCCGCGCGCGTCGAGCAGCACGCCCTTGGCGTTGAGGGCGGCGACGTTGTCGGGGTCGGCCGCCAGCACGCAGTCGAAATCGCCCAGCGCGGCGTCGGTCTGGCCGAGCGCGAGGCGGGCGCGGCCGAGGCCGCCGCACAGGGCGGCGTGGGCGGCCGGCGCAAGCGTGCCGCCTTCCTTGCTCAGGGCGCGGCGAGCGCGGCCGAACAGGGCGAGGCTGTCCTGCGCGCCCTGCACCGGTGCGGCCACACTGGCGTATTCGAGCAGCTCCAGCGCTTTGAGCGCGTTGCGCGCTTCGAGCTGGGCATAGACCTCGGCGGCGGCCTGCGGGCGGCCCTGGTCGCGCAGCAGGCGGGCCAGCCTGAGGCCCTTGGCGGTGTTGTCCTGCGTCTCCCCGGTGCCGGCCGGCATGGCCGCGGCCGGTGCGGCGAGGGTGCGCGCGCTCAAGGCCGGATCGGCCTTGAGCGTGAGGGCGCCGCAGCCGGTGAGCAGGCTGAGCGCGGGTACGAGCAGCAGGTGGAGCGGATTCGGTCTCATTGCATCAGGGTCCGGACGACGCGCATCAGCGCGGGGGTGGCGACCACCGCCACGACGGGCGGGAGGATCAGCGTCATGAGCGGCAGGGAGAGCTGCGCGGGCAGCTTGCCGGCCTTCTCTTCCAGGCTGAGGATCAGCGTGCTGCGGCTTTCGTCGGCGATGGTGCGCAGCGCCTGCGCCAGCGGCGTGCCGTAGCGCTCGGCCTGGATCAGCGAGCCGACCATGCTTTCCACTGCGCCGACCTGGGTGCGCTCGGCGAGGTGGCGCAGCGCCCTGGCGCGGTCCGGCAGCAGTTGCAGTTCGGCGCTGGTGTAGGCCAGTTCGTCGGCCATGGCCGGCGCGCTCAGCGCCAGTTCGCGCGCGACGACCTTGAGGATGCGCGGGAAGGGCAGGCCGGCCTCGGCGCAGATCACCATCAGGTCGAGCGCGTCGGGCATGCTGCGCGTGAGCGCCTCGTGGCGCCGTCCGGCGCGGATCTTGACGAGCAGTTCGGGCAGCGTGGTGCCGACGAACAGCGCCGTCAGCCCGACGGCGAGCCCGGTGGCGCCGAAGCGGCCGGCCGGGCCGACCAGGCCCCACAGCGCGGCGGCGACCAGCACCAGGCCGCAGCCGTACTTGGCCACCATCAGCAGGCCGAGTGCCTCGGGATTGCGCAGGCCGGCGGTGCCGAGCAGGCGTTGCAGCTTGGCGCGGTCGGCGTCGCCGCCGGCGAGCGGTTCGCCGAAGGCGGCCAGGGCGCGCAGGAAGGGGGGCAGCGGCCGGTGTTCGTGGATGATGCCGTCGGCGACGATCTCCAGCTCGCGCTGCGCGGCGCCGCTGGCGAGGCGTTCGCGCAATGGATTGCGGCGCAGCTCGGCGCGCAGCAGGAGCAGGGTCAGCACGAGTCCGGCCGCGCAGAGGAAGAGCAGGGCCTGCACGAGCGGATCGGAAAAGGGGGCGTCCATGTTTTCGACTCCCTCAGCCGATGCGCCGCACCATCAGGTGCGTGATGAGCAGGCCGAGGCCGACGCTGACGGCGGCGTAGACCACCACCTTGATGCCGGCCGGATCGCTGAACAGGAAGCGGAAGTCTTCCGGGGCGTTGAGGTACATGTAGCCGAGCACGCCGGGCACCAGCAGGGCGACGATCTTGGTGGAGGCGCGCGCCTCGGAGGTTTTGGCGAGCACCTTCATCTTCAGTTCGGCGCGGGCGCGCAGTGTGGCGGAGAGGCGGTCCAGCGTGTCGCCCAGGCGGCCGCCGGATTCCTGGCTGATGATCAGAATCACCGCGAAGAAGCGGTATTCGGCCAGCGGCACGCGCAGCGCCGAATCCTGCATGGCCTGGCGGATCGGCACGCCCAGGCGCAGCCACTGGTCGACCTGGCGCAGTTCGCCCACCAGCGGGCCCTGCAGGTGGTCGGCGGCGATGGCGAAGGCGCTGTGCAGCGGCACGCCGGCGCGGCATACGCGGGTGATGGCGTCGATGGCCTCGGGCAGGCTGCGCGCCAGTCCGGCGAGGTATTTGGCCATGGCCGACTGGTAGGCGAGGGCGGCGACCGCCACGAACAGGACCACGCCGGCGAGCAGGCTGACGAGCAGCGGCGAGGCCGTCATGCGGCCCAGCAGCAGGCCGCCGATGAAGGCGCCGCAGGCCGTGAACAGGACGCGCTGGCGCAGGCTGGGCAGCCAGCCGAGCTGGCGCAGGCCCTCGCGCAGGCGTGCGAGGCGGGCGCTCAGCCAGGGCCAGGCCGGCACCAGGGGGGCTTCCGCGCTGAGCAGGATGCTGTCGCCTTGCAGCGCCTGCGCCGCGCCGCCGGATTCGCGCAGCAGTTGCGTGCGCAGGGTGGCCAGGCGCGCGGCCACGGCTTCCTCGCGGCGCTGGCGGCGGCCGAATGCACGCGCGGTGTAGACGCCGGTGAACACGAGCAGGAAGACGAGGAAGGTGAACAGATCGAGCATCACGCGCCGCCCTGGTCGAAGAGGTGGGCCTTGTCGGCGTAGAAGTGCGGCCGCAGGCCGCTGCCCAGGTGTTCGCCGATCAGGTTGCCGGCGGCGTCGCTGCCGCGCGTGCGGAAGGCGAACAGTTCCTGGGTCTGGATGATTTCCTCCTCCATGCCGCAGACCTCGATGATGGAAACCAGGCGGCGCGCGCCGTCGCGCATGCGCTCGATCTGCACGATGAGGTCCACCGCGCTGGCGATCTGGCGGCGGATGGCGCCCAGCGGCAACTGCATGTTGGCCATCATCACCATGTTCTCCAGCCGCGCCAGCGCGTCGCGCGGCGTGTTGGCGTGCACGGTGCACAGCGAGCCGTCGTGGCCGGTGTTCATGGCCTGCAGCATGTCGAAGCATTCGCCGCCGCGCACTTCGCCGAGGATGATGCGGTCCGGGCGCATGCGCAGCGCGTTGCGCAGCAGGTCGCGCTGGTTCACCAGGCCGGTGCCTTCGGCGCTTTCCGGGCGGGTTTCCAGGCGCACCACGTGGATCTGCTGCAGTTGCAGCTCGGCCGCGTCCTCGATGGTGACGATGCGTTCGACCGGGCTGATCTTCTGCGACAGCGCGTTGAGCAGCGTGGTCTTGCCGGCGCCGGTGCCGCCGGAGACGATCACGTTCAGGCGCGCTTCCATCGCGCGGCGCAGCAGTTGGGCCATCTCCACGGACATCGCGCCGCGCTCGGCGAGCGACTCCAGCGAGAGGTCGCGGCGCATGAACTTGCGGATCGAGATGGTGGTGCCGTCCAGCGCCAGCGGATGGGTGACCACGTTGACGCGGCTGCCGTCGGGCAGGCGCGCGTCCACCATCGGGTTGGCCTCGTCGATGCGCCGGCCCACGCGCGCGGCGATGCGCTGCGCGGTGTTGAACACGTGTTCCTCGTCGATGAAGGTGATCGGCGTGAGTTCCAGGCGGCCGTTGCGCTCGACGAAGACCTGGCGCGCGCCGTTGACGAGGATGTCGTTGATGCTGTCGTCGTGCAGCAGCGGCTGGATCGGGCCGATGCCGACCATCTCGTCGAGCATCTGCTGCGAGATCAGGTCTTCTTCCTGCGAGGAGAGCTGCAGGCGGTGTTCGTCGCAGATCTGCCGGATCAGCGCGTCGATCTGCCCTTGCAGCTTGTCGTGCGGCATCGTGGCGGCCTTGAGCGGGTCGATCTGCTCGAACAGCCGGGTGTGGATGGTGCGCCGGTGGTTGAGGGCTTCGCCATGCGTGGCGGCGGGAGCGGCCGGGGCGGCGGCCGGACGCGGGCGCAGCGGCGCGGGTTGGGTGGCGGCGGGCGCTGCTGCCGCGTTGGCGGGCGCGGCCACCGGCGCCGGGCGGGCGGCGGGGGCCGGGGTATGGATGGCGGGGCGGACGGGGGCTTTGCGAGGCAGCATGGTGTCGGTGTTCCGGTCAGGCGGCCTTGCCGCCGAGCAGGCGGTGCAGCCAGGACGGATTGGCCGCCGCCGCTGCGGCGCCGGCCGGGCGGCCCAGCACGCGGTCGGCCAGCGCCAGCAGGGCCTGCTCGAAACCGCGATGGCGTGCGAGCGAGAGCGGGCCGGCGAGCAGGCCGTCGGCCAGCGCGCTGCCGGCGTGCGGCAAGTGCAGATCGATGCGGCGGCCGACGAACTCTTCGAACTGGCTGCGGCTGATCGCCGGCCTGTCGGCGGGGCGCACGGCGTTGGCGACCAGCAGCAGGCGCTGGCCGGCGCTCTCGTCGCCGATCTCGGCGAGCAGGCGGTGCACGTGGCGCGCGTGCTGCACGGTCTGTTCGCACAGCACGATGCGGATCTCGGCGTGTTCCAGCACTTCGGTGACGCCTTCGGTACGGCAGGCGGGCAGATCCCACACGCTCAGGGAGAACAGCTGGCTCAACGCGCCGCCCAGCTGCAGCACGTGTTCGGGGTCGACGGCGACGTGCGGGCCGGGGCGCTGGGCGAGCAGATGCAGGCGCTGCGCCGCCCCTTCCTTGCCGCCCGCGCCAACGGCCTGCAAGCTGCGCTGCAGCAGGCGCGGATCGATCTCGGGCGCGGCGAGCACCGAGGACAGGCCGGCGTCGGCCTCCATGCCGAGCAGCAGGGGAAGGTCGCCTTTTCCGCGGTCGAAATCGACGAGCACGGTCGGCGTATGCCGCACGCTGGCGAGCAGCCTGCCCAGGCCGGCGACCACGGTGCTGGTGCCGATGCCGCCGCCGGCGCCGATGACCGCCACCGTGCGGCCGGCGCGCACCGCCGCGCCCAGGCCGAGCGGCGTGCCGTCGGCGGCGCGTGCCAGGGTGGCGGCGAGCAGGTCCAGCTTGAGCGGCTTGACCAGATAGTCGAAGGCGCCGGCCTGGAGCAGGGCGCGGTAGAGATCGACGTCCTGGCGCTCGCCCAGGGCGATGATCTGCGTGGTCGGGCCGTACAGGCCGGCCAGTTCGTTGAGGGCCTGGAGGGGATGCGCGGCGCCGGAGAGGTCGACCAGCAGGACGGCCACCGGTGCATGGTCCGCGCACCAGGCCGCGGCTTCGCCTGCGCCGCCCGCCTGCAGGGCGGCCGGCGTGCGCTTCAGGCGCTGCAGCAGGTCCGCCAGCAGGGGCAGGTCGGCGGCGGCGGCGAAGACGGCCAGGTCGCCGTCTTCGTGCTCATGCTGGGAAGAGGTGTTGTCGCTCATGCTCAGTCGTCGTTGTCGAAGTTGATGTCGATGAGGTCGCGCAGTTCGCCGGTCTGGTAGCGCTCGACGGCCAGCGCGGCGGCGCTGCCATCGGCGCCTTCCAGCGTGCGCGGGCGCGTGAGATCGCGCGGGTCGCTGACCATGCGGGCGATGTTGGCGCGGTTGGCGCAGCCGAGCGGGCCGACGCCGCGATAGGGGTGAACCATCCAGTCCTGCGGCTTGGCCACGCTGCAATCCGGGGTGATCACGGCCAGCGCTTCGGATTGCAGTTCGAGATCCCAGCGCTGGCGCTGGGCGACTTCGAGGCGCTCGGCGTCCGCCGGGATGGCGAGCACCTGCGGCGCGTTGGCGCCGCTGGCCGCGAGGGCGCTGGCGAGGCGCTGGGCGAAGGCTTCGCCGCGCGCATTGAAGGGGGTGATGCTGAGGCGCTGCGCATGGAGGCGGCCCTGGCTGCCCAGCATGGCGTTGGCCTGGCGCAGGGATTCGGGCGTGAGCCCCTGGCCGTCCGCGGACACTTGGAGCGCGAGGGCGAGCGCGCGCGGTTCGACGGTGGGCGCCTCGGCGACCGTCTGCGGGAACCGGCTGGCGCGCATGGCGTGGATGGGGGTTTCGCAGGCGGCGAGCAAAAGCATGAGTGGCAGGATGGCCAGTGCCAGATTGGCGGGGCGGTGGCGGGGCAGGGTTTTGGTCATGGCTTGGGGGCGCTGGCAGGTCAGTACAGGTAGCCGGCGGTGGCTTCGCGCGGCACCAGGGAGTCGATGGTGGCCAGCGCGCGGCCGGGCACCTGGAGGTCGGCGGCGGAGACCGGATCGACGACGTTGGCGGTGACCAGGATCACCAGCTCGGTTTCCTGGGATGCGGTGGACTCGTTTTCGAACAGGCGGCCCAGCCAGGGGATGCTGGACAGGCCCGGCACGCCGGTGACTTGCTGCGAGGAGTTCGAGCGCAGCATGCCGGCGAGCGCGAAGCTCTGGCCGCTGGCCAGTTCCACGGTGGTGTCGGCGCGGCGCACCTTGAAGGCGGGAATGGTGGAGCCGCCGGTAAGCGTCACGGAGCCTTCGTCGGTGAGTTCGCTGACTTCCGGCGCGATGTGCAGGCTGATGCGGTTGGCCGACAGCAGGGTCGGGGTCATGCGCAGGATGACGCCGTAGGACTTGTAGTCGATCTGTACGTTGTTGTTGGTGATGATGACGACGGGCACCTCGCCGCCGGCGGCGAAGGCCGCGCTTTCGCCGGACATGGCGGTGAGGTTGGGCTCGGCCAGCACCGTGGCCATGCCTTCGCTCTGCATGGCGGTCAGCAGCATGCTCAGGCTGCCGATGCGGCCATTGCGCGGCACGAAGCTGCCGCCGAGCATGACGCCGCCGGTGACGCCGGAGGCGTCGAACACCGTCGAGCCCCCGGTGGCGATCTGGATGCTGCCATCCGCGCCGAACAGGCCGTGCTTCGGATTGAGCACGGTGGACCAGTTGAATCCGAGGTCGTGCGACAGCGAGCGCGATACTTCCACCACGCGTACCTGGATGTTGATCTGCGAGGACAGCTCGACCTTGAGCTGGTTGACCACGCCGCTCTGCTGGCCGCCGCCTCCGCCTTGGCCTGCGCCGCTCGAAGCATTGGCGTCGAGGTAGGCCTGGACCTGGTCGACGACCTGCCTGGCCTCGATCGGCGTGCGCACCGTGCCGCGCACGATGATGCGGTTGTTGAGCGCAGGCTCCAGTTCGACACGGACATCCGGCACGGAGCGCGAAATCTGCGCGCGCAGGGCGTCGAGGTTGTGTTCGGCGACGATGCGCACGGCGGCGATCACGGCGTCCTGGGCGTCCAGCGCGTACAGCGTGGTGCTGCCCACGCGCTCGGCGAAGACGAACAGGCTGGTGGGCGAGGGCACCTGGAAGCTGGCGACCCTGGGATCGGCGACGAGCACCTTGGCCGCCGCGCGCGGCAATTGGAGCAGATTGCCTTCGCGCACGCGCAGGGTCATCTGGCTGGTTTCGCCGATCTGGCGCAGGGATGGCGGCAATGTGGACGGGCTGCTCAGGACTTCGACGGCAGCGCCCTGGGCATCGGCCGCCGCGCAGGCCGGCGTGGCGATGC
Organism: Pseudothauera nasutitermitis; assembly: GCF_004801295.1. Classification (GTDB taxonomy): domain Bacteria; phylum Pseudomonadota; class Gammaproteobacteria; order Burkholderiales; family Rhodocyclaceae; genus Pseudothauera; species Pseudothauera nasutitermitis. Next base: position 517,309 of record NZ_SSOC01000001.1, read on the forward strand.
CGGACAGGCAGCCCAGCGCGACGATCAGGGCCAGCAGGGAGGGGCGGTGTTTCATGTACGGGCGCGACGGATGGGAAGTGGAGGCGGTCATGAGGTGGGAGTGGTTTCTGGGGGCAGCGCCCCGACGTGGATCAGGGGGCGCGGTTGAAACTCAGGACGCCTTGCTGGTTGCCCTGGAAGGTTTTCACCGTGACGGCGGTGGCGGAGCCGGTGGGTGCCCGGAAGATGGCGGTGGCGTCGTCGATGCGCGTGACCTGCCGCGCAGCGGCGGGCTGTATGTCCTCCACTTCGTCGTGGACGCCGCGCAGGGCCACCTGCAGGGTGCCGGCTTCCTTGGCCACGGCGAGCTTCTCGGCGGCCTCGGGGGTGACCTCGAGGGTCAGCGTCTCGAAATGCGGCCGTGCGGACGACGTGCGGGGCCTGTCGGCAGCGGTTTCTTCCTTGGTGCCTGCCGGGGCGATGCTCGCGGCGTTGTTGTTGAGGGCCAGCACGCGCACGTGCCGCAGGATCGTCTGGGCCGCCAGCGAAACCAGCGGGTTTTTCGCTTCGCTGCCGGCCGTCGTTTCGGAACTCGTGCCGCGCTCCAGGCTCAGGATCACGTCCACCCAGTCGCCCGCCGACACGAGGCCGGCGTTGCTGGAAACGGCGCTGGTCGGGATGGAAATCGCGCGCATGCCGGGCGACAGCACGGCGGCGATGAAGCCGGGCTCGCCGGGGCGGACCAGCATGTCGTTGGAGAGGGGTTCGCCGGCCGCGAGCGGGCGGCGCAGCGCGGCACCGGTCAGGCTGCGCTCCTGGGTGCGCCGTTCGCCCTCGCCGGCGGCGGTGAAATGGCTGGCATGCACGCTCGCTTCGGGGCGTTCGCGCCATTCGAGCGCGGCGGCGTCGAGAAAGGCCCCGGGCGACAAATCCCGCCGCGCGGCCAGCACCTGGTAGACGACCGGTTTGGCTGCCTCGACCTCCTTGATGATGGTGACCGGCGGCGGTGGCTTCATCAGTACGCGGGCGACGAGAGCGGTGCCGGCCGCCAGCGTCAAGGCGCCGGCCAACAGCAGAACGGATGAGGTTTTCAATGCAGACTCCGTGATACGGGTACGGGCGGGGCGGTCAGGGGGAAACGTGTCGGACCAGCCCTGCGTCAGCTGCCGTAAAGTACGATTCCGGCACCCAGTGCGATTGCGATGCCGTAGGGAATGCCCGGCGTGGCGTGTTCACTCAGTGCGACGGGTTGCGGCGGGTCGGGCAGCCGCAGCAGGAAGAAAATTTGCATGAAGCCGTGGGCGAACCGGGTTTCCAGGGCGCTCAGCAGCGGCAGCGCCAGGGCCAGCAGGCCGCCGCACAGCGAGGCGGCCATCAGGAAGACGATGGCCTGGTCGCCGAACCACAGGCACAGCACCGCCATCAACTTCACGTCCCCGGCGCCCACCCAGCGCAGGCTGAACAGCACGCAGCCGATCACCAGCACGAAACCCGCCGCCGTGGCGCCCGCGACCAGATCCTGCCACCCCGGGAACGTGCCCTGCCAGACGGAGAGCGCGGTGCCCAGGCCCCACACCAGCAGCAGGGCCAGTACCAGCCTGTTGGCGATCCGGCGGTAGAGGAGGTCCGTTACGGCGATCCATGCGAGCACCGGCGCGAGGAAGATGAGGTTCAATGAAGACGCCACGGCGGGGCTGGCCGGATCAGTTGCTGGCGTCTTTCTTGATGTCGGTGCCGGAAGAGGTGATGTCTGCCGCGATGGCGGTGAACTTGTCGCGCAGGGCCGTCACGAAGGCGCCGTCCGAGCCGAAGATGACGCCGACGGCGGCGGCCATGGCAGCCGCGAGAATGCCGTACTCGATGGCGGTGACGCCGCTTTCGTCATGCAGGAAGGCTTTCAGCTGCCGGGTGAAGGAATTCATGAAGTGCTCCTTGGAGGTGATATGGGGGGCGTCCGTTTGTCTAGACAGATGCTTGTGCGATATTAAGAATCGTTCTTGTTTGTAGCGCAACACATGAAGCATTAAGAGTTCTTAATTAAGAGTTCTTAACAAATCGTTGAAAGAATTTGCACGGCAGGCGTGCCGGTGCGTGGGCCGCCCCGGGCGGTGCTGCGAGCAGCCATTCCGCCGGCCTGCTCCCGCAGGGCGGCCGGCGAGAGACGCCTGCAGGGGTCTGGCATTCCGCTTATCGTGGACTTATGATTTCGCGCTGCTGCCGCTCCGTGGCGGCGCAGGCATCGTCCGCCGTGATTCGACCCATGTTCCGCAACGCTCTCCAACTACGCACCGGCGCGCTCATCGCGATTTTCGCGGTGCTGCTGGGCGCGCTTGCGCCGACCGTCAGCCGCGCGCTGCTTGCGGATGCGCGGGGCGATAGCGCGTGGATGGAGGTGTGTACCCCCGACGGCATGATGCAGGTGGCCGTCGGTGCCGGCGGCACGGACGGCCCCGGCGATGCCGCGGGCAGCATGGACGCATGCGCCTATTGCTGCCCGCACGCGGGTTCGTTCGCGCTGTTGCCGCAAGTCGCCCAGGGCTGGCAGCTATCCGCCGTCACGGCAGACGTCCATGCGCGTTCCCCGTCCGTTGTTCCCCGCGCGCAGTCCGCGTGGGCGCCGCTCCAGCCCCGCGCCCCGCCTTCCCTTTCCTGATCCTCGTCTAAAACGCCGTGCGTCGTTCCCTCGGAACGGCGCTTGCGCGCGCACAAGCAGGCTTCTGGCCGATCCGTCCGCCGTCCGCCCTGGCCCTCGATGAGGCCGGGCGTCCGCCGTGCCGTCGTCCCGACGTCCCACCCCCGCTTGCCCGGACACTCTTCCCGCTCCCTCGCGGGAACGCTGGATATCGCTAAAACGCTGATTTTCTTTGCAGCTTTTGTTGCTTGACTCTGGTGTCCGGTCGGCTCGTAGGCTGACCACATGAGCCTGAATACTTCTCCATCCCGAGTCCTCACCATCGGTGCGCTTGCCCGTGAGTGCGGTGTGCCCGTCGATACCTTGCGCCACTGGGAGCGCGAGGGATTGCTGGAGCCGTTGCGCCGGGCCAGTTCCGGCTACCGCCAGTACGACCGTGGGTCGGCCGACCGGGTGCGCTTCATCCAGAGCGCCAAGACGCTGGGTTTCACCCTGGTGGAAATCGCCGAACTGCTCGACTTCTCCACCGACGCCGAACACGGCGTCCAGGGCGTGAAGGACCGGGCCAGCCGGCGTCTGGCCGAGATCGAGCGGCAGATCGGCCAACTGGTGGCGATCCGCGACCGGCTGTCCAGGCTGGTGGAAGCCTGCCCGGGCAGCGGTTCGCCGGATTGCTGCCCGATCCTGACGGGGATTCGCGAAGAGGCGGCCGCAGAGCCGCGGGCTTGCTGCGCCAAACCGCCCGCGACCTAGCGCGGGTGTTGGATCGAACCGCCTCGCAGGCGAGGGCGGCCCGGATGGTCAGGGGCCGTTTCGGCCGGTGGCGGGTAGCTTGAACAAATTGAAAGGGGTTGATGTTCCATGAAGAAAGTACTCGATTGCGCGTGCGCGTGCGCGTGCGCCGCGCCTCGTCCGGCCGTGCTGGCCGTCCTGGTTTCCGCCGCGTTTTCCTCGGTCGCCTGGGGGCAGTCCTCTACGGAGGATATCTATCTCGAACCGGTGGTGGTGACCGATACGGAGCTGGGAAGCTACGTCAGCGAAGTCACGGTGGGCGGCAAGGAGCCCCTCACCGCGCGGGAGATTCCCCAGTCGGTCTCCGTGATCACCCGCAAGCAGATCGAAGACCAGGACATGGTCACCATCACCGAGGCGATGCGCCAGGTGACCGGCGTCAACGTCATCGCCAACGATACGGTGAACAACCAGTATTTCGTCCGCGGTTACGGGCTTGGCGTCATGTACGACGGCGTGCCCTCCTATAACGGCATGACCCCTTCGCACCAGCTCGACTTGGCCGCTTATGAACGTATCGAGGTGCTGCGCGGACCGGCGGGTGTGCTGCGTGGCTCCGGCGAACCGGGCGGCGTGGTCAACTTCGTCAAGAAGCGGCCGCGGGACAAGTTCGGTTTTTCCTGGGAGGCGAGCGCGGGGTCGTGGGACAACTATCGTGCCGCGGGGGACGTCACCGGCCCGTTGAATCAGGACGGAAGCCTGCGTGGGCGGCTGGTGGTTTCCAACGAGGACCGCCGCTATTTCTACGACCACACGCAGAGCAAGAAGTGGCTGGGTCTGGCCGCCTTCGAATACGACGTCACGCCGCGCACCACCCTGTCGCTGTCCTTCGCCGCGCAGGACCAGGACGTGGATGCGCCGTGGTCCGGCCTGCCTGCCATCCGCAATCTGACCGACCCGGACAACGGCGTGTATCCGTTGCTGGACGTGGCGCGCTCCACCTTCCATGCGCCGGACTGGGGCAAGCTGAGCTACAAGACCGAGGAAACCACGGCCAGCGCCGAGCACCGCTTCGACAACGGCTGGGTGGCCAAAGCGGTGGTCAATCATCGCAAGCAGAACCAGTACTACAAGTACGCCTTCATCGGCACGGGCGTGCACCCGGTCACCAACCTGGTCGATTACTGGACCCAGCGCGGCGACTACGACTACACCCGCGACGGCCTGGACCTGTATGCCAGTGGCCCGTTCGAGTTCCTCGGACGGACCCACAACTTCCTCGTCGGCTGGAACACCGAGGTCTACAACAGCAAGGGGAAATTCGCCTGGGGCCCCGATTTCTTCGATGTTCCCTTCGGCGATACCAGCAGCCTGATCGAACCGGACATCGATTACGCCTCCGGCAGCGAGAGCGAAACCAAACAGCACGGTCTCTACACGCAAGTGCGCCTGAGCGTGGCAGACCCGCTGACCCTGGTGCTGGGCGCGCGCACCACCACGTTCAAGGCCAAGTCCCGCAACCGGGCACCGTCGAACCCGACCGCATGGCGCGACGGCGCCGAGGCCGACAACGAGATCACGCCCTACGGCGCGGTGCTTTTCGATCTGAACCAGAACATCACGCTGTACGGCAGCTATACCAGCATCTTCGCGCCGCAGACCCAGGAGAAGCTCGGCGGCGGCACGCTGGATCCGCGCACCGGCCACCAGTACGAACTGGGCGGCAAGGCCGAGTTCTTCGACGGCAAGCTCGCCGCGTCGCTGGCCGCCTTCAACATCCGCGACAAGGACCGCGCCTATGCTGCAACCCCTCCGAACGACAGCTTTTATCTCAATGCCGGGGAGATCGAGAGCAAGGGCTGGGAGGCCGAAGTCAGCGGTTCGCCGCTGCCGGGCCTGGACCTGATTGCCGGCTACACCCGCCTGACCACGCGCTACCTGAAGGATCGCAGCAGCCAGGGGATGGACTACTCCATCGCCTCGCCGAAGCACCAGTTCAAGCTGTGGGCCAACTACCGCTTCGCCCAGGATAGCGATCTGGCCGGCTTCAGCGTCGGTCTCGGCCTGCTGGCGCAGAGCAAGACGCAAAGTTCGCGCGGCTGGCGCGACCAGTTGCTGAACAGCGGCTACGGCGTGGTCAACGGGCGCATCGCGTACCAGATCGACAAAAACTACTCGCTGAGCCTGCTGGTGAACAACGTGCTGGACCGCAAGTACTACGCATCCGTAGGTACTCCGAACATCTACAACTTCTACGGCGAACCGCGCAACTTCACGCTGACGCTCCGTGCAACGTACTGAGGAAATGGGCGGCCAGGCAGCGGTGGCCGCGCCGCCGCTTCCCGCGAGGCCGGCGGACGTCCCGCCGGCCTCGCGGCGCGCGCGCCTGGGCGCCGCCTGGCGGCTGGCGCGCGCCTACTGGGTGTCGGAGGAGCGCTGGCCGGCGCGCGGGCTGCTCGCATTGGTGGTCGTACTCGATCTGCTGATCGTGTATCGCTACACGCGCATCAGCTACTGGCAAAAGGACTTCTACGATGCCTTGACCAACTACGACGTCGACGCCTTCTACCTTGGCCTGCTCGAACTGCTGATCATCGCCATGATCGGCATCGTCCTCGACGCCAGCCGCACCTACACCGCGCAGTACCTGGAAATCCGCTGGCGCAACTGGATGACCGACGTTTTCCTGCAACGCTGGTTCTCCGGCAGGGCCTACTATCGTTTCGAACGCGGCAACGGGGCCGACAACCCCGACCAGCGCATCGCCGAGGACCTGCGCCTGATGGCCAGCAACACCCTGGAACTCGGCCTGGGCCTGCTGAGCAACCTCACCACGCTCGCCTCCTTCGCCGTCATCGTCTGGGGGCTGTCCGGCACGCTGTCACTGGCCTTGGGCGGCACCACGCTGGAGGTGCCGGGCTACATCTTCTGGGCCGCCGTGCTGTACGCCCTGGCGGGCTCGTGGGCGATGGAGAAGATCGGCGGCCGCATGGTGACGATCGACTACACCCAGCAGCAGCGCGAGGCGGACTTCCGCGTGCTGCTGGTGCGGGTGCGCGAATACGCCGAGCAGATCGCCTTCTACCGCGGCGAAAAGGCCGAGGAAGCGCGCTTGCGCGATTCCTTCCGGGCCATCCGCGCCAATTGGCGCGAGATCATGACCTACACCAAGCGCATCACCATCGCCGACAGCTTCTATACCGAGGTCGGCGCCATCGTGCCCACCTTGCTGGTCGGGCCGCGCTACTTCGCCCACCAGATGACCTTCGGCGATTACATGCAGCTCGGGCAGGCCTTCATGCGGGTGCGCGTGTCCCTGTCATGGTTCATCTATAAATACAAGGAACTGGCCCTGCTGCGCTCGGTGTACCGGCGCCTGGTGGAGTTCGAACGCGTGCTGGCCCATCCGCCCGACGCGCGGACGCTGGTCCGGCCCGAGCCGGATGCCGCTGCGATCGAGGCGCGCGGCCTGAGCCTGCGTCTGCCCGACGGCCGACAGCTGGTCGATACGCTGGACTGGCGCATTGCCCCCGGCGAGCGCTGGCTGATCCGCGGGCATTCCGGCGCCGGCAAGAGCACCTTGCTGCGCGCCCTGGCCGGGCTGTGGCCGCACGGCAGCGGGGAGATCGCCATGCCGGCGGGGCGGGAAATGTTCCTGCCGCAGCAGAGCTATCTGCCCGTCGGCTCGCTGCGCGCCTGTCTGTGCTATCCGAGCGATGAGCAGTGGTTCGGCATCGGCGAGTGCCTGGCGGTGTTGCGCGAGGTGGGGCTGGAGGAGTTGGCCGGCGAACTGGACGTGCACGACAACTGGGCCAAGCGCCTGTCGCCCGGGGAGCAGCAGCGTCTGGCGTTTGCGCGCCTGCTGCTGCACAAGCCGGCCTGGGTGTTCCTGGACGAATCGACGTCCTCGCTCGACCCGCGCAACGAGAGCCGGCTGTACGAACTGCTCATCGAGCGCTTGCCGGGCGCTGCCATCGTCAGCGTCGCGCACCGTACCAGCCTGGCGCGCTTCCATACGCACGCCCTCGAACTCGGCGAGGGGCGCGCGGCGGTGGTGGCGCCATGACCGGGCGCTTGCGCGGAGGGGGCGGGGAGCGCTCCTCGACGCATGCCGTCGCCTTCCTGCTTGCCCTGGGCCTGCATGCCGCCCTCGGCGCGTGGATGTTGAGCCGGCCCAGCGGGCTGGTGTCGGCGGGGGATACGCCCCAGCCCATGTTCGTTGCGCTGATCGACGCACCCGGCCCCGTGGCGGAAGTGCCGGAACCGTCCGCCGTTGCCGAGCCGCCGCCCGCGCCGCAGCCGGGCAAGCCGGCGGTGCGTCCGCGCGCCGAGCCCGCGCGTCCGGCGGTCAAGCCCCGCAAGCAGGCCGAGGAGAAGGTGCTGGAGACGGCCGCGGAAACCGCGCTGACCTCGGCGCGGGAGGCCACGGAAGCCGCCGCGTACGAGTCGCCGGCCACCGCCAGCCCCGCGCCGGCGGCCGAAAGCGCCGCGCGCCCGGCAGCCGCCGCGGCGCAAGGCGTTCCGGCGGCGGAGTCCGCCCGCCCGGTGGCCTACGCGGAGGCCTCCTATCTGCACAATCCGCGCCCGGCCTACCCGCTCAAGGCACGCCGCCAGCGGGCGGAGGGCAAGGTGCTGCTGCGGGTGCTGGTGACCGAGGAAGGCAGGCCGGCCCGGGTGGAAATCATCGCCAGCTCGGGTTCGGAACTGCTGGATCATGCCGCCCGCGAGGCGGTGGAAAGATGGCGCTTCGTCGCGGCGAAACGGGGGGATTCCCCGGTGGAGGCCACGGTGGTGGTGCCGGTTGTATTCAAGATAGGAGTCGGTTGAACATGGATGTGGATGCGTTCGGTATTCAACACCTCTGGGCGCAGGCCGATACGGTGATCCGTGTCGTTGCCGCGGCCCTGCTGGCGATGTCGGTGGCGAGCTGGTACGTGATCGCCCTGCGCGGCCACCGCGTGCTGCGCGCGAGCCGCCAGCGTGTGGTGCTGCAAGGCCTGTGGGCGCTGCGGCGGCCGGAAGAGGTGGCGGAAGCCCTGGAGCGGCGGGCTGCCGGGTCGGTATTCGCGGAGCTGGCCGGGCGCACGGTCGCGGCCGTCGAGCAGTGGAAAACGCATGGCGCGGGCACGCCGGACGCCGAGGACTGCGTGGCAAGGGCCTTCCGCCGGGTCGCCGGAGAGGCCGCCGCACGGCGCGAGCAGGGCCTCACCCTGTTGGCCTCGGTGGGTTCCACCGCGCCGTTCATCGGCCTGTTCGGCACGGTGTGGGGGATCTACCATGCCCTCGTGGCCATCTCGGCATCCGGCGCGGCCACCCTCGACAAGGTTGCCGGGCCGGTCGGCGAGGCGCTGATCATGACCGCCTTCGGCCTGTTCGTGGCGATTCCGGCGGTGCTCGCCTACAACGCCTTCGGCCGCGCCAACCGCATCGAGCAGGCCCGCCTGGAGTCCTTTGCGCACGATCTGCATGCCTGGCTGGAAGAGGCGGAACGGCGCGGCGGGCCGGCGCGTTTGTCGCAGCGTGCCGCGTCATGAAGATTTCCAGCGAAGTCGGCGCTGAGGGCGTTCCGCAGCACGAGATCAACATGGTGCCGCTGATCGACGTGATGCTCGTGCTGCTGATCATCTTCATGATCACCGCGCCGCTGGTGACCCGCGCGGTCGAGGTCGATCTGCCGCGTGCCGCCGCGCCCGTGCAGGAGCGGCCGGCGGTGGTGGCCCTGTCCATCGACGCGGCGGGCGGCCTGCACTGGAACGGCGCCGCGTTGGCGGATGCGGAGCTGGCGGACAGGTTGTCGGCGGCGGCCGCGACGACCCCCCAGCCCGAACTGCACCTGCGCGCCGATCGGGCGACTCCTTACGAGCGCGTTGCCCGGACGCTGGCGGCCGCACGCGCCGCCGGCCTGGAACGCATCGGCTTCGTCATGCTGCCGGAAGGTTGATCGCAGGACGGCAGATGATTTTTCATCTGTGCTTCCATGATGATTGAACTTATCTAAAGTTTTTTAGATAATTTTCTGCATGGAGGGTTTCAACATGGCGAAACGGCAACTCACGGCGACGGAAGCATTCGACCTGCGTCAAGCGCTCCACGTTGCGACCTTGGACGCCTTGATGGCATCACGACGCTGGGAACCGGGCGATCTCGTATTCCAAGGGGGGACCAGCCTGCATCTGGCCCACGGTTCACCCCGGTTCAGCGAAGACCTGGACTTCCTCGTCCGTTCCGCGCTCAAGCTCGATTCCATCGGCGAGTCGGTTCAGGCCCGCCTCGATGGCACCGCCTGGCTTCCCGGCGACACGCGCCTGACCGTCGGCAAAGCCAAGGACGGACGCAACCCTCATGCTTTCGTTGTGTCCATCGGCGGCCCCGAAGTGATCGGTGCCGTGCGGGTCAAGGTCGAGATGTGGCAGACCCAGGAGACGGCACTGTCTGCCGTGAAAGCCATCATTGCCCCGGTGAGGCTGGCCCGTGGGCCTGCCGCCGGCATGCAAACCTTCGTGCCCACGGCCGACCTGCCGGAAATTTTCGCCGACAAGGTCTTCGCGCTCGCGGCACGCGCCTATCTCAAGCCCCGGGATGTGTTCGACCTGCACTGGCTTGGCACTTACGGCGGCCTGCGAGAGTGCTCGGCAGACGACCTGCGCGTCAGGCTTGCGACCTACCCCGGCGAGACGCCGTCGGCGTGGCTTGAAAAAGCGTTCGCACGCCGTATGGAACTGCGCGACGCCGGGGATGCCATCACCACCGACCTCAAGCGATGGTTGCCTTCGTCATGGCCTTTGACCGAAAGCATGACGAAGGACATGGCCCGGTTTGCGATTCATGCCCTTGAGCAAGGCATTGATGCGATGCGCGAGGTCGGGGCCGGGTACCCCGGCGATGATGAAATCCCAAGGCCATGAGACAGCAAACCTCAGCCATCGTGCGGCTGCAAAGTCTGCCGCCCATTTTCCGTGGCGCCGATCTGACGATCCGCTTCCAATGGACGTCCAAGGCCGCCTCCCAGTACCTCTACCTGTGGAAACGGCGAGGACTCGTGCAGGGGCTTGGCGGACACAGCGACGTGTATGCCAACCTGCTGACGAATCCGAGGCCCGACTGGGAAAAGGCGGTTCTGACCGCCATGCCCTCTGCCGTGGCCATCGGCATCGAGGCACTGCGTCAGGCCGGATGGACGACACAGGTGCCTCATCGTCCCAGCGTTGCCGTGAATGCCAGGCAGTCGGTGTTCAACGTCGCCCCCTTCGAGATCGTCGCCCGCGATCCCAAGTGGTTCGAGGCGGCCCGCAGCGGCATCCAGGGCGACCGTGCCTTGGGTCTGCCCGTGCTGCGCCCGTCCTGGGCACTGGCTGACATGCTGCGCACCCACGGCTGGGGAAAATGCGGCTTGTGGCCCGATGACATCGACTGGGACGAGATCGGCGAGCAGGACGAAGCGGACTGGCAAGCTGCCTGTACAGCCTTTGGGATGGCTTGCCGCTCCCTTCAGGAACAGGCCGTCGCATCCCGCTGACCCGGAAAATTACCTGTCGCCCGACGTTGATCCCTTGCCGCGGGTGCCGGCGGCAAGCCGCCTTCAGCCGGCCGCTTCGTGCAGGTGGCAGGCCGCGTGGCGCCCGGGGGCGATCTCGCGCAGCGCCGGGCGTTCTTCGCGGCAGCGCGCGAAAGCCCGCGGGCAGCGCGGGTGGAAATGGCAGCCGGGGGGCGGGGCGAGCGGCGAGGGCAGTTCGCCGCGAATGGCGACGAAGTGCTTCTTCTCCGCCTTGAGCGTCGGGGTGTCGGCCAGCAGGGCCTGGGTGTAGGGGTGGGCCGGCGCGGCGAACAGTTCGTCCGCCGGGGCGAGTTCCACGACGCGGCCCAGGTACAGGATGGCGACGCGGTCGCACAGGTGGCGCACCACGCCGAGGTCGTGGCTGATGAACAGATAGGTCAGGCCGAGGCGGCCGCGCAGTTCGCCGAACAGGTTGAGCACCTGCGCCTGCACCGACACGTCCAGCGCGGCGACCGGTTCGTCGCAGACCAGCAGCGCGGGCTTCACCGCCAGCGCGCGGGCGATGCCGATGCGCGCGCGCTGGCCGCCGGAGAACTGGTGCGCAAAGCGCCCCGCGGCGCCCGCGTCCAGCCCGACCTGATGCAGCAGCCCGGCAACGTATTCCGCCTGTGCGGCGCGGGTGATCAGCCCGTGCGTGCGCGGCGCCTCGGCGATCAGTTCGCCCACCCGCATGCGCGGGTTCAGCGAGGCGGAAGGGTCCTGGAAGACCATCTGGATGCCGTGCGCGGCCACCGGCGTGGCGTCGATCTCTGCGCCGCGCCACAGGCGGCGGCCGTGCTCGGGCCGCAGCAGGCCGGCGGCGACCCGGCCGAGCGTCGATTTGCCGCTGCCGGATTCGCCGACCAGGCCGAGCACCTCGCCCGCGCCGATCTCCACATCGACGCCGTCCAGCGCCTGCACGCGCGCGGGCGGGGGCAGCCAGCCCAGATGCATGCCGAGGCGTTCGAGCCAGTCCGGGCGCGGGCCGAAGTGCTTGTGGATGCCGCGCAGGGCGAGCAGCGGCGGCGTGTTCATGGCGCCTCCAGGCTTGCGGCCGGGCCGGACAGGGCCGCGCCCGGGGGCAGCGGATGCCAGCACAGCGCGCGTTGCCCGCTGGCCGGTTCGGCCTGCGGGGGGGGGGGCAGGCACTGTTCATCGGCGCGCGCGCAGCGCGGATGAAAGGCACAGCCGGCCGGCAGGGCCGCCAGCGGCGGCGCGGCGCCGGGAATCGGGCGCAGCGCTTCGCCGCGCCGGTGCCCGCGCGCCAGCGCGGCGGCCGGGGTGGAATCGAGCAGGCCGCGCGTGTAGGGGTGGGCCGGGCTTTCCAGCACCTGCGCGGTGCTGCCCTGTTCGACGATGCGCCCGGCGTACATCACGCACACGCGGTCGGCCAGCCCGGCGACCACCGACAGGTCGTGGGTGATCCAGATCAGCCCGGCGCCGGCCTCGCGGCACAGGGTCTGCATTTCGTACAGGATCTGCGCCTGGATGGTGACGTCGAGCGCGGTGGTGGGTTCGTCGGCGATGATCAGGTCCGGTTCGTTCAACAGCGCGATGGCGATGGCCACGCGCTGGCGCATGCCGCCGGAAAGCTGGTGCGGATAGCTGCGCAGGCGTTCGCCCGCGGCGGGGATGCCGACGCGCACCAGCGCGGCGTGCGCGCGGTGCAGCGCCTCGGCGCGCGTGAGGCGGCGGTGGGCGAGCACGGTTTCGACCATCTGGGTGTCGATGCGCAGCACCGGGTTGAGGGTCAGCATGGGGTCCTGGAAGATCATCGCGATGCGGTCGCCGCGCAGGGCCTGCCAGTCCTTCGCCGGCAGGCCGCGCAGTTCGCGGCCGCGCAGGCGCACCGAGCCGCCGGCGATGTAGCCGGGCGGGTCGACCAGGTCGAGCAGCGAATAGCCGGTCATCGACTTGCCGGAGCCGGATTCGCCCACCAGCCCGAGGATTTCGCCGGCCGCCAGTTCGAAGCTCAGTTCGTTCACCGCCGTCACGTCGCCGCCGCGCGTGCGAAAGCGCGTGGTGAGGCGTTCGACGCGCAGCAGGGTTTGCAGGTCTTGGGCGGCGGGCGTGCTCATTGCGGCCTCAGGCGCGGGTTGAGCACCTCGCGCAGACGGTCGGCGACCAGGTTGAGCGCGACGATGGTGAGCAGCAGGGCCACGCCGGGGAACACGCTCATCCAGTAGCGCCCGGAGTACAGGTACTGGAAGCCGTTGGCGATCAGCAGGCCCAGCGAGGGCTCGGTGACCGGCAGGCCCAGGCCGAGGAAGGACAGCGTGGCTTCCAGCGCGATGGCCGCCGCCACCTGCAGCGCGGCCACCACGATGAGCGGCGGCAGGCAGTTGGGCAGCAGGTGGCGGAACAGGATGCGCGGCGTGGACAGGCCGAGCAGGCGCGCCGCCTCGATGTATTCCCGGCGGCCTTCCACCAGCGCCGCGCCGCGCGTGGTGCGCGCGTAGTAGGCCCATTGCGAGGCCACCAGGGCGATGACGATCTTGTCCGTGCCCTGGCCGAACAGCGCCAGCAGGATCATCGCGGTGAGGATGGCGGGGAAGGACATCTGGATGTCCACCGCGCGCATCACCAGGGCGTCCGTGCGTCCGCCCGCGTAGCCCGCCGCCAGCCCCAGCGACATGCCCAGGGCCAGCGCCAGCAGCGTGGCGGCGAAGCCCACCGCGACGCTGATGCGCAGGCCGTAGAGAATGGCGGAGAGCATGTCGCGGCCCTGGCCGTCGGTGCCCAGCAGATAGGTCAGCGAACCGTCGGCGCTGAGGCTGCCCGGCGGCAGGCGGGAATCCATGATGTCCAGGCGGGCGAGGTCGTAGGGGTCCTGCGGGGCGATCCACGGCGCGGCCAGCGCGGCCAGCACGATGGCGAGCAGCAGTGCCAGCCCGCCGAGCGCCAGCGGGCTGCCGGCATACGCGCGGGCGAGCGCGCGCCAGCCGCCGGCGGCGTCGGTGTGCGAAACGCCACCCGTCATGCCGCCTGCCCCCCGGCGAGGCGCACGCGCGGGTCGAGCGCCGCATAGAGCACATCCACCACCAGGCTGATCAGGGTGTAGATCAGCACGATCAACAGCAGGTAGGCCACCACCACCGGGCGGTCGAGCAGGGTGATGGAATCGAGCAGCAGCTTGCCGATGCCCGGCCAGGCGAAGATGGATTCGGTGACCACCGAAAAGGCGATCAGCGTGCCGAACTCCAGGCCGACCACGGTGATCACCGGAATCATGATGTTCTTCAGCACATGCACGCCGACGATGCGCCGGGGCGCCAGCCCCTTGGCGCGGGCGAAGCGCACGTAGTCCTGTAGCAGCGCCTCGCGCGTGCCGCTCTGGGTCAGGCGGATCACCAGGGCGAGCTTGAACAGCGCCAGGTTGAGCGCCGGCAGCAGCACGTGGCGCCAGCCCTCGGCGCCGAGCAGCGACCAGTGCATCCCGAGGACTTCGCGCGTCGGCCCGCGCCCGCCGGAGGGCAGCCAGCCGAGGTAGACCGAGAACACCATGATCAGCATCAGCCCGACCCAGAAGGTGGGCAGCGAAAAACCCAGGATGGAGCCGGCCATGATGGTCTTGCCGCTGGCCGAATCCGGCCGCAGCCCGGCCCACAGGCCGAGCGGAATGCCCAGCAGCACGGCGATCAGCAGGGCGCTCACGGCCAGTTCCAGCGTGGCCGGCAGGCGCTGCAGGATCAGCTGCAGCGCCGGCGTGCCGTGCAGGAAGGAGTTGCCCAGGTCGCCGCGCAGCGCGTTGGCGAGAAAGCGCCCGTACTGCACCCACACCGGCTGGTCCAGCCCCAGCGCGGCGGCCACGCGGGCCACGTCGGCCCGCGTGGCCTGCGGGTCCACCAGCATGTCGAGCGGGTTGCCGACGGCGTAGATGCCGACGAACACCAGCAGCGACATGATGAACAGCACGTTGACGGTCTGCAGCAGGCGGCGCAGCAGGAACAGGGTCATGCGCGGGTTCCGGCCGTGGGGCGCTCAGCGCACGCTGCGGATCTCGTGCGCAAAGGTGAACTCGTCGATGCGTCCGTCGTAGGCGAAGCCCTTGCGCAGCGCCCAGGTGGCGAGCTGGTGGTGCGAGGGGATCACCGCCAGGTCGGTCAATGCCACGCCGGCCGCTTCGCGGGCGAGGCGTTCGCGCTCGGCCGGTTCCACCGCCGCCAGCGCGCCGGCCACCAGTTCATCCACCTTCGGGTTGCTGTACTTGCCCCAGTTCCAGGTGCCCCAGCCGGTGTCCGGGTTGGGCGTGCCGGCGATGGAGCGCAGGGTGAAGTCCGCCGCCAGCGAGCCCCAGCCGAGCAGGGCGAAGCTGTATTCGTGCGCGCGCGCCTTGCCGAAGTAGGTGGCCACCGGCTGGGTATCCACCTTGGTGCGGATGCCGACGCGGTTGAGGAACTGCGCCACCGTCTGCACCACCTGCTCGTCGTTGATGTAGCGGTTGTTGGTGCCGTGGATGGTGAGCGAGAAGCCGTCCGGGTAGCCGGCCTCGGCGAGCAGCTTCCTGGCCCCTTCGGGGTCGTAGGCATCGACCTTGATGGCGTCGTTGTAGCCGAAGATGCCCGGCGCGTTGATGTTGGAGGCCGGCACCGCCAGCCCTTCCAGGCTGCGATCCACCAGCGCCTGGCGGTTGATGGCCTTGGAGATGGCCTGGCGCACGCGCAGGTCCTTCAGCGGGTTCTTGTCCAGTGGCTTGCCGGCGTGGTCGGTGACGAAGGGGCTCTGGTCGCGGAACTGGTCGAGCTGCCAGAACAGCGTGCGCCAGGTGGTGTGCTGGGCCAGCGTGACCTGGCTGTTGGTCTTGAGCCTGGCGAGGTCGGCGGCGGGCACGTTCTCGATCACGTCCACGTCGCCGGCCAGCAGCGCGGACAGGCGCGGCGCGCCGGAGGCGAGAATGCGGAAGCTGACCTTGTCCCACTCCGGCCGCTTGCCCCAGTGGCGCTCGTTGCGGGTGACCTCGATGCTTTCGCCCTTGCGGAAGGCGGCGAACTTGAACGGGCCGGTGCCGATCAGCGCCTTGCCGGTGTTGAAGTCCTCGGTTGTGGCGTTTTCGGCGGCCTTCTTCGACACCACGTAGATCGAGATCAGGTCCAGCGGCAGCGGGCCGTAGGCCGACGCGGTGTGCAGATGCACGGTGTGCGCGTCGATGGCTTCCTTCTTGACGATCTGGTTGGTGTAGCTGGTGAACGGGCCCGGGCTGTTCTGGATGGTGGCCGGGCGGTCGAGGGAGAACACCACGTCCTCGGCGGTCAGCGGCGTGCCGTCGGAGAACACCACGCCCTGGCGCAGCTTGAATTCCCAGGTGGTCGGCGACAGCGCGCGCCAGCTTTCCGCCAGCCCCGGCACCAGTTTGCCCTTGGCGTCGGATTTCACCAGGGTGTCGAAGATGTGGTCGGAAAAGGCGATGTTCGGCGCGATGTTGACGAAATGCGGGTCCAGCGAGGTGACGTCGGACGACAGGCCGATGCGCAGGTCGGCGGCCCAGGCGGGCAGCAGGGCGCCGGCCAGCAGGGCGCCGAGCAGCAGGCGCGGGAGGCGGGGCGAACGGCGGGGAGATGACGTGTGCTGGGGCATGGATGAACCTCCTGGCGGATGCGGGAAAGGCGCGGACGAGGTGCGCCGCGATGCGTTCCGCATTGTCCGCCGCCGGTGCCAGCGGACGGAACGATGAAATATTGGATTGCTTATGCCCGTGCGTGCCGAGGCGGCGCGGACGCTTCAGGAGCGCAGTGTGGCGATCAGCCGTTTCGGATGAAGCAACAATTCCAGCGCATCCACGACGTTCGTGCAAACGATGTGCGCGCCATTCACCGTGGCCGTCGAGCCGCCCTCGCGCTGGATCAGCGCGATGCCCAGCGCCGCGGCGCCGACCATGCTGTGGTCGTTGCGGCCGTTGCCGATGGCCGCCAGCGTGCCGGCACCCAGTTCCTCGACGTAGCGCAGCTTGGTCTCGGCCTGCGATTCCAGCGGCGCGATGACCAGCCGCACGGGCAGGTTCGCCAGTTGCGCGCGCGCCAGCCCGAAGGTGTCGGCGGTGATCACATGCACGTCGAGGTCGGCGGCCAGCCGGGTGAGCAGTTCGGCCACGCCGGGCAGCAAGTGGCCGTCGACGGCCAGCGTGCCGTTGTAGTCGGAGACCAGGTGGCGCAGTTCGAGGCGGCCGAAGCCGGGGATGTCGATGGCGATCATGATTTCATCATTGTGCCGGTTTTTCCACCGGGCCGCGCGCCAACCAGCGCTCGGTGAGCCACAGCCCGGCGAGCAGGGCGGGCAGCAGGATCCACGCGGCGGGGGAGAGCGCGCCGCCGGCCACCACCGCGGGGCCGGGGCAGTAGCCGGCCAGCCCCCAGCCGGCACCGAACAGCGCGCTGCCGATCAGCAGGGGTGCATCGACCCGGCCGCCGCCGTGGTCCAGGCGGCCGGTGGCGCGATAGCCCAGGTGGGCGGCGCCGATGGCGCCCACCATGACCAGCGCCAGCGACGGGTCCCAGGCCCCGGCCACGTCGAGAAAGGCCAGCACCTTGGCCGGGTCGGTCATGCCGGAGACGATCAGCCCGGCGCCGAACAGCAGGCCGGCGGCCAGCGCGCCCAGGGTTTCGCGTGCCTTCATGCGCTGTCTCCCGCGAGATGGCGCAGGGCGAACACCACCAGCCCGGCCGTGCCCATGAACACCGCCACGGCCCACAGCGAGCGCGGCGACAGGCGCGCCAGGCCGCACACGCCGTGGCCGCTGGTGCAGCCGTTGGCCAGGCGCGTGCCGATGCCGACCAGCAGCCCGGCAACGATCAGGCGCGGGAAATCCGCCGTCGACCAGGGTTCGCCGGTCAGCGGCAAGCGGGGCGCCAGCACGCCGAGCAGCCAGGGCGCGGCCAGCAGGCCGGCAGCGAAGGCCACCCGCCAGGCGGAAAAGCCGCCGCGCCGCGCGAAGCCGGCGAGGATGCCGCTGATGCCGGCGATGCGCCCGCTGCTCCACATCAGCACCACGGCCGCCGCGCCGATCAGCAGCCCGCCGAGCAGCGCGGACCAGGGGGTGAAGGTTTGCCAGTCGATGTGCATGCGGCGGTTCAGCCGCGCGCGCTGTAGGCCGCGTACTTGGCCAGCAGGCGCCTGGGCGGCTTGAAGGCGTCGCGGCGGAAGGGGTCGCCCAGCGCCTGGGTCAGGCGCAGGTTGATCACCGTGGGGCGGTTGGAGCTGATCGCCAGGCGCAGGGCGTCGCCCACCTGGTCCTCGTGCTCCACGGTGTAGCCGTTGGCGCCCATGGCGCGCGCGACCTCGGCGAAGTTGGGGTTCTGCAGTTCGGTGCCGAGGAAGCGGCTGTCGAAGTAGTCGATCTGGTTGCGCTTTTCCGCGCCCCACTGGGCGTTGTCGAACACCACCGCGACCACCGGGATGTTCTCGCGCACGCAGGTGAGCACCTCGGCCAGGCTCATGCCCCAGGCGCCGTCGCCGATGTAGGCGATGGAGGGGCGGTCCGGGCGGCCGACCTTGGCGCCGATGGCGGTGGGGAAGGCGTAGCCGCAGTTGCCGAAGCTCATCGCGGCGAAGAAGGAGTTGGGCGTGTCGAACTGCAGGTAGCTGTTCGACACCGAGCACACGTTGCCGATGTCGGTGGCCACCATGGCATTGGCCGGGCGGGCGGCGGCCAGCGCGGCCAGCGCGCGGCGCGGGTCGACGCGGCCCGCTTCGTTGGTGCCGGCCTGGGCGGCCAGTTCGGCGGCCCAGGCTTCGCGCTCGGCGGCGATTTCCGCCAAGCGTCCGGCGTTCGGCACGCGCTCGCCCAGGCGGGCGGACAGTTCGGCGTCGATGGCCCGCGCGGCGGCGCGCGCGTCGCCGTGGATGCCCAGGGCGATCTTCTTCACCAGACCCAGCACGCGCAG
Organism: Pseudothauera nasutitermitis; assembly: GCF_004801295.1. Taxonomy (GTDB): domain Bacteria; phylum Pseudomonadota; class Gammaproteobacteria; order Burkholderiales; family Rhodocyclaceae; genus Pseudothauera; species Pseudothauera nasutitermitis. Next base: position 536,063 of record NZ_SSOC01000001.1, read on the forward strand.
GTCGGCATCCACCTGGATGATCTTCGCCTGCGCCGGCCAGTAGTCCAGGCCGTACTGCGGCAGGGTGCCGAAAGGCCCCAGCCGGGTGCCCAGCGCGAGCACCACGTCGGCCTTGGCGATCAGATGCATGGCGGCTTTCGACCCCTGGTAGCCGAGCGGCCCGGCGGCGAGCGGATGGCTGGCGGGGAAGCTGTCGTTGTGCAGGTAGGAATTGACCACCGGGGCGGACAGGCGCTCGGCCAGCGTGATCAGTTCGGCCACGCCGTCGGCCATCGCCACGCCGCCGCCGGCGACGATCACCGGGAACTTCGCCTCGGCCAGCAGGCGGGCGGCCTGGCGGATGGCCTCGGCGTCGCCGGGACCGCGCTCGACGCGGAAGGGGCGGGGGATTTCGGTGTCGATCTCGCCGTAGAAGTAGTCGCGCGGAATGTTCACCTGCACCGGGCCGCGCTCGTGCAGCGCGTAGTGGAAGGCCCGCCCGGTGAGTTCGGCGATGCGCGCCGGGCTGTTCACATGGGTCTGCCACTTGGTGATCTTGGAGAAGATCGGCAACTGCTCGGTTTCCTGGAAGCCCCCCAGCCCGGCGGTGGCGCTGCCCGCCTCCGGGGTGATCGCCACCACCGGCGAATGCGCCCAGTAGGCCGCGGCGATGGCGGTGACGAAGTTGGTGATGCCCGGCCCGTTCTGCGCGATGCACACGCCGTGGCGCCCGGTGGCGCGCGCGTAGCCGTCGGCCATGTGGGCGGCGTTCTGCTCGTGGGCCACCGAGATGAAGCGGATGCCGGCCAGCGGGAACAGGTCGTGGGCGTCCATGTAGGCCGAGCCGACGATGCCGAACACGTCGGTCACGCCCTGGGCCACCAGGGTTTCGACGAACGCTTCGGAAGCGCTGACGCGTTGGCGGCCTTCATATACGGGAGCGGGAGCGGACATTTTCCAGGGGTTCCGTGAATTGCAAAGAGGTAAAAGTCTAGAAGTGCGTGGTTTGGCTAGAAACGAACGAAAAGTGCGTAGCTAAGCTGAATTCGTGCATGCGGCCGTGTCGTTTTCGTAGTGCGCCCGGGCATCGTCATCCACGCGGTGGCAGGCCACGTGCTGGTGCGCGGTGAGCCGGCGCAGTGCCGGGCGTTCCGCATGGCAGCGGGCGTTGGCGAACGGGCAGCGCGCGGCGAAGCCGCAGCCCGGCGGCAGGTCGAGCGGGCTGGGCGGATCGCCGTTCAGGCGGATGCGGCGCTCGCGCCCGCGCTCGCGCGAATCGAAGGAGGGCGCCGCCGACCACAGGGCGCGGGTGTAGGGGTGCAGCGGGCGTTCGAAGAGGGTTTCGCGCGGGGCGCGCTCGACGATGCGCCCCAGGTACATCACCGCCACTTCGTCGCACAGGTGGCGGATCACGCCCAGGTCGTGGCTGATGAACAGATAGGTCAGCCCCAGTTCGCGCTGCAGCCTTTTCATGAGGTTGAGGATCTGCGCCTGGATGGCCACGTCCAGCGCCGATACCGGCTCGTCGCAGACCACCAGTTCCGGGTGGGCGGCCAGCGCCCGCGCGAGCACGATGCGCTGGCGCTGGCCGCCGGAGAACTGATGCGGAAACAGGTTGCGCTGCTCCGCGCGCAGGCCCACCTGGGCGAACAGCGCGGCGGCCTGCGCGGCGCGCCCGTCCGGCGTGCCGACCGCCATCAGGTCGAGGGCCTCGCGCACCGTGTCGATGGCGCGCTTGCGCGGATTGAGCGAGGCGAAGGGGTCCTGGAACACCATCTGGAAACGCCGCCGCGCGCTGCGCAGCGCCGTGCCGCGCAGGCGGCCGATGTCCGTGCCGTCCAGGCGGATTTCCCCGGCGCTGTGCTGCAGCAGCCGCATGATGGCCAGCGCGGTGGTGCTCTTGCCGGAGCCGCTTTCGCCGACCAGGCCGAAGGTGGTGCCGCGCGCGATGGCGAAGCTGACGTCGTCGACCGCATGCACCTGGGCGCGGCTGCGCCAGCCGCCGGTGTTGAAATGTACGTGCAGGCCCTGGACGTCGAGCAGGGGCGGGGCGGTTTGCGGAGCGGGGGCGTTCATGCGGGGCTGGCCGTGTCGGCGGGAGTGGTTTCCGGGTACAGCCAGCAGCGCACCCGCCGTCCGGACGCGGGCTGCGAACCGGGCGGCGGGCGCTGGCGGCACAGCGGGCGGGCGTGCTCGCAGCGTTCGGCAAAGGCGCAGGCCTCGGCGCGCCGCAGCAGCGAGGGCACGGTGCCGGGAATCTCCCGCAGCGTCTCGCCGGGGGCGGTGCGCCGGCGGCCCGGCGCACAGGCCACCAGCCCTTGGGTGTAGGGGTGCAGCGGGCGTTCTAGGATGTCGTGCACGCCGCCTTCCTCGACGATGCGGCCGGCGTACATGACGGCGACGCGGTCGGCCATCTCGGCGACCGCGCCCATGTCGTGGGTGATGAGGAGGATGGCCGTGCCGGTGCGTTCGCGCAGTTCGGCCATCAGGTCGAAGATCTGCGCCTGCACGGTCACGTCCAGGGCGGTGGTGGGTTCGTCGGCGATCAGCGCGTCGGGGCTGCACGCCAGGGCCATGGCGATCATAGCGCGCTGGCGCATGCCCCCGGAAAAGTGGTGCGGATAGTCGTGCGCGCGCCGCGCGGGCGCCGGGATGCCCACCGCGGCCAGCATGTCCACCGCGTGCGCCAGCGCGGCGCGGCGGTCCAGTCCGAGGTGCAGGCGTACGCTTTCGGCGATCTGTTCGCCGATGGTGAACACCGGATTGAGCGAGGTCATCGGCTCCTGGAAGATCATCGACAGCCGGTTGCCCCGCACGCGGCGCATCTCGGCTTCCGGCAGGGCCAGCAGTTCGCGGCCGTGCAGGCGCACGCTGCCGGCGGCGATGCGCCCGGGCGGCTGCGGGATCAGGCGCATCATGGCCAGCGCGGTCATGCTCTTGCCGCAGCCCGATTCGCCGACCAGCCCCAGGGTTTGGCCGCGCGCCAGGGTGAAGCCCACCTCGTCGAGTACGTGCGCGGTTCCGCGCCGGGTCTGGAACTGCACCGACAGGCCATCCACGGCGAGCAGCGGCGCATCGTCCCCGGAGGGTGTGGTGGTGGAGGCGGTCATCGCTGATGCAGGCGTGGATTGAAGGCGTCGTTGAGGCCGTCGCCGACCAGGCTGACGCCCAGCACGGTGACGAAGATGGCCAGGCCGGGGAAGGTCACCGCCCACCAGCAGTCGAGGATGTAGGCGCGGTTGGCGCCGATCATCAACCCCCAGCTCATCACGTTGGGATCGGACAGGCCGAGGAAGCTCAGCCCGGCTTCGAACAGGATCGCCGTGCCGACGATCAGCGTGGCCGAGACGATCAGCGGCGGCAGGGCGTTGGGCAGGACTTCGCGCAGCATCAGGCGCAGCGGGCCGGCGCCCATGGCGCGCACCGCGTTGACGTATTCGAGGCGGCGCAGGCGCATGAATTCGGCGCGCGCCAGGCGGGCGGTGGTGGTCCAGCTCACCGCGCCGATGGCCAGCGTGACCACGGTCAGCGAGGGCGAGAACAGGGTGACCAGGACCATGGCGAAGAGCAGCGAGGGCAGCACCTGGAACAACTCGGTGAGGCGGGTGAGCAGTTCGTCCGCCCAGCCCTGGAAGTAGCCGGCCAGCGCCCCCACGGTGACTCCGATGAGCACGGTGATGGCCGCCGCGGCCAGCCCCACGGTGACCGTGGCGCGCCCGCCCACGGCGATGCCGGCAAGGATGTCGCGCCCCAGGTAGTCCGAACCCAGCGGCACGGCGGCATTGGTGAAGGGTTCGGTGAACGGCTGGCTGGCCAGGCCGAACGGGTCCACCGGGTAGAGCGTGGGGCCGAGCAGCATGACCAGCGCCACCAGCCCCAGCAGCGCCAGGCCGAGCAGGGCGGCCTTGTTGCGGCGGAACACGCGCCAGGCCTCGCGGCCCGGGGAGCGCGCCGCTTCGGCGGCGGCCGTGTCCGGAGAGGGGGCGGAGTCGGGGAAGGCGCTCATCGGCGGCCTCTCAGGCGGGGATCCAGCCAGCGGTAGGCCAGATCGGTGAGCAGGTTGGCGACGATCACCAGCGCGGCTGAACAGGTCAGCACGCCCAGCACGGTGGGATAGTCGCGCCCCAGGATGGCGTCCAGCGCCAGCGTGCCCAGGCCGGGCCAGGAGAACACCGTCTCCACCAGCACCGCGCCCGAGATCAGGTTGCCGAACTGCAGGCCGGCCACGGTCACCACCGGCATCAGCGCGTTGCGCAGCGCGTGCTTGTAGACCACGCTGCTTTCGGGCAGTCCCTTGGCGCGCGCGGTGCGGATGTAGTCGGTGCCCAGCACCTCCAGCATGCTGGCGCGCGCCAGCCGGCTGTATTGCGCCAGGTACACCAGCGACAGGGTCAGCGCCGGCAGCACCAGATGGTGCAGCACGTCCAGCATGACCACCCACCCGTCGCCGTAGATGCGCACGTCGCGCATGCCGGCGATCGGCAGGATGGGCAGCACCTTGCCGAACAGCAGCACGAGCAGGATGCCGGTCCAGAACACCGGCATGGCGTAGCCGACCAGCGAAAGCACGGTGATCACCCCGCTGGCCGCGCTGTCGGGCCGGCGCGAGGCGGCCACGCCCAGCAGGGTGCCGATCACCATCGCCAGCAGCAGGGCGGTGGCCACCAGCAGCACCGTGGGGCCCAGGCGTTCCAGGATCAGATCCACCACCGGGCGGCTGTACAGGTAGGAGGTGCCCAGGTCGCCGGTCAGCGAATGGACGATGTAGCGCGCGTATTGCAGCGGAACCGGCTGGTCGAGTCCGTAGGTGGCGCGGATCTGCGCCATCACGGCTTCGTCGGCGCCGCCCATCTCGCCGGCGATGACCTCGGCCGGATCGCCCGGCGCGGCGCGGATCAGGGTGAAGTTCATGGCCTGCACCGCGGCGATCAGCAGCAGTGCATAGGCCAGGCGTTTTGCCAGTAGCAGGAACAGGGACATGACTGGGGCTGCCGGTGCGGCGGCACCGGCAGCGTGTGGGGTAGGGCGATGGGGGGATGGGGCGGGTCAGCCTTGTTTCAGGCCGAATTCGTCCAGCGGACCGACCAGGCCCCAGATGTTGTCCACCGGCTCGGCGATGCGCTTGCCGTAGCCGAGATAGAGATTGACCTCGTGCAGGAAGGCCACCGGCACGTCGTCCACGACGATTTCCTGGAACTCGCGGTACAGCGCCTTGCGCCGGGCCGCGTCGCGCTCCTGGCCGGCGGCGGCGAGCAGTTCGTCGACCCGGGGGTTGGAATAGCTCTGGGTGTTGGACCAGATCACCCCCTTGCGGATGTTGGCGGTGAGCCAGGTACGGTGCACGCCGATCACCGGATCACCCCAGTTCCACACCGAGTCCAGGGTGAGCTCGAAATCCTGATTGCTGATGCGCCGCGACCAGATGGGGAAATCGGGCGACTGGCGCACGCTGACGTCGATGCCGATCTTGGCCAGCGCGGGCTTCAGGTATTCCTGGATCGCACGCTGGTCGGACGCGCCGGGGATGGCGTCCACGGTGAGCGCCAGGCGCACGCCGTTGGCGCCGGGCCGCAGGCCGGCGGCATCGAGCAGTTGGCGGGCCTTGTCGAGGTCGAGTTCATAGGCTTCGACCTCCTTGCTGTAGAACGGGCTGCCGGCCGCGATGGGGCCGGTGGAGCGCAGGTGTACGCCGCCGAACAGGGTGTTGATGATGAAGTGCTTGTCGATCGCGTAGTTGATCGCCTGGCGCACGCGCTTGTCGGCCAGCTTGGGGTTGGCGGTGTTGAAGGCCAGCCAGACCAGGCGGCCGATGGCCGGGCCGGTGTTGGGCACGACGTTGACGCCGGGAATCTTCTTCGCGCGTTCGATGTCGCGCGGCTCGGTCAGGCCGGGGTGCACGTCGATCTCGCCGCGTTCCAGGGCCAGCAGCAGGCTGGCCGTGTCCTTGTACTCGCGGATGATGATGCGCTCCAGCTGCGGCTTGCCCGGCAGGAAGAAATCCTTGAAGCGTTCCAGGATCACGTGCTCGCCGGGCTTGAACTCGACCACGCGGAACGGCCCGGAGCCGATCACGTCGGTGCTGTTGCGCGGATGGGTGGGCACCGGCTGGCCGTCGCCGTAGATGTGTTTGGGGATGATGGGCAGCAGCGAGGTGGTCAGCACCAGCTCCAGTGCCGGATGCGGCTCGGCCAGGCGCACGATGGCGGTGTGCGCGTCGGGCGTGGTGATGGCGTTGACCGGCGCCAGCATGGACTTGAACGGATGGTTGTCGCGCACCGTCTCGATGGAGAACTGCACGTCCGCCGAGGTGACCGGCCGGCCGTCGTGGAAGCGCGCGTCCTTGCGCAGTTGCAGGGTCACGCTGCGCGCGTCGTCGGAGATGCTCCAGCGCTCGGCCAGGTAGGGGTGGGCCTTCCAGTTGCCATCCACGGTCAGCAGCGGCGCGAAGATCTGCACGCCCGGGAACATGGTGGCGATGCCCGACTGCACGGCCGGGTTGAGGTGGCGCGGCTTGTTGGTGGAGCCGATCACCACGACGCCGCCGCGGGCGGCGGCGGCCAGGGTGGACAAGGGGAGGCCGAACAGGCTGGCGGCGCCGGTGGCGACAGCCGCGCGCAGCACGTCGCGGCGAGAAACGGAAGTCATGGACGTGTTTCCTTGCAGGCTTGATGGGTTGATTGCGCCAACGGCCCGGGGCGGTGGCATCGGTTGGGTGCGGTGAGTCTACTGGGCGGGTTTGGGGGCCGAATGGCTCATTTCTTCTATCGTTATCGGATTCATTGCGGGTCGCGCGCGGCGGGTGTTCATGCGTCCGCCCTGAAGATTCGGCCGCCCTGCACGGTGCCCCAGACGCGCAGATCCTTCAGCGCCTGCGGGGCGGCGGTGCCGGGGTCGTCTTCGAGCACGCAGAAATCGGCCCGCTTGCCGCACTCGATCGAGCCGATCTCGCTGTCCAGCTGCAGCGTGTGGGCCGCGCCCAGGGTGATCGCGTGCAGCGCCTCGGGGAGGCCGATGCGCTCGTGCTCGCCCAGTACCCGGCCGGAGGCCGAGACGCGGTTGACCGCGCACCAGGCGGTGAACAACGGGCTGAGCGGGGTGATCGGCGCGTCGGAATGGATGCCCAGCACCACCCCTTCGCGCAGCGCGCTGGCGCAGGCGTTCATGCGCGCCGCGCGTTCCGGCCCCACGGTGGTGCTCCAGTGCTGGTCGCCCCAGTAGAACAAATGGTTGGCGAACAGGTTCACCGACACGCCCAGCGTGGCCATGCGGCGGAACTGGGCGCGGTTCGCCAGTTGCGCGTGTTGGATGGTGAAGCGGTGGTCGGGCGTGGGCCGCGCGCGCAGGGCCTGCTCGATGCAGTCCAGCGCCAGTTCGGTGGCCTCGTCGCCATTGGTGTGGGTGTGCACCTGGACGCCGTGTTCCAGCGCCAGCGTGTAGCACTCGCGCATGGCCTCCGGCGCGGTGTACCACAGGCCGGCGGGCGCGCCGTTGTAGTAGCCGGGCCAGCGCAGGCGCGCCGAGAAGCCCTGGATGGAGCCGTCGGCCACCACCTTGATGCGGCCCAGGCGCAGGCGTTCGGTGCTGCGCGCCTTCAGCGCCCTGGCGCGGGCGACGGCCTCGGCCGGGGTGGTGCCGATCATGCGCTGCAGCGGGACCAGGCGCACCGGGTAGTCGGGCGCGCCGGTGGTGCGCAGCAGGGTGTCGATCTCGGTGTCGCCGTGCTGCGCGGCCAGATCGGTGGCCGTGGTGACCCCGGCGCGCACGCACAGCCGGCCGAAGTCGAGAATGCCGCGCTCGTCGCCGGACAGGAAGGAGCGGTGCAGCCCGAGCGCTTCGAGCACCGGGCCCATCGCGTCAGGGCCCTTCAGTTCGCCGGTGGGCAGCCCGTCTTCGCCGAGCGGGATGCCGGGGTGCTCGATGCCGGGGCGCAGCAGTCCGGCGTGTTCCAGCGCGGCCGTGTTGACGTTGACGATGTGGCAGCTCGCATGCATCAGGCCGACCTGCCGCGTCGTGCTGACCCGGTCGAGATCGGCGCGGCTGCAACGCCGGGCGCCGAAATAGATCGGGTCGAAGCCCCAGCCGGTGACCGCGCCGCCGGCGGATTTCGCCGCCGCGGCGCCCAGGGTGGCGATCACCTCGTCCAGCGAGCGCGAAGCGGGAACGTGGCGACCGTCCGGGTCGCGCACGTCGAACCAGCCGCAGTAGGTGTAGCGCCACAGGGTGCCGGCCATCAGGTGGCAGTGGCCTTCCACCAGGCCGGGCAGCAGTACCTTGTTGGCGAAGCGTTCGTCGATGCGCGCCTCTCCCCAGCCGCGCAGTTTGTCGAGCCCGCCCACGCCGAGGATGCGCCCGTCGCGCACCGCGACGTGGGTGGCTTCGGGGCGCCAGGGCGCCATCGTGAGAATCTTGCGGGCCGGGTAGATGACGGTGTCGCTCATGAAACGCTCCGGATGGGTGAGGCAGGGGCGGGTACGATGCGCGCGGCCCCGATGGCAGCGAGCAGGGTGTCGCGGTCGGTGCCGCTGCCGGCCCAGATGGCCACCAGGCGGCCGCCGCCCCGGGCGTGCGCGGGGGCGGGGGCGGTGTTCCAACGCCGGCCGACCACCTGCACGGCGTGCAGGGCGCCGCTGGCATCCGCCACCAGCCCTTTCGCGCGCAGCAGCGCTACGGGCAGTTGCGCGAGTGCCGCACCCAGGCGCTGCGCATCGAGCGGGCCGTCGATCTGCAAGGCCGCGCTGCCGTAGCGCGCGTCCGCATGGGCGAAGGGCCGCCAGGCGCCTTGCCGGGGCGCGGGATCGCTGGCCCGTTCGTGCTCGCCGAGCAGCACTTCCGGCGGTACATCGCCAGCGCTTGTGCGCAGGATCGGGGCGCGTACGCGGGCGCCGAGCCATTGTTCGACCTCGTCGAGCGCCTCGGCGCCGGGGAGGTCGCATTTGCTGAGCAGCACCAGGTCGGCGGCATCGAGCTGCGCACGCACGGTGTCGCCCACGTAGGCGTCGCCGGCCAGCCGGCGGATGCCGTCCGCGTCGGCGAGCACCACGATGCCGGCCACCTGGAAGCCCGGCGCCAGCGACACCGTGGCCAGCAGGTTGCGCGGCAGGGCCACGCCGCTGGTCTCGATCAGTACGTGGTCGAACGGCTCGGCCGCATCGCGCAGCGTGCGCAGGGTATCGAGCAGGTCGTTGCCGAACGCGCAGCACACGCAGCCGCCGGCGATGCTGATGGTGTCCCGGGTGCGGGCCTCGATCAGATCGGCGTCGATGGCAATCTCGCCGAAATCGTTGACGATGATCGCCAGCCGGCGGCGGTCGGCTTGGCGCAGCAGGCGGTTGATCAGCGTGGTCTTGCCGGCGCCGAGGTAGCCGCCGAGGATCGTGACCGGGCAGGGCGATGCCATCCGGCGGACTTCCAGTGGATGCGAAGGGCCGGAGTCTAGGAGGGTGGATGAAGGGCCGGAACGAATGAAAAGTGCGTAGCTAAGCTGAATTGATGCATGAAGCGCACGAAGGGCTTGCGTACAGTCTTCCGTTGTTTCAGCGGGCCGGCCCGCCCGTGGAGAGTGCGACTTGAGCGATCAGACCTGCGACTACGTCATCGTCGGCGGCGGCACCGCCGGCTGCGTGCTGGCCAACCGCCTGTCGGCCGGCGGGCGCCATCGCGTGGTGCTGCTGGAGGCCGGGCCGGCGGACCGCTCGCCGTGGATCCACCTGCCCATCGGCTACGGCAAGACCATGGTGCATGACGAACTGAACTGGGGCTTCCACACCGAACCCGAGCCGCACATGAACGGGCGGCGCATGTACACCCCGCGCGGGCGCTGCCTGGGCGGCAGCAGCTCGATCAACGGGCTGATCTACATCCGCGGCCAGGCCGCCGACTTCGACGCCTGGGCGCAGGCCGGCAACCCCGGCTGGGGCTGGGCGGACGTGCTGCCGTACTTCCGCCGCGCGGAGCACAACGCGCGCGGCGCGGATGCCTGGCACGGCGCCGACGGGCCGGTGCATGTGGACGACATCCGCGAGCGCCACCCGCTGATGGAAGCCGTCATCGCCGGCGCGGGCGAACTGGGCGTGGCCGCCAACGCGGATTTCAACGGCGCGGAGCAGGGCGGGGTGGGCTACTACCAGCTCACCACGCGCAAGGGCCTGCGCGTTTCGGCGGCCACCGCCTACCTGCGCCCGGCGCGCCGGCGCGCCAACCTGCGGGTGATCACCGGGGCGCACGTCTCGCGCATCGAGTTCAACGGCGGGCGCGCCAGCGGCGTGCGCTACCGGCGCGGCGAAAGCGAATTCCGCATCCATGCGCGCCAGGAAGTCATCCTCGCCGCCGGCGCGCTGCAGAGCCCGCAACTGCTGCAATGCTCGGGCGTGGGCGACCTCCGCCTGCTCGGCGAACTGGGCGTGCCACCCGTGCACCACCTGCCGGGCGTGGGCGAGAACCTGCAGGACCATCTGCAACTGCGTCTGCTCTATCGCGTGGCGCAGCCCATCACCACCAACGATGAACTGCGCACGCTGCACGGCCGGCTGGGCATCGCCCTGCGCTGGCTCACCCGGCGCGCCGGGCCGCTGGCGGTGGGCATCAACCAAGGCGGGTTGTTTACCCGCGTGCTGCCGGAATCCGCCTCGGCAGACGTCCAGTTCCACTTTGCCACGCTGTCCGCCGACATGGCCGGCGGCAAGGTGCATGCGTGGCCGGGGTGCACCTTCTCGGTGTGCCAGCTGCGCCCGCGTTCGCGCGGCTGGGTGCGCGCGCGCAATGCCTCCACGCGCCACGCGCCGGCCATCCGCTTCAATTATCTGGAACATGAACTGGACCGCCGCGCGGCGGTGGCCGGCATCCGCTTCGCGCGCCGCCTGGCGGGCACCGAGGCGCTGCGCGGACTGCTGGCCGGCGAATACCGCCCGGGGCCGGGCTGCGCGGACGACGACGACAGCCTGCTGGGCTTCGCGCGCGAGCACGGCGCGACCATCTTCCATCCCGTGGGCACCTGCCGGATGGGCCGCGACGAACTGGCCGTGGTGGACGAACGCCTGCGCGTGCATGGCATCGGCGGGCTGCGCGTGGTGGATGCCTCGGTGATGCCCACGCTGGTGTCCGGCAACACCTGCGCGGCCACGGTGATGATCGCCGAGAGGGCGGCGGACCTGATCCTGGCGGATGCGGAGGCTTCGCTGACGGCGGCATAAGCAACGCAGAATTGCTTGGTTCCGGGCGTCCGGTGCGCTCCCTAGCATGATGGGATTGCGCTTCCGGAGCCGATCTTGAGCCGATCCGACACCGCCCCGCGTGGCCTGCCCGCCACGCTGGAGCACTACTGGCTGCCCTTCACCCCCAACCGCGATTTCAAGCGCGAGCCCAGGGTGTTCTCGCGGGCCGCCGGCCTGTACTACTACGACACCGCCGGGCGGCCGATCCTGGATGCCGTGTCCGGCCTGTTCGCCACCGCGGCGGGCCACGGGCGCGAGGAAATCGCCCGCGCCGTCTACGAGCAGTTGCTGGAACTGGATTTCACCTCCAGCTTCTACCGTGCCCACCCGCTCGCCTTCGAGGCGGCCAGCCGCGTCGCCGGCCTGCTGCCGGCCGGGCTGGACCGCGTGTTCCTGGTCAATTCCGGTTCCGAGGCGGTGGATACCGCCATCAAGATCGCCCTGGCCTGGCACCGCGCGCGCGGCGACGGGCAGCGCAAGCTGCTGATCAGCCGCGAGCGCGCCTACCACGGCGTGAACCTGGGCGGCACCGCGCTGGGCGGGTTGATCAACAACCGGCGCGCCTTCGCCGGCGTGCTGCCGGCGGTGGCCCATCTGCGCCACACCTGGCGCGCCGACAACATCTTCTCGCGCGGCCAGCCCGAGGCCGGCGGCGAGGAACTGGCCCACGACCTGCAACGCCTGATCGACCTGCACGGCGCGGAGAACATCGCCGCCGTGTTCATCGAGCCGGTGGCCGGCTCCACCGGCGTGCTGGTGCCGCCCAAGGGCTACCTGGAGCGCGTGCGCGCGATCTGCGACCAGCACGGCCTGCTGCTGGTGTTCGACGAGGTGATCTGCGGCTTCGGGCGCACCGGCAAGGCTTTCGCCGCGCAGACCTTCGGCGTGCGCCCGGACATCCTCACGATGGCCAAGGCCATCACCAACGGCGCGCAGCCGATGGGCGCGGTGGCGGTGGACCGGCGCATCCACGACGACATCCTCGCCGCCGCGCCGGACGAGGCCATCGAGTTCTTCCACGGCTACACCTGGAGCGGCCACCCGGCGGCCTGCGCGGCCAGCGTCGCGGCGCTCGACCTGTACGCGTATGAGGACCTGTTCGCGCGCGGCGAGGCGCTCGCCCCGCACTTCGCCGAAGGCCTGCACGCCTTCGCCGACCTGCCGGCGGTGGCCGACATCCGCAGCATCGGCCTGCTCGGCGCCATCGAGCTGAAGCCCGCAGGCGGGCCCGGCAAGCGCGGCTACGCGGTGCAGAAGGCGCTGTTCGACGCCGGCCTGCACATCAAGAGCACCGGCGACGCGCTGATCTTCGCGCCCGCGCTGGTTTCCGGGCAGGCGCACCTGGACGAAGCGTTTTCCATCCTGCGGCGCGTGCTCTCGGCCCTGCGCTGAAAGCCCCGCCCACCGTTTTCCTTCCCACCACGGAGTCGCACAGATGAGCAGCAGACGCAGTTTCCTCCTCGGCGCGGGCGTGCTCGCCGCAGCCCTCTACGCAGCGCCGGGCCTGGCGCAGCAGAAAGAAGTCACCATCGCGTACCAGGACATGTTGGTGCCCTGGCGCGTGGCGCACGCGGCCGGCGAGGTGGAGAAGGCCACCGGCTACAAGATCAACTTCCGCCAGTTCTCCGGCGGCGGCGACGTGATCCGCGCGCTGGCCTCCAACCAGGTGCACATCGGCGAGGCCGGCTCCGCGCCCATCGCCGCCGGCCTGTCGCAGGGACTGCCGGTGGAACTGTTCTGGATTCTCGACGACATCAACGACGCCGAGGCGCTGGTGGTGCGCAACGGCAGTGGCGTGAACAGCGTGGCCGACCTGAAGGGCAAGCGCATCGGCGTGCCGTTCACCTCCACCACCCACTTCCATTCCCTGGTGGCCCTCGAACACGCGGGGGTGAATCCCTCCGACGTGCGCATCGTCAACCTGCGCCCGCCCGAGATCGCCGCCGCCTGGGAGCGCGGCGACATCGACGCCACCTTCGTCTGGGAGCCGGTGCTGTCGCGCGTGAAGGCCAGCGGCAAGGTGCTGGTGTCCTCCGGGCAGATCGCCAAGCAGACCGGCAAGAGCACCTTCGACGGCATCGTGGTGAACCGCGACTGGGCCAGGCAGCATGGCGAGTTCCTCGACAAGTTCGTCCAGGTGCTCGCCGCCGCCGATGAAAGCTACCGCCGCGACGCGGCCAAATGGACCGCCGGCTCCGCCGAAGTGGCGGCGGTCGCCAAGATCACCGGCGCCAAGCCGGAAGACGTGCCGGCCGGCATCGCGCTGTACCGCTTCCCCACCCCGGCCGAACAGGCCTCGGCCACCTGGCTGGGCGGCGGCGCCCAGGGCGGCGCGGCGCAGTCGCTGGCGGCCACGGCGGCCTTCCTGAAGAGCCAGGGCACCATCGCCAACGTGCTGGGCGACTACTCGGTGGGCGTCAATCCGGCCTACGTGGAGCGGGCGGCGCGCTGATGCCGGCGGCCGCACTGGCGCTCCAGGCCACGCAGGCCGCCTTCGCGGGCGATGGCGAGCAGGCCGTCGCCCACGAGGCGGCGGCCGGGCTGCGCATCCGCGCGCTCAGCGTGCGCTTCGCGGGGCAGGGCGGGGCGCTCGCCCTCGATGGGGTGAACCTGGCCATCGGCGCGGGCGATTTCGTCGTCGCCCTGGGCGCCTCCGGTTGTGGCAAGACCACGCTGCTGTCGTGCATCGCCGGCTTCCTGAAACCCTCGGCCGGCGAGATCGAACTGGACGGCCGCGCGGTGGACGGGCCGGGCGCGGACCGCGGCGTGGTGTTCCAGAAGCACGCGCTGATGCCCTGGCTGAGCGTGCGCGAGAACGTCGAGCTGGGCCTGCGCCTGCGCGGCGTGGGGCGCGAAGAGCGCCGGGCGCGTGCCCTGGAGAAGCTGCGCACGGTGGGCCTGGAGCAGGCCGCCGAACGCCCGGTGTATCAACTCTCAGGCGGCATGCAGCAGCGCGTGGGCATCGCCCGCGCGCTGGCCTGCGACCCGCGCGTGCTGCTGATGGACGAACCTTTCGGCGCGCTCGACGCGCTGACCCGCGCGCAGATGCAGGAACTGGTGCTGCGCCTGTGGGCGCAGGAGCGCAAGATCGTCCTGTTCATCACCCACGACGTGGAAGAAGCCTTGTTCATCGCCACCCGGCTGGTGGTCATGACGCCCTCGCCGGGGCGCGTGGCGCATGAATTCGAACTGCCGTTCTCGCGGCGCTTCGTCGAATGCGGCGACGCGCGCAAGGTCAAGTCCGACCCCGAATTCATCGCCTGGCGGGAGCGCCTGATCCGCCTGATCCAGCGCGAGGGCGGCGCATGACGGCGCCCGCCTCCGCGCAGGAACGCGCCGCCCTCGAACTGCCGGCGGCGCGCTTCTACCACTTTCCCGAACCCGGCCGCGCCGCCGGGGTGTCGCTGTTCACCGTGTTCGCGCTGCTGCTGGGCTGGTGGACGGCCACCGAACTGGGCTGGCTGCCGCCGCTGGTGCTGCCCACGCCGCGCGCGGTGGGCGAGGCGCTGCTGGCCGCGCACCGGGGCGAACTGCAGGGCGGGCGCACGCTGACGGAGCACTTTTTATGGAGCTTCGGGCGCGTGCTGGCGGGTTTTCTGCTGGCCTGCGCCACGGCCATTCCGCTGGGCATCCTGATGGGCGTGTCGCGCATCGCGCGCGGCGTGTTCGACCCCCCGGTGGAGTTCTACCGCCCGCTGCCGCCGCTGGCCTATCTGCCGCTCATCGTGATCTGGTTCGGCATCGACGAAACCTCCAAGATCCTGCTGATCTTCCTGGCCTGCTTCGCGCCGCTGGCGGTCTCCGCGCGCGCCGGGGTGCGCGCCGCGCACGCGGAGCAGATCCACGCCGCGCTGTCGATGGGCGCCTCGCACGCCCAGGTGGTGCGCCACGTGATCCTGCCGGCGGCCTTGCCCGAAATCCTCACCGGCATGCGCATCGCGGTGGGCTTCGGGTGGACCACGCTGGTGGCCGCCGAACTGGTGGCCGCCACGGTGGGCCTGGGGCAACTGGTGATGAACGCCTCCAACTTCCTGCGCACCGACGTGGTGCTCATGGGCATCTTCGTCATCGGCGCGGTGGCCTGGCTGTTCGATCTGGCCATGCGCGGGCTGGAGGCGCGCTTGGTGCCGTGGCGCGGGCGTTAGATGAAATGCGCTGAAGTGCGTGCATTCGGTGCTTTTCAGTTGATCCGCATCAAAACTTCCGGTACTAAGTAACAATTACGCCCGGAACGCGGAAACGCCCGCCGCCGGGAGATTCTGGCGAACCTGGGAGAGTTGGATGCGGCTCGCGCGCAATTGGTCGTTGGCCTTCAAGTTGAACCTGGTGACCGTGCTGTCCGCGGTCGTGCTGTTCGGCGGCATGACGCTGTTTCTCGCCCAGCGGGTGGGGCAGACCCTGGAAGAAGACAGCCTGCAGGATCTGGAGCGCATCACCCGGCTGGCGATGGACATGGCCGACGCCTACAACGCCAGTCTGGTCAGCGGTGTGGACCAGTTGGCCGGCCTGTTCGCCGCCGGTTTTCCGGGGCGTTTCTCCCTGGATACGAGCGAGAGCGTGACGATTGCCGGGCGGGCCACGCCCACCCTGCGCCACGACGGCTCGACCCTGAACCTCGATTTCGCCGAGGTTGATCGCTTCAACGCGGCGACCGGCGGCGTGGCCACCTTGTTCGTCCGCCAGGGTGACGATTTCGTGCGCATCGCCACCTCGGTGAAGAACGAGAAAGGCGAACGGGCCATCGGCACCGTGCTGGACCGGGCGGGTCCGGCGTACGCGCGCCTCAGCGCGGGCGAGGAGTACGTCGGCACCGCACGCCTGTTCGGGCGCGATTACATGACCAAGTACCTGCCGATCCGCGACGCGGGCGGGCGCGTGATCGGCATCCTGTTCGTCGGCCTGGACTTCACCGAGGGGCTGGCGCACCTGAAGGACAAGATCCGCGGCATCAAGGTGGGCGATACCGGTTATCTGTACGTGCTGGATGCACGCGCGGGCAACGAGCGCGGCACCCTGGTGGTGCATCCGTTCAGCGAGGGGCAGAACCTCATCGAGGCGCGCGACAACGACGGCAATTTCTTCATCCGCCAGATGCTCGACCAGCGTACCGGGGTGATCCGCTACCCGTGGAGGAACCCCGGCGAGAGCGCGCCGCGCGACAAGATCGTGGTGTTCGAGCATTACCCGGACTGGAACTGGGTGCTCGCCAGCGGCAGCTACCTGGACGAATTCACCGCGCTCAGCCGCAGCATCCGCAACATGCTGGCGCTGTCGGTCACTGCCGCTTTCGTGGTGCTGGTGCTGCTGTCCTGGTACGGCGTGCGGCGCTGGGTGGCCCAGCCCATCAGCGAAGTGCTGGCGGTGACCCGCAAGGTGGGCGAGGGCGACCTCACCGTGCGCCTGGAAAGCCGCTCCGGCGACGAGGTCGGCCAGTTGATCGACGCCACGCGCGGCATGGTGGACAAGCTGGCGACCACCATCGGCGACGTCAACGAGGTGGCGCGCACGCTGGACAACGCCGCCGGGCAGGTATCGGCCACCGCGCAGTCGCTGTCGCAGGCTTCCAGCGAGCAGGCCGCCTCGGTGGAGGAAACCGGCGCGTCGATGGAACAGATGAGCGCCTCCATCGCGCAGAACAGCGAGAACGCCCGGGTCACCGACGAAATCGCCGGCCAGGCCGCCGAGCAGGCGCGCCAGGGCAGCGAATCGGTGAAGGAAACCGTGGAGGCGATGCGCGCGATCGCCGCCAAGATCAGCATCGTCGACGACATCGCCTACCAGACCAACCTGCTCGCCCTCAACGCCGCCATCGAGGCCGCGCGTGCCGGCGAGCACGGCAAGGGCTTCGCGGTGGTCGCCGCCGAGGTGCGCAAGCTCGCCGAGCGCAGCCAGGTGGCCGCGCAGGAAATCGGCGCGCTGGCCGGTTCCTCGGTGGAACTGGCCGAACGCGCCGGCGGGCTGCTGGATGAGATGCTGCCCAGCATCCGCCGCACCTCCGATCTGGTCGGCGAAATCGCCGCCGCCAGCCAGGAGCAGAGCAGCGGGGTGGGGCAGATCAACGGCGCGATGACCCAGCTCAACGGCGCCACCCAGCAGAACGCCTCGGCCTCCGAGGAACTGGCCGCCACCGCCGAGGAGATGAGCGGGCAGGCCGGGCAGTTGCAGGATCTGATGGCCTACTTCCGCATCGACGAAAACCGGCGCGGCTGAGCGGGGCCGCCCCAGGCACGGCGGGCATGTGCGCGCTTCCGTGAAATGGAGCGCCGCATGCCCGCTTCCGCGTCGGCAGCTCCGCTGCCGGGCATGCCGTCCCGTTCGCCGATTAACCCTACAGAGAGCCGGGTCGTATCTCCGCCGAACTTATATATAATGGGAATCGTTATCAATTGATGGCTCTCCTCCATTCCCATCATGGAAACGACCGGCACTTCCGCCGAGGTTTGTGCGCAGGATGTTGAAACGCTTTACCAGGCCAATCACCGCTGGCTGAGCGGTTGGCTGCGTGCACGGTTGGGGAGCAGGGCGGATGCCGACGATCTGGCGCAGGACACGTTCATCCGCGTGCTGTGCCTGCATGCGGGAAAGAGCATCGCCATCCGTGAGCCGAAGGCCTATCTGGCCACGATCGCCGGGCGGCTGGTCACCAACTTCTACCGGCGCCAGTCGATCGAACGGGCCTATCTCGAGGTGCTGGCGACCCTGCCGCAGGATGAGATCCCGTCGCTGGAAACCCAGGCGCTCATGAGAGAGGCGCTGCTGGAAATCGACCAGATGCTCGATGGCCTCGGCGCCAAGGTCAAGCAGGCCTTCCTGCTGGCGCAGTTCGAAGAACTGCCGTATGCCGAGATTGCAGAGCGTCTGGGGGTTTCGCTGCGTACGGTCAAGTACTACGTGGCACGCGCGATGGTGCATTGCTGCGCGATGCAAGAGTCAAGTTGAAGGCCGCAACCGATCCGCGCAGCGTGGGCACATGAGCAAACCATCCACTCCCATTGAAGAAGCGGCGTTCTGGTACGCCTGTCTGCACGCCGGGGACGCCACCGAGCGGGAGCGCGGGCGCTGGCAGCAGTGGCTCGATGGCAACCCGGCCAACCAGCGGGCGTGGGCGCGCATCCAGGAGGTGCACGACCTTTTCGCACGGGTGCCGGGGAAGTTCGCTGCACCGCTGCTGGAACAGAAAAAGGTTTCCCGCCGCGCGGTGCTGCGCAGTGTGGTCGTGGCCCTGGGCGCCGGCCTGGCCGGAGTGGAAACCTACCGGCACTTCTCCTGGCATGAATGGCGGGCCGATCTCCGCACCGCTGTCGGCGAGCGGCGGCGGGAGGTGCTGGCCGACGGCTCTTTGCTGTACCTGAACACGGGCACCGCCGTCGATGTGGCCTTCGACCAGGACGAACGCCGGATTCTGCTGCATGCCGGAGAAATCCTGGTGGAAACCCGGCCGGACAATCTGCCTGGAGTCGTACGCCCATTCAGCGTACACACCCCGCATGGGAGGGTGCGCGCGCTGGGAACCCGTTTCGTGGTCAGGCTGTACGAAACCCATTCCAGCGTTCAGGTCCTGCAGGATGCCGTTGAAATCCGCCCGGCCTTGTCCGTCGCCCGGCCCGTCCGGCTCGCGGAAGGGCAGGGGATGCTCTTCGACCGCCATGGCGTGAAGCTGCCGCAACCCCTGCCCACCGGAGCGGGGGCATGGTCGCAGGGAAGGCTGAGCGCGGTGGATATGCGCTTGCAGGAGTTCTTGTCCGAACTCGCGCGCTACCGCACCGGCTACCTGGGCTGTGCTCCCGAGGCTGCCGACCTGCGCGTATCCGGCGTCTTCCCGCTGGACGATCCGGAAGAGGCATTAAACATGCTGGTGGAAACCTTTCCCGTGACCGTCCGCCGCCTGACCCGCTACTGGGCCAGGGTTGAACTGCGCGACGCGCGGAACGCGGCGCATTCCTGATTCCTTCGTCTGCCGGACAAGAAAGGGCCTCACGCTCTCCCGCTGCGCGGGGTCGCTGCCCCGAGGGTGCGCTTTTTGCCTTGGGGCGGCCCGGCGGCAAGAAAGGGCCGGCGTCAAGCCCCTGGCTAGTGGCATTCGACATGCCATGCTCGCCGAGGCCTTCGGCACCGAAGCCGTCAGCCCATGCATCCCGCCATCCTGCCGCGGATTGGCAGAATCTGCTACTTTCAAGATGTCAGAAATCGGTATATGGTATCTGACACCAAGAGGTGCCTTATGAACACACTGCCCGAAACAATCTTTCAACAAGCACGCTCCCTGCCCGAGGGGGGGGTGCTATCGCCCAAGGAGTGCCTGCACTTGGGAAGCCGGTCGGCGGTGGATCAGGCGTTCTCGCGGCTGACCAAGGCCGGCAAGCTGCTGCGCGTGGCGCGTGGTGCCTACGTCGCCCCGATTTCCAGCCGGTTCGGCTCTCGCGCCCCGGCCCCCGAGAAAGTTGTCCAGGCGCTGGCCGAACAGCGCGGCGAAATCGTCGTGCCGCACGGCGCCAGCGCAGCCAATGTCCTGGGCCTGACGCAGCAAGTGCCGATCCGCGAGGTCTATCTGACCTCCGGCCGCACCCGCAAGCTCAAGCTCGGGCGTTCGGAAGTGCTGGTCAAACACGCACCGCGCTGGATGCTGATGCTGGGCGCACGGCCGGCCGGCGCGGCCGTGCGCGCCTTGGCCTGGATCGGCCCTGCGCACGCTAACGAGTCCCTGGCATCGCTGCGCCGCAGCCTTCCCCTTGCCGAATGGCAGGCGCTGGCTGCGGCACGTGCAGCATTGCCCGGCTGGATGGCGCAAGCCATCGGCAAGGAAGCCGCACGTGGATGAGTATTTCTTCGACCTCAGCAAAGAAGATCAACGCGAAGCGCTGGAATACGGGCGCGCTGAAACTGGCCGCCCCGCCCACCTGCTCGAAAAAGATGTTTGGGTGGTGTGGGCGCTGCGCGCCCTGTTCGAGTCGCCCCTGTCAGCCGACCTGACGTTCAAGGGCGGCACGTCGCTGTCAAAGGTTTACCAAGTCATCGACCGCTTCTCCGAAGACATCGACCTGACCTACGACATCCGCAGGCTGATCCCCGACCTGATCGGCGAAAGCGGCGAGTTGCCGGCAAGCCGCAGCCAAGCTGGCAAATGGACGCAGGCCGTGCGGCATCGGTTGCCGGATTGGATCACCCGGAATGTGCAGCCGGTGATTGAAGTGGCCTTGGCGCACGAGCATCTGGCCGCCCGGCTGGAACTCGGTGGCCCGGAGAACGATAAGCTGTTCTTGCACTATCCCGCTCTCACGCAGGGCACAGGCTATGTGGCGTCCGTCGTCACACTGGAATTCGGTGCGCGCGCCACTGGCGAACCGCATCAGGTATTCCAGGTGGCTTGCGACATCGCGGCACATTTTAGCGACGTGTCATTCCCCATCGCCTCGCCACAGGTCATGAGCCTCGCACGCACATTCTGGGAGAAGGCCACGGCTGCGCACGTGTTCTGTGCGCAAGGCCGTATCCGCAGCGAACGCTATGCGCGCCATTGGCATGATCTGGCCGCGATCGCGCGGAGTCCTCATTTTGCCGCTGTCATCACCGATCGCACGGTGGCAATGGCCGTCGCCCGCCACAAATCCTGCTTCTTCATCGAGAAAGACGCCAGTGGCCAGGTCATCGACTACGCTGCAGCAACCGCCGGACATCTGAAAATCGTTCCTGAAGGCGAAGCCAAAACCGCGCTCTCCAAGGACTATGCGGCGATGCTGGCCGACGAAGTGATGGTGGGAAACGCCTTATCCTTCGGCGAATTGCTGGAAGCCTGTGCAGACCTCGAAGCCAAGGTGAACAGGGCCGCCTTGTAACAGCACAAGATCAACAAGAACCACAGCCCCGAGGGGGCGCTTTTTGCCTTGGGGCGGCCCGGCGGCAAAAAAGGGCCAGTGTCAAGCCTTTCATGCAAATCACGCGAGGCTTGAAACCATATACGGGGCAATAGGTTAGCTCTGTTTCGTGCCGCTTGCAGAGGATGCGGCGTTGTGGGCTGGGAGCCACATAAGAGCCTGGAGAAAGCAAGCCGGGTCGCGTTGTAGCGATGGAGATTGCCAAGGGCTGGCAGGCTTGTTTATTCATCTTAGCCCATTCCCTCGCAGCCCATCCAGAACGAAGAACGCGCAGCGTTGGGCTGCGCGTTCGAGGGATGGTCAGTCTGGTTCCAGTGCATCTTCAGCTTGGCTTCGGTGGCACGGCCTTGCTGGCGTTTCCTTTCTTGAACCCTCGATCTCCAGCCATGAACGCCTCCAGCATGTGCGGAATCAGCGTCATGGCATCGACCGCTTCGCCATACGCCTGCGCGTGCAGCGCGGCGTAACGGTCGAGGTCGGCTTTCAGGCTGCTCGATGTGCAGTTTTTCCGCAGCGCGGGCGAAGTGAAGTTCTTCTGCAACTGC
Organism: Pseudothauera nasutitermitis; assembly: GCF_004801295.1. Taxonomy (GTDB): domain Bacteria; phylum Pseudomonadota; class Gammaproteobacteria; order Burkholderiales; family Rhodocyclaceae; genus Pseudothauera; species Pseudothauera nasutitermitis. The sequence goes on from NZ_SSOC01000001.1 coordinate 557,669, forward strand.
AAGAAAACAACGAAGGTGGCGAAGCTCCATGCACATTCCTCCATCTCATGCCCCCTCATTCGGTAATCGTCAATAGGCGACCTGCAATCGGAAATTCACACGAGTTCCGTCTGCACCTGCAACGTTTTTCTCCAAGGGACGGCCAACCGACATATCCAACGAGAGAGCCTGCGCTAAGCGCAGCGAAGCGCCGAACCCAATGCTACTCAGGTGAATGGATTCGGCATCCAGTCCAACCGTCCGCAGCCATCCCAGGTCGTAAAACACATATGTGTCCAAGCTCACATCGTTCAGACCACCCAGTGGGAGTGGCGGCAGGTGCAGTTCGTTGCGCAACACGACGCCCTTGTCCCCAAACGCCTGGGACTCGGGGTAACCACGCACGGCATAGGTGCCACTGCCTGCAATCTGCTCGCTACCCAAGAGCGGCGCATTGCTGTATTGCGCATTGCCTCGGACATCCCACCTGAAACCAGCCGGCAGTCGCTGGGAGTGCTCTGCATCCAATTTGAAATAGGCGTACCGGGCCTTTGCGCCGAAACGCGATCCGTCGAACGCTTCGTCGGTGTTGTATTTCGACAGGCCACCGGGGCTCAATACCAACTGGGGCGAAATGAAGCTGCTGCTGTTGGCGCCTTCCCGGTTCAGGGAGTACCCCAACGTCAGTTGCGCCACATCCGTTTTGTTGTCCATGACGGGTATGGTTGCGAATTCCAGGTTGTTGTTCGAGTACTTGAAATCCAGACCGACGTAAAAATCCTGTCTGAGTACCGTTTGGTCCATCGGGAGCGTGGGCAGCGGAACGTGATACTGGGCGCCAACCTGCCAGCTCTCTCCTTTCTGATCGAACGTCGGCCCCAAGTCCGGCGTCGTCTCGGACCACGCGCCTGACAAGGCGATCCAGTGGCGCCACGGCAAGTCAGCCAGGTAGCTACCGGAATGCGTGATGCTGTGCTTCCGGGAAGGATCGGCGCGGTATTGGTAAGACAGTTGATCGCCACGACCGAACGCATTGCCCCAGTTGAAGCCCGCGAAAATTCGCTGCTCATCGGTGTTTTCCGTGCCGGTGTTGTCCAGGCCCGCAAACACGCGGACAGGACGGCGCTCGCGTACCCGAAGTGCCAGCAGGGTGGTGTCTGGCGTGCTCCCTGGCGCGGCGGCCAAGGTCGCATTGCGGAATGGGTTGCGATTGATCCAGTCGATGTCTTCCTGCAACCGTGCCGCGTCCGGTTCGACACCCGGTTGCTGGCGTATCCATTTCAGATAGGACTCGTCACTGAAATGCTCCGCGCCGGTCACCTGCATCGGGCCTTCCATCAGGGCCGGGACGACGGCGATACGCACCACGCCATCGGTCAGATCCTGCGGTGGAACCCACACCGAGACGAACACCCGGCCCTGCTCGCGCAGCAAGCGGGTAAGGTCATTGGCCAGACGCTGCAAGGACGCCAACGAGGCCGGCTGGCCGATGCTCGCTTGCAGATGCGCGGCGATGATCTGCGGCTGTGTCAGCGGCACGGCGGACACGTCCACCCCCGTGGCCAGACGTTGCAGCGACGCCTCGCTGGTATCCGGCACCAGCACGATGCCCCTGAGCGCAGCCAGCAGCGGCGTTTCGTCGGCGGGCAGCACGGACGGCGCCTGTGGCGCGGGCAGCGGCGCGCTCGGTGCCAGCGGTGGTACTTCGGGCGGCGCGGCGTGGCGCAGTTCGTCGGCGTGGGCGGTGGCAGCCAGCAAGGTGAGGGAAGATGCCAGGGACAGTGCGCGCAGCATGCGCGGTGGGTTGCCGCGTGTCATTGTGCGCTCCCCAGGCTGGCCGTAGCCATGGCGCTGATGGCGGTCATCAGTTGCATCACATGATCCTTGTTGTTCAGGTTCAGCCCCGACAGCGAGTCCACGGCCTGGTTGTTTTCCTTGTAGGCGACATAGCGGTCGTAGTTGTTGGTGGACTCGGCAATGAGTATGGCTTCCGCCGTGCCAATGGCGGCGGCGATCACCGCGACTATCGCCGGTGCCGCCACCCCGGCGGCACCCGCCGCGCCAGCGGTATAGGTCGCACCGGAGCTACTGACCACGAGATTGATGGCCGTGAGCATGCTCTGCCCCCCTAGGCCCACAATCGGCATGGATGCGGCGACCAGTGTGACCCCTGCGATAGCGGCACCACCTACGACAGCCGCGGCGGCCCCCCCAGCGATAATGGCGGCCTGCTTCATCTGGTCTCCACCGACTTCGACGCTGGCCTCGCCGATGATGTCGCGGATTTTCGGTGCCGAGTACACGTTGTGCAGGCCACGGGCCTTGCTCGCCTCCAGGATGCCCTCATAGGCCGCATCCGCTTGGCTGATGACGTCATAGCGTTGTTGGTTGATCAGTCGTACCAACGCGTTTTCCGTATCCGGTGTCAACGTGCCCTCCACTGCATCACGCATCAGCTTGCTGGTGATCAGCGGCATCAGTGCCTTGACGGTGTCCGCATCGCCCTGCGCCAGTTTCTGGCGCAGGCCGTCCATGCTGGGGAAGGCGTTGAGCTGCTTGCGCCAGACGATGATGTCGGCCTCTGCCTTGGCCACCAGGCTGTCGTAGTTGGCCGGGCGCGGCTGGGTTCTGGCCAGGTCGGCCAGCCATTGCTCGGTTTCGGCGATAGTCTGGATGTACCACTGGTTGCCGTTCTCATTGTTCATCGCCGTGTTCAGGTAGATGCGCACATCGTCGGACATGGCATCGACCAGCTTCTTGGCGGCATCGGCATCCGGCCCGCTCTTGCCAGCCCGCTCGAACAGCGACTGAATTTCGTCGATCAGCGTGCGGTTGTCGGGAAAAACGTCGTCGATCAGATGCCCCATGGCGGGGATTTCATAGCTCGGCGGCTGGGCTAGGTTGATCTGACTACCGGAGCGATCCACCGTCACGATGGGTTCCGGCTCCGGCGGCTGCCAGTCGCGGTTGATCTGGTCGTTGCTGTCATGGCCGACGCGCACCTGCGCCACGCCGGGTTTGGACGTCACGTCGTAGTACCGGAACACCTCGTCCAGACTGCTGCCCGGCGCCGGCTCGATAAAGGGCATGCCGACATAGCTGAACAGATCACCGCCGCGCGTGCCGTCGGAACTGGCCAGAATGCTGAATTGCGGGCCACCGGGCAGCAAGGTGGTGGCGTAGCTGTGGTAGGCGCGGCCATTGCTGTCATAGCGGGTGATCAGGACGGGTTCCAGCCTGCCGGGGTTGATCTCCCTGATCTGCGCCGCCGAGCTGACCAGGTAATCGCCGACGATGGTGATCGGCCGGCGCAGCACCTGCACCATCGGCGCGCCGTCGAGTACTGCGTAGTAGTTGTTGCCCAGCGCGCTGTTGGCCAGGGTGATAGCGTAGAGGCCCGGTGGCGCGGAGCTGTGGCTGGCCAATGAGGTCAGTTGGGCCTTGCCCTGGCTGTTGACCGTTGCCGCATCGTCCCAGGGCATCAGCCAGCCGGTGATGTCGTAATCGAGCGGCGGCAAGCCATCGCCCCAGATGATGGTCTGCGGTTTGGCACGGATTTGCGCCAGCGCGCGGTTGATGGTCAGGATGCCGGGGGCGAAGGTCACGGCGTAGTTGGCCAGGTTGTCGAAGCGGTTGTCGCCATAGGGGTTGAGGGTCGGTGTGATAGCGTAATCGCCGGCATCGCTGCGCTGGCTGGCGCTGGTCTCACCCACCCAGAAGCTGGCGGCCTGCCCGGCATCCCAGGCGGTGGCGCCGCTGACGGATACGCCCAGCACCGGGTTGTTCAACTCGCCATAGGTGCGGCTGGCATTGTTGACGGTCACCAGCAGCGGGCGCGGCGCCACCGTCAGTACCCCGGCGTAGAAGGTTGGCAGGTAGTTCTGGAAGGTCGTGGTGCCACCGGCCGAGATGACGTAGTCGCCCACTGGCGTGTATTGATTGGTGTTGCTCACCGGACTAAGCCCCGGCAGCGTGGTTTCACCATTTTTCAGGCCGTTGTAGGTGGCGCTGAAGTGCGGGTCGGCATCGCCGTAATAGCGCCTGGCGGCATTCAGCCAGACCTCCAGCGGCGCCTTGTTCACCGTGAGCAGGCCGCTGCCGGCTACGAACTCATAATTGGTGGCGCTGCCCGTGGGCACGATGGCATAGGCGCCGACGTTGCTGGTGGCCGTGGCGCTGCTGGTGAGCAGCAGGTCCGGCAGGATCGACTCCAGGGTGTCGCCGTTCCGCCAGCCGGTGGCCGAGGCCAGACTGAACGCTGGGTTGGCGTCGCCATACAGGCGGCTGGCGTTGTGCGCATGGATAACCAGTGGCGCCTTGGTGATGCTGAGTTCGCCCAGGCTACCGATGCTGAGCTGGTAGTTGGGGTTGCTCAGGTTGCCGCCGAGGTTGACCGCGTAGCTGCCCACCGAGGCCGCCGAGTTGGCCAGCGTGGTGAAGCTGGCGCCGGGGAAGGCGCTGGCGACGGTGTCGCCATTGTAGGTGCCGCTGAGGGTGGCGAAGTTGTGGAAGTTCGGCAACGCCGAGCCGTAGACCATGGAGGTGGCGCCCAGGCTCAGGGTGACGGGGGTTTGCTGGATGGTCAGCGTGCCGGGGGTGAAGCTCAGGCTGTAGTTGGGGTTGAGGTCGTGCGCGTTGCGACTGGCGCTGATGGCGTAGCCGCCGACGCCCGATGCGCGCGTGGCGCTGCTGACCAGGTTCCAACCGACCAGCGCGCTGGCCAGGCTGTCACCGTTCTTCAGGCCGCTGGCCGTGGCGCTGAACGCGGGGTTGAAGTCGCCGTAGAAGCGGCTGGCGTTGTTGATGTTCACCTGCACCGGCGCGGCGTTGACCGTCAGCGTGCCGCCGACGAACTGGAAGCCGTAGCTGGCCGAGGCCAGCGTGCCCTGGCTGATGTTGATGGCGTACTGGCCGACGCCCGATTGCATCGTCGCCGTGGTGTACAGCAGCGGCGCGCCGGTGACGACGTTGCCCAGCAGGTCGCCATTCTGCAGGCCGCTGACGCTGTAGCTCAGGCCGGGGTTGGCGTTGCCGTAGAAGCGCGACAGGTTGTCGGCGCGGTAGGTCAGCTCCTGAATCGACGGCGAGAAGGCTGCGCGGTAGAGAAAGCGGCTGGTGTCGTCGTTGTAGTCCTCCGGCGGGTTGCCGACGAAGGTGCGACTGAACTCCTCGGTGCCGCTCAGGCCACCCTTGCTGGTGCCGGCCTGGCTGCCGGTGTAGATCAAAAAGCGCGAAGTGCCGCTCAGAACCAGGGCATTGGCACCGGCCTGGTTGATGAAATTGCCGCCGGTGCTGGCCAGCACGATCTCGCCCCGGTCGGAGGCCAGTTGGCTGCCCGCCTCCAGGGTAAGGTCGCCGGGGGTGACGATCTGCATGCCGAACACGGCGGACGATTGCACATTCAGGCTGAGGTCGCTGCCGTGGTTGGTGATGCCGACCCAGCCCATGGGGCCGTTGCCGATGGTGTTGAAGGCGGCAATGTTGTAGGTGCCGCTGCCGGTTTCCAGGCCGCTGGAGGCGTGGGTCAGATCCAGTTCCAGGGTGTTGACGCTCAGGTTGCCGTCGATGTCGAAGCTGTCGGTGTAGGGCTCGGGGTCGGGGCTGTAGCCTGCCGGGGCGGCGGCGTTGCTGGCGCCGTAGCGCAGGCGATCCACCCAGATGGTCTTGCCGCTCTGGAGCCAGGCACCACCGTTGACATCATCCAGCCCGCTTTCGTCCGGCGCTCTTGCGGCGCGGCCGACCTGCATGTCCAGCGCACCTTGCACGGCGGTGATGTTGGCGTCGATGTTGATCATGTTGCCCGCTTGCAGGGTCAGCGTGTGGGCGCTGTTCCAGGCGATGTCACTGTTGACGTTGATATCGCCGCTGCCGCTGGCCGGGTCGAAGCTGGCGGTGCTGATGAGGTAGTTGGCGCTGGCCAGTCCGGCCTCGACGCCGGCGGCGGCGATCTGGTTGGCGCCGGTCACATTGTCGACGATTTCCATCTCGTCCGGGTCGAGCAGCACGGTGCCGGTCTTGCCTTTTGCAGCGGAGAGGTCGATGGGGGCATCGGGGCGAAAGTCCAGGCTGCGCTTGCCGGATACTTCGACGAAGCCACCGTCGCCGCCCTGCTCGCCGCCGCGCGCGGCGATGCGCCCGGCAAAGCTGGTGCTGTCGTCGGCCCAGACGATAACGCGGCCACCATCGCCCTTGGCCGCCGTGGCGCTGGCCTTCATGCGCGCATTGGCGGTGACCTCGGTATGGCTGGCGTTGGCGACAGCGGCGTTCTTGCCTTGAAAATCTCCACCGACCAAAATCTCACCGCCGGAACCGTTCGCGTTGTGCGCGCTCAACACACCATCCTGGCGGACAGTGCCGCCATCAGCGGTCAACACGATGCGACCGTTCTTGTTGCTGACGCCGCTGGCGCGGATGACGCCAGCCTGATTGATGGCCAAGTTGTACAGGTTGCCATCGGCGGTCTGCAAACGTGCCTGAGCCGCTTCGATCAGGCCGACATTGGTCACTCCTGTGTCCGCAGTTGCACTGCCTTCCCCCAGACTGACCAGCAGGCCGGGCGAGTCGGGTGAGGCGAGGAAGACTTCCTGTCCGGCTAGCAGTTCGACCGCCCCTTGCGAGGCCTGTATCGTTCCCGTGTTGCGCACGCTGTGGGCGACCAGGGCGACGTTGCCAGAGTTAGCCTGAATGTTGCCGAGGTTGACGATGCCGGCACGGCTATCACCAAAGAAACGCAGGCCGCCGCCCGCCATGAATTCGTCGTCGCGGACGTCCAGCGTGGTCGCCATGAAACCCGCCGCGTTGATTACGCCTTCGCTGCCAACGATGACGCCGTTGCGATTGACCAGATACAGGGAACCGGTCGCCGTAAGACTGCCGTTGATGGACGATGGCAGATTTCCCGTGACCCGGTTCAACGTGGCGCCGTCCGCGTTGTTGAAATGAATACTGGCGCCTTTGCCTAAGGAGAAGTCATTCCAATTGAGAACGGCATTCCTGGAGGTCTGGTTCACCTGCATATGGGAACCAGACTGCGAGATCGCTGCCTGCCCGCGAATGACATTGCCGCCGCTGGGCAATGCATTGCCGCCGAAGGCAATCGCGGGCGCCAAGATCAGACCTGCGGCAAGCACCGTACTGGAACTGCGTTTGCCATTGCTACGGGCGATTTCGGAAACAACTACCCAAGTATTTGTGACATGATTCCAGATCAGTCGATAAGCTTGATTCATACACCGCACGCCTCAAGACCTCGGACGGTGCCAAGCTGCCGAATCACGCGGGACTTACCCGCCGAACCCTATGCAAACGACCGAGCAATGTTGTGGTTAAATAAAGAGGAGCCTTAAGCCATGACGAAGGACTCGTGAAGAACTGTAACAACACCGTTGCCGGGATGCATATCCTCTAATGAGTAGGGGTGGGCGCGTCAGGTCTTAGAAAAACAAAGAAGAAAGATAACGAGATGAGTGAAGTCGCCGTAGAAGTACAAGACGAAATACATCGCCTATGGGATGAAATTACCGACTTCGAAGTTAGCCAAACCGACTCAGCACGACAACATCTGCAAGACCGACTGTGTCAGATGGTCGGCGCCTGGAACTCGACATGGGGCGGCGCGCTGCGCTTCGACACTGATCCGGTTTGCGACGATCTGCTGCAAGGTTGGCGAGTAGCCGTGACGCAAGTGCTGCACCCATTCGAAGCGCAAGCAGAGAATGGGCCGTTCAAGGAACTCCAAGACCGCTGGAACAACCGAGATATGGATCCTTCGTTCTTGCTGCCCATGCGCAATATCGGCAAGTTCAGAACCTACGGACATCGGCGTGACATGCCAGCGGAGTGGTTTGACGGTCCGGTTTTTCATCATTACAGCAGCCGCTTCGGAACGATGGATTCGGTTTGGGTAGGTTTCCCACTCAATCACGATGCCGAATCTCATTTCGGCTTTTATTCGCGAGGCATTTTCACGGAACAGGATATTGCGCTGCTCGCCTATGCCTTGCGCGGGATCAAATGGTTTCATCGGCAATTGATGCTGACCAGCGGCCCGCTGATTGCCAAGGCTCCATTGACGCCGACCGAGCGCAAAGTGCTGCGCTTGCTGCTTACCAAGGCGTCGGAGAAGGTGATCGCCGACCAGCTTGGCTTGGCTGCTTCCACGACCCATCAGCATATCGTGTCGCTATTTCGAAAGTTTTCTGTGCGTAGTCGTGCCGAGTTGATGAGTTTGTGGTTGAGCCACCCGTTCTAATCAGTCACCGCCCCGTCGCACGTCCAATGCGCCATTCCGCTGACAAGCCATGCGCAGTCGCAGCTATCTGCTGTCCCAGCTTGTTCTCGATCACCGGCTTCCACGGCACCAGACTAAAACCCATGCCGTCATCAAGCAACGCGTAGCGTCCACTGGCGAGCTTGTAGGCCAGCTTCTTCATCAGCGCGGCCACGTCCGGGCGCTTCACGTCCTGCACCTTCATCCGGCCCATGATCGGGACGATGCAACGATCAATGACGCCCTGATAGCCGCGCTGCGTGCTGGGCTTGTTGCGCTGTTTGGAGTAGTCCTCCATAAAGGTGTGGCAGAACTCCCTCATGGTCGGCGCCTTGCGGGCAGCGTCCTTGGCCGCGCTGGGGTCGCCACCCTTGCGCACCTCGGCCAGCCACTCCTGCGCCACGTGCGCGCCTGATCGACCGTCAGTTCCCCGTATTGGCCCAAGGCGGGCTTGCGACGCTCACCGGCGTTGGTGCGGTACTGGAGCATGAACACCTTGCGGCCGGGGTGATCTTGCACAGGAAGCCGGGCACCACGGTATCCCGCAGTTCGACGGCCTTGGCCTGGGGGGGGCCGCATCGACTGCGGACTTGGTGAGCTTGATCTTCGCCATGATAACTCCTCGGAAAGCCCGGTTTCCAAGAGCCGCATGGGAGCCACGCGAGGGGAAGCCGGGTCAAGCTTCGGAAAGCACCGGCATATGTTGAACTCCGCTAAGTGATTGATAAACCTGATGTACAGAGCCTTAGCGTAGTCCAGCGAATTGCGGTACTGGAGTCATCGTGAAACAAAAAAGGCGGCGATATCGGTGAGTGCCTTTGCACTTTCCGCAGCGCTCGCGTGTTCCTACGAGAGTAACAGTTCTCATTACTGCTATTTCTCATGGAATCGTGATGCCCGGAAAATACCCACCCCATAAACCTTCGTTCCGCTCGGGCCGGCGCAATGCCCGCAGGTTTCGGTCGTTTCCCCTGAACGCAACCCTGCTGTGCATCGTGGCGGCCTTCCTGCCGGATACGCCTGTCCACGCCCAAGCCCTGCCAGCCGGGGCGGGGGACATCCAGCAGCATGGCGCGCGCGCCTACGACATTCCTTCGGGGCCGCTCGCCCAGGTGCTGACCCGTTTCGCGCAGGAAGCCGGAGCGCTCCTGTCGTTCGACGCGGGGCAGCTGCAGGGGCTGCGCTCGGCCGGCGTGCAGGGCGTTCATTCCGTGGATGAGGGCTTCCGCCAGATACTGGCCGGCAGCGGGCTGGAGGCGATCGCCACGGCGGCCGGCCGCTACGTGCTGCGCCCGGCCCTGCCGGACATCTCGGCGGAAGGCGGCCGCGATGCCGTCGAACTGAAGAACGTCCTGGTGACCGGCCGCCGCACCCGCGACGAGGCCGGCCACGACGCCGTCTATGAAAAGGACATCTCCAATGCCTATGTCGATCGCCAGTACATGGAACGCTATCGTGGCGTCTCGGTGGGAGACGTGTTCGCCGGCGTCAATGGTGTGTACAACAGCGACAACCGCAACGGTGCCGCCCTGTACCCCAACATCCGCGGGCTGTCCGGCAACGGGCGCATTCCGGTCACCGTAGACGGCACCGTGCAGTCCATCGACGTATGGATGGGGCGGCAGGGCATCAACAACCGCAACTACGTCGATCCCAACCTGTTCCGCAGCATCGAGGTGGAAAAAGGCCCGTCGATGACGCGCGGGCTGAAGAGCGGCATCGGCGGCGCGGTCAACATCCGCACCATCGACGCCGACGACATCGTCGAGAACGGCCGCAACTGGGGGCTGGAACTCAAACTGGGCACCGCCAGCAATTCGATCAAGGACTCCACCGACGCGCACGCCCTGGCCGGCAAGGATTACCGCAACATTCCCGGTGCCATCACCGCTGCGCCGATCGGAACTCCAGGGCTGGCCTTTCTCGAACCGCAGATTGAATCGCGCAAGAGGAGTGATACCCGCCTGTTCAACCTGGACGACCGCAAGCTGTTCCTCGCCGGTGCCTACAAGCACGAGGTCTTCGACGTGCTGGCGGCCTACACCAACAGCCGGCGCGGCAACTACTTCGCCGGCAAGAAGGGCGCCAGCGACTATCTGCAGAACGAACGCACCAATCCCGCCATCCTCGGCAGCACCAAGGGCATGTACCCCAACATCGCCCGCCTGTTCACGCCCGGCTGGGAGGTGCCCTATACCAGCACCGATCTGGAAAGCCTGCTGCTGAAGGCCAACTGGAACCTGCCCGACGGCCAGAAGCTCAGCTTCAGCTATACCCGCAACGACCTGGCCTTCAGCGAACTTCCCTCATCCATCACGGCGGATTACGTCTACCGGCTGGATTCGGATGCACACCTCGATCTGGGGAAGCGGAACAGCCGCTATCCCTTCCCGGCCACCACGGTTGACCAGGATATCTACCGGCTGGGCTACCAATGGAAGCCGGCCGATTCCCGCTGGATCGACCTCGATGTCGGGCTGTGGCAGACCGACAGCAAGAGCCGGCGCTATCAGAACGGTGACTACACCTACCAGATGAAGGACTGGGACCTGGCCTGGGACAACTGGGTCCGGTGCAACTACGCCGGAGCAACCTTGTGCACCAACCCGGCGCTGATCGGTACTCCGGAGCCGGCCAAGGGGCCGAATACCGACGACCGGTACACGGTGTTCATCGGCAACGAAATCCAGACCCGCTCGACCCGCAGCGGGGTGGACCTCAGCAACCGCTTCCGTTTCTCCGACCACCTGGCGCTGACCGCCACCGCCGACTGGCAACACGAACGGCAGAAGGACCACACGCCGGTGGAAACCTCGGTCATGGGCATGGGGGTCTCACCCTCGAAATTCGGCCCCGCTTCAGGACGGCGGCAGGAATACGGCGCCGGCGCCCTCGTCGAATGGCGGGCCACCGACCGGCTGCAACTGAGCGCCGGCACGCGCTACGGCGCCTACTGGGCCTACGACGACGAACTGGACAAGCGCCGCGCCGAGCGCGACGAGCTGTGGAAGAGCACCGTGGTGAATACGCACCAGCAACTGCAATACCGTCGCCTGGTGAGCGATGACGAGATGGCGATCATAGCGGGAAACAATGCCTTGGCCGATGCTGCGAGTGCCGCGTTGATGAACTGGCTGATGGCGACAGGGGGACTGGTTCAGGCTGGGCCGGAGTGGGACGCCTTCCAAATCGCCGGCGCCGCCAGTGTTGCCGCGCAGCAGGCGTTCAACGACTACAAAACGGCCAACAACATCACCGACAACAATCCCATGGTGGACAGCAGCACCGGCCTGCACTGGTGGAACACCTACGCCGCCGTACCGCTGCAGGACGGCAAGCCGGACAGCGGGCAGAACCCCTTCCACAACGGCACCCTCGACATCGACGAAACGGTGGACAACCCGCAGGGAGTTGCCGGCACCTACCAGAAGTATCAGCCGAACAGTCACGTTTTCGGCGGCGACTTCATCGGCCGGGCCTCCGCCGACCCGTGGAAGCGCCCGGAAACGCAGCGCGCGCACGCCTGGTCGCACATGCTGGCGGCCTCCTATCTGCTGGGCGAGCGTGCCAGGGTGTATGCGCGCTACGCCAGCATGCCGCGCTTCCCGAGCATCCTGGAGATCGCCAACCGGATCAGTGTCGTCGGCGGGGAGTTCCTTTATGACTCGCCGAAGCCCGAGCGCAACGATGCCTGGGAGGTCGGCTACACCTACGACCTGAGCGGCCTGCTGCCCGCACTGCGGCGCGCGGACGTCAAGCTGAGCTACTTCCACAACACCATCCGCGATTTCTACGACCGCACCACCGACATGGCGATGGTCCAGTTCGACCGCAAGGTCATGAGCGGCGTCGAACTGCAGAGCCGCTTCGACACCGGGCGCTTCTACGGCGGCCTGGGCGCCACCTGGCGGGAGCGCCAGGAGATGTGCGACAAGGACTACGCGGTGTTCCTCGACCCGTACTACAGCCGCCTGCCGGAATGCATGGAAGGCGGCTTCCCCGGCACCCTGTCGTTCGCCAGCATGCAGCCCAGGTACTCGATCAACCTGGACCTGGGCGCGCGCCTGCTGGAGCGCAGGCTCGATCTGGGCGTGCGCCTGCGCTACCACAGCAGCACCGAGAACAAGAAGCTCGGACGCCTGCTGCGGCGCTACAACGGCGAAGGCGCGACCTACCCGCTGAACATCACCACCGGCACCATCCGGCCCTATGACTGGCAGCCGGTGAAGCTCATCGACCTGTACGCCGAATACCGCTTCGACCGCCATACCACGCTGCGCCTGTCGGTGGAAAACCTCACCGACCGCTATTACCTCGACCCGCTGAACCGGGTGGCGGTGCCGGGGCCGGGGCGCACGGTGATGCTGGACCTGGGGTTCCGTTTCTGATTTCCGCCTTTTGCTGGTTTTCGTGAAAAACCAGATTTTCGCAGTGCTCAACCTCTCAGGAGAAATGGTATGAAGATGACTGTGATTGCCACCGCCGTGCTGTCCCTCGCCGCCGCCGCGCCGGCCTTCGCGCAGGCGCCCAACGTGCAGGGCGGCTCCTCGAACACGGCCAACGTCCAGGTCGGCCCGTCCGCATTTCCTCCCGGATCTCCGACTGGATTCGCCGGAATCCGCATGCAGCGTTCGGATGGAACTTGGTCGGGTTACGTGAACATCGCCGCCGCGCCGATCAACCAGGTGACCACCTTCGCGACGGCAAATTCGGCGGGACCGTTCTACGCCAATCATCCGGACGGCTACCGCATCGCCCAGGTCTGGTACAACAACCAGAATGCCGTGGCCAACGTCTACAGCCTGCGCCAGGTTACGTATGCGCAGGCCGCGCCGTGGCCGCAGTTCGGCGGGCTGGTGATCGGCCAGTTGAAGGGCAACACGCCGGGCAGCGCGGTGTACTTCGGCGAGTGGTCGCCGACCGTGAGCGGCACGCCCAACCAGGGTGACAGCACCGACCTGAACATGGCGAGCAGCGGCCGCACCGTGTGGTACGTGGGTGACAACGCCGTGACCAGCATGCCTGCGCTGGTCAACGCACAGTACAGCGTGGTGGGTATCCGCCAGACCGGCGTCGGCACCAACCTGCCGTACGCACCCGCGCTCTACACGGGAACCCTGACCGCCAACTATTCCACCAACATCGGCCTCGGCGCGATCACCGGTTCGATCAGCCGCAACGGCGACAGCGTGAACTTCCTGGGCACGCTCATCAGCTCCAACGGTACTTTCGCCAATTTCGGCAACACCATCAGCGGCCGCTTCTACAACAATGCCGCTGCGCTGGCGGGTATCTATACGGGAGGCGGAGCTGGCAACCATATCGCTTTCGGCGGCAGTCGCTCGAATTGAATGCGCCTGAAGTGATGTGACATCTGGAGGCCGGCCCGCCGGCCTCCATTTTATTCATGCCCCCCTTCTCTGTCAGGGGAATGCCGATGCCTTGCCGCTTTTTCGTCGCACTGGCCGTGCTGCTGGCTGCGTCGATGACGTCCGCCGTTCATGCGGACGACGACGACACCCGCTTCCTGCTGGAGCAGGCGCGCCGCGCCGCCGAACGCCGCGCCGCGCCGCCAGACGAGTTGATTGCACCGCCCGGTTCGCTGGTCTATGAAGGGCGCATCTACGAAGTTCAAACGCGCCTGGAGGAGCTGGAGCCGGCCATCTACATCGCCATCAACAGCGGGCAGTGGGACCGTCTGGCCGAACTCGTCGGCCGTTATCGCATGCTGCGCGAGCATCGCCCGGCGCTGGCGGACATGGCCGAGGCGCTGCTGGCCCGCCAGCGCGGCGACCATGCACTGGCGCTGCGCCGCATGCAGGCCGCACATGAGGCCGACCCCGTGGATGTCCGCATCCGCCTGGAACTGGCGCGCCTGCGCTTCGAGGACAACCAGGACGGCGCCGCCCGTGCGGGGTTTGCGAGCGTGGTGGCCGGCGGCCTGCCGGAAGCGGTGCAGATGATGACGCAGCAGTACCTGCTGGCGCTGGACGACCGCGCGCGCTGGCACGGCAGCATCGCGTTGGGCATGGGCTACAACGACAACATCAACCAGGCCAACGGCGATTACAGCTGCCTGTTCGAGTGGGGCGGCTACTGCCTGTTCGAGCGCCGCATGCCCGAGCCGATCGGTTCCGACATGGTGCACTACGAACTGGCGCTGGGCCGCCGCATCCACCTGGGCGGCAATCACAACCTGCAGATTCGCCCGATGGCCTACGGCAGCCATTACCGCCGCAACGACGGGGCGGACGACGCCCCGATCAAGGATTACAGCAGCAACACCACCCTGCTGTACCTGGGCTACAACTGGCTGGATGCGCGCAACAGCATCAGTGCCACGCCCTATGTGGAGCACTACTACCGCAACGGGCATTCCCAGTACCTGGCCAATGGGCTGCAGCTGGAATGGCGCCGCATGCTGGGCAGCCGCTGGCAGCTGGGCGGCAGCATGGATGCCAAGCGCTATGACCACACTTCACGGGGTGCGCGCCTCGCCGCCGATTACTGGCAGTACCAGTGGGGTGTTTCCGCCAGCTACATGCCGCAGGCCAGCACCACGCTCTACGGCGGCCTGGATGCCGTCCGCAAGAAATACGAGGTCGAGCAGGCGAGCAGCCGGGAACTGGCGCTGCGCGTCGGGGTGTACCACGTCTTCGACGGTTCGGCCGGAGTGTTCGTCAATGCGATGGGAATTTTCCGCGCCAGCCGCAACGATGCGTTCGATGGCTTCCTGGGCGAGCGCCGCCGCGATCTGCAACAGGTCTACATCGTCAGCGCCGGGGTGAATGCCTGGAAGATCGCCGGGATGGTGCCGGAGCTGCGGGTGCGGCACAGCATCAACCGCAGCAATCTGGACTGGGCCTTCGGCTTCCGGCAGACCGAGGCCAGCTTGATGCTGCGCCATAGTTTCTGAGGGCGGTTCCGTGCCGTTCCGCCGGTCTCCCCGCGACAGTTCTCCATCGACGAACCAATCCTCCAGCTTGGTCCGTGATGCAGCGCCTTGGGGAAGGCTTGGGCGGCAATCGCCCGCAGCAGCGGGGTGATGATGTGGGTACAGTCCGCAACTATTGACTGCTCCAACGATCAACGTTAGCATCTACCCTTCGCTGCCCGCGTCCACTACGATATTTGGCGCGGCAGCCTACACAAAGCCCCGAAAGGGGCTTTATCTTTTTCTACTTAACTCCGAAAGGATATTAATGTATGGATCGCTACGCCATCTTCGTTGACGCTGGCTATTTCTTCGCTGCCGGTGCCCAAGCCACCTTCGGCAATCAGACCCCACGCAAACAAATCGCTTTGAAATCGCCCGCCGCAATGCTGGCCGATCTCTGCGGCAAGGCTTCCCTGGTCGCCGACAGGCTTCCGCTCCTGCGTACCTATTGGTATGACGCCATGCCGGGTCCGCGCCTTTCCCTGGAGCAATCTGCGCTGGCCATGCTGACTGGCATCAAGTTACGGCTTGGCGTCCTTAATAGTGTCGGCGAACAGAAAGGCGTCGACTCCCAAATCGTGACCGACCTCATCGACCTTGCCCGGAACCGGGCCATTGCCGATGCGGTCTTGGTGACCGGTGACGAGGATTTGCGCATCGCTGTCCAGGTGGCGCAGTCGTACGGCGTTCGCGTCCACATTCTCGCAGCAGGCGATCCATCGAAAAACGTTAGTTCAACGCTACAGATGGAAGCTGATTCCGTTGCAGTGCTTGATGCGGACTGGTTTGCTGCACATTTTGAGTTGCTGCCTGCAACGGCGCAGGCGTCCATCGCGGCAGCTCCAGTTCCAGCTGCGCCGGCCGGTCAGGTTGCAACGCCGGCCACTGGTACGCCAGCAGCCGACGAGATCGGTACGGCCGCCACCGTCGTTATCGAAGCGATGCTGAAAACCATCGCTCCAGAGCAGTTGGAACAGTTGGTTCAACACTTTTCGACTCAGCAAACCGTTCCTCCCGAATATGATCGGCCCTTGGTTGCGAAAGTGTCGGTCGCCCTTTCCGGCAGGCGCTTCATTGGCGCAGAGATGCGTCATATCCGCGGGTTGTTCGTGCGTGCGGTAAAAGACCATTCCAGCGCTGCCGAGACCACGTAATCCATCCGGGAAGTGGCGGCGCCGCTTCCCGGCTTGCCCGTAGGCAGAGCTGGCACGGTTGCACAATCCTGCGACCATCCGCAAGGTCGATGGCTGGGCGAGCGTCGGCGGGTGGAGTGGCCGTGACCCGTGGAGGCGGCCACTCCCTACCGCGCTGAGCGGTGGAGGCTCAGCGCGTCCACACCTGCCCGCGCCGGTCCTCCACGCGCTTGGCCTTGTGGGTGGCGCGCGGCAGGGTGTCGGGGTCGAGGATGGAGACGTGGGCGCCCACGCCGGTGAGCGCTTTCACCTTGTCCTTCAGGCGTTCGGCCAGTTCGGCGGAGCTGCCGCGGAAGTCGGCGTGGTGTTCGGCTTCGATGGTGAGGCGGTCGAGGTGGTCGACGCGGTCCACCACCAGGCGGTATTCGCCGCTGAAGTCGTGGTCCTTGCGCACGATGGCTTCCACGTCGCTGGGGAAGATGTTCACGCCGCGGATGATCAGCATGTCGTCGCGCCGGCCGTGCACGCCGAGCAGGCGCTGGCTGGTGCGCCCGCAGCCGCAGGGCGCGTCGGTGAAGCTGACGATGTCGCCGGTGCGGAAGCGGATCAGCGGGCGGGCGCGCTTCTTTAGCGTGGTCAGCACCATCTCGCCGCGTTCGCCGTAGGGTACGTGCTCGCCGCTGTCGGGGTCGATGACTTCGACCAGGATGTGGTCCTCGGCCCAGTGCAGGCCGTCCTTGTGTTCGCACATGCCGGCGCAGGAGCCGAAGATGTCCGACAGGCCGTAGTAGTCATACACGTCCGCGCCCCACAGGGCCTCGATGCGCGCGCGGGTCTCGGGGATGGAGCCGCCCGGTTCGCCGGCGACGAAGATGCGCTTGACGGCCAGTTCGGTCTTCGGGTCGATGCCTTCCTTCTGCGCGGTCTCGCCCAGGTACCAGGCGTAGGACGGCGTGGTCCAGATGGCGGTGGCCTGGAACTGCTTGAGGATGGCGAGCAGACGTTCCGACGGTACGGTGCCGGCGTGGATGGTCAGCGCGCCGAGCTTCTGCGCACCCAGTACGCAGGGGCCGCCGATGAACAGCGAGAAGTTCAGCGAGTGGGCGTAGCGGTCGTGCGGGCGCAGGCCGGAGGACCAGAACTGGCGCGCCTCGTAGTCGATCCAGTCGTCGAAATCCTGCTGGGTGAACGGCGACACCGTGGGCACGCCGGTGGAGCCGGAGGAGGCGGAGACGTACACCACCTCGCGCTCGGGCACGGCGGCCAGGTCGCCGAGCAGCGGGGCGGCTTCCTGGCGCTCGCGCAGGATCTTCTTGTCGAGGGTGGGGAAGCGGCGCAGGTCGTCCAGGGTTTTCAACTGGTCGGGATGCACCCCGGCGGCGTCGAAGCTGGCGCGGTAGTAGGGCGAGTTGGCGTAGGCGTGGCGCAGGTGTTCCTGCAGCAGGCCGAGTTTGAGGGCGTCCCACTCGGCGCGGGATTGGGTTTCGAGTTTTTCGTCCCAGTATTGACGGTCTTGGCTCATTGCGGCGGCTTTGGTGATCGGCGGGAAAGGGCTAGCCGGTTTATATACGGGCTGGGGTATGTGCGCGGCAAGAATAGATTCGTGCATTGCTTATCTGTTTTTCTGCGCTTCACGCCGGCCACTGGTGCCCGGCGTGCGCTTCGCGCAGTTCGCGCTTGCTGACCTTGCCGGTGCCCGTGTAGGGGATCTTGTCGACTTCGACCAGATCGTCCGGAATCCACCACTTGGCCACCTTGCCTTCGAAATGGGCGCGCATGGCGTCGCGCTCCAGCGTCTCGCCGGGGCGCAGCACCACGGCCATCAGCGGGCGTTCGTTCCACTGCGGGTGGGCCACGGCGATGGCGGCGGCGTCCTGCACGGCGGGGTGGGTGAGCAGGATGTTCTCCAGTTCGATGGAACTGATCCACTCCCCGCCCGACTTGATGACGTCCTTGGCGCGGTCGGTGATGCGCACGTAGCCGGCCGGGTCGATGGTGGCCACGTCACCGGTGCGGAACCAGCCGTCAGCGGTGAAATCCGGCGCCGAATCGCGGTTGAAGTAGTTGCCCACCACCCACGGCGCGCGCACCACCAGTTCGCCGAAGGCCGTACCGTCGTGCGGCAGCTCGCGGCCGTCGTCATCGAGGATGCGGAACACCACGCCGGGCAGCGGGCGGCCCTGCTTGTCGCGCCGCGCGGCGCGGGTTTCGGGGTCCAGGTGCTCGTGGTCGGCCTTGGGCGTGCTGATCAGGCCGATCGGCGCCACCTCGGTCATGCCCCAGCAGTGGCGCAGTTCGATGCCGCGCGCGGCGTAGGCGTCGATCAGCGCGGGCGGGCAGGTCGAGCCGCCCACCGCCAGGCGGCGCAGGCTGTCGATGCGCGTGCCGGTTTCGTTGAGGGTGTCGAGCAGGCGGCTCCACAGCGTGGGCACGCCGTTGGAGAAGGTGACGCGCTCGGCGTTGATCAGTTCGAGCAGCGCCGGGCCGTCCTGCAGCGGGCCGGGCAGCACCAGGCTGGCGCCGACCAGTGCGGCGATGTAGGGCACGCCCCAGCCATTGACGTGGTACATGGGCGTCACCGGCATGACCACGTCGCGCGCGCTCAGCCCGAAGGTGTCGGGCAGGGCGCAGGAATAGACCTGCAGCACCGTGGTGCGATGGCTGTACAGCACGCCCTTGGGATTGCCGGTGGTGCCCGAGGTGTAGCACAGGCCGGCCGGGCTGTTCTCGTCGAGCAGCGGCCAAGCGTAGTCGTCGCCGTGTTCGGCCAGCAGGGTTTCGTAGGCCCGCAGCGGCGCGGGGAAAGCCGCCGGCAGGTGCTCCTCGTCGCTGAGCAGGACGAAATGCTCCACATGCTGGAGCTGCGGCGCCAGGCCGGCCACCAGTTCGCTGAAGCTCAGGTCGAAGCACAGCACGCGGGCGCGCGAGTCGTTGAGAATCCACGCGAGCTGGGCCTCGTACAGGCGCGGGTTGACGGTGTGGCAGACCGCGCCGCTGCCGGAGATAGCGTAGTACAGCTCCAGGTGGCGGTGGGTGTTCCACGCCAGCGTGGCGACGCGGTCGCCCTGGCGCACGCCGAGCGAGCCCAGCGCGTTGGCGAAGCGCCGTGCGCGGCCATGCACCCCGCGCCAGTTGCTGCGCTGGAGCGGGCCGCGCGGATCTTCCACGCGCCGGCTCAGCACCGGCGTGTCGCCGTGCTGGCGGTCGGCATGGGCGATCAGGTTGGAGAGCAGCAGCGGCAGGGGGGCGGGTGCGGACATGCATGGACCTCTATCTTCGAAAGACCGGGCGGTTACGACGAAGTATATAAATCCGGGCGGCCTTCCAAGCGCAGTAAATTTGCATTGATCTGCGCGCATTCTGGATTGCCCGCGGGCGGATTTCCTTCAATTCCCGGGGAGTCCGGCGCTTTCACGGCGCATGCGGGGCGGCCGGGAGGAGGTCGCCGGGGCATTCATGCGTTTTGCTGATTACCTATCTATTTTTTCTTGGTTCCCGCGTCCGGCGGGTCTGCCTAGGATGCGTCGCAAGTGCGCCGTGCCCGGCCGCTTCCCGCATTTCGTCAACAGTGAATCAAGGAATCAGGATGAAAACGAGTCGTCACCTGCTGCGCGCCGGCCTTGCCGCGCTCTGCCTGAGTACGTTTGCCGGCGCCGCGCTGGCCGAAAAGCTGAAGGTGGGTTACCTGCCCGCCAGCGGCCACGCCAAGTTCTTCGTCGCCCAGGAACAGGGCCTGTTCAAGCAGGAAGGGCTGGAGGTCGAACTGGTGGAATTCGTCAACCAGGCCGACGGCCTGCATGCGGTCACCTCCGGCAAGATCGACATCGGCGCCTTCGGCACTTCCGCGCCGCTGGTGCACTATTCGCGCGGTGCCGACCTGAAGGTCATCGGCGGCATCATGGGGCAGGATTCCTCCATCGTCGCCAAGCAGGAAAATGCCGCCGCCTACCGCAACATCGCCGACCTGAAGGGCAAGAAGATCGCCACCGTGCGCCTGGCCACCGGCGACGCCGTGCTGCGCGGCGCGCTCAAGGCCGCCGGCCTGGACTGGAAGACGGATGTGCAGATCTTCGAACTGAAGAACCCGCCGGCCGTGGCCGAGGCGGTGAAGTCCGGCCAGGTGGACGTGGGCGTGACCTGGGCGCCGCACGACGTGCTGGCCGAGCGCCAGGGCCTCAAGGTGGTGATCCGCTCCGGTGAGCTGCAGCCTGGCCACCCGTGCTGCCGCCTGGTGGTGAAGTCCGCCCGGCTCAACGATCAGGCCACGCTGGAGAAGTTCGTGCGCGCGATCCTGAAGGCCGAGAAGTTCGCCGCGCAGAATCGCAAGGAAACCATCGATTCCCTGCAGAAGTACGTGAAGCTGGACCGCGAGATCCTGGAAACCAGCTACTACTCGGCATGGCTGGACCAGACCTCCGACCCCAATGCCAAGGGCACCGCGCAGTTCTGGGAGACCCTGGCCGACTCGGGCTTCATCGAGGGCAATCGCGACATCAAGGGACTGTTTGCCCCGGAAACCTATCGCCGCGCGCTGGAGAGCCTGGCGAAGGAAGAGCCCAACGAGGCCTTCTGGCGCGAGCGCATCGCGCTGGAGAAGACGCGCAACACACTGTAAGCCCCGCAAGGGACTGTGTGTTGCGGAAAACGCCGCCCGGACAACCGGGCGGCGTTTTTCGTTGCGCCTACGCGCTCACCGAGAACTGCGACAGGCTGGCCTGGATGGTCGAGATGCCGTAGGTCTGCGCCAGTTGCAGGATGCGCGCGAGCACCAGATCGGTTTCCTGGGTCTGCGTGCTCGAAGCGCTCGTGCTTTCGCTGCCGGACTGCGATTCCTGCAAGGCCATGGCTTCCTTGAAGGTGACCTTGCCGTCTCCGTCGCTGTCGGCGGTATCGAAGTTCTCGATGACGCTGGACAGCAGGCTGGCGCGGGTGGGATCGCTGTCGCCGATTTCCTCCAGCTGGGCGGTGAGTTCTTCCAGCGAGAAGCCTTCGTCCTCGCCCTCCGGCGGGGGAGGCGGCGGCATGCCGCCGACACCGCCCGGACCGCCAGGTCCCTGACCCGAACTGCCGACCTGCTCGTTCAGCCGCGCGAGCAGGGAAGACAGCGCATCGCTGAATTCCTGCTCGGTGACGCTGCCGTCGCTGTCGCCATCCAGCGTGCTGAACAGCTCGCTGACCGAGCTCGTGGCACTCGTGGAAGAGGCGGTCGCGCTGTACGTGGTACTGCCTGTGCGCGCCGCCTGTGCCTGGATCGCGGCCAGCGTGGTGTAGACGCTGCTGCTTCCAATGCTGCTGATGCTCATGATGATCTCCCGAAGTGGAAGGTGGTTGAATGCGCGCTGCTTCGCGCGCACGGCTCTCCTATGCAAGTTTGCGGCCGGAAGCCCATGGCCGCGGCGTTAATCGGGGTAAAAGCGGGTTAACGAACATGCTCATGGATTGATTTTTCCATGGTGGGTGGTGGCGCTTGTGCCGTCCGCCGATTCAGGCCGGCAATTCCTGCCGCTCCGCCGCCTGGCTGGAAGCCTTGCGGCCGCAGGCCTGCGGGCCGTCCGGCGGCAGCCATTGCCGCACGCCGCGGTTCACTTGCTGCGCAATTCGCCGTCGCCGCCGATCCACTCCGCCGCCTCGCGGGTCAGCCAGACCTGGGCGCGCGCCTGATCGCGCAGCTGGGCATCCAGAAAGGCCGTGCTCAGTTCGGCGATCAGCCTGCGCTCGCGGCCGTTGCCAGCCGGCCCCCGGCCTTCGCCTCCCGGCGGTGGGCCGCCACGGCCTCCGTCGGGGCCGCGGCCGCTCATGCCGCCGCCACCGGGGCCCCCTCCACCCATTCCACCCATCCCTCCGCCACCACCGGGGCCCGCTCCGCCGCCGAATCCGCCGGACGGTCCATCCCCCATGCCACCGCCGGAGCCCCGCGTACCACGTTCCGCGCCCCGCGCCTCGTCGGTGCCGGACAGCGTTCGCCGCGTACTCCGGGCCAGCGTCAGCAGGTACTTGTCGCCGGCGGGCAGGGCGTCGAAGGGCAGGGGGCGGGGCGCCGCGCGTGCGGGTTCGAGCGGATCGTCGAGTCCGTGCGCGGTGACCAGCAGCAGGGGGGCGTGAATGGCGCCAAGGCGTGCGTCCGCATCCTCTGTCGCCGCGCGGACGGGCGGCGACAGGGCGATGGCCGCGCGCAGCATGGGCAGATCCAGTGCGCTCCGGGCCGCGTCGCTCAGGCCGTCCTGCCGTTCGCCGGCGAAGGCCAGCGCGGTTTGCGCGCCCAGGTCGAACCCGGCCAGCGCGACGCGCCGCCAGTCGATGCGCCCGTAGGGCGTGGAGGCGTCGCCGCCGCGCCGCGCGAGATCGTCGACAAGCCGGCGGGTGCGCAGGATGCGGCGCGACAGAGCCTGCGCGCCGAAGCGTTCGCGGGCGATGGCGGAAAAATCGCCGCGCCGTGCGGCGGCCGAAGACCATACCCCGGCATCGTCCGCGCCCTGGAAACTCAACACCGCATGGCCGGCCCGCGCCCAGGCCTGCCGCCACGCCAGCCCCGCGCCGGCGGGCTCGCCCAGGCCGGGCAGGTAGATCACCAGCGGCACCTGTGCGGCGTCGCGCGGCAGCAGCCATTCCAGCGCCAGTTCCTCGTCGCCGGTTCGCCAGACATCGTGGAAGCTTTCTTCCCGGTAGGGCGCTTCCGCCAGATAGCCCGGCTTCTCCGGCTGATTGCGCGGATCACCGCCGTCGGGTCCGCGCCGGGGCGGCCGGGCGCAAGCACCCAGCAGGGCCGCGCAGGCCAGTTGCAGGGCCAGCCGCCGCGCGGGCTGGAACAGGTGCGCGCTCAAGGCCGGCGCTCCGGCGCGGGAGCGCGGCGCGGCGCGCCGTCGGGCGGGTGGTTGTCCGCGCCCGCTCCATGCGCGGGTCCGGCGCCCGGCCCCGGCCGCGCTTCGGTGCGCTCCGCTTCCAGTGCCTGGCGCTGCGCTGGGCTCAGTACGGCGCGCGAACGCGCGTCGAGTTCGGTGCGCGCGAGCAGCAGGGCGGCCAGCGCCCGCCCGTGGCGTTCGGCAGCGGCGCGGGCGCGCGTCGCGTCGAAGGACTCGGCTTCGCCCAGCGCGCGCAGTTCGCGCAGGGCGGCATCGGCCTCGCGCTGCAACTGGCGCAGCCGGGGCGCCTGGGCGTGGTGCAGGTCGAACAGCTGATCCTGCTGGGCTTCGCTCAGTTCGATGCCCGGCGGAAGCCGCAGTCCCGGAATGAAGGCAGGCGAGGGCGGCGGCGCGAATCCGGGCGGCGGTGCGTCGGGGGCGGCCGAGGCCTGCAGCGACACGGCCAGCAGCGCGGCGGCCAGCCAGCACGGGAAGCGTCTGGAAATGATGGAGGGCATGATGTCTTTCCTCTGCGAGTTGGGAGTCCGCCACCGGTCTCCGGCGACGGCGTGGCCATTCTCGGCAGGGGGCGGATCAAGTGCCGTTGCACGGGGGTAAAAACGGGTAAAGAGGCATGGCCGCGCGCCTGGGCGCTGCCCTATGATGGGCGCCATGAATCCCATGGAAACCGCCGTCTCCTCCGCATCCCGCGTGCTGCTGGTGGACGACGACACCGAACTGCTCGATCTGCTGCGCGACTACCTGGAAGGCGACGGCTTCGCCGTCGAATGCGCGCACGACGGCGTCAGCGGGGTGGCCGAGGCGCTCTCCGGCCGCCACGACATCGTCGTGCTCGACGTCATGCTGCCGGGCCTGGGCGGCATCCAGGCGCTCAGCCGCATCCGCGCCGAAAGCCTGCTGCCGGTGCTGATGCTGACCGCGCGCGGCGACGACACCGACCGCATCGTCGGCCTCGAACTGGGCGCCGACGACTACGTGCCCAAGCCGTGTACGCCGCGCGAACTGTCCGCGCGGCTGAAGGCCATCCTGAAGCGCGTGGATGCCTCCGCGCGCACCGATGCCGCGCGCCAGCTGGTGGCCGGCGACCTGTGCCTGCGTCCTGGCCGGCGCAGCGCCGAACTGGGCGGCGCGCCGCTGGAACTCACCAGCACCGAATACTCGCTGCTGGAAACCCTGGTGCGCCACGCCGGCCGGCCGGTGAGCAAGCAGACCCTGTCGGAAGAGGCGCTGGGGCGCCCGCTGGCGCGCTTCGACCGCAGCATCGACGTGCATATCAGCCGCATCCGCCAGAAGCTGGGCAATTTCGCCGATGGCCGTGCGCGCATCCAGACCGTGATCCGCCGGGGCTACCAACTGGCCGACGAATGAGACCGGGCAACGCGCGCAACGGCGGCATGGGCCGCCTGTTCTGGAAATTCTTCTTCTTTTTCTGGCTGGCCCAGCTGGTCACCTCGCTGGGCGTGGGCGTGACCATCTGGCTGTTGAGGCCGGACAGCGATGCGTCGACGCCGGTCTTCCAGCACCCGCCGCCGGGCGTGTTTCCTCCGCCCGGCGCGCTGGCGCCGCCGCCCGGGGGGCAGGACCATCCGCCGCCCGCTCCGGCGTCCGCGCCGCCGCAGCCGGATCGCTCCCCGCCGGCGCCGCCGCCCTGGATGCCGCCGCTGATGCCGCTGATGGCCGGCAGCCTGGTCAGCCTGCTGTTCGCCGCACTGCTGGCCTGGTACTTCGCGCGGCCCATCCGCAAGCTGCGCGGCGCCTTCGAGGCGGTGGCCGCCGGCCGGCTGGATACCCGCATCGGCGACTCGCTGGCCAGCCGCGACGATGAACTGGCCAGCCTGGGGCAGGACTTCGACCGCATGGCCGAACGCCTGCAGGACCTGCTCGACGGCCGCCAGCGCCTGCTGCACGACGTCTCCCACGAACTGCGCTCGCCGCTGGCCCGTTTGCAGGCTGCCGCCGACCTGGCGCGCCGGCACCCGGAACGCGGCGTGGCCTTCATCGAACGCGTGGAGCGCGAAAGCGTGCGCATGGACCGCCTGGTGGGCGAACTGCTCACCCTGGCGCGCCTGGATGCGGGCATGGCGGAAGGGGCTGCCGAGGAAGTCGACTTGGCCGACCTGATCGCCCGCATCGCCGAGGACGCCGAACTGGAAGGCCGCGCGCGTGCCTGCGCCATCGCCATGGCGGTGGAAGAAGGCCTGCACGTGGCGGGACAGCCCGAACTGCTGCACCGCATGCTGGAGAACGTGGTGCGCAACGCCGTGCGCCATTCGCCCGAGGGGGGAAGCGTGCGTATCGAGGCGTATGGGGACTCGGGGCAGGGCGTGGCCGTGGTGGACATCGCGGATATGGGC
Source organism: Pseudothauera nasutitermitis (assembly GCF_004801295.1). Lineage (GTDB taxonomy): Bacteria > Pseudomonadota > Gammaproteobacteria > Burkholderiales > Rhodocyclaceae > Pseudothauera > Pseudothauera nasutitermitis. Next base: position 583,201 of record NZ_SSOC01000001.1, read on the forward strand.
CCCGGTGTGCCGGAAGAGGATCTGGAGCGCATCTTCCAGCCCTTCCGACGTGGAGAAGGGGCCGGTGCGGGCGGTTACGGGCTGGGGCTGGCGATCACCCGCCGGGTTGCCGAGGCGCATGGCGGCAGCGTGCGCGCCGCCAACCGCCCTGGCGGCGGCCTGCGGGTATCCATCGCCCTGCCGATGCGCGCGGCACGCGCCGCCGTGCCGGCCGGGGAGGGCGGCGACGGCCGGTGATGGGCGCGCATGCCCGCGCGCTGGCAGGTTCGTGCCGGCTTTTCTCCCCGTTTTCGTTTAAGGTTGCGGACACTTTTCATGCGGATTCTCGACGTGCCGAAGTCATTCCTCCCATGCGCCGTTGTGGCCGTGGCGCTGGCCGCCTGCGCCACGCAGCCCTATACCCCGGCCAGCGGCGATCTGCCCGTGGTGCCGCCGGCCTGGACCGAAGCGCTGGACGCGGCCCCGGCGGCGGCCGGCGGCGAACGGCTGGCGTACTGGTGGCGGCACTTCGGCGATGCCGGACTGAGCACGCTGGTGGAACAGGCGCTGGAACGCAACAACGACGTGCGCAGCGCGCGCGCCGCGTTGCGCCAGGCACGCGCGCAACGCGCGGTGAGCGCGGCCGGCCTGCAGCCCACGCTGGATTTCGCCGGCTCCGCGCAGCGCGCGCGCACCGACAGCCAGCCCGCCGACAACCTGTTCCAGGTGGGCGTGGATGCCGCCTGGGAAGTGGATCTGGCCGGCGGCCTGCGCGCCGGGCTGGCCGCCGCCGAGGCCGACCTGCTGGCCAGTGCGGCCTCGCTGGACGACACCCGCGTATCCATCGCCGCCGAGGTGGCGCTGGCCTACATCGACCTGCGCGGCAACCAGCAGCGCCTGGCGGTGGCGCGCGCCAACCTCGCCAATCAGGAAGAAACCCTGCAGATCACCCGCTGGCGCGAGCAGGCCGGGCTGGTCACCCAGTTGGAAGTGGAGCAGGCGCGCACCTCGGTCGAGCAGACCCGCGCCAGCCTGTCCAGCCTGGAAGACGCCGTCGCCCAGGCGATCAACAGCCTGGCGGTGCTCGGCGCGCAGACGCCCGGCGATCTGCGCGCCCAGTTGCTGGAAGCTCCCGGCGGGGCGCTGGCGGTGGTGCCGCGCCCGGCCGACACCCTGGCGGTGAGCCTGCCGGCCGATACCCTGCGCCAGCGCCCGGACGTGCGCGCCGCCGGGCTGCGCGTCGAAGCCGCGCGGGCGCGGGTGGATGAAGCCCAGGCCGCGCGCTACCCCAGCCTGCGCCTGTCCGGTTCGCTCGGCCTGTCCGCGCTCACCTTCGGCGCGCTGGACAGTGCCGGCGTGGCCAGCAGCCTGCTCGCCAGCGTCGGCCTGCCGCTGTTCGACGGCGGCGCGCTCGCCGCCCAGGTGGAAGTGCGCGATGCCGCGCTGGAGCAGACCTACCACGAGTACGGCGCGGCGGTGCTGACCGCGCTGGGCGAGGTGGAGAACGCGTTGACCGCGCTGCGCACCTCGCGCGACAGCCTCGCCAGCCTGGACCGCGCGGCCGAGGCCGCCGCCAATGCCGACGAACTGGCCGGCCAGCGCTACGCCAGCGGGCTGGTGGACTTCCAGGTGGTGCTGGACACCCAGCGTACCCGCCTCAACGCGGAAGACGCCGTGGTCAGCGCCGCCGCGCAGTTCGCCGCCAACCACGTGCAGCTCTACAAGGCGCTCGGCGGCGGCTGGTCCGCCCAGCGCGCAACCGACCCCCAGTCCGCTTCCGACGCCGCGCCCGCGGCGCTTTCCGCAACCGCTGCTTCATCCTCCGCGCCATGAACGACAAGACCCGCAACGACGCCTCCGATTTTTCGCTCGACGACGCGCCCGCCCGCAGCTGGTGGCGGCGCCCCCGGACGTGGATCGCCGCCGCGCTGATCCTGCTCGCGCTGCTCGGCCTGCGTTTCTGGCTCGGCGCGGGCACCGCCGGCGCGCCGCAGTACGTCACCGAAGAGGTCACGCGCGGCACGCTGCGCCTGTCGATCAACGCCACCGGCACGCTGCAGCCCACGCGCAGCGTGGAGATCGGCAGCGAACTGTCCGGCACCGTGGCGCGCGTGCTGGTGGACGTGAACGACCGGGTCAAGATCGGCCAGGTGCTGGTGGAACTCGATACCGCCAAGCTGCACGACGACGTGGAGCGCGCCCGCGCCAGCCTCGCCAGCGCGGAAGCCTCGGTGGCCGAGGCGGTCGCCACCGTGCAGGAGAACCGCAGCACGCTGGCGCGCCTGGAAGAGGTCGCCCGCCTGTCCGGCGGCAAGGTGCCCTCGCGTACCGAACTGGATACCGCGCGCGCCGCGCTGGCCCGCGCCGAGGCGGCGGAAACCTCCGCCCGCGCGGCGGTGGTGGAGGCCAAGGCCACGCTGGCCACCAACGAGACCAATCTGGGCAAGGCCTCGATCCGCTCGCCCATCGACGGCGTGGTGTTGGCCCGCGACGTGGACCCCGGCAACGCCGTGGCCGCCTCGCTGCAGGCCGTCACCCTGTTCACCCTGGCGGAGGACCTGTCGCGCCTGAAGCTGGAAGTGAACGTGGACGAAGCCGACATCGGCCAGGTGGCAACGGGGCAGCCCGCCAACTTCACCGTCAGCGCGTGGCCCAACCGGCGCTACCCGGCCACCGTCACGCGGGTGGATTTCGGCTCGACCACCACCGACAACGTGGTCACCTACACCACCACGCTGGACGTCGCCAACGAGGACCTGTCGCTGCGCCCCGGCATGACCGCCAGCGCCATCATCACCGCCACCGAGCGCGAGAACGTCATCCTGGTGCCCAACATGGCGCTGCGCTTCACCCCGGTGCTGCCCGCCGCGAGCGGCGGCGGCGGGGGGCGCGGGCTGGTCGGCAGCCTGCTGCCGCGCCCGCCCGAACAAACCGTCGTGCCGCGCAGCGGCGGCGCGGATGCGCGCCAGGTGTGGGTGCTGCGCAACGGCCAGGCGGTGGCCGTGCCGGTGAGCACCGGGCTGTCCGACGGGCGCACCACGGAAATCGTCAGCGGCGAGCTGCAGCCGGGCGAGCGGGCCATCGTCGACCAGCGCAGCGGAGCCGCGCGGTGAGTTCAACGCCCGAGGACAATCTGCCGCTGATCCGCCTGCGCGGGCTGACCAAGGTCTACGGCCAGGGGCAGGCCGCCTTCCAGGCGCTCAAGGGCGTGGATCTGGACATCGAGGCCGGCGACTTCGTCGCCATCATGGGGCCGAGCGGCTCGGGCAAATCCACCGTGATGAACACCCTGGGCTGCCTGGACACCCCCACCGGCGGCGAATACCTGTTCCACGGCCTGCACGTCGAGCGCCTGGGCCGCGACCAGCGCGCCCGCCTGCGCCGGCGTTACCTGGGCTTCGTGTTCCAGGGCTTCAACCTGCTGGCGCGCACCTCGGCGCAGGAAAACGTCGAACTGCCGCTGCTCTACCGCGGCGAACCGGCCGCCGCCCGCCACCGCGCCGCGCGCGCCGCGCTGGCCTCGGTGGGCCTGGATGGCTGGGAGCACCACACCCCGGCCGAACTCTCCGGCGGGCAGCAGCAGCGCGTGGCCATCGCGCGCGCCATCGTCACCGAGCCGGAAGTGCTGCTCGCCGACGAACCCACCGGCAACCTGGACACCCAGCGCAGCCACGAGATCATGGAACTGCTGTGGCGGCTCAACGACGAGCAGGGCATCACCGTGCTGATGGTCACCCACGAGCCGGACATGGCGCAGTACGCCCGCCGCATCGTGCACTTCGTCGACGGGCGCATCGACAGCGACACGCGCAACCCCCAACCCGCCGCGCTGGCGCGCCGCGCGGCGAACACGGCAAGCGTGGCAAGCGCCGAGGGGGCCAACTGATGCTGCTCAACACGCTCCTGCTCGCGCTGCGCGAAATCCGCCGCAACCTGCTGCGCTCCTTCCTCACCATCCTCGGCATCGTCATCGGCGTGAGCGCGGTGATCACCATGGTCACCCTGGGCAACGGCGCCACCCGCGCGGTGCAGCAGCAGATCGCCGCGCTGGGCACCAACCTGCTGATGATCATGCCCGGCCAGCGCCTGGGGCCGGGGCGCAGCAGCGCCGGCGCGCCGACCTTCAAGGAAGCCGACGTGGAGGCCATCCGCCAGCAGATCGGCGGCGTCAACGTGGTCGCCCCGCAACTGATGTCCAGCGTCACCCTGGTGGCCAACGGGCGCAACTGGTCGTCCACCATCAACGGCACCAGCAACGAGTACTTCATCTCCAACAACTGGACGCTGGTCTCCGGCCGCCAGTTCGAGGAGGCCGAGGAACGCGCCGGCAGCGCCGTGTGCGTGATCGGCGAAACCGTACGCCGCGAACTGTACGGCAGCGCCAGCGCCCTGGAGGTGCTCGGCCAGCCGCTGCGCATCAAGAACTTTTCCTGCGAGATCATCGGCGTGCTGCTCTCCAAGGGCCAGTCCGGCATGGGCAGCGACCAGGACAACATGGTGGTGATGCCGCTGCGCACCGTGCAGCGGCGCATCTCCGGCAGCCAGCGGGTGGACGTGCTGCTGGTGTCGCTGCAGGACGGCAGCGACAGCGAGCGCGTCAAGGCCAGCCTGACCAACCTGCTGCGCGAACGGCGCAACCTGTCCGACACCGACGAGGACAACTTCAACATCCTCGACACTCGCCAGTTCGCCGACGCCATGGCCGGCACCACCCAGGTGATGACCATGCTGCTCGGCGCCGTGGCCGGGGTGAGCCTGCTGGTGGGTGGCATCGGCATCATGAACATCATGCTGGTGAGCGTCACCGAGCGCACCCGCGAAATCGGCATCCGCCTCGCCATCGGTGCGCTGGAACGCGAGGTGCTGCTGCAGTTCCTCATCGAGGCGGTGGCCCTGGCCGCGCTGGGCGGGCTGATTGGCGTCGTGCTGGCCACGCTGGCCTCGCTGGCGCTCTCCGCCATCATGCAGATGCCCTACGTGTTCAACCTGGGCATCAACGTGCTGTCCTTCGCCTTCTCCGCCGCCATCGGCGTGGTGTTCGGCTACTTCCCGGCACGGCGCGCGGCGCGGCTGGACCCGATCGAGGCGCTGCGGCACGAGTGAGCGAGGCGCGCGGTTGTGGGGAATCCGCGGGCGGCGGTTCCTGGCGGATCGGAGCGCTCAAGGTGATGGCTGCAGGGGTTAGCGCAGCCTGCCAACCTCGGCTGGAAAAGCCGGAGGTTCCTCCATCCTGGCCCTTTCATACTTTTGAGAGATGGGTTGGAATGATGTATCGTTCCACTCGATATCCATAGGTATTTTCTCGCGAGTGCTGCAGCGTTCCAAACGTACTCGTTCGTCCTGTGCCTCAAGCAAGTTGAGAGGATGGGGCGAGGCTGCGGGCGGATTCATGTTAGGCGTCAAAGTGCTATCGATGCTGAAAGCTAATAGGCGACGAATCAATATCTTGCTAGGCTTTGTTCATCTTTTCTGATAAGTCGGATAACATGATTACGCCGACATTTGCCGTCTACTAAGATGTTAGAACCCAATCTACGCCATGTCTCAGTTCAAGCTCGAAAAACAGCTCCCATCTTGCACCGTCAGCAAAGATTTGCTGAGGGAGCTAGAAGCATATTTGCTCGCTAAAGCTAAAGCACTCGCTGGCGATGAAGTTCTTGAAGAAGGTCGACATTTTCGCGTCCGCATTCACGACGACCTTGGCGTTGAAACAATTTCGACCGTAGATAGCATTCCCGGTGGCCAGTTCTTGGACAGTACTAGCCAGGTGGCACTTGAACTCGACCTCAGGTATGGGAAGACATCATTTCCGTTGGAAGTAGATATCCGGTTCAACAAGGACCGTTCGTTTTCCAAACTTACAATCGCCTACAGCGGTGATGATGCGCGGTCTGTGGTTGCTGGACTAAACGACGGAGTATTGCGATTGGTTCTTTCGGCAAAGAATGGAAACAGATTCTTCAATCCACCACCGGCGTTTGAGGGCGCTTTATGGGTTGCAACCTCTTTACCCTTATTCGCCGGCTCGGTTATAGAGAAGACGCTGCCATCCGGGTTCGCCTTTGGCGCTCTCCTTGCGGCACTTATGTATGCCTACCTGATAGCGGGCAAACGCTTGCGCCCTTACACGGCGTTTGACACCCCGTCGACTGAAAGAAATTCAAAGATCGTCGAGTGGTTTATCTACGGACTCGCGGGTTTTCTTGTCTTCGGCACTCTGTTTGTTGTCCTCAGAAAAAGTGCCATTGGGTTCTAACATGGCGCTCAACCTCGCTCCCTTCGGTCGCTGGACGCTGTGCGATAAAGCCGCGCAGCGCCGGTTAGCTCTACGTTAGACCTTGGATCAAGCATCATGAGAATCCGAAGCGAACTGCCTTCAGATACTGTCGCCATTGAGGCGGTCACTGTCGCGGCATTCAGAAATGCTCCCCACACCGACCACACGGAACATTTCATCGTTCGAGAGTTGCGTAACGCAGGTGTGTTGTCTGTGTCTCTCGTTGCGGAGGACGGTGGCACAGTCGTTGGGCATGTTGCTGTGTCACCCGTTACCATCTCAAATGGCGCACTCGGATGGTATGGGCTCGGGCCAATCTCCGTCGAGCCGGAACGACAAGGTACTGGCATCGGCACGCAACTCATGCAAGCTGCGCTTAATGAGCTGCGTTCAAGCGGTGCCTGCGGATGTGTTGTGCTGGGAGAGCCTGGTTACTACTCCCGCTTCGGCTTCGTCGCAGACCCAAGACTGGTGTTGCCCAGGGTGCCACCAGAGTACTTTCAATCCATATCTTTCAACGGCTCACTACCTACTGGCACTATTTCGTACCATGATGCATTCGCAGCCAAGGTCTAACAATTCATTCAAGCCGACGCCGCTTCGCGGCGCGGCTTAATTCAGGCGTTAGGCGAACGAAGCAGCCATACTCCGCTGGCGTGACTTTCTATGCAGGAACGATTGTGAGAGAGTGGTCAGAAATTAATACTTTTACTCGCTGACCAGCGGAGAAGCCCGCCCGATGAATCCAATATCCACGAAGCGTAATCCAGGGAACCGCCGGCGGTCGCGGCCCCCTGCCTTTGAGGTGGTATTCGTAGTAGCTTCTGCGAATAGTGAGCAGACGTGGCTTGAGCGCTATGGCGTTTCGAACGGCCATGAAGAGACTCCTGGTGGTTTGTTCAATTCGCCTCCTGTTCAGGGAGGCGGCCGGGTACTTGAACACGGCCACCAGACCGCCCGCAGCTTTCCCCTTTCGGGTCTTGTATGACTGCGCGCTACCCGGCCATAGCAAGAACTATGGGCGTAAAAAAACCACAGCTATCGGGTGTAGTGTCCGCTGGTGGAAAGGTGTGTTCAGCACCTGAGCTACAGGCTAGCGACTTCACGCAGCAGGGTCAACCGACTTCTATCCATTGCACCACAACCGACACCTGCCTAACATTTTGGTCGAGAGGGACGGCCTGCAAGCTGTGCTTGCAGGTTCCCTCCGCGCTACGCGCTCCGGCCGCCCCTCACCTCAAACGTTAGATTCCTCATCCATTTAAACGCCCTCATGACTGAAGAAAGTTACAGCTTTCGTTGCCGCAAATACAAGCGAAACAATGATGGGACAGTTAGTCACTACATACTGGAAATCATTGGCAGGGAGAGTGGAGAAACGGAAGAGCTTCTGTTAACTCCAAAAGAGCTGCTTTCTCCCGTGTCCATGAAGAGAATTCTTATAGACCGGAGAATTTTCTACTCAGCAACAAAGAAGAAACACAATGAGATGCTCAAAGAGCTTTTCGCCAGTCCACTCAGTGCCATCTAACATTCCGCTCCAGTGGGACGCTCCGCCGGCAAGCCGGCTTCGCGCCCCTGAGCTTGAACGTTAGGTGCATACCATTACACACAACTCGTATGGAATGAGTGGAGTTCAGCCCTGATCGGATGTAAATCATTGATTTTATTGCGAACCAATGGCTTGGCATGCCGATCTGATGGGTTGTTCATAAGCTGTTGATTTTGTGGAAAAAAAGACATGTCTTATGAGTTGTGTGGAACGGGATGCGTTAGGTGCCGGAAAACATGCGCTTTGTAATCGTTGGAACAAGCGGATCGGGAAAGACTGCCTTCGCGAATTCGCTGTCCAAAGCCATGGGATACCCACACATCGAACTCGATCGACTCTACTGGGGGCCAAACTGGGCGGCCGTACCGCCTGAAAAGTTCGAGACTGCTGTACGGGGGTTTACCAATGATGATAACTGGGTAGTTGATGGAAACTACAGCGCCGTCCGTGATGTGCTCTGGTCTAGAGCCACACATATCGTCTGGCTCAACTTTGATCGCTTTACGGTGTTCTCACGGGTATTCTGGCGCACGGTTAGTCGAGGTGTTATGCGCACCGAACTTTTCAATGGCAACCGTGAGTCGCTGCGCATGGCTTTCTTCTCCAAAGATTCTGTGCTCCTTTGGTCGCTCACCACGTTTGCCAAGAATCGAACCAAGTTTCAGCTTCTTCGTAAAGACCCGAAGTTCGCACATTTACAATGGACAGAAATCACGAAACCGTCTCATGCTAACGCTGTCATCCAGTCTTTTGCCCGTGTTCACACCTAACATGGCGCTCAACCTCGCTCCCTTCGGTCGCTGGACGCTGCGCGACAAGGCCGCGCAGCGCCGGTTAGCTCTACGTTATGCGCTAAAAGCCCGCGATGTTTGAACTCAAGACACTTGATGAATACTCAGATGATGCGCTGCTTGATGAGATCAAGCGGGTAGCACTCGCAATTGGCGGCCAACGCCTTACGCAGCAGAAGTTCCTAGAACTGTCAAAGGTGCACGTAACAACCGTGCGCAGGAGATTTGGCTCGTGGAAAAATGCTCTTGACCTTGCGGGAATTGACGAGAAAGTTGCGCCTCGTTTCAACCCCGTTTCACGGGAGGCGGTTATTCAAGCTATCTCACTGCAAGCACAGGAACTCCCCGACGTATCACCAACTCTTGAGTCAGTCGCTCAACGCCTTGGAGTGCACAAGACAACTCTGGCCGGAAAGTTTGGCACCTGGCAAAGTCTTCTGCGTGAGGTAGGACTTGATCCTGTTCCTATGGGGCGCCGCTACACGGATGAAGAATGCTTTGAGAACATCGTGGCTCTCTGGACGTACTACGGCCGTCAACCAAACTTCGCGGAACTCAATCAAGCGCCATCCACCGTAGGCTCCAAAGCATACGTAAGGCGCTGGGGTGGTTGGCGCGCTGCCCTGAGCGCGTTCATCAAACACGTCAATCAGTCACCTCAGGGTGCTTCACAAACACCCCCAAGCCATGTCATTCAACAGCAAGAGGAATGCGCTCCAGCTTCTGCGCCACGGAGCATCAGTCTTTCACTTCGTTACAGGGTGCTCTGCCGTGACCACTTTAGATGTGTCATATGCGGTCGCTCTCCGGCCAAAGGCCATAGCGTGGAGTTACATGTTGACCACATTATTCCTTGGTCTAAAGGCGGACAAAATGTTGAGGAAAACTTGCGCACGCTTTGCTTTGATTGCAACTTGGGCAAGGGTGACAAGCAAGAGCACGCATAACAATTCATTCAATCCGACGCCGCTTCGCGGCGCGGCTTAATTCAGGCTACAAGGGCGCTTACGCATGGATGACTGGCTCGTCAAACTTATTGCTCCGGTTCTTGCCGCTGCTGCGGGCGTTTACCTTGGTTTCCTTCAAGGTCGCTGGAGCAAGTACAGGGAGATCGTCTACGCGAAGAAGATCGAGATATATGGCAATCTCGTCACGCAGCTTCTCGAATTTACGTCGCTTTGCGCACCCAATGACAAACTGACCATGGACCAATATGCCAAAGTGGTCTCGGGGTTCATTGAAACGCAGAACGCATTTTTTAGGGCAAGTCTGTTTATGCCCGAAGCACTGCACAGAGATATACAAATTGCTTTCACTCCCGCCAATGATCGTATAGCGAGAATCCATGCAACCCTTGATAGCCTTAAAAAGATGCGCAATGGTGAGGCGAAGTCAGAGCAGGAGTTGGGAGTGCAGGACTATGCAGAATTCAAAACCAGAACCCTTGGCGCACTGGAAGACTTAAAGGGCCTACCAGGCCCATTCCTGCCGTTGGTTCAGGAGGTGCCGCGCATGGTGAAGATGCTGAAGAAAGATCTGGGCATTTCCACTTTGGATAGTCGGTTTTATGAAAAAGCGCCCTAACCCTGCATTCAAGCCGATGCCGCTTCGCGGCGCGGATTAATTCAAGCGTTAGTGGAGGATATTATGCCATTCCCGCCGGAAGAGCGTAAGGCATTGCTGGGTGTGAAGGGCGTTGGCCCTACGGTGGTGGCTCGCCTTGAGCAAATGGGATTTGAATCACTGGCTCATCTGAGCAAAGCCAATGCGCTGGATATCGTCTCTCAAGCCTCGGCTATCGTCGGCTCCACTTGCTGGAAGAACAGTCCACAGGCCCGCGCTGCCATCCAGGCTGCAATTGCATTGGCGCAATCGCGCCATGCATGATAAGTCCGTCAACCGGATCGCCAAGATGCTGCGCCCTTTGTTGTCCGGTTACATCCAAGGTTAGGCCGCAGACATGAGTACAGCATCTCCCTTTGCCCATACATCCGAACCGCCGTATTACGCCGTAATTTTTTCTTCTCGGCGCACCGAAGGCGACAACGGTTACGAAAGTATGGCTGAAAGAATGGTTGCTCTTGCCGCCAAGCAACCTGGCTTTCTCGGGGCTGAAAGCGCCCGTGGTGTCGATGGCTTTGGCATCACGGTCTCATACTGGACATCCCCCGAGTGTATTGCCGCTTGGAAGGCGAATGTCGAGCACTGTGCCGCGCAAGAAATGGGTAAACATGCATGGTACGAACACTATGAAATCAGAGTCGCAAAGGTTGAGCGGGCTTATGGCAAGCCATCAGTCTGACGTCTCGGTCGAGGGAGGCTCCGTAAGCGGGCCTCGCCTACTCGCTTCACCTTAAGCGTTGGCCTGCTTAGAACTTTCTTTCATCGCTCGCCATGAATCCATACACAATTTGGGAGTCAAGGCTATTTCGCATCTCCCACTCCTATGATTTCCGCTTGCCAGGCTATCTGTTTGTCGAGAATCGCATTGGTGCTCCCAGCTTGGAGAGTTTTCCACCCAATACGCACGGGCAGCTTGGTGAAGCGCTCAGGCTCGCTGAACATCTTGTACGCAAGATTGTGTCTCCCGAACGGGTGTATATTCTGAAATTTGGAGAGTCCGATGAACGCGTCCATTTCCATGTAATTCCACGTACACGCAAGCTGCTGGACGCTTACCTGTCTTCCGAGAAAGACGAGCCTCCATTCAATGGGGCTCTGATAACCGCCTGGGTCTGGAAAAATGTAGATCGGCTCGGCCACACAATGGAGGAAGTCCATGCTTTTGTGCAGCGTGCCCGGGCAGAAAGTGCGGTCTCATGAGCGCTTCGAGCCGACCGCCCAAAATCTACACTTTTTGTTTGTTCCGCACTTTGCGCCCCGGCGTCGGCTCAAACTGCACGTTGGGCGTCACAATCATTCCACCAATCCGACCGGAGCTTTACCAAATGATTAGCCTTGAGTTCCTCGTTACCTCGCTCATTGTGGTGCTCATTCCGGGCACGGGCGTCGTCTACACGGTATCGACCGGCCTCGTCCAAGGCCGAAAGGCAAGCGTGTTCGCCGCACTCGGATGCACGGCTGGAATCATTCCCCACCTCATGGCTACCGTTCTTGGCCTGGCCGCTGTCATGCACACGAGCGCCGTCGCATTTCAAGTGCTCAAATACGCAGGCGTTGCATACTTGCTCTATATCGCCTATGTAACCTGGCGCGACAAATCCGCCTTCGCTGTTGATGAAAGCTTGTCCAGAAGTTCAGCGTCAGGCTTGGTCGTTAAGGCGTTTCTGCTGAACATCCTTAACCCGAAACTGACCATCTTCTTCCTCGCCTTCCTGCCCCAGTTCATTCCCCCCAGTGCGAGTAACCCGCTTTTGCAGCTTCTTCTGTTGAGTGCCGTTTTCATGGCGATGACTTTTTTCGTATTCGTCATCTACGGCCTGCTTGCCCATGGGTTTCGCAAGGCGGTTATCGAGTCGCAGCAGATTCAATCCTGGCTGCGCCGTGGCTTTGCGGCCACCTTTGCAGGCCTGGGGGCAAACCTTGCGTTTACGGAGAAATGAGGCTCAATCCATCATTCCATCGGCTCTGCGCGAGAAGCGGCGCAGGCTGATGGATTCAGGCCTTATCCGATGGCAGAAGATTCTTCCCGGCTTGTCGCCGAAACCTTCGCACTAGCGGCCCGGCACGGCTTGCATTTGGCGGGCGCCGTTACCTTCAACGAGACGGGTCTCGACTTTCGGGTCGGATTCGCGACGGACACGGCGGGGCGGCGCTGGGTGCTCAGGATTCCCCGCCGCGATGACGTGCGACCCAAGATCGAACGCGAGGCACGAATCCTGGATTTCGTGAAGCAGCGGCTTCCGGTCGAGGTGCCGGACTGGCAGGTGCGGGGCCCCGATCTGGTGGCGTATCCCATGCTGACGGACCCCATGGCGCTCGTCTTCGACGCCGGGACCCATGCCGTTACCTGGAACATCGACCAGGGGGCTGAAATCTATGTGACCAGCCTCGCCGAGGTGCTTGTGGCGTTGCACGCGTCACCAGTGGAGGAGGCGGTAGCGGCCGGTATTCCTGCCTCCTCTCCGGAGGAGGCACGGATCAAGGTCCGCCAGGATCTGGAGCGCGTGAAGCAGGAAATCGGCATCGGCCGGGATCTGGAAGCGCGGTGCCGGCGCTGGCTGGACAGCGATAGGCTCTGGCCCGACTTCTCCGTTCTCACCCATGGCGACCTCTACATCGGGCATGTCACTGCTGCGGCCGATGCACGCGTCAGCGGTGTGATCGACTGGACGGAGGCGGAGATCAGCGATCCGTCGATCGACTTCGCCGGCCATCTCGCGGCCTTCAGTCCGGAGAGCCTGGAGCGGCTCGTCGCCGCCTACGAACTCGCCGGCGGCCGTACCTGGCCCGCCATGGTGGCGCACATCGAGGAGAGGCACGCCGCTTCGCCGATCAAGTACGGCATCTTTGCGATCAGCACCGGCAACGAGCAGAACCTCGCGGCGGCCAAAGCCCAGCTTGGTGCGGGATAGGCGGCAATACATGGAGGACGCGGTGAGTTCTGAGTTCTCTGGCTTGAAGCGGCCAAAGCATCCAATGCCGGAATTCGTTGCACGGGCACTGAATGAGCGTGGCCTGATGGGGGCTTACAAGGACCGTCCCGCCTATCAGCAGAACGACTACATCGGCTGGATAAACCGGGCGAAGCGCCAGGAAACCAAGGAGAAGAGGCTCTCCCGGATGTTGGATGAGCTTGAAGCCGGTGGTATCTACATGAACATGAAGCACACCGCGTCAGCAAGGAAATGATCGGTCGGCTTTATGCTCATTGAGCAGCTTGGCGATTTCGGCTTTGACGAAAAGAACGTACCCGGCCACCTGGCCCGCGCGCAAGGCCAGGCGGTCCTCCGCATGCCCAAGATAGGCCTGCCGGGCTTCAAGCAATACGGCATGATGTTCGGCGGGCAAACGCGCCAGCGCCCAGTCGGCAGCGGTGTCCTTCGGTACGATCTTTCCGGTTGCCGCGCTGTACCAGATGCGGGCCAGGGTGAGCACGACATTCCGTTCATCGCCCGCCCAGTCCGGCGGCGAGTTCCACAGTTTCAGCGCGTCGGCCAACGCCATGGCAAGATCGCGCTCGGGTACCGGATCGAAAAAGTCCTCCGCCGGTGGGCCCACCAAGGCGGTGCTGTGTTGCCTTGCCTTGGTCAGCAGGATCGCCAGATCGGCATCGCTGGCGGCGGGCTCGCAGACGCCGGCAAGAATGTCGTGGCGCAGCCATTCCCCGAATTGCAGTTCCCGCCTGGGCGGGTAACGCCACGGCACGATGTCGCCGTGCCCGACCACGGTGACTTCCAGGGCGCGCAGGGCTGCGTCCTGGCCGGGCGGTGCGGAAATTTTCAGCAGGTCGAGCAGCAGCGCCTGCCGCACGGCTTCTGCGGGCCGTGCCGCCACGGTAACCAGCAGATCAATGTCGCTGTAGGGCTTCAGGCCGCCATCCAGCACGGAGCCGTACACATGCACGGCCAGCAGCGTCGGGGCCAGATGACGCTCGATGACGCCGAGCGCCTGTGACAACTGCGCGGAGATTTCGGTGGGTACGCGGTTGTTCATGGCATGAAGCGGGTTCCGCCTCGGGGGAGGCGGAAACGGAGATGGCTAGAATCTCGGGTTGATGCTCAGCGACAGCATGGCCGATAGCTGGCACAGCGGCCTTCCTGAGTCTTGCTGCAATGCATTGAAGGCCTCCTGCACGGTTTGCATGTCGCGCTGGCTGGTGGGGTCGTGGTCAATGATGCCTGCGGCTTTCAGGCGCGCGACCACGTCGCTGGTCAATAGGAAGGTGTCCTTGCCGACCAGGCGCAGGAATCCGGCGGCCGAGCGTCCGCCCAGGCGAGCGCCCCGTTTGCCCAGCAAATGCCATAGGCCGATGATGTCGGTGCCCGGCCAGTCGGCGATGAATTCGCCGAAACTGCGGCCCTGTTCCTGGCGAATGTCCAGGATGAACTGGGCGTTCTGGGGGATGGTCTGCAGTTTGGCGAGGTGGCGGATGATCCGGTCGTTTTTCATATGGCCTTCGATCTGCTCAGGGCTGAGCAGCGCCATTTTCTCGGGCGCAAAACCCCAGAAGGTTTCTTCGAAGGCAGGCCATTTTGCATCGACCACCGAGTGCTGCATGCCGGCCTGGAATACCCGCTGGCTCATGGCAGACAGATAGCGGTCGTCGCTTTTCTGCTTCAACTCTTCGGGGGTAAGCGCCTTGGGCAGGAAAGCCTCCATGGCTTCGTCCGATTCGAAGCGCTTGCGTACGGTGTCGTAAAGCCAGCGGTAGTCAAGGGTCATGCTTGCCTCATTTTGTTCCGGCATCGAATGCCTCGTGGAATTTGGCGATGCCTTGCGGCACAGATTGCGAGAAGGAAATGGGCTGCGTCATTGTGGCGCTCCGGCAAAACGCCGTGCATCCTTGAGCAGCAGGATCAGCTGCCCCTCACGCACCGGCGTCGGCTCGAAGCCGAAGCGCCGGTAGAAGGCATCCGCCTGGGCGTCGACCGGGTGCGTCAGCAAGGCGCGGATGCCCGCTTGTTCCGCAATGACCATCGTGCGCAGGATGGCGTCCTGCAGCAGGCTGGAGCCCAGGCCTTTGCGCTGGTAATCGAGGTCGACGGCCAGCCTTGCCAGAATCACCAGCGGAATCGGATATCGGCCCATGCCGCGACGAACGCGCTCGGGCGCTTCCAGCGTATCGATCTGGCCGACGGTCAGGCTGTAGTAACCGGCAATCCGGTCACCTGCGCAGGCCACGAAGGTTCTCGCCGAGCCGCCGGCCTGCGCCTGGCGTGCATGCTGCAGCAGCCAATGGGTGAGTGCCGGTTTGCCGCAGTCGAAATCGTCCAGGCGGTGGTGCGCCCCGAGTGCTTGCGGCTTCGACAGCTTCATTTACCGGCCCAGACCGGGGGCCGGGAAAAAAGGTCGGCCAGCCCGGAGTTGTCCGATTCCGGGCGGTCCAGCATGTCCATGAGTGCCTGATACTGGCTGCCGGAAACCATGAACAGGCGCTGGTCGAGCAGGGTCTGCTCGGCGGCCTGGCAGGCGGCATCGAGAATGAAGTCGGTCAGTGACTTGTGTGCAGCCTCGGCCGCCCGACGCAGCACGGCTTCCTGTTCAGGGGTTGCGCGCAGGCCGAGCCGGGCAGAGCGGGCAGAAGTGGCGGTGGGCATGGCAGTGCCTCCTCATTCGGGTACATCGGCTGCCATGTTAGTACAAATGACGCAATGCGGCTAATTGCGGCCGATCCGGGCGGCACCGAGGGGCATGGGCTCCGGGCGGGTGCATCAGGGTTTCAAATAGGAATCAGTTGCACATAAAATCGCCATTTCCCCTTTTCTCCAGGAAAAACGGTGCCCGGTTCCGCTTCCAATCCCTTGCTGGCTTGCTATCAGGAGCATTACACAGGTCTGCTGCAGTTTCTGATCAAGCGCACCGGCTGCCGCGAAACCGCGCGCGAACTGGTGCAGGAAACCTGGCTCAGCCTGGCTGAGCAACCGCTCGACAGCCTGCCCGAATCCGCCGGGCAGGATTGGCGCGCCTACATCTTCACCATCGCCGCAAACCGCGCCATCGACCACCAGCGCCGTGCGTGCCTCGCCCGCGAGCGCTTCGCCGAACTGCCGGACGGCGTGGAGGCCGAGGCCGGCGCCGGCAGCGACACGGTGCGCCGCCATGCCCATCGGGAAGCGCTGCAAGCGGTGCAGGACTGCCTCGACGGATTGCCCGAGCGCACCCGCGACATCTTCCTGGCCGACCGCCTGGAGGGCGAGAAGCGCGAAGGCATCGCGCGGCGCCACGGCGTTTCGCTGGCCACGGTGGAGCGCGAGGTCATGCTGGCGATGGACCACGTCGAACAGGCCATGCTGAGCTGGCAGGGCGAGGCGGTGCCCGAACGCCGGGGACGGCGCCGGAACCTGGCGCGCCTGCTCGGCCTCGGCGCCGGCACGGCGGTGCTCCCCACACTGTGGCAGGCTTGGCGGCACTGGGTGCCGGTCTACCACGCCGACCTCGCTTCCGCGCCCGGCCGCTTCCACGGCGAAGCCCTGCCGGACGGCAGCACCGTGCTGCTCGACGGTGCCAGCGCCATCGCGCTGGCCTACTACCGCACGCGGCGCACCGCGCACCTGCGCCAGGGCGGCGCCTTCTTCGCCATCGCCCCGGATGGCGCGCGGCCCTTCACCGTCACCGCGCTCGACGTCTCGGTCGAGGTGCTGGGCACGCGCTTTGCCGTGGATATCGAACGCGACTGGGTGAGGGTGGATGTCGAATCCGGCCGTGTCCAGGTGCGGGCCGGCGATGGCGGGCAACACCTGCTGACCGCCGGGCAGAGCCTGCGGGTGCGCGCAGGGGGCAGTTCCGCCGAACCGGGCGGGGCCGGGCAGGGCGCGGGCCTTCCCGTGGCGCCGTGGCGCGACGGCTGGCTGGACTTCCAGCACACCCCGCTGGCGCTGGTGGCCGAACGCCTGTCGCGCTACAGCGCCGAGCCGATCCGGGTCGCGCCGGCCGTCGGCGGGCTGCCGGTGATCGCGCGCGTCCACATCGCCGAGCGCGACAACTGGCTGCGCCTGTTGCCCGCCATCCTGCCGGTGGAGGCGCGCCGCAGCACCGACGGAAGCTGGCGCATCGAGGCACGGCACTGAGGCCGGCGCAGAAGCCGGCGGCGCCGCGCGCGGGCGGAAATTTCCGTGGTGCGTGAGGGTAATTTTCGTCTCGTTCGTTCTGCGGGTTGAAGTCTCCTTTTTTCAACCCGAACAGGAACACGCCCCGCCATGAAGCTACGCAAACCTCTGCTGGCCGCCGCTGTCCTTTCCCTGGGCATGCATGCCGCCACGGCATCTGCCGCAGCGTTCGAACTGCCCGCCCAACCCCTCGACCAGGCCCTGGGCGAGTTCGCCCGCCAGGCCGGCCTGCAACTGCTGGCTTCTCCATCGCTCACCCAGGGCCTGCAAGGCCGTCCCGTCGCCCGCACCACCAGCGTTTCCGGCGCATTGGCGCAACTGCTCGCCGGCACCGGGCTGCGCGGGCGGGTGGAGGGCGACACCCTGATCATCGAACGCGCCGGGGGCGAGACCGTGCTGGAGGTGGTGTCGGTGACGGCGCAGGGGCTGGGCGGCGCCCACGATGCCTCGCCCATCGCCACGCGCAGCTATGGCGCCAGCAAGACCGATACGGCGATCGTCGAGATCCCGCAATCGGTTTCCGTGGTCACCCGCCAGCAGATGGACCAGATGGGCGCGCAGAGCGTGGAGCAGTCCGTGGGCTATCTGGCCGGGGTGGGCACGGGCATCTACGGCAAGGACAGCCGCGTGGATGAAATCTGGGTGCGCGGCTTTCGCACCGGCAGCTTCGCCAACAACATGTACGTGGATGGCCTGCGCCCGCCGGGCAGCAGCGCCGGTGCCGCCGCGCTGTCCACGCGCTTCGACAGTTATGGCCTGGAGCGCGTGGAAGTGTTGCGCGGCCCCTCGTCCGTGCTGTACGGGCAGGTGACCCCCGGCGGCCTGGTCAACATCCGCAGCAAGCGGCCGCCGCAGGAAGCGCAGCGCCAGGTGGGGCTGCAGACCGACAGCGAAGGGCTGATCCGCGCCAATGTGGACATCGGCGGCCCCATCGACGAAGAGCGCACCTGGCTGTACCGGCTGGTCAGTTCGGCCTCGCGTACGGACACGGAGGTCGATCACGTCGAACTGAAACGGGTTTTCTTCAACCCCAGCCTGACCTGGCAGCCCTCCGCGCGCACTTCCGTGACCATGCTGGTCAATTACCAGCGTGATCGCGGCGGCGCCACCTGGCAGCGCCTGCCGGTGGTCGGCACCTACCTGGATTCGCCCTACGGCAAGGTGCCGCGCAGCTTCTTCCAGGGCGAACCGGACTTCGACCGCTACGACCGCGACCAGATCGCCATCGGCTATTCGCTGGAGCAGTTCATCGGCGAATCGGTCAAGTTGCGCCAGAACGTGCGCTACATCGAGGTGGACATGAACTACGACAGCGTGGCACGCCGCACGCTGGGGGCCGACGGGCGCACCCTGACGGGCAACGCGGAATCGCACGAAAACCACAGCAAGGGGTTCAGCGCGGACACCAACCTGCTCTACGCGCTGGAAACCGGCGCGGTCGCGCACATGCTGCTGGGCGGGTTCGACTATCAGAAGACCGATATCGAACTCGCCTCGGCCACCGGCACGGTCGGCCCGCTGGACCTGTACGCGCCGGTATACGGCTCGCCCGTGGTGATCGGCGAACGCACGCCCAACTCGGAGAGCGGCCGCATCCAGTCGGGCGTCTATCTGCAGGATCAGATGTTCTGGAACAACTGGACCTTGACCGCCGGTCTGCGCCACGACTGGGCCAGGACCAGGACGGTAGCGCTGCGCAGCAACACGCGCACCAGCGAGTCCACCGAGGCCACCACCGGCCGTATCGGGGTGACCTATCTGTTCGACAGCGGCGTGGCGCCGTATGCGAGCTATTCGACCTCCTTCGTGCCGTCCAGCGGCGAGGACTATCACGGCAAGGCCTTCGATCCGGTGGAAGGCAGGCAGATCGAGCTTGGCATCAAATACCAGCCGCCCGGCAGCCGCAATCTGGTGACGGCCTCCCTCTACGAGATCACCCAGAGCAACATCCTCACCCCCGACCCGGACCCGACCCATACCTGCAATGGCGGCCTGTGCCGCGTGCAGACCGGCGAAGGCCGGGTGCGCGGCTTCGAGCTGGAAGGCAGCTACGCGCTGACCAGGACGCTGAGCATCAGCGCTTCCTACACCTACATGGATACCGAGGTCACCGAGAGCAACAGCACCGACCTGGGCAAGCGCCTCGCGCACGTGCCGAAGGAAATGATGGCGGCGCGCTTCGACTGGCGCGCCGCGCGCGGCCTGAGCCTGGGCATGGGCGCGCGCTACACGGGTTCCTCCTACGGCGACAACGCCAACACGCTGAAAAACGCCTCGCGCACGCTGGTGGACGCCTCGCTGCGCTACGATCTGGCGGAACTGGATGCCAGCCTGCGCGGCCTGCACCTGAACGTGAACGCCAGCAACCTGTTCGACAAGGAATACGTCACATGCAACAGCCTCACCTCGTTCTGCTTCTATGGCGCGGGCCGGCTGGTTTCCGCCACCCTGAGCTACGACTGGTGAATGGCCATGAGCCCGGTTGATCTCCTCAAACGGCGCGGCGTCCTGCTGGGGCTGTCCGCGTTGGCACTGCCCCGGCCCCTGCGGGCGCAGACTGCCGCCGGCGCGGCCGAAAGCGCGGAAAGTGTGGAAAGCGCCCGCCCGCGCCGCGCCAGCCAGACGCCCGCCGAAACGATCGTCGATGAACGGGTGGAATCCTTCACCCTCAACAGTTCCGCGCACAGCGGCGAGCCGTGGCGCATCCATCTGGCCCGGCCGCGCGGCGCGGCGCCGGCGGCGGGCTACCGGGCGCTCTACCTGCTCGACGGCAACGCCAGCTTTCCGCTGGCCTGGCACGCCCTGGCCGCGCTGCGCGCGGCGCGGCCGGCGCTGGCCGAGGCGCTGGACCGGCTGGCGCTGGTGGGCATCGGCTACCCGTCCGGCCTGCGCATCGACACACCGCGGCGCTACCACGACTTCACCCCCTACACGGCCGAGGAGTTCCGCCGCGCGCGCGGCGTCGATCTGGCCACCGGCGGGCGGCAGGTGTTTCTGGACTTCCTGGCGCGGGACGTCCGCGAAGCCATCGCCCGGCGTTTGCCCATCGACCCGCAGCAGCAAACCCTGTTCGGCCATTCGCTCGGCGGCCTGTTCACCCTGCACGTGCTCTACAACCGGCCCGAGCTGTTCCAGCACTACGTGGCCACCGACCCCTCCTTCTGGTGGAACGGCTCGTCGGTGCTGCAGGAACAGGCGGCTTTTGTGGCGGGCGCGCGGGCGGCAGGGGGAAAGCTCGCCAGCCCACTGCGGCTGCTGGTGGAAAACGCCGGCGCCGACGCGGAACGCGCCGCCCGCCCGACCCCCGCCGCCAGCCTGGCGGGCCTGGACGGCCTGCGGGTGTGGCACCGGATCGTCGCGGGAGAAACCCACGGCTCGCTGATCGGCCCGGCCGCGGCCGACGCGGTGCTGTTTGCCGTGGACCAGGTGCCGGAAGGCGCGCAAAGGCTTTGACGGATGCCAGGAAAAACAACCGCCCGGATGTTCCGCCGCATCGACCGCCGCACGGCCCTGCTGGGGCTGGCGGCAATCGCGGGTTCGGCCTTGGCGCGGCAAAACCCTGCCGGCGCCGCAACGCCGCGCCAGCAGGCCGCGCTGCCGCCGGAACAGATCCGGCACGAACGGGTAGAGCAGTTCCTGCTGGGCGGTTCGCGCCACGCGGGCGAACCCTGGCGCATCCACGTGGCCTGGCCGCAGGGCGAGCCGCCCGCGCAGGGCTATCCGGTCATCCATCTGCTCGACGGCAATGCCAGTTTTCCGCTGGCATGGCATGCGCTGCAGGCCATGCAGCGCAGCGACCCGCAGGGGGCCACGCAACGGGTGGTCCTGGTCGGCGTCGGCTATCCGGCCGAGGTGCGTTTCGATGTGGAGCGCCGCTATTTCGACCTCACGCCCCCCACCGCCAGCGAGTACCTGCGCGGCGCCATCCGGACCGGCGGGCAGGACGTTTTCCTGGATTTCATCGAGCACGACCTGCGCCCGGCCATCGCGCGGCGCATTGCCGTCGACCCGCAGCGGCAGGCGCTGTTCGGCCATTCGCTGGGCGGCCTGCTGGCGCTGCACGCCTTGTACACCCGCCCGTGGATGTTCCAGACCTGGATTGCGGCGGACCCCTCCATCTGGTGGAACGGCGCTTCCATCCTGCACGAGGAAGCCGCCTTCCTGGCCGGCGTGCAGGCTGCCGGAGGCCGCCTGACGCAGCTGTTGCGGCTACTGATCGAGCAGTCCTCCGGCCAGGACGCACGGCAGCAACGGGCCGGCGCCGGCGAATCCCGCCCGGACATCCTGGGCAGCGCCCGCCGGCTTGCCCGCATCGACGGCCTGGACGTGTTTTTCCATCGCTTCGCCGATGAATCGCATCCTTCCATGCTGGGACCCTCCATCGGCGACGGGCTGCGGTTTTTTCTGGGCCAGGCGCCCGCGCATTTGCGGCGCGTTTGAATTTTCCGGATGGGCTACGGAACATCAACGCCCCACAGGGAAGACAGCGGCGCGGCCCACAGGCCCTTGCCCAAGGGCAAGGTTTCCTTGCCGTCGTAGAGCAGCACACCCATCCTGAAGCGGTCGCCAGCCAGCCCGGCGAGCTTGCGCAGACCACGCAAGTCGCTTTTCTGCACCGTTGCCGAGGCCTTCACTTCGACCCCGACCAGGTCGCCGACGGTGTCCTCGATGACGAAATCGACTTCCACCTTGTCGGCATCGCGGTAATACATCAACTGGTAGTCGCCGTTCGCCCACGTCATGTGCTTGAGCAGTTCACCAAAAACGAAGGACTCCAGGACATGGCCAAAACGGGCGCGATCCCGGGTCACGCGCTCCTCGCCAAGATCCATCAGCGTTGCCAGCAAACCGGAGTCGATGAACTGCAGCTTCGGCGTTTTCACCATGCGGCTGAGCTGGTTGCGTGCCCAGGGAGCGATCCGCTTGAGCAGGTGCATCTGCTCGAACACGCCGACGTAGCGTGACGCCGTCTTGCCGTCCAGGCCGATCTGTCCGCCCAACTGGGAGTAGTTGCACATCTGCCCGGCAGTCTGCGCCAAGGCTCGAAGGAAGCGCGGCAACTGTTCCAGGCGCTCGATGCCGGCGATATCCTGGACATCGCGCTGAATGATGGCGTCGATGTATTGCCGCGTCCAGGCCACGCGCCTGCGCGGGGAGTTTCTGGCAATGGCCTCGGGATAGCCGCCACGCAGCACCCGTCCGACCAGTTCGTCGCCCAGCGCAAACATCTTGACCTCGGGCAGCGCACCGCCGAATGCGGCATCGACCCAGTTTGTCGCGCCCCCCTCGATTTCACCTTGCGCCAACGGTAGTAGAGACAGGGTTTCCATCCTTCCGGCGAGCGAGTCGGCCACGGTCGGCAGCGTCATCGGATTGGCCGAGCCTGTGAGCAGGAAGCGGCCAGGGCGGCGATCTTCATCAATGCTGGCCTTGATTGCCAGCAGCAATTGCGGCGCACGCTGGATTTCGTCGATGACAGCCCGGTCCAGGCTGCGGATCATCCCGGTCGGGTCTTCGCGGGCAGACAGCAGCGTCAGTTCGTCATCGAGCGTGAGATAGCGAAATCCCTGCCCGGTGAACTGGCGTACCAGTGTCGTTTTGCCGGCTTGCCTGGGGCCGGCAAGCAACACCGCCGGCGTGTCGAGCAAGGCCTCGGCAATGCGAGGGGCAATCCAACGAAGGTAGAGCGCAGCGGAATCCATGCCTGAACTCTACCGTAAATCCCGGAATCAATGAGCGTAAAATCCGGAATGGTTTCTCGTAAACTTCGGAATAAATTCCCGTAAATTCCGGAATATTCCTCATTCGTAAATGTTGAGTGAATGCAGCAGGCAAGCGTGCTCAGCGGCCGTGCAGCCACCGCCGGTGCAGCCAGCGCGCCGCGTGGTCGAGCAGGAAGCCCAGCGCGCCCACCAGCACTACGGCGGCCATCAGTTCGGCGTAGGCCAGGCGGTCGCGCGTGTCGAGGATGAAGTAGCCGAGGCCGGCATCCACGCCGAGCATTTCCGCCGGCACCAGGATGATCCAGATGATGCCGATGGCCAGGCGCACGCCGGTGAGGATGTGCGCGGTGATGCCGGGCAGGATCACCCGCGTGATGGTCTCGAAGCGCGTGGCGGACAGGCTCTTCGCCAGCAGCAGCCAGTTGCGGTCGAGCTGGGCGACGCCGGCGGCGGTGTTGAGCAGGATGGGCCACACCGCCGCGAAGGCGAGCAGGAAATACACCGGCGCGTCGCCGATGCCCAGCACCATGACCGCGATGGGCATCCACGACAGCGGCGAGACCATGCGCAGGAACTGGAACAGCGGCCCGGTGGCCTGGGCGAACAGCGCGGAGATGCCGGTGAGCACGCCCAGCGGCACGCCGATGGCGATGGCGAAGGCCAGCCCCACGGCGACGCGCTTGAGGCTGACCGCCACGTGTTCCCACAGCAGCGCCTCGCCCAGCAGCCCGGCCAGCGCGCGCAGCGCGCCGAGCGGGGCGAAGTGGCTGGCGATGGGGATGCTGCGCGCGAGCAGCGCGGCGCCCAGCCACCACAGCGCCAGGGCGGCGGCGAGGCCGCCCAGGGGCAGGAGGAAACGCAGGCGCGGCGGCATCAGACCACGATCACTTCTTTGCGGGCGAAGTCCGCCGGCAGGTCGAACACCGCCGGCCCGCCCAGGTCGGCGATGGCCTTGCGCACGAAGCGGTCGTCCACCAGGTCGCGCGCGGCGAAGGCCGGGTCCAGTTCGCGCAGGAAGGCGTTGTCGCCTTCCACGTGCGTTTCGCGCAGCAGGCGCACCAGTTCCTCGGTGTAGGACGGGAAGGGGTAGGGCTGGAAGGTGATGCGGCGCTGGTGCCAGCCCTTGTTGTGCACCACGCCGCTGGCCTCGTAGCGCGCGTAGTCGGCGGTGGAGAACACCTTGGCGAGCGTTTCCACCGGATGCGGGGTGTAGCGCTCGGCGCCGGTGCTGGAGAGTTCCTTGGCGGTTTCCAGCTGGTTGTCGCGCGCCCACAGCTGGGCCTTGACGATGGCGCTGGTGACGCGCTGCGCCCATTCCGGGCGCTGGGCGATGTCGCGTTCGGCGAGGAAGGTGACGCAGCACGCGTGGTCCTTCCACACGTCGCCGGAGAAACGCAGGATCTTGCCCACGCCATTGACCTCGGCGGCGGCGTTGAAGGGTTCGGCGACGATGTAGCCGGCGATGGCGCCGCCGGCCAGCGCGGAGACCATCTCGGCGGGCGGCTGCACCACCAGGTTCACCTCGTTGGGCGCGATGTTGCCGCCGCGCGCGCGGCTCACCGGGGTGAGGCCGTTGGCGCGCAGGATCTGCTGCAGCAGGATGTTGTGGATGGAATACCAGAACGGGATGGCGAAGTTCTTGCCGCCCAGGTCGGTGACCTTGTCGATGTGCTTGGCCACCGTGGCGCCGGAGCCGTTGATGTGGTTCCAGGCCACCACCTTGGCGGGGAACTTGGTGCCGTAGCGCACCCACAGGGTGGACGGCGAGAGCAGGTGGATGACATTGACCTGGCCGGCGACGAAGGCTTCGACGATCTGCGCCCAGCTGCGGAACAGGCGCGGCTTCTCGGTGCTGAGCCCTTCGGCCTCGAACAGCTTGCGCGCGTGGGCGATCAGCAGCGGGGTGGCGTCGGTGATCGGCAGGTAGCCGATCTTCACCGGCACGTCGTCGCCGCGCGCGCTCTGCGCCAGCGCGTCGCCGGCACGCAGGAAGGGCGCGGCGACGGCGGCGCTGGTGAGCGCGGAGAGGCGCAGGAAGTCGCGCCGGGTCAGGCCGCAGCCGCAATCGGGGGTGGCGCAGACGTGGGGACGGTCGGATTTGCGATAGCTCATGGTCGGAACCTCTTGCGGGTTGAATGGGCGAGGCGTGCGGAACGGGGAGTCAGGGGGGATGGCCGGCGCGTCAATCGACGCCGGCCGTGGCTTGGGTGAAGGTGTCGCGCAGCGCGGCAAGGATTTCCAGGCGCAGCGCGGTGACCGCGCCGGGGTGGTCCTCGCGCGGACGGGGGACGTCCACCGTCCATTCGGCGAGGATGCCGCCGGGGCGGCCGCCCATCAGCAGGATGCGGTCGGCCACCAGGATGGCTTCGTCGATGTCGTGGGTGACCAGCAGCACCGCCGCGTGCCAGCGGTGCACCACGTCCACCAGCAGGTTCTGCATCTCGGCGCGGGTGATGGCGTCGAGCGCGGAGAACGGTTCGTCGGCGAACAGCAGTTCCGGCTCGCGCGCCAGCGCGCGGGCCAGCGCCACGCGCTGCGCCTGCCCGCCGGACAGTTCGGCCGGCCAGGCGTGTTCGCGCCCGGCCAGGCCCACGGCGGCCAACGCCTCGCGCACGCGGGACTGGCGGACGCCGGCGGCGATGGCCGGCTGGTGGCGGAAGTCCAGGCCGAAGGCGGCGTTGGCCTCCACCCGCAGCCAGGGCAGCAGGCTGGCGTGCTGGAAGATCAGCGCGCTGCGCGGGTGCGGGCGTTCCAGGGGTTGGTCGAGAAAGCGCACCTGGCCGGCGCTGGGCGATTCCAGCCCGGCCAGCACGCGCAGCAGGGTGGATTTGCCGCAGCCGCTGCCGCCCAGCAGCGCGACGATCTCGCGCCGGCGGATGGACAGCGACACCTCGGTGAACACCGGCAGCGCGCCGTAGCGGAAGTCCAGGCCGTCCGCCGTGAGCAGGCCATGGCTTGTCTCCGTGGCCGCTGCGGCGTCCGCGTCCGCCGCGTTGCCGGGGGCCGGGCGGGCGGCTGCGTTCATCCTTGCCCCTGCGCGGCGTGGCGCGCCAGTTCGCCCTGCAGCTGGGTCAGGCTGGGGGTGATGACCGGCACGAAGGCGCCTTCCACCCAGCGCCGCGCGAATTCGCGGTTCTGGTCGAGCAGGTAGGCGCGTCCGCCGGTGGCGTCCAGTTCCAGACCCAGTGCGCTTTGCACCAGTTCGGCCAGGCGGATGCGGATGCGGAACAGCGTGGGCGCATCGGCGACGAAGCGTCCGTCCGCCAGGCCGGCGTGCAGTGCAGCGGCCTGGGCTTCGACTTCGGCGGAAACTTCCGCCACCTTGGGCAGCACGATGGCGTGGGCGCTGCCGGCGCGCTCGCGCGCGGTGCGCAGGGCCACGCGCGCCAGGCCGATGGGCATGCCGAGCTGCAGCGCCAGGAAGGCCGGGCGCACGGCCGGGCAGAAGGTGCGCGCGTCTTCGTGGATGAGCCATTCGGGGCCGAGATCGACCGCGTCCACGTCGATGGCGGCGGTGTTGCTGCCGCGCAGCGCCACCAGATCCAGATCCGCGCTGCGCCGCACGCCGGGCTGGCTGTCGGCCAGGGCAACGATGGCTGCGCCGCCATCCTCGCGCTGCACGGCGGCGGCCGCGGCGAAACCGGCGTGGCGCAGGTTGGTGACCCAGGGCAGGCGGCCATCCACGCGCAGGCGGTCGCCCTGGGCGCGCGCCGTGAGCTGCAGCGCTTCGATGCCGGAGAGGTACTTCATCGCGTTCGACAGCCCGGTGGCGCCGGCGAAGCGGCCCGCGAGCAGATCGGCCAGCCAGCGTTCGCGCAGGCCCTCGTTGGGGCTGGCGAGCAGGTATTCGATGAAGGTGCGCTGGCCCCAGAACACGAAGGCGGCGGTGAGCGAGCGCTCGGCCACGGCGGCGATGGCTTCCAGTGAGTCGGAAGTGGTGCCGCCGCTGCCGCCCAGCGCGGCGGGCACGCCGATGCGCAAGAGGTCGCGGCGGCCCAGTTCGGGCAGCACGTCTTCGGCGTGTTCGGCGCTGTTGTTGAGCGCTTCGGCGCGCTCGGCGAACCAGTGCAGATCGGTGGCAACGGACGTGGAAATGGAAGCAGGGGCGTTCATGACTGGAAGACTCCGGGGCGGAAGGGCTGCAGTTCCGGGTTGATGTCGTTGCGCGCCAGGTTGTTGGCGAAGTTGCACAGCGTGGCGAGGCTCACGCCCAGCACCACTTCGAGCGCCTGCGCGTCGTCGAAGCCGGCGCGGCGGAAGTCCGCCAGTTCGCCGTCGCCCACGTTGCCGCGCGCGGCGATCACGGCGCGGGTGAAGTCGGCCAGCGCATCCAGGCGGGCGTCGCCGGTATGGCCGCGCAGTTGCAGGGCCTGCACCGTGGCCGGTGGCAGGCCGGCCTTCTTGAGCGCCAGCGCGCTGTGGCCGCTGACGCAGAATTCGCAGCCGTGCAGGCTGGCGGCGGTGATCTGCACCACCTCGCGCTCGGCCAGCGCGAGGCTGGCACGGCCGTTGATTTCGCCCACGGTGAGGTAGGTTTCCAGCGCCACCGGCGCGTTGGCCAGCACGGCGACCAGATTGGGCAGGAAGCCGTTGTTGGCGATCACCCGCTCGACCAGCGGGCGGGCGGCGTCGGGGGCGGATTCGGGGGTGCGCAGGGGAAGGCGGGACATGGCCGTGGAACGTGGTTGGACACGGGGCCATTGTCCACGGCCGGATCGGGGCGTTCTATGCCGCTACGTCGCGTTGTTTTGTCCGATCGTCCAGCGTGGGGAGTACGGTGCGGATGGAGGATTCCCGCGCGCCGTGGGGGCCGGGGTGGCGCGGCGCGCGGGTGGGTTCAGGGTTTCCAGGCGCAGCCGCTCAGGGTTTCGCCGTCGATGTGCCCCGTGGCGGACCAGCCCGAGGCGAAGCCCTGTTCCCGCTTCAAGCAGGTTTTCTTTTCCAGCGTCCATTGCCGGGCGCTGCCGTCGGTGGCGCGCAGATGGACGGCGGCGGCCGTTTCCACCCGGATGGGCGTGCGCAGGGCGGGCTGTTCGGCGCGTTCCAGGTGCATCACCTCGCCGACCAGATTCATGCGCCAGGCAGGGGAATCCCCCGCCGCCTGCCAGGCGCCGGTGGCGTGTCTCGGCGCGGGGCAGCGTGCCTCGGTGTGCGCGAAGTTCAGGCCGCGCATGCGCAGCGCGCCGCCTTCCGCGCTGCCGAACAGTTCCACGTAGAGCGGGATGTCCTGCGCCAGCCCGAGGGCGCGCAGCGCCGCGACGGTCTCGCCGCCGGGGGATTCGTCTTCCACCTGCACGTAGCTGCGTTCCCGGCAGGGCGAGAAGATCAGCCGTTCGCCGTGCAGGATCATCAGGCCGCGGGCGATGCTGTCCTGCGCCGGGGCGCTCCAGGCGGAAGAGTGGGTGAGCAGGCCGGCGGTGGCCAGGGCGAGAAGCAGGGTACCTTTCATGGGTGGGCTGGATCGTGGTGGAGGTTGGTGGGGCGCCGGGTGGGGGTGTGCGTCATTCGCCGGACGCGTAGGCGCGGATTTCTGCGGCGATCTGCGCCGGTGGGGTGCCGTAGGCGAACTTGCGCAGGAACAGCCCATCCTTGTCGAGCAGGTAGAGTCCCGCGGCGTGGTCCACCGCGTAGTTCTCCGGGTCGGGGCCGGTTTCCACGCGCGCATAGCGCACCCTGAAGTTGGCGGCCGCCCGCGCGACCAGTTCCGGGGAGCCGCCCAGGCCGAGGATGCGCGGATCGAAATACGCGGTGTAGGTCTTGAGGACTTCGCGGGTGTCGCGCTGCGGATCCACGGTGACGAAGAGGCCTTGCACGGGCAGGCCGTCCAGCTGGCGCAGGGCTTCGGCCATGTCGAGCAGGGTGGTCGGGCAGATGTCCGGGCAGAAGGTGTAGCCGAAGGTGATCAGCTGGAAGCGCCCGCGGAAATCCTCGTCGGACACCGCGCCGCCGTCCGGCCCGACCAGCAGGTAGCGGGCGCGCAGCGGCATCGGTTCGTCGAGCGCCCAGACTGGCGTTTCCGTCGCCTGCGCGAGGGCGGTGTACGCGAGCAGCGCCGCGCCCAGCAGGCGGCGGCCCCATTCCCGCCTGTTCATGGCTGTCCGCCCACCGCTTGCAGCAGGGCCTGGCGTACGCCCTCGATGCGTTCGGCCAGTGTGCGGCCGTCCGGGCATTCGCTGCCATTGCGGCCCATTTCGAGGAAGGCTTCGCTGGTGGCCTCTTCGAAGTATTCGCCGACGCCGCGCTCCTTGGGGGCGACTTCGATCATCAGGCTGCGCATGCGGGCGGAAAGCGCGCCCTGCCGGCAGGCCAGGGCGACGCCGTTGAGCTGGCCGAGATCGCGCACCGCTTGTTCGAGCGCGCCGGGGGATTCGGCATGGACGGGCGCCGGGCCGAGCAGCGCGGCGCCCGCGCAGAGGGTTGCCAGTAGGCGGATGGTGGGGTGCATGGCGTTCTCCTGCTGCAGGGAGGGGAAGGAAGGATCAGTGCCGGGGTGCGTGATCCGCGGTGGGGATCTGGCGCCGCACCGGCGCATCGACCCGCAGGCTGGCGCCGCCGTCGAAGTGCAGGGTGAGCGGAACGCTGTCGCCTTCGGCGAGCGGCGCGTGCAGATCGATCAGCATCACATGCAGGCCGCCCGGGCGCAGCACCGCCTCGCCGCCGGCGGGGATGTCGATGGCCTCGACGCGGCGCATCTTCATCATGCCGTCCTCTTCGTGGTGGGTGTGCAGCTCGGCCGTGCCGGCGGCCGGGGTGCTTGCCGCGACCAGCCGCAGGGCAGTCTGCCCGGTATTGCGCAGGGTCATGAAGGCCCCGGCCGCGCGTGCCGAGGGCGGCGGCTGGCGGACGTAGGGGGCGTCCGCGGTGATGGTGGCGGTACCGTCCGCCGCCCAGGCGAGCAGGGGCAGGGCGAGCAACAGGGAAAGGATCAGGTGTCGAAGGCGCATGGGGTAGCCTGCATGGAGAAGGAAGGTGGGGAAGGCGGTCAGGTGGGGGAGGCTTCCGGGCCGGGTGCCGTGTCGCCGTCGCCGGTGTGGAATTCGTAGGGGACCAGGATGCGCCGCGCCCTGGTGTGCAGGGTCAGCGTGGCGCGCCATGCCATTGGTCCGCTGATGCACGCCGGCAGTGTGGCGTCGGCTTCGTGGATGCCGTTTGCGCTGGCGGCCAGGGTGAGGCGGTTGGGGCCCATGTCCATGTCGACGCCGGCGAATTCGATGTCGACCCGATGCGCGGCAAGGCCCGTGGTGGCGACCCGGACCTGGAAGGGCCTCGCGGCAGGCGGTGGATGGGGGGTGAAGCGCAGCTCGATGCGGCCGCCTTCCGGCAGCACGGCGCAGAATCCGTCCGGCGGGGCGCAGCGGATGTCGGGGAGGGCGACGAGGTCGGGCTGCGGGAGCAGGTGGCCCTGGTACAGGTAGGCCGCACCGCCCAGGAAGATGGCCGCCGCCAGCGCGATCCACAGGGGACGCAAGCGTCGTCCGCCGATGGAACAGGAGGCGATCCGGGGTAGTGCTTGCCGCATGGCGATGGTTCTCCGCTACCGGGTATCCGGCGTACCGATGTCTCTGGCTCCGGCCGGCTGGCGCGGGGCGGGAGATCGATCCGGTTTCTCGGTCTGGATTGTGCGCACCGCCGTGCGCGAACCGTAAGGTGACGATTGCTGAAAGGTGCCGGTAAATAATTCCATGGCACCTTAGGAATAATCCTAAGTTTTTATTTTGATTGGTTTTTTAAGTGCGCCGACATTGATTTTCCGCATTGACGGGCCGATCAAAGGGGCGCAGAGTGCCCCCGGCGATTCGTCGCCGTCGCAACAGGCCTGTTCCCGTGAAAGTCATACCCGGACCTTTTCGCCCTCTTGCCGCATTCAAGGGGGTCGTGCTGTTCTCCCTCATCTGGACCGTGCTGGTGCTGGCTTCCCTGATGACCCAGCGCGAGCAGTTGAACCGTACTGCCGCCGAACTGGCGCGCATCGCGGCGGTCGCCAATCTCAAGAAGGACATGGCGATCCGCGAATGGGCTTCGTCGGTCAAGGGCATCTTCATCCGCGAAGAGTATGTGAAGGCGCTGCCCTCGCTCGACCAGGAGCAGCGTTTCACGGTCCTGGACCGCTCCGGCGAGCATTTCGGGCTCGTCCTGGTCACGCCGATGCACTTGCTGCTGGCGATCCAGGACATGTCGAACCAGAAATCCGGCTTTCACGAGCGCCTCACTTCCAAGCAGTTGCGCAACCGCGACAATGTCCCGGACGAGTGGGAGATCAAGGCGCTGGAGAAGCTGGAGGGGGGCTCCTCCGTGATCACCGAGACGCTGCCGCGGCGCGGCGGGCACGGACTCATGCGGGTGATGATTCCGATGCGCATGGAAAAGGAATGCCTGGAGTGCCACCGCGACACGCTCGTTCCGGTCGGCGGCCTGCGCGGCGGGGCGAGCATTTCCATCGATCTGAACACCTACCGGGCGGCGCAGGAGCCGACCTGGCGGACGATCCAGTACTGGCACGGGGGAATCTGGCTGCTGGGGATGGCCACCATCTATCTGCTGCACTGTTTCTCGCGCCGGCGTGCGGGGGAACTGCTCCGCCAGGATCAGGAGCGCCGCGAGAACGAAACCGCGTTCGCGGCGATGGCCGAGGGCGCGGTGATCACCGATGCGGACGGCACCATCCTGTGGGTGAACGACGCCTTCTGCGAGATCACCGGCTACCCGCGCGAGGAGGTCATCGGCGCCAATCCGCGCATGCTCAAGTCGGGCATGCACGACGATGACTTCTACAGGGAGATGTGGGCGCGCCTGCGGCGCGACGGGCTGTGGCGCGGCGAGCTGTGGAACAAGCGCAAGACCGGCGAGGTGTACCCGGAGGAAATCTCCATCCAGGCGTTGCGCCAGGCCGACGGCAGCATCCGGCGCTACATCTCGATCTTTTCCGACATCTCCCAGCGCAAGAAGAACGAGCGCGAACTGGCGGCCTACCGCGAGCACCTGGAAGAGCTGGTGCGCCAGCGCACCGAGGAACTCACCGTGGCGCGCGATCAGGCCGAGGCCGCCAACCGCAGCAAATCCACCTTCCTGGCCAACATGAGCCACGAACTGCGCACGCCGCTCAACGCGGTGATCGGCTTTTCCAAACTGATGGAAAAGGACGCCGCGCTGTCGCCGGAGAACCGGCGCACCCTGGCGACCATCAACCATTCGGGCCAGCACCTGCTCACGCTGATCAACGACGTGCTGGAGCTTTCCAAGATCGAGTCCGGCAAGATGGCGATGCGCCCGGAGGAGGTCGATCTGGTCGAACTGCTCAAGCAGGTCACCGAGATGATGCGCCTGCGTGCCGAGGAGCAGGGGCTGAGCCTGCATCTGCTGACCGAGGCGGTGCCCGCGCTGGTGCTGATCGACCCCGGCATGCTGCGCCAGGTGCTGCTCAACCTGCTGTCCAACGCGGTCAAGTTCACCGAGCGCGGCGAGATCACCGTGCGGGTGCAGGGCTACCCCGTCTCCAGCGCGTCGCAGCGCCTGCGCTTCAGCGTGCGCGATACCGGCATCGGCATCAGCGCGGAGGACCAGCGGCGCATCTTTTCCTCCTTCGAGCAGGTTGGTTCCGTGCATCGCGCCGGCACCGGGCTCGGCCTGACCATCAGCCGGCGCTACGTGCGCATGATGGGGGGCGAGCTGGCGGTCGAATCGCGGCCGGGCGAGGGGGCCGACTTCCGTTTCTCGGTCACCGTGCCGGTGGTCCACGGCGAGCCGCTGCGCAGTGCCGGCGAACCGCTGCCGGCCGGCTGCGATCTGCAGCGTCCGGCGTCCGTGCTGGTGGTGGATGACACGCCGGAAGGGCGCTTCCTGGTGCGGGCGATTCTCGAACCGTTCGGCTTCCAGGTCGAGGAGGCGGGCTCCCTCGAACAAGCCTGGTCGGCGGTGGAGAACCAGAAGATGGATCTGGTGCTGCTCGACTGGTATCTGCCCGACGGCGAAGGGCTGGAACTGATCCGCCTGTGCAAGACGCTGGGCGGGGACTGCCCGGCGATCGTCATGCTGACGGCCAATGCCATGTCGGAAAGCCGCGAGGCGGCGCTGGCCGCCGGGGCCGACGCCTTCCTGAGCAAGCCTTTCGATGAAGGCGGGCTGCTGCGCCTGATCGACAAGGTGCTGGTGCCCAGGCGCCCCTGTCCGCGCCAGGCCGGTCCGCAGCAGGGCCTTGCGCAGGACATGCGCGGACTGCTCGATGCCCTGTCGGCGGAAGAGCGCGAGTGCCTCGTGCGCGCGGCGATCTCGCTGAACCGCGAGGAGATCGATACCGCCATCGCGGCCATCGCCGACAAGGTGCCCGCGGTCGGCGAGGCGCTGCTCTCGCTTTCCAGGGAGCGCCGTTATCAGCAGCTTTGGGAGGCACTCGGCCTGGAGGGAAGCGAATCATGAACGACCGCGCCGCGCTGCCTGTGGAGCAGGCGGAAATACTCATCGTCGATGACACCATCGGCTCACTCAATCTGCTGGGCGATCTGCTGTCCGGCGCCGGCTACACCGTGCGCGCGGCGCAGGACGGGCGCATGGCGCTGCGTTCGGCGCGCGCCCGCCCGCCCGAATTGATCCTGCTCGATGTGCGCATGCCGGGCATGGATGGCTACGAACTGTGCCGCCTGCTCAAGCAGGACCCCCAGATCGGTGACATTCCGGTGATCTTCCTGTCCGCATTGCATGAAACCGGCGACATGGTGAAGGGCTTCTCGCTGGGCGCGGTGGATTACGTCGCCAAGCCCTTCCAGCCCGACGAGGTGCTCGCCCGGGTACGCACGCACATCGAGCTGTACCGGCTGCAGACGCGGCTGGAGGAGCGCGTGGATGAACGCACCGAGCAGTTGCGCCGTTCCGAGTGCGCGCTGCGCCACTCCCAGGAGCGCCTGCGCGAACTGACCCGCTTTCTGCAGAACGTCCGCGAGGACGAGCGTACCTCCATCGCGCGCGAACTGCACGACGAACTGGGGCAGGCGCTGACCGCGCTGCGCATCGACCTCGGCTGGCTCCGCAAGAAGTGCACCAGCGCGGGGGGAGATTGCAGCGAGCGCATCGGCGGCGCCTACACCCTGGTCGAGCGCACCATCGAATCGCTGCGGCGGATCTCCGAAGGGCTGCGCCCCGGCATGCTCGACGTGCTGGGGCTGTGCGCGGCGCTCGAACACCTGGTCCGGCAGTTCGAGACGCGCGCGTCCATCGCCTGCACCTTCCGCGCGGACCGCGACGAATACGACCTGGATGCCAGCCAGTCCATCGCGGTGTTCCGCCTCGTGCAGGAGGCGCTGACCAACGTTTCCCGGCATGCGCGGGCGACCCACGTGGAAATCCGCCTGGAAGAACGGGGCGGGCAACTGCACCTGCTCATCCACGACAACGGCGCGGGCTTCGATCATCACGCGCCGAAAAAGGGCTTCGGCCTGCTCGGCATGTCCGAGCGGGTGAGCATGCTGGGCGGAGAAATGAACGTCGATGGCAGCCACGGCACCCGCATCGCCGTGGTGCTGCCCCTGAATACTGGAGACAAGCGATGATCCGCATACTGATCGCCGACGATCACGACATCCTGCGCGCGGGCCTCAAGCACATCCTGAGCGAGTCCGGCGACATCGCCGTCGGCGGCGAGGCCTGTAACGGCGCCGAGGCGATGGTCAGGCTGCGCGCAGGGCAGTGGGATGCCGTCGTGCTCGACCTGAACATGCCGGGGCGCAACGGCATCGAACTGATCAAGCAGGTGAAGAGCGAGTTTCCGCGCCTGCCCATCCTGGTGCTCAGCATGTACCAGGAGGACATCTACGCGGTGCGCGCCCTGAAGGCCGGCGCCTCCGGCTATCTGTGCAAGGACAATGCCGAGGCGCTGCTCGCCGAGGCCATTCGCAAGATCGTCGGCGGCGGCCTGTTCATCAATCAGAGCGTGGCGGAGAACCTCACCCGCGACATGCTCCAGGGCCGCCATACGCAACTGCCGCACAACCGGCTCACCGACCGCAACTACCAGATCTTCCTGATGCTGGTGCAGGGCATGGGCGTGTCGGAAATCGCCAAGCGGCTCAGCCTGAGCGTGAAGACGGTGAGTACCCACAAGGCCAACATCCAGCTCAAGATGGGGCTGGGCAACACGGCGGAACTGGTGCGCTACGCCATCCAGCACCACCTGATCGAGAACGACGTACCGCTTTCGGAATAGCGCCCGCGCGCAGCGGGGCTGGGTGGTGCGCATGCGAATCTTTCCTCCCCCGCAAGGGGGAGGGAGCAGGGCCGTGCCCGCCGGCGCGCGAACTCCCTAGGAACATTCCTAGCTCCCCACTCCCCGAATCCCAGCGCGCATATCAGGATTCGTCACCTGTTGGCGTTCCGACCCGCGGCGCAGAATTCGTCCGAGATTACCGCATAAGTAATGTTGCGACCGCGCGGTGATCGGGAAAAGAAGCACCTTCTTCTTTCTCTTGGGGAGAACGAACAATGAAAAGCCTGGCAGTCAAGGCAACGGCAGTGTTGCTGGCGACAGGAATCGGGGCGGGGGCGGCGTGGTCCGCCGAGTCCCTGCAGGACGTCATGAAACGGCGAGGGCTCAGCCAGCAGGATCTGATGGCGGCGGCCAAGACCTACACGCCCACCGGCAAGCGCGATGAATTCCTCGCCTTCAGTTCCGGCGGCCAGTCGGGGCAGATTCTGGTGTACGGCATCCCCTCGATGCGCATTCTCAAGTACATCGGGGTGTTCACGCCCGAGCCCTGGCAGGGCTACGGCTACGACGAGGAATCCAAGGCGGTCCTCCGCCAGGGCTGGATCGACGGCAAGGAAATCACCTGGGGCGATACTCACCACCCGGCGATTTCCGAGACCCAGGGGCAGTACGACGGCCAGTTCCTGTTCATCAACGACAAGGCCAACCCGCGCCTGGCGGTGGTCGACCTGCGCGACTTCGAGACCAAGCAGATCGTGGTCAACCCGATCTACAAGTCGGAGCACGGCGGCGCCTTCGTCACCCCGGACACCGACTACGTCATCGAGGCCGCGCAGTACGCCACGCCGCTGGAAAACCAGAAGTTCTATCCGCTGGAAGAGTTCAACGAGAAGTATCGCGGCGGGGTGACCTACTGGAAGTTCGACCGCAAGGCCGGGCGCCTCGACCCGTCGAAGTCCTTCTCGCTCGAACTGCCGCCGTACTCGCAGGATCTGTCGGACGCCGGCAAGGGGCCGTCGGACGGCTGGTCGTTCACCAACTCCTTCTGTTCCGAACGCTACGTGGGCGGCATCGAGAAGGGTCGTCCGCCGTATGAGGCCGGCTGCTCGGCCAAGGACACCGACTACCTGCACGTGGTCAACTGGAAGAAGGCCGCCGAACTGGTCGCCCAGGGCAAGGCGAAGAAGATCAACGGCCACGACGTGCTGATGATGGAAACCGCGGTGAAGGAAGGCATCCTCTTCCTGATCCCCGAGCCCAAGTCGCCCCACGGCGTCGACGTGACCCCCGACGGCAAGTTCATCATCGTCGCGGGCAAGCTCGACACCCACGTCTCGGTGTATTCCTTCGACAAGATCCAGGCCGCCATCAAGGCCGGCAAGTTCGAATCGAAGGACCCGTACGGCATCCCGGTGATCGGCATGAAGGACGCGCTGCACACCCAGGTGCCGCTCGGCCTCGGGCCGCTGCACACCCAGTTCGATGCCAAGCAGTGCGTGGCCTACACCTCGCTGTACGTGGACTCCCAGGTCGCCAAGTGGGACTTCTGCGAAGGCAAGGTGCTCGACAAGATCTCCGTGCACTACAACATCGGCCACCTGATGACCATGGAAGGCGATTCGGTCGATCCCAAGGGCCGCTACCTGGTGGCGCTCAACAAGCTGTCCATCGACCGCTTCAACCCTGTGGGGCCGCTGCATCCGCAGAACCACCAGCTCATCGACATCAGCAACGACAAGATGCAACTGCTGTACGACATGCCGTTGCCGCTCGGCGAGCCGCACTACGTGGTGGCCATCGAGGCGTCCAAGCTGAAGCCGGGCGTGCGCTACAAGGTCGGCACCAACAGCCGCACCGACGAGCCGCATCCGGGCAAGGTGCGCGCCGGCGAGGAGCGCATCGAGCGCGACGGCAACAAGGTGACGGTGTACGGCACGCTGATCCGCTCGCACATCACCCCCGAGACCATCGAGGTCGAGGTCGGCGACGAGGTGACGATCAACCTGACCAACCTGGAACGCGCGCAGGACGAGACCCACGGCTTCGCGGTATCGACCTACAACGTGCATGCCTCCATCGAGCCGGGCAAGAGCGTGTCGGTGAAGTTCAAGGCGGACAAGGAAGGCGTCTATCCGTACTACTGCACCGAGTTCTGCTCCGCGCTGCACCTGGAGATGCAGGGCTACCTGCTGGTCAAGCCGAAGGGCTGGAAGGCCACCACGAAGGAAATCGCCAAGGCGGCCTACACCGAAAGCGACTACCAGACGACCTTGAAGAAGGTGGTCGATACCCAGGCGGTGATCGACTCGGTGGTGGCCTTCATCACCAGCACCAACTACAAGGACTTCCCCGACGTGGTGAACATGGTCGAGGACGCCACCGACCAGCTCGGCAAGGCGGCCGACGCCAAGTCCCGCCACGAGGCCGCCGCGGCCAAGCAGGACTGGGAGCAGGCCAATCTGTGGGCCGAGCAGGTCTGGCAGTACCAGGTGAAGGCGGCCGACATCGGCATCCGCGCCAAGACCTACCTCGAACAGAACGGGGCCAAGAAGATCCAGTGATCGGCTGATGCCCGCCGGCGGGGCCTTCGGGACCCCGCCGGTTCCACCCCACACGGACAAGGAAACCCATGAAACGACAACTCATCCTCGCGCTCGGCCCGCTGCTCGTCTGCTCGGCGGCCGTCGCCGCGCCCGATGGCGCCAAGCTGTACGTCGAGAAGACCTGTGTGGCCTGTCACGGCCCCAAGGGCGACAAGCCGCTGCTGCCGAGCTATCCGCGCATCGCCGGACAGAACGCGGCCTACGCCGAGCAGCAGATGAAGGACATCAAGAGCGGTGCGCGCAACAACGGGCAGGCCGTGGCCATGCAGGGCGTCATGCACCTCGTCGATGACGAAGAGATCAAGGCGCTGGCCGTCTACCTGGAAAGCCTGAGGTGAACCGTTCCGGCCCCGGCGCGCCGCACACCACCCATAAAGAGAGGAAACCGAAATGAAAGCATCCGTTCTGTTGATCGCCCTGCTGGGTGCCAGCGTCGCAATGGCCGCGCCGCCCGCGCCGAAGAAGGAGGGCATCGAAAGCCAGGACTACACCTGGAACGCCCAGGAAGGCGAAAAGATGGAGGCGCTCAAGCTCAAGGGCGACAAGGTCGCCGGCGAAGAAGCCTATGAAGTGTGCGGCGCCTGTCACCTGCCCTCCGGCGCGGGGCGGCCGGACGGCACCTTCCCGCAGCTCGCCGGCCAGCACACCACCGTGCTGATCAAGCAGATGGCCGACATCCGCGCCGGCCTGCGCGACAACCCGACCATGTACCCGTTCGCGGTCACGCTGGTCGATCCGCAGGAACTCGCCGACGTCTCGGCCTACATCGAGAACCTGTGCATTCCGGTGGACCACGGCAAGTACGAAGGGCCCGACGCGGCCATCCAGGTCGCCAAGGGCAAGGAACTCTACGAAAAGCAATGCCTGGAGTGCCACGGCAAGAACGGCGAGGGCGACAAGGAGCAGTTCTACCCGGTGATCGCCGGCCAGCACTACAAGTACCTGCTGCGCCAGATGACCGAGATCCGCGACGGCCACCGGCGCAACGCCAACCCGGACATGGTGAAGGTCATCAAGCCCTACACCGACGAACAGCTGGTGGCCATTTCAGCCTACCAGGCGAGCCTGAAGATGCCGGGTGCGATGTGCGAGCCCAAGGCCGCCAAGTAACCTGCTTCGCATAGAAGAATCGGTGCCCCGTCCGCGTTGCGGGCGGGCGTGGCGCCGGACAGCAGCAAGGCCGTCACGTCCCATTT
This sequence comes from Pseudothauera nasutitermitis, assembly GCF_004801295.1. Classification (GTDB taxonomy): domain Bacteria; phylum Pseudomonadota; class Gammaproteobacteria; order Burkholderiales; family Rhodocyclaceae; genus Pseudothauera; species Pseudothauera nasutitermitis. The sequence goes on from NZ_SSOC01000001.1 coordinate 622,244, forward strand.
CCGAGAGAGAAGCAGATGGACAAGCAGAACAGAATCGTCGGCGGGCTGGCCATGATCGCCCTGGTCGCCCTGGTCGCCGCCTACTTTTCGCCGATCTGGTGGGTGTCGCTCACCGCGCCCAACTATCCCGAGGATGCCTTCCCCGACGGCATCCGCATCCATTTCCACTTCGACGGCGTGTACAACGGCTGCAAGGCGGCGGGCAAGGGCACGCGCATGGCCGACGAGATCATCCAGAAGGACCTCTCCCACGAGGATGAACGCTGGAACCCCATCCTGGACGCGCAGAAGAACGTGGACCACGGCGCCGAGGGGCTGGACTGCGTACATGAGATGAACACCATCAACCACTACGTCGGCATGTTCCCCATCGACACCGGCGCGCCGGTGGAAAAACCGCTGGCGAAGTTCTTCTTCGGCTTCTTCGCCACCATGATCGTGGCCTTCGCGGTGCCGCGCAAACGCGCCCGGCTGATCGTGCTGGCCACCGGCTTCGCCGCCGTGGCGGTATGGATGATCGGCGACCAGTTCGCGCTGGGCCGGCTGGAGGCCCACGTGCAGCACTACGTCAAGGAGGCCGGCACCTTCTTCAAGGAGCCCGAGCGCATCCAGGGCTGGGGCAACAACGTGCGGCTGATCTCGCAGATCGTCATCGTCGCGCTGATCGCGGTGATGGGCGGGGTGATCGCGGGCGTCGTGCGGCTGCGCAGCTTCCAGCTGCTGCTGGCCCTAGTGCCGGCGCTGCTGCCGCTGTTCTTCCTGGTCACCTACTCGGGCTGGCTGTGGTTCTTCGGCCACAACCTGCACCCCTGGGGCGCGTTCACGGTGAAACCCTTCATGCCCACGGTGTTCGGCGAGGGCAAGGTGGCGCAGTTTTCCACCTACTCCTATCCGTACTGGGGCTACGCGCTGCTCATGCTGATCTTCGTCTGCCTGATGCTGGCGCTGCTGATCCGCCGCAAGCAACTGCGCGAGCACGCGGAGATGGAGTAGAGCGTGCCTGGCCTGCCAAAGCGTCTGCGCACCGGGCTGGCCGCCGCGCTGGTGCTGGCCTGCGCGCAGGCCGGCGCCGAAGCGGAGGCACCGGGCGCCAACGCCGATTTCAGCACCGCGCCGCGGGTCACCATCGACCGCCCCAAACCGATCTACATGCTGATCGAGCGCGACCCGCGCATCTACGGCCTGAAGCCCTTCCAGGATCTCGTCGATGCCGCGGCGCCGGGCGCGGTGCTGCGCCCGCCGCCCGGCGCCTACGCCGGCCCGGTGACCATCGACAAGCCGCTGACCATCGACGGCGGCGGCCAGGTGAGCATCGACGCCGGCGGCAAGGGCACGGTGATGGTGCTCAACGCCGACGGCGCCGTGCTGCGCGGCCTGCACCTGACCGGCTCGGGCGACTCCCACGACACCGACGATTCCTGCCTGGACGTGCGCGGCCACCACAACGTGATCGAGAACCTGGAGATCGACGACTGCCTGTTCGGCATCGATCTCAAGCAGTCCAACCACAGCGTGGTGCGCGGCAACCGCGTGCGCTCCAAGGACCTGGAACTGGGCGTGCGCGGCGACGGCCTGCGCCTGTGGTACAGCCACGACAACCTGATCGAAGGCAACGAGGTGATCGATTCGCGCGACATGGTGGCCTGGTATTCGCACCGCAACGTGTTCCGCGACAACCTCGGGCGGCGCAGCCGCTATTCCATCCACTTCATGTTCGCCCACGACAACCTGGTGGAAAACAACCGCTTCCAAGACAACGCGGTGGGCGTGTACTTCATGTACACCCAGGGCGGCGCGGCGCGCGGCAACCTCATCTCGCACGCCACCGGCGCCACCGGCATGGGGGTCGGCTTCAAGGAGGCTTCCGGCACGGTGATCGAGAACAACGAGATCATCTACTGCGCCATCGGCGTGGGCTCCGACCTGTCGCCCTTCGAGCCGGACACCACCATCGAACTGCGCGGCAACCGCTTCGCCTACAACGGCATCGCCGTGCAGTTCAACTCGGAGACCGGCGGCAACAACCTGCGCGACAACGTCTTCGAGGGCAACCTCACCCAGGTGAGCTACGGCGGGCGCAGCGACAACCCGGAAAAGAACTTCTGGGAAGGCAACTACTGGGACGACTACCAGGGCTTCGACCGCGACCACGACGGCTACGGCGACCAGCCCCACGAAATCCGCGCCTACGCCGACCAGATCTGGATGGAATTCCCCGTGGCGCGCTTCTTCCGCAGCGCGCCGGTGCTGGAGCTGCTGGATTTCCTGGAGCGCCTGGCGCCGTTCTCCACCCCCGACCTCATCCTGCGCGACGCCAGGCCGCGCTTCGTCAAACCCCAACGGGAGAGTTTGCTGTGAGCGCTCCTGATACCAACGACAAGGCCGCCCCGAAGCGGCCGCCCGTATCCCTCGAAAAGGCGCGCAAGGCGCGCCGCAAGTTCATCCGCTCGGCGGGGCTGACCGCCGGCGTGATCGGCCTTTCGCTGCTCGGCTACATCCCCGTGCTCGACGCGCGCGCGCCGCGCCTGCGCCCGCCGGGCGCGCTCGACGAGGCGGATTTCCTCGCCTCCTGCATCAAGTGCGGCCAGTGCGTGCAGGTCTGCCCGGTGAGCGCGATCCGCCTCGGCGACCTGACCGATGGCTTCGGCATCGGCGTGCCCTACATCGACGCCCGCGAACAGGCCTGTGATTTCTCCTGCGACGCGGTGCAGTGCATCCTCGCCTGTCCCACCGGCGCGCTCACCTACACCAAGCCGGACTTCCTGCCGGTGCGCCACGGCGCCGCGCTCGCCCAGGCGCCGGTGCTGAAGGCCAAGGCGCAAGACCCGGAACCCACCCTCAACCTCAAGGAACGCTTCGGCCTGGCGCGCCTGGCGCGCCCGGAAGCCTGTCTGGCGGTACAGGGCAGGGGGTTCTCCGGGCAGGCGCGCGGGCCGGCCTTCAAGGGGCGCATGCGCTACGTGGAGGTGGACCGCTGGCAGCCCATCGCGCTGCGCGACCACCCCTACGAACGCGAGCTGTGCGACCTGTGCGTCACCGAATGCCCGATCGAAAACGCCATCGCCATGGAATCCTTCACCGGCGCGGACGGCGTCGCCCGTTTCCGCCCGGTGGTGGGCGAGCAGTGCGTGGGCTGCGGGGTGTGCGAGATGGTCTGTCCGGCCGAACCCGCCGCCATCGTGGTCGATGCGCAGGCCGTGTGGAAGGAGGGCTGAGCCATGGGCCGTTTCGCCGATCTCTTCCTGGGCATGCTGGGCGCCGAACCGAAGAAGCCGGAAAAGGTTTCCGAGGACGTGCGCCGCATCATGATCGTCAAGTACGAGGACAAGGAGCGCTACATCAAGGAGAAGCTGCACGCGCGCGCCCACCACCACCCCAGCCACGTCTGGCGCAACCGGCGCTGGGCGGTGCTGCTGGCGGTGAACCTGTTGTTCGTCGTGTCCTTCTGGCTGGACATCCAGATCCTCGAAGGCGCGCTGACCGCCTCGCGCTTCGTCGGCTTCCACATGGTGGACCTGAACTCCGCGCTGCACGTGATGCTGGCCCACAAGCACATCATCGTGAACCTGTTCATCGGCACCTTCACCGTGTTCCTGCTGTGGGTGATGCTGGGCGGGCGCACGTTCTGCTCCTGGGTGTGCCCCTACCATCTGGTCGCGGAACTCACCGAGAAAATCCACCTGGCGCTGGTCAAACGCAAGTGGGTCACCGACCACGAATTCCATCGCGGCACGCGCACGGTGTTCTGGGCGCTGTTCGCGGTAATGTCCTTCGTGACCGGCTACACCATCTTCGAGACCCTGTCGCCCACCGGCATCCTGTCGCGCGCGCTGATCTACGGGCCGGGGCTGGCGCTGGGCTGGGTGTTCCTGCTGCTGCTCTTCGAGGTGTTCTGGTCGCGCCGCGCCTGGTGCCGCTACATCTGCCCGATCGGCCTGACCTACGGGGTGGTGGGCGCCATCTCGCCGCTGCGGGTGAGCTACCGCGTCGAACACTGCTTCCACGAGGGCGACTGCCGCAAGGTGTGCCTGGTGCCCCACGTGCTGGACGTCACCATCAAGGGGCGCGCCAGCGAGGCCAGCATGGGCCTGGGCCCGGACTGCACGCGCTGCGGCCTGTGCGTGGATGCCTGTCCCACCGGCGCGCTGCGCTATGAAGTCAAAGGGCTGTCGCAACTGCTCTGACCTGGACCGTATTGCCATGATCCTGCTCGAAAACCTCACCAAGACCTTCCGCCGCGCGCCGGTGCTCAACGGCATCGACCTCGCCGTCGGCCTGGGCGAGCGCGTCGCGCTGATCGGCTCCAACGGCGCCGGCAAGACCACCCTGATCCGCTGCCTGCTGGGCGAATACGCCTGCGAGGGCCGGGTGCGCATCGACGGCCTCGACCCGCGCCGGCAGCGCACCGCGGTGCTCGGCCAGATCGGCTTCGTGCCGCAGCTGCCGCCGCCGCTGCGCATGCCGGTGGGGCCGCTGATCGAATTCTCCGCCGCCCTGTGCGGCACCGACCCGGCGCGCATCGCTGCGGTCGCCGGCCGCCTCGGGCTGGACGTGGCGGCGATCCGCGCGCGTCCGTTCGTGCGCCTGTCCGGGGGCATGAAGCAGAAGCTGCTGATCGCCATTGCCCTGGGCCGCGACGCGCGCCTGCTCATCATGGACGAGCCGGCGGCCAACCTCGACCCCGAGGCGCGCAAGATCTTCTTCGACCTGCTCGCCGAGCGCCTGGCGGACGCCACCATGATCATCTCCAGCCACCGCCTGGACGAGGTGTCCGCGCTGGTCAACCGCGTGGTGGAGATGGACACCGGCCGCGTGGTGCTCGACGACAAGGTGGCCGAGGACGTTGCGCTGACCAGCAGACTGGTCTGCCGGATCGCGCTGAAGCGCTTCGAGCCGGCCTTCGCCAAGGCGCTGGACGGCTGGAACTTCGCCGCCGACGCCGGGCAACTGGTCTGGCGGGGCAGCATCGCCGGCGCGGACCGCCTGCGCTTCCTCGGCATCCTCTCGCGCTACACCGGCCTGGTGAGCGATCTTTCGCTGATGGAGTCCTGACCATGTGCGATGCCCATACAACATGCCACGGTGACGCCTTCCGCCCGCCGCGCCGCGACTTCCTCCTGCGCGCCGGCGCCGCGCCGCTGCTGCTCGGCCCGCTCGCCGGCCTGCTCGCCGGCTGCGGCAAGGACGGCGACTGGCCCGAGGGCATGGCGCCGATCCGCTGGGACCGCGACACCTGCGCGCGCTGCAACATGGTGATCTCCGACCGCCGCTTCGCCGCCCAGCTGCGCGGCGGCGCGGCCGGCACCGCGTTCAAGTTCGACGACCTCGGCTGCCTGCTGTTCTGGATGCAGGAAAAGGCGCAGGCCCATCCATGGATGGGCGAGGCCGCCACCCGCCTGTGGGTGGCCGACTTCACCAGCCCCAGCCGCGAGGCCATGCGCTGGCTGGACCCGCGCCAGGCCCAGTACGTGGAACGCAGCTCGCCGATGGGCTACAACTTCGCCGCGCTGGCGGCGGTAGAGGAACAGGCCATCGGTTTCGAAGAAATGCGCCGGCGCACGCTGGCAAAGGGGAAGTGAATGAAGCAATTGTTCCTCACCGCCCGGCTGGACATCGTCGAATCGCTGCGCGCGCGCTGGTTCCAGATCTACACCCTGGTGTTCGGCGGCATCGTCGCGCTGCTGTTCGTCTTCGGGCTCACCGAATCGCGCGTACTGGGCTTCATCGGGCTGTCGCGCCTGCTGGTCACCTACATCCAGCTCACCATGGCGATCCTGCCCATCTTCGTGCTCATCACCACCGTGCGCTCGGTGGCCGGCGACCGCGAGGCGGGGGTGTTCGAATACCTGCTGGCCCTGCCGGTGTCGCTGGGCGCCTGGTTCTGGGGCAAGATCCTCGGCCGCTACGTGGTGGTGTTCGCCCCGGTGTTCCTCGCCATGCTGGGCGCGGTGATCTGGGGGCACGTGGACGGCATCGAGATTCCCTGGAGCATGTTCGCCTATTACACCGCGCTGCTCGCGGCCATGGCGCTGTGCTTCCTCGGCCTGGGCATGTTCATCTCCGCGCTCGCGCGCACCACCGACATGGCCCAGGGCGCGGCCTTCCTGGTGTGGCTGGCGCTGCTGCTGTTCCTCGACCTGATCCTGCTCGGGGTGATGATCCAGGGCCGCATCGACCCCGAACTGGCGGTCACCATCGCCCTGGCCAACCCGCTGCAGGTGTTCCGCACCGCCGCGCTGGCGATGTTCGACCCGCAGTTGGTGGTGCTCGGCCCGGCCGCCTACGTGATTCTCGACCTGTTCGGCACGGCGGGCTTCCAGTTCTTCGCGCTGGCCTATCCGGCCGCGCTGGGCATGGGCGCGGCGCTGTGCGGCTACTGGCTTTTCCGCCGGGGGGACCTGCTGTGAAACGCTTCATGGGAAGGGTGCTGCTGTGCTGCGCCGTGGCCTTCGCCCCGAACGCGGGCGCGGCCGGCGTGGATTCGCTGTTCGCCGCCACGCTGGTGGGCACGGACGGCGGCGAAATGGCGCTGGCCGACTACCGGGGCAAGCCGCTGGTGGTCAACTTCTGGGCGCGCTGGTGCGTGCCGTGCCGCACCGAACTGCCGGAACTGGCCGCCTTGCAGGCCGAGTATGCCGAACGCGGGCTGACCGTGCTGGGCATCGCGGTGGAGGACGACCCGGCGGCGGTGCGCGAATTCCTCGCCGCCTACGGGGTGAAATACCCGGTGGGGCTGGGGCGCAGCAAGGCCATCTGGCTGATGCAGACGCTGGGCAATACGGGCTCCGGCATGCCGTTCACCCTGGTCATCGACCGCCACGGCGAAATCGTCCTGCGCAAGCTGGGGCTGTTCCACAAGGCGGACTTCGAGGCGGTCGCCGGGAGCCTGCTGGAGTGACCGCCGAGACCCCGGATTCGGCCCGCTTCGGCCGCTTCGCGGTGTCGCCCGAGGAGCGCCGCCGGCGCATCCGCGCGCTGTTCGAGGCCGTCGCGCCGCGCTACGACCTGATGAACGACCTGATGAGCTTCGGCATCCACCGCCTGTGGAAGCGCACCCTGGCGCGGCGCTGCGCCGGGCAGGGCGGGGTGGTGGTGGACCTGGCCGGCGGCACCGGCGACCTGGCCAGGCTGCTGTGCGCGGAAGGGCGCACGGTGATCGTCTGCGATCCGTCGTGGGGAATGATGGCCGTGGGCCGGCGGCGCGGCGTGCCCGCCGCGTGGAGCGCGGGCGAGGCCGAGCGCATGCCCTTCGCCAGCGCCAGCGTGGACCTGCTGACCATCTCCTTCGGCCTGCGCAACGCCACCGAGATCGGCGCGGCGCTCGCCGAAATCCACCGCGTGCTGAAGCCCGGCGGGCGCTTCGTGTGCCTGGAATTCTCCCGCCCGGCCTGGTGGCTGGCGCCGTTCTACGACCTATACTCGCGTCTGGTCATCCCGCGCCTGGGCGCCCTGGTGGCGCGCAACCCGGGGGCCTACGACTACCTCGTCGAATCCATCCGGCGCTTTCCCGACCAACCGACCCTGGCCGCGACCCTCTCGGCGGCGGGCTTCGAGTCGGTGTGCTGGGAAAACCTCTCCTTCGGAATCGCATGCATACACTACGCCAGACGTTCCCCCTGAGCCGCTCCTCGCCGCAGCGCCATGCCGCGCCGCGCGTCTGGTGGGCCGCCATCCGCCCGCGCACGCTGGGCATCGCGGTGGCCCCGGTGATGGTGGGCACGGCGCTCGCCGTGGCCGACGGCGCGGCGCTCGACTGGCTGGTGCTGCTGGCCGCGCTGGGCAGCGCGGTGCTGATCCAGATCGGCACCAACCTCTACAACGACGCGGCCGATTTCGAGCGCGGCACCGACGGGCCGCGCCGCGTGGGGCCGCTGCGGGTCACCGCGGCCGGGCTGGCGAGCGCCACGGCGGTCAAGCGCGGCGCGTGGCTGTCGTTCGCCGCCGCGCTGGCGCTGGGCGGCTATCTGGTGGCGGTGGGCGGCCCGTTCATCCTCGCCATCGGCATCGCCTCGCTGCTGGCCGGCTGGGCCTATTCGGGCGGGCCCCGGCCGATCTCGCACACGCCGCTGGGCGAATGCTTCGTGCTGGTGTTCTTCGGCGTGTTGGCGGTGTGCGGCAGCCACTGGTTGCAGGCCCAGGCGCTCTCGGCCGCCGCGGTGGTGGCGGGGCTGGCGGCCGGCGCGCCAGCCGCCGCCGTGCTGCTGGTGAACAATTACCGTGATCTCGATACCGATCTGCTGAGCGGGCGGCGCACGCTGGCCGCGCTGCTGGGCCGCGTCGGCTGCCTGCGCGCCTATGGGCTGCTGGTGCTGCTGCCGCTGCCGCTGCTCGGCGTGCTGGCGCTCGCCGGCCATCCCGGCGCGCTGCTCGGCCTGCTGTGCGCCCCGGCGCTGCTGCGTCTGGCCGGGCGTTTCCGCGCCGCGTCCGGGCCGGGCTTCAACGCCGTGCTCACCGATACCGCGCGCCAGGGCAGCCTGCTGGGGCTGTCCATGGCCGCCGGCCTGCTGTTGCAGAGCGTGCTCTGAACGTTGCCCGTCATGCTGGCCGAGATGCTGCTGCCCGCCGCGCTGGCGTTCATCATGTTCTCGGTGGGGTTGTCGCTGCGCACGGCGGATTTCCGCCTGGTCTTCGCGCGGCCGGCGGCGCTGGCCGCCGGGCTGGCCGGGCAGTTGCTGCTGATGCCCCTGGTGGCCTTCGCGGTGGTCCTGCTCACTGGTATGCCGGATGAACTCGCGGTCGGCCTGATGATCCTCGCCGCCTGCCCGGGCGGCGCCAGCTCAGCCTTCCTGACCCGGCTGGCGCGCGGCAACGCCGCGCTCTCGCTGTCCATCACCGTCCTCAGCAGCCTCGCGGCGCTGCTCACCTTTCCGCTGCTGGTCAAGCTGGTGTTCGTGCATCTTGCCGGGGGCGCCTTCGCCGAGGGCACCCGCCACCTCGGCGCCTTGCCGATGGAGCGGCTGGTGGGCAGCGTGCTGGCGGTCAGCACCCTGCCCACCGCGCTCGGGGTGCTGCTGCGGCACTGGAGCGGGCCGTGTGCGGCGGCGCTGGAGCGGGTGGTCGGCCGGGTGGCGCTGGTGTTCTTCGCCGCCATCGTGCTGGGCACCTTTCTGGCCCACAGCGAGACGATCCTCGCCAGCCTTGCGACGCTGGGGCCGGCCGCGCTGCTGCTCAACGTGCTGGCGATGGCGGGCGGCTACATGCTGGTGGCGGCGGTGGGCGCCGGGCGCCGCGACGCCGTGGCCGGGGCGATGGAGTGCGGCTTGCAGAACGCCGGCCTGGGCATCTTCGTCGCCATCACCCTGTTGCAGCGTCCGCCGATGGCCGCGCCCAGCGTGGTGTATGCGCTGATGATGAACGTCGGCGCGCTGGCGCTGGTGTATCTGGCGCGCACCCGCCTGCTGCGAGGGCTGTAGCGTTACAGCATGCGCGGCGCGGTGTCGCGCAGGATCAGGTTGGGGGCGGAGAAGGGCGCCAGGCGTTCGAGGAAGTCGAGCAGTTCGAGCACCGGCGAGCTGCGGAAGAAGGTGGCCTGCGGGGTTTCCAGCCAGATGCGGTCGGCGTAGGTGTAGATTTCGTGGGGCCGGTCGCCGCGCCCGTCGCCGTCCAGATCGAAGCCCTCGTAGTTGTCCCAGGCGTTGCCCCACCAGGTGTCGTTGAGCGGGTCGCCGTCACCGACGATGGTGACCGGCCACAGGTTGCCGCGGAAGGTGTTGTCCACCGCGATGTGGCCGCCGCGCACGCCGTAGAAGTGGATGCCGGTGACGTTGTGGGCGATCAGGTTGCCGGCGAACACCACGCGGTTGAGCGGATTGGTGGGTGAATCGGCCATGATGCCGTGGGCGCAGTGCACGATTTCGTTGTCCTGGACCAGCGCGGCGGAAATCTCCTTCAGCGCGATGCATGCGCCCCCGGCCTCGACGGCGTGCAGGATGTGGTTGCGGCGCACCAGCAGCCCATCGGAGTTGAGCGCCACGACGCCGGCCGAGTTGTGTTCGAACAGATTGTCCTGCACGAGGCTGCGGTGGGCGAAGAGGAAGTTCAGCGCGCGCCGGCTCTCGCGCACGGTGTTGCCGCTGAAGCGGTTGCGCGGCGAGTTGCTCACCGTGAGATCGCGCACCCGCGCGATGTCGTTGCCCTCGATGCGGTTGTGTGTGCTGTACCACAGGCGCAGGCCGTCGCCCCGGTCGGCCGGGTCGGCGCCGCGCGAGCGGATGCGGTTGCCGCGTACCGTGCTGTGGTGGGTGTTGTGCAGGGAGATGCCGAAGAGGACGTCCTCGATCACGTTGTCCTCGATCAGCAGGGCGCGCCCTTCGGCCATGATGCCGCCGTCGAGGGCGTCGTGGGAATCGCCGCTGCCACGGATGGTCAGGCCGCGCAGGGTGACGCCGTCGGCGCGCACGGTGAGCACGGTGCCCCGCCCGCCGCCATCGATGACCGCTTCGTGGTTGCCGTCGAGGACGAGGGGCTTGTCGATGGTCGCCGGGCCGGCATACAGGCCTGCGGGCAGGCGCAGCACGCTGCCGGCGGGCACCGCGTCGATCCAGGCTTGCAGGGACTGGCCCGCGAGGGCGGCGCCGGTGCCGGACAGACAGGCCAGCAGGAAGAGGAGAGTGCGCAACATGGTACCTGTCATTGTCGCGCCAGGAGCCCCGCAGGCTTTCGATCTGGATCAAGCCTTGGGGATTCTTCCGGCCGCTTCGGCGTTCGCCGTCTGGCGTTTCAGTGCGAAAGCAGCGCGGCGGATCTGGCGGGGGCGTTTCTGCGCGTGCGCTGGTAGGCGCCGGGCTGTTCGCCGATCACCTTCTTGAACGCGCGGGTGAACGCGGCCTGGGAGTGGTAGCCGACGTGTTCGGCGGCGCGCAGCACGCTGTCGCCCCCACGCAGGCGATGCGCGGCGATGCGCATGCGCAGGCCGAGCAGGAACTGCGCGGGCGGCTGGCCGCAGGTGTCCAGGAAGTGCTTGAAGAAGCTGGCGCGCGACATGTTGGCGATGCGCGCCATGTCTTCCACCGACCAGTCGCGCCCCGGTTCGCGCAGCAGGCGCTCCACCAGCGGGGCGAACTGCGGCTTGCGCCACACCGCCCACAGGCCGGCCTCGATGTCCTGGTGATGGGCGAGTTCGCGCACCAGGTAGAAGAACAGCAGTTCGGTGAGGCGTTCGATCAGCGGCGAGGCGGCCTCGCCATCGCGCTCGGCCTCGGTCAGCAGCAGGTCGAACAAGGGCGCGACGGCCGCCAGCGCGGGGTTGCCGGCGCGCAGCAGCAGGCAGTCCGGGAAGGCGGCGGTGAGCAGGTCGCCCGGCAGCGCGCGGAAATCGAAGAAGCCGCAGGCCAGCGTGGTGCCGCCGACCATGGGCGGCTGCGCGGGCAGCATGGCGCGCGGCCCGCAGGCCGGGCCGGGGTCGCGCTGGGCGGTCAGCGAGTGGGGCAGGTCGCGCAGCAGGAACACCGCCTCGCGCGGGCCGAGCTGCAGGGATTCGGCACCTTCGCGGTGCAGCCAGCAGTGCCCGCGCAGCACCAGATGGAAGCTGGCGCGCGCCCGTCCGGCGGTGGAGGCCCGCCAGTCGCTGCCGCAGTACTGGCCCACGTGGAACACCGAGGCCCGGGGCTCCAGGCCGCTGACCAGCCAGTCGACGATGCGGTCGGTATCGGCGTGCATGGGGATCGCCTCTGCAGGGAAACGCACCGATTGTCCGGTGCCGCCGCCGGCCGGCGAACCAAGAAAAACGGCAGAGCTTTTCCGTTTTCCCGCTGCAGGCGCCGGAAGGCGCAGGCCGTGCCCGTGCTCAGTGCGGCCCGCTCCGGCCCAGGATGTCCAGCACCTGTTCGGCCACCAAGGTGCTGACCCTGACATTGGCTTCGCGGCTCAGGCCGGCGACGTGCGGCGTCAGCCAGACGTTTCTCAGGTTGGCGAGCGGGCTGCCGGCGGGTAACGGTTCCTGCCCGAACACGTCGATGGCGGCGCCGCTCAGATGGCCGCTGCGCAGAGCCCCGGCCAGTGCGGTTTCGTCCACGATGCCGCCGCGCGCGGTGTTGATGAATACCGCGCCGGGACGGATGCGGGCCAGGGTGGCTGCGTCGAACAGGCCGCGCGTGCTTTCGTTCAGGGGCACATGCAGCGAGACCGCATGCGAGCGTTCAAGCAATGCTTCCAGACTGACGCCCTCTACCCCGCTGCGTTGCCAGAACTCGGGGGTGTGAGCCGGATCGGTGGCGATCACGTGCAGGCCGATGGCCTGCGCCAGGCGTGCGGTGAGCTGGCCGATGTTGCCGAATCCGACCAGTCCCAGCGTCTTGCCATCGGCTTCCTGCCCATCGATGAGCGCGGTGCGGGGCCACGTTCCCGCCGCCATGTCGGCGCCCACGGCAGGATTGTGGAGCCCGCGCAGGGTGACCAGGACGGCGGTGAGCGCGTATTCGGCCACGGCCCGGGCGTTCGCGCCACGGGCTGGGCAAACGGCGATGCGGCGTTCGGCTGCGGCCTCCAGGTCGATGTTGTCCAGGCCGACGCCGAGGCGGCCGATCACCTTGAGTCGGGGGGCCGCGTCCAGCAGGGCACGGGTGACCTGGGTGCGGTTGCGCACGATCAGGCCCTGTGCCTGGCCGAGCAGGTCGGCGAGTTTTCCCGGTTGCCCGGCGAGGTCGGGATCATGGTGGACGTCGTGATGCGCGCGCAGGGCGTCCACGGCGGGGGTGTCCATGAATTCGCTGATGACGATGCGCACGGGTGCAGTGGATGGGGGTGGAGAGGCCGGGGGCATGGCGGGTTTTCTAAGCTGCGGCGTGCAGCGGATCGAAGGTGTCGCGGTAGCCGAACAGGCCCACGGCGCCGCCGGTATGCACGAACACCACGTTCTCGTCCTGGCGGAAATGCCCCTTGCGGATCAGGTCGAGCAGGCCGGCGAAGCCCTTGCCGGAGTACACCGGGTCGAGCAGGATGCCTTCGGTGCGCGCGAGCAGGGTCAGGGCCTCGACCATCTCCGGGGTGGGTCGGCCGTAGCCGGCGCCCACGTAGTCGCTGTTGGCGCGTACCGCCTCGCGCGGCAGCGGTGCGGAAACGCCCAGGTGCTGCAGCGTGCGGCTGGCCAGTTGCCACACCTTGTCTTCCTGCGCCGCACGTTCGGCGCGCACGCTGATGCCCAGCACCGGCACGCCGCTGTGGCTGCCCTGGAAGCCGGCCACCAGGCCGGCCTGGGTGCCGGTGCTGCCGGTGGCGTGCACCACGTGATGCACCACGATGCCGGCCGCGTCGGCCTGCTGCAGGATTTCCTGCGCGCTCGCCACGTAGCCCAGCGCGCCGATGTGGTTGGAGCCGCCGCCCGGAATGGCGTAGGCCTTTTCGCCCTGTTCGCGCAGCCGCGCGGCGTACTGTTCGACCTCCGCGTTCATGTCCAGCCCGGCCGGGCGGTGTTCCAGCCGCGCGCCGAACAGGCGGTCGAGGAACACGTTGCCGCTGTTGCGGTATTCCACGCTGCCGTCGGCGATGCGCGCTTCCAGCAGGGCGGTGCATTGCAGCCCCAGGCGGGCCGCGGCGGCGGCAGTCTGGCGCACGTGGTTGGATTGCGTGGCGCCGTGGGTGACGATGTGCGTGGCGCCCTGGGCCAGGGCGTCGCCGAGCAGGAATTCCAGTTTGCGCGTCTTGTTGCCGCCGGTGGCCAGCCCGGTGCAGTCGTCGCGTTTGATGTACAGGCGCGGGCCGCCGAGCTGTTCGGTGAGCCGGGGCAGGAATTCCAGCGGCGTGGGGGCGTGGACCAGGCGGACGCGGGGGAAGCGGGCGAGATGCATGAAAACTCCGGGCAATGAACGGTCAGGTGGTGGTGCGTGGTTGTTGCTGCCACCAGCGCACGCAGGCGCGTGCCAGGGCGCGGGTGGCGTCGATTTGCGCGGGCAGGCCAGCGGGGTCCAGGCGGGCGAGAGCGGGCGGCACTTCGGTGCAGGCCAGCAGCAGGCGTTCCGCGCCGCGTTCGGCGAGGCGGGCGGCGGCCTCGCCGAGCAGGCGGGCGCCGCGCTCCAGGTCGCCGGCCTTCACGGCGTAGCAGCCCGGGGTGAACCAGGCGTCGAATTCGTCGTCGCGGTTGTGCAGCACCTCGATGCCGCGCGCGCCCAGGCGCTGCTGGTAGAAGCCGGCACGCAGCGTGCCTTGCGTGGCGAGCAGGCCCACCCGGGCGGGGGCCGGGCCATCGGCCAGCCCATCGGACAGTACCTCGGCGACGGCGTCGGCGATGTGGATCAGCGGCGCGCGGCTGTGCGCCGCCAGCGTGTCGAACCAGATGTGCGCGGTATTGCACGGCATGGCGATACAGCCCGCGCCGATGGCGTTGAGGCGGGCGATGCCGGCGTGCATCGCGGGCAGCGGCGAAGGGCCGTCGCCGGCGACGAAGCGCTGGCGGTCGGGAATCTGCGCGACGTTGTGGGCGACCACCGGCACGTGGTCCTGGTCGATGCCCGCCGGGGTTTCCTCGATGATCTTGGCGAGCAGATCCACGGTGGCCAGCGGCCCCATGCCGCCGAGCACGCCGACGAAGGGGCCGAGGACCGCGCTGGCGTCTGCGTGCATGCTGCTCATGCCTGGCGCTGCATGCCCCAGCGCCGCACCGTGAAGCGTTCGAGCACGTTGAACACCAGGTTCTCGACGATGAGGCCGATGAGGATCACCGCGACCAGGCCGGCGAACACGCGGTCGGTGTACAACTCGTTGCGGTTCTGGAAGATGTACCAGCCCAGGCCGCCCTGGCCGGAGGAAGCGCCGAACACCAGCTCCGCGGCGATCAGCGTGCGCCAGGCGAAGGCCCAGCCGATGCGCAGGCCGGCGAGGATGGACGGCAGCGCCGCCGGCACCAGGATCTGCAGCACGTAGCGCAGCCCGCTCAGGCCGTAGTTGCGCCCGCCCATGCGCAGGGTTTCCGAGACGCCGAGAAAGCCGGAGTAGGTATTGACGGCCAGCGCCCACAGCACCGAGTGCACCAGCACGAAGATCAGGCTGCCTTCGCCCAGGCCGAACCACAGCAGGGCCAGCGGAAGCAGCGCGATGGCCGGCAGCGGGTTGAACATGGCGGTGAGCGTGGACAGCAGGTCGCGCCCCAGTTGGGTGGAGACGGCCAGCGTGGTCAGCACGAAGGCCGCGACGATGCCGATCAGATAGCCCTTGGTCAGCACCAGCAGCGAGCGCCCGGCGCGGTCGAACAGCTCGCCGCTGACCAGGCCGTCGAAGAAGGCGGCGGCGGTCTGCAGGAAGCTGGGCAGCAGCAGATCGTTGTTCTGCCAGCGTGCGGCGATTTCCCACAGCAGCGCGAGCACGGCGAGCACCAGCGCCTTGCGCAGCCAGCCCTGCTGCCACAGGCGCTGGTGCAGGCGCAGGGGGATCTCGGCGGGCAGATCGTCGAGCGGTTCCAGCGGGCGTTCGTATTCCGGGCGCCGCGCCAGTGCGGTGGTCGGGGTGGTCATGTCGGAGACTCCGTGGCTAGGGTCTGTTGCCCATGAAGCGCATCGCAACAGGCCCTAGATCTGCGCCCGGTTGGGCGGTGGCGCGACCGCCGGGGATAGTGTGCCTGCCCTAAAGTGCAAAGCGCAGATCGGTGGGCGAGAGCAGCTGCGCAGGGTCGGCGCGCCCCGGTGGCGGCGCGTCGGGGAACAGCAGGTGGTGGATGCGCTGCACGGTGTTCTGGAAGCGTTCGCTGCCCAGCCCGGCGAGGTCGAAATCGGCGGTGTCCAGTTCGGCGCGCACGCGTCCCGGGTGCGGGGAAAGCAGCAGCACGCGGTTGCCGACGATCACCGCTTCCTCGATGGAATGGGTGACGAACAGCAGGGTGAAGCGCACGTCGTCCCACAGCGCCAGCAGTTCTTCCTGCATCTTGCGGCGGGTCAGCGCGTCGAGCGCGGCGAACGGCTCGTCCATCAGCAGGATCTTGGGCTGCATGGCCAGCGCGCGGGCAATCGCCACGCGCTGCTTCATGCCGCCGGACAGGGTATGCGGGTAGGCTTCGGCGAAGGCTGCCAGACCCACCTTGTCCAGATAGTGCAGCGCGCGCTCGGCGGCTTCCCTGCGTCCCAGCGTGCGCGAGGCGAGCAGCGGGAACATCACGTTCTGCTTCACCGTCTTCCAGGGCGGGAGCTGGTCGAACTCCTGGAACACCACGATGCGGTCCGGGCCGGGGCCGCGTACCCGTTGGCCGTCGAGCAGGATTTCGCCGTCACGCGGACGCAGAAAGCCGGCCACCGCCTTGAGCAGCGTGGATTTGCCGCAGCCCGAGGGGCCGAGCAGCACGAAGCGGTCCGCCGGCAGCACGTCGAAGCTGACCTTGTGGGTGGCGCGCACCACGCTCTGCGCGGTGCGGTACTCCAGTCCCACGTTGTCGACGTGCAGCAGCGGGGCCGGCGCGCTGCCCGCCTCGGCGGCAGGGGGAGGGGCCGCCTGCAGGGCCGCGCGCCGGCCGGTGTCCGCGGCGGCAGCCGGCGGCGCGTCGACGGCGGAAGCCGTCGCGCGCAATTGCCGTGCACTCATCGTTCAGCTGCCGGACGCGGTCAGCGGATCGTCGAAGAAGTAGTCCTTCCACGACGCCGGCTTGTTCTTGATGGCGCCCACGTCGAAGAGGAATTCGGCCAGCTTGTAGGTGTTGCTCGGCGCGGTGTTGAAGCGGATCTCGGGGTTTTCCAGGATGCGGATGAGGAAATCGCGATCGATCTTGGCGCCGGTGACACGGATGTAGGTGTCGGCCGCCGCCGCCTTGTTGGCGGCGATGAACTCGGAGGCTTCCTTCAGCGCCGCCTGGAAGGCCGCGTAGGTTTTCGGGTTTTCCTGGCGGAATTTCTCGGTGGCGTACAGCGCGGTGGGCGAGTTGGGACCCAGCACGTCATAGGAATTGAGCACCACGCGCACGTTGGGGTTCTCCAGCGCCTGGTACTGGAACGGCGGATTGGAGAAATGCGCAGTCAGTTCGGTGCCGCCCGAGATCAGCGCGGCGGTGGCGTCCGGGTGCGGAATCGCCACGCTGAACTTGTCGAGGCGGTTGAACTGGTCCTTGCCCCACTTCTGCGCCACGGCATATTGCAGGAAGCGCGACTGTACCGACACGCCGACGGCCGGCAGCGCGATGCGGTCCTTGTCGCTGAAGTCCTCGATGCTCTTGACGTTCGGGTTGTTGGTCAGCAGGTAGTAGGGGAATTCACCCAGCGAGGCCACGCCGCGCACGTTCTGGCGGTCCTTGGTGCGGTCCCAGATGGTCAGCAGCGGGCCGATGCCGGCACCGGCGATGTCGATGTTGCCGGACAGCAGGGCATCGTTGATCGCCGCGCCGCCGGACAGGCGGGCCCATTCCACCTGGATGTCCACCCCGGCGGACTTGCCGTGCTTCTCGATCAGGTTCTGATCGCGCACCACGTTGAGCAGCAGGTAGACGATGCCGAACTGTTCGGCGATGCGGATCTTGCCTTCGGCATGCGCGGGCGCGGCCACGCCCAGCGTGCCGGCGGCGATGCCGAAGCTGAGGCCAAGGGCGCCGAGCAGGCGGCCGAACTTGCGGGAAAGGATGGGGGCTTGCATGGGACACGGACTCCAGGGGAACAAGGTCCGGCCGATTGTAGGAATGCGGAATAATGCATTCCAGCAATTAAAAAATATTTTGTTATATGTAGAAATGATTTTTTCGCATATGCCCGCTCAAACCGCGAGCAGCAAGGGGGCGCGCTTTTCCACACCCTGCGGCAGATCGCGGCCATCGCGGAAGTAGCGCAATTCGCCAGGCTGCAGCGCTTGCCAGGACTCGTCCTCGGTCAATGGGGCGGTGGCCACCAGGCACATGCGGTCGTCCAGATGATTGTGGTGGCCGAGTTCCACGGCAACGCCGTCATCGACCCGGCGCGCGCGGCTGAAGGGGTAGCCGCGCTCCAGCACGTGCAGGGTGGTGGAGCAGTGGGCGAACAGCCCGGCGCCGTCGGAGAGCAGGAAATTGAAACTGCCGCAGGCGGAAATTTCGCGCGCCAGCTCGGCCAGCGCGGCATACAGCGCGGCGGGTTGCGGGGCGCGGTGGCCGAACTGGCGCACCAGCGTTTCCAGCAGGTAGCAGAACGCGTGTTCGCTGTCGGTGGTGCCCACCGGAGTGAAGCGCCCGCGCAGCGGCAGGTGCGGATCCTTCAGGTTGCCGTTGTGGGCGAAGGCCCACTGGCGGCCCCACAGTTCGCGCACGAAGGGGTGGCAGTTCTCCAGCGCCACCGCGCCGCGCGTGGCCTTGCGCACGTGCGCGATGATGTTGCGAGAGCGCAGGGGCTGACGGTGCAGCCAGTCGGCCAGCGCGGAATCGGCGGAGGGCGCGGTTTCCACCAGCAGCCGGCAGGCGGGCCCGTCGAAATAGGCCGCGCCCCAGCCGTCGCTGTGCTCGCCGGTGCGTCCGCCACGGCACAGGAAGCCCGCCAGCGAGAAATGCAGGGAGGCGGGTTTGTTGGCGTTCATGCCGAGCAGCTGGCACATGGGGCTTGGTGTCCGGTGCGGGTGGGGATGACGCGGATTCTTGCGCGCGTGCGCGGCCAGGCCAACGAAGCAATCGCGCATTGGATATTCCGTGGGGCGAATTGCGTGTGTGCGCGGAGGCGGGCAGGGTGGCGGCGCGTCTTTGCGGCGGCGCGGCATTGCTTATCCGAAATCATTGGTTCGGCCGCCGGGGGTGGGCGCGGAATACTGCTGCGGACGTCTTCCTCCCCACGCGCAGCTGCGCGTGTTGTGTCCGGCGGCGGGGGCCGCCGGACTTTTTTCTACATGACGAAGTGTCGATTCCGCGATCGCGGAGGAGTGGACGGCTGGTTCGCGGAAATTTCCGATACAACAGAAGCGTATCTGCTAACGAAGATGAAAGCGCTTATAAAACATATGGATAAGCTTCACAGAAAAAATTCTTAGCCCTATCCTCGAACATGCATTCCGGCTGTGCCGGAAACCCGAACATCACTGACCGTAACGGAGCATCAACATGGCCAAGGAATCCCTGATCCATACCGCGCTGGGCGACGTCGCCGCCCGCCAGCTGGCGAACGCGACCAAGACCGTCCCGCAGATGTCCAGCATCACCCCGCGCTGGCTCACCCACCTGCTGCACTGGCTGCCCGTGGAGGCCGGCATCTACCGTGTGAACAAGGTCAAGGACGCCGATTCGGTGGAAGTGGACTGCTCCGGCCGCGACGAGCGCGAACTGCCGCAGACCTTCGTGGATTACGAGGAAAGCCCGCGCGAGTACATGCTGTCCGCGGTGAATACCGTGCTCGACGTGCATACCCGCGTGTCGGACCTCTACAGCAGCCCGCACAACCAGATCGCCGAGCAACTGCGCCTGACCATCGAGACCATCAAGGAGCGCCAGGAAAGCGAACTGATCAACAACAAGGAATACGGCCTGCTGGCCAACGTACACGCCAACCAGCGTCTGAAGACGCGCGGCGGCGCGCCCACCCCGGACGATCTGGACGAACTGCTGGTGCGCGTGTGGAAGGAACCCGGCTTCTTCCTGGCACACCCGCGCACCATCGCCGCCTTCGGCCGCGAATGTACCCGGCGCGGCGTGCCGCCCCCGACGGTGTCGCTGTTCGGCTCGCAGTTCATCACCTGGCGCGGCGTGCCGCTGATCCCGTCCGACAAGATCGGCATCGAGGACGGCAAGTCCAGCATCCTGCTGCTGCGCACCGGCGAGAGCCGCCAGGGCGTGGTCGGCCTGTACCAGCCCAACCTGCCGGGCGAACAAAGCCCCGGCCTGTCGGTGCGCTTCATGGGCATCAACGACCGCGCCATCGCCTCCTATCTGGTGTCGCTGTACTGCTCGCTGGCCGTGCTGACCGAAGATGCGCTGGCCGTGCTCGATGACGTGGAAGTGGGCAAGTACCATGCGTACGAACACACCTACGCCTGATCCGGCGGGCCTCGGCCTGCCCGATACGGCGACGCTGCAGCGCCTGGCCAACGAGTTCTTCGCCTCGTTGCCGGGCAGCCAGCAGGAAGCGCCGCGCGCGCCGCTGCCGGCGCCGGACCGCTTCGCCACCGCCTCGGCGGTGAGCGCCAGCCCCACCGGCACCGGCCAGGTGCCGGCGCTCGCGCCCGCCGCTGCTTCGCTGGCCTCGGCCGAACCCGCGCTGCCGCCCCTGCCGCACGACCCCAGCCTGCTGCACGGCAGCCGGCTGGTGCCGGGCGGGGTGGATCCAGTGCTGTTCGGCGTGCCCGGCGAACAGGAACTGCGCGGTCTGCTGGCGCCGTCCCTGCCGGCCTCGCCCAAGGGCGTGGAGCCGGCACGGGTGAGCAGCGCGCCGTCGTACTACTTCCTGGAAAGTGCGCGTTTCGGCGAACCGGGCATCCGCGTGCCCGGCTATGAGCATGACGCGGCCCAAGCGGTGCCGCAGGCCGCGCGTCCGCCGCTGGACGTGAACCTGATCCGGCGCGACTTCCCCATCCTCTCGGAACGGGTCAATGGCCGCCAGCTGGTCTGGCTGGACAACGCCGCCACCACCCAGAAGCCGCAGTCGGTGATCGACCGCATCAGTTACTTCTACGAGCACGAGAATTCCAACATCCACCGTGCCGCGCATGAGCTGGCGGCGCGCGCCACCGACGCCTACGAGGCCGCCCGCGAGAAGGTGCGCGGCTTCCTCAACGCGCGCTCGGTGAATGAAGTGGTGTTCGTGCGCGGCGCCACCGAGGCCATCAACCTGGTGGCGCAGAGCTGGGGGCGGGCCAACATCCGCGAGGGCGACGAAATCGTCGTCAGCCATCTGGAGCATCACGCCAACATCGTGCCGTGGAAGCATCTGGCGGACGAGAAGGGCGCCAAGCTGCGCGTGGCTCCGGTGGATGAAAGCGGCCAGATCATCCTGGACGAGTACGCCAGGCTGCTCGGCCCGCGCACCAGGCTGGTGGCCTTCACCCAGGTGTCGAACGCGCTGGGCACCATTACCCCGGCCAAGCGCATGGTGGAGCTGGCCCACGCGGCCGGCGCCACGGTGCTGGTCGATGGCGCGCAGTCGGTCTCGCACATGGCGGTGGACGTGCAGGATCTGGACGCGGACTTCTTCGTGTTCTCCGGGCACAAGGTGTTCGCGCCCACCGGCATCGGCGTGGTGTACGGCAAGGAAGCCATCCTCAACGCCACGCCGCCGTGGCAGGGCGGCGGCAACATGATCCGCGACGTCACCTTCGAGCACATCGAGTACCACGACGCACCGGGCCGCTTCGAAGCCGGCACCGGCAACATCGCCGATGCGGTGGGGCTGGGTGCGGCCATCGACTACGTCAGCGCGCTGGGCATGGACAACATCGCGCGCTACGAGCATGAGTTGCTGCTGTACGCCACCCGTCTGCTCAAGGACGTGCCGGGCCTCACCCTGGTGGGCACGGCGGCCGACAAGGCCAGCGTGCTGTCCTTCACCCTGGCCGGCTTCAAGACCGAGGACGTGGGCGCGGCGCTCAACAAGGAAGGCATCGCGGTGCGCTCCGGCCACCACTGCGCCCAGCCCATCCTGCGCCGTTTCGGCCTGGAAGCCACGGTGCGCCCGTCGCTGGCGTTCTACAACACCTGCGCGGACGTGGATGCGCTGGTGAGTGCGCTGTATCGTCTGGTGAGCGGGCGCCGGCCGATCTACTGAGCGGCCCCGGCGGCACAAGGGGGAGCAGGGCCTGGCAACGGGCCTTGCTCCCTTTTTTTCGCATGCCGGAGAATCAGTCCCCGGTGGGCGAGATGCGGAACGAGCGCACCCGCTCGTCACCCAGCAGGTGATCGGACAGCGCACGGGCGCTCGCCTCGTCGGAAGCGCGGATGACCATGCGGTACTCGAAGCTGGCGCCCTCGTCGTCCAGCCGGTAGCTGAGGTTGTGCACAGCGAAGCCGTGGCGGGTCAGCAGTCCGCGCACCTCGTCCTCGCCGGGCACTTCGCTGCGCTTGAAGCGCAGCATGCAGTGCGCGTAGGACTGCGAAGGCATGCGCGCCTCGATCCAGCGGAACCCCGACAGGATGCCCAGCGTGAACAGCGTGGCCAGTATGGCGGGGAAGTGGAAACCCACGCCGAACAGGATGCCGATGGCCGCCGTCATCCAGATCGACGCGGCGGTGGTCAGCCCGCGCACGCTCAGGCCTTCCTTGAAGATCACCCCCGCGCCGAGAAAGCCGATGCCGGTCATGATGCCCTGGGCCATGCGGGTGGGGTCCGTGCGCACGGTATCGAGCGGAATGCCCGGCAGCCATTGCCACTGGAACAGCGTCACCAGCATCAGCAGGCTGGAGGCCAGGCACACCAGCGTGTGGGTGCGGAAGCCCGCCGGGCGCGCGTGATAGCTGCGCTCCAGGCCGATGGCGGCGCCGGCGGCGAGCGCGGCGCCCAGATGGATGGCAACGACCGGGTAATCGGTAAAGCTGGTGTTCATGGGGATGCTCCATGCCGGCCATGGGGTGCGTCACCCGTTTCGACGCTGCCACAGGGTATTCCGTTTGTCGCGCGGCCGCATTCCGCATTTTTGGAAAATTCTAAGCAGAACTTCTTCGTTTCTCCCCCGATGAGCGCACTTTAGACTCCGGCTAACTTGTCATTACAAGTCATGCCAAAAAGTGCAAAGCAAATCAAAACTCGAACTCGTCAGCGGCGCGCCGACGCCCTTGTACACCCAGCTCAAGGATCTGCTGCGCGGGCGCATCCTGGACGGCAGCTATCCGCCGCACAGCCGCATGCCCTCGGAACATGAACTGTGCGCGCACTTCGGCGTGAGCCGCATCACCGTGCGCCAGGCCCTGGGCGACCTGCAGAAGGAAGGGCTGATCTTCCGCATCCACGGCAAGGGCACCTTCGTCTCGCGCCCCAAGGCCTTCCAGAACGTCACTTCCCTGCAGGGCTTCGCGGAGGCGATGTCGTCCATGGGCTACGAAATCCTCAACCGCGTGCTGGACTTTTCCTTCGTGCCGGCCGATGCGCGCATCGCCGAACGCCTGGGCATCGCCGAGGGCGACGAGGTGGCGGCGATCCGCCGCGTGCGCCTGCTCAACCGCGAGCCGGTGTCGCTGGAGCTGACCTGGATTCCGTCGCCGCTGGCACGCCGTCTGGAGCATGCCGATCTGGTCACCCGCGATGTCTTCCTGATCCTGGAAAACGACTGTGAGACGCCGCTCGGCCATGCCGACCTGGCCATCGACGCGGTGCTCGCCGACGACGAACTCACCGAGGCGCTGCGCATCGAGGAAGGCGCGCCGGTGCTGCGCATCGAACGGCTGACCCACGACACGGCAGGCCGGCCGATCGACTTCGAACACCTGTATTTCCGCGGCGATGCCTTCCAGTACCGCCTGCGCACCGACCGCCAACGCAATGGAGCCTGACATGCCCGAGGCAGCCCAGATCAGAACGTCCTGTCCCCGCGTGCGGTGCCGCTGTCCGCTCGGCGCCGCGCGGCGTGATGCCCGGCCCTGCGGCCGGGTGTCCGGCGTCCGGTGTCGGTAGGCAAGTTCAACCCACTCGGCAACCCATCACCGCATTCAGGGGATATTCATGAAAATCGGAGCATTGCTCGCCGGCGCGGCTTTATCGCTGACCGCGCTCACGGCCTCGGCGCAGACCATTCGCGTCGCCATCGGCACCCAGGACACCACCATCAATTGCGCCACCGCCGGCCTGCTGGTGCGCGAACTCAATCTGCTGGAAAAGTATTTGCCGCGCGACGGCAAGTACAAGGACGTGAAGTACGACATCCAATGGAAGAACTTCACCTCCGGGCCGCCGCTGACCAACGAGATGGTCGCCGACAAGCTCGACTTCGGCGTGATGGCCGAATTTCCCGGCACCCTCAACGTCACCGCCTTCCAGCGCGCCGGCAAGCGCAGCTTCTTCATCGCGCCGATTTCCGGCAGCGTGATCGGCAGCGGCAACGGCGTGGTGGTGCCGGTGAATTCGCCCGTGCAGTCGTTCGGCGAACTCAAGGGCAAGACCATCTCGGTGCCCTTCGGCTCCACCGCGCACGGCGTGCTGCTGCGCGCCGTGGCCGCGCAGGGCTGGGACCCGGCGCGCGACGTGAATCTGATCTCGCAGGCGCCCGAGGTCGGCGGCTCCGCCTTGCAGGCCGGCAGCATCGATGCGCATGCCAACTTCGTGCCCTTCCCGGACCTGTTCCCGTTCCGCGGCTTCGCCCGCAAGATCTTCGACGGTTCGCAGACCAACGCGCCGACCTTCCATGGCGCGCTGGTCAATGCCGAGTACGCCGAGAAGTATCCGGAAGTCGTGGTGGCCTATCTGCGCGCGGTGCTGGAGGCCGAGCGCCTGTTCGTCGCCGAGCCGGAAAAGCACAGCGAACTGATCGCCAAGGTCGCCGGCATCGACGCCGAGGTGAACTACCTGTTCCACGGTCCGATCGGCCTGCAAACGCGCGACTACACGTGGAAGCCGGAGTTCTACAGCGCCATCGAGACCGCCATCAGCACGCTGCGCCTGCTCGACCGCCCGGTGGCCGATCTGAAACCGCAGGAACTGGTCGATGAACGCTACATCCGCGAGGCCTACCGGCTCTCCGGGCTGGACTACGAGGCGCGCCTGAAGGTGTACGACAAGCTGCCGCTGCAGGCCAGGGACGCGGCCAGCGGCGCGCAGATCACCGACTTCAAGAACGCCGCGCACCTCTGGCTGAAGGGGGAGCCCGGCGCGCGCCACTACGCCTCCCCGCAAGCCGCCCTGGCCGCGCTGAAGCAGGCCGAGGCCGCTGGCCAGGAAGCCCGCGTGGTGTTCGTGCATGACCGCAACACCGGGCTGAAGCTGTTTGCCAACCAGGCCTGGTACGTGCGCGACGGCAACGGGCTGGCGGCCTTCCTGCTCAAGGACGATGCCGAGGCGTGGGCCAAGTCCCATGGCGGCAGCGTGAATTCCTTCGCCGATGCGAAGAACGCGGCGGTGGCCGTCGCCAGCCGGTGAGGCGCAGATGAGCAGCGCGAAACTCGAACTCGCGCCGGCCGTGCCCCTGTCCCCAGCCACCGGCGGTTCCAGACCGCCGGCCTGGCTGGGGCCGGCACTGCGCTGGCTGCTGCGCCTGGGCTCGCTGGTCGCCTGTGTGCTGGTCTGGGAGTTTGCCGCCGCCAGCCGGCTGAATCTCGGCCTGGTGACTTTCGCCAACGTGCCGCCGCCCAGCGAGGTGGGGCCGGCGATCTGGAAACTGGTCAGTTCGCCGAAGTTTTCCAACCACGTCGGCGCCAGCCTCACCCGGGTGTTTTCCGGCTTCTTCGCCGCGGCCCTGGCCGGCGTGCTGCTCGGCCTGCTGGTCGGCCGCTCGCGCCGCCTGGAGGACGTGGTGATGCCGCCGCTCGAAGCGCTGCGGCCGATTCCGGCGGTGTCGTGGATTCCGTTGGCGATATTGATGTTTCCGTCCTCGGAGCTGTCGATGATCTTCATCACCTTCATCGGCGCGCTGTTCCCGGTGCTGCTCAACACCGTGCATGGGGTGCACGCGGTGGACGGCCGCCTGGTGGCCGCCGCGCGCAGCCTGGGCGCCGGGCGCATCGCGGTGCTGCGCGAGGTGGTGCTGCCGGGTGCGGCGCCCAGCATCGTCACCGGGCTGACCATCGGCATGGGCACCTCGTGGTTCTGCCTGGTCACCGCGGAAATGATCGCCGGGCAGTACGGCATCGGCTACTACACCTGGGAGTCCTACACCTTGCAGAACTACGCGGACATCGTCGTCGGCATGGTGTTCATCGGCCTGTTCGGCATGGCCAGCAGCGCCGCGCTGCGCCGCCTGGGCGCACTGGCCACGCCGTGGTACCGGCTGCGGGAGAAGCAATCGTGAATACCACCGCCACCCCGCAGGGGAACATCGAAATCCGCCATCTGGACATCCACTTCGGCCGCGGCGCGGCACGCTTCCAGGCGGTCAGCGACGTGGACATCCAGGTGCCCGGCGGGCAGTTCGTCTGCCTGCTGGGGCCGTCGGGCTGCGGCAAGTCCACCGTGCTGGGCGCGCTGGCCGGGCATCTGGCCCCCAGCCGGGGGGAATTGCGCCTGGACGGCGAGGCGATTTCCGGGCCGCACCCGGAACGCGGGCTGGTGTTCCAGCACCACACCCTGTTCCCGTGGAAGCGGGTGATCGACAACGTTGCCTTCGGCCTCAAGATGAAGGGGCTGGCACGCGCCGAACGCGAGGGCAGGGCGCGCGAACTGCTGCACCTGATGGGCCTGGAAGGCTTCGAGCGCCACTATCCGGCGCAGCTCTCCGGCGGCATGCAGCAGCGTGTGGAAATCGCCCGCTCGCTGATCAACCGCCCGCGCGTGCTGCTGATGGACGAACCCTTCGGCGCGCTCGACGCGCAGACCCGGCTGCTGATGCAGGAACTGCTGCTCGACGTGTGGACCCGGGTGCGCACCACGGTGCTGTTCGTCACCCATGACATCGACGAGGCGCTGTTCCTCGCCGACCGCATCCTGGTCATGAGCGCCCGCCCGGGACGCATCATCGAAGACCTAGCGGTGGATTTCGCCCGCCCGCGCGACGCGCTGCTGACCACCACCGAGGACTTCAACCGCCTCAAGCGCCATTGCATGGACCTGCTGCACCACGACCGCGGCGAACGGGTGCTCGAACGCCTGTCGCCGATCGGCGAGGCCAACGCCAAGTCATTGAGCTTCGCCGTCTGAACGCGCGGCGGGTCCGCCCGCCGCGCCCAACCCCCAATGGAATGACCGAACCATGGAAACACGCCATCTCGAAGCCGACGTGCTGGTCATCGGCGGCGGCACCGCCGGCCCCATCGCCGCCATCAAGGCCAAGGCGAAGAACCCGCAATTGAAGGTGCTGCTGCTCGACAAGGCCAACGTCAAGCGCGCCGGGGCCATCGCC
Organism: Pseudothauera nasutitermitis; assembly: GCF_004801295.1. Taxonomy (GTDB): domain Bacteria; phylum Pseudomonadota; class Gammaproteobacteria; order Burkholderiales; family Rhodocyclaceae; genus Pseudothauera; species Pseudothauera nasutitermitis. The sequence goes on from NZ_SSOC01000001.1 coordinate 649,067, forward strand.
GAAGGCATGGACAGCGTCAACAACGCCATCGTCCCCGGCTTCGCCACCCCCGAGCAGTACGTCAAGGAAATCACCATCGCCAACGATGGCATCGTCAACCAGGCGGCGATCAACGCCTACGCGGTGCGCAGCTACGCCATGATCCGCGAGCTGGACGAGTGGGGGGTGAAGTTCGAGAAGGACGAAACCGGCGACTACGCGGTGAAGAAGGTGCACCACCTGGGCGCCTACGTGCTGCCCATGCCGGAAGGCTACGACGTCAAGAAGGTGATCTTCCGCCAGTTGCGCAAGCACGGCGTGCAGGTCTCCAACCGCCTGGTCACCACGCGCCTGCTGGTAGGCGAGGGCGGGCGCGTGGCCGGGGCGATGGCGCTGGACTCGCGCAGCGGCGAATTCGTCGTCATCCGCGCCAAGGCGGTGGTGCTGTGCACCGGTGCCGCCGGGCGGCTGGGCCTGCCCAGTTCCGGTTATCTGTTCGGCACCTACGAGAACCCCACCAACGCCGGCGACGGCTACAGCATGGCCTACCATGCCGGCGCGGAACTCTCCGGCCTGGAATGCTTCCAGATCAATCCGCTGATCAAGGACTACAACGGCCCGGCCTGCGCCTACGTCACCGGTCCGTTCGGCGGCTACACGGTCAATGCCAAGGGCGAGCGCTTCATCAAGAGCGACTACTGGAGCGGGCAGATGATGCTGGAATTCTGGCGCGAGCTGGAAGGCGGCAACGGCCCGGTGTTCCTCAAGCTCGACCACCTTGCCGACGAGACCGTGACCCGCATCGAGAACGTCCTGCACATCACCGAACGCCCCACGCGCGGGCGCTTCCACGAGGGGCGCGGCACCGACTACCGCAGCGACCTGGTGGAGATGCACATCTCCGAGATCGGCCTGTGCGGCGGGCACAGCGCCTCCGGCGTGTGGGTGGACGAGCACGCGCGCACCACGGTGCCGGGGCTGTATGCCGCCGGCGACCTGTGCAACGTGGCGCACAACTACATGCTGGGCGCCATGGTGTATGGCCAGATTGCCGGCGAGGACGCGGTGGACTTCATTGCCGGCAAGGATTTCGCCGGCTTCGACGAAGATCAGGTGGCGCTCGAACGCCAACGCGTGTTCGCCCCCCTGCTGCGCGCGGACGGCCTGCCCCCCACCCAGGTGGAATACAAGCTGCGGCGCATGGTCAACGACTACCTGCAGCCGCCCAAGGTCACCCGCAAGATGGAAATCGGCCTGCAGCGCTTTGCCGAGATCCGCGCCGACCTCGCCCAGTTGAAGGCGAACAACCCGCACGAACTGATGCGCGCCATGGAGGTGTACGCCATCCTCGACTGCGCCGAACTGGCCGCGCAAGCCTCGTTGTACCGCACCGAAAGCCGCTGGGGTCTGTACCACTACCGCGTCGAGTACGAAGGGCGCAACGATGCCGAGTGGTTCGCCTTCGTGCAGGTGAAGAAGGGTGCGGACGGCCGTCCGCACTGCTTCAAGCGCGCAGTGCCAGCGTATCTGTACCCCATCGATGCCTCCGAGCGCGACGCCTACGACCGTCTGCGCTTCGAAGAGCCCGCAACCGTCTGATCAGGAAGCCGAAGCATGTCCGTCCTCGTCAACCAGAATGTTGTCTCGGTGATCGTCGATCACGACAAATGCATCGCCGGCAAGGGCTGCCGGGTGTGCATCGACGTCTGTCCCACCGACATCCTTGCGCTCGACCAGGAGGACGGCAAGGTGAAGATGGTGTACGACGAATGCTGGTACTGCCTGCCTTGCGAGCACGACTGCCCGACCAAGGCCATCCACGTTGAAATCCCCTACCTGTTGCGCTGAGGCGGGCATGCCGGAGTTCGAGGATCATCCCCTGCTCGGCGGACTGGCCGGGCTGCTCGCCCACGCAGACCCCGAAGTGCGCCGCATCGCCCTGTTGCAGGCCGCCGAACTGGTGGACGCCGACGACGTGGCGGTATTCGTCCACGCCAGCCGCGACGCCGATCCAGGCGTGCGCCTGGAAGCCCTGCGTGCGCTGGAAGGCAGCGCCGCGGCGGACGGCGTGGCCGCGCTGCTCGGCGGGCTGGCCGACCCGGACGCCGAAGTGCGCGAGGCCGCCGCGCTGTCGTTGGCCGAAATCCGCGACCCGGCGGCCGGCGCCGCACTGGTCGCCGCCTTCGACGGTGCCGGCTCCCCGGCGCGCGCGGCCATTCTGGGCGCGCTGCGCAAGCTGCGCGTAGCCGAGGCGCGGGCGCCGGCGCTGGCGGCGCTGGCCGACCCCGCGGCGGAAACCCGCCGGCAGGCGGTGGGCGTGCTGGCCTGGCTGCGCGACCCGGCGGCCTTGCCCGCGCTCGCCGCCGCCCTGAGTGATGGGGCCGCCGAAGTGCGGCGCGCCGCCGCCGGCGCCTTGAGCTACGCGGGCGGGAAGGCAGCAACCGTGCTGCCCGCACTGCTCGGTGCATTGGCCGACGAGGACTGGCAGGTGCGCGAGGAAAGCGCGGAGACGCTGCGCAAGCTGGGCCATGCGGACGCCGCCGGCGGGCTGATCGCCGCGCTGCAAAGCGATGCGTTCTGGCAGGTGCGCCTGAAGGCCGCCTCCGCGCTGGGCGCCCTGCGCGCCGTTGCCGCCGTGCCCGCCCTGGCCGGCGCGCTGGAACACCCGGTCAGCAATCTGCGCAAGGAAGCCGCCGCCGTGCTCGGCGCCATCGGCGCCGCGGATGCCGCGCCGGCGCTGCGCGCCGCCCTGGACGACCCCGACGTGGACGTGCGCAAGACCGCCGCGCACGCACTGGCCAGCCTGCGGGCCGCGCAGTGAGCGTTCCGGCGGCGCGCCAACCGGGCGACGAACGCAAGGAGGTTCTCGGCGCGGCCCTGCGCGCGTTCGGCGACACCCTGCGGCGCCGGCAGGACGTGGTGCGCGCGCTGCAATGGGGCTTCGTCGCCCTCTATCTGTTCCTGCTCTTCGTGCCGCTGCTGGCGCCGCTCGCACCGGCCCACGGGGCCTTCTTCGCCCGCGTCGCGCACTGGGCGGAAGCTCTGTTCTGGGGCTTCTGGTGGCCGGCGGTAATCCTCAGCATGATGCTGTTCGGCCAGTTCTGGTGCGGGGTGTTCTGCCCCGACGGCGCGCTGACCGAATTCGCCAGCCGGCGTGGCCTGGGGCGCAAGATCCCGCCATGGATGCGGCGCGCGGCGTTGCCGCTGGCATTGTTCGCGCTGATCGTGGTGTACGAGCACCTGAGCGGCGCGCGCCACAGCCACGGCGGCACGCTGCTGGTGCTGGGCACGGTGTCGCTGGGCGCCGTGCTCACCGGCCTGCTGTACGGGCGCGGCAAGCGGGTATGGTGCCGCTACCTGTGCCCCACGGCGAGCATCTTCTCCATGCTGGCGCGCTGCGCGGTGCTGCATTTCAAGGTGGATCGGGAAGCCTGGGACCGTGCGCCGCGCCCGCTGCCGGGCGCGGTGGACTGCCCGCTGCTGCTTGACGTGCGCCGCCTCAGATCGAACGAGAAATGCAGCATGTGCGGGCGCTGCAGCGGCCACCGCGACGCGGTGCGGCTGGCCTGGCGCGCGCCGGGGCAGGAGCTCGCCACCCTGGGCGACGGCGAGGTGCGCGAGTGGGAGGCGGTTGGCATCCTGTTCGTGCTGATCGGCCTGTTCTACGGCGCCATGCACTGGCAGGGCAGCGCCTGGCACGGCTGGCTGGCCGCTGCCCTTGGCGGGGCCGGAGGGTGGAGGGGCGGCACGGCGGCCGCGCTGCTCGCCATCCTGCTTGCCGCCGGCACGCTGGGGGGCACGATCGGATTACTGCTGCTCGCCGCCGCGCGCGGGCGTTACCGCGAGGCCTGCCGCCTCGCCTACGGGCTGATCCCGCTCGGCGGCGCGGGCCTGATGCTGGGCGCCATGGAGCATTCCTTCGCCATCCTGCGGCGGGCGGACGTGCTGCTGGATGCCACGCACCTGCATGCGCTGCGCGCGATGGTGCTGATGGTCGCAGCGGCCTGGAGCGTGGTACTGGGAATGCGCATGCAGCGTGCCGTTGGCCGCGCGCGTGGCTTCTATCCGATGAGCGTGCTGCTGCTCCTCATCGCCTATCTGTTCGCGCCGGTATCCCCGGCGATCCTTGCCGGACTGCAAGCTGTAGCGGCGGCTTGAAGACGGAATTGTTCAGAATGGGCTCGGGGCTCTGGAGCAGGGCGCTCTGTTCGCCTGCCATTTTTTCAGGGACAATAGGAATGGGAATGGTTCTCATTGTTTGATTGATCAGGTCAGCCACGTTTCCAGCCAGCCTGCCGTTGGATTCCTTCACGCCGAGCCGTCGGATATTTCGTGGTTACCCGCTATTACCGAGAACTGCTGGCTTTTTGCATCCGTGTCGTCCGCGACCGGGATGCGGCCGCCGATGCCGTCCAGGAAAGCTATGCCCGCTTCCTGAGCATCGAGCAATCCAGTGTCCCCGTCCTGGAGCCGCGCGCCTTGCTGTTCCAGACCGCGCGCCGCGTGATGGTGGACCAATACCGTCGCGGCAAGCTGCGCCTGCACGAGGATCTTGCCACCCTGGCCGAAGCCGAGCAGCCGAGGCTGCCGGCACAGCAGCAGCCGGAAGCGATCCTTGCCGGGAAGCAGGCTGTCGAGGCGTATGTGGCGGCCATTGCCGGATTGCCGCCGCGCTGCCGCGAGGTGTTCATCCTGCACGTCTTCGACAATCTGTCGCATGCGCAGATCGCCGAATGCCTGGGGATGACGGTGAGCATGGTGGAGAAGCACGTCGCCCGGGGGCGTTTGACCTGCCGTGCCTGCGAACGGGAAATCCAGGGCCTGCCCGCCCAGCCCGGGGCGGAAAGCAAAGGCAGGCAAAAAACATGATTTTCCCCTGCCGACGACCTGCGGTTTCGCCTGCTTCGTGCGACGATATATGTGACGCCCGATGAAATCCCTCGTTTTTTCCATGGCCAACACGACCCGCCGGCACGACCCCGATGAACGCGAATTCGACGATTATGCGTGTACGCAGGATGCCGTCGAACTCGATGCCGCGCTGTGGGCGACGCGTCGTGAAGCCGGGCTCGATGCTGCCGGGGAGGCCGAGTTCGCTGCCTGGCTGGCCGCCGATCCGGCGCATGCGGCGGCCTATGGGGAGATGACCCGGAGCTTCGAGCGCGTGCGCGCGCTGCCCGACGACGCGGTGCGGGCGCTCAGGGCCGGACTGGGCGAAAGCGCCGCCGGATCCGGTGCGTCCACCGCGCCTCCGGCGACGCCGTCGGCGCCTCGCCGGGGCTGGCTGGATGCGTTCGGCAGCCTGTTCCTCCCCCGCCTGGCGACGGCCGCCATCGTGCTGGCCGTGGCCGGCGGTGGCTGGCTGGGCTGGGCGCATTGGTATGGCCAGCCGGTGTTCACCGCCGACTATGCGACCGAACGCGGCCAGCGCCTGGCCGTCGATCTGCCCGACGGCAGCGCCCTCCTGCTCGACACCGCCACGCGCATCGAGGTCCGCCTGTACCGGAAACGCCGCGAGGTGCACCTGGCCGACGGCCAGGTCATGTTCGACGTGGCAGGCGACGGCGCCAGGCCCTTTGCCGTGCTTGCCGGCGCTGCCCGCGTCACCGTGGTCGGCACGCGTTTCTCGGTGCGCCATACGCAGGCCGGGCTGGCGGCGGGGCAGACCGTCGTCGCCGTCGAGTCGGGGACGGTCCGGGTCGCCGGCGACCGCCTCCTGCCGAGCGGCACGGCGGGCGTGGCGCTGACCGCCGGCCAGGGCGTCAGCGCCGGCCGGGGTGGGCAGTTGGCGCCGGTTGTGAGCTTTCCGGCCGAAGGCGTCGGCGCCTGGCGCAACAGCCGCGTCAGTTTCGACGACACGCCGCTGGCCGACGCGCTGGCCGAGTTCGAGCGCTACGAGGATACCGGCCTGGTGGTGCGCGATCCGCGGGTCGGTGCGCTGCGCCTGGGCGGAAGCTTCGACCTGCGGCAGGCCCGGACTTTTGCCCAGACCCTGCCGCTGATGCTGCCGGTCAGGCTGGAGCAGCGCGGCACCGAAACCGAGATCGTCGCGCTGGACCAAGCGGACTGACGCAAAAAAATTTCAGGTCGACCTGAGGGTTGTGCGGGCTCGTGCGACTTCAACAGTAGTAATTCTCGTTTCGATACTACTGTTTGGAGATCAACCCATGCGGCAACCGCGTTCCGCACTCGCGCCCCTGGCCCTCGCCATCCTTCTCGCAGCCGCTCCAGGCCAAGTCATGGCCCAGACGGCCGCAGCCACCCCGCTCGACATCACGATCACGGCGCAGCCGCTCGGCCAGGCACTCAACGAACTTGCCCGGCAGGCCGATCTGCAACTGCTGTTTCCGCCGGCGCTGGTGGCCGGAAAAATGGCTCCGGAAGTCGTCGGCAAGCTGACGCCGCGACAGGCGGTCGACCGCCTGCTTGCCGGCAGCGGCCTGGTGGCGATCCAGGAGGGGCAGGCCATCGTCGTCAGGGCCGTGCCGTCAGGCGGTGCCGGCACGATGCTGGAACCGGTGACGGTGACCGCCACCGCCGAACGCAATGCCAGCACCGAAGGCAGCGGCCGCTACGGCAGCAACGTCGGCACCACGGCGCTGCCGTTCAACGCGACCCTGCGCGATACGCCGCAATCGATCAGCATCATCAGCAGCCAGTTGATCGAGGACCGCAAGATCGACCGCCTGTTCGACGTCATCGAGCAGGCCACCGGGCTGTCGGTGAATCGCTATGAAAGCAACCGCGGCAGCCTGTTCGCACGCGGTTTCAACATCACCAACTATCTGATCGACGGCGCCCCCACCGGCATCAACGAACAGTGGAGCGCCGGCGAAGTGTTCAGCAACACGGCGATCTACGACCGCGTCGAGATCCTGCGTGGTTCGGATGGCCTGATGACCGGCGTCGGCAATCCGTCGGCAATCATCAACATGGTGCGCAAGCGGGCGGACAGCAAGGTGTTCAAGGGCTCGGTCTCAGCCGAGGTCGGGAGCTGGTCGCAGCGCGGTCTGACGGCGGACGTCAGCACGCCCCTGAACGCAAGCGGCTCGACCCGGGCGCGCTTCGTCGCCGATTACGAGGAGGGCAAAAGCTACATCGACCGCCTGAAGAACCGCGAGAAGATCTTCTACGCCACGATCGAGCAGGACATCGGCGACCGGTCGCTGATATCGGGCGGGATCAGCCGCCAGGACAACCATACCGGCAGCCCGACCTGGGGCGGCGTTCCCGCCTGGCTGGCGACCAATGCCAACGATGCCGTGCGCTCGAACTGGAGCCGCAGCAAGACCACGGCGCCGCACTGGTCGTACTGGGATGCCGACTACACCAACTGGTTCGTGCGCGGCGAGCACGACTTCGGCAATGGCTGGCAGATCAAGGCCAACTACACGCGGGGCGAGCGCAACTCGGAGGCGAAGCTGGCCAATTTCTACCAGTACGGCACCCTCCATCCCGTGCTCGGAACCTCCTTCATCCATATGGAGCTGTTCCCCGGTTTCACTTACAGCATGCCGATGTCGGGGTATGCCGGGCTGTACTATGTGGATAACGTCAAGGAAGACACCAACTTCCAGGTCGATGGCGAATTCCGGCTGTTCGGGCGCGATCACCAGCTGGCTTTTGGCTACGATCATTCCCGGGAAAGCCTGAAGACGATCGGCAATCCGGGGAATACCAGCGCCGCGGTGCTTCCCGCCCCGAACCTGCACACTTGGGACGGGCACGGCCATGAACCGACTTATGCCTATCCGGTGGGCGGTGGTGGCGTCTACATCGATCAGAAGGTCACGCAGAAAGCCTGGTATCTGGCCGGCCGGTTTTCGCTCGCCGAGCCGCTCAAGCTGATCCTCGGCACCCGGGTGATCGATTACAGCGTCGTCGATCACAAGGATCGCAACAACGATTTCAAGGCCGACAACGAGGTGATTCCTTATGCGGGCGTGGTCTTCGACCTGACCCGCAACCTCTCGGCCTATGCCAGCTACACCACCATCTTCGAGCCGCAGAGCAAGCGCGATGCGAGCAACAAGCAACTGGCGCCGATCGAGGGCAACACGCGCGAGATCGGTCTGAAAGGCGCCTTCTTCGACAATCGCCTGAACGCCAGCCTCTCCGTGTTCAAGATGCAGCAGGAGAACGTGGCGCGGGCCAGCGGCCTGATTCCCGGCATCACGCCGCCACAGACCGCCTATGTCGAAGTGGACGGGGTGGTCAGCAAGGGTTTCGAGGTGGAGATCGCCGGTGAAATCCGGCCGGGCTGGAATGCCAGCATCGGCTATGCCAAGTTCCGGGCCAAGACTGCCGACGGCGTCGAAGTCAATTCCCTGATGCCGCGCCAGCAGTTCAACGCCTTCACCAGCTACCGCCTGCCCGGCGCCTGGAGCGGGCTGACCGTCGGCGGCGGCGTCCGCTGGCAGAGCAGGACCTACGCCGATGTGCTGTTCCTGACCGGCAAGAAGCTGGAGCAGAAGGCCTATTCCGTCGTCGACCTGATGGCGCGTTACGAGATCGACAGGCAGTGGTCGCTGCAGCTCAACGTCAAGAACGTGTTCGACAAGAAATATTTCGCGCCGCCCGAAAGCGGCCTGGAAATTTTCTGGCAGGAGCCGCGCAACGCCAGCCTCAGCCTGAAGTACGAGTTCTGACGGGCCGACGATGAAGGTGCCGGATCGAACGGCAGCCGGCACGCATTCGTAATCGAACGTATGGGAGCATCATGTTCAAGCGTCGTTTCTATATTTCAGCACTGATCTTCGTCTTTCTTGCCCTGGGTGGCCTGGCGTGGTGGCTGCTCTGGTCGGGCGAGGCGGCGCAGCCGCTCTCGCCGGACAGGGAGCAAGGCGCACTTGCCGCCCCGGACGGCACGCTGAGCAAAGTGCTGTCCCATGGTCTCTACCAGGCCGTCCACAACCCCCGGGACGGATTGCTGTACGTCGCCTCGGCCGAAATGGCGCCCGACGTACGGGGCGGCACGATCTACCAACTGGACCCGCAGACCCTGGATGTCAAAGGGCTGATCCATACCGACGAAAAGAACTTCGGCCTGGCCCTGAATGCCGCCGGCGACGCCCTGTTCGTCACCAACAGCCTGGCCTCGGCCGTCACGCGGGTGGGCCTGTCGGACAAAGGCGAAGTCAGACGCACCCGCTTCACGGACAAGAGCCGCGACAGTTCCAGCCTGGGTGCGCGCACGGTACGCTACGACGCCGTGCGCAACCGCATCTACGTCGGCGGCGTGGGCGATCCCGGGGTCATCTGGGTACTGGACGCGGAGAGCATGGACCTGGTCGCCACCATCGGCGATGCGGGCAAGTGGGTGACCGGGCTGCTGCTCGACCCCGAGGCCGATCGCCTGTACGCGGCCAATGGCGACGGCGAGGTGCTCGTCATCGATCTGAAGGAAGACCGTATCGCGCAGCGCTGGAAGCTGGCGGGAGAGGCCGAGGCGCTACCGCTGAACTTCGCCCTGGACCATAAGCGCAAGCGCTTGTACGTCACGGAAACCCAGCACGAGAAGACCGTGTTCGTGCTGGATGCGTCCGATGGCAAGGTTCTGCAACGCCTGCCAGTGGGCGACGCCATGGATGTGCTCTACGATCCGGCGCGCGACGAGCTGTACCTGACGCATCGCGAGCAGGGCAAGGTGTCGATCCTTGACGGGGAGACGCATGCGGTCAAGGCCGCATACAGCCTGCCGACCCATCCCAACAGCCTCAGCCTGGGAGAAGGCGGCCAGTTGTACGTCACGGTCAAGGAGCCATTCAGGTTGTATACGACCCGGCAGAATCTGCTGGCCCCGCAGTACTACGCCAGTACGCGTGAGCGGGTGGTGCGTATCGATCTGGACAAGGCCGCTCGCTGACCGTGTGGGTGATTCCTGCAAATGAAATGACGGAAGTATCTGATCCCCCATTACTGCCGGCTTTCCAGATGGCCGTCCTTTGGTTTTCGAGAGGTTTTTTTGATGGCTATGCCAATTATGTAAATAAATATTCCTGATGGTATGGATATTATTGATCCAAACGCTGAAATGTAGTGCCAAAGAAGGGCTGTGTTTTCTCCAAGAATTGATGAAAATATTGACGTGAATAAAAATACAAAGATGGGGCCAAAAGCCACTGCAAAACCGATTCGCGTGATCAGAATGCCAAGAGATTCATTGCTCTCTTCGCTGGAAATGGCATTGGCGCGCGCGGGAGCTTCGCAGTGTCGACATGCCTCTGTATGAGGAAGGTTCGTTGCTTCGCACTCGGAACATTTCCATTTATATGACGGCATCTGCTTCCCGGCATTCGAGGTAACCAACCTGAGTGTGGATCAATGCGACAAAGATGAAAAGGCCTGTTTTTAGATGAAAAATGCGGAAGCCCGTCGTATAGACGGGCTTCCGCATTGCGTTGGCGCTGGCACCTTTGCGGTGCTGTCCGGAGGCTTACTGCAGCGTGGCCGGGCGAGCGTAGCCGGGGAAGTGCTTGTCCAGCACGTCCTTGAAGAACGGCGCCTTGAAGGCTTCCTGCAGGTCGGCGACCCACGGTTGGTCCTTGTCGGCGGTGCGCGTGGCGGCGACCAGCAGGTAGTAGTCCGGGGTCTTTTCCAGCGCGACGGCTTCGGTCAGCTTGAGGCCGGAGGAGATGGCGAAGTTGCCGTTGATCACGGAGAAGTCGGTGTCCTCCAGCGCGCGCGGCAACTGGGCGGCTTCCAGCGGGACGAAGCGCAGCTTCTTCGGGTTTTCGGCGATGTCGCGTTCGCTGACCTTCAGTGGATCGACGCCCGCCTTGGCCTTGACCAGGCCGTACTGTTCCAGGAAGACGAAGGTGCGTGCGAGGTTGGTCGGGTCGTTGGGCACGGCGATGCGCGCGCCTTCGCGGATGTCGTCGATGCTCTTGAACTTCTTGGAGTACAGGCCGAGCGGGGCGATGGGGCCTTGCACCACGTCCACCAGATCCAGCTTGTTCTTCTCGGCGAAGTTCTTCAGGTAGATGATGTGCTGGAAGTAGTTGGCGTCCAGCGAGCCCTGGGCGAGCGCGTGGTTGGGCTGCACGTAGTCGCTGAATTCGACCAGCTTGACCTTGTAGCCCTTCTGTTCGAGCTGGGGCTGGATGCCGCGCCTGAGCACTTCGATGTTGGAACCGGCGGTGGTGCCGATGACCAGTTCGCTCTTCTTGGCCTGGGCGTGCGCGGCCAGCGGGGAGAGCAGGGCGGTGCCGGAGGCCAGCAGGGCGATCAGCAGGTTGCGGCGGAAAGAACGCATGGAACGTTGCTCCTTGGGTAATGGCGATTGAGACGGTGGAAGAGGGGTTCAGCGCTTGTCGAGGCGGTGCGCGATGGCGTTGCCGCCGAACTGGATGATCTGCACGATGACGATCAGCAGGGCCACGGTGAGCAGCATCACGTCGGTCTGGAAGCGGTAGTAGCCGTAGCGGATGGCCAGGTCGCCGATGCCGCCGCCGCCCACCACCCCGGCGATGGCCGAGTAGGACAGGAAGCTCACCGCTAGCACGGTGAGCGCCAGCACCAGGCCGGAGCGCGCCTCGCGCACCAGCACGCGCCAGACGATCTGCAGTTCCGAGGCGCCCATGGCGTGGGCGGCCTCGATGACGCCGCGCGGCACTTCACGGATGGTCTGCTCGACCAGCCGGGCGAAGTAGGGGATGGCGGCCACCGACAGCGGCACGGCCGCGGCCAGCGGGCCGATGGAGGTGCCGGCCACGATGCGGGTGAAGGGCACCAGCGCGACCATCAGGATGATGAACGGGAAGGAGCGCACGGTGTTCACCACCCAGCTCAGCACCAGATAGGCGGGCCGGTTGGCCAGCGACTGGCCGGGGCTGAGCATGAACAGCAGCACGCCCAGCGGGCCGCCGAGGATCACCGCAGCGCTCAGGCCGATGCCCAGCATCAGGAAGGTTTGCCCGATGGCCACCCACAGTTCGGGCAGCAGTTCGATCAGCGAGTCATGCATTGGAGGCCTTCGGGAAGGAGATGACGGAGGAGGATTCGCTGCCGGCGGCCAGTTCGGCACGGCGGCGGCGTTCGCGTACCAGATCGGCCAGTTCGCGGCCCAGCACGCTGGTGCGTTCGGCGGAAATGTCCTCGATGGCGAACTGTTCGATGAAGCGGCCCTGCTCCAGCACGGCGGCGTGGTCGCACAGCTGATCGACCACCGGCAGTTCGTGGGTGACGATGACGATGGTCACCCCCAGCTTCTCGTTGATGTCGCGCAGGGTCTGCAGCAGCGAGCGGGTGGTTTCGCTGTCGAGCGCGGAGGTGGGCTCGTCGCACAGCAGCACCTCGGGGTGCGGCGCCAGCGCGCGGGCGATGGCCACGCGCTGCTTCTGGCCGCCGGAAAGGCGCGCCGGGTAGGACTGCAGCTTGTCGGAAAGGCCCACCAGCTCCAGGCATTCGCGCACCCGCGCGTCGATCTCGGCGCGCGAGTGGCGGCCGTGGATGCGCAGCGGGAAGGCGACGTTTTCATACACCGTGGCGTTTTGCAGCAGGTTGAACTGCTGGAAGATCATGCCGATGTTCTGGCGCGCCTCGCGTAGTGCGCGGCGACCCAGCACGGTGAGCTCGCGCCCGGCCACGGTGACGCGGCCGGCGTCCGGGCGCTCCAGCAGGTTGATCAGGCGCAGCAGGGTGGATTTGCCTGCGCCGCTCTTGCCGACCAGACCGAAGACGTCGCCCCGGGCGATTTCCAGCGAGATGGGCTGAACGGCGTCGAAACGGCCCCCATCCGGAAGGATGAAGGTCTTGCGCACCGAATCGAGCTGGATGATCGGAGTGCTCGGCGGGGAGGAGGCGGTCTGGGTCATGGCAATGGTGGAACGGGTGGCCGAAAGTTGTTGTTTACCCGCGCGGCGCGCGGGCGAAGGCCGAGTATCCGGAAATCCGTGTGGATATAGAACGAATAAAAATGGCTATCCTCATAACGGACGGGAATAAGTCTGCAAAAACGGAAGTCTTGCCGCGCATGGCGGACATGGAAGGCAGAGGCGGATTGTCCGAACAGGGGAAGGTGCTGCCCGCCGCGCCGTTCAGCCGTCCGCGCGCGGGTAGGTCTTCACCAGATAGAGCAGCGCGTCGCTGTCGGCCAGGTTGCGGAAGGCGTGCGCCTCGTCGGCGATGAACTGGATGGCGTCGCCGGTGGCCAGCGGGTATTCCTCTTCGCCGACCACCACGGCGACGGAGCCGTGCACCACCACCAGATTGGCGCGCGTGCCCGGCGGGCTGGCCGGCAGGTGCTCTTCGGCCAGGCGGCTCAGGCGCAGTTCGAAGAATTCGGTGCGCGTGGGCGGATCGGCCGGGAACAGCGCGCGGGTGCTCACCTTGCCGCGCGCGGAGAGCACCACGCGGGTTTCGGCGGCGCGCAGCACCACGTTGCCCGGCTCGTGGCGGGCGCCGAGGAAGCTGGTCACCGGCACTTCCAGCGCGCGCGCCACCTTGTACAGCACGGTGATCGACGGCACGCTGCGGCCCAGTTCCACCTGGCCGAGCATGGCGCGGCTGACGCCGGACAAGCGCGCCAGCGCGTCCAGCGAAAGCTGGTGCTGGGTGCGCAGGCGGCGCAGGTTGATGCCCACCGACTGGGCGATCTGGGCATCCGGGTCGGCGGCCAGGGGGGCGGCCGGGGCGGTGCGGCGGAACACCGGCGTGGCCGGCGCGGCGGTCTTCAGGGCCGCCGCCGAGAGGATGGGTTCGCCGAGCAGGTTCATGGGTTGGGCACCTCGTGCTGGGAATGCGCTTGGGTCACGTGGCTGCCGGGCGGTACGCTGCGGGTCAGCCAGACGTTGCCGCCGATGGAGGAACCCCGGCCGATGGTGACGCGGCCCAGGATGGTGGCGCCGGCGTAGATCACCACGTCGTCCTCGACGATGGGATGGCGCGGCAGGCCTTTTTCCAGGCCGCCGTCCTCGCCCACCGGGAAGCGCTTGGCGCCCAGCGTGACGGCCTGATAGATGCGCACGCGCTCGCCGATCACCGCGGTTTCGCCGATCACCACGCCGGTGCCGTGGTCGATGAAGAAGCTGTTGCCGATGCTCGCGCCGGGATGGATGTCGATGCCGGTCTCGGAATGGGCGATCTCGGCGATGATGCGCGCCACCAGCGGGGCGCCCAGGGCGTACAGGGTATGTGCCAGACGGTGGTGGATGATGGCCAGCAGGCCCGGGTAGCACAGCACCACCTCATCCACCGTGCGTGCCGCCGGATCGCCGCGGAAGGCGGCCTCCACGTCGGTGTCGAGCTGTTCGCGCACGCCGGGCAGGGCGTCGGCGAAGCGCTGCAGGATGTAGGCGGCCTGGCGGTCTGGATCGTTGCCCGCCTCGCCCTCGCGGCGCGCGTGGTTGTGCAGTTCCAGCTTCACCTCGTTGAGCAGGGCGTAGAGTGCCGCGTCCAGCGTGTGGCCGACGTAGTAGTCCTCGCTCTCCTGGCGCAGGTCGGCCGGCCCCAGGCGCATCGGGAACAGCGCGCCGCTGAGCTTCAGGGCGACCTCGCGCAGCGCCTCGCGCGAGGGAAACTCCCGCCCGCCCAGATGGCGGTCGCGCTGCTGGCCCTCGCGCCAGCGTCCGCGGATGGCCCGCAGGCGGGTGACGATGCGGTCCAGGTTCCAATGCACCGGGTCTTCGGCGGCTTCGGGGCGGTAGGGAGCGTTCATGTTCACCAGGCAGGGGCGGGGCGGTGGTCAGACCGGGGTCAGGCCGGGGTCAGGGCCGGATCGATGCGGTGGGCGGAGGGGATGGCCACCCATTCCTGCTGGGTGGCGAAGTAGCGCACCGCCTTCAGGCGCGGGTCGCTGCCCAGCGTGAACCAGTGTTCCGCGCCGCGCGGCACGTTCAGGTAATCGCCGGATTCCACTTCCAGCAGGGTCTGGCTGCCGTCCGCGGTGACGAAGCCGAAGTAGCCGGTGCCGCTGAGGATGTAGCGCACCTCGTCGTCCGGATGGCTGTGGATGGTGGCGAACTTGCGGCGCAGTTCGTCCAGCCCCGGCAGCGCGGCGTGGAATTCCACCAGATCGCGCGCGGCGTGGCTGCCCGGCGGCAGCCAGTCGGCCACGTGCGCGTCCACGGCGGCGAGCAGGGCGGCCTGGCCGTCTTCGTCGAGCTGGTCGTGGGCGAGCAGGGCATCGATCTGCGCGCCGCCGGGCGGCGGCAGGTGGCGCAGCTGCGCGCCCAGCCCGGCCACGGCGGCGGTGATCGCCGCGCGGTCGCGTTCTTCGCTGCCATTGGGGAAAATCAAACGGGCCATGAGGTTCTCCTTACCGTGAGGCGTATGGGGCGCCCTGGACGGATGCGTGTTCGGTGGCTGCCGTGCCGGGCGCTGGATGCGGGACGCCGGTGGAGTTTGCCATTCGCTGCGGGATTGCGTGCGCGCTCATCGGATCGCGGCCGGAATCGGACCGGCGGCGTGCGGGCGCGGTGGAGCGGCGGATTCGCCGGAACGCTCGCGCAGCACGGCCTCCCCGCGTACCAGTGCGCCGCCGCGGCTCAGCACATCGTCGCGGAAGCGCAGGAAACCGCCCGCGGGGCGGGCGTCCGCGTGGAGGCGTTCGGTGGCGGTGAGCAGGTCGGGGAGCAAGGGAGCGGATTGCCGGAAAACGTGGATGGGCGTACGTCGCACACGATAGACCCTGCTCGCCTCGTGGCGAACCAACAAAAATTCACAAGGAATTCTGATGGCGCGCATTGGCCCGGGTGCCGACGCATCCAGGCGTGTCGGCGCGTGCCGCCCGGTCGACGCAAACCGGGAACGCCAAAGAGGCGTTCCCGGCCGCGATGGAATGTCGTGCGAGGCTTAGGCCGCCTTGCGGGCAGCGCTGCGCGAGGCGCCGGATGCGCTCTTCACCGCCGCGCTGGCGGCTGCGGCAACGTTGGCATCGGTGATTTCGGCGACCTTGCGGCTGGCCTGGCTGATGTTCTCCAGCGTGTTGCGCGTGGCCGAGAGCGCGGTGCGCACCGCGGCGATGCCGTGCTCGGAGCCGGAGGGGGCGTTGCGCTCGGCCTGATCGAGCAGGCTGGCGAGCGACTTGTTCACTTCGGAGAGCAGGGCCTCGCCCTCGCGGGACAGGCTCTGCTGGCTGTTCGAGGAGATCTCGTACAGGCCGCGCGACCAGCCTACCAGTTCCTCGATGCCAGGCTGGGCGAGCTTGGGCGCCTGTGCCCAGAAGGTCTGCGGGGTGTCCGCCTCGGCGAGCGTGCGCAGGGTGGCCAGGTTGTGTTCGAACAGGCTGCGCGTGGTGCGCAGATTGAGGGCGAGCGTTTGTTCGGTGGCGTTGAGCAGGGTGCCGCCGATGGTCTGGATGCTGTCGATCGATTGGCGGCTGAGTACGCCGATGGGAGGATTGCCGGATGCCATGGTGGGAGTCTCCGTGGGGGAAGGGTGGGCGGGCATGGGCCGCGCGGCAAGCGGAACGTCCGCCTGTCGATCGCGGCCCATTGTTCCAGTATGGATGCTGATCCGGCGTCTGGAAATATGAATTTCTTCGATCGATTTCAGGTACTTGCGGCACGTGTCTGCAGCGTTTCGCGCGGGCTTGGCGGGGGGCTTGCCTGTGCGCCGCGCGAGGCCGTGGGGTGGCGTTCATGGCGCTGGCGGAAGTCGAGCAGGGCGTCGTGGAAATCCGCCGCGTCGATCAGAAAACCGTCGTGGCCGTGGACGGAATCGATGGTGAGCAGCTCCGCGCGCGGACTCAGGCGGGCCAGTTCGTGCTGGTCGGCCGGCACGTAGAGTGTGTCGCTGGCGATCGAACCAACCAGCACCGGTTGGCGGATGGCGCGCAGGGCCTGCTCATAGCCGCCCCGGCCGCGCCCCAGATCGTGGGTGTCCATGGCGTCGATGAGCACGCGGTAGCTGTGCGCGTCGAAGCGCTCCACCAGCGCCTGGCCGTGGTGGCGCAGCCAGCCGCGCGCGGCCAGTTCGTCCGGGGAATGGGCGCGCTCGCCGAAGGCCTCGGCACCCGTGCTGCGGCCGAAGCGTTCACCCAGGGAAGCCGCGCTGCGATAGCTCACCATGGCCACGGTGCGCGCGGCGGCGAGGCCCGCACGCGGCGGATCGGCCGGGTCGTAGTGGCCGTCGCGGTACTTCGGGTCGGCGGCCAGTGCCTGGCGTTGCGCCTCGCTCCACACCGCGCACCACGCGGAATGCCGGCCGCTGGCGGCCAGCGTGGCCACTGTGTGCACCCGCGCGGGGTCGAGCAGCGCCCATTCGAGCGCCTGCAGGCCGCCCATCGAGCCGCCCAGCACCAACTGGATGCGGCGGATGCCCAGCGCGTCGGCCAGGGCGATCTGTGCGCGCACCTGGTCGCGGATGGTCAGCGTGGGGAAGCGTCCGCCCCAGCGCCGGCCGTCCGGCGCGATGGAGGCCGGACCACTGCTGCCGTAGCAACCGCCCAGCACGTTGCTGCACACGATGAAATCGCGCTGCGGGTCGAGCACCCGGCCGGCGCCGAAGAAGGGCGCCCACCATGCGTCGGCATCCGCCGAGCCGGTGAGGGCGTGGCACACCAGCACGGCGTTGTCGCCGCCGGGGGCGAGCCGCCCCCAGCCGCGCCAGGCGATTTCCAGACGGGGCAGGGAGGCGCCGGATTCCAGTAAAAACGGCTGGTCGAGGACCAGCCGCCGGGTTTCCCTGGAGAGCTGGAAGCCCGTCATGGTCATGCAGCGGCTTCCAGCCCGGCGCGGCGCAGCGCGTGGTCGAAGTCTTCCTTGATGTCATCGATGTGCTCGATGCCCACCGACACGCGCACCAGATCCGGACGCACGCCGGCGCTCTTCTGCTCGGCTTCGTTGAGCTGCTGGTGGGTGGTGGAGGCCGGGTGGATGACCAGCGTCTTGGCGTCGCCCACGTTGGCCAGATGGCTGGCCAGCTCGACGTTGTCGATGAAGCGCTGCGCGGCGTTGGGGCCACCCTTGATGCCGAAGTTGAGCACTGCGCCGAAGCCGTTGCGCAGGTACTTCCTGGCGAGCGCGTGGTAGGGGCTGTCTTCCAGGCCGTTGTACTCCACCCAGGCGACCTGCGGATGGGACTTCAGCCACTTTGCCAGTTCCAGCGCGTTATCGACGTGGCGCTGGGCACGCAGGGAGAGGGTTTCCACGCCCTGGATGAGCTGGAAGGCGTTGAACGGCGACAGGCTGGGGCCGATGTCGCGCAGGCCTTCCACGCGCACGCGGATGGCGAAGGCGATGTTGCCGAACGGGCCGCCGCTGCCGAACACTTCCCAGAAGTTCAGGCCATGGTAGCCGGGCGCCGGATCAGTGAACAGCGGGAACTTGCCGTTGCCCCAGTTGAACTTGCCGGAATCGACGATCACCCCGCCGATCGAGGTGCCGTGGCCGCCGATCCACTTGGTGGCCGATTCCACCACGATGTCCGCGCCGTGGTCGATGGGGCGGGCGATGTAGCCGCCGGCACCGAAGGTGTTGTCGACGATCAGCGGAATGCCGGCATCGTGGGCGATCCTGGCGAGCGCCTCGAAATCCGGGATGTTGAAGCGCGGGTTGCCGATGGTCTCGACGTAGATGGCCTTGGTCTTGTCGTCGATGGCGCGGCGGAAGTCCTCCGGATCGTCACCGTCGACGAACTTCACGTGGATGCCCAGGCGCGGCAGGGCGACCTTGAACTGGTTGTAGGTGCCGCCATACACATAGCTGGTCGACACGATGTTGTCGCCGGCCTGCGCGATGGTGGTGATGGCGAGGAACTGCGCGGCCTGCCCGGAACTGGTGGCCACCGCCGCCACGCCGCCTTCGAGCGCGGCGATGCGCTGCTCGAACACGTCGGTGGTCGGATTCATGATGCGCGTGTAGATGTTGCCGAACTCCTTCAGCGCGAACAGGCGCGCGCCGTGGTCGGCGTCGTTGAAGGTGTACGAGGTGGTCTGGTAGATCGGCACCGCGCGGGCGTTGGTGCCCGGTGCCGGGGTCTGGCCGGCGTGGACCTGCAGGGTTTCGAAGCGGTGCTTGCGCGGCGTTGTCTCGCTCATGATCTCGGATTCCTCGTGGTGGAACGGGTGGATGGGAACGAGGGCACGATAGCAACGTGTAACGGCGCGGCGAACCAAGAAAAACGGCATTGCATATCAGCCCCGGCGCGCAGCGCAACGCGTCGGCGGCGGACAAGAAAAAACCGGCCAGCGGCCGGTTTTTCCGTGAGCAGCAGGGCTGTCGTTCAGGCGGCCGTGGGCAGCCCGCTGGCGGCATCGAACACCCCTTCGAACAGGATGGAGCTGAGGTAGCGTTCGCCCGAATCCGGCAGGATCACCACCAGCGTCTTGCCGGCGTTTTCCGGCTTGCGGGCGAGGCGCGCGGCCACCGCCACGGCAGCGCCGCTGGAGATGCCGGAGAGGATGCCTTCTTCCTTGGCGAGCCGGCGGGCGTATTCGATGGCCTCCTCGTTGCCGACCTGTTCGACGGCATCGACCAGGGAGAGATCGAGCACCTCGGGCACGAAGCCGGCGCCGATGCCCTGGATCTTGTGCGGCGCGGGTTTGAGCGGCTCGCCGGCGAGCTTCTGGGTGATTACCGGGCTGGCCGAAGGCTCCACGGCCACCGACTGGATGGCCTTGCTGCGCGTCTTCTTGATGTAGCGCGACACGCCGGTGATGGTGCCGCCGGTGCCCACGCCGGACACCAGGATGTCGATCTTGCCGTCGGTGTCGTCCCAGATTTCCGGGCCGGTGGTGGTTTCGTGGATGGCCGGGTTGGCCGGGTTCTTGAACTGCTGCAGCAGCACGTAGCGCCCCGGGTCGGCGGCGGCGATCTCTTCCGCCTTGGCGATGGCGCCGCCCATGCCCTTGGCGCCCTCGGTGAGCACCAGCTTGGCACCGTAGGCGGTGAGCAGCTTGCGGCGCTCCAGGCTCATGGTTTCCGGCATGGTGAGGGTGAGCGGAATGCCCTTGGCGGCGGCCACGAAGGCCAGTGCGATGCCGGTGTTGCCGCTGGTCGGCTCCACCAGCTCCTTGCCGGGGCCGAGCAGGCCGCGCTTTTCGGCATCCCAGATCAGCGCCGCGCCGATGCGGCATTTCACCGAATAGGCCGGGTTGCGGCCTTCAATCTTGGCCAGCACGGTGGCCTGGGCGCCATCGAGGATGCGGTTGAGGCGGATGAGCGGAGTGTGGCCGATCGATTCGGCGTTGTCGGAGAACCAGTTGGACATGTGCGTTCCTTCCTGAGCGGTGTGCGTGGCGGCGGCGGACGGATCAGTCCCGCGTCCACGGCAGGCCGCGCTGCTGCCAGCCGTTGCCGTGCCCGAGTGTGCGGTCGCCCTCGAAACCTTCCAGCACGTTGAAAACCAGACTGTACCCCGCTTCGGTGGCCGTGCGTGCGGCGGCCACCGAACGCTTGCCGCTGCGGCACAACAGCAGCACCGGTTCGTCGCGCGCGATCAGGTCGGCCAGGCGGTCGAGGAAATAGGGGTTGCGCTCCATGCGCACGCCGATCGCCCAGGGCAGGTGCTGCGCACCTTCCACGCGGCCGATGTCGCGCAGCTCTTCCGCGGTGCGCACGTCGATCAGCAGCACGCCGCCCTGCTGGTGCAGCGCCCAGGCTTCTGCCGGGGTGACGTTGCCGGCGTAGCCCAGGCCGGAAACGATGGCCGCCTGGCGCGCACCTTCCAGGGTGGGGTGGAGTCTGGTGCCGGCGCTCTGCGAGGCGGGGCGGAACGCGGTGGTGGCGTGCGTGGTGGCGGCGAGCGACATGGTGTTCTCCTGTTCGGGGGGCGGCCGCCGCTTGGCGGGCGGCCCGCGAGATCAACCTTAGCGATGCGCCGGATGCGGGAGAACCAATTATTGACGCGAAGTTTCGCAGGAAAACTGCGATGCGTGCCGCGTCTCTTCGCGTGCGGTGCCGGGGCTCAGCCCTTGCGGCGCAGCATGCCGGTTTCGTCCACCTGGCGCAGCGCGGCCAGTTCTTCCCCGTCCGGCGGCGGAATCCGCCCGGCGTGCGGGAATACCTTCAGCGCCCAGCCGGTGGCCGTGCGGATCTCCTCGGCGCTGGAGAACTCGAACCAGCCGTCCAGCCAGAATTCGCGCGTTTCCGGATGCGGGCGCAGGATGCCCAGGGTGGTGACGATGGCGCTCGGCCCGCCGCCGGCGAAGCCGTAGCGCTCGCGCGCGTCGCCGCCTTCCAGATAGCCGGGCGAGGAGATGTAATCCACCTGCTCGACGAAGCGTTTTTTCTCGTGGCTCACCATGATCACCGTGCGCTTGGCGCCGCAGGCGATCTCGTTGGCGCCGCCGCTGCCGGTCAGCCGCGTGCGCGGCGGGCCGAAGCGTTGCGGGCGTTCGCCCCAGATGCCGGTGGTGTTCACGTTGCCGTGGCGGTCCACCTGGGCGGCGCCGATCAGGCCGAAATCGCAGCGCCCGGAAGCCACCAGGAAGCCGAGCGCGTCCAGCCCGCTGGTGAAGCTGGTGGCGTTGACCGCCAGGCGGTTGCATTCGATGCCCCAGGGCATGCCGCCCATCGGCGTGGCGCCGTACACGCCGCCCTCGGTGATGGCGCGCACGTTGGGGGCGTGGTGGGCCTTGGCGAAGTAGCCGGCGAGCAGCGACAGGCCGACGCCGAAGATGGCCAGTTCGCCGTCGCGGATCTCGCGCCCGGCGGCGATCGCCATCATTTCCTGGCGGGTGTAGTCGGGTGTGGCGCTCACTGGACGACCCTCCTGTCGCTGCGCGACCTCCTCCCCAAGGGAGGGCGAGCGCCCCCTTCGGGTGGCCGGGCGGGGGCGCTCATGCCGGCACCTCCGTGGCGGCGTTCCGTGCGCTCGTGCCGGCGAGGTTGGCGGCGGCGAGCGCCTCGATGCGCTCGCGCGGCAGGAACCAGCGGCGGTAAGGGTCGAGCAGGAAGGCGGTGGCGGTGTCGGCCAGCGCGCGCCGGTTGTCCTCGCCGATCAGCGCCAGATAGGCGTCCAGATCCGCGTAGCCGTGCACGTATTCGGCCAGGTAGGCCGCGGTGCCCTCGGCGCTGCCCAGCGCCTCGTTCATCCTCTTCATGTGTGTCTCGTCGGCGTCATGCACGCCGGGCGAGGCCGCCGGCCAGGCGGAGAACGGCCACCACACCACGGCCTCGACGATCACGTCGGGAATGCGCACCAGGTTGGGATATTGGCGCATGCAGTCGGTGTCGACGATGTGGTCGGCGATCAGCACCACGCGCCTGGCGGCGCGCGACAGCTCGAAGCGGCTCCATTCGCTGCCGATCAGGATGCCGTTGCCGCGCGGGTCGGCCAGGGTGACGTGGATGGCCGCTAGGTCCGGGCGCAGTGGCGACAGCGCGCCGATCTCGCGGCCGCTGAAGGGGTCGCGCACCGGCGGGATCTTGCCGCGCGCGGGCACCTCGTCCGGCGCGTAGGCGCTGAAATGCTGGATGTCCGAGCCGATGCAGGTGGTGGTCGGCACGAACGGCCAGTTCAGCGCGCCGCCGAGGAAGCGCAGCGGCATGGCGAGGTTGGAATAGTCTTCCAGCAGCAGCTGGCCGCTTTCCACGGCGCGCCGCAGGCCGTTGGCGAAGCCGAAGCCTTCCAGCCCGGAAAAGCCGCATTCCAGCTTGTCCAGCGCGCCCGCGCCGGCCAGCAGGTTGCTCTGCTGGGAGTTGCAGTGGAACAGCGCGTGCAGGTTGCGGCGACCCTGGCGCAGCAGTTCGCGGCCGAAGGCGATGGCGTCGGCGCCCACCGGCAGGGCGGCGCCGGCGGCGTACTGCATGCCGTCGAAGGTGTAGCGCTGGACGGCGCTGGCGAGATCGATCAGGCGGTTGTCCGCCGGCAGGGCTGGGGGCGTGGTGCTCAAGGGGAAGCTCGTCTTGCAGTGATTAGGTGCCGACCTGCTTCATGCGCCGGTCGAAGCCGGAAAGCTCGCGGCGCAGCTGGGCGATGGAGGGAGCGGCGGTGCCGATGTAGGCGGCCTCGCGCAGGCGCAGCCAGGCCCCATGCCCGGCGGTCAGGCCGGCGGGGCCGGCGTGCAGCACGGCGGCGTTGGCGGCGCGCAGGACCAGTTGCGCGGCGTGCGCGCGCAGGCGCAGCACGTCGCTGAACGCCGCCCGCCCGTTGTCGGCCTGCGCGGCCAGCCGGCGGGCCTTGGCGCGCGAGGAGGACAGCGCGACGGCGAGGATTTCCTCGTGGTCGAGCTGGTAGGACCCCAGTTCGTCGGTGTCCGGCGATGCGCGCATCAGACGCAGGCAGCCCTCGGTGACGCCGAAGATGAAACCGAGCTGGGCGAGCAGCAGGGGCACGCGCAGGCGTCCGGCCAGATCGTCCCCGTCTTCCGGCGCGGCCAGCACGCCTGCCGGGCCGATCCGCACGTCCTTGAACACGACCTCCGCGGGCAGGGCGCCGGCCAGCACCGTGGGGGATTCGGCCGGATGGATTTCCAGGCCCGCGGCATCGCCGCGCACGGCGAAGCACAGCGGGGCGCCGTCGTTGCCGGCCATGCCGGCGGTGGCGATCAGCAGATGACCGGGCGCGGCCTGCAGCACGCCGCGCAGCCGGCCGTCGATGCGGTAGGCCTCCTGCACGGGGCGGGCCCGCAGGCCGGATTCCGCTTCGTCGCCCGGCAGGCGCAGCAGATCGGCGGGGGCGCAGCCGGCGGCCAGGGTGCCGTCGAGCACGCTGGCCAGCCAGGCCTCGCGCGGCGTGGCACGCGGCGCTTCGGCGAGCAGCGCGATGCAGGCGTGGCGCAGCCAGTAGAGCAGGGCGGTGGTACCGCAGGCCGCACCGAGCGCGTCGCCGACGGCGATGGGAATGGTATGCCCCAGCCCGGCGCCGCCCAGCGCGCGTGCCAGCGGCGTGCGCCAGGCGCCCACGCTGGCCAGGGTGCGCAGCACCTCGGCCGGGTAGCGCGCGTGCCGGTCGATGTCGGCGGCGTGGGGAACGAGTTCCTGCGTGGCGAGATGGCGGACCTGGGTGAGCAGGGTATCGGCGGACAGCAGCGGACTGCGCATGAAACTCAGTACAGCGGTGCGAAGCCGTTCAGGCTGGCCGCCACGGCGCTGTCTGTCTGCGTGCCGATGCCGTTGCGTGGCGCGCGGCGGGCGCGGGGCGGCAGCGCGGTCGGGCGCAGTACCGAGGCGACCAGCGATTCGTACAGTTCGAAGCCTTCCGGCCACGGGCCGAAACCGGCGTCCACGTTGATGTGGCCCTGGTCGCCGACGTTGATGAAGCGGCTGGCCCAGCGTCCCGCCCAATGGCGGGCGGTGGCCAGCGATACCCAGGGGTCGTTGGCGCTGGCCACGACGATGCTGGGAAAGCCCAGATGGCCGGCCGGCAGCAACTGGCTGACGCCGAACTTGCGCGGATCGGCGGGCGCCACCAGCAGCGCGGCGGCGATGCGGTCGGGCTGGCGGGCGGCGGCGGCCACGCTGGCCAGACAGCCGAAGCTGTGCGCCACCAGCACCACGCGGCCGACGGAGGCGTCGATGCTCGCCTGCACGCGCTCGCGCCAGCGCGGCAGATCGGCGGTGCTCCAGTCGTCCTGGACCACACGGCGCGCCTCGGGCAGCAGCTGTTCGAACCAGCTTTGCCAGTGCGTGGGGCCGCTGCCGTTGAGCCCCGGCACGATCAGGGTGCTCAGCATCTCTAGCTCCTTGGGTGTCCGTTGCGGCAGAGTATCGTCAGCCCGTGCGTCGCCGCGAACGAAGATTTTCTGCTTTGCTTATCCGGGTCCGGCTGTGCGCAGCGCGTCCGGGTGGAGCGCGTTCGCAGGGCGCCGATATGCTTCGCAGTTCTTCTTGGTTGGGTGCCCGGCGCGTGCTGGCTAGACTGCCGCTTCGATCAAGCAGCGAAGCATCCGGCATGAGGTGGGCGATGGAGACGAACAAGGACAAGAGAGGCGAACGCTTCGACTGGTTGCCGCTGGACTGGCAGCCGGGGCAATCCCTGCGCCGTCTGGATTCGGGCGTGGTGGTCGGGCGCTTCCTGGGCGCCGAGCTGTCCAGCGTCTATCAGCCCATCATCGAAGTCGGCAGCGGCCGGCAGGTGGGCCGCGAGGCCTTCGTGCGCTGCCATGCCGGCGGCGAGGCGGCGCTGTCGCCGTGGAATCTGTTCTCGCTGGTGGCCGACGACGTTACCCTGGTGGGCCTGGACCGTCTGTGCCGCACCCTGCACGCGCTCAACGATCCGCGCACCGACGAGGACGAACTGCTGTTCCTCAACGTGCATGGCCGCCTGCTCGCGGCGGTCAGCGAGGACCACGGCGCGGCGTTCCGCCGCGTGCTCGACGTGCTGCGCCTGAAGGCCGCCAACGTGGTCATCGAGACGCCCGAGGTGACCTGCCGCGATCCGCGCCTGCTGTCCTTCGTGCACGCCAATTACCGCATCAACGGCTTCCGCGTGGCGGCCAACCTCGGTTCATTGGCCGATGCGCGCACGGTGTTCGCGCAACTGCGGCCGAACTTCGTCAAGATCGACCCCCGCAACCTGCGCAGTGCCGAGGAACGCGCCGAACTGCTGGCGCTGGCCGCCGCGCACGGCACCGCCGTGGTGTTCACCCGGGTCGGCGAATATCGCCAGCTCGACGAGTTGGGTACCGACGCCGGGGTGTATGCGCAGGGTTATGCGATCGCCGACGTCTCGCCGCCGGGGCGCCGCGCGCCGGCGGCTTCGCTGGCGGCCTGAGCCCGCCGCGCTTTACGGCGCGGGCCCGTCGGGCGGCGGGGCATCCGCCGGAGCGGGTGCCGAGGTCTTCTGCGGCAGGGGCGTCAGGTGGGCGTCCTCGATCCATTCCCGCCACACTGCCATCAGCACGGCGAGGATCACCGGGCCGAGGAACAGCCCGACCAGGCCGAAGGCCGCCAGCCCGCCCAGCACGCCGAACATCACCAGCAGGAAGGGAATGCGTGTGGCGTTGCTGATCACCAGCGGACGCACCAGATTGTCCACCCAGCTGACCACCAGCACGCCCCAGGCGAGCAGTCCGATGCCTTCCACCATGTCGCCGCGCACCAGCAGCCAGACGGCCACCGAACCCCAGGCGAACGGTGTGCCGAACGGAATCAGCGCGATCAGCGCGGTGATCGCGCCGAGCAGCACCGGCGCCTGCACGCCGGCCCACCAGTAGCCCAGCCCGGCGACGAAGCCCTGCGCCAGCGCGGTGGCCACCAGCCCCCACACCACCGCCTTGGTCATGCTGCCGACCGCAGCCAGATAGCCGTCGATGCGCGCGCCGAGGAAATGGTAGAGCACGCGGCGTACCTGGCGCAGTACGTTTTCGCCGTCGCGGAACAGGAAGAACACGGTGATCAGCGCGAAGCCCAGCTTGGCCGCGTTGCGGCCGACGTCGCCGACCAGGGCCATCAGCGCGTCGGCGCCCTTGCTGACCCAGCCGGTCATCTGCTGGCGGATGGATTCCGGGTCGCGCATCACGTTGTCGATCAAGGCCTGCAGGTAGTCGCCCAGCCAGGGCAGGCCGCGTATGAAATCGGGCAGGGTGGGCGGCCCCTGGCGGATCTGCGCGACCAGCGCGCTGATCGCCGCGCCCAGTTCGCCGCGCAGCAGCACGGCGATCCACAGCGCCGGCAGCACGAATGCGGCGGTGAGCAGCAGGGTCATCAGCAGTGCGCTGGCGGTGCGGTGATGCACCACGCGGTCGCGCAGGCGCTGGTACAGCGGCCAGGTGGCGTAGGCGACGATGACCGCCCAGGCCACCGGCACGATGAACAGATGCAGTACGGAATAGCTCAGCAGCAGCAGGCCGCCGAGCAGGAAGGCGAGGATGAGTCGGCGCACCAGCCGTTCGGCGACTTCGTCGATCATGGCCGGCGGCGCGCTCCGGAGCGGGGCGCGTGGCGGGAAAGCGGCGGCATGCGTTTCATCGATGGCTCCGCACGGACAGGAACGGACGGCACCGGGGTGGGGCTCAGTTGTCGCCCGGTGCGGCCGCTTCGCCTTGGATGGGGGTATCGCCCTCGGGTTCCGGCAGGCGGCTTGCCAGCACCTTGTCGATGCGCTTGCCGTCCAGATCGACCACCTCCAGACGCCAGCCTTCCCAGGTGGCCACGTCGCCGGTGCCCGGCAGGCGGCCGAGCAGCCACATCATCATGCCCGAAAGCGTGTGGTAGCGCCCCTTTTCCTCTTCCGGCACGGTATGCAGGCCCAGGCGGTCCTTCATCTCGACGATGGGGATCAGGCCGTCGAGCAGCCAGGAGCCGTCCTCGCGCTGCACCGCCCAGCCTTCCTCGGTGTCGCTCGGCACGAACTCGCCGGTGACCGATTCGATCAGGTCGTGCAGGGTGACGATGCCCTGGATCTCGCCGTATTCGTCGATGACGAACACCATGTGCGTGCCCGAGGCGCGGAACTGGTCGAGCAGTTCCATGCCGGTGAGCGATTCGGGCACATACACCGGCGGCTGCAGATCCTGCTCCAGGTTCATCGCCATGCCGCGCACGGTCTGGTTGAACAGTTGCTTGGCGCCGATCACCCCGAGGATGTCGTCCGGGCCGCCACGGCACACCGGGAAGCGCGAATGGTCGGTTTCCGCCACCAGGGTGAGGTTTTCCTCCAGCGGGCGGTTGACGTCCAGCCACACGATGTCGGAGCGCGGCACCATCAGCGAGGCGATCTGGCGTTCGTCCAGGCGGAACACGTTGCGCACCATCTCGTGCTCGCTCTTCTCGATGATGCCGGCCTCCGAGCCTTCGGCGAGCAGGGCGCGGATTTCTTCCTCGGTCACGCTCGGCGCCTGGGTCTCGCGCTGGCCGAGCAGGCGCAGCAGCACGGAAGTGGACACGGACAGCAGATGCACGAAGGGCCGCGAGGCCACCGCCAGCATGTTCATCGGGCGGGCCACCAGGCGGGCGATGCCCTCCGGATTGATCTGCCCCAGGCGCTTGGGCACCAGTTCGCCGATCACGATGGACACGTAGGTGATCACCACCACGACCAGCACGGTGGCGCCGATTTCGCTCGGCCGCTGGGCGGCGCCCAGGGTTTGCAGCCATTCGGCCAGCGGGCCGGCCAGGGCCGCCTCACCGAAGATCCCGCTGAGGATGCCGATCGAGGTGATGCCGATCTGGATGGTGGACAGGAAGCGGGTGGGGTCTTCACCCAGCTTGACCGCGACGGCCGCCGCGCTGTCGCCTTCCTCGGCCTGCCGGGCGAGCCGTGCACGGCGCGCGGTGACCAGGGCGATCTCGGACATGGCGAAGAGGCCGTTGAGCAGGATCAGAATGACGAGTATCAGGATTTCCATGGTGTAAAGGCCCGTTTGGACAGACGTGCGGCGGCCTGCCGGCGGGCATCTGCAGAGTGGAACAAGTAAGGGGAAACGCGACGGTGGCGCGGCGGGATGCGCGCCGGAGTCTGAAAAACGGAACAGCCGCGGGGCGCGGCATGGAGCACCGGCGGGCGACTTCGCCCGGGGGTGTCGGCTTCGCCGTCGTCTTCGGCGGCGGAAGGGGCCGGCGTGGCGGCCTCGATGGGTGTGAAAAGACTCATAGGGCGGGACAGAATCGGGTCCCGCGATATCCTTCGTCCGTTGGGATGCCGGCCATCATGCCGCATTCCAGCGCCCTTGTCATCCCTGCCAGGGGCGGCCATATCGAGCCGCTCGAGGCCCCGGGAGAGCTGCCGTGCGGCGGTGTGACGGCGGCAACTGCTTGCCGCCGTTGCTACGAGCCTGCCGGGTCAGAACGTTTTCTGCCAACCGCCAGCCAGCCAGTAGCTCGGCGTCTCGCCGCGGCTGGTGGCGTTCAGCGTCAGCGAGGCCCGCCCCCCGGCCAGCCGGCCTTCCAGGCCGATTCCGGCGCGCAGCCAGTTCTGCCGGTTCTTCTCGCCGTCGAGGGAGAAGCCGAACAGGCCGACCATCTGGCCAGAAGTGCGCGCGCCCTTCTTTTCGAAGCGATGTGCGGCTTCCAGCGTGCCGATGAGGTCCACCCCGTTGTCCAGGGGCTTGGCCGCGTGCGCGCCCAGGCGCAGTTCCGTGGCTTTTTCCTTGCGGCGGTCGAAGTGCGCCGGGAAACCGCCGCCGGTTTCGGTATAGGCCTCCAGCCTGGCCCGGCTGTAGCTCAGATCGACATACGGAGAAAGGCTGCTGCCGGCGACCTGGTAGGCACCGTCCCAGTCCAGCCGGGCGCGCAGGCCCCAGGTGTCTACATCCGGCCGGCCCTTGGAGGCATCCACCGTACCGGCGTTGAGATAGGCGCGCTTGAGGTCGGCTTCGCTGCGGTGCAGGTAGGCGCCCACCGTGGTCCACAGCTTTCCGCTAACGGGAATCAGTGCTTCGGCCAGCAGGTACGTGCCGTCCACCTTGGCGCGGCCGTTCAGTGCCTGATCCTGCTTCGCCCAGGTGCGGCCGAGCGAAACCTGCACCTGCGCCAGGCCGAAATTGCGGCCGAAGCCGGCTTCGGCCAGCCCGAGATCGCCGGAGCGCGAGCCATGGTCATCCTTGCCCCAGTCTCCGGCCAGCCAGAAGGTCGTCTGTCCCGCCCCCACGCGGCGGGCCAGCGGCCGGCTGTGCGCACCGTGGAGCAAGGTGCCGGCGGTGGACAGCGCCATGGCGCCGCCGCTGGCGGTGCCGGCCAGGCTGGCCTGCACGTCGGCGAGGCTGACCAGGCCGCTGCCGGCGCTGCCGACGCGGGCGATGAAGGCCTGGTCGTTCGTCAGGCCGCCGACCACCACGCTGCCGTCGCTGTTGGTCGCGTAGGCTCCGTAGGTGATGTCGCCGGCCACCGCGACGCCGGCGGCGCGCAGCCAGTCCTCGACGCTCTGCATGCCGTCGGCCTGCGTCCAGCGGAAGGCACGCTCGTCCGTATCGCCGGTGATCGCGGCGCGGCCCACGACCACCGAACCGTCGGCGGACGCGGCGAAGGCGACCGAGTCGGTTCCGCCCAGGGTGCCGAGGTCGGTCATCGCGCCGTTTTCCCAGCGGAAGGCGTGCCAGGCCATATCGCCGGAAATCGCGGCCTCGCCCACCACCACCGAACCGTCGGCGGAAGTGGCGAAGGCGACCGAGTCGGTTCCGCCCAGGGTGCCGAGGTCGGCCATCACGCCGTTTTCCCAGCGGAAGGCGTGCCAGGCCATAACCCCGGCAATCGCGGACTCGCCCACGACCACCGCACCGTCGGCGGACACCGCATAGGCCCTGGAATCGTCGCCGCCCAGGGTGCCGAGGCCGGCCATCACGCCGTTTTCCCAGCGGAAGGCGTGGAAAGCCATATCCCCGGCAAGCCAGGACTGGCCCACGACCACCGAGCCGTCGGCGGAGACGCCAGATGCGTCCGAGTAGGCGCCGCCCAGGGTGCCAAGGTCGGTCATGGTGCCGTTCGTCCAGCGGAAGGCGCGGTATGCCGTATCGCCGGTTGTACCGGCGTAGCCCACGACCACCGCACCGTTGGCGGAGACGCCGGAGGCTTCCGAGAAGGTGCCGCCGAGGGTGCCGAGATCGGTCATTACACCGTTCGTCCAGCGGAAGGCGCGGTAGGCCGTATCGCCGGTTGCATGAGCGTAGCCTACGACCACCGAGCCGTCGGCGGAAACGCCGTAGGCGGATGATTCACCCTTGCCGTTCGGCGTGCCGATATCCTCGATGCTGCCTTGCGCCTGGACTGCAGCGCTACCCAGTGCCATGCAGGCGAGCCAGATCGCCGCCGGGATGTGGCGAAGGCGGAGCAGGCGGAAAGCATTGGGATGGACTGCACGGCGCATATCGTTTCTCCTCTCGTACATGAAGGCGGGGCCGGCGGGGCCGGTGGGGGCGATGAATGTCGATTCGTTTGGAATCAGAAAATTTGCATATGATGTCAAAATGTAAATTTAAGTGTTTTTCATTTTCTGATAGGAGGCTTGAATGGAATGAGGCTGCCCGGGAGGTCGTTCCGGCAGTTTTCGCCGATCTGCGGGGTTGTTGACTTTGAAACGCGCTTGCCTACACTGCACGCCATCAAGGGGAGTAGCTTCTGAAGCTGCGGCATCGTCATCACGGCAGGCCGGTCAACCCACCGCCTCCCGGTGCCGCGGGCAATCCGGCGATCCGGTTGCAAGCGAGACCTTGCCGCAGGGCAAGGTACGCGTTCGTTCAGTGATTCGTTCAGTGATCCCTCGCATGGCCTGTGTCCTTCCGGAACAGGCCATTTTTGTTTTTTAGCGGAGTTTCTCGTGCATTCGATCGGAACCTGGTGGATGTGGCTGGTGTTCGCCGCCATCGTGCTGGCCATGCTGGCCATCGATCTCTTCATCTTCAAGGGGGGCAAGCAGCACCGCGTGTCGCTGAAGGAGGCTGCCGCCTGGTCGGTGGCCTGGGTGAGCGTGGCCCTGCTGTTCTGCCTGGGCCTGTGGTGGTACCTGGATGCCAGTGCCGGGCGCGCGGTGGCCAACGAGATGTCGCTGCTGTTCCTCACCGGCTATCTGGTGGAGAAATCGCTGGCGGTCGACAACGTGTTCGTCTGGATGATGGTCTTCGGTTTCTTCTCGGTGCCGCTGGAACTGCAGCGCCGCGTGCTGCTGTACGGCATCGTCGGCGCCATCGTGCTGCGTACCATCATGATCCTCGCGGGCAGCTGGCTGATCACCGAATTCCACTGGATCCTCTATCTCTTCGGAGTGTTCCTGATCCTCACCGGCATCAAGATGGTGTGGTTTGCCGAGCACGATCCGGATCTGGAAAAGAACCCCTTCATCCGCTGGATCCGCAAGCACTATCCGGTCACCGAGCGGTTGGAGGGCGAGCGCTTCTTCGTGATGCGCAACGGCGTGCGCATGATGACCCCGCTGTTCCTGGCCCTGGTGCTGGTGGAAATCTCCGACGTGATCTTCGCGGTGGACAGCATTCCGGCGATCTTCGCGATCACCACCGATCCGTTCATCGTGCTGACCTCCAACCTGTTCGCCATCCTCGGCCTGCGCGCGATGTACTTCCTGCTCGCCGACCTGGGCGACCGCTTCGAACTGCTCAAGTACGGCCTGGCGGCCATCCTGGTGTTCATCGGCACCAAGATGCTGGTGGTCGAATGGGTCAAGGTGCCGGTGGGCGTCTCGCTGGGCGTGGTGGCCATCATCCTGACCATCTCGGTCGTCGCCAGCCTGTGGGTCAGCGCGTCGCGCAACCGGCACGGCGGCTGATGCCGTCCGGCAGGGTGAGATCTCGGGAGCGGGCGGCATGAGTTCCGGAAAACAGCAGGATGTTCCTTGGCACGCCTATCCCGCCGACCAGGTGGCGGCGGCGTGCCAGGTGGATCCGGCGTTCGGCCTGAAGATGGCCGACGCGGCCGGCCGGCTGGCGGCCTACGGGTCGAACCGGTTGGACGAGCGTGCACCGCGCCCCGCGTGGCTGAAATTCCTGGACCAGTTCCGCGGCGTGCTGATCCTGATCCTGCTGGGCGCGGCGGCGCTGGCGGGGGCGATCGGCGAACTGAAGGATGCGATCGTCATCCTCGTGGTGGTGCTGATCAACGCCACGCTGGGCTTCTTCCAGGAGCACCGCGCGGAGAACGCGCTGGCGGCGCTCAAGGACATGCTCGCCCCCAGCGCGCGCCTGCGCCGCGACGGGCACGTGCAGGTGCTGCCGGCGGAAGACCTGGTGCCGGGCGACATCCTGCTGCTGGAGGCCGGCGACCGCGTGCCGGCCGACGCGCGCATCGTGCAGGCACACGGCGTGGAGGTCGCCGAGGCGGCCCTGACGGGCGAATCGCAGCCGGTGGCCAAGAGCGTGGCGGCGGTGGCGGCCGAGGCGGCGCTGGCCGAGCGTGCCGGCATGGTGTTCATGAACACCGTGGTGACGCGCGGGCGCATCGAGGCGGTGGTGGTGGGCACCGGCATGCATACCGAAATGGGCCGGCTGGCCGGGCTGCTCGCCGAGACGGCGGAATCGGCCACGCCGCTGCAAGTCCAGCTGGATGTGCTGGGCCGCCGGCTGGCGATGATCGCCGGCGTGGTGGTGGTGCTGATGTTCTTTGCCGGTCTGCTGCGCGGTGACGATCTGATGACCACCGCGATGACCGCCATCGCCTTGGCCGTGGCCGCCATCCCGGAAGGCCTGCCGGCCGTGGTGACGGTGACCCTGGCGCTGGGCATGCACCGCATGGCGCGCCGCAACGTCATCGTGAAGCGGCTGGCGGCGGTGGAGACGCTGGGCTGCACCTCGGTGATCTGCTCGGACAAAACCGGCACGCTGACCCTCAACCGCATGACCGCGCGTGCGCTGTTCTGCTTCGGCCGCCGGCACGCGGTGGAGGGCGAGGGCTACGACGTCGAGGGGTGCATCGCTGCGGAGGAAGGCGAGGCAGAGGCCCTGCGCCTGGCGCTGCTGCCCGCCGCGCTGTGCGAGGACGCGCGCCTGCGCGACGGGCAATTGATCGGCGACCCGACCGAAGGCGCCTTGCTGGCGCTGGCGGCCAAGGGCGGCGTGGAGCGTGCCCGCGAGGCCGAACGCATGCCGCGCTGCGCGGAGATTCCGTTCGATTCCGCCTACAAATTCATGGCGACCTTCCACCGCAGCGGCAACGAAGTGGTGGTGTGGATCAAGGGCGCACCGGACGTGCTGGTCGGCCGCGCGGTGAAGGTGCTCGGCGAGGACGGCAAGTCGCGCGCGCTGGAATCCGCGGACCGCCAGCAGTTGCTGGAAGAGAACCAGGCGCTGGCCGCCGAGGGCATGCGTGTGCTGGCCCTGGCCGCGCGACGCGTGCCGGCGGCCGATTTCGACCCGCAGGGCGACCTGATGCGCTGGGTGGATGAGCTGACCGTGTTCGCCCTGGTCGGCATCGTCGATCCGCCACGCGCCTCGGCGCGTGCTTCCATCGAGGAATGCCACGCGGCCGGCGTGCGGGTGAAAATGATCACCGGCGACCACCCGCTCACCGCCGCGGCCATCGCCCGCGAGCTGGGCATGTCCGGCGAGGTGTGCGAGGGGCGCGAACTCGATGGCCTGAGTGACGAACAGCTCGACGAACGGGTGGACAACTGCGCGGTGTTCGCGCGCGTGGCGCCCAAGCACAAGCAGCGCATCGTCGAGGCCCTGCAGCGGCGCGGGCACGTGGTGGCAATGACCGGCGACGGGGTCAATGACGCGCCCGCGCTGAAGAGCGCCGACATCGGCGTGGCGATGGGCATCACCGGCACCGAGGTCACCAAGGAAGCCGCCACGCTGGTGCTCACCGACGACAACTTCGCCTCCATCGTGCGCGCGGTGCGCGAAGGGCGCACGATCTACGAGAACATCGTCAAATTCGTGCGCTTCCAGCTGTCCACCAACATCGGCGCCATCCTCACCGTGCTGGGCGCGCCGCTGTTCGGCTTCGCCACGCCGTTCACCGCCGTGCAGATCCTCTGGGTGAACATCATCATGGACGGCCCGCCGGCGATGACCCTGGGCGTGGAGCCGGCGCGCCCCGGCATCATGACGCAGCCGCCGCGCGCGCAGGACGCGGCCATCCTCTCCATGGAACGCATGTGGCGCATCGGCCTGTACGGCCTGACCATGGCCGTGGGCACGCTGAGCGTGTATGCCTGGGCGCTGGGCGGCGGGGACGTGGCCCATGCCACCACGCTGGCGTTCACCACCTTCGTGCTGTTCCAGTTCTTCAACATCTTCAACGCGCGCAACGAGCACGGCAGCGCCTTCAACGCGCAGTTCTTCAGCAACGGCAAGCTGTGGCTGGCGCTGCTGGGCGTGGTGGTGCTGCAGGCCGTGGTGGTGCATTGGACGCCGGCGCAGGCGGTGTTCGACACCGTGGATCTTTCCGCGCGGGACTGGGTGGTGGCCGCCGTGGTGGCCTCCAGCACGCTGTTCCTGGAGGAGATCCGCAAGTTCGCGCTGCGCGGGTGGTGACGGCGGGCGCCCCGGCCGCCGCGCGGCGCTGAGGGCGCGGCGTGCATCCCCCGGACATGCTGGCCTATGGCGGCCTGTGGCTGTCTGCATTCGGTGCGGCCACGCTGCTGCCCTTGCAGTCGGAAAGCGTGCTCGCCGGCCTGCTCGCGCTCGGCGAGCAGCCGGCCTGGGCCTTGCTGGCGGTGGCCACCTTCGGCAACGTGCTGGGCTCGGTGGTGAATTGGCTGCTCGGACGCTACCTCGAGCACTGGCGCGGGCGGCGCTGGTTTCCGGTGAGCGAGGCGCAGCTGGCCGCCGCGCAGGCGCGCTACCGCAGGTTCGGGCGCTGGTCGCTGCTGCTGAGCTGGGTGCCGGTGATCGGCGATCCGCTCACCGTGGTGGCCGGGCTGATGCGCGAGCCGCTGCCCAGCTTCGTGGCCATCGTCACGCTGGCCAAGCTGGGGCGCTATCTGGCGGTCGCGGCGGCGGTGTTCGGCGTGCTCGGGGATGGAGCGTCCTAGTCGTCTGCGTTGGCGTCCAGGTCGGGAAACAGCACGTCGGTGAAGCCGAAACGGCTGAAATCGCGCACCCGCATGGGGTAGAGCGTGCCGAACAGATGATCGCATTCGTGCTGCACCACGCGGGCGTGGAAACCGTCGGCCTCGCGCTCGATGGGCTGGCCGAGCGGATCGAAACCGCTGTAGTGGATGCGCCGGTGGCGCGGTACCACGCCGCGCAGGCCGGGCACCGACAGGCAGCCTTCCCAGTCCTCCTCGGTTTCCTCGTCGAGCACGACGATGCTCGGGTTGAGCAGCACCGTGGTGGGTACCGGCGGTGCGTCCGGGTAGCGCGCGCTGCGCTCGAAGCCGAAGATCACCACCTGCAGATTCACGCCGATCTGCGGCGCGGCAAGGCCCACGCCGCCCGCGTCGCGCATGGTGTCGAACAGGTCGGCGACCAGTTCGTGCAGTGCCGGCGTGTCGAATTCGCCCACCGGCTCGGCGTGGCGCAGCAGGCGCGGATCGCCCATGCGCAGGATGGTTCGGACGGCCATCGTCGATCCTCCGGGTCAGGTGCCGCCGCCGGGGCGGCGGACGAACACGTAGTGCTTGGTTACCGGCTCCAGCACCTCGAACAGGCCCTGGAAGCCGGACGGAATCACGCAGGCCTCGCCGGGACCGAATTCACGCGCCTCGCCGGCCGCGTCGGTGATGCGGAGGCGCCCGGCGAGCACATGGAAGAACTCGTCGGTGCCTTCGACGAAGGCGATGCGCCACGCGCCCGGCTCGCACGACCAGGTGCCGGCCGACATGCCGTCGCGCTCGAAATGGTTCCAGGTGGTGCGCAGCGGATTGCCGCGCTCCAGGCGTTCGGGGCGGGGGCGGTCGAATTCGGCGGGTGTGGCCGCGCCGGTGAAGCAGGTCAGGGCAGGGTGCATGGCGATCGGGCGGAAAGGACTGCCACCGATTGTAGCGGCGTGCGCGGACTCGCGCGCGGTGGGGGGCTGGCGTATCCTGCCAGCCCGTTCCATTGCATGGTCCATCATTCGCCCATGAGTTTCCGCACGCCCGTCGCACTGCCGAAGTCCTACCTTTTGCTCAATCATGGCCCGCTCACGCTGGTGAGCAGCGCGGCCGGTGGCCGCAAGAACGTCATGGCCGCATCGTGGGCAATGCCGGTGGATTTCGATCCGCCCAAGGTCGCGGTGGTCATCGACCGCAACACGTTGACCCGCGAACTGGTCGAGGCCAGCGGGGAATTCGTGCTCAACATCCCCGCGCGCCACATCGCGCGCGAAGCGCTGGAAGCCGGTTCGCGCAGCGGGCGGGAGGGCGACAAGCTGGCCGCGCTGGGGCTCGGCCACGCGCCCGCTTCGCAGGTCGGCGCGCCGCTGATCGAAGGTTGCCTGGGCTGGCTGGAGTGCCGCGTGCTGCCGGAGCCGGACAACCACCGCAAGCATGATCTGTTCGTCGCCGAGGTGGTTGCCGCGTGGGCCGATCCCCGCGTGTTCGACAACGGCCGCTGGCGCTTCCACGACGATCAACTGCGTACCGTGCATTACAGCGCCGGCGGGCATTTCTTCGCCACCGGGGAAGGCTTCGACATCCCGATCTGAGCGTTTCCGGCACGTGCCGGGCGGGAGGCCGGGGGCTCTTCAGAGCACGGCTGCATGCCGTTCTCGGGGGTGTTGCATGGTGCCCGGAAGCACGGTATAGTTCGCCCCCTGTCGCGCAAGGCGACACCACGCGGGAATAGCTCAGTTGGTAGAGCGCAACCTTGCCAAGGTTGAGGTCGCGAGTTCGAGACTCGTTTCCCGCTCCAGAATTTGATCTGCAGACGTCCACTGAAGTCTGCATGTCGTTGGAAAATGGGGCGAAAGCCCCATTTTTCATTCCGGCGAAGGCCACCGGAATCCACCCGCAGCCACGACTTTTTAGTCCATTTCTTAGTCCATGTTTGCGGGGGACGACGGACCCGGATTCCTGCTGGCGGAGCGAGAGGAGCGTGACGAGCATCCAGCCCTGACTCATGTTCAGGAGCTCAAGCATGGCACTCTCAGATCTGGCCGTCCGGCAGGCCAGGACCACCGGCAAGGCCTACACCCTCGGCGACATCGACGGCCTTTCCCTCCACGTTTCGCCCAAGGGCGGCAGGTGCTGGCACTTTCGCTACTGCTGGGCCGGCAAGCAAAAGCGTATCTCACTCGGCACCTACCCGGAAGTCAGCCTTCGGGAGGCTCGTGGCCTGCGCGATGAAGCGCGCGCCTTGCTGGCCAAGGGCATCAATCCCCGGGTTCATCGCAAGCGGAAGCGCCAGGCCGTGCGCCTGGCATCAGTCAACACCTTCAATGCGGTGTATCTCCTGTGGCTTGAGCACCGCAAGTCCGAGTAGGGATCGTCCTGCTCGGCGCCACGCTTCATCTTGTTCATGACGGCGATGAAGCCGTTCAGGCCGACGATGCCCGGTTTGCCTTCGGCGGGCGCGCGGCCGTGCCAGATGCGCGAAGCGTGGTGGGTGTGCAGCGTCAGCGACATCGCGCTGCGCAGCGATCCGAGATTGAGCTGCAGGGGTTCGGTGGCCATGGAAGGCGGCTCGCGGTAGTGAAACGAGTCGCCAGCTTCCGCGGGGGGCGGAAGGCGGTCAGTCAACAAAACGCATCATGTGCCAGCCGGTTTGCCGGACGGCGGAAGGCCAGCCGCTCCAGCTATACCAGTGGTATAGCTCCACCAAGCGCCAGGGACATCCATGACACCGGTGGTATCGCATTGCCCGGCGGTGGAAATGTGCGCCGGGCTATTCCCAGGACGCCTCGGGGTCCAGATGGCGCGCCAGTTCCATGGCGTCGTGCAGGACCCGGCCGATGACGACCAAGCCGTTTTCTGCGCGGTAGATCAGGAAGTGTCTGGGACGGCGCACGATGCCGGTTTCCGTGCGGGCGCGTTCCCGGCTCAGGCGCAGGTGCCAGGAGCGGATCCCGGCGCCGAGTTCCGGCCGTTCGATGCTGCCGACCCGATCCGGCTGGGCGGCGATGTCGCGCAGCGCGGCGATGACCAGCACCTCATAGCGTTTGCGCGCCGCTTCGCCGAAATGTGCGTGCGTCCAGGCCAGGATGTCGATGAGGTCGGCCTGGGCTGCGGCGGAGAGGCGATAGCGGGCCATCAGCCTGCGGTACGTCCTTGAACGGCGGCCTGCTGCCCCAGTTGCCCGATGAAGTCTTCGAGCCGGTCATCGTCGACGTCCACATAGCGACCGGCGGTGACGTCGGCCCAGCCCTTGTCGGCGGCCTCCTGCAGCGCCTTGAGCCTGGCCGCTTCGAGCCGTTCGCGCTGCTCGATCAGGCGCAGGCCTTCGCGCAGCACTTCACTGGCGTTCTGGTAGCGCCCCGACAGTACCAGGGCTTCGACAAAATCGTGTTGATGCTCGCTGAGCACCACGTTGCGCGTCGGCATGGCGGGCGGCTCCCGTAACGAAACGATCCAAACATAGCAGGACTGGCAGATTATGCCAATACGCCGCGCAGCGGCTGGATATCCCTGGTGCTTGGTGGAGCCATACCACTGATATAGCTGGAGTGGCCGCCGGGTGCGCGGCTGGCCAGGTCGTAGTAGGACGACAGCGTGGGCTGCACGTCCAGATCCAGCAGCAGCACGCGCAGGTCGGCGTCGGCCATGAAACCGCCAAGATTGGCGGCAATGGTCGTCTTGCCCACGCCGCCCTTGGTCGAAATGATCGACATCACCTGCATGAGGCTGCTCCTCGTGGAATTTTGACGGAAATCCTGGAAGTTCATGCCAGTATCCTTGATCGCGCCGACATGCTTGAAGGACTGCTTTCCCACGTGGTGGAGGTATCCATCCAGTTCTCGCGTCTCGAAAACGCGAGGCTCAGACTGGAGATACTGTCCGAAGCCACACGCAATACTCGCTTGGCCCGTATTGTGCGGGACTTCGATCAACGGACGCGGGAGAGCATGCTCAAGATATTGAAACGTATCGATGAATCGAGAGCCCCGTACTTGAGTGGCAACGCAATCGAATCCCGGTTGGAGCTTCTCAGCGCTTTGGTGTCCGGCTTTCTCTCGCGTGCTGTGAAGGGGGGCCATGCCGACGAACATGATCTTCGGAAATCGCTTCGTCAGACCCTTCGTTTCATCCTGATGTCGGATGTTCCAGAGAAAAGCGTTCAGACAGGAGCGGTGGTGTCGCGAGGTCGGTCATAGCCAGTATTTATGGAAATAACATGTGCGCTGAATCTTCAGTTGATCGTCCAAGTGCTGGCGTTTCGTCATGCGTTTGCGCGCAGGTGCTCCGACGAGCCCAACAGCTTCGGCCCGTGGCAGGCGCAAGCCCAGTTCGAGGAGCCGCCGCTGCGCCTGACCGGCGAAGCCAGGCACTGGTCCTGCCACCAGGACGACAGCAACTGCTTCGAGCAGCCGCGCAAACTGTTCCAACTGATGACGCCGGCACTGCAGGAGGCCCTGTCCGCCAACACCGGCTATCATCGAATCCAACGAAGCGTTCGCGTCGCAGGCCACCGCCGTGAGCCGGGCCCTGGGATTCGACCCGGCGAAAGTGAATCCGAACGGCGGGGCGGTGGCGCTGGGGCACCCGGTCGGCGCGACCGGCTCGATCCTCGTCATCAAGATGCTTGCCGAACTGGAGCGGATTGACGGACGCTTCGGGTTGATGACCATGTGCATCGGTGGAGGGCAGGGGATCGCCCTGATCGTCGAGCGCATCGGTTGAGCGGCGCGCTCTGCGCGGCCTGTTCCCATTCTCCAGGAGCGATCCGTTGTCAAACATGCCTATCAAGATTGGTATACCCGCCGAAACCGTCCCCGGCGAACGCCGTTTGCCGGTGGTGCCGGAGGTGGTCAGGAAATACCAGGACCTCGGCGCACAGGTGCTGATGCAGCCCGGCGCCGGCCTGCCGGCGCATTTCCGCGACGATGCCTTCGCCGGCGTGGCATTCGCCGCCGACGCGGCGGCGCTGTACGCCGAGGCCGACGTGCTGCTGTGCGTGCAGCCGCCCGCGCCCGAGTACCTCGCCGCGCTGAAGCCGGGCAG
Organism: Pseudothauera nasutitermitis; assembly: GCF_004801295.1. Lineage (GTDB taxonomy): Bacteria > Pseudomonadota > Gammaproteobacteria > Burkholderiales > Rhodocyclaceae > Pseudothauera > Pseudothauera nasutitermitis. The sequence goes on from NZ_SSOC01000001.1 coordinate 689,336, forward strand.
CGTGCTGCTGGGCATGCTGCAGCCCTGGGCCGACGCGGAGCGGGTGAAGCTGCTGCAGGAGAAGCGGATCACCGCCTTTGCCCTGGAACTGCTGCCGCGCATCACCCGCTCGCAATCGATGGACGCGCTCTCCAGCCAGGCCGCGGTGGCCGGCTACGAATGCGCGCTGATCGCCGCCGACCACAGCCCCAAGTTCTTCCCCATGCTCACCTACGCCGCGGGCACCATCCGCCCGGCCAAGGTGCTGGTGATCGGCGCCGGGGTGGCGGGCCTGCAGGCCATCGCCACCGCGCGGCGCATCGGTGCCATGGTGGAAGCCTACGACGTGCGCCCGGAAACCAGGGAGCAGGTCGAATCCCTCGGCGCCCGCTTCGTGGACACCGGTGTGTCGGCGGCCGGCAGCGGCGGCTACGCGCGTGAACTCACCGACGAGGAAAAGGCGCAGCAGGCGGAGCGTCTGGCGAAGGCGGTGGCCCAGTGCGACGCGCTGATCACCACCGCCGCGATTCCGGGCAAGAAAGCGCCGCGCATCGTCACCGCCGACATGATCGCGCGCATGAAACCGGGCGCGGTGGTCGTGGACATGGCCGCCGAGAGCGGCGGCAACGTGGAAGGCACGGTGCCCGGCGAGAAGATGTGGATCAACGACGTGCTGGTCATCGGCCCCACCCACATCGCCAGCCGCATGCCGGTGCATGCCTCGGAGATGTACGCCAGGAACCTGTTCAACTTCATCTCGCCCTTCATCCAGGACGGCGCGCTGGCGTTGGACTGGGAGGACGAAGTGATGGCCGGCTGCTGTCTCACCCACGCGGGCGAACTGCGCCACGCCGGGGTGAGGCAGGTTCTTGGACTCTGACCGGAGAGACGCACATGGAAGGCTTTAGCGCACTCTACATCTTCATGCTGGCCGCGTTCACCGGGTACGAGGTGATCTCCCGCGTGCCGGTGATCCTGCACACGCCGCTGATGAGCGGTTCCAACTTCGTCCACGGCGTGGTGCTGGTGGGCGCCATGGTGGTGCTCGGCCATGCCGACCCGGAGAGCCCGCTGCAACTGGCGATCGGCTTCGTCGCGGTGTTCCTCGGCGCGGCCAACGCGGCCGGCGGCTATGTGGTTACCGAACGCATGCTGGCGATGTTCAAACCCGGCGGCGCCAAGGCCGCGGCCAAGGAGGGCGCGCAATGACTGCCCAATGGTTTATCGACGCCTCCTATTTCGCCGTCGCGGTGGTGTTCATTCTCGGCCTGAAGGCCATGAGTTCGCCGGTGACGGCGCGCAAGGGCATCGTCTGGGCCGGGCTGGCGATGATTGTTGCCACCCTGGTCACCTTTGCCACCCCGGGCATGCAGAACTTCGACCTGATGATCCTCGCCATCGTGCTGGGCGGGGCGCTGGCCTGGTGGAGCGGCCGCGTGGTCAGGATGACCGACATGCCGCAGATGGTGGCGATCTACAACGGCATGGGCGGCGGTGCAGCGGCGGCCATCGCGGCGCTGGAGTTCGCCCGTGGCGAGGTGCATGGCACCGTGGTCACCACGCTGGCGGTGCTGGGCGCGCTGATCGGCTCGGTGGCGTTTTCCGGCTCGTGCATCGCCTTTGCCAAGCTGCAGGGCATCATGAAGAAAGCCTGGCGGCTGCCGGCACAGAACGTGGTGAACATCGTGCTGGCGCTCGCCGCGCTGGTACTGGGCGGCACGATCGTGGCCGCGGGGGAGGTGAAGGGCGAACTCATCGTCGCCTTCTTCATCCTCGCGCTACTGCTCGGCGCCATCCTCACCAGCCCCATCGGCGGGGCCGACATGCCGGTGGTGATTTCGCTGCTGAACGCCTTCACCGGCCTGGCCGTGGGTTTCGAAGGCTACGTGCTGGGCAACCCGGCGCTGATCGTCGCGGGCATCGTGGTGGGCGCCTCGGGCACGCTGCTCACCCAGTTGATGGCGAAGGCGATGAACCGGCCGATCTCCAACGTGCTGTTCACTCCGATCAGCGGCGCGGCGTCCGGCGGCGGAGAGGCGATCGAAGGCAGCATGAAGGAATTCTCCGCGCTGGATGCGGCCTCGGTGATGCGCTATGCCTCCAAGGTCGTGATCGTGCCCGGCTACGGCATGGCGGTGGCCGGGGCCCAGCACAAGGTCTGGGAGATGGCGCAGTTGCTGGAAGAAGGCGGGGTGGAGGTGGCCTTCGCCATCCATCCGGTGGCCGGGCGCATGCCGGGACACATGAACGTGCTGCTGGCCGAGGCCGGGGTGCCCTACGACAAGATCTTCGATCTGGAGGAGATCAACGCCGAGTTCCCGCAGGCGGACGTGGCGCTGGTGATCGGGGCCAACGACGTGGTCAATCCGGTGGCGCGCACCGACAAGACCAGCCCGATCTACGGCATGCCGATTCTGAACGTGGATCAGGCGCACAACGTCATCGTCGTGAAGCGCGGCAAGGGAGCGGGTTATTCCGGCATCGAGAACGCGCTGTTCTACAAGGACAACTGCCGCATGCTGTACGGCAGCGCGCAGCAGGCCATCGCCGAGGTCATCACCCACATCAAGGCGCTGGAGGCCTGAGCGGGCGGCGCGAAGGCACCCGATTGCCGGGCCGATGACTCAGAACACAGGAACAGGGGGCAAGACGACAAGCCTGGAAGCATCGGCTGGACGAGGCGGAACGACGGGCGGCCGATCTGGTGACGCTCGTGCAGCCGCTCGAATCCAGGGCACGGCAGGCCGAGCGTGAACTTCGGACCGCGCACAACCCCCGTGCGCGAGTTTCCCGGTGAGCGCGGCTCAGGTTTCGGCCCAGAGTTGCAGCAGCTTGTGGTAGTGCCCCACCAGCGCGACGGTTTCGGCGGTTTCACCGACTTGGGCGCGCAGCTTCTGGATGTTCATGTCGAGCTCGAAGAGCATGTGGCGCTTCCAGTCGTCGCGCACCATGCTTTGCGTCCATAGGAAGGACGCGAGGCGAGCACCCTTGGTGACGGGTTCCACCCGGTGCAGGCTGGTCGATGCGTAGACGATGGCGTCACCCGCTGGAAGTTTGGCTTCGTGGGTGCCGTAGGTATCCTCGATGACCAGATCGCCGCCCTCGTACTCGTCCGGGTCGGAAAAGAGAACAGTGGTGGATACGTCGGTGCGCACCGGCATGCGGCTACCGTGCGCATAGCGGATGGCATTGTCGATGTGATTGCCGTAATGCCCCCCGTCCTCGTAGCGGTTGAAGAAGGGCGGCAGAATACACTTGGGCAGTGCGGCGGAGAAAAACAGCGGATTGCGCAGCAATGCCTCCGTGACGATTTCGCGTAGGCGCGCGATCGTCGGGGTGTTTTCCGCCAACTGGCGGTTGCGCTTGACCAGGGCGGCCTGGCCGCCGGCGGTGGTCAGACCGTCCTCCCATTGCGCGGCGGCGAGCAGGGCGCGGCATTCGGCCAGTTCTTCCGGGGTCAGTAGCCCGGGAATATGGAGCATCATCGGTGTCGATTCCAGAAAGGCTGGCTGGAGGAACCGGATTGCGTCCCGCCAGCCAGATGTTCCCGGGGGCATGCCCCCGGAAGCGGATGGGTCAGAACCGGAAGTTCGCGGTCAGTTCGGCCGAGCGGCCGGGGGCGACGTTGGCGAACAGACCGACATGGGACGCATCGTAGATGGTCTCATCGGTCACGTTGAGGACGTTCAGGCGCAGGTCGATGTTCTTGCTGACCTTGTAGCCGAGCATCGCGTCGTAGCGCCAGTAAGAATCCACGCTGATGGTGTTGGCGTCGTTCATGTAACGCTTGTCCATGTAGTTGGCCCCGCCGCCGACCGTCCAGCGGTCGTTGAGGGCGTAGGTGGTCCACAGGGTGAAGCTGTTCGGCGCGACGAACTTCGACCGATTGCCGTCGTTGGCTCCGCTGCCGCCGGCCTTGACCACCTTGGCGTCGAGATAGGTGTAGCCGGCCCAGATCGACCAGGCGTCGGTGATCTGGCCGGTGGCGCCGATCTCGAAGCCGTTCACCCGCTGGTCGCCGGCGAGGACGACATCGCCGCTGACCGGGTCGGTGACGCGGGCGTTGGTTTTCTCGATGCGGAAGACGGCGGCGGTCAGCGACAGCCGGCGGTCGAGCAGATCCCATTTCGTGCCCAGTTCCCAGCTGCGGTTCTTCTCCGGGTCGAGATCGCTCTTGTTGCCGTTCAGGTTGCCGGCGCCGGCGCCGTCGGCCCCGCCGGACTGGGTATTTTCGCCAGAGGGGTTGGAGGAGGTGGCGTAGGTCAGATAGATGCTGCCGTAGGACACCGGCTTATAGACGACTCCCGCCTGGTAGTTCCACATCTGGCTGGAAGACCGGGCGCCGCTGGCAACGCGGTTTTCCACGTCGTAGTCGTCGTAGCGCAGGCCGAGGTTCACATCCCACTGCGGGTTCAGCGCGATGGTGTCGAAGAGGTAGGCCGCGAGGACATCGGTGCGGAACCTGCTGGAGACCCGGCCGTTGCCGCGCCCGACCGTCCAGCCGCCGGCGTAGGGGTCCGGGTTGTGCAGACTGCCGTTGGTGTTGTTGCCAGTGTATTTGTTCCGGTTGGTGATGGTTTCCCGGCTGATTTCCAGGCCGGCGGCGAAGCTGTGCTTGAATCCGCCCAGCTCGAAGCTGCCGAACAGGTCGGTCTGGTTGATGAATGAGCGGTTTTCCACGTAGCGGCTGCGGAAGTCGTTGCCGACCATGCCACTCTGCTCCTGCGCCACATTGCGGAAGACCGGCCGGCCCATGATGTAGTCCTGCATGGTTTCCGCGTAGCGCAGGGTGTTGCGCAGCGTCACCGCGTCGCTGAAATCATGTTCGACGCCGAGGGTGGCGATGTCGGCGGTGGTCTTGCGGAAATCGCGGTCGGCATGGCTGTAGAAGTTTTCGCGCTTGACCTTGGCCGGCTTCATGGTAATCAGCGACACCGGGTGGCCCTGATCGGGAATGTCGTCGGTCTTCAGGTGGTAATAGCTCGCCGTCACGCGGGTCGGGCCGGACAGACCCCAGGTGACGGTGGGCGCGATGCCCCAGCGGCTGACCTCGGCCACGTCGCGGCCGGCGACGTCGGCATCGTGTTTCATCGCGTTCAGGCGGACGGCGATGTCCGGCTCGGCGAAATAGCGGTTGACGTCCACCGTCGTGCGCCGGAGCTTGTCGGTGCCCAGGGTGACGCTGCCGGCGGTGAAGTCTTCCTTGCGCGCCGTCTTGCTGGCCAGATTGATGCTGCCGCCGGTCGAGCCGGTGCCGGAATAGGCAGAGCCCGGTCCCTTGACGATTTCGATGCTTTCGACGTTGAAGGCTTCGTGGGAGGCGCGGCCGAGGTCGCGCAGGCCGTCGATCTGGATGTCGGTGCCGGCCTCGAAGCCACGGATGAAGGGTCGGTCGCCCAGCGGTGTGCCGCCTTCGCCGGCGCCCAGGGTGACGCCGGGCGTGGTGCGCAGCACTTCGGTCAGCGAGGTGGCGCCGCGTTCGCGCATCAGTTCCTCGGTGATGATGGTGACCGATTTCGGGGTTTCCAGCAGCGGCGCGGTGAATTTCGGCGAAGAGCCGAATTCTTCGACATAAGGGCGCGGGGCCGGCGCGGTGACTTCGACCGGTGGAAGGGTTGTCGCTGCGCCCTGGGCGAGCGCGGTATTCGTGCCGGCGCACGTGAGCGCCAGCGCGATTGGCGTAACGGGGAAAGCTCGGTGGCGACGCTTGGAGACAATCATCTCGGAAATCCTTCCATGGCAATAAAAGAAAAATCCGGATTCCGGAGTGCAGAGAAAGCTTCCTTTGCCGGAATCAAGGAATTAAAATTCCCGTCTGGCGGGAATAAGAATCGTACTCATTGATCTTGTCTCTAATTTGCCGGCGCATGTTTTGTATTGTTTTAATGTGTTTTGATGTGCCGTAATCAAGAATGAAATTTTCTTTTGAAAGATACAAATGACACATTCAGGCAAGATTCTTATCGTCGATGACCATCCGGATATACGCGAATCGCTGACGGAATATCTGCACAACTACGGATTCGCGGTAACGAGTGCGGCGGACGGCGTGGAAATGCGCAGTCTGCTCGGCAGCACACGCTTTGATCTGATCGTGCTCGACGTCATGCTTCCTGGGGAAGATGGTCTGTCGTTGTGCCGCTATGTGTCCGAATGCCATCGGATTCCGGTGATTCTGCTGACGGCGATGAGTGAGCAGGACGACCGGATCGTCGGGCTGGAAATCGGCGCGGACGATTACGTGGTCAAACCTTTCAGCCCGCGTGAACTCGTTGCCCGTATCAAGATCGTATTGCGGCGCACACGCATGGCTGCCGTGGGGACATCGACGGCCGAACAGCTCCCCCGGACGCGCGAAACCGGTGAATCCTCGGCGAGAGTCTGCTACGTGTTCGAAGGATGGAAGCTCGACATGCGGCGTCGAAAGCTGTGCAACAAAGAGGGGGAGATCATGGCGCTCAGTACGGGCGAACTTCGTATCTTGAGTGTGCTGGTTGAACACCCCAATGTGGTTTTGAGCCGAAACCGCCTGCTCGATCTGACCGGACGCGGTATCGGTATCGGCGTGTTCGACCGGAGCATCGATACCTTGATCAGCCGTCTGCGCAAGAAACTGGAGGTCGATCCCGCGGCGCCGGCACTGATCCAGACAGTGTATGGGGAGGGTTACGTGTTCGCCGCGAACGTCGCGGTTGTTCCGGCCTGAATCTGCTTCAGTCCCGGCGGGGCGCCGGGGCCAGCAAATCGCGCGAGATGTCGGCCAGGGTACGGCAGCCGGTCAGCGCCATGGCGATTTCCAGTTCGTCGCGCAGCAGGCGGATCACGTGGGCGACCCCCAGAGGACCGGCGGCGGCCAGGCCGTACAGCCAGGCGCGGCCGATCATCACCGCGCGGGCGCCGAGGGCCAGTGCCTTGAGCACGTCGGTGCCCCGGCGGATGCCGCCATCCATCAGCACCACCAGGCGATCGCCGACGGCGTCGGCGATGGGGGGCAGGGCGTCGATCGCCGATGCCAGGGTGTCGAGCGTGCGCCCCCCGTGGTTGGACACGACGATGCCGTCGGCGCCGGCTTCCAGGGCGCGGCGGGCGTCCTGCACGCTGAGGATGCCTTTCAGGATCAGCGGCAGGCGGGTGGCCGAACGCAGTGCCTCGATGTCGTTCCAGGTCGGCGCGTGGGTCATCAGACGGTCGAACACCGCACTTTCGCCGGGAGCGAGCGGCGCCGATGGTGTGGCCGGCATGCCCTGCAGGTTGACGGCCCCGATGCCGGCCGGCAGGTGGAAGCCGGCACGCTGTTCGCGGTTGCGCACGCCGGCGATGGGGGCGTCCACGGTGACGACCAGGGCCTGATAGCCGGCCGCCTCGGCGCGCCGCACCAGATCCATCGTGAAGGCGCGGTCGGGCTGCGGGTAGAGCTGGAACCACAGCGGCGCCCGGGTCTGGCGGGCGATGTGCTCGATCCGGCAACTGGCCAGCGTGCTGACCACCATGCCGGCATCGAGCGCGTCGGCGGCCTGGGCCGTGGCCAGTTCGCCATCCGGATGGGCGAGTTTCTGGTAGGCCACCGGCGCGAGCAGGATGGGGTGGGCGAAGGTCTGGCCGAACAGTTCCAGGCGGGTGTGGCCGCCGCGCACGTCGGCCAGCACCCGGCTCTGGAGGCGCAGGCGGTCGAACGCGGCGGCGTTGTCCTGCCAGGTGAGTTCATCGGCGGCGCCGCTGGAGATGTAGGCCCAGGCATTGTCGTCGAGGCGGACGCGGGCATGAGGCGGATAGTCGGCGGCGGCGGCGACGTCGCGCGGGATGGCGGAGAGCGGTGGCAATAGGTTCATGGATTACTGTGCCCGGGCAATCGCGCCCTGATCGAAGCACAAGGTAAAGCTGGTGCCTTTCCCCGCGTTTGCCGGGGATGCAACGTCCAGATTCCAGGACTGGATGATGCAGACCCGCTTTGCGATGGCCAGTCCCAGTCCCGTCTGGTTGGCTCTGGAGGAAGACGCCGGCGCGCCGCCCTCATCGCGGGCCTGGTCCGAGCGGCGGTTGCTGAAATAACGTTCGAAGATATTGGGAAGCTCCGACGGCTCGATGCCCGGCCCGGAGTCGGTGAAGCGCAGGCCGTGGGGAATGGACTCGATCACCAGCGTCGCCGGCGCGGCATGCAGCACAGCGTTACGGATGATGTTGCGCATCACGATCATCAGCGCATGGTGGTTGAGCGTTTCTTCGTGATCGGGGCGCACTTCATTCACGAACAGCAGGCCGGCCTTGTCGGCTTCGAGGTGCAGGTTCTGGAAGATGTCCTCGACGCATGCGTGCATGTTGAAGGGCGCCTTGTCCTCGAAACGGGCGTACGCGAGGCTGAACGTGCCTTCCAGGGACTGGCTGATTTCATGGACGGCCTTGATGATGCGCTCCAGCTTGGGGCGCAGGACATCCGGGTCCGTCATCTTGTTGCGGATCATCAGTTCGGCATCGCTGCGGATGACCGTCAGCGGGGTGCGGATCTCGTGATGCAGGTTGGCGGAGAATTCGCGCTGGTCGGCGATCGACGCATCGACCTGGGCCTGCACGCGGTTGAAGACCTCCATCAGCCGGTCCACTTCATTGACGTGGCGGATTTCGGCCATGCCGGAACTGGGTACCCATCTGGTCAGCCGTTCGGTCAGCAGGTTCAGCGGGGTAATCAGCCAGCGCGCGACGGTACTGCTGATGAGCACGGCCAGCAGCGAGCATCCCGCGACGATGCCCAGCAGGGCGAGGGAGAAATCCCTGAGCTGCCGTTCCACGACGACGGTGTCGTACACCACGTAGAGCCGGCCATCCATCGCGTCCGCGACCGCCACGTGCCAGGTGCTTTCGCCCCGGTCCAGATCGTGCAGGCCCACGGGCAGGCCGCGCAGTTCGTCCGGCAGGCTCTCGGCCTGAACGTTTCTCGATTCCCCCCAGGCGAACATCGAAGGCCCCATGTCCCGCTCGAAGGGACGCTCCCAGTTGCCGCCAAAACGTGAAACGCGCTTGACCAGGCGGCTTGATTCTGTCTGGATCAAGTCCCTGATCATCCGGTTTTCCATGTACTGATAGACACAGTAGGTCAGCAATGCCGCCACGCATACGGCCAGGCTGATGAGCCCGGTCAGCACGAGCCGGATGCGCCATGCAATGGATGTTTTTTTCGTCATGCCTGTGGGTCGTGTGAATCAACCAGCCGCCAGCCGATGCTGTGCACCGTCTCGATACCATCGTATCCATGTGTATGCAGCGCCTTGCGCAGCAGGTGGAACTGGCTGCGCAAGGCTTCGGAAGAAGGCGGTTCGCCTTGCCACAGGTAATCCTCGAGTTTTTTCCGCGGAACGACTCTGCCGGCATATCTCATGAGCAGTTCCAGAATCATGAGACTCTTGCGCGAAAGCTTGACCTCGCATCCGTTGACGGTGACGAGCTGATCCGCGACCACATAACGCAATGGCCCATGCTTGAGAACGAAGGCGGTGTCGGAAAGCTGCTTGGAACGGCGGATCAATGCCTTGGCGCGCATGAGCACCTCTTCAAGCGCGAAAGGCTTGGTGAGGTAGTCATCCGCACCGCCGGAGAAACCCATCTGCTTGTCTTCCAATGCGGTGCGAGCCGTCAGCAGCAGCACGGGCGTTGATAATTGCAGCGCTTCGCGCATTTGTTTGAGCACGTGATAGCCATCCATGCCTGGCAGGCCGATATCAAGAAGAACCAGGTCGAACGATTCGTGCCCCAACTGTTCCAGCGCGGATCTGGCATCCCGTGCGATGTCGGGAATGAATCCTTCGCTCTCCAGCGCAAGAAACAAATTTTCCGCGATAGCGTGCTCATCTTCGACGATCAGGACGGTGTAGGGAATCTGCTGCTTGTTGCTGGGCATCTGAACCTCATGGCCTGGCGCATCGAGCGCAAGCCAGTGTCTTCCGGCAGGCTAGCGGGTCGTGCGTGAAAAAAACGTCAATTGAAATACAGCTGGTTTTTGTTCGCATTCTTATTCTAATTACCGCTCTCATTCAATGAAAGTTCGACGGGGAAGGGCTTACCCTCGTCCCGGGTTCCGCTCCGCCAGCCGTCCATGGGGAGGAACCATTTTGAATGGTGCTGAATACATGTTTCTTGCCGTCGAGCAGTTGAAGGTTTCCTATCGGGGCCAGGCCGTTCCTGCCGTGGATGATGTATCGCTGGGCTTGAACGCGGGTGAGATCGGCGTGCTGGTCGGCCCTTCGGGATGCGGCAAGACGACATTGCTGCGTACCGTCGCGGGTCTGGAGGAGGCCAGCGCCGGGCGCATCGCCCTGCAGGGCGAAACCATCAGCAGCCGGCAGAAGCACAAACCGGTGGCGCAGCGGCGTATCGGCATGGTGTTCCAGGACTATGCCTTGTTTCCACATCTGGACGTCAGCGGGAACGTGGCCTTCGGCATCCATGATATGCCCGTTGCCGAGCGGAATGCGCGCGTTGCCGAGGTATTGGCGCGGGTCGGACTGGACGGCTTGCAGGCGCGCTATCCGCACGAGTTGTCCGGCGGCCAGCAGCAGCGCGTTGCGTTGGCGCGTGCCCTCGCTCCCCGTCCACGCCTGCTGTTGCTCGACGAGCCCTTTTCCAACCTCGATGCGGAGCTGCGCGAACGCCTGGCCCATGAGATGCGAACCATCTTCAAGGCCGCCGGCGTCACGGTACTGTTCGTCACGCATGACCAGATGGAAGCGTTCGCCATCGGTGACGTGGTGGGCGTCATGAACCGGGGCCGCCTGCATCAGTGGGCTGATGTGCATACGGTTTATCACCGGCCGGCGACACGTTTCGTGGCCCGCTTCATCGGCGATGGTGTGTTCATCCCCGCACGCTTCGAGCCACGGGACGAGGGCGCGGCGATGCGGACGCCATTGGGGCTGCTGCGCGCCGCCTCCGGGAGCCCATTGGCGGAGTTCCAGGGCGCCGGCCAGTGCCAGGTCTTGCTGCGGGCTCACGACATTGTGTACGACGAGACCTCGCCGGTGAGGGCAAGGCTCGTGCGCAAATCGTTTCAGGGGGCCTGGTTCCTTTGCACGCTGCAACTGTCTTCGGGCGATCTGGTGCTGGCCTACCTTCCTTCATACCTTGAACACGCGGTGGGCGATTGGGTCGGCATCCGTCCGCAGGTCCGCCACCTGGCCGCATTTGCCCAGGAAAGCTGACCGTCGCCGCCCGAAGCTTTTCGTTGTCATCAGCAGGAGTCATTGCAATGAGTCGCCTGGTTACCCTCATTTTTGCCGTTGCAGCCGTTCTTACCCTTGGCGGCCTGGCTGCCCCGCCCGTGCAGGCGCAGGGGCAGCAGACCGTGACCGTCTATTCGTCGCGCATCGAACAGTTGATCAAGCCCTTGTTCGACCGCTATACCGCCGAGACCGGCGTCCAGATCAACCTGCTCACCGACCGTGGCGGCGCCATCGCCGAGCGCCTGGCCGCCGAGGGGGCCGGCTCGCCGGCCGACATCCTGCTGACGGTGGACATGGGCAACCTGTGGAGCGCGGCCGAACGCGGCCTGCTGCGCAAGATCGACTCGCCTGCCCTCAATGCCAACGTGCCGGCCAATTTCCGGGACCCCGGCGACCACTGGTGGGGCCTGTCACGCCGTGAGCGCACCATCTTCTTTGATCCGTCCAAGGTCAAGCCCGAGCAGCTGTCGACCTACGAAGACCTGGCCGAACCGAAGTGGAAGGGTAAACTGTGCCTGCGCACCGGCAAGCAGACCTACACGCAGTCGCTGGTGGCGATGCTGCTGGTCAAGCACGGCGAGGCGAAGGCCGAGCAGATCGTGCGCGGCTGGGTCGACAACCTGGCCACCGACGTGTTCACCAATGATGCCAGCCTGCTGCAGGCCATCGCCGCGGGCCAATGCGAGGTGGGGATCGCCAATACCTATTACTACGGCCGCCTGATCTCGCGCGATGCCGGCATCAAGGACAAGGTGCACCTGTTCTGGGCGAACCAGGGCAAGGATGAGGGCGGCGCCCACGTCAACCTTTCGGGCGGGGGCGTGACGCGCCACGCCAAGAACCCGGCCGGCGCGCAGAAACTGCTGGAATGGCTGTCCTCGGCCGACGCGCAGAGCGGATACACCCACGGCACCTTCGAGAGCCCGGTCAACCCGGCGGTCGAGCCCGACGCCATCATCAAGGACTGGGGTATCCAGTTCATACCCAGTCCGCTGAATGCGGCTGAAATCGGCGCAAGACAGCCCGACGCCATCCGCCTGCTGGACCGCGTGGGCTACCGTTGAGCCTGGCGCTGTCCGTGCCCGCGCCCTCCCGCGCGCGGGGTCTGCCCGGTTGGGCGCTGGCCCTGCCGATCGCGCTGCTCACATTGATTCCGGTGGCTGCCGTGATCGGAGCGGCGCTCTCGCCCCAGCCCGAGGTGTGGGACCACCTGATCCGTCACGTGCTGCCGCGCGTGACGGCCAACACCGCGCTGCTCATGCTGCTGGTGGGCCTGGGGGTGTTGTGCGTGGGCGTGCCGCTGGCCTGGCTGACGGCGCTGTGCGTGTTTCCGGGCCAGCGTTTCTTCGCCTGGGCGCTGATGCTGCCGCTGGCCTTCCCGGCCTACGTGCTGGCCTTCGTGCAGATGGGCCTGTTCGAATTCGCCGGCCCGGTGCAGAGCCGGCTGCGCGACTGGTTCGGCAGCAGCGCCTGGTTTCCGGAAATCCGGGGCAGCTTGTGGGGCACCGTGCTGGTCTTGACCATGGCGTTCTATCCTTACGTCTACCTGCTCACGCGCAACGCCTTTGTGACCCAGGGGCGTCGCGCGCTGGAGGCCGCACGCATGCTGGGCGAGAGCGCGCCCCGGGCATTCTGGCGCGTATCGGTGCCGATGGCGCGGCCCTGGATCGTCGGCGGCCTGGCGCTGGCCTGGATGGAAACCCTGGCCGACTTCGGCGCCGTGGCGGTATTCAACTACGACACCTTCACCACCGCGCTCTACAAGGCCTGGTTCGATTTGCACAACCTGGGCGCGGCCGCCCAGCTTGCCGCGCTGCTGGTGCTGCTGGTGCTGGTCATGGCTGCGGCTGAACAACGCTCGCAGCGCGGCCGCAGCTACCAGGTCGCTTCCAGCCACTGCCAGCCCATCGTCCTGCGCGGCTGGCACCGCTGGGTGGCCTTTGGCGCCTGTGCGCTGGTGTTCGCGGCTTCGTTCGCCATTCCCATCGTGCAACTCGTGTTGTGGTCGCTGTCCACCTGGCGCGAAGAACTGGAGCCGCGTTATTGGGATTTCGCCAGAAATACCGTGCTGCTTGCCGTGGGCACCGCCTTCATCGCCACGACTTTGTCGCTGGTACTGGCCGGCGTACGCCGACGCCATGCCGACCGTATCACCGCCTGGGTGGTGCGTTTGGCCGTCATTGGCTATGCGGTGCCCGGTGTCGTGCTCGCAGTGGGCGTGTTCATTCCCATCGCCTGGCTGGATAACCTGCTCATTGCCTGGCTGCGGCCGCTGGGCTTCGAGGGTTTCCAGATCCTCAAGGGCAGCGTGGCAACCATGCTGCTGGCACTGTCGGCGCGTTTTCTGGCCGTGGCCTACCACGCAAGCGACAGTGCCATGCAGCGCATCACGCGTAGCCAGGAGGAAACCGCGCGCACGCTCGGGCTTGGCTCCTGGGGGCTGCTGCGCAGGCTGTACCTGCCGCTGCTGCGCGGCGGCCTGCTGACGGCCTTTCTGATGGTCATGGTGGATGTCATGAAGGAAATGCCGATCACGCTGATGACGCGCAGTTTTGGCTGGGACACGCTGGCGGTGCGCGTCTTCCAGCTGACCACCGAGTCGATGTGGGAGAACGCCGCCGTGCCGGCGCTGGCGATCGTCGCGGTGGGGCTGCTGCCCGTCGTGCTGATCTTTCAGCGGGCGGAACGCATCCAGGGCGCGTGAGCCGTTTTGTCCCGCACAACACCAACAGGGTACCGATGAGCGCAACCGCGGCAGACGACAAGACAGCCTTGCTGCAGCGCCTGCGCGCGGCGGGCCTGCGCCCGACCGTCGCACGCATTGCCGTGTTGCAGGCGCTGGAAGCATGCGCGCCTGAGCGCCTTGATGCCGAGGGCGTGTTCCACAGCCTGCTGAAACGCGGAACATCCACAAGTCTGGGGACGGTGTATCGGGCGCTGAAGGATTTTGTCGAGCGCGATCTGGTGTCGCAGGAATGGTGGAGCAACAGCCTGGTCGGCGGGGGAAAAGCGCTGTACGGACTCCGGCAGGAAGGGACGAAAGCCGGTGACATTCGCATCGTCTGCAAGCAGTGTGGTTGCTCGGTGGACGTCCAGGATTCCGCATTGCGAGAAGAGTTGCGGCTGTTGGCGGAAAGCCGGGGACTGACGTTGACCGAACTTCCCATGACGGCCGTAGCGCTCTGCGCACGGTGCGCGCGCACATAGCGTGGTTTCCCGCGAATCGTCCGCTAGATGCTTTTACCTATTGCCTGCCCAGGCATGGCGCGGTGAAATCGGGGGGCGGCCCCATGCAACCGTATCGTCCCGTCGTGTTGTCGATTCTTCCGCTTTCCGCCCCTTACATGCCCGCTTTCCGTCGTTCACCGCTCGCGGCCGTCCTGTTCTGTGTGCTGCTGGCCGCCGGTGCGTGGCTGGCGCCGGCGCGCGCCGATGATGCCGTGGTGCGTATCGGCGTGCTGGCCTTCCTGAGCGGGGACGATACGCTGCAGGCCTGGAAGCCGGTGCGCGAGCAGTTGCAGCGCGGCCTGCCGGCGTACCGCTTCGAGTGGCTGCCGCTGGATCACGAGGGCATGCGGAGCCGCGCGGCGCGCGGCGAGCTGGATTTCGTCATCACCAATCCCGGCCACTACGTGGATCTGGAGGCCGAACTGGGCGCCAGCCGGGTGCTCACGCTGGATTCCGGCGAGGCGCGGCCGGAACGCGCCATCGGTTCGGCGGTGGTGGTGCCGCGTACCGCCGAGGTGCCGGCCCGGCTGGAAGAACTGCGCGGCAAGCGCGTGGCGCTGGTGTCGCGCGATGCTTTCGGCGGCTATCAGCTGTTGTGGCGTGAACTGCTGGCCCTCGGCATCGACCCGGACCATGCCTTCGCCGCCTGGGAGGTGGTGGGCTTTCCGATGACCAGGGTGTTCGACGCGGTGCTCGACGGGCAAGCGGATTTCGGCATCGTGCGCGCCTGTCTGCTCGAATCCATGCCGCAGTACGCCGAACGCCTGCGCGTGCTGGCGCCGCGCGACGAGCCCGGTTTTCCCTGCGCGACCACCTCGCGCCTGTATCCGGACTGGCCGCTCGCCACGCTGCGCCACACTTCGCCCGAACTGGCCAGAGAGGTGGCGGTGGCCCTGCTGTCCATGCCGCGCACGGCGCAGGGCGTGTCCTGGGCGGTGCCTGCGGATTACCAGTCGGTGCATGAACTGTTCCGCGAACTGCAGATCGGCCCGTACGCCTATCTGCGCGCGCCCACGCTGATGGCACTGGCCGAGCGTTACTGGCAATGGGTGGCGGCGCTGGTGATGGGCATCGTGGTCTGGGTGATCTACACCGTGCGCGTGGAGCACCGCGTGCATGTGCGCACGCAGGAACTGCGCGCCGCGCTGGAAGAGCGCCAGGCCATCGAGGCGCGCATGCGCGCCAACCAGGAGCAGGTGGATCACCTGACCCGCCTGTCGGTGCTCGGCGAGCTGTCCGGCACGCTGGCGCATGAACTCAACCAGCCGCTCGCCACCATCGGCAATTACGCGCAGAGCGTGCTGCGCCGCGCCGACGCGGGACGGCTCAGCGAGGCGGCCAGCCGCGAGGCGGCGGGCGAGATCGCCGAGCAGGCCGAGCGCGCGGCGGCCATCCTGGCGCGCATCCGCGCCTTCGCCAAGAAGCGTGTCGGGCAGCGCGAGCGGCGCGATCCGCGCGCGGTGGTGAGCGAGGCGGTGGCACTGTTCCGCGGCATGCTGGCGCAGGCACCGGAGGTCACCCTGGACGACCGCCTGGCGCCCGGCATGGCGGTGGAAATGGATGCCCTGCAGATTCAGCAGGTGGTGCTCAACCTGCTCAAGAACGCCTACGATGCCTGCCGCGACCTGGGGCCGGAGCGCTGCTCGATCCGCGTGGGCCTGTCGATTTCCGCTGGGGTACTGCGCATCGCCGTGCGCGACCAAGGGCCGGGCCTAGACCCGGTGATCCGCGCGCGCCTGTTCGAACCCTTCCTGAGCACCAAGGCCGATGGCCTGGGGCTCGGCCTGTCGATCTGCAAGACCATCGCCGAAGCCCACGGCGGCCGGCTGGAGGCGCGCGAGGCCGCGGACGGCCCCGGCATGGTCTTTACCCTGAGCATTCCCGCCCATGACTGAAACCCATTCCCGCACCGTGCATGTCGTCGATGACGACGCCGCGTTCCGCCGCTCGCTGGTGTTCCTGCTCGAATCGGTGGGCTGGAGCGCGCGGGCGCATGCCTCGGCGGAGGAGTTCCTCGAACAGTGCCATGCCGCGCACGGCGACATGGCCTGTCTGGTGCTCGACATCCGCATGCCGATGATGAGCGGGCTGGAGTTGCAGCAGCGTTTGCGCGCCGAGGGCTGCGCGGTGCCGGTGGTGTTCATCACCGGGCACGGCGACGTGGAGCTGGCGGTGCAGGCGATGAAGCACGGTGCCAGCGATTTCCTGGAAAAACCGTTCAAGGATCAGGCGCTGATCGACGCCGTGGTGGCCGCCGTGCGCAAGGGCGACGCGGCGCGCGCCGATGTGGCGCGCCGCGAGGAGGCGCTGGCGGTGCTGGAGCGCCTGTCGCCGCGCGAGCGTGAGGTGGCCCGCCTGGTGGCGCTGGGCTGGCCCAACAAGCTGGTGGCGCGCGAACTCGACATCAGCGAGAAGACGGTGCATGTGCACCGCCAGCACGTCATGGAAAAGACCGAGCTGGGCAGCGCTGCCGAACTCGCCCGTCTGATGCTGCGCGCTGATCCGCACGCATTGGACGGGTGAGGGTAGGGCGCCCACCCTATCCGTTCATGCGCCTCAGACACGCTCCAGCCGCGCCGGCAAACCGTTGCGCACCGAGGCACCGGATACCGTATCCACCCAGATCGGCCGCCCCTCGCGGGTCGGGTCCACCAGCCCCAGGTCGTTGATGTTGAAACCCGCCGCCAGATCCGGACGTTCCGGCTGGCGCCGGTCGCCGATGCGGTGGGCGCGTGCGCCCAGCTCACGGTGGCCGAAGCCGTGCTCCACCGCCACCACGCCGCGCATCACGCCGTGGTGCACCAGCACCGTGCAGCGCGCGCGGCCGCCCGGGGTGGCGAGCCAGGCGGTGTCGCCGGTCTTCAGACCGAGCTTCGCGGCATCGTCCGGATGCACGATCAGCGGGTTTTCCGGATGCAGTCCGGTGATCGGCGTGGCAATGCTGTAGGAGTTCTGCAAGGCTGACTTGAAACTCATCGCCAGCAGCGGCCAATCCGCCTGGGTGTGGATGGCGCGCATCGGCGTGCCGTCAGCGAATGCCGGCTCCTGCCAGGTGGCGCAGCCGGCGTAGCGTTTGCCGGTGAGCGCGTTCTTCGCCCCGCCGATGTGCTCGTTCCAGATCCACAAAGGCTTGCCAAAGCGCTGGGCCTGCCATGCCGGGTTGCCGGCATCCTGCGCCTGGCTGGCCGGCTGGTAGCGCCCGCCGCGGGTGTACAGCAGGGCCACCTTGCGCCATTCCTCCGGCTTCAGTGTGTCTTCCAGCAACGGGCGGATGCGCTCCACGCCGCTCAGCGCGATGTCTTCGTCGCTGGCGTCGGCAACTGGTTCGCCGGCATACGCGGCGTTCGCCCCGGCGCGCAGGTACCAGTGCTCCGGGCGCTCCAGCGGCAGGCGGTTGCCGGCGGCGTCGGCCATGCCCTCGGGGCCGAAACCGGGCAGGTCCATGGCCTTGGCGAGCGCGATGAGGAAGGTTTCCATGCCGATGGCCTGGCCGTCCGGGGTCTGCGCCGCGCGCGGCTCGATGACCGGCCAGCGCGCGGTGAGCGTGCGCGTGGGCACGCCGTTCCAGGCACCGGTCCAGCCCCAGCTTTCGTACATCAGCGAATCGGGCACGATGTAATCGGCGTAGGCGTTGCTTTCGTTGATCAGCGGGTCGATGGAAATGACCAGCGGCAGCTTCTGCGGGTCGGCCAGATCCGCGCCGAAGCGTTCGCGCAGGCCGGGAATGCCGTACACCGGGTTGGCCATCCACAGGATCAGCGCCTTCAGGCTGTACGGATAGCCGCCGAAGGTGCTGGCGAAGAATTCCGTGCCCAGGCCGGGCGCGCCGGGAAACCATTGGTCGCGCGCCGGGTAGGGCTGGCCGGCCTCGCGCTTGCGGGCGAATTCGGCGGTGCGCTCGTAGGGGAAGTTGCGCCCCAGCGGCGTGCCGCGCGGCTGGATCTTGCCGGGGAAGTTGAGCAGGTCGTAGCGCGGCCCGGCCGCCACGTGCGGGAAGCCGCCGCCGTTCATGGCGAAGCCGCCCTTCCAGTTGAGGCTGCCGATCAGCGCGTTCAGGGTGACCACCGAGTAGGCGTTGTAGAAGCCCGCGCCGGACATCATGCCGCCGTGCGCCACGGCGCAGGCGCGCCGGCCGTGGCTGGAGAACTCGTCCGCCAGCCCGGTGATGATTTCGACCGGCACGCCGCAGTCGGCGGCATATTCTTCCAGGCTGCGGGACATCGCCGACTCGCGCAGCAGATCATGGCCGGTGCGCACTCGCAGCGGCTTGCCGCCGACTTCGATGTGCGTATCCACCTCCAGCGGCGCGGCGGCGCTGGTTTGTGCGACCGGCATCGGCTTGCCGTCCGGGCCCATCACCAGATAGGGGTCGACCTCGCCGTAGCGTTCGGCGCCTTCCGGCAGCGCCAGGCCGATGTCGGAGCCGCGCAGGCAGCGGCCCTCGCGCGGGTGGCCGGGTTCCATCAGCACCAGCCAACTGGCAGTGGTGAAGGAGGGCTCGCTGTTGGCCTCGGCCACCTGTTGGCTGGGATTGGCGAGATAGGCGGTGTTGACGCGGCCGTGTTCGAACAGCCAGCGCATCATGCCCATCACCAGCGCGCCGTCGGTGCCGGGCAGGATCGGTACCCAGCGGCCTTGTTCGCCGGCCGCGCGGTTGTCGGCGTTGCTCAGTACCGGGTCGACCACCACGTATTCCAGGCGGCCGGCGCTGCGCCCTTCGGCGAGCAACTGCCCGGTGCGCTTGAACGGGTTGCCGGCATTGCCCGGCGCGGTGCCGATGAACAGCACGAATTCCGCGTTGGCCAGATCGGGCTTGGCGTGCGGCATGGCGCGGTGGTCGCCGAACAGCGCGCCCGAGCCGGAACGGTAGGAACCGCCGCAGTATGAGCCGTGGCCCACGTAGTTCTGCGTGCCGTAAGCCTGCTGCCAGAAGCGCCGGCTGAACTGCTCGCGGCCGTCATTGACGCTGACGATGTGGCCGACCTGGTTCACCCTGGGGCCGAAGGCCGGGTTGTCCGGGTCGATCGGCGTGTCCAGATCGCGCAGCGCGCGCAGGCCGTCCACATGGCCCTCGCCGAACAGGTCGCCACCCTCGACCACCTCGTGCACCAATTGCTCGAAGGAAATCGGTTTCCACTGGCCGGCATTGCGCGGGCCGACGCGCTTGAGCGGGGTGAGCACGCGGAACGGCGAATCGATCTGCGCCAGCGCCGCGTTGCCGCGCCCGCAGGCGGTGGAGCGCCCGTCCAGCCCCTTGTCGGCGAAGCGCGACAGGGCGACGAAGCTCTCCTTCACCGAGGCCTTCATCGGCAGGTGCGGCTCGGTGGACAAGGGGCTGTAGGGGTTGCCGGCCACGCGCAGCACCTTGCCGCTGTCCTTGTCGATGCGCACGCGCACGCCGCACAGCGTGGTACAGCCCAGGCAGCCGGTGTAGCTGACCTGTTGATGCGGATTGACGCTGAGTTCGCCGGTGGCCGGATCGACGCGGAACTCCGTCTCCAGCGCACGGCCGTGCAGCTTGTGCTGCTCCGGGCGCTCGCCGGTGAAGGCGTCGGCCATGCGGCCGAAGGTCTGCGAGAACCCGGCAGCGAAGGCGGCCAGGCCGCCGGCGGCGAGCAGGTCGCGGCGTTGGATTTTCATGATGGCTCTCCTGTTCCGGCACCGCCCGGGGCGGACGGCGCCGCGATGATCGGGTTGGGTCAGGCGCCGTGGCCGCGCGTGCCGGCCAGACGGTCGAGGGGCAGCACGGTGGTCAGCAGGACCAGGATGAACACCCACAGGCCGGCAGTGCCGACGATGCCGAGCAGGCCCTCCGGGCCCAGCGGCAACTGGTAGCTGTACAGGCCGGCGCCGGTCTTGGGCACTTCCTGGCCGCCGATGAACACCGTCCAGCGCATCATCCACGCGGAATGCAGGGCCAGCAGGCCGATCAGCAGACCCGAGCCGGGGCGCAGGGCGGCCAGCGCCCAGGTCAGCACGGTGGCGCCCACCGCCCACGCGGCGGTGAGTCGCCAGCCCGGCAGATCGGCGACCTGGGCCAGGGCCTCGGCATGCACCGGGGCGAGTCCGCTCAGCCCCATGACCAGCCACAGCGCGCCGGTGAGCAGCGCGGCCAACTGGGTCGCGGCCAGCACGCCCGCCAGGCGGCGGATGGTGGCGGTATCCCGCGTGCCGGCGCTGAAGCGGTTGAACAGCAGCGTCAGGCCAACCGCCCCGGCCAGCGCGGTGAGGGCAAACTGCACCGGCAGCAGCGGGGTGTGCCACAGCGGCCGGGCGCGTACCACCATCACCTCGGCACCGGTATAGAGCGCCACCAGCAGCGCGCCGAGCAGCGCCGCGAGCGCGGCACCCAGCAGGGCGGAGCGGCTTTCCAGTCCGCCATAGGCCAGCAGGCGCGCCACGCCGGCCAGGCGCCCGCCCTCACGGCCGTGCGCGGCGAGCAGCGGACGGAAGGCCAGCCAGGCATAGAGCAGCAGGCCGCCAAGGTAGAGAGGGATGAAGAACGCCCCCCAGGACATCCACGACCCTGGGGAGAAATAGGCATAGAAGTGCCAGAATCGCCCCGGCTGATGCAGGTCGGCGAGCAGCGCCACCGGCGCGCTCAGGCCGCACACCAGCGCGCCCAGCAAGGCCAGGCGCGAGATGCCTTCCCAGCCTGGGCGGCGCAGCACGATGCCGGGCAGCGACAGCAGGAAGGCGCCGTAGGACAGTCCGATCAGGAAGAAATACGACACCGCCCAGGGCAGCCAGGCGACTTCCCGGGTGACGTTGATGGTCTCGACGATGGCCGTGTTCATGATCCGCCCTCCTTACGCATGGGAAGCGCGCGGCTTCCACAGACTGCCCTGGCCGACCACCTTGCCGGCGAAGCGCTCCTCCAGGCCGATGTAGAACACCTGCGGCGCGGTGCGCTGCTCCGGCTTGAGCACCTTGGTCTCGACCCCGGCCGCGTCGAGCCGTCGGCGCAGTTCGCCCTGCGGGTCGTTGAGGTCGCCGAACACGCGCGCACCGCCCACGCAGGTCTCCACGCAGGCCGGCAGCAAGCCGGCTTCCAGGCGGTGGGCGCAGAAGGTGCACTTGTCCGCCTTGTTGGTGTCGTGGTTGATGAAACGCGCGTCGTACGGACAGGCCTGCACGCAGTAGCCGCAGCCCACGCAGCGCTCGGCATCCACCAGTACCACGCCGTCGCCGCGCTTGAAGGTGGCGCCCACCGGGCACACCGGCACACAGGGCGGCTTGTCGCAGTGGTTGCACAGGCGCGGCAGCACATAGGTGCCGGCCGGTTGTGCGCTGTCGGCGAGCGCCACGCTGTAGGTGGACACCACGGTGCGGAAGCTGCCTTCCGGCATTGCGTTTTCCTGGATGCAGGCCATGGTGCAGGCCTGGCAGCCGATGCAGCGGCGGATATCGACGAGCATGCCCCAGTGGGGCGTGTCGGCGCTGGCCGCCACAGCCGGTGCGGGCAGGGCCGCTGCGGCGGTGAGGACGGGAATGCCGCGCAGGAAGTTGCGCCGCGATACGCCGGTGGGCGAGCAGGCCCTGGTGGAAGGATCGGATTTCATGACTACGCTCCTGTTCGTGCTGTGCTGGAGTCGTAGTCAGCTTAGGGTGTTCGAAATGGTACGAATATTGGCTGGATCGAGCAGTGGGCTAGATGGTTTTACCTAGTGGGTGTGGGGTGGGGGGCTCTGGGACGTGCTCAGGGGCCTGGCAAGAGGATGCGGGATGGGTGGATGCCAACCTCAGTCTGTGCGGCCAGGAAAAATGCCGTCATAATAGACGCAAGAGAATGGTGTCCGGGCAGGTTTGTTCGGACATGACTGATTTGTGGATACCTGAATCGTGTAAAGGTGTGCGGGTTTTTTGGTGATGTATTGATTTTAATTAAAAGATGGCATGTCAACTTGCTGGCTTTATCCGTCAAATTTCTCGTATACGCAGCAAATTTGCTGTCTTACAACACGTTAGCCGCTATGAATTCCACTGCCCGGGTTCTTTTGATCGCCCTGCTTCTTGCTTCAACTACGGCTTTTGCTCAAGTCCGTACAGCAACCATTTTTCTTGTTCCATGGGAGATAGAGACAAGATCGGCATTGGGTCCATCTAAGGTGAGAGAGTATGCTTTGGTCAAGACCGTGATATTTGAAAAGCATCTGGCCCAATCACTGCTGAAGTGGCTTACAAGCGAGAGTTTCAACCCACCGGAGGTGAATCCACCTTTGAACTTCCGATTGGTAATTGACTTTACACTGGAAGACGGATCGGTTGAGTCCTACTATGCAAACCGTCAGACGCTACTTGAAAAGAGGTCGGGAAAGGTCCGGAGTATTGATGAAGAATTTAGGTCCCGTTTTAGTTTTTTTCTAATCCCCTCTAACATTCCGCTCCAGAGGGACGCACCGCAAGCGGCGCGCCCCTGATCTAGCACGTTAGCCCCATGGCCAAGATCATCCCGGACATTCTCAAAGACCACATCCTTCCGTTTGACTGGGATGTCCGTAAGGTTTGGGAACTCAGCGCCGATGTGATTGAGGTTCTAACTTCTGAGTTTGTCTATTTGCTGAAATTACCCCTGTGGTCTTCCGTTTCCAAGCAAGGGCTGCTATTTGATATCTGTCCCATGGATGTGATCCATGATCCCCACGCCTCTATCTATCAGGCTCAACGGCTACAGCAAACGGAGCTTCGATACCCAATTGAAGTATTGACCGTGAAAGGAAAGCGTTGGGTTCTTGATGGAGTCCATAGAGTTGCCAAGAGTTTCACCCTCAACAAATCTGCTCTTTTCGTTCGGTTCCATGATGAATCAGTCATCCCAAGCATCAAAATTGGCTAACAAACCAATCCACCGAACCACGCCTCCGCTTCGCTCCGGCGCGGCCACTGCTTATGCTCGACGTTAGAGCAAAAAGCGTGATTTGCAGAACTATCTCCGGCATATTGATCTGGTTATGTGTATCACACGCTGCGGTCCCGGGTGAGCTAGATGGAAGATATGAAAGGTCCGTCAGTATTCTTAATCTTGGGAGTAGTGCTAGAACCAGCATGACCGACTTTCTAGAAATAGAGAAAAGAAGACCGTCCGAGATATTCTTTGTCTATGAATCGTGGCATACAAACGGACATTCCTGCAGACTCTGGGGGGCAGCAAGAGAGAGCGATGCAGGTATGTACGAGTACCTAGGGAGATCTGGGGCTGTATCTGATGCATCCGATTGTCGTGCTCTTATCTATATGGCGAGTGAGTACATCGTCGTTGAAGATGTTAAAGGCACCTGCCGTAGCAACTCATGCGGTCCACGAGGCAGCATAGGCAAAGACTATTTCTCGATAAAGAGCCGGGTTGAGCTGAAACGTGCCGTACAAGTGCCTTGGTAGCTCTAATCAATACTTGCAGTGGACTATAAATCTCTGCTTTCGCCATCCGTTGACGCTTCACGTTAGAGGGAAAAATGCCTGGCCGCCAAATTTCAGCCCTTGCATTTGTTATCTGGCTATTCGCCGTAAGCAGTTATGCAGTCGCTGAATCACAGATGGAGTATGCGGAGAAAACACAGGGGTCATGGCTGCGGCAGAATGAACTAATGGAAAATAGCTACAACCGCCTTCTATTGGAAGCTGAGGCGGAGCTAAATGAAGGTCCCGCTCAACAGCTAATAAAGGCGAAAAAGCAATGGGAAGATTTTAGAAAACTATTCTGCAAATCTGTAAGTAGTATCTATGGTGGGCAATGGGCCTCCGTCCATGAGTCAGAGTGCAGAGCAAAGCTTGCAAAACAGCTTCAAAACACTGCCGATAGCTACGGGTGGTAGCCTCTAACAATGCGCTCAACGTTGCCCGCTTCGTTCGCTGGGCCACCAAAAGCTACGCTTTTGCCGGCCTGTTGGCTTAATCGTCAGGGGTGGCAATGCGCCAATTCGCACTACTGCTGCTTACCACAGCTTGCCTTTCATGCTATGCGGAGGGCCTGCCCCCGCCCGAGAGCGCAAAGTCTCGCAATGACAAGATTGCTGGCGTAGTCACAAAGCACGCAGAGACACTGGGCTGCTCTGTATCCTTCGATCCCAATAACATCGTCCTTTATCGCCTCAACCAACAAGTCGTTTATCTGGCGCTTTATTCGGCAGACATTGGATGTAGTGGCGGAATGGGCATGAACCGTCCAGTCATTGCTGTGCTCAAAGAAGGCGCCTATGGCATGTACTTTGTTGATCTCAATTACTCGTCGCCCGCTCAGACTTCAAGCTCGTTTCCTCAAGTCGTGACTGAGATCTTTATCGCCAATGGGGAGCTTTGGTACAAGGCCAGGCAGTATGAATTCAAGAAAGATCCTCGTTGTTGTCCGTCATTAAAAGAGATAGGTAGGGTGAGGTTTGAGAATGGGGTGTGGTCCCCCATCCCAGTGAAGGCAGGCCACCCCTAAATTCATTCAAGCCGGCGTCGCTTCACGGCACGGCTTATTCAAGCATTGGATATCAGCACGGAGGCGCCACATGATTGCCCGTTTAAGCATTGCGGTCGGCCTTCTCCTGGGAGCTACGGTAGCTCTTGCTTCGTTCCCATTTGCTGCTGGTGATATTTCGCGCTCGGAGTGCATTGATGCGCTGAAACTCGCAAAAGAAATGTTTCAGTCAACTGCCCAGCGCCTTTACGCACCGCTCACAATTCCGACAGGTTTGCGAAGTACATTGGTGCTAGGTGCTTCAGAATTGGATATTTCGGGAGGGAGTGCGCTGACAAGCACCGATGATTTTGAAATGCTTTCGCAAGACATTCGCAATATTTATTGGGGTAAAGAAACGGATGGTGCGCTACGAGTCGTCGTGAGAGAAATTTCCGTTGGTTGGCGCGGTAATAGATACGATTTGTATCTCCTTGATGCTGCGGTGGAAAAGAACGATTTTCTAAATGGAATTAATCCTGCTGCTGGCAGTGACCACTATCGGCCGGTGGTTTCGGGTACATGGCGGCCTCCGCTTGTTTTTCAGCACCCTCAAAATAAGGAGAAATGGTTCATTGACGTAGGGCAACCTTTCCAGATACTTGCAGATTGGCGTGTGTACTCATCAAAGGAAATGCGTGCAATTTGCACAATCGTCTTTAGCCCACTTGGCAACGATGCAGCAGGGATTCTTCCACGTCCGGTAAGGAGACTCGCTCGCAAACTTGACGAGGCATTGGGGCCCGGAAATGATGAAGGAACCCTACAGCCGACCGCAAGAACGAGGCTTGATACCAAGCATGTATTGGCTAATGCCGCCCTCCGCCCTTGGGCGCTTGTCGATGGAGACGCATATAACTCACGAAGCGAAGTCGATGCTGGGCTAGAAGACTGGGCTAGGGTAAACAATTCTCGCCGTCGCCTATATGAAGAAATACTGAAAGAGTACCCGGTGGCCGAACGCTCGCTGGCAGCGTATTACGTAAATACATATGGATTGCAGCCGCAGGAGGCGCAGGAGGCCGCGGCGTGGATTCTTGATTTGATTTTTCGGTCATTCTTCGTATTTTCAAACGGGCAAAACTATTTTCGCTACGACGGCGTTAGAACGAATCCGTGGCCGCTAAAGCACTGAACTGCGTTCACTACAGATGCCGCCCAGCTCATCATTCCACCTGACCTGCGCCAAAAGCCACGCAGGCTGGTGAATTCAGACGTTGGCCCGTAAGGCAAAAGCATGGAAGTCAAGACATACCGTGTCATCCAGGACCACACCAGCGGGTACCCAGAACCCATCACCTTTGCGAAAGGGGCTCCTCTTGCCGTTGGTGAAAAATATGCAGGCCCGGAGGGCTGGGATAACTGGCTGTTTTGTGAAACGCCCGGGCAAAAGGGCGGTTGGGTTCCAGCGCAAGTCATCGAAATCATCAATGGCACAACTGGCCGCGCTCGTGACGACTACACAGCTAGAGAGTTGAATGCACAGGAAGGGGAGTCGCTTCTTGGTACAAAAACGGTGAATGGCTGGGTCTGGTGTGAAAAGCCTGATAGTTCAGAGTCGGGGTGGATTCCACTCGCAAACCTCAAAGAGGCTCGTCAGTGAATTGTGCATTGGCCAAGGCTGCTTTCCAGTCTGAGGGGGGCTCTCTATAGCACTCTTTCTGCAAAGGAAAATGGCTGGCAACTCAACCCGGCAGACGTCTTGCGGGTGCCGGCTGATTTCAAAAATTATGCATCTGGAGGGCCTATGAAGCTGTGTTGCTTGCTGTATTTCTGCTTGCTCGCACCGAGCGTTTGTCTCGCTCAGCTAAGTGATGAGAACCTGCTGCAGAGCTTCCCGCAGGGTTACAAAGTCGACTTTCAAACCAAGAAAGGGAACATGGTCATGACCGAGATGGTTCCCCAAGCGGAAACGGTCGACAACTGGACTGAAATGATCACGACCCAGATTTTCCTGGGTATGAAGAATGCAACGCCGGAACAGTTCCAGGCGTTCATGTCGAAAGCCTGGTTAACTGCTTGCAAGGATGGCGGAGTTGCGCCAATTGCAAAAGGCGAAGAAAACGGCTACCCGTTTTCCATATGGGTGCAGGACTGCCCCTTGAATCCAGCGACAGGCAAGCCGGAGAAGACATGGTTCAAGGCGATCAAGGGCAATGATAGTTTTTACGTAGTTCAAAAGGCATTCAAATTCGAACCTTCCAGGGAACAGGTTGTTCAATGGATGCAGTACTTCCGTTCAATAGTGGTCTGCGATACCCGGCTCGCGGATCGCCCATGCCCAGAACTCGAAAAGGTAGGCCAATAGCAAATGCATGGCACGGCGATCAGCACGGACGCTCAGCGCAGGCTACCTTCACGCTGTTCAGCACTTCTTCCTCACCGTATCCCCGCCCGCAAGAAACTCTGCACGAACTGCCTTTGAAACAGCAGAAACGCCACCAGCAGCGGCCCCGAGGCGAGCAGCGTGGCAGCGCTGATGACGGCCCAGTCGATGCCCTGGTCGGTGCCGGCGAACACCGCCAGCCCCACGGTGATGGGGCGGGTGTTGACGGTGTTGGTGACGATGAGCGGCCACAGGAAGTTGTTCCAGTGGTGGCTCACCGAGACCAGCGCGTAGGCCAGGTAGGTGGGTTTGGCGAGCGGCACGTACACCCGCCACAGCACGCCAAGGGTGCCGCAGCCTTCGATGCGGGCGGCTTCTTCCAGTTCGCGCGGGATGGTCTTGAAGGTTTGCCGCAGCAGGAAGATGCCGAAGGCCGAGGCGATGTAGGGCAGGGCCATGGCGCTTACGGTATCGACCAGGCCGAGGGCGTGGATGCTGCGGTAGTTCTCCACGATCATCATGTCCGGCATGATCATCAACTGCACCAGGACCAGCGCGAACACCACGTCGCGCCCGGGGAATTCGAAGCGCGCGAAAGCGTAGGCGGCCAGGGTGCCCAGCACCAGCTGGCCGGCCAGGATGGTGGCGACCAGCGCGCTGGTGTTGAGGAAGTAGCGCGGAAAGGGCGCGGCTTCCCAGGCGGCGCGGAAGTTGTCCAGGGTGAGCGGGGCGAGGGGCGCGAAGCGGGTGGAGAATTCCGCCGGGTGAAAGGCCGTCCAGATGGCGTAGAGCAGCGGGGCCAGCCAGATGATGCCCAGTGTCCAGGCGCCCAGGGTGTTGAGCCAGCGGTCGACGGGCAGCGGCCGGGCCGCGTGCCGTGCCGGGGTGCCGGCGCGTTCCGTGGGCGGCTGGGCGGCGAGGGCGGCCGGGGGATTGGCGGGCGTGTTCATTGGTAATGCACCTTGCGTTCGAGCCAGAAGAACTTGAACAGCGCGACCACGGCCAGGATGGCGAGCAGCACCATGGTGAGGGCGGCGGCGTAGCCCTGGTCCCAGAAGCGGAAGCCCACTTCGTAGATGTAGTAGAGCAGCAGCGACGAAGCGTTGTCCGGGCCGCCGCGGGTCATCACGAAGATGTGGTCGATGAGGCGGAAGGCGTTGATGATGGCGTTGATGAGCACGAACAGGGTGGTCGGCATGAGCAGCGGAAAGGTCACCTTCCAGAACGCCTGCCAGCGGCTGGCGCCTTCCAGGCGGGCGGCCTCGCGCAGTTCCGGGGGGATCTGCTGGAGCGCGGCGAGGTAGAAGATCATGAAGAAGCCGGCTTCCTTCCACACCGCCACGACGATGATGGCGCCCAGCGCGGTTTCGGTGCTGCCCAGCCAGTTGTGCGCGGGCAGGCCGAACAGGCCGCGCACCTGGTCGAACAGGCCATAGTCCGGGGTGTAGAAGAACAGCCAGATGTTGGCCACTGCGATCATCGGCAGCACGGTGGGGGTGAAGTAGGCCAGGCGCAGCAGGCCGCGCCCGGCGATGCGCTCGTTGACCCACAGCGCCATCACCAGCGCCAGCGCGATGGAGGGCAGGATGGTGCCCGCCGCGAAGATCAGGTTGTTGT
The DNA here is from genome assembly GCF_004801295.1 of Pseudothauera nasutitermitis. Taxonomy (GTDB): domain Bacteria; phylum Pseudomonadota; class Gammaproteobacteria; order Burkholderiales; family Rhodocyclaceae; genus Pseudothauera; species Pseudothauera nasutitermitis. The sequence goes on from NZ_SSOC01000001.1 coordinate 718,134, forward strand.
TGAGCGCCGTCCAGAAGATCGGGTCGGCGAGCAGATCGCGGTAGTGCTCCGCGCCGATGAAGACCGCCGGGCGGTTGGGGCGCGGGGTGGAGAACAGGCTGTGCCAGAAGGTGGCCACCGCCGGGTAGTGGGTGAAGGCGGCCAGCAGCACCGCCGCCGGCAACAGCAGCAGCCAGCCATGCAGCGCCGCGCGCGGTCCGCTGTTGCCGAGGGGGTGCGTGCTCATCGCGTCAGCCAGGTCAGCGGTAGGCGCGCAGGATGCGTTCGGCTTCGCGCTGGGCGTCGCGCATGGCCTGCTCGGGCGTCTTGGTGCCGTTGAGCGCGGCCTGCAGGCCGTCGTTGAGCGCCTTGGTGACGCGCTGGTTCTCGTGGGTGGACAGTTCCGCCACGGCGTATTCGAGCTGGTCGCGGGCCACGGTGGGCGCGGGGAAGTCGGCCACGTACTTTTTCATCGTGTCGGTTTCCCAGGCAGCCGGGGAGACGGCCACGTAGCCGGTGGCGATGGACCATTCGGCGGCGCGCTGCGGGGTGGTCATCCAGCGCACGAACTTCAGCGCGGCCTCGCGCTCTTCCGGCGTGGAACGCTTGAAGACGTGGAAGTTGCCGCCGCCGGTGGGCGAACCCAGGCGCTTGCCGGCGGGCAGCATGGCCACGCCGAAGTCGAAGCCCGCGTTGGCGCGGATGTTGGTCAGGTTGCCGGTGGTGGTGTAGATGATCGCGGCCTTGCGCTCGAAGAAGTCCTTCGGCGTGGTGCCCCATTCGACCACGCCCGGCGGGTGGATGCCGTGCTTGCGGGAGAGATCCACCCAGTACTGCAGGGCTTCGACCACCTCCGGCTTGTCGAAGTAGGTTTCGTTGCCGGCGGCGTTCATCAGCTCGATGCCGTTCTGCGTGGTGAAGGTCTGGAACAGCCAGTAGGGGAAGCCGGAGGAGGGCACCTGCACGCCCCAGGTGGTGACGTTGCCGGCGGCGTCGCGCTTGGTGAGCTTCTTGCCGTATTCGATCAGTTCGTTCCAGTTCTGCGGCGGGCGTTCCGGGTCCAGGCCGGCCTGGGTAAACAGTTCCTTGTTCCAGTACATCACCACGGTGGAGCGCTGGAAGGGGATGCCCCAGGTCTTGCCGCCGGTCTGGCTGTTCTGCATGAAGCCGGGGTAGAAGCTGGTCATCCAGGCGCGCTCTTCGGCGGTCTTGACCAAGTCGTCGAAGGGCACCACGGCGTCTTCGTCGATCAGCGTGTACATGTCGGTGGACAGCAGCACGGAGACGTGCGGCGCGTCGCCGCCCTTCACCGCGGTGACCACCTTGGTGATGGTGTCCTGATAGCTGCCGGAATATACCGGCTTGACGCGGATGCCGGGGTTGTCCTTCTCGAAGGCCGCAGCCATGTCGTCGATGATCTTGGTGACCGGGCCGCCGACCGCGACCGGGTAGAAGAAGGTCAGTTCGGTGGCGGCGGCCGGGGTGGCGGCCAGCGCGGCGGCCAGGCCGAGGCCGGCCGCGATGCGGGTGAGGGCGGAGAGCGGCTTGCTCATGGGGTGGGACTCCTGCGGTGGTAAAGGCAGTGGGTGGAACAACGGATGGCCGGGCGGCGCGCTCAGAGACTCACGCGCTGCCCGTCGGCGCGGGAAAACAGGTGTTGCTCGGCGGGATGCCATTCCAGCCCCACCGGCTCGCCCGGACGCAGCGCGACGCGTCCCGGCGCGCGCACGGTGATGCGATGTACGGTGTCCGCGTGGCGGCAGATCAGCATGGATTCGGCGCCCAGGTATTCGACGGCTTCCAGCGTGGCCGGCAGGCCGTTGGCCGGCGCGCACAGGCCGATGTGCTCGGGGCGCACGCCCAGCCACAGATCGGTGGGGGGCTTGCCGCCGGGCAGCGGCACGCCGGCCGGCACCGGGAACAGATTCATCGGCGGCGCGCCGATGAAGCCGGCGACGAAGGAAGAGGCCGGGCGTTCGTACAGGTCGGCCGGGCTGCCTTCCTGCTCGATGCGCCCGCCGCGCATCAGCACCACCTTGTCGGCCATGGTCATGGCCTCGGTCTGGTCGTGGGTGACGTACACCATGGTCATGCCCAGGCGTTGCTGCAGGCTGCGGATTTCCGCGCGCATCTGCTGGCGAAGCTGGGCGTCGAGGTTGGACAGCGGTTCGTCCATCAGGCACACCGGCGCCTCGGCGACGATGGCGCGCCCCAGCGCCACGCGCTGGCGCTGCCCGCCGGAGAGCTGCGCGGGGCGGCGCTCCAGCAGTTCGCTCAGGCCCAGCAGCCCGGCGGCGCGCTTCAGCCGCGCGGTGCGTTCGGCGGCCGGCACCTTGCGCACGCGCAGGCCGAACAGGATATTGTCGCCCACGCTCAGGTGCGGAAACAGCGCGTAGGACTGGAACACCATGGCCACGCCGCGCCTGGCCGGCGGCAGGTGGGTGACGCGCTGGCCGCCGATGTCGATCTCTCCGCCATCCACGGCCTCCAGCCCGGCGATCAGCCGCAGCGTGGTGGATTTGCCGCAGCCCGAGGGGCCCAGCAGGGCGACCAGCTGGCCGTGCGGCACGCGCAGGCTGACGTTGTCGACGGCGCGCGTGGCACCCCATTGCTTGACCACGCCGTGCAGGACGATTTCGCTCATCGCGGGCTCCTGTGGCATGCGGGTGGCCGGGCGCGTTGTTGCGGGTGTTTCATGCGCAGGACTCCAGATGGCGCGGCGCCGTGTAGTCGGACGCCACGTGCAGCTGCGGGCGGCCGCCGTGCAGGGCGTCGAGGTATTCGGCCGGCGGCGGGGCATCGAGGAACAGGTGGTCGGCGTCGGCCAGCCGCCCGCCGCGCGCCAGCGCGCCGCGTCCGAACTTGGTGGTGTCGGCCACCAGCAGGGCGTTGCGGCAGTTGTCCATCATCGCCAGGCGGGCGGTGACCTCGTCGGCGTCGAAATCGAGCAAGGCGCCGTCACGGTCGATGCCGCCGATGCCGAACACCGCGTAGTCGGTCTTGTAGGCCGCGAAGCAGTTGGCCGCCGCCGCGCCCACCACGTCCAGATCGTTGGCGCGCAGCGCGCCGCCGGCGATGATCAGTTCGATGCCGGGGCGGCCCGCCAGCGCGTTGGCGGCGTTGAGGCTGTTGGTGATGACGCGCAGGCGTTCATGGCGGCGCAGCGCCACGGCGACCTGCTCCGGCGTGGTGCCGATGCCCAGTGACACGCTGGCGCCATCCGGGATGAAGGCCGCCACCGCGGCGGCGATGCGCCGCTTGGCGTCCAGGTGGAGGATCTGGCGGCGCTGATAGGGCAGGTTGGCTGCCGGCGCGGGCAGATCCACGCCGCCATGCACGCGGCGCAGCAGGCCGTGCTCGCACAGTGGATTGACGCAGCGGCGGATGGTCTGCGGGGTGACCTCGAAGCGCCGGGCCAGATCGTCGATGCCGACGAAGCCGTCGCGGCGGACCAGTTCAAGGATTTCCCGTGCGCGGGGGTCGAGGCTGGGCAGGGACATGAGTCATTCGAATGAGTGGTATGTTCATTCGAAACTCTATCCGGCCAATATTGCCGTTCGTTTGCGCCAATGTGATCGTCGAGTGAAGGCGGGCGCGTCCCGGCATGGTGCGCCGGCGAGCCAGCCCGCGCGGTGGCGCGCTATCATGCTGCCATTCCCGTGCGTCTTTCCGGAATCGCCCATGCCCCTCGGTGCCGCCTTGAAACTGCCTTCCGGGGCCGTCCTGCCCGATTACGGCGCCGGCGGCCTGTACGGCCTGATCGGCGGCGTGCGGCGCTGGCTGGGCGGCGAGCGCGACGATCTGCCCTGGCGTCCGGACGGGCGCGCGGCCCCGGTGCTGGTCTTCCTGCTGATCGACGGCCTGGGCGACGATTTCCTGCAACGCCACGGCGCCGGCAGTGCATTGCTCGCCCACCGGCGGGGACGGTTGACCAGCGTGTTCCCCAGCACCACCGCGAGCGCGGTGACGATGACCATGACCGGCCTGTCTCCGGCTGCGCACGGGCTCACCGGCTGGTTCATCGACGACCGGCGCTTCGGCGGTGCACTGGCGCCGCTGCCGCTGGTGCGCCGGGGGGGCGGCGCATTGCGCCAGCCCATGCTGCTGCCCCGCTTGTTCCCTTATCGCACGCTCTATCAGGATGCCCGCGCGTCCTGCGTGGTGGTCAGCCCGCGTGCCATCGCCCACTCGCGCTTTTCCCTGCGCCATGCGCGCGGCGCGCGGGTCGTCGGCTATGCGGGGCTGGATGGGCTGGTGGAGGCGGTGCTGGCCGCCGCTGCGGAACTCGGCGCGCAGGGCGGCGGCTACGTGCATGCTTACTACGACCGTTTTGATGCCCTCAGCCATGAATTCGGTAGCCGTTCGGCACGCGCGGTGGCGTGCTTCGAGCGAGTGGATGCGGCCTTCTCCAGTCTGCTGAGCGGTCTGCGCGGCCTGGAGGCGGACGTGGTGGCGAGCGCCGATCACGGTTTCACCGACAACCGCGAAGAGCGCCGCCTGCGTCTGCCCGACGAGGTGGCAGCCATGCTCGCCGGGCCGCTCACCGGCGAACGCCGCGCGGCCTTCTGCCGGGTGCGCGCGGGCGCGGGGGGCGAGTTCGAAGCCTGGGCACGCGCGGAACTCGCCGGACGCGGGTGCGTGCAGCGTTCAGCGGCCGTGCTGCGCGCGGGGCTGTTCGGCCCGGGGCCGCGTCACCGCCGCCTGGAAGAGCGTGTGGGCACGCATGCCCTGCTGATGGAGCCGGGCTGGACCATCCAGGACCGCGTGCCGGGAGAGGCCGCGCACGACATGCTGGGCGTGCATGGCGGCCTGAGCGCGGAGGAGATGTGGGTGCCGCTGATCGCGGCGCGCACGGCTGGCTGACGACGGGTCAGTGCAGTTCGTCGTCGGGCGGTACGGGCAGTACCAGGATGCCTTCGTCGTGCAGCTCTTCCAGTTCGTCGCGCTTGGCCTGCCCACGGATGTTGCGCGCTTCCGCGTCGCCGTGGTGGATCCGCCGTGCCTCTTCAGGAAAGCGTTCGCCCACGTCCTCGGATTCGCGCGCCATGCGGCGCAGCAGGGCCATCACCGCGGCGGCTTCGGGGGTCGGTTCGTTGGGAATGGGCGGCCGGGATGTGCTTTCGGCGACCGCTTCGGGCTGGTGCGCGGCGGAGCGGGTAAGCACGTAGGGCGCCGACGGCAGACGTTCGATCGTGCCGGAACCGCATACCGGACAGGTGACCAGGCCACGCGCCTGCTGGTTTTCGAAGGCCTCGGTGGAGGCGAACCAGCCCTCGAAACGGTGATGGCCGCCGCATTCCAGATTGAAAACGATCACGAATCCTTCTCCAGACCTCAGTCGCGCTGCTGTGCATCGGTTCCGGAGAGGCCTCCGGATGCCCGTCGTGCCAAGGTTTCGTCGTTTCGGACGGGCACCGGGCGGGCGGATTATAGCCCGGAGGATGGCACGCCGGACGTGCCGCTGGCGCCGGCCGGGCTGGAGGCGGTGCGGCCGCCGAAGTGCAGGGCCAGATCGCAGGTGCCGCCGCCGGCGAACCAGCGTGCGACGACTTCCGCGCCATGGTCGAACTTCAGGCGGTATTCCTCCGATGCGGGATTGGCGCGCGGGGGAAGGGGGCGGTAGACGCCCAGCGTGGTGCGCAGCGCATCGGCATAGCGTTCGCCGAGTTCGCGGCAGGCACTGGCGGGCAGGGAGTACGCCGCGCCGGAAGCAGGCAGGGCGATGATTTCTTCGATGCGGCCGTCGCCTCCGGCCATCGCCATGACCGTGGATGGAATGCCGGCGATGCGCAGCAGCACGCTGTTCTGTTCCCGCTCATCGCAGCCGGGGCCGATCAGCGCGGCGGAAGGGACGAGAACCGCCGTGCGCGCGGCGGCGATGCGCAGCGGGGCGCCCAGTGCGAGCGGGCCGATGCCGCGGGCGTGCAGGGAAATGGCCGGTGGTGGCGCATCCGCCACGGTGGCGCCCGCGAGCGCCGCCGCGTAGAGGCCCAGCAAAGGCGGCCAGGACCCCCTGCGCGGCATGGTGCTTACGGCGTGGCCTTGAGCACGCCGCACGCGATGCGCGCGCCTGCGCCGCCGATGGGCTGGCTGACGTGGTCGTCGCGGTTTTCGTGGATGACCAGCGCGGCGCCGTCGGCGTCCAGCAGGGTGGCCCGGCCATCGGTGCCGCTCAGGCTGGCCAGCGGGGTGAACAGTTCGGCTTCCACGCTGCCGTCCGCATGCGCGAAGATGTTCGGCAGGTCGCCGGCATCCGGGCCTTCGGGGTTCAGCAGGCCATGCTTTTTGCCAGCCGGATTGACGTGGGCGCCGGAGGCGGTGAAGCCCTTGTCGTTGTCCGCGCAGGTGCCGATGCCGTGGATGTGGATGCCCTTCGGGCCGGCAGGCAGGCCTTTCGCGGAAACGTGGATGAGCAGGCCGTGCGGGCCGTCGACCAGCGTGGCGGTGCCGATCGCGTTGCCCTGGCGATCGACCAGTTCGGCGGTGGCGCGTTCAGCGGCGTGCGCAGCGGTGACGGAAGCGGCGATCAGGGCGGCGGCAAGCAGGCGTTGACGAGTGTTCATCGAGTGACCTCCATTCATCGTTTTTTGGTGGAACCGAAATGATAAATGGAAAGCGCCGCGCGGATCGTGATCCGTGCCCGCCGGGCGCCCGCGTACGGCGCGCCCGCGCCGGTTCAGGTGGTGCCCGGAGCGGGAATCGAACCCGCACGGCTTGCGCCGAGGGATTTTAAGTCCCTTGTGTCTACCAGTTTCACCATCCGGGCTGCACTGCTCAACGGCTGTTCTCGGGCAGCACGATGTTGACTTCCAGCACCTCGTAGTTGTCCTGCTTCTCCAGCTGGACCTTGATGTCGTCGGGGTTGACCGCGACGTACTTGGAGATCACCTGGATCAGTTCCTGCTGCAGCGCGGGCAGGAAGTCCGCGGCGCCGGAAGAGCCGCTGCGTTCGTGGGCGATGAGCAGCGACAGGCGGTTCTTGGCGATTTCCGCGGTTCTTTTCTTTTCGCCGAAAAGTTTGGCCAGCAGCGACATCTTACTTGCCTCCGAACAGGCGCTTCATCAGGCCGGGCTTTTCGTAGTTGACGAAGCGCAGTTCGTGTTCCTCGCCGAGGAAGCGGCTCACCACGTCCTGATAGGCCTCGGACACGTCGGTGCCCTTCAGGTGGATGGCCGGCATGCCCTGGTTGGAGGCGTGCAACACGGACTCGGATTCGGGGATCACGCCGATCAGCGGCACGCGCAGCAGTTCCTGCACGTCCTTGTAGGAGAGCATTTCACCGTCCTCGACGCGCTTGGGCGAGTAGCGGGTGAGCAGCAGATGCTCCTTGACCGGATCGCGGCCTTCGGCGGCGCGGCGCGACTTGGATTGCAGGATGCCCAGGATGCGGTCGGAGTCGCGCACCGAGGAGACTTCCGGGTTGGTGGTGACGATGGCTTCGTCCGCGAAGGTGAGCGCCAGCACTGCGCCGCGCTCGATGCCGGCGGGGGAGTCGCACACCACGTATTCGAAGCCCAGGTGTTCGAGTTCCTTCAGCACGGCCTCGACGCCTTCCTCGGTGAGCGCGTCCTTGTCGCGGGTCTGCGAGGCGGGCAGCACGAAGAGGTTCTCGCAGTGCTTGTCCTTGATCAGCGCCTGGTTGAGCTTGGCCTCGCCGTTGATGACGTTGACCAGGTCATACACCACGCGGCGTTCGCAGCCCATGATCAGGTCCAGGTTGCGCAGGCCGACGTCGAAGTCGATGACCGCGGTCTTGAAGCCGCGCAGCGCCAGGCCGGACGAGAAGGCCGCGCTGGTGGTGGTCTTGCCCACACCGCCCTTGCCGGAAGTTACGACGATGACTCTCACGGTTTCCCCTTGGAAGATTGGTTTAGTCCAGCTGAAGCGGCTGGAGGTCGAGTTTGTGATCGTTGGCCGGGCCGGTCAGGCGCACGTGCGCGGCGCGTCCGGCCAGGTGTTCGGGTATGCCCTTCTCGAAGGTGCGATAGACCCCGGCGATGGAAACCAGCTCGGGGCCGAAGTTGGTGGCGATGATGCGCGCCGCGCTGTCGCCCTGGGCGCCGGCCAGCGCGCGCCCGCGCAGCGGACCGTAGCAGTGGATGCTGCCGTCGGCGATGACCTCGGCGCCATGGCTCACGCCGGCCAGCACGACCAGATCGCCGCCGCGCGCGTAAACCTGCTGGCCGGAGCGCAGCGGTCGTTCGATGAACATGGTGCCGGCGCGGATGGTGGTCGGCGCGGGGGCGGGCGCAGGCTGCGGAGCCGGTTCCACGCGCGCAGGCGCCGGTGTGGGCGCGGCGGCCGGGGCTGCGCCCTGGCGGTCGCGCAGTTCCGCGCCGTCGAGCAGGGCCAGGCCGGCGCGGCGGGCGCCTTCGACCAATTCGGGCGCCAGGTTGCGCACGCCCATCGGCTGCAACTGGTAGCGCCGCAGCAGGCTCAGCAGACCGGCCCAGTCGATGCGCGCGGGCTGGGCGGCGAGCGCGCCGAAATCCAGCACCGCGGCCTCGCCGTTGAAGAAGTCCGGCATGCCGCCGAGCATCTTGTGCAGGGCGTCGGCCAGCGCGGGCGGCTCGGTCTCGTGCAGCACGGCGATGGTGGCGCCGAGCGCGGCATTGCGGAACTCGATGGCACGGGCGGCGGAGGAGGCTTGGGTCATCGGCGTGGGCGGCCTGAAAAATCCTGTGAGTCTACTGAGCAGCCGGGTTTCCGGCAAGGCGGGCCATGACGTTGCGGGTGCGCAAAATGCGCACTTCAGTCGGTTTTCTCGGGCATCGGCTGCCCGTCTGCCAGCCGCCACCAGCCTCGCACCACGCGGTACACCACCCAGGCGGAGACGATGACGAAGGCGGCCAGGGCGAACGGGATGCCGATCAGCGTGAACACCAGCACGGTGGCGATGACGATCCAGGCCAGCGTCCACCAGAAGGTTCGGATCTGCCAGCTGAAGTGCGAATCCAGCCAGGTGTCGCGCACTGCGCCGCGGTTCCAGTAGTTCAGCACGATGGCGGCCAGCGAGGGCAGGCTGGCGACGAAGCTCAGGATGATGGTGGCCGAGCCGAGCAGCGCGGAGAACACCGCGAAGGCGTGCAGCGCGTAGATCAGGTGGGTGAGCCGGACCATGCCGGGGGTGGGCGTGCGCGTGTTCATCATGGAGCCTCCGGGTCAGTGCAGGGTGGGCGGGCGGAACAGCGTGTCGATGTCGTCGGCGTCGAAGCGGTAGGTGTGATTGGAGAGGTCGTCGCGCACTTCCACCGCGCCGTGCTCGGCGAGGATGGCGCGCACTTCTTCCTCGCCCAGGCTGTGCAGCATGCCGGCCACCTTGCCGGGGTCGGGCGGCCAGTGGTGGATCACCGGGCGGGCTTCGTACAGGCGCACGTCTTCCTCGGCGAACAGGCGGCCGAGCAGCTGTTCCGGCGTCAGGCCGAGCAGTTCGTCCTCGCGCACGGTGTTGGCGAGCAGGTGGGCGCGCTCCCAGCCATCGATGTCCTTCTGGTCGGCGCCAGGCAGCTTTTGCAGGAACAGCGCCACCACGGCGTCGCCGTCGGCAGCCAGCCACAGGCCGGCGGGCTGCTGTTCGGACTGGCTCAGGTAGTGCTCGAAGACCTTGGCCACGTCCTCGCCCTCCAGCGGCACCACGCTCTGGTAGGGATGTTCCAGGCCTTCGACGTCCAGGGTGAGTTGCAGGCGGCCGTCGCCCACCAGCTGCTCCAGGCTGGCGCCGCGCAGCGGGCCATCGACGCGCGCGTGGGCGCGCAGGTTGAGCTCGGCCGTGCAGTCGACCACCAGCAAACTGACCGGGCCGTGACCCTGGATCTGGAAGGTGAGCCGGCCGGGCTGCTTGAGGTTGCCGGTGATCAGCGCGGCCACGGCGCTCATGCGGCCCAGCGTGGCGGCCACTTCGGGCGGATAGTCGCGCCCGGCGCGCAGCGCGCCCCAGACATCCTCCAGGCGTGCCACGGCGCCCCGGATGTCGAGGTTTTCGAGCAGGAAGCGGCGCACGTAGCTGTTGGGGCGGGCGCTCATCCGGCGTGGTCCTGGGGTTTGATGAAGCTGGAGAAGGTGTTGGGGTCGAAGCCTACCAGCAGGTGGCCGGTGGTGGTTTCCACCACCGGGCGGCGGATCAGGCTGGGGTGCTCGGCCATCAGCTGCACGGCAGCGCTCTGCGTTTCGATGTTCTGCTGTTCCGGGGTGAGCTTGCGCCAGGTGGTGCCGCGCGTGTTCACCAGCGTGCGCCAGCCCAGCACCTTGCACCAGGCGTGCAGCTTGGCGGTGGCGATGCCGGCCTTCTTGTAGTCGTGGAAATCATAGGCGATGCCGTGTTCGTCCAGCCAGGCGAAGGCCTTCTTCATCGTGTCGCAGTTCTTGATGCCGTAGATGGCCGGTTTCATCGTCCGTTCTCCAGATGTTCACTTCTGCCGGGCGCGCGCGAAAGCGGCGGCCAGCGCATTGTTCGCCGCCGGCTGGCGCTCGCGCGGCGCGTTGCGCGGGGCGTTCCGGCGCGCGTCCTGCGGCTTGCCGCCGGGGCCACGCCGTTCGTTGCCGTGCTCGGTGCGCGGCTGGCGCGCGGCTTCGTCGCCCATGCGCATAGTTAGGGCGATGCGCTGGCGTTGCAAGTCCACTTCCAGCACTTTCACCTTCACCACTTGGCCGGCCTTGACCACGCTGTGCGGGTCCTGCACGAAGCGGTCGGCCAGCGCGGAGACGTGCACCAGGCCGTCCTGATGCACGCCCACATCCACGAAGGCGCCGAAGTTGGTGACGTTGGTCACCACGCCTTCGAGCATCATGCCGGGCACCAGATCCTTGAGGGTTTCCACGCCCTCGCGGAAGGTGGCGGTGCGGAATTCCGGGCGCGGGTCGCGGCCGGGCTTCTCCAGTTCGGCGAGGATGTCGCGCACCGTGGGCAGGCCGAAGCGTTCGTCGGTGAACTGGCCGGCTTCCAGGGTTTTCAGGAAGCCGCCGTTGCCCATCAGCTCGCGCACGCTCTTGTGCACGCGGGCGAGGATGCGTTCGACCACCGGGTAGGCTTCCGGGTGCACGGCGGAGGCGTCCAGCGGGTTGTCGCCGGCCGGAATGCGCAGGAAGCCGGCAGCCTGTTCGAAGGTCTTGGGGCCCAGGCGCGGCACGGCCTTGAGCGCGTCGCGGCTGGCGAACGGGCCGTTGGCGTCGCGGTAGTCGACGATGTTGGCGGCCAGCGTGCCGTTGAGGCCGGAGATGCGCGCGAGCAGGGGCGCGGAGGCGGTGTTCACATCCACGCCGACGGCGTTCACGCAGTCTTCCACCACCGCGTCCAGGCCCTTGGCGAGACGGGATTGATTGACGTCGTGCTGGTACTGGCCGACGCCGATGGACTTGGGGTCGATCTTCACCAGTTCGGCCAGCGGATCCTGCAAGCGGCGGGCGATGGACACCGCGCCGCGCAGCGAGACGTCGAGGTTGGGGAATTCCTTGGCGGCCAGTTCGGAGGCCGAATACACCGAGGCGCCGGCTTCCGACACCATCACCTTGGTCAGGCGCGCTTCCGGGTTGCGGCGGATCAGCTCGGCGGCCAGTGCGTCGGTCTCGCGCGAGGCGGTGCCGTTGCCGATGGCGATCAGCTCCACGGTGTGGCGCCTGGCCAGCGCGGCCAGGGTGGCCAGCGTGCCTTCCACGTCGCGGCGCGGCTCGAAGGGATACACAGTGGCGGTGTCGAGCACCTTGCCGGTGGCGTCGACCACGGCCACCTTCACGCCGGTGCGGATGCCGGGGTCCAGCCCCATGGTGTTGCGGCTGCCCGCCGGGGCGGCGAGCAGCAGATCCTTGAGGTTGCGCGCGAACACGCGGATGGCCTCTTCTTCGGCACGCTCGCGCAACTGGTTCATCAGTTCCAGTTCCAGATGCAGCGAGATCTTCACGTTCCACGCCCAGCGCACCGTGTCGGCCAGCCAGCGGTCGGCGGCGCGGCCCTGGTCGCGCACGCTGAAGCGCGCGGCGATGCGGCGTTCGCACGGATGCGGGCCGCTTTCCGGGTCGTGCGGCACGGCCAGCGCCAGGCGCAGAACGCCTTCGTTGCGCCCGCGCAGCAGGGCCAGCGCGCGGTGCGAGGGGATCTTGGCGATGGGTTCGCGGAAATCGAACCAGTCGCGGAACTTGGCGCCTTCGTTCTCCTTGCCTTCGACCACGCTGGAGGCCACTTCGCCCTGGTCCTCGAGCAGTTCGCGCAGCGTGCCGAGCAGTTCGGCATCCTCGGCGAACTGCTCGATGAGAATCTGGCGGGCGCCGTCTAGCACGCTCTTCACGTCGGCGAAGCCGGCTTTTTCGTTGAGATAGGCGGCGGCCTCGCTTTCCGGGTTCAGCGTGGGGTCGGCCAGCAGCGCTTCGGCCAGCGGGCCGATACCGGCCTCGCGGGCGATCTGCGCCTTGGTGCGGCGCTTGGGCTTGTAGGGCAGGTAGAGGTCTTCCAGGCGCTGCTTGGTCTCGGCGCCGCCGATCTCGGCGCGCAGCGCATCGGTGAGCTTGCCCTGTTCCCCGATGGAGGCCAGCACGGTGGCGCGGCGGTCTTCCAGCTCGCGCAGATAGCCCAGGCGCTCTTCCAGCGTGCGCAGCTGAGTGTCGTCCAGTCCGCCGGTGGCTTCCTTGCGGTAGCGCGCGACGAAGGGCACGGTGGCGCCTTCGTCGAGCAGAGCGACGGCGGCGAAGACCTGGCGGGGCTGGACGCCGATTTCGGCGGCGATGCGGTGTTCGATGGGTGGCAGCATGGCGTACGCCCCGGCGGGCGGGGGAAGAAACGGAAACGGGGCGGCGATGGTGCTATAGATTGCGCGGGCGATGCAAGGCTGGCGGCGCTGCCGCGGCGTGCGCCCGATGCGCCCGGTCATGAAAACGATGGGTGGCAATGGTGCAATCTTTCCGATTGCTGCAACATTGGCGGCACGATTGAACATGCTCGGCAAGCGTATCTTGTAAGATGCAGAGCATGCCGTTGATGTGGATGGAGGTGGCGATGAAGCACCTGCGGAATACTGCCGAATCGGGGGCGGTGGAAAAGAACCGCAGCGTAGCCGTGCGCCGCTACCTCGCCCTTGCACGGGCCCGGCAGACGGTGTCCGCGCTCAAGCTGCAATTCGCCTATGACTGGTCCAACCCGAACATGCCGGCCGAAACGCTGATCCGCAAGGTAGTGGACAAGGGGCGCTTCCACGATCTGGCAGTGATTTGCAAGCGATATGGATTGGAGCGCGTACGCGAGCTGGCCGGCGACCAGATCGCAGCCTCGCCTGCCCTGCAACGTTCATTTGCCAACATCGAACGAGGCTTCGCGCGTGCCAGGGAACAGCATCCGGCTTGATGCCATCCGGCCGGAGACGGCAAGCCTGTTTTCCGTCCTGGCCAGTTTTCCCCAGTTGAGCGGTTTTGTCTTGATCGGCGGTACGGCGATAGCCCTCCTCATCGGGCACCGCTTGAGCGACGATCTCGATTTCGCTTTTTTTGGAGACCACCTGCCCACAGGGCAGGTCGATGCGCTCGTTGCGGAACTGAAGGCGGCCGGCATACCCAGCCGGTTGGTCACCGACTCCAGCCAGATTTCGCGTTTCAAGAATGCAGGGTTTCCGCCACCATTCCGGCCCACGTGCTGTCCGGTTTCCTCAAGAATGCTCGGCACAGGCCATTTCACCCGAACCATGCCGAGCATCCTTTATTCACCTCGCCCCATCGATGCGATCCGTACGGGCCGCATCGCCTGCATCTGCCGGATCGGAATCAGTCGGTATTGAACGAGTCCAGCGCGGACTGCAGGGCAGCGGAAGTGCAGCCTTCCGCCAATGCGCCGATGGTCTGTCCTTCGATGCTCACACCGCCGTCCGCCGCCACGGTCGCGCCGACCTGTTTGAGCCGGCCGATGGTCTGCCCGGCATCGCGCGGAGCGTTGAAGCCGGTGCTTTGCAGCAGCAGGGTGCCGTCGCCATCGACCAGCTTGAAGTAGAACAGCCCGTCGTTGTCGCGGTATTGCTTGAACTGCGGTAAGGCGGCGGATTTTTCGGTGGCGGCGGCCGGCGTGGCGCCGAGGGCGCTGTCCAGCCGGCGCAGGCCGACGGCGTGGCGCAGTTCGGCGAGGAAGGGGGTGGCGATGGCGCGCGCGCGCTCGGCGCCTTCGCGCAGGCAGGCTTCGATTTTGGCCGGTTCGGCGATCAGCGCATGGTAGCGCTCGCGCATGGGCGCGAGGCTGCGGTCGATCTGCTCGAACAGCACCTGCTTGGCGTCGCCCCAGGCGATGCCGTCGGCGAAGGCCTGGCGCATGGCGGCGGTCTGCGCCTCGTCGGCGAAGGCCTGGTAGAGCTGGAACAGGGCGGAGCCTTCGGTGTCCTTGGGTTCGCCCGGTTTGCGCGAGTCGGTGACCATGGAGAAGATGAGTTTCTTCAGTTCGGCCGGCGCGGCGAACAGCGGAATCACGTTGTCGTAGCTCTTGCTCATCTTGCGGCCGTCGAGGCCGGGCAGGGTGGCGACGTTTTCGTCGATCGCCGCTTCGGGCAGCACGAAGTGCTCGCCGTACTGGTGGTTGAAGCGTGTGGCGATGTCGCGCGCCATTTCGATGTGCTGGATCTGGTCACGGCCGACGGGCACGCTGTTGCTCTTGAACATCAGGATGTCGGCGGCCATCAGCACGGGGTACATGTACAGGCCCATGGTGACGCCGGCATCGGGGTCCTCGCCGGCCTCGGTGTTCTTGTCCACGGCGGCCTTGTAGGCATGGGCGCGGTTGAGCAGGCCCTTGCCGGTCATGCAGGTGAGCAGCCAGGTGAGTTCGGGGATCTCGGGGATGTCGGACTGGCGGTAGAGCGCCACGTGGCTGGTGTCCAGCCCGGCGGCCAGCCAGGTGGCGGTGATTTCTAGCGTGGAGCGCACCACGCGCAGCGGGTCGGTAGTCTGGATCAGCGCATGGTAGTCGGCCAGGAAGTAGAAGCTTTCCACGTCCTTGCGCCGGCTGGCCTCGATGGCGGGGCGCAGGGCGCCCGCGTAGTTGCCGAGGTGGGGCGTGCCGGTGGGCTTGATGCCGGTGAGGACGCGCTGCACCGGCGGGGTGGCGGAAGACGTGGAGGAGGTCGACATGTGGCGTGAATCCGGCAAGACCAAAGCCCGGCATTCTACCGTGCCTGGGCTCCGCCTTGGTCTGGGGCGGTGTGCTGGGGGTGGTCAGGCGCTCAGAGGCACACCAGGGTCTGCCGCCCGTGCCAGCTTTCGCCCGGCTCCAGGGCGATGCGCCGGTGGGTGGCGGCGGCTTCCACGCACAGCATGCGGCGGAAGTCGCGCGGGGCCATGTCGTCGATGCGCGCGTTGCCGTCTTCCCAGGGATTCCATACCACCACGTCGGGGAAACCCTCGGCGTGGATGCCCAGCGCGGCGCCGTTGTCGCGCAGCAGCAGGGGGCGTTCGACGTCGCGGTAGTGGCGGTCGAGGGGGCCGTCGAAGAGCAGGACGTCGCCCGAGTCGCGCCGCGCCTGCGCGCCGGCATCCAGGGCATCGAGGTAGTCGAAGCCGTGCAGGCCCTGCAACTGGCATTCCTCCAGTTCGGCGACGCGCAGATAGGTGTGCAGCGCGCCGGTGAAGGCGAACGGCGCATGGCCGCTGTTGATGACCTCGAGTTCGAGATCGAGGCGGCCGCCATCCATGGCCACGGTGAGTTCCAGGATGAACGGGTGCGGCCACAGGGCGCGGGTCTGCGGGTCGTCCACGAGGCGCACGGTGGCGAGCGCGAAGTCGTCGCCGGTGCGCTGTTCGGTGACCGTCCACATGCGGGTGCGCGCGAAGCCGTGGCGCGCCAGCGTGCCCTGGGTGGAGAACTGCGGAAAGCACACCGGCACGCCGCCGCGGATCGGGCCGTCGCCGAAGCGCGCGCGTTCGCTCAGATAGAGGCGTTCGCGCCCCCGGGCGGGCACCCAGGAGAGCAGTTGCCCGCCGTACAGGGAAAGCACCGCGCTGGCGCCGGCGGCCGTGCTCAGGCGCAGGGCGGGGAGGCCCTGGTATTCGATGGTCTGGATGTCGCCGGACATGGAGGCGCTCAGTCCTGCAGGGCCAGCACGCCGAGCTTCACCGAGTTGTCCTCGGGGTCGTTGGAGAGCACGAAGCCGAGGCCCTGGACGAATTTGAGCATGCGTTCATTGTTGGCCAGGAACACGCCGTTCATGTAGGCCAGCCCGCGGTTGCGCGCGGTTTCGATGAGGATGCCCATCAGCCGGCGGGCCAGGCCGCGGTGCTGCCATTCGTCGGCGACCACCACGGCGAATTCGCAGGATTCGCCGTCCGGATTGACCGCGTAGCGGCATACGCCGATCTCGACCTCGGTGCCGTTGTCGTCGACGGTGGCGACGAAGGCCATTTCGCGATCGTAGTCGATCTGCGTGAGGCGCGCGACCATGGCCGGCGGCAGTTCGCGCATGGTGTTCATGAAGCGGTAGTACTTGGTTTCCGCCGAGAGCTTGCGGACGAACTCGATCTCCAGTTCGGCGTCTTCCGGCTTGATCGGGCGGATGGTGACCTCGGTGCCCTCTGGCACCGTCCACTTGCGCGTCAGGTGCGAGGGGTAGGGGTGGATCGCCATGTGGTCGTAGCGATCGGCCGTGGGCGAGACGTTTTCCGCGATGATCCGGCAATCCACCGCGACCGCGCCCTTCTCGTCGACGATCAGCGGGTTGATCTCCATCTGGTGGATCCACGGCAGTTCGCAGACCATCTCGGAGACGCGCAGCAGCACCAGTTCCAGCGCGTCCATGTCCACCGCCGGCATGTTGCGGAAGTCGGCGAGCAGCGGGGCCACGCGGCTGGAGCGGATCAGGTCGCGCACCAGGAAGTTGTTGAGCGGCGGCAGGGCGACGGCCAGATCGCGGTTGGCCTCCACCCGGTTGCCGCCCTCGCCGAAGGTGATCACCGGGCCGAACGCCGGATCGCGCTTGACGCCGACGACCAGCTCGCGGCCGTTGCGCTTGAGGATCATCGGCTCGATGGCCACGCCGTTGATCACCGCGTCCGGCTTGTTCTTGCGCACTTCGTCGAGGATTTCCTGGTAGGCGGTGCGCACCGCCGCCAGGCTGCCGAGGTTCAGGCGCACGCCGCCCGAATCGCTCTTGTGGATGATGCTGGGCGAGTCGATCTTCATCACCACCGGCAGGCCGATCTCCTCGGCCAGCACCATGGCCTCGGTGGCCGAGCGCGCCACCACGGTCTGCGCGATGGGGATGCGGAAGGCCGCCAGCAGGGCCTTCGATTCCATCTCGTTGAGCGCCTTGCGGCGTTCGGCCAGCGCGGTCTCGATGACTAGGCGGGCGCTTTCGATGGACGGCGGGTTCAGATGCGACAGCGAGGCCGGCGTCTGCATCAGCAGCTTCTGGTTGCGGTAGTAGGCGGAAATGTGGCTGAACAGCTCCACCGCCGGTTCAGGGGTGCGGAGGGTAGGGATGCCGGCCTGGATGAACAACTGGCGGGCTTCCTGCACCTGGGTGGAGCCCATCCAGCAGGTCACCAGCGGCTTGTCGGCATTCTTTTCCAGGTCGATCACCGCCTGCGCCACCGCGCTCGGATCGGTCATCGCCTGCGGGGTCAGCATGACCAGCACGCCGTCCACGTTGGGGCCTTCCAGCACGGCCTGCACGGTCTTGCTGTAGCGCTCCACGTCGGCGTCGCCGAGGATGTCCACCGGGTTGCCGCGCGACCAGCCGGCGGGCAGGGCGGCGTTGAGCTTCTCCATGGTGCCTTCGGAGAACTCGGAGATCGGAATGCCGAGGTCCGCGCAGCGGTCGGCCGCCATCACGCCCGGCCCGCCGCCGTTGGTGATGATCGCCAGGCGGTTGCCGCGCGGGCGGAAGTGCGAGAACAGCGCGCTGGCGGCGGAGAACAGCTGCGCCATGTTGTACAGGCGGATCACCCCGGCGCGGCGCAGCGCGGCGTCGAACACCGCGTCCTCGCCGACCTGCGCGCCGGTGTGCTGCAGCACCGCGCGCGAGGCGTCCGGATGGCGGCCCACCTTCATCAGCAGCACCGGCTTGACGCGCGCCGCGCCGCGCAGCGCGCTCATGAAGCGGCGGGCGTCGCGGATGCCCTCGACGTACAGGAAGATGCTCTCGGTGCGTGGGTCCGAGATCATGTATTCGAGCACCTCGCCGAAATCGACGTCCGACGAGGAACCCAGCGAAACCACCGCCGAGAAGCCCACGTTGTTGGGCTTGGCCCAGTCCAGGATGGCCGCGCACAGCGCGCCGGACTGGGAAATCAGGCCGATGGAGCCCTTGTTGGCGCTGGCGTGCGCGAAGGTGGCGTTGAGCCCCAGTTCCGGGCGCATGATGCCCAGGCAGTTGGGGCCGAGCAGGCGGATGCGGTGGCGGCGTGCGGCCTCCACCACCTGGCGTTCGAGCTTGGCGCCGCGCGGTCCGGTTTCGGAGAAGCCCGCCGACAGCACGACCACCGCCTTCACCCCGGCGCGGCCGCAGGCATCCACCAGGGCCGGGGTCTTTTCCGCGCGTACCGCGATGACGGCCAGGTCGAGGCGATGGGGCACTTCCTCCACCGACTTGTAACAGGGCACGCCGAGTACCGATTCATGCTTGGGATTGATGGCGAACAGCCGGCCCTTGAACCCCGATTCCAGCATGTTGCGGATCAGCACATGGCCGAGTGAGGACTCCCGTTCACTGGCGCCGATGATGCCGACCGAGCGAGGTTCCAGCAAAGGCGCGAGGTAGTGCTTTTCTTTCATGGTACGAGTACCTGTGGCGGTATGGGGTGTTCCGGGCGGTGCCAGCCGATTCCGGGAGGCGGCTGCAAGGGTAGTGCAGTGCACAACGACGCATTGTGACACAAGTCAAATCCGCTCTTCGTGCGTTGCATGCCTGCCACGTGAACGAGTTGGTTGCGTTCATCAGCTATCCAGCGTGAAGTAGAAGCGCGCACCCTCGCGGGGACGGGCTTGCGCCCAGATCAACCCGCCGTGGCGCTGGATGATGCGTTGCACGGTGGCCAGGCCGATGCCGGTGCCGGCGAATTCGCTGTTGCTGTGCAGGCGGTGGAAGGGGCGGAACAGATTGGCGGCGAAGGCCATGTCGAAACCGGCACCGTTGTCGCTGACGCAGAAGATGCGCCGCTCGCGGTCGCGTTCGGCGCTCAGGCCGATGCAGGCGTGGGGCTCGTGCGCGGAAAACTTCCAGGCATTACGCAGCAGGTTCTCCAGCACGATGCGCATCAGGTTGCGGTCCGCCTGGACCTGCAGGCGCGGGACGATGCGGATTTCCACCTGGCGCTGGGGTTCTTCCGCGCGCAGTTCGTCGATGATCTGCGTGGCCAGTTCGGACAGATCGACGCTTTCGCGTTTGAGCGGCTGGCGGGTCAGGCTGGCCAGGCCGATCAGGTCGTCGATCAGTTGCGACATGCGCTGGGTGGCGTTGCGGATGCGGTTCAGGTGGGCGCGCGAACTGGGTTCCAGCTTGTCGGCCAGCTCTTCTTCGAGAATCTGCGCGAAGCCGTCGATGGCGCGCAGCGGCGCGCGCAGGTCGTGCGAAACCGAATACGAGAAGGCCTCCAGTTCGCGGTTGGAGGCTTCCAGTTCGGCGGTGCGGATGCGCACGCGCGTTTCCAGCTCCTGGTTGAGGTTCTTCAGCGTCAGTTCGGCGACCTTGCGCGTGGAAATGTCGTCCAGCGTGCCGGCCAGCCCGAGGGCCTCGCCATCGTGCACCACGCGGCCGGCGGCCTCGATCCAGCGGATCTCGCCGCCGTGCGTGCGCAGGCGCAGTTCGCAGTGGCATTCGGTGCGCTCGCCCCGCGCCACCTGGCGCAGCAGTTCGCGCGCCAGGCCCATGTCGTCAGGATGGAGGAATTCGGGCAGTTCGTGCCCCAGGCTGTCGGCCACCGGATAACCGCTGATGCGCTCCCAGGCGTGGTTCAGGAAGGTCAGCCGCCCGCCCGGATCGGTGCGGAAGATCACCTCATTGACCGATTCGACGACTTCCTGATAGCGCCGCCGGCTTTCGCGCAGGGCGAGCTCGGTGGCCTGGTGTTCGGGATCCCGCCGGGCAGGCGCGGCGGCGCGCGAGCGGCGCCAGCGATGGATGCCCAGCGCCACGGCCGAAATGGCGAACAGGGCGAGGGCGGCCAGCGAATTGGGCAGCCCGAGGCTGTCGTTGCCGGCATCGGCGGCCGCTTGCGCGCAGGCCGCGGCGGCAGGTAGCGCCAGGGTGACGAGCAGCGGGAGTCGGATGATGAAACGCTTCAAAGGGCCTCCGTCGGTCGCCGACGTTTCCTATCTCGCATCGTGATCCTTCTATAACACACATCCGCCGGCCTGTGAGTGTGCGGGCGTGGCGCCGGCCTTCCGCGCTAGAATCGTCCTTCCGCGCCACGCGCCGGTATTCCGCCGGCGCCCGCGCCAACGCAGGAAGAACACCATGTCCAGCATCGACGCATCGCCCCTTTTCCGCCAACTGGCCTACGTCGACGGCGCCTGGGTGGAGGCCGACGACGGCCGCCGCCTTGCCGTGGAAGACCCGGCCACCGGGCAGTGCATCGGCAGCGTGCCGGACATGGGGGCGGCCGAAACCCGCCGCGCGGTGCAGGCCGCCGATGCGGCCTGGGGTGCCTGGCGCCGGCGCAGTGCGCGCGAGCGCGGCGGCCTGCTGCGCCGCTGGTTCGAACTGATCGTCGCGCAGGCCGCCGAACTGGCGCGGCTGATGACCGCCGAACAGGGCAAGCCGCTGGCCGAGGCGCGCGGCGAGGTGCTGTACGCGGCGTCCTTCGTCGAATGGTTCGCCGAAGAAGCGAAACGCGCCGGCGGCGAGGTGGTGCCCAGCCCGGCCGCGGACCGCCGCCTGCTCAACGTGCGCCAGCCGGTGGGCGTGTGCGCGATGATCACGCCGTGGAACTTCCCGGCGGCGATGATCACCCGCAAGGTCGCCCCGGCGCTGGCCGCCGGGTGCACGGTGGTGGTCAAGCCGGCCGAACAGACCCCGTTCACCGCGCTGGCGCTCGCCGTGCTGGCCGAACAGGCCGGCATGCCGGCCGGCGTGCTGAACGTGGTGACCGGCGACCCGGTGGCCATCGGCGGCGAGCTCACCGCCAACCCCACGGTGCGCAAACTGTCGTTCACCGGTTCCACCGAGGTCGGCCGCCTGCTGATGGCGCAGAGCGCGCCCACGGTGAAGAAACTGTCGCTGGAACTGGGCGGCAACGCGCCTTTCATCGTGTTCGACGATGCCGATCTGGATGCCGCGGTGGAAGGCGCGCTGGCCTGCAAGTACCGTAACGCCGGGCAGACCTGCGTATGCGCCAACCGCCTGCTGGTGCAGGCGGGCATCCACGATCGCTTCGTCGAACGCCTGTCCGGCGCGCTGGCGCGCTTCAAGGTCGGGCGCGGCAGCGAGGAAGGCGTCACCATCGGACCGCTGATCGATGCCGCGGCCGTCGCCAAGGTCGATGCCTTGCTGGCCGACGCGCTTGCCAAAGGTGCGAAGGTGGTCGCTGGCGGCGGCCACCACGCGCTGGGCGGCAATTTCTATCAGCCCACCGTGCTGACCGGCGCGCAGGCCGGCATGCGTGTGGCGCGCGAGGAAATCTTCGGCCCGGTGGCACCGGTGTTCCGCTTCGACAGCGAGGAAGAAGCGATCCGCATGGCCAACGACACCGAGTTCGGCCTGGCCGCCTACTTCTACACGCGTGACGTGGGCCGGGTGTTCCGCGTCGCCGAGGAACTGGAATACGGCATGGTGGGCGTGAATACCGGCATCCTGTCGAACGAGGTGTCGCCATTCGGCGGCATCAAGCAGTCCGGCCTGGGGCGCGAGGGTTCCAGCCACGGCATCGACGAATACCTGGAACTCAAGGCCATCCACCTGGCCGGGCTGTGAGCGGCATGCACGCCATCGGTGAACCTTCGCCTTGGGTTACACGCTTCGCCGCGCTGATCCGCCCCGGCGGCCGCGTGCTGGATCTGGCCTGCGGCGGCGGGCGCCACGCGCGCTGGCTGGCCGCGCGCGGCCAGGCGGTGGAGGCGGTGGATCGCAATGAACAGGTACTCGCCGCGCTTGCGGACGTGGCCGGGGTGCGCACGCGCCACGCCGATCTGGAGGGCGGCCCGTGGCCGTATGCCGGCGAGCGTTTCGACGGCATCGTGGTGACCAACTACCTGCACCGTCCGCGCTTCGCCGATCTGCTCGCCTGCGTGGCGCCCGGCGGCGTGCTGATCTATGAGACCTTCATGCAGGGCAATGAGCGCTTCGGCAAGCCGTCCAGCCCGGACTTCCTGCTGCGCCCGGGAGAATTGCTGGAGCGCGTGAACGAGGGTTTCACCGTGGTGGCCTTCGAGCAGGGCGAACTGGGCGATCCACGCCCGGCTGTGGTGCAGCGCATCTGTGCGCTGCGCGGGGCCGGGCCGGCGCTTCTGTCTTAGAAGCTTACTGCCGGGTCGTTCTTTCCAGGATGGCGCCGGCTACCCGGTCGATGCCCGCCGAGTCCAGCGTATCGCATTCGATTGCCGCGGCGCCTTCCAGCCGGGTGAAATGCTGGCCCTGCGAGCGGCGGTACAGCGGGTCGTAGTGCAGGTCGATCAGTTCGGCGAACAGCGCGGACAGATCGCACCGGGCCGCCAGATCGTTCCAGCGCTCCAGCGTTTCGTTGCTCTGCAATCCTTTCAGGCGGCCCAGGCTGGCCTGCAGGCGGACGGGGTCGTCGCCCAGCCAGGCATAGTCGCGCAGCAGGAACTCCAGGCGCGCCGCGCGGCTGGCTTCGATGGCCACGCAGGGGCTGGCGCGCATGCGGCCGATCAGCGTTTCGGGCACGTGCAACTGGCCGATCTTGCGGCTTTCCGCCTCGATGAACACCGGGCGTGCGGGGTCGAGGGCGTGCAGCGTGGAGAACAGCGCGGTTTCGAAGGCTTTCTGCGAGGGCTGCGGGCGGTCGGGCAGGGCGCCGAGCACCGAGCCGCGATGCGCGGCCAGCCCTTCCAGGTCGATGACCTGCGCGCCGTGCCGGGCGAGCGCTTCCAGCACGCGGGTCTTGGCGCTGCCGGTGGGCCCGCAGATCACCCGCAGGTCGAGCGCGGCGCAGCGCTGTTCAATCTCCTCGACCACCATGCGCCGCCAGGCCTTGTAGCCGCCCTCCATCTGATGGGCGTTCCAGCCCACGGTGCGCAGCCAGGTGACGAAGGTGCCGCTGCGCAGGCCGCCGCGCCAGCAATACACCAGGGGGCGCCAGTTCTTGGGCTTGTCGGCGAGCGGGCCGGAGAGGTGGCGGGCCAGGTTTTCCATGACCATCGCCGCGCCGATGCGGCGGGCTTCGAAGGGCGACTGCTGCTTGTAGCAGGTGCCGACGACGATGCGCTGCTGGTTGTCGAGCACCGGCAGGTTGATCGCGCCGGGCAGGTGATCCTCGGCGAACTCGGCCGGCGTGCGGGCGTCGATGATCTCGTCAAAGTCGGAGTGCTGTGCTACGGTCGCAAGGCCTTTTTTCATTGCTTGCGGCGCCCTTTCAGCGGCGCCGTCCTTCGGCTGGATTTCATGGATTCGATCAAACTCACGCAATTTTCCCACGGTGGCGGCTGCGGCTGCAAAATCGCCCCGGCGGTGCTTTCCGGCCTGCTCTCCAGAATGCCGGCCGGGTTGGTGCCGCCTGAGCTGCTGGTGGGCACCGAGCATGCCGACGACGCGGCGGTGTATCGCCTGAACGACCGCCAGGCGGTGGTGGCGACCACCGATTTCTTCACCCCGATCGTCGACGACCCCCACGATTTCGGCCGCATCGCGGCGACCAACGCGCTGTCCGATGTCTACGCGATGGGCGCGCGGCCCATCCTGGCGCTGGCCGTCGTCGGCATGCCCATCGACAAGCTGCCGCCGGAGGTGATTGGACGGATTCTGGAAGGCGGCGCATCGGTGTGCCGCGACGCGGGCATTCCGCTCGCCGGCGGGCATTCCATCGACGTGCTGGAGCCGATCTACGGGCTGGTCGGCCTGGGTGTGGTCGACCCCGCGCAGGTCAAGACCAATGCCGGTGCGCTTGCCGGCGATGTGCTGATTCTCACCAAGCCGCTGGGCGTGGGCATCCTCTCCGCCGGCCTGAAGAAGGGCATCCTGTCACCGCAGGGCTATGCCGAGATGGTGCGCTGGACGACCACGCTGAACCGCGTGGGCGAGCGCCTGGCCGGCATCGACGGCGTGCATGCGATGACCGACGTGACCGGCTTCGGCCTGGCCGGCCATCTGCTGGAGGTCTGCCGTGCCTCGCAACTGGGCGCGGAACTGGCGTTCGCCGACCTGCCGCTGATCGACGAGGCCGAACGCCTGGTCCGGGAAGGCGTCGCCACCGGCGCGTCCACGCGCAACTGGGCGAGCTACGGCGAAGCGGTGCATCTGCCGGCCGACACGCCCGAATGGCAGCGCAAGCTGATCACCGACCCGCAGACCAGCGGCGGCCTGCTGGTTGCCGCTGCATCCGGCGCGGTGGATGCCGTGCTGGCCGCCGTGCGCGAGATGCAGGGCAGCGAGGCGCGGGTGATCGGCCAATTGGTGGCCGGCAGCGCCGGCATCCAGGTGCGCTGAGCGCCGGCCACGCGTTCAGCGTCCGGCCTTGTCGAGCAGCGGGACGAGGTGAGGCCAGACGTTGTCGACGATCAGCGGCTGGGCTTCGGCGGTGGGATGGATGCCGTCGGCCTGGAACAGTTCGCGGCGTTCGGCGAAGCCTTCGAGCAGGAAGGGCAGCAGCGCCGCGCCGCGCGCGCCGGCCACTTCCCCGAAGGTGGCGGCGAAGCGCCGGGTGTAGGCCGGGCCGTAGTTGGGCGGCATCTGCATGCCGACCACCAGCACGCGGGCGCCGGCAGCCTGCGCGGCATCGACCATGGCGCCCAGGTTGTCGGCCAGTTGTGCCGGCGGCAGGCCGCGCAGGCCGTCGTTGCCGCCCAGCTCGAGGATCACCACTTCGGGGCGGTGGTGTTCCAGCGCGGCGGGCAGGCGGGAGCGTCCGCCGGCCGAGGTTTCGCCGCTGACGCTGCCATTGACCACCTGGTGCGGGAACCCTTCGCGCGTCAGGCGCGTCTGCAGCAGGGTGGGCCAGGCTTCTTCGCTGCGCAGGCCGTAGCCGGCCGACAGGCTGTCGCCCCATACCAGGATCGTCGCCGCCTGCGCGGCGCCGGAAAACAGGACGAACAAGAAGAGCACCATGGATCGAAGCGGCATCGAGTTTTCCCCTCCCGTCCTCGAAGTGGACGGTCTGTGCAAGACGGTGGAACTGGCCGACGGCCAGGGCGAGTTGCGCATTTTGCGCGAGATCGGTTTTTCGGTGGGCCCGGGCGAATCCGTGGCCATCGTCGGCGCCTCGGGCTCGGGCAAATCCACGCTGCTGGGATTGCTCGCCGGGCTGGACGTTCCCAGCGCGGGCAGCGTGCGCATCCTCGGCACGGATCTGTTCGCGCTGGACGAAGACGCGCGCGCCGCGCTGCGCGGCGAGTCGGTGGGCTTCGTGTTCCAGTCCTTCCAGTTGCTGCCGGCGCTGACCGCACTGGAAAACGTCATGCTGCCGCTGGAGCTGGCCGGCGCGTCGAACGCGCGCGAAACGGCCCTGCAGTGGCTGGAGCGCGTGGGCCTGGGCGGGCGCACCACGCATTACCCCAAGCATCTTTCCGGCGGCGAACAGCAGCGCGTGGCCCTGGCGCGCGCCTTCGCCAGCAATCCGCGCCTGCTGCTCGCCGATGAGCCCACCGGCAACCTGGACGCGGCCACCGGCGCGGCGGTCATCGAGCTGATGTTCGCGCTCAACCGCGAGGCCGGCACCACGCTGATCCTGGTGACCCACGACGAGATGCTGGCGGCGCGCTGCGGGCGGCGCCTGCGCATGAAAGCCGGTGTGCTGGAGGCGGCGGAAGCCGAGCCCGTAGCGGGCTGAGCCCTGCCGCCGGTTTGCCCTGCATGGCGGCGGGGCGGCACAATGGCGGCCTTTTTCGCCGAGGAAGCCCGCTCATGACCCAGGACGCCGCGTCCCCCATCCCCGCCGATCCGCTCGCCGCGCTGGCCTCGTCCGAAGAGCAGCGCCGCGCCGCGCGCATGGCGCAGGACGCCTTTGCCCAGGTGTTCCGCCTGACCCTGGAAGCCGATGATGCGCAACGCGAGTCCGGTGTGGGAGAACTGCGTGCCGCGCTGGGCAACTGGGCTGCGGCCGGGCAGGGCGAGGATGGCACCGCACTGCGCCTGGCGATGCTGCTGAACGGGCTGGATCAGTGGGGTGTGGCCTACAGCCGCGCCTACGGGCTCAACGCGCTGCCGGGCTTGAGCGAACTGGTCGGCGCCCTGCGCACCGCGCTCGACGAGTGCGCGGAGGCGCGCTTTCTGACCCAGTTCGAGGCGCTCGGCGCAGCCGAGCACCATGCCATCGATTTCAAGGTGGATCTGCGCCGCGCCATCCACCTGGCGCTGTGGCACGGCGCCATCGCCGCCGGGGAGCGCGAAGAGGCGCTGCGCCTGGCGGGCGAACTGGGCGGCGTGCTGTTGGCGGTGGCGCGCGAGATGCCGGAGCTGGGCTGGCGCCTGGTGGCCGATGCGCTGGCGCACATCCAGATCCAGTGCCTGGCGCACGGGCTGGCCGCCGAGGGCACGGCGCGCGAGGCCACCGAAGCCTTGTTCGCCGCCTTGATGCGCGAACTGCCGGCCGGGACGCGCGATGCGACGATGGCGCATGCCGCGCAGGCGGTGGTGGGCTGGCGGCAGGCCAACCGGCCGCACTGATACGGCTGGCTGTGGGGCAACGGGCCCCATGAAACGGCCGTGGCCGGGTTCTCAGGACTTGCCGGGCGTGGCCGGCGCGGCTGCGTGGCGGGCGGCCCAGGTTTCGAATTCGGCGACCGGCAGCGGGCGGGAGAACAGGAAACCCTGCACACTGTCGCAGCCGCGCGCATGCAGCCAGGCGAGCTGTTCCGCGTGCTCCACGCCCTCGGCCACCACGTCCAGCCCGAGGTCGCGCGCCAGGGAGAGGGTGGCGGAGGCCACCGCGGCGTCCTCATGGTCGCCGGGCAGGTCCATGATGAAGGAGCGGTCGATCTTCAGGCGGCTGATCGGCAGGCGCTTCAGATAGGACAGGCTGGAGTAGCCGGTGCCGAAATCGTCCAGCGCCAGCTTGAGGCCCAGGCGGCCGAGTTCGAGCAGGCGTTCGTGCAGGGCATCGGTGGGCTGCATCAGCGCGCTTTCGGTGATTTCCAGTTCGATGCGTTGGGGGGCCGCGCCGGTTTCGCGCAGGATGGCCACGACCTGCTGGGTGAAGTCTGCGCGGCGGAACTGCAGCGCGGAGATGTTGACCGCGACGACCAGCCAGCCGAGCCCGGCGCCGGCCCAGGTCACCTGCTGGCGGCAGGCCTGGCGCAGCACCCATTCGCCGAGCGGCACGATCAGGCCGGAATCCTCGGCCACCGGGATGAACTGGCCGGGCAGCACCTGCCCCATGTCCGGATGCTGCCAGCGCACCAGGGCCTCGCAGCCCACCAGGCGGCCGTCGGCCACGCTGACCTGGGGCTGGTAGTGCAGGGTGAGTTCGTCGCGCTCGATGGCGCGGCGCAAGGCGCTTTCCAGCACCAGACGTTCGAACACGCGCACGTTCATTTCCGGCACGAAGAACAGGTAGTTGCTGCGCCCGGCCTCCTTGGCGCCGTACATCGCCGTGTCGGCGTGCTTGAGCAGGGTGTCGACGTCGTCGCCGTCAGCCGGATACAGGGCGATGCCGATGCTGACCGAGGGGCGCAGTTCGTGGCCGTCGATGTCGATCGGTTCGGCCAGCGTGGCGAGCATGCGGTGCGCGACCAGTGCAGCGTCCTCGGGCTGGCCGAGATGGGGAAGCAGGGCGACGAATTCGTCGCCGCCGAGGCGGGCGAGCACGTCTTCGTCGTGCAGGCAGCCTGACAGACGACGTGCCACGGTGGCGAGCAGGCGGTCACCGACCGGGTGGCCGAGCGAGTCGTTGATCGTCTTGAAGTGGTCGAGATCGAGGAACAGCACGCCCAGCATGCCGGCGCGCGCCTTGGTCTCGGCCAGCGCGGCCTGTGCCTGCTTGAGCCACAGGCTGCGGTTGGGCAGGCCGGTGAGGGTGTCGTAGTGGGCCAGATGCTGGATGTGCGCCTCGGCCTGGCGCGTGGCGGTGATGTCCTGCACGGTGCCGCGCAGGCGCAGCGGGCGGCCGTTGCGCCATTCGGCTTCGATCTGCACGTGCGCGGTGCGGTGCGGAGAATCCTGCAGGTGGCAATCCATGGCTCGTTCGCCCGGTGCTTCCAGGGTGGCGGCGATGGCCTGGTGCAGGGCGTCGCGGCTCTGTTCCTCGAAGCTGCCGAGCAAGGCTTCCAGCGTGCCCGGCAGGCGGCTGTGGGGCGGGCCGAGCAGGCTGGCGAGGCCGTCGGAGCAGATCAGGGCGCTGCCATCCGGTTCGCATTCCCAGCTGCCCAGGCGGGCGATGCGCTGGGCGCGGTCGAGCGCGGCGCGCTGGTCGCGCAGTTCCTGCGTGGCGTGCGCCAGTTCGGCGGTGCGCCGGTCGATGAGCCGGGAGATCTGTCGCGTGTGGCCGCTGCTCATCAGCAGGAAGGCGCCCAGCATGCCGAGGGTGGAAAGTCCGAAGACCACTGCGGCCCAGGCTTCCCAGCCGCGCAGTGCATTGACGTAGCTTTGGCTGCCGTGCATGAGGATCTGCCATTCGCGTCCGGCGAACGAGACTGGTACCGCACGGCTGACCTGCGGGGCCGGACGATCCCCCGCCTCGCAGCCTTCCGGGCCGTACAGGCGGCGGTTGCCGGGCGTGCCGGCGAGGTCGATCAGGCACATTTCCACGGTGCCTGGGGACGCCTCGCCGAGAATGGCATCCAGGGTGTCGTCCATGCGGAACACTGCGGAGATCATCCCGAGCATGGCCGGCTGCATGCCGTCGCGCGGGCGCTCGAAGACCGCCTGATAGATCACCACGCCGCGTTGCGTGGCGTTTTCCTGCACCAGATGGATGCCTTCCGTGGCCACCGGCAGGCCGTGCGTGCGCGAGCGTTCGATGGCCAGCGCGGTTGCCGGCAGCGAGAGGGGGTTGAGTCCGTAAACCGAACGGTTCGCTCCGAACGGTTCGACGAAGACGATGGGCAGATAGAGGGGGGCCTCGCTCGCCGGGAAGGTCTCTCCCCCCGGCATGCGGTCGAAGATGGCAAAGCCGTCGCCGTGCGCCTCGCGTACCGTTTCTTCGAAGGATGGGCGCTGGGAGTGCTCGACGAGCGGACTCCAGCCGAAATTCTGCGTGCCCGGGTAGCGCTGCAGCCAGGGGGTGACGAAATCGTGGAAATCGCGCCGGTCGACGTGATCGGAGGCAGCCATGAACTGCTGCACGGCGAGGATCATGTCGATCTGCGCGTCCAGGCGCTTGCGCACCAGACTGGCGAGATGCTCGCTGTCGCGGTTGAAGTGCGCCTGGATGCGCAGGTATTCCCAGTGGCGGATCTGCAGCAGCGCCACGCCGGTGATCAACAGCGCGACGGCCAGCGGCAGGGCCACCGCCAGCCGGCGCGGCTGCCAGTCTTCCACGGGCCGGCCGAAGAGGACGAACATCAGCGGTGAGAACACCAGGACGCCCAGGGTATCGCCCAGCCACCAGCTCCACCAGTTGAACAGCGCTTCGTCGGACGGCATCAGCCCGGCGTGGACGAGCAGCGGCACCGCCGCGCTGGCGCTCACCAGGCAGCCGAGCGGCGCCACCATGGTCATGAAGCGCAGGATCGATCCCGGCGCGTCGAGCGCGTTGGGCCAGCCCACCAGGCGGCGGGTCAGCCACACTCCGGTGAGCGCCTGCATGCCGGCGAACAGCGGCACCACGAACACCGGCCAGGGCAGGTCGGCGAGCGGCACGGTCTGAATGGCGAACAGGATCAGCACGGCCAGCGAGCCGGCCACCACGCCGCCGACATGGCGACGGCCGAAGATCAACAATGCGGCCAGGGCGATGCCGGAGGAGGGAAAAAACGGAACGGAATAACCGGGTGGAATGGCGAATTTCAGCGACACCCAGCCGAACAAGGCATAGACGACGGCCAGCAGGGAAGAGATGATCAGCGGGTGGCGCATGTCAACGGATTATAGCGGGCGGGCGCCCCCCGGTCCGTGCGCCGTGTGCATGGAACGCGCGGGCCGGCCGCATTCTGGCCTAGATGTGCGGCTGATGCGATAATTGCCCGCTTGACCGCGCGCGGCGCAATCCGGCGCGTAGCCCTTTCCACGGATTTCACGGGAATCAAGATGTTCGAGGCAGTCCGCAAAAACAAACGTTTCGCCCAGATCATCCTGGCGCTCCTGATCGTGCCTTTCGCGTTCTTCGGCATGGACGCCTATTTTGCCGACGGGCCCGCCGGCAACGAGGTGGCGGTGGTCGGCGATTCGAAGATCTACGCCTTCGAATTCGACGAGGCGCTGCGCACCCAGCAGGACCGCCTGCGCGAATCGATGGGCGCGCAGTTCGACCGCAGTCTGCTCGATTCGCCGGAACTGCGCCGCGCGGTGCTGGACAACCTGATCAATCAGCGCCTGCTCGCCCTGCATGCCGCCGAGCATCGCCTGGTGGTCACCCCGCAGCAACTGCAATCGACCATCTTCGAAGTGCCCGCCTTCCAGGACAACGGACAGTTCTCCATGCAGCGCTACGAAGCCGTGCTGCGCGGCCAGGGCATGAATCCGGCCACCTTCGAGAGCCGTCTCAGCCAGGACCTGCGCGTGCAGCAGATGGCCATGGCGGTCAGCGATGCGTCCTTCGTCGCCACCGAATCCGCGCGCCGCTTCCTGCTCTCCCAGGGCGAGGAGCGCGAGGTGCGCGAAATGGCCTTCCCGGCCGCCGAGTACCTGGACCACGCCAAGGTGGGCGAAGAGGCCGTGCGCGCCTTTTACGACGCCAACCCGGAGCGCTTCGAGCAGCCGGCGCGCGTGAAGGCCGAGTACCTGGCCTTCGACGAAAGCGCGCTGCTCTCCCAGCTGGAGGTTTCCGAGGACGACATCCGCCAGGCCTACGAGAGCAGCGCCGAGCGCTACGGCGTGCCGGAAGAGCGCCGCGCCCGCCACATCCTGCTGGAACTGGGTCCCGACGCGAGCGAGCAGCAGCTTGCCGAAACCCACGCGCGCGCCGAACAGCTCACCGAGCAGGTGCGCAAGGAGCCGGGCCGTTTCGAGGCGCTGGCGCGTGAGAACTCGGTGGATACCGGCTCCGCCTCGCGCGGCGGCGATCTGGGTTTCTTCGGCCGCGGCGTGATGGTCAAGCCCTTCGAGGATGCGGTGTTCGGCGCGGCCAAGGACGAGGTGCTCGACCCGGTGCGTTCGGACTTCGGCTATCACATCATCCAGGTCACCGACATCCGCGCGCCGCAGCAGCGCCCGCTGGCCGAGGTGCGCGGCGAGATCGAGGAAGAACTCAAGCGCCAGCGCGCCGGCCAGCGCTACGCCGAACTGGCCGAGCAGTTCGCCAACACGGTCTACGAGCAGGCCGACAGCCTGGCGCCGGCCGCTGAACTGCTGGGCCTGCAGGTGCAGCAGACCGACTGGATCGCGCGCAACTCCGCTGCGGTCGGCCCGTACAACAGCGAACGCCTGGTCGAGGCGCTGTTCTCCGACGAGTCGGTCAACGCGCGCCGCAATGTGGACGCGGTGGAGGTGGCGCCCAGCGTGCTGGTGGCCGCCCGGGTGATCGATCATCAGGCCGCGCGCCGTTTGCCCTTCGAGGAAGTGCGCGCGGGCATCGAGGGCGAACTGCGCGAGGCCGAGGCCGAGCGCCTGGCCCGCGAGGATGGCGAAGCCGTGCTGGCCGCCCTGGAACGCGGCGAGCAGCCGGTGCGTGAATGGGGGCCGTCCGCCACCCTGCAGCGCGCCACCGCCTCGCTCACCCAGGATGCGCTGCACGCGGTGTTCGGCGCGCCCTCCACCAATCTGCCGGCGCATGTCGGCGTGACGGTGCCGGGCAGCGGCTATGCGCTGTACCGCATCGAGACGGTCACCCGCCCGGAACTGGCGGAGGACGATCCGCGCGTCGGAATGATCGGCGGACAGTACGCCCAGCTGCTGGCCGAGCGCGATTTCGCCGCCTTCCTGAGCCTGCTGCGCGAGCGCTACAAGGTCGAGGTGCGCGAGTCGACGCTGCGCGCCGCGCAGCAGCAGTAAATTCTCCGCATCGACGCACGGGCCCCGCGGCCTGTGCGTCAGAAAACAAAAACGCCCGGCACGTGCCGGGCGTTTTGCATTGGGGGAACGGGCCGGGTTCAGCCCTGGTCCGGGTTGCCCAGCGCGGTGGTGTTGAAGCCGCCATCCACGTACATGATCTCGCCGGTGATGCCGCTGGCCAGATCAGAACAGAGGAAGGCGGCGGCGTTGCCGACTTCCTCGATGGTCACGTTGCGGCGCAGCGGGGCGTTGCGCTCGTTGAACGACAGCAGCTTGCCGAAGCTGCCGATGCCCGAGGCCGCCAGGGTCTTGATCGGGCCGGCGGAGATCGCGTTGGCGCGGATGCCTTCCGGCCCCAGGCAGACGGCCAGGTAGCGCACCGAGGCTTCCAGGCTGGCCTTGGCCATCCCCATGATGTTGTAGTTGGGCATGGTGCGCACCGCGCCCAGATAGGACAGCGTCAGCAGCGCGCCGTTGCGGCCCTTCATCAGCGGGCGGGCGGCCTTGGCGAGCGCCGGGAAGCTGTAGGCGGAGACGTCCTGCGAGATGCGGAAGGCCTCGCGCGAGAAACCGTCGAGGAAGTCGCCTTCCAGCGCGTCGGTGGGCGCGTAGGCGATCGAGTGCACCAGGGCGTCGAGGCCGTCCCAGTGTTGTCCGAGCTGCTCGAACAGGGCGGTGATCTGCGCGTCTTCCTGCACGTCGCAAGGCAGCACCAGCGAACTGCCGAACTCGGCCGCCATCTTCGCCACCCGCTCCTGGAAGCGCTCGTTCTGATACGTGAAGGCCAGTTCGGCGCCTTCACGGTGCATGGCCTTGGCGATGCCGTATGCAATCGAGCGATTGCTCAGCAACCCGGTGATCAGGATGCGTTTGCCTGCAAGAAAGCCCATCGTCGATATTTCTCCAGTGATCAAGCGCGCGATTATAGCCGATGCGCGAGCATGGAAATGCGCTGGTGATCGGCTTCTCGCCGTCATCGCCGCACAGCTGCGCGTTAGAATGCCCGCCATGAATCGCCGCGTGGGCCTGCTCCTGCCGCTGTTCCTGTTGCTGACCGCCTGCGGCGGAGCGTGGAACGACCCCTATCCGGCCGCCGAGCGCGGCCGGAACATTCTGTATACCGCGTTCACGGAACGCCCCAAGCACCTGGATCCGGTACAGTCCTACAGCGAGGACGAGGCGGTCTTCCTGTACCAGATCGTCGAACCGCCGCTCGAATACCACTATCTGAAGCGCCCCTATCAACTGCGTCCCGGCTCGGCCGCCGACTTGCCGCTGGTGCGCCTGTTCGATGCGCAAGGGCGAGAACTGCCGGCGGACGCCGATCCCGCGCGGGTGGCGCGCAGCGAATACGAGATCCACGTGCGGCCCGGCGTGCTCTACCAGCCGCATCCGGCCTTCGCCAAACGCACGGACGGCACGCCGCGCTATCTCGACCTGCAGCCCGAGGACCTGCGCGGTGTGCGCGGGGTGGGCGATTTCGCCGAGACCGGCACGCGTGAGCTGGAAGCAGGCGATTTCGTCCACCAGATCAAGCGGCTCGCCCATCCGCGCCTGCATTCGCCGATCTTCGAACTGATGGCCGAGTACATCCCCGGGATGAAGACGCTGCAGGAGCAGTTGGCCGAAGAAGCGCGTCGCGAGCCGGGCTGGCTGGATCTGACGCGCTTCGAACTGCCCGGCGTGGAGGTGGTGGACCGCCACACCTACCGCGTGCGCCTGGAAGGCAACTACCCGCAGTTCCTGTACTGGCTGACCATGCCGTTCTTCTCCCCAATGCCGCCGGAGGCCGACCGCTTCTTCGGCCAGCCGGGCATGGCGGAGCGCAACCTCACCCTGGACTGGTGGCCGGTGGGCACCGGCCCTTACATGCTGGCGGAGAACAACCCCAACGCGCGCATGGTGCTGGCCAGGAATCCCAACTACCGGGGCGATATCTACCCCTGCGAGGGCGGGCCGGAAGATGCCGTGGGCGGCCTGCTGGCCGATTGCGGCAAGGCCTTGCCCTTCATCGACAAGGTGGTGTTCACCCGCGAGCGCGAGGGCATTCCGTACTGGAACAAGTTCCTGCAGGGCTATTACGACGCCTCCGGCGTGTCGGCGGAGAACTTCGACCAGGCGGTGAGCATGACCAGCCAGGGTGACGTGACGCTGTCCGACGAGATGGGCGAACGCGGCATCCGGCTGATCACCTCGGTGTCGCCCTCGGTGTTCTACATGGGCTTCAACATGCTTGATCCGCTGATCGGCGGCGACGGCACGCCGGCCGGGCGCGAGCGTGCGCGCAAGCTGCGCCAGGCGATTTCCATCGCGCTGGACATGGAGGAATTCGTCTCCATCTTCCTCAACGGGCGCGGTGTGCCGGCCATGCACCCGATTCCGCCCGGCCTGTTCGGCGCGCGCGAGGGCGAGGAGGGCATCAACCCGGTGGTCTACGAATGGCGCGACGGCGCGCCGAGCCGCCGCGGCAAGGACGCCGCCCGCCGCCTGCTCGCCGAGGCCGGCTGGCCCAACGGGCGCAACGCGCAGACCGGCGAGGCGCTGATCATCAACCTGGACACCACACCGGGCGGGCTGGGCGACAAGGCACGCTCGGACTGGCTGGCCAAGCAGTTCCGCGACCTCGGCGTGCAGTTCGTGGTGCGCGCCACCGACTGGAACCGCTTCCAGGAAAAACTGCGCACCGGCAACGCGCAGCTGTTCTTCCTGGGCTGGAACGCCGACTACCCGGATCCGGAAAACCTGCTGTTCCTGCTCTACGGCCCGCAGGGCAAGGTGAAGTTTTCCGGGCAGAACGCCGGCAACTACCAGAACGACGAATACGACCGCCTGTTCGAGAAGATGAAGGCCATGCCCGACGGCCCTGAACGCCAGGCCATCATCGACCGCATGGTGGCCATCCTGCAGCACGACGCGCCGTGGCTGTTCGGCTTCCATCCCAAGGCCTACTCGCTGCAGCACGGCTGGGTGCACAACCGCAAGCCGGGCGTCATCGTGCGCGGCACGCTGAAGTACCAGCGCGTGGATACTGCCGCGCGCGAGGCCGCACGCGCCGCCTGGAACCGCCCGGTGCTGTGGCCGCTGGCCGTGCTGGCGGTGCTGCTGGCTGCCATGGTGGCCCCGGCGCTGGCGCACTGGCGCCGCCACGAACGCGCTACGGCCGGGGGAGGGCGGCGCTGATGCTGGCCTACATCGTCCGTCGCCTGCTGTACGCGCTGCCCATCCTGATCGGCGTGAATCTGCTCACCTTTCTGTTGTTCTTCGTGGTCAATTCGCCCGACGACATGGCCCGCATGAACCTGGGCGCGCGCCACGCCACCGCCGAGGGCATCGAGCGCTGGAAGGTGGAGCGCGGCTACGACAAGCCGGTGTTCTGGAACGCGGACGCGGCCGGCGCCGAGAAGCTCACCCACACCATCTTCTTCGACAAGTCGCTGCGCATGTTCGCCTTCGACTTCGGCGCGGCCGACGACGGACGCGACATCGGCCGCGAGATCCGCGACCGCATGGGGCCGTCGCTGGCCATCGCAGTGCCCACCTTCCTGCTCGGCCTGTTCGTCTCGGTGTCGCTGGCCCTGCTGCTGGTGTTCTTCCGCGCCACCTACCTGGATTTCTGGGGCGTGGTGATCTGCGTGGCGATGATGTCCATCTCCAGCCTGTTCTACATCATCGGCGGGCAGTGGCTGGTCTCCAAGGTATGGTCGCTGGTGCCGATCTCCGGCTACGCGCCGGGGCTGGACGCGGCGCGCTTCCTGATTCTGCCGGTGCTGATCAGCGTGATCGGCGGGGTGGGCTCCAGCGTGCGCTGGTACCGCACCATCTTCCTGGAAGAGATCTCGCGCGACTACGTGCGCACCGCGCGCGCCAAGGGGCTGTCGGAACTCGCCGTGCTGTTCCGCCACGTCCTGAAGAACGCCATGATCCCCATCCTCACCGGTGTGGTCGTGGTGATCCCGCTGCTGTTCATGGGCAGCCTGCTGGTGGAATCCTTCTTCGGCATTCCCGGCCTGGGCAGCTACACCATCGACGCCATCGGCGCGCAGGATTTCGCCGTGGTGCGTGCCATGGTGTTCATCGGCTCGGTGCTGTACATCGTCGGGCTGATCCTCACCGACCTCTCCTACACCCTGGTCGATCCCAGGGTACGGCTGGAGTAGGGCGCCCATGAGTTTCCAGCCCGTGCTGCTGTGGACCGACCTGCTGTTCTTCCTGCTGCTGCTCGCCGCGGCCGGCACGGTCTGGCACGCGCGCCGCAGCGTGCCGCTGTCGGCGGCCTGGCGCAAGGTGGGGCGGCGCCCGGTGGGCATGGCTTCGGCCACCGTGCTGCTGGCCTTCCTGGCGGTCGGCGTGGTCGACAGCCTGCATTTCCGCCCGCAGCTGCCGGCGGTGGAAGGCGCGCCGGCCGATGCCGCGCCGGTGTATTCGTCCGAGGTGTTGTCGGCGCTCGACGTGTTGCTCGAACCCTTGCGCACGCGTACCGAGAAGACCTATTCCGCGCCGTTCGCGGATCGCCTGTACGCGCGCGAGACGGTGGAGCTGCCGGAAGGCGGGCAGGCGCGCATCTTCCCGCGCCTGGAATATGGCGCGGCGCATCTGCAGGATCCCGATGCCGAGCGTGCGGCGGATGTCGCGCGCCGCCTGGGCACCGGCGTGCTGGTTGCTGCCGTGCTGTGGGTGCCGCTGGCGCTGCTGGTGGCCGCCGGCGTGGCGCGCCGTGCCGGCGAGCCGTTCGCGCAGGGGCTGCGCCGGCTGGCGCGTGGCGAGACGGGGCTGGCCTGGCGCACGGTGCTGCTCACCCTGGCGGCGATCCTGCTGGTGGCCTGCGCAGCCGCCGCGCTGGCGCCGTGGTACCACATCCTGGGCACCGACAAGGTCGGCCAGGACGTGTTCTACCAGTCCCTCAAGAGTGTGCGCACGGCGCTGGTGATCGGCACGCTGACCACGCTGGTGATGCTGCCCTTCGCGGTGGCGCTGGGGGTCATGGCCGGCTACCTGGGCGGCTGGGTGGACGACGTGATCCAGTATCTGTACACCGTGCTCAACGCCATTCCCGGCGTGCTGCTGATCGCCGCCGCGGTGCTGATGATGCAGGTGGTCATCGACACCCACCCGCAATGGTTCGCCACCGCTGCCGAGCGCGCCGACGCCCGCCTGCTGGCGCTCTGCCTGATCCTCGGCATCACCAGCTGGACCGGGCTGTGCCGCCTGCTGCGCGGCGAGACGCTGAAGCTGCGCGAGCTGGAATACGTGCAGGCCGCACGTGCCTTCGGCGTGCAAACCCCGGCCATCCTGCGCCGCCACATCCTGCCCAACGTGCTGCACATCGTGCTGATCGCGCTGGTGATGGATTTCTCCGGGCTGGTGCTGGCCGAGGCGGTGCTGTCCTATATCGGCATCGGCGTGGATCCGACGATGATCAGCTTCGGCACCATGATCAACATGGCGCGCGCCGAGCTTGCCCGCGAGCCCATGGTGTGGTGGTCGCTGGCCGCCGCGTTCTGCTTCATGTTCGTGCTGGTACTGGCCGCCAACCTGTTCGCCGACTCGGTGCGCGATGCCTTCGACCCCCGGCGGGGGTGAGCCGGGCAGCCTGCGCATGGTCAAGTTCGAGCGCCTGCCGTCTGTAGTATCCTGCGCCCCACCAAGCGTGTTCCCATTCCCCGCGACCCGATGAAAGTGTTTGGCATCGCCGGCTGGTCCGGTTCCGGCAAGACCACCCTGCTCGAAAAGCTCATCCCGGAGATCACCGCGCGCGGGCTGAGCGTGTCGGTGATCAAGCACACCCACCACGATTTCGACATCGACAAGCCCGGCAAGGACTCCTGGCGCCACCGCGAGGCGGGTGCCAGCCAGGTGCTGCTGCTGGGCAGCCAGCGCTGGGCGCTGATGCACGAACTGCGCGGCCGGCCGGAACCCACGCTGGAAGAGCAGTTGAGCCTGCTGCAAACCGTCGATCTGGTGCTGATCGAAGGCTACAAGGCTTCCGCCGTGCCCAAGATCGAAATCCACCGCCCGGCGCACGGCAAGCCGCCCCTGTGGCCGGACAACGATTCCGTGGTGGCGGTGGCCAGCGACGTGGAACTGGCCGACTGCCCCCTGCCGCTGCTGCCGCTCAACGAGCCGGCGGCGGTGGCCGAATTCATCCTTGCCCATCTGGAGTCTGCATGAGGGCCGAACTGATTTCCTTCGACGAAGCCTTCGAACGCCTGGTCGCCGCCGCGCGTCCGCTGCGCGAGATCGACGAGGTCGATCTGCACAGGGCGGCCGGCCGCGTGCTGGCCGTCGATCTGGTCTCGGACATCGATCTGCCGCCGATGGACAACTCGGCGATGGACGGCTACGCCCTGCGCGTGGCCGATGTCCCCGCGCCGGGCACGCGCCTGCCGGTTTCCCAACGCATTCCCGCCGGCAGCGTGGGTCATGCCCTGCAGGCGGGCACGGCGGCGCGCATCTTCACCGGCGCGCCGCTGCCGCCCGGCGCCGACGCGGTGGTCATGCAGGAGTTGTGCGAGCACACGGGCGACAGCGTCCTCATCAACCACCTGCCGCGCCAGGGCGAATTCATCCGCCGCGCCGGGGGCGACATCGCGCGCGGGCGCCGCGTGCTGGCCGCGGGCACCCGCCTGCGCGCCCAGGAAGTCGCCCTGGCGGCCTCGGTCGGCCTGCCCGCGCTGGCGGTGCGCCGGCGTCTGCGCGTCGCGCTGCTGTCCACCGGCAGCGAACTGAACCAGCCGGGCCAGCCGCTGCCGCCGGGCGGCATCTACAACTCCAACCGTTTCCTGCTGCGCGCGTTGCTGACCGGACTGGGCTGCGAGGTGACCGACCTGGGCATCGTCGCCGATGAACTGCCCGCCACCCGCCGCGCCCTGCGCGAGGCTGCCGAGGGGCACGACCTGATCCTCACCACCGGCGGCGTCTCGGTGGGCGAGGAAGACCACGTGAAACCGGCGGTGGAGGCCGAGGGCGAACTGCACATGTGGCGCATCGCCATGAAGCCGGGCAAGCCGCTGGCCCACGGGCGCGTACATGCCGCCGCCTTCATCGGCCTGCCGGGCAACCCGGTGGCGAGTTTCGTCGGCTTCCTGATGCTGGTACGGCCCTTCATCCTGGCCTCCCAGGGCGTGGCCGAGGTGCAGCCCGACAGCGTGCGCCTGCGCGCGGATTTCGATTGGACGAAGCCGGATTCCCGCCGCGAATTCCTGCGCGCGCGCATGACTGAGACGGGCGGCGTGGAGCTGTTCGACAACCAGGGCTCCGCCGCACTCAACGCCGCCAGCTGGGCCAACGGCCTGGTCGATATTCCCGCCGGCCAGGCGGTGGCGCGCGGCGAGCCGGTGCGCTTCCTGCCGTTCGGCGGCCTGCTATCCTGAAAGCGGCGGGCGTCTGCCGCTGGAGAAAGAACCATGAGCGAACTGAACATTCTGTACTTCGCCAGCCTGCGTGAAGCGCTGGGTTG
Organism: Pseudothauera nasutitermitis; assembly: GCF_004801295.1. Lineage (GTDB taxonomy): Bacteria > Pseudomonadota > Gammaproteobacteria > Burkholderiales > Rhodocyclaceae > Pseudothauera > Pseudothauera nasutitermitis. The sequence goes on from NZ_SSOC01000001.1 coordinate 757,714, forward strand.
CAGTGGGGAGCGCCTCGCGCTGCCCGATGGCGTGCGTACCGTGGGTGCGCTGCGCGAGCACCTCGCCGCGCGCGGCGAAGGCTGGGCGGCGCTGGGCGCCGGGCGCAACGTGCGCGCCGCGCTCGACCAGCGCATGGTCGGGCCGGATGCGCCGCTGGCCGGAGGCGAGGAGGTGGCCTTCTTCCCGCCGGTGACCGGGGGCTGAGCGATGTCGGTCAGCGTGCAGCGGGAGGACTTCGACGCCGGCGCGGAAATCGCCGCGCTGTCGGCCGGCAACGCCGGAGTCGGCGCGGTGGCCAGCTTCGTCGGCCTGGTGCGCGATGCGGGCCACGACCAGCGCGTGGAGGCGATGACCCTGGAACACTATCCGGGCATGACCGAACGCGCGCTCGCCGAGATCGTCGTCGAAGCCGAAGGGCGCTGGCGCCTGCTCGGCACGCGGGTGATCCACCGCCACGGCCGCCTGCTGCCGGGCGAGCGCATCGTCTTCGTCGGCGTGGCCAGCGCGCATCGCGGGGACGCCTTCGCGGCCTGCGAATTCATCATGGACTACCTGAAGACGCGCGCACCGTTCTGGAAGCGCGAGGAAACGCCGGAAGGCGCCCGGTGGGTGGATGCGCGCGAGAGCGACGACGAGGCTGCGGCGCGCTGGAACGCGAACTGAGCAAAAAACAAGGCGCCCGCGGGCGCCTTGTGATCTTCCAGGATGGCGCAGAGCCGTCCGGTGAAGTGTGCTTACTTGCGGCCCTTGGGCGGCTGGAGGTTGCTGAACGCCTGGAAGGCCTCGGTGGAGGCGCGGGTGACCTGCTCGAAGGCGCTGCGCGTGGTGTCCATCGCGGTCTGGATGGCGCTGATCGCGTTCTGGTCGGTGATCGGCAGGCCCTTGAAGAGCTTCTGCAGGGCGTCGAACACGTCGTTGCTGCCGGTGGACAGCTGTTCGCCGACCAGCTTGCCGACCTCGGTCTGTGTGCGCGTGGTGATCTCGGCGATCTCGCGGGCGGTGGACAGCAGCTTCTCGGTGGTGGCCTGGGCGAACTGGGTGCGCAGATCGATCGCAGCCTTCGGGTCCTTCAGCGTGCTCAGCGCCTTGGCGTTTTCCACGCCGTCCTCGAACAGGGTCTTGGCGGTCGCAACCTGCAGTTCCAGGATGCGCTGGGAGTTCTCGATGGACAGCTGCGCCAGGCGCACGGCCGCTTCGAGGTTTTTCTTCTGCAACTCGCTGGTTTGGTCTTGCTTGATGGCCATGTGTATCCTCCAGGCGCTCGGTTGGTGTCGGGCGCGGCGCGCCCCGATCCGGTGACGATGACGCCGATCGGCATTCCCATGCCGCTCCCTCGGCCTCGGCAGCAAACATAGCACAGGGAAATGTGCAACTGTTGTAGACCGCGACAATTCGCTTTTCCGGATGGAGCGATCGTGCATCAAGGAGCGCCGTCCGGGCGGCCGGGGGCGTGCCGGATTCCCCGCTCTGGGTAATCCGCCCTGGCGCCTACCAGGCCACGGCGAAGTCGCCGACGGCGCCGTCGCGCCACACCCGCGCCGCCGCCTGCGCCGCCAGGCAGTCCGTGCGCCGGGCCGCGTCGTAGCTGCACAGCAGCTGGCCGGAGGAGGGCGAACCCGCCGCGTTGAAGGACGGCTGGCCGGCGCGCGGCACGGCCGGGCTCAGTTCGACCCAGCCGCCCGGCTCGCCGGCGCGCCGCACGTACAGCAGCACCACCGTCGTGGACGGCAGTTCGCAATCGGCCGGGCCCTGCCAGGTATAGCCGCCGTCCACGGTGGGCTCGCCCAGGAGCACGCCCAGGTTCCAGTGCACGGTGAATGATTCCACCCCGCAGCGGCCGACCGTCAGGTTGCGCTTGGTCATGCTGCCGCGGCCCGGCCCCTGTCCGGCGCCGTTGGCCTCGGCGCTGGCCGCCTCGATGCGCACGCCAGCGCCGCTGCTGCCGGGCTCGACGCGCGCGGGCAGGGGCGTGCCCGCCGTGCCGGTGGCGAACGACGTGGAAGGGGAAGCCGGCGCGGCGGCCGGCGCGGACGGGCCGCCGGCCGCAGTCGCCGTCGTGTCCGGCCCGTGCTGCGTTTCCGCCGGGCGCTGCCGCTGTCCGGCTTCGCGCTCGCGGCGCTGCGCCTCGGCCTGCTGCTGCCGCTCGCGCTCCCACTGTGCCTGCCGTTCGCGTTCGAGCCGCTGCCGTTCGTGCCGCTCGACCATGCGCTCGGTGCGGCGCAGGCGTTCCAGGTCCGTCTGCACGCCCGCGCCGATCCTCCTCGCAGCGTCGCCCAGGAAATCGGGCTGCGGCTGGTCGGCGATGCGTTCGGTCCGTTCGCGCTCTTCCCGCAGCGCGCGGGCGCGCCGCTGTTCGGCCTCGGCCTCGGTTGCGGCGCGTTCCTCCTCCTCGCGCCGCTGCGCCGCCTCGCGCAAGGCCTGCTGGCGTTGTTCTTCCGCCAGCCGCCGGGCCTCGCGCTCGCGCGCGGCCTGTTCCTGGGCGGCCTCGATCTCGCCGCTGCGCACGGCGCCGGAAAACAGCGAATCCGCCGCCGGCGCCCCGCTTGCCGGCGGCACAGCGGGCGCCGCGCCGCCGCCCACGGCCTGGGAGAACAGGCCGCCGCCCTGCTGCGCCCAGCCTGGCGCCGCGGCGGCGCAGAACAGCACGCCCAGGGCGGCGGCGCAGCCCGCGCGCCGGCTCACGGCCGCGCCTCCGTCTGCGCCTGTGCGGCAGCGGGCTGGCGCTGGAGCGCATAGGTCAGGCCGCCGCCGGTGCCGACCAGCACGCGGCCGTCGGCCAGTTCGGCCCAATGGCCGAAGCGGTAGCCCTGGTTGCCGGCATATTCCCTGATCTGGTGGTCAGGGGGAATGACGAAGCCGCTTGCGGGATTCTGCCGAGCCGCTTCAGCCGCCTTGCGCGCGAAGTCGTCGATGCTGGCCTTGTTCCCATGGCGCAGCGGCAGGGCCCATTGGAGGCCGCCGGCATCGAAGGCGGCCAGCACGGCCAGCGGCTGCCGGTCCAGCCACAGGTCGGCGTCCAGCCGCTGGCCGTCGGCCAGCACCGTGGCGTGCAGGTCCTTGGGAAAGCTCAGGTTCAGCAGTGCCAGCACGCTGCCGTCGGCCAGCCGGCCGGCCTGGGCCAGCGCCACCTCGCCGGCCAGATCGGCGGCGATGAGATCATGTTCCCGGCCGGCCACGCGCAGGCGGTGGCTGTCCGCGCCGGAGGCGGGGGCCAGCAGCTCGGCCACGGCTTCGTCCGCGCCGGGCTGGCGGGGCGTGGCACTGAGGCCGGCGCGGGTGTCGATGCGCCACTGCCCCCACAGCCACTCCCAGCCTTCGCCCGCACTGCCCGCTTCCAGGCGCGCGGGCGGCCACCAGTCGGGCCGCCGCGCCGTGCCGGTCTGCAGCAGCAGGCTGGCGCGCAGGCTGCCGTCGCGCTCGAAGATGCGCAGCGCGCGCAGCGGTTTGTCGGCCTCATGTGCCTTGCCCAGCCCACCGTCAGCGGCGGTGCGCACCGCGCGGCCGGCCACCAGCAGGGCGCCGTCGGGCAGCACGGCGCAGTCGTCCAGGCCGCTGTCGAACCAGTAGCGGCGGCCGCCGGCAAAGGCGCCTTCGGGATGGTCCTGGGGCATGCCCCAGGCGGTGCTGTCGGCGACTGTGCCCTGCGCGTCGACCCAGGCCCACAGGCCGGCGCGCTTGGGAGCGGCACCCAGCTGCAGGTTGGCGCAGATGCGCAGTTCGCCGGTTGCGTCGGCGGCCACGCGGACGATCTCGCTGCGCCAACCGGCGGAAAAGTACTCCGGATGCCCCTGGTGCGCGGGCCGCCCCGGCACCAGGTAGCCGTGACTCCCCCATTCTCCGACCGCATGGCCGCTGTCGAACATCGCCGCGGTGACCACATCGAGGGATGGGGGGGCTGAAGAGGAGGGCGAGCGTAGCCAGATGCGGTTGAAATCGTAGACCTGCAACCATGCCGGCTGCCCGTCGGCGGCGAAACTCCGCAGTGCGGCCGGGGGCAGTTGCGGCAGGTCCAGGCGCGGCCAGCTGCCGTCGATCTTCGCCGCGTCCAGGGCCGTGCCGGTCGGCCGGTGGCCGTAGGCCAGCCAGCCGCCGCCGGGCAGGGCGTGCAGGCCGTTCTGACGCTCGCCGGCATACCACTCGTAGTTCCATCCGCCGAGCCAGCGGGTGTCGCTGGGCAGGGCGCTCACCGTCACCGCCCGCGGTGCGCGTTCCATGGCCCGCAGCAGGGGCGCATCCAGCAGCGCCCGGGCGCGTTCACGCTCGCGCGCGGCGGCGCTGGCGGCCTGTTCCAGCGCGTCGTAGCGCGACAGCGCCTGCGCGTACAGCGCGTGCTCGCGCCCGGCCTGGGCGATGAAGGCTTCGAGTGCGGCGCGCGCCTCCAGCGGCTGGCCGGCCTTTTCCAGTGCCACGCCCTCGTAGTAGCGCATCTCGGCGCCCACCGTGCCGTCGGCGCCGCGGAATTCGGCCAGATGCTTGAGGAAGTCGGCGTAGCGTTCGGTCTTGACAGCCTCGACCATGCGCAGCTCCAGCAGGTCGCGCTGCGCTGCGGGGGACAGCTGGGCGTGGGCGGCGGACAGCGCCAGGGCCAGGCCGGCGGCGGCCAGCAAGCGGGTTGCGGAGGCAGTTGTCGTTCTCATGGCGGCATCGGTCTCGCTGGGTCGTGGGTCGGGGGTACGGAATCATAACAAACTGTAACCGCTCGACTTCCGCGCGGCCGCCGCGCGCGGCTTCTCTTGAACGTGCCGGAATGCACCCCACATAGGAGGCAGTTCAAATCCATCGGGGAAATTCCTGCCATGCGCTTCGACAAGCTCACCACCAAGTTTCAGCAGGCCATCGCGGATGCGCAGAGCATCGCGGTGGGCAACGACCAGCAGTTCATCGAGCCGGCCCACCTGCTCGCCGCCATGCTCGACCAGGACGACGGCGGCACGGTTTCTCTGTTGCAGCGCGCCGGCGTCAACGTGCCGCCGCTGAAGACCGCCCTGCAGCGCGCCATTGAGCGCCTGCCCAAGGTGGAAGGCCACGGCGGGGAAGTGCAGGTGGGGCGCGACCTGAACAATCTGCTCAACCTCACCGACAAGGAGGCGCAGAAGCGCGGCGACCAGTTCATCGCCAGCGAGATGTTCCTGCTCGCGCTGGCCGACGATAAAGGCGAGACCGGCCGCCTGCTGAAGGAATACGGCCTGACCCGCAAGGCGCTGGAGGCCGCGGTGGATGCCGTGCGCGGCGGGCAGCACGTGGACAGCCAGGAGGCCGAGGGCCAGCGCGAGGCGCTGAAGAAGTACTGTCTGGACCTCACCGAGCGCGCCCACGCCGGCAAGCTGGACCCGGTGATCGGTCGCGACGACGAGATCCGCCGCGCCATCCAGATCCTCCAGCGCCGCACCAAGAACAACCCGGTGCTGATCGGCGAGCCCGGCGTGGGCAAGACCGCCATCGTCGAGGGGCTGGCGCAGCGTATCGTCAATGACGAGGTGCCGGAGAGCCTGAAGGGCAAGCGCGTGCTGTCGCTCGACATGGCCGCGCTGCTGGCCGGCGCCAAGTACCGCGGCGAGTTCGAGGAGCGCCTGAAGGCGGTGCTCAAGGACATCGCCCAGGAAGAAGGGCGCATCATCGTCTTCATCGACGAAATCCATACCATGGTCGGCGCCGGCAAGGCCGAGGGCGCCATCGACGCCGGCAACATGCTCAAGCCTGCGCTGGCGCGCGGCGAGCTGCACTGCATCGGCGCCACCACGCTGGACGAATACCGCAAGTACATCGAGAAGGATGCCGCGCTGGAGCGCCGCTTCCAGAAGGTGCTGGTGGACGAGCCCACGGTGGAATCCACCATCGCCATCCTGCGCGGCCTGCAGGAGAAGTACGAGATCCACCACGGCGTGGACATCACCGACCCGGCCATCGTCGCCGCGGCCGAACTCTCCCACCGCTACATCACCGACCGCTTCCTGCCGGACAAGGCCATCGACCTGATCGACGAGGCCGCCGCGCGCATCAAGATGGAGATCGATTCCAAGCCGGAGGTCATGGACAAGCTCGACCGCCGCATGATCCAGCTGAAGATCGAGCGCGAGGCAGTGAAGCGCGAGAAGGACGAGGCTTCGCAGAAGCGCCTGCAGCTGATCGAGGAAGAACTCGCCAAGCTGCAGCGCGAGTACAACGACCTGGAAGAGGTGTGGAAGGCGGAAAAGGCCAAGGTGCAGGGCTCCGCCCACATCAAGGAAGAGATCGACCGGGTGCGCGCGCTGATGGCGGATTTCCAGCGCAAGGGCCAGCTCGACAAGGTCGCCGAACTGCAGTACGGCAAGCTGCCGCAGCTGGAAGCACAACTGAAGGCGGCCGAGCAGGCCGGCGGCGATGGCACGCCCAACAAGCTCTTGCGTACCGAGGTGGGCGCCGAGGAAATCGCCGAGGTGGTCTCGCGCGCCACCGGTATCCCGGTCAGCAAGATGATGCAGGGCGAGCGCGACAAGCTGCTGCACATGGAAGAGCGCCTGCACGCCCGCGTGGTGGGGCAGGACGAGGCCGTGCGCCTGGTGTCGGACGCCATCCGCCGCTCGCGTGCCGGGCTGGCCGACGAGAACCGCCCCTACGGCTCCTTCCTGTTCCTCGGCCCCACCGGCGTGGGCAAGACCGAGCTGTGCAAGAGCCTGGCGGAATTCCTGTTCGATTCGGAGGAGCACCTGATCCGCATCGACATGAGCGAGTTCATGGAGAAGCATTCGGTCGCCCGCCTGATCGGCGCGCCGCCGGGCTACGTGGGCTACGAGGAAGGCGGCTACCTCACCGAGCAGGTGCGCCGCAAGCCGTACAGCGTGATCCTCTTCGACGAGGTGGAGAAGGCCCACCCGGACGTCTTCAACGTGCTGCTGCAGGTGCTCGACGACGGCCGCATGACCGACGGGCAGGGCCGCACGGTGGACTTCAAGAACACCGTGATCGTCATGACCAGCAACCTCGGCAGCCAGATGATCCAGCAGATGTCGGGCGATGACTACCAGGTGATCAAGCTGGCGGTGATGGCCGAGGTGAAGACCTTCTTCCGCCCGGAGTTCATCAACCGCATCGACGAGGTGGTGGTGTTCCACGCCCTGGACGAGAAGAACATCGCCGGCATCGCGCGCATCCAGCTGAAGTATCTGGAAAAGCGCCTGGCGCGCCTGGAGATGGGGCTGGAGGTCAGCGACGCGGCGCTCGCCGAGATCGCCGAGGCCGGCTTCGATCCGGTGTTCGGCGCGCGGCCGCTCAAGCGCGCCATCCAGGAGCGCATCGAGAATCCGCTGGCCAAGGCGATCCTGGAAGGCCAGTTCGGCGCCAAGGATCGCATCCGCGTGGATGCCGCCAACGGCAAGCTGAAGTTCGCCCGCGCCTGATCCAGCCCATCTCGCGCGCCGCCGCACGATGCGGCGGCGCGTGCTTTCGGGCCGTGGCGGCTGCGCTGGCCACAGGGGTCAGCCCTGGATTCTCTTTTCCATGAACACGCTGTTGGGGTCTTCGCCATAGCCGCCGAACGGGCCGCGCCGTCTGTACCCCGCGCGTTCATACAAGGCGATGGCTGCGGGTTGGAGGTAGCCGGTTTCCAGCATGAAGCGGTGGCAGCCGTGCGTGCGCGCTTCGGCTTCGAGCCAGGCGAGCAGCGCGCGGGCGATGCCCCGGCCGCGCTGCGCGGGGCGCACGAACATGCGCTTCAGTTCGCCGTATGCGTCTTCCAGCACGATGGCCCCGCAGCCGATGGCTCGTCCGCCACCGTCGCGGGCCACGGCGAACAGGACGTTGGGCCGCGACAGCGCAGCGACATCGATGCCGTGATGGCTTTCGGCCGGGTAGAGAGGCTTCTGGTAGGCGTCGAGTTCTTCGATGAGCGCCAGGACGTCGGGCTGGTCGGCGGATTCGAGGGCGATGTGCATGGACCGATCAGCGGGCGTCGATGAGCTTGCGCAGGACTTCGATGAATTCCTTGATCTGTTCGACCCGCTTGCTGACTGCGGCAAGGCTGCCGAGAACCGCCAGCAGCCAGTCGAAGACGCCCAGCAGCTTACGGACGTCCGGCGCCCTGGCGAAGTCGCTCAGCGCTTCGGAGACGGCCGACAGTTTCAGGTCGAGTTGCGCGCCCTCCAGCCCCACTTCGGCCAGATCGGCATCCTGGATCTCGATGCGGGTGAGCTCGAAGTTCAAATCGTCCCAGGCGGCTTCGATCTGCGGGCGCAGGCGCTCAGGAAAGAGCAGGTAGCTCCAATTGTCGACCGTGTCGGTCAGGATCTCGCGCGTTGCATCGAGGAAATCGTCGATGGAGTCGACATGGGTCGGGATCGGTGTCTGGTGCTGCTGTACGGCAGGCATGGCGGCGTTCTCCTGATCGGGCAGGTCGGGGCTGGGCGTTCAGTGCTTCCAGCGGGTGCCATTCCACCGTAGTGCGGCCGCCCGGAGGATGCAAACGGCGTGTGGGCGGACGATTGCAGGGGGCAGCGCTTCAGATGCTACGGCCGGATTCGCACAGCTTCTTGAGCCGCTCCAGTGCGCGCGGCCAGGCGTCGAGCAGATAGCGCTCGAATTCCTCGGTGACGTCCTGCTCGATGAGCAGTTCGGTGCCGTCGGGCACGGGGCGGAAGGTGTAGTTCTCGAAGGCCGGCGCCCAGGCGCGTACCGCGTCGCTGTCGGTGTCTTCCACGCCCTGCAGGATGTGGCCGAGATGGCGGATGGAGAGGTATTCCTGCGGGTGGTTCTCGGCGATCTCGGCGAGCATGCCGTCGCCGCCGGGGGCGAGGAAGCGGATGCGTTGGCCCTGTTCCCAGGAGCCCTCGTAGCGCGAGCCGGGCGTGAAGGCGGCGGTCCAGTGCTCGTAGGGCTCGGGGTCCAGCATGGCATGCCAGACGGTGGCGACCGGTGCGTGGATGAGGACGGAAAAGTGGATGCGTCGGATGTCGGGCATGGCATTCTCCAGAGGGTTGGCTCGATCCGTCCAGGCGGATGTGGCCGGCGTCGTTCTGGCAATCCGTCGGCTATGCTGTGAATAGGTTCGGGGTGGACAGTGCCTGGCTCAATGAAAATCCCGACCAGTCCGGTTTCCTTCTCCAGGGTGGCGAACAGCGGCCAGGCGCTCGCACAGCAGGGCAGTAAAGTCCGCTGCCGGAGCCGCCCGTGAATTCGCTGAAACCGCCTTCTGGCGGGTTTTTCCGCCGAATCTGATGTGCCTTCTTGACAGTTTGTCCGCCAGTACGCTATTAGCGTGTAGAAAAAATACACATGCCTGGATAAGGGATTTTTCAATGCGGGGAATTACTGTCGGAGGGAGGTTTGGGGTGCCGGCCATGGTGCGTGGTGCGCGCGGCGGCCCGGCCGCCCGTGAACCCATGGCCGGATTTGGCCGGGCCACATCCCCGAGCGCGGATCACCTCGGATCGATCCGCTGATCATGTCCCGTCGCTTGAGCCTGACCCACCGCCTGCTGCTGCTCTGGTTCGCTTCGGTTGCAGCCGTATTGGCGGTCTCCGGCGTGGCCTTCCTGCTCTTCGAGAACCACGAGATCGAGGTCGAGCGCCGCGCCCGCATCGAGGCGGCTTTCGGCACCCTGCAGAATCATCTGGATCAGCGCGCGCAACTGCTCGGGCGTTCGGCCGATGCGCTGGCCGCGCGCCCCGGCGTGGCAGGCGTCGTCGGCCTGTACGATCAGGCCGGGCCCGAGAACGGCGATGCGGCCGCCTTCAACGGGGCCGTGCGCGATCTCGCGGCGGATCTGGGCGAACTGGCGCGCGCGGCGGATGCCACCTGGGCCGCGGTGATCGGTCCGCAGGGGCCGGTGAGCGCCTACTGGCGCCATGGCGACGACGACCGGCAGGTGTATTTCCCGCCTCGCGGAGACGCCGCCTACGTCAGCGCCGGAGATGGTGCGCCGTTCGTGAGGATCGAGGCCTTGCCCGAATTCCTCGGCCGCGTCACCGCGGCGGCGGGCTCCTACGGCGACGCGGCGCTGGTGACCCGCTGCCCGACCGGCGCCGGCCCGGCGCTGATGGTAAACAGACCGATCCGTGTCGATGCGCGGGACGGCGCGCGCGAACCCGGCCGGGTGCTGCTCGGCGCCTGCCTGGACGAAGCCTTCGTCGAGCGTGTGGCCGCGCAGGCCGGCGCCGCCTTCGGCATCGTCGGCGAGCGCAAGCTGCTCAGCCACGCGATGCCGGACATCATCCCGCCGGCGGTCGCCAACGGCGTCGGCGAACCGCTCCGGCGCGGCGCGCTGGCGCTGGACGGCATCCGCTGGCACAGCGACGAAGGGCACGTGCTGGGCGCGGGCGACTGGCTGCTGGGCGACGGCAGCCGCAACACCGCCATGTTCGTGCTCAGCCGCCAGCAGCTTTCCGAACAGCGCGAGGCCTTGTTCACCGCCGGGCTGGCCGGCCTGGCGCTGGCCGGCGCGGTGGTCTTCGTGGTCGGCCTGCTGTATCTGCGGCGCAACGTCACCCGGCCGCTGGAAAACCTGCTGGGCGCGGTGGCCGGCATGCGCAGCGGGGAGTACCGGCAGGTCGCCGGTGTGCGCGCGGGCGACGAGATCGGCGATCTGGTGCATACCTTCAACAACATGACCGAGCAGATCCGCGAGCGCGAGCGCGCGCTGCGCCGTCTGTCGAGCGCGGTGGAGCAGAGCCCGGCATCGGTCATCATCACCACGCCGGAAGGGCGCATCGAATACGTGAACCCGCGCTTCTCCGAGATCACCGGCTACAGCACCGACGAGGTCATGGGGCGCAAGCCGGGCTTCCTGAAGAGCGGGCAACTGCCCGGCGAGGTGTACCGCGAGCTGTGGGAAACCATCCTGTCCGGGCGGGTGTGGCGCGGCGAACTGTCCAACCGCGCCAAGGACGGGCGTGTGGTCTACGAGCAGACCTCGATCTCGCCGATCTTCGACAATGCCGGGGAGCTCATCCATTTCGTCGCGGTCAAGGAAGACGTGACCCGGCGCAAGGAGGTCGAGGCGCATATCAACCATCTGGCCTATCATGATGTGCTCACCGACCTGCCCAACCGGCGCCTGTTCCGCGACCGCCTCAATCAGGCCCTGCGCACCTATCAGCGCCACGGCACGTGCTTCGCGCTGCTGATCCTCGATCTGGACCACTTCAAGGACATCAACGACAGCCTGGGGCACACCGTCGGCGACGAGCTGCTGCGCCTGGTCGCGGGCCGCCTGCTCGGGCTGCTGCGCGAGACCGACACGCTGAGCCGCCTGGGCGGCGACGAATTCGCCATCCTGCAGTCCGGCGTGCATGGCCCGGCGGATGCGGCGGTGCTCGCCGAGAAGATCATCGCCAGTTTCCGCGACTCCTTCGATCTGGGGCTGATGCGCCTGCACAGCAACACCAGCATCGGCATCGCCGTACCCAGCGGCGATGTGGTGGACGTGGACGACCTGATCAGCCGCGCCGACATCGCGCTGTACAAGGCCAAGGGCGCCGGGCGCGCCGGCTACGTGTATTTCGACGACGCGATGACCGCCCAGGTGCAGAACGACGCCGAACTGATCCACGATCTCGCCCGCGCGCTGCAGAACGGCCAGCTCTCGCTGGTCTATCAGCCCCAGGTCGAACTGGCCAGCGGACGCCTGGTGGGCGTCGAGTCGCTGCTGCGCTGGCGGCATCCGCAACTGGGTGACATTCCGCCCGGGCGCTTCATCCCGCTGGCCGAAAGCCGCGGGCTGATGACCGAGATCGGCCTGTGGGTGCTCGCCGAATCCTGCCGCCAGTGGCATGCCTGGAGGGCGCAGGGACTGGAAGTGGGGCACATGGCGGTCAATGTCTCCGCCGTGCAGTTCAAGGGCGCGCGGGCCTACGAAAGCATGCTCGAAGCCGTCGAGCAGGCCAGCATGCCGCCCGGCATGCTGGAGATCGAATTCACCGAATCCGCCTTCGTCGAGGTCAGCAGCGAAACGCTGCGCTGGATCGGCATGCTCAGCGAGCGCGGCGTGCATTTCGCCATCGACGACTTCGGCACCGGCTATTCCTCGCTGATCATGCTGCGCCAGTTGCGCGCCCACAAGCTCAAGATCGACCGCGAGTTCGTCAAGGACATGCTCGGCGACCCCAACGACGCGGCCATCGTCCATGCCACCGTGTCGCTCGCCAAGACCCTGGGCATGACCGTGGTCGCCGAGGGCATCGAGGAGGCCGCGCAGGCCGAGTACCTGATGGGCCTCGGCTGCGACATCGGCCAGGGCTACCATTTCGCCCGACCCATGCCGGCGGCGGACATTCTCGAGCGCTACGGCCCCGGCGCGGCGCGCTGAGCGGCGTGCCCCGCGCGCGGTTTGGTGAGAAGATGACGCCCCGGCGCCATCCGCGCGCCCGTTTTGCCCTGGAGAATTCCCGTTTATGGCCGACGGTATCGACCGCGCCCTGGAACCCGCCCGCCTGCGGGCATGCTGCGACCCCGAACAATTCCCCTTCGCCACCACCGCCGAACTCGAAGATGTACCGGGCGGGCTAGGGCAGGAGCGCGCCGAGGAGGCGCTGCGCTTCGGCCTGGAAATGCGCCATTCCGGCTATCACGTGTTCGTGCTCGGCGGCAGCGGCACCGGCCGCCGCGCCATCGCCCTGCGCCTGCTGCGCGAAGCCGCCGGTGCGCGGCCCACGCCACCGGACCTGTGCTACCTGCATGACTTTGACAAGCCCCTCAAGCCGCGCCTGTTGACCCTGCCGGCCGGGCGCGGCAGCGCGCTGCGCGCCGACATGCAGACCCTGATCCGCGACCTGCGCCCGGCCATCGAGGCCGCGCTGGACAGCGACACCCATGCCAAGCGCGTCGAAGCGCTGCGCGAAGCGCACGAAAACCGCGAGGAAGCCGCGCTGCGTGAACTCGGCCATGCCTGCGCCGCCGACGGCCTGGTGCTGCTGCGCACCGCGCAGGGTTTCGTGTTCGCCCCCAGCCGCAACGGCGAGACGCTCAGCGCGGAAGAATTCGAGGTGCTGCCGGACGACGACCGCAAGGCCTGCGAGGTGCTGGTGGATACCTGGAGCGACCGCCTCGGCGATCTGCTGATGCAGCTGCCGGACTGGCGCAAGACGCTGCAGGAAGCCGTGGCGCAGGCCGAGCGCGACGTGCTGGAGCCCACCGTCACCCACCTGATGCGCGGTCTGTGCGAGCGTTTTGCCGATCTGCCGGAAGTGGGCACCTTCCTCGACGCCGTCCGCCACGATCTGCTCGACCGCGGCACGCTGTGGCGCGGCCTCTCCGAAGAGAGCGAGGACGAGGAGGACGAGGACGGCAGCCGCTTCCAGCGCTATCAGGTCAATCTGCTCGTGGACCATGCCGAAACGCGCGGCGCGCCGGTGGTCGAGGAAGACAATCCCGGCTTCGGCAACCTCATCGGGCGCATCGAACAGGTCTCGCAGATGGGCGTGGCGATGACCAACTTCACGCTGATCCGCGCCGGCGCCCTGCATCGCGCCAGCGGCGGCTATCTGGTGCTCGACGCCGAGCGCCTGTTCAGCCACCCGTTCGCCTGGGAAGCCTTGAAGCGCGTGCTGCGCAGCGGCGAGATCCGCATCGAGCCGCCTTCCGAGGCGCAGGGCTGGAACCCCACGCTGACCCTTGACCCGGCGCCGATTCCGTGCGACCTGAAGGTGGTGCTGATCGGCGACCGGGAGCTGTTCTATCTGCTCAACGAACACGATTCCGATTTCCCCGACCTGTTCAAGGTGGCCGCCGACTTCGACGACGACCTGCTGCGCAATCCGCGCAACGAACTGCACTACGCCGGCTTGCTCGCCAAGCTGGCCCGCCTGTCCGCGCTGCGCGACCTGGAGCGTGCGGCGGTGGCCCGCCTGATCGAGCACGGCGCGCGCCTGGCCGAGGACGGTGGCCGTCTGTCGCTGCGCACCCGGCAACTCGCCGACGTGATGCGCGAAGCCGATCTGCTGGCCGCGCAGGCCGGGCGCGACCGCATCGGGCGCGCCGACATCGATGCCGCGGTGGCGGCACGCGCGCGGCGCTTCGGGCGCTACGCCGAGAAAGTGCGTGAATCCATGCTCGACGGCACCACGCTGATCGCCACCGACGGTGCCAAGGCCGGGCAGATCAACGGCCTGGTGGTCATCGAACTGGGCGGCGAGCGTTTCGGCCATCCGATGCGCATCACCGCCACGGTGCGCCTGGGCGACGGCGACGTGCTCGACATCGAGCGCGAAACCGAGCTGGGCGGCGCCATCCACTCCAAGGGCGTGCTCATCCTCACCGCCTTCCTGGCCAGCCGCTACGCCCGCCACCAGCCGCTGTCGCTGTCCGCCAGCCTGGTGTTCGAACAGTCCTACGCGCCGGTGGAAGGCGATTCCGCCTCGCTGGCCGAACTGTGCGCGCTGCTCTCCGCGCTGGCCGACGTGCCGATCCGCCAGTCGCTGGCGATCACCGGCTCGGTCAACCAGTTCGGCGGCGTGCAGGCCATCGGCGGCGTCAACGAGAAGATCGAGGGCTTCTTCGACCTGTGCGCCGCGCGCGGCCTCACCGGCGAGCAGGGCGTGGTGATTCCCACCGCCTGCGTGCGCCACCTGATGCTGCGCGACGACGTGGTCGACGCGGTGGCTGCCGGGCGCTTCGCGGTGCATGCGGTCGACAGCGTGGACCAGGCCATGGAAGTGCTCACCGGCCTGCCCGCCGGGGTGGCCGACGCCAAGGGCATCCTGCCGCGCGACACGCTCAACTGGCGGGTGGCCGCCGCGCTCGCCGACATGACCGCCGCCCGCCACGGCTGGGACGACGGTTCGGCGCGCGGCCGCCGCCGCGCGCGCCGCCAGGAACACTGACCCTCCCCGATATCCACCAAGGCCGAACAACGCCATGACCGAAGCGCTGCGCTACGCCATCCGTCCCGCCGATCCCGCCGCCCACCTGTTCGCCGTCGAACTGACGGTGGCCCGGCCCGATTCCGCCGGCCAGCTGTTCAGCCTGCCGGCGTGGATTCCGGGCAGCTACATGATCCGCGAGTTCGCCCGCAACATCGTCGCCATCCACGCCGAAAGCGGCGGCCGCGCGGTGGCCCTGGAGAAGCTCGACAAGCACACCTGGCGCGCCGCGCGCGTGCCGGCGGGCCAGGCGCTGGTGCTGCGCTACGAGGTGTATGCCTGGGATCTGTCGGTGCGCGGCGCGCATCTGGACCAGACCCACGGCTTCTTCAACGGCACCAGCGTGTTCCTGCGCGTGCACGGGCAGGATGGCGCGTCCTGCGTGGTCGATCTGCAGGCCCCCGCCGACCCGGCGCTGCGCAGCTGGAAAGTGGCCACCAGCCTGCCGTGCGCGAGCGGCAAGGGCGCGGCCAAGGCACACGGCTTCGGCCTGTACCGCGCCGCCGACTACGACGAACTGATCGATCATCCGGTGGAAATGGGGTGCTTCACCCTGGCCACCTTCGAAGCCGGCGGCGTGCCGCACGAAATGGCCATCACCGGCCGCCACGACTGCGACACCGCGCGCCTCGCCGCCGATCTGGCGCGGGTGTGCGCCTGGCAGATCGACCTGTTCGGCGCGCCCGCGCCGATGGCGCGCTACGTCTTCCTGACCACCGTGGTGGGCGACGGCTACGGCGGCCTGGAGCACCGCGCCTCCACGGCCCTGCTGGCCAGCCGGGCGGACCTGCCGTATCCCGGCATGCAAGGCCAGAGCGACGGCTACCGCCAGTTCCTCGGCCTGTGCAGCCACGAGTATTTCCATACCTGGAACGTCAAGCGCATCAAGCCGGCGGCCTTCGTGCCCTACGACCTGGCGGTGGAGAACCACACCCGCCTGCTGTGGGCCTTCGAGGGCTTCACCTCGTACTACGACGACCTTGCCCTGGTGCGCAGCGGGGTGATCGGCAACGACGACTACCTGACGCTGCTCGGCAAGACCGTCTCCAACGTGCTGCGCGGGGCGGGGCGGCTGCGCCAGAGCGTGGCGGAATCGAGCTTCGACGCGTGGACCAAGTACTACCGCCAGGACGAGAACGCCCCCAACGCCATCGTCAGCTACTACGCCAAGGGTGCGCTGATCGCCCTGGCGCTCGATCTGCGCCTGCGTGCCGAAAGCGCCGGCGGGCGCAGCCTGGACGACGTGATGCGCCTGCTGTGGCGCCGCCACGGGCAGACCGGCGTGGGCGTGGCGGAAGACGGCGTGTTCGCGGCGGTCGGCGAGATCGGCGGCGAGGCGCTGGCGCGCTGGCTGCGCCGCGTGGTGGAAGGCACCCAGGACCTGCCGCTGGCGCGGCTGCTGAAGCCCTTCGGCATCGAGTGGACGGCCGCCCCGGCGGCGGCAGGTCCATGGCTGGGCGTGAAGCTGGGCAACGGCAAGGACGAGGCCCGGCTCGCCAGCGTGTATGACGGCGGCCCCGCACGCCGCGCCGGGCTGTCCGCCGGCGACGTGCTGGTGGCCTTCGACGGACTGAAGGTGAACGCGGGCGGGCTGGATGCCCAACTGGCGCGCCGGCGGCCCGGCGAGCGCGTGCGGGTGCACGCCTTCCGGCGCGATGAGCTGATGGAGTTCGAGGTCGAACTGTCCGCCGCGCCGGCCGACAGGATCACCCTGAAGGCAGCCGTGCGGCCTCCGGCCGCCGCCGCGCGCCTGCGGCGCGGCTGGCTGGGGCGCTGAGGCCGATTCAGGCGTCCTGCGCGGCCTCGGCGCCGAGCAGCTTGCCGCGCCAGTAGCGCCACGCCAGGAAGGCGAGCAGGCCGGCCATGATCAGCCAGAAGCCCACGCCCTGCCAGAACGCGGTGGGGTCGGTGGCGAGGAAGTAGTCGCGCGGGGGGCGCACGAAATGCACGCGCCCGCTGGCCAGCGCGATCGCCGCCGAGGCGACGGCTGCCAGTGCCGGGGTGAACCAGATCAGCAGGCCGAGGCCGACGATGACGCGGTCGGTCAGCGGCGTTTCCGTGCTGCGCGGGCGATACACGCTTTCCACCCCGTACCACAGCGCGAGGATGAAGCCGGCCGCGGCGATCACCGGCAGCACCGCCATGACGGCGCCCAGCGCGGTGGCGGCGAACATGAAGGTGGCACCTTCCAGTGGCATCACCCGCGCCCAGATTTCCGGCAGACGGATGAAGATCCAGGCCGATCCGGCCACCCCGAAGAGCAGGGCGATCAGGGCGTAGGCGGCGAGTCGGCGGGCGAAATCGCCCATCAGTTCGGTGGAGCGGGGCTGCGGCAGGAAGGACATGGGTACGAGGTGGAACGGAAAGGCATAAGTCTAGCCCGGTTTGCCGGCGCCGATCTGTCGGGCGTCAACCAAAGCGGGCAATGGCATTCCATGGCGGCGCGGCCCCAGTGACACGGGGCGGCGCATGGGCGCGGCAGCCGGGTCAGCCGTCCTGGCGGATCAGGCCGACCATGATGCCTTCGATGTCCAGCGCCTCCCGGCGGGTGTCCACGACGATGGGGGCGAAGTCCGGGTTGGCGGGCAGCAGTTCGACCATCGGGCCGTCGCGCCGGAAGGTCTTCACGGTGACGTCGTCGTGCACGCGGGCGACGACGATCTGGCCGTTGCGCGCCTCGGTGCGGCGGTGTACGGCGAGCAGGTCGCCGTCGAGGATGCCGGCGTCGCGCATGCTCATGCCGCGCACGCGCAGCAGGTAGTCGGCGCGCGGCGAGAACATCGCCGGGTCGAGCTGCAGGCGGGCCTCGACGTGTTCGGTGGCGAGGATGGGGCCGCCGGCGGCCACCCGGCCGACCAGCGGCAGGCCCAGCCCTTCGGCCAGGCGGATGCCGCGCGCGCGGCCTTCCTCGAGCAGGATCGCGCCCTTGGCGGCGAGCGCGCGCAGATGCGATTCGGCGGCGTTGGGCGAGCGGAAGCCGAACGCGGCGCACAGTTCGAGGCGGGTGGGCGGGCGGCCCTCGCTTTCCACGCTCTGGCGGATGAAGTCGAGGATTTCGCTCTGGCGTTCGGTGAGGCGGTCGCTGCGGGGAGGCATGGAGAACTCCGTGGGGGAGGTTGGCTGTAATTTTAAACAGCTTTGCGGGGCGGCGTCGAGCATCGCGCTTGTCCACGGCTATGCCCAACGCGGTAGAGTTCGTGCTGGCTCTCGGATAGAATCCCCCGCACGTCAGGAGACCCCATGCTGCAGAGCGGAGACATTGCCCCGGCCTTTTCGCTGCCGGACGCGGATATGGAGACCTTCGACCTTGCCGACCAGCGCGGCAGGCATCATGTGGTCCTGTACTTTTACCCCCGCGACAACACGCCGGGATGCACGCTACAGGCGGCCGACTTCAGTGACCATGAAGACGAGTTCGCCCGTCACGATTGCATCGTGGTCGGCGTCAGCCCGGACGATTGCCTCACCCACGCGGAGTTCCGCGATCAGCATGGCCTGTCGGTACGTCTGCTGTCGGACCCCGATACTGAGGTCTGCAGGCTGTACGGCGTATGGCTGCCGAGGGAAGTCGACGGTGTGAAAAAGATGGGCGTGCGGCGGTCGACCTTCATCATCGACAAACAGGGCACCGTCCGCCACGCGCTCCACGACGTCACCCCCCGCGGCCATGCGGCTGCGGTCTTTGAACTGGTCAGGAAACTGGAGGCAGGCCCATGCAAGCCGAAATCGTCAAGAACACCGTCGTAACCCTCAACTACACCGTGCGCGATCCGGACGGCAACATCATCGACGACGGCGAGCAGCCGCTGGTCTATCTGCACGGCGGTTACGACGGCATCTTCCCGGTGCTCGAAGAGCTGCTGCAGGGCAAGAAGGAAGGCGAGCAGTTCGAGGTCAAGCTGCAGCCGGAAGACGCCTTCGGCGAATACGACGAGGAACTGGTGCTGATCGAGGACGCCGGCCTGTTCCCCGAGAACATCGAGGTGGGCATGTCCTTCGAGCGCGTCACCGACGACGGCGAGGAAGAGCTGATCTACCGCATCACCGAAATCGCCGACGGCAAGGTGGTGGTCGATGGCAACCACCCGCTGGCCGGCACCGCCCTGGTGTTCGACCTCACCGTGGCCTCCGTGCGCGCCGCCAGCGCCGAGGAAATCTCCCACGGCCACGTGCATGGCGCGGGCGGCCATCACCACTGAGCCGTGCCGGGGCCGCGTCAGCGGCCCTTTTCACATCGGCCGGCCGCCGTTTCCTCACCCATGACCTCCGCGCCCGCAGACGCCCCGGCCCTGCTCGAAGTGGCAGGCCTGCGCGTGCGCATCGGCGCCGGCGTGCGTCCGGTGGCCGGGGTCGATTTTCGCCTGAACGCCGGGGAAACCTTCGCGCTGCTCGGCGAATCGGGCTGCGGCAAGTCGATGACCGCGCTGGCCATCGCCCGTCTGCTGCCGGACAACGGCCGCATCGAGGGCGGCAGCCTGCGCCTGCGCGGCGAGGATCTGCTGGCGCGTGCCGAAGCCGAGATGCGCGCGGTGCGCGGCGGACGCATCGGCATGGTATTCCAGGAGCCGGGCACCAGCCTCAATCCGGTGATGACGGTGTTCGCCCAGATCGCCGAGGTGCTGGCCCGCCATCGCGGCCTGCGCGGCGCTGCGGCGCGCGCCGAGGCCTGTCGTCTGCTGGAGGCAGTGGGCATCCCGGATGCCGGGCGCCGCCTCGACGACTATCCTTTCCAGTTTTCCGGCGGCATGAAGCAGCGCGTGATGATCGCCATCGCGCTGGCCGGCGAGCCCGAACTGCTGATCGCCGACGAACCCACCACCGCGCTCGACGTCACCATCCAGGCCCAGGTGCTCGATCTGCTCGCCCGCCTGCAGGCCGAGCGCGGCATGGGCATGCTGCTGATCACCCACGACCTGGGCGTGGTGGCGCGCATGGCGCAGCGCGTGGGCGTCATGTACGCCGGTGAGCTGATCGAGACCGGTGCGCGCGCGGATTTCTTCGCCGCGCCGCTGCATCCCTATTCGCGCAAGTTGTTCGCCGCGCTGCCCGAAGGCGCCCGGCGCGGGCGTCCGCTGGATGCCCTGGCCGGCGGCGTGCCGGCGCTGGATGTGGATTTCCCCGGCTGCCGCTTCGCCGCGCGCTGCCCGGCGGCCTTCGAACGCTGCCGCCGCGAGGCGCCGGGCTGGCAGGTGCGCAGCGGGCAGGCGGTGCGCTGCCATCTGTATGAAGGGGATGCCGTGCCCGCAGTGCCGGCGCGAGGGGACGGTGGCGAGCCGCTGCCACCATCCGCAGTTGCCGCGCCCCTCCTCGAAGTGCGCGATCTGCGCGTGCATTTCCCGGTGCGCAAGGGCGTGCTGCGCCGCGTGGCCGGGCAGGTGCGCGCGGTGGACGGCGTGAGCCTGGAACTGGCGCCCGGACGCACGCTGGCCCTGGTGGGCGAATCCGGCTGCGGCAAGACCACGGTGGGCAAGGCCATCCTGCAACTGCTGCGCCCCAGCGCCGGACAGGTGCTGTTCGAAGGGCGCGACATGGCGGGCGCGAAGGCCGCGCAACTGCTGCCGATGCGCCGCGCCATGCAGATGGTGTTCCAGGATCCGTTCGCCTCGCTCAACCCGCGCATGCCCATCGGCGAGATCATCGAGGAAGGCATGTTGGCGCTGGGCGTGGGCGGCGACGCCCAGGCACGCGCGCGGCGGGTGGATGCGCTGCTCGAACGCATCGGCCTGTCGGCGGCCATGCGCAACCGCTATCCGCATGAATTCTCCGGCGGACAGCGCCAGCGCATCGCCATTGCCCGCGCGCTGGCGGTGGAGCCGCGCGTGATCGTCTGCGACGAGCCGACCAGCGCGCTCGACGTTTCGGTGCAGGCACAGTTGCTCAATCTGATGCGCGACCTGCAGCGCGAACTGGGGCTGGCCTATCTGTTCATCACCCACAACCTGGCGGTGGTGGAATACCTGGCCGACGAGGTGGCGGTGATGTACCTCGGGCGCATCGTCGAGCGCGGTCCGGTGGAACGCCTGCTGGCCGCGCCCGCGCATCCCTACACGCGCGCGCTGCTGGCCGCCGTGCCGCGGCTGGACGACGCGGCGCGTCCGGCCGTGCCGCAGCCGGCGGCGGATCTGCCGTCGCCACTGGCGCCGCCCTCTGGTTGTCACTTCCACCCGCGCTGCGCGCTGGCCGACGAGCTTTGTCGGCGCGAATACCCGCTCGTGCGCGTGCTGGGCGATGGGTACGAGGTGCGCTGCCACCATTCGCCGGCAGCCTGATTTTTTTCAGATTTTCAGAGCTTGATGGGCCTGCGCGCCGTACGGGGGCCGTGCCGCTACGCCGTCGTCAACGCGATGCCGGCCGGCTGTTGCGCGCCTGATCGGGAATGATCCGCGCCGCGCTCAGCGCGCCGCGCGGGTCGACGCCCTCGGGCACCAGCAGGGCGTAGCCCGCCGATACCCGCGCGCGCGCGCCGAGGCCGTTGAGCTGGCGCAACTGGGCCAGGGTGAGGCGGTGCCGGCGGGCGACCGCTTCGAGCGTTTCGCCGCGCTTGAGGCGATGGGTCTTCCAGCCCGGGCCGGCCTCGGCGAGTTCCTTCAGGCGCTCGCTGAAGCGGTCGGCCACGCTGACCGGAACCACCAGACTCAGCCCGCTGCGGGTGATCGCCGGGCGGTTGAAGGAGGGGTTGAGTGCGATGAATTCGTCGATGGGCATCTCCGCCAGCCGGGCGGCGGCGCCCAGATCGATGCCGACCGGCGATTCGACGGTGACGAAATAGGGGCGGTTGGGTACGTAGGGCAGTTCGAAGCCGAAGCGCTCGGGCTGCAGCACGATGTTCTTCACCGCCTGCAGCTTGGGGATGTAGTTGCGCGTCTCGTCGGGCATGCGCAGATGGGCGTACTCGGTGGGCAGACCGGCGTCCTCATTGCGCTGCACCGCGCGCGCCACCGCGCCTTCGCCCCAGTTGTAGGAGGCCAGGGCGAGCTGCCAGTCGCCGTGCTGATCGTAGATGCGTTGCAGATATTCCAGCGCGGCATCGGTGGAGGCCAGCACGTCGCGGCGCTCGTCGATCCACTTGTCCTGGGTCAGGTTGTAGTGGCGCCCGGTGGACGGGATGAACTGCCACAGTCCGGAAGCGTGGGAGCGCGAGTAGGCCAGCGGGTTGTAGCTGCTTTCCACCATCGGCAGCAAGGCCAGTTCGGTGGGCAGGCCGCGCGCTTCCAGTTCGGCGACGATGTGGTAGAGGTAGCGCCCGCCGCGGGCGAACACCTGCTGCAGGAAACCGGGGCGCTCCAGGTAGAAGCGCTGGTATTCGGCGACGCGCTCGTCCTCCAGATCGGGCATGGCGAAGCCGCGCCGGATGCGGTCCCAGATATCGTTGGCGTCGCGGGTGAGATCGAGGGTGAGCACGCGCGGCAGCGTGGGCAGGAGATCGGCCGGCACCGCCGCCGGCACGGCGGCGGGCGGGCTGGAGAGCAGGGCCACGGTCTTGGGCTGCCCGCCAGCGTGGAGCGGGGCGGAGAGCGGAAGCAAGAGGGCGCAGAGCAGGGCAAAACGGAGATGCATGTGCGCCAGGATCGGTGAAGCCGCGAAGCGGAGAAGTCTATCGACATGTGTGTCGATACGTCAAATTTATGGGTAAAACGCCTTCATTCCTCTGCATTGGCGGGGGATTCAACTGATACGATTACGCCATTCGTCCGATTGCGCCCACTATTCCCGCCATGAAGGCTCTGGTCATCGAGGACACGCTCACCAGCGCAACCCTGGTCTGCCACCAGCTTGGCAAGATGGGGCTGGAGGCCGTGCACGCGAAGAACGGCGAGGCGGGCATCGAGGCCTTCAAGTCGGAGCGTCCGGACCTTGTGCTGCTCGACATCATCATGCCCGGCATGGATGGTTTCGAGGTTGCGCGGCGCATCCGCCAGCTGGAAAGCGATGGCGACTGGACGCCGATCATCTTCCTGACCGCGCGCACCAGCGACGAGGATCTCGAGCGCGGCATTGAGGTGGGTGGCGACGACTACCTGATCAAGCCGGTTTCCGAGATGGTGCTGAAGGCCAAGGTGCGTGCCATGCAGCGCATCGCGCAGATGCGCTCCTCGCTGCTGGTGCTGACCCGCAAGCTGGACGAGGCCAACCGCGAACTGACCCGCCTGTCGTCCGCCGACGGACTGACCGGCATTGCCAACCGCCGGCGTTTCGACGAAACCCTGCTGAAGGAATGGCGGCGCTGCGCGCGCGACGGCAAGCCCTTGTCGCTGCTGCTCATCGACGTGGATTTCTTCAAGCCGTTCAACGACAACTACGGCCATCAGGTCGGCGACGAATGCCTGAAGGCCGTGGCGCGCACGCTGGCCCAGGCGCTCAACCGTCCGTCCGACCTGGTCGCGCGCTACGGCGGCGAGGAGTTCGGCGTGATCCTGCCGGATACGACGGAGAGCGGTGCGCTGGCGGTGGCCGAGGCCCTGCGCGGCGCGGTGCAGACGCTGGGCATCACCCATCGCTTCTCGGAAGTCTCGCCGGTGGTGACGATCAGCGCCGGGCTGGCGTCCACCACCCCGCAGCGTGGCGACGACAGCGGCTTCATCGCGCTGCTGCGGCGCGCCGACGCGGCGCTCTACCGCGCCAAGACCGAAGGGCGCAACCGCGTGGTGTGCGCGCCGGAGGAAAGCGTGGCGGTGGGCGCGCGCGGCTGAGCACGCTACACCCGCCAGCATTTCAACGCCTTTTCCAGGTCCTCAGAATTCGTCCTTCCAGGCGCGCAGCAGCGCGAAGCACTCGCGTTCGTCCGCCGGGCGGCGCCCGGCGTGGCGGGTGACCGCCTCGACCACCCCCGGCTGCGCCGTGCGCAGGAAGGGATTCACCGCGAGCTGTTCGTCCATGCGCGCCGGCAGGGTTGGCAGGCCGCGTCCGCGCAGCGCCTCGCAGTGCCGGCGGCAGGTCTCGATGGCGGGATTGTCCGGCTCGGCCTCGGCGGCGAAGCGCAGATTGGCCAGGGTGTATTCGTGGCTGCAATACACCGCCGTGTCGCCGGGCAGCGCGGCCAGACGCCGCAGGGAGACATATAGTTGCGCGGCGCTGCCGCCCAGCAGACGCCCGCAGCCGGCGGCGAACAGGGTGTCGCCGCAGAACAGCAGGCCGGGCGCGTAATAGGCCACATGGCCGGCGGTGTGCCCCGGCACGCCCAGCACCTCTAGGCGCAGGGCCGGTTCGTCCAGCGCCACCGTATCGCCGTCATTCACCGGGCGATCCACGCTGGGAATCGCCTCTCCGGCCGGGCCGAACACCGGCACGCGGTGTCTGGCGGCCAGGGCGGGCACACCGCCCACGTGATCGGCGTGATGGTGGGTGATCAGGATGGCGCGCAGCGCGAGGCCGCGCGCGGCCAGTTCGGCCTCGACCACGCCGGCGTCGCCCGGATCGACCACGACCGCGTGGCGGCCCGCGTGCAGCAGCCAGATGTAGTTATCCCTGAACGCCGGAAGAGCGATAATGTCCATGTACGGGATTCTGAATCGCCCATCGCCCATGTCAATCCTCAGCCTGACCGACTGGCTGGACACCCCGCAAGGACGCTACCTGCTCCAATGGGAGCAAGCCATGCTCGACCGTCTGGTGGCCGACATCTTCGGCTACCATGCGCTCCAGGTCGGCTTGCCCGAGGTGGATTTCCTGCGCGCCAACCGCATGCCGTTCCGCTTCCATTCGGCGCGTTTCGGCAGTGCGGTCGTGGTGGCGCGCGCGGAGGCCCTGCCGTTCGCCAGCGCCAGCCTGGATCTGGTGGTGCTGCCGCACGTGCTGGAGTTCTCCGCCACGCCGCACCAGGTGCTGCGCGAGGTGGAGCGCGTGCTGATGCCGGAAGGCAGCGTGGTGCTCAGCGGTTTCAATCCCTACAGCCTGTGGGGGCTGCGCCGCGTGGCGGCGGGCCGGCGCGGGGCGTTTCCGTGGCGCGGGCAGTATCTGTCGCCGTTCCGCATCAAGGACTGGATGACCCTGCTGGGCATGGAAACCCAGGCCGCCGGCTTCGGCTGCTTCGCGCCCGCGGTGCGCAGCGAGCAATGGCTGGCGCGCTGGCGCTTCATGGACGATGCCGGCGCGCGCTGGTGGCCGGTCTGCGGCGCGGCCTACGTGCTGCACGGCATCAAGCGGGTACAGGGCATGCGCCTGATCACTCCCAACTGGCGCGAGAAGCGCGCCACGGCGAAACGCATGGCGCCGATTGCCGAACGCGGCCGGACTTCGGCCGGAACAAGGAAGACGCAATAGCAAGATGGAAATCGTGGAAATCTTTACCGACGGTGCCTGCAGCGGCAATCCGGGGCCCGGCGGCTGGGGCGCGATCCTGCGCTCGGGGGCGCACGAGAAGGAAATCTGGGGCGGCGAGCCGCATACCACCAACAACCGCATGGAGCTGCTCGCGGTGATCCGCGCGCTGAACGCGCTCAAGCGCCCGGTGGATGCACGCGTGCATACCGACAGCCAGTACGTGCAGAAGGGCATCTCCGAGTGGATCCACGGCTGGAAGGCGCGCGGCTGGAAGACTGCCGGCAAGGAGCCGGTGAAGAATGCCGATCTGTGGCGGGCACTGGACGACGCGGCGCGCCGCCACAAGGTGGACTGGATCTGGGTGCGCGGCCATGCCGGCCATGCGGAGAACGAACGCGCGGACGCCCTGGCGCGGCGCGGCGTGGAGGCGGTGCGCAAGGCCGGCGCCGCCGTGGAAAACTGAGAAAGGGCAGCACGAATCATGCGACAGATCGTCCTCGATACCGAAACCACCGGCCTGGACTGGCGCAACGGCCACCGCGTCATCGAAATCGGCTGCGTGGAGCTGCTCAACCGCTCGCTCACCGGCAAGCACTATCACATCTACATCAACCCGGAGCGTGGCATCGACGCCGAGGCGGAAGCGGTGCACGGCATCAGCGCAGAGTTTCTCGCCGACAAGCCGCGCTTCGCCGATGTGGCGACCGACTTCGAGAATTTCGTGCACGGTGCCGAACTGGTGATCCACAACGCCAGCTTCGACGTGGGCTTTCTCGACCATGAACTGTCGCGGCTCGGCCGCCCGAAGATCGCCGAACTGTGCGCCGGGGTGATCGATACGCTGCGCCTGGCCAAGGAGCAGAACCCCGGCAAGAAGGCTTCGCTGGATGCCTTGTGCGAGCGCTACGAGGTGGACAACGGCCACCGTACGCTGCACGGCGCCTTGCTGGACGCGGAGATTCTCGCCGAGGTCTATCTGGCCATGACGCGCGGCCAGGAAAGCCTGATCATGGCCCTGGAAGAGAGCGGCTCGGCCAACGCGGAAAGCGCGGCGCAGCTGGGCGAACGCCCGGTGCTGCGCGTGCTGCGCGCCAGCGCGGAAGAACTCGTCGAGCACGAGCGCGTGCTCGACGACATCGCCAAGGCCAACAAGGGGGCCTGCCTGTGGCGGCCGCCGGAGCCCGCCGCCGAACCCGCCGGCGCGGCCTGACCGGAGACTCAGGTGCCGCGCAGGCGGCGCACGGCTTCCTCGGCAATGGCCAGTGAAGAGGTCAGTCCGGGCGATTCGATACCCAGCAGATTGACCAGGCCGGCGATGCCGTGGACGTCCGGCCCGTCGATGCGGAAGTCCGGAAAGTCCGCTGGCGAGGTGGTCGGACCGCCGATCTTCGGACGAATGCCGGCGTAATCCGGCAGCAGCGCGCCTTCCGGCAGTTCGGGCCAGTAGCGCAGGACGGAGGCGCGGAAGCGCGCGGCCTGGGCGGCATCGACACGGTAGTCGAAATCCCCGCCGTCCACCGGGGCATCCACCCATTCCACGTCCGGGCCGAAACGTGCGCGCCCTTGCAGATCCAGGGTCAAATGCACCCCGAGTCCGCCCGCGATGGGCACCGGGTAGATCAAGTGCGAGAACGGCGCACGGCCCTGCAACGAGAAATAGCTGCCTTTGGCGAAAGCCGCCTTCGGCACGTGCCGGGGTGGCAGGCCTTCCAGTCTGCCCGCGAGCGGCAGCGCGTTCAGCCCGGCGGCATTGATGACCGTGTGGGCGAGAATGCGGGTGGGTGCGCTGCCGCCGGTGTGCAATTCGATGCCCCTGGCGGTGCAGGCTCCGCCGAGTACCGGCGTGTTGGGTACGAACAGGGCACCATCGGCTTGCGCGTCGCCCAGCAGGGCGAGCATCAGCGCGTGGGAGTCGACGATGCCCGTGGAGGGCGAAAGCAGGGCGCCGACGCAATGCAGGGCGGGTTCCAGCCGGATCGCCTCGGCGGCGCTCAGGGGTTGCAGGTCGTCGACGCCATTGGCCGCCGCGTGCGCGGCGATGTGCCGCAAGGCATCCTGCTGCTCGGCCGAGGTGGCGACCACCAGCTTGCCGCAGCGCCGCTGCGGTACGCCGCGCTCCGCGCAGTAGCGATACAGCAGCTGTTTGCCGCGCACGCACAGCACGGCCTTGAGCGAGCCGGGGGGATAGTACAGGCCTGCGTGGATGACCTCGCTGCTACGGCTGGAAACACCGCCGCCGAAGCGCTCGCCGGATTCCAGGATGAGGACTTCGCGCCCTGCGCGGGCGAGTTCGCGCGCGCAGGCCAGACCGACCACACCGGCCCCGATGACCACGCAGTCGAGTTGTTCCATGTTGTGGCCGCCTGGGACGAGTGGGTCAGCGCAGCGCTTTTTCGATCGCCCGCAGCGCGTCGCGGCGGGAAATCTGCCCGACCAGCAGATCACCGTCGACCACCGGCAGGCAGCGGTGCGGATGCTTGAGGAACAGATCGATGGCGTCGATCAGGGTGGCGTCGACCGACAGCGTGCGCACCTCGTGCGCCATGTAGTCGCTCACCGGGCCGCCGCGTCCGTCGAAGTAGGAGGCGCTGTAGGCGATCCGCAGGCAGTCCTTTTCGGACAGGAAGCCGAGCAACTGTCCGTCGGCATCGACCACCGGGGCGCCGCTCAACTGGTGGTGGAGCAGTTGATGGATGGCGTCGAGCACGTTGGTTCCGGGCTTGAAGGCGAGATGGTCGCCGATCATGTAGTCCTTGACGAGCAGGGTCTGTAGCATGGGGCGGTTCCTTGTCAGGAGCGATTGCTGGATTCGGCTTCTTCGCGGGCCTGCAGGCGGGCCAGGCGCTTGGGGCAGGGCTTCTCGCAGCCCATGTCGCATTCCAGGCCGAGCTTGCCGAGGCCGCCGCAGCTGCCGGCGATGGGTGCGCGGCCGGCGAGCACGCCCACCGCCATGGCGACGATGAGCAGGGCGATGATCAGGAAGGTGAGCAGGTAGATGGTCATGGGGTGTCTCGCTTCACGGTGCGCGGCCGGTACATGGCCGGGCCGCGCTGGAGGCCGACATGATAC
Source organism: Pseudothauera nasutitermitis (assembly GCF_004801295.1). GTDB lineage: Bacteria > Pseudomonadota > Gammaproteobacteria > Burkholderiales > Rhodocyclaceae > Pseudothauera > Pseudothauera nasutitermitis. Next base: position 785,872 of record NZ_SSOC01000001.1, read on the forward strand.
CGCCGGCCGCAGCGGGCGGCTCGGTGCTGCCGCCCGGAGTGGGTCACAGGATCAGGCGCCCGCCGGGCAGGTGGCCGGCCTGTTCGAGGCGGGTCACGGTGGGCAGCAGGTCCATGCCGGTACGATCCTTCAGGGCCTGCGCGCGTTCCCGCAATTCGGCCACCGGCACGGCGATGGGTTCGCCGGCGGCGCCGAAGGCCACCACGTTGCCGCTGTCACAGGACGGAAAGGCCACCGCGCGGTCGTCGAAGGCGGTGAGGATGCGTTCCAGGCTGGCGCGGAAGCCCCGCGAGCGGCCGAACAGATTGGCGGCCATCAGGCCCTGTTCATTCAGCAGCGTGCGCGTGGCCTGGTAGAACGGCAGGGTGTCGAGCGCGCCGGCGCGCGCGTTGCGGTCGTAGCCGTCCACCAGGATGCAGTCGAAGCGGCGCTGGGTGTCGAGCACGTATTCGGCGCCGTCGCCGATGTGGATGGCCAGGCGCGCATCCTCGTCCGGCAGGCGGAAGAACTGGCGCGCGGCGGCCACCACGCGGGGTTCGATCTCCACCACCTGGATGCGTACGCGCGGGCAATGGTGGTAGAGGAACTTGACCAGCGAGGCCGCGCCCAGGCCGATCACCAGGGCGTGCAGCGGCCAGCTGTCGGCGTCGCGCAGCAGCAGGCCGGCCATCATCTCGCGGGTGTAGGCCAGTTCCAGCGCATTCGGCTTGCGGATGCGCATCGCGCCCTGCACCCATTCCGAGCCGAAGTGCAGGGTGCGCACGCCGCCTTCCTCGCGGATGTCGATGGGCGTGCTCATCGCGCGGCGCTCCGCCGCGCGCCAGCCGGCCGGCGGCTCACGAGGCCAGTCTCTTCAACTGGTACAGGCGTTCGAGCGCCTCGCGCGGGCTGAGCGCGTCGGGGTCGAGTTCGGCCAGTTCGGTGAGCACCGGGTGGCTGGGGGCTTCCGGTTCGCTGTCGGGCAGGTTGGCGAACAGATCGTTCTGCGGGCCGGCGGTGATCTCGCGGTTTTCCAGCGCGCGCAGGCGGCGCTTGGCCTCGCGGATGACGCCGGCCGGAATGCCGGCCAGCGCGGCCACCTCGATCCCGTAGCTCTGGCTGGCAGGGCCTTCTTCCAGGGCGTGCAGGAAGACGATGCGGTGGGCGTGCTCCACGGCGTCCAGATGCACGTTGGCGCATTCCGGGTAGTCGGCGTTGAGGCGGGTCAGTTCGAAGTAGTGGGTGGAGAACAGCGTGAGGCAGCGGTTCTTTTCCAGCAGGTGGCGGGCGATGGCGAAGGCCAGCGCGAGGCCGTCGAAGGTGGAGGTGCCGCGGCCGATCTCGTCCATCAGCACCAGGCTGTGTTCCGTGGCGCCGTGCAGGATGGCGGAGGCCTCGGTCATCTCCACCATGAAGGTGGAACGCCCGGAGGCCAGGTCGTCGGAGGCGCCGATGCGGGTGAAGATGCCGTCCAGCGGGCCGATGCGCGCGGTACTGGCGGGCACGTAGCTGCCCACGTGGGCGAGCAGGCAGATCAGCGCCACCTGGCGCATGAAGGTGGATTTGCCGCCCATGTTGGGGCCGGTGATCATCAGCATGCGGCGCGTGGGCGCCAGCACGCAGTCGTTGGCGATGAAGTTGTCCACCTGGCGCTCGACCACCGGATGGCGCCCGCCGACGATCTCCAGCCCCGGTTGTTCGGAAAAGTGCGGGCAGGCGTAGCCGTAGCGCAGCGCGGCCTCGGCCAGCGCGCCCAGGCCGTCGAGCAGGGCCAGCGCGCGGGCGATGCGCTGCAGCACCGGGATGCGCGCGGCGAGGTTTTCCAGCACTTCCTCGTAGAGCAGCTTCTCGCGCGCCAGCGCGCGTTCCTGGGCGGACAGGGCCTTGTCCTCGAAGGCCTTCAGCTCCGGGGTGATGTAGCGCTCGGCGTTCTTCAGGGTCTGGCGGCGGCGGTAGTCGTCCGGCACCTTCTCGGCGTTGGCGCGGCTGACTTCGATGTAGAAGCCATGCACCTTGTTGAATTCCACCTTGAGGTTGGCGATGCCGGTGCGTTCGCGCTCGCGCGTTTCCAGCGCCATCAGGAATTCGCCGCAATTGGTCTGGATGCCGCGCAGTTCGTCGAGTTCGGCATCGAAGCCGGGGGCGATCACGCCGCCGTCGCGCAGCGCCACGGCCGGTTCCGCGGCCACCGCGCGGGTGAGTAGGCCAAGCGCGTCGGCGGGGATGTCCAGATGCACGCGCAGTTCGCCGAGCAGCGGATCGCCGGGCGCGCCGAGCGCGGCGTGGAGTTCCGGCAGGCTGGCCAGGCTGTCGCGCAGCGCGGCCAGGTCGCGCGGGCGGGCGGAGCGCAACGCCACGCGCGCGGTGATGCGGTCGATGTCGGCAATGCCGCGCAGCGCGCCGCGTACATTGCCGAGCACGCGCGCATCGCCCTCGCCGAGCAGTTCGCCGATGGCGCCGTGGCGGCGGGCGGCCTCATGGCGGTCGCGCAGCGGGTGGTGCAGGGCATGGCGCAGCCAGCGCGAACCCATGGTGGTGGCGCAGTGGTCGAGCAGCGAGAGCAGGGTGGGCGCGGGCTCGCCGCGCAGGGTTTCGGTGATTTCCAGATTGCGCCGGGTGGCGGCGTCCAGGCGCAGGTATTCGGTTTCGCGCTCCACGCGCAGGCCGGTCACGTGCTCCAGGCTCTGGCGCTGGGTAGCCTTGGCGTAGTCGAACAGCGCGGCCGCCGCGCCCAGCGCCACCGGCAGGTGCTCGGCGCCGAAGCCGGCCAGGTCGCGCGTGCCGAAGTGCCCGGTGAGCAGGCGCGTGCCGGTCTCGCTGTCGAACTGCCAGTCGGCCAGCTTGCGCAGCACCGGGGCGAGCTGTTCCAGGCGCGGCAGGGCAAGGCCGTCCGGCGCCAGCACCTCGGCCGGGCGCAGGCGCTCGAACTGCGCCTGCAGACCCTCGCTGGGGCATTCCAGAATGCGCAGGTCGCCGTTGGCCAGATTCAGCCAGGCCAGCCCGAGCGTGCCGCGATGCAGGTTCACCGCCATCAGCAAGGCATCGTTGCGCTCATCGAGCAGCGCCGCGTCGGTCAGCGTGCCGGGTGTGACAATGCGGCTCACCGCGCGCTCCATCGGCCCCTTGGTGGCGCCGGGCTCGCCGACCTGCTCGGCGATCACCACCGATTCGCCCAGCTTCACCAGGCGCGCCAGGTACTGCTCGACGGCATGGAAGGGCACGCCGGCCATCTTGATCGGCTGGCCGGCGGACTGCCCACGCGTGGTCAGGGTGATGTCGAGCAGGCGCGCGGCCTTCTCCGCGTCCTCGAAGAACAACTCGTAGAAGTCGCCCATGCGGTAGAACAGCAGGGTGTCGGGGTGCTGCTCCTTGATGCGCAGGTACTGCTGCATCATCGGGGTGTGATTGACGACGCTAACCCCCGGAGAACCTTGATATTTCTCGGAAATCCCTTGTTTTTGCTCGTTCTCCGGCCGATCTTTCACACCATTCCTCACGCGCTTGAAACTCAACAATGCCCAACAAAACCCATCTACACTTACGCCAATAGCGTAACTTTTTTTCGCGGTTCTGGACAGGTTACGCTGAGGGATTTTAGTATCCACAGAAAAGTTACGCTGACCTCTCGTACCGCATATGGCTTTCGACGCACGCGAAGCCCGGCTTCTTCAGCCTGGGCAACACATTACCATCGACGACCAACCAGGGCTTCGCCTGGAGGCAACCAAGACCCGGCGCACCTGGACGTATCGGTACAAAAGCCCTGTCGATGAGCGGATGCGACAGGTGAAGGTGGGGGACTGGCCCGCCATGTCGTATCACGCGGCGGTGGCGCAATGGGAAGTGCTGCGCAAGCGCCGCGATGAGGGTATCGACCTGGCCCTAGAGAAGAGGGAGCGGCGCCAGTCAGGGCGCACGCCGGCGGCGAGTCGTCCGGGCGGCCCGACGGTGCGCGAGGTCTGCGACATCTACCTGGAGGGGCACATCAAAAACCGGGCCAAGAAGGGGCGCGACGAGGTGGCCCGAACCTTCAAGACCATGCTGACCGGCATCGAGGAAACGCCGGCCGTGGCCGTTACCCGAAAGATCGCGTTCGACCATATCAAGCAGTACGACTATGCCCCGGTGCAGGCTGGAAACCTGCGGCGCGAGTTGGGGGCGGCCTGGGACTACTGCCTGGATTCTGGCGATCTTCCAGAAGACACGCCGAACTGGTGGCGCTTGGTGCTGCGCGGCAAACTGAAGTCCAAGGGCCACAACAAGCTGGGCGTCAAGAAGGGGGCCGGGAAGCGGGTATTGAGTCCGGCCGAGGCCGGCCAGGTGATTCGGTGGCTACCGAACTTCTCCACGAACGTCGATGACATGCTGACGATCTACCTCTGGACTGCGGTGCGCGGGGCGGAAATCGAAAAAATGGAGGGGAAGGAGGTGGCCGAGGAACCCACGGGCCTGTGGTGGACAATCCCGAAGGCGAAGACGAAGAACGCCCATCGGCCCGATGCTGACGATCAGCGGGTGCCATTGGTGGGGCGTGCGGCCGAGGTGGTGCGTCGGCGGAAGGAAGCCTATGGCGATGGCTACCTGTTCCCGTCGGACAGCAAAGAGGGGTATTTCCCGCAGAAGTCGGCGGGGGTGGCGGTGTATCACCACATGCCGTATTGCCGCACGGCTCCAGATCGCCCGAGGGTGCGGCTTCCGGTCGAAAACTGGGCGCCCCACGATCTGCGGCGCACCTCGCGCACGTTCCTGGCGTCGCTTGGCTGCCCAAGGGACGTGGGCGAGGTGATCTTGGGGCACATGCTGGAGGGGGACGAAGGAACCTACAACCGCTACACCTTTGACAAGGAGCGGCGGAAGTGGCTCACGAAGCTGTCGGACTACCTTGAGAAGCTGGCGAAGCGGTAGCGGCGCGCGGCTTTTTGGCCCCGGTGTTCGGCGGGGGCGGGATATTGGAAACCGGGCGGTTTTCAGCCCATTCCGCGATTTCACGGTACAGCCAGCCCACGCGGCGCGCGGACAGCTCGCGCGGCGGCGGGAACTCGTTGCGCGCGACCATGTTCTGGATGGTGGTGGCCGAAAGGGTTGTCAGCTTCTCCAATTGCTCCAGTTCAACGCAGATCGGGGGTAGGGTCAGTTCAGCCATGATGCCCTCCATCACGCCGTGCTTGGCGTGCGTGCGGCTGCCCATAGCCAGAGGTCGGCCGGCTTTCAATGCTCGCGCCGGCGACTTTGTTTTGCTCGTCGGTCATGTCGGAATCCTTTTGTAGTTCGTGTGGTTGCGCGCCGACACCCATGATTGCAACGTCACGGGTGCCGGCGTGGTTCAAATTTCCGATCAGGCGCGCCGCTCCATGAAGGCTTCCTCGTGGCGGAAGTTGGCGCGGACAAGGGCCTCGGCCTGCGCGGGCGAAACGGAGTTGCCGCACATGCGCACCTGGGCCGTGATCGAAAGGGGGATGCGGGGGATCAGGCGCGGGTCGCCCGGCACCTGCACGCCGTCCTTGAACAGCAGCTTGGGGTCTGGAATCTCGTGGATGATGTAGTCGTCGGGGAACGACTGCGCCCGGTACAGCTCGCGGGCCTTCAGCATCCGCAACGTGATGTCCACCAGCACCCAGCAGATTCCGCCGTAGCTCATCAGCACCAGCTCGGCCGCCTCGGGGAACAGGTCGGGCAGGTGTTCATGCAGCAGGGCCGCGCACGCGCGCGCCTTCTCTCGGTGCTCGGGGGAAAGCGCCTCGGCGGGCACCTGGACGGATTGCACCAGCCCCATGCGTGCCTTGGTCGTCACCGTGGGCATGGGCTTGGCGCAGCCCGAATCCTGGCCGCCCTCGCTGTAATACTGAACGAGGTAGGCCGTCACCAGGCGCTGATTGCTGCCCGATGCGGTGATCGTGGAGATGGGCGCGCTGGCCGGTCGCCCGTCGCCGTCGTAGAACCCGCCGTTCGCCTGCTCGAAGAAGGCCGACGCGAGCGCGCTGGGCACGCTGCTGGCCGTCACCGAGTTGAGCGGCGTTTCCAGGCTTCGGACGCCGCTGCTCCACCGCTTCGCGCCGGTGCTGCACGATTCCCCGTGCCCCATGTCGATGAGGTTGGCGACGACCAGGGCCTGTTCGCCCCGGTTCGCCCCCGTCACCGTCGGCAGCGGTTCGGCCGGCGTGGTGCCGGCGCGGTCGCCGTGGTGCGTCAGGTGGGCCAGATGGGCGGCCACCAGGGCGTGCTTGTTCGCCGTCACGACGGTGCCGAGCGGCGCCTCGATGTCCTGCGCGCGCGGCTGCTGGCCCTCGCGCTCGCCGTAGCCGATGGTGACGAGGTGCGCGCCCACCATCGCATGGTGCGTGCCGCTGGCCGCCACAGTTGAAAGCGGTTGCTCGACACTGTGGCCGCCCATGTGGGCGTCGCTGGTGCCGCGCAGCGGGGCCAAAGTCGGGGCCACGACGCTGAAATGGCCGCCCTTGACCTGGGCGCAGACGGTGCGCAGCGGAGCATCCGCCGGCATCGTGCGCTGGTTGCTCGCGTTGGCGTGCTCCGTGAGGAACGGCGCCAACGTAGGCATCACGACCGCGCGGTGGCTCTCCGTGGTCAGCGTGCCCAGCGGCTGGTTGGCCGCCGTGGGCTTGCCCGAGTACGCCGGCCCGCCGGCGCCGACGAGGAACGGCATCGACGGCATGGCGTCGATGGGGTGGATACCGGCCTCGTTGCCGCAGGTCGGGCACGCGCCGGGGATTCCCTCATCTTCCGCCCGCCACGACGGGAACGTGTTGCCGCAGGTGGTGCAGCAGAAATCGTGCGGTCGCTCGGCCGTTGCCGGCGGCGTGGGGAAGATCGGCTCGAACGGCCACGGCTCCGGGTTCGCGGCCAGCGGCGCGATCACGGGCTGGCCCAGCATGTGGTGGTTGCCGGTGGTGACGGTCGGCATGGGTTGGTCGATGCCAGCGCCGGGGTGGCCGCTGGTGTTCGTCACGATGAAGGGCCGCGCGCTGCTCAGGACATGGCGCCACAGGCCCTTGGCGACGCGCCGGCGGGTATTGGCCGCCAGCGGCTTCGGCCGGTCGAAGATGCTGGTCGCGGGCAACCCGAAGTCGATGCACTCGGCCGCCGTTCTGTAGGGAGCCAGCATCCCGGCCAGCACCTCGCGCGAGGTCGGCTCGCCGTGCGTCGCTTCCGGCCAGATGATCGGCAGGCCGTCGCGGCGCGCCACCAGGAACAGCCGCTTTCGGATAGTCGGTGCGCCGTTGTCGCACGCGCGCAGCTCGCGCCAATCCACCTTGTAGCCGTGCTGGCGGAGCTGCCGGACGAAGCTCTCGAAGGTCTTGCCCTTCTTTGCCGGATCGGGGTAGAGGTTGCCGTCGGTGCCGACGATGACCGGCCCCCAGGTTTGAAATTCCTCGACGTTCTCCAGCATCAGCACCCTGGGTTTCGTGAGCGCCACCCAGCGCATCCCCACCCAGGCCAGCCCCCGGATGTGTTTGGAAACCGGCGTGCCGCCCTTTGCCTTCGAGAAGTGCTTGCAATCGGGACTGAGCCACACCAGGCCCACCGGGCGGTTTCCCGTCACTTCGATGGGGTCGATGTCCCACACGCTTTCGCACAGGTGCTTGGTGTAGGGGTGGTTCAGCGCGTGCATCGCAAGCGCCTCGGGGTCGTGATTGATGGCGATGTCCACGGGGCGCCCGAACGCGGCTTCCAGCCCGGTCGAGGTTCCGCCGCCGCCGGCGAAGTTGTCGATGATGAGTTCGCCGGGGAACGGCAAGGCGAGTTGCGGGCGCTGCATCTGGGCGGCTCCTTCAAAAACAAGGGGCGCTAGGTGGCGCCCCTGGGGTGTTGGAATTGACGGGATAGGCCCGCGTGGCGGGCCGGCACGTTGATGAAGCGGTCGTGCGCCGCTCAATCAAAAGGGATGTCGTCGTCCATGTCGGCGAAGCTGCCCGTCGGCGGCGCCGACTGGGTGGGGCGCTGCGCCGCCGCCGCGTTGCGCGCGGCCGGCCTGGCGGCCTGCTGACGGCCTCCGCCATGCTGGCGAGGCGGTGCGCCGCCGTCGTCATAGTGGCCGCCTTCGCCGCCACCATCGCGCCCGCCGAGCATCTGCATCTGGTCGGCGATGATGTCCGTGCTGTAGCGGTCGGCCCCGGTTTCCTTGTCCTGCCACTTGCGGGTCTTCAGGCGGCCCTCGACATAGACCGACTTGCCTTTGCGCAGGTACTCGCCGGCGATTTCTGCCAGCCTGTTGTAGAAGACGACGCGGTGCCATTCGGTGTCTTCGCGCCGCTCGCCGGTGCCCTTGTCCTTCCAGGTTGAGGTGGTGGCGATGGACACGTTGCAAATCGCGCTACCGTCCGGCGTGTAGCGCACCTCGGGGTCGCGCCCGAGATTGCCCACCAAAATGACCTTGTTCACTGATGCCATGCTGTCTTTCCTTTTCTCGTATGGGTGGCCGCCTTCAGTGCGCGCGGTGCCGGCGCACGACCTCGGCGGCCAGGTTGCGGGCGGCCTCGTCATGGGGAAGCCGCCCCGTGTCCATCATTCCGTTGCGCCAGCCGTGCCAGTAGGACTTGCTCTTGTCGCTGCCCGGCTCCGGTGCGCCGTGCAGCCCGGCGAGGTATCCGGCCACGCATTCGCCCTCGTCGAGGACGGCCAGCTCGTTGATGGTTGAAAGGGGCTGGTATTCGCTCATCTGGGCGGCCTCCCGCCGCTAGGCGCGACGAAGCGCGCGGCCAGCTCTTGCTTCAGACGAAAGAGCAGTGCATCCGTCGTGGCCGGGTCGAGGCCGGCCGAAAGGCAAAGCTGCACTGCTACCGCGTCATGGTCGAGGCCGGCTCCGGGTATCGCGGCCCGTTCGGTGGGGCCTGGGGCCGCGACAGGCCGGCGGCTAGTCGTCATCGCCGCCCCGTTGCAGGCACTTCAGCGTCACGCCCTCGGGGGCGTCGATGACCAGGGCCGGCTGGAAGCCGTTGCGGTAGTCCTGGGCCTCAATGCGCATGGGCCAGCGGGGGAAATCGCGGTCTTCGGCGTCCGGGTCGTAGTTGGCGACGCCGATCAGCCAGCTACCGCTGTTGCCGGGGCAGTGCTGGCCGGTGACGACCACGCCGAGTTGCGGCTGGCCGTCGATGGCCGGGCCGAGCACCAGGTATTCAATCGGCTTTCCGCTGGCGCAGTTGTCGTAGTCGTCCTTGAAGTGGGCGACTTCGCCGAAGGTGTCGTCGCTGTAGCCCTCGAATCGAAGAATGGGCATGGTTCTCTCCTTGAGGTTGGTGTGATGGCGCTCAGTCGCGCACGAACTTGTAGGAACCCATCGCCAGCAGCATCAGCAGCGCCCAGAGGCAATGCCACGACCCGCTCATCTGGTAGAGCTTGGTGGTCGTCCAGGCGCAGGCGACGATCAGGACGATGTTCTTGACCATCACCATCAGGCCGATCAGCAGTTCAGGGGTGTATTTCTCCATCGCTCTTTCCTTGTGGCGGCCACTGGCCGCCGAGTCGCTTAATCAGGTGGCGCACGCCGCGCCGGCGCTCGCCGGTGCCGCGCACAACCCACAGGCCCGTGCCAGGCCAGAAATCGACGATCAGGTCAGCGGCCGACACAACCAGGTGCGCGCCGCCGTTCTTGGCCTCGAAGGGAATGCCGGCGGCGGTCAAGTTCCGGGCCGAGGCGTCGCGGTTTCCGGCGCGCTTGCGCTGGCTGTCTTCCTCCAGCGCGGGCTTCACGTCGCGCCAGTAGTCGCCCATGTCACCCATGCTTGACCCCCTTGGTTGAGGTGATGCCCAGTTGGGCTTTCCATTCAGCGATGCGCTCGTCGCATCGGCGCGCGCTGGCGCGGTATTCCGCCTCCCGGTCTTTCGCGCGCAGCCGGGCAATCGGGTCTTTCCGTCCAATGGGGGCGGCGCTCAGGTCGCGCGCGGTTTCGCGCGCCTGGGCGGCCAATTTCAGGAAGTGCTTCTTCTCGGCGCGCAGCCGGGCTATCTCGTCCTTGATGGCGTTGCTCATGTGACCAGCCCCTTGTGCCTACGACAGGCTTTTCAGAATGGACTGGAGCTGCCGCAGCTTGCCCAGGTTCTCCACGTTGGCCTCGCGCTCCTGCTCGATGGTCAGCGCCGCTTCCTCGATCTTCGAGGCCAGCTTCTTGAGCCGCACGCCGAACTCGTCGGCCAGGGCTACGACCTCGCCGGACAGTTCGCCCAGGATTTCGATGGGCGAAGGCTCGGGTTGGTGCGCCGGGGCGGTGACGGTCAGGGTGGGCCTGGGGCTGGGCATTGCTTGGGGCATGGGTGCTTCCTTTCTGGGTCGAGGGGTTGGGGTTCGGATGTCGGCGCGCTGGAACATGCCCGTTTCCGGCTCGCGCACGAGGCCGGCTTCGCGCAAGGCACCCAGGCAGCCGCGCACCACGCGAAGATCGGCGTTGCTGCGCTCCACCTCCTTGAGGGCATTCCTGATCTGGATGGCCGGCCAAGCTTCGCGGATGGGGACGACCTCGAACACCTTGCGGGCGAGGCTGGTTTGCCCCTGGAGCAGGGAATTGAGCTTTGAGGGCGTCATGGCTCGCCACCTCCGGCTGTTGCGAACTGGGCATGGCGAAGCAGGCGCTCATTGGCTTCATGCGCCTTCATCTGGGCTTCCACGGCCTCGCGCATCCAATGGGCGGTGGTGCTGGTTCCCCACCAGGCCACCATGCTTTCCACGATGTCGGCGTCTTCTTGGGTGACATCCGGCACCAGCTTCCAATTCACGCGGGCGAGATAGCCGGTCGTGATGGGGTGCTCGCGCGCGAGCATGTATTCGATGGTGCGCAGGCCGCTGTTGATGCCGTGCAGGCGCTTGTTGTTGATCGCCCACGCGGCGAGGTAGGCGTCCTCGGCGCAGGTGAAGGCGCCGGATTTCGCCAGCCGGGCCGCGTTGTCGGTGAAGTCTCGGCCGCCGTTGCAGCCCATGAACACCATGAACGAGGCCGCGACGCTGGCCGCCCGCTGTCGCGTCTGGCCGTTGGTGCGGAAGATGAAGGCCCATTCGTCGGGCCTTTGCGCGGCGAACTGCTGCCACAGTGCCAGGAAAAGCCCTTCGCGGGGCACGCCCCGGCGCGGCGGCTGAAGCGGCACATGGCACAGTTTCGGGGAAACGCGATGGTCTATCGGGAGCATGGTTGATTCCTTGTTTTCGCTTCGCGGTGCGCCTTGAGCGCGGCCTTGTAGCTGGCCTTCGCCGCCTTCTTGGTGTCGGCCCACTCGCCGGCGATTTCGCGGTAGCCGAAGCTGTCGCGTCGGTACATGCGCCATTGCCATCTGGCCTTGCCGCCCTCGTACTGGCGGCGGGCGTCGAGCGTGGGAAGCCTGCTGCCGCACAGGAACTCCCCGAACGATTCGCAGCAGTCGGCATCCAGCCATTCGCCATAGCGCGTGGGCTTCGGTGGCGGCGGAAGGCTGTCGAGGGCCACGGCGCGCCCGACGTCGGTGACGCGGAACACGATGTCGCCGTCGGCACAGAACTTCGGCGTGGGCGAGCGGGCCATAAGGCCCAGGGCCTCCAGCGCCTCCAGGTCGGGCATGTCGTGATGGCCTGGGCTGGCGACGAAGTGATTGCGGTACGGGTCGCGGCGGTCGATGCTCAGGCCCAGGGTGTGGTGCAGCAGTTCGACCTGCCGTTGGGTGCATTGCTCGGTCATGGCCTGGCCCTGATTCGCCAGCTCCAGCAGCACGTCCGCATGGCAAGGCTGGCCGAGCGGGCACCAGCAAGCCAGCGAGTGGCCCTTCAGTTCTTCGCGGGCTTCCTCGACGATTTCAGTCCGTCGGGCCAGATAGTCGCGGAACAGTGCGACGGCCGCCTCGGGGGTAGGCGCGGCCGGCGTGCCTACCTTGTAGGGGTTCCCCCACTTCGTGGGCCGGCCGACGAACACGGCGCTGGCGGGCATCCGCCAGCCCTTGGCCCGGCTGCGCTGTATGCGCTTCGGTGTGTCAGCCATTGCGCGCCTCCATCTCGGCCCGGTATGCGGCATCGACATCGGCGTGGGTCTGAAGCGGAATCTTCGTCCAGGCCCCCAGCAGGTACTGGCCGATGGCCGTGATGCTGTAGCGGCCGAATCCGTTGTGACGGGCGAAGCCAAGCTCCAGAAGGCGCGCCATGCGTTCCTTGGAAACGTCGAAGCCCTCGCCATCCTCCAGGCATTCAGAGAGGCGCTTCAGGGCGGACAGGTCGTGATCTGCAAGCAGCGCCTCGACCTGCGCCGGGGTTGCGGCTTTGTCGCACGGGTTCATTGGGGAATCTCCTTGCTCAGGGCGTGGGCCAGGTGGCGCGCGTAGGTGGCGACGGCGCGCCAGTACGCGGCCATCGGCCCCTTCCTGCGGCGCCAAGCGTTTTCGGCTTCGGTGTTGGCCTGATCGCGCAGCTCGCGCATCACAGCCTCGATGCGCGCGCGGTCGGCCTTTGGCAGGCGGCGCAGGGCCTGGCCCGCCGGCAGCTTCAGCAGCGGGTTTTCATAGCCCATAGGCCGCCTCCGGGTAGCCGTCGTGCAGAAGGCCGTCCAGGCTTCGCCCGGCTTCTTGCTTGCCGACGCGCTGCATGTAGATGTCCTCGCCGGCATCCGGCGTGCAGTGTTCGCAGGTTCGGGTGTCCAGCCCGTGCTCGCCCAGGCGCGTGACGTGCGGCCAGCGTTTGCATTCCGGGTCGAGCGCCACGAAGTCGGTTCCGCCGCCGGTCAGGAGGCCGGAGCGCGGCGCCCACTCTCCCCATTGTTTGAACAGAAAGGCGACATCGGACGAGAGGCACTGGTCGCGCAGACGGCGCACCCAGTTCGGGTGCATCGGGCGCGCGCCGTGGCCGCTCTCGCCGCCGACGATGACCCAGTGCAGCCCGCCGTCGGCCGGCTTGCGCAGCTCCATCTGCCGCTTCCCTGCGTGGGTGCGGAAGTTGCCGGTCGGCTCGCTGAAGATATGGAACCGAAGATCAACCGGCCCCAGCAGCGGCTCGACGCTCAAGAAGCGCACGCGCGCGGGCAGCGCCAGCAGCCGGGGAATGTCGCGGTCGGCCTCCTGCTGGTTCACCACGGTGATGCCCAGCCAGACGTTCGATGGAAGATGCGGCGCGTCCAGGTGGTCGAGCCAGAACAGTTGCCGGGCCACTTCCAGCATCATCGGGGCCACGTTGCCGACGCGCTTGGTGACGAGAAGCCAGTCAAGGTGCGGGGTGCGCTCGATGAGCTGGAACAGGTCGGCGCGCCAGGACGACGGCACGGCGTTGTCGAACACATCGGCCAGCGATGCGCAGAAGACGCGGTAGCGCACGCCCAGGCGCTCGGCCTCGGCATTCCACTTCAGCGGCTTCTTCCAGATGGCATCGCTGCTGCGGCGGCGGTCGGCGCCGGCGCCCCATTGCACCAGGCCGCTGCGCTTGGCCCAGCCTTCGGCGTAGCAATGGTCGCAGCCGGGGCCGACGCGCTGGCAGCCGTACCAGGGATTGAACGTGTGGTGCGCCCACTCGATCTTGGTGTTCTCGGCCATCGTCAGCCCTCCTTTTTCTGGGCTTCGACCTCGGCGCGGTGCTGTTCGTAGTGCGCGTTGGAGCAGAAGCCCTTTCCCATCCAGAGGCTGTTCGAGGGGCGGCCGCAGAAGCAGGTCGGGAACGGGTCGGCGCGGTTGGCGTCGTACCATGCCTGCGCCTCCTTGCCGTAGGGTTCGTCCTCGTCGGGGATGAAGCCAGGGCCGGCCAGGCCGTTGTGAATCCAGGTCATGGCCGCGTCGGCTCCCTTGCCGTGCTGCCATTCAATCCATGCGGCCTGCTGGGCCACGGTCATGTCGTGGATGATCTTGCCCAGGTCGTTCGTCAGCTTCTTCGCGCGGGCCAGCTCGTCCGCTGCGGCGGCCAAGCGCGCCTCGATGTGCTCGCGCGCCTCATCGACGGTGGCGGGCGCGAAGTCGTATTGCTGGGTGCTGGCGCTGTAGCCGGTATTGCCGACGCGGGGGTACTGGCCGGGCGCGTAGGGTTCGGGGAGCGGCTGGGCATAGACGAACACCACTTCGCCCTTGCGCGTCGTGTCCTTGAAGCCGTCGCCGTCGATCTTGCCTATGCCCTTCAGGAGCTGGGATGCGCCGGCGGCTGGGCCGGCGGCCTCGGGGGTGGTCGTCATGGTCGGGGAGTCCTTCGATGTTGATGTGCAGCGCGGCGCGCTGCCTTCATCGAAGGCGCGGCCGCGTGAGTGGTGATGCGGCCGCGTTGCCTGCCTGGCCGGTGTGGCCGGCCAGGACGGGGCTTACGGCTTGCCGGAAATGACCGGGAACCCGGTGATTTCCTTGATGCGCGTCAGCTCGTCGGTGACGGCGCTCTTGAACACACGGTCGGGGCGGATGAGTTCGTACCAGAACGTCACCTTGCCCTCGCGCTCGCGGTACTTGAGGCGGGCTTCCAGCGGGTAGGCGTTGCTGCTTCCGTCGAACACCGGCAGGCCCAGCGTGAAACGCTCGAACACCTGCATCTTCGTCCGGGTGTCCTTGTCCTCGTCCTCGACGAACTCGAACTGCACGCCGCCGTTTTGCAGGTTGATCTTGCTGCGCAGGCGCTTTTCGGCGTTGGCCTCGAAGCCCAGGGCCATCTGGAGGATGTCGGCGCCGCTGGGCATTCCGGGTACGGCCGCGATGTCGGGCAGGTTGTCCTCCAGCCAGGTGGCGAAATCGGCTTGGGAGAAGTTCGTCTTGTTCTTGCCCAGCCAACGCTTCCATTCCAGGGCCTGCTTCGGCGAGAACTGGCAGAGGTGGTCGCGCCACTGCTGTGCGTCGATGTCGGAACCGTGGTCGTTGATGACCGCCACCAGATGGAAGCGGCTGGCTTCGGCGTCGATGTCGGCGTAGATCGTGGCGTTGTCCAGGCTGCCGTGCTTCTTCGTGTAGAAGATGAAGCTGTCGGTGTCCGTGGTCGTCACGTCGGCACGCTTGCGGGTAGGCGCCGGAAGCAGCGATTCCAGGTCGTGGATGTTGTAGCCCTCGGGCACGGCCACGTAGGGGGTGCCGCCGTGGCTGGTAATGGGCTGCACGGCGGCCGCGCCAGCGTCGAGCACGGTCTTGATGTTGTCGGGTTGTTCCATGAAAAAGACTCCAGGTTGAGGTGGTGGTTAAGCGGCGGTGACGGACTTCAGTTCGCGCACCGGCTCCGGCGCGACGGACTTCAGATCGAGCTTGGTCTGGCGCGGGTCTTCGGCCATGAGGTTGCCCTCCGGCGTGGCCCACAGCAGGGACTCGGCCGGCAGGCCCTTGGGCTTGGTGATGTTCACCTCGGCCTTGACGGCCAGGGCGCCGGCGGTGGAGGGCTTGACGGCGACTTTCAGCGTCAGCGTGCCAGCCTTGTTGTGCGCGGCGACGGCGTTGATAAGTTCGCTGAACTTGTCGCCCGCCACGTCCATGATGGGCATCAGGTCGCCGTCCTCGGTTTCGACCTGGACGGACTGGAGGTTTTCATTGAGCGGCTTGCTCATGGGTTCTTCCTTTCACGGTTGGTTGATGAACACGGCCTTCCGGCGTGTGTGGCTCCTGCGCGGCGGCGAGCGCCGCGCCCTGGTGGATGTCCTTGGCTTCCACGATGTCGATACCGACGCGGTGGGCGACGTGTATCTCCAGGTGGGCGCCGGCGGACTTCTGCCAGCCGGCCAGCAACGCGATGGCGTCGCAGGTCAGCAGCTCCATCAGGTCGGTGCGCAGGCAGTCGTGCCAGGTCTTTTCAGGCTCGGGGTTGAGTTCCGCCGGATTCACCACGTCGTAGCCCAGGGCGCGCAATCTGGCGGCCTCGGCGTTGAACGCGGGGAAGTTGTGCTCCGGCATCCCCGACATCGGCCCGCTGATGTAGATGCGCTTCATGGGGCGGCCTCCGTCGCCGCCGGCGCGTCCTTGGCTTTCCGCCCATGCTTCAGCGCCCCGGCGTGGCCGTAGTGCGTGCTGGCGACGGCCTCGTAGTAGTCCTGAAGCCCGCGCAAGGCGCGCGCGAGCGTGCCGTCCTTGTGCGTGTGGAGCCACCTGGCCCGCCGTCCGTATCCGGCCGACTTGGCCTCATAGACCGGCTTCTGGCCTTCCCGCTCGACCCGGACGACGGAGAGGGTCGAAAGCCGGTTGGAGCCGCTGGACTGGATGCCGGTGGCCTCCAGTCGCCAGTCGAGGCGGGACTGATGCACCGTCCAGTCGTACCCCGGCATGATCTTGACCAGCTCGGCGCGAAACTCCTTGCTGTTCATGGTGCCGTCTCCTTGCTGTGCTCGATGGCCTTGTTCGGGTCGGCCGTGCGCCAGTCCGGCCACGTCCGCGCCTCGTTCTTGGCCTGCTTTGCCTTCAGCGTGGCGATGATCTGTTCGGGACTCGCGCCGGTGCGCCATGCGCCGTCGAGGGCCAGAATCACGACATCAATCCACTCCTCCAGGTCGTCGGGTGCGTCGGCGATTTCCGCCAGCTCTTTGCGGATGTGGTCGGAGACGCCCTGCGTGCGGCGGCCGGGGCCGAAGGTGTTGCGCGAGAACTTCGCCTGGCGCACCAGATGGGCGTGGAAGTCGAACGGCGTGCCGCTGGTGAGGCGCGGCCAGACTTCGGGTGGCATGGCCCGGCCGAAGATCGCGTAGGGGCCGTTCTCGGTGTCGTAGATTTCCAGCAGCACCCAGCCGTCGCCGGCTGGCGGCTCCGGGTTCCAGTCCTCGATGCTGGCCGATTCCTCGAAGTAGCGGTCGGCCAGCCGTTCGTCCTGGCTCTCCAGGGAGACGAACGCGGTTTCGATGCCGAACACTGCCAGCAGGTCGTCGTAGCGCACGCTCTCGTCGCAAACCGGCATGGCCGGGTGGCTCAACCAACCGTCCGGGTCGCGCACGATGTCGCGCGGCGCCAGCAGCCGCGCGCGCAGGTCTTCGAGGCTGGCGTGCGGCTCGCGGGTCTGGGCCTCGGTGGTCGGCTCGAACAGCTTCACCTCGTGCGTGGCGTCGCACCTGTCGCACCGCCATATGGCCTCGGCCGCGTGCTGGGTGCGGCCATGCGTCCAGTAGGGTTCGCCAGCAATGCCGGCATCGCACCCGCAGGACTTGCATTTCCACTGGTTCGGGGCCGCCTCCGGCTGCGCTCCATCGTCGAGCAGCGGCACCGATTGCACGATGCCGATGATTTCGCTGATGGCGTCGTACTTGCTGATGCCGGCCGGGGCCTGATACCGCTGGATGACGGCGGACACCTGGCGCAGCGCGGTTTCGGCCGCGCCGCCGTGCTGGGCCGGGCCGCCCAGCGCGATGACGATGCGCTCCATCATGTCGGTCTGCTGCCCCACGAGCAGTTCGCCGTTCATGAGGATGTGGGCGAGCCAGCGCCCGCCGCGCAGCAGGTGGTAGGAGTTGGCTTCGCCGTTCGCGCGCCACGACACGCCGCGATAGCCTCCGGCCACGGGCGCGGGCGGCGCGCCGATCAGGAACGGCGCGGCGGCGATCAGCCCGGCCTGCACGGCAATGCCGGGTTCGATCAGGCGGCCGGCGCCGGCGTGGTGCTCCGCGCACCGCTGCTCGGCGATCTGGAACACCTCGACGGCGTGCTCCATGCGCGGGCCGTCGGCCAGGGTGATGCCATCGCCGCGCTGGTGCAGGAACATGGCGAAGTTCGCCACGTCGCGCGGGTCGCCCTTGAAGACGTGCGCCAGCAGCATGTCGGACAGGGCCTTGGCGCTGACCTGGGCCTTGTCCTCCCAGCCGCCGCGCCCCTTCGCCCGAGCGTCCGCCAGCTTGGCTTTCAGCTCGGCCGCGAAGCGATCTACCGCTTCGTCGTCAGGATGGTGGGCGGCGTGGGTCATGCGGCCACCTGCTCGGGGTGGAACTTCTTGAACGGCAGGCTCTGGAGGTGCGCGCCGAAGAAGGAACCCAGCGACTCGGCGCCGATGAAGTCCGCATACACCTGCGGTTCGACGTTCGGGTAGTGGTAGATGGCACCGGCGCCGCGCTGGAACGTCACGGCCAGCGTGCGCGTGGCTTCGTCGTAGCCGACGGCCTTGATCTTGTGCGACTCCACTTCCTTCATGGGGATGTGCTGGTAGTCGGCGGCGTCGTCAAATGCTGCTGCGGGTGCTCGGGTTGCCATGTCGGTAGTCCTTTCAGGGTTGCGGGTTGCGGCCGGGGCGGCCTGTGTTGCCGGCGCCGGCTGGCCGGCCTGCACGGTCTGGATGTGCCGCACCAGGGCGGCGCAGATACGGGGGAAGTCGCGCTCGCGGTACAGCTTTGCCGACTTGTCGGTGGCGACGTGCGGGAAGCCCAGCGTCGCCAGCCCATCGGCCGTCAGCGCGATGGGCGCCAAGCGTTCGTTGATCTGGCCCAGCTTCAGCGTTGCGGTGGAAAGGCTGCCGCCACCGCCGCCACCCATCGGGCGGCTGTGGGCCGCGCACTGGGGACTGGCCGTGACGATTTCCACCGCCGGCGCCGCTGCCATGTCCATCCCCAGGAAGGCCGATGCGTCCGCGTTGCCAGGGAAGTAGCTCGCAAGGCTGTCGGGGCCGTTGTTCTCCAGCGCCGCATTGGCCGGATGCAGCGGCACGATGGCGGCGTCTTCCGCACCGTCAAGCAAACGTTGCTGGGCGGCGGCCGCCTCGCGCTCCTGCTTGTCCTTCGCCTCGCGCTCCAGGCGCTCGGCTTCTTCCTTGCGAATGCGCGCGCGGTCGGCCTCCAGTCGCTCGGCCTCGGCCCGCTTGTGCGCGTCGATGCGGGCCGTGATCGCCAGCTTGAAGTCGTCCAGCGGCTTGACCGCGAGCTGTTGCAGGTCGGGCAGCAGCGCGCGGTGTTCGGCTGCATTGGTGCCCACCCAGGCCAGTTTCGTGCGCAGGTCGCCGGCCTTCTGGTCGGCGGCGATCTTGCCGTTCGCCAGCGCGGTGTCGAGCTTGTCCTGAACGCTCGCCAGGGTCTTCAGGCCCTTGATGACGGCCGCGAAGTCCGGCGCCGGAACGTCCAGGCGCAGCTCGGTGATTTCGCGCTGGAGTTCGGTCAGGTGATCGGCGAACGCCTTGCGGGCGGCCTCGATCTTTTCCTCGCGGCGGCGCTTTTTCTCGCTCTCCAGCAGCTTTTCCGCCATTAAGCGGTTGTCGCGCGTCAGCTTGTGCAGCGCATCCTTCGCGCGCTTCGCAGCATCGACGCCGGACACCTGGGCCAGCATCTGCGCCTCGGCGGCGTCGAGCGCATCCTCGGCGCGCTTCAGTGCCTTGATTTGCAGGTCGAGGTCGGCGAAGTCCTGGTCGGTCTGCGGCTCCCGAATCAGGCGCTCGTCCAGAAACTGGCGCAGGGCCTGCTCGAACACCGTGAAGTTCTCGGCCACGGTCAGCGCGCCGGACACCTGCACCGACACGGCGGGCAGCGCCTGGACGGGTTCGGCGACGATGGCCGGCTTGGCCTCGGGCAGCACGTAGTCGGCCAGGTCGCGGTCGAACTGCGCCCAGCCCGCGCGGATGCGGCCGAACCATTCCGGGTCGGGCCGGACTTCGACCCAAACGAGGTTGCCGGGCGTGCCGTCGGAGACGACGAAGATCACGCGCGCGGCGCCCGTCACCAGCATGATCTGCTGGCACTGCGGCATGTGTTCCTCGGGCAGGATGCCGGCGCGCACCGATGCGGCCAGGGCCTCGTTCCATTGCTTGTGCTCGAACGCTGTGTCGTAGAGCATGGTCAGCCCGTCGCACGATGCCGACAGATTGCCGCCCTCGTCCTCGTTCGAGGTCGTCACCGGGTAGAGGTCTTCGCCGATGATTTCCTCGACCAGCGGCCGGGCCAGGGCTTCGACCTGGTGCCCGTAGTCGAGGATGTTCACCTGCACCCAGTCGGAGAACTCCTTCGGCGTGCCGGTGTGTTTGATGCGCAGCAGTTCTGAGCGGGTCGTTTTCTTCGACAAGCCGAGCATCGCGGCGGCTTCGCTGGCGCCGTGGTGGGTCAGGCGGAAGGCTTGCCATTCCGGGCTGCCCTGGACAAGTTCGTGGATTTTCATTGCTGCGCGCCCCCTTCAGCCGCCCACGACGCGATTTCCATCTTCTGGTCGTCGGTGAGCAGTTCCTTGGTCTGAATCATTGCGATCAGGTCGTTCACCGACTTGCCGCCCTCGATGGCCTTGCGCCACCCGGCTTTCTTCTTCTCGAAGGCTTCATCGCTGCACGTCGGTAGCGAGCCGCCCTTCGAGCCGTTGCCGGCGCCAGCCCCGCCGCCGGCATTGCCCGCGCCGCCGCTCTTGCCGGCCTGCTGTTCAGCCTTGTTCTCCATGACCGACTTCCACGACGATTCGCCGTCGCGGATGGCACCGTAGATGCCGCGCAGATTGACCAGCTCGGCCGGCGAGCAGGTATCCAGCGTGTGGCCCAGGTACTCGGTCAGGTCGGCCGCCTTCACGCCGATTTCGCCGAAGGCATCGGCGATGCGCTTACGCTCGGTGTCGGGGTCGCGCGCGGCCTCGTCCAAGCGGATGGCCTTGATGATGGCCTCGGCCTCGTCCTGCAAGTCGCCGGGGATGATGCGCAAGCCCAAGGTGCGGATGGCCTTGGAAATCTGCGCAGCGCGCTTGTTCAGCAGGTCGTCGTCGGTGGCGGGCACCGTATAGACGTTGCGGTTGTAGCTGTTCTTGCGAACGCTGATGTAGGTGCCGTCGTCGGACGGCTTCGACCGCTCCACCGTCTTTGTGACGCGCACGTCGAGCGGGTAGGTCAGGTTCGATTCCAGGTCGGTGACGCTGACGCGGTGGATTTCCTTGCCCTCGTCCTCGAAGATCATGCTGGTTTCGACCAGCACGTTCGTCATGCAGCGCAGGGCCACCTCGACGAAGCGAATGCCCAGGCCCTCCACGCCATCGCCGATGGGCTTGCGGTAGTAGGCGGACTTGTTGTTGGCGAAGCTCGGGCGCTTGCACTCCTTGAGCAAGTCCTGGCGCACCTGATCCCACTGGCGCGGGCGGCGCAGCGCCATCACGTAGCGGGCCTCGACAACGGCCTTGGCCTGGGCGGCCACGTAGGCCGATGCGGTTTCCTGGGCGGCCAGGGTCGAGCTGGTGCCGCCGAAGTCCTGGCGCACGGCCAGGGCCTGATTCACGGGGGAGTTCATGAGAGGGGTTCTCCGGTAGGTTTCGATCAGTCGGCCTCGCAGCGGCGGCAGCCGCGCCCACGGCACCGGCGGCACGCGCTGTCCGCTTCGGCGTCGATCTGGCGCTCCGCTTCCTTGCGGGCAATGGGTTCCCAGTAGCCGCGCGCCAAGCGCGCCAGCGCCTCGCCAGCCGCCGCCGTGTCGCCCTCGGCCAGAAGGCGGCAAAGCGGCTCGATCTGCGGGTCGCCCGTTTCGCAAAGGGCCTCGCAGAGGTTGGCGGGGTTGAAGGGCGTGAAGCCGGGCGCGGTCAGCAGCTCGGCGGCGCGTTCTTCGATGGCCGCGTCGCGGCCTTCGTCGTCGGGTGCCCTGGGGTCGTTGGGGTGGCCGGTGTAGGCCGGCCAGGTGGCCTCGTCGCCGGGGCCTGGGAGCGTGGCGAGGTTCATAGCGTCACCCCGGCCAGTTCCCAGGCCCGGCGGATGCCGTAGCCGCGTGCGCGGTAGTAGCGGTAGTCGGCGAGGCGTTTCTTCAGGCGTTTGAGGGCCTTCATTCGCGCATCGCCTCCACGCTGACTTTGCAGAACCCGAAGCGGTCGAGTGCATCCATGACCGCCCCGCAGGTGCTCTTGAACAGGGCGGTGTAGCTGTGCTGCTCGCCCGTCGCCGTTCTCACGCTCACCCGGCATTTGACGAGCCGGGCCGGCCGCGCGGCAGGCGTGGCCGCCGCGCAGGCAGTTGTCGATGCGCTCATGGATGCGCTCCTTTCAGGGGGAAATCGAAAGCGCCCCTGACGGGGCGCTTGGGGCGGCCCGCTCGGCGGGCCTGCCCCGGACATGACACAAGCCACAGAGGGCACTACACCTTTGCGAGGCGGCCACCGAAGAGGGAGTCCGAGAACTCCGCGCCGGAGTAGACGTAGAGAAGGAAGGCGCCGGCGTCCTGGCCGCTGCCCCAATCGCCGCCGTGGTAGGCCACGGCGTTGGGGTAGCTCCAGAAGTAGTCGCCGAAGGCCGATTCGTCGCGGTCGTCGCGCGTCGTGGCGGGCAGGAAGACCGCGCCCAGGTCGAAACCGGCGTCGCGGTCGGTGGCGCGGCGGCGGAACCAGCCATCGCCCGGCGCCTCGACATCGGTTTCCACGTAGGTCTGGCTGCCGTCGGTAGCCCAGATGCGGTATTCGCTGTCGGCGTTGGTCTGCAAGCCATCGACCATCTGCCAGGCGTTGCCCCACAGGCCGACGATGCCGCGCCAGGTGGCCTGGGCCACGGTTTCGTCATCGACCGCACGCACGCCGCCGCCATTCACGTTGCCGTCGCCGATGGCCTGCTGCGCGTCGGGGGTGCCAAGTTCGATCAGCAGCAGCGCCTGGATGGCCGCGAGCTGGTAGATGCTCCAGAGCATCCAGCCCTCGCCACGCGCGGCGGCGCGCGCCTGCATGGTCGGGAAGTTGATGGAGGCCAGCGGCTTCAGGCCGGGCTGGCTGCCCAGCTTGTCGTCGCCGTCCGGCGTGCCCTGGAACTTCCCGACGTGGAACTGGGCCAGCTCGGCGCCGTGGTGGCGGAACGCGGGGTGCAGCTCGAAGCCGGGCGCGGGTTCGGGGCTGACCCACAGCGCCTTCTTGCCCGCGTGCTCGCCGGTGGGCACGGCGCCGGCGCGGTAGTAGAAGGCCGGGACGCGCACCAGGTGCTGGCCGTCGATCACTTCGTCGGCGATGCCGGCGTAGGTCGGGTGGGCGTCGAAGTCGCCGGCGGCCGGCGCGATGCTGTTGCCCTCGGCGTCGATGCGCTGCCAGTTGCCCAGCGCCTTGCCGATGATGATGCCGATGATGTGGCTCATGAGGATTCCTTTCTTGCTTGCTTGCTTGGGAGGGGTGGCCTACGCCGGCTCGGCGGCGGCCTGTTCTTCGTCGGCATCCGGCTCGACGCCGACGGCGCGCATGACCTGCGCGAAGTCGTCATCGAACAGGTAGCCGCTCGTGCGGTAGCTCTCGACCATCCGCCAGATACCGAACTGGACGGTCTGATCGGTCGTGCCCAGGTTCTCGCCGTTGATGAACAAGGCGTCGGAACCGTCCTTGCCGTAGGCCGAGACGCTGGGCAGCATCCCGGCGCGGTACAGCAGGTCGAGCAGCAGGCTCGTTCTGCCGTACAGGTTCAGCGTCACGTCATGGCCCATCGCGCGAACGACAGGCCACTTGCCGATACCGGCAGTGCGGATTTGGATGTCCATGTCGGTGTCCTTCGGGGGATTGCCCTGGCGCGGGCCGCGTTGCCGCGCTGGTGTGCGCGGCTGTTCGAGGTGCGCCTTCTCTCAGGCTGTCATGGCGCTTTCGGCTCACCATTGCGGGGCTTACGTCTGCCCAACCGGCCCGGCCTACCGGGCTTCTTTGCGGCATTGATGCGACTCGGTGCGCGCGCCGCGCCCCCTGCGCGTTGCCCGTGAAAACGGGCGCCAGCTCTGGCCTTGCCTCGACCGGCTGCCGGGGGGTACTGCATGTCTTTCTGCCCGTCGTTACCTGCGCCACGAACGGGTGGGCGTCTTTCGACCTGGCCTATGGCTTCGTCACGACCCCCGCGGGCCGCTCCACCAGGGAGGCCAGGATTTCGCACGCTTTTGCTTCTACGGCGCGCGCCCAGGCGTAGGAGGTTGGCGCCGCGCCCCTGGGGGCGGGCCTCGCCTCTATTCATCCGGCAGGTTGTTAAAGAGCGGTTGCGCTGCTTTTCGCGTGTCGTTGCGTGTCGCTGCGCGTCTTGATGAGCCGAATACTAGCCGCGCTAGTTTTGTTCTGTCAATAGGTGCGCTAGTTAATGTGGCAAAATAAAAGCCCGGCGACGTGCCGGGCTTGCGGAGATGGAAGATGGACGACTGGAAGGTGTGGGCGCTCTGGGCGGCCGTGGGCTTCAACCTGGCGGCTGGGGCCTGGAGTCTGGCGGCGGCTATCCGCTACACGCGGAAGGAGGCGCGGCTAGATCGGGAAACTTTGGGCACGCGCCCGCTGCTGTCGGACGATAGGGTGGCGTCCTTGCGGCCCGGAGACACCGTGCTGATGTTGCTGCCGCTGGCAGGTATGACGGCCGATCAGCAGACGGCCCTGATCGGCTCAATCAAGACGATGGCGGAGTCCGCGAAGGCGCGAGGCATTGAGTTCATCGTCCTGCCCGATTGGGGGAAAAAGGCGATTGTCGTTTCTCGCGGCATCCAGGCGGAGCGCGCCGACGATGAGGCAGCAAGAAAGGAGGACGCCGAATGGCTGTTTCAGGTGTGGAAAGAGGTCGGCGAACGCGATCAGGCCGCTCTCGCGGAACTTGAGTCGAGCGCGGAGGCTGTCAGGAAGGAAAGTGCTGCCGCAGTTCTTCGAGAAGCGCGTTTGCAGTTGGCAGCAGAGCTTGAACCTCTGCTTCGGGCCATTCAGAAAAAAGCGCAATCCCTTCAAGGTCTTCAATCCGGGCCAGCAGGTGCGCCAGGGCTACTTGAGGATGTTCGTGCTCTTTCAGAAGCGATAAGCAAAATACCCTGAGCAACCTGCTTTCGAGCTGCGCTGATGCAAGCGCGGCTTTTTCTTCGTTGTTCATGGGTTGCCCCGCGTTTCAACGGCCGGCGCCTGGGCCAGCTCAACACGGTGCAGGACGATGGAGCGCATTTCATCTTCCCATTCGGGGACAAGGCGGGTGCGCAAGACCTTTGCCCATTCGCTCGCGTCCCAATCGGTGGCAAGGTCTTCAACGTCCACCATCGGCAGCAGCAACACCACTTGCTCATCGTCGCCCAGCTCGGCGACGGCCTTGAAGGTCATCCTGTCGAGTTGCCGCATCGTGGTGTCGTATAGGCCGTGCGCGCTGCCCTCTTGCAAAAGAAATCCCAAGAACGCCAGGCCGTTTTCAATACCCTCGCGCGTCTCTGGCGATGGCGCGGCGCGGAAATGCGCGATCACCTTGTCGCACACGCGGCGCTTCAGCTCCGCCCGGTCGAACTGGAGCCATGTGCGGGTTGCCGAACCAAGCAGGCGCAGGCGATTAAAAAGCTCGTCTGAGCGGTCTTGTGGATCAGCTTCAGCGGACGTTAGGTTCATCGTCGTCATTCGGCGAGGTTGTGGGTTTCTATCGGGCGGCCTCAAGCTCGGTAGCGCGGTTGGCGGTCTTCGTTGCCACGCAGTCGTAGGATGTGAGCATCGCCGCCTGCCCGCCGTCCTTGTCGAGCGCGCATTCTTGATCGCGCTCCTTAATCCACTGGCGTTGTCGAGAGCGCAGCCCGTCCTTGTCGGCCGTGGCTGCCATCGCCGTTTTGTAGGCTGCGTTCAACCGAGCATCCTGGCGGACGGACTCTTTGTTGCTGCACTCGATCATGTCCGGCATGGCTCCGGCCGCGTCGTCGATGCACTTCTCATAGGTGCTGGCGGCGGTCGCTGCCGTTTTCTGGGGTGCAGCCTGGGCCTGCGGCTGACGTTTCGACCACAAATCGAGATATACGGCCTCGAACACGGGGGCCTGCATTTCACGACCGGAAACTGTTTTGTATTTCGTGTTCGATGTGTATCGGCCAATTAAATCAAATCCGCCGCCGATCTTGGCATTATCGAAATAGTATTTCTGTAGTTGCTTTGGAACTACAACTGCAAAATAGTCGGTGCTCTCTCCCATGCCGCGCGAACGGCGCAAGGCACTAGCAAGGAGTTCATTTTCTTCAGACGGAGAAAGGCTGGCGAGGAATGACGGGGTTTCGCTGGCCTGCTGGATTTTCCCGTGAAGGGAATAAAGTTCTCCGTCTGCGCGAATTTTGGGGGCGCTGGCAAGTTCTCCGCCAGGCTTTGCCCCTTGTGCGGCGATGGCCTGCTTGAAGTCGCTGGATTGGGCGTTGGAGATGACCGGAGACGATGCCAGAGCCACCATGATCGCCACAATAATTTCAATCCGCATGATGCCCTTTCTCTGTCGATTTTTATACTTCGCTGCCCTGGGGAATTTCGCGCCCATTAGACCATACGAGCCTAAGTGCCGGTCTTGGTTTGGGCGTCACTTTTACCCTTGGCTATCCAGCGAAGCGCCTTCATTTCCAGTGAGTCCGCATAAGACCGCGCATCGCCATCAGCCCACGGCGGGCCGGGGGCACTCTCGTCTTTCAGCAGGAAATCAATCACCAACTGCTTGGGTGGCTCCGCAACCTGATACCTGTGCCCAACGTCGATCATCTTTTCGATGATCGCGGCGTCGCGGGCCTTGTTCCTTTCAAATTCCTTCGCCCGCTCCTTTGCCTTGACGATCACGTCACCTTCATCCGAGTCTTGGGAGGCGAGGTTTGTTTGCTGATCTTGTCCTGCCCCAGTGCCGGCGGCTGGTCGCCGATCTGACGCGAACATCGCAATCCGGTCTATTTCCTTCTGGAGTGAAGGGCTGAAGTCCGAGACGTGGCAGCGCAGGCCCTCAGCGAACTTGATAGCTGCGACGACATTCAGCACCGAGCCCTTCGGCTTATCGGCATTGAGGTATTGCCAGACCATGCCCTGGTTGCCGATTCCATACACCTGCCCGAACTCAAGCTGGCTCATCCCCGCGCGCTTCTCGAACAGCTCGCGGAGCCTTACCGAGTCCTGAATCTGCTCGTCGGTGGGGGGTGTCTTGGGTTTCTTTGTCGTCATAACGTCATTAGCGCAACTATTGAAAGGAACGGCAACCAGCCGCGCTATTGACGGTAATAACTAGCCGCGCTAGTATTGCGGCACTATGGACACGAACAACATCAAGCGAGTGCGTGAGCAACTCGGCCTTTCCCAGGCCGCGTTCGCTGCTGCCATTGGTGTCTCGCAAGGCAACGTCAGTCACTACGAGCGGCAGCGTCAGGACGTGCCGCCCGAGGTGGCGCGGCGTGTCATTGCGGCAGCCCATGAGCGAGGCGTTCACATCACCTTCGACGACATCTACGCCGTCGAAGCTGGGGAGGCTCGGCAACGCGCGGCCAACGCCGCCGAAGACATCCACCAAGAAGGAGCACCACATGCCTGAACCCAAGGTAGCCGCCGCCACGCCCATCGAAGACGCGCAGCAGCGCGCCGGCGTTCCGGCCGTTTCGCCCGAGTCCGCCCACTCCCAGCCTGCCGGCCTGCCCGACATGCCCGAGGGCGACGCGCCCGCGCTCATCCAGATCGGCCCTTTGGATGTTTGAGAAAAGAGCCAGCCATGCAGATATTCGGTCGTCTCACCGTTGATTCCATCGAGGGCAGTAAGGCGCATTGCACCTGCGCCTGCGGCACCAAGCGCATCGTCTCGATCTACTCCCTGCGAAGCGGCAACACCCGCAGTTGCGGCTGCCTCGCGCGGGAGCGCACGGCGAGCATGGGCCGGGGCAACAAGACCCACGGCATGAAGAAGACCCGCACCTACAAGGCGTGGGAGTCGATGCGTCGGCGCTGCTTCAACCCGCGCGCCGTCAATTTCGAGAACTACGGCGGGCGCGGCATCACGGTTTGCGCAGCCTGGGCCAGGTTCGAGAACTTCCTGGCCGACATGGGCGAGTGCCCGGATGGCCTGACGCTGGAGCGCAACGACACGAACGGCAACTACGAACCCAGCAACTGCCGCTGGGCCACGCCAGTCGAGCAGACGCGCAATCGCCGCATCACCGCCACCCTCGAAATCGAAGGACGCACGCGCGTTCTCGGCGAGGTGTGCGCGGAGCGCGGCGTCAGCGCCCACCTTGTCCATTGCAGGCTGCGGAGCGGCTGGCCGGTCAATGACCGCCTGTTCATGCCTTCCCTTCGCGCCGGTCGTGGTGCGTGAAAGGTTGCGCGCTGTGGTTTTCATCAACTTTTCCATGCAGCAAGTCTCCGCCGCCCGCCGGGCTGGCGGTAGGCGAATCTGAAAGGGCGTTCGTCATGCGTAGGCCGATCAAGCAATCTCACCGCGCGCTGTTCCTGGCGCTTCAGGCGGATGCCAAGGAATACCCCGGCGGCGTTCGTGCCATCGCGGAAGCGATGGGCATGAACGGGAACACGCTGGCGAACGGCATCAACCCCGACCATGACGCGCCGCCGCCCAGCTTCGGCGTCATCCTCGAAATCGTCATCGTGGCCCAGGCCCGGCGCACCGTGTTCGCGCTGGCGCACCTCGTCGGCCAGGTGCCGATGGACTTCGAGCTGGAGCCGCGCGAGCCGGCCGAGGCTGTGCGCCTGTTCCTGTCGCTGGTGTCGTCGGCGTCGGAGCTGCTGGGCGTGGGTTCCGAGGCCGCCAAGGATGGCCGTTTCTGCGCGGACGAACGCCGCGCCCTTGAACCGCTGCTGCTGTCGCTGATGAAGGCGACCGGCGAGCTGCTGCAATCCATCCGGGGAGGTGCCCTGTGAGCGCCGTCATTGCCCCGCCGCACGCGCAGCGCGCCGCGACCGCCCGCCGCCTGGGCGAAGAACAGATGCAGCTTGCCCTGGACGCGGCCACCTCGACCGACCCGAGTTTCGGCGCGCGGGCCTATACGTTCATCGTGGCCTACGTGCGCGAGCAGTCCGCTCGGCTGGGCAGCGTGCCCGGCGAGCAGGTGACGATGGCGGCGCGTGCCGCTGGCATCACCCCGTCCGATGATCGAGCGTTTGGGGCGATCTACGCCAAGGCCATCCGCCAGGGCGACATCCGTGTAGTGGGCTATTGCGCTCGCGTGCGTGGCCACGGAACCAGTGGAGGGAAGCTCTATGCCGCTGGCTGATGAGAAATGGCGGCCGGTGGTTGGCTTCGAGGGCAAATACGAGGTTTCCGACTGCGGCCGCGTCCGCTCGCCACGCACGGGGAAATTGCTCGCGCAACGGCTCTGGAACAGCGGCTATCCCAGTGTCCAGTTGTGGGCCGGGAACAAGGCGCATAGCCGGTCTGTGCATCGCCTGATGGCTGCTGCCTTCCTGGGTTTGGCGCCGGGCTTGCAGGTGAACCACATCGACGGGAACAAGGGGAACAACCGCCTCGACAACCTGGAGGTCGTCACTCCGAGTGAGAACCTGAAGCACGCCGTTCATGAGCTGGGTTTCAAGACGCCGGCGTTGGCCGGCGCAGAGAACCCGAACGCCCGGCCCGTCGATAGGCTTTCCCTCGATGGAAGGCTGCTGCGGCGCTACCCGTCTCAGTCCGATGCTGTGCGAGAGGGCTTCCGCGCGTCCTGCATTACCGAGTGCTGCAACGGCACTCAGAAGACGCACAAGGGCTTCCGCTGGCGTCATGCCGTCCATGAGCAGGAGGGCATGGCTTGATGGAAGACCTCAAGAACCTGTCCGCCGAAGCCGTCATGGCGCCGTTCGTTGGCCGCGACACCCTCACGAACCGCGAGCTGTTCCAGCAACTCGCCCTGCAACTGGACATCCCCGAGGCGGCGCTGGATGCGCGCGCGCCCGTGGGCAAAGCCGGCAAGGCGTACAACCTGTTCGAGCGCAAGGTGCGGTGGCACCAGCAAACGCTGAAGCACCTGGGCGTGCTGGAGCGCGTGGAGCGCGGCACCTGGCGCCTGAGCGGCGACGCCAAGAAGGAGCTGACGCCGGCACCGCGCCGCGCCGTCCTGCTGGCGTTCTCAACCGACCTGGGCTGCGCGCTGTGGGCGAACGCCGAGGACGTGTTCAGCGGCTTGGGCGAACAGATCACCCTGGCCTTCACCTCGCCGCCGTACCCGCTGGCGAAGCAGCGCGCCTACGGCAACACCGACCAGGCCAGCTACATCGACTGGCTGCTGCCCATCCTCGAACCCATCGTGGCGCACCTGCGGCCCGGCGGCAGCGTGGTGCTGAACCTGGGCAATGACATTTTCGAGCCTGGCTCGCCGGCGCGCTCCCTGTACCTGGAGCGCCTGACCCTGGCGCTGCACGACCGGCTGGGCCTGCACCTGATGGAGCGGTTCGTCTGGCACAACCCGACGAAGCCACCCGGCCCGGTGCAGTGGGCTTCCATCCGCCGGGTGCATCACAACACCGCCTACGAGCATGTGCTGTGGTTCACCAACGACCCGGCCCTGGTGGTGGCGGACAACCGCCGCTGCCTGCGCGAGCACACCGACAAGCACCGGCGGTTCATGGAGGCCGGCGGCGTGCAGCAGTACGCCCGCTACGCCGGCGGCGCCTACACCGTGCGCGAGGGCAGCTTCAGCGCGCCCACCGAAGGCGCCATTGCCCGCAACGTGCTGTCCATCCCGCACCGCGACCCCGACCAGCAGCCCGCGCGCGACTACGCGGCCGCGCACGGCCTGCCGGCCCACCCGGCGCTGATGCCGTCGCGACTGGCCGAGCACTTCGTCCGGTTCCTGTCGGACATGGGCGACCTGATCGTCGATCCGTTCGGCGGCTGGGCCACCACGGGGCGCGGCGCCGAGCTGCACGGCCGCCGCTGGCTTGTGACCGAGCGGTGCCGGGAATACCTCATGGCAGCCGCGCAACGCTTCCGGGGCGCTCCCGGCTTTCATGCGGCCTTCGCTGCCAACGGGGGGGCGAATGGCTGCTATTGAATGGTTCCGCCTGTGGCACGACATGCCCAACGACCCGAAATGGCGCACCGTCGCCAGGGTGTCGGGCCAGCCTATCACCACCGTCTTGTCCGTGGCGCTGCATCTCATGGTGGATGCGTCACGCAATGTCACGCGCGGTCACGTCAGTGTCACGGCGGAAGATGTGGCAAGCGCGCTCGACGTGACAGATGAGGCCGTGGAGGCGATTTTCTCGGCCATGCAGGGTCGCGTGCTCGACGGCGACCGCCTGTCCGGCTGGGAAAAGCGCCAGCCCAAGCGCGAGGACTCGGGCAGCCCTGAAACCGGCGCGAAGTCCGCCGCAGAGAGGAAACGCGAGCAGCGCGAGCGCGAAAAGCAGGCCCAGGAGGCCGCCGGGAAGGGTGGGAATAGTGCGCGTCACGCAGCGTCACGCGATGTCACGCTAGATAAAGATACAGATAAAGATAAATCTCTCTCTCCTGACGGAGAGAGAGAAGGCGCTTCCGCGCCTGGTCTGTCCGACTCCGGTTTGGCTGGCGCTCCTGCTGCTGCCGAACCCCCGGAAGCTCCGCCTGCCGATGGCCCCACCCAGCCCGCCGAGGGTGGGCCTGCCGACCAGCCCCCCGGTGATGACCCGCCGCCCCCGCCGCCTGCTGGCGAGAAGCTGCCGCGCGCCCTGGGCGTCCGTGAGCTGGTGGCCGAGGGCGTCGAGCGCCAGCACGCCGAGGACTGGCTGAAGGCCCGCAAGGCCAAGAAGCTGCCGCTGACCGAATCCGCGCTCGACATCGTGAAGGCCGAGGCCGTGAAGGCGGGCCTGACCCTGCCGCAAGCAATCGCCCGCGCCGCCGGCGAAGGCTGGGCCGGCTTCAAGGCGTCGTGGATGGCGAGGGACGGCGGCAGCCGAACCAACGGCGCGCCGGCGCCCAGCACCGCCCACGGCGGATTCGATCAACGCGATTACGGAACCGGAGGCCGCCTGTGAAAGCCATTGCCGACATGGGGCTGAACACCCCGCCGAAGACCAAGACCGAGCTGTGCGAGACGCACGGCGAGTTCGAGAGCCGCTGCTACCTGGGCAGCGTCTGGACGAAGTGCCCGGCGTGCAGCGCCGAGGCCGTCGCCAAGGCGCGGGAGGCCGAGGAAGCCAAGGCGCGCGCCGAGCGCGTGGCCGCCTGGCAGCGCAAGATCGGCGACGCCGGCATCCCCGAGCGGTTCCGCGACCGCCGGCTGGAAACCTACGTGGCCCGCACCGAGGGGCAGCGCCGCGCCCTCGCGTTCGCCCGGAGCTACGCCGACGGCTTCGATGCTGCCCTGAAGACCGGCCGCTCCGCGCTGTTCATCGGCAAGCCCGGCACGGGCAAGACGCACCTGGCCGTGGGCATCGGGTTGCAGATCATGGAGCGCGACAGCCGCAGCGCGCTGTTCCTGACCGTCATGCGCGCGGTGCGCCGGGTGAAAGACACCTGGGGGCGCAGCAGCACCCAGAGCGAGAGCGAGGCCATCGCGTCGCTGGTGTTCCCCGACCTGCTCATCCTCGACGAGGTGGGCGTCCAGTTCGGCAGCGACGCCGAGCGGCTGATTCTGTTCGACGTGCTCAACGAGCGGTACGAGAAGCGCCGGCCGACGCTGCTGCTGTCGAACTTCACCCGCGACGAGGTGCAGGCGTTCCTGGGCGAGCGCATCTTCGACCGCCTGCGCGAAGACGGCGGCGAGTTCATCCCGTTCGACTGGGAGAGCCACCGGGGAGGCATGGCGTGATCGAGACGATCTTCCTGGCCGTCGTGGGCGGCCTGCTGCTGGTGGCGGGCCTGCTGGGCCTCGTCGTGGCGGCCCTGGCCGCAGCGTACCGCCGCGAGCGCGACGAATGGGAGGGCGACTGATGGACATGGTGCTGGTCAAGACCCCCAACGGCGCGCTGGCGCCGGCCGACGAGGAAGCCCGCGCGCTGATCGAGAAGCTGAAGGCCGGCCAGGGCGTGCGCGCCACCATCCGCCGCGCTCGCAACGTGAAGTTCCACCGCAAGGCGTTCGCCCTGTTCAAGCTGGCGTTCGACGTGTGGGAGCCGGTGACGCCGCTGGAGTACCAGGGCCTGCCCGTCGCCAAGGACTTCGACCGCTTCCGCAAGGACATGACCATCCTGGCCGGCTTCTACAAGGCCGTCTACAACGCGCGCGGCGAGGTGCGGCTGGAGGCGGAAAGCCTGTCCTTCGCCGCGATGGACGAGGAACGGTTCGAGACGGTGTTCCGCGCTGTGCTCACGGTCGTCTGGAACCGCGTGCTGAAGGCTGCCGGATACGCCACCGAGGACGAGGTAGAGCGGGTCATCAACGAGCTGATGAGGTTCGACCAATGAAGCGCGCCCCGACCGCTGCCGAGAAGCGCCACATGGGCCGCGTCGCCGCCCTGGGCTGCATCCTCTGTGACCACCTGGGCCTGGGAGCCACGCCGGCGCAGGTGCATCACGTCCGCGAGGGCCAGGGCATGAGCCAGCGCGCCAGCAACTTCCTGACCGTGCCGCTGTGCCCCGAGCACCACCAGGGGAACACGGGCCTGCATGGGCTGGGCACCAGCGCCTTCGAGCGCACCTACCGGCTGTCCGAGCTGGACTTGCTCGCCATGACCCTCGAACGACTGGAGGCCGGATGCCGGTAGCCGAGAAGACCGTCCGCTGCATCGACTGCGCCCACTACCGGCTCAAGGACGCCGGCGCGATGGGCCGGCTGGGGTTCGGCCTGTGCGCGCTGTCCCCGAGCCGGGCGAGCTACCCGTCTTCCGTCTATCCCCGCCAGTGCGACAAGTTCAGCGAGGCCGCCGCAGACGTGCGCGCGGCCCGGACTGCCTGGCTCGACAAGCGCGGGGAGGGCTGATCGTGGCGAACACCCTGCGCTGGAGCGAGGAACAACTGGCCGCCCACCTGCGGCGCGCGCCCGAGGCGGAGCCGGCCCAGAAGCCCGCCGCCAAGCGGCTGCCGGTGGCCGTGGGCACCGTGGCCCCGCCCGAGCTGAACCCGGCCATGAACAAGACCGAGGCCGAGTACGCCGGGATGCTGGAGGAACGCCGCCTGCGCGGCGAAGTGGCCTGGTGGCGGTACGAGGCCATCACCCTGAAGCTGGCCGACAACACGCGCTACACGCCGGACTTCCTGGTGATGCTGCCGGACGGGGTGCTGGAAATCCACGAAACCAAGGGCGGTTTCATTCGAGAGGACGGCTGGCTGAAGCTGAAGGTGGCCGCCGCATTGTTCCCGTTCCGGTTCTTCCTGTGCCAGAAGGCATCCAAGAAGGACGGTGGCGGCTGGTCGATCAAGGGGGTATAGGCGATGGCAGAGAAGAAACCGGCGGCGAACACGCGCATGGAACAGGCGGCGGCGGTCAAGACCATCGGCGCCCGGATGCGGCAGGCCCGCGAGCTGTGCAACCTGTCCCAGAGCGCGGCGGCGAAGCGCCTGGGCTACTCGAACTCGTCCAAGCTGTCCAAGGTCGAGGGAGCGACGGACACCAACAGCGTGCCCCTGTGGCTCATCCTGCGCGCGGCCAAGGTGTACGAGGTCAGCATCGACTTCCTGTTCGGCGTCACCGACGACTGGGAGGTAGGCGTCCGCATGAGCATCGAGCGGGAAACCTCGGCCTGGCTGTTCGACACCTGGGAAAAAGCCCGCCAGCGGGACATGGCGGCTCTGAAAAAATTGCATGACAAGGTGGAGGCGATGGGCGAGGCCGTGGCGCAGATGCTCACCACCACCGACGACGCGGGAGCGGCCCTGGCGCGCTTCATCGAGCTGAACCCCGACTTCGAGGACATGCCGGGCGGTGCCCGGCTCCTGAGCGCGGTTGGACGCGCCTCTGGTGCTGCCAAGGGCGCCAAGGCCAAGATGGCGCGGTTCCGCGTGGAGTGCTCCCTGGCTGCTGCCGACACCCATCAACTGAGCCTGGCCCTGTAGATCGGGGAAGACGTGGGATATGGCGGCAAAACCGAAGCTGACGCCCGAGCAATGGGCGGATGTCCGAAATCACTGGGAGCGCGACCCGCGCGATGGGTATTCCTGGCTCGTCGATGAGCTGGGCTTGCCCGTGTCCGCGCCGGGCGTGCGCAAGACCGCGCTGCGCGATGGCTGGGCCAAGGTTTCCGCCCAAGGGGGTGACGCCGCCCCGGCCCCGGCCAAGACCGGCGCCAAGGAGCCGAAGAAGGCCGCCCGCACAAAGCCAGAGGGCCAGCCACAAGACGGCGCCACGCCGCGCACCAGCAAGGTTTCCAAGGTTTCCGAAAACCATCAGCGAGAAACCATCAGCGAAACCATGAGCGCGGGCGAAACCATGCCCCTGACCACGGCCGAGGCCCTGGAGCGCGACCCCGACCAGTTCGGCGTCCTCGCGCAACTGACTGATATGCAAGAGGTTTTCGTCCGCGAATACATGGTGGATTGGAACGGGACGCAGGCAGCTATCCGGGCTGGCTACAGCGCCAAGAGCGCGGGGGAAATCGCCTACCAGCTACTCCAGAAACCTTCGGTGCGGGAGGCGATAGAAACCTTGGCCTCGGCCCGCGCCCGCCGGCTGGGCATCGACGCCGACGAGCTGATGCGGATGTGGGCTGCGGTCGTCACCCTGGATGCCAACGAGATTTCCCAGCTTCGCCGGGTGTGCTGCCCGTACTGCTGGGGAGCCGACCACCAGCGGCAATACACCCCGTCCAGCCTGGAGGCAGCCCGAACGAAGCATGAGCGGGAGCGCCAACGCCGCCTGAAGGCCGACCAGAACGACGACATCGGGGAGTTCCCTGCCTATGCCGACGCCTGGTACGACAAGCGCCGCCCGCCGGCGGAAGACTGCCCGGAATGCCACGGCGAGGGCGTCGTGGAGGTGTTCTTCGCGGACACCCGCAACCTATCGCCGGCCGCCCGCCTGGTCTATGCCGGCGTGAAGGAAGGCCGGGATGGCATCGAAGTCCTGACCATGAGCAAGGAGAAGGCCGCCGACAACCTGGCGCGCGCCCTGGGCCTGTTCAAGGAGAAGGAAACCGAGGTGAACATCAACATGGTGTCGGGCGACGAGCTGTTCCGCCTCTACGAGGACAAGATGCAGCAGGCGCGCGAGCGGCAGGCCCTGGTGCTGTCAGAGCGCGGCATCGTCATTGACGCCGACGAGGACGGGCCGCCAGCGCCTGGCGCGGACGAACCGGAGCCGGAGGAATCCCCGTGAAGGCCGCCATCACCCGCGCGTTCGCGTTCGTCGTCACCGGCCTGGCCGTCTCTATGGCCGTTGCCAGCGCCTGGCAGCGCGCCGGTGCCGAGGCCGACCGCTGGCTGCTGGCCGGCCTGTCCGCCGTGATCGTCCTGGCCGTCCATCTGATGCCTGCGCTGCTGGGCCGGCTGTCGCGCCTGGTCGTGTGGCCGGTGTGGTGCCTGTGCTTCCTGGCCGCCCTGTGGGGGCACATCTGGTTCTTTGCCAATGCCAGCCACGGGGCCGCCGAGGGCCGGGCCGCGTCGTCCGCCCAGGTGCGCGTCGTGCAGGAGCAGCGCCGCGCCATCGAGGCGGCACTGGCCGAGAACAAGGCCCGCAGCGCCGCGACCGTGGCCGGCATCCTGGCGCGCACGAAAGACCCCAAGGCCCGCGCCGCGCTGGAAATCGAGCTGACCGAGGGAAAGCGAGCGAACGAGTTGCGCGCGCAGCTTGTGGCCCTGTCCGGGCAGGAGGCCGCCGCTGCGACGGCTGACCCGGTGGTGTCCGGCCTGACCGAGATTACCGGACTGCCCGTGGCGGCCCTCAATGTCTGGGCCGGCGTGCTGATCGCCATGCTGCTGGAGGTGCTGGGTTCCCTGCTGTGGCTGGCGGCCGTGCTCGGGCCGGAGCCGAAAGGCGTGTCGGCGGGCGCCCCGGAACCGGCGGAGCGCGGGCCGGGCGACGCGGAGCTGGTGGAGCTGCTGTACGAGGCGCTGGAGAACAGCGAAATCAGCCCCACCGCCGAGGACATTTGCCGACGCATCGGCGGGTGCAAGAGCGAGACGGCCGCGCGGCTGCTGCGCGGTCTTGAGGCGCGGATGGCAAGGGGATGACGAAGCGCCGCCGAAACCGGAACCTGCTGGAAGACCCGCGCTACCAGGCGTTCGTCGAGCGTTACCATGCCGACCCGCTGCGGTTCGCCGTGGAGGTGACGGGATTCATGCCCAGCGCCGACCAGATGGACTTGTTCCAATCCATCACCACGCCCAACGCCAAGGTTTCGGTGGTGTCCGGCACGGGTACGGGTAAGACGGCCAGCTTCGCCCGCATCGCCCTCTGGCATCTGCTGTGCTTCCCAGTCGCGGTCTATGACGGCAAGGTGGAGGTGGGCAGCAACACCTACATCGGCGCCCCCTTCATTCAGCAGGTGGCCGACGGCATCTGGAAGGAAATGCAGGATGCCCGCATCGCCATTGCCAACGGGCCGCACGCCTGGATAAACGACTTCTTCACGATCACCAAGACCCGCGTGCATGTGAATGGGTACGCGGAGCAGTGGTTCGTCACCCAGATCGCCATGAAGAAGGGCGAAGCCATCGGTGTGGCCGGTAAGCACCGCTACTGGCAGCTCATCATCATCGACGAAGCCGCCGGCGTGCCCGATGAGCACTTCGACGTGATCGACGGCACCCAGACCCAGCCAGGCAACCGCACGCTGATGGCGTCCCAGGGCGCGCGCAGCGCCGGGCGCTTCTACGATTCCCACCATACCCTGAGCATCGAGAACGGCGGGAGCTGGCTGTCGCTGCGCTTCAACTCGGAGCTGTCGCCGTTCGTCACGACCAAATGGCTGCGGGAGCGGGAATCGGAGAGCGGCGGCCGGCACTCGGTCGAGTACCAGATTCGGGTGCTGGGCCTGTTCGCGCAGAGCAGCAGCAACGTCCTGATGACGCGCGCCGACATCGAGACGGCGTTCAAGCCCCGGAAGATCATCGGCGACGACGAGCCTTTCGGCCTGGTGGTGCTGTCCGACGTGGCTCTGGGCGAGTACCGCGACGACTCGGTGGCCATCGTCGCCAAGGTGATCGGGGACGCCGACCACGGCCCGGACGCCCGGCGGGTGGAGTTCATCGAAATCCCCATCTGCGCGAACGACAAGAACGAAATCGACCTGGCCGGCGACCTGGTGAATCTGGTGGGCAAGCTGTCGAACGCCACTCTCTACGTGGATGCTGGCGGCGTTGGCGCGACCGTGTGCAAGCTGATCGAGCGTTCGGGCGCCACGGTGACGCGCGTGAACTGGGGCGCGCCGTGCTTCAAGAACGAATACAAGGCCAGGTTCTACAACCTGCGCGCCTGCGCGATGGTGCGATTCCGCGACGCCATCCGGCAGGGGCGCGTGGTGCTGCCCCAGGGCATCTCCAAGAAGCTGCGCGAGAAGATCATCGACCAGGGTTCCCGGCTCCCGTACCACTTCAGCGAGGCCGGCGGCCTGCGGTACGTCATGGAGAGCAAGGAGAACATGCGCCGCGATGGCATCAAGTCGCCCGACATGATCGACGCCATGAGCTTCATCTTCTTGGAGGGGGCGGCCTACATGGTGGCCGCCGGCGCGGCCAGCGTCGCCACCAGCCTGACCGAATCGGTGCTGGAGAAAGCCGAGGGGCTGCTCGCTGACGTGTGACGGGCAGCCAGGCCGGAAAACGGCGCGCATCCTGCCCTTGACCCGCTCCTACCATCCTCCGAAGAAGGAGGTTCCTATGCAAACCAAGGTCATCACCTACAACCTGCGGGAGCGGGGCCGCCAGTTCCGAGGCAAGGAGCGGAATTTCAATATCCGCGCCATCTGCGACGCGATCAACGGCCCGGCCTGCCAAGAGCGGGTCAAGAACCGCGACATGCTGGGCTATTACGGGCACTGGCCCCGCATCAAGTTCGGCATGAACCCGGCCGAAGGCGGCCTGGACGACGGCCGCCCGTCCCTGGTGGAGCCGGCCCTTGTCACGACCCTGCTGCGGGCCAGCCCGGACGGCACCATCGAGCACCAGGCCGAGTTCTTGAACAATGACCCCGGCCAGGTTGCCGCGAAGCTGTACGCCGGCCGCGTGGGCGGATTCAGCTCGGCCATTGACCAGCACCGGCCCGAGTTCTTCGGGTTCGACTACGTGCTGGAGCCGAACTACAGCACGAACCGGGGCTACACCCTCGACGACGTGCGCGACATGACGCTGGACGACATCGAGGCGGCCATCTACGACGAGCAACTGCGCGGCGTGCTGCGCCTGCTGGACTCGGCCAACGACGAGCGCGACCGCGCCAGTGAAGCCATTGAGCACCTGCGGGCGGAGAACGAGCAACTGCTGTCCATGCTGGCCGCCAAGGGCATCGACGCCGGCGCCGTGCTGGACGCCGTGCCGGTGGCGCCCATTGCCGTTTCCATCGACCCGATGGAGCGGATGCGCCGCGATGCCGACGTGTTCCGGCGGGCCGCCGACTTGCCGCAGTTCTCCGCACCGCAGAGCAATGCCGACCCGGCCGAGAACGTCCCGCTGTATGGCCGGCTGCTCGGCCAGTTCCTCCGTCGGTAAGCGCCCATGCTCCAGCCCGTCAAGATCGCCCTCGGCCAGTTCATGGGCCGCTACTTCGCTTCCATCGTGCCGACCACGAAGCCCCTGGAGGGCTTTGTCGCGCGCCCGCTCGCCAAGGCCATCGCCTGGGCTCCGGCGCGCATGATCGACGCGGCGGAGGAAATGCTGTCCCTGTGGTTGCGCTCCGACCTGGAGAACGCGCCCACGACGCCGCCCGAGCTGCCCGCGATCATCGTGGCCGTGGCGAAGGACTACACGCCGACCGGGCGCGACTACACCCGCCAGGTGGCTGACCGCCAGATGGTCATGATTCCCGAGGATGCCAAGGAGCGGCTGTTCGGCCTGCGCGCCGTGGCTGGCGACGTGCGCGCGCAGCTTGTGGTGTTCGCCACGGATGAGCCGTCCGCCCACTCCCTGGCAGCGCAGTTCCTGCTGTTCCTCGACGAGACGGAGAACCGCCGGTTCGAGGCGTCCTACCGCTTTGCCGGGCTGGATATGGCCTGGCCGGTGCAGATCGAGTCCCCGGACGCTCCGGCCATGTCCATCCAGACCGACGCGAAGAACCTGACCATCCTCGCCATCGACATGACCCTGCGCGCAGAAATCCCGCTGTTCGATGCGCCCAAGGAGGGCGAGCCGAACGACGGCAAGGGCACGCCGGGCACGGACGACCCTGCCGGGTATCCGCTGGTGCAGACCGTGAGCGTGGATAGCGCCGAGGCCGGCGACCAGGGCGGCAAGGCAGAAATCCGGCCCTATGAGGTGTCCGCCGACGATGGGGGTGAGCCGTGATCCAGATTCAGGCCACCTTTACCGGGTACGGCGGTCGTCCGTGCTCGCTGTTCTCGGTCTATGACCCCGACGCGCGCGTGCTGGTGGTTGGCGCAGAGGCCGACTATCGGGCCGAGCGCCGCGAGGGCTGCATCGTCCTAACCAATGTGCCGGACATCGCCCGCGATGCGCTTTTTATCGACTCCGACCTGATGCCGGGCATTGCCGCCTTCTACTCCCTCAAGGCGGGTGTGGCGGCAGATGGCAAGAGCGCCAGGCTGGTATTCGGCGACCGCGCCGCGCGCGCGAACCCCGAGCAGTCCATCGAGCGCGACGGCATCGACACCAACGGCCCCAAGTACCGCCTGTCCGACGCCATCACCTGCGGCCAGATCGCCGCGCTGGCGACGTGCCTGCACGCGACCCGCTCCGACACCGTGGAGCGCACCGTCAAGCTGGCCGAGTCGTTCCGGCACCTGCTGGGCGGCGGAATCATGACCATCTGAAGGGGGAGGCCATGATCGACAAGGACACCCGCGCGGCCAAATCCTTCTACCGGGAGGTGCGCAAGTTCGCGGAGAACACCAAGCCGTGGGACACCACGGCCATCTTCTACGAGACGAAGCCGGACGAGATGTACGACCTGACGCTGGTTTCCCAGCGCGTCTATGGCCGGCGTGACGAGTTCCTGGCCGTGATGGCTGCCGCCGGCCTGGATACCGTCGATCAGCCCCTGCCGCAGAAACGCATCGTGCTGCCCAACGAAGGGCAGCTCATCGACATCAAGCGCCGGGCGGGCTTCGAGTCCATCGACGACCTGCGCGAGAACTTCGCGCCCACCTGGGCGGAGGCGTAGGCATCAAATATCGGAAAACGTAACGGTATCGACATTTTCCAGACCCATAGGATGGCTGAATGAAAGAGAAAATCATCGGCGTCTATGCCATCCAAGCCCCTGACGGGCGGCTGTATATCGGCTCATCCGTGGATGTGGAGAAACGATGGGGCGAGCACAAGTCGCGCCTCCGGCACGGGAAGCATGACAACCCCATCCTTTCCCATATCGCCGCCGCGACTGGTGTGGATTCGCTTCGCTTTCGACTGTTGCTGCGGTGCTATCTGGACGAACTGAGGGCCTGCGAGCAGGCTGCCATTGACCGGCTGAAGCCCGCCCTGAATATCCTTCCCACTGCCGAGCGCCTGCTGACTGAGCAGTGGAAGCGTCCCGACTTCCGCGCCAGAAACACCGCACGCGCAGCCAAGCAGAACGCGGAGCTATGGAGCGACTCTGCCTTTGTTGAGAAGGCCCGTGCAAGGGTTGTGGTCATGCAGACCGCCGAGGTCAAGGAGAAGGCGGCGTCTTCCCGTCGTCGCGCGATGAAGGAGCGTGGGCAGGCATATCGAAACGTAGCCGAGGCGTCAGCGGCGACCCTGAAAAAGCTGCACGCTGACCCTTCTTTTGCCGCCGCTCATTCGGAGCGGATGCGGGAGAACATGAAGCGGTTGAGCCAAGACCCGGAGTTCCAGCGCAAGCGCAATGAGGCGGCCAGGGCGCGGCACCAGAAGAAAATTCGCTGCATCACCACGGGCGAAGTGTTCCCCAGCAGGGGGGCGGCCGCCAAGGCGAAGGGCATCAGCGAATCGGTCATCAGCAAACAGCTTCGCGGGCTGCCTACCCGCTCGGGGCTTGAATGGGAGTACCTGAATGGCTGATTGGTTCGGCAAGGTCAAGGGCCACGTAGGGGAAGCGAATCGGCGCTTCGATGCTGACGCCAAGCAACGTGCGGAAGCCGAGGCCGCTGCGAAATCCACCATCCTGACTGACAAGATGCTTCAGTCGGGGCAGTGGGACTCCGGCAAGGTGTTGTTCACCACGCTGAACGGTGGCGTGACTCAAATCACCGCCAACGAACTTGCCACCTTCCGGCACAACATGCAGATCGCCAAAAAGCAGGCGGGGTTTGCGACCGGGAAAGGCATCACGGCGCGGCAGGTCATCGACCTGGCATCGGCGAAGCCATTGGTGTATCTGTCCGACAGGTCGGACGGGGCAAGAAGCGACATCGACCGGGCGCGCAAGGAAATCACGATGGGCGTGCCGGTATCGGCGCTCCATGATTCCGTGCGGTTCATCACGAACGCCGGCGGCTCGACGCCGGGCGTGACGCGGCACCATGTCACGATTCAGTTGATGGGATTCCGAAATGCGGTGGATGCCATCATCGCCTCTGGCGGCGACTCGGCCGCCGTGCGCAGGGAAGCCAACAAGATGCGCAAGGGTGGGCTGAAATTCGATTGCAGTTGCGACCGCCATAGGTACTTCCTGCGCTATGTGGCCACCATTGGCGGCTTCAATGCAGGGCGCGATGAGACAGGCTTCCCCAAGATTCGCAATCCCGGCCTGAAGGGAGTGGCATGTAAGCACGTCCTGCGGGTCATGACCGAGCTGGAATCGTCCAATTCCGTCTTGCGGTTCCTTGAGCGGCATTTGCAGGGCGTGTCAGCTTACAAGGCAAACACCACAGTCAAGCAGACGGAGGCCGAGGAAGCTATCCAGTCCAAGGCCCCAGCGCGAATCAAGACCAGCGAGCAGAGAAAGGCTGAAGCCGCGAAGGCACGCGACCGGCGCGCCAGCAAACGGGCGGCATCAGCGCCGAAGGCCAGACCGCCAAAGAAAATCGACCCCTATACGCGCCGCATTGAATCGGCACTCAAGGGCGGTTCTCTGACCCCAGATCAAGTTTCCCAAATGCGTTCATGGGGATGGAACGACAGACGAATTGCCAATGCTGCGGAGTGAAAAACCATGCTGAACAACGTACCGACCGGGATCAACCGCATGGCGCGCAACGTCGTCATGAACCACCCGAACACCATGAATTGCGAGGTGTATCGCAAGACCATCACCCGCACGGCGCCGGATTCTGTCGCCGGCGCGCCGACGATGGGCGGCCTGGGCGTGCTGGATTCGATGGACGAGGAACAGTACGAATACACCTTCCTCGGTTACGGCCACGCCATGCCGGCGGATGGCGGCTTCGCGCCCGCGCCGATGGTCAAGCGCGGGGATGCCAACATCGGCTCCGGCGACGAGTTCCGGTTCCTGATCGAGCCGGAAGAACCCTCCGGGCACCCGGACTGGTTCGACGTTCGCAACCATGACGTGATGTACCTGCTGCTGGGAACAGGGCCGACACC
Source organism: Pseudothauera nasutitermitis (assembly GCF_004801295.1). Taxonomy (GTDB): domain Bacteria; phylum Pseudomonadota; class Gammaproteobacteria; order Burkholderiales; family Rhodocyclaceae; genus Pseudothauera; species Pseudothauera nasutitermitis. The sequence goes on from NZ_SSOC01000001.1 coordinate 828,801, forward strand.
GCCCAAGCTGGCGTTTGAGGTTGTCGGCATCGAAACCACGTCCAACATCCCGCCCTATACGACGCGCTACATCACCAACCGCCGCAACGATCTCGACTTGGTGACGCCGGGCGACTACGAGGATGCGCAAGGCGGGTAGCAAACCCGGAAAAAGCGCCGTCTGGCGAGTTCGTGAGCCTTTGAGAATAGCTGGCAGTCGGCTACCAGCCGGCGTTCCAGTGTTTGAACTTCTCCGAAAGGACACGAAACCATGACCAAGCGCATCCATCAGGATTACTTCAAGCGCGAGACTGCCGAAGTAGCCCAATTCGTCGATTCTCTGAAGGACAACGCCACCAAGGGCGGCACCTTCGATTCTGCCGCCGCCGCCGATTTCCTGGCGACGGCCACCAGCCAGAACACGGGCGTCAAGGTGCCCGACACCCTCCAGACCGTGCTGGACGAGGCGAAGGGCGACGATGCGGCCGCTCTCGTTACTCGCGCCGTTCTGGACGGTGTTTCCGTCTATGAGGCCCAGCACGGCACCCCGGCCCCGGCCGACGTGATCGAGCTGGCGCTGCACTCGGCCTACGCCACGACCGAAGCCGCCCGCCGCAAGTTCAGTCTGGACTCGGCGACCTCGGCGCACCACGACCAGATTTCGCTGCAACCGAACCGCGCCGTGGTGGCGATTCTGGCTGCCCTGGGCGAAGCCATCCCGTTCGCGCATTACCTGCCGGCGGACATCGGCTCCAACGAGGCGCGCTTGGCGATCATGACGCACCAAGCCGGCAACGAGTTCGGCGCCTATGCGCAAGGCGCGCTGCTGGATGGCGTCGATTCCGGCGACACCTACATCAGCTCCAGCCGCGTGCATACCTCCATGCCGGCCGGCTCGGGCGACGCCACCCCTGGCGCGGTAACGGGCAAGATTACCGCCATCCAGGCTACCGCCGACACCTGCGACCAGAACGCCGCCAACCTGAAGCTGCTGCGTGGCCGCTCCATCGTCTATGTGGATGGCCGCGTGGCTGCCCGCGAGGTCGATTCCGCTGGTAGCGGCAACTCGGCCGTGTCCGGCACCATCAATGTCGGCGGCACCAGCTATGCCATCGGCGGCACGATCAACACCGACACCGGCGCTTACTCGCTGACCACGACCCCCGCGCTGCCGGCTACCGTGCCCGTGGTGGTCGAAGGCTTCATCGACTTCGAGCGTGCGCCCGAGCTGACCCCGACGATCATCTCGGCGGTCAATACCTTCTCGCTGTTCGCCAAGCCCTGGCGCGTCACCACGCACCAGACCATCGACAGCCGCACCCAGATGGCGAACGAACTGGGCCTCGACCCGTACAGCGAAAGCGTGATTGCCATCCAGGCTCAGTTCGCCAACGAGCGCCACTACGACGTGCTGCGCAAGGGCGTTCGTCTGGCCGCGCTGAACACCGCGACCTTCGACTTCGGCGCCGCGCAGGCGCACGTCGATAGCGGCCGCTTCGGCGTGTGGCCCGAGCTGGCCTACCCGCTGAGTGTCGTGTCGCAGAAGATGGCCGAGGACACCATGAACCACGGTGTCACCCATCTGTACGTCACCAAGCGCGTGGCCGCGCAGTTCCTGGGCCTGCCCAGCACGCTGTTCCAGCCCTCGGGCATTGCCCCGCGCCCCGGCATCTATCGCCTGGGCCGCCTGTTCGGCCAGTACGACGTGTACTACACGCCGAAGGGCCTGAACGAAACCGCGACCAGCGCCCAGATTCTGGCCGTGGGCCGCGCCACCGATGTGACGCGCAACCCCGTGGTGCTGGGCGACGCCGTGCCGCCGACCGTCATCCCGCTGGCCGTCAATGCCGACCTGCGCCAGGGCGCCGGCTTCTACGCCCGCAACTTCACCGCCGTGAATCCGCACGACCCGTCGGCTCGCGGCTTCGCCCTCATCAACGTCACCAACATGTAAAGGACGGATGGAGCCATGACCCGCACTGTTGAACTGGGCGCTCCTTCCCTGACCGGGAAGGACGCCAACGACCTCGTAGCCGAGGTTTTCGCCGATGCCGCGTATCCCCTGAAGGTGGTGGTGCAGAACCACATGCCTCAGGACGTGGTGTTCCCCGAGGTCGAGGGCCTGTTCCTCCGCCACGTCGCCAATCCCAAGGACAGCCGGAAGACGGTGGTGATCGCCGATCACGACCTGTTCCAGCGCCTGGCGTCGAGCGTCGAACAGATCGCCGAACTGAGCCGCTGCGAACTGGCGCTGACCATCTCGGAAGCGGCCGAGGCCGCCGCCGACGCTGGCGCGCCCACTGGCGACAGCACCGAAACCGCCAAGAAGCCGTCCGATGGCCTGACCTACGACCAGCTCAAGGACGCGCTGAAGGCCAAGGGCATCGAGTTCGCGGCCAACGCCAAGAAGGCCGACCTGGCTGCGCTGCTGGATGCCGCGCCCGCCGACGCTGGCGACGGCACGGAAGGCGCTGCCGACACCGGCGCCGCGAACGCTTAATCGAGGGGAGAGGCCATGAGTACCGCTTTCGTGCGACAACTGGGTTCGGAATCCGGCGTGCAGCTCAACCCGCTGCGCGACAACTCCGAAATCCCGACCACCGACAATTCCGATCAGGTGTTCGGCATCATGATGCGGGCTACCCGTGGCCGCATCGACAAGCCGTTCGCCGTTGATCGCGGCAACGTGTTCAAGAAGCTGGGCAGTGGCGAGCAGGTGCGCCTGTCCGCCCTCAACGAGGCGTGGGTGCATGTGGTGGAGGCCCTGAACAAGGGCGCCTACCAGGCCATCGTCCAGCGTCTGAGCACGTCGGCCGCCGTCATCAAGTACGCCGTGGTGGCGCTGGAAATGAGCACGGGTGAAACCCCGGCTCCGACCGGCAACTTCACCTTCACCGTGTCCGAAACCCTGCCGGCCACGCCGTACCTGTTCGCCGTCAAGCACCTGGAGTGCTTCAACGACGGCATCGTGCTGGAGTTCCGCGCCGAGGAAGTCACCTCTGGCGGCCTGCCGGCCGACAATGACAAGCTGACCCTGCGCCTGCGGGACAAGGACGGCAACCTGCTGTACGAGTTCTACGGTTCGCTGAAAAGCGACGCCAAGGACGATTACGGCAACTCGGCCTACCTGCCCGACGTGGCCCTGGCGCAGACCGATGCGGTGGAAATCACCACGGGCGTCACCGGCGCCTCGGCTGTGATCGACTCCGATTCCGTGGCCTACGGCTACGACACCAACGGGCAGCAGAAGTGGGCGAAGTCCGGCACGCTGGTGTGCTTCGTCGAGGGCGGCACGGCCTACACCACCCAGGACTACATGGCGGCGCGCGACAAGCTGCAATACACGCAGTTCGACTACGCCTACATCTCGGCTGGTGGCACGCAGGCCCCGGCCCTGCTGGCGCAGCTCGCCCAGCTCGCGTTCGACACGAACCGCCAGCTCCGCTTCGGCATTCCGGGCAACCTGGCACCGGAGGCGGCCGTCGCGTTCGTGAATCAGCTCAACATGGGTGCCAGCCAGACCGCGCACCTGATGCACGCATTCTGGGCGCCGCTGAAGTCCGACGACCCGACCGGCATCAACCCGCACGGCTACTTCGGCACCGAGACGCTGAACATCGCCTACGGCTGCGGCCGCAACGCCCAGAAGAACGCCAAGGGCTTCGCGCCGAAGAACTACCCCATCGCGGGCCGGGAATGGCCGCTCCAGCGCACGCGCATCGTGCAGACCTACTCGCCGACCAATCAGGAACTCAACCTGCTGGCGCGCGCGAAGATCAACCCGGTGATCTACGAGACGTACACCGGCGGCGGCCGCTACGTGTTCCGCGACTCGCTGACCTGCGCGCTGGTCGAGTCGAGCCTGAAGAAGCTGATCGCGGTGGCGGATATGTCCACCAGCATCGACGAGTCCGTGACGCGCGCGGCCAAGGACTTCCTGCAACTTCCGATGGACGTGTCCGTGAAGAAGATGCGGGACTTCCTGACCACCCTGTTCGAGGGTGCGCAGGCGTCCGGCTGGCTGGTGCCGTCCAACGACCCGCAGATGAATGGTGCGGCCTGGGCCTACGACGTGCGCCCGAACGAGCAGCGCCCCTATGACGCGATGGACGTGTCGTACTGGCTCCGCTACGACGGCACGAACCGCCAGACCTTCGTCACCCAGACGCTGACCAAGTAACCCATCACCGAGAAGGACATCAACATGAGCATGAGCGAACTGTTGCGCGGGGCGATGAAGCGCCGCGAACCCGTCAAGGTGCTGGACTCGACCGGCGACGAGCCGGCGCTGTCCGGCGCCGACGACTACACCCTCCGCGACATCAAGCTATCGGCCATCGCGGTCGTTCAGCAGTGGGCGGAAACCGACGACCTGGACGACGGCGAAAGCTACGCCGGCCGCCTGATGGCGATGTTCGTGGGCATCGCCGACGCCAACCATGACGGCGATGTCACCGAGGACGAACAGGGCGTGCTGGAAGTGGCGCTCAACTCGGCCTGGGACTACCTGGTCAAGGCCGGCGTCACCGAGGAAGACGCCGGTGCGCTGCTGAACGACTGGGACGACGACGCGGCCGACCGCGTGCGCGACCTGGTGGCCTCGGTGCTGCCCGACGGCGACGACGCCGCCGGCGCCGAAATCGACAACTTCGTGTTCTCGGACGACGACAACGCGCCGGCGCTCGATGCGGTGTATCGCAAGACGCTGGTCGTGCGCAGCGGGAAGAAGGTGCGCATCAACAAGCGCATCTCCGGCCAGGTGCGCCTGTCGGCCAAGCAGAAAGTCGCCATCCGCAAGGCCCGGATGAAAAGCCATTCCGCCAGCGCCATGATGCGCCGCCTGAAGTCCATGCGCCTGCGCCGTAAGGCTGGCCTGTAACCGCTGCTCCGAGGGGGACTTGGGCGCCGCTGTGCTACCGCCGGCGGCGCCATTTTTTTTGCTATGGCGACCATTCCATCCATCGGCCAAGCGGCCACGCTGGGCGCGAACGCCCTGACTTCCATCTGGGACGGGCTTTCCCCGCACCTGATCGCCACTTTCTACGAGGTGGCGAAGACGGGCGATGACGCCTGGGATCGCATCGAGGGCAAGACCGACCCTATCGCGGTCATGGCGCCGCTGACCGACGCCAACCTGGAGATGGTGCTCAACTGGCAAAGTCCGTTCGAGCAGGCCGGCCCGGAGTCGAAGGCCCCGGCGCTGATGGCGATGCTGCAATCCGGTGCGCTCCAGCCCGTGGTCGATGCGGTCATGGGCAAGTCCAAGGAAGGCTCCGCGCAGCAGAAGTCCAACGAGTTCCTCAAGCAGTTCGAGGGACGCACCGGCATCACGAAGCTGAACAGCACGCAGGTGTTCAACGGGATGCCGCCCGTCAAGATCACGGTGACTGCGCTGTTCCGGGCCTGGCGCGATTCCGCCAGCGAAGTCGAGGCGCCGTTCAACAAGCTGATGGAGTGGGCCTTGCCCATCGAGCTGTCCAAGGACGGCTCCGTGCTCGCGCGCGCGGCCGAGACGGCCAAGGGCGACATGGGCTATGTCGAGGCCCTGATGCCCTCGAAGGCACCCACGCGGGTTGCCCTGAAATACAAGGGCCGCATCTTCTCGCCCCTGGTGATCGAGTCCATCGGTATGCCCCTCAACTCCCCCGTGGATGCCAGCGGGCGGTTCGTCCAGCTCGCCGTTCCCATGACCCTCTGCACGCTGACCGCGCTCGACCGCAAGGACTGGAGCAATGCGGCCATCGTTTCCATGTAGGAGCACCAGACGATGATTCACTTTCCCCTGCTGCGCACGCGCCGCCTGACGGTGCAACTGCGCGAGCTGTCCATCACCGAGTCCGTCGCCATCGCGTCGATGCCGACGCACCTGGAAGAAGCGTCCTGCACGGCCTTCCTGCGCGCGGCGGTGGCGTCTGCGCAAGGCATCGACGACCCCGCCGCCTGGACGGTGCAAGAGCGCATGTTGGCCGTGGCGCACTACCTGGCCGCGACGGCCGAGGACGGCCCCGACTTCGCCCTGGGCGAGGGCCATTATTCGGACTACCTGGACGGCGCGGCCGACATCCAGACCCAGGCCCAGCAGATCGAGGTGGGCGAGGTTGGCGGCGACACCTGGCACATCCGGCACCTGACCGGCGCGATGGCCGAGTCCATCGAGCGCATGACCGGCGAGGTGCAGGACGCCTCGGGCAAGCCGCTGTCCGGCCGCCTGCATTGGATTCTGGGCGCGATGGCCGCGCAAATGGTGCGCTCGGGCGAGAGCGTGCCGGACGCCGACATGGCCGAGGGCGCCTTCGACGAGTTCATGGTGGCACGCATGAAGATCATGGGCGCCTTCCCTGAAAGCGACTTCTCCGCGCTGATGGCGCTCTACTTCGCCGGCCGCGAGAAGCTGCACCACCTGTTCAAGACCGAGTTCAGCAAGGACGGCATCGTGGCTATGCCCAAAGGAGGGGCGGCAGCGAACCTGCCGCCGGCCCGATTTCCGGTTCATACCTGCCTCTCTCGAATGGCGCGCGAACTGGTCGGAAAACCTGATGAATCTGGCCTCTAGCCTCGCCCTATATTCCTCGACATCCCTGGCCGACGCCATGCAAATGCAGCCCAGCACGGTCAGGAAATTCTTCGAGGGCAAGCCGTTCGACGACTGGAAAAAAGGAAGGGAGTCCGAATTGAAAACGCAGGCGGCAATTGTGAACCGACTTAACGACGTTATCCGCGCCTGCGGCATCGTCGCCAAGACCATTGCGAGGACTCGCTGATGACCGAGAAATCCAAGTACGACGAGCACTGCTTGTCTCCTGAGACGGTTTCGGCCGAGGCGGCAGATCGTGCGGTGAAGAAGGTCTTCGCCATTCTTGGCGTCGATGTCGATAGGCCGGAGAGCGTCGAGGAATTCCGTGCTGATCTTCGCTTCGGCAGGAAGCTGCGCAAGATCGCCGACCACGGAACCCTGGCCTTTATCGGCGTGGTGGCGGCGGCGCTGGCCGCTGCGGTGTGGGCCGGGATTGTCTCGAACATTTCTGGGGGTAAATGATGAACTTCGACACTGCGTTCGAACGCCTGATCGGGCACGAGGGGGGTTACGTGAACCACCCGGAAGACCCCGGCGGCGAAACAAACTGGGGTGTCACGCTGCGCACTGCGCGCGAGGCCGGCTACACCGGCTCCATGCGCGACCTGACGCGCGACCAGGCCAAGGAAATCTACCGGACGGCCTACTGGGGCCGCGCCCAGGCGGAGCAATACGACGGCGCCATCGCCTTTCAGGTGTTCGACGCCGCCGTGAATCACGGAATCGGCCAGGCTATCCGCTTCCTTCAGCGCGCCGTGGGCGTGGCTGATGATGGCGCGGTTGGCCCGGTGACGCTCGCAGCGGTGCGCGCCATGTCCGTGACGGACGTTCTGGCGCGCTTCAACGCGGAGCGCCTGGACTTCTACACGAAGCTCTCGACCTGGCCGACGTTCGGCAAGGGTTGGGCGCGGCGGGTGGTGGGCAACCTGAAATATGCGGCGGAGGATGCGTAATGGACTGGAAAGACGTTGCCGGGGTCGTCGGTAAGGCGGCCCCCATTCTGGGCGGAATCCTGGGCGGGCCGGCCGGCGCCGCTGTGGGCGGCCTCGTTGCCACGGCGCTGGGCACGGACGCCACGCCGGATGCGGTTTCCACCGCGCTGCTGGGCGACCCGAACGCGGCCGTCAAGCTCAAGGAGCTGGAGGTCAATTCCAAGGTGCAGCTCCAGCAACTCGCGGTGAGCGCCGAACAGAACCGGCTCCAGGCCGCCGCCGCGCAGTACGCCGCCGAGGCGGCCGACCGCGACAGCGCGCGCAAGCTCGCGGCCCAGCAGCCCAAGGACTGGGTGCGCCCGTCCATCACCGTCCTGCTGCTGCTCGGCGCCGGCGGCATTGTGTTTTTCGTGTTCTCTGGCATGGCCGACACGCTGCTGCGCGACGCCACGGCGAGCCTGACCATCGGCACCATCGTCGGCTACTGGTTCAACGAGCTGAAGCAGGTGCTGGCGTTCTGGTTCGGCACCACCGGCGAGACGCAGCGCGCCAACGCCGAGGTGCGCCAGTTCGCGGTGACGCCGGGCACGGTGACGGCGGACTCGCCGGGCCAGAAGTAGCAGGGGAAATCCGGCGCCGAACCCTGCCGGCAGCCGGAAAACCGCGCCAGTTCCACGGGCGGACGGGCCATACAGTGCAGGGGAGTTTCATCAACCGAAAGGACACGAAATGACTGTCTCCAATGCCGCCTATCTCAAGGGCTTCTACGACACGACCCGCGCCCTGGGCGCCAAGGTCATTTCCAGCGACTTCACCTTTGAAATCGAAGGTTTCGAGGGGAATTACCTGCTGTGCAAGCAGGCGCCCTGGCCCGAGCTTTCGCCCGCCGGCGAAATTGAAGTGCCGACGCCGCTGGGCGCCACCATGTGGCAGCCGCAGCAACTGAAGGTTGCCCAGCAAGGGCAAATCTCGATGTTCGAGACGATTGCCGGCTCCATCGACCAGATGCTGGTGAACCTCATCACGCGCGGCGGCACCTACGCCAGCGGCGGGGCCACCTTCAACGCCAAGATTTACGAGGGCACGCCCACCAAGTTCCTGCGCGCCAAGCGCATCGTCGATGCGTTCATCCAGATGGACGTGCCCGACCGCGATTGGGAGAACCGCTCGCAGCCGCTGACCTTCAGCGGCACGCTGTTCTACCACTACTTCGGCGAAATCATCGCCGGCAACTCGGGCGACTACCGCTAATGGCGAAGCTGGCCGACCTGGCGCAGACCTTCGCCACGCAAGAGCGGCCGGCCGGCAACCTTCTGGACGAGGAAACGGTTCTGGCGCAGGCCGTCGCGGCGACCCGGTTCTATGCCGGGTTCGCCGCATTGCGCGCGCACGAGGGCGTCACGCCCGCGCCGGACATCGACGGCGACACCGCCATCACCACGTCCGAATGGGCGCTGATTCGCCCGCTGTTCCTGCTCTACGCGGAGCGGGAAACCGCGCTGCAACTGGAGGCGTCGCGCGGCATGGGCATCGACCCGTTCGGGCGTTCGGCCAGCGAAATCGCGGCCGAAATCACCCAGGCCGAGGCCGACATGCCGCACCGGGCGTTCTTCCAGCCCATCATCACCGTCTGAAGGGTGGGCCGTGATTCTCTTTCTCGCCGACGGCAAGCAGATTCGCGGCGACCTCATCAAGTCCGCCGTGCTGCGCTCCGACCTGGCGCCGGTGCCGATGACGCTGGAGGCGGACATCCGGGCCGGTGACGCCGGCCTCGACAAGCTGCTGGCCGAGGGCCAGAAGCTCTCCATCAGCAGCGGCGACGCGCTGCACATCGTCAAGTCCGTGCGCGTGGCCGAGCGCAGCACCCAGGGCACGCGCGAGATGGCGGGCTTCCGCATCACGGCGCTGCTGGAATCCTGCCTCGGCGTCGCCTACGTGCGAAGCCGCGCCATCATCAAGGAAAGCGCCGCCCTGTCGGCGATCTACAAGGCCGCCGGCGCAACCATCAAGGCGGTGGATGCCGATTTTCCCGTACCGCGCTTCTACTGCCCTGTGGGCGAGACGCCGACCTTCCACGTCGCCCGCGTGCTGCAAGAGGAAGGCGGCGTGGTGCGCTGGAAGGCCGGCCGGCTCCAGTTCGTCCGGTTGCCCGACCTATTCAAGCAGGCGCCCGTGAAGACGCTGCCCGACAACGCATCGGACGACGTGGATGGCGGCTTTCTGGAGCGCCACGAGGTGCCCTGGTTCTTCTCTCTGGACGCGAACGGCGCCGCCGTGTTCGGCAACCGCGAGAAGCCGCGCACGGTGCGCTACGCCCCGTTCAAGGATGCCCAGCGCCTGCGCAACATGACGCGCTGCCTGGTGCATCGCAAGACGGTTCGCATCGACTACGACGGCCGCATCGGCGCGGGCGACCTGATCGCCTTCGCCGGCGGCGAAAAGCTGGTGGTCGTCACAGCCGCGCACGCCTTCGGCAGCGGCACGGACGACGGCGGCGCCAGCGACACCTACACCCGGCTCTGGCTGGGCGCGCTGGAGGAATGATGGACTACGGCCTCATGCCCGGCCGCTACCCGGCCATCGTGCGCAGTTACAACCAGGCCCGGCGGACGTGCCGCGTCGAGATTCCCGGCCTGACCGACGGCGCCGACGTGCTGCCCGAGGCGGAAATCGAGTACCCCATCGGCGACAAGTCGCGCGCGGGCGCGAACACCACCGAAATCGAGATGCTGGCCGGCGATACCGTCTGGGTTGCGTTCCTTGCTGGCGACCCGCGCTACCCCATCATCACCGGCTACCGGAACCCCCAGGCGGGCAACTCGGCGGACTGGCGGCGCTGGCACCACCCGAATATGGAGCTGCTGGCCGACGGAACCATGCGCCTGGCTGTCGGCCCGTCGGAAATCGTGCTGACGCCTGACGGCATCGCCATCCGTGGCCCGCGCATCGACCTGAATTGACATGCCCCTGACCTGGACGCCCGACCCGGCTACCGTGCCCTGGCATGACGTGCAGGCCGATGAGGTTTGGACGGAAGGCCCGATCACGGCCGCTGATGCCGAGGCGCTGCTGACGGTGACGGGGTATAGCTGCGAAGTCGTCGGGCCGGAGCCGCTGCCGGGCCTGCTCGTCCAGGCCGACGCCGCCGGCGTCACCGCGTCGGCGCCGAAAGCTCTGGCCGGCGTATTCCCGCCGCTGGACATCGAGTACCAGATCAAGGGTGTCACCGGGCATTGCGCGGCGTTCGACGAGCTGCCGGACGAGGCCGACGAGGTAATCCGGTTCGTGCCGAACCCGGCCAACACGAAAGACTGGACGCTGCGCGTGACGGCGCATTGCGCCGATGCCCTGACCGGGGCGACCCAGGATTTCACCGCCGACTTCATCCTGCGCGTCTGGGCCAACTTCGACCCTGGCCGCGACGCACTCAAGGAGGCCGTCAATGCCCGCCGTCGCTAGATTCGGGGATACCTGCACGGGCCACGGCTGTTTCCCGTCGCGGGCCAACGACCAGGCTTCCGAGGACGTGTTCGTGAATGGTCTGGGCGCGCACCGCCAGGGCGATCACTGGCAGTCCCATTGCTGCGGCCCGACGTGCCACGACTCGGCCCTGGCCGCAGGCTCGGGCACTGTGTTCGTGAATGGGAAGCCTCTCGGCCGCATCGGGGACTCGGTGGCGTGCGGCAGCGCCGTTGCCAGTGGCTCGGGTACGGTGTTCGCCGGCGGCTGACGGAAAACCCGCCGCGCTCGCGCGTCTGCCGGGTTCCACAATGCAGGCAGTTAGATCGCCCTGGGAAAGACGCCACCATGAAGAACCTGCTTTTCAGCTTTGAAGACCTGTCGGCCAAGGACAAGGCGGCCAAGCAGGCCGCCCGCTACTTCTCGCGCGCCGGCGCGAATGTCGTCCAGCAGGATGTGCCCACGGCGGTGAAGCGGTCTTCGGGCATCACCTACCGGGAAATGACGCTGACCTTCGCCGACTCGCAGCAGGTCGTGCTGCGCATCAAGCAGTCGGGCGACATCTTCCAGGTGTTGCTCAACGGCAAGGTGCTCCCGATCAAGAACCAGGACGACCATGTGAAGGCCATCGCCGAAATCGTGCAGGCGATGGATGCGGGCCGCTCCCGCTTCCAGAAGCTGCTGGCCGCCGCCCAGGTGCGCCCGCCGGCGGGCATCCGCACCGCCGCGCCGAAGATGGAACAGGTGCTCACCGAGAAGCGCGACGCCTTGAAGGCCACCATCGCCGAGGTGCGCAGCCAGATCGAGGCCATCAAGGGCACCGCTGCACCGGCGGCCGCCTGATGACGCCTGCCGAAATCGTCGCGCGCCTGCGCGCCGTGGCCGCCGACATGGAATCCCTGGGCGCGGCGATGGACTACTTCGGCGGCTTCGACGGGCGCATGACGCAACATGGCCGCGAGATGGTTGGGGCGGCCGGCATCGCCCGCGAGTGGGCCGATGAGATAGAGGCCGAAGCGCCGCTCCAGTAGGGCGGAAAACGCCCCGATTTCCGCTCCAGGCCGGGCCATACCATGCCCTGCATGAGCGATTCCACGTTTCTCCACATCGAGAATGCCGCGCACGGCGGGGCCTTCGGGAACAACACGATTCCCGAACCCACCGAGGCGCAGTGCATCGCCGGCAACTACAAGGTGGGCCGGGCCAATCTCTACGGCCTGTCCATCGCCATCGAGCAGCCGCGAGGCAGCTATCGCACGGGCATTGACGCCAAGACCGGCAAGCGGTGGGCAAGCCGCATGGCAGCCCACTACGGCTACATCAGCGGCACGAAGGGCGCCGACGACGACGCCGTGGATTGTTTCATCGGCTTCTACCCGCAAAGCGAGACGGCCTACGTCATCAATCAGAACGTGGGCGGCCGCTTCGACGAGCACAAGGTAATGCTCGCCTTCCCCGACGAGGACACGGCCCGCCGGGCCTACCTGGACAGCTACGAGCGCGGCTGGAATGGCCTCGCCAGCCTGGTGCCGGCCTCGATTTCTCAACTCAAGTGGTGGCTCAAGAACGGCGACCTGCGCCGCCCGCTCCGCGCCGACAACCTCCCTCATGAAGGACTGGAAACCATGACCCGAAAAGTTCAGTGGAACAGCGACGCGCTGCCCTACGACAACACCCTCGATCACGTCCTGTACGAAATCCGCTGCGCGGACGCCGGCGAGGGCCTGCTGATGGATGCCGTGACGGCCCAGGAAATCACCGAGGATGCCGAGGGCCTGCTGGCCTTCGACGCGCTGGTGTCGCCCTATGCGAAGCTGGAGCGCAAGATGGAGCTGCTGCGCGGCGTCATGGAGCGCACCGGGGACAAGGTGAAGCCCGTCGCCATGCAGATCACGGAGCCGTTCAAGCAGCGCGGCGTCGCCAACGTGGCGGCCATCTTCGAGCTGTCCGACGGCCAGACCGTCTCCATCTTCTTCCACAACCCGGACGTGACGCCCGGCAAGATGGCGCCCACCGACGAGGTGATTTCGTGGAAGTGGTTGCTCAACAAGAAGGACATCACCATCGTGGTGGCGCCCGAGCGCGGCGCCGACCTCAACGTGCGCGAAGTCGCGCGCCGCATCATGCGTCTGGCCGAGAAGAACAGCCCGGCCTTCCAGCGGCTCAACGCGAAGCGCGCCGAGCGGATGGGCGCCATCCAGTCCCTGAAGGATGAAATCACCGGCCTGGAGGCCGAACTGTCCGCCGCCCAGCATGAGCTGGAGGTGGCGAAGGTGGATGCCGAGGACGCCCAGAACAAGAAGAACCGCGACTACGCCGACGCAGTGCAGCAGGTCAGCACGTCGCAGGACGCCTATCTGCGCGCCACCGAGAACGGCGGCACCGACCCCAAGACCGGGCAGACCAAGGAGGCCCTGGCCGCCCAGATCGACCGTCAATCTGCCGAGGCGCAGCGCCTGCGCGACATCGCCAACGGCGTGACGCCGGCGGAACCGCCCGCGCCGCACTATTCGGCGCAGACCTTGAAGGCTCTGGTCGATTCCTACGGATGGGAAGGCGCGGGCCATGACAGCGTGGTCAAGGCGTTCCCTGGTGTCGGCCCGCTGGGCGGCCAGATGGTTCCCGACGGCACGCGGAAGATTTATGCCGGCTACCGCTTCGACGAGCGCAAGCGGTACATTGCGGCGATCTTCGGCGACGACCAGCTTTTCGACATCGACGGCCGCGACCGCGAGCCGGCCGACGTGGCGCGGGAGCTGAACGAGCGCGTCGAAGCGTGGGTGGCGGAGCGCCAAGCCAGCAACGGCTACGCGAAGCCGACCCCGGCTGCTGCGCCTGCCGCCGACGCGCCCGACCTGACCTACCGCCGCAGCGCCGACGGGCTTTTCACCACGTTCCTGCCGAACACCCCGGAGGGTGAAAAGGCGTGGCGCACCATGAACGCCACCCAGGGCAGCGAGGGCGGCAAGATTCTGGCAGCCCACACCGAGGCCGTTATCCAGCAAATCCGCGACGCCGGCTACACCGTGGCCGAGGACGCCAGCGGCCCGACCACGGCCGAGGAAGCCGACGCGCTGCTGGCCGCGCTGGAGGCGCCGCCGCAACCCGACGAGCAGGCCCTGATCGACGCCTATTTCAAGTCGTGGGGCGAGGAAGCGGCGCAGATCAACGCCGCCGTGGCTGCGATCAACTGGGAGGGCATCACCGACACGGCCAGCGCCGCCGCCGAAATGCAGAAGCTGCGCGATGCGGCGAACAGCGACCGCCCCATCGTGAAGGCCCGCGACGCCCTGGAGGCCATTGGCATCAAGTCCTGGGACGACCGCCTGGCGAGCGTCACCGACAGCCCCGGATTCAAGGCCCAGGGCGACGCGATGGACGCCTATCGCGCGGCCACGGACAAGATTCAGGCCGTCGCCAAGGAAAAGCTGATCGAGGCCGGCAAGGCCGAGCTGGCGGCGCTGCCCGAGGGCGCCCCGCTGGCGGATGTGGCGCGCGCCGTGTTCCGCAAGCACGGTATCGACATCGGCCAGCGCGGCGAGGGCTGGGTGGCCCGTGTCGCGCAGCAGGTCGAGGCCAAGGACGCCGACGGCCTGCGCGAAATCCTGGCCGGCGTAGGCAGCGACAGCAACAAGGCCAGCATGGAGGTGTTCGAGCGCGCCACCGGCGTGAAGCTGGCGAAGACCCAGCGCGAGCGCGGCCGGCAGATCGACGAGTGGGCAGGCATCACCCCGGAGAAGCGCGCCGAGCTGGAGGCCGCCAAGGACGCGGCCTGGCTGGCGCGCGAGCGCGAGCGCAAAGTCAAGGAGTCCTGGGATGCCCTGAAGGCCATGAACGTGCGCAACAACGGCACCGGGGTCGTTTCGGACGGCCAGCAGTACCTGCTGGGTCAGGTGGCCGGAGGTTACGACACGGTGGGTTCATTCAAGCGCGGCGCGGCAACGGTCTATGGCCTGGAAAAGGGCACTGACCTGGTGTTCGTGAACAACCGCACCTTCACCAACTTCCTGAAGTCTGCCATCGCCTTCGGCAGCCTGCGCCAGGCCCTGGAACTGGTGGGCGCGGTCGAGCCCGAAGCCGCCGAAGCCCAGGGCGGCACCGAGCAGATCGCGGCCGTCGATGCGGCCTACAAGTTCGAGAGCGCGACCGACAGCTTCAAGCTGTGGCTGCACGAATCCCTGGACAAGGCCGACTACTCGCCCTTCGTCACCGCGAAGGCGATGGATGAGGCGGCGAAGCGCCACGGCGCGACCGTCGAATGGGGCAAGGCGCTGGCCGCTCTGGACGACGCCGGCCATGCTGTTGCCTCGCTGGAGGCCAGTCTGGCGGTGGTCGAGAACAATGCCCCGATCAACCGAGCCGAGGGCGACATCTTGCAGGCCGACCTCGAAACGGAGACGGCCAAGAGCATCCGCGAAGCCATTTCCACGCTGACCGAGGCCGACTACGCGCCCAGCGAGGAAGACATCGGCGGCACGTTCGAGGCCGAGGCCGTCGCGCTGGACAGCGCCAACGAACCGCCCGTCAAGGCTCTGCTGGCGTCGCTGCGGTCGTTCCTGGGCCAGCAGCAGGCCCTGGATGCGGTGCCGTCCCTGGATGGCACCGAGCACGTCGGCACGATCAAGCTGGCCGGCGAGGCCATCGGCCGCATCGACATTGCCGACGACGGCAAGGCGATGGTGTATGTCGGCGCCACCGGCGACGAGCGCGTGGTGTTCCCGTCGGGCACGCGGGCGATGTATTCGGACGACGACGCGGTGCTCATGGTCGATGCGCTGTTCTCCATGCGCGACGCCGCCGCGCCTGCGCCGGCCGTTCCCTACGCTGGCAGCGACCCGGACGCGCCCGGAATCTACAAGCGCGACGCCGGGTATCTGGCTGTGAAGCAGGCCGCCTCGCTTCTCGGGGTGGCCGTGCAGGACGCCGAGGTGGATGCAAACCTGGTCATCAACACCAGCATCGCCTACGGCGGCAAGAGCCTGAAGGTCGAGATTTCGCCCCACGGCTGGGTGAATGTCGGAAGCGAGCACGTCATGATTAACCCGAACGTCTCCACCGCGACCACGGCCGCCGACGGCCAGTCCATCGCCGATGCCGTCAAGGCGCAAACCGAGGCGGCGGCAGCCGAAGGCGGCCCCGCCGGCGGCCAGCCCGAACCCGGTGCCGGTGGCGACGATGCCGACCTGGTAGCCGCTGCCCTGGCTGCCGTGCAGTCGCGCGAACTGGCGCGGCTGAACGTCAAGGGCGGCCTGCCTTACTTCATGTTCCCCGTGGATGGCGATGAGGTCATCCTGTCCGACGAGTTGCGCGCGAAGGTCGAGGCCCAGCTTGGCGAGCCGCTGGTGGAGGCCGTTCTTGCTGGCCTGGAGGGGCAAACCACGCTGGTGCCGCAGTCCGCCGCGCCGACGGCTGCGCCGCCCGATACCCCGCCGGACGTGCCCGAGCTGATCGCGGCTGGCTTCCGTCGCGTGCTGAACAACGACTACGTGCGCGCGGTGCAGGCCGGCGACAAGAAGCTCCAGTTCAACGTCCGGGTGACTGAAGACGGGTTCATCGTGCGCCTGACCGTGGGCTTCAGTGGCGGCATCACGGGAGCGGCGACCGAGATTGGCCGGACGGCCGATGTTGGCGCAGCTATCGCCCTGGCGGATGCAGAGGCCGCCAAGCGCGGCGCCGGCGACGGCCAAGCCGACCCGCAGAAGGACGCCGACCGCGCCCTGTTCCAGTCCGTCATCGACGGCACGGTGGCCGACATCCTGGCGCCCGAGCTGGCCGACGACCTGGAGGCCGCCTACACGCGCAACCAGGGCGATGCCGAACTGGTGGCCCTGTTCGAGCAGGCCGTGGCCGCCTACCAGGCCGCCATGATGGCCGCCACCTCCAGCCTTGCGTAAGAAAGGGAAGATCATGCAGAACCGTATCTCCCTCGACGACGTGGCCGCCGGCGGCGCGCTCGCCCGCCTGAAGCTGGTGGGCGAGCTGGCCCGCATCAAGGCCGGGCTGAAGGACGCGGGCGAAGGCCCGTTGGCTGCCGTCAAGCGGCTGAAGCTGGTGGCGCGCGCGAACCAGATTCGCGTCGCGCTGGGCGCTGCCTCGCAGCCGAAGGCGGCCCCGCCGGCGGCCAGCCCGAACCCGGTGCCGGTGGCGACGATGCCCGAGCCGCCCTCGGGCGACGACGAGCCGGCGGCCCCGCGCAACCAGACCGCGCAGTATTACGAGTTCGACCCGAACCGCAAGCCGGCACAGCGCAAGAAGGACAACGCCGCCGCGATGGCGCTGCTGAAGCGCATCGACGCCGGCGAGGTCGATCCGGCCCGGCTGACCCCCGAGGAAAAGCTGGCGCTGGCGAAGTATTCCGGCACCGGCGGCGCGCTGATCGGGGCCGACGGCAAGAAGGGCAGCGCCTACGAGTATTACACCCCCAAGCCCATCGCCGAGGGTGTCTGGGACTTGATGTCCGAGCTGGGCTTCGCCGGCGGGAAGGTGCTCGACCCGTGCGCTGGCGTCGGCATCTTCGGCGCCACCGCGCCGCTGAACGCCGCCATCGACGCCGTGGAGCTGAACGAAACTTCGGGCCGCATCAATGGCCTGGTGAATGCCGGCCCCGGCTACACCGCCACCGTGGCGCCCTTCGAGCGTGTGGCCGCCGCCACGCCCGACGAGCAATACGATGCCGTCGTCACCAACGTGCCGTTCGGCGGTGTCGCAGATCGCGGTGGCAACCAACTGCTGGACGGGCGCTACCAGAAGGAGCCGCTGCAAAACTACTTCATCCTGCGCACGCTGGAGAAGCTGAAACCGGGCGGCCTGGCCGTGTTCATCACGCCGCCGCGCTGCGTCTCCGGCAAGGGTGGCAAGGAGGAAGAACTGCGCGTGAAGGCCAGCTACGTGGCCGAGTTCCTGGGCGCGTACCGCCTGCCGAACTCCGTGTTCGGCACGGCCAGCGCGGACACCATGACCGACGTGATCGCCTTCCGCAAGTATGGACGGGAGGCGCTGGACAAGATCGCCGAGCTGCGCGAGCAGTCGCCCAAGGCCCTGATCGACGCCAATGTGCAATGGCAGCCCTTCATCGAAGGGCGCTACTTCGACGGCGAAGGCAAGCGGTTCATCCTGGGCGAGTTCGTGCCGAAAGACCCGAACAAGTTCCGCGACGTTGATCGCGTGACGACCAGCCAGCCCATCGCCGAAATCGCGCGGATGCTGAAGAAGTTCCCCGGCTCGCGCGTGGATTGGGACATGCTGGGCACGGTCGAAACCACGCCCATCAGCTACCGAGACGGCGACACCATTACCCAGGCCGGCCAGACCCTGCAAATGCAGGAAGGCCGCTGGGTGCCGATGGCGCGCAGCGAGGACAGCGCCAGCATGGCCGAGCTGGTGGGCCGACTGACGACGCCCTACGCGGCCTTCGAGGGGCGCATCCAGTGGGCGGACGCGGAGCGGTGCGTCGATTACATGATCGAAACCTCCCAGTCGCTGGACATCCCCGACTGGCTGCGCGGCGCAATGGCCGAAATCCGGCGCCTGAAGGACGACGGCGAGCGCGGCCAGTTCTGGAACGCCGGCATCGTCGGCATGGCGGCCGCGCAGGTGCTGAACGAGCGCCTGGGCGAGGAAACCGGCGTGAACTTCGCCGAGGAATACCCGGCGCTCACCGACGCCATGCAGCGCGTCTCCACCACGGCGAAGAAGCGGCCGGCGGCGCTCGGGGGCAAGCTGCGTGATGGACTGGTGCTGATCGGCAACCACTACCAGAAGAAGACGGGGCTTTCCGCTGTCTGGCGCGGCGACGTGCAGCAGCAGGCCCCGACTGTCGAAATCACGGCCGACGCCAGTTTCGAGGGCCTGCGCTACAAGACGAAATCCGCATGGGTGAGCCTGGAGGACGCCAGGGGCATCTATGGCGAGGACTTCGACCCCTACGCCGACCCGGCCTGGTGCCTGTCGCCGGATGGCAAGAGCGTCACGCGCGCCGACGACTACTACGTGGGCAACTACGCCGAGTTCCTGCGGCGGGCGGACGCCGACATCGCCAGCGCGGCCAGCGACGGCATCCGGGCCAAGCTGCTGCGCCAGAAACTCGACGCCGGCGCGCGCATCGACAAGGTGGATGTGTCGAAGCTGACCTTCAACCTGTTCAGCCCGCACGTCACCCTGGAGGAAAAGGCCGAGTTCCTGCGCCGCTTCGTCCATCCGTCCGCCGCCGTCATCTACGACGAGCGCACGGGCGAGAAGCGCGTGGACATCGACGTGCCGGGCAGCAGCCTGACCGACCGCGAGAAGCTGCTGAACCGCATCGGCGACTACCTGAAGAACGGCACAATCACCCTGGGCGGGGTGAAGCTGGGCATGGACGACGCCAAGGCCCTGCAAGAGCTGCGCCGGATGGTGAATACCGCCAACGAGCAGTTCAATGGCTGGGTGCGCGGCAACCGCCCCATCGTGGCGCGCCTGGAGGCCGTGGCGGCCGACCCCGAGAAGCTGCGCTTCCGCCAGGTCGAGGACGAGGCGCCCATGCCCATCCCCGGCATGAACGACGGGCTGACGCTGCACGGCTATCAGAACTCCTACGTGCGCAAGACCAGCCGCGAGTTCGGCGGCATCAATGGCTTCGGCGTGGGCCTGGGCAAGACCTTCACGGCCCTGGCGGCCACCCAGTACGCCCAGAGCATCGGCGTCAAGTCCAAGACCTTCTTCGTGGTGCCCAACTCGGTGCTGTCGAACTGGCGCAAGGAGGCATCCCGCGCCTACGCGAGCACCGACGACTGCCTGTTCGTTGGCCTGCGCGTGGGCAAGGACGGCAAGGCCACCATCAGCTCCAGCAACTTCGACGCCGACCTCACGGCCGTCATGGAGAACCGGCACAGCAAGGTCTTCATGACGCTGGAAGCCTTCGAGCGCATCCGCCTGCGCGACGACACCATCAGCGCCTACGAGGCGTTCATGCGCCAGGCTGACGCCAGCTTTGCCGAGAGCATGGACAAGAAGGAAGACGAGCGGGCCAAGAGCAAGCAGGCTGGCCTGCTGTCGGTGCTGTCCGACAAGCGCGGCGGCGCGCCGTACCTGGAGGATATGGGCGTCGATAGCATCGTCTTCGACGAGGGCCACGTCTTCAAGAACTCCGCCCAGACGGTGGATTTCAAGGGCGCCAAGTTCCTGTCCCTGTCGCCGGCCTCGCGGCGCGGCATCGACGCCCAGGCCAAGGCGTGGTTCATCCGTGGCAAGTCCGACCTGAAGGACGGCGTGATGGTGCTGACCGCAACGCCCATCACCAACAGCCCGCTGGAGATTTACGCGATGCTGTCGCTGGCCGTCGGCCACGAGCGCGTGAACGACGTTTGCCTGGGCATCCGTGGCGCCGACGACTTCATGGAGATGATGTGCGCCAAGGAGAACCAGGACGACGTGACGATGGACGGCGTGGCGCGCACCACGGATGTCTTCGTGGGCCTGAACAACGTCGGCGTGCTGCGCAAGGCCATCGGCGAGGTGGCGACGATCAAGAGCGCCGAGGACGTGGGCGAACAGATCGTGGTGCCCGACCGCGAGGAAAAGGCCGCGCCGGTGACGCTGCCGACCGACGTGGTGGAGCGCCTGAAGCTCTACAAGAGCGCGTTCCGCTACGCCATCGACGAGATTTCGGAGAAGTCCCCGAACCGGGGCGACCCCGACGCCTACGCACAGGTGGCGCAGCACTTCGGCGAGGAACTGAACCTCATCGGGCACCCGTTCAACCTCATCAACAAGATGACGCTGCTGATCGCCGACCCGGAACTTGACCAGCGCGCCACCTTCTACAGCTACCTCCCGAGCCAGGCCGACAAGGCCAAGGCGGCCATCGAGCAGTTCAACGCCCGGAAGTTCGTGGAGGAACGGCCCCGGCCCGGCCCGATGACGGACGAGAAGGCCATTGTCGGCCACAAGACAGTGAAGGACTCCGGCGGCAACGAAACCGAGCTGCTGAAGATCGAGGTGCGCGCCAAGGCCATCGACGGCGGCCGCGTGGTGATCGACACCATCGACCCGGATGTGCAGAGCGCGTTCGAGGCCATCGCGGAGAAACTGGGGCTTGACCTGGACGTGTCCGTGCCGCCGAAGCTGGCGGCCATGCTCGAAAACTTCCAGCACGAGCAGGCCAGCCCGCGCGGCATCGACGCCGGCGGCCAGCGTTCGCCCATCGTCAAGCAGATCGTGTTCTGCGACATCCTGCCGCTGCACAACAAGATCAAGCGCCTGCTGACGCGCCGCGCCGGCGTGCCGGCGGCCGCCATCGCCATCATCACCGGCCGCACCAACAACACGCCCGACGAAATCCTGTCCGTGCAGGACGGATTCAACGGTGCCGGCGAGGACAACAAGTACCAGACCGTCATCGCCAACGAGAAGGCCGAGGTGGGCATAAACCTCCAGAAGGGAACCCAGGCTATCCACCACCTGACCATCGGCTGGACGCCGGACAGCCTGGAGCAGCGCAACGGGCGCGGCGTGCGCCAGGGCAACCTGACCGCGCGCGTGAGCCTCTACTACTACGACGCCGACGGCACTTTCGACACCAGCAAACGGGCGATGGTGAACAAGAAGGCCGATTGGATTGGGCAGGTCATGGATGTGAATGGCTCCGACAGCGTGGCCGTCACCGGCGGGCTGTCCAAGGAGCAGATGGAAGCCCTGATCGACGTGGTGGGCGACGCCGACGCCATGCGCCGGATGCAGGAAACCATCGCCGCCAAGGAGGCCGCCTCGCGCGCGTCAAGCAACCGCGACCGGCAGATGATTAACCTGGACACGATTCGCAAGCAAAACGCCTTCCTGAACGACAACCAGACGGCGGCCAGTTTCGTCATCCGCAAGATCATCGGCCTGTGGGGCCTGGAGAAGCAGGCCGAGAAGCTGCGCGACCGCATCAGCAACCCGAAGGCCACGGCCACCGCCGTCGCCAAGAACGAAAGCCTGCTGGCCGAGCTGATGGCGAGCGTCGGCGGCCTGCGCCGGCAGATCGAGCAGTCCGCTACCCTGTTCCGCACGGAATGGCGCGCCGGCGGTTCCACCTCGGAACCGGCAACCCTGGACAGCTTCTTTGCGGCCGTGCGCGGGGGCAAGAAGCAGAAGGACGATGACCTGGAATCCATGCTGCTGGGCCGGTCGTATCCGTCCTTCGGACTTCATGTCATCGAGGGCGGCCCCATCGGCAATGAGTGGCAGGCCGAGGTGGATATGGCCCAGTCCATGATCGACGAGGCCAAGACCGCGTTCGCGCGCCAGGCGGGGGAGTCCGGCGGCTACCCGGCCGGCGTGGCCGACGCCATCGCGCGCGGCGAGGGCATCATCTACAACGGCAAGCCGCTCATCAACGGCACCTTCGTGCGCGTGCCTGGCGGCCTGGCCGTGCTGAAGCTGGAAAGCGGCCGGCCCGGCGCCTTCGGCCGCAGCCTCGACGGATCGCCGCTGGCCGCAAACACCGCCGCCGTCATGGCTGGCGAGTGGTTCTACCTGGGCACGGCTGGTTACGACGCCTGCCTGACGGATGCGGCCCAGATCGAGGACACCATCAACGCCGCCGGCACGGTCGAAAACGGCTTCAACACGGTGGTGCCCGAGGTGGCGCAGCGCCGCAAGGTGGAGGCCCTGGCCGCCTACAGCGCCCACGATTACCGGCTGCCGCAGCCGTATTTCCCCTTC
Source organism: Pseudothauera nasutitermitis (assembly GCF_004801295.1). Classification (GTDB taxonomy): domain Bacteria; phylum Pseudomonadota; class Gammaproteobacteria; order Burkholderiales; family Rhodocyclaceae; genus Pseudothauera; species Pseudothauera nasutitermitis. The sequence continues at coordinate 851,427 of NZ_SSOC01000001.1, forward strand.
GTCGTCTCGCCTGCTGACGCGGATAAGTCCGAGGCGATGCGCCGCATCTTCGACGCCCAGAAGGCCGTCATCCGGTCGTTCGACGACGGGAAGTTCGTGGTGCCCAGCGACACGCCGGTGACGCGCCGCGCCAGCAACGAGGATTCCACCGCTCGGCATGACGCCCTGCGAGAGTTCGCCACGGCCAACGGCCTGAAGCTGACCGTGGCCGACCTCGACGACTTCGACCTCTGGGTGCAGAAGCAGATCGAAAAGACCGTCTCGCTGGACGACCTGAAGGCTGCGCTGACCGGCAGCACTGAGCCGGATGTGATGGAACAGGCTTCCGCGTTCATGCGCGCGGCCGCGCCGTGGTTCGATTGGCAGGACAAAGACCCGGCGAGCGACTACCTGCCGTATGGCTTCAAGGCGGCCATCTCCGCCGCCGTGCGCCAGGCCGTGGCCGGTGATGACCGGCCGGCCGGGCCTTCGCCGTCCGATGTGGTGGGTATCCGGGGCAACACCAAGGTGTGGAAGGAAACCATCAAGCGGTGCGCGAACATGGCTGGCTTCGGCAAATACAAATGGGACGGGGATGCCCTGGCGTGGAACGTGTACCGTTCCACCTGGGACTACCTCATCGCCAACTACCCCCAAGCGGGCGATCAGCTCGAACTGACCGCCGCGACCCGCTCCCTGTAAGGAAGGAAACATGGCCTACACCGAATACAAGTTCGACAAGGACGCCATCAAGGCCCTGGTGTCCGAGCGCGCGGCCGCGCTGCGCGCCAACCGGGGGTTCTCGAACCTGCTGGCCTTCGGCCTGGGCGTGGTGGCCGAGCGGCTGGGCAAAGACCCGCGCCGCTACCGCGACTACGGCCCGTACTGGTGGGCGCTGAAGGACGCCATGATCGCCGGCGGATACAGCCTGGGCAGCCAGACCGACCCGCTGGTGAAGAAGGCGTACCGGGGCGAGGGCGACGTGGAAACCCTCATCATGGCCGACGAGTTCCGCACGGCGTACCTGAAGGCGAACATGATCTACACCAACCAGTTCCTGCTGGACGCGGCCAGCCCGGACTTCTGGGTGCTGTACGACGCTGACATGGAGTTTCCGGCCGCGTAGCGCGGGCGCGCCCCATAGCGGAAAACTGCCCAGAGGGGGCCATATCGGGAAGCCTACCCTTCCCGTATGGCCGACACTCCCAACATCCCCGCTCCGACCAAGCCAGGCTTCCTGGCCCGATTCGGCTTGTCCCGCAAGCGATGGGCTTCCACGCACGTCGCGCCGGTCAAGGAAATCGACCAGTCCGACACCTACCTGTACGGTGCCGGCACCACGACCGTTGCTTCGCTGCTGGGTTCCGGCAGCCGGGGCGCGCGCTCGCGCCAGATCATCTACGAGAAGTGGATGCGGATGGAGGGCGACCCGATCATCTCCAGCGCGCTCCAGCTTCTGGTGACTTCGGCTCTGGGCGGACACGAAACCAGCGGCGACCTGGTGTTCGTTGAAAAAACGGCCGAGGCGAAGAAGGACAAGCGCCTCGCGGCCATCGCCGATGAAATCGGCTCCGACCTGGCGCCGCTGTTCAACCGCGTGGCGTTCCAGATGGCCTACACCGGCGCCGCCTACGGCGACTCCTACGCGCGTATCTACACCGACGCGCGCGGCGTGGTCGATCTTCACTCCGACGAGATGGTGCGCCCGCAACTGGTGCAGCCCTTCGAGCGCGGCAGCCGCACGATCGGGTTTGCCGTCTCCCTCGGGGAGCGCAACTTCGAGCGCCTGGACGTGTCGCAGCTCGCCCGGCTGAAGATGCCGCGCACGCAATGGATTCCGCAGTTCGGCGTGGTCGAGAAGTCCTTGAAGGGTGCGATCACCGAAAACGACATCGACAACCTGCCGATCATGCCCAGCATGGTGGGCGGTTCGCTGCTCTACAACGCAGAGGAACCCTACGACAACCTGACCGCCTCGCTGCTGGGCCTGGTGGGCCAGCGGTGGATGGACTCCATCGACGAGCAGATGGTGGCCGTCAATCTGGAGTCGATGACGCTGGAACAGCAGGAGCGGTTCGTCGAGTCGGTCAAGGGGATGCTGCTGGCGTCGAAGACCTACGCCGAACAGGCCGTCAAGCGCGGGCGCCCGATCATGGAGCGCATCCGGCACATCATCCCGGTCTTCAACGAGAAGCAACTGACCAACATCGGCCCCGGCAACGGCGGCCAGACCGGCCGGGCCGCGACCATCAGCATTGAGGACGTGCTGCTGCACGCCCGGCTGCTGTCCGGCGCGCTGGGCGTTGATCTTTCCATGCTGGGTTTCGCCGATCAGCTCTCGGGCGGCCTGGGCGAAGGCGGGTTCTTCCGCGTGTCGGCGCAGGCCGCCGAGCGCGCGCGCGTCATCCGCGTGGCCCTGGCCGAGTTCTTCAACCACGTCATCGACATCCACACCTACCGCCGCTACGGCATCGTGTTCAACGTCAAGGAGCGCCCCTGGGAAATCAACTTCTTCGGGTCGATTTCCGCCCTGGAGGCGGAGAAGCAGCGCACGCGCGCCGATTCGATGAACGGCGGGATGCTGCTGGTGCAGGCCATGCAAATGCTCAAGGAGATGGGCGCCAGCAAGGACATCATGACCGAGTTCCTCGTCAAGACGATGATGCTGGACGAAGACCAGGCGAAGCTGTACGCGGCCATCGTCGATGCCAAGCCGCAGGACGATAGCGGCGGCTTCGGTGGCGGTGGTGGCTTCGGCGGTGGTGGAAACGGCGGCGGGCTGGATCGCGTATGAGCCTCTACAACAACATCGCCGAAAGCCTGTCAAGTAGCGGGCTGCTGGGTTCCATCCGCTCGGGGCTGAATGCGGCCCTGGGCGGCGTGACGGACTCGGCCACCCAGGCCCTGGGCGGCGGCAAGCTGGCCCAGACCGTGGTGGGCATGGGCAAGAGCGCGGCCGTCAATGCCGGCATGAACGCCGTGAACAAGCACATCCCCATCCAGGCGCAGCGCGCGATCAACGTGGGCGCGGGCGCCGTGGGCGATCTCATGAACGGGGATTGGAACTCGGCGGGCCTGCGCGTGCTGGATTCCGGCCTGCTCAACGAGCTGCTGCCCGGCTTCGGTGGCGGCGTCGCCTCGCAGGTGGCGTACTGGGGCGCAGCCACGCCGCTGCTGGGCGGCATCAGCCCGAGCGAGGCCAAGCGCATCTACGACCAGGTGCGCGACGAACGCCTCGCCAAGAAAAACCTCTGGCTGCTGGAGGTGACGAGCCGGCTGGGCGGCGGGGGCATGAACATGCCCGACCGCTTCAACCTGTTCGCCACCGAGGTCGAGTACGCGCCCTTCATCGTCGCCGGGGACAAGCACCGCGTCGGCGGCGCGGTGATCGACGCGGTGCAGGGAGCGGAGCCGGTCGAGCTGCGCATGACGACGCTGGACGACCAGGCCGGCTCCCTGAAGAAGTGGTTTGCCGCGCACCACGGCGCCGCCACGCCGCGCGATGGCACCGTCGGCGTGCCCGACAGCTTCGCCATCACCATCCGCGTGGTGCATTCGTTCATCACGGCAGAGAGCAACCGGGGCGGATACGAGGACATCGGCCTGTTCCGCCCGGTCAATCTCGACGTGAGCCTTTCCCGCCGAGAGGACGGTTTGCAAGAGGTGCAGATGACGTTCTCGCAGCTCGACACCTTCATGAGGCCCTGATGGCGCTGAAACATGACGCACAGGGGTTCCTGGTAGGCGACCCCATCGACCTGAGCAAGGCGGTTGCCGACTGGGCCGCCATCCGCGACGACGTGCGCGCGATTCGCCAAGCGGTACTCGGCATCGAAAGCGCGCTGAACCGGGCCGCGCCCGAGGCGCGCGCCAGCGTGCCCGCGACGCCCGGCCGGGGCGCCGGCCTGGAGGAAGCCGACCCGACGGTCAAGGCGTTCAACGAGGTGGCCCAGCCGATGGCGCGGGACGCGCGCCAGGGCGCCGACACCTCGCGCGCACCGCAGAACCCGCAGGCCGTCCCCGCCCGCCAAGCCCTGACCGGGCAGCCGGCCCAGGCCGCGCGACGCGAGCGCCAGATTCCGGTGCTGCTGAGCGCGCCTGCCGTGCCGCAGACCGGCGGCGCCGGCGGCATTGCCGCCCGCCGCGACACCGAGAGCGCCGCCGCCGTCACCCGCGCCGTGGC
>NZ_SSOC01000002.1 GCF_004801295.1 Pseudothauera nasutitermitis
TCACGCGCGCGCCGGCGCAGCCGATGGGCCGCGACAGCCGGGGCCGGTTCGTGCGCGGCGCTGCTGCTGCCCGGCCTGCCGCCGGCGGCGGGCGCGGTGCTGAAGCCGGCGGCCCGGCCGATGGCGACCGCGACGGCCAGGACGAAAGTGCGCTGCGCTCCCTGGGCGACCGCATCGTGGGCGCGTTCAAGGAGTCGGGCGCCGGCCTGGAGGAAGCCGACCCGACGGTCAAGGCGTTCAACGAGGTGGCCCAGCCGATGGCGCGGGGCTACGAGCTGCTGACCGGCGGCGACAGCCAGAAGAAGCAGGAAGGCTGGCTGCGCCGCATCTACGGCTCGCTGACCGGCTTCAGGAAGGACGAGGGCCTGTTCAACAAGGTAGCCGCCAAGCGGTTGAAGGCCATCGAGGAAAAGCCCGTTGCCGAGGCCGGCGGCGGTGGCGGCCTGTTCGGCGGGCTGCTTGGAATGCTGGGTGGCCTGCTGAAGCGGATTCCGGGCGTCGGTGCGCTGGCTGCCGGCGCTGGCGGGCTGCTCGCGCGCGGCGGTGGGTTGCTGGCCGGGGCTGGCCGGATGGCCGCCGGCGCTGGGCGCGGCCTGCTGGGCCTGGGCCGTGGCGCGCTGCGCCGCATTCCGATCATCGGCGCGCTGCTGGGCGGCATCGGGGCGGCTACCGACATCTACGACTCGGAGACGGACGACACCCTGACCCGGCGCGAGAAAGACCAGCGCACCGGGAAGGCGGTGGGCGGCCTAGCCGGGACGATGGGCGGCATGTTCGCCGGCGCGAAGCTCGGCGCGATGGTGGGGGCCTTCGCCGGCCCGGTGGGCGCGGCCATTGGTGGCGCCATCGGCGGCGCGGCGGGCCTGTTCTTCGGCGACCAGGCCGGCCAGATCATCGGGACGACTGTGGGAGGCTGGGTGTCCGACCTGCGCGACGCCGACATCCCCGGAAAGATCGCGGCGGCTTGGGATACCGCTGTGGCCTTCGTCAAAGACGGATGGCAGGAAGTCAAGGGTGCGGCCCTGGGTGTCTGGGAATCGGTGAAATCCGGCTGGGCGGACATGACGGATTCCCTGAAGTCGGCTTGGGATGGCGCGCTCGCAAAGCTGGAGGCTGGCTGGCAGTCGGTGAAGGACGCCGGCAACCAGGTGGCGGAATGGGCTGGCGTGCAGGCTGACAGTGCCAACGACTTCATCAAGGACAAGACGGGCATCGACATCAAGGGCGGCGCTTCGCAGGCGTGGTCTTACGTGAGCGACGCAGCGACTACCGCAGGTGATGCCGTAGTCGGGGCCGGCCGGGTCGTCGTCGATAAGGCAATAGAAATCAAGGACAAGGCCGTAGAGCTTGGCGCGCAGGCTGCCGATGCTGTCGGGCGCGGCGCGAGCTGGGCGGCCGAGAACACGACCGTCGGGCGCGGCGCGGTCAAGGCATGGGAAGGTGCGAAGGCGGCCGGAAACTGGGTGCTGGGCCAAACGAGCAAGGTGTTCGAGTCCGGCAAGGGTGGAGCTGGCACGGTTTCCAGCGGCAAGGGGGACTTTGGTGGTGCCTCCTATGGCACCTATCAGCTTTCCTCGGCGGCCGGCACGCTCCAGAAGTTCCTCTCGTCGAGCAAGTACGGCGAGCAGTTCGCCGGACTCAAGCCGGGCACGCCGGAGTTCGATGCGAAATGGAAGGCGCTGGCGAACAGCGACCCGTCGTTCGGTGACGCGCAGCACTCGTTCATCCAGGCGTCGCACTACGACCCGGCCATGTCGGGCCTGAAGGATGCTGGCATTGACCTGTCGCAGCGCGGCGCCGCCGTGCAGGATGCCATCTGGTCGTCGTCCGTGCAGTTCGGGGCAGGGAACGCGAAGCGGGGAACCGGCGCCATCGGTATGTTCCAGAAGGCTCTGGCCGGACGTGACGTTGCCACGATGAGCGACCAGGACATTGTGGCGGCGGTTCAAGACTACAAGATCGCCAACAACGACAAGCTCTTTGCCAGCTCGTCGGCAGCAGTCCGCGCCGGCACGGCCAAGCGCGCCGTGGCCGAGAAGGAGCGCCTGCTTGCTCTGGCTGGCGAGCAGACCGCGCCGGTTGTCGGCGGCGCACCCGCGCAGCCCGGCGCTCCGGAGGGTTCGCCGAGCGTGCAGGCTGTGGTCCAGGCCACGCCGCAGAACCCGGCCAGTGCCCAGCAGCCGGCACCGCCGCGCGCTGCTGCCGCGCCGGAGGGTGTCACCGCGCCCGCCGCGCCGGCGCTGGCCCAGGTTTCCGCGCCGGCCGCCCCGGTTGGCATCGTGGCGCCGGCCGCGCCCGTGGTGGCCGCCGTGAGCGTACCGACCGTGCCGGCGGCGCCCGTGGTGCCCCCCATCGCCGACGCGCCGCCCGTGGCCGTGCCGATGGCCGGGGCCGATGCGCGCAAGCCCGTTGCCGTCGTGGCGCAGCCGTCCGAGGTGGGCCAAGACCTGCGCGAGCGGGGTATCGCGCACATTGCCACGGGAGGCTTGGGGGGCGCGTAGCGGGCGTGCCGGCCCTGAAGGTTTCCGAAAAGGCCGCACGAAGGTTCCCGAAACCATCGGAAAACGGGCCGTTGCCTGTCGTTCCTTGAGCGTCATGATTTCTGGCATGGCGACGATCACTGGAAACGACATTCAAGGCATGGTGCGCCACTGGCTCAATACGCCGGTGGGGGGCTACCTCGGCTCGGACTATGGGCAGGACACGAAATCCTTGCTCCAGCGCCCGCACGCCGACGGTGCGCCCGATTCGTTCCTGCGCAAGATGCGCGGCGACGTGCCTGTGCTTCAGGCCCTGCCGACCGGCTCGCTGAACCTCTACGGCGTTCCCTCGCTGCCTGACCGCCTTGACCTGATCGTGGAAGTCGCCGGCCAGACCATCGAAGTGACGGGGGGATGACGTGCTGACCAAGGCCGATTACCAGCGGGCCATCCGCGATTCGATTGCTTCCTACCCGACCATCGCCCCTCTGTACCAGGCGGGCGACCCGCGCATCATGCAGCACCTGGACGCGATGGCAACCATGCTGGCGATGTTCTCGGCGCAGGTGGATGCGGCTCACGCGGAGCCGTTCGAGAAGACCCGCGACGCGACCGTGCTGGCGGATGCCGCCATGCGCGGCATCGTGCGCAAGGGCAAGTCCGCGCGTGTGCGCGTGCGGGCCATCAACACCAGCTCCAGCGCCTTCACGGTGGAGTCCGGCCGCACGCTGCTGGATTCGTCGGGCCTGCTGTGGCGCGTCGAGACGCCGGCTGCCGTGCCCGCCGGCGGCGAGGCCACGTTCGAGGCCAGCCAGGTGCGCTCCAGCACCATCACGCATACCGTGAGCGGCACCGAGCCGTTCTACGCCATCGAGGTTCCGGCGCCCGAGGACGACTCCTACCTGTGCGCCATCGCCGTCAGCGACGTGGATGGCGCCTTCGAGTACCGCGACCGCTACGTGAACACGGCGCCCGATGAGCGCGTGTTCCACGTCGAGGCGGACGACCGCCAGCGAACCTACATCCGGTTCGGCTTCGACGGCGTGGTGGGCGTGCAGCCCAAGGACGGCGCGGAAATCACCCTGACGGTGTTCTACACCTCGGGCGAGGTCAGCCCGGCCTACGACAGCCCGTTCTCGTTCGAGTACCTGGGTTCGCCGGCCGAGTCCGCCATCGAGCTGCGCATGGACGCGCTGCTGATCGCCGGCCAGAACCCCATGCCCATGTCGGTGCTGCGCGACCTGGCGCGCTACCCGTCGGTGTACGACAACAACGCCGTGTTCCTGGGCGAGTTCGACTTCCTGGTGCGGCGCAACTTCCCGACCCTGCAATTCCTGTCCGTCTGGAACGAGTCGGCCGAGGAACAGGCGCGCGGCCCGGCCTTCGACAACATCAACGCGATCTTCGTGGCCTGCCTCTCCAGCGAGGGCGGCGAGGACGTGCTGATCGAGGACGACCCGGACGTGCCGGTGCCGCCGGTGGTGATCGCCGACGCCGACCTGACCGGGACGCAGCAGTCCATCAAGGCGGCAATCCTGGCCGCCGACGACAGCTACCGCGTCCGCTTCTTCTCGCCCGTGCGCTCGAAAATCCGCATGACCATCAGCGCGCGGGTTTCCACCTCCTACGTGGCGTCCGACGTGAAGCAGAAGATCATCGAGGCGCTGATGGCCGAGTTCGGCCCGTCCTCGGCGGCATCGCGGCGCGGCCGCCAGCGCCCGCTGTACCAGCGCGTCTATGCGCTGCTGCGCCAGAAGGTGCCAGCCTTGTCCGACGGCGAGGCCGACCTGACCGTGGGCATCGTGGAGCCGGCCTCGCTGCTGGCCCGGCCCGAGATGTGGCGCTATCTGGACACCGACACCCTGAGCGTCACCGTGGAGACGGTGAATATCGTCACGCCTTCCTGGGGCGGGTAAGCCATGCCCCTGGATTTCTCGAACGCCCAGCTCCCGCGCCTGCTGCCGCTGGAGAACAGCTACACCGAAAACGAGGTCGAGGCCGACCTGAAGCAGTTGTTTCTCGACCTGTTCGACTCGACCCTGGCCGCCGACACCTTCGACGTGAATGTGCTGGGCGCGGCGCACCTGGGCAGCTTTGACTTGGTGCGCAAGGCGGTCAATGCCGACGGCCTGGTGCTGATGCAGGGCGACCGCGAGGAAGCCGCCACCCGCTACCTGTACCGGGCCTGGAAGTCGGGCGACGTGCAGGGGCGCGGGCTGCACTTCCTGCGCACCTACCTCCAGATGCTGTTCCCGAACCTGTGCCAGGTCGATCAGCTCTGGCACGACAAGGCGCTGCCGTACCCGACCGGCCTTTATCCCTCGACGCCGCGCTTTTCGTGGTGGCTGCACCAGATCGGCGAACCCGGCCTGAAGTTGGACGGCACCTGGGGCATCGGCCGGCGCATCCTGAACGCCGACGAGAGCCGCGCCGACCGGCCCATCGACACCGACCAGATGTACCTGACCAGCCGGGTCGAAATCGTGCTGGACTTCAGTGTGAATGTGCGCTCGATAGCGAGCCTCATGCACATCATCCGCTCGGTGATTCCCGCGCGCCTGCTGCCGGTGTTCCGCTTCTGGCTGAACTTCGTCCTGTACGTCGAAATCCTGGCATCGTCCAAGCTGCTGATGCAGAAGAACTCGCGGATGCGCTACCCCTGGTGCGGGCGCGTGATCGGCGATTCCACCGATGTGCGCTGGAAGCTGGGCAAGGATGGCGTGCTGGTCAAGCTGCCGCAGCCCTTCGGGTCGTTCCGCCTGGGCGAGGCGCGCGGCGGCAAGTCCGTGTGGCACCTGAAGGGCTGCCGCATCCAGAGTTCGGCCCTGCTGGAGAGCAAGGCCAGCGCGATCATCTATCGGCTGCCAAAGGTGGGCGAGGCCGACCGGCGGCTGGACGGCACCTGGCGGCTTGGCGGCCGCTCGCTGTACGTCGGCAGCCGTGCGGCCATGCAGAAGCGCATCGAGATGGCGGCGCCGGCCAGCCTGGTGACGACGTTCCACGACAAGCACCAGATCAAGTACCCGGCCACGCCGGCGCGCCTGGGCAGCACGGCCCGCCTGGCGCCGTGGCGCCGCCTGGACGGCCGCTGGCGCGTGGGCGAGAAGTCCGTGCGCCGGCCCTTCGGTTTCGCCATCGAGCGCGACGAGGCTTTCCTGGCCGACGGCTCCCTGGGTATGACTTCGACGGCGAATGCCTGGGCCATCCCCGAGCGCCTGGCGCGGCCCGCCGCCACGAAGCTCAAGGGCACCTCGCGCAAGCTCAACGGTACGTGGTTCCTGGGCGCGGAGAACCGCATTGGGCGCTTCCCCCTGGACGGCCGGCGCCTGCGCGCCATGCAGATGACCCAGTACCCGCGCATCGGGCACTTCGCCATCGCGGCAGACATCCCTGGCGACGTGGAATACGCCTCGGGCGACGTGCGCCGCCTGCGCCTCGATGGCGCCTGGCGCATCGGCGGCCCGGCCGCGCCGGAGTTCAAGCTGGAGGTGTTCAAGGTGCCGGGTGGGCCGGGCTACGAGCCGGAGCCGCTGGCCGACCTGGACGCCTCTGTACTGCCTGACGGCCTGGAATGACGAGGAAACCGGGAACCTGCGCGACTCGACCAAGGGCGATTTCTCGGTGGCGGGCGGCACCTACCGGCGCTGGCACGTCGCGCCGTCCTGCCGGGCCGCCATCACCCAGGGCTGACCGTCTCCGCCCGGCGGGCCGTTGTGGGCCGTCTGGATTCGGAAAAAGCCGCCAAGCCGGGGTGTTCCTGGCAACCAGAATGGCCGGCATCACGTTCATAGGAGGGCTGACATGGCTGAAGCCGTCGTCGTCAACACTTACCGCCAGCGCATCGCGGCCCGCATGGCCGGCGGCGCGCAGCTCGCGCCTGTCGCCTACATGGCCTTCGGCGATGGTGGGCACAACGCCGACCTGACGCCGAAAGCCCCGTCCGCCAGCGCGACCGCGCTCAACCACGAAATCCTGCGCAAGCCCCTCGCGGCGATCACGCAGGAAGACCTGTATTCGGTGACTGGCAAGGGCGCGGTCGAGGCCAATGAGGTTGTCGGCGCCGGAATCTCCGAGGCGGCCCTCATCGACGCCAACGGGCAGCTTGTCGGCCTGAAGACGTTTGCTCCGAAGTTCAAGGAGAACGACGAGCGTTACGAAATCAGCATCAAGCTGCGCTTCTGAAAGGAGTTTCCACAATGGCACTGCCCCATCCCAACATTTCCCCGATTCCCAACAACGAGCCGGATGCCGTCCCGTCGCTGTGGAACACCCGCTACCAGGAAATCGACGAGAACTTCGCCGATCACGAAACGCGCGTGGCGGCCCGCGAAACCGAGCTGAACAACGCCCGTGGCGGCAAGGCCAACCTGGCCGCCCGCCTGACCGAGATGGACTCGAACATCGGCGCGACCTCGGTGGACATGCAGAACGCCACGGCCGCCGCGCTGAAGTTCGCGCTCGACCAGGCCGCGCTGGCGAACTACGGCGTGCGCGCGTTGCGCGAACAGGCCCAGCAGGAGGGCGTCGTCACGATCAAGAACCGGGGTGTCGTCAAGGGCTGCTCGGTGTCGAAATCGACCACGGCGGCGCGCAACCTGAACATCGTCACCGGCGTGTGCTTCGCCAACGGCCGGGCCTATCCCGTGTCCGATGGCACCAATGCTGCCTCCGTGCCCAGCAACATCGGCTCCAGCTCCGTGGTGGTGTATGCCTACCTGTTCCAAGATGCGAACGGCCTGTGGCGCCTGGCGGTGACGCCCATCGGCACGACCGTTCCCGACGGCGCCATCACCATCTACAACCTGACCATCCCGGCGAACTCGACCGATGCCACCGACCCGAACCTGACCGGCGTGGCGATGACGGACGTTCGCCGCGTCGAAGCGCAGTTCCCGCAACTGTTCGACAACCCGGCCGGCGCGTCGCCCGTCCTGCAAACGCTGGGTGCCAACGACTACGGCCTGTCCTTCGACGTGGTTTCCGCCGACGGCGCGCCCTGCGACAGCCGGCACATCGTCGTTGCCAGTCGCGCCACCAATGGATTCACCGTCCGTTTGGCGAGCGCGGCCGACAACGTGGTTCTGCGCTGGCGCGCCAGCAAGCTCAACAACTAGGAAAGGAGCAATCCACCATGCAAATCATCCTCAAGCAGGACGGCCAGCCCGTCGCCGACTTCTCGGTGTCGGGCGCCAATGTCACCGTCGCCGGCGTCGCCATCGACTGCGCCGAGCGCCAGCAGGACATCGCCGTCTCGGTCGAAGTCCGCCAGAACATCGGCGGCCCCAGCGAAGGCGGCAACGGCGCCTACCTGGCGCAAATCGAGATTCCGGCACGCCGCTACGAGACGGTCACTGTCCCCGCCGAAGGCGAGGACGAACAGCCGACCGAGCTGCGCGAGCCGCTGCCGCTCGACCCGAACGCCGTCGTCGTCACGCTCTGGCCCACGGCCTAAGCGCGCGGCACCACCCCGACCGATTCATCAGGAGAAACCTACATGCCTTCCATCTTCGTCAAGGACGACCTGCGCGCGTCCGTCGAGGCCGCCACCGGCGGCAAAGTCACGGTGCTTTACACCGCCAGCGGCCAGCCCTCGTACATGAACGTCATCCCCAAGTTCAACCTGGAAGACATCGACGCGGGCCTGGGTTCCGGTGTGCATCCGGCGTTCATCGTCGGCGGCGTCGAGAAGTCCGAGCTGTTCATCGGCACCTACCAGGGCATCAACAAGAACGGCGAGTTCCTGAGCTTGCCGGGCGTCGATCCCACCGTGTCGCAGAACTTCGACTACTTCGCCAACCTGGCGCGCGCCAACGGCCCCGGCTGGCACGCCATCAGCAGCATCGAGTTCACGGCGCTGGCGCTGTGGTGCTGGAAGAACGGCTACATGCCGCGCGGCAACAGCAACTACGGCCGCTCCAGCGATGCCACCTGGGAAACCGGCCGGCGCGTCGATGGCGGCACCCCCGGCGATACCTCGACCGGCGGCCGCACGCTGACCGGCTCCGGCCCGGTGAGCTGGCGCCACGACAACAGCGTGGGCGGAATCGCTGACCTGTGCGGCAACATCTGGGAATGGTCGCCGGGCCTGCGCGTGGTGGCCGGTGAAATCCAGGTCATCGCCAACAATGACGCGGCGCTGAATGCCACCGACCTGGGCGCCACGTCCTCGGCCTGGAAGGCCATCGACGGCGATACCGGCCTGCTCATCAACCCGACCTTCACCGGCACCATCGCCGGCGGCGACTACGTGCCGACCACGCCGAAGTCCGTCCGCTACAACACGTCGGGCACCGCGAACTACACGCTGGTTCGCGCCTCGGGCCAGTCCTTCGAGGGTATGACCAACCCCGGCGCGACGCCGGTGTCGGCCGCCGCGCTGACCGTGCTGAAGAAGTACGGCCTGTACCCGGTGGCGAACACGGGCCTGGGCGGCGATGGCTTCTACCTGAACGTGGAAGGCGAACGGCTGGCGATCCGTGGCGGCAACTGGGGCCGCGCCGCCATCTCGGGCGTGTTCGCGCTGCACCTGGCCAGCGCTCGGTCGAGCGCGGACACGAGCATCGGCTCCCGCCCCGCTTTTGTGCTCTGAAATCTGGGGCGTGTCATCTGATGGGGTGGGCGATAGCCCACCCCTCGGGCCTCTCCAAGAAAACCGCTCAGGGAATCCAAGATGAACGAAACGAACTTCGAGCACGCCATCTACGCCGTGCTCCTGCAAATCGCGGTGGGCGTGCTCACCGGCAACTGGTGGATTGGCGCCGCCGCTGGCGTCTTCTTCTTCCTCGGCCGCGAGCACGCGCAGTTCGAGCGCAAGCTGGCCGTCGCCGGCGGCACCGTCGGCACGCTCAACCCGCTGGCCGGGTTCCAGCTCTGGAAGTGGAGCCTCGACAGCCAGCTCGACCTGGCGTTTCCCGTCGCGGCGACGCTGCTGGTGGCCCTCGGCTGGCACCTCGGCGTGAGCGTGCCCTTCGTAGTGCTGTTCTCGGCCCTGGTGCTGCTGAACGTCGCCGACGCGGTGCTCACGGTGCGCGTGCTGGATGCCGGCGGCCGCGAGCTGAACCCCGTCATGGCGAAGGCCATGAGCTGGATTGGCGTGGTGCCGGCGCTGGTGGTCGTGAAGGTCGTTGCTCTCGCGGCGTTCTACGTCGGCCTGGGCGTGCAGGCGCCGGATTGGGTCTATACGCCCCACGTCACAGCGGGCCTGTGCGGCTTCTATGGCTTGGTCGTCTGCAACAACTGGCGGCTGGTGGCCGCGCAGGCGTGACGCGGCCAGTCCAGAGCGACCTACTGATTCGGCAGAAATGCGAGGCAATGATCGAGTACGGCCACACGGCCGTCAGGCAGTTTCCCAAGATGGAGCGGCACGTCCTCGGCGCGGAGATTCGCGCCACGATGTGGGCGGTGCTTCGGTTGATCGTGGTGTGCAACAAGCGATACCACAAGAAGACCACGCTTCAGGACTTGGACGCCGAACTCGACCTGCTGCGCTCGCAGGTGCGGATGGCGAAGAACATGGGCTACCTCGACTTCAAGAAGTATGAGCACTGGTCGCGCTTGAACGACGAAATCGGCCGGATGGTAGGCGGTTGGGTCAAAGCATTTGCCGGAGACGGCAATGGGGGTGCGCGTTGAAAACGGCTGGCGATCCGTGGCGGCAACTGGAACAACGCCGCCATCTCGGGCGTGTTCGCGCTGAACCTGAACAACGCTCGGTCGAACACGAACACGAACATCGGCTCCCGCCCCGCTCTTGGGGAAAGTCAGGAACGGCAGGCCCACGGGCCTGACGGCAGCACACCCTCAAAAGGACGCGCATCCCCCGGCCACGGGAAACCTGAAGCCGGAAGATTGAACAGGCGGCCCGAACCAGTAGCCCGATTGGGCGACCGTTCGCAGCCGCCGCCCTTCGGGGTCTTGGGTTTATATGGCGAAGACGTACAACAATCTCTACCCGGACATTTACAGTTTCGAGTCCCTTCACGCGGCCTACATGCTCGCCCGGCGTGGCAAGCGAGATAGGCGCGAAGTCCAGAAGTTCGAGCAAGACCTGGAAGGCAACCTGATTCAGCTCCAGAACGAGCTTATCTGGGGCATGTACCAGACGGGGCACTACCGCCAGTTCACTGTCAGCGAGCCGAAGGAACGCCTCGTCGCCGCGCTGCCGTTCCGCGACCGCGTGCTCCAGCACTCGCTGGTGTCGGTGATCGAACCGCTTTGGGAGCGTCGATTCATTTTCGACAGCTATGCCTGCCGGCCGGGCAAGGGCACCCACAAGGGCGCCGACCGCGCCGAGGCCATGCTTCGCAAGGTGAAGCGCGAGCACGGCCATGTGTATGTGCTCAAGGCCGACATCTCCAAGTTCTTCTACAGCATCGACCACGGCGTGATGAAGTCGCTGGTGCGCCGGCGCATCCGGTGCCGCCGCACGCTGAAGCTGATCGACGGCATCATCGACTCGACGGCCACGCCAGGCGACCCGCACCCCGTCGGCCTGCCCATCGGCAACCTGACCTCGCAACTGTTCGCCAACGTGTATTTGAACGAGCTGGACGAGTTCGTGAAGCATGTGCTGCGGGAGAAGAACTACCTGCGCTACATGGATGACTTCCTGATCGTGCATCACGACAAGGCTCACCTGCACCGCATCCGCGCCCAGATCGAGCGGTTCCTGTGGGAGCGCCTGCGGCTCAAGACGAACGCCAAGACCCAGGTGTTCCCCGTCGGCGAGCGGTTCGGCCGCGCCGTGGATTTCCTGGGCTACAGGATATGGACGACGCACCGGCGCATCAGGAGAAGCTCGATTTCGCGCATCACCCGCACGCTCAAGCGCCTGCGCAGGCAGTACGCGGCCGGCAAGATCGACCTCTCGAAGATCAGGGAATCGGTCATGTCGTGGATAGCGCACGCGAGCCATGCGGAAACCTACGGCCTGCGCCGCAAGCTGCTGGCCAGCACCCCCTTCACGCGCGGGGAGGGCCGGCCCCAATGAGCGACGCCCACCTGGCGCTGATGACGAAATTGGAGGAATTGGACGCCTACACCCACACGGTGCTGCACCAGTTCCCCAAGCTCGAACGGCATCTGCTGTGCGCCGAGATGCGCGGCACCATGAACAGGGTGATTCGCCAGGTCGTGGTGGCGTGGAAGCGCAGGCAGAAGTCCGCCGCGCTGTTCGACCTGGACGTGGAAATCGAGGTGTTTCGGGGCCTCATCCGCAAGGCCCACCGGCTGGGCTACATCAACACGCACCGGCTGGAAGTCTGGATGCGGCACACGAACGAGATAGGCCGCATGGTAGGGGCCTGGATTAAGAACGAGGGAGGCAAGGCCATGTAGCGCGCCGCTCTCCCAAGCGATGGGGCAGAGGCTTACTCCGGCGGCAATTGGGGCAACGGCCAGAACGCCGGCGCCTTCCATCTCAACGTCAACAACGACGCGGAGTTCTCGAACTCCAACATCGGTGGCCGCCTCGCAAACGACATTGCCAGAAGGCGGGCGGTTCAAGCGGCCACCGTCCAGTGCATTTCCTTTGGGGCCTGTGTCCTGACCATGCTGTCGAAGATGAACAGGGCGCCACGGCAAGTACCCGGCACGCCGGCGAACGTGGTGGCGCCCGACCACCCCCAACAGGAACCCCATGCCGAAGACCATCAGCGGCCTATGGCCGAGCATCACCCAATTCGACAACATCTACCGCGCCTATCTTGAGGCGCGCCGCAGCAAGCGGTATCGACCCGACGTGCTGCGCTTCTCCGAAAGCCTGGAAGACAACCTTTTCGCGCTCCAGGCGGCCATGATCGAGAAAACCTGGACGCCCGGCCCGCAGCGCGAGTTCATCGTGCGCGAGCCGAAGCTGCGCGCCATCCAGGCGCCGCCGTTCGCTGATCGCGTGGTACATCACGCCCTGGTGGCCGTTGTCGGCCCGCACTTCGAGCGGCGGTTCATTTCCGATTCGTTCGCCTGCCGCGAGGGTAAGGGAACCCAGGCCGCCGTGGCGCGCGTGCAGCACTTCCTGCGCGTCGCCAAGCGCAACCACGGCGACGACCTCTACGTGCTGAAGGCGGACATCAGCAAGTATTTCGCCAGCATCCGCCACGACGTGCTCATGCGCGAGGTGGAGCGGGTCATTTTCGACCCGGACGTGCTCTGGCTGTGGCGCCGCATCATCGCTGGCTACGGGCACGAGAACGGCGTGGGCCTGCCCGTGGGCGCGCTGACCAGTCAGCTCGGGGCCAACGTCATGCTGAACCGGCTCGATCACATCGCCAAGGACGACCTCGGGCTGCGGCACTACGTCCGGTACATGGACGACTTCATCGCCATCCTGCCGAACAAGGCCGCCGCGCAGCAGGCCATGCAGACCCTGGGCGAGACGGTGCGCGAGCTGGGCTTGTGGCTGAACCCGAAGACGGCAGTTCATCCCTGGCAGCGCGGCATTGACTTTTGCGGCTACCGCATCTGGCCCACCCATGTGCTGCCGCGCAAGAGGAACATCAAGCGGGCGCGGGCCGACTTCAGGGAACTGGCGAGCCAGTTCTACCACGGGGAGGTCGATCTTGAGCACGTCCGCCAGCGGGTGATGTCCTTCTTGGCCTATGCCAAGCATTGCAACGCCCAGCGGACGGTCGAGGGCGTGCTCGGCGACCTTGTGCTGGTGCCCGGCCTGCGCGACATCGCCGAGAAGGCATCAGGCATTCCCATGACGCCGTAGCGTAACTTTTGGCGTAACTCGTTTTTTAAATTGTTGATTTTAAAGGGCCATAGACCCGTGCATCATCGGCGTGTGTTGCGCCAGTGCTGCCTGGCCGAGGTTTGCGCTATCGCTCATCAGTCCGTTGGATCTCCGGTTTTCCCGATGTTTCGTTTAGGCATCTGTACTATTTTACAGCATGCTCTGCAGGAAGGCGCGCGTGCGCGGGTGGCACGGGTTGGCGAAGAATTCTCCGGCCGGGGCGTCCTCGATGAGTTCGCCCTGGTCCATGAAGATCACCCGGTTGGCGACTTCGCGGGCGAAGTTCATCTCGTGGGTGACCACCAGCATGGTCATGTGCTCCTCGGCGAGCTGGCGCATGGTGCGCAGCACCTCGCCGGTGAGTTCGGGATCGAGGGCGGAGGTGGGTTCGTCGAACAGCATGATGTCCGGCTCCATCGCCAGCGCGCGGGCGATGGCCACGCGCTGCTTCTGCCCGCCGGAGAGCTGGGAGGGGTAGCTGGCGTGCTTCTCGGCCAGGCCGACCTTGGCGAGCAGGCGTTCGGCGGTGGGCAGGATCTGTTCGCGCCTGAGGCGCTTGACGGTGATCGGCGCCTCGATGACGTTCTGCAGCACGGTCATGTGCGGGAACAGGTTGAACTGCTGGAACACCATGCCCATCTTGCGGCAGATGCGGCGGATGTCGGCGTCGCCGACGTAGCGGCAATGGCCTTGCGCGTCGGTGTCGACCAGGGTTTCGCCCTCGATGTCGATGCGTCCGCGGTCGATGGTCTCCAGGTGGTTCAGGCAGCGCAGGAAGGTGCTCTTGCCGGAGCCGGACGGGCCGATCACGGCGATCACGTCACCCTTGCCCATGTCCAGCGAGACGCCCTTGAGCACTTCGACGTGGCCGAAGCGCTTGTGCAGGTCGCGTGCGGAGATCATCGGCGCGGCATCAGTCGTCATAGCGGGCATAGCGTTTTTCCATGCGCTGGAAGATCCAGGTGAGCACCAGGGTCATGATCAGGTAGAAGGCCGCGGCGACGATGAACGGCGTGGTGGTGAAGTCGCGCTGGACGATGCCGCGCGCCACGCGCAGCAGGTCGTTGAGCGCCAGCACGTAGATCAGCGAGGTGTCCTTGACCAGGGTGATGGTCTCGTTGCTCATCGGCGGCAGGATGCGCTTGATGACCTGCGGCAGGACGATGCGGCGCATGGTCTGCGCGTAGGTGAGGCCGAGCACCCGGGCGCCCTCGTACTGGCCCTTGTTGATCGACTGGATGCCGGCGCGGAAGATTTCCGCGAAGTAGGCCGCGTAGTTGAGCGCGAAGGCGACCACGGCGGCGGGAAAATCCGGCAGCTTGATGCCGACCACCGGCACGAAGGGCAGGGCGAAGTAGATGAACAGCATCTGCAGCATCAGCGGCGTGCCGCGCATCAGCCAGATGTAGCCGTTCACCGCCGTGCTGATCGAGCGCAAGCGCGAGATGCGCAGCAGCGCCAGCACCAGCCCGAGCGGCACCGACAGCGCCAGCGTGATGAAGAACAGCTTGAGCGTGACGGTGGTGCCCTGCCACAACGGGCCGAGGAGGGAAAGCACGTAATCCATGGGGGCGGCTCGGATAAAACAAAAAAACGGCCCACCCTGGAGTGGGCCGTCGTACTGCCTGGCGGGGACGGCTTACTTGACGATGTTCTTGCCGAACCACTGTTCCGAGATGCGCGCGGCGGAGCCGTCCTGCTTCATGGCGTTGAGCGCCTCTTCCAGCTTGGCGAGCAGCTCTGTGTTTTCCTTGGCGGTGCCCACGCCGTACTCCTCGGCGCCGAAGTGGTCTTCCAGCACGCGGTACTCGTCGGCGCGCTTGGCGATGTAGTAGCGGCCCACCACTTCATCCAGCACCACGGCGTCCAGACGGCCGGCGCTCAGGTCCATCAGTGCGGTCACGTTGTCGCCGAACTTCTTCAGTTCCTTCAGCGCGGCGGTGATTTCGGCTTCCTTCTCCACGGCCTGCACGGCGCTGCTGCCTTCCTGCACGCCGACCACCTTGCCGGCCAGGTCGGCCTTGGTGTTGATCGGCGAGTTGGCGGCCACCACGATGGCCTGGTGGTTTTCCATGTAGGGCGAGGTGAAGCCGATGTGCTGCTTGCGCTCCTCGGTGATGGTCAGGCCGTTCCACAGCACGTCGATGCGCCCGCTGTTCAGTTCGGCTTCCTTGGCGCTCCACTCGATGGGGCGGAATTCGACATCGACGCCCAAACGGGTGGCGGCCTCGCGGGCCAGGTCGATGTCGAAGCCGACCAGTTTGTTCTGTTCGTCGCGGAAGCCCATGGGCGGGAAGTTGTCATCCAGGCCGACCACCACTTTCCTGGCTGCGGCCGGCTGGCTGGCAGCTTCGGTGGCGGGTTGTTCGTTGTTGCCGCAGGCGGACAGCAGCAGACCCGCGGTCAGGGACAGGAGGGTGAGCGCGACAGATTTCTTCATGGTTCCGATTTACCTGATGATGGACGGGTGATGGCGCCGGATCGGCGGGCCTTTCAAGCGCACGCGCCACCGTTCGGCCGGAGCCGGCGCGGTGGCGCGGGCGTGATTGTCCGCTTGAAGCGCGGGTGGAGCAAGTTTGCCGCGCCGGCTGGCATGCGCAAACGGTACGGGCGGCGGACCCGTGCCGTGCCGGCGGCGCGGCGCTCAGAAGCTGTACTTGGCGGTCAGCTTGAACTTGCGCGGTTCACCGTAGATGTCCTGCGGGCCCCACAAGGTGCTGTAGGCCACCGCCCGGTAGTAGGTACGGTCGAACAGGTTGGTGACGTTGAGCTGCAGGTCCAGGTCCTTCATCGGCTGCCAGCCGATCAGCAGATCGGTGACGGTGTAGCTGCCCTGCTGGTTGCGCCAGTTCACGCCGTTGGTCGTGCCTTCGGAGTAGAAGCGGCTTTGCTGGTACAGGCTGCCGCCCACGCGCCAGCCTTGCCATGCGCCTTGCAGCCTGTAAAGCGTGCTGAGCTTGAACTGCTGGCGCGGCGCGGCGGTGTAGAAGGTCTTGCCGATGAGCGTGGCGTCGGCGTCGCGCACGTACTTGGCGTGGGACCAGGTCAGCCCCGCGCCGACCTGCCAGTTGGGGGTGAGCGCGCCCTGGATTTCCAGATCGATGCCCTTGCTGCGCACCAGGCCGGACGCTTCGTAGCAAGAAGAAGCCGGGAAGGTCGGGCATGTGCTCTGGTCGTCGAGCACGCGGGCGCGGTTGGTCTGATCGATCTGGAACAGCGCAACGCTGGCGTTCAGCGCGCCGTCGAAGTATTCGCCCTTGAGGCCGACTTCGTAGTTTTTGCCGACGATGGGCTCGATGACCTTGCCGCTGACGTCCTTGGCCGATTGCGGCGTGAAGATGTCGGTGTAGCTGGCGTAGGCGGTGTGCCGCTGGTCCAGATCGTAGGTCAGGCCGGCGTAGTGGGTGAGGTTGCGGTTGACCTTGTAGCTGCCGGTCCCCGTGCGGTTGTCGTACTCGTACCAGTCCGCGCGCAGGCCCAGCAGCAGCTTGAGCGGATCGCTCAGATGCAGGCGGGTGGTGGCGTAGAAGCTGTCCTGGCGGTTGACGTTCTCGCTGGTGCCGGTGCGCGTGGCCGTCGGGCGCGTGGTGCTGCGCGGGTCCCAGGTGGTGATGTCCACGCCGGTGTTGAACGGCGAAGGCTGCCAGGAACGGTTGTAGGTCTTGGTGGTGAGCGACTGGCTGATGGCGCCGAAGGCCAGTTCGTGGCGGCGGCCGAGCAGCTTGTAGGTGCCGCTGGCCGAGGCTTCGTAGTTCGCCGATTTGTAGTTGTACGCGCCGCCCCACACGCTGTGGCGGAACGTGGTGTCCGTTTCGCGGTACAGGTAGGTGCCCAGCAGGTCCAGGTCGCGGTCGCTGTGCAGGGTGGACAGGCGCAGTTGCCAGTCGCCCGCCAGGCGGTGTTCGAGCACACTGAAGATCGTGTCGACGGCACTGTCGGAGTGCTCCCAGTCGTTGCCGGGGAAGGTGGAGCGCGACAGGCCGAGATGCTGGCCGGTGACCGAGATCGGCAGCCCGCCCCACCAGTTGTTGGTGAAGTCCTTCTGGCGGTGCGCGCCCAGGGTCAGCAGGGTGTCGGGGCCCAGGTCGGCCTCGATCACGCCGTAGAACAGGTCGTGGTCATGCCGCTCCACGTCGCGGAAGGTCTTGGCGTCCTGCCGGGCGGCCACCACGCGGCCGCGCAGGCTGCCGGCCTCGTTGAGCGGGCCGCCGAGGTCCACCATGGCGCCGTAGTCGTCCCAACTGCCGGCGCTCAGGGTCACCGAACCCTGGAACTCGCGGGTCGGGCGCTTGTGGATCAGGTTGATCGCCGCCGAGGGGTTGCCCCGGCCCTGCGCCAGGCCGGCCGCGCCACGCACGATCTCCACGCGGTCGTACAGCGCCATGTTGGCCTGGGAGCTGGGGATGTAGGAGGAAAACTCGCTGGAGAAACCTTCGTACATCACGTCGGCGTAGAAGCCGCGCGCGCGGATCGCGGGCCGGCCGGGGCCGTCGCTGCCGGCCAGGTAGAGGCCGGGGGCGGCCTGCACCACGTCCATGATGGAAGTCATGGCCTGGTCGTCCATGCGCTGGCGTGTGATGACGGTGGCCGACTGAGGGGTTTCGCGCAGCGAGAGCGGCAGCTTGGTCGCGGTGGAGGTTTCGGCGGTGGTGTAGCTGCCGCTGCCCTCGGTGGTGGCGGCGCGTTCCACGCGGGCGGTGACGGAGACTTCCCGCATGGTCTGGCTGGCGCCGCCGGCGGGTTTCCGCACCACGAAACCGTTGCCGGCCGGCGTGATGAGCAGGCCGCTGCCGGCCAGGACGCGCTCCAGCGCCTCTCGTACGCTCAGGTTGCCGCTGAGCTCCGGCGCCTGGCGTCCGCCGACCGCGTCCGGATCGAACAGAATCTGCTGCCCGCTTTGCTGGCCGATGCGGGTCAGGGTGCCGGCCAAGGTGCCGGCGGGGATGCGGAAATCGAAGCGCGCTTGCTGCTGCGTGCCGCCGGTCTGCGCGTGGGCGGGCTGGGCGGGGCAGAGCGCGGCGATGGCCAATGCCAGCAGCACGGGTTTGAACGGTGCCCGGGCGGATTGCCGGCAAACGGATCGAGCCATGGGGTACTCCTGTCGATAGATGGATAAACGGGGCATCTACCGGTCTTGACGAAGCAGGGCGCGCAACCCGAACCTTGAATGAGAATTTTTCTATCGATCGGAATTGAAATTCCGTACGTCGCCCGCCGAGGCGCCGTGCGCCATCGGGGCGGGAATCAGTGCCGCAGGGCGATGAAGACGCTGCCGTCCGGCTGCGGGGTGACGACGGTCTGCGGCAGCAGGGTGGGCAGCGCCGCGAGGAAGGCGTCCGGCTGGCGCAGATCCACGGTGCCGGACAGGCGCAGCGCGGCGGCGCCGGGATGCACCACGCGCACCGGCGCGCCGCGGTAGTGGCTCAGATAGGCCGCCGCATAGGCCAGGGTGTCGGCCTGCAGGATGAGCAGATCCTGCTGCCAGGCGCCGACCTCGGCCGGCGTGTTGTGGGCGATTTCGGTGCGGCCGACCTGCCTGCCGTCGCGCATGATGGTGGCGCTGTCGCCGGGGGCCAGTTGCCATTCCATGTGCGCCTGCCTGGCATCCGGGGTGAGCAGCACGGCGCCGCTCTTGACGCTCACGCGCAGGTAGTCCTCCAGCGCGACCACGTTGAACTCGGTGCCGATGTCGCGCACGCGGCTCGCGGTGCTGTGCAGGGTGAAGCGGCGGCGGTCCGCGCCGATGTCGAAGAAGGCTTCGCCATGCTCCAGCACCACGTCGCGCCGGGCCAGCGTGTAGCGCACGCTCAGGCGGGTGCGCGGCCCCGCGTCGATGCGCGTGCCGTCGCTCAGCGTCAGGCTTTGCGCACCGGCGTCCGCCTGCAGGATGTGGTGTTCCACCGGCAGGTAGCGGTACACCGTCCAGCAGAGCAGCAGCAACGCGCAGCTGGCCAGCGCGGCGCGTGGCAGCCAGGCGATGCCGCGCGCCGCGGCCGGTCTGGGCTTCACGGCGGCGCTGCGGGCGGCCTCGGGCAGGGCGTCGAGTTCTCCCCAGGCCAGGGTGAACTGTTCGTACTCCCGCGCATGCTCCGGAGCCGCGCGCAGCCAGGCTTGAAACTCGGCTTCCCCGGCGGCGTCGAGTGAGCCGTCACGCCGGCGGAAGAACCAGTCGAGCGCGGCGGCCTCCACCGCGCTGGCGGCTTCCTGTTCGGAGAAGGAGCGGGAAGTGTTCATGGCCGGCGGGAACCATCCGGTGCGTCCTGCAGGCTGCGCTTGCAGTGCAGCAGGCCCAGGCGCACGTGCTTTTCCACCATGCGCACGGAAATGCCCATGCGGGCGGCGATCTCGGTGTGCGGCAGCTCCTCGAACTTGTACAGCAGAAAGGCCTCGCGCTGGCGTTCCGGCATGGAATCGAGCGCCTGACGCAGGCGTGCCAGGCGCTGACGGGCCTCGGCACGCTCCTCGGGCTGCCAGTGCGCCGGCGCGGCGGCTTCTCTGCCGGCGGCTTCGCCCTCTTCGCTGCAGGCCTTGTGCGGATCGGCAAAGATCGAGCGGGTCAGCTGTTCCCTGCGCCACAGGTCGTTGGCGATGTTGCGCGCCACGCCGCGCAGGAAGGCGCCCAGCTTCTCGATCGGCTGCGGGGCGGCAAGGGCGCGCGCGTAGCTTTCCTGGGCGATCTCCGCTGCGGTTTCCTTGTCCTTGACGAGCCGGCGGCAAAAGATGAGCAGGTCTTGATCGTAGCGGGAGGGCACGGATGGATCGGCGACGTTCGAGCGCGCGGCGATTATGTGAAAGAGAATTGTTCTCATTCTTTCACAAACCACGGCGGCCGTCGAATGCCATGGGGGAAGGAGGCGGATCGCCGTCATGCAAAAAAGAACCCGGCCGCAGCCGGGTCTTCGCATTCGCGCTCGTGCAGCCTCAGGCCTGCACGGAGGCCGGCCGCCAAGCCTGCACGATGGGCAGGATCTGGGCGAAGATCTTCGGACTGCCCGCGACCAGGTTGCCGGTGGTCAGGTAGTCGGATTCGCCGGCCAGGTCGGAGACCAGTCCGCCGGCCTCCTGGATCAGCAGCACGCCGGCGGCCATGTCCCACGGCGCCAGGCCCATTTCCCAGAACCCGTCGATGCGCCCGCAGGCCAGCCAGGCCAGATCCAGCGAGGCCGCGCCCGGGCGGCGGATGCCGGCGGTCTTGCCGGTGAGTTCCTTGAAGGTGGCGATGTAGGCATCCAGGTGTTCGAGCTGCTTGAACGGGAAGCCGGTGCCGATCAGCGCCTCGTTGAGCCGCACGCGCTTGGAGACGCGGATGCGCCGGTCGTTGAGGAAGGCGCCGCGGCCCTTGGTGGCGGTGAACAGCTCGTTGCGGTTGGGGTCGAAGATCACCGCCTGTTCCAGCACGCCTTTCTTCGCCAGGGCGATGGAGACGGCGTACTGCGGAAAGCCGTGGATGAAGTTGGTGGTGCCGTCCAGCGGGTCGATGATCCACTGGTATTCGGCGTTGGCGGTGTCGCCGGACTCGCCCGACTCCTCTGCTAGAATGCCGTGCTCCGGGTAGGCGTCGCGCAGCACCTCGATGATCGCCGCCTCGGCCGCGCGGTCCACCTCGGTGACGAAGTCGTTGGGCGACTTGGACTGCACCTTGAGCAGATCGAGATCCAGCGAAGCGCGGTTGATGATGCTGGCGGCCCGGCGGGCGGCCTTTACGGCGATGGTCAGAGTGGGATGCATGCGCGTCGGTCTCGCGTGAAGGGAGCGCCGGAGCGGCGCTTCCGCAGAAGTGAAAACTAAAAACGTTGAATTTTAATATGAACGGCGCCTCCGCGCTCGACCGCGTCCGCATCGTGCTGTCGCGCACCTCGCACCCCGGCAATATCGGCGCGGCCGCGCGGGCGATGAAGACCATGGGCCTGTCGCGCCTGTGGCTGGTGGAGCCGCGCGAACATCCCAGCCGCGAAGCCTGGGCGCGCGCCTCGGGCGCGCTGGACGTGCTCGACCGGGCGCAGGTGGTTTCCACGCTCGAAGAGGCCCTGGCCGGCACCGTGCTGAGCGCGGCGGTCACCGCCCGCCGCCGCGAACTCGCGCTGCCGCGCCTGCACGCCCGCGAGGCCGCCGCCGAACTGCTGGCATGGGCCGCGCAGGGCGAGGTGGCCCTGGTGTTCGGCAACGAGACCAGCGGGCTGACCAACGAGGAAGTGGCGCTGTGCGGCATGCCGGTGAGCATTCCGGCCAATCCCGAGTATTCCTCGCTGAACCTCGGCGCGGCGGTGCAACTGCTGTGCTACGAACTGCGCATGGGCGCGCTGGCGCCGGCCGCGCCGGTCGATCCACGCCCGGAACCGGCCACCCACGACGAGGTGGAGGGTTTCTTCGCCCATCTGGAGCGTGCCAGCACGCAGAGCGGTTTCCACGACCCGGCCCATCCCAAGCGCCTGCTGCCGCGCCTGCGCCGCTTGTTCGGGCGTGCGCGCCTGGAAAAGGAAGAGGTCAGCATCCTGCGCGGCCTGCTGACTAGCTTTGAGCGCAAGGCCGATTAAAATAGTCGGATATAAACCGGCACCCCGTATCAGGAGAGCAGCATCCATGTTCCAGAACCTGCGTGAAGACTTGGCCAGCGTTCGCGAGCGCGATCCCGCAGCCCGTTCCACGTGGGAGGTGTTCACTTGTTACCCGGGCGTGCATGCGCTGATCTTCCATCGCCTCGCGCACGCTGCGTGGACGCGCCGGCTGTACTGGCTGGGGCGCTTCGTCAGCCACATCGGCCGCTTCCTGACCGGCATCGAGATCCATCCCGGCGCGCGCATCGGTCACCGGGTGTTCATCGACCACGGCATGGGCGTGGTGATCGGCGAAACCGCCGAGGTCGGCGACGATTGCACCATCTACCAGGGCGTGACCCTGGGGGGTACCTCGCTGTATCGCGGCGAGAAGCGCCATCCCACGCTCGGCAAGGGCGTGGTGGTCGGCGCCGGCGCCAAGGTGCTGGGCGGCTTCCTGGTCGGCGACGGGGCCAAGATCGGCTCCAACGCGGTGGTCGTCAAGCCGGTGCCGGCGGGGGCCACGGCGGTGGGCAATCCGGCGCGCGTGCTCGATCCGGAACGGGATGCGGAGCGCGAGCAAAAGGCCGGGCAGATGGGCTTCTCCGCCTACGGCGTGACCCGCGACATGGACGATCCGCTCTCCAAGGCCCTGCATGGCCTGCTCGATCACGCGGTGGAGACGGACCGGCGTTTCCAGGTGCTGGTGGAGCGCATGCAGGCGGCCGGGGTGAACATCAATGGCGAGATGGACTGCCCCGACGAGTGCGATCCGGCACGCTTGTCCAGGATGGTGGATTAGTTGACCGATTTTGTCGGGAACCGTATAGTTGAGTGAAAAATTCGGGTATTGATCCCGGACCATTACGCTGATCTGTGCGAGGAGCCATCATGAGACTGACCACCAAAGGACGATTCGCAGTCACGGCGATGATCGATCTGGCCTCGCGCCAGGCCACCGGCCCGGTCACCCTGGCCGGCATCGCCGAACGCCAGCACATCTCCCTGTCGTATCTGGAACAACTGTTCGGCAAGCTGCGCCGCTACAAGCTGGTGAGCAGCGTGCGCGGACCGGGCGGCGGCTACCGCCTGGCGCGCGACATGAAGGACATCACCGTGGCCGACATCATCGTCGCCGTGGACGAGCCGCTCGACGCCACCCAGTGCGGCGGCAAGCAGAACTGCCACGACCAGCACGTCTGTATGACCCACGACCTGTGGACCAACCTCAACAAGCGCATGTACGAGTACCTGGCCTCGGTGACCCTGGCCGCGCTGGTGCGCCGCGAGGTGAAGCCGGAAGAGGACGTCAGCATCATCGTCGACGTGCGCCGCCGCGCCATGGTCGCCCTGCGCGAGGCGGCCGTTTCCGCCTGAGTACCGCTGCCATGTTCGCGCCGACCTACCTCGACTGGAATGCCACCACACCGCTCGATCCGGCGGTGCGCGAGGCCATGCTGCCGTGGCTGGACGCGCGCTACGGCAATGCTTCCAGCCGTCACGAGTATGGCCGGCAGGCACGCGCGGCGATCGACGAGGCGCGCGCACGGGTGGCCGCCGCGCTCGGCGCGCACGCCACCGAGGTGGTGTTCACCAGCGGCGGTTCGGAAGCCAACAACCTGTTCGTCAAGGGCGCCGCGGCGCTGAAGAAGCCCGCCCTGATCGCGGTGAGCGCCATCGAGCACCCCTGCGTGCGCGAGCCTGCCCGCCAACTGGCGCGCCAGGGCTGGACGCTGCGCGAGATTGCGGTGGATGCCCAGGGCCGCATCGACGCCGAGGACTGGCGGGCGGTGCTCGCCGGGCGTCCCGCGCTGGTGTCGGTGATGCTTGCCAACAATGAAACCGGCGTGCTGCAGGACGTCGCCGCGCTGGCCGCCGAGGCGCGTGCCGCGGGCGCGCTGTTCCACACCGACGCGGTACAGGCGCTGGGCAAGATGGCGGTGGATTTCCGCACGCTGGGCGTGCATGGACTGACGGTTTCCGCGCACAAGATCGGCGGCCCGCTGGGCGCGGGCGCGCTGGTGCTGGACAAGCGCGTGGAACTGGCGCCGCTGATCGCCGGCGGCGGACAGGAGCGCGGCCTGCGCTCGGGCACCGAGAACGTCGCCGCCATCGTCGGCTTCGGCGTGGCCTGCGAGCGCGCGCTGGCGCGCGGCGCGGCGGAGGCCGAACGCCTGGCGGCGCTGCGCGACGAACTCGAACGCGGGCTGGCGGCGCATGGCGCCAAGCTGTTTTCCGCCGGCGCGCCGCGCCTGCCGAATACCTCGTTCTTCGCTGTGGAAGGCATCGACGGCGAAACCCTGGTCGGCCGGCTGGACCGCGCCGGTTTCGCCTGCGCCAGCGGCTCCGCCTGCTCCAGCGCCGACCCGCGCCCCTCCGGCGTGCTGCTGGCGATGGGCGTGGAGCCCGTGCTGGCACGTGGCGCCGTGCGCGTGAGCCTGGGGCGCGACAGCACGGCCGAGGACGTACGGGGTTTTCTGGGGGCCTTGGGCCGCCTGGTGGATGAATTGAAGAACCTGACCGCGATGGCGGTCTGAACGACAAACAAGAAAAGACCTGCGGAGAATCGCAATGCTCAAGTTTCCGATCTACCTGGACTATTCGGCCACCACGCCGGTCGACCCGCGCGTGGCCGCGAAGATGATTCCGTGGCTCACCGAACAGTTCGGCAACCCCGCCAGCCGCTCGCATGCCTACGGCTGGGATGCCGAGAAGGCGGTCGAGGAGGCGCGTGCGCAGGTCGCCGCGCTGGTCGGCGCCGACGCCAAGGAGATCATCTGGACCTCCGGCGCCACCGAATCGAACAATCTGGCGATCAAGGGCGCCGCGCGCTTCTACGAGGGCAAGGGCAAGCACATCGTCACCGTCAAGACCGAACACAAGGCGGTGCTCGATACCTTCCGCGAACTGGAGCGCGAGGGCTTCGAGGCCACCTACCTCGACGTGCAGGAAAACGGCCTGATCGACCTGGACGTGCTGCGCGCGGCGCTGCGCCCGGACACCGTGCTGGTCTCGGTGATGTTCGTGAACAACGAGATCGGCGTGATCCAACCCATCGCCGAGATCGGCGAGATCTGCCGCGAGAAGGGCATCGTCTTCCACGTGGACGCGGCGCAGGCCACCGGCAAGGTGGATATCGACCTGGGTGCGCTGAAGGTCGATCTGATGTCCTTCTCTGCGCACAAGACCTACGGCCCCAAGGGCATCGGCGCGCTGTACGTGCGCCGCAAGCCGCGTGTGCGCCTGGAGGCGCAGATGCACGGCGGCGGCCACGAGCGCGGCCTGCGCTCGGGCACGCTGGCCACCCACCAGATCGTCGGCATGGGCGAGGCCTTCCGCATCGCGCGCGAGGAAATGGCGGCCGAGAACGTGCGCATCCGCGCGCTGCGCGACCGGCTGCTGAACGGCCTGACCAGCATCGAGGCCACCTACGTGAATGGTGACCTGGAGCACCGCGTACCGCACAATCTCAACATTTCCTTCGCCTACGTGGAAGGCGAGTCGCTGATCATGGCGATCAAGGACGTGGCCGTGTCCAGCGGTTCCGCGTGCACCTCGGCGAGCCTGGAGCCGTCCTATGTGCTGCGCGCGCTGGGGCGCAACGACGAACTGGCGCACAGCTCGATCCGCTTCACCATCGGCCGCTTCACCACCGAAGAGGAAATCGATTACACCGTCGAACTGCTGCGCAGCAAGATCGGCAAGCTGCGCGAGCTTTCCCCGCTGTGGGAAATGGTGCAGGAAGGCGTCGATCTGGACACCGTGCAGTGGGCCGCGCACTGAGCGCGGCGGGCAACAGGAGAAGAGCAAATGGCTTACAGTGAAAAAGTGTTGGACCACTACGAGAACCCGCGCAACGTCGGCTCGTTCGGCAAGGACGAGGAAGGCGTGGCCACCGGCATGGTCGGCGCGCCCGCCTGTGGCGACGTGATGAAGCTGCAGATCAAGGTCGGCAAGGACGGCGTGATCGAGGACGCCAAGTTCAAGACCTACGGCTGCGGCTCGGCGATCGCCTCGTCGTCGCTGGTCACCGAATGGGTCAAGGGCAAGACCATCAATCAGGCGCTGGAGATCAAGAATACCGAGATCGCCGAGGAACTGGCGCTGCCGCCGGTGAAGATCCACTGCTCCATCCTCGCGGAAGACGCGATCAAGGCGGCGGTGGCCGACTACAAGAAGAAGCACGAAGCCTGAACCGGGAGAACGTACCGATGAGCGTCACGCTGAGTGAAAACGCCGCCAAGCACGTCGCCAGCTTCATCGACAGACGCGGCAAGGGCTACGGCATCCGCCTGGGGGTGCGCACCTCCGGCTGCTCCGGCATGGCCTACAAGCTGGAATTCGTCGACGACACGCAGGACGAGGATCTGGTGTTCGAAAGCCACGGCGTGAAGGTGGTGGTGGACCCGAAGAGCCTGCCGTACATCGACGGCACCGAACTGGACTTCGTGCGCGAGGGGCTGAACGAGGGCTTCAAGTTCAACAACCCCAACGTCAAGGACGCCTGCGGCTGCGGCGAGAGCTTCAACGTCTGAGGGCGTTGAACGCGAAAAGGCAAGACCCGTGATGCGCATCGACCCGCAGCAGGACTACTTCGCGCTGTTCGGCCTGCCGCGCCGCTTCGAACTGGACGGCGCGGCGCTGGAAAGCGCCTTCCACAACCTGCAGGCCGAGGTTCATCCCGACCGCCACGCGCATCTGCCGGAAGCCGAGCAGCGCCGCGCCATGCAGTGGGCGACCTGGGTGAACGAGGCCTTCCGCACCCTGCGCAAGCCGCTGCCGCGGGCGATCTACCTGCTCGAACTGGCCGGCGTGGACGCCGGGCTGGAAACCAACACCGCCATGTCCCCGGCGTTCCTCATGGAGCAGATGGAATGGCGCGAGGCGGTGGAAGAGGCGCGCGCCGCCGGCGAAGCCGACGAACTGGAACATCTGCGCCAGCGCCTGGTGCATCACGGCCGCGAGATGCTCGCCGGCCTCACCGAGGCCTTCGACCGGCGCGGCGATCTGGACGCCGCCGCCGAGAGCGTGCGCCGCATGATGTTCATCGAGAAACTCCAGGAAGAAATCGACGACGCCCTCGAGGCGCTGGAAAGCTGATGGCCTTGCTGCAGATCGCCGAACCCGGCATGTCCACCGAACCGCACCGCCACCGCCTGGCGGCGGGCATCGACCTGGGCACCACCAACTCGCTGGTCGCCAGCGTGCGCAACGGCATCGCCGTGTGCCTAGCCGACGAGGAGGGCCGCACCATGCTGCCCTCGGTGGTGCGCTACCTGGCCGACGGCGGCATCGTGGTCGGCCGCACGGCGCGCGCCGAGCAGGTCAGCGATCCGCGCAACACCATCGTCTCGGTGAAGCGCTTCATGGGGCGCGGGCTGAAGGATGTCACCCACGTCGAATCCAGCCCCTACGATTTCGTCGACGCGCCGGGCATGGTGCGCCTGCGCACGGTGCAGGGCATCAAGAGCCCGGTGGAGGTGTCCGCCGAGGTGCTGAAGGTGCTGCGCGACCGTGCCGAGGCCGCGCTGGGCGGCGAACTGGCCGGGGTGGTGATCACCGTGCCGGCGTATTTCGACGACGCGCAGCGCCAGGCCACCAAGGACGCCGCCAAGCTGGCCGGGCTGAATGTGCTGCGCCTGCTCAACGAACCCACCGCGGCGGCCGTGGCCTACGGGCTGGACAATGCCTCCGAGGGCATCTACGCGGTGTACGACCTGGGCGGCGGCACCTTCGACCTGTCCATCCTCAAGCTTTCGCGCGGCGTGTTCGAGGTGCTGTCCACCAATGGCGACGCCGCGCTCGGCGGCGACGACTTCGACCACCGCCTGTTCTGCTGGATCCTCGATCAGGCGGACATCGAGCCGCCGTCCTCCGAGGATGCCCGCCGCCTGCAGATGAAGGCGCGCGAGGCCAAGGAACTGCTCACCGTCAGCGAGGAGGCGCCGATCCACGTGCGCCTGGGCAGCGGCGAGGAAGTGAATCTCACCATCACCCGCGCGCAGTTCGAGGAGATGACTGCCCACCTGGTCAGGAAGACCCTGGCGCCGATGCGCAAGGCGCTGCGCGATGCCGATCTGACGCCCGAGGACGTCAAGGGCGTGGTGATGGTCGGCGGCGCCACGCGCATGCCGCGCATCCAGCGTTCGGTGGCGGAGTTCTTCGGCCAGGAGCCGCTGACCAATCTCGATCCCGACAAGGTGGTCGCGCTGGGCGCCGCCATCCAGGCCAACGCGCTGGCCGGCAACCGCAAGGACGAGGACGACTGGCTGCTGCTCGACGTGATTCCCCTGTCGCTCGGCCTGGAGACCATGGGCGGGCTGACCGAGAAGATCGTGCCGCGCAATTCCACGCTGCCCATCGCGCGCGCGCAGGAATTCACTACCTTCAAGGACGGCCAGACCGCGATGGCCTTCCACGTGGTGCAGGGCGAGCGCGAACTGGTGGCCGATTGCCGTTCGCTGGCGCGCTTCGAGCTGCGCGGCATCCCGCCGATGGCCGCCGGCGCCGCGCGCATCCGCGTGACCTTCCAGGTGGATGCCGACGGCCTGCTGTCGGTGTCGGCGCGCGAGATGTCCTCGCGCGTGGAGGCCAGCGTGCTGGTCAAGCCGTCCTACGGACTGACCGACGAGGAAATCGCCGGCATGCTGCGCGAGGGCGTGGACCGCGCCGGCGACGACATGCTGCTGCGCGCGCTGCGCGAACAGCAGGTCGAGGCCGACCGCCTGCTCGAAGCCACTGCGCAGGCGCTGGCCAAGGACGGCGATCTGCTCGACGACGCCGAGCGCGCCGCCGTCGGCCAGGCGGTCGAGTCCCTGCGCGAGGCGCGCAACGGCACCGACCACCGTCTGGTCAAGCAGCGCATCGACGCACTGGCGCGCGCCACCGATGAATTCGCCGCCCGGCGCATGGATCGCGGCGTGCGCTCCGCGCTGGCGGGCCATAAAGTTGACGAAATCGAACTGTGAGCCATAACGCATCATGACCCAGGTAATCGTGCTGCCCCACGTCGAGCTGTGCCCGGATGGCGCGGTGTTCGAAGCCCGCCCCGGCGAGTCGATCTGCCAGAGCCTGCTGGAGAACGGCATCGCCATCGAGCATGCCTGTGAGCAGTCCTGCGCGTGTACGACCTGCCACGTGATCGTGCGCGAGGGCTTCGACTCGCTCAACGAGGCCGAGGAAGAAGAGGACGATCTGCTCGACAAGGCCTGGGGCCTGGAGCCGCAATCGCGCCTGTCCTGCCAGGCCATCGTCGGCGACACGCCCCTGGTGGTCGAGATTCCGCGCTATACCATCAACATGGCCCGGGAGGGCAAGCACTGATGAAATGGACCGAAGTGCAGGAAATCGCTCTCCAGCTCGCCGACGCCCATCCCGAAGTCGACCCGTTGAAGATCAACTTCGTCGATCTGATGAACTGGGTGATCGCCCTGCCGGAATTCGACGACGATCCCGCGCATTGCGGCGAGCGTGTGCTGGAGGCCATCCAGCAGGCGTGGATCGACGAAGTGGCGTGACACGGCCCGGCGGCAGGGGCTTTCTTGCGGCGGCCTGACAGGAGGTTCGAGATGAGCGGGGAAACTTCGGTATTCGATTTCGAACTGCGCGCGCTCGACGGCTCGCCCTTGCCCTTGTCGCGCTTCCGCGGGCAGGTGCTGCTGCTGGTGAATGTGGCCAGCCGCTGCGGTTTCACTCCCCAGTACGAGGGCCTGCAAGCCTTGCAGGCGCGCTACGCCGCGCGTGGATTCACGGTAATCGGCTTTCCGTGCAACCAGTTCGGCGCGCAGGAGCCGGGCAGCGCCGGGGAAATCGCCGAGTTTTGCAGCACGCGCTTCGCGGTGGATTTTCCGCTAAGCGAGAAGATCGAGGTGAATGGCCCGGCCGCCCATCCGCTGTACCGCCACCTGCGCGCCGAGGCGCCGGGGGTGCTGGGCACCGAGGCGATCAAGTGGAACTTCACCAAGTTCCTGGTGGACCGCGAGGGCAGGGTGGTGGAGCGTTTTGCGCCGGCCACCGACCCGGCGGCGATCGCCGGGGAGATCGAGCGTCTGCTCGATGCGCCGATTGCGGGGAGCGCCGCTCAGTAGGACGCGCTGGAGGCGTCCGCCGCCTCGTTGAGCGACAGCCAGTACACGCCGAGCTGGCCGACGGCCTGGATGAAGCGTTCGAAATCCACCGGCTTGCGGATGTAGCTGTTGGCCCCCAGGCGGTAGGCTTCGCGGATGTCCTGGAGTTCGCGCGAGGTGGTGAGCACCACCACCGGCAGCAGCGCGGTGCGCTCGTCGGCGCGGATGCGGCGCAGCACCTCCAGGCCGTCGATGCGTGGCAGCTTGAGATCCAGCAGGATCACCGCCGGCATCACCGAAACGTCCCGTCCCGCATGGCTTCCCGAGGCGAACAGGTAGTCGATGGCCTCCACGCCGTCGCGCGCCACCACCACGGGATTGGCGATGCGGTTCTTGCCGAACGCGCGCAGGGTCAATGCTTCGTCGTCGGGGTTGTCCTCGACCAGCAGGATGGGGCGTTCGTTGGCCATGGCAAGCTCCTTTTGGCAGTGCTTTTGCCGTCGCGTCGTCGGTCAGGTCGGCAGGTCCTCGCGGCGGAGGACGAACACCATGTCGTCCCCGCCCTGGGCGGACAGCCACATCAGCGGCAGATCGGGGAAGGCGGCTTCGACCAAGGCCCGATTGTGCCCCACTTCAACGGCCAATACGCCACCCGGCTTGAGGTGGGCGGCCGCGCCGGCCAGAATGCGGCGCACCACGTCCAGGCCGTCCTCGCCCGCGCCCAGCGCCATGGCGGGTTCGTGGCGGTATTCCGGCGGCAGCGCGGCGACCGCTTCGGCGGTGACGTAGGGCGGATTGCTGAGGATGAGGTCGAAGCGGCGGCCGGCGAGGCTGTCGAAGACATCGCTGGCGACCAGTTCGATGCGTTCTTCCAGGCCATGCTCGGCGACGTTGCGCCGGGCCACTTCCAGCGCCTCGGCGGACAGATCGGCGCCGACCACGCTGGCGTTGGGGAAGACTTCCGCCATCAGCACGGCCAGGCAGCCCGAACCGGTGCACAGGTCCAGCGCATCGACGACCGCTTCGGGGTCTTCCACCCACGGCACCAGGCCGTCCTCCAGCAGTTCGGCGAAGAACGAGCGCGGCACGATCACGCGCTCATCCACGTAGAAGCGGTACGGGCCCAGCCAGGCTTCGTTGAGCAGATAGGCGGTGGGCACGCGTTCATCCACGCGTCGCTCGATGCGCTCGAACAGCACGCCGCGTTCCTCGGCGGTGATGCAGGCATCGAGGAAAGGCTCCAGGCGGTCCAGCGGCAGGTCCAGCGTGCCGAGCACCAGCCAGACGGCTTCGTCGTAGGCGTCGGTGCAGCCGTGGCCGAAAAACACCTTGCCGCGGTTGAAGCGGGTGACCGCGTAGCGCAGCCAGTCGCGCACGGTGACCAGTTCGGCGAGCGGACCGAACTCGTGTTCGTGCTCGTGTTCGTGGCCGGGTTGGTCGTGGTCGGGGCAGCAGGCGCTCATGGGATTCTCAGTGGGGTTCGCCGAGCAGCAGGTTTTCCAGCGTGCGGCGGTAGATGGTGGAAAGCGGTTCGATGGCATCGACGGCGACGCATTCATCGACCTTGTGGATGGTGGCATTGACCGGGCCGCATTCGACCACTTCGGCGCAGAGGTCGGCGATGAAGCGGCCGTCCGAGGTGCCGCCGGTGGTGGACAGTTCGGTGGTGACGCCGGTGGTCGCCCGGATGGCCTCGCCGATCGCCGCGACCAGCCTGCCGCGTCCGGTGATGAAGGGCTTGCCGGAGAGGCTCCAGTCCAGTTCGTACTCCAGCCCGTGGCGATCGAGCACCTCGTGGGTGCGCGCCCGCAGCGATTCGGCGCTGCTCACCGAGGCGAAGCGGAAGTTGAACAGCACTTCGCATTCGCCCGGAATGATGTTGGTGGCCCCGGTGCCGGCGTGGATGTTGGAGACCTGCCAGGTGGTCGGCGGGAAGAATTCGTTGCCGTCGTCCCAGCGCGTCGCGGCCAGCTCGGCCAGCGCGGGGGCCAACTGATGCACCGGGTTGCGTGCCAGATGCGGGTAGGCCACGTGGCCCTGCACGCCCTTCACCCGCAAGGTGCCGGACAGCGAGCCGCGCCGGCCGTTCTTGATCATGTCGCCCAGCGTGTTCACCGAGGTCGGCTCGCCGACCACGCACCAGTCCAGCCGTTCTCCGCGCGCGGCCAGGGTTTCCACCACGTGCACGGTGCCGTGGGTGGCCGGGCCTTCCTCGTCGGAGGTGAGCAGCACGGCGATGGAGCCGGCGTGGTCCGGATGGGCGGCGACGAAGGTTTCGATGGCAGTGACGAAGGCAGCCAGCGAGGTCTTCATGTCCGCCGCGCCGCGCCCGTACAGCAGGCCGTCGCGCACCGTGGGTTCGAACGGCGGCGAAGTCCAGGCCTCCAGCGGGCCGGGGGGCACCACGTCGGTATGGCCGGCGAAGCACAGCACCGGGCGCGCGGTGCCGCGCCGCGCCCACAGGTTGGAGACGCCGGCGGCGTCGATGCGCTCCAGGCGGAAACCCAGCGCGGCGAGGCGGGCGCCGATCCGTTCCAGGCAACCGGCGTCCTCGGGGGTCACCGAGGGGCGGGCGATGAGTTCACAGGCCAGCGCGAGCGTGGGGGAATCCGGGGGAAGGGGCATTGTCGGGGTTGTTTCCGTGTTTTTGGTATGGGGTGCGCAGTGCGGGGCCACGGGTGCGCCCGGTGGCTCAACTGCCGTGCTCGTCATCCATGTGCAGGGTGAATTCGCGGAACGAGGCGCCATCCGGCTGGGTACTCTCGAAGTCGCCGCCCACCGGCGAGCGCAGTGGCTCGCTTTCCTGCTTGCTGCCGCTTTCGCCCAACTGGCCGTTGTTGATCAACCAGTGCAGGTTGCTCGGCGAATCGGCGTTGGTGAGCGCCTCGTCGAGGGTGATCATCTTGGCATGGAACAGGCGGAACAGGTCCTGCTCGAAGGTCTGCGAACCGGGCGCCAGGCTCTGTTCCATGGCTTCCTTGACGCTGTTGAGTTCGCCGCGCTCGATCAGTTCGCTGACGTGGCGGGTGTTCATCAGCATTTCCACCGCCGGAATGCGCTTGCCGTCGGGTCTGCGCACCAGGCGCTGGGAAATCACGCACTTGAGCGCCACCGCGAGGTCGAGGTAGAGCAGAGGGCGGTTTTCCAGCGGGAAGAAGTTAACGATGCGGTTGAGCGCGTGATAGGCGTTGTTGGCGTGCAGCGTGGCCAGGCACAGGTGGCCGGTCTGCGAGTAGGCCAGCGCGGCCTGCATGGTTTCGCGGTCGCGGATTTCGCCGATCAGGATGCAGTCGGGCGCCTGACGCATGGCGTTGCGCAGGGCCTCGTGCCAGCTGTGCGTGTCGATGCCGACCTCGCGCTGGTTGATCACCGATTTGCCGTGCTTGAACAGGTATTCGATGGGGTCCTCGATGGTGAGGATGTGCCCCGACTTGTTGCGGTTGCGGTGATCGATCATCGACGCCAGCGTGGTCGACTTGCCCGAGCCGGTGGCGCCCACCACCAGGATCAGCCCGCGTTTCTGCATTACCACGTCGGCCAGCGTGGTCGGCAGGTTGAGCGATTCCAGCGTGGGGATGGCGCCCTGGATGTAGCGCACCACCACGCCCACGCTGTTGCGCTGCCAGAATACGTTGACGCGGAAGTTGCCCAGGTCGCGGCGGCCGAATGAGAGGTTGAGCTCCTTGTCGTGCTCAAAACGCTCGATCTGCTCGGCGTTCATCATCTCGTAGATCATCCGCTTGATCATGGGCGGTTCCATGACCTGCTGGTTGATCGGTACGGTGTGGCCCTGGATCTTGATGTGGATCGGCGCCCCGGCCGAGATGAAGATGTCGGAGGCCTGCTTGTCGGCCATCAACTGGAACAGCTTGTCGAACATCATCGGCGGGGGCTCCGGATCGGGGCAGGGCGGGGCGCGGGGCGCCCCGGCGGCGGACTCAGGCGCCGCGCAGCAGGTCGTTGATGGCGGTCTTGGCGCGCGTCTGGGCGTCCACCTTCTTGACGATCACGGCGCAGTACAGACTGTACTTGCCGTCCGCCGAGGGCAGGCTGCCCGGCACCACGACGGCGCCGGCCGGCACGCGGCCGTAATGGATCTCGCCGGTTTCGCGGTCGTAGATCTTGGTGCTCTGGCCGATGTACACGCCCATCGACAGCACGGCGTTCTCCTCGATGATCACGCCCTCGACGACCTCGGAGCGCGCGCCGATGAACACGTTGTCCTCGATGATCACCGGGCCGGCCTGGATGGGTTCGAGCACGCCGCCGATGCCCACGCCGCCGGACAGGTGCACGTTCTTGCCGATCTGCGCGCACGAGCCCACGGTGGCCCAGGTGTCGACCATGGTGCCTTCATCCACGTAGGCGCCGATGTTCACGTAGGAGGGCATCAGCACCACGTTCCTGCCGATGTAGCTGCCCTTGCGGGCCACCGCCGGCGGCACCACGCGGAAGCCGCCCTGCTGGAACTGCTCCAGGTTGTAGTCGGTGAACTTGGTGGGCACCTTGTCGAAGAAATTCAGCGAGCCGGCGGCCTGGATTTCGTTGTCGCGCAGGCGGAAGGAGATCAGCACGGCCTTCTTCACCCACTGGTTGACCACCCACTGGCCGTCCTTCTTCTCCGCCACGCGCAGCGTGCCGGCGTCCAGTTCGGCGATCACCTCGGCCACGGCTTCGCGCACGTCGTCGGGCGCGGAGGTGGGCGACAGGCTGGCGCGGTTTTCGAAGGCGTTGTCGATGATCGGTTGCAGTGCACGCATGGGAATGTTCCGAGGTTGGGTTTCAGAGTCGTTGGCAGAAGGCGGCGATGCGCTCGGCGGCTTCCAGGCATTCGCCCGGTTCGGCCACCAGCGCGATGCGCACATAGTTCTCGCCGGGGTTCACGCCCCCGGCCGCGCGGGCCAGGAAGCTGCCCGGCAGCACCGTTACATTATATTCAGCCTGCAGGCGGCGGGCGAACTCGGTATCCGTGATCGGGGCGCATTTTCCGACGTTCGCCCAGAAGTAGAAGCCCGCGTCCGGGCGCTGCACGCCCAGCCCGGGGGCCAGGATCGGTTCGATGCGCTCGAGCTTCTCGCGGTACAGCCGGCGGTTCTCGCGCACGTGCGCTTCGTCGTTCCAGGCCGCCACCGAGGCGGCCTGCACCACCGGGCTCATCGCGCAGCCGTGATAGGTGCGGTAGCGCAGGAACTGCTTGAGCACCGCCGCGTCGCCCGCCACGAAGCCGGAACGCAGGCCCGGCACGTTGGAGCGCTTGGACAGGCTGGAGAAGCTGACCAGATTGCGGAAGTCGCTGCGCCCCAGGCGGTGCGCAGCTTCCAGCGCGCCCAGCGGCGGGGCGGCCTCGTCGAAATAGATTTCCGAATAGCACTCGTCGGCGGCGATGACGAAGCCGTGGCGATCGGCGCGCTCGAACAGATCCGCCCATTCCTCCAGGCTCAGCACGCGGCCGGTGGGGTTGCCCGGCGAGCACACGTAGATCAACTGCGTGTCGCGCCACACGGCTTCCGGCACCGAGTCGAAGTTCGGCCCGAAGCGCGCGGCCTCGGCGGTGTTGTTGAGGAACACCGGCTCGGCGCCGGCGAGCAGCGCGGCGCCTTCGTAGATCTGATAGAAGGGATTGGGCGCGAGCACCCTGGCGTTCGGCCTGCCGCCGTCGATGACGCACTGGGCAAAGGCGAACAGCGCCTCGCGCGAGCCGGTCACCGGCAATACCTGGGTGGCCGGGTCCACCGCCGGCAGCCGGTAGCGGCGCATCAGCCAGGCGGCGATGGCTTCGCGCAGCGCTTCGGTGCCCTGGGTGGCGGGGTAGGCCGACAGGCCGCCCAGGTTTTCCATCAATACCCGAGGGATGAAATCCGGCGTGGCGTGCTGCGGTTCGCCGATGGACAGGCGGATGGGCTTGAGGCCGGCCGGCGGCGTCACGCCTTCGAACAGGCGGCGCAGCTTCTCGAAGGGATAGGGGTGCAGGCGGGAGAGGTTGGGATTCACGGCGGATATGCTGTGCTGCGCAAACGGGAAGGCGCCCCGCGGGGCGGAAGGGCGAAGATGGTATCATGGCCCGCCCCGCGCCCGAGCCCGGAGCGCCTTGCAGAACCGGCCTTTCCCGCAACCCAGCCCAGCCCCGAAGTGCGTCTTTCCAAGCTCAAACTTTCCGGTTTCAAGACCTTCGTCGATCCCACCACGGTACTGACCCCGGGCAACCTGGTCGGCGTGGTCGGCCCCAATGGCTGCGGCAAGTCCAACATCATCGACGCGGTGCGCTGGGTGCTGGGCGAAACGCGCGCCTCCGCCTTGCGCGGCGAGTCCATGCAGGACGTGATCTTCAACGGTTCCACCACGCGCAAGGCGGTGTCGCGCGCCAGCGTGGAACTGGTGTTCGACAACGCCGAGGGCAAGGCCGCCGGGCAGTGGTCGCGCTACGCGGAAATCTCGGTCAAGCGCGTGCTCGACCGCAGCGGCGAATCCACCTACTACCTCAACAACGTCCACGTGCGCCGCAAGGACGTCATCGACCTGTTCCTCGGCACCGGCCTGGGCCCGCGCGCCTACGCCATCATCGAGCAGGGCATGATCTCGCGCATCATCGAGGCCAGGCCCGAGGAAGTGCGCGGGTTTCTGGAAGAGGCCGCGGGCGTCACCAAGTACCGCGAGCGCCGCAAGGAAACCGAAGGGCGCCTGAGCGACGCGCGCGACAACCTCACCCGCCTCGAAGACATCCGCATGGAGCTGGGCGAGCGTATCGAACGCCTCTCCGCGCAGGCTGAGGTCGCCGAGCGCTACCGCACACTCAACGACGCCCACGTGCAGCGCCAGCAACTGCTGTGGCTGCTCAAGCGCAACGAGGCGCGCGCCGAGCATGCCCGCGTCACCGAGGCGCTGGCCGAGGCCACGCGCCGCATCGAAAGCGACAGCGCCCGCCTGCAGGAGCTGGAAGCCGCGGTCGAGGCCGCGCGCGAAGCGCATTTCGCCGCCTCCGAGGACGTGCACCAGGCGCAGAGCGACCTGTTCGCCGTCGGTGCCGAGGTCAGCCGGCTGGAAGCCGAACTGCAGCACCTCGGCGATGCGCGCAAGCGCCTGGAAGCGCGTGTCGCCCAGCTGGAAGCCGACGCCGAGCACTGGCGCGCGCGCCGCGAAAACCTCGCGGGCGACCGCGAGCGCTGGGATTCCCTGCGCGACAACGCGGCGATGCGCGCCGAACAGGCCGAAGCGCGCCACGCCGAGGCCGCCGAACGCCTGCCGGAAGCCGAATCCGCCC
Organism: Pseudothauera nasutitermitis; assembly: GCF_004801295.1. Taxonomy (GTDB): domain Bacteria; phylum Pseudomonadota; class Gammaproteobacteria; order Burkholderiales; family Rhodocyclaceae; genus Pseudothauera; species Pseudothauera nasutitermitis. The sequence continues at coordinate 37,071 of NZ_SSOC01000002.1, forward strand.
GCCAGGCCGCCGACGCCACAGTGTCCGCCGTGCGCCGCGAACTGGCGCAGGCCGAACAGCAGCTGCGCGTGCAGGAAGCCAACCGCGGCGGCGCCGCGCGCGCGCTGGAGGCGCTGGCCCAGCGCCGCACCAAGCTGGAAGGCGAGGGCGCGGCCATCGAAGGCCCGGACGAAAGCGGTCTGGCCGAGCGTGAGGCCCGCCTGGAAACCCTGCAGGAAGCGCTCGAACACGCCCAGCACGAACTGCACACCGCCCAGGCCGCCCAGCCGGACGCCCAGGCTGCACTCAAGGCCGCGCTCGACCATGAGCGCCAGGCCCAGCGCCGCCTCACCGAGCTGCGCGCGCGCCGCGACGCGCTGGTGCAGTTGCAGGCCCGCGTGCAATCGCAGGGCGAACTGGGCGACTGGCTGCGCCGCCATGGCCTCACCGAACTCGCACCGCTGTGGCGCGCGCTGCGCGTGGCCGAGGGCTGGGAACTGGCACTGGAAGCCGTGCTGCGCGAGCGCCTCGGCGCGCTCACCAAGGTCTCGGAAAGCGCCGCGCGCGCGCTGCTCGACCAGCCGCCGCCGGCCACCGTCGCGCTGCTGCTCGGCGGCGCATCGTCCGCCGGCCGGGAAGATCACGTGCCGCCGGCCGGCAGCACGCCGCTGGCCGAGTGCGTGGAAGTGCTCGATGCTACGCTCGGTGGTGCCGTGCGCGAGTGGCTGGCCGGCTTTCATACGGTGGAAGACCTCGACGCCTGGCTGCCGCGCCACGCCGAACTGCCGGCCGGCGTCGCGCTGGTTTCGCGCGCCGGTCAGTTGCTCACCCGCCACGGCCTGACCCATTACACGCCGGACAACCGCACCCACGGCGTCATGGAGCGCCAGCGCGAGATCGACGCGCTGGCCGGCGAGCAGGAAGCCCTGGAAGCCGAGGTGCGCGCGGCACACGATGCCCTGCTGGCCGCCGAGGCGCGTGCCGGTGAGTTGCAGGAGCGCACCGCCGCGCTGCGCCGCGACTTGCAGGCCTTGCAGAACCAGGTGCATGGCGAGCAGGTGGAACTGCTCAAGCTCACCCAGGCGCGCAGCCGCGCGCTGGAGCGCCGCCAGCAGATCGACCGCGATCTGGCCGATCTGGCCCGCCAGGAAGACACCGAGCGCGAGCACCTTGCACGCGCCGACCTGGAGCACGGCCGCGCCGCCGAACTGGCCGCGCTGCAGCATCAGCGCCTGGACGCGGCCATGGAAGTGCTCGAAGAGCGCGACCAGGCCCTGCGCAACACCCGCGCGCTGGAACAGGCTACCGCGCGGGAATTGCAGGAGGCACGTTTCTCCGAGCGCGAATGCGCCGGCAAGCTGGAAGACCTCGACCGCAACCTGCAACTGGCCGCCGAACAACTGGAACGCGCGCTCGGCGAACGCCTGGCGCGCGCGCAGGAGCTGGAAGCCACCGAAACCGGACGCAGCGAGGAGGCCCTGCAGGAGGCGCTGGCCCTGCGCGCCAGCCGTGAAAGCGCGCTGGCCGCGCGCCGCGATGCGCTCGAACAGGCCAATGCCCGCCTGCGCCAGAGCGAGGAAAGCCGCCTGCGCACCGAACAGGAGGCCGCGCCGCTGCGCGACAAGGTGGCCGAACTGCGCCTGGCCGTGCAGGCCGCCGAACTGGCCACCGCGCAGTTCGACGAACGCCTGCGCGAAGCCGGCGCCGACGAGGAAGCACTGGCCCCGCTGCTCGGCGCCGATTTGCGCGAAACCACACTGCAGCGCGAAGTGGGCCGTCTGGCGCGCGAGATCGCCGAACTGGGCGCGGTGAACCTCGCCGCGCTCGACGAACTGAAGAGCGCCGAGGAGCGCAAGGGCTATCTGGACGCGCAGGCCGACGACCTCAACCAGGCCATCGAAACCCTGGAAGACGCCATCCGCCGCATCGACCGCGAAACCCGCGAGCAGCTGCAGGCCACCTACGACACGGTCAACAGCCATTTCGGCACGCTGTTTCCGCAGCTTTTCGGCGGCGGGCAGGCGCGCCTGGAACTCACCGGCGAGGAAATCCTCGATGCCGGCATCCAGATCGTCGCCCAGCCGCCGGGCAAGAAGAACAGTTCCATCCACCTGCTCTCGGGCGGCGAGAAGGCGCTCACCGCGATTGCCCTGGTGTTCTCGATGTTCCAGCTCAATCCGGCGCCGTTCTGCATGCTTGACGAGGTGGACGCCCCGTTGGACGATACCAACACGGAGCGCTACGGGCGCATGGTCAAACGCATGTCATCGCAGACGCAGTTCATCTTCATCACCCACAGCAAGATCACCATGGAGATTGCCCAGCAGCTGGTGGGGGTGACCATGCAGGAGCAGGGCGCGTCGCGGGTGGTGGAAGTGGATATCGACGAAGCCTTGCGCCTGGCCGAATCGGTAACGGCCTGATACAGGCTCGCAACGACGAATGATGTAGAAGAAAGGCCGCCGCGCGGCGGCAGCCAGAACGGGAAGAATACATGGACAGCGAATTGCAGATCGGCCTGATCGGCGCCGGCGCCGCCGTGGTGGTGCTCATCATCGCCTACAACAAGTGGCAGGAGCGCAAGCACCGGCGCAACGCCGAGCGGGCGTTCAAGTCCGAACACCGCGACGTGCTGCTCGAACCGCGCGACGGCACGGAGGAGGGCGAGGAGCGCCTCGAACCGCGTTTCGACGAATCGTTCGAAGACGATGCCGAGCCGGTCGCCGAGATTGCCGCGCCTGCCTCCCGTGCGGTCAGCGAGGCGCCGCTGCGGCGCGGTACGCCGGACGAACCGGAAGGCGTGGATGCGCGCGTCGATTGCGTGATCCGCATCGAATCCATCGAACCGCTGGACGCTTCCCGCCTGTGGGCGGCGCAGCGCGAGGAACTCGACGGCATCGACAAGCCGGTGCGCTGGTTCGCCTTCGACGACGGTGAAAACCTGTGGCGTCCGCTCGGCGCGCACAGCGCCGGCAGCTATCATTGGTTCTGCGCGGCCATGCAGCTGGTGGACCGCCGCGGGCCGATCGGCGAGGCGGATTTCGCGCGTTTCTCCGGCGGCGTGCAGCGCGTCGCCGACCAGTTCCTCGCCGTGCCGGCGGCCCTGCCGGCGCGCGCCGAAACCCTGGCCGCGGCCACCGAGCTGGACCGCTTCTGCGCCGCCGTCGACGTGCAGATCGGCATCAACGTGGTCAGCGGCACCCAGCCCATCGCCGGCACCAAGCTGCGCGGCCTGGCCGAGGCGCAGGGCCTGGTGCTGGGCGACGACGGCAGCTTCCATGCGCGCGACGACGACGGCAACACGGTGTATACCCTGGGCAATCTGGAACCCACGCTGTTCTCCTCCGAGAGCCTGCGCAGCCTGCAGACCAACGGCGTCACCCTGGTGATCGACGTGCCGTGCGTGGCCAACGGCGCGCAGACCTTCGACCGCATGATGCAGTTCGCCAACCAGTTGGCGGACACCCTGCACGGCAGCGTGGTGGACGACAACCGCCACCCGCTGGGCAGCGAATCCGCCGCGCTGATCCGCACGCAGATCGCCCAGTTCCACGAACGCATGGCCGGCAGCGACCTGCCCGCCGGCAGCGCACTGGCCCGCCGACTGTTCTCCGCATGAGCCTTGCCCCGCAAGACCCCGCCGCGCGTATCCAGGCATTGCGCGCGGAGATTCTGCGTCACGACCATGCCTACTACGTGCTCGCCGCGCCCACGGTGCCGGATGCCGAGTACGACCGCCTGTTCCGCGAACTGCAGGCGCTGGAAGCCGAGCACCCGGAGCTGGACAGCGCCGATTCGCCCACCCGCCGCGTTGGCGGCGAACCGGCGCCGGAACTGGTGGCGGTGCGCCATGCCGTGCCGATGCGGTCCATCCGCACCGAGACCGACACCACCGAGCAGGGCGTGCGCAACTTCGACACCCGTGTGCGCAACGCCCTGGCGCTGAGTGCGGCGGATGGGCCGGTGGAGTATCTGGGCGAACTGAAATTCGACGGCCTGGCGATCAGCCTGCGCTACGAGCACGGCCTGCTGGTGCGTGCCGCCACGCGCGGCGACGGCGAGACCGGCGAGGACGTCACCCACAACGCGCGCACCATCCGCCAGATTCCGCTGCGCCTGCACGGCGCAGCGCCCGCCGTGCTGGAAGTGCGCGGCGAGATCTACATGCGCCGGGACGATTTCGCCGCGCTCAACGCGCGTCAGCTCGCCGCGGACGAGAAGGTTTTCGTGAACCCGCGCAACGCCGCCGCCGGCACGCTGCGCCAGCTCGATCCGCGCATCGCCGCGCGCCGTCCGCTGTCCTTCTTCGCCTACGGCATCGGCGAGCATGAGAGGTTCGAGCTGCCGGGCACGCAGAGCGGCCTGCTCGACGCCTTCGCCGCCTTCGGCCTGCCGGTGTGCGAGCACCGCGCGGTTTCCAGCGGCCCGCAGGGGCTGATCGACTTCCACGCGCGCATCGCTGCGCTGCGCAACGAGCTGCCCTACGACATCGACGGCGTGGTGTACAAGGTCAACCGCTTCGACCTGCAGGACAGACTGGGCTTCGTCACCCGCGAGCCGCGCTGGGCGGTGGCGCACAAGTACCCCGCGCAGGAAGAGCTCACCCGCCTGCTGGCCATCGACGTACAGGTCGGGCGCACCGGCGCGCTGACCCCGGTGGCGCGCCTGGAGCCGGTGTTCGTCGGCGGGGTGACGGTGACCAACGCCACGCTGCACAATCAGGACGAGATCGACCGCAAGGACGTGCGCGTGGGCGATTGGGTGATCGTGCGCCGCGCCGGCGACGTGATCCCCGAGGTGGTCGGCCCGGTGCTGGAGCGCCGCCCGCAAGGGCTGGCGCCCTTCGCCATGCCCGAATGCTGTCCGGTGTGCGGCGCGCAGGCGGTGAAGGTGAGCGCCGACGACGCGGTGCTGCGCTGTTCCGGCGGGCTGTCGTGCGATGCGCAGCGCAAGCAGGCCATCATCCATTTCGCCAGCCGGCGTGCGGTGTACATCGAGGGGCTGGGCGACCGGCTGGTGGAGCAACTGGTGGATCGCGGCCGCGTGCGCAACCCGGCGGACCTGTATCGCCTGGGCATGGCCGAGTTGATCGACATGGAACGCATGGGCGAGACTTCGTCGGCCAAGCTGCTGGCGATGATCCAGGCCAGCCGCAGCGTGTCGCTGGAGCGCCTGGTGTTCGCCATCGGCATCCCCGGCATCGGCGAAACCACCGCCAAGGCGCTGGCGCGCTTCTACGGCAGCATGGATGCCTTGCAACAGGCCACGCTGCACAGCCTGATTCTGGTGCCGGACGTGGGCCTGCTCACCGCGCGCGCCATCCACGCCTTCTTCGCCGCCGAGCACAACCGCGAAGTGCTCGCGCAACTGCTCGACCCGACCACCGGCATCACGCCCACGGCGCCCGCCCGCGCGCCGGCGCGCCTGGCGCCGGAAGCCGTGCTGGCGGTACTCAAACCCATCGAGATCGACGCGCAGCACGGCACGGTCACGCAGAAGAGCGACCGCCTCGGCAAGACCGGGGAAGGGCGCGTGGCGGCCTGCCACCCGGCGCTGGAAACCCTGCTGGACGAGGCCTGGACGCCGGGCCGGCTGGCGGACGAGGCGGGCATCGGCACCGACCAGGCGCAGGCCGCGCTGCAACGCCTGCGCGGCGACGCGGCGCGCGCCCTGTTCGCCGAATGCGCGCGCCTGGGCATCGCCATCGGCGCGGAGCAGGGCGCCGAGGCGGATCCGCAGGGCGGCGCGCTGAGCGGGCAGACCTTCGTGCTCACCGGCACGCTGCCCTCCCTGAGCCGCGACGCCGCCAAGGAATGGATCGAAGCGGCCGGCGGCAAGGTCAGCGGTTCGGTATCGAAGAAAACGCATTACGTGGTGGCCGGTGCCGAGGCGGGCTCCAAGCTCGACAAGGCACGCGAACTGGGCGTGGCCATCCTGGACGAAGACGGGCTGAGGCGTCTGCTGGAGACGGCAGGGCCCGCAACCCCACAACAAGGAGAACTCTTGCTATGAAACAGGTAACCAAGGCCGTCTTTCCGGTCGCGGGCATGGGCACGCGCTTCCTGCCGGCCACCAAGGCCAGTCCCAAGGAAATGCTGCCGGTGGTGGACAAGCCGCTGATCCAGTACGCGGTGGAAGAAGCGGTGGCTGCCGGGGTCACCGACCTGATCTTCATCACCGGGCGCACCAAGCGCTCCATCGAGGATCACTTCGACAAGGCCTACGAGCTGGAAACCGAGCTGGAGGCGCGCGGCAAGAAGGAGATGCTGGAGCTGGTGCGCAAGACCGTGCCCAAGGGCGTGAACTGCATCTACATCCGCCAGTCCGAAGCGCTCGGCCTCGGCCACGCGGTGCTGTGCGCCGCGCCGGTGATCGGCGACGAGGCCTTTGCGGTGATGCTGGCCGACGACCTGCTGGACAATCCGGGCAGTACCCCGGTGATGAGGCAGATGGTGGATGTGTACAACTACCACCGCTGCTCGGTGCTGGGCACCATGAATGTGCCGCGCGAGGAAACCCGCAGCTACGGCATCGTCAGCACCGAGGAAGGGCAGAGCGGCAAGGCGCAGCGCATGACCGGCATCGTGGAAAAGCCCAAGCCGGAGGAAGCGCCCACCACGCAGGCGGTGGTCGGCCGCTACATCCTCACGCCGCGCATCTTCGACCACATCCGCGCGCTGAAGCCGGGTGCGGGCGGCGAACTGCAACTCACCGACGCCATTGCCTCGCTGCTCAAGGAAGAGGCCGTGCTGTCCTACCAGTACGACGGCGTGCGCTACGACTGCGGTTCCAAGCTGGGCTACCTGAAGGCCACCGTGGAGCTGGCGCTGCGCCACCCCGAGGTGGCGGACGAGTTCTCCGCTTGGCTGGCCAGCCGGGGCTGAGGCGCGGCCGCCCGGGCGGGCCATCACGGGCCCGCCACCCATGAAAAACGGCGCTCCGCGAGCGCCGTCTGCGTTGACCAGGCAGGGGCGGGTCAGGCCGCTTCGGCCTTGGCCGCACGCTTGCGCTCGTGCTCCTTGAGGTGGCGCTTGCGCAGACGGATGGACTGCGGGGTGATTTCCACCAGTTCGTCGTCGGCGATGAACTCGATGGCGGATTCCAGCGTGAGCTGGATCGGCGGAGTGAGGTTGATGGCCTCGTCCTTGCCGGAGGCGCGCACGTTGGTCAGTTGCTTGCCCTTGATCGGGTTCACCACCAGGTCGTTGTCGCGCGAGTGGATGCCGATGATCATGCCCTCATAGAGCTTGTCGCCCGGATTGACGAACATGCGCCCGCGATCCTGCAGGTTCCACAGCGCGTAGGCCACCGCGTCGCCGTCGTTCTGCGAGATCAGCACGCCGTTGCGGCGTTCGCCCATGGCGCCGGCCATCGGGCCGTAGTCATCGAACACGTGGCTGGCCAGACCGGTGCCGCGCGTCAGGGTGAGGAATTCGCCCTGGAAGCCGATCAGCCCGCGCGCGGGGATGCGGTACTCCAGGCGCACGCGGCCCTTGCCGTCCGGCTGCATGTCCTGCATCTCGCCGCGGCGGCGGCCGAGCTCTTCCATGACGCCGCCCTGGTGGTCTTCCTCGACGTCCACGGTGAGCATCTCGTAGGGCTCGCACTTGACCCCGTCGATGTCCTTGAACACCACGCGCGGACGGCCGACGGCCAGTTCGTAGCCTTCGCGGCGCATGTTTTCCAGCAGGATGGTGAGATGCAGTTCGCCCCGGCCGGAGACTTCGAACACGTCGGCGTCCTCGGTGAAGTTCACGCGCAGCGCGACGTTCTTCAGCAGTTCCTTTTCCAGGCGCTCGCGGATCTGCCGGCTGGTGACGTACTTGCCCTCGCGGCCGGCCAGCGGCGAGGCGTTGACCATGAAGTTCATGGTCAGCGTCGGCTCATCGACGGCGATCGGGGGGAGGGCGTCGGGATTTTCCGGGTCGCACAGGGTCACACCGATGTTCACCTGCTGGATGCCGGCAATCAGCACGATGTCGCCGGCCTCGGCGAATTCGGCGGGGGAGCGTTCCAGGCCCTTGAAGGTGAGGATCTGGCTGATCTTGCCCTTGCCGCGGTTCTCGTCGCCGTACAGCACGGTGACTTCCTGGTTGGGGCGCACGCGGCCGCGCTTGATGCGGCCGATGCCGAGCTGGCCCATGTAGGTGGAGTAGTCCAGCGAGCAGACCTGCATCTGCAGCGGCCCTTCTGCATCCACCTCGGGCGGCGGCACGTGTCGGAGGATGGCTTCGAACAGCGGGCGCATGTCCTTGCGCTCGTCGTCTTCGCTTTCCACCGCGAAGCCGTTCAGGCCGGAGGCGTAGATCACCGGGAAATCCAGCTGCTCCTCGGTGGCGCCGAGCTTGTCGAACAGGTCGAAGGTATGGTTGATGACCCAGTCCGGGCGGGCGCCGGGGCGGTCGATCTTGTTGATCACCACGATGGGCTTGAGGCCCTGGGCCAGCGCCTTGCGGGTGACGAAGCGGGTCTGCGGCATCGGGCCTTCCACCGCATCGACCAGCAGCAGCACGCCATCAACCATGGACAGCACGCGTTCCACCTCGCCGCCGAAGTCGGCGTGCCCCGGGGTATCGACGATGTTGATGTGGGTTTCGCCGTACTGGATCGCACAGTTCTTGGCGAGGATGGTGATGCCGCGCTCGCGCTCGATATCGTTTGAGTCCATGACCCGTTCGTCGACCTGCTGGTTCTCACGGAAGGTGCCGGACTGGCGCAGGAGCTGGTCGACGAGGGTGGTCTTGCCGTGGTCGACGTGGGCAATGATGGCGATGTTGCGGATGGCGCGGGACATGGAGGGGCCGGAAGTCTTTGAAAAGGCGCGGATTCTAACACGCCCCGTTATTCCGCGCTGCACCATCGGCGCGCGCCGGGGCGCCGCCGGGGTGCGTGCTAGAATCGGCGCCGCTTTGCAACGGAGAAACACAGATGCTCGCAATCATCGGCGGTAGCGGCCTGACCCAGCTGTCTTCCCTGGAAATCAAGCGCAGGGAAGTGATCCGCACCCCCTACGGCGAACCCTCCGGCGCGCTGACCTTCGGCATGCTGTGCGACACCCCGGTGGTCTTCCTGGCGCGCCACGGCTACGGCCACACGATTCCGCCGCACCAGGTCAATTACCGCGCCAATCTGTGGGCGCTCAAGGAAGCCAAGGCCACCGAAGTGGTCTCGGTGGCCTCGGTGGGCGGCATCCGCGCGGATTTCGGCCCGGGCGTGCTGGTCGTGCCCGACCAGATCATCGATTACACCTGGGGCCGCAAATCCACGTATTTCGAAGGCACCGAGGAACCGGTGCACCACATCGACTTCACCGAACCCTACGATACCCGCCTGCGCCAGCGTCTGCTGGCCGCAGCGGCCGCCGCCGGCCAGCATGCCTTCGACGGCGGCGTCTATGCAGCCACGCAGGGCCCACGCCTGGAAACCGCCGCGGAGGTCAATCGCATGGAGCGCGACGGCGCCGACCTGGTAGGCATGACCGGTATGCCCGAAGCCGCGCTCGCGCGCGAACTCGGGCTGCCGTACGCCGCGCTCAACGTCGTCGCCAACCACGCCGCCGGCCGTTCGTCGAGCGAGCACAGCATCCATTTCGACAGCATCGAAGCGGTGCTGCAGGACGCGATGATCCGCGTGCGCTGCGTGCTGGAACAGCTCTGCAAGGTTTGAGTGACCGAAGTGGGCCGCAGCACTTGATGCTACGGCCCACCATGCTCCAATGCATGCATCGAAAACAGCCATAATTTGTATTATGTAAACTTTGATAAGCTTTGCCTAGAACCACCCTGCGTGGGCCGGCTTGCGTCAGCCTGCGATCTCCACCCGATTCCGGCCGCGCTCCTTGCCGGCGTACAGCGCGGAATCGGCCTTGATCAGCAAGGTATCCAGGCATCTGCCGCAGGCCTCGTCGGAAAAGCTCAGTCCGACGCTGACGGTGACCGGCACCGGTATTTCTCCGCGGATGACCACGGGACGCATGGCGACGCTGGCGCGGATCCGCTCGGCGATCTCCTGCGCGGTCGAGGGCTGGCAGCGGCCGAGGAATACGGCGAACTCCTCTCCTCCCATGCGGCCGAACTGGTCGGTGGAACGCAGGCAGGCGCGGATGCGCCGGGCGATTTCGCGCAGGACCTCGTCCCCGCTCGCATGCCCGTGGGTGTCGTTGATCGCCTTGAAATGATCGACGTCGATCATCATCACCGCGCTGGGATGCGGCGCTTCGCTCAGCATCCGCCCTGCGTTGTCGAGAAAGGCCGCGCGGTTGCCAATGCCGGTCAGCGAGTCGTGCGTGGAGATATAGCGCAGACGGGCCAGCAGTTCGTTGTGATTGCGCATGACGATGGCCAGCATGATTGGCGCGATGGCGATCACGCAGGTACCCAGGCGGATGGAGATCACCGCGAAGTTGTCGAAGCCGGTCGTGTACCCGGAGAGGTAGCCGCTCGACAGGAAAGTCAAGGCGAGCAGGCTGCAGGACAGGGTGAGGATGGCCGTGAGGAAGACCGGATAGACCAGTCCGCACCACAGCAGGGCCAGTATCGGGAAGGCGATCGCGCCCGGTCCGCCGACGAGCAAGGCCACGCCGCAGGAAAGCGCCACCGCCAGAGCGGGCAGCAGGTCGTCCCGGCGGATGAACCATGCCCTGCTCCCCAGCAGCCTCCACAGTTTCCGGAACGAGGGGGCAGACAGGAAGATGGGCAGGATGGCCACGTAATTGACCACCTCGGTGATCCACCAGAATACGAAGCCGCTCAGCAGTTTTCCCTGGAATATCCAGATGTTGGCGATTCCGCCGAGTATCCCGGCAGCCCCGCCGCCGATCGTGGCGGCCAATACCACATACAGCATGGAAACCGGCTTTCTCAGGCGGATCATCTCGGTCGGCTGGCGCGCCAGTACGAGATACGCCGCGCCAACGCTGACCAGATTGGCTGCGTTGAGAATGGCGGCCTTGAGCAATTCCGCCCCGGTCAGCAGGTCCGCCGCCATGAAGGCCGCCGCGCCGGCAGTCCAGCCGCTCCAGTGACGGGCGTTGGGCAGACGCAGCAGCACGACGAGCATGAGGGCGTTGGCTGGCCAGACGCTGGCCAGGAAGCCCACCGGGCGGGACCAGATGCCGAACAGGGACGCGGCGAACACCACGCCAAACAGGAAGGCCGAGGGCCAGTGCTGCAGAAGGGAGTTCTGTTGCGTTGCGGTCTTTGGAACAGAAAGGCGCATTCCAACTCCGTCGAGGGTCGATCGAGCGGGAGACGTCAGGCGTCTCTTCGTATCGGGCCATTCTCCATGGATGGGCCGCCGGCCTCGCGGAGCTATTTAACGCCTGCCGGCCCGCTCGCAGTACGCAGTACGTGGAGGATGGTGTGACGGCGGCCGGCATGGCCGCGCGGTTCGCCACGACATCGACGCGGAAGGTGCTTCCTCAGTGCTCCAGTTCGCGTACGCGGTCGATGGCTTCCTCGATGCGGTCGACGGCGATCACGCGGATTTCGCCCACGGCCTGCTTCGGCGCATTGGCCTTGGGCACGATGGCCACCGAAAAGCCCAGCTTGGCGGCCTCCTTCAGGCGTTCCTGGCCGCGCGGCGCGGGGCGGATCTCGCCGGCCAGGCCGACTTCGCCGAATACCGCCAGTTCGCGCGGCAGCGGCCGGCCGCGCAGCGAGGAAACGATGGCCAGCAGCACCGCCAGATCGGCGGCCGGCTCGCTGATCTTCACCCCGCCCACCGCATTGACGAACACGTCCTGATCGAAGCAGGCCACGCCGGCATGGCGGTGTGCCACGGCCAGCAGCATCGCCAGGCGATTCTGCTCCAGGCCCACCGACAGCCGTCGCGGATTGGGACTGTGGGCGGTATCGACGAGCGCCTGGATCTCCACCAGCAGCGGGCGGCTGCCTTCCTGGGTGACCAGCACGCAACTGCCGGAAACCTGTTGGGCATGTTGCGAGAGGAAGATGGCCGAGGGGTTGTTGACCCCCTTCAGGCCCCGGTCGGTCATGGCGAACACGCCCAGCTCGTTCACCGCGCCGAAGCGGTTCTTGAAGGCGCGCACCAGGCGGAAGCTGGAATGCGTGTCACCCTCGAAGTACAGCACGGTATCGACGATGTGCTCCAGCACGCGCGGGCCGGCCAGCGCGCCGTCCTTGGTGACGTGGCCGACGACGATCAGCGTGGTGCCGCTCTGCTTGGCGTAGCGCGTGAGCTGGGCGGCGCATTCGCGCACCTGGGCGACCGAGCCGGGGGCGGATTGCAGGGCTTCGGAATACACCGTCTGGATCGAGTCGATCACCGCGATGCGGGGCCTGGCCTCCTTGAGCGTGGCGAGGATGCGTTCCAGGTTGATTTCCGCCAGCAGTTGCAGCGGGCTGCTTTCCAGTTGCAGGCGCTGGGCGCGCAGGGCCACCTGTTCGCCCGACTCCTCGCCGCTCACGTACACCGCCGGATGGGTCGGCGCCAGCGCGGACAGGGCCTGCAGCAGCAGCGTGGATTTGCCGATGCCCGGGTCGCCGCCGATCAGCACCACGCCGCCGGGCACCAGGCCGCCGCCGAGCACACGGTCGAATTCCTCGATGCCGGTGGGGATGCGTGGCGCCTCGCGCGGTTCCAGTTCGGCCAGCGTCTGCAACCGGCTGGTGCTCCCGGCCAGCGCGGCGAAACGGTTGCCGGACGAAGCGCCCTGCTCCACCACGCTTTCGACCAGCGTGTTCCAGGCGCTGCACTGCGGGCACTGGCCCTGCCAGCGCAGGCTTTGCGCACCGCATTCGGTGCAGAGGTAGGCGGTCTTGCTGCGGGCCATGCTAGAGATTTTTAAGGGGCTCGGTCGCCAGTTCGGCAAGCATTTCGGTGGCGTGGTCGGCGAAGGCGGTGATCAGCCGCGAGCGGAACTTGTCGCGCGGCAGGATCACTTCCAGCGGAGTGTACAGCGGTGGGTCGAGCGGTACGGCGACCAGGCGGCCTTCGCGGATGTCGCGCTGGATGGCGGCGCTGGAGGCGATGGCGAAGCCGGCGCCCTCGGCGGCCAGATGTTTCACCGTGGCCAGGCTGCCCAGTTCCGCGCACACGGGCAGTTCTTCCGGCTCGACGCCGCCCTCGCGGAAGAATTCCTCGGCCAGGTCGCGGATGGCGTTCCCGGGGTCGCGGGTGATGAACGAATGCCCCACCAGATCGCGCGGGCGCAACTGCCCGGCGCGTGCCAGCGGATGGGCCGGGTGGCAGATCACCAGCAACTGGTCGCGCGCCGCGCTGCGCCGTTCGACGCCCGGCAGGTCGGTGACGATCTCGATCAGGCCGACGTCCAGCTCGCGCGCGGCCACGCGCTCCTCGGTGAGCTGCGAGTTGCCCACCACCACGCGGGGAATCACGCGTGGGTAGCGGCGGCGGAAGCCTTCCAGCAGACGCGGCAGCCAGTAGGCGGCGATGGTGGTGCTGGTGCCGATGGCCAGCGTGCCGGCCAGTTCGTCGGTGAGTTCGGAAACGCGCGCTTCCAGTTCGTCGCTGAGGCCGAGAATGCGCTCGGCGTAGGCGTACACGATCTCGCCGGCCGGAGTCAGGCCGACGCGGCCGTGGCCACGGTCGAGCAGGCGGGTGTTGAAATGTTCTTCCAGCTGCTTGATCTGGAAGGTGACCGCCGGCTGGGTCATGAACAGGTGCTCGGCCGCGCGGGTGAAGGAGCCCTGGCGCGCCACCGCGTGGAAAACCTGGAGTCGTCGATCTGCCATGGATATGGATAAGAGACCTTTATGGGCGTTATTACAACATGAATCTGCCCGCTTACGGCCTGATTCGGTGCCCGTGCGCGCGGAGAATGCGCGTGCGCACAACCCCTGTCGCCGCTTCGTGATATAAACCGCCTTCCTTGCCTTCCGCGATGGCGAACGTACTTCGATGCCGCTCGGCTTCTACATCATCATGGCGGCGCAGTTCTTTTCTGCGCTGGCCGACAATGCCCTGCTGATCATCGCCATCGCCCTGCTGCGGGAGATGTCTGCCCCGCCCGAATACGAACCCCTGCTCAAGCTCGCCTTCACCCTGTCCTACGTGGCGCTGGCGGCCTTCGTCGGCGCCTTCGCGGACTCCATGCCCAAGTGGCGGGTGATGCTGGTCAGCAACACCATCAAGATCGGCGGCTGTCTGATGCTCTTCCTCGGCACGCATCCGCTGTTCGCCTACGCGGTCATCGGCCTGGGTGCGGCGGCCTACTCGCCGGCCAAGTACGGCATCCTCACCGAATATCTGCCGCACCGCCTGCTGGTGGTCGCCAACGGCTGGATCGAAGGGCTCACCGTGGGCGCCATCATCCTCGGCACGGTGATGGGCGGGGTGCTGATCCATCCCGAGGTGGCCGGCTACATCGCCTCCATCGGCGTGCCCGGCGTGGAAACGCCGATGGGCTCCACGGTACTGGTCATCGGCAGCCTCTACGTGGTGGCCGCCATCTTCAATCTCTACATCCCGGATACCGGGGTGGACCACAAGCCGCTGAAGAACAACCCGCTGTATCTGTTCCACGACTTCAACCACTGTCTGAAGCTGCTGTGGCGCGACAAGCTGGGGCAGATCTCGCTGGCGGTGACCACGCTGTTCTGGGGCGCCGGCGCCACGCTGCAGTTCATCGTCATCAAGTGGGCGGAACACAATCTGGGCTTCGACCTGTCGCAGGCCTCCATGCTGCAGGGCGTGGTGGCCATCGGCATCGCCGCCGGCTCGATCATGGCGGCGCGCATGATCACCCTGCGCCGCGCGGTGCAGGTGATTCCGCTGGGCATCGCCATGGGCCTCGGGGTGATGCTGATGATCGGCGTGACCCACTCGGCCGCGGCGATGGCGCTGCTGGTGGTCATCGGCGTGCTGGCCGGCTTCTTCGTGGTGCCGATGAACGCCCTGCTCCAGCATCGCGGCCACATCCTGATGGGTGCGGGGCACTCCATCGCGGTGCAGAACTTCAACGAGAACCTGTCGATCCTGGTGATGACCGGCGTATACGCCCTGCTGATCATGTTCGGCGTGTCGATCAACACGGTGATCGTGCTGTTCGGCCTGCTGGTGGCGGGCACCATGGTGCTGGTGCGCATCCGCCACAACCAGAACCAGCGCGAATTCGACGCGGTCGCCCTGCTGGAAGACCGCTCCCACTGAGTGCTCTCAGGCGCCGTGCGCGGCCTCTTCTGCGCGCAGCAGGCGCAGGCCGTTGGCGACCACGATCAGGCTGGCGCCGACGTCGGCGAACACCGCCATCCACATGGTGCCCAGCCCGACCAGGGTGAGCCCCAGAAACACTGCCTTGATGCCCAGCGCCAGCACGATGTTCTGCACCAGCAGACGGTGCGTGCGGCGCGACAGGCGGATGAACTGTGGCAGCTTGCGCAGGTCGTCGTCCATCAGCGCGACGTCGGCGGTCTCGATGGCCGTGCCGGTGCCCGCCGCACCCATGGCGAAGCCGATGTCGGCGCGCGCGAGCGCGGGAGCGTCGTTGATGCCGTCGCCGACCATGCCCACGGCCGCGCCTTGGCCCACGCGTTCCTCGATGCGCGCCAGCTTGTCCTCCGGCAGCAGGTCGCCGTGGGCTTCGTCGATGCCGGCCTGGGCGGCGATGGCCTGCGCGGTCTGCGCGTTGTCGCCGGTGAGCATCAGCGTGCGGATACCCAGCGCGTGCAGTTCGGCGATGGCCGCCCGGCTGCTGTCCTTGAGCGTGTCGGCCACCGCGAACAGCGCTTGGGCGCCCTCCTCGTCCGCCAGCACGACCACGGTCTTGCCCTGGGATTCCAGCACCGCCAGACGGGCCTCCAGCGCCTCGCCGCACAGGCCGCGTTCGTGGATCAGGCGGTGGTTGCCGAGCAGCCAGGCGCGGCCATCGATCACCCCACGCACGCCGCGTCCCGGCAGTGCCTCGAAAGCGTCGACCGCGGCGGGTGTCACGCCATCCGCGCGCGCGGCTTCGGCGACCGCGCGGGAAACCGGGTGGTCGGAGCGCGTGGCCAGACCGCCCGCGAAACGGCGCGCGGTGGCTGCGTCCAGATCGGCGAGCGTGGCGAAATCGGTCTGCGCGGGCTTGCCGCGGGTCAGCGTGCCGGTCTTGTCCAGGGCGATCCAGGCCAGCTCGCGGCCGCGTTCCAGATACACCCCGCCCTTCACCAGGATGCCGCGCCGCGCGGCGGCGGCCAGGCCGCTGACGATGGTCACCGGGGTGGAGATCACCAGCGCGCAGGGGCAGGCGATCACCAGCAGCACCAGCGCCTTGTAGATCCACGCCAGCCATGCGCCGTCCAGCAGCAGCGGCGGCAGCAGCGCGACGCCCAGCGCGACCACCAGCACGGCCGGGGTATAGACCTTGGCGAAGGCGTCGACGAAGCGCTGGGTGGGCGCGCGCGCGCCCTGGGCGGCCTCGATGGCGTGGATGATGCGCGCCAGCGTGCTGTTGTCGGCGCGCGCGTTCACCACGTATTCGAAGGAGCCGGTTTCGTTGATCGTGCCGGCGAACACCGCATCGCCCACACTCTTGTCCACCGGCAGGCTCTCGCCGGTGATCGGCGCCTGGTTGACCGTCGAGTGGCCGCTGGCCACCTCGCCGTCGAGCGCGATGCGCTCGCCCGGACGCACCCGCGCCCGCGCGCCGATGTCCACCTCGCGCGCCGCCATGACGCGCCAGGAGCCGTCGGGCTGCAGCACGGTGGCCTCTTCCGGGGCCAGCTCCATCAGCCCGCGGATGGCGTTGCGTGCGCGGTCCAGCGAACGCGCCTCGACCATTTCGGCGATGGTGAACAGCACCATCACCATCGCCGCCTCAGGCCATTGGCCGATCAGGAAGGCACCGGTCACCGCGATGCTCATCAACGCATTGATGTTGAAATTGCCGTTGCGCACCGCGATCCAGCCCTTGCGGAAGGTGGTGCCGCCGCAGGCCAGCACGGCGATGCCGGCCAGCAGCGCGGAGGCCCACTCGGGCGCCGACAGCCAGTGCGCGGCCTCGGAGGCGAGTGCTGCCACCACCGCGAGCGCCAGCGGCCACCAGGGCTTGGGCGCGTCCTCGATGGCCGTCGGGGCGGCGCCTTCGGCGAGCGGCTCCGGATTGAAGCCCAGCGAGCGGATGGCATCGAGCACCGCGTCCAGGCGTTCGGGGCGATGATCGACGGTCAGCACCCGCCCCATCAGGTCGAATTCCAGCCCGCGCACGCCGGGCATGCCGCCGAGCTTCTTGCGCAGCAGGGCTTCCTCGGTGGGGCAGTCCATCTGCAGGATGCGGATGGGCGAGCGGACGTCTCCGTCGGCCAGCAGCGTCGCATGCGCGGGCTTGCGCGGCGGGGAAACGGGCGCGGGGGCGCAGCAGCTGTCGTGCGCGGCGTGTTCATGCGTGTGGCCGCCGCCGCAGCAGGAAGTGCCGCCCTGGATGATCGGCAGTTCGATGGCGGCGCGGGATCGGGTCGAATCCGGAGTGCTCATGGCGTGCTCGGAAGCAAGAGGATGGAACCATTGCACACCCTGAAGTTACTATAGGGTCAACCCCTCCGGAGAACGGCCATGAAAATCGGCGACCTGGCGCGCACCGCCCAATGCACGGTGGAAACCGTGCGCTACTACGAGCGCGAGGGCCTGCTGCCGCCACCCGCGCGCACCGCCGGCAACTTCCGCGATTACGGCCACGAGCACGCCGATCGCCTGCGCTTCATCCGCAACTGCCGCGCGCTGGACATGAGCCACGGGGAAATCCGCAGCGTGCTGGCGCTGGCCGATCAGCCGGCGGCCGGCTGCGGCGCAGTCAATGAAGTGTTCGACCAGCACATCGCCCATGTGGACGAGCGCATCCGCGAGCTCGAGCAGCTGCGCGGCGCGCTGCTCGCCCTGCGCGAGCGCTGCCGGCACGAGCAGGCCGTGGAGGCCTGCGGCATCCTGCAGGGGCTGGCCGAGATGGAAAGTGAGCCGCGCCATGAGCGCCACACGCATCTGGGTTGACGCGCACCGGCCACGCTCTACACTGCACTGCCAATGAAGCGTCTGCTGCTGATCCTCCTCGCCGTGCTGTTGCCCGTGCAGTCCGCGCTGGCGGCATTGGACGCCTACTGCGCGCTGGAGGATCCGGCTCCGCTGGCCGCCGCCTGCATGGATGCCTGCCACCGTGGCGGCGATGCGGGGGGAGAAGACGGCAGCGCCCGTCTGCATCCGGATTGCCATTCCTGCCACCTTGCACAGTTCGCCATGGTTGCTGCGGCCCCGCCGCTGGCCCCGTCCGCCCGCGCGGATGCCCATGCCGGCGAAGCTCCCGGCTTCCTGGCCTCGCATCCTCCCGCGCGTCCGGAGCGCCCCAAATGGCGGGGGCCTTCCAGCGCGCCCGCCTGAGGCGCGGCCCTGCCCTTCCCTGTCCGCTTTCATCCCATCCGTACGGCCGCCACCCGGCGCACCATGCTTGCGCGGAGGGCGGGCATGCAGACCCGATCATCCGGAGATTTCATGAAACGCACTTATCTCGTCATCGGCGCCGCCATCGTTCTGGTCGGCGGTTTTCTCGTTGCGTCCTTGCTCAGCACGAGCGATCCGGGGGCGCAGCGTGCAGAGGTGGCCGCGCAGAACCCGGCCGTCTTCAATCGCATGGGTTCGCCCGCGCTGGGGCCGCTGATGGCGCGCGCCCAGGTCACCGAGTTCTTCGATCCGGCCTGCGAAGGTTGCCGGGCCTTCCATCCCTACGTGAAGCAGATCATGCAGGCCCACGAAGGCAAGGTGCGCCTGACCCTGCGCTACGCCACCTTCCACAAGGGTTCCGACTACGTGGTGAAGGTGCTGGAAGCAGTACGCATGCAGGGCGATGCGCTGTACTGGCAGGCGCTCGATGCCATTCTCGAGGCGCAGCCGGTCTGGGCCGATCACGGCCGGCCGCAGCCGCAGCGGGTGTGGGAGTTCATCGGCGGGCTGGGCATCGATCTGGAACGCGCGCGGCGCGACATGGACGATCCGCGCATCGCCGCGCTGATCGCCCAGGACACCGCCGACATCACCACGCTGCGGGTGAACAAGACCCCCAGCTTCTTCATCAACGGGCAGCCGCTGCGCGAGTTCAGCCCGGACACCCTGAACGCGCAGATTGTCGAGGCGCTGCGCTCCTGAAAGCGTTCGCGGGCGCGGCGGCCGGGCTCAGCCGTCCGCCGCGCCCGTGCCATGCGCTTTCATCTGCCGGCGCGCGTAGCACAGATCTTCCCAGGCCTTGGCCTTGTCGTTCTGGTTGCGCAGCAGATAGGCCGGGTGATAGGTCACCACCACGGGCACGCCGGCGTGCTCGAACAGCCTGCCGCGCGAGGCGCCGATCTTCACCTCGGTATCGAGCAGCGCCTGCGCGGCCGGGCGGCCCAGGGCGATCATCAGGCGTGGCTGCAGCAGGGCGATCTGGCGTTCCAGGAAAGGCAGGCAGGCAGCGATTTCGTCCGCTTCCGGGGTGCGGTTGTGCGGCGGACGGCATTTCACCGCGTTGGCGATGTAGACATTCTCGCCGCGCTTGAGGCCGATGGCCCCGAGCATGTTGTCGAGCAGCTTGCCGGCGGCGCCGACGAAAGGCTCGCCGCGCTGATCCTCTTCTGCCCCCGGGCCTTCGCCGACGAACAGCCAGTCCGCCCGCCGGTCGCCGACGCCGGGTACCGCCTGGCGGCGCTTCTCGCACAGCCGGCAGGCCCGGCAGGCGCGGATTTCCGCTTCCAGTTCCTCCCAGTCCAGCGTGGCGATGCGCGTGGCGCGTTGCGGATCGACCGCCGGACGGGCTTCGGCGGGCGGCGTGGCAGGTGGCGCCTGCGGCGCGGGCCGTGGAATGGGGGACTCCCGCCGGGGCGCGGCCACGGCTTCAGGCGTTCGCGGCGCCGGTGCCATTGCGCGCGGGGGCACTTCAGCGCAGGCTGGGGCCGGCGCGGCAACGACCGATCCGGCCTCATCCGCGACCTGCTCTTCCTGCGCCGCGCGCGAGCGCAGCCGCCACAACGGGCCCAGGCCCAGCTCGCGCAGAACGGAGGCACGCTGGCCGGCGATCACAGTGCAAGCCTCATCACGATGGCGTCCTCGCGGCCGCCGGGCGCCGGGTAATATCCCTTGCGGCGGCCGATCTGTTCGAAACCGGTGCGCCGGTAGAGCGCGAACGCGCTCTGGTTGGAGGGGCGGACTTCCAGAAAGAACTGCGTGGAGCCGCCCGCGCGTGCGTTGCCGGTTAGGAAGTCGAGCAGCGCCGCGCCCAGACCGCGCCCCTGCATCGCGCGGTGTATGCCCAGGGTGAGCAGATGGGTTTCATCCAGCACGTTGAGCAGCACGGCGTAGCCGCTGCGCTGTCCATCCATGCGTTGCACCCACACTGCCTGGCCGGCGCTCAGTGAATCGATGAAATTGCCCCGGCTCCATGGATAGGCGTGCAGGTCGGCCTCGGTGGCTTCCACCCAGTCCAGATCGTCTTCGCGCATCGGCGCATGGTCGATCACCGGCATTCCGGCATCCATCTGGGGGCTGTCCGGAACCAGCGCGGCGTTCATGCGCGCCCTCCGCGTGCCAGCCGTTCGGCGGTGGTCAGGGCGACCTTGTCGCGCACGTACAGCGGGGCGGCGAGTTCCGCGGCCAGCAGCGCACCGCGCCGGGCAAGTGCCGCGCCGAGCCGGGCGACTTCGGCCGCGCGCGGGACCGCTTCATGATCGAAACGCACGGCGCACGGCGCCAACCGCTCCCGCAGGGCCGGGTAGGCGTTCAGCGCGGAACCGAGCACGGACCAGCGGCCCGCCGGGATTTCCAGCGTTTCTGGTGGTGCGCATCGGGGGGGGTGCACTTCTTCAAGCGCATCGCCCGTGCGCCGGTAGGCAGCGTAGTACACCTCGCTCATGCGCGCGTCGGTGGCCGTCAGCAGATGTTCGCCCTCGCCCTGCAATGCCAGGGCCTCCAGGCTGCACACCGGTGCGACCCCCAGGTCCGCGCCCAGGGCCAGCCCCTGTGCCACCGCGCAGGACAGACGCAGGCCGGTGAACGCGCCGGGACCGCTGCCGAAGGCGACGGCGTCCAACTGGCGCAGGGTAATGCCGGCCTCGGCGAGCAGTTCGCGCACGGCAGGCAGCAGATGGGCGGAGTGATTGGCGTGGCCCTGCAGCGGACGCTGCAGCAGCGTGTCGCCGAGCTGGAGTGCGATGCTGCCGTGTTCGCAGGAGGTTTCGAGGGCGAGAATGTTCATAGGCGCGCCATTTTACCGGTTGGCGCGCGTGCGCGCAGGGCTGTCCCCGCGTGTCCGGGCTCAGTGCGCGGGATAATCCTGATAGGCGCTGCGTACGGCGCGGCGCAGTTCGAGATGCAGCGCGTTGCGTTCCTCGGTGGTCATGCGCCGGCGTTCGCGCTGGGGCGCGCCCTGGAGCCCCTCGTCGTCGCCGAGCAGGGCGCGGCGGACTTCGACGCGGCGCGGCACTTCGAGGGAGGCCGGATACTCGATGAGGACTTCCTGTTCGACCAGCGGCAATTCTTCGCTCAGGATCTCTTCGGAGGTCTCCTGGGCCTGGACGGGCGCGCTCAGCAGTACAGCGGCGA
Source organism: Pseudothauera nasutitermitis (assembly GCF_004801295.1). Lineage (GTDB taxonomy): Bacteria > Pseudomonadota > Gammaproteobacteria > Burkholderiales > Rhodocyclaceae > Pseudothauera > Pseudothauera nasutitermitis. The sequence goes on from NZ_SSOC01000002.1 coordinate 58,566, forward strand.
ACAGACAGGCGGTCGCGGCGCCGCCGCTGTGGCGGAAGGCGGACGGGTCGCGCGTGGGTTCGACGGACGAAATCATCATGGCGGGAATTATATTTCCCCTTTCGGGGTCATGGGCGATTACGACTCAAGATAGACGCTATCGACCCGCCGCTGCACCTGCATTTGTGTTTCAACCAGTGAGTTTGTAAGTGGATATTGCCCACTGCCAAACGTCTTACGAAGCGTTACGCCGCCCGCCGCTGCTCCGCGCGGTGGGCGCTGGCACACGGCTTTCCGAGCAGATAGGATGCGCACCATGAATACCAAAATCCGATATCGCGTACTGCTGGTGGACGACGACGCGCGTCTTCGCGATCTGTTGTCCCGTTATCTCCAGGAGCAGGGCTTCACCGTCAAGGCGGTGATCGACGCTCCGGCCATGGACCGCGCCCTGCACCGCGAGCACTTCGATCTGCTCGTGCTCGACCTGATGCTGCCGGGCGAGGACGGCCTGTCGATCTGCCGACGCCTGCGCGCGGCGGAAAACAAGCTGCCGATCATCATGCTCACCGCCAAGGGCGACGACGTGGATCGCATCGTCGGCCTGGAAATGGGTGCCGACGACTATCTGCCCAAGCCGTTCAACCCGCGCGAGCTGGTCGCCCGCATCCACGCGGTGATGCGCCGCCAGCCACCCAGCCTGCCCGGCGCGCCCACGCCCGAGGACGAAGTGGTGAGCTTCGGCCGGGTGCGGGTGAACCTGGGTACCCGTACGTTGACTCGCGACGGCGAGGAAATCTCGCTGACCACGGGCGAATTCTCCCTGCTCAAGGTGCTGCTGCAGCATCCGCGCCAGCCGCTGTCGCGCGACAAGCTGATGGAACTGGCGCGCGGCCGCGAATACGGTGTGTTCGACCGCGCCATCGACGTGCAGGTCTCGCGCCTGCGCAAGCTGGTCGAGGACGACCCCGCCAAGCCGCGCTACATCCAGACGGTGTGGGGCTTCGGCTATGTTTTCGTCCCCGACGAGCCCAAGCCGGCCAGCGACGAATAAGCGCTTCGTGCGACTGCCCGCGCCCCTGACCCGGCACGCCCGCCGCCTGCTGGCGGCGGGCTGGTGGCCGCGGACCCTGCTGTGGCAGACCTTCATGCTGATCGCGCTGCTGCTCAGCCTGACGCTGGCAGCGTGGTCGCAGATCTTTCGCTACTTCGAAGAGCCGGCGCGCGCGCGGGATCTGGCGCAGATGGTCGCCAGCGTGGTGAACCTCACCCGCACCGCGCTGCTCAATGCCGAGCCGGGTCTGCGCACCGGCCTGCTGATCGATCTGGCGGCGCTGGAAGGCATCCGCATCTATCCCTCCGAGCCCAGTGACGAACTGGCGCCGCTGCCGCAAACCCGGCCGATGCGCCTGCTGACCGCCGAGATCCGCAAGCAGCTCGGCGATCACACCCGTTTCGCCACGCGCTGGAAGACTGTGGACGGCTTCTGGGTGAGCTTCCGCCTGGAGGCCGACGACAAGGACGAATACTGGGTGATGCTGCCCGGCGAGCGCCTGCAGAAGCACAACGCACTCGACTGGCTGGCCTGGGGCAGCGCCGCGCTGGTGGCCGCGCTGGTCGGCGCCTTTCTGCTCGTCTCGCGCATCAGCGCGCCGCTGCGCAGCCTGGCCAAGGCCGCGCGCATCGTCGGCAGCGGACAGTACCCGCCCCTGCAGGCGGAAAGCGGGCCGGTGGAACTGGCGGTGGTGACCCGTGCATTCAATCAGATGACCGGCGATCTGGCGCGCGCCGACGCAGACCGCGCGCTGATCCTCGCCGGGGTCTCGCACGACCTGCGCACGCCGCTGGCGCGTCTGCGCCTGGGCGTGGAGATGTCCGGCGCGCCCGATGACGAGGTGGCGGCGATGGTTGCCGACATCGAGGAGATGGACCGCATCATCGGCCAGTTCCTCGACTTCGGCCGGGGCGATCCGCAGGAACCGATGCAACCGGTCGAACTGGTCGAACTGGTCAGCGGATTGAGCGAGCCTTACCGCCTGCGCGGTCTGCCGCTCGAACTGCGCTTGCCCGGGGAACTCACCGTTTCCGGGCGTGCCCTGCCCTTGCGCCGCGCGGTGGCCAATCTGATCGACAACGCCATCCGCTATGCGGGCTCGGAGTTGCCGATCACGCTGACCGTGGGCCAGGACGACGACGGCAGCGCCTACGTCGAAGTGGCCGACCGCGGACCGGGCATTCCGGAAGACGAGGTGGAACGCATGCGCCGGCCGTTCACCCGCCTGGAAAATGCGCGCAGCAACACCAAGGGCGCCGGCCTCGGGCTGGCCATCGTCGAGCGCGTGATGCGCGCGCATGGTGGCGCGTTGCTGCTGCTGCCGCGCGACGGCGGCGGCCTGCGCGCGGTTCTGCGGATGCCCCCAGGCCGGGCGGGCTAGAATCGCCCTTGACGCAAAACCAGGGCACGCCATGCACATCCTGTTCCGGCAACTGTTCGACGAGGACAGTTCCACCCTCACCTACCTGCTGGCTGATCCGCACACGCGCGAGGCCGTGCTGATCGACACCGTGCGCGAGCAGGCCGGCCGCGATCTGGCGCTGCTCGACGAACTGGGCGTGCGCCTCGTGTGGATTCTGGAAACCCACGTGCACGCCGACCACGTCACCGCCGCCGCCACGCTCAAGCAAGCCACCGGCGCGCGCACGGTGACCGGGCGCCACGCAGGCGCCGCCTGCGCCGACGTGATGGCCGGGGACGGGCATGAAATCGTCTTTGGCGGCGAGGTGATCCGCGTCATTCCCACGCCCGGCCATACCCCGGGCTGTGTCACCTACCATTGGCGCGACCGTCTGTTCACCGGTGACGCCCTGCTCATCGGCGGCTGCGGACGCACCGATTTCCAGGGCGGGGATGCCGGCGCGCTGTACGACAGCCTGACCACCCGCCTGTTCACGCTGCCCGGCGAAACGCTGGTCTATCCCGCGCACGATTACCAGGGGCGCCGCGTGTCGTGCATCGCCCAGGAGCGCGACACCAATCCCCGGCTGGCCGGCAAGACGCGCGACCAGTTCATCCAGCTCATGGGCGAGCTCAACCTGCCCCGCCCCCGGCGCATCGACGAGGCCCTGCCGGCCAACCTGCGCTGCGGGCGCGCTCCCGACCCGGCCGAACACCATGCCGCTTGAACCCCAGCCCCTGCCCGTACTGACGCCCTACCAGATGATCGGCGGGGAACCCGCCGTGCGTGCGCTGGTCGATCGCTTCTACCAGCTGATGGATGAATTGCCCGAGGCCTGGGGCGTGCGCAGGATGCACGCCGAGGATCTTTCCGGTTCCGCCGAGAAACTCTTCTTGTTCCTCTCCGGCTGGCTGGGCGGCCCCAATCTGTACGTGGAGCGCTTCGGCCCACCCTTCCTGCGCGCCCGCCATCTGCCGTTTTCCATTGGTGCCGCCGAGCGCGACCAGTGGATGCTGTGCATGCGGCAGGCGCTGGAAGAGATCGTCAGCGATGCCGAGGCGCGCGACCACCTTCTGCGCGCCTTCACCGGCCTGGCCGACCACATGCGCAACCGCGTCGAAGCGCCAGTGCCGACGCGCGCCGATCAACCGTTATAATCCCACCGCATGAAATTCCTGTTCGATCTCCTGCCCGTCATCCTCTTCTTCGGGGTTTACAAATTCGCCGGCGCCAATCAGGACGCCGCCTACCAATTGGCCGACCAGTGGCTGGGCGCGGGCATCACCCCGCAACAGGCGCCCATCCTGCTCGCCACTGCGGTCACCATCCTCGCGACCTTCGCGCAGATCGGCTGGGTCTGGCTGCGCCACCGCAAGGTGGACACCATGCTGTGGGTCAGTCTGGTGATCATCGTCGTGTTCGGCGGTGCCACGCTGCTCTTCCACAACCCCACCTTCATCAAGTGGAAGCCCACCGCGCTGTACTGGCTGTTCGGCGGCGTGCTGGCGATTTCGGCGCTGCTGTTCCGCCGCAATCTGATCCGCCGAATGCTGGAAGCGCAGATCCGCCTGCCCGATGCGGTATGGGACAAGCTCAATCTCGCCTGGGCCGGCTTCTTCCTGACCATGGGCGTGCTCAACCTCTATGTGGCCTACAGCTTCTCCGAGGAAGCCTGGGTCAACTTCAAGCTCTTCGGCGGCATGGGGCTGATGTTCGCCTTCGTGCTCGCCCAGGGCTTCTTCCTGTCCAAGTATCTCGAAGAGGATCCGCAATGATGTTCTACGCCCTGATCGGCGAAGACGCGCCGGACTCGCTGGCCGCGCGCATGGCTGCCCGTCCCGCGCATCTGGCGCGCCTGGAGGCCCTGCGCGACGAAGGCCGCCTGCTGATCGCCGGCCCCATGCCGGCCATCGACTCGCCCGATCCCGGCCCGGCCGGCTTCGCCGGCAGCCTGGTGGTCGCAGAGTTTCCCTCGCTGGCGGAGGCCGAGCGCTGGCTGGCTGACGACCCCTACGTGCGGCAAGGCGTGTTCGCGCGCACCAGCGTGCGTCCGTTCAAGAAGGTGCTGCCTTGAGCAGGGTGGAACGCATGGATGCGCTGCTGCGCGCCGCGTTTCAACCCGAGTACATCGCCATCCGCGACGACAGCGCCCTGCACGCCGGCCATGCCGGTGCGCGTTCGGGCGGCGGCCATTACCACCTGGAAATTGTTTCCGCTTCGTTCGAAGGCAAGAATTCGGTGTTGCGACACCGTATGATCCATCAAGCATTGGGCTCGATGATGCAGAGCGAAATCCACGCCCTGTCGATTCGCGCCCGGACGGCCGAGGAGGCCGCCAATCAACCCACCCCGAAGGAAATCAGATGAAAGCACTGCCCAGTCGTCTCGCTCTTTGCCTCGTGGCCGGCTTCGCCGCCCTGTCGGTCCAGGCGGCCGACACCACGGCCACCGTCAATGGCAAGGGCATTCCCGCCTCGCGCCTCGAGGTCATGCTGGGCGAACAGCGTGCCCAGGGCGCGCCGGACAGCCCGCAGCTGCGTGACGCGGTGCGCGAGGAACTGATCCGTCGCGAAGTGCTCGCCCAGGAAGCCGCCAAGCTCGGCCTGGACAAGAAGGCCGACGTGCAGGCGCAGATGGATCTCGCCCGCCAGGCTATCCTGATCCGCGCCTACCTGCAGGACTGGGTGAAGAAGAACCCGGTGTCGGACGCCGACGTGAAGAAGCAGTACGACACCATCGTCGCCGAACTGGGCACCACCGAGTACCACCCGCGCCACATCCTGGTGGAAACCGAGGATGCCGCCAAGGAGATCATCGTCAAGCTGCAGGGCGGCGCCAAGTTCGACGAACTGGCCACCAGCAGTTCCATCGATCCGGGCTCCAAGGAGCGCGGCGGCGATCTGGGCTGGGTGAGTCCGGCGCGCTTCATCAAGCCGTTCTCCGATGCCATGGTCAAGCTCAAGAAGGGCGAGTACACCGCCGCGCCGGTGCAGACCGACTTCGGCTACCACGTGATTCTGCTGGAGGACACCCGCACGGCGCAGCCGCCGGCCCTCGACGAAGTGAAGGGCGAACTGCAGCCGCGTCTGCAGCAGGACAAGGTCGAAAAGCACATCGTGGACCTGCGCAGCAAGGCCACCGTGCAGTAAGAGCGCCGATGCGCGCCGGGGTGACCGGCGCGCGGAAAACAAGGAAGGCCGGCCCGCTTGCGCGGACCGGCCTTCTCGCTTTCATGCCCGGGGCGGCCGTGGCCGCCCCGGCACTGCTCAGAACTGCTCGTCGCTCAGCGCCAGCGCGCCGGCGGCGCCATTCACCACCGCGTAGGACAGGCCGGAGGCCTGGGCCAGCACGTGGTCGGCGTAGAAGCGCGCGGTGACGATCTTGGCCTGGTAGAAGGCGGCATCGCCCTCGCCCTGCGCCAGCTTGCGCTCGGCGACCAGCGCGGCACGGGCCATCTGCCAGCCGCCGGCGACGATGCCGAGCAGCTTCAGGAAGGGCACGGAGCCGACGTGCGCGGCCTTGATGTCAGCGTTGTAGGTGGCCAGGATGTAGGCCACCGCCTCTTCCACCGCCTGGATGCCGTTGCCCAGCGCGCGGCCGATGGCGGTGAAGTCGCCGTCCTTGGCGGCCAGTTCAGCCTGCACCTTGCGCATCTCGGCCACCACGCCCTGGATGGTGGCGCCGGCCTCGCGGGCGATCTTGCGGCCGATCAGGTCGTTGGCCTGGATGGCGGTGGTGCCCTCGTAGATCGGCGTGATGCGCGCGTCGCGCAGATGCTGCGCGGCGCCGGTTTCCTCGATGAAGCCCATGCCGCCGTGCACCTGTACGCCGGTGGAGGCGATATCCACCGAGTTCTCGGTGCACCAGCCCTTTACCACCGGAATCATCAGATCCACGAAAGCCTGGTTGCGCGCCCGCACGCCTTCGTCCGGGTGCAGGTGGGCCAGATCGGTGGCCGCGCCGACCACGTAGGCCAGCGCGCGCATGGCTTCGGTCTGGCTCTTCATGGACATCAGCATGCGGCGCACGTCGGGGTGCTGCAGGATGCTCACCTTGGGACCGCCGCGCACACCGAGTTCGGTACCCTGGATGCGGTCCCTGGCGTACTGCAGGGCGTGCTGGTAGGCGCGCTCGGACAGCGCCAGGCCTTCCATGCCGACCGCGAAACGGGCCTCGTTCATCATGATGAACATGTACTCCAGGCCGCGGTTCGGCTCGCCCACCAGCGTGCCGATGGCGCCACCGCTGTCGCCGAAGGCGAGTACCGCGGTCGGGCTGGCGTGAATGCCCAGCTTGTGCTCGATGGACACGCAGTGCACGTCGTTGCGCGCGCCCGGGCTGCCGTCCTCATTCACCAGGAACTTGGGCACGACGAACAGCGAGATGCCCTTCACGCCTTCCGGCGCATCCGGCAGACGGGCCAGCACCAGGTGGATGATGTTGTCGGTGAGGTCGTGCTCGCCGTAGGTGATGAAGATCTTCTGCCCGAAGATCTTGTAGGTGCCGTCGCCCTGCGGCTCGGCGCGGGTGCGCACGGCGGCGAGGTCGGAGCCGGCCTGCGGCTCGGTGAGATTCATCGTGCCGGTCCATTCGCCGCTCACCATCTTCGGCAGATACATGTCCTTCTGCGCGTCGGTGCCGCGCAGCATCAGCGCCTCGATGGCGCCGTTGGTCAGCATCGGGCACAGCGAGAAGGCCATGTTGGCGGACTTCCACATCTCCATCACGGCGGTGGAGATCAGCTTGGGCAGGCCCTGGCCGCCGTACTGCGGATCGCAGGCCAGCGCGGTCCAGCCGGCTTCGGCGAACTGCTCATAGGCGGCCTTCCAGCCCGGTACGGTGGTGACTTTGCCGTCCTGCCACTTGGCGCCGTGCTGGTCGCCGATCTTGTTCAGCGGGGCCAGCACGCCGCCGGCGAACTTGCCGGCCTCCTCCAGGATGGCGTCGACCAGGTCCGGGGAAACCTCCTCACACCCGGGCAGCGCGGCCACGGCGTCCAGGCCGGCCAGCTCGCGCATGACGAACTGCATGTCACGGATCGGTGCGGTGTATTGACTCATTTGACTGTTCGCTCCACATGGAATTGTTGTCGGTCTGCGGCCCTGCCCGCCTCTCCTGCGCCTGCCCGCGGGCAGGGTGCTACTTGCGGAACAGGTAGCGGCGGTCGTCGAAGGCCGCCACCCATTCCGGGCGATACACCACCATCAAGGTGATCACCCCGCCGCTGATCCAGCCCTCGGAAAAACCGAGCAACAGGAAGTACGGCAAATAATCGCTGGCCAGAAAATCCGCGCTGTAGGCGCCGGCCGCCACCAGCACCGCGGAGGCCACCAGCCCCTGCAGCATCACGGTGAGCGCGGAACCGAAAAATCCGGCCACGAAGATGAAGACGAAGAAATGCGCCGGCAGCCAGCGTTCCACCAGCCGGTGGATACGGTAGGCGATCAATACCGGCACCACCACCATCAACAGGAAATTGATCGGCCAGGCCTGCCACCCGAAGGTACCGTTGAGCGCGATGCCGGTGAGCGCCAGGCCGAGCGCGACGATGGCCAGCTGCGGGCCCAGCGCCAGCGTGGCCGCCATGGCACCCATCATGTGCAGGGTGAGGCCGGGTTTGACGCCGGCCTTCAGGCTCCAGATCAGCGTCAGGCCCACGGCGAACCCCAGCAGCAGGTTCAACTGCGGGCCTGTCTTGAGCCGCTGCCACGGCGCGGTGCGCCAGGTCAGCCAGCCGATCAGCAACGACAGCGCCAGCGCGGCCAGATGCCAGCCCGTGGAAAACAGATCGGCCGACAGATTCATCGTACGCCCCGCTGGCGCCCGGCGCCGCTTACAGCGCCTTGGTCAGTTCCGGCACCACCTCGAACAGGTCGCCCACCAGGCCGTAGTCCGCTACCTGGAAGATCGGCGCTTCCGGATCCTTGTTGATCGCCACGATCACCTTGGAGTCCTTCATACCGGCCAGATGCTGGATGGCTCCGGAGATGCCCACCGCGATGTACAGCTGCGGCGCGACGATCTTGCCGGTCTGGCCGACCTGATAGTCGTTGGGCACGTAGCCGGCGTCCACCGCGGCGCGACTGGCGCCGAGCGCCGCGCCAAGCTTGTCGGCCAGCGGTTCGAGCACACTCTGGTAGTTCTCTCCGCTGCCCAGGCCGCGGCCGCCGGAAACGATGACCTTGGCGGCGCCCAGTTCCGGGCGTGCCGACTTGGTCAGTTCGCGGCCGACCAGCCTGGTCAGCCCCAGGTCGGCACCCGCCGGCACGCTTTCCACGCTGGCGGAGCCACCCTCGCCCGCCGCCTCGAAGGCGGTGGTGCGCACGGTGATGACTTTCACCGCGTCGGCGCTCTTCACCGTGGCCAGCGCATTGCCGGCATAGATCGGGCGCACGAAGGTGTCGGCGGACTGCACTGCGACGATGTCGGAAATCTGCGCGACGTCGAGCAGCGCGGCCACGCGCGGGGCGACGTTCTTGCCGAAGGAGGTGGCCGGCGCCAGGATGTGGGTGTAGCCGGCCGCCTTGGCGACCACCAGCGCGGCCAGGTTTTCGGCCAGTTGGGCCTCGTAGTGCGGCGCGGATACGCTCAGCACCTTGGCGACGCCCGCCAGTTTCGCGGCGGCCGCGGCGGCGGCCTCGTTGCCGTTGCCGGCGACCAGCACGTGGACTTCCCCGCCCAGCGCGGCGGCCGCGGTGACGGTGTTGAGGGTGGCCGCCTTGAGGCTGGCGTTGTCGTGTTCAGCAATAACCAGGATCGTCATGGCATCCTCCGCAGGGCCGTCCCAAGGAGGATGTTCGCCCCCGCGGGGGGCAGTGCAGCGGCGCCAGCCGCAAACGTGGGGGTCGTCATTTCAGATCACCTTCGCTTCGTTCTTGAGCTTGTCCACCAGCTGGGCCACGTCGGCCACGCGCACGCCCGCGCTGCGCTTGGGCGGCTCATCGACCCGCAGCGTGCTCAGGCGCGGGGCGACGTCCACGCCCAGTTCATCGGGCTTGACGATTTCCAGCGGCTTCTTCTTGGCTTTCATGATGTTGGGCAGCGTGGCGTAGCGCGGCTCGTTGAGGCGCAGATCAGTGGTGATCACCGCCGGCAGCGAGAGTTCCAGCGTTTCCAGGCCGCCGTCGATTTCGCGGGTCACCGCCGCCTTGCCGTCGGCAATGGTGACCTTGGAAGCGAAGGTGGCCTGCGGCCAGCCGTTCAGCGCAGCGAGCATCTGGCCGGTCTGGTTGGCGTCGTCGTCGATGGCCTGCTTGCCGCAGATCACCACCTGCGGGGCTTCCTTGTCGGTCAGCGCCTTGAGCAGCTTGGCCACGGCCAGCGGCTGCAGATCGACATCGGTTTCCACCAGGATGCCGCGGTCGGCGCCGATGGCCATCGCCGCGCGCAGGGTTTCCTGGCAGGCCGCGATGCCGCAGCTCACCGCGACCACCTCGGCGGCCACGCCGGCTTCCTTGAGGCGCACGGCCTCTTCCACGGCGATCTCATCGAAGGGATTCATCGACATCTTGACGCTGGCGATATCCACGCCGGTGCCGTCGGCCTTGACGCGCACCTTGACGTTGTAATCGACCACGCGTTTGACGGGAACCAGTATCTTCAAAGCTGCGCTCCTCTATTTTGGGTTGGGATTGGTCTTGTCCGGAATGCCATTATCTCACCGCACAAAAGCGTTTGACACCTGCGCCAGCCGCCGGGAGAATGATTCCATACGCTGCAGTATGGCGGCGTACGGTAGCGTATGGTCTACGATTCGTCAATAACTATTCCGTATGGAAATCGCCCCAGCAAAACAACGCATACAACTCGACCGCGACGCCTGGGTACAGGCCGCCGTCGAGGTGCTCGCCGAGGAAGGCGTCTCCGGCCTGCGCGTGGAGGTGCTGGCCAAGCGCCTGAAGGTCACCAAGGGGAGTTTCTACTGGCACTTCCAGGACCGCCGCGACCTGCAACTGGCCGTGCTGCACGACTGGAAGGAAGGCCGCATCCGCGACATCGTCAAGCAGACCCGCGCCCAGCCCGGCCAGGAGCTCGAGCAGATCTACCACGTCATCGACGTCTATTCGACGCGCCGCAGCCGGCGCGGCATGCTCATCGAACTGGCGGTGCGCGACTGGGCGCGCCGCGACGCCGAGGCTGCGGCCATCGTCGCCGAGGTGGACGACATCCGCCTGCGCAGCGCGCGCGAGCTGTTCCTCGCCTGTGGCGTGCCGCTGGAGGAAGCCTCCAGCCGCTGTACGCTGCTCTACGCCTATGTGTTCGGCCTTTCACTGATGGTGTACGACCGTTTTGCCGAAGACCCGGCCCGCCTCAAGCGGGACATCGCCGATCTGATCGCGCGTTCCGCAGCGATGAAGCAAGCGGCGCCCGGCCAGTCCGGCTGAGCGCCGGGAAGCGGCGCAAACTTCCGCCACAAGGAATCCGCCCCCGCGCGCGCCCACGCCGCTATCATCACGGCTTTGCCGCCCGGCGGGCGGAACCCCGCAGCGAACCACCATGAATCTGCTCCGCGCGCTGGCCACGGTCAGCGGCATGACCCTGCTGTCGCGCATCCTCGGCTTCGTGCGCGATTTCGTCATCGCCCGCGCCTTCGGCGCCGGCATGATGACCGACGCCTTCTTCGTCGCCTTCCGCCTGCCCAATCTGCTGCGTCGCATGTTCGCCGAAGGCGCCTTCTCGCAGGCCTTCGTGCCCATCCTGGCCGAGTACAAGAACCGCCAGGGCGAGGACGCCACCCGCACGCTGGTCAATCGCACCGCCACACTGTTGGCGCTGGTGGTCACCGCGGTGTCCATCCTCGGGGTTCTTGCCGCGCCGTGGATCATCTACCTCTCCGCGCCGGGCTTCGCCGTCGATGCGGAAAAGTTCGCCCTTACCGTCGAACTCACCCGCATCACCTTCCCCTACATCCTGTTCATGGCGCTGGTGGCGCTGGCCGGCGGCATCCTCAACACCTGGAGCCGCTTCGCCATTCCGGCGTTCACGCCGGTGCTGCTCAACCTCAGCTTCATCGGCATGGCGCTGTTCGCCGCGCCCTGGTTCGATCCGCCGGTGCTCGCGCTGGCCTGGGCGGTATTCCTCGGCGGCGTGCTGCAACTGGCGCTGCAACTGCGCCCGCTGCACAGGATCGGCATGCTGCCGCGCTTCGACCTGAATCTGCGCGACCCCGGCGTGCGGCGCATCCTCCGGCTGATGGCGCCGGCGCTGCTGGGCGTGTCGGTGAGCCAGATCTCGCTGCTCATCAACACCATCTTCGCCTCCTTCCTGCAAAGCGGCAGCGTGTCGTGGCTGTACTACGCCGACCGCCTGATGGAATTCCCCGCCGGCCTGCTGGGCGTGGCCCTGGGCACCATCCTGCTGCCCAGCCTCGCCAAGCTGCACGCCGACGAGCGGCGCGAGGAGTTTTCCTCCCTGCTCGACTGGGGGCTGCGCCTCACCCTGCTGCTCACCCTGCCCGCCGCGCTGGCGCTGATGCTGCTGGCCGTGCCGCTGATCGCCACCCTGTTCCACCACGGAGCGTTCTCCGCCGCGGACGTGCTGGCCACCCGGCAGGCGCTGGTGGCCTACAGCGTGGGGCTGACCGGGCTGATCCTGGTCAAGGTGCTCGCCCCGGCGTTCTACGCCCGGCAGGACATCAAGACCCCGGTGAAGATCGCCCTGCTCACCCTGGCCGCCACCCAGGTGATGAACCTCGCCTTCATCATTCCGCTCAAGCACGCCGGGCTGGCGCTGTCCATCGGCCTGGCCTCGCTGCTCAATGCCGCCCTGCTCTATCGCGGCCTGCGCAGGCGCGGGGTGTATCAACCGGAAGCCGGCTGGCTGAAATTCTTCGCCAAGCTGCTGCTCGCCCTGGCGGTCATGGGCGTGGTGCTGTGGTTTGCCGCGGGCGCGGAAACGCGCTGGCTGGAGGATTCCAGCCTGCTCCGCGTGCTGCGCCTGGGCGGCGTGGTGCTGGCCGGCGCGGCCGCCTACTTCGCCACGCTGGTCGCCCTGGGTTTCCGTCCGCGCGACTTCCGCCGCCGCGCGGCGGGCTAGAATCGGATTTCCATGCCATGAGAAAGGAGACCCTGCGATGATCCTCACCACCCAGAGCTTCGCCGATGGTGCCCGCATTCCGGGTGAATTCGCCTTCTGCATTCCCGCCGCCGAAGGCCACGTCTGCCTGGGCGCCAACCGCAATCCGCAACTGGCCTGGACCGACGTGCCGGCCGATACCCGCTCCTTCGTGCTGATCTGCCACGACCCGGACGTGCCGAGCAAGGGCGACGACGTCAATCAGGAAGGGCGTACGGTGCCGGCCAGCCTGCCGCGCGTGGATTTCTTCCATTGGGTGCTGGTGGATCTGCCCGCCAACCTGCGCGGGATCGCCGCCGGCAGCTTCTCGTCCGACGTGACCCCCGGCGGCAAGACCGGCCCCGCCGCCGCCCACGGCACCCGCCAGGGCATCAACGACTACACTGCGTGGTTCGCCGGCGACGAAGCCATGCGCGGCGACTACCACGGCTACGATGGCCCCTGCCCGCCGTGGAACGACGAATTGCTGCACCACTACGTATTCACGCTGTACGCGCTGGACATTCCACGTTGTCCGGTGGAAGGCAAGTTCGGGGGTGCCGACGTGCGCAAGGCCATCGAGGGGCATGTGCTGGCGTCGGCGTCGATCACCGGAACCTACACGCTGAACCCGACACTCGGCGATTAAAGCCACAGGGGCGAGCGCGCTCAGGGCGCCCGCCCCTGCCGCTACGACACTTGCGCCGGGAGTCTGCGCCGCAGCGAGCGGAGATTCACGGCCGAGTAGTCCGGCAAGCCATCTCGATACGGGCGCACGACCTCCCCTTCCACCAGCGGACGCAGATAGCGCAGCGCAGCGTCGGTCACGTGCAACCCATCCTCGCGGATGAAATGTGCCGGCACCAGCCGTTCCAAGTTGGCAATGGCGCGGGTATCCACCGCTCCGATGCGCCAGCGGTAGGGTTCGTCCGCTTCGCGGATGATGGCGGGCATGGCGGCCTTGCGGCCGGCGACGGCATACTCGACGGCGGCGGTACCGACGGCGCGGGCCTGGGCGTGGTCGGTGGCGGAGACCAGATGGCCGGCCGCGCGTTGCAGGTAGTCCGGGATGGCCCAGTGGTGCTTGTAGCCCAGGCGGGTGCTGACCAGCCGTGCGATGCACTGGCCGGCGCCGCCGAGCTGGACGTGGCCCTTGTTGTCGTGGCCCTGCTCCATGACCAGGCTGCCGTCGGCGCGACGGACGCCCTCGGAAACGGTGACGGTGCAGTAGCCCAGGCGCTCGACCACTTCGCGCACCTTGGCAAGGAAGGTCTCATCGTCGAACGCCACTTCCGGCAGCAGGATGATGTGCGGCGGGGCGTCCACCCTGTCCCGCGCGGCCAGCGCGGTGGCCGCGGCCAGCCAGCCGGCGTTGCGGCCCATGACTTCCATGACGAACACCCTGCCCTTGCTGCCGGACATGGCGGCGAGGTCCAGGCCGGCCTCCAGCATCGAGGTGGCGACGTATTTGGCTGCGGAGCCGAAACCGGGGGAGCAGTCGCTGCCTTCCAGGTCGTTGTCCACGGTCTTGGGCACGCCGATGGCGGTGATCGGGAAGCCGCGCGCCTGGGCGGCGGCGGTGATCTTGGCGACGGTGTCCATCGAGCCATTGCCGCCGTTGTAGAGGAAATAGCCGATGTCGTGGGCGGCGAACACGTCGAACAGGCGATCGTATTGCGCGGGGTTTTGGTCCGGCGGATCGAGGTCGAAGCGGCAGGAGCCGAAGGCGCCGCCGGGAGTGAGCGCGAGCGCGGCCAACGCGGCATCGTCGAGTGCAGCGGTGTCCACCAGGTTTTCCGCGAGCGCACCGAGAATGCCGTTGCGCGCGGCGTAGATGGCGCCGATGGCCTCGGGGTGGCGGCGGGCGGTTTCGATGATGGCGGCGGCGGTGGCATTGATCACCGCGGTCACGCCGCCGGATTGTGCGTAGAGCAGATTGCGCCGGGTCATGGACTGGTCCGGTATCGGGGATGGAAAGATGCGTGGACGTGAAAACGGCCGGCCCGGGCACTGCCCGCCGCCGGCCGCGTTGCTGGCGCGTGGCGCGTCTTACTTCAGCGCGTCGAGCGCGCGCGCGGTGATTTCATTGACCTGGCCGAGGCCGGAGATCTTGCGCACCTTGGGCGCCTTGGCGTCGCCGGCGGCAGCCCAGTCGGCGTAGTACTTGACCAGCGGCTTGGTCTGCGCGTGGTAGACCTCCAGACGCTTCTGCACGGTTTCCTCGCGGTCGTCGTCGCGCTGGATCAGATCCTCGCCGGTTTCGTCGTCCTTGCCGGCGACCTTGGGTGGGTTGTACTTGACGTGGTAGGTACGCCCGGACGCCACGTGCACGCGGCGCCCACTCATGCGCTCGACGATCTCGCTGTCGGGCACGTCGATTTCCAGTACGAAGTCGATGGGCACGCCGGCAGCCTTCATGGCATCGGCCTGCGGAATGGTGCGCGGGAAGCCGTCGAACATGTAGCCGTCTTTACAGTCGGGCTGTTGCAGACGGTCCTTGACCAGGCCGATGATGATGTCGTCGGACACCAGGCCGCCCGAGTCCATGACCTTCTTGGCCTCGATGCCCAGCGGGGTGCCGGCCTTGACCGCGGCGCGCAGCATGTCGCCGGTGGAAATCTGCGGAATGCCGAACTTTTCCTTGATGAAGTTGGCCTGGGTTCCCTTGCCGGCGCCCGGAGGCCCCAAAAGAATGAGTCGCATACACCCTCCCGGTGAAGTGTCGGCCTTGTCGTCCGGCCGGTTCTATGAAAGAAATAAACTTACTCGACTGGCTTCGACCGGTCAAACGCGCGGCGCACGCGTTCGAGGTCTTCCGGCGTATCGACGCCGGCGGCCGGGGCCTCATCCACCCGCAATACCTGGATGCGGTGGCCATGCCACATGGCGCGCAGTTGTTCGAGCGCTTCCCACTGCTCCAGCGGCGACGCTTCCAGTCCGGCGTAACGCCGCAGGAAGGCCGCGCGGTAGGCGTACAGGCCGATGTGGCGCAGCACCGGCAGGCCGGCGGGCAACTGCCCGCGGTTTTCGGCGAAGGCATCGCGCGCCCACGGAATCGGTGCGCGCGAGAAGTACATGGCTTGGCCGGCGGCATTGCACACCACCTTGACCACGTTGGGGTTGAAGAACTCGGCCGGATCGGCGATGGGATGCGCGGCGGTGGCGATGGATGCGTCCGGGTCGGCGGCCAGCGCGCGGGCCACCGCGCCGATCAGCGCGGGGTCGATCAGCGGTTCGTCGCCCTGCACGTTGACCACGATGTCCTCGTCGGCCCAGCCCAGGCGTTCGACCACTTCGGCGAGGCGGTCGGTGCCGCTGGGGTGGTCGGCGCGGGTCATCAGCGCCTGGCCGCCGGTCTGCCGCACGGCGTCGAACACGCCGGCGTGGTCGGTGGCCACCCAGACTTCGCTGGCACCGGCCTCGCGGGCGCGTTCGGCCACGCGCAGCACCATGGGCTTGCCGCCGATGTCGGCGAGCGGTTTGCCCGGCAGGCGGGTGGAACTGAAACGGGCGGGAATGACGACGCGGAAGGAGGTCATGCGCGAGGACTCGGAACGCGGTGCGGGAAGGCCGGTGCGCGGCTCAACGCAACGCGTCGACTTCCTCGGCGGGCAACTGGGCGGCTTCGTCCTCCAGCATCACCGGAATGCCGTCGCGGATCGGGAAGGCCAGGCGGTCCGCCTTGCAGACCAGATCCTGCTTGTCGCGGCGGTAGTCGAGCGGCCCCTTGCAGAGCGGGCAGACGAGAAGATCAAGCAGTCTGGCGTCCATGCGGCAGTTTCTCCAGGATTCGTTGCGCCGCGTCCGGCGGGATTTCCGCCACCACCGGCAGTTCCCAGCAGTTCGCGGGCGCGAAAGCCGCGCATTTTACCGCATCCTTGCTGGTCATGACCCGTGGGCGGCCGTCGTCCGGCGCCAGATCGGCGGGAAGGAAGTGGTGATGATCGGGGAAAGCCTGGCCGTCCACTTCCAGCCCGAGCGCGCGCAGGTGCTCGAAGAAGCGTTGCGGGCGGCCGATGCCGGCGAGCGCATGGACGCGCTGGCCGTGGAAGTGCTCCGCGCCGACTTCGCGGCCCGAGCCGTCCAGCGCGCGGAAGCGTGCCCCGCCAAGGCGCAGCGGATAGACCGCGCAGCCTTCCAGGCGTGCCTGGAGCGCGGGGGAAAGCGCGCCATGGGCGAACACCGCATCCACCTCGCGCAGGCGCTCCAGCCCCTCGCGCAGCGGCCCGGACGGCAGGCGCCAGCGGTTGCCCAGGGTGGCTTCGTCGACCACCGCCAGTTCCACGTCGCGCGCCAGGCGGTAGTGCTGCAGGCCGTCGTCGCAGACGATCACGTCGCACTCGGGATGCGCGGCCAGCAGTGCGCGTGCGGCGGCCGGGCGGTCCGCGCCGACGGCCACCGGGCAGCCGGTCAGGCGGGCGAGCAGCACGGGTTCGTCGCCATACAGACCGGGGTCGCCGTCGGCGGGCACCAGCGCGCAGCCTTCGACGCGGCCGCCGTAGCCCCGGCTGACGATGCCGGGGCGGCGGCCCGCCGCGCGCAGTTGCCCGGCCAGCCAGTGCGCCACCGGCGTCTTGCCGCTGCCGCCCACGGCGATGTTGCCGACCACGATGACCGGTACCGGCAGGCGTTCGGCCTTGAGCAGGCCGCTGCGGTACAGCCGGCGGCGCAGCCCGGCCAGCACGCCGAACAACGCGGCGAGCGGCAGCAGCGCCGCGCTGCGCGCGTTGCGGGTGGCCCAGAAGCTTGGCGCCTGACGCGGCATGTCAGGATATCCGCCTGAAGGGGGGGAGATGCCGGCTGGCCGCTGCCCTGCCCGCCGGGACCGGCCGGGAGCGGAGCGCCCGGGCCATCAGTTGCCGGCCGACTGGATCGCGAAGGTGATGTGCGCCAGCCCGGCGCGCTGGGCGGCCTGCATCACGTCGATCACCCGTTGATGGGCGGCCTTGGCGTCGGCGTTGATGACCACCACCGGGGCTCGGCCATCGCCGGGCGCGGCCTGGGCGAGCGCCGCGGAGATCGCCTCGATCTCGCGCCCGCCCACGGGGCGGCGGTTCACCAGCACTTCGCCCGCGGCGGTGACCGCGACGATGATCTCGTTGGGGGTGCTTTCGGCCGCCGGCGCGTCGGCGGTGGGCAGGTTGATCTCCAGGCCGGCAACCTTGGAAAAGGTGGTGGTCAGCATCAGGAAGATGATGATCACCAGCACCACGTCGATGAGCGGAATCAGATTGATGTCCGGCTCCAGGTGGCGGTTGTTGCGGCGGAAGTCCATCGCGGCTCAGCCCTGCCGCTCGCCGTGCACCACTTCCACCAGTTCGATGGCTTGTTGCTCCATGTCGATCACGAAGCTGTCGACCAGGCCGCGGAAGTGGCGCCAGAAGATGGTCGCGGGAATCGCGATGATCAGCCCCAGGCCGGTGGTGTACAGCGCGATCGCGATGCCCTGGGAGAGCTGCTGGGGGTTGGCGCCCGTCACGCCCTGCGAGGCGAAGATCTCGATCATGCCGACGATGGTGCCGAACAGGCCGAGCAGCGGGCTGATGGTGGCGATGGTGCCCAGCGTGGTGAGGAAGCGCTCCAGCTCGTGCAGCACGGCACGCCCGCTGTCCTCGATGGATTCCTTCATGACCTCGCGCGAACTGTTCACGTTGCGCAGTCCGGCTGCCAGCACGCGGCCGAACGGCGAATGCTTGGTGAGCCGTTCGATCATCTGTGGCGAAGCGCCGTGCAGGCGCAGGTCGGTGAGCACCATGCCGAGCAGATCCGCCGGCACCACCTTGGAGCGGCGCAGCGCGAAGGATCGTTCGACGATCAGCGCCAGCGCGATGACTGAAGCCAGCAACAGCGGCCAGATCGGCCAGCCCACGGCTTGGATGATCGCCAACACGCCTCGGTACTCCGTATGGGAAAGGCGAAACTCTAGCGTCCGGCGCTCTTCAGAGCAAGCCGCGGGGCAAGAGTCTGAATGCTGAAGGCATCGATTTCGCGATACCTGAGAGGGTGCCTGGAAGTGCGGAGGGATAAAACCATTGTGCTACAAGGGTTTTGCGCAGCAATCCACAGAATCTGTGGATAACTTTGTGGACTACTTTGGGGAAGTGCGTGGAAGCGGCGCCGTTGCAGGATTTGCCTTGCTTCGATTAAAAAATAGGCAATCAAAAAATATATAAAAAACAAAGCATTGCATTGCATGTAAAAAAACCGAAGGATTGGCGCGAAAATTGTTGACAAGGCGTCCGGGCTGTGGATTTTCGCTACAATGCGCGCCATGTCAGCCCCCTTCCCCGCCCGCGATCTGCCCGGCGACGCACCGCTGCCGGTATCCGCCCTCAACCGCCTGGCGCGGGAGATCCTCGAACGCAGCTTCCCCCTGCTGTGGGTGAGCGGCGAAATCTCCAACCTCACCCGGGCCGCTTCCGGACATCTCTACTTCACGCTGAAGGACGAGCAGGCCCAGATACGTTGCACCATGTGGCGGAACCGTGCCCAGTTGCTGCCTTTCCGCCCGGAAAACGGCATGCGTGTGGAGGCGCGCGCACTGGTCACGCTGTACGAGCCGCGCGGCGATTATCAGCTCGGCGTGGAGACCCTGCGCAGCGCCGGGCAAGGCAATCTGTTCGAGGCATTCACCCGCCTGAAGGCGCGGCTCGGCGCCGAGGGCCTGTTCGACCCCGCCCTGAAGCGCGCCCTGCCCCGTTTCCCGCGCGCGGTCGGCGTGGTGACCTCGCCGGCCGCCGCCGCGCTGCGCGATGTGCTGGCCGCCCTGCGCCGCCGCGCCCCGCATCTGCCGGTGGTCCTCTACCCCGCCCCGGTGCAGGGTGCCGATGCCGGCGCCGCGCTCACCCAGGCGCTGGTGACCGCCAGCGCGCGCGCGCAGCAGGACGGCATCGACGCCATCCTGTTCGTGCGTGGCGGCGGCGGCATCGAAGATCTGTGGGCCTTCAACGACGAGGCCCTGGCGCGGGCCATCCGTGCGTGTCCGCTGCCAGTGGTGAGCGGCGTGGGGCACGAGACGGATTTCACCATCGCCGACTTCGCCGCCGACCTGCGTGCGGCCACCCCGACGATGGCTGCGGAGCTGGTCAGCGCGGGCTTTCACGCCGCGCCCGGAGAGCTGGCCGCGCTGGCCCGGCATCTGCGCGATGCGCTGACGCGCCGTCTGGGCACGCTGACCCAGCGCGTGGACCGTGCCGCGCTGCGCCTGCTGCACCCCCGTGAGCGCCTGCGCCGTGCCGCGCAGGATGGCGAGCGTCTGCGCGCGCGCCTGGATAGCGCGCTGGCCCGCCGGCTGGAACGCGAGCAGGCGCGCCTGGGGGCCTTGCAGGCCCGCCTGCGTGCCACCCGGCCCGATCTGCAGCGCGCCGGCGAGCGCGTGTCGCGCGCCGGACATGGACTGGAGCAAGCGCTGGAGGTCTTGCTGGCGCGCCGGCGCGAACGCCTGGAAACACTCGCCAGCCATCTTCAGCACCTCGATCCGCAGGCCGTGCTGGCGCGCGGCTACGGCATCGCGCGTGATGCGCGCGGCAACA
Source organism: Pseudothauera nasutitermitis (assembly GCF_004801295.1). Lineage (GTDB taxonomy): Bacteria > Pseudomonadota > Gammaproteobacteria > Burkholderiales > Rhodocyclaceae > Pseudothauera > Pseudothauera nasutitermitis. The sequence continues at coordinate 78,586 of NZ_SSOC01000002.1, forward strand.
TCCTGCGCGGCGGCGACGGACTCGCGGCCGGCGATGCGGTCAGCGTGCAACTCGCGGATGCTTGGCTGGATACCCGTCTGGAGGAAATCCGCAAACGCTGAACACGCCGCATCGCGGACATTTCGCCCCGGAACACGGACCGCCCGGATGCGCCCAACATTTGCGCGGGCCGTGCAATCCCGACTAGAATAGTCGGGCTTACACCATAACTAGCCGGCTACCGGCACCCACCACTTCTGACTCGCTACAGGAGAGACATATGGAACACGTTCTGCCCCCCCTGCCCTATGCCAAGGATGCCCTGGCTCCGCACATTTCTGCGGAAACCCTGGAATTCCACTACGGCAAGCACCACCAGGCCTACGTCACCAACCTGAACAACCTGATCAAGGGCACCGAGTACGAGAACCTCGATCTCGAGGCCATCGTCAAGAAGGCGCCGGCCGGCGGCATCTACAACAACGCCGCGCAGATCTGGAACCACACCTTCTTCTGGAGCAGCCTGTCGCCTACCGGTGGCGGTGAGCCGAGCGGCGCGCTGGCCGAGGCCATCAAGGCCAAGTGGGGCTCCTTCGAGGACTTCCGCAAAGCCTTCCAGGCTTCCGCCGTGGGCAATTTCGGTTCGGGCTGGAGCTGGCTGGTGAAGAAGGCCGACGGCAGCGTCGACATCGTCAACATGGGCGCCGCCGGTACCCCGTTGACCACCGGCGACAAGGCCCTGCTCTGTATTGACGTGTGGGAACACGCCTACTACATCGACTACCGCAACCGTCGTCCCGACTTCGTCGCCACCTTCCTCGACAAGCTGGCCAACTGGGATTTCGCCGCGAAGAACTTCGCCTGACGGCAAGCCCGTCATGCGGGCAGCCGGCTGCATGGAAGGCGCCACGGCAACGTGGCGCCTTTTTCTTGTTTCTCCCTTAAAGATGCGCACGCTCTGCGTGCGCCGGAGCCTACATGGAACTGCCCAGCCATCAAACGACCATGACCGTGCTGATGACGCCGGACATGGCCAATTTCTCCGGCAAGGTCCACGGCGGCGCGATCCTGCGCCTGCTCGACCAGGTCGCCTACGCCTGTGCCAGCCGGTACGCCGGCGAATACGTGGTCACCCTGTCGGTGGATCAGGTGATGTTCCGCGAACCGATCAATGTCGGTGAACTGGTCACCTTTCTTGCCTCGGTGAACTACACGGGCAAGACGTCGATGGAGATCGGCATCAAGGTGGTGGCCGAGAACATCCGCGCCAAGCGGGTGCGCCACGCCAACAGCTGCTTCTTCACCATGGTCGCGGTGGATGAGAACGGCCGCGCCACCAGCGTGCCGTCTTTCGTGCCGGGTACGCCGGAAGAAGCGCGGCGCAACCGCGAAGCCAGACTGCGCCGCGAACTGCGCCAGGAGTTCGAGCAGCGTCAGCAGGCCCTCAAACCGGGCGACGGCACGTAGGCAAGCGCGGTTCACCGGGGGCACACTGGCCCGCGTACGGCGCGCTTTCCGCCTTCGCTCCCGCCGTACGGCAGTGGCTTGCGTTGACCACTGGCGGGCGTGCCCTGGCACTACCCATTTCGGGCAGCGATGCCGGCCCCCGCGCCGGCTTTCGCCCTCCTTTTTCCGTGTGCGGAATGCTCTAATGCCATCAAGTTCACTGCCCGGTGGCCGATATCCGGCGTGTACGGCCCCGCAGCCGATGGACGCGTCCCCTGGCGGGACAAGATAACAATCACAGGGTGGGAGCGAGGAAATGGGGATCTTCAACAACCTGAGCATGCGTGCCAAGCTGTTCTGCTTTGCCACACTGACCGGAGGGGTGCTGCTCATCGCGGTGGGTTTCATCCTGAGCGAGTTGCGGGCGATCAACAACGAGGCGCGGGTGGTCGCCAACGAAGCCCTGCCCGGCGTGGAAGGCGCCGGCGCGCTGAGCCAGCTGCGCCTGCGCTACCGGGTGCGCAGCCTCGAATACCTGCTTTCCGACGATCCCGCGGCGGCCGCGCAGATGGAGAAATCGCTCGCGTCGCTCAACACCGAACTGGTGCAGGCCATCAATACCCAGCGCGCAAACTCCCGCACGCCGCGCGAGCGCGAGTTGTTCAATCGCGTCGAGCAGCTTGCCGGTGCCTATCACCAGGCGGTCGTGCAGGCCAGCGAGCATGCGCGTGCGGGCGACATGGAGAGCGCCCAGCAACTGCGCCGCACGGTCTGGGTGGAGCGTGCCAACGCCTTGCGCGACGCGATCGACGAACTGGTGGCGCTGAACAAGGAAGAGGCCCAGGCGGCCATCCTCCAGGCCGAGGAATACGCCCGGCTGGCCCTGTGGGGCGGCAGCATCGCCGCCGCGCTTGCCGGGCTGCTGACCCTGGTGCTGACCTTCGTGTTCGCCGCCAACATCAGCCGCCGGCTGGGCGATGCCGTCGACGCGGTGCGCCAGATCGCCGCCGGTAATCTGCGCGTGCGCCTGCCGGCGGCCACCCGCGACGAGATCGGTCTGCTGGTGGATGCCGTGGGCGGCATGCAGCGCGAACTGCGCGACACCATCACGCTGACCGGCGACAGCGCCGAGCAGGTGGCTGCGGCGGCCACCCAGCTCAAGCAGAGTGCTTCCCAGGTGGGCCACAGCACGGCCGCGCAGAGCGGCGCGGCGGCGGCCATCGCGGCCAGCGTGGAAGAGCTCACCGTATCGATTTCCCACGTTTCCGAACGCACTGCGGATGCCAGCCAGGTCGCCGCGGATTCCGACCGCCAGGCGCGCAGCGGCCGCGAGGCCGTCGACCGCCTGATCGCCAACATGACCCAGGTGGGCAAGGTGGTGGGCGACGCGGCGACCCAGATCGCCGGTCTGGAGGCGCAGTCGGAAAACATTTCGAAGATCGTCGCGGTGATCCGCGACATCGCCGAGCAGACCAACCTGCTCGCGCTCAACGCAGCCATCGAGGCGGCGCGCGCAGGGGATTCCGGGCGCGGCTTCGCCGTGGTGGCCGACGAGGTGCGCAAGCTTTCCGAGCGCACCGCCAAGGCCACCGAGGAGATCGGCGGCGTGGTGGAAAACGTGCAGGCGTCGACGCGCGATGCCGTGGTCGGCATCGAGAAAGGCGTGACTGCGGTGCATCGCAGCGATGGCGAGGCACACGAGGCCGGCGAGGTGATCCGCAATCTGCAGGAAATGTCGCAGCAGGTCGCGGTGATCGTTTCCGAACTGGATTCCGCCTTGCGCGAACAGTCGATGGCTTCTTCCGAGGTGGCCCGGCGCATCGAGGAAATCGCTCAGCAGGCCGAGGAAACCACCAGCGCCACGAACCAGTCGGTGGCGTCCGCCGAATCGCTCGACCATCTCGCCGGCCAGATGCTCGGCGCGGTGCGCCGCTTCCAGGTCTGACGCGGCGTGTGCCGCGCGCTCAGTCCGCCAGGGCGGGCAGCGCGGCGTGCGCGTTGGCGGCGGTGGCGCGCACGACGGTGTCGACGTCGATGCCACGCAGGTCGGCCAGTACCTGGGCATAGCGCGCCAGGTTGGCCGGCTCGTTGCGCTGTCGCGCCCCCCAGGCCGGCGCCATGTCGGGCGCGTCGGTTTCCAGCACGATGGATTCGAGCGGCAGCGTGGCCGCCAGCTCGCGGATGCGCCGCGAGCCATCGTAGGTCATCGCCCCGCCGAAACCCAGCTTGAAGCCCAGGCCGATGAAGGCTTCGGCCTGCTGCCGGCTGCCATTGAAGGCGTGGGCGATGCCGCCGCGCACGCGGATGCGGCGCAGTTGCTTGAGCACCGCGTCCTGCGCGCGGCGGATGTGCAGGATCACTGGCAGGTCGAAGCGCCTGGCAAGCTTCAGTTGCTCGATGAAGTAATGCGCCTGGCGCTGCGGATCGGCAGCCGGCACATAGCCGTCCAGGCCGATTTCGCCGACCGCCAGGGCGTCACCACGATCGAGGCGCGCGGCGAGCAGGTCCAGATCGGCGGGTTGCGCGCCATCGACGTACAGCGGGTGGATGCCATAGGCGACGTGCACGTCGGCATGCGCGGCGGCCAGTGCGGCGACGTCATCGAAATGGGCCGCCTGCACGGCCGGCACCACGAAGGCGCGCACGCCGGCCGTGCGCGCGGCCGCCAGCACCTGTGCGCGGTCGGCGTCGAATTCGGGCGCGTCGAGGTGGCAGTGCGTGTCGATCAGCACCGCCGCGCCCTCCTCCGCCTTACTTGCCGCGCCACTCCGGCTTGCGCTTGGCGATGAAGGCATCGATGCCCTCGGCGGCGTCCTCGGTCATCATGTTGCACGCCATGCTCTCTGCGGCCATCTGGTAGGCGGCCTCCAGGCCCATTTCCAATTGGCGGTAGAACATCTGCTTGCCCGAGCGGATGGCCAGCGGGGCCTTGGCGGCGATGGTGGCAGCCAGCGCGTTGACCTCGTCGTCGAGGCGTTCGAGCGGCACCACGCGGTTGACCAGGCCGCGGCGCTGCGCCTCGAGGGCGTCGATGAACTCGCCGGTGACCAGCATCTCGAAGGCCTGCTTGCGGCCCATGTTGCGCGCCAGGCCCACGGCGGGGGTTGCGCAGAACAGCCCGACGTTGATGCCGGAGACGGCGAAGCGCGCCACGTCGGCGGCCACCGCCAGATCGCACATGGACACCAACTGGCAGCCGGCGGCGGTGGCGATGCCATGCACGCGGGCGATCACCGGCTGGGGCAGTTCGGTGAGCTTCACCATGAACTTGCCGCACAGGCGGAACAGGTCCTGCTGGAATTCCAGGTTGTGGTTGCCGCGCATTTCCTTGAGGTCGTGCCCGGCACAGAAGGCCTTGCCCTCGCCGGACAGCACCACGACGCGCACGGACGGATCGGCGGCGATGGCGTCGACAGCGGTGATCAGCTCTCCCAGCACCGCCCTGGAAAGCGAGTTGAACTGGCCCGGACGGTTCAGGGTGAGCCAGGCGACGCCGTCCTGGTCACGGCGCAGGATCGACGGCTGTTCGGCGGCAGGGGTGGGTACGGCGCTCATCGCGGCTCCTTCCTGGAAGAGAAGGCGTCGACGTTGGCGCCGTCCGGCAAGGCTGTCAAGCCCGCCGGACGGGTTGCACCGCTTACTCGATGGCGGCGGCGGAACGCGCGCGTTCGCGCAGCACGAACTTCTGGATCTTGCCGGTGGAGGTCTTCGGCAGTTCGGTGAACACGATCTGCTTGGGCACCTTGAAGCCGGCCAGATGTTCGCGGCAGTGCGCGATGACCTCTTCCGGCGTGGCGCTGGCGCCGTCCTTCAGCTCGATGAAGGCGCACGGCACCTCGCCCCACTTGGCGTCGGGCGCAGCGACCACGGCGGCGGCCATCACCGCCGGATGCTTGTACAGCGCATCCTCGACCTCGATGGAGGAGATGTTCTCGCCGCCGGAGATGATCACGTCCTTGGAGCGGTCCTTGATCTTGACGTAGCCGTCGGGCTGCATCACCGCGAGGTCGCCGGTGTGGTACCAGCCGCCGGCGAACGCCTCGGCGCTGGCCTTCTCGTTCTTCAGGTAGCCCTTCATCACCAGGTTGCCGCGGAACATGATCTCGCCCATGGTCTCGCCGTCCCAGGGCACCGGCTCCATGGTCTGCGGGTCGAGCACGCTGATGGCTTCCTGGGCGTGGTAGCGCACGCCCTGGCGGCCGTTCAGCGAGACCTGGTCGGCCAGTGGCTTGTCCGCCCAGTCGTCGTGCTTGGCGCATACCGAGGCCGGGCCGTAGGTTTCGGTGAGGCCGTACACGTGGGTGATGTCGAAGCCGATCTTGGCCATGCCCTCGATGACCGCGGCCGGCGGCGGCGCGGCGGCGATCAGGCCGGAAACCTTGTGGTTGATGCCCCGGCGCCATTCCTCCGGCGCGTTGGCCAGCATGGAGTGCACGATGGGCGCACCGCAGTAGTGGGTGACGCCGTGCTCGCGGATGGCGTTGAAGATCAGGCGCGGATCGACGCGGCGCAGGCACACATTGATGCCGGCGTTGGCGGCCATGGTCCACGCGAAGCACCAGCCGTTGCAGTGGAACATCGGCAGGGTCCACAGATACACCGAGTGCGGCGGCATGCCCCACGAGACGATGTTGCTCATCGCGTTGAGGTAGGCGCCGCGGTGGTGATAGACCACGCCCTTGGGGTTGCCGGTGGTGCCGGAGGTGTAGTTGAGCGAGATGGCGTCCCACTCGTCGCGCGGCAGCACGAAGGCGAAGTCCTCGTTGCCCTGCTCCAGCAGCGCTTCGTAGTCCATGCGCCCGAGGCGTTCGCCGGGGCCGGTGTATTCGGGGTCATCCACGTCGATGACGATGATGTCCTTGCGTTCGGTGAGCTCCAGCGCGCGCGACACCGCGCGGGTGTACTCGCGGTCGGTGATCAGCACCTTGGCTTCGCCGTGGTCCAGCGTGAAGGCGATGGTCTCGGCGTCCAGGCGGGTGTTGATGGTGTTGAGCACCGCGCCGCAGCCCGGTACGCCGAAGTGGCACTCGAACATTTCCGGGGTGTTGTTGAGCACCACGGCCACGGTGTCGCCACGTTCGACGCCCAGCTGGGTCAGCGCGGAAGCCAGCCGGCGCGCGCGCGCCGCGCTCTGCCGCCAGGTGTAGCGCCGCGCGCCGTGGATGACGGCGACGCGCTCCGGATAGATGTAGGCGCTGCGCTCGAGGAAGGTGATCGGCGTCAGCGGCACGTAGTTGGCCGCGTTGCGTTCCAGCCCCTGGCTATAGGGGGACCGACTTTCAGTCATGATTTCTCCGCTCCGTTTTTCAAGATGTTCCAGCTCGTTATTGTTTTATGGCCGGCAGGCCATCCCGCCATTCAAACGACCTATGGCTTTCGGGTCAAGACCCTCCAGCCAGTTGCCGAGCTCGGCGGTCAGCCGGCCGACCGCCGCGCGCGCGGCCAGTGCTCCGCCCCGCGCGTCGGCGCTGTCGGCCGGAACGCGTAGCTGCAGGTCGCGTCCGGCCAACGGGGTTTCGCCACGCTGCGGCAGCAGCATGGCGCGTGCGGCGAGCAGCTGGTGGCTGCTTGCCGGACTTTCGAATACCTGGATGAATTCATCCAGCTCCACACGCAGCCGGCAGTGGCCCTGCGTCTCGCCGGCCGGCTGCAGGGCCTGCTCCAGCGCGCGGGTGAGCATTTCCGCGGGCGGTGCGGCCCAGCGGGTTTCGGTATAGGCCTGGCGCTGCAGCGCGTCGGCGTATGTCAGGCGGTACTGCTGTGCGCTGGTGGTCAGCCAGGACGGCGCACGCACTTCCACGCCGGTGGGGCGCGCGGCGGCGGAGATCGAGACCGGCTCCTGCAGACCGAGGTCCAGGCGTGCCAGATCGCGCGGAGGGGCGCCGAAGCCGGCGCAGCCGGCGAGTACGGCGGCCAGGGCCAGGGGGGCGAGCCGGGTGAGAGGGGCGGAAAGGCGGCGGATCATCCGGGTCTCCTTATTGTGCGGCGCGCGGCGGCGCGAAGCCGGCTTCGCCCGGGCCGGGGATGCGTTTGCCGCGGCCGGTCAGCAGCATCTGCGGCGAGCTTTCCACTTCTTCGATCAGGCGGCTGAGCCGGCGCGAGGTGGTCACCAGCCCGCCCAGCAGTTCGTTGAGCTGCGGCAGGGTGTCGTCGAGCACGCCGTCGGTGGCGGCGGTGGCGGCCTGATCGAGCCGGGCGGCCATGCCGTCCAGGCGGGCCATCAGTTCGCGTGCCTCATTGACCGTGGGCGCAGCGTCGGCGCTGGCGCGCTCCAGGTTTTCCAGCGTGGCGGACAGGCGCTGCAGGTTTTCCTGGTTGAGCGCGTCGCGCACCGCCGCGAAGGCTTCGGGGGCGACGCGGAAGGTGCGGTCCACGCCGTCCGAGGCGGATTCCAGGCGTTCCAGCACGCGCCCGAAGCGTTCCAGGTTGGCGTCGTCGAAGAACGCTGCGGTGCGGTCGGACATCTCGCGCAGACGCCCCATGGCGTGCAGCGCGGCATCGGCCACCTGGTCCATCAGCCCCGGCTCCAGCTGGATGCGCGGCGGGCCGCCGTCGCCGGAGACCAGCGGCGTGGGGTCGGTGCCGCGGTCGTCGAGTTCGACGAAGGCCAGTCCGGTGACGCCCTGATAGCCCAGCGTGGCGCGCGTGCCGCGGGTCACCGGCAGTTCCTCGCGGATGCGGATGCTCACCAGGATGTGGCGCGGATCGAGCGGGTCGACCACCACCGCGGTGACCTTGCCGGCGGCGATGCCGCGATAGCGCACCTGGGCCTGTACGTTCAGTCCGGTGACCTTGCCGTTGGAGACCAGCACGTAGTCGCGCATGGGGTCGCGGTCCTCGGAGAACCACCACAGCGCGGCCGCCAACGCGGCGCCCATCAGCAGTGCGAAAAAACCCGCCGCCAGGGCGTGGGCACGGTTTTCCATGTCAATTGCCTCCCTGCACGCGGGCCAATGCCCGGCGTCCGTGTTCGCCGTGGAAAAAGCGGTGGATGAAGGGATGATCCACCTTCAGGGTGTCTTCCAGCGAGGCGTAGCTGAGAATGCGCCGCTCGCCCAGTACCGCCACCTTGGTGGCCAGCGCGGCGAGCGTGTCGATGTCGTGGGTGACCAGCACCACGGTGAGCCCGAGGCGGCGCTGCAGGTCGCGGATCAGCGCGACGAAGGCCGTGCTGCGGTCCGGGTCGAGACCGGCGGTGGGTTCGTCGAGCAGCAGCAGTTCCGGTTCCAGCGCCAGTGCGCGCGCCAGCGCGACGCGCTTGACCATGCCGCCGGACAGTTCGGCGGGTTTGAGCAGCGCGTGCGCGGGTTCGAGTTCCACCATGGCCAGCTTGAGGGCCACCAGATCGCGGATTTCCGCGTCCGTGGCCACGCGCGCCTCGCGCAGCGGGAAGGCGATGTTCTCGCCCACGGTGAACGCGGAGAACAGCGCCCCCTGCTGGAACAGTACGCCGAAGCGGCGCTGCAGCGCGCGGATGTGTTCGGCCCTGCCGTCGAGCAGCGATTCGCCGAACAGGCGCAGTTCGCCGGCGGCCGGCCGAGTCAGGCCGATGACGTGGCGCAGCAGCGTGGTCTTGCCGCTGCCCGAGCCGCCCACCAGGGCCACCACCTCGCCCGCGTCCACGCGCAGGTCCACGCCGTCATGCACCAGGTTGTCGCCGAAGCGGGTGACCACGCCACGCATTTCGATGACCGGATGGCAGTTTGCCGGCGGATTCATCAGGGCACCCCGATGGAACGCGTGGCGATGGCGAACACCGCGTCGACCAGGATCACCAGGGTGATCGCGCTGACCACCGAGGCCGTGGTGTTGGCCGACAGGCTCTCGGTGTTGGGCGCCACGCGCAGGCCGAAGTGGCAGGCCACCAGGGCGATCAGCAGGCCGAACACGGCGCCCTTGGCGAGACCGATGTAGAGGTTGGCGATGGGCACCACTGCGGGCAGCGTGTCGAGGAAGAAGCCGAAGGAGAGATCGAGCTGCAGCCAGGCCGACACCATGCCGCCGAACAGCGCCATGCCCGAGGTCCACAGCACCAGCAGCGGCATGGCCAGCGTGAGCGCGGCCACCTTGGGCAGCACCAGGCGGATGGTGCGCGAGATGCCCATGGCCGCCAGCGCGTCGCTTTCCTCGGTGACCCGCATGACGCCGAGCTGGGCGGTCATCGCCGAGCCGGAGCGCCCGGCCACCAGTACCGAGACCAGCACCGGGCCGAGTTCGCGGATGATGCCCAGGCCGAGGATGTTGACGATGAAGATGTCGGCGCCGAAGGCGCGCAGCTGCAGGGCGGACAGATAGGACAGCACCACGCCGATGAGAAAGCCCACCAGCGCGGTCACCGGCATCGCGCGCACGCCGACCTTGTGCAGGTTGGCGGAGATTTCCAGCAGCGGCCATTCGTGCGGATGGCGGAGCAGCCGGCCGAGGTCGAGCAGCAACTGGCCGAGCAGGCGGAGAAAGTCGGCGAGGTGGGCGCCGAAGCTCAGCAGCGCCGTGCCCAGTGCGGCCACTGCGTCGAGCACGGTGAAGCGTGGGGCCACCGGCAGTGGCGAGGACGCGGCGGCGGCCACTTCGCCGAACAGCGCGCGCTGTTCGTCGGAAACCTCCACCCGCTCCGGCCAGCGCTGGCCCCAGGCGCGCCACAGCAGGGTGGCGCCGAAGCTGTCCAGGCGTTCGACGCCGGCCAGCGTCCAGTGTGCATCGGCGGGCAGCGCGCCGAGCCGCGCGCGCAGTTCGCGCAGGACCGGTTGCAGCGCACGCAGGGTCCAGTCCCCCGTGGCGCTGGCTACGCCTTGCTGCCGGTCGAAGTGGAGCGGCGCCGGCGCGCTCATCTCAGGCAGCGAGCGGCCCCGTGGCGGTAGCGCGCACCGCCAGCCCGCGTCCGACCGAGAGCCACTGGCGTTGCTCCTCTTCCAGCGCGGCCGCAGTGAGCGGCAGTTGCTTGAGCCAGTCCTGCGGCGCGGCCACGGCGAAGGCGCGCCCTTCCCTGCTCACCTGGATGGGCGGAATGCCGCGCCCGTCGCGCGCGCGATGCACCACCACGGCCAGGCGCAGGCAGGCGATCAGCAGCCAGTCCGGGCTGCCGGGGTCCAGCCCGGCCACGCGCTCGAGCTTGCCGCGGTGGGCGAGCACGATGCGCGCCAGACGCCCCTGATCCATGCGCGAGAAGCCCGGCATGTCGGCGTTGGCGAGGATGTAGGCGCTGTGCTTGTGGTAGCTGGAATGTGCCACCGAGATGCCGATCTCGTGCAGCATCGCCGCCCAGCGCAGGAAGCGGCGGTCCAGCTGGTCGGGATCGGCGGCGGCCGGCTCGACCTGTTCGAGCAGATGGCAGGCGGTGTCGGCCACTTCGTTGGCCTGCGCGCGATCCACGCCGTAGCGCGTCATGAAGGCATCCACCGTTGCATCGCGCAGATCGTGGTGGTGGTAGCGGCCGAGCAGGTCGTAGAGCACGCCGAGGCGCAGCGCGCCCTCGGAGAACACCATGTGTTCGAGGTCGAATTCCTTGAACACCGCGCTCATGATCGAAAAGCCGCCGAGCAGCACCGGCAGGCGGTCGCTGCGCAGGCCGGCCAGTTCCAGGCGGTCCAGGCTGCCCGCGCGCAGCAGCGCGGTGCGCAGGCGCTCCAGGCCGTCGCGGGTGATGCCGCCGTCGGAGAAACCGTTCTGGGTGAGGATTTCCACCAGCGCCTTGGCCGATCCGCTGGAGCCCACCACCTCTTCCCAGCCGGCCTCGCGGTACGGGTGGGCGATGGCCTGCAGCTCGCGCCGCGCGGCCAGTTCGGCTTCCTTCATGCCGCGCTTGTCGATCTGCCCGCCGGGGAAATACTGCAGACTGAAGCTCACGCAGCCCATGTACAGCGATTCGAGCAGGATGGGCTGGAAACTCTTGCCGACGATGAACTCCGTCGAGCCGCCGCCGATGTCCACGACCAGTTGCTGGCGGTGCGGATCCGGCAGGGTGTGGGCGACACCGACGTAGATCAGCCGGGCTTCCTCGCGCCCGGCGATGACTTCGATGGGGAAGCCCAGGGCGTCCTCGGCCTGGCGCAGGAAGGCGTCGGCATTCTTGGCCACGCGCAGGGTGTTGGTGGCCACCGCGCGTACCGAATCCGGCGAGAAGCCGCCCAGCCGCTCGTTGAAGCGGCGCAGCGCATTGAGGCCGCGCAACTGCGCGCTTTCGTCGAGCAGCTTGTCGCCACCGAGGCCCGCTGCCAGACGGACCGATTCCTTGAGGCCATCCAGCGGGTAGATCTGGTCATTCACGATGCGTCCGACCTGCAGGCGGAAGCTGTTGGAGCCGAGGTCGATCGCGGCGATCAGTTCTTGCATCATGAAGTGGGATCGGCCTGGGGCCGGTGGTCCGGGTGTGGCGGATTCTACCCTACCACTCGGCCTCCTCGCAGGAACCTGAGCGGGTTTCCGCCGTCATCCTTTGGCAACATCTTTGTCACATAATGGGGCATTCGCCGCCGTACACGAACCATCATGCATACGCCCACGCACAATAGAAGCTACCCGACAGACCATTTCCTCAACCGCGAATTGTCCCTGCTGCAGTTCCAGCGCCGTGTGCTGGCCCAGGCCGCCGATCCGGAGGTGCCCTTGCTCGAACGCCTGCGCTTCCTGTGCATCGTGTCGAGCAATCTCGACGAGTTCTTCGAGATCCGCGTGTCCGGCATCAAGGAGCAGATTCGCCTGGGCAGCCGGGCCTCCGGCAACGACGGGCTGGCGCCCGGCGAACTGCTGACGCGGGTGAGCCAGGAGGTGCATGAACTGATCGCCGAGCAGTACGCGCTGCTCAACGACGACATCCTGCCCGCGCTCGAATCCGAAGGCGTGGTGTTCCTGCGCCGCACGCTGTGGAACGATTTCCAGCGCGAATGGATCCGCGAATACTTCCTCCGCGAGGTGATGCCGGTGCTCACCCCGATCGGCCTGGACCCCGCCCACCCCTTCCCGCGCGTGCTCAACAAGAGCCTCAACTTCGCCATCGAACTGCGCGGGCGCGATGCCTTCGGGCGCGATTCGGGCGCGGCCATCGTGCAGGCGCCGCGCGTGCTGCCGCGGGTGATCCGCCTGCCGCGCGAAATCTGCGATCAGGAATACACCTTCGTCTTCCTTTCCTCCATCCTGCACGCCCACGTGGAGGAACTGTTCTCCGGCATGAATGTGCTGGGCTGCTACCAGTTCCGTGTGACGCGCAACTCCGACCTGTTCGTCGACGAGGAAGAAGTGAAGGACCTGCGCGCCTCGCTGAAGGGCGAACTGCAGCAGCGCCACTTCGGCGATGCGGTGCGCCTGGAGGTGGCCGACAACTGCTCCGACGAGATGGCCGACTTCCTGCTCCAGCATTTCCGCCTGGGGCGCGACGATCTGTACCGCACGCCGGGCATCGTCAATCTGGTGCGCCTGATGCAGGTGCCGGACTGGGTGGACCGTCCGGAGCTGCAGTACCGCCCCTTCCTGCCCGGCGTGCCGAAGGCGCTCGACAAACGCCGCGACATCTTCGCGGCGATCCGCAACGGCGACATCCTGCTGCACCACCCGTTCCAGAGCTTCAGCCCGGTGATCGACCTGCTGCGCGCGGGCACCGACGACCCGCAGGTGGTGGCGATCAAGATGACGGTGTACCGCACCGGCACCGATTCCGTGCTGATGGAGCACCTCGCGCGCGCCGCGCAGAAGGGCAAGGAAGTCACCGTGGTGCTCGAACTGATGGCGCGCTTCGACGAGGAAGCCAACATCAGTTGGGCCAACCGCCTGGAAGAGGTCGGTGTGCACGTGGTGTACGGCGTGTTCGGCTACAAGACCCACGCCAAGCTGCTGATGCTGGTGCGCCGCGAGGAACACGGCCTGCGCCGCTACGTGCACATGGGCACCGGCAACTACCACCCGCGCACGACGCGTTTCTATACCGATTTCGGCCTGCTGACCTGCAACGAGGAAATCGGCGAGGACGTCGCCGACGTGTTCAAGCAGCTCACCGGCCTGGGCAAGGCCAGTTCACTGAAGCATCTGTGGCAGGCACCCTTCGCCCTGCAGCCCAACGTGGTGGCGGCGATCAATGCCGAGGCCGAGATCGCCCGCCAGGGCGGCAAGGGCCGCATCATCGCCAAGATGAACGCCTTGCTGGAGCCGGAAACCATCGAGGCGCTGTACGCGGCCTCGCAGGCCGGCGTGGAGATCGACCTGATCGTGCGCGGGCCCTGCGCACTGAAGCCGCGCGTGCCGGGGCTGTCGGACAACATCCGGGTGCGCTCGGTGATCGGCCGTTTCCTGGAGCACCACCGCATCTTCTATTTCCACGCCGACGGCAAGGAGCGCATCTACCTGTCCAGCGCCGACTGGATGGACCGCAACTTCTTCCGCCGCATCGAGATCGCCTTCCCGGTGCTCGACATGCGCCTCAAGCGCCGCGTCATGAAGGAGGGCCTGCGCGCCTATCTGCTGGACAACTGCCAGGCCTGGGAAATGCAGCCGGACGGCAGCTACCGCCGCAAGAATCCGCGCAGCGCGCGGCGCTCTGCGCAGATGGTGCTGCTGGGCGAACTGGCCGGGGGCTGAACGGCCGCGCAAAAGAGAAAGGGCGCACCCTTTGCGGTGCGCCCTTTGCGCTGGCGGAAGGGCTGTTCAGCCTGCCTTGCGGCGGCGCATCGCCAGCCCGCCCAGCGCGCCCACAGCCAGCAGCGCCAGCACGGACGGCTCCGGCACGGTGTTGCCCGGCACGCTGGCCACATCCACGCCATCCAGCCAGACGCTCCACACATTGCCCTTGCCGGTGCCGTTGGCCGGCTGGTTCCATTCGCCGATCGGAATCGGTGTCTGGTTGTCGAAAGTGAAGCCGTCGCTCAGCAGCGTGCCGAGCGCCCAGTTGTTGTAGGCGGCGATGGTGAAGAGGTAGCTGCCGGCAGCCAGGAAAGGCAGGGAGAAGCCGGAATCGTAGATCGTCTGGGTGGCCGGGTCGATGCTGGCGTTGTCGTCGTTCTCGCCGAGCCGGGTGCCATCGGCCCTCCACAGGGCGGTGATCGGGTCGAAGTTCAGACCGCTCTTGAACGAATCGGTCCATACGCGGACATCGGTGGCGTCGGCATAGGTCGTGAATGAGACCTGGACGACGTCGGAGTGGTTGGTGATCGTTCCGGTGAAGTTGAAAAGCGCGGCCTGACTGGGGGCGGACAGGGCCATCATGGCAGCGGCAACCAGCGGTAGTTTCATGGGTATGTTCCCGTTTGGCGTTGAAATGGATACACCAAAGCAGAAACAATGCCAATGATCTAACTGATTGATGACATTGGGGATCGCCCGTATCGGCCAAAGGTCAGTGTAAAGAATGCCGACACCCGCGGCCGCATTACTTGCGCTGTGCGTCGATCACCCCCGACACTTCGCGGATCAGCGTGATGGCGCGCTGCAGCTGGGTGACGCCGCCCACTTCCATGGTGAAACGCATGAAGGCGGTGCCCTTCTTGGTCAGGGTATTCACCGCGATCACGTTGAGCTTCTCGCGCGACAGCACTTCGGAGATGTCGCGCAGCAGGCCCTGGCGGTCGACGGCCTGCACGGCGATATCCACGGGAAACACCGCCTGGCGGTTGTTGTAGGCCTGGTCGCCCCACTCCGCCTCGATCACCCGTTCCGGATGGCGCTTGGCGAGTTGCTGGAAGTCGTGGCAATCCACGCGGTGGATGGAGATGCCGCGCCCGCGCGTGACGAAGCCCTCGATGGCGTCCGGCGGCGCCGGACGGCAGCAGCGCGACAGCGAGGTGAGCAGCTTGCCGACGCCGACGATCAGCACCTTGTCGCTGGTGTCGCCCGAACGGCTGCGGCCGACGACGATTTCCGGTTCGGCCGGCGCCTCGGTGGCGGCCTCGGTCTCGCGCAGCGCCACCTGCACGGAACGCGGGCCGACCTCGCCCCGCCCGGCGGCCAGATAGAGCGCCTCGGCGTTCTTGAAGCCGAGCTTGCCGGCGAGTCCCTCGATGTTGGCCTGGCCGTGGCCGTCGCGCTGGATTTCGCGGGTGACGAAGCTGCGCCCGCGCGACAGCAGTTCTTCCTCTTCCTGCTGGCTGAAATACTGCTTGATCTTGTTGCGCGCGCGCGGCGTGGCCACGTAGCTCTGGCGCGCGTCCAGCCAGTCGCGCGAGGGGCCGCCCTCCTTGGCCGCGGTGATTTCCACGGTCTGGCCGTTTTCCAGCGGGGTGTTGAGCGGCACCAGATGGCCGTCCACCTTGGCGCCCCGGCAGCGGTGGCCCAGGTCGGTATGCACGCGATAGGCGAAATCCACCGGCGTGGCGCCACGCGGCAGGTCCACCACCCTGCCCTGCGGGGTCAGCACGTACAGGGTGTCATCCAGCGAGGCGCGCTTGAAGCGCTGCACCCAGTCGGCCGAATCGGTGACTTCGTCGCGCCACGAAAGCAGGCTGCGCAGCAGGGCGATCTTTTCATCGTAGTCGCCGCCGTGGCCGCTGCCTTCCTTGTAGCGCCAGTGCGCGGCCACGCCCAGTTCGGCGTGACGGTGCATTTCGTGGGTGCGGATCTGCACCTCCAGCGCACGCCCGTCGCCGGCCAGCACGGCGGTGTGCAGCGACTGGTAGTTGTTGCCCTTGGGCTTGGTGATGTAGTCGTCGTATTCCTTGCTGATGGGCTGCCACATCTGGTGCACGATGCCCAGCACGGTGTAGCAGTCGCGCACTTCATCGACCAGCACACGCAAAGCGCGGATGTCGTAAACCTGAGAAAAATCAATATCTTTCTTCCGCATCTTATTGTAGATGCTGAAGATGTGCTTGGGCCGCCCGTAGATCTCCGCCCGAATGCCCACGGCGGCGATCTCCTGGCGCAGGCGCTCCATCGATTCGAGGATGAACTGCTCGCGCTCCACCCGGCGCTCGTCGAGCATCTTGGCGATGCGCTTGTAGGTGTCCGGCTCCAGGAAGCGGAAGGACAGGTCCTCCAGTTCCCACTTGAGCTGCCATACGCCCAGGCGGTTGGCCAGTGGCGCGTAGATGTCCAGGCTCTCGCGCGCCACCTCGACGCGCGCCTCGCCGGCGTGCTCGGTGAAATAGCGCAGGGTCTGCGTGCGCGAGGCCAGGCGCAGCAGCACCACGCGGATGTCTTCCACCATGGCGAGCAGCATCTTGCGCAGCACCTCGGCCTGCGTGCGGATCTCCGGCGCGCTGGCGGTGGCGGTCATGCGGGTGATCAGGCGCAGGCCGTTGAGCTTGCGCAGGCCGTCGACCAGATGGGCCGCCGGACGGCCGAAGCGCGCGGCGATCTTCTCCTCGCCGTCCTCCAGATAATCGCAGGCGGCGAACAGCAGCGCGGCGATGCGCGTTTCCGCATCCAGGCGCAGCGAGGCGCAGATCAGCGCGGTGCCCAGCGCGTGCGGCCATACCGCCTCGCCGGTACCGAGAATGTGGTCGCCGTAGAGTTCGGTGGCGAGATCGACCGCGGCCTCGATCAGGGCGCGATCATTGGCGCACAGGCCGTCGGCGAGCAGCTCGATGGGCGGCGGTGCGTCTTCCTTGGGGAGGGCGTGGGTCACGGATACCATGATGGCGCGGATTATCCCATATCACCCGTCCGTCCAGCGTTTCCACTCGTGTCCGGGAGATGCCCCAAGCGCGCCGCGCTGTGCCATCATCGCCCCTCCCCGACGAAGCCCCAGCGCGATGAAGCGTCCAGCCGCCAACCCCTATCTGCTGCTCACCCTGACCGCGCTGTTCTGGTCCGGCAACATGGTGGCCGGACGCGCGCTGCGCGATGCCGTGCCGCCGCTCTCGCTGGCCTTCTGGCGCTGGGTGATCGCCCTGCTGCTGATGCTGCCCTTCGTGCTGCCCCACCTGAGGGCGCAGTGGCCCGTCGTGCGCCGGCACTGGCGTACCGTGGTGGTTCTCGGCCTGCTCGGCGTGGGCGGTTTCAACACGCTGGCCTACGTGGCACTGCAGACCACCACGGCCACCAATGCACTGCTGCTCAATTCCTTCATTCCCATCGCCACCATCGCGCTGGCCTTCGTGCTGCTCGGCAGGCGGCTGCGCGGCCTCGAAACGGCAGGCGTGCTGGTCTCGCTGATCGGCGTGCTGACGATCGTCAGCCGCGGCGACCCCGCCGTGCTGCTCGGCCTCAGCCTGAACGGCGGCGACCTGTGGATGCTCGGCGCGGTGCTGGTGTGGGGCTTGTACACGGTGGGCCTGCAATGGCGCCCGCAGGGCCTGGATCCGATGGTGATGCTGTTCGCGTTCACGGTGGTCGGCCTCGCCGCGCTGACGCCACTGTATGCCTGGGAACTGTCCGCCGGGCGGTACATCGAGATGAACCGGGGCACCCTGCTGGGCATCCTGTACATCGCCATCTTCCCCGGCTTTCTCGGCTACGTGTTCTACAACGCCGGCGTGGCGGCGGTGGGGCCGGCGCGCAGTTCGCTGTTCATCCACCTGATGCCGGTGTTCGGCACCCTGCTGGCGGCCGTTTTCCTCGATGAACGCCCGCAGCCTTACCACCTGGCCGGCATCGCGCTGGTGTTCGCCGGCATTTTCCTGACCATGCGGCGGGGCTCCGCCTGATGGCCGGCTGGCTGCGCCGCCTGTTCGGCAGGGAGCCCCCGCGCCGTGAAGTGGATGCGGCGACCTGGGCGCGCGTCGAAGCCGCCCTGCCCTTTCTCGGCTTCCTGTCCGCCGGCGAGCGCGAGCGCCTGCGCGCGATGGCGCTGGAGTTTCTCGCCGGCAAGCAGTTCCACGGCGCGCACGGCTTCAGGCTGACCGACGAGATTCTGCTCGGTATCGCCCTGCAGGCCTGTCTGCCGGTGCTCAATATCGGCCTGCAGGCCTATCGCGGCTGGGTCGGCGTGGTGGTGTATCCGGGCGATTTCGTCATTCCCCGCCAGGTGCTGGACGAGGATGGGGTGATGCACGAATACGACGACGAAGTGCTCGGCGAGGCCTGGGAAGGCGGGCCGGTGCTGGTGTCCTGGTTCGGCGAGGGCGAGTCGCCCGAGGGCGTGAACGTGGTGATCCACGAATTCGCCCACAAGCTGGACATGGAGAACGGCGGCGTGGATGGCTTCCCGCCGCTGCCGGCCGAGATGTCGCGCAGGGCCTGGGCGGACGCCTTCGGCGAGGCCTACGAACGGTTCTGCGCGCAGGTGGATGCCGGCGAGGACACCGTGATCGACCCCTACGGTGCCGAGCATCCGGGCGAATTCTTCGCGGTCGCGGCGGAAACCTTCTTTCTCGATCCGCACGGGCTGCTGGAAGCCTATCCGCGCGTGTATGAGCAACTGGCGGCCTACTTCCGCCTCGACCCGGCCGCCGCCGGCGCGCGGGAGCCGCAGTGAGCGAGCGCCGGCGCCTGCTGCTGGTCTATCACACCCAGTCCGGCAACACCGGACGGCTGGCCAAGGGGGTGGCCGAAGGCGCGCGCAGGGTGGCCGAGGTCGATACCGCGGTGCTGCGTGCCTTCGATGCCGGGGTGGACGACCTGCTGGCCTGCGACGGCCTGCTGCTCGGCACGCCGGAGAATTTCGGCTACATGTCCGGTGCGCTGAAGGATTTCTTCGACCGTACCTACTACCCCTGCGAGAACCGCCTGACCGGCCTGCCCTATGCGCTGTTCGTCAGCGCCGGCAACGACGGGCGCGGCGCGGTGCGCGAGGTCGGCCGCATCGCCACCGGCTACGGCTGGAAGGCCGCGGCCGAGCCGCTGATCGTGCGCGGACAGCCTGCCGAAGACGATCTGCGCCGCTGCCGCGAACTGGGCGAGGCGATGGCCACCGGGCTTGCACTCGGGATATTCTGAAAATATTCCGGGCAAGGCAATCCAGCCCCCGCGCGGGTTTCCACGGACGTGTGCAATGCTGTTTCGGCAAGTGAAACAGCACGTGCTTGGCAGCCTGGAAATCCCCTGACTAAGCTGGAAAGGCATCCCCCCCGCAGGCCCTGTCCTGCATCGTCGATTCGCAGAGGAGTTCCCATGGCCATTACCTGGATTCTGGTTGCCAACGCCAGCCTGTGCCGTCTGTACGAGAACCTCGGTCCCAACAAGGGCATGAAACTGGTGAAGGAGCTGATCCACCCGGAAAGCAGGCAGAAAAACGCGCAACTGGTCACCGACCGCCCGGGCAGCATGGCGGTCAACGGTTCGGGCGGCGGCGCCAAGCAGCCGCAGACCCTGCCCAAGCAGCACGAGGCGCGCGTCTTTGCCCATGAAATTGCGCAGGAGCTGTATCGCGGACGGGCGCGCAACGCGTTCCGCCGCGCCATCCTGGTCGCCCCGCCCGGCTTCATGGGCATGCTGAATTCGGTCATGGATGGACCGACTGCCCAACTGGTCTCCGACCGCTTCGAGAAGGACTACACCAAGACCCCCGAGCCGGTGCTCGCGCAGCGCCTGGGGGGCTGCATCTACCTCTGATTGTCCGTGCGTCTCCCTCGGGGAGACAATGGGTTCGCCTTTCCGGCGGCCCGAAGCAACGCGGGGCGCTTGGCGCCCCGCTCCTTTTCCGCCCGCCGGAACTTCAAGGCGCCGTGCGCACCATGCGCACGTATTCCTGATCGGTCTTGTTGCCGACGCCGGTCACTGCGGTGCTGAAGGCCACTCCCCAGGCGGAGAAATTCTGATGTCCGGCCGTGGAGGTCCAGAACTTGGCCGCCGGCGTGGCCGGGAAGACTTCGTGCAGGATGGTCGGCCGGCGGAAGTCGCCCACGCAGGAGCCGCCCGCGCCGTCGGCGTCGGTGGCATGGCGCCGGCCGCTGCTGCACCAGGTCAGGGTCAGCAGTTCCTCGCGGGTGGGCAGACGCCAGTCGCCGTGGCCGCCCGCGTTCACCGTGCCCTGGGTGGACAGCGCGCGTGCCCAGGCGAAGCGTTCGGCCTCGCCGGCGCAGGTTTCGCCGTTCCACTGCTGGCCGAGCGCGCAGCGCATCCACATCAGCCCGGTGGCGGTATCGGTCACCGTGCCGTCCTCGCCGATGCTGAAGCGTTCCACCGCCGCGCGCTCGCGTGCTTCCAGATCGCGCTGCTGTGCGGCAAGGCGCTCTTCTTCCGCCGGGGTCAGGCTGCGCAGCCCGCCGTCGATGCGGCTCTCCGCGGTGCCGGGCGCCTCGCGCTGCTCCGCGCAGGCGGCGAGCAGAACGGCGGCGAGCAGGATGAAGGAACGGGTCGTGCGGGCGTGGCAAACAGGCATCGGGCTCTCCGGCGGATGGTGTGGGTCAGGCCTCATTGTGGCGGCGGTGGCGGCTGGCGCCGAATCCGCCGCCGGGCATGTGCTCAGACATGCGCCAGCAGCGCGACCACCTGGGCGGCGATGCCTTCGCCGCGCCCGGTGAAGCCGAGTTTCTCGGTGGTCTTGCCCTTGATGTTGATGGCGTCGGCGGCGATGCTCAGGTCGGCAGCGATGTGGGCGGCCATGGCCGGCGCGTGCGGCAGGATCTTCGGCGCGCGGCAGATCACCGTGGCGTCGATGTTGACCACCTGCCAGCCGGCCGCGCGCACGCGCGCCCAGGCCTCGCGCAGCAGCACGCGGCTGTCGGCGCCGGCGTGCGCCGGGTCGGTGTCGGGGAACAGCCGGCCGATGTCACCCAGGCCGGCGGCACCCAGCAGCGCGTCGGTGATCGCGTGCAGCAGCACATCGGCGTCGGAGTGGCCGAGCAGGCCGCGCTCATAGGGAATGGTGACGCCGCCGACGATCAACGGGCGGCCGGGCACCAGGGCATGTACGTCGAACCCCTGGCCGATGCGGAATGGAACGCTCATCGCACGCCTCCTTCAGCGCTCGCGGTTCTGCAGGATCCACTCGGCCAGATGCAGGTCGAGCGGAAAGGTGACCTTGAGGTTGGTGGCGTCCCCCTCGATCAGTCGCGGATGCAGGCCGGCCGCCTCGATCGCGCTGGCCTCGTCGGTGACCCCGTGGGCGGATTCCAGCGCGCGGCGCAGCATCACGTAGCGGAACATCTGCGGGGTCTGCGCCTGCCACAGGCGGTCGCGCGGCACGGTGGCGGCTACGCGGCGGTGGCCGTCGGCCTGCTTGAGCGTGTCGGCCACCGGCACGGCCAGCAGGCCGCCGACCTCGTCGTGGGCCAGTTCGCGCACCAGTTTGTCGATGTGCCAGGGTGCCAGGCAGGGGCGCGCGGCGTCATGCACCAGCACCCAGTCGGACTGCGCGGCCTCGCCGGAAATCGCCCGCAGGCCGGCCAGCACGCTGTCGGCCCGGCTGGGGCCGCCGCAGAACAGCGGCACCAGCTTGGGGCCGAGCGCCGACCAGTCGTGGCGCATCCACTCCGCGTCGCCCACCGAGAGCACCACGTACACCCGGTCGATGTCCGGCGCCGCGCACAAGGTGGCGAGCGCGTGATGGATCAGCGGGCGGCCGAGCAGCGGCAGGTACTGCTTGGGCTTGTCGGCGCCCATGCGGGTACCGCTGCCGGCTGCCGGGACGATGGCGAAATGGCGTGGATGGAAGTTCTGCATGGGGCCGGATTCTAGGCGAGACGCCGGTTTGGCGCCATCGACGGGCTTGGCGCGATGTTCTAAAGTGACGGGCCCGCGACCCACCCGCCGATCCGCCCATGCCCTTCTCGATGCCCTTCGACATGGAACAAGCCCAGGCCTTTCTGATCGCCGTGGGCATCGGCCTGCTGATCGGCCTGGAACGCGAGCGGGTGCCCTCGGCGCGCGCCGGCCTGCGCACCTTCGGGCTGGTGGCCATGTTCGGCGCGCTGGCCGCGCTGCTCGGCGAGCATCTGCACAGCATCGCGCCGCTGGCCGTGGGCATGGCGGCGATCGGCGCGATGATCATCGCCGCCTACCTGCGCCATCCGGACCCTTCCGACCCCGGCACCACCTCGGTGGCCGCGCTGCTGGTGTGCTTCTGCCTGGGCGCGGCGGTATGGTACGGCTATGCCACGCTGGCGGTGATGCTGGCGGTGGGCACCACCATCCTGCTGTACTTCAAGGCGCAGCTGCGCGGCATCGCCACCCGCCTGCGCCCGCGCGACTGGATCTCCATCCTGCAGTTCAGCGTGCTGTCGGTGGTGATCCTGCCCATTCTGCCCGACCAGGAATTCGGCCCCTACGGCGCGCTGAATCCCTACCAGGTTTGGTGGATGGTGGTGCTGATCTCCGGCGTCAGCCTGGCCGGCTACGCAGCGCTGCAACTGGTGGGCGCGCGCTACGGCGCGGCCTTCGTCGGCGTGTTCGGCGGGCTGGCGTCGAGCACCGCGACCACGCTGGTGTATGCGCGCAACGCGCGCGCCGAGCCGGGCATGGCCTCGATGGCGGCGCTGGTGATCGTGCTCGCCAACCTGCTGATGGTGGTGCGCGTCACGGTGATCGCCCTGGTGGTCGCCCCCGGCGTGATCGGCCAGTTGCTCACCGTGGTGCTGCCCGCCCTGCTGCTCGGCGTGATCGCCCTGCTGTGGAACTGGCGGCGGCTGAGCAATGGCGGCGAGGTGGTGCTGCCGCAGACTGGCAACCCCACCGAACTGCGCACCGCGCTGGGTTTCGGCGCGCTGTACGCGCTGGTGCTGTTCATCGCCGCGTGGATGGCGGAGATCGCCGGCAACAGCGGACTGTACGTGCTGGCGGTGGTCTCCGGGCTGACCGATATCGACGCCATCGCGCTGTCCAGCCTGCGCCTGTTCGCCCTGGACAAGCTCGACCTGGCGCCCACGGTGATCGTCATCGGCCTGGGCATGGTCGCCAACCTGGCCTTCAAGACCGGGCTGGCGGTGGTGATCGGTGGGCGCGCGCTGGGCAGGAAGGTGCTGGGCGGCATGGGCGCGGTGGCGATCGGCCTGGCCCTGGGCATCGCGTGGAGCGCAATCGGCGCGCCAGGCCTATAATCCCGCCCTGTTCCGCGGTTTTCGGCATTTTCAGCCCGCCATGGCCAACGCTTCGATCCGTCCCGCCACGGCCGCCGGCCACTACTATCCCGGCGATCCCCTGGTGCTCCACGCCCAGTTGAGCGAACTGCTGTCCACCGCCGTCGCGCTGGAAACCGTGCTGGCGCCCAAGGCGCTCATCGTGCCCCATGGCGCCTATCTGTATTCCGGTCCGGTGGCCGCCACGGCCTACGCCGCGCTGGCACCGATGCGCGAGCAGGTGCGCCGCGTGGTGCTGCTGGGCCCCGCCCATCACAGCCAGTTCGAAGGCTTCGCCCTGCCCGCCGCGCAGGCCTTCGCCACCCCGCTCGGCGCGGTGGCGCTCAGCCGTTCCCACTGGCTCGCCCTGCAGAAGCGTGCCGACTGCGTAGTGGACGACCACGCGCATGCGCTGGAACACACCCTGGAAGTGCAACTGCCGTTCCTGCAGACCGTGCTCGGCGGTTTCGAGCTGGTGCCGGTGCTGGTCGGCGCCGCCGGCCCGGAGGCGGTGGCCGGCCTGCTCGACGAGCTGTGGGGCGGACCCGACACCGTGGTGGTGGTGAGTTCCGACCTGTCGCACGATCTGAGCTACGAACAGGCGCGCCATTGCGACCGCGCCACCATCCGCCAGATCGTCGATCTGGGCGCCAGCCTGACCACCGAGCAGGCCTGCGGCGCCGCGCCGGTGAATGGCCTGCTGCGGGCCGCCACGCGCCACGGCCTGGATGCCCATCTGCTCGATCTGCGCAACTCCGGCGATACCGTCGGCGGGCGCGAGCGCGTCGTCGGCTACGCCAGCGTGGCCTTCTGCGAATCGCCGCAGTATGCCTGCCGTGCCTGCCACTGAGCGCGACGAATCTCTCGGTGCGCTGCTGCTGGCACGTGCCCGCGCGGCCATCGGCCGGGCGCTCGGGCGTGCCGTCGAACTGCCCGACGACCCCGCGCTCGCCGTACGCGGCGCGACCCTCGTTGCGCTCAGCGTGGATGGCAAGCTTCGCGGCCGCGCGGGCGGCGCGCGTCCCGTGCGTGCGCTGCGTGACGACGTGGCCGCCAACGCGGTGGCCGCTGCGCTGCATGCGCCGGATTCCGTGCCGCTGGCCGCAGCCGAGCTGGATGCACTGCGCATCGAGGTCGCGCTGCTCAGTGAAATCGAGTTTCTCGATTTTGCCGACGATGCGGCCCTGCTCGCCCAACTGACGCCTTTCGAACACGGCCTGATGCTGTTCGGCGGTTGCCGGGGGGCGAGCTTTCTTCCCGGCGACTGGCGGCACTTCCCGGACCCCGGGCGCTTTCTCGCCGCGCTCAAGGCCAGGGCCGGTGTGGCGGCCGAACGCCCGGCCGGCGCGCTGATGGCCGCGCGCTATCGCGTGCGGACGTGGTCGGAGTCAATGCATGTCCAACCAAGGGAATATGCCGGCGCTGATCCACGGGCGTGATCTTTGCGCCTTGCCGGCCCCGCCGCCGCGTGCCATGCTCGAAGCGTTCTCCTTCCCCGCCGCGCGACCGTGAAACTACGCCATTCGTTGATCAGCATCCCCACCGCGCAGACCTGGCTGGTGGCCCTGCTCTGCCACGCGCCGGACGTGCGTGCGCTGGCCGTGATCCTGCGTCCGTTTTCGGTGCCCGAGGAGCAG
Organism: Pseudothauera nasutitermitis; assembly: GCF_004801295.1. Taxonomy (GTDB): domain Bacteria; phylum Pseudomonadota; class Gammaproteobacteria; order Burkholderiales; family Rhodocyclaceae; genus Pseudothauera; species Pseudothauera nasutitermitis. The sequence continues at coordinate 103,502 of NZ_SSOC01000002.1, forward strand.
GAGCGCGAGGACGAAACCAGCTGCGCGCTGCAGGCCAGCGGGCACGCCACGCTGACGCTGGATCTGCTGACTCCGCATGAGGAAAGCCGCGACCCGGACATGCGCTTCGCCGTCTCCCAGCTCGCCTTGCGCGCCGAGGGCGTACGCGAGTGGATCGCCCATCAGCCGGGTCTGGGCAAGCTGCCGGTGGGCCTGGTGGCTTCCGGCACCGCGAGTGCCGCGGCGATCCGCGCGGCGGCCCGTGCGTCCGAGGACTATCAGGCGCTCGCCTGTCAGGGCGGGCGCCCGGATCTGGCCGGAGTCAAGCCGCTCGGCATGCTGCGTGTGCCCACGCTGATCGTCGCCGGCGGGCAGGACCCGGGGCTGCCGATGCTGCGCCAGTCCTACGAGCACATCGGCTGCGAGCGCGACTGGCAGGAACTGGCGGATTGCGACGACAGCTTCGCCTCCCCCGCTGCGCAGACCGCCTTCGCCCGTCTTGCCGACGATTGGCTGACCAGCCATTACGAAGCCGAAGCGCTTCCCGCCGCCTCCGACGCGCCCTAGGGCGCGTTCAGCGCCTCCGCGACCGATTCGACCGCGTTGCGCAGTTCTTCCAGCGGATCGTTGCCTTCCGCCGGAATGAGCACCGGCACCGCGCCCGCCGCGCGCACCGCCGCATCCAGGGCTGGTGTCAGCGCGCGATGGTGGAGCACCACGCCGATGCCTTCCGCGCGCAGGCGCTCGCCCAGTTGCGCGGCGGCCTCGTCCGTCCACGCTTCGTCCTCGCGTACGTCGCGGCCGGCCAGTTCCAGGTTGAAACCGGTGACGAAGTAGTCCAGGCGCTCCGACAGGGTGAATACGACCGGGTTGTCGGCCTGGGCGAAACGCCGGCCGGCGCCGGCGGCCAGCTCCACCACTGCGCGCTTGAACGTGGCCAGGCGCCCGGCGATGCCTTCGGCGTCGGCCGGCGACAGGCGGCCCAGGTCGCGTGCGACGACGTCCGCCATGCGGCCGAGGTTGGTCGGGTCCAGCCAGGCGTACAGGCCGTCGGCCTCGCCGCTGCGCAGCGCCACGCCGGGCAGCGCGCCATCTACCGGACGCGCCGCGTCCACCTCGACGACGCGCACGTTGGCGCGCCGCGCGTGCGGATAGAGCACGTCGTCCGCCCACACCGAACGCAGCCCGACCACCGCGTCGGCCTGGCGTGCGGCGGCCTCGAAGGCCCCTGCCCCACGCCCGCCGAGGAAGGAAGCATGGCGCGTGGGCGGCAGCGTGGCCGGCACCACGCGGGTGATTTCGATGGCGCCGCCTTCCGCGAGACGGGCGGTGATCGCATGGGCCACCGGATGCGCGGTGAGCACGCGGACGGCCGGCGTGCCGGCAGCGGCGGCCGAGGCGGATGCGCCGGCCAGCAGCCCGAGCGCGACGAACAGGATGTTCACGGTTTTCATGAGACTTGCCCCTTGAGCGCCGGCACGGTGCCGCGCGCGATGGCCGCGAGCGCGAACAGCGTTCCGGCGAACAGGATGATGGCCGCGCCCGAGGGCACCGGCAGTGCGAGTTCGATCGGCAGCAGGATGCCGGCCAGCGTGCTGAGCGTGGCGAAGGCCACCGACAGCCAGAAGAAGCCGCGCAGGGAGCGGCTCAGCAGCCGTGCCGAGGCAGCCGGGATGACCAGCAGCGCACCGACCAGGATGGCGCCGATGACCTTCACCGAGGCCACCGTGACCACGGTGACCAGCGCGACGAACAGGTAGTCCAGCAGCTTCACGCGCACGCCGCGCACGGTGGCCAGCTGCGCATTGAAGCTGGCCAGCATCATGCGGTTGTAGAGTGGCAGCGCCAGCACGGCGACCAGCGCGGCGACCACGGCGAGCACGACCAGATCCTGCCCGTTGACGGTGAGCACCGAGCCGAACAGCACGTTTTCCAGGATATGGATGTTGACCCGCCCGGAGAGCAGCAACAGCAGGCTGCCGCCCAGCGCCAGGGATACCGAGAGGAACACGCCGATCAGCGTGTCCGGGGTGAGCCCGGTGCGGTTGCGCAGGAAATTGAGCAGGATGCCGAACAGCAGGCAGTAGCCGAACAGGCTGCCGTAGGGGCCGGTGTACGGCTCGCCGAGCAGGATGCCGATGGCCACGCCGGTGAGCGCGGCATGGCCGACCGCCTCGGAAAAGAAGGCGAAGCGCTTGACCACCACCAGTGTGCCCAGGCCGCCCAGCACCGGGCCGATGATCAGCCCGGCGAGCAGCGCGCTGACCACGAAGCCGTAGGCCATCGACGGCGGCAGCCAGCCGGCCTCCGCCAGACCCTGCACGAAGACGCGGAAGTTCTCGTAGCTCACTGGACTACCCTCCTGTCGCTGCGCGACATCCTCCCCAAGGGCGGGTGAGCGCCCCCGTCGGGCGGCCGGGCGGGGGCGCTCACTGCCGCCTCCAGCGCCGCAGCGTCCGCTGGTTCGCGGTTCTCCTGCGCCGCCGTGCGCGGGCGCGCGGAGAACAGCGCGAGCAGGCGTTCCGGCGCCAGCACTTCGCGCGGCGCGCCGTCGAACAGCACGCTGCGGTTCAGCCCGCTGACGCGGTCGGCCAAGCGGCCGACGGCTTCCAGGTCGTGTTCCACCCACAGCACGGTCACGCCGTCGCGGCGCCAGTCGCGCAGCAGGTGTTCGAACACCGCGAAACCGGCCTCGTCCAGCGCCGCCATCGGTTCGTCGAGCACCAGCAGGGCGGGATTCGGAATCAGGCTCTGAGCGAGCAGCACGCGCTGGCGTTCGCCGCCGGACAGCGCGCCCATGCGGCGCAGGCGCTTGTCCGCCATGCCCACGCGGTCGAGCGCGGCGTCGATGTCCGCCATGCCCTCGCGCGGACGGCGCAGGAAGGCCGGACGGCGCTGCGTGGTGGCGCGCATGAAGTCTTCCACGCTCATCGGCAGGCCGCGGTCGAATTCCAGCGACTGCGGCACGTAGCCCACCGTGCCGGGCGCGCCCGGCCAGTCGATGGCCAGCCGGCCGCGATGCGGCATCTGGCCCAGCAGGGCCTTCACCAGCGAACTCTTGCCGCCGCCGTTGGGGCCGACCAGCGCGTGCACGCTGCCGGCCTCCACGCTCAGGCGCACGTCGCGCAGGATTTCGGTGCGCCCCAGGGTGAGGCCGACGCCGTCGAAGCGGATGCGCGGGCCGCCCGCCGTCATTGCGCGGCCTCGCGGATGGCGCGTACCACGGTGGCCAGGTTGCGCGCGGTTTCGCGTTCGAACTTGTCGATTTCGTATTCGCCGTAGGAGATGTGGGTGAGCGGATAGAGCTGCACGCCGGCCTCGCGGCGGATGGTGTCCACGTAGGCCGAGGGGAAATCCATCTCCGAGAAGATCACCTTGACGTCCAGGCCGCGCAGGCGGTCGATGGTGCCCTTGAGCTGCGCCGGGCTGGGTTCGATGCCGTGGGAGGGTTCGACCACGGCGGTGACTTCGATGCCGAATTCGCGCAGCAGGTAGTCGTAGGCGCCGTGGATGGTCGCCACGCGGAACTCCGCGTTCGGCACGCCGGCCAGTTCGGCCAGCGCATCGGCGCGCAGTTGGCGCAGGCGGCGTGCGAAAGCGCGTGCGTTGGCCTGGTAGGCGGCCGCGTTGGCCGGGTCGAAGCGCCCGAGTTCGCGCGCGATGGTGTTCACCTGGGCGATCGACGCGGTCACCGACAGGAAGGTGTGCGGATTGACCACGGTGCCGGAACCCGCGCGCCCGGCCAGCCCGGTGGCGGCCAGCAGCGGCACGTCGGCGTTGGATTCGATGACCGGCAGGTTCGGTTTCTCGCTGGCAGCAATCATGCGTTCGGCGAAATCGTCGTGGCCCACGCCGTTGACCACCATCACGTCCAGCGTGCCGATGCGCTTGATGTCTTCGGCGCGCGGTTCGTAGGCGTGCGGGTTGAAGCCGGCGGGGATCACCGGCACCACCTCGGCCAGATCGCCGACGATGTTCGCCACGTAGCTGTAGTACGGATGCAGCGTCACGCCGATGCGCAGCGGCTTGTCGCGTTTCGGCACGGCGGCGAACACGCGGGCCGGCAGCGCGCAGGCCAGGGCCAGCCCGGCCAGCATGCGGCGGCGCGGGAAGGAAGGGAGAGCGTCGGGCATGGAGACTCCACGTTGAGGCGTCCGCGCGCGGCCGCCGGGTTGGACGGGAAACGGGCCGGCGGCCCGCTCAGTGGCGGTGGCGTGTTGCGCCGGCGTCGAAATGGGTGACCACCTGCTGCCAGCCGCCGTGGACGAGGTATTCGGTATCCAGGCGCGCGGGCGGGGATGCCGAGGGGGAACGGTTGAGCCAGATGTCGGCTTCGCCGGCATCCGCCGGTCCGGACAGCCGCAGCAGCATCGAGCCGGCGACCTCGGGGGCGGCACTGAGGCCCAGGTAGGCGCTGGCCGCACCGTGCTCGATCAGCGTCCAGGCATGGTCCCCGCGCCAGGCGGTGCCCACGTCGGCGACGAAGGGCGGCAGCAAGGCCTCGGCGAGTTCCGTCACCGCAGGCGGCCGATCGCCGAAATCGGCGAGTTCTCCGGGCACCAGGCGCAGGTCGGCGTACAGGCCCTGCTCCGCGGCGAGCAGATCGTCGCGGGCATCCAGCTGGTGCGCGGCGACCTCGATGCGCTGCGCCGGCGTCTGGCGTGCGCCGATCACCGCTGCGGCCAGCGCCACGATGACGGCGCAGGCCAGCGCGACGAACAGTGCTTCATGCCCCGCGCCGGCGGGGCGGACGACTTGTTCCGCCATCACTCGATCTCGGCGTGGTCGATTTCCACCACGTGGCCGGGGCCGGCATCGAAAAGAATGTAGAACTCGCCCTTCGGGCGGTTGAACACCAGCGTGGAGTCGGCGCCCAGCTTGCCGTTGATCAGGATGGTCTCGTCGTAGGCGATGACGTCCAGGGTGACCCCCGGTGCCTTGCTGCCGTCGGAAAAGCCGCCGGTGCAGCGGATGCGCTGCGCGTCCACCGACTCGCAGGTACACACCGGGTTGTGCGCGGCGGCGGCGCCCGCCAGCGCGCACAGCAGGCCACCGGCCAGGGCGCGTGCGAGCGTGGCGGATGTGCGGCGGAGGGTGGGGGTCATGTCGGGTTTCCTCGTTTGCTGAGCCATTCGATGGTGATCGGCGACGCTTCCGCGAGCGGCAGCGCGGCCTGATGCACGGAGCCGTCCCAACCCTCCAGGGTGATCCACAGTTCCGCGTCCGCCGTCACGCGCTCGGGAATCGGCAGCGCGACGGACTGGCGATACGGCGAGCCGAAGAAGATGGAACCGGCCGCGCGCAGGTTGCGCGGCTTGCCGACGCGCAGATAGGCGGCCTTGACCTGTTTGGCGCAGGTGTCGCACAGCGCCAGGGTGAAGCTCTTCGCATAGCCGGCCTCGCCGTTGCGGAACGGCTGCTCCACCCGCCATTCGGCGAAACGCACCGACCACGGGCCCACGGCGATCTCGCCCAGTTCGCGTTCGCCCAGGCCCTTGGTGCCGCGGTTGAGTTCCTGGCTGTGGAAGTAGGCGGGCAGATAGAACAGCGGCAGGACGACGAAGACCGCTGACACGCGGAACAACCAGCGCTTCCAGGCCGGTACGCCGGCGCGGCGGGTGGATGGGGATCTGGCTGTGCTCACCGCGCGCCCTCCGTTTCCAGTTCCGCCACCGAGCCGTCGGGCTCTTCCTCGCGGCGGCGCAGCATGGCGGCGGTGGCGTGCGCGGTGCGCTTGGTCCAGATCAGCAGGCCGCTCAGCACCATCATGGTGAGCAGCAGGCCGAAGAAGAAATACACCAGCTTCAGCCACAGCCCGGCGAAATCGCCGGTGTGCAGCGGGCGCATCGACTCGGTGAACAGCTCCAGCGCGGAGCGGTCCGCCACGCGGCGCACGTATTCCACCTTGCCGTTGTACGGATTCACGTGCAGGCGCTCGAACAGCAGCGGATAGGCGCCGCGCCCGGCCACCACGATGTGGTCGTAGGCGTTGCCCGGCAGGCTGACGAACATCGGCTGCAGGCCCGGCAGGTATTCGCTGGCATGCGCGGCGGCCTCGTCCAGGCTGACGATGCGCGGCGGCAGGCCGTCCGGCGTGTAGGGCGCATCCTCGCGCGCCACAATGGGCGGAGCACCCTCGGAGGAGATGGAGATCGACAGATCGCCGAGCACCGCCTGCACGGTGAACCACAGCCCGGTGATCGCGATGATCAGGATGAAGGGAATCGACCAGATGCCCGCGAGGCGATGGAAATCCCCCCAGAACACCCGCGCGCCGTGGCCGAAGCGCAGCCGGGGGCGCAGAAAGCCCCGCCAGAACTTCTTGTACACCACCAGCCCGGTGATCAGCGAGACCAGCATCGGCAGGCCGAGCAGCGACACCGCGTACCAGCCCAGGTTGAAGCCGTTGGTGAACGGCATCAGCAGCCAGCCGTGCAGCGCGCGCACGAATCCGCGGAAGTTGAAGGACGGGTCGGTGCCCTGGATTTCCCCGGTGTAGGGGTTCACGTAGATCGACTGGCTGGTGCCGTCCGGATTGCCCACCCGCACGCTCAGTGCGAACTGCGACTTCACCGGGCGGGAAATGGACTGCACCACGGATTCCGGGCTGGCGCGGTTCACCGCCGCCAGCACCTCGTCGTAGCCCAGCAGCCGCGCGTCGGCGGACGGCGCGCGGGCGCGCACGGCCGGGTCGGCCAGCCAGACGATCTCCTGGCTCACCGTGGCGATGGTGCCGGTCAGACAGACGAAGAACATGAAGATCCACAGCGGCAGCGCGGCCCAACTGTGCACCAGGAACCACAGGCGGGCACGCCCCGCCTTGGGGGCCGCGGGCCTGGCGGCCGGCACGGCGGCGCTCACCGCATGCCTCCGGCGCGACAGGTGGATGAAAACGGACCTGGCATGAAGACTCCTAGGGGGATTGTGCGTCGGAGCCGGCGGGCAGTCCGGATCCATGTACGGATTTCCCGTGGACGCGCGGCACGCGTCCACGGGAAAGCGGCCGAAAACTCGGCCCTCAAAAGACATGTCGTTTGAGGGCGCAAAAACGCGCACTTTGTTACATAGACTTACAAATGGCGGGCCTTGTGGGAATCCCGGCGGGGATCGCTCTCGATGCGGCACCCCATGCCTTTCAGCAGTGCTGTGGCAGCGGGTCACAATCGGCCGAGCCGGCAGCGGACAAGGTATCCGGAGGTCGGCAGGCGCCGCCTGTGCTGGCCCGGTGCTTGGAGCCCCTACTCCGCGTCCGGGCCGCGTGCCTCGGCGGCATGCGCGCAACCGTTCGCGCAGACGCCGCGCACCAGCACTTCGTAATCGCCCAGCGCGAAGCCCTGGCCGCCGACCAGGCGGCTCAGCAGTACATCCAGCGAATCGTTATGGAAGGTGCGTTCCGTGCCGCAGGCCTCGCACACCACGCGCACGGTCGCCTGCGGCAGGGCGCCGGCACGCGCATACACCCGCCGCCCTTCCTCGAAGCGGCTGGACAGCAGCTTGGCGGCGTCGAGCTGACGGAGCGCCGAATACACGCTCGACAGGGAGATGTCGTTGCCTTGGTCGAGCAGCGCGCGCATCACCTGATCGGCCGACAGGACCGTCTGCCCGGCTTCCAGGAACGCCGCCAGCACCTGCAGGCGCGGCTGCGTGACCCGCAGGCCGGCGCGCAGCAGGGTTTCCCGCGCGGTGGCGAGGCGCGAGGATGGCCGTCCCGACGCCCCCCGCTCGTCGATGGCCGTTGCGCGCGGGCGGATGCGCCCTCCCCGCATGGTTGAAATTCCGGCCGGCAATACGCTCATGGAGACCTCGATGGTGCGTTGGACAGCGAAGCCGCGAAATCTGCAGCTCTCGTAGACATGTCGTTCGAGACCGGCAAAACGCGCACTTGAAACACACTTTATTACATATCTCCTTAGCATTTCATGACTTTTCATTAAAAAACATGCCTTTTGCTTCAGCACGAATGGCCTGCCGATCGGCCGTTTCCTGGCGTGTGGCAGAACAGGTTCGCCGAGAGCGGACGCGGTGCGCCCAACTGACGAGCGCCAGCGTGGCCGGCTCTTGCGAGCCGGCCACGGGGAATAGGCAGGAATGCGCGTTTCTGAGCGCGGGGTGGCGGCCATGGGCAGACGCCGCGTGCCCACCGGATCGCCGGGCAGACGGCCCGACGATCCTTTTGGCTTGCCGCCTGGTATGAGTGTGAATGATAATCCTTCCCATATGGATTGATCTGGTCACCGCGCCTTGCCATGCCGCCCACCGCGCCCACTCCCCGGCACACCCTGCACACCCTGTATTCCGAGCACCACAGCTGGCTGCAAGGCTGGCTGCGCAAGAAGCTGAGCTGCTCGCAGCAGGCCGCCGATCTCGCCCAGGACACCTTCCTGCGCCTGCTGATTTCCGGCCGGCTGCCGGAGCCGGAACGCTCGCGGGCCTACCTCACGCAGATCGCCAAGGGGTTGCTGGTGGATCAGTACCGCCGCCGGCAGCTTGAGCAGGCCTACCTGGAGGCGCTGGCCCGCGTACCGGAATGCCATGCGCCCTCGCCGGAAACCCGCGCGCTGGTGATCGAGACCCTGGTGTGCATCGACGCCCACCTGGGCCGGCTGCCGCAGATCGTGCGGGAAACCTTTCTGCTGTCGCAGTTCGACGGCCTGAAATACTCCGAAATTGCCGAACGCCTGGGCATCGCCACGGCCACCGTGCGCAAGTACATGCTCAAGGCGAGTCTGGCCTGCTACGCGGCGCTGGAGGAATCCCCCGCCTCCGGCACGCCTGCGCGCTGAACCGCCATGTCTTCCGCCCACGTTGCCGCCGCCAGCGCAGATGCCCTCTTCCACCAGGCGCTGGCATGGCAGGTCACGCTGTGGTCGGGCGAGGTCAGCGATGCCGAACGCGCCGAATTCGAACGCTGGCTGCATGCCGATCCCGCCCACCAGGCGGCCTGGGGAAAGGCGCAGAGCCTGCACGCCCGCCTTGCCGACCTGCCCGCCGGCCTCGGCGCGCAGGTACTGCGCGCGCCACCGCCACGGCTTGGCCGCCGCCGCGCGCTCGGCATGCTGGGCTGGCTGGTAGGCGGTGCCCTGGCGCTGCAGGGCGCGCGGCAGACGCCGCAATGGCAGCTCGCCACGGCGGACCACGCCACGCGGCGCGGCGAACGGCGCCAACTGGTGCTGGAGGACGGCACCCGCATCGATCTGAACAGCGCAAGCGCCGTCGACATCCACTACGACGATGAGGTACGGCGCATCACCCTGCGGCACGGCGAGATCTTCATCGCCACCGCCAAGGACCCGGCCCGGCGTCCCTTCACGGTGCGCACCGGGCATGGCGAGATCCAGGCGCTGGGCACCCGTTTCCAGGTCCATCAGGAATCCGCCCATGTGCACGTCGCCGTCTTCGACGGCGCGGTGGCCGTGCGTCCCGCCCAGGGGCCGGAGCGGCGGCTGGATGCGGGCCGGCAGGCCTACTTCGATGCCAGCGGCGTGCAGGTCGAAACGGCGGCGGAGCCCGCCGCCATCGCCTGGACGCGCGGGCAGCTGGTCGCCGAGCGTCTGCGCCTGGACGAGTTCATCGCCCAGCTGGCGCGGCACCGCCCGGGTTTCCTGCGCTGCGATCCGGCCGTCGCCGAACTGACCATCTCCGGCGTCTTTCCGCTCGACGACACCGACCGCGTCCTGCGCGCGCTGACCGAGGCCCTGCCGGTCCGGCTGAGCCAGGTGACCCCATACTGGGTTACCGTAACGCCCCGTTGACCCCTTTCCCCGCAAGGACGCAATCATGTTCCGTTTCTGGATGACGCTGACCGGGCTGCTCGGCGCGCTCGGCGTTGCCGTGGCCGCCTGGAGTTCGCATGGCCTGCCCCAGTTCGTTGCGCCGGACCAGCTCGAACTGGCGGTGGAGCGGGCGCGTGCCGCCACCCTGCACCACATGCTGCACACCCTGGCGCTGTTCGGCGTCGCCCTGTGGTCGCGCACGCAGGCCACGCGCTGGCTGGACGCCGCCGGCACTCTGTTCGTGCTCGGCATCGCCGGCTTCTCCGGCGGCATCTACCTGATCCGCCTGATCGCCGGCATCCACGAAGGGCCGATCCTCTACATCGTCCCGCTGGGCGGCATCTGCCTGATCCTGGGCTGGCTGGCGCTCGCGGCCGCGGCCTGGCGCAGGGGCTGACCCCGCTCCCAAAAAAAACACGGCGGCGGCGTAGCACTTTTTCCGTTTCGTTCGGAAAGGAAGGTATCCCCCCATCGCGGGGGGTGTATCGAACCCCACGAAAGGAACGCCGATGATGCCCCACCCCACCGCCGCCCGCCCCGCGCGCCGCGCGCTCCATCCCGCCCCGGTCGCCCTGGCCGTGCTGCTCGCCTGCACCGCCCTCGCCGGCCAGCCGCGCCCGGCGCATGCGCAGGCCACCCAGACCGCGCAGCGCTACGACATTCCCGCCGGCCCGCTCGACCAGGCACTGAACCGCTTTGCCGCCGAGGCCGGGATTCTGCTGACCATCGATGGACGCCTCACCGCCGGCAAGCGCAGCCCGGGGCTGCGTGGTGAAGCCGGCATCGCGCAGGCCCTGCAGCGCTTGTTGGAGGGTACCGGGCTGGAGGCGTACGAAGGCGACAGCGGCTATCAGTTGCGGCGCACGCCTTCGGTTTCCGGCGGCGAGACGGTGCTCGGCACCGTGCAGGTCAAGGCGGCTTCCCTGGGTTCCGCCACCGAAGGCAGCGGCAGCTACACCACGCGCGCCACCAGCACCGCCACCCGCCTGCCGCTGTCGCTGCGCGAGACGCCGCAATCGGTCAGCGTGGTCACGCGCCAGCAGATGGACGATCAAGGGCTGGAACACATTGCCGACGTACTTCAGCAAACCCCCGGCATCACCGTCAACCGCGACAACACCGAAGGCTACAGCTTCTATGCGCGGGGCTTCCAGGTCGAGAACTTCCAGTTCGACGGCGTGGCCAGTCTGGCCACCGCAGGCGGAAACGTGCGCGACAACTACAGCATCGCCGATTCGGCCATCTACGACCGGGTGGAGGTGCTCAAGGGCGCGACCGGGCTGGTCAACGGCGCGGGGCTGCCTTCCGGCGTGATCAACATGGTGCGCAAGCGCCCCACCGCGGACTTCCAGGGGCATGCCTCGGTCGGCGTCGGCTCCTGGGACCACTACCGGGCGGAAGTCGATCTTTCCAGCCCGCTGGCCGAAAGCGGCGCGATCCGGGGCCGCGTGGTCGGCGCGGCCCAGCACAACCGCAGTTTCATCGAACACCTGAAGAATCGGCAGGAATTGTTCTACGGCATCGTCGAGGCCGATCTCGCCCCCGCCACCATCCTGTCGGTGGGCTTCGACGTGCAGCGCAACCGCAACGACGCCAGCAGCAACAGTCACCTGCCCGCCTTCTTCTCCGACGGCTCTCCCGCGAAATTCTCGCGTTCCACCAATGCGGCCGATGTGTGGGCCGAGCGCAACCACGATACCCAGCGCATGTTCGCCACGCTGGATCACAGCTTCGGCAGCGGCTGGAACCTGAAGGCGACCCTGAATCAACGCAAGTACCAGTCGCGCGAGATCATCGCCGGGATGACCATGGCCACCATCGACCCGGTCACGCACAGCGTGGCGCACGGCTTCTATGCCGGTGGCGCGGCCCGCTTCCATACCGACACCAAGGAAAAGGGCCTGGACCTCCAGCTGTCCGGAAGCTATTCCCTGTTCGGCCGGGAACACCAGATCGTGCTGGGTTACGCCAACGCGCGCACCAATGCGGTCTCCAGGCGCTGGGATGGCGATACGGACGCCCTGATTCCCGACGCCTTCAACTGGGACAACCGCGCCACCGAGCCGGCTTTCTATGACTGGTGGTCGACCTTCGACGTGAAGGCGCGCCAGAAGATCGGCTATGCCGCCACGGTGTTCGAGGCGACGGAGCGTCTGTCGCTGATCCTCGGCGCCCGCAACACCGATTACTCGTGGAGTCTGGACAGCGTCAACGCCAACGGCGTATCCAGCCGCACGGCCACCAAGGTTTCCGGCGAAGTCACGCCCTATGCCGGCCTCACCTTCGACGTCGATGCCTGGCACACGGTTTACCGACATCTTCAAGCCCCAGGCCTACAGCTACGACGCCAACGACCGGCAGCTGGATCCGCTGACCGGCGAGAGCTACGAGATCGGTGCCAAGGGCAGCTATTACGGCGGCCGGCTGAACGCCAGCGCAGCGCTCTTCCGGCTCGAACAGGACAACTACGCCATCAGGGACCCGAGCGGCGCGGCGCGGCCCGGCGGCGGCGTTGCCTACGTGGCCATACAAGGGGTGACGACCAAGGGCCTGGAACTGGAGGTGAGCGGCGAGCCGCTTCCCGGCTGGCAGCTGAACGCGGGCTTTACCTACATCCAGCCGCGCGATGCGGACGGCCAGCGCGTCAGTACCACGCAGCCGGAGCGCACCTTCAAGCTGGCCACCATGTACCGCCTGCCCGGCGCCTGGAAGCACATCCGCCTCGGCGGCAACCTGCAGTGGCAGAGTTCGACTCATTTCACCCAGACCATCGCCGGCACGCCGCGGCGCTTCGAACAGCCCGCCTATCTGCTGGCCGGGCTGGTCGCCAGCGCCGATCTGGCCGGCAATCTCAAGGCCACGGTAAGCATCAACAACCTCTTCGACAAGAAGTACTACTCCGGCATCGGCAACTACAACGCCGTGTACTGGGGTACGCCGCGCAACGTCATGGCCAACCTGCGCTACGAGTTCTGAGGCCTGCCCTTCCGCCCGGCCGGCCATGAACGGCCGGGCCTGCCTTGCCGGGTCCACAGACTGCCCGCAGTTGCCGCCATGCCGGTGGTCGGCTGCCAGGATGCTCATGGCGGCGGGCGATCGTTGCGGATATTTGACGCTGCCGCACAAATTACGGAGAATGAGAACAATTCCTAATTAAGAATAGCCAGCCACCCCTTCCGGGCCAGCCAGCGCTCTTGTTCTCCGGAGGTTCTCTTGAGCACCGCTGCGCCGCCCGACGGCTTCTCCACCCTGTACCGCGACCACCATCGCTGGCTGCACGGCTGGCTTCGCCGCAAGCTCAATTGCACCGAGCAGGCCGCCGATCTGGCGCAGGACACCTTCGTCCGCCTGCTTTCCAGGCCCGAGCCGGAAGGCTTGCGCGAACCGCGCGCCTACCTCGCCACCATCGCCCACGGACTCGTCGTCAACCACTGGCGGCGCAAGGCGCTGGAACAGGCCTATCTGGAAGAACTGGCCAGCCGTCCGGAAGTGCTGGCGCCCTCGCCGGAAGAGCGCCGCCTGGTGGTCGAGGCGCTGGAGGAAATCGCCCGCCTGCTCGACGGGCTGCCCGCGCGGGTGCGCGAGATCTTCCTGCTCTCGCAACTCGACGGGCTGACCTATGCGGCCATCGGCGAACGCCTGGGCGTCAGCATCAACGTGGTACAGAAGGCCATGGTGCGCGCCACCGCGCATTGCTACAGGGCGCTGTACCGGTGAGCCGCCTGCGTTTCCGCGTACATTCCGCGCCCTGCCGCCCGCGATGAGCCCGCCCGCCGCCTCCCTGCGCCAGCCGCTGCCCGCCATGCAGCAGGACGATGGCCGCCCGCTGGCCGACGGGATCATCGATCAGGCCATCCACTGGTACGTGCTGCGCGCTTCCGGGGAGATGTCGCCGGATGACGAGACGGCGCTGCAAAGCTGGTGCGCGGCCCATCCCGATCACGCACTGGCCTGGGCGCGTCTGCATCACATGGGCGAGCATCTGCGCCGTGGCCCGGACCTGCCGTCCGACCTCGCGCGCGGCACGCTGGCGCGCCTGGGACGCACAGGCCGCAGGCGCGCGCTGGGGCATCTGCTGTGGATCGGCGCCGCTGGTTCGCTGCTGTGGCTGGGGCGCGATCCACTGCGCGATGCCGTGCTGCCCGCGCAGTTTCATACCGCCGTCGGAGAGCGCCGTGTGGTCACGCTGGCCGATGGCACCCTGCTGCGCCTCAACACCGCGACTTCGGTCGATGTGCGCTACGACCAGGACGCCCGCCGCATCCTGCTGCGCGAGGGGGAGATCGAAGTCACCACGGCCGCCGATCCGGCCGGACGCCCGCTCTGGGTCGAGGCGCGCGATGCGCGGCTGATGCCCGTGGGCACGCGTTTCAGCGTGCTGCAGGCGCCTGCGCACACGCATCTCGCGGTGCGCGAGGGCGCCGTGGATGTCCGCATGCGCGACGATGCCGTGGAACGCATCGCCGCCGGGCAGCAGGCCCGTTTCACCCAAGCCGGCGAGATCACCACGGCGGCGCTCGACGACAGCCGCCAGGCCTGGGTGGACGGCATGCTGGTGGCGGTCAATCGTCGCCTCGACCGCCTGCTGATCGACCTGTCGCGGCACCGTCCGGGGCATCTGCGCTGGAGTCCGGAAGTGGCCGCCTTGCGTGTGACCGGCACCTGGCCGCTGGACGGAGACCGGCCGACCGACGCGGTGCTGGAATCGCTCGAACGCCGGCTGCCGATCCGCGTGCGCTACCTGACCCGTTACTGGGTTTCCGTGGAAGCCCGCTGAGCCTGGCGGGGATTTTCAAAAAAAAAACGGCAGGTTTTTCGTTTTCGTTGGGCATAGGGATCGGAAGCCGCGCGCAACGCGCGGACATGCTCTGCAACCGACCACTAGGAACGCCATGAAATCGACCGTACGCTCCCGTCCGCCGCGCCCGCGCGCGGCGGCCCCGCTTTCCCGCGCATTGCTGCTCGCCTTCCTCGGCAGTGCGGCCGTGCTGGCCATGCCGCCCGCCCAGGCGCAGGCCGCCGATGAAGTCGCGGTCCGCCAGTTCGACATCGCCGGCAGCGATCTCGATACCGCGCTGGGGCGTTTCGGCCGCCAGAGCGGCACGCAGATCGCCGTGAATGCGGAGGTCACCGCTGGTTTGAGCAGCCCCGGCGTGCGCGGCACCTTCACCGTGGCCGAGGGCCTGCGCCGGCTGCTTGCCGGCACCGGGCTGGAAGCCGTGCGCGACGCCAGCGGGGAATACACTCTGCGCAAGGCGCCGCCCGCTGCCGGCAGTACGCCGAAAACGCTGAGTGCCGTGCAGGTCACCGCCAACCAGCTCGGCGAGATTTCCGAGCACACCGGCAGCTACACCCCCGGTGCCATCGCCACCGCCACCCGGCTGGTGCTCACCCCGCGCGAGACGCCGCAGTCGATCAGTGTGGTGACCCGCCAGGAGATGGATGACTTCAACCTCACCACCATCGACAAGGTCATGGCGCACACGCCGGGGGTGAGCATCATCACCTACGACAGCGAGCGCACCGAATTCCACGTACGCGGCTTCGGCGTGCAGAACTTCCAGTACGACGGCATCCCGATGGAGCGCGATTCGTCCTACTCCGCGGGCAACACGCTCAGCGACATGGCGATCTACGACCGCGTGGAAGTGCTCAAGGGCGCCACCGGCCTGCTCACCGGCAGCGGCGAGCCCGGCGCGACGATCAACCTGATCCGCAAGAAGCCCACGCGCGACTTCCAGGGCCACGCGACGCTGGGTGCGGGCTCGTGGAACAACTACCGCGGCGAACTCGATTTCAGCGGCGCGCTGAACGAGGCCGGCAGCCTGCGCGGCCGGGTGGTGGTGGCCCAGCAGGACAAGCATTCCCACCTGGACGGCTACCAGCGCCGGACCTCGGTGTTCTACGGCGTCCTGGAAGCCGACCTGACGCCCGGCACCCTGCTGACCGTGGGCGTGGACTACCAGGACAACGACCCCAAGGGCTCGACCTGGGGCGGCATCCCGATCTACGACAGCAACGGCAATTTCAACAAGCGTTCGCGTTCCTTCAACAGCGGCACCAGATGGAGCAGCTGGGCGCAATACACCCGCACGGCATTCGCCACGCTGGAACACTACTTCGACAACGACTGGGTGGCCAAGCTGCAGCTCAACCACCAGATCAACGGTTACGATGCTCCGCTCGGCTCAGCCGGTGGCGGGAATCCGGACCCGGCGGACGGCAGCGGCACCTCGCTGTGGCTCGGCCAATACAAGGGCAAGACGCGCGCCAACGCGGCGGACTTCTATGCCAGCGGTCCGTTCGAACTGCTCGGCCGCAAGCACGAGCTGGTGCTCGGCGGCAGCATCAGCGAACGCACCTGGACCAACAAGAGCGACGGTCCGAACGTGGGATATCCGACCAGCATTGCGGACTACTACGGCTGGAACGGCCGCATTCCGGAACCGGACTGGAACGACCCCGCCGCGTGGCACGGTGAAAACCGCGAAACCACACGGGAAAACGGCCTCTACACCACCGCCCGCTGGAACCTGCGCGACAACCTCAAACTCATCACCGGCGCGCGCCTGTCCAACTACAAGCGCGAATCCATGCGCGAATCCGGCGTGCTCGTGCCGTACCTCGGCGCGGTGTACGACATCAACGACACCTATTCCGTGTACGGCAGCTACACCAGCATCTTCAAGCCGCAGTCCGCGCGCGACGAGTCCGGCAGCACGCTCGATCCGCAGGAAGGCAACAACTACGAACTGGGTGTGAAAGGCGCCTTCTTCGGCGGCCGCCTGAACGCCAGCGCCGCCGTGTTCCGCCTCGAGCAGGACAACTACGCCGAGGAAACCGGCAACCTGACCCCCGATGGCGGCACCGCCTACCGCGCCATCAACGGCGTGCGCACCAAGGGCTACGAGCTGGAAATGTCCGGGCAGTTGAACGAGTTCTGGAGCCTCCACGCCGGCTTCACCCACAAGGTGGCCCGGCAACAGGGCGAGAAGGTCTCCACGCTCACCCCGGAAAACCAGTTTTCCCTGTTCACCACCTACAAGCCGGGCGGCCGCAACGGCCGGCTCACGCTCGGCGGCGGCGCGCGCTGGCAGGACAAGACCTGGGGCGACGTGTACAACCCGGCCGTCGGCACGGTCAAGCATACGGTGGATGACTACTGGCTGGTCGACGCCATGGCCAACTGGCGCTTCAGCGACAAGCTCAGCGCGTCGCTCAACATCAGCAATCTGTTCGACAAGAAGTACTACACCATCTTCAACTGGTACAGCACCTACACTTGGGGCGAGCCGCGCAGCGTCAACCTGTCGGTCAAATACACCTTCTGAGGACATGCCGGCGGCGGCCAGGGGCGGCTGCCGGTATTTCACCCGATGGACATGGAAAAGCGCCCTTGCAGGCGCTTTTCCCCATCTGCCCGGCGTGTTCAGTTGAGCGAGGCGATGCTGCACTTGCCCCGCTTCTTCACCGCATACATGGCCAGATCGGCCTGATGCAGCACGGCTTCCGCGCTCAGGCCGCAGCCCGCCCGGTAGAACGCCATGCCGATGCTGGCGCGCACGGTGACGGTATGCCCTTCCAGATCCATCGGCTCGCACAGCGCGGCCAGCGTCTTCTCGGCCACCTGGCGGGCTTCCGCGTCGGCATGCAGGCCTTCCAGCACCATGACGAATTCGTCGCCGGCCAGACGCACCACCAGATCGGAACGGCGCGATACCGACAGCAGGCGCTGCGCCACTTCCTTGAGCAGTTCGTCGCCGATGTCGTGGCCCAGATCGTCGTTGATCTTCTTGAAACCGTCCAGATCGATGAACAGCAGGCCGATCAGGCCGCCTGTGCGGTCCGCGCGCGCCATCGCGCGCGGCAGCGAAGCCGACAGCCGGCGGCGGTTGGGCAGGTCGGTAAGCGCGTCGTGGGTGGCCTCGCGTTCCAGCAACTGCTCGATGCGCTTCTGCTCGGAGATGTCGGTGATGAAGCCGACGAACATCACCAGATCGTCCAGGCGCAGTTCCCCCACCGCCAGGCGGATCGGGAAGATGGAACCGTCCTTGCGCATTGCGGTGGTCTCGCGTCCTATGCCGATCACCCGCTTCGGCCCGCCGGAAAGATAGTTGGCCAGGTACTGGTCGTGTGCGGAGCGCTGCGGATCGGGCATCAGCATCTTGATGTTGCGGCCGATCAGTTCGCTCTGCTCCCAGCCGAACAGGCGTTCCACCGACGGGTTCACCGAGACGATGATGCCGCGGCGGTCGATGGTGATGATGCCGTCCACCGCGGTATCGAACACCGCCTTCTGGCGCGCCTCGCTCAGATGCAACTGCTTGTAGAGCATGCGGAAGCGCAGGGACAGGTTGACGGCCAGCACGATGCCGCCGAGCACCACGGTGACGATGGTGATGCCGATGATCAGATCGGTGTCGAGGCTGTGTTCGTGGCCGGCCACCTCTTCGCCGATGAAACGCGCCGCGTTCATCGCCACGTAGTGCATG
Source organism: Pseudothauera nasutitermitis (assembly GCF_004801295.1). Lineage (GTDB taxonomy): Bacteria > Pseudomonadota > Gammaproteobacteria > Burkholderiales > Rhodocyclaceae > Pseudothauera > Pseudothauera nasutitermitis. Next base: position 121,746 of record NZ_SSOC01000002.1, read on the forward strand.
GAGGCCACCGCCACCCCCATCGCGGTACCGCTGAGCGCGATGGTGCCGCCGTTGCCCAGGTAGCGGCTCTGATGCAGGCCGAAGCGCAGCCACAGGGCCAGCCAGGCCAGCACCACCGAAACGACGATGGAGATGGCGAACCAGAGCGGATCGAAACGCAGCATGGGCGCCATCTGCATCGCCCCCATGCCGCTGTAGTGCATGGCGCCGATGCCGGCGCCCATCAGCACGCCGCCGACCATCAGCTGATTGGGGCTCACGCTGTCCTTGGCGAGCATTTCCAGCGCGATCCACGAGGCCAGGATCGCCGGCACCACCGACAGGGCGGTCAGGAAGGGGTCGTAACTCACCGGCGTGCACAGCTTGAAAGCCAGCATGCCGATGAAGTGCATCGACCAGATGCCCGCACCCAGCGCCAGCGAACCGGTGGCGATCGCCATCTGGCGGAACAGCGCGGTGTGGCTGTCGCGCGCGATGCCGGCGATCTGCATGGCGATGCAGGAAACGAGGATGGCGATGAGCACCGACAGGGCCACCAGGCCGTAGTGGTACTCCCCCATCATCAACAGCGCGGGATCGCCATTCGCCCAGAAAAAACGTTCCAGCTCCAGCATCGGCAACCCCTTCCATGGTGGACTTGTCATGCATGGCAGTGCTGAAAAAACGTGTTTTCCTGCGATGCGCGATCGATATTATAGGAACGCCTCAGGGCATGTCATCGGCCTTTGACAGGCGGGAATTTCCTTGTTTGATGGGAGTTCCCGGCCGGCCTATCACCGAAGACATAGGTCTCGCCACGTGCCGGAATCCGTCGGGAGGGAGGTATGCGAGAGCATTCGTGGTGGAAGGACTCGCGGGCCGGAATCGAGTAATCTGCCCTGGCCCGACAGGCCCGGAGAGCGCAGCATCGAGCATCATTCCGTCCTTGGCCCGCGCATCCGCGCGTGCGGACAAGGTCCTTTTGCCGTATCGACAAGGAGGTACTCCATGGCTTCGATTCAGCTACTCGGCATTGCCGGCAGCCTGCGCCGCGCATCCACCAACCGCGGGCTGCTGCGTGCCGCCCAGGCCGGCCTGCCCGAAGGCGCCAGCCTGCAGATCGCCGAACTGGGCGACATCCCGTTCTACAACCAGGACATCGCCGAGAAGCCCGAGGCAGTCCGCCGCGTACTCGCGCAGATCGGCGCGGCCGACGCACTGGTGCTGGCCGCCACCGAGTACAACTACTCGCTGGCGCCGGCACTGAAGAACATCCTGGACTGGGCCTCGCGCGAGCCGGACAACGCGCTGCTCGCCGGCAAGCCGGTCGCCATTCTGGGCGCCGGCGGGGGCATGGGCAGTTCGCGCGCGCAGTATCACCTGCGCCAGGTCTGCGTGTTCCTGGACCTGCGGCCGCTGAACAAGCCGGAGGTTTTCGCCAATGCCTTCAGCGGCAGTTTCGACGGCGAAGGCAATCTGACCGACGAGCGGCTCATCAAGCTGATCGGCGAACAGATGAGTGCCCTGGTGGGCAAGGTCCGTCAGCCCGGCAACGCGGGCTGAAGCAACACGGCCCGGCGCCATTCAGCACCGGGCCGCGCATGCTCGCTCATCCCCGCGCACCGTCGAGCGGCCACGCGGGGATGCCTGGCGAATGCCTCAGAACTTCAGCGTGCCCTTCATCACGCCCCAGTGGCCGGGGAAGGAGCAGAAGAAGGTGTAGTCCGTGCCGGCGGTGAGCTTGGCGACGTCGAAGGTCACGGAATCGGATTCACCGGCGCCGATCACCTTGGTGTGGGCGATCACGCGGGTGTCGCCCGCCTTCACATAGTCCTGCGCCGCGCCGGCGGCCATCCCCTCGGTCGCCGCGTCCTTGAGGTCGGCGGTCTTCACCAGCACCCAGTTGTGGCCCATGACGTTCTTGCCCAGCTTGCCGACGTGCTTCAGGTGCACGGTGAACTGCTTGCAGCTCTTGTCGACGGTGATTTCCTTGACGTTGAACTGCATCGCATCGTTGCCCTCCACGGTGACTTCGCAGGTGGCCGCCCAGACCGGCGCAGCGCAGAAGAACAGAGCGGCGGCCAGGATTCCTTTCATTTTCATTGCTTCTTTCCTTGTCAGGATGATGGACAGGAATATTCTAGAACCTGTGTGGCCCGGCATGCCAGACGCCGTTGCGCGCCGGAGGGCGGGTGGCCGCTGTAGCCATTCATTCGAACTCCGCACTACAATAGGAACGATTATCAATCCTATCAAATTCCGGCGTATTCGTCCCGCACATGTCCGCCCACGACACCTTTCCTGACGTGCAGGCCCTCTACCGTGAGCACCACGGCTGGTTGCACGGCTGGCTGCGCCGCAGGCTGGGCGACTCCTGCACCGCCGCCGATCTGGCCCAGGACACTTTCCTGCGCCTGCTCGCCGGACGGCGGGAACGCCGCATCGAAGAGCCGCGCGCCCTGCTCACCCACATCGCCAAATGCCTGGTGGTCGACCACTGGCGGCGCCAGGAAGTGGAGCGCGCGTATCTGGAAATCCTGGCCCGCCGGCCCGAACCGCAGGCGCCTTCGCCCGAGACGCGCATGCTGGTGATCGAGGCCATCGTGCGCGTCGATGCCATGCTTGCCGGGCTGCCCGCGCGCAGCCGCGAGATCTTCCTGCTGGCACAGCTGGAGGGGCTGACGCTGCAGCAGATCGCCGAGCGCACCGGCGTCCCCGTGATCACCGTGCGCCGGCACATCCAGAAAGCGCTGCTGGCCTGCATGGCCGTACTGTAGGCAGACCTGCGATGAGCCCTCCGCCGCAACCGGATTTCGCGCTGCTCAAGGAAGCGGCCGACTGGGCCACCACGCTGCATTTCGGCACCCCCTCGAGTGCGGAGCACGACGCCTTCGAGCGCTGGCGCGGGCAAAGTCCCCAGCACGAGGCTGCCTGGGCGCGCGCGCAGAGCGTGCTCTCCGCCTTCGGACAACTCGACGGCGACACGGGCAAAGGCACGCTGCACGCCCTGGAGCGCATGCGCGGCCGCCGGCGCAGCCTGCGCGTGCTGGGGGCGCTGCTGCTCGCGGCACCGGCCGGGTGGCTGGCCTGGAACCAGGCGCCGTGGCGGGAATGGAGTGCCGACCTCGCCACCGTGACCGGCGAACGCAGAACCTGGATGCTGCCGGACGATTCGCGCCTGGTGCTGAATACCGCCAGCGCGGTCAACATCGCCTATGGCGAGGCCGAGCGGCGCATCGTCCTGGTCGAAGGCGAAATCCTCGTCACCACGCACGCCGACCCGTCCCCGGTGTTCCGCCCGTTCATCGTGGAGACCGCGCAAGGCCAGATCCGCGCGCTGGGCACGCGCTTCGGCGTGCGCCGCGTGGACGACGACAGGACGCGCGTCAGCGTCTTCGAGCACGCCGTGGAAATACAGCCGCTGGACGGCCCGCCGCGCATCCTGCAAGCCGGCGAACAGGCCGACTTCGACGCTTTCGGCGTGCGGGCCGGCAAGCCGGTCGATGCCGGCGCCGCGCTCTGGGAGCACGGTATGCTGGTGGCACGCAACATGCGTCTGGCGGAGGTGGTCGCCGAACTGGGCCGCCACCGCCGCGGCATCCTGCGCTGCGACCCGGCCGTGGCCGATCTGCGCGTGTCCGGTTCCATCTCCCTGGGCGACAGCGATGCCGCCCTGGCGCTGCTGGCGCAGACCATGCCGCTGCGCGTGGCGCGCATCACCCCGTACTGGATCACCGTCGCGCCGCGCTGAGCGCACGGACACGCCAGCTTCCCGCTGGCCAAAAAGGGCCCGGTGTCACCCCACTTCTTTACCCAGCACGCGCGACAGTACCCGGCGTGCATTGGCGGCGCAGTCCATGTCTCCGGGCTTGGCCTCAATGTCCTGGATGAGTGCGACCAGTTGCGCCCTGCTCTGGGCAAGCTTCGCTTCGAGCGCCTCGATATCGCCCACTTTTCGGCGCAGCGCCTCAAGCAAGGCGTCGTGCTCCCAGTGTTCCAGGTCCGGCGGGAGCAACGTGCGGATTTCATCCAGGCTGAAACCAGCCTTTTGTGCGGTCGTGATCAGTTCGAGCGCCAGTACCGCCTCGGGCGGGTAGGTCCGGTACCCATTCGGCCGTCGATCCACCGTCCTCAATAGGCCGGCACGCTCGTAGAAGCGAATACGCGAATTGGTCAGCCCGGTGCGCTTCGCCAACTCCCCGATGTTCAAGTTGGAACTCCTCGAAAAAACCCACTTGACCTTTAACTTAACTTCAAGGTTATGGTGCGTCAAATTCCTGTGATTGGAGCCTTCCATGTCCCTTTTTTCCCCACTGACGCTGCCCTCCGGCGCCGTGATCCCGAACCGCATCGCCAAGGCGGCGATGGAAGAAAACATGGCCGACGACGACCATGCGCCCTCGGCCGAACTGCTGCGCCTCTACCAAGCCTGGGCCGAGGGCGAAGCGGGACTGATCATCACCGGCAATGTGATGGTCGACGCCCGCGCCATGACCGGCCCCGGCGGCGTGGTGCTGGAGGATGACCGTCACCTCGACCGCTTCCGGGCCTGGGCCGAAGCAGCGCGCTCGCGCGGCGCCGGGGCGTGGATGCAGATCAACCATCCTGGCCGGCAGATGCCGGCCGGGCTCGGCCAAGAGACGCTGGCACCTTCCGCCATCGCGCTGGACCTCGGCAAGCAGTCCAACCGGTTCCGCATGCCGCGCGAGATGACGGCGTACGACATCGCGGAGGTCGAGCGCCGCTTCGTGGCCACCGCGCGCCTTGCCGAGCGCGCGGGGTTCACCGGCGTGGAGATCCATGCCGCGCATGGCTATCTGCTCAGCCAGTTCCTCTCGCCCCTGTCCAACCATCGGCAGGACCGCTGGGGCGGCGCCCTGGAGAACCGCGCACGCCTGCTGCTCGACATCGTGCGCGGCGTGCGCGCTGCGGTCGCGCCCGGTTTCGCGGTCGCCGTCAAGCTCAACTCGGCCGATTTCCAGCGCGGCGGCTTCTCGCCGGAGGACGCGCAAGCCGTGGTGGCGATGCTTGCTCCGCTCGGCGTCGATCTGGTCGAACTTTCCGGCGGCAGCTACGAGGCACCAGCGATGATGGGCGCCTCGCGCGATGAGCGCACCCTGGCGCGCGAGGCCTATTTCCTTGAGTTCGCCCGCGGCATCGCCGCTGTGGCAACGATGCCGTTGATGGTCACCGGCGGCATCCGGAGACACGCGGTCGCGCAGAAAGTGATCGACAGCGGCATCGCCATGGCGGGGATCGCCACCGCGCTGGCGATCGAACCGAACCTGCCCCGCAATTGGCGGCTCGGCCGGCCGGACGTACCCACGCTCAAGCCGATCACCTGGAAAAACAAGCCGCTCGCCGCCACCGCTCACATGGCGGCCGTCAAATACCAACTGAACCGCCTCGGCCGCCAGCGGCGCACAGCTCCCGGCGTTTCGCCGATCTGGGCGCTGATCGTCTCGCAAGCGGACGCCAGGCGCCGCGCCCGCCGCTATCGCCGCTGGATGGAAGAACGATCCGTCCGCACCGAGGGACTGGCCATGCCACGGAAGACGGATCGGCATCCGGATGCTTGCCCCTGAAGTCAAAAGCCGCGCCGGGTGGTCGCCTTGTCGCGCTGAACAAAAAATATCCGCCCGGTGATGAGCACTTTTTCCGTTTCGTCCGGTGCACGGAGGAATGGTCCGTTTCCACGACGGGCCACGCCTTCCGCATCCAACCAAGAGGACGAAACAGCATGATCCGATCCATCCCCCTCCGCTCGCACCGGCGCCGGCATCCCCTGGCGGTCACCGCGCTGGCCGCCGCCCTGCGGGCCGGCCTCGGCGCGCTCGCATTGAGCGCCCTGCCCGCCGGCCCGGCCTTCTCCGCCGAATCCGCCGCGGAGCGCCAGTACGCCATCGCCGCCGGCCCGCTGGGCGACATCCTGGCGGAGTACGCCGCCACGGCCGGCGTGCAACTGGTCTTCGACCCGGCGCTGCTCCAGGGGCTGCACAGCCCGGGCCTGCAGGGACGCTACGCGCTGCGGGAGGGCTTCGAGCAACTGCTGCGCGACAGTGGCTGGCAGGCCGTTCCGCAAGGCGGCAACGGATGGTCGCTGCGCAAGGTGGCGGGCGGACGGCCGACCGCCACGCTGGCCGCCGTGACCGTCAGCGCGCAGCGCCTGCAGGACGGCACGACCGAAGGCTCCGGCCAGTACACCACCGGCGCGATGAACACGGCCACCAAGATGGCGCTTTCGCCGCGCGAGACGCCGCAATCGGTGAGCGTGCTGACCCGTGCGCAGATTGACGACCAGAACCTCACCACCCTCGATGACGCGGTCCAGCAGATCACCGGGCTGACCATCCAGAAAGGCTATTACACCGGCGATTCGGGCAGCTTCAGCGCACGCGGCTTCCCGGTTGCCAACCTGCTGCTCGACGGCGTGCCGACCAGCGCCGGCGCCAACGGCACCTTCAATGCCGACAACGACGCGCTGGACATCTACGACCGCGTCGAAGTCGTGCGCGGCGCCACCGGCCTGACCACCGGCGCCGGCACGCCGTCCGCCGCCATCAACCTGGTGCGCAAGCGCCCGACGGCGCAAACCCAGGGCCGCGTGACGCTGAGCGCGGGCAGCTGGGACAACTATCGCGCCATGGTGGATGCCGGCGGCCCGCTCAACGAGGCCGGCACGCTGCGCGGCCGGGTGGTGGCCAGCGTGCAGGATTCCGACAAGTTCTACGACGTCGCCCACGACCGCAACCACCAGCTCTACGGCATTCTGGAAGCCGACCTGACGCCCGAGACCGTGGCCACCCTCGGTTTCCACTACCGCAAGGTGGACAACGACGGGCTGCTGCCCGGTCTGCCGACCAACCCCGACGGCAGTTTCCTCTCCGGCCTGCGCCGCTCCGCCAATCTCGCCAACGATTTCGACTACTGGAAACAGACCGACAAGACGCTGTTCGCCGAGCTGACCCATCGCTTCGCCAACGACTGGCAGATGAAGGCAGCGGCGGTGTGGAAGCGCCCCGAGCAGGACATGCTGTTCTCCGGCCTGTACCGCAACGGCGGCGTGCTGCGCCAGAACACCCAGCACTACCGCCTCGACAACGAGCAGGACAGCTACGACCTCTCCCTCAATGGCCCCTTCTCGCTGTTCGGCCGCACGCATGAACTCATGCTGGGCGCCAGCTATCGCAGCCGCGACAACCTCAACTGGGGCGGCTGGGCGGCCTACAGCTGGACGGCGGCCGGGCCGGCGGTCGATCCCTACGACTGGGATTCGTCCGCGGTGAGCAGGCCGGACATCGACATGACGCTGTGGGGCATCGACACGACCACCCGCCAGCAAGCCGTCTACGCGGCCACGCGGCTGAGCATCGCAGATCCGCTGAAAGTCATCCTCGGCACGCGCATCAACCGGTACAAGCACGACAACCACCGCAACAACACGAGCTACAAGGTCAACCAGGAACTCACCCCGTACCTCGGCGCGATCTACGACCTGGACGACCGCCATTCGGTCTACGCGAGCTGGACGGAAATCTTCGAACCGCAGGGCAGCTACGACAGCAGCGGCAAACTGCTCGACCCGATCACCGGCACCAACTACGAAGTCGGCGTCAAGGGCGAGTATTTCGGCGGCCGCCTGAACGCCAGCCTGGCCGCCTTCGTCATCCGGCAGCAGAACCGCGCCACCGACGACCTGGCCGGCCCCAACCCCTGCCCCGGCAGTGCCTGGGGCTACTGCCAGCGGGCGTCGGGCGAGGTGGAAAGCAAGGGCATCGAGCTGGAAGTCAGCGGCGCGCTGACCCCGGACTGGCAACTGATGGCCGGCTATACCTACGTGGCCGCCAAATACACCAAGGATGCCGAGCGCTCGAACATCGGCAGGCTGCTCAATCCCAGCCTGCCGCGCCACCAGTTCAAGCTGTCCACCAGCTACCGCCTGCCCGGCGAGCTCAGGCGCTGGCGGGTCGGCGGCAACCTGTACGCGCAGAACGGCATCAAGGCCAGCGAAGACTCGCGCATCCGGCAGTCCGGCTACGCCGTCGTCGGCCTGCATACCGCCTACAGCGTGGACAAGCAGACGGAAATCCGCCTGAACATCCACAACCTGTTCGACAAGCGCTACTACCAGACCATCGGCTGGGATGCCGGCGGCAACGTCTTCGGCGCGCCGCGCAACTTCACGCTGAGCGCCCAGTACTCGTTCTGAGCGGGCTTCGGCCCTCGTGCCCGCCGGCGGCTTTCCAGGAGGCCGCCGGCGGCGGGGCGTTCATCCCGCCGCCCGGCGCTCCTCTCCGGCTCGACCCGCCCTACGACCCGCCGGAACTGCTCCGTTCCACCCGCTCCAGCCTGTGCAGCTCGCTCACCGGGCAACTCACCGGCTGTCCGACATGGCGCGCCAGGATGCGCTCCATCACGCCGAAGGTGCCCGCGCTGGTGGTGTAGCCGATGCGCTCCACCCACTGCAGCTCCCGGCACGGAATGCTGAAGGTGATCAGGTAATCCCGCCCGGGGCCGTCGTCGACCTGGATGTGGTACTCGTCGATGTAATTCCACCCCGACAGCGAGAACGACGGCACCATGCGGACCGCCTCGCCCTGCCGGTAGCCGCGCTTCTCCAGCGTCTGCCGCCAATCGGTCTCGGGCTCCGGGGCCTTATCCACCGAGGCGCAGGCGGACAGCAGCGCGAAAAGCAACGCCACGCCCCATGGCCTGTCGATACGGGTCCTACCACTCGGCTTCATCTCATGCCTCCTTGCAGCGGATAGCGCCGGTTTGCGCACGGGCCGTTTGACGCTCGTGCGCAAACCAGCAAGAATGAGAAAACTTCTCAATTATAGCCAGCCAACCCGTCCGGGCCAGCCAGCAATCCGCGCATCACGGAGATTTGCATGAGCACCGCTGCGCCCGATTCCATCGACGCGCTCTATCGCGACCACCACGGCTGGCTGCAGGGCTGGCTGCGCAGGAAGCTGGGTTGCGGGCACCAGGCCGCCGACCTGGCGCAGGACACCTTCGTCAGCCTGCTGGCGCGCCCGTGCCAGCCCGATGAGCCGCGCGCCTACCTGCTCACCATCGCCCGCCGGCTGGTGTTCGAAACCTGGCGGCGGCGCGACCTGGAGCGTGCCTGGCTGGCTCAACTGGCCACGCTGCCCGAGGCGTGCGCACCCTCCGAGGAAGAGCGAGCCATCGTGCTCGAAGCGCTGCTCGCCATCGACGCCCTGCTCGACGGGCTGTCGCCCAAGGCGCGCCGCGCATTCCTGCTCAGCCAGCTCGAAGGGCTCACCCACGCGCGCATCGCCGAAGAACTGGGCGTTTCGGTCAGCCGCGTGCGCCAATACATCGCCCAGGCGCTGGCGCGCTGCTACGAGGCCGTGTAGTTCGCCATGAACGCCACGCACCCCGCTCCCGCTTCCGCGCAGGACCCCATCGTCCGGGATGCCATTGCCTGGGCGGTCCGCCTGGGTTCCGGCGAGGCCGGCGAGGAAGAATACCGCGCGTTCGAGGCCTGGCGGCGCGCCGACCCGCGCCACGATGCCGCCGCTGCGCGGCTCGAACAGGCGCTCGGCGTGTTCTCTCGGGTGCCGGACGATGCCGGCCTGCGCCGTGGCGCGCAGCGCGCCCTGCTCGCCCGCCCGGAACGCCGGCAAATGCTGCGCGGGGCGCTGGGCCTGGCCCTGCTGGCGGGCGGCAGCGGGTTGATCGCCCAGCGCCATTACCCCGCCGCCTATCTGGTCGCCGACCATGCCACCGGTACCGCACAACGCCGCAAGGTGGCGCTGCCCGACGGCAGCGCGTTGTGGCTCAACGCGCGCAGCGCGGTGGATGTGGCCTTCGGCCCGGATCGACGGGAACTGCGGCTGCGCAGCGGCGAACTGATCGTCGACGTGGCGCGCGACCCCGCCCGCGCCTTCATCGTGCACAGCGCGCACGGCAGCGTACGGGCCCTGGGCACGCGCTTCCTGGTGCGCCTGGCCGACGACCACACGCTGGCGGCGGTGCTGCATTCCTCGGTGCGCATAGACAGCCTGGGTGGCACCAGCGCGGTACTGGCCGAGGGCCACAGCGCGCGCTTCGACCGCCACGGCATCCGCCCCGACCCCCTTCCGCCGAGCGCCGCGAGCGCCTGGGAGGACGGCTTCATCGAAGTGCACGACCGCCCGCTGGAAGAAGTGGTGGCCGCGCTGCGCCCCTATCGCGCGGGCATCCTGCGCCTTTCCCCGCAGGCCGCGCGCCTGCGGGTCACCGGCAGTTTTCCGCTGGACGACAGCGAACGCACGCTGGCCGCGCTGGCCGAGGCCCTGCCGATCGCCATCCATCGGCATACCGATTACTGGGTGCGCATCGAACTGGCCTGAACCGGTTTCAGCCTCAGGCAAAAAAAGTACGCCCCACCCCTGTCACTTTTCTCCGCTCGTTGCACATGGTCGTTGAAGGCCCCCGCTGCGGCCACGTTCAACCTTGTGGAGAGTGTTCCATGCGTATTTCCCGTTCCGCCGCCCCGCATTCCCGGCGGCGCATCCGTTTCCAGCCCCGCCCGCTCGCGCTCGCCGCCGCGCTGGCATTCGCCCTGGGCGCCGGCCCGCAGGCCATCGGCATCGCCCACGCGCAATCCACCCCAGCAGCCGTGCAGCACTACGATCTGCCCGCCGGTCCGCTGGATGCCACCCTCACCCGCATCGCCCGCCAGTCCGGCCGCGTCATCGTGGTCGAACCGCAACTCGTGGAAGGCCTGCATGCCGCCCCGGTGCGCGGCGAGCTGACCATGGAACAGGCTTTCTCGCAGGCGCTCTCCGGCACCGGGCTGGTGCTCGACGTGCGCGACAGCGGCACCCTGGGCGTGCGCAGGCCGCGCAACGCCACTCTGCTGGCACCGGTGACCGTTTCCGCGCGGACCGAGCGCAGCGGCATCACCGAGGGCAGCGGCAGCTACACCGCCGCCGGGCCGAGCAGCACCGCCACCGGCCTGGCCCTGAGCCTGCGCGAGACGCCGCAGTCGGTCACCGTGATGACCCGCCAGCGCATGGACGACTTCAAGCTGGAGACACTCGCCGACGTGCTGGAACAGACGCCCGGCGTCACGGTGGACCGGCAGAACGACATGACCACCTTCAACGTGCGCGGCACCGCCGTCAACCTGCAGACCGACGGCAACCGCCGCTTCGCCAACGGTTGGGGGTGGAACAGCCACATCGTGCATACCCTCGACGATCTGGCCGAAATCGACCGCGTCGAGGTGCTCAAGGGCTCCTCCGGCCTGATCAACGGCGACGGCGCCTACGGCGCCACCATCAACCTGATCCGCAAGCGCCCGACGCGCGAATTCCAGGCCAGCGCCACGGTCGGCGCCGGCAGTTGGGATACCTGGCGCCTCGATGCGGACGTCAGCGGCCCGCTGAACGCCGACGCCAGCCTGCGCGGCCGCCTGGTCGCCGCGCGCAAGGACGGCAAGACCTTCAACGGCAAGGAAACCGACAGCTCGATGCTGTACGGCACGCTGGAATACGACCTGGCCCCGGACACCCTGCTCAGCGCCGGCCTCACCTGGCGCCAGCGCGAACTGCGCGGCGCCGCCGGCACCACGCCGATCCAGGGCTTCGACGGCGACGGCAACGCCGTGCCGCGCATGGCGCGCGACTACAACATCGGCGCGGACTGGGCCGGCTACAAGCAGGATTCGCTCAACGCCTTCGCCCGTCTCGAACACCGTTTCGCCAACGGCTGGACGGGCAAGCTGCAACTGGCGCACGAAGGCATCGAGACGCCCAAGATGCGCATCGGCTCGCTGCGCTACGCCCTGCCGGCGGTGACCGCCCAATACGGCGTCTACAAGGACATCGAATCGCGCGACCAGAGCTTCATCCTCGACCTGCAAGGCCCCTTCGAACTGTTCGGGCGGGAGCATCAGTTGCTGTTCGGCGCCGGCGCCTACCGCCACCGCACCACGCTGCTGCGCGCCGGCCTGCCCAACCTCGTGCTGCCCGGCGCCGACTACGGCCAGGGCGGCGGCATCGTGCCGAAACCGGCCGCCAATCCGTCCTACTCGGACGACTACTTCAGCAATGACCGCCGCTACGTCTATGCCGCCGGCCGCTTCTCACTGGCCGACCCGGTCAAGCTGATCCTCGGCGCGCGGGTCAGCGACTACGAGCAGAAGGACGTCACCGACATCAGCTGGTACAACACCAACCTGCGCGAAAAGGGCGTGGTCACCCCGTACGCCGGGCTGGTGGTGGACGTGGCCAGGGACATCTCCGTCTATGCCAGCTACGCCAGCATCTACCAGGCGCAGAGCGCCAAGGACGCCAACGAGCGCACCCTGGACCCGGAAGAAGGGCTGACCTATGAAATCGGCGCCAAGGGCGAATTCTTCGACAAGCGCCTGAACGCCAGCGCAAGCTATTTCTGGATGCGCACCGACAACACCGCCGAAGAGGTGGGCCTCAACGTCCAGGGAGACTCCATCTACCGGGCGGTCAAGGGTGTCATCCGGCGCGGCTACGAGCTGGAACTCTCCGGTGAACTGGCGCGCGGCTGGCAGGCCCAGGGCAGCTACGTGCAGAACAGCAGCGACCTGGACAGCGCCAGCGCCACGCCCAAGCACCAGTTCAAGCTGGGCAGCACCTGGCAGTTCGCCGACGGCGCGCTGCGCGGCCTCACGGTGGGCGCCGCCACGCGCTGGCAGAGCACGATCTCCGTCCAGCGCGGCAACGCCGAACTGCGCCAGCGCGCCTACTGGCTGGTCGACCTGATGGCGCGCTACCAGATCGACGCCAAGCTGAGCATCAGCGCCAACCTCCACAACGCGCTGGACAAGAAGTACTTCGCCGGGGTCACCAACTTCAACGCGCAGGGGCTGTTCTACACCTGGGGCGCGCCGCGCAGCTTCAACGCGAGCCTGCGCTACGATTTCTGACGCGTTGCCCGCAAGCATTGCCGTGCGTCCCGTCCGGGACGCACGGTGGACGGCGCAGGGCAATCGCATGATGCCTGTGTGCTGAATTCCCCTATCGCATTGACTCCACCGGCTTCCATTAGGAAAATGAGAACCATTATTGATTAAAAGACCAATCCAGCCGGCTTTCGGGCAGCGGCTTGGCTGGCCTCAGAATTCCCCGGAGCGTCCGCTTGCGTACCACCGCCCCCGACGGCCAGACCGTTGCAACGCTGTATTCCGAGCACCACGGCTGGCTGCAGGGCTGGTTGCGCCGCAGGCTGGGGTGCACCCACCAGGCTTCCGACTTGGCGCAGGACACCTTCCTGCGCCTGCTCAAGCACGATACCCTGCCCCGCATCGACGAACCCCGCGCCTACCTCACCACCATCGCCAAAGGCGTGTTGGTGAACTGGTACCGGCGCCAGTCGCTCGAACAAGCCTGGCTGGAAGCCCTTGCCGCGCAGCCCCAGGCGCTGGTGCCGTCCGAGGAAGAGCGCTACCTCATCCTCGACGCCCTGAACGAACTGGACGCCCTGCTCAACGCCCTGCCTCCGCTCGTCAAACGCGCCTTCCTGCTCGCCCAGGTGGCCGAATACAAGTACGAGGACATCGCCGAAGAACTCGGCGTTTCGCTCGCCACCGTCAAACGCCACATGCGGCAGGCCTTCCGCCACTGCCTGCAGCACTTCGACGACATCATGGCCGAGCGCTCGTGAAACGCCCGGCCCCCACTTCTCCCATTCCCGCCGAGGTGCTGGACGAGGCCGCCGACTGGCTGCTGCTCATCCAGGAAGGCGGCGCCGACCGCGACGCCTTCGAACAATGGCGCGCGCGCAGCCCGGAACACAGACGCGCCTGGGAACGCGCCGAAGCCCTGCTCGGCAAGCTCGGTGCCCTGCCCCCCGCCCTGGCCCTGCCCACGCTCGGCCGCCCCGCCGCGCGGGGACGCCGGGCCCTGCTGGCCAAGGCTGGCAAACTGGCCGTGCTGCTGGCCCTGCTGCCCGCCGGCTGGAACGGCTGGCGCATGCTGGAGCGCAAGGGCCTGGGGGCGGACTACCGCACCGCCGCGGGCGAGCAGCGCGAAATCCTGCTGGAAGACGGCACGCGGCTCACGCTCAACACCGCCACCGCCCTCGACGTGCGCTTTGGCGGCACGGCCCGCAGCATCCTGCTGCGCGCGGGCGAGATCCTCGTCCATACCGGGCATGGCGACACCGCCGGCCGGCCGCTGCACGTCGTCACCCCGCACGGCATCGCCAGCCCCATCGGCACCCGTTTCAGCGTCCGCCTCGACGAGGCCGGCACCCGCGTCGCCGTGCTCGAAGGCCAGGTGCGCATCACCCTCGCCTCAACCTCAGCCTCCCAGGTGCTGCAGGCCGGGGAGCAGCTCCGCTTTGCGCCGGGCGCGCCCGGCCCCGTCACCCTCGCCGGCGACAACGCCACCGCCTGGACGCGCGGCATGCTGCTGGCCGACGACATGCCGCTCGGCGAACTGGTCGCCGAACTGTCGCGCTACCGCACCGGCGTGATCCAGTGCCACGACGCCGTCGCCGCCCTGCGCATCAGCGGCGCCTTCCCGGTCGGCAGCACGGCGGCCATCGAGCGCTCGCTGGCCATGCTCGCCGGCACCCACCCGCTGGACATCCGCAGCCGCCTCGGCGGCCTGTGGATCAGCGTCGATCCACGCAACTGAGAAAAATTTTCCGCGTACTGACACTTTCCGCCGCCGTCGGCTGGCAAGCAGGTTGAAGCCCGTTTGCCACCCGAGGAAAACACGCATGTACGCACACCCCCGCAAGCCAGCCCCCACCCCGCTGCAACGCGCCCTGGGCACCGCCCTGCTGAGCCTGGCCCTGAGCGGCGCCGCGCTCGCGCAAGGCACGCCCCCGGCACAACCCGCCCTGCAGTCCTACGAAATCCCGCCCGGTCCGCTGGGCCGCAGCCTGGCCACCTTCGCCACCCGCGCGGGCGTGGCCCTGTCCTTCGACCCCGCCATCACCGACGGCCTCCAGAGCCCCGGCCTGCAAGGCACGCACGCCACCGGCGACGCGCTCGCCCACCTGCTTGCCGGCAGCGGGCTGGAAGCCGTACTGCGCGCGGATGGCAGCTATGCCCTGCGCCACCGCAGCGCCGGCGAAACTGCCCTGGCGCCCGTCACGGTGACCGCCACCGCCGGCCGCAGCGGCACCACGGAAGGCAGCGGCAGCTACACCACGCGGGCCACCGCCGCCGCCACCGGCCTGGACCTTTCGCCGCGCGAGACGCCGCAGTCGGTCAGCGTGGTCACGCGCCAGCGCATCGACGACCAAGGGCTGCAAGACCTGGGCAACATCCTGCTGAACACCACCGGTGTTTCCGCGCAGCAGCTGGACAGCGAACGCACCGTGTTCGCCGCGCGAGGTTTCGGCATTTCCGATCTGCAGTACGACGGCATCTCCACCTACTACAAAAGCAATTACGCCATCGGCGAATCGGAACTCGACTCCATCCTCTACGACCGCATCGAAGTCGTGCGCGGCGCCACCGGCCTGCTGGCGGGCTCCGGGGAGCCGTCGGCCTCGGTCAACCTGGTGCGCAAGCATGCGGACAGCAAGACCTTCAAGGGCGAAGCGACGCTCAGCCTGGGCTCGTGGAACAACCGGCGCGGCACGCTGGATGTTTCCACGCCGCTCACCCAGGACGGACGCATCCGGGGCCGGATCGTTGCTGCTTATGAGGACAAGGAAGCCTTCTTCGACCGCTACGAGCGCCAGCGCAGCACGATATACGGCGTCGTCGATGCCGACCTGACGCCCGCCACCACGCTGAGCGTGGGTGCGAGCTATCAGCACAACGATGCCCAAGGCCTGACCTATGGCGGCGTGCCGTCGTGGTACACCGACGGCACGCCGGCCCGTTTCAGCCGCTCCTTCTCGGTGGCCCCCAAATGGAACAGGGAAAAATCCAAGGTGCGCAATGCCTTCGCCAATCTCGACCACCAGTTCGACAACGGCTGGAAGGCCCAGCTGCGGCTGATGCACAGCAAAAGCACCGTGGACAACCAGCGGCTGTTCGTCTGGGGCTTTCCCGACCCGGATACGGACCTGATCGCGGATGAGCCGTCCATTGGACGCTTCCCGGGCTACCGCAAGCAAAACAGCGTGGATGCGCGGCTGTCCGGCCCCTTTACGCTGGCGGGGCGCGAGCATGAGGCCATCGTGGGCATGGCGCATGTCGATCACCGCTATGCCTTCGATTGGGTCGGCTCCAGCACGGCCTGGAGTTCTCCGCTGGATATCCATGACTTCGGCTCCGTTGCCGAGCCGCGATGGGACTACAGCACGCGCGAGCTGTCCGAACGCAATCACACCCGGCAGACGGCGGCCTACGGTGCGCTGCGCCTGTCGCTGGCCGATCCGTTGAAGCTGATCGTCGGTGGACGCTACACCCGCTACGACCGCGCCGGCGCTGGCTGGGCTTCCAGTGGAGAATACGATTACAGCGCCAACGAATTCGTGCCCTATGCCGGGCTGGTGTACGACCTGAATGCCACGTACTCGGTCTATGCCAGCTACACGAGCATCTTCAACTACCAGGATTTTCGTGACCGCAACGGCGCCTGGCTGGACCCGGTGACGGGCAAGGCCTATGAAACCGGGATCAAGGGCGCATTCCTGGATGGCAGGCTCAATGCCTCGCTGGCGCTGTTCCGCATCGAACAGGACAACCTGGCGCAGGAGGATGCCGGTCATCTGATACCGGGCACCGACGGTACCGCCTACTACGGCACCCAGGGTGCGGTATCCGAAGGTTTCGAGGCCGAACTGTCCGGCGAGTTGAAACCCGGCTGGCAAGTGGCATTGGGCATTTCCCACTTCTCGGCCAAGGATGCGTCGGACAACGACGTCAACACCAGCCATCCACGCACTTTGCTGCGCCTGTTCACGACCTACCGCCTGCCCGGCGAATGGCACAAGCTGACGCTGGGCGGCGGCGCCAACTGGCAAAGCCGGGTGTATTACGACAACGTCGGACCGAATGGCGAGCGCCAGCAGCAGAACGCCTACGCGCTAGCCAGCCTGATGGCGAGCTACGACTTCAGCCCGGCAATGTCGCTGCAGATGAACGTGAACAACGTCTTCGACAAGAAATACCAGCGTGCCGTCAACTGGTATGGCCAGGTCATCTGGGGAACGCCCCGGGAGTTCGTGGCGACGTTGCGCTATAAATTCTGATCATGCGGACGATGCGCCATTCGCCGTGACCTCAGCTTCCCACGGGGCGGACACCCGGATCGAAGTCTTCGCGGAAGCGTTCGATCTGGTGCATCCGCTCGTGCAGGATCGTCACGATACCGATGTCGCCGTTCGACAACCTGCGCCAATAGACGAAATGCCGTTCGTAGCGGAAGAAGTAGCCCTCGATGCCGAACTCGGCCGGAATGGGCCGTGATGGCGTCGCGTGGGTCTCGATGCCATCGAAAGCCTCGAACAGGCCGGTGATGTAGCGGTCGGCCTGCTGGGCGCCCCAGCGATCGCGTGTATAGCGGTAGATTTCGTCGATCCGGTAGGACGCCGATTCCTGGACCCGGACGCGCACGGTGGCCATGCCGTCAGGCCCGGTTGCGTGCGATCACCTCGGCCGCCGTCAGCGGCTGATAGGACGACTCCGGGGCAGCGTAGGCATGGGCCAGTTCCGCCTTCAATCGGTCGAGCGCTTCCTGCTCGGTACGCTCCTTGTCGCGGCGGATGAGGTCCCGCATGTACTCGCTGACGTTCTCATAGGCGCCGTGTTCTCCCACATTCGCGGCGACGAAATCGCTCAGGGTTCCGCTGAGGCGCACAGTCATGGTCGTAGTCGTGGATCGGGGCATGGCGACAGTCCTCAAGACGTTGCTGATGTATTCAATATATTCAAAAACGAATACACTGGCAACGTCGCGCCTCGCCGAACATGGTCAAGGCGGTGAAAAGCCCGGGCTTTTCTACGCCGCCGCTTCATGCACGCATCGATTGCCGCGCGGGAGACGGGATGCCGAATGCCTGCTCGAATTCCAGCGCCGGCAGCGGACGGGCGAACAGATAGCCCTGGCCCTGTACGCACCCCGCCTCGATCAGCGCGGCGCGCTGCTCGGGCGTCTCCACGCCTTCGGCGATGGTTTCCAGCGAGAAGACGTTCGCCATGTCCAGCACGGCATTGATGACGGCCCGGTCCTGCGGGGATTCCAGCATGCCCTGGACGAATGAGCGGTCGATCTTGATGCGGCTCAGGGGATAGCGCTTGAGCAGGCTGAGCGAGGCGTAGCCCGTGCCGAAATCGTCAAACGCCACGCCGACGCCGCAATCGCGCAGGCGGCGCAGGGATTCGAGCACCTGATCATCGTGATCCAGCACGATGTTCTCGGTGATCTCCAGCTCCAGGGCCTGCGCTGGCAGCCCATGCCGCTCCAGCGTGTCCACCACATAGGAGGCCAGGTCATTGACGCGGAACTGCGCACCGAACAAATTGACGCCCATGCGGAAATCGGTCAGCCCGACCCGCCGCCACCGGGCAAGCTGAGCGCATGCCTCATCCAGTATCCACGCCCCCATGGTCGCCGCCAGCGGCCCCTGTTCCAGCGCAGGCAGGAAGGCCGCCGGGGATAGCAGCCCGCGCTGCGGATGCCACCAGCGGATGAGGGCTTCGGCCCCGATCAGCGCACCGTCGGACAGCCGGACCTGGGGCTGATAGAAGAGCACGAATTCACCCGCCTGTACCGCGCGGTGCAGTTCCAGCCCGTACAGATGGCGCGCGACCGCCTCCATGCGCAGTGCCTGCATGAATACGAAGGACTGGGCGCCGCCCAGACGTTTGGCCTGGAACAGGGCCAGGTCTGCGCTGCCGATGAGCGCCACGGCTTCCTGCTCATGCTCCGGCGCCACGGCGACGCCGCAACTGGCCGTGACCCGGACCTCGTAGCCATCGACGGCGATGGCCTGCGACAGGCTGCCGATCAGGGACTCCGCGACTTGTTGCGCCTGCCTGGCGTCGGTGACGTCCTGCAGCAGCACGGCGAATTCGTCCCCCCCGATCCGCGCGGCCAGCCCGGCCGCCCCCGCCCCTGCGCTCAGCCGGTTCGCCACTTCGCGCAGGATGCTGTCGCCCACCGCGTGCCCCAGCGCATCATTGACGTCCTTGAAACCATCGAGGTCGAACATCAGCACCGCGCCGGGCCTGGCCGCCGTCAGCACATCCTCCACGGCCCGATAAAAGCGCGCCCGGTTGGCAAGCCCGGTGAGCAGATCGGTGCTGGCCATGCGCTGCAGTTCCTCTTCCTTGCGCTTTTGCGCGGAGATGTCCTGCAGGTGCGCGTTGAACACCAGTTGCTCGCCGTCCCGCCAGCAGAAGAGCGCAAGCCCCAGGTCGAACTGGCTGCCGTCCTTGCGCAGGCCGTGGGCCGTCTTGGGCATGGCCACGCCATCGAAGGTGCCGGCCGCGACCGCGGTCTCGACCAGCGACTGGAACAGGGGCCGTTCGGCTTCAGGAATCAGCCTGTCCACCAGGCTGCCCGGCCCCTCGTCGAGCGCATAGTCATGCAGGGCGGCGGCGGCCTGATTCCAGGCGACGATCCGGCGTTGAGCATCGAACCAGACCACCGCGGTCGGCGAATGGCGGGCAAACTCGTCGAACGACCGTCTGGCCTTTTCCGTGGAAATTTCCAGGCGGCGCAGTTCCAGCCGATCGACGGCCATCCTGGCGAGTTCGCGCAGACGTTCGCAATCCTCGGCGGAAAAGTCCCGCGGCTGCCCGTCGATGACGCACAAGGCGCCAAGCGCATGTCCGTCGGGCGACATCAGCGGAATCCCCGCGTAGAACCGCAGGTTGGCAGGTCCGGTGACCAGGGGATTGTCATGGAAGCGCTCATCCAGCCGGGAGTCCTTCACCACCATGACGTCCTTCTGGTTGATCGCATGGGCGCAGAAAGACACGTCGCGCCGCAGATCCACCTCGCCGATCCCCGTGCTCGCGGCAAGGAACACATGATCGCTGCCGATCATGTTGACCGCGGCCACCGGGGTGCCGAACATGCGACTGGCAATCTGCACGACGGGATCGAGCGTCGGCAAGGGCCGATCGCCGCTGAGGCCATAGTCCGCCAGTGCGCGCAGGCGGTCGATTTCATCTTGCGGAACAGTAGGACACTTCATCGGACGTCTCCTATTGCAGCAACACTCCGCCCCGGCCCCCTCCTGCGGAAGGGGGAGGATTCCGGCACCTCCGGATCAATGTAGCACCATCAAGAGCAATCCGGCACACGGGCTCCGCCCTTTTCTCCGGCAGTCCGTGAACGTGTGATCGACGGCAACACAATGCCGACAACATGTCTGCGGCGTATCCACCGTAAAATGTTTTGAAAATGAGAACGGTTATTGATTAAATGCACAGACATCGAACCCGTGATGCCAGGCACAGGCATTGCCCGCACCGCCCCGGAGAGCCCGCTTGAGCGCCGCCAGCCCCCAGGATCAGCATGTCGCCGCCCTCTATGCCGAGCACCACAACTGGCTGCAGGCCTGGCTGCGCAGGAAGCTCGGCTGCTCCCACCGCGCGGCGGACCTGGCGCACGACACCTTCCTGCGCCTGCTCAGCCGTGAAGACCTGCCGTCCTTCCAGGAGCCGCGCGCCTATCTCACCGCCGTGGCGCGCAATCTGATGGCCGACCACTGGCGCCGCCAGGCGCTGGAACGTGCCTACCTGGAAGCGCTGGCTGTGCTGCCCGAGCCGGAATACCCCTCGCCGGAAGTCCGCCTGCTCGCACTCGAAACCCTGCTGCGCATCGATCGTTGCCTGAACGGCCTGCCCGCGTTGACCCGGCGCATCTTCCTGCGTTCCCAGCTCGACGGACTGGGGTACGCCGACATCGCCGCGGAGCTGGGCATTTCCCTGCCCACGGTGAAGCGCCACATGAGCCGCGCCTTTCTCGCCTGCCTGAGCGTCGAATGAAGTCGGGCGAAGCGGCCGCCGGCGAGATCGACCCGGCCATCCTGCAGGAAGCGGCCGACTGGCTGATGCGCCTGCATGCCGGCGACGCCGGGCCGCAGGAGTGGGCCGCGGTGGAATGCTGGCGGACCACCAGCCCGGCCCACGGCCGTGCCTGGCAGCGCGCCGAGGCCCTGCTCGGCGATCTGCGGCAGTTGCCGCCCGGGCCGGCGCGCGCCGCGCTGGAACGCCCCAACGCCCGTCGCCGCCAGTTGCTGCGCCTGCTGTGGATTCCCGCGCTGCCGGCCGGCCTGCTGGCCTGGCGGCAGTTCTCCGTGGATGGGGAGCGCTGGCAGAGCGCGACCGGGGAACAGCGCCCGCTGACGCTGGCCGACGGTACGCAGGTACTGCTCAATACCGCTACCCGCATCGCAGTGCGCTTCGATGCGCAAACCCGCCTGCTCCGCCTGCTGGAAGGCGAAATCCTGGTCACCAGCGCGCCGGACTCCGCCCCCGTGCATCGTCCGCTGATCGTGGCCACCGGCGACGGTTCGGCGCGCGCCATCGGCACGCGCTTCTCGGTGCGCCGCGCGGACGGCGACGACGCCAGCCGGGTGGTGGTGTTCGACGGCGCGGTGGAGGTCGAAGCCGGCGGCACGCGGCGCACGGTGAAACGCGGTGAGCACGTGGTTTTCGGAGCGGATGGCCCTGGCACGCCGGCGGCGTTCGAGGCCGGTGTGGACGAAGCCTGGACCCAGGGCATGGTGATCGCCCGCCGCATGCGCCTGGCCGATCTGCTCGCCGAACTGGAGCGCTACCGCCCCGGCCTGCTGCGCTGCCACCCGGCCGTGGCCGATCTGCGCGTGTCGGGCAGCTTTCCGGTGCTGGAAACGGATCGCAGCCTGGCCCTGCTGGCTGCCACCCTGCCCGTCCGGGTGCGCTACCGCACCCGCTACTGGGCCATCGTGGAGCCGGCCTGATTTTTCTCCGGCTTGACCGATTCATTTTCAATCACCATGATTGAAAAGGTATCAAGACGAGGAAATTCGACATGGCGCAAACCGGAACCAAAGTACTGACCGCCCACGTACCGCTCCCGTTGGCCGAAAGGGTCGATCAGATGGCCGAACGGCTGGAGCGCTCGCGCGGCTGGATCATGAAGCAGGCGCTTTCGGCGTGGATCGAGCAGGAGGAAATGCGCGAACACCTGACCCGCGAAGCCCTTGCCGACGTGGATGCCCGCCATGTCATTGATCATCGGGCCGTGCAGGCCTGGGCCGATAGCCTGGGGACGGAGGATTCGCTGCCGGTACCGCGCTGATGGAACTGAAGTGGACCAACAAGGCGCTTGCAGACCTAGCACGCCTGTACGATTTCCTGGCGACGCGCGACAAACCGGCCGCCGCACGGGTCGTGCAGGCGCTGGCCAGGGCACCGGCCATCCTGCCGTCGAATCCCCGTATCGGCGAGCAGCTTTTCGAGTTCGAGCCGCGCGAGGTCCGGCGGCTGCTCGTCGGGCACTACGAAGTACGCTACGAAATCCAGCAATCGACCCTCTACATCCTGCGGCTCTGGCACACGCGGGAAGACCGCTGAGGCCACCGGCACCGCCCTGTCCCCTGTGATCCTGTGCATAAGGGGCAGCCCGGCTGATACCTTTTCCCGCTTCGTTCGTCGTGTTCTGTGGGATCCATCCACCTACGCCACGAAAGGACGAAACCGTGCCGAACCGCCACGCCCCCCGCCGCAGCCCCGCGGCCCTCGCCATCGCGCTGCTGCTCGCCGCCCTGCCGGGTGCGCCGCTCCACGCGCAGGACACTCCGCAGGAAATCCGCCAGCGCTACGCCATCGCCGCCGGCACGCTGGAAGACGTGCTGACCCGCTTCGCCGCCAGCGCGGGGATCGCGCTGTCCTTCGATCCCGCGCTGGTCACCGGCCTGCGCAGCCCGGGGCTGAGCGGCGACTACACCGGCGAGGAAGGCCTGCGCCGGGTGCTCGCCGGCAGCGGCCTGGCGGCACAGCCCCGGGGAGAAGGAGGCTACACGCTGTACCGGTTGCCAGCCCCGGCGGGCGAAGCGGTGCTGGCGCCAGTACGGGTGATCGCTGCCACCGAGGGCTCCGGCTCCTACACCACCAACCTGACCAACACCGCCACCAAGCTGGATCTGTCGCTGCGCGAGACGCCGCAGTCGGTCACCGTGGTGACCCGCAAGCGCATGGAAGACCAGAGCCTGGACGAAGTGGCCAAGGTGCTCGACCAGACCGTCGGCATCCATTTCCACAACACCAACGTCCCGGGCGCGGACATGAACCAGATGTATTCGCGCGGCTTTCCTCTCGAGAACTACCAGGTCAACGGCGTGCCCCGCTCGACCCGCTTCGGCTTCCAGGACGACATCGCCGACACGGTGGTGTACGACCGGGCCGAGATCGTGCGCGGCGCCAGCGGCCTGCTCAACGGCATCGGCGAACCCTCCGGCGCCGTCAATCTGGTCCGCAAGCTGCCCACGCGCGATTTCCAGGCGCATGCCGCCGTGCGCTACGGTTCATGGGACCTCTACCGCGCCGAGGTCGACGTCAGCGGCGCGCTCAACGAAGCCGGCAGCGTTCGCGGGCGCCTGGTCGGGGGCTATCAGACCAACGACACCTTCGTCGATCGCGTGAACATGGAGAAGGAAGTCCTGTACGGCATCGTCGAGGCCGATTTGACGCCCAGCACCATCCTCTCGCTGGGCATCGAGTACCAGAAGCACAAGACCAGCGGCGCGGGCGATGCCTACTCCGGCGCGCCGCTGTTCTTCGCCGACGGCAGCCGCACCGGCTTCTCCCACGGCACCAACCTGTCCGCCGACTGGGCTTCGACCACGCGCGAGAACCTGAACCTGTTCTCCACCCTGGAGCACTATTTCGACAACGACTGGCGTCTGCGCCTCGACCTGGAACACATCCGTCGCAAGTACGACATGGTATTGCCGTCCCTGGTCGATCTGGAACCGAGCGGCGACGCCGGGCTGCTGGCCTTCCGCTGGGCCGGCAAACCCAGGCAGGATTCGATCTCCCTGCATGCCAACGGGCCGTATCAGTTGTTCGGCCGCAGCCACGAACTGGTCGTCGGCGCCAGCTACATGCGCGGTAAGGAGAATGGCAAGAACTACGACGAGTTCTACGACGTCATCTCCAATGCCTTCGATGTCATCCGCACGGGAAACTTCCCTCGCCAGGGTCTGAGCCCGGACGGCAGCGGCTATTCCTTCCACGACGAGCAGAGCGGCCTGTACGCCGCCACCCGGCTGAATCCGTTCGACAAGGTCCACGTCATCCTCGGCAGCCGCCTGAGCAACTGGAAGACCCGTACCGACCGCTACAACGCAGCCGGCGTCACCACGCGCGGACGGACGAACGAGGAATCCTCCGTGCTTACGCCCTACGCCGGCATCGTGGTCGACCTGACCGACAGCCTTTCCGTCTACGGCAGCTACACGGACATCTTCCAGCCATCCACCCGTTCCGACGCCAGCGGCAACCTGCTCGACCCCGCCGAAGGCTCCAACCTGGAGGCCGGCCTCAAGCTCGCCTTCTTCGACGACAGGCTGAACCTTTCCGCCGCCGTGTATCGCACCAAGAAGGACAACGTGCCCGAATACGTGCCCGGCCCCGGCGGCACGGTCAATTTCGGCCCCACCGGGGAATATGTGTACGAAGGCATCGACGGCACCAAGACCACCGGCTTGGAACTGGAGGTGGCCGGCCAGTTGACGCCCGACTGGCAGATCAGCGGCGGCTACAGCCACGCCAGGCTCAGGGACGCGGAAGGCAAGGCGCGGCTCACCTATCTGCCGAGCAGGACGTTCAAGCTGTTCACCAGCTATCGCCTGCTGCCGCAACTGACGCTGGGCGCCAACCTGCGCTGGCAGAACGGCATCCACAGCGAACGCAATCACGGCTACCGGCAAGGCAGCCTGGCGCTGGTGGATCTGATGGCGCAGTACGAGATCACCCGCGACCTCACCGCCACGCTCAACGTCAACAACGCCTTCGACAAAACCTACTACACCGACATCAACGTCAGCGGCTGGTACGGCGCACCGCGCAGCGCCTATCTGAATCTGCGCTACGCGTTCTGACGCGTCGCGCAATGGCGTGGGGCCGCGGCGCTCGCGGAAGCGGCGGCCCCATACATGGCCGGCACGCGATTGACGCCGGAAGCAGCGCAATCCACAATAAGAATTATTCTCGATAGCTAGCTGCCCGTGATGGGCAGCCCACCAGTGGCTTCCGTCTTCCGGAGCATTCCGTGTCCGTCCCTGCCCATCCCGTCGCCAAGCTCTACGTCGATCACCATGGCTGGTTGAAGAACTGGCTGCGCAAGAAGCTCGGCTGCTCGCAGCGCGCCGCGGATCTGGTGCAGGACACCTTCGAGCGCGTGCTCAGGACGCAGGCCAGCGCGCA
Organism: Pseudothauera nasutitermitis; assembly: GCF_004801295.1. Taxonomy (GTDB): domain Bacteria; phylum Pseudomonadota; class Gammaproteobacteria; order Burkholderiales; family Rhodocyclaceae; genus Pseudothauera; species Pseudothauera nasutitermitis. The sequence goes on from NZ_SSOC01000002.1 coordinate 147,049, forward strand.
ACCGGAGATCCTGCGCGAACCGCGTGCCTACCTGGTCACCGTGGCCGGCCGGCTGGTCGCCAACCACTATCGCCGCCAGACGCTGGAAGACGCCTGGCTGGCCGCGCTGGCGCAGATGCCCGAGCCCGTCGCGCCGTCGCCGGAAGAACAGCTGCTCATCCTCCACACCCTCAACGAAGTCGATGCCCTGCTCAACGCGCTACCGCACAAGGTCCGCACCGCCTTCCTGCTGTCCCAGCTCGAAGGCCTGGGCTATGCCGAGATCGGCGAACGCCTGGGGGTCACCGTGCGCACCGTCAAACGCTACATGGCGCAGGCTTTCGAAGAATGCCTGATGAGCCTCGAATGAGCGGCCAGCCGCTCACCCGCGAGGTCGCGCGCGCCGCCGCCGGCTGGCTGGCGCTGATCCATTCCGGCGAAGCCGGCCCCGCCGATCTGGCGGCCTGTCAGCGCTGGCGCGCCGAGGCGCCGGAGCACGAACAGGCCTGGCAGCGCGCCGAGCGGCTGGCCGGCATGCTGGGCGGCCTGCCCGGTGGCGCGGGCATGGCCGTGCTGGGCCGCAGCGATCGCGGCGGGCGGCGGCAGTTCGCCAAGACGCTGCTCGCGCTCCTTACCGCCGCCCCGGTCGCTTACGCCACCTGGCGCGCATGGGACGATGGCCTGGTCGGCCAGTTGACCGCCGCCCAGCACACCGCCACGGGCGAGCGCCGCCGCCTGGTGCTGGACGATGGCGGCATCCTGCATCTGAACACCGCCACCGCCGTCGACATCGCCTATGGCGAGGATCGCCGCGAAATCCGCCTGCACGATGGCGAGATCCTGATCGAAACCGCGCCCGATCACGCCCGCACGCCTCCCCGCCCCTTCACCGTGCGCACCACGCACGGCCGCCTGCGCGCGCTCGGCACGCGTTTCGTGGTGCGCACCGAAGGCGGCGCGGCGGCGGGCAATACTCACCTCACCGTGCTCGAAGGCGCGGTCGAAGTTGCACCGCGCCATGCCTCGGCCGCCACGCTCGTCGTGCAGGCCGGCGAACAAGCCCGCTTCGGCGCCGCTGCCATCGGCAAGGTCGAGGCCGCCGCCACGCACACCGGCGACTGGTCGCGCGGCCTGCTGGTGGCGGACAACCTGCGGCTGGCGGATTTTGCCGCCGAACTCGGCCGCCACCGCCCCGGCATCCTGCGCTGCGACCCGGCGGTGGCCGACCTGCGCATCACCGGCGCCTTCCAGCTCGACAACATCGATGCCACGCTGGCCGCCCTGCCCGACACCCTGCCGGTCAGCGTGGTGTACCGCACCCGCTGGTGGGTCGGCATCGTGGCGCCCCGGGGCTGAACGACAAAAATTTCCGGCGCACGTCCCCTTTCGCGAGTTCGCGTGTCATTGCCGATGTAGCCGCTCGGCACGACTTCACGAAAGGAACGCATCCATGCCCCGCAATGCCCGTCTTCCCCGCAGATCCACTGGCCGCAACACCCAGCCGCCCCAGGCCGCCGAGGCGCCCGTCCGGCGCCTGAGGCTGAGCACACTGCTGCTGGGCATGGCGCTTGCCGCCACCTGCGGCCTGCCCGCTTCCGCCTGGTCGGCGAATGGCGCCCCGCCGGTTCAGCAAAGCTACAGCATCCCCGCCGGCCCGCTGGCCGAGGCGCTGACCCGCTTCGCCGCCAGCGCCGGCGTTTCCGTGCAGGTCGATGCGCGGCTGGTCGAAGGGCTGCGCACCGCCGGCCTGAGCGGCACGCATACCGCCGCCAGCGGACTGGCCAGCCTGCTCGCCGGCAGCGGGCTGGAGGCCGTGGAGCGCGCCAATGGCACCTACGTGCTGCGTGTGGCCCCCAAGCCCACTCCGGACGCGGATACCCGGTTGGCGCCGGTGACGGTCACTGCCGCGGCGGAGCGCAGCGGCACCACGGAAGGCAGCGGCAGCTACACCACCCGCGCGATGAATACCGCCACCCCGCTCAGCCTTTCCATGCGTGAAACGCCGCAATCGGTCAGCGTCGTCACCCGCGACCGCATCGAGGACAGCGGCATGACCACCGTGGAAGATGCGCTGGCCTACACCACCGGCCTCACCATCCTGGCCACCGCCGGCGAGCGCAGCACCTACAGCGCCCGCGGTTTCGACGTGACCAACATCATGGTGGACGGACTCGCCATCGGCCATGACACGGACACCCTGGGTTCGGCCAGCCTGGCGATGTACGACAGGGTGGAAGTGGTGCGCGGCGCCACCGGCCTGCTCGAAGGCAGCGGCAACCCCTCCGCCTCCATCAACCTTGTGCGCAAGCGCCCCACCGATACGCGGCAGGCCTCGGTATCCGCCTCGGCCGGCCGCTGGGACAACTACCTCGGCACCCTGGACATCGGCGGCCCGCTGAACGAAGCCAAGACCCTGCGTGCCCGCGCCGTCGTCTCGCTGCAGGACAGCGATACCTTCACCAAGGGCTACAGCCACGAGCGCCAGCTCTTCTACGGCACCCTGGAAGCGGACCTGACCGACCGGACCCTGCTGACACTGGGCGCCTACCACAACAAGGAGGACAACCCCGGCGCCGACTGGAACGGCCTGCCCACGCGCAGCGACGGCAGTTTCTACGACTTCAAGCGCTCCGTCCGCGCCAGCCCGTCATGGTCCTACTGGAACAAGGAAAACACCAACGTCTTCGGAGAACTCAAGCACACCTTCGCCAACGACTGGAGCGTCTCGCTGAAGGGCACCTACCTCGACAGCAAGCTGGACATGCTGGGCACCTCGCTGATCTGGCGCGATGCGGCGGATACCTTCACCTACAACGTCGGCAAGTACGACTACCACCACAAGCAGACTTCGATTGATCTCCGCGCAACCGGCCCCTTCGCCCTCTTCGGCCGCGAGCATCAACTGGCCATGGGCGCCAACTACCGGCGCAACGTTTCCGATGACGGCCCGGGCGGATGGCCCGGCGCCTACAGCTACGGCTTCGATCCGTCGAACTGGCAGAACACGATTGATCCACCCAAGGCCAGCATCGACGATCTCTGGAGCAGGGATGCGGAAGAGGTGCAGTACGGCGCCTATGCGACAGCGAAATTCAGCCTCGGCGATCCGCTGAATCTCTTTGTCGGCGGCCGGCTGAGCTGGTACGAACTGGACGAGACGCTCAAGAGCGGCACCTGGATCGGCAACGCGGCCTCCGAGGCGAACGCCGAGTTCACACCCTATCTTGCGCTGAGCTATGACGTGGACACGCAGCACACCCTCTACGGCTCGGTCACCGGCATCTTCAACCCGCAGAACTACTCCTCCGCCAGAGGGAGCCTGCTGGACCCGGTGGAAGGCACCAACCATGAACTGGGCATCAAAGGGGAATACCTGCAAGGCAGATTGAACGCCAGTGCGGCGCTCTTCCAGATCAACCAAAAGAATCTGCCGGAAAGTCTGCCGGCCGCGAGCTGCCCTGCCCTGCCGGAATGCTATTCCGCAGCAGGCGAAGTCCGCAGCCGCGGCATCGAACTGGAGGTATCGGGCAATCTCACCGACAACTGGCGCGCCTTCGCCGGCTACACCTACCAGCAGGCGGAATACGTCGAGGATTCAGTGAATGGCAATGCCGGCGACGACTTCGGCACCAATATCCCGCACCGCCTGCTGACGCTGTCCACCCTGTACAAGCTCCCCGGCCGCTTCAAGGATTGGCGTGTCGGCGCCTCGGTGCGCATCCAGAGCGCAACCAAGAGAACCATCACCGGCTACGCCACCGTGCGGCAGAGCGGCTACGGCATCGTCAATCTGATGGCCGGCTACAGCCCGGCCAAAAACCTGGACTTCCAGTTGAACATCCACAACGTCTTCGACAAGGAGTACTACCGGGCGATCGGCTACCCGGACAACGCCAACCTCTTCGGCGAGCCGCGCAACTTCGTGCTGACCGCCAAGTACAGCTTCTGATTTCGTCAGGGCGGCACAATCAGACGGCGCCGGCCCAGGCGCCGTTTTTCACTGCATCACCCAACCCCGCCCATCTGGTCGCGATCCGCTCTCCGGCCAGACCGGCACCGCCCGGCTGGCATTCCTCGGCTCAATGTATACGGACTGAACGAAGCGCCGTTGATGCTGGAAAACTGGGTATAGCCGCATTGCGGCGGGATTCCGGCTGCCCGGAACTGCCAGCAGGGGAGTCTCCGGCCTGAGAAAGCGATTGACGGGGACAATTCCGACATATCAGAATAAGAACCGTTATCAGTAACGAGCTGCCCTATGGACAGCCAACGGTTTTCCCGGAGCCTCTTGTGTCTGCCGTCCATCCCGTCGCCGATCTGTACGCCGACCACCACCACTGGCTGCAGGCCTGGCTGCGCAAGAAGCTGGGGTGCTCGGAGCGTGCGGCGGATCTGGCGCACGACACCTTCGTGCGCCTGCTCGACCGCGAGGAGCCGGTTCGCCCGCAGGAGCCGCGCGCCTTTCTGACCACCATCGCCAAGGGGCTGGTCGCCAATCATTTCCGCCGCCAGAAGATCGAACAGGCCTGGCTGGAAACCCTGGCCCGCCTGCCGGAAGCCGAGGCGCCCTCGCCCGAGGCGCGCGCGCTGATCCTGGAAACCCTGATCGCCATCGACCGCCAGCTTGATGCGCTCGGCCCGCTGGTGCGCCGCGCCTTTCTGCTCTCCCAGCTGGATGGCCTGCCGCAGGCCGAAATCGCCGCCCGCCTGGGTGTTTCCGTGCCTACCGTGAAACGCTACGTCGCCAAGGCATTGGTGGCATGCTGCTTCGCCGGTGCCGACTGAGGCGCGGCGCGCCGGCAGCGCGCAGGACATCCGCCTGGAAGCCGCGCTGTGGCTGGTCGAGCTGCAGGCCGGCGGCGACGACGCGGAACTGCGCGTGCGCTGGCAGCGCTGGTACGACACTTCCGCCGAGCATCGCCAGGCCTGGGAACGCATCGAAGCCTTCGGCGCCAGCCTGCGCCAGCTTCCGCCCACACTGGCCCATGCGGCGCTGGCGCCGCGCGCATCGCGCCGGCGCGCGCTAAAGGCGCTCGCGCTGCTGCTCGGCGCCGGCGGCGGCGCCTGGCTGGTGGCGGAATCCCGCCATCTGCCGGCGCTGACCGCCGACCTGCGCACCGGGCGCGGCGAACGCCGGCAGATCGCGCTGGAGGATGGCAGCCGGATCGATCTCAACGTCGATACCGCGCTGGACCTGCGCTTTGACGGGCAAATCCGGCGGCTGGTGCTGCATCAGGGCGAGATCCACATCGTCACCGCGCCCGACCCGCAAGGACGCCCGTTCTTCGTCGACACCCCGCAGGGCCGAGCCCGCGCGCTGGGTACGCGCTACATCGTCCGCACCGGTGCGGACGAAGCGGAAACCCGCGTGGCCGTCCATGCTGGCACGGTCGCCATCGAACCCGCAAACGGGGAGCAGGCCGCCCCCGTCCTGCTTCCCGCCGGCCAGCAGACGCGCTTCACCACCCATGCCGTGCAGCCGGCCACGGCCGCCCGGGAGAAGGACGCCGCGTGGACGCGCGGCATCCTGGTGGCCGAGGACATGCCCCTGCCCGCGTTCACCGCCGAACTGGCCCGCCTCACCGGCCGCGCGCTGCGCTGTGATCCGGCGCTGGCACACCTGAAGGTCAGCGGCACCTATCCGCTGGCCGACCCCGAGGCCGTGCTCGACCTGCTGGCGGCCGCGCTGCCGGTGAGGCTGGAACGGCGCAAGCGTTGGTGGGGGAACGTGGAAACGCGCCTGTCGCCGGCCTGAGCACGGCACGGACGATGCCGGCCGGAAAGCGCCGATGCGAGGCTGCATGGTTTTTTTGAACGCGGGTGATCCCGATTCCGTTTTCGCGGGGCATGGATAACGAGACCTTCGTTTTCCTGCCCATCCACGAAAGGGGAATTTCATGAAGCAACCCGCGCGTTCCGGCGGCGCCGCCCTCCACTCCTCCCACCTGCGCATGCATGCACTGGCCCGTGCGCTGCGCCGCGCAGCGCTGGGCGCGGCCCTGGCCTCCGCGCTGCTGCCTGCTGCCGCCCTGCACGCCCAACAGGAGGAAAGCCGCGCCTACGCCATCCCGGCCGGCAGCCTCACCGACGTGCTGAACCGCTTCGGCGTGGAAAGCGGCCTGCTGCTGTCCTTTTCCACCGAGCTTACCGCCGACCGCCAGAGCCCCGGCCTGCAAGGCCGCTACACCACGGCCGCCGCGCTGCATGAACTGCTCCGCCAGAGCGGACTGGAAGCCGTGCCCCAACCCGGCGGCGGCTACCTGCTGCGCCGCGCGCCGGTCTCCGGCAATGCCGACGCGCCCACCCGGCTGGCGGCGGTGCGCGTCCTCGCGCGGCGAGCCGGAGACGGCACCACGGAAGACAGTGCTTCCTACACCAGCCGGGTGACCAGCATCGCCTCGAAGACCGACATGGCCTTCCGCGAGATTCCGCAGTCGGTTTCCGTGGTCACCCGCGCGCAGATCGACGACCAGAAGCTGGTGGACATCAACGACGCGCTGAAGCTGATGCCCGGCGTCACCGTGAACCGGATGAACGACAACTCCTTCAACTTCTACTCGCGCGGCTTCCAGATCACCTCGATGCAGGTGGACGGCGGCGCCCCGCTGGCGCTCGGCGCCTACACCTACAGTCCGTTGCAGGACCTGGCGTTCTACGACCGCGTGGAAGCCATGCGCGGTGCCTCCGGCCTGCTCGGCGGCATGGGCGACCCCGGCGGCATCATCAACCTGGCGCGCAAGAAACCGCTGGCCGAAGCGCAGACCGTGCTGGAACTGTCCGCCGGCAGTTGGGACCACTACCGCGCGGTGGCGGACTTCAGCCGCCCCTTGACCGAAGACGGCCGCATCCGCGGCCGTGCCGTGGTGCTCTACGAGAACCGCGATTACCACCTGGACCACCGCAGCACCGAACGCCCGGCCTTCTACGGCGTCATCGAGGCCGACCTGGGCGACCGCACGCTGTTCACGCTGGGCGGCAGCTTCAACCGCCGCAACGAGACCGGCGGCGGCTCGGGCCTGCCGCGCTACGCCGATGGCCGCGCGCTCGACCTCAAGCGCAGCGCCAGCCTGACCCAGCCCTGGGCCTACAAGGACAGCGACGAAAGCGAAGTCTTCGCCCAGTTCGCCCATACCTTCGCCAACGGCTGGGCGCTCAAGCTCAACCTGACCCACAGCGAGACCGACACGGAAGCCAATACCGCCTTCGTCGGCGGTCCGGTCGATCCCGCCACCGGGCTGGGCGTCTGGGCCGGTGGCCACTACGAGTACGAAAACCGCCAGGATCTGGTCGACCTCAACCTCAGCGGCAACTTCGAGCTGTTCGGCCGTACCCACGAACTGCTGCTGGGCGCGGACTGGCAGCGCGTGAAGAGCCGCTGGATCGCCGCCACCTTCGCCGGCCACTGGAGCGACCCGGCCTACGTGCCCGGCGGCGGCGATGCATGGAATCCGGACCACGACGTTTCCCAGCGCTACCACACCCGCTACGGCCCCTGGGGCCAGGAACAGGTCGGCGGCTACGCGGTGCTGCGCCTGCATCCCACCGACCGCCTGCACGTGGTCGCCGGCGCCCGCGCCAGCCGCTACGAGTTCGATCAGCGCATTTCCTCCGCACCCTCGGCTTCGGCGCCCTGGACCACCACCTCCGACTTGCCGTTCAGCCTCGGCACCAAGATCACCCCCTACGGCGGCGTGATCTACGATCTGAACGACAACTGGTCTGCCTACCTGAGCTATGCCGGCATCTACAAGCCGCAATCGCTGATGCTCTACGGCCCGCCGCCGGGCAGCGGCTCTCTGGAGCCCATCAAGGGCAAGAGCTACGAGGCCGGCCTGAAGGGCGAACTGTACGGCGGGCGCCTCAATGCCACGCTGAGCGTGTTCAACGTCGAGCGCACCGGCACGGCGCTGCTCGACACCCGCTACCCCGCCAACTACCACGCCTATTCGGGCAACTGCTGCTATCTGCCGCAGGGCAAGGTCACCAGCCGCGGCGTGGACGTGGAGATCGGCGGCGAACTGCTGCCCGGCTGGCAGGCCGCGCTGGGCTATACCTACAACCGCACACGCGACGAGAAGGCCGGCAGCACCTTCAGCACCATCACGCCGCGCCATCTGCTCAAGCTGTCCACGGCTTACACGCTGCCGGGCGAATGGTCGCGCTGGAAGGTGGGCGGCAGCGCGCACGTGCAGAGCAAGACCCTGGTCAGCGGCACCGCCACCCTCAACGGCGTCGACCGGGCCTACGACTTCCGCGAGGGCGGCTACGCGGTGCTCAACGCCATGGTGCAGTACCGCCTGGACCCGAAGTGGACGCTGGCGCTCAACGTCAACAACCTGTTCGACCGCAAGTATTACGAGAACATCGGCGATACCTGCTGCAACAACTGGTACGGCACGCCGCGCAGCGCCATGCTGACGCTCACCTACCGGCAGTAGGCGCGCGTGCGGAGGCACCCGGACGGCGCCGCGGAACGTGGCGCGCTGCCGCTCCGCATGCCGGCCGGTGCCTCCCGCGCGCATCATGATCCACCGACGCCAGGTGAGCATATGTGCAACGTGAAGACACGATGCTCGGTGAATCCTGTACGCATGCATCGGTTAGAATCCCGGGCGATTCATTCATCGCAATCGTGACATTCGGGAGAGAAAGCATGTTCGATCAGGAAGACGGCGAACTCAACGTGGTCATCGGGGTACTGTTCGGCGTCATCGCGCTGGTCATCGCCTTCGTCATCGGGCTGGGGGTGTATTCCCTGCGTGGCCAGAATCCGGCGCCGGCCGGCGCCGTGCAGGAAGCCAGCGTGGAAGCTGCCGGAATCGCGGTGGTCGAAGTCGAGTTCGTCGAGACCGCCGAAGTCGGCGAAGCGCTGTTGAAGATCTACTTCGACACCGGCTCTTCCTCCCTGCCCGCCGATACCACGGTGGAGCTCGAGCGCATCGTCGCCGAACTGGGCAGCCGTTCTGAAACGGTGGCGCTGATCTCCGGCTTCCACGATGAAAGCGGCAGCGCCGAGGCCAATGCGGCGATTGCCCGCGACCGCGCGGTGGCCGTCGGCCAGGCGCTGGTTGCCGCCGGCGCCCCCGCCGAGCGGGTGCAGCTGCGCCGCCCGGCCGTGACCCTGGGCGACGGCGACGCGGCCGAGGCCCGCCGCGTGGAAATCCGCGTGCAGTAAGCAGCGCTTCCTCATGGCTTGAAGAACGCCCCGGCAACGGGGCGTTCTGCTATGTGTTCCCCGCCTGCCCAATGGCGCCGGAGATGAGGACAGCGAACGCCTCGGCCCGGCCTAGCCAGAGTCCGGTATCGATATGTGCCAGCGTGCCTTGCGGCGACTCCAGCGCCAGGGTCGGGAAGCCCTGCCCGCCCACGCGCGCCAGCCAGCGGCGGCTGTCCTCGATGTACCGCCCGGTGGGCTCGCCGGCCAGTTCTGCATAGCGCGCTTCGAAATCCTCCGCATCCAGGCCGAGCTCGACCGCCAGTTCGTGCAGCACGGCGGGGTCGGCGATGCGGCGGCCCTCGACGTAATGGGCGCTCTGCACACGGTGCAGCATCGCCAGCCCCTGCCCCTCGAGCGCTTGTGCGGCCAGGATGGCGGTGGTGGGCGGCGCCGAATCCAGCAGCGCGCCGTTGTCGCGCAGCAGTCCGTCGATATAGGCATTGCCGAACGGCTGGCCGGTGAGCTCGGCGATGCGCCGGTCGTGGGGCAGGACGTATTCGCGCCATTGCGGGGTGATCTGCCGGCGGTTGGTGCCGGTCATCATGCCGCCGCCGTGCAGGGCGATGCGCAGGCCGTCCACCCCGGCCGCCGCGCTCAGCAGCGGTGCGGCGGCGTAGCACCAGCCGCAGAGCGGGTCGAAGATGTAGTGCAGGGTGTTCATTGTCCATTTCTCTCGTGTTTCGCCGCCGGGCGGAGGCTTACGGCCGGCGGCAGGTGCATCTGCTGCGGCCACTTCAATTCGCCCTGGATGACCTTGGTGGACAGTTCCAGCGACGCGGGGTCGCCAAGCTGCGGATAGCGGCGCTGCATGGCGGCGATTCATGAGGTTCTCTCGGAGCCGGGTGATGCGGTGAAGGAATTTTAGAAAAATCGACTTGCGCGAAAAACACGCCAATCTAAAATTCATTGTTTCCTTATTCGATCAAATCATGGATCGCATCCGCGCCGCGCAGGTATTCGTCGCCATCGCCGAGCGCGGCAGCCTGACCAAGGCCGCCGAACTGCTCGACATGTCGCGCGCCATGGTCACCCGCCACCTGGCGGAGATGGAAAGCTGGGCGGGTGCGCGCCTATTCCACCGCAGTACGCGGCGCATTGGCCTGACGGCGGCCGGCGAAGCCACGCTGGCGCGTTGCCGGGAGATGCTCGCCCTGGCCGAGCAGGTGCCCAGCGCCGGGGAGCACGGTGGAAGCACGCTGCGCGGCATCCTGCGCATCGCCTGCGCGCCCTCGCTCGCCCAGGCCACGCTGGCCACGGCGGTCGCGCGCTTCCTGCAGCGCCATCCGGAAACGGCCGTGGTCCTGCAGGTGGATTATCAGGCGGTGAATCTGGTGGGCGAACGCATCGATCTGGCCATCCGCATCACCAACCATCTGGAGCCTGGCCTGATCGCCCGGCGCATCGGCGACTGCCCATCGGTAGTCTGCGCTTCGCCCGACTATTTGCGCCGCCACGGCACGCCCCGGCGCGCGGAGGATCTGGCCGAGCACAACTGCCTGACCTACGCCTACTTCGGCAGGAGCCTGTGGCATTTCCGCCGTGCGGGCGGCACGGTGGGTGTGCCGGTGGGCGGCAATCTGAGCGCCAACGATTCGCTGGTGCTGCTGCACGCCGCGCTGGCCGGCGCCGGCATCGTCATGCAGCCGGCCTACTCCGCCGCGCCGTGGATCGCCAGCGGCGAACTGGTGGCCCTGCTGCCCGGCGAGACGCCGCAGTTGCTGGGCATCCACGCGCTGTATGCCTCACGTGAATACCAGCCCGCATTGCTGCGCGCGATGCTCGATCATCTGGCCAAGTGGTTCGGGGACGATTCCCGTCTCGCTGCGGATGCGCCAGGGCGCACGGGTTTGCCGCACGCACCGGGCTGAGCGCCCGGCACCGGGCAAGGTTTCAGGTCAGCACGAAATCCCGTGCCTGCGGCGGCGCGCTCAGCGGCTCCAGCCCGCTCAGTTCGCAGGTGACGAACTCGATGTTGTGGCACAGCGAATCGAGCGCCAGATCGTTGGCCTCGGTGCCGAAGGGCTCTTCCAGCTGCTCCCCCACGACCTCCACTGCCAGGAAGGTATACGCGACGAAGGTGGAAATCAGCAGCGTCAGCCAGCCCAGCGTGGTGGTCAGGCCGATCGGCAGCATCAGGCAGTAGCCGATGATGGTGCGGTTCATCAGCACCCGGTAGGTGTAGGGGATGGGCGTGTTGGCGATGCGCTCGCAGGAGCCGGCCACTTCGCCGAGGAGGTCGAGGTCGCGCGTCAGCGCCAGCCACTCCATGTCGCTCAGGGCACCCTCGCGGCGCAGGCCGGCAAGGCGCTGGTTCAGCACGCGCAGCACGGCCTGCGCGGGAAAGCGCTTGCCGCCGGTTTCCGCCAGCATGGCCGGATCGAGCCGCCGGTTCAGGTCATCCGCCGGATCGGTGAAGCGCAACTGGTGCTTGAGCGCATAGGCAAAACCCGCCACCGCACGCGTGAACTCGTGGCGCAGCGTGGCATGGGCTTCGCCGGGCAGGGTCGCGCAGAGCTTGCTGATCAGGTTGCGCGCGACGATCAGCAGCATGCCCCACTGTTTGCGGGCTTCCCAGAAGCGCTCGTAGCTGACGGAATTGCGGAACCCCAGGAAGATCGCCAGGGCGATGCCCATCAGCGTGAAGGGCGGAATGCTCAGCGCCGACTCGGGATAGTGCGTCATCCACCACTCGCGGCACAGCACACTGAGCACCGACACCGCGAGGATCAGCCCGAGCCGGCCGATGATCTGCGGCAGCACCGAACCCCGCCAGACGAAAAGGAGACGGAACCAGTGGTGCAGCGGGCGAACGATCATGTCGGGGGTGGCGTGCGGCGGAAGGCCCGCGGATCATAGCACTCCACCCCATGCGGGGGAACGTCGCGAGAGGCCTCAGCCGGTATGGACGTGCTGGGGCGCTTCCTTGCCGACCAGTACGCATTGCTTGCCGGTACGCCGGCAGTGGTCCTGCACCCGCCAATAGGCATCGTGGCCCACGCAGCCGGTCTGGCAGATCACCAGATCAGCGGCCACCAGGCTGGCTTCCAGCACCTCGGGGTCGTGATTGCCCTGCTCGCCGTCCAGCGCATGCAGCATGAACGCACCGCCGGCGCGCTCCACCATGCGCCGTGCGGCGCCGATCTCCGGTGCGTTGCTGCCGACGCACAACACGGCCTTGCTGCGCAGATCGGCCAGCCGCTCGACGCGCGGCGTGCGCGGGCGGTTGCGCGGTTCGCGCATCAGATCCTGCACGCGCTCCACCAGCGCTTCGACGCGGCGCGCCAGCGCCAGCCGGCGCGGCAGGCCGGGAATGGCGGCCTCCAGTTCGGCGCGCTCCTCGCGGGCCAGCGCCAGCGCGGTATCGCGGGCGATGAGTTCGCCGCGCAGGCGGATGATCTCCGCGCCCAGGCGCTCGATCTCGGCGGCCTGCTCCGCGATCAGATCGCTGCAACGGCGCTGCACGCTGCCCAGGCGGCCGACAAGGCCACGGTATTCGCCGACGATGGAGTTGTTGTAGGTCGTCATCGAGGTCTCCTGCGGGGTGGAACGAAGCATCAACGCGGGGAATTATAGTTGAGAATCTATCTCATTAAGCCATTTTCGATTTTCGATACATTCGCGGAGGCTGCCCGAAACAGGGGAAAGTCCTTTTCAGATCGCGCACATACGGCTAAGGTAAGGACATCCCGCGTTGCACTCGAGAAACACTTTTCTTCCCCATGCAGGTCTCCGGCGCGGTTTCGTCCGCCTATTCCTCGCCATTCGGCAGCAAGGATTCCCCGCTTGGCGCGGAGGGAGAGGCGCGCGCGCGCCAGGAGGACGCGGAAAAGACCGGGCAGTCCGGCGGGAACGGGAAAAACGCGGCGCCGGGAACGGATGCCGAACTCAGCGAGGCCGACCAGCGCCTGCTGGAACGCCTCAAGGAGCGCGACCGCGAAGTCCGCGCCCACGAGATGGCCCACCTGGTCGCCGGCGCGGGCATCGCGCGCGGCGGCGCCACCTACACCTACCAGGTCGGCCCCGACGGCCAGCGCTACGCGGTGGGCGGCGAAGTGTCCATCGATACCTCCCCCGGGCGCACCCCCGAGGAAACCCTGCGGAAAGCCGAAAAAATCCGCGCCGTGGCGCTGGCGCCGGCCGAGCCTTCCTCCCAGGACCGCGCGGTGGCCGCGGAGGCCGCACGCATGGCCGCCCAGGCCCGCCAGGAACTGGCCGCCAGCGAACGCGGCACGGAAGACGGCACCAACCCGGTCAACTCGGCGGAGCGCAGCGGCGGGGCCTACGCCCTCTTCGACGAAAGCGCGCTGCGCCCAGCGCGTACCGGCGGCCTGATCGACACCCGCGCCTGAATGGCGCTACCGGCTTACCCTATAATCCCGCACCTCGTCGCATCCCATGCCGGGCCCTTGCTGCGCCCGCAACATCCATGTCTTCCGCCGAATCCAGTTCCGCCCCATCGCCGCAACACGCCGCGCTGTTGCCCGCCCTGCCGTTCGCCCGCCCCGGCCAGCGCGTCGAACTTCCCGCCCTGAGCGGTTCCAGCGATGCCCTGGCGCTGGCACTGCTGGGCGAACGCGCCGGCACCCTGCTGGTGGTCACCGCCGACCCCATCGACGCCCAGCGCCTGCGCGAGGAAATCGCCTGGATCGCCCCGACCCTGCGCCTGCACACCCTGCCGGACTGGGAAACCCTGCCCTACGACGCCTTCTCGCCGCACCAGGATCTGATCTCCGAACGCCTGTCCACGCTCTACGCCGTCTCGCGCGGCGAGGCCGACGTGGTGCTGGTGCCGGCATCCACCGCGCTGTACCGCATGGCGCCGCCGGCCTTCCTGGCGGCCTACACCTTCTTTCTGAAGCAGGGCGAGCGCCTGGATGCCGACCAGTTGCGCGCGCAGATGACCCTGGCGGGCTACGCCCACGTCACCCAGGTGGTCAGCCCGGGCGAATTCTCGGTGCGCGGCGGGTTGATCGACCTGTACCCGATGGGCGCCCCGCTGCCCTACCGCATCGATCTGTTCGACGACGAGGTCGAGAGCATCAAGACCTTCGACCCGGACACCCAGCGCACCGTCTACCCGGTGAAGGAAATCCGCCTGCTGCCGGCGCGCGAATTCCCGCTCGACGAAAAGAGCCGCGGGCAGTTCCGCGGGCGCTTCCGCGAGACCTTCGAGGGCGATCCCACGCGCAGCCCGATCTATAAGGATGTTTCCAACGGCATCGCGCCGGCCGGCATCGAGTACTACCTGCCGCTGTTCTTCGACGACACCGCGACCATCTTCGACTACCTGCCGGCCGACACGCCGGTGCTGCTGCATCGCGACGTACCGGCCGCCATCGCCGAGTTCTGGCGCGATACGCGCTCGCGCCACGATCTGCTGAAGGGCGACCGCAGCCGCCCGGTGCTGCCGCCCGAGGCCCTGTTCCTCAGCGAGGAAGCCTTCTTCGTCGCCCTGCAGGAGCGCGCGCGCTACGTGCTGCCCGCCACGGGCGAGAGCGGCCCGGCCGAGGCGTTGCCGCCCGTGGCCGTGGAGGGCAAGGCCACCGACCCGCTGCACCGCCTGAAGGCCTTCTGCGCCGGCTTCGACGGCCGCGTGCTGGTGCTCGCCGATTCGCCCGGACGGCGCGAGACCATGGCGGAGTACTTCCAGCAGTACGCCCTGCCCTTCGCCCCCAGCGCGGACTTCGCCGGCTTCCTGGCGGGCGACGCGCCGCTGGTGCTCGGCGTGGGGCCGCTGGCCAGCGGTTTCGCCTTGCCCGCCGCGAGCGTGGCGGTGGTCACCGAAGCCGAGTTGTACGCCGCCACCGCGCGCACCCGAGGTAGGCGCGACAACCGCCGCGCCACCACCATGGAAGGCTGGCTGCGCGATCTCTCCGAACTCAAGGTGGGCGACCCGGTGGTGCACGTGTCGCACGGCGTGGGCCGCTACATGGGCCTGATCCACATGAACCTCGGCGAGGGCGACACCGAGTTCCTGCACCTCGAATACAACGGCGGCGACAAGCTGTACGTGCCGGTCTCGCAATTGCATGTGATCACCCGCTACGCCGGCGCCGACCCGGAAGGCGTGGACCTGCACCGCCTGGGTTCCGGGCAGTGGGAAAAGGCCAAGAAAAAGGCCGCCATGCAGGTACGCGACACCGCTGCCGAACTGCTCGCCCTGTACGCCCAGCGCGCCAGCCGCGCCGGCCACCGCTTCGACTTCAAGCAGCACGACCTGGACGCCTTCGCCGAAGGCTTCGGCTTCGAGACCACACCCGACCAGCAGGCCGCCATCGACGCGGTGATCGCCGACATGCGGACCGGGCGGCCGATGGACCGCCTGGTGTGCGGCGACGTGGGCTTCGGCAAGACCGAGGTGGCCCTGCGCGCGGCCTTCGTCGCCGTGGCCGACGGCAAGCAGGTGGCCGTGCTGTGTCCCACCACCCTGCTCACCGAGCAGCACTGGCAGACCTTCTCCGACCGCTTCGCCGACTGGCCGGTGAAAGTCGCCGAGCTGTCGCGCTTCCGCAGCGCCAAGGAGCAGAACGAGGCGCTGGCGCAGCTGGCCGAAGGCAAGGTGGACATCCTCATCGGCACCCACCGCCTGCTTCAGAAGGACGTCAAGTTCAAGCGCCTGGGGTTGGTGATCATCGACGAGGAGCACCGCTTCGGCGTGCGCCAGAAGGAAGCCCTGAAGGCGCTGCGCAGCGAGGTGGACATCCTCACCCTCACCGCCACGCCCATCCCGCGCACGCTCGGGCTGGCGCTGGAAGGCATGCGCGAGTTCTCGGTGATCGCCACCGCGCCCTCGCGCCGGCTGGCCATCAAGACCTTCGTGCAGCGCTGGAGCAAGGGCATCGTGCGCGAGGCAGTGCTGCGCGAATTCAAGCGCGGCGGGCAGGTGTACTTCCTGCACAACGAAGTGGACACCATCGAGAACATGCGCAACACCCTGGCCGAGATGCTGCCCGAGGCGCGCATCGTGGTCGGCCACGGACAGATGCCGGAGCGCGAACTGGAGCGCGTGATGCGCGACTTCACGCAGAAGCGCGCCAACCTGCTGCTGTGCACGACCATCATCGAGACCGGCATCGACATCCCCACCGCCAACACCATCCTGATCAACCGCGCCGACCGCTTCGGCCTCGCCCAGCTGCACCAGCTGCGCGGCCGCGTGGGGCGCAGCCACCACCAAGCCTACGCCTACCTGCTCACCGATGCGGAAGCGAAGCCCACCACGCAGGCGCAGAAGCGCCTGGAAGCCATCACCATGATGGAAGACTTGGGCGCCGGTTTCTACCTGGCCATGCACGACCTGGAAATCCGCGGCGCCGGCGAGGTGCTGGGCGAGCACCAGTCCGGCGAGATCCAGCAGGTCGGCTTCAGCCTGTACACCGAGATGCTCAAGCGCGCGGTGAAGGATCTGCAGGCCGGCAAGGAGCCGGACCTCTCCCAGCCGCTGGAAGTGGTTTCCGAAATCAACCTGCACATCCCCGCCCTGCTGCCCTCGGATTACTGCCCCGACGTGCAGGAACGCCTGACGCTGTACAAGCGCCTGGCCAACTGCGAAAACGAGGAGGATCTGCGCGCGCTGCAGGAAGAGCTGATCGACCGCTTCGGCGAACTGCCGCCGCAGACCCAGGCCCTGCTGGAAACCCACCGCCTGCGCCTGGTGGTGCATCCCTACGGCGTGATCAAGGTGGACGCCTCGGAATCCCAGGTCAGCGTGCAGTTCGGCGCCCAGCCGGCCATCGACCCCGGCAAGGTCATCCTGCTCCTCCAGCGCGACCGCAACACCCGCATGGCCGGACCGGACCGCCTGATCCGCAAGGCGAACCTGCCCCAGCCGCGCCAGCGCGTGCAGGCCGTGCGGGAACTGCTCGAAGCCGTACGCGCGCACTAGGGCGTGCAATAAGACACATACTTTGACAGGGCTTCCCGGCTGCGCCCGCGCATGCCGGTGAAATGGCTGGCTACAATGAAAATCACGGACGGGCAGCGGCAGCCGCCCGGCCCTTTTCAGTCAACCGGGAGAGTGCAAGTGGCAAGCAAAAAGATCGAGGATGTGGAAGGCATCGGCGAAGTCATCGGCGGCAAGCTGCGCGCGGCCGGCGTCAAGGACACCGACGGCCTGCTGGCGGCCTCCGCGACCCCCGCCCAGCGCAAGCAGCTGGCCGAAAAGGCGGGCCTGAGCGAGAAGCAGATCCTCAAGTTCGCCAACATGGTCGACCTGTACCGCATCGACGGCGTCGGTTCAGAGTACTCCGAGTTGCTCGAGGCCGCCGGCGTGGACACCGTGCCCGAACTCGCCCAGCGCAACGCCGCCAACCTGACCGTGGCGCTGGCTGAAGCCAACGAGAAACGCAAGCTGGTCCGCCGCGTGCCCAGCGAAGCCGAAGTGGCCAAGTGGGTTGCCCAGGCCAAGACGCTGCCGCGCGTGCTCACCTACTGAGCCACCGCACGCCCCGCTCCGCACGCGGAGCGGGCCACAATACCCGGGCAGAATGCCCTTCCCCTTGGCGGGGCGGGACAAAAAAAGCACCACAGCCGCGCAAAACCGTGTATTGTGCGCGTTGCGGTCGATTCAAGCAGTATGTCCTAGCGGTATTCTGGCAGTACCTTCATCCCTGAACGGTTTCGGTTCGAATTCCCTCGCGCGATTCTTGATCGTTCCTGCGCCCGGGCATTTCGCCCATTCTTTTTTCACGGAACGCCATACATGAGCACTCAAACCGGTACTGTCAAGTGGTTCAACGACTCCAAGGGCTTCGGCTTCATCACCCCGGAAGGCGGCGGTGACGACCTGTTCGCCCACTTCAGCGAAATTCAAGGTTCGGGCTTCAAGACCCTGGCCGAGAACCAGCGCGTCGAATTCGAAACCAAGAACGGCCCGAAGGGCCTGCAGGCCACGAACATCCGCGCGATCTAAGCGCCTCTTCGTTTCCTGCCAAGACGCGGCCGCTCCGGCCGCGTTTTTCTTTTTGCGTGGTCTTCGACATGGATCGTCCGTCCGCGCTCTGCCACACTGAAACATCCTCCGCCCCCCGGACCGCCCCGATGACCACCGCCCCGACCGCCAGCTTCCGCGATCTCGATCTGCCCGCCGCCCTGCTCAGCGCGCTGACCGAGGTCGGCTATGAAACCCCCTCGCCCATCCAGGCCGCGTGCATTCCGCACCTGCTGGCCGGACACGACCTGCTCGGCGAGGCGCAGACCGGCACGGGCAAGACCGCCGCCTTTGCGCTGCCGGCGCTGGCGCGCCTGGATCTGAACAACAACCGCCCGCAGGTGCTGGTGCTCGCGCCCACCCGGGAACTGGCCATCCAGGTCGCCGAGGCCTTCCAGAAGTACGCCCACCACATGCCGGGTTTCCACGTGCTGCCGATCTACGGCGGACAGAGCATGGTGGTGCAGCTTCGCCAGTTGAAGCGCGGCGCGCACGTCGTCGTCGGCACGCCGGGCCGGATCATGGACCACCTGGAACGCGGCAGCCTGAACCTGGACGGACTGCGCACCCTGGTGCTCGACGAAGCCGACGAGATGCTGCGCATGGGCTTCATCGACGACGTGGAATGGATTCTCGAGCACACCCCTGCCGAGCGGCAGACCGCGCTGTTCTCCGCCACCATGCCGGAGGCCATCCGCCGTGTCGCGCACCAGCACCTGCGCGAACCGCGCGAGGTGAAGATCCGCGCAGCGACCAGCACCGTGGCGGCGATCCGCCAGCGCTACTGGCAGGTGCGCGGCGTGGACAAGCTGGACGCGCTGACACGCATCCTGGAGGTCGAGGACGACTTCGACGCGGCCATCGTCTTCGTGCGCACCAAGACCGCCACCGTGGAACTCGCCGACCGCCTGGAAGCGCGCGGGCACGCGGCCGCCGCGCTCAACGGTGACATGACCCAGGGCCTGCGCGAGCAGGTCATCGAACGCCTCAAGGGCGGTTCGCTGGACATCGTGGTGGCCACCGACGTGGCCGCGCGCGGCATCGATGTGCCGCGCATCAGCCACGTGATCAACTACGACATCCCGTACGACACCGAAGCCTACGTGCACCGCATCGGCCGCACCGGCCGGGCCGGCCGCCAGGGCACCGCGATCCTGTTCGTCGCGCCGCGCGAGACGCGCATGCTGAAGACCATCGAGCGCGCCACCCGGCAGCCCATCGAAGCCATTTCCCTGCCCACTCGCGAGGCCGTGGCCGACCGCCGCGAGGCGCAGTTCCGCCAGCAGATCATCGAGACGCTGGAGAAGGAGGATCTGAGCTTCTTCGCGGAAGTGATCGCCCGCATCGAGGAAGAGGAAGGCCTGGACCCACACCAGATCGCCGCGGCGCTGGCCGCCCTGGCGACGCGTGAACGCCCGCTGCGCATCGAAGAGAGCGGACGCGGCTGGGCGCTCGCCACCGCCCCGCAGGACGAACGCCGCGAACGCGCCCCGCGCGAGAACCGGGAAAACCGCGAGGAGATCCTCACCCGCCGCCGCGCCTTCTCCGAAGGTCTGCTGACGCGCTACCGCATCGAGGTGGGCCGCCAGCACGGCGTGACGCCGAAGGAAATCGTCGGCGCGATCGCCAACGAAGGCGGCATCGAGGGCCGCTACATCGGACAGATCCATCTGTTCGACGAATACAGCACGGTGGAATTGCCCAAGGGGCTGCAGGGCGAGATGCTCGGCGCACTCAAGCGCATCCGTGTGCGCCAGCGTCCGCTGGCGATCCGCGCACTCGCAGAAGGAGAAGGCGAGGCCCCGCGCGAACGCGCCCGCCCGGCACCCCGGCAGTACGACGGCGAACGCCCCCAGCGCAAGTACGCGGAGCGCACGGAAGGCGCCAAACGTCCATGGGATGGAGAACGTCGCAGCCCGTCGCGCAAGCCGGCCGGGGATCGCCCGCCGCCGAAGACGCACCGCAAGGGCGGCCAGAAACCGTAAGTCGTGGGAGCCGGTGCGCGCCGGCGGGTCAGTAGCGTCCGCCGCCGCGCCGCGTGGGATCGCTGCCCCAGGCGGCATTGGCGTCGTACTCGAACTCCGGATAGTTCCGGTCATGTTCGAGCAGCAGGCTCATGATGGTCATCGCATGCTCGGGCGGGAAGCCCTGGCGGGCGCCGCCGCGCGTGTCGGTCATCAGCCGGAAGATGAACTGGCGGCACTCCTTGCTGCCCCACATCAGATCGATCTGGCGCAGATGCGGGAAGCGCTCGTAGAGCGCCCGGGTATCGGTTTCGGTCGGACGGCCGCTGGCGGTGTTCATCCCAGGAGATGCTCGGGGAGTGGTTGTCACAGAACGTCGGACTTATAACCGAAGTCGTAGTTCCCCGCAACCACCCGAACGGCGGACGCCGTCCATCAAACGGGTGTCGAGACGTGACCCAGGATGGCGTTGAGCATGGCCGCACCCAACCGTTCGCTGCGCGCTGCGCTCCAGCCTGCCCTTTCGTCGGGCAGCGCGGCATTGTCCTTGAAGGGCATTTCCAGCGTCAGCGACACGCAGCCGAAGTGGTTGGCGACCCACTTGCTGGCAAGCGTGAGCAAGTCCTCGCCGAAACGCCCCGGCAGATAGCCATGCTCGGTCTGGAAATCCGGGCTGGCGGCGAGCAGCGCATCGATGAAGCGCGCCTGCCGGCGGGCCAGTTCGGCCGTGAAGTTGGGCACCTCTTCCGCCGTGGAGAAAAACACGTAGGGCATTTCCTCGTCGCCGTGGATGTCGAGGAACAGGTCGCAGCCGCTTTCCATCATTGCCTGGCGGGTCAACGCCACTTCCGGCGCGGCCAGCGGATCCGGCGCACGCCATTCGCGGTTGAGGTTGCGCCCGGCCGCATTGGTGCGCAGATTCCCGTGCATGGCGCCATCCGGGTTCATGTTCGGGACGATGTGGAAGCGCGCATGTTCGCGCGCCTTGCGCGCCACCGGATCGGCGGGGTCCAGCAGGCGCTTCAGCAGCCCTTCGACGAACCACTCCGCCATGGTTTCGCCCGGATGCTGGCGGGCGATGATCCACACCGGCCGGCGCTGCGGAGCAGGCTCGCCGACCACGATCACGTCGACATCACGCCCTTCCACGGTGGCGCCCAGGTTGCGCACGCGCGCGCCGGGATGCTGCGCCGCCCAGGCCAGCAGATCCAGATGGCGCTCGTGCGAATAGGGTTCGAAGTAGGCGTAGTAGATGCTGTCCTGCTCCGGAGTGTGCTCGACCACCAGGCGGCCGTTTTCATAGCGCGTGGCGTCGATGCGGAACCAGTCGCGCCGATCGTAGGAGGCCACGCAGCGATAGCCCCGCCAGTCCGGGTAGGCCGATTCGGCCGCGTTCTCGAACACCATGCGCAACGGGGTGTGCGCCGCGCCCTGGACGCGGAAATGGAACCACTGGCGGAAGTCGGCCGCATTGTCCGCGCGCAGGCGCAGGCGGATGTTGGCCGGGTCGGCGGCATCCACCACCTCGATGGAGCCCGCGTCGAAAGCGTGGCTGATGCGCATGGCGCTCACTCCTGGCGGCGGCGGAACACCAGGGTGTCGTCGTCCGAGGCGGCCTCGACGAAGGCATAGCCCTCCGCGTCGAAATCCTTCAGGGCCTCGACATCCATCGCACGCTGCCGGATGACGTGGCGGCACATCAGCCCGCGCGCGCGCTTGGCGTAGAAGCTGATGATCTTGTAGCGCCCGCCCTTCCAGTCCTCGAACACCGGGGTGACCACACGCCCGCCGAGCTTGTCGGCCTGGACGGACTTGAAGTACTCCTCGGAAGCCAGGTTGACCAGCACTGGCAGTTCGCCCGATTCGCGCTGCGCCGCGAGCGTGGCACGCAGCGCATCGGTGATCCGGCTCCCCCACCAGGCGTACAGGTTGCGCCCGCGCGGATTGGCGAGCCGGGTGCCCATCTCCAGCCGGTAGGCCTGCATCAGATCCAGCGGGCGCAGCACCCCGTACAGCCCGGAGAGGATG
Organism: Pseudothauera nasutitermitis; assembly: GCF_004801295.1. Taxonomy (GTDB): domain Bacteria; phylum Pseudomonadota; class Gammaproteobacteria; order Burkholderiales; family Rhodocyclaceae; genus Pseudothauera; species Pseudothauera nasutitermitis. Next base: position 169,166 of record NZ_SSOC01000002.1, read on the forward strand.
CGCAGATGGTCCTGCGCCCAGGAAAGGTCGTCGTCGCCCAGGCTGGCGGCGTCCAGGCCCTCATACACGTCGCCGTTGAAGGCCAGCACCGCCTGCTTGGCGTTGGCGGTGTCGAAGGGGCGGGACCAGGCGGCGTAGCGCGCCACGTTGAGGGTGGCGAGCTGGTCGGAGAGGTCCATCAGCTTCGCCACGTCCTGCGGCGCGAGTTCGCGCAGGATGCCGATCAGTTCTTCGGCCTGGTCGAGGAAATCCGGCTGGCTGTGGCGGGTGGTGGTCGGCGGGGTTTCGTAGTCCAGCGCCTTGGCGGGGGAGATGACGAAAAGCATGGTGTTGTGCGCGGGTTGGGGAATTGCTGGATGGTAGCAAAAGCGCACGGCCCGCAGCGCATCCGCACGGGGCACGGCGTTTGACACCACCGGGGCGATTGCGCACCATTGCCCGGTTTTGCCCCACCCTCGCCCACCGCCCATGCCGCAACCCGACCTGCTCCAACGCTCGCTCGCCGCCGTCTGGCACCCGTGTACGCAGATGAAGCGCCACGAAACCCTGCCGCCGGTGGCCATTGCGCACGGCGAAGGTGCGTGGCTCATCGACGCGGACGGGCACCGGCTGCTGGATGGCATCTCTTCCTGGTGGGTGAACCTGTTCGGCCACTGTAACCCGCGCATCAATGCGGCCCTGCGCGAGCAGCTGGACACGCTGGAACACGTACTGCTGGCCGGCTTCACTCACGAGCCGGTGGTGGCGCTCTCGGAACGGCTGGCGGCGCTGACCGGCCAGCGCCTGGGGCATGCCTTCTACGCCTCGGACGGCGCCTCGGCCACCGAGATCGCCCTGAAGATGAGCGCCCATTACTGGCGCAACCACGGCCAGCCCGGCAAGCACCGCTTCGTCAGCCTGGCCGGCGGCTACCACGGCGAGACCGTGGGCGCGCTGGCGGTGACCGACGTGCCCATCTTCCGCGACGCCTACGCCGATCTCGTCAAGCCCGGCGCCACCGTGCCCTGCCCCGATGCCCGCCTGGCCGCCCCCGGCGAAACCCCGGCCGACGTGGCCCGCCGCGCGGCGGCCGCGCTGGAGGCGCATCTGGCCGAACACCACGACGAGACCGCCGCGCTGATCGTCGAACCGCTGGTGCAGGGCGCGGCCGGCATGGTCATGTACGACCCGGAATACCTGCGCCTGGCGCGCGCCCTGTGCGAGCGCTACCGCGTGCATCTGGTGGCCGACGAGATCGCCGTGGGCTGCGGGCGCACCGGCAGCTTCTTCGCCTGCGAGCAGGCCGGTGTGTGGCCGGACTTCCTGTGCCTGTCCAAGGGCATCTCCGGCGGCTATCTGCCCCTGTCGCTGGTGCTGTCCACGGACGAGGTCTACGCCGCCTTCTACGCTGACGACGCCGCGCGCGGCTTCCTGCATTCCCACTCCTACACCGGCAACCCGCTGGCCTGCCGCGCCGCGCTCGCCACCCTGGAGATCTTCGCCGAAGAAGACGTGCTGGCCGCCAACCAGGAGCGCGCCGTACTCCTGCACCGGGCGATGGAGGAGCACTTCGGCAACCACCCGGCGGCACGCCACCTGCGCAGCCGCGGCATGATCCTCGCCTTCGACGTGGCGGGCGCCGGCGCCGACTTCGGCCGCCGCTTCTTCGCCGCCGCGCTGGCGCACGGCGTGCTGCTGCGCCCCATCGGCAACACGGTGTATTTCATGCCGCCCTACATCGTGGACGAAGCCGAAACCGCCCACCTGATGCGCGGCGCCCGTGCCGCGCTGGACGCGGCGCTCGCCTGAACATGCTGCGCGACCGCCTGCGGGCCGACCTGGCCGCCCTCGACGCCCGGGCCCTGCGCCGCAGCCGGCGCAGCCTCGCCAGCCCCTGCGGGCCCCGCGCGGTGGTGGACGGACGCGAGATGCTGGCCTTTTGCAGCAACGACTACCTGGGGCTGGCCGGCGAACCGCGACTGGCTCAGGCCCTGGCCGACGGCGCCGCACACTGGGGCGCGGGTTCCGGGGCCTCGCATCTGGTCAGCGGCCACTACCGCGTGCATGACGAACTGGAGGCGCGCCTGGCGGCCTTCGTCGGCATGGAGGCGGCGCTCTATCTGTCCACCGGCTACATGGCCAACCTGGGAGTGGCCCCGGCGCTGCTCGGGCGCGGCGACGCCATCTTTGCCGACCGCCTCAACCACGCCTCGCTGGTGGACGGCGCCCTGCTTTCCCGTGCCGAACTGCACCGCTACCCCCACGCCGACACCGCCGCGCTGACACGCATGCTGGAAGGCAGCAAGGCGGCGCGGCGCGCCATCGTCACCGACAGCGTGTTCAGCATGGACGGCGACCTCGCCCCGCTGGCCGAATTGCTGGCGCTGGCCGAACGGCACGACTGCTGGCTGATCGTGGACGACGCCCACGGCTTCGGCGTGCTCGGCCCCCGGGGGCGCGGGGCGCTCGCCGCCGCCGGGCTGGCGAGCTGGAGGCTGATCTATGTGGGCACGCTGGGCAAGGCCGCCGGCGTGTCCGGCGCCTTCGTCGCCGGGCAGGCCGAGGTGGTGGCCTGGCTGATGCAGAAGATGCGCACCTACATTTTCACCACCGGCGCCCCGCCGGCGCTGGCCCATGCGCTGCTGGAGAGCCTGGATCTGATCGAAGCGGGCGACGCCCGCCGCGCCCGGCTCGCCGAACTGATCGACCTGCTGCGCGGCGAACTGCGCCTCGCCCGCTGGCGCCTGTCGCCCTCGCCCACTGCCATCCAGCCCGTGCTGGTGGGCGACAATGCCGAGACGCTGCAGCTTGCCCGCGCGCTGTGGGACGAAGGGCTGTGGGTGCCGGCCATCCGCCCGCCCACGGTGCCCCAGGGCAGCGCCCGGCTGCGCATCTCGCTCACCGCCGCGCATACCGAAGACGACGTGCGGCGGCTCGCCGCCGCGCTGAACCGCCTGGAGGCGGCGCCGTGAGCCGGCCGCTGGTGCTGCTGCACGGCTGGGGCCTCACTGCCCGCGTATGGGAAACGCTGCGCGCGCCGCTGGCCGGCCTGACCATCCATGCCCCCGACCTGCCCGGCCACGGCAGCGCACCGGCCGTCAGCGGCACTGACCTGGCCGCGTGGACCGACCGCCTCGCCGCCGATCTGCCGGACGGCGCCACCGTGTGCGGCTGGTCGCTCGGCGCCCTGCTCGCCCTCGACTTCGCCGCCCGCCATCCACGCAAGGTGGCCCGCCTGGCACTGATCGGCGCCACGCCGCGCTTCGCCGCCACCGAGGGCTGGCCCCATGCACTCGACGCCGAAACGGTGGCCGCCTTCCGCGACGCCTTCACCAGCGCGCCGGCCGCCGTGCTGCACCGCTTCATCGCCCTGCAAGTGCTGGGCGACGCCCACCGGCGCGAAGTAGGCGGCAAACTCACGGCCGCCCTGAGCGCCGCCGAACCCGACGCGGCCCAGACCGAGGCGCTGGCCGCCGGTCTGGCGGTACTGGCCGGCGCCGATCTGCGCGGCACGCTGGCGGCCATCCGCCAGCCGGCGCTGCTGCTGCACGGCGAGCACGACGCGCTGATGCCCGTCGGCGCGGCACGCTGGCTGGCGGCGCAATGGCCCGATGCCCGGCTGGAAATCCTGGCCGCCTGCGGCCATGCGCCCTTCCTTTCCCGCCCGGCGGAATGCGCTACGCTGCTGGAGGGCTTCCATCGTGGCTGACCCCGTGCTCCAGCCCGCGCCGGCGCATGCCTCCGCCAAGGCGCGGGTGCGCCTGGCCTTTCATCGCGCGGCGGCCACCTACGACCGGGCCGCGCAGGTCCAGCGCGAAGTCTGCGCCCGCCTGGAGGCATTCGCCACGGCGCACGCCTGCCGCCGCCCGGTGGCGCGCGTGCTGGACGCCGGCTGCGGCACCGGCCACGCCCTGGCCCGTCTGGCCGCCCTGCATCCGGGCGCGCAGGTGCTGGCCCTGGACTTCGCCCCCGGCATGCTGGCCCGGGTGAACGGCCACGCGTGCATCTGCGGCGATCTCGAACGCCTGCCGCTGGCCGGCGGCTGCATCGACGCACTGTGGTCCAGCCTGGCCCTGCAATGGTGCGCGCCGCAACGTGCGCTGGGCGAGATCGCCCGGGTGCTCGCGCCGGGCGGCAGCGCCTGGATCGCCACGCTGGGGCCGCACACCCTGCACGAACTGCGGGAGGCTTTCCATGCGGTGGACCGGGCCGCGCACGTGATCGACTTCCACCCGCCGCAAACCTGGCGTGCCGCTGCCGAGGCCGCCGGGCTGGCGGTACGCACCCTGGAACGGGCGCCGGCCTGGGCGCTGGCCGCCGATCTGCGCAGCCTGCTCGCCGGCATCAAGGCCATCGGCGCGCACAGCGTGGGCCCTGCCCCGCGCGCGCCGCTCGGCCGCGCGGCGTGGCGCACGCTGGAAGCGCGCTACGAAACCCGGCGTCGGCCGGACGGCCTGCTGCCGGCGACCTACGACGTGATCCTGCTGGCCGTGGAAAAACCGCTGTGAGCGCCGCCGCCTGGTTCGTGACCGGTACCGATACCGAAGTCGGCAAGACCTTCACCACCTGCGCGCTACTGCATGCCGCGCGCCGCGCCGGCCTGCGCGCCCTGGGGATGAAGCCGGTGGCCGCCGGCGCCGAGCTGGTGGACAGACGGCTGGCCAACGAGGATGCGCTGCACCTGCGGGCCGCCGGCAGCTTCGATCCGGGCCTGGAACTGCTCAACCCCTACTGCCTGGCCAGCCCGGTCGCCCCTCACCTGGCGGCGCGGGAAGAAGGCGTGTGCATCGATCCGGCGCTGATCGCCGCCCGGCTCGCGCAGTTGCGCGCCCTGGCCGACTGCGTGTTCGTCGAGGGCGCGGGCGGCTTCCGCGTGCCGCTGGCGGACGACTACGACATGGCGATGCTGGCGCGCGATCTCGGCCTGCCGGTGATCCTGGTGGTGGGCATGCGGCTGGGCTGCATCAACCATGCCCTGCTCACGGCGGAGGCCGTCGCCGCGCGCGGACTGCCGCTGGCGGGCTGGATCGCCAACCGCATCGATCCGCGCATGCTGCGTTTCGAGGACAACCTGGAGGCGCTGCGCGAGCGCCTGGACGCTCCTCTGCTCGGCGTGCTGCCCCACCGCGCGGACGGCGACGCGGCGGCGGCCGGCGCCGGGCTGGCGCTGCCGCAGCCTTGACCCCGCCTTCACTCGGGCACCCCTACAGCACGGTCAGCAATTGCCCCTTCAGTTCGGCCGCGCGCTGCCTGCCGGCTCTGGTCAGCGAGATGCTTTCCAGCCAGTCGTCGACAAGCCCCTGCAGTTCGAGCGCGCTGCGGCTGTCGCTGATGCGGGTCATCAGATCGATGTTGCCGTACGGACCGTTGAAGGTACGCAGGGAATTCATCATGAAGTTGCGGGCCGGCTCGATCGTCCTGCCTTCGGTCCGCTGCGTGCTGGCCGTTTCGGCCGCCGCGGCGCCGGTCGCTTCCAGATAGCCTTCCGCCTGCAACAGCGCGAGAGTGTCGTCCAAAGCGGGATCGGGCATCAGCGCGCGCACTTCGGCAAGCCTGCGCTTGCCGTCGAACAGGATCAGCACCCTGCGCGCACGCGGGCCGAGCCCGCTGCGGTGTTCGATTTCTTCCTGCCCTTTGCGGGTCTTGGCGAAAATCGCGGTCATTTTGTCTCCTCGGTGTGGAATGTGCTGCGGTGTATGTGGTGGAAGTTCCTCGCATGAAAGATGAGCGGCCCGACCTGCTCAGCAGGTCGGGCGGGAAGATTTTGCGCGCCTGCCGGCCAATGTCAATAGCGTTTTCGAGCGCGCCGTTTCAGCGCGTCGGCATGTCCCGGCGCTGACGCAATTGCTCGAACAGGCAGATGGCCACGGCGGCGCCGACGTTGAGCGACTCCAGCCTGCCGGGCATGGGAATGCGCACATGCCGGCTGGCCAGCGCAAGCGCTTCGGGCGACAGCCCCTGCCCTTCGGCGCCGAACAGCCAGGCGACCGGAGCACGCAGATCGAGCTCGTACAGATCCCAGGAATCGTCGCGCAGCGCGGTGGCGAGGACCTGTCCCGGATAGCCGGCCAGCGCGGCGGCCAGGTCTGCGCGTTCGTGGATGCGCAGGGCGAAGTGCGCGCCCATGCCTGCGCGCAGCACGCGCGGCGCCCAGGCTTGCGCGCAGCCCGGGGAGAGCAGCGCATCCTGAATGCCGGCGGCCGCAGCGGTGCGCAGGATGGCGCCGAGGTTGCCGGCGTCCTGCACGCCGTCGAGCACCAGCAGGGAATCGGTGAACGCGCGAGGGGCCGGCTCGGCGGGCAGATCGAAGGAGGCCAGGATGCCCGCGGGCGTATCGACCGGACTGATCTGGGCAAGCACGGCATCGGGCAGACGCAGCACTTCGCAGGATGTGCCGGCGCAGCGTTCCGCCAAACGAACGATTTCAGCGCTCTGCAAGCCCTGCTCGCTGATCGCCAGTTCGCGCAAGGTCCACCCGGCATCGAGCGCGGCGGTGATCAGATGGGCGCCATCCAGCACGCTCTGGCCGAGCTTGCGGCGTTCGCGCGCCGAGCCGGCCAGCGCGCGCAGACGGCGCACGGTGGGATTGTCGCGCGAGGTGATGGCTTTCACCGCCCCAGCCTCAGATGCCCAGGCCCAGCGTGGACACGGCGATGGTCAGTACGCCCAGCGCCAGATTGAAGCCCACGCGCTGGCGGATGCGCCCCAGCGCGAGCGCGGCCGTCGCCCAGTCTTCCGCGTCGACGGCCGCGCGCAGGCGCTGCCAGGGGCCGAACCAGATGGACAGGAACACCGCCATCATCAGGTTGCCGGTGAACAGCATGGCGTGCCAGGCACGCGGCGCCGAGGCGAAGCCGACCTCGAACAGCCGATAGCCGCCGGACAACGCGATGAGCGCGATCGACACCCATACCAGCGGGAAGAAGCGCGCCAGCACGCCGCGCCACAGTTCCAGGCGGGCCGCCGGGGCCAGACCGGCGGCGGCCGGGCGCAGGCAGGCCCAGGCGAAGGCCATGCCGCCGACCCACAGGGTGACGCCGCACACGTGCAGGAACAGCATCAGGTGGTTCACGGTCATGCGCCGCCCTCCTCCGTCCGTAGTGGTGGATTCTGCAGGACGGCGCGTACCGGTGCGAAGCTGCGGCGGTGGAAGGGCGCGACGCCGTGGCGCTGGATCGCGGCCAGGTGGGCCGCGGTGGGATAGCCCTTGTGCGCGGCCAGGCCGTACTGCGGATACAGTGCATCCAGTTCGACCATCATCGCATCGCGCGCGGTCTTGGCCAGGATCGATGCAGCGGAGATCGCCGGCTCCAGCGCGTCGCCCTTGACGATGGCACGCGCGCGCATCGCCAGCCCGGGCGGGCAGCGGTTGCCGTCGATCAGCGCTTCCTGCGGCTGCACGCCGAGCGCCTCCACGGCACGCCGCATGGCCAGCATGGTGGCGTGCAGGATGTTCAGCCGGTCGATTTCCTCGACGCTGGCTTCGGCCACCGCCCAGGCCAGTGCATGTTCGCGGATCAGCGGCGCCAGGCGTTCGCGGGCCTTCTCGCTGAGTTTCTTGGAATCGGCGAGGCCGGCGACCGGCCTGGCCGGGTCGAGGATCACCGCGGCGGCGACCACGGAGCCGCACAGCGGACCACGGCCGGCCTCGTCGACGCCGCAGATCAGGTGGACGGATGTGCTGGACATGAGGGCTCCACGCCCAGATAGGGCAATATCGCGCGCGCGGCCTTGTCGGCGGTGTCCTGGCGCAGCGTATGGTGAAGTTCGGTGAAGCGCTCGGCCAGCGCGCGGCGCGCGGCGGGGTCGAGCAGCCAGGCATCGAGGGCGTCGGCGAGCTTGTCGGGCACGGCATCGTCCTGCAGCAGTTCGGGCACCACGGTTTCGTTGCACAGGATGTTGGGCAGCCCGACCCAGGGCAGATAGGCCATGCGCTTCATCAGCCGATACTGCCAGTTGCCGATGCGGTAGCTGATCACCATCGGACGCTTGAGCAGCGCGGCCTCCAGGCTGGCCGTGCCGCTGGCCACCAGCACCACGTCGGCGGCGGTCATGGCGTCGACCGCATGGCCGAACAGCATGCGGATCGGCAGTTCCCCGGCCTGGTTGCGACACAGCGCCTCGGCGAACAGCAGACGGGTTTCGCGGGTGGCGAGCGGCACGAGGAAGACCGCATCCGGGTGACGCGTGTGCAGCAGCTTGGCGGTGGAGATGAAGGTGTCCGCCAGATTGCGCACCTCGGACTGCCGGCTGCCCGGCAGCAGCGCGAGCACCGGCGCATCGGATGGCAGTTCGAGCATCTCGCGCGCGGCGGCGCGGTTCGGCGCCAGCGGAAACACGTCGGCCAGCGGGTGGCCGACATAGCTCACCGGCACCCCGGCGCGTTCGTACAGCGCGGGCTCGAACGGGAACATGCACAGCATGTGGGACACGGAACGCGCGATCTTGCGGATGCGTCCGCCGCGCCATGCCCAGATGGACGGACTGACGAAGTGGATGGCCGGCATGCCGGCGGCCTTCACCTTGCCCTCCAGCCACAGATTGAAATCCGGCGCGTCGACGCCGATGAAGGCGGCCGGCCGCTCGCGTTTGATGCGCGCGAGCAGCTGCTTGCGGATGCCGGACAGCTCGCGGTAGCGCTTCAGCGCATCCACGTAGCCATGCACCGCAAGCAGTTCGCACGGCCACAGCGCGTCGAAGCCTTCCGCCTGCATCTTGGGGCCGCCGATGCCGAAGAATTCGGCGTCCGGCAGATGACGGCGGATCGCGCGGATCAGGTGGCTGGCTAGCAGATCGCCGGAAGCTTCTCCGGCAACCATGGCGATTCTGGGCGGCATCGGGAGCGCTGGATCAGACGTGGGTGGAGTGTGGGAACACGGGCGCCCGCGAGCGCCGCGTGGATACTCAGCGGACGATACCGCGTCCGCTGATGGAGATGAATTCGGCGAAAGGCCCGGCTTCCGGATGCTCGGCGACGATGCCGCGCACCTGCTCGCGCGCTTCGTCCAGTGTCAGGCCGCTGCGATAGAGTGCGCGGTAGGCACGCTTGATGGCCGCGATGGCCTCGGCGGAAAAGCCCCGCCGCTTCAGCCCCTCGCTGTTGATGCCGTGCGGACGCGCGGGATTGCCGGAGACCGTGACGAAGGGCGGCAGATCCTGCAGCAGCACGGTGCCCACGCCGCAGAAGCTGTGCGCGCCGACGCGGCCGAACTGGTGCACCCCGGTGAAACCGCCGAGGATCGCCCAGTCGCCCACGTGCACATGGCCGGCCAGCGTGGCGTTGTTGGCGAAGATGGTGTGGTCGCCGACCTGGCAGTCGTGCGCCACGTGCACGGAAGCCATGATCCAGTTGTCGCTGCCGACGCGGGTCACCCCGGCATCCTGGCTGGTACCGACGTTGAACGAGCAGTATTCGCGGATGGTGTTGCGGTCGCCGATTTCCAGGCGGGTCGGCTCGCCGTCGTACTTCTTGTCCTGCGGCTTGGCGCCGATGGAGCAGAACTGGAAGATCTCGTTGTCGCGGCCGATGCGCGTATGGCCTTCGACGACCACATGCGGGCCGATCTTCGTGCCATCGCCGATTTCGACGTGCTCGCCGATGATGGAATACGGGCCGACCGAGACGTTGGCGCCGATGCGCGCTCCCGGATGAACGATGGCGGTCGGGTGGATCATCACTTGGCCTTGAGCGCGCACATCAGTTCGGCTTCGGTGGCGATCTGGTCATTCACGCGCGCCACGCCCTTGTACTTGTAGATGTTGCGCTTGCCCTGCAGGATCTCGACGTCGAACACGAGCTGGTCGCCCGGCACCACCTGGCGCTTGAAGCGCACGTTGTCGATCCCGGCGAACAGCACCACCGAGTTTTCGTCCGGCACCACGCCCATGGTCTTGAACGACAGCAGCGCGGCGACCTGGGCCATGGCCTCGACGATCAGCACGCCCGGCATCACCGGATGCCCGGGGAAATGCCCGGGAAAGAACGGTTCGTTGATGGTGACGTTCTTCACCGCCAGGATGCGCTTGCCTTCCTCGATCTGCAGGACGCGGTCGACGAGCAGGAAGGGATAGCGGTGCGGGAGGTACTGCAGGATTTCGTTGATGTCCATGAGTTACTCGGCCGGATCGGCCTTGTCGAGACGTTGTTCGAGGGCGCGTATTCTATCCGCCATGGCATCCAGATGGCGCAGGTGGGCGAAATTGCGCACCCATTCCGGGTGGCTTTGCACAGGCAGGCTGGCGGTATACACGCCGGCGCGGGCGATCGACTTGGTGACCAGCGTGCCCGCCGAGACGACCACGTCGTCGGCGATGCTCAGATGCCCGATGATGCCGGCCTGCCCGCCGATCATGCAGCGCGCGCCGATCACCGTGCTGCCGGCGATCCCCACGCAGCCGGCGATCGCGGTGTGCGCGCCGATGCGCACGTTGTGGGCGATCTGGATCTGGTTGTCGAGCTTGGCGCCTTCGCCGATCACCGTGTCGTCGAGCGCGCCGCGGTCGATCGTGGTGTTGGCGCCGATCTCCACGTCGTCGCCGACCAGCACGCGGCCGGTCTGCGGGATCTTGACCCAGCGGCCGTCGCGTTCCCGCGCGAAGCCGAAGCCGTCCGCGCCGATCACCACGCCGGCATGCAGGATGCAGCGCGCACCGATGCGGCAGCCGTGGTAGATGCTCACATTGGCGTGCAGCACGCTGTGCGCGCCGATGTGCGCATCACGCCCCACATGACAGCCCGGCCCGATCACCGCGCCTTCGCCGATCAGCGCGCCGGCCTCGACGACCGCGCCGGGCGCGATGCTGACCGACGGCGGCACATCCGCCATCACCGTCGCGCCGGGATGGAGACCCGCTGGCGGCAGCACCGGTGGATTGAACAGCTGCGCGACCCGCGCGAAATAGACGTAGGGATCGGCCGTGACGATGCGCGGCAATACGGTGGATTCCCGCGCATCGGGCGCGAGGATGACCGCCGATGCGCGGCAATCCTTCAGGCGGGAGGCGTACTTGCGGTTGGCGAGAAACGCCAGATCGCCCTCTCCCCCCGTATCCAGTGTGGCAATCCGGCCCACCCGGACCGCAGGATCGCCGATCAGTTCCCCGCCCAGCCGGGCGACCAGTTCATCGAGTCGGAACATCGGGCGGGGACGTCGCTCAGCGCGCTTCGGAGAGCGCCTTGATCACCTTCTCGGTGATGTCGATGCGGGGGCTGGCGTACACCGCCTCCTGGAAGATGATGTCGTACTTCTCATCCTCGGCGATCTTCTTGACCGCCGCGTTGGCCTTGTCCAGCACGGTCGCCAGTTCCTCGTTGCGGCGCTGGTTGAGATCCTCGCGGAACTCGCGCTGCTTGCGCTGGAAATCGCGGTTCAGGTCGTTGAGCGTGCGCTCCTTGTTGCGCCGATCCGATTCGGCCATCGTCACCCCGCCGCGTTCGAGCTCTTCCTGCAGCGCCTGCAGGTCGGCGGCCATGCGCTGCAGTTCCTGATCGCGGCGTTCGAATTCCTTTTCCAGGCGCTGCTGCGCGCGCACCGCCGGCGCAGCCTCGCGCATCACGCGGTCGGTATTGACGACACCGATCTTCGACTCGGCGATCGCGCCCTGCGCCATGAAGGCCAGCACGGCGGCGAGCAGAACGGAAGTGGTACGGACTTTCACTTGAAACCTCCAGCAAAACCGGTCGAACGCGACCGGATCAGAACATCGAGCCGAGTTGGAATTGGAAGCGCTGAATCTCGTCGTCGCTATCCTTCTTCAGCGGGAAACCCAGACCGAACTTCAGCGGCCCGATCGGCGAATTCCACGAGAACGCGAGACCGGTACTGTAGCGCAGATCGCTGAAATTCAGCTTCTGCTGACGCCCTTGCAGATCCTCGCCCCATACGTAACCGGCATCGAGGAACACCGACATGCGGAAGGAGCGGTCGGTACCCGAGCCCGGCAGCGGGAAATAGAATTCCGCGTTGCCGACGACCTTCCGGGTACCCCCCATCGAATCGCCGTTTTCGTCCTTGGGCCCCAGCGAGCTTTGTTCGAAGCCGCGCACCGACCCCAGACCGCCGACGTAGAAATTCTTGTAGAACGGCATCTCCTTGCCGCGCAGCCCCTTCGCCCAGCCGACCTCGCCGTTGAGCATCAGCGCGTAGTCGCGTCCGATCGGGAACCAGTGCTGGTACTGGTAGCCGGCCTTCACGTAGGACAGGTCGCCGATCGGCGTGGCGAGCTCGGCATACAGGTTCTGATAGACCCCCTGGCGCGGATACAGGAAGCTGTCGCGTTTGTCGCTCGCCCAGCCGGCGGTCAGCGTGAGGCTGTTGGCGGTGAACTTGCAGTCATCCGTGATGGCATTCGTGCAGCCGTTCTGCTGGGCGAAGCGCCGGTACTGGAGCGATGACGGGTAGGTCGAGTTGCTGCCGAAGGTGGTCACCTCGGTCCGGTCGACGCCGACGCCGACGTTGACCGTGTCGTCTTCGCTGATCGGGAAGCCGAGACGCATGCCGACCCCGGTGGAAACCGTCTTGTAGGGCGAAATCGAGTAATACGCGTCGGTAGCATCGTAGGTGCGGTGGTACACATCCCAGCCCAGGCTGACGCCGTCGACCGTGTAGTACGGATCGGTAAAGGACAGTGCGTAGGTACGGCCCGTCTTGCTGGTGTTGATGCCGAAGGTGACCGCATTGCCGCTGCCGAACATGTTCTGCTGGGAGATCGAGGCCTGCAGGCTGATCCGCTCCGAACTGGAGAACCCCGCACCCAGCATCAGGTTGCCCGTTGCGCGCTCCTTCACGGTGAAATCGACATCGACCTGGTCGGTGGTGCCCGGCACGGGCGGGGTTTCGACGTTGACCTCGTCGAAGAAGCCGAGCCGATCCACACGCGTGCGGGAGCGGTTGATCGCCTCCGCGTCGTACCACGCCCCTTCCATCTGGCGCATCTCGCGGCGCACCACCTCGTCGCGGGTCTTGGTGTTGCCGCCGACGTTGATGCGCCGTACATAGACCCGGCGGCCCGGGTCGACGATGATGGTGAAGGCGACTTCGCGTTTTTCCTTATCGACTTCCGGCGCGGCGTTGACGTTGGCGAACGCGTAGCCTTCGTTGCCCAGCAGGTCCGTGATCGCCTTGGTGGTTTCGGTCAGGCGCTCGCGGGAGAACACTTCACCCGGATGAATTTGGGTGGCCTTGCGATAGGCCTCCTCGTCGAGCACCAGATCGCCGGTGTAGCGCACACTGGATACCGTGTACTTCTCCCCCTCGGAGATGCTGATGGTGATGTAGATATCACGCTTGTCCGGGGTGATCGAAACCTGGGTGGAATCGATGTTGAAATCGAGGTAGCCGCGGTCCATGTAATGGGAGCGCAGGGTCTCCAGGTCCGCGGACAATTTCTGGCGGGAGTACTGATCGTTCTTGGTGTACCAGGTCAGCCAGCCAGGCGTGCGCAACTGGAGAAGATCGATCAGATCGGACTCCTTGAACGCCGAGGCGCCGATGATGTTGATCTGGCGGATCTTCGCCACCTCGCCCTCGTCCACGGTGAAATTCACCGCGACCCGGTTGCGCTCCAGCGGCGTCACCGTGGTGGTGATCACCGCGGAGTACTTGCCGCGCGACAGGTACTGGCGCTTCAGTTCCTGCTCGGCACGCTCGACCAGCGAACGGTCGAAGATGCGCGCCTCGGCCAGCCCGACTTCGCGCAGACCCTTCTTGAGCGCTTCCTTGTCGAACTCCTTGACGCCGACGAAATCGATCTGCGCGATGGCCGGGCGCTCGTCGATGAACACCACCAGCACTTCGTTCTCGACCTCGATGCGCACGTCGCGGAAGAAGCCCGTGGCGAACAGCGCACGGATGGCCTCGGCGGCCTGCTCCTCGGTGAAGGTGTCGCCGACACGGACCGGCAGATAGTTGAACACCGTGCCGGCTTCGGTGCGCTGTATGCCTTCGACCCGGATATCCTTGACCACGAAGGGTTCGAAGGCCATTGCCGGAGCGGACGCAAACAGGGCCACCATCAGCCCGGAGAGGAGCTTACGATTCATCAGGTATCAGCCGGAAACAAGACGGGAGATGTCGTTATAAAAGGCGAACGCCATGAGCATGGCGAGAAGGACCAGGCCGACCTGCTGTCCAATTTCCATCACGCGTTCGGGAACGGGGCCGCCCTTTAAAATTTCGATCGTATAGTACATCAAATGCCCCCCGTCCAGAACGGGGATCGGCAGCAGGTTCAGCACGCCCAGGCTGATGCTGATCAGGGCTACGAAGCGCAGGTAGTGGGACCACCCGAGCTGTGCCGTCTGCCCGGCGTAGTCGGCGATGGTGACCGGCCCGGAGAGGTTCTTCCACGACACGTCGCCGGTGATCATGCGGCCGATCATGCGCAGGCTGAGCACACTGGTTTCCCAGGTCTGGCGCACTGCCTTGCCCAGACCGTCGAACGGTCCGTAGCGCACCACCGCGAACAGCGCGTCGCGCTCGCCTTCCGCCGGACGGGCCACGGCAACGCCGATGCGCCCCACCCGCTCGCCACTCTCGGTGGCGACCTCGGGCAGCAGCGTCACCGCGATTTCCTGCCCGGCGCGCTCGACCACGGCCGGCAGCGCCTCGCCGGCGGATTCGCGCACGCGCGACACCAGTTCCGTCCAGGAATCCAGGGGCTCGCCGCCGAGCAGGATGAAACGGTCGCCTTCGCGCAGCCCCGCGCGCTCGGCCGCCCCGCCGGGCATCAACTGGCCGATTACCGGATCGATGAGCGGACGCCAGGGCAGCAGGCCGATGCGCACCACCAGATCCTCATCCGCTTCGATGGCGACGCCTGCGAGATCGAGCGTGCGTGTGGCCTCCACGCCTTCGGCAGTGCGCACCTGGAGATGCACCTGGCGCGCGTCCAGCGCATGGCGCAGCAGCGCCCAGCGCAAATCCTGCCAGCTGCGTACGGACTGCCCGTCGACCGCGGTCACCAGATCGCCGTCCTGCACTCCCGCACTGGCCGCGATGCTCGGGCCGTCCATCAGTGCAAGGCGCGGGCGCAGCTCTTCCACGCCACCGACGAACAGCGCCCAATAGACCACGATGGCAAGCAGGAAATTGGCCAGCGGGCCAGCCGCCACGATGGCGAAGCGACGATAGACCGACTGGCGGTTGAAGGCGCGGTGGAGCTCGTCCGCCGGCACCTCGCCCTCGCGCTCATCGAGCATTTTCACGTAGCCGCCGAGCGGGAACGCGGCCAGCGCCCATTCGGTGCGGTCCCTGCCGGCCCGCCAGGCCACCAGCGGCTTGCCGAAGCCGATGGAAAAGCGCAGTACCTTGACGCCGCACCAGCGTGCCACGAGGTAATGGCCCAGTTCGTGGATCAGGATCAGCAGACCGAGTGCCGCGACGAAAGGGATCAGATAGTCGAACAGGTTCATGAGCGGTTCCGGATTTCCTCTCGCGCGACCTGGCGCGCGCGCCCGTCGGCGGCGAGGATGGCGTCGAGGGAGTCGACCGGCAGCGCGCGCACGCGTTCCAGCGTGGCGGCGATCACCTCCGCGATGCGCCGGAAACCCAGCCGCCGGTCGAGGAAGGCGGCCACCGCCTCTTCATTGGCGGCATTGAGCACCGCCGGGGCCGCCCCGCCCTCGCGCAATGCCTGATAGGCCAGCGCCAGGCAGGGAAAGCGCTCGAAATCCGGACGCTCGAAAGTCAGCCTGGCGATCTCGAACAGATCCAGGGAACGCACGCCGGCCTCGATGCGCGCCGGCCAGCCCAGCGCGTGGGCGATCGGCGTGCGCATGTCCGGGTTGCCGAGCTGGGCGAGCACCGAGCCGTCCACGTACTCGACCATCGAGTGGATGACGCTCTGCGGATGCACCACCACCTCGATCTGTTCGGCCGGCGCGCCGAACAGCCAATGCGCCTCGATGACTTCGAGGCCCTTGTTCATCATGGTCGCGGAATCGACAGAGATCTTGCGGCCCATCACCCAGTTGGGATGCGCGCAGGCCTGCTCCGGGGTCACCGCTTCCAGTTCGGCCGGCGCCGTGTCGCGGAACGGCCCGCCGGAGGCAGTCAACAGGATGCGCCGCACGCCACTGGCCGCCGGATTGCGTTCGAAGCGCTCCGGCAAGGCCTGGAAGACCGCATTGTGCTCACTGTCGATGGGCAGCAGCACGGCGCCACTGGCGCGCACCGCGTCCATGAACAAGGCGCCGGAGAGCACCAGGGCTTCCTTGTTGGCGAGCAGGATGCGCTTGCCCGCCTGCGCGGCGGCAAGGGTCGGCGGCAGACCGGCGGCACCGACGATGGCGGCCATCACCGTGTCGGTTTCCGGCGCGGCGGCCACGTCGATCAGCGCTTGGGGGCCTTCCAGCACCTCGGTCCGGCTGCCGGCATCCGCCAGCCGCGTGCGCAGCTCGGCCGCCGCCGCGGGCAGTTCCAGCGCGGCGAAACGCGGTGCGAAGCGCATGCATTGCTCGAACAGGAGGTCGATATTGCGGTGCGCGCTGAGCGCGAAAACTTCGAAGTGTTGCGGGTGGCGGGCCACCACGTCGAGCGTGGACACGCCGATGGAGCCGGTGGCGCCAAGCACGGTGATGCGCTGTCTGCTGGGGGTCATGAGTCAGCGGGCGAACCAGAGGGCCGCCAGACCAATCAGCGGCAAGGTGGAAGTGATGCTGTCGATGCGGTCGAGAATGCCGCCATGCCCGGGCAGCAGCGAACCGCTGTCCTTCAGGCCGACCTGGCGCTTGAGCAGCGATTCGAACAGATCGCCCATGACGCTCACCGCAGTCAGCACGATCAACGCGGCGCTCAGCGCCAGCAGCCCGGCGGCGCCGGAAAACGGCCCCTGCGCCAATCCATTCACCAGCAGGCCGTATACCACCACGCCCAGCAGCGCGCCGTAGACGCCTTCCCAGGACTTCCCCGGACTGATGGCCGGGGCCAGCTTGCGGCGGCCGAAAGCGCGCCCGGTGAAATACGCGGCGATGTCGGCAATCCAGCAGATCGCCATCGCCGCCAGCAACAGCCAGGCGCCGAACTGGCGCAGGTGGGCGAGCGCGAGCGCCGGCGGCAGCAGCACCACGAGGCCGACCAGGATGGCGCTCGCCAGCCCCGGCACCGGCCACTTGTGCCGCAGCCAGAACGGCACCACGGCCAACCAGAACAACGCACTCAGCAGATAGACGGGCAGCAGCACGGCACCCGGCGCACCGTCGGGCCGGGCAAGCCCGGCGTACAGGCCGATCAGCAGGCAGGCGGCGCCCAGCAACGCGGCAAACGTTACGCGCACGGGTGTGGCCATGCGCGTCAATGCGCCCCACTCCCATCCGGCTGCGGCGCACACCAGCGCGCACAAGGCCAGCCAGCCGATGGCAGGCAGCAGGAAGATGGCGCCGAGCAGGCCGGCGAGCAGCACTACGGCGGTGATGACGCGCGTCTTAAGCATGGCCGTCACCCCCCTGCCCGCTCTCGCGCAGTTGCTCGCTGGTACGCCCGAAACGCCGTTCGCGCGCACGGTAGGAGGCGATCGCCGCATCCAGCGCGGCATCGTCGAAGTCGGGCCACAGGGTATCGGTGAAATACAGTTCGGCGTAGGCCAGTTGCCAGAGCAGGAAGTTGCTCACGCGCTGCTCGCCGCCGGTGCGGATGAACAGGTCCGGCTCCGGGGCGAAGTTCATCGACAGCTCGGCCGCCAGTTCTTCCTCGGTGAACTCGTCCTGGCGCTGCGGATGCTTGCGCACCAGGCGGTTGACCGCCTGCAGGATGTCCCAGCGCCCGCCGTAATTGGCGGCCACGGTCAGCGTCAGGCGGTCGTTGCCGGCGGTGAGCGCCTCGGCGTTGCGCACCAGTTCGACCAGACCCGGTTCGAAGCGCGACAGGTCACCGATGACCCGGAAGCGGATGCCGTTCTCGTGCAGGCGCTTGACCTCCTTCTGCAGCGAACGCATGAACAGCTGCATCAGGAAGGACACTTCGTCGGCCGGGCGCCGCCAGTTCTCGGAACTGAAGGCGAACAGGGTGAGATGGCCGACGCCGCGCTGCACGCAGGCGCGGATCAGCCCGCGTACCGCCTCGACGCCACGGGTGTGGCCGGCCACGCGCGGCATCAGGCGCTTGCGCGCCCAGCGCCCGTTGCCGTCCATGATGATGGCGATGTGGCGCGGCACGGCCGACACCTCCGGGATGACCCGGGTGGAGCTGGTGAAGGAGGAACCCGCCATGGACGGCCGTACCGGGAAGCGGAAGCAGAACGATCCGGAAAGCGGATCAGATCTGCATCAGTTCCTGTTCCTTCTGCGCGACCAGCTTGTCGATCTCGGCCACGGAACGGTCGGTGAGCTTCTGGATGTCGTCCTCGGCGCGGCGCTCCTCGTCCTCGCTGATCAGCTTGTCCTTGACGGCGTCCTTGAGCTGCTGATTGGCATCGCGGCGCAGGTTGCGCACGGCCACCTTGGCGGTTTCGCCTTCGTGGCGCACCACCTTGGTCAGGTCGCGGCGGCGCTCCTCGGTGAGCGCCGGCATGGGCACGCGGATCAATTCGCCCTGGGCGGCCGGGTTGAGCCCCAGGTCGCAGTCGCGGATGGCCTTCTCGACCTTGGAGACCATGTTCTTTTCCCACGGCTGCACGCCGATGGTGCGCGCGTCGATCAGGGTGACGTTGGCCACCTGATTCACCGGCACCATGGAGCCGTAGTATTCCACCATGACGTGATCGAGCAGGCCGGCGTGCGCGCGGCCGGTGCGCACCTTGGCCAGATCGGCCTTGAGCGCGTCGATCGACTTGTGCATCTTCTGCTCGGTCGTGTTCTTGAGTTCGGGGATCATGCGCGAATCCTCAGGAATGGACCAACGTGCCTTCGTCCTCACCCATCACCACGCGCCGCAGCGCGCCGGGCTTGAAGATCGAGAACACGTTGATGGGCAGTTTCTGGTCGCGGCACAGCGCGAAGGCGGTGGCGTCCATCACTGCCAGATTGCGGCCGATGGCCTCGTCGAAACTGATGCGGTGATAGCGCTGGGCGGCCGGGTCCTTCTTGGGGTCGGCGGTATACACGCCATCCACCTTGGTGGCCTTCAGCACGATCTGCGCGCCGATTTCCGAGCCGCGCAGCGCGGCCGCGGTATCGGTGGTGAAGAACGGGTTGCCGGTACCGGCGGCGAAGATCACCACGCGCCCTTCCTCCAGATGGCGGATGGCGCGCCCGCGGATGTAGGGTTCGACCACCTGGTCGATGCGCAGCGCGGACTGCACGCGGGCCTCGACGTCGGCGCGGCGCATCGCGTCGGCCAGCGCCATGGCGTTCATCACCGTGGCCAGCATGCCCATGTAGTCCGCGGTGGCGCGGTCCATGCCACTGGCCGCGCCGCTCATGCCGCGGAAGATGTTGCCGCCGCCGATCACCACGCCCACCTGGACACCCAGGCGGACCACGTCGCCGATCTCGGCGACGATGCGGCTGACGACGTCCTCGTTGATGCCGTAGGCGTCGTCGCCCATCAGGGCTTCGCCGGAGAGCTTCAGCAGGATGCGCTTGTAGGCGGCGGCACTCATGACGGACCTCTTACTTCTGCGCAGCGGCGGCCTGGGCGGCCACTTCGGCGGCGAAGTCGGTCACTTTCTTCTCGATGCCCTCGCCCACCAGGTACAGCGAGAAGCCGGCCACGGAAGCGCCCTTGGCCTTCAGCAGCTGTTCGATGGTCTGCTTGCCGTCCTCGGCCTTGACGAACACCTGGGCCAGCAGGGTGACTTCCTTGAGGAACTTCTGCACGGTACCGTCGGCGATCTTGTCGAGCATGGCTTCCGGCTTGTTGTCGGCGCGGGCCTTCTCGATGGCGACGCGGCGCTCGGTGTCGATCAGTTCCTGGGACACGCCGGAAGCGTCCAGCGCCTTCGGCTTGGACGCGGCGATGTGCATCGCGATGTCCTTGCCCAGTTGCTCGTCGCCGCCCACCAGATCCAGCAGCACGCCGACCTTGGCGCCGCCGTGGATGTAGGTGTACAGCTGGCCCTTGGCCTCGACGCGGTTGAAGCGGCGCAGCGACATGTTCTCGCCGATCTTGCCGACCAGCGCGGCGCGGGTGGATTCGATGGTGCCTTCGCCGAAGGGCAGCGCGGACAGCGCGGCGACATCGGCGGGGTTGTGGCTGACGACCAGATCGGCGGCACCCTTGACCAGGGCGAGGAAGTCGTCGTTCTTGGCGACGAAGTCGGTTTCGCAGTTGACTTCGATGATCGCGCCCAGCTTGCCGTCGGCCGACACGCTGACCGCGACGATGCCTTCGGCGGCCACGCGGGCGGCGGCCTTGGAGGCCTTGTTGCCCAGCTTGACGCGCAGGATTTCCTCGGCCTTGGCCAGATCGCCGGCGGCCTCGGTCAGCGCCTTCTTGCATTCCATCATCGGCGCATCGGTCTTCTCGCGCAGTTCCTTGACCATGCTTGCGGTGATTTCCGCCATGCTAACTCCTGAGATTCCGTTTAAGACGAACACCCCGCCAGGGCGGCGGGGTGTGGGATACGTTGGCGCGGCGTGGCGCTCAGGCCTGTTCGCCTGCGCTGGCCTCTTCCTGCACTTCGACGAATTCGTCGGAGCCGGCAGCCACGACTTCCTGCAGCGACTGACTGCGGCCTTCCAGCACCGCGTCGGCCACGCCACGGGCGTACAGGCGGATGGCGCGGGAGGAGTCGTCATTGCCCGGGATGATGTAGTCGATGCCTTCCGGCGAGTGGTTGGTATCGACCACGGCGACCACCGGAATACCCAGCTTCTGGGCTTCGGTGACGGCGATCTTGTGGTAGCCGACGTCGATGACGAACAGCGCGTCCGGCAGGCCGCCCATGTCCTTGATGCCGCCGATCGACTTCTGCAGCTTTTCCAGCTCGCGGGAGGCCAGCAGCGCTTCCTTCTTGGACAGGCGCTCGATGGAGCCGTCCTCGATCATGGCTTCCATTTCCTTCAGGCG
Source organism: Pseudothauera nasutitermitis (assembly GCF_004801295.1). Lineage (GTDB taxonomy): Bacteria > Pseudomonadota > Gammaproteobacteria > Burkholderiales > Rhodocyclaceae > Pseudothauera > Pseudothauera nasutitermitis. The sequence goes on from NZ_SSOC01000002.1 coordinate 190,090, forward strand.
CTTGATGGACTGCTTGACCGTCTTGAAGTTGGTCAGCATGCCGCCCAACCAGCGCTCATCGACGTAGGGCATGCCGGCGCGGCGGGCTTCCTCGGCGACGATCTCGCGGGCCTGGCGCTTGGTGCCGACGAACAGGATGGTGCCGCGGTTGGCGGCCAGCTTGCGCACGAAAGCCATGGCTTCGAGATACTTGCCCATGGTCTTTTCGAGGTTGACGATGTGGATCTTGTTGCGCTGGCCGAAGATGTAGGGGGCCATGCGCGGGTTCCAGAAACGGGTCTGGTGGCCGAAGTGGACGCCCGCTTCGAGCATCTGACGCATCGTGACAGTCATGGTGAAACTCCGAATCGAAGGGTTGAACCTCCGCCCGGCACGGCCGAGAACACAAGGGGTTCGCGGCCCGAACCGTCGCCGGCATGCGCTTGGACAGCGCGTGCAGCTGGCAGACGGACCCTCGCGGTACGCTGCCGGGCGTGTGGATTTTGCCTGCCGACCATCGACAGACAAGCCGAGGATCATAGCACTTGTTCATGACCCCGCTCAAGCCACGGAGTGTGACGGATTTGCCCGGGGCGGGCGCATGCGCTAGCCTTCAACCTTTGGAACGACCCCACCTCCCCGATCAGATGAGCATCATCCTGAAGACTCCCGAAGACATCGAGAAGATGCGCGTGGCCTGCCGCCTGGCGGCCGAAGTGCTCGATTACGCCGCGCCCTTCTTCAAGCCCGGCGTGACCACCGGCGAAATCGACCGCCTGTGCCACGACTACATGGTCAACGTGCAAGGCACCATCCCGGCACCGCTCAACTACGCCCCGCCGGGCTACACCCCTTATCCCAAGGCCACCTGCACCTCGGTCAATCATCAGGTCTGCCACGGCATTCCCGGCGAGAAGGCGCTGAAGAAGGGCGATATCGTCAATCTGGACATCACCGTCATCAAGGACGGCTACCACGGCGACACCAGCCGCATGTTCATCGTCGGCGGCGACGGCCCCATCCTCGCCAAGCGCCTGTGCCAGATCACCTTCGAGTGCATGTGGCTGGGCATTTCCGTGGTGCGCCCCGGCGCCCGCCTGGGCGACATCGGCGCGATCATCCAGAAGCACGCCGAAGGCAACGGCTTTTCCGTGGTGCGCGAATTCTGCGGCCACGGCATCGGCCAGAAATTCCACGAGGAGCCGCAGGTGCTGCACTACGGCAAGCCGGGCACCGGCGTGGAACTGCAGGCCGGCATGATCTTCACCATCGAGCCGATGATCAACGCCGGCAAGGCGGCGATCTCCGAGATGCCCGACGGCTGGACCATCATCACCAAGGACCGCAGCCTGTCCGCCCAGTGGGAGCACACGGTGCTGGTCACCGACGGCGGCGTGGAAATCCTCACCCTGTCGGCGGACTGCCCGCCCCCGCCGGCCTTCGCCGCACACCTGCTGCCCGCCTGAACGAGCGGATGGACCATCCGGACATCGCCCCCGAACGCCTGCGCCGGGCCGTCGCCGATACCCGTGCGCGGCTCAGCGCCGAATCCGCCGCGCTGCGGGCCGCCTATGAAGCCCACCCGCGCACCGCCGTCATGCTCAAGGGCCGTGCGCGGCTGGTGGACGAGGCCATCCTGCAACTGTGGCGAATCTGCGCGATGCCCGAGGAGGCCGCCCTGGTGGCCGTCGGCGGTTACGGACGCGGCGAGTTGTTCCCGTGTTCCGACGTGGACCTGCTGGTCCTGCTGCCCTCGCCCGCCGACGAGGCCCTGCAGGCGCGCCTGTCCACGCTGGTCGGCGCGCTGTGGGACGTGGGGCTGGAAATCGGCCACAGCGTGCGCACGCCGGACGAATGCCTGGAAGCCGCCGCGCAGGATGTCACCGTGCAGACCAATCTGCTCGAAGCCCGCCTGCTCACCGGCAATGCCGCGCTGTACGAAGACTTCTCCACGCGCTACCACGAGCAGCTCGACGTGCGCGCGTTCTACAAGGCCAAGCAGCTCGAGCAGGAACAGCGCTACGCGCGCTACAACGACACGCCGTACAGCCTGGAGCCCAACTGCAAGGAAAGCCCGGGCGGCCTGCGCGACCTGCAGATGCTCGGCTGGATCGCGCGCGCGGCCGGACTCGGACGCAACTGGCGCGAACTCGCGCGGCGGCGCCTGCTCACCGGCGAGGAGGCCAGCGAACTGCGCAGCGTGGAACGCTTCCTCCAGCATCTGCGCATCCGCCTGCACTACCTCACCGGCCGCGCCGAGGACCGCCTGCTGTTCGACCACCAGGAAAAGCTCGCGCGCATCGTGGGCATCGAGCCCACCGCCGCGCGGCGCGCCTCCGAGGCGCTGATGCAGCGCTACTACCTGAACGCCAAGAAGGTCACCCAGCTCAACACCATCCTGCTGCAGAACTACGGCACGGAGATCTTCCCCGACCGCAACGGCCCGGCCATCGTCATCAACCCGCGCTTCCAGGCCGTGCGCGAACTGCTCGACATCCGCCACGACCAGGTTTTCGAGCAGCATCCCTCGGCGCTGCTCGAATGCTTCCTGCTGCTCCAGCAGCGTTCCGAACTGAAAGGCATGAGCGCGCGCACGCTGCGCGCGCTGTGGCTGGCGCGCAAGCGCATCAACGCCGCGTTCCGCGCCAATCCGGCCAACCGCGCGCTGTTCCTGGAAATCCTCCAGCAGCGCCGCGGCATCGTGCACGAGATCCGGCGGATGAACCAGTACGGCATCCTCGGCCACTACCTGCCCGCCTGGCGGCGCATCGTCGGACAGATGCAGCACGACCTGTTCCACGTCTACACCGTGGACCAGCACATCCTCATGGTGCTGCGCAACGTGCGCCGCTTCACCATGGGCGAGCACGCCCACGAGTATCCGCTGATGACCCGGCTGATCCTCGGCTTCGAGCGCCACTGGCTGCTGTACGTGGCCGCGCTGTTCCACGACATCGCCAAGGGGCGCGGCGGCGACCACTCCAAGCTGGGCATGGAGGATGCACGCGAGTTCTGCGAGCAGCACGAACTCGCGCCGCAGGACGCCGATCTGGTAGTCTGGCTGGTCGAGCACCATCTCACCATGAGCCAGGTCGCGCAGAAGGAGGACACCTCCGACCCCGAGGTGGTGCGCCGCTTCGCCGCCACCGTGGGCGACGAGCGCCGGCTCGTCGCGCTCTACCTGCTCACCCACGCGGACATCCGCGGCACCAGCCCGAAGGTGTGGAACGGCTGGAAGGGCAAGCTGCTCGAAGACCTGTTCTTCGCCACCCAGCGCCTGCTGCGCGGGGCCACGCCGCAACAGGCCCTGGGCCTCGACGACCGCCAGGAGGACGCCCGCCGCCTGCTGCGCTTCCACGGCCTGCGCCCAGGCATCGAGGACGCCCTGTGGGAACAGCTCGACGCGGTGTATTTCATGCGCCACTCGGCCGAGGAAATCGCCTGGCACACCCGCCTGCTCTACTACCGCAGCGATTCGGCCGAACCGGTGGTCAAGGCGCGCGTGGTGGAAGACGAGGACGGCGTGCAGGTGATGGTGTTCACCCACGACAAGGCCGACCTGTTCGCCCGCCTCACCGGCTTCTTCGGGCGCATGGGCTTCAGCATCCTGGACGCCAAGGTGCACACCACGCGGCACGGCTACGCGCTGGACAGCTTCATGCTGCAGGACAGCGGGCATGCGGCCAGCTACCGCGACATCGTGGTGCTCATCGAACACGAACTGTCCGCCCACCTGGCGCGTGCCGACGCGCCCATCCAGCGCCCGGCGGACGGCCGCCTGTCACGCCAGGTGAAGCATTTCCCGGTGACGCCGCAGGTCAGCATCCGCGCCGACGACGCCGGACGGCACTACATCCTCTCGCTCACCGCGGCCGACCGCCCCGGCCTGCTGTACGGGGTTGCCGAAGTGCTCGCGCGCCACGGCATCGACGTGCACACCGCCAAGATCGCCACGCTGGGCGAACGCGTGGAGGATACCTTCCTGCTCACCGGCGGCGGCCTGTCGCAGGATTCCCGCCTGCTGCAGGTTGAACGCGAACTGCTCGACCGCCTGCAGCTCTGAGGACGCCGCGCGGACGGCGCGCGCCCTCCAGCACGGTTCAGTGACCGTCGCCGCCGCCGCGCTGCAGGCGATCCATCACCGCATACAGCAGGCCGGAGAAGATGAAGGTCACATGGATGCCGATCATCCACGCCAGTTCGCGGTCATCCAGATTGCCGACGTTCATAAAGCCCTTCAGCAGTTCGATCCCGGAAATCGCCACGATCGAACCAATCAGCTTGATCTTCAGATCGGCGAAGCCGATGTGGCCCATCCAGTCCGGGCGATCCTGGTGGTTGTGCAGATCCTCCATCTTGGAGACGAAGTTCTCGTAGCCGCTGAACATGATGATGATCAGCAGATTCATGATCAGCGCGATGTCCACCAGCGACAGCACGCCGATGATCATCTCCGCGCCGCTCGCGGTGAGGATGTGCGACAACAGGTACAGCACTTCCTTGGCGAACTTCACCAGCAATACCACCATGGCCAGCACCAGGCCGAGGTAAACCGGGGCCATCAGCCAGCGGCTGGAGAACAGCAGATGCTCAAAGGATCTTTCAAACTGCTTCATCGAATGGGGTCCAGGAGGATCGGAGGGCGCGGATTGTAGCGCGGAAGCGTTTCGCGCGATCAAGCGCCGCGCCGTGCCGCACGCACGGGCCGGCCGCCCCATTAGCGCCCGTGTATAATCCGCCCGCCGTGCGAGGGTGGCGGAATTGGTAGACGCACTGGATTTAGGTTCCAGCGCCGCAAGGCGTGAGAGTTCGAGTCTCTTCCCTCGCACCACGGCCACGGCGCGCGCTCACATGCGCAGGCGCCCGGCGTAGCCGGTCATCTCCAGATAGCCCCGGCCGATCTCGCGGCCTCCCTCGAGCAGGCGCACGGCCCCCTCCCAATACACCGCCCCGGTCGAACGCCGGCTGTCGAGTTCCTGGTCGTCCATCAGCGGGACGATCTCGAACGCCCGCGCACGGCCCTCCCGCCCATCCGTCACTTCCAGGCGCCAGGCCACCGGATAGCGTGCCCCCGTGCGCGGCGAACGCCAGTGGCGCGACGGGCTGAAGTGCACGGCCTGCTCGTCCAGCGCCTGCGCAGCTCCGTCCTGCCCGCGCAGCGTGCCGGCGGCCCACAGCGGCCGGCCGTCCTCAGCACGCATGCGAAAGGCCATCAACGCGCCGCCATCATGCAGATTGATACCGATCCAGTCCCAGCCGTGCGCCCCTGGCGGCATCAGGCCGCTCGACCATTCATGGTCCAGCCATGCGCTGCCAGCGACCTCCACTCGCCGCCCGCCCACTTCCAGCGTGCCGGACACTACCAGCTGCGGGCGGCTGTAGTAATGGCTGGCATGCGCAGGATCGGCATCCTTGCGGCTGAAGCCGTCTTCGCCATTGAGCATCGGCGGGCCGTCGGGCCGCAGGCGCAGATCGAAGGAGAAGGCCCCGTCGGCAGCCTGCGCGCGGTAGTGACCGTCTCCCCAGGCCAAGCTCCAGCCATCCACCCAGGCGTGCGTGCGCCCCTGCTCCACACCCGCCAACGGCGACAAGGCGCGCGCGGCGCGTTCCGCGGCCAGCAGGCGGCCGTGCGCCGGATCTGCCACCGCCGCATGGGCGAGGATCAACTGGGTGGGCGCGAAGCGGCTCGGGTTGTCCTCGCCGATGCGCGTACGCACGCGGAAAAAGGTGATCTGGAAGCCACGCTGCGCGCCTTCCGCGTCTTCCAGCCAGCCGGTCACGTACCACCACTCGGTGCGAAAGTCCGGATGCGCCCCGCCATCCCGTGGAAACGCCAGTTGATAACCTGGCAGAACCGGTGGATAGCCGGCCGGCTCCACATCGTCGCCGGCCCCTGCCCGCCCGGCGGCAAGCGCCAGCAGCATGCAGACCAGGCTGGCAAAGCACCTCCCCTCCATGCCTTTCTGCATCACCAATCCTCCCGCACCGCGCGTACCGCCGCGGTGCGCATCGCGTGCGCCCCGGCCAGCCGCGCGGCAGCGGCGGCGAGCGCGATCAGCACGGCGGCAAAGATCGCCAGCCCACCCACCGGCACATGGAAATCCATGCTCCAGTGGAAGCTCTGCCGGTTGATCACTTCCACCAGCACCCAGGCCACCGCGCCCCCGGCCAGCATACCCAGTGCCACGCCGAGCATGGCACCCAACGCGCCTTCCAGTGCCAGCAGGCGGCCGACCTCGGCACGCGTGAAACCCAGATGGCGCAGCATGCCGAACTCGCGCCGGCGCGCCGAGGCCAGCGCGGCGAAACTGGTGGCGATGCCGGCCAGGCCGATCAGCACGGCCACCGCCTCCATCAGATAGGTCACCATGAAACTGCGGTCGAAAATGCGCAGGCTGAGCGCGCGAATTTCCCCGGCGCTGGATACGCGCACCGTGCGCTCGCCGAACAGGTCGAGCAAGGCCTCCGCGATGCGCGCGGCATCGGCCTGCGGGGCAAGGCGGATGGCCAGATCGTTGACCCGGCGGTCGCCGCTGAGCGCCCGGTAGGTTTCCAGATCGACCGCCAGCGCACCATGCTGGCGGGCGTAATCGCGCCAGATGCCGGCCACCTCGAAACGCAGCAAGCGGCCGTCCAGCGGCACATCAATGGTGTCGCCCACATCCAATTCGAACAGATCCGCCACCGCCTCCGAGATCCACACCGGCGGGTCGGCACCCGGCCGCGCCGCGGCGATGCGCCCGGCCACCAGGGGCAGGTCGCCATCGGCAGAGATGGGCCGGGCGAGCAGCGTGACCGGCGCATGCCCCGGCGCCAGGCGGAGCTGGCGTGCGCGGATGGGCGCCTGCGCCGCGATGCCGGGCAAGGCCGCCACCCGCGCAAGCGCCTCGTCGTCCAGATAGCCGCTGGCCGCGGATGGCGAAGCCTGCAGGTACAGATCGGCCGGCAGCATGCGCGCCAGCCAGTCATCCAGCGAGACCCGGAAGGCCGCCACCATGATCGCCATGGCCACCGCCAGCGCCACGCTGGCCACCACGCCCGCCACCGCCACGACGATCTGGCCGGGCGCGGCGCCCAGCCGTGCCCGCGCCAGCCGCCACGGCACCGCGCCGCTGCCCGCCGGCAGCCGCACGGCCAGCGCGGCCACGCCGGGCAAGGCGAACAGCGCGGCGGCCAGGATGCAGGCCACCGCCGCATAACCGGCCACCGGCACGCCGCCCACCGGCGGCAAGGCGCACAACAGCACCGCCGCGACGACGCAGAACGCACAAGCGCCCCAGCGCGGATGCGCTTCCAGCGCCGTCTCGTCTGCCGCGCGCAGGGCGCGCGCGGGCACCAGACGCGCGGCATCGCGCGCCGGAATCCAGCTTCCCGCAAGCCCCGCAGCCACGCCCAGCGCGCCGTGGGCCAGGGCCAACCAGGGTTCGAAACGCAGCACCGGGCGCACCCCGTCGAAATAGCCCGCCCCCAGATCGCCGCCCACCAGGCGGAACGCCAGCGCCGCCAGGCCGTGGCCGAGCAGCACGCCGGCCATGCCGCCGAGCAGTCCGAGCGCGGCGCCTTCTGCCAGCAATCCCCTGCGCAGTTCGGCGCGCGTCATCCCCAGCGCGCGCAGAAAGGCGAATTCCTGACGGCGGCGGGCCACCGCGAGCATCTGCGAGGAAAACACCAGGAACACCCCGGTAAGCAACGCGATGGCCGCCAGCATGCCCAGGTTGACCCGATAGGCCCGCGACACCCCGCCGGCCTGCGCGGCAGCCGACTCGGGCGCCAGCACCTCGACGCCGGGCGGCAGCAGCGCGCCGAGCGCACGCCTTGCCGTCTCCCGCTCCACGCCGGCGTGCAGGCGCAGTTCGATGCGGGTGATGCGTCCCACGTGGCCGAACAGGCGCTGCGCACCGGCGAGATCCATCACCGCCAGGGCCTGCCCGCTGCCCGCCCCCGGCACACCGCCGGAAACGCGCAGCACGTGCTCCGTGACGCCGCTCTGCACCGGCAGGCGGGCCGGCTGCTCCATGTCCAGCCCCAGCGCGGCGGCGGCCGCCGCGCTCAGGAAGATGCGGTCCGGCTCCAGCGCGGCGAACTGGCCGACCCCCTCGGCGGGCACCGGCAGCAGCGCCGGCTGCACCGCCGGCAGGCGGAAGATATCCACTCCCAGCACGCGCAGGCTGTCGTCGTGGCCGGGAAGGCGCGCGCGCACCTCCAGCACCGGACTGGCCGCGGCGACCTCCGGACGTACGGCCAACGCTGCGTACAGCGCGTCGTCGAAGCCCTCGCGCGGACCGACGACCTGCAGGTCGGCCTCGCCGGCCAGCAAGCGCAGGCCCCGCCCGAATTCGTCCAGCGCCGCGTCGTGGATCAACTGCACCGCCAGCCCCAGCGCCACCCCCAGGGCGATGGCCAGCAGCGACAACGATGCACCGAGCGGCCGCCGGCGCAGGCCGGCGACGAACAGCCGGCGCAGCGGCAAGCTCACGCCTCCTCTCCTGACGGCGGATGCAGCCCGTGGGCACTCAGCCGCAGCACCCGGTCCGCACGCGCGGCGGCGGCGGCCGAATGCGTTACCAGCACGCCCGCCGCGCCTGCGGCGCGGATCGATTCCAGCAGCAGATCCAGGACGCTGCCGGCATGCGCGGGGTCGAGGTTGCCGGTGGGTTCGTCGGCCAGCACCACCGCCGGACGATGCACCAGCGCACGGGCGATGGCCACGCGCTGCAGCTCCCCGCCCGAGAGATTGCGCGGCCAGTCGTCGGCGCGCGCGCCCAGCCCCACGCGCGCCAGCATCGCGCGGGCGCGCTCGCCAGCAGGTTCTTCCGCCTCGCCGAGCAGCCACAGGGGCAGCGCGACGTTCTGCGCCAGGGTGAGATGCGGCAGGATGTGGAAGGCCTGGAACACGAAGCCGTAGCGTGCGCGGCGCAGGCGGGCGAAGGCGTCGTCGTCCAGCCCGGCCAGTTCCTGCCCCTGCAGGCGGATGCTGCCGCCGTCCACCGGCTCCAGCCCGGCCAGACAGTTCAGCAGCGTGGATTTGCCCACGCCGGACTCCCCGATGATGGCCACGCATTCGCCGGCGGCGATGTGGAGATCCACGCCCTCGAACAGCGGAACGGGAGAATCTGGCGTGGCGCGCTTGGCAAGACGGCGGATTTCGAGCATGGCAGACAGACCCGCGCACAGGCCGGAAAGTGCCGGCGCACGCTTTGGCTTATACTCCGGGCGGCCCGCGTCCTCCAAGCGGGCCGCCGTTTTTCGCCCACCTCCATGCCCGTCGACCACTACGAGAACTTTCCCGTCGCGTCCTGGCTGTTGCCCGCCCGCCTGCGCGAGCCGGTGGAGGCCATCTACGCCTTCGCGCGCGGCGCCGACGACGTGGCCGACGAAGGCGACGCGGCGCCGGCCGAGCGCCTCGCGCGGCTGGACGACTACCGCGCCGGGCTGGCGGCCATCGCCGCCGGCGAACCCTGTCCGGTCGCCGCGCTGGCGCCGATGTTCGAGCGCCTGGCGCGCAACGTGCGCGCCTTCGATCTGCCCTTGGGGCTGTTCCACGATCTGCTCGACGCCTTCGCGCAGGACGTGGTGAAGAAGCGCTACGCCGATTTCGCCGAACTCGCCGACTATTGCCACCGCTCGGCCAACCCGGTCGGCCGTCTGCTGCTGCGCCTGTACCGCGTGGAGGATGCCGAGGCGCTGGCGCAGTCGGACCGCATCTGCAGCGCGCTGCAACTGATCAACTTCTGGCAGGATGCGGGCGTCGACCGCGCCAAGGGGCGCATCTATCTGCCCGCAGACGAAATGGCGCGCTTCGGCGTCACCGAAACCGCCATCGGGCACGGCACGGTGGACGCGCCCTGGCGCGCGTTGATGGACTTCCAGGTGCAACGCGCGCGCGCCATGATGCGCGCGGGCGCCCCGCTCGCCCGCCGCCTGCCGGGGCGCATCGGCTGGGAGCTGCGCCTGATCGTGCTGGGCGGCCTGCGCATCCTGGAAGGCATCGAAGCGGTGGGCTACGACGTATTCACCCGCCGCCCCAGATTGCACAAGAACGACGGCTTACGGCTCGCCTGGCGCGCCCTGAACTACCAAAGGCATACATGAATCCGCACGCCTACTGCCAGGACAAGGCCGCGCAAAGCGGCTCCAGCTTCTACTATAGCTTCCTCTTCCTGCCGACCGGGCGCCGCCAGGCGATCACCGCGCTGTACGCCTTCTGCCGCGAGGTGGACGACGTGGTGGACGAATGCCACGACCTGTCGCTGGCGCAGACCAAGCTCGACTGGTGGCGGCAGGAAGTCGGCCGGATCTACGACGGCCAGCCCACCCATCCGGTCGGCCTCGCGCTGCGCGACGTGCTGCAGCACTTCGACCTGCCGCGCGAGCAACTGCTGGAAATCATCGACGGCATGGCGATGGACCTGCAGCAGACCCGCTACCTCGACTTCAAGGGCCTGCAGCTCTACTGCTACCGCGTGGCCAGCGTGGTCGGCCTGCTGGCCGCCGAGATCTTCGGCTACAGCGATCGCGCCACGCTCAAGTACGCGCACGACCTCGGCATGGCCCTCCAGCTCACCAACATCATCCGCGACGTCGGCGAGGACGCCCGGCGCGGGCGTATCTACCTGCCCATCGAGGATCTGCAGCGCTTCAACGTGCCGGCCGCCGACATCCTCGAAGGCCGCCACGGCGACAACTTCCGCGCGCTGATGGAATTCCAGGCGGAGCGCGCCCGCCAGTACTACGCCCAGGCCTTCACCCAGTTGCCGGCGGTCGATCGCAAGAGCCAGCGCCCCGGGCTGGTGATGGCGGCCATCTATCGCGCGCTGCTCGAAGAGATCGCCCGCGACGGCTTCCTGGTGCTCGACCGGCGCACCTCGCTGACGCCGCTGCGCAAGCTGTGGATCGCCTGGCGCACCTGGATCAAGGCTTGAGAAACCGATGAACGCGCACCCCGTCGCCATCATCGGAGCCGGCTACGCGGGCCTGGCCTGCGCGGTGGAGCTCGCCCGCCGCGGCATCCAGGTCACCGTGTTCGAGCGCTCGCACACCCTGGGCGGCCGCGCCCGCGTGGTCGCCAAGGACGGCCACCGCTTCGACAACGGCCAGCACATCCTGCTCGGCGCGTACACCGAACTGACCCGCCTGCTGCGCACCACCGGCGTCTCGCCGAAGACCCTGGAACATCTGCCGCTGCTGCTGCACGTACCCGGCGCCCTGCACCTGCAGGCCGTCCGCCTGCCCGCGCCGCTGCACCTGGCCGTGGGCCTGCTGCGCGCGCACGGGCTGAGCTGGGCGGACCGCCTGGCGGTGATCCGCCTGATGCGCTGGCTGAAGAAGCGTGCCTGGCGCGTCGAACCCACGCTGAACGTATCCACCCTGCTGCAGCTGACCCGGCAGACCAGTGCCACCACCCGGCTGATCTGGGCGCCGCTGTGCGTCGCCGCGCTCAACACCCCGGTGGCCGAGGCTTCCGCGCAGATCTTCGCCAATGTGCTGCGCGACAGCCTGGGTGCCGACGCCACGGCCAGCGAACTGCTGATCCCGCGCATCGACCTCTCCGAACTCTTCCCCGTGCCCGCCGCGCGTTTTCTCGCCGTACGGCGCGGCAAACTGCGCACCGGCACGGCGGTCGAGGGCATCCGCCGCGAGGGCGGGCTGTTCTATCTGACCGGGGACCCGGCCAGCACCGGCTACCGCCAGGTCGTCATCGCCACCGCGCCCCACCACGCCGGCGCCCTGCTCGCCTCTACCGGCCATTGCGTGCGGCTCGCAGCGCAGATCGACACCCTGCCGGCCGAACCCATCGTCACCGTGTATCTCGCCCTGGGCGACACGGTGCACCTGCCGCACGCCATGATCGGCTTGTCCCGCGGCCCGGCGCAGTGGGCCTTCGATCGCGGCCGCCTGGGCGGGCGCGTCGGCCTGCTGGCCTGCGTGATCAGCGCACGCGGCGCGCACGAACAGTTGTCGCGCGAGGAACTGATCCTGGCGGTGCACAAGCAATTGGAGGACGAACTGGGGCGACGCCTGCCGACACCCCAGTGGAGCCAGGCAATCACCGAGAAACGCGCCACCTTCGCCTGCCGGCCGGGTCTGACGCGTCCGGGGCACCGCACGCCGCTGGCCGGTCTGTGGCTGGCCGGGGACTATCTGGAATCGCCCTACCCGGCGACGCTGGAATCCGCAGTGCGTTCCGGGGTGGACGCGGCCGCCCACGTACTGCGCCACGCGCAGCAGAACGGCGACTGAGGCAATCAGGCCCAGCGCAGCGCGTGCGGGGGGGGCTGGATCTCCGGGGCGCCGCTGCGGAACGCGGTGAGCATGCGGCGCAGCGCGCCGGCATCCTCTTCGGTGAAACCGCGCTTGAAATCAGTGAGGATCAGCCGCGAGCGGGTCATCCAGTTGCCCGGTGCGTCATCCAGCGCACACCAGGCCGAGGTGGCGATGTCAGCCTCGTGCTGGGACAGCCAGAGCATGGCCTCGCGCTCGCGCAGGCCGTGCAGCTCCACGCCCTTCTTGGGAATCATGTGCGGCGTGGCGCCGATCACGCGCGTGCGCACGTCCTCGGAGAAACGCGCCACCAGCTTGGACATGGAGAACAGCATGCGCCAGTCCGAGGCGATGACGATGCGCACCTCCTCGAACTCGCGCACCACCTCCTCGATGGCCGGCAGGCAGCGAAAGTCCTCGACCTCCCCCCACGGATGGGTGACGCCGTCGAAATCCATGAAAATGTAGCTGTATTTGCTCATCGCCGCGTGTAAAACATGCTGCAGTGCATGCCCGGATGGTTCATAGATGCTGCGATGCAGAATATACTGCAATCGTCCAACGGCAAAGCAGATTCACTGCATATCGAACGATGTAGTGTTCTCGCTGTAATGTCCGCGTGCTGAAATCCCGCACTGCAACGAACATGCACTCAACCAGGAGCCTCATATGTCGTCCCCGATCATCAACCTGGAAGGCAAGGTCGGCCTGATCACCGGCATCGCCAACGAAAAATCCATCTCCACCGGCGTCGCCGAAGCCTGCGCCGAGGCCGGCGCCAAGCTGGTCATCACCTACCAGAACGACAAGACCCGCGCCTTCATCGAGCCGATCATCAACCGCCTCGGCATCGAGGACGTGTATCTGATGGATGTGACCCGCACGGAGACCATCCAGGAAGTGTTCGCCAACATCGAGCAGCGCCACGGCAAGCTCGACTTCGCCATCCACAGCATGGCCTTCGCCAAGCGCGACGACCTGCACGGCCGCGTGGTCGACACCTCGGCCGACGGCTTCGCCCTGGCCATGGACGTTTCCACCCACTCCTTCGTGCGCCTGGCCAAGTACGCCGAGCCGCTGCTGGAAAAGGCCGGCGGCGGTTCGCTGGTCACCATGACCTATCTGGGCTCGGAAAAGGTCATCCCCAACTACGGCGTGATGGGCCTGTGCAAGGCTGCGCTGGAAGCCGCCACCCGCTATCTGGCCGCCGAACTGGGCAGCAAGAACATCCGCGTGAATGCCGTGTCGCCCGGCCCGCTGATGACCCGCGCGGCTTCCGGCATCGCCGGCTTCGACGGGCTGATGGCCGCCGCCGTGGAGCGCTCGCCGCTGCACAGCCTGGTGACCCCGGAAGACATCGGCGCGCTGACCGCCTTCCTGGTCTCCGATGCCGGCCGCCGCATCAGCGGCGGCGTACACTTCGTGGACGCCGGTTACAACATCGTCGGCTGAAGCAGGCCGTCCGGAGGGCTCACGCATGATCGATCTTGCCGAGGCACGCGCCAGGCTGGGACGAGAATGCGTGACGCTCCCCGACCCGGTGCCGGCCCATCCGCTGCTCGACGGCAAGCAGGAGATCGGCCGGGGCGAGTACTCCATCGTGCTCGACAAGGGCGATGGCGAGCGGGTCTACAAGGTGATCAGCTCGCCGGCGGACTATTTCCTGTACACCGCCGAAGACCGCCCGCGCGGCCCGCATTTCCCGATCGTGTACGCCGATCACGGCATCATCGGCCGCGCCAGTTCCGGCTACCCCTTCCATCTGATCGAGATGGAGCGCCTGTACCCGCTGCAGGAAGATACCCAGGCCGCCGCGCTGGCCTCCCGGCTCATCGAGTTCTACTGGGCCTCGTGCCAGCAGTGGAGCCGGCTGGGCATGGACATGGGGCGCATCGCCCTGCACAACCTCACGGTCAATCCGCTCGACGTCTCGGAGAGCATGAAGCAGTCGCTCAAGGCGCTGTCGGACTTCGTCGAGGAATACCAGGTGCTGCCGGACATCCTCAACACCAACAACCTGATGATGCGCAAGGACGGCACGCTGGTGTTCTCCGACCCGGTGTTCATCGCCTGAACCCGGCGCCAGCGCGCTCAGTGCAAGGTGTGCACGCGGCGGTGCGCGCTGACATCCAGCATCACCACCTCCTGCCCGTTCAGCATCAGCGAGCCGCGATGGCGGTCCACCCCGCTGTCGGAATACTCGAAGTCATACACCCGCGCCAGGGTCGCGCGCCCCTGCTCGTCGCGGTCCAGACGCAGCGAACGGCAGGCCACCGTCTCGTCGAGCAATTGCACGCCCTCGCGCTGGCAGGCCGCGCGCGCGCCGCGCATGGCGGCCTCGCGCGCTTTCAGGCTGGCGAGCCAGAACCACGCGAGGCCGCCGAGCAGGATCAATGCGGAGAGTTCGAATCCGGACATGGCCGGCATGATACGCGCAACGCGCGTCAGATCATCATGCCGCGGATCATGTAGAACAGCATGGCGGCCAGCAGCGCCGACACCGGCACGGTGACCACCCAGGCGGCGGCGATGCGCAGCAGTTGCGAGCGCTTCACCAGTTCGCGCTTGTAGACCTTGCGCAGGCCCTTGCGCTCGGTCTTCGACAGATGCAGCGGATCGACCACGTGCAGCTTGGCCCTGCGCTTCAGTTCGCGCAGCATCTCGCCCTTGCGCTCCACCGAGGCCTTGGCGAATTGCGCCAGGAAGGCATCCAGCACCTCCTGGTTGTCTTCCGGATGGTGCGCCTTGATCTCCGCCACCATGCGGTCGTAGTTGCGCTTGAGGTATTCGCGCAGGAAGCCCACGCCGAACACCCCGCCCACGGCGATGTGCGTGGAGCTCACCGGCAGGCCGAACTGGCTGGCGACGATGACGGTGACCGAGGCGGCCATGGCGATACAGTAGGCGCGCATCTGGTCCAGTTCGGTGATTTCCGAGCCCACCGTGCGGATCAGCTTGGGGCCGTACAGCCCCAACCCCAGCGCGATGCCCAGCGCGCCGACCATCATCACCCAGAACGGCACCGGCGCCGTCGAGCTGGACTGCACACCGCCGTGGGAAACGATATCGACGATGGCCGCCAGCGGCCCCACGGCGTTGGACACGTCGTTGGAGCCGTGCGCGAAGCTGAGCAGCGCAGCGGCGAAGATCAGCGGCGCGGTGAGCAGCTGGTTCACCGTTTCCTTCGAATTGCTCAACTGGCGCGAACGCCGCTCCACCAGCGGACGCACGATGAAGTACGCAGCCACCGCCAGCGCCAGGCCGATCAGCAGCGCGGCGCCGAAGCCCACCTTCCACATCCGCCCGAAGGCCTTCAGCAGCAGATAGGAGCCGAAGGCCCAGACCATCATCGCCACCAGCAGCGGCACCATGCGGCGGGCCGCGGCGACCATGTCCGCCTGATAGGTGATGTTGCGCTTGATGAGATACAGGAAGGCTGCGGCGACGATGCCGCCGAGCAGCGGCGAAACCAGCCAGCTGGTGACGATGGAGCTCATCACCGGCCAGTTCACCACGTCGAAACCGCTGGCCGCCACGCCGGCGCCCAGCACCGCGCCGACGATGGAATGGGTGGTCGATACCGGTGCGCCGATGGCGGTGGCGATGTTCAGCCACAGCGCACCGGCCATCAGCGCCGCCAGCATCAACCAGACCATGGTGTTGGCGTCCGGAATGCCTGCCGGATCGATGATGCCGCTGCGGATCGTGCCGGTGACCTCGCCGCCGGCGATCAGCGCGCCGGCCATCTCGAAGATCGCCGCGATGGCCAGGGCGCCCCCCAGCGTCAGCGCCTTGGAGCCCACCGCCGGACCGACGTTGTTGGCCACGTCGTTGGCGCCGATGTTCATCGCCATGTAGCCGCCCAGCATGGCCGCGATCACCACCACCATGCTGACCTGGCCGTCGCCGCGCATCATGGCATACAGCATGACGCCGACCAGGAAGAGCAGGCCGGCGCCGAGTTTGAACAGTTCCGAGCGGCCGCGATCCGTCGCCCGCTCGATTTGATTGATGTGCTGAAGTTCCACGCGCCAACGCCCGTTTCCACGAAAGCGCGTATTGTTTCAGAAATATATCTTTAACCCAAACGTAACATTGACCCCGCCGGCTCACAGCCGGTCGTACTTGTCCGCCCGGCCGCGGGCAGCCTCCACGGGATAGCGCCGGGCGTTGATTTCCAGCTTGCGGCGGGCCGCCCCGGCCAGATCGATTTCCAGCACGTCGGCCAGCCGGACAAGGTAGAGCAGCACGTCCGCCAGTTCCAGCGCCACCGCCTCGCGGGTGTCGTCCGGCAGCGCGGCGGACTGCTCGGCGGTCAGCCACTGGAAATGCTCGATGACCTCGCCGGCCTCGCCGGAAAGCGCCATCGCCAGGTTCTTCGGCGTATGGAAAACCTCCCATTGGCGCTCGGCGGCGAATGCGCGCAGCACATCGCGCAGTTCGGTCAGGCTGTCGTCGGTGTTCATGCGATGCGATGCTCCAGATCGAAACCCGCCCCGTCGTCCTCGCTCAGCCGGTGCACCAGCCAGGGCAGCACGTTCTCCAGACGCTCGGGCAGCACCCAGGGCGGATTGACCACGAACATGCCGCTGCCGAACATGCCGAAACCGTCGCGCGCCGGACGGCGCACCGTCAGCCGTACCTCCAGCCAGTTCTCCACCCCCAGCGCGGCCAGCCGCTCCGGTAACTGGCGGGCTTCCGGACACGCCAGCATGGGATACCACACCGCGAAGGTGCCGGTGGGAAAACGCTGCAGCGCATGCCCCAGCACCTCCACAACGCGGCGGTAATCCTCCTTGACCTCGTAGGGCGGGTCCAGCAGCACCACCGCGCGCCGGGTGGGCGGCGGCAACAGGCCACGCAGGCCGGAAAAGCCATCCGCCTTGCGGATCAGCACACGCTCCTGCTCGCCGGCAAAGGTCTGGTGCAGCAACTCGGCATCGGCCGGGTGCAGTTCGAACAGGCGCATGCGGTCCTGCTCGCGCAGCCGGGTCATCGCCAGCGCCGGCGAACCGGGGTAGAAATTCAGCCGTCCATGCGGGTTGAACTGGCCTACCGCATCCACATAGGGCCGCAGTGCCTCCGGCAGATCCTCGGCCGCCCACAGGCGGTCGATGCCGCCCACATGCTCGGCGGTCTTCGCCGCCTGCTCGCTCTCCAGCGCGTAGCAGCCCGCCCCCGCGTGGGTGTCGATGTACCACCACGCCTTGTCCTTGCGGTTGAAGTAGTCGAGCAGCTCGATCAGCAGGTAATGCTTGAGCACATCGGCATGATTGCCGGCATGGAAGGCGTGACGGTAACTGAGCATGAAAAGGTGCCTGCGGGCGAAGGGCGGTACGGAAACGATGCGCGCGATGTTAACACCGCGCTGCGGATCGCCCGGAAGTGCTTGATGCACCAACGTCTTTTGGCATTGCGCCCGGAGCCGGGCCGGATATTCCCGGTACGCCCGGAGCCCGGCGGATTCATCGTTCCCTGCCTGCCTCGTGCCAGGCTTTTTGCACTGGCGAGAGCAGATATTCCGCCACTGTCCGATTGCCCAAAAGGACTTCGGCGGTCGTCTGCATGCCCACCGAAAGAGGGTACTTACGATCCTCCATTTCCAACACGGACTCCTCCAGCGCAATCAGTGCCTTGTAGCGCAGGGGCCGTTGTTCGGCCGTCACGCCGGCGTCGCGCGCCTCCTCCTCGCTTTGCGCGTCCGCGCTGACGAGTTCGACCGTACCGTGCCCCATGCCGTACTTCTGGAATGGATAAGGCGCAAATTTCAGCTTCACGGCCTGCCCAGGCCGAACGAAACCGATGTCCTGGTTCGACACCCAGATTTCGGCCCTCAGCCGCTCGCCTCCCGGCACCAGACTGGCAAGCACCGTTCCCGGCTGCACCACCGTACCCGCCGTATGCGTGGCAAGGTTCTTGATCACACCATCCTGCGGTGCCTTCAATTCCAGCAGAGCATGCCGATGGCGCTGCTTTTCGAGCTCCGTGGCGAGGCGATCAAACTGAATCCGTGTTTCGTTGCGCTCGGCATGCAACTGGCGCTGGTAATCCGCTTCAATCTGATGAAGTTTCTTTTCCGATTGCTCGATGGAAGCCTGCGCGGACGCAATCAAGTGAATCTGCGTGGCAAGCTCCTGCTCCTTTTCGATCCGTTCGCGCCGTTTTTCGCTGACCATCAGTGGCCCGTAGAACCCTCTGCCGGCCAGTTGTTCGAATGCGCGTTCCTGTTCCACATAATGCGGCAGCACCGCTTCGAGCCGGATCTTCTGTTGTCTGGCGGCTGCCAGTTCCTGCTGCGCCTTCCGCAAACGGCTGCGTTCTTCTGCCAGGGCCGCCCCCAATGCCGCACGGTTGGCCAGGTACTGCGCGGCAACCTCCCCCGCCAAGGCCGGCGGAATCCCATCTCCCGCTTCGAATGGCTTGCCCGACAGTTCCGCATCGATACGCACCAGGGTCAACCGCTTGTTGGCATGTTCCGCGGTCAGCGCATCCAGATCGGCTTCACTGGTCAGTGCGTCCATGCGCATCAGCACCTGCCCCGCACTGACCTGCTCGCCTTCCTGCACCAGGATTTCCTTGATGATTCCGGCCTCTGCGGGCTGCACGATCTTCAGATAACTCGCGGGAACAAGCTTGCCTTCCGCGACAGCCACGATGTCCAGCCGGCCCAGCAAGGCCCACACAAGCAGAAAGCCGAGCAAGGCGGCCAGGCTCCACAGCACATGGCGCCCCAGTGGGTTCGGTGCAGTTCCTTGCAGACGGATAAGTGGCGGATGGAACGCTTGATAACCGGATGAGGATGCTTGCAGGATGGTTTTCAAAGGAGGCACTCCTAAAAAATCGGAGCAGTTTCAAGCACGGCAGGCGGTACCGGCTGATCCAGCAATCGGCGTTCAATGGCCGCCATCACGCCCTCGACGGACCGATCCGCAGAAAAACCCCGGTAGCGCCCACGGAACGCTTGCGCCGCATGGCGATATTTCGGGCTCTCCATCAGATCCTCCAGATCATCGAGAACCGCCTCAGGTGTGGCCTGCCCATCGATCGAGCGCCCGGCGCCGAGGACTTCGACACGGCGGGCAAGCAGCGCCTGCTCGACATGCCACGGGCGCAGGAGCAGAGGCACACCGGCAAGCAATGACTCGGATACAAAACCGCTGTTCCCGTAGCAGACGGCCAGATCCGCCTGCTTCAGCAACGGCAACACGGCAATTGGCGTAAGCGCGATGCGCAGGCGCTGTGTCGCCATTCGCCGGGCCATGCCGGCGGCCAACCCCGGCACAATGCACAGGACTTCGGCATCCAGACGCGCCAACGCACGCATGATGGCCATCGATCCGGGAATTTCGGGCCGCATGTAGGCCAGCACCCTGGAGCATCCCATACCCTCCGTTGCCCAGTTCACCCGCCGAGCTGCGGAAAGCGATCCGATCGGGCCGACATAGCACGCATTTGCCCTGCCGCCGTAATGGTCGAGTTCGACAAATGTATCCAGCACATCCTGCGCACCGAACAATGTACGCATGCGAACCGTCTGCGCGTATCCCGACATGCTCAAGGCACCGGCAACCACTGCATCGAGCCGCGTTTCCGCCTCGATCAACGCAGTGTCGGGGATGCTCTCCCACGGACGAATAGACGGCCATGGAGATGCCACGGGCGGAATCGCAAAACCGGTACCGACCGCCAGATGCGGAAGCCCCCCCGTACGGGCGGCCAGCAAGGCCGTCGGCGCATGATCGGCAACGACAACGTCGGGGCGGGCAAGCGCCATCAATCCCTGCCACGCGACCAACCGGGCGGCCACATCCTCCGCCTTCGCGAATCCGCAGTGCGTCAGCACCTCTGCGTAGTTGACCGGTGGACGGGCTGGTGCTCGTTCGGCGGGTGCGAACGGCGCCGCCACGATGGTGATGCCCGGCAGCGGCGCACTGACCGTGGGAATCCTGACATCCCGAAGCGCCAGCACCACATCGTGCCCGCGCAGGCGCAAGGCCTGCGCAAGGCGCAGACACCGGGCAAGGTGCCCGAAGGCACCGCCCAGTTCCCATGCGATCAGGACACGCGCCATCACGCCCCCCGATTTCTCAGCACCGCAACCGCCCCAGCCCCTCGCGCAGGCCCGCGAAGCCTTTCAACTGCGTACCGCCACCCGCGAGCGAGAAGGCATCCACCCCGCCGCGCGCCTGTTGGGAGCTGCCATGCAGCAGACCGGCCAGGCCGGAAAGATCCGCGCCATGCTGCGGCTGGCTCCAGGCGGGCGCCCCCTGGCGTTCGGCGTCCATCCGGCCGAGCGCCTGCTGAAGCTGCGACCAATGCGTCTCGATGGATTTGCCAGTGCTGGTTCCAGAAGCACGCAGATCGTCCCATCCCTTCGCGGGCGCGTTCCATTGCTCGAACCAGCCCCTGTCCAGCCCGGGAACCTGTTTGTGCCCTGGAGAGGAATTCCGCTCGAAGCCATCAAAGAAACGTTCCAGGATTCCCTTATCCCCCCAGTGCTCCTGCCCTGCGCCAGAACCACCATGATGGCCCGAACCGAACCAGGGCAACGGCACGTCCGGGCAATTGCCCGCGCCCTCCTTGTCCTTCGGCAGAATGGTCGTGCTGCCGAAGTTCACCTTGAACGTATCGGCGGCCACGGAGCATTCGCCGTGCCCATCGCTCACGACGACGCGTACTTCGATGCTGCTCTTGGCGTTGCCCGGCGCGGTGCCGCTGAACGTCCGGGTGGCCGCATCGAAGCGTAACCAGTCGGGCAGCGGCTTGCCGTTCTTGAGCGTGGCCGAGTAGGTGAGCGTATCGTTGCGATCCGGATCGAGGAAACTGCCGGCCGGCACCTGCCACGAGAAGGCCTTGCCCTTGGCAAGCTGCACGTCCTGCAGGCTGCGCGCCAGGTACGGCGCGTCATTGGTCCCTTCGATGGTCACCGCCAGTTCGCCGGTGCTGCGCTCGGTGCCGTTGCTGGCCAGGTAGGAGAAGCGTTCCACCGCCGTCTCGCCCGCGCCCAGGCCCTGGACCTTGGAGGAGACATTGTTCAGCGTGTAGGTATAGGCCCCGTTGGGCAGCAGCGTGAGCCAGCCATATTCGCCACGGCGAGTGCCGGCATCGGCCACCGTGAGGCTGCCGCCTTGCGGATCCTGGTCGTTGGCCAGCACGTTGCCCCACGCGATCAGCCGGCAATCTTCGCTCACCGTGGCCCCATCCGGTGCCGTGATCGGCGCCGGATCGGCGGCGCCTTGAACCCGCAGCGCAAAGCGCTGGCTCGCCGTGGCACCGGCCAGATCCGTGGCGGTCACCACGATGCGGTAGTCGCCAGCCTGCGCGGAGGTGCCGCTGAAACCGCCGGTCTGTGCATCGAAGGACAGCCAATCCGGCAGCGGACTGCCATCGGCCATACTGGCCGTGTAGCTCAGTACGTCGCCCGCATCGATGTCCACAAAGGCGCCTTCGGGCAATTGCCAGAAAACGTCCGTGCCGGCCTCCGCCGTCTGGTCGGCGAGCGCCACGCCCACTTCGGGCGCGTCGTTGACGTTGGCCACCTCCAGCACGAAGGTCTGCACGGCGGAGGCCCCGGCCAAATCGGTCGCGGTAACGGTGATCCCCAGGTTGCCCACGGCGTCGTTGCCGGGCACACCGGAAAAGGTGCGCGTGGCTGCATCGAAGACCAGCCACGCCGGCAGCGGCGAACCGTCGGCGCGCTGCGCCGACCAGTTCAACGCGTCGCCCGCATCCACGTCGTGGAAGGCGTCTTCCGGCAACGCGAACGCAAAAGCCTCATCCTCGGTGACCTGCCGGTCGACGAGAGGCGTGCCGGTTTGCGGCGCATCGTTGGTGTTGTGTACAACGAGGCGCAGCTTTTGCGTGGCCAGCAGGCCGTAGTCGCCCCACGCTTCCAGCACGATGTCCAGCCCACCGACGTCGTCGTTGTCCGGCGTGCCAAAGAACACCCCATGCTGCGCATCGAAGACGAGCCAGTCCGGCAGCGCGCCGCCGTCGGCCAGACGGGCGTGCAGCAGCCTGGCCTGACCGAACGGGCCATCCTGATCGAACACGGACAACTCCACGGTCTGCCGGTAGGGCGCATCCTCGACGGCCGCCGCCAGTTCCACGGTATTCACCCGAACGGGATCGCCACCGGCACCGATCAGCACCGGCAGCGCCGCCATCTCCCCGTCGTCGAAGCGCAGGGCGGTCACCGGCGGCGTGCCGTCCTGGGTCTTGGCCAGATAATCCGGAATGCGGATCGCATCGCCGGGACCGTAGCGCAGCACCAGCGTGTCGCCGTCCCACTCGATCTCCAGGTCCGCCAGGGCGATGCCCGGTCCGAACACGATGAAATTGTCGCTGGGGCCGTCGAGGATGGTGTCGATGCCGTCGCCCCGGTTGAAGAAATAGCCATCGACGCCGTCGCCGCCGATCAGGGTGTCGTTGCCCGCGCCACCATGGAATTCATTGACGCCCGCGCCGCCGTCGAGCACGTCGTCCCCGTCATGGCCATACAGGCGGTCGTCCAGATTGGTGCCGGTCAGGGCGTTGCCCGCGTCGTCTCCCTCCACGGTGAAGCCCCACGAAACCAGTGTGGCGTACTCCACCACCGTGCCATCGCTGAACACAAAGGTATCCACCGCATGGCCGCCGCCCAGCACGTCCTGCGGGTTGAAACCCGACAGGCGCAGCACGTCGTCCTCTCCGCCATAGTGGATGAGCAGGAAGTGGCCGCCCTCGCCGTCGTCGGCGAAGCTCAGCCGCTCACGCAGCGCATCCGCCTCAATGCCGGGGCCGAAGCGCACGGTGTTGCCGGCATCCGCCGTGGATACCTCCACGATGGTCACCTCGCCATCGCCCAGGTTCACGTCGTAGACGTCCTGCGTCTGCCCGTCGTAGCGCACCCCACGGGCGAGCAGTTCATCGAAGCTCAGCGTGATGCCCGGCCAGGACAGGTACACCTCCGCCACCGGCGCCGGCATACCCGGCATGCGCGGGTCGAAGCCGGCGAAGCGCACGCTGCCGCCGTCTTCGCCCAGGCGCAGCAGCAGGTCGTGGCCGTCGAATTCCAGGTACAGATCGTCCGCGCTCACGTCGCCGCTCAGTTCGAGGCGGTTGTGATCCTCGGCACGCCAGGTTTCGACGATGGTCGTTTCGGAAGTGTCCCCCTCATCGCCCTGACGGATACGGTAGGTGTCCGACCCCACGCCGCCCACCAGCAGATCCGAGCCACCGTTGCCGTTCAGCACATCGTCGCCCTCCCCGCCCACCAGCGTGTCGGCGTACTGCGTGCCGTCCAGCCACCCGCCTTCGTCCCCGCCGAACTCGGTCCGGCCGGCAACCTCGATGGTGCTTGCGGCGATTTCCGTGCCGTCGGCAAAGCGGATGACGTCCACCGAGCGGGTCTGCGTGGCGCGGTGAGGGGCGAAGCCCCGCAGGATCACGCGGTCGCCGGGGCTACCGGCGAACTCGATCACCAGGTCGCCGTCGCGTTCCGAGTAGATCAGATCCTCCGGCCGGATGCCTTCGCCGAACGCCAGGACGTTGGGGGCGTCGTCGAGGATGGTGCCGCCATAGTCGTAACCGCCGCCATAACCGCCATCCACCACGACCCCGCCGTATCCTCCTACATAAAGCAGGCGATGGTCGTCGTCGATGACCACCTCCTGGTCACCGGCCTGGTACACATAGGTGTCGCCGCCCCATTCACCGTACAACTCGTCCCGGCCCGTGCCGCCGCGCAGCGTGTCCGCGCCCCAGCCGCCGTACAGCACGTCGTCGCCGGCCCCGCCGTCGAGCACGTCGTCGCCGTCCAGCCCCATCACGACATCGTTGCCGGCGCCCGCGTCGAGCACATCGCCCTCGGGGCTGCCGTACAGCACGTCGTCCCCGTCGGTGGGCGTATTGGCCGCCAGATTGGGGGTGGCGAAGAGGTCGCCCGTCTGTGCGTAAGCCACCGCTTCCAGCCCGCCGGCGGGCGCCGCCCGGCCGGTCAATTCAAAACCGGCGCCATCGAAAATCAGCGGGGATTCCACCGTGGCGACCGCCAGCGCCGCCACCTGCGCGCCGACCCAGGCGGCAAAGTCGAAGACGCGTGCCCTGCCCTCGGCGTCGATGAACTGAATACGCTCCAGGTCGCCCGGCAGGTCGTCTGCATGGACGCCATCCAGGGTGATCGAACCGCCGGTACCGCCGTCGATGGACAGCACCAGCCGCCCATCGGCATCGAAGGCGGCCGCGAGCATGGCCGGCTCGATGCCGACACCGAAGGACAGGGTGTCCCGCCCCTCGCCGGCCGTCACCACGTCGTGGCCGTCCCCATGATTGAACACGAACACGTCGTCGCCGGCCCCGCCGTTCAGTTCGTCGCCGCCCGCCTCGCCCGCGATCAGGGTGCCGCCGCCACCGGCATGCACGGTGTCGTTGCCGCTGCCGGCCGAGATGACGTTGCGCCCTCCCACCAGATACACGTAGTCGTCATTCGCGCCCGCACGCACGGTGATCGATTCACCGGTGTAGTCATAAATTCTGTCATCGGCCGCGCTGCCCAGCAGTACTGGGCCATCGCCCTGGTAGCGTTGTTGGTACCCCATCAGGCCGCCATCCGCGCGTGCGATCATCTCTGCCAGCGTCAGTTCGGTGCCGTCGTCGAAGCGAAAGCGCTTGACCGCTCCACGGGCAAGGTCGTTCCAAGCCTCGTTGTGCAGCACCAGCGCGTCGTCCCCGCCAATGCCGACGACCATTTCCACGTAGCCGACGTCGCCAGTCTGATAACCCCAACTGCGCTCACCCAGTTGCACGGTAACGTCTTCCAGTCGGATGCCCGGCGCGAACAGCACCGTGTCTTCCGCCACCTGGGCGGAAGCGACAGACGCGAAATCCAGTTCGGAACCTCGTGCCAGAACATAGGTATTGCTGCCGGCACCGCCGTATAGCTCATCGCGGCCCGTGCCGCCGTCGAGCACGTCGTCGCCGTCTTCGCCGTAGAGCCGGTCGTTGCCCCCGCCGCCGATCAGCGTGTCGTTGCCCGCCCGGCCACGGATCGTGCTGTGCTTGTCCGTACCGATGAGCCGTTCATCCTCCGGCGAGCCGTACAGGATTTCCGAGTCGTCTTCCACGTTGAGCAAGGCCTGCACATCATTCGCGCTCAACGATGCGCCGTTGGCGAACTCAAAACGGTCGATGCGCTGCCAGGTGTTCAGCCAGCCATTGATCCGGATGGAATCGCCCGAAGCATTCACCGTGACGATGAGATCCCGACCCTCATGGCTGAAGCTCACGCCAAAGTGATCGATACCATCCTTGAAGACAATCTTCCCATAGCCATCTTCGATCACATCCTGCCCATCGCCGGTACCGAAGCGATAAGTGTGGTACCAACCTCCGCCGCCAATGAAACGGTCGTTCCCCGCACCGCCATCCAGTTCGGTCGCTTCATCACCCAGTACGATCACGTCATCGCCCGACGTACCGGCAACAGCCTGTACAGCCAGTTCTTCCCGTCCCCATACTGTGCCATCGGCAAAACGCAGTTGCTCGATGCCGTAACCGTTGCCCCCCGAAGAGCGCCGGTCCTGCCTGCGCACCACCACATTCGTGCCGTCGGGCAGAGTCACCACCATCCCGCCCTGTGCCGTCCAGCGCACGGACACGTCCTCGGGTCCGATCCCGGCAGCCAGTTCCAAAATGTCTATCGCGCTTGGATCGTAGCCCTCCTCGATCACGTCCTGCCCATCGCCCAGGCCGATACGGTAAGTGTCGGAACCCTTGCCGCCGCGCAGCAAGTCGTTGCCCTGCCCGCCTTCCAGCGTGTCATTTCCGGCATGACCCGCCAGCGTATCGTTTCCTGCCGCCCCGACGATCAGATTGTCCCGCCCAGCAAAGCCGCTCAGCACCTCGTCCCCATCGCCGCCGATGAGCACTTGGGAGCGGATCGCCTCGGCATCCCACACGGTACCATCGGCAAAGACAATCTCTTCCACGGCATAGCGGTTGCTGGCATTGAAATGGTTCTTCACCGTGATCGTCTCGCCGGTATCGCGGATCATCAGCACTAGGTCGTCCGACATCTGCCACGCATTTACCGGAACTTGAACCCGTTCGAGCCGCACGTCCGCCGGGTCGACGCCCGCCTTCAGCACGATGCGGTCGACTTCGCTCGCAACCCATGAATCCTCGACGACCACGTCGTGCCCGTCACCGCGACCGAAGCGGTAGGTATCGCTGCCGCTACCTCCAGTCAGCGTATCGTTGCCCGTCCCACCATCGAAGGTGTCGTCCCCCGCAAAGCCCAGCAGGTCGTCGTCGCCTTCTTCACCGGTCAGCACGGCCGTGCGGATGGCTTGCGCATCCCACACCGTGCCGTCGGCAAAGATAATCTGCTCCACCGCGTAATAACCGTTGCTACTGAAATGGTTCCTGACCGTGATCGTCTCGCCGGTATCGCGGATCGTCAGCACCAAGTCGTCCGACACCTGCCAGCCTGTCTTGACCTGTACCCGTTCCAGCCTGACGTCCGCGGGGTCGATTCCGGCTTTCAATGCGATACGGTCGACCTCGCTCGTCCCCCAGGAGCCTTCGACAACCGTGTCGTGCCCGTCGCCTCGGCCGAAACGGTAGGTGTCACTGCCCGCGCCACCGCGCAGTTCGTCATTACCGACACCGCCATCAAGGGTGTCGTTGCCCCACCCGCCGACCAACGTGTCGTTGCCGCCGCGGCCCACGATCCGGTCGTCGCCGCCCAGCCCGTCGATAAGGTCGTCGGAACTGCTCCCGAGCAGCACGTCGTTGCTCTGCGTTGGTATGTTCGTCCCCACCCAACCGCTCAGTTTCCCGGTAATCGTACTCACCACGTCAGCCCCCAATGGAGCCAACTGTGCCAAGAATCCCTCCATGTCCAACTGATCGGGCTTGTTCATACTCCGCAGGGAGCCGACGAACTCGCCCAGTTCTTCCAAGCCCGCTTCCCGGTCGGTTTCGATACGAACGGCCAGCGTAGCGGCCACTTCGGAAAGATCGCCCACGACGCTCTCGATATCGTCATCCCAGCCATAACGAATCTGCTGGAACAAATCCTTCAGATGGCTTTGCGCCATCAGTTGTCCATACACCAGCGCTTCCAACTGGGCATACGCTGCGTTCAGCGTGCGGGACGCATCCGGGCCGGGGTTCCGGCCCCAACTGTGCTGCGACCATTCCTGCCCAAGGAAGGCTTCCAGTGCCTCCAGCCGGCGTGCATCCCCAATGGCGTTGCGCCAGCTTCGGTTGGTCCGGCTTGCAGGGTGGATGTCCTGCACCCCCGCCCAGCGGTAGATGATCTGGGTCACCAACGCCTTTCGATCCTCCGCATCCGTCGTGCCCACGAAACGCTCGACCAGTTCCGTCAAGGCCGGATCACGCACCATCGCCTGGTGCAGGTCGTATACCTTGCCGTAGCCGTAGGCGTCGGGTAGCGCAGCGATCTCTTCGGGTACCTCCAGCCACTCGGTTGGTTCGCTATAGGTGGGGTTGGACTGGAACCACACGTCGGCGGCCACACGTACTTCGCCGTCGGTAGTGGTGAAACTGCCCACCTGCTTGTGGGCGTTGCCGTTGGCGTCCACGCGGCTGGAGTTCGTGTAGCCCACGTCGATGCTCTGCACGCCGGCCTCCTCCAAGGTCAGCAGTTCGCCGGCGTCGGTGCGCCCGTTGGCATTGGCATCCTTCCAGATGCGCAGTTCGGAAAACGCCGCGTCGGCCGCGTCGATCCGGCCGTCGCCATTGGCGTCCAGTTCGGCCAGCGCCTGAAAGCCGTTGGCTGCCTTGCTCCCGTCGGAGAGCAAGGTCTCCGAGCCGAACAGTTCGCGCCCCGAATCGATCCGGCCGTTACCATCGAGGTCGCGGACCAGCAGACCATCTTCCGGAGAAACCCACGCGGTATGCTCGGCAAACCCGTCTTCGGCATAGTCGAAGTAGGTGCCGGTATTGAGTGGGGTCGTCTTGACGCCGTCTCCATTCAAATCCAGGACGATGGGCGACGAATATCTGGATGCCTCATCCGCCTTCTTCTTGATATCGTCGATGTCCGGCTCTTCTTCGAGCTTGATCCACAAATCGCCGTTGGTGAAATCCTGGATCGTCAATCCACCATCGACCACCAGTGTTGTGCCCTGCAAGACGTACTCGGTGCCGTCGCTCCCCTTGTAGACGCCCGCCGGGTCCGTCTTCTTGCGGGTGCCGCCTCGCAGGAGCCTGCCGTCGAGAAACACCTCGCCCAAACCGTCGCTGTCTTTGATCGTGTCCTCGCCATCGGCTTCATAACGATCGATTCCAGTCCCGCCATACAGCTCATCGGCACCGGCACCTCCGGTCAGCGTGTCGTCGCCCTTGCCACCCAGCAAGATATCCGCACCCGCGCCGCCATCCAGCTTGTCATTTCCTTGGCCGCCAACCAGCAGGTCATCCGCCGTTCCTCCAATCAGCGTATCGGCACCATCTGCACCGAGCATGAAGGCTCCCCGGTTCTGGGTGTCCGTGGCGCTCATCCCTAGCGAACCGAGCGCCACGCTCCAGTCTCGCAAGTCGGAAATGTTTTGAATGACGAGGCTACGCTCCTCGGGCGTGAAAAGCAGGCCATTATCGAGATGTTTTATGAAGTACTGCTGGTAACCCTTTGCTTCGGTAATATCCGACGCAACGGCTTGCGCATCGAATTGCAGGCCGTTACCTGCCACGTCGAACAATTCTTCCAGGTAGCGCGGACTGGACGGAGTTTCGTTGTAATACTTCTCCATCGCAAAGGCGATGAATGCCTTCACCAGATCATATCTGTAACTGGCAGAAACCCCCTGCGCCTGCACGATTTTTCCCATGTCCGCAGCAAGCCGATCCAGCATGCCATCAGGCTGAACCTCGCCAGGCACTCCGAGCTGATGGCGCAGGAGTTTTCGGGTCAAATCTTCATTGACCGGATCCAAGGAATAAGTGGCAAAGAGCCCTTCATCCATCAGCATGGACACCAGGTACGGCGAATTTCTGACCGCCTGGAGAAATGCCGGAGAAGCCTGCAGGGCAGTCATCAGCGCCATGGAATGGCGATCCCTTGCTCCCGCATCCGATCTGCCCAAGGAAATCGGGTTGTCGCTTCCGACCAGCGTGTTTGCCGAGAGACGGATTCCAGCCAGCACTTCGCCTTCGATGTAGTAATGCGTCACGTTCGACTCCCGGGACAATGCAAGCAGCCCGCCGGAAGCGATGTAGTCGGCCAGCGCATCATTCGAAACCCCCGCCGCAGCCATTGCCGCAGCATACGATGGCAGCAGGGCGGGATTCACCGCCGCGAGCTGGAAGGGCGCCTGGTCGAACACCGTGGCCTGCTTGTCGAACAACACGGCCATCAGCGACGCCAAGCCGCCGCCAAGGGAATGCCCGGTAAAGGAAATAGGCGTCTCCGTAGGGAACGCGGATTGCCAGGCAAAGTAATAGGCCATCGCGTCGTATATTTGAGGAGCGGGAACCCCTAGCCCGGCCGTCCAGCTGATCGGGTCCGCAACTTTATCGTTGGTCCCCGTGTAGGCAATGACGACCTCGCCTGTTGCATCATTCCTGAAAACGCCGGCCGAAAAGCCCGTGAACTGGTCTGGCTGCCAGTCGATTCGCGTCCATCCAGAGGGAACGCCGACTCGGTTTATTGCTGAAGCAGCGTAAACGTTGGTCGAAAACTGCATGTATTCGAGTAATGTAGGCATTTCAGCACTCCAGAAGGATCATCAAATTATCGTCAGCACTAGCGATTGCATGTTCTTCGATCAGGCCCGACATACCTCAACGACTCCCGATACCTGCCTTCTTTATTGAAATTTTCTTTGGCATCCAGACTTACAGCGCCGGAACCAATTCGGAGCAGCAAATTGGTAGCATGCCGCTCAAAAATCTTTGGCAGCCTTTCTTCCACCCAAACCCCATTGCCATAGGTGTACTTGGAATACTCGGCACAGGCCAGGCTAACGGCCAATATGGAATACACAACCGGCACGCCCGATTCGACATCAAATACCAACGGCACCTCGGGCCATGTTGCTATATCCTTCTTTGTTGAGCGCCACTCGATCTTCCTCTCCGATCCATCGGGATGATCGAAACGGATGACATACTGCTTGGGCTTGGTGCCGCTGCGATTGACCGCCAGTTCATTACCGCCGCCTTCCATCAGCAATTTGCGCTCGATGACGATGACCCGGCCATCGCTCAGTTGCACCTCCTCTCGCCAGCTATGAGGAGAGGTGCACACCCCTATGCCCAGCGCAAGCAGCAACAGCACCCCCAGCACGACCAGTTTTTTCTTCCATCCGGTTCGCAAGGGATCGAAGCGGTGAAAAAAGGCAATGAAGGGCCACTCGCGATTTTCAGGCATTTCAACACTCCAAGAAATCATGAAAACGTCGTCAAAACGCTAACGATTGCATGTCCTTCGATCAGGCCCGACATACCTCAACGACTCCCGATACCTGCCTTCTTTATTGAACTTTTCTTTGGCATCCAGGTTTACAGCACCGGAACCAATTCGGAGCAGCAGATTGGTAGCGTGCCGCTCAAAAACCTCCGGCAGCCTTTCTTCCACCCAAGCACCACCGTCATAAATATATTTGAAATAAGCTGCACAGGCCGGGCTAACGGCCAATATGGAATACACAACCGGCACACCCGATTCGATATCAAACACCAACGGCACTTCGGGCCACGTTGCAGGGCTTTTCTTGATCGAGAGCCACTCGATCTTCTTCCCCGATCCATCGGGATGATCAAAGCGGATGACATACTGCTTTGGCTTGGTGCCGCTGCGATTGACCGCCCATTCGTCACCACCGCCTTCCATCAGTAATTTGCGCTCGATGACGATGACCCGGCCATCGCTCAGTTGTACCTCCTCGCCCCAGCCATGAGGAGAAGCGCACACCGCTATGCCCAACGCAACCATCAGCAGCACCCCCAGCACGGTCATCTTTTTCGCTGATCGGGTTCGCAGGGCATCGAACCGGTAGGACAAGGCAGCGAAGAAGCGCTCGCGTTTTTCGCTCATACATGCGTTCCCATATTCACCACCCCATCCACCTGTAACCCCTTGGGGACTTGGTGAGTAATGAAAATCATCGTCACCCTGCCCTTGAGCCGGTTGATGGTGTGGGCGAAGTGTTCGGCAGTCTGCTGGTCGAGGTTGGAGATGGCTTCGTCGAAGATCAGCACCTGGGGGCGCTTGAGCAGGGCGCGGGCGATGGCGATGCGCTGGCGCTGGCCGCCGGACAGGCCGGTACCGCGTTCGCCGATCTCGGTCTGGTAGCCCTGCGGCAGGCCTTCGATGACGTCGTGGATTTCGGCGGCCCGGCAGGCGGCGATGACGTCCTCGAAGCCGGCGTGGGGGTGGGCCATGACGAGGTTGTCGTACACGGTGCCGGAGAACAGCACCGTCTCTTGCGGGACCACGCCGAAGTAGGCGCGCAGTTCGTTGGCGGCGAGTTGGCGGATGTCGCGCCCATCGATGGCGATCCGCCCTTCCTGCGGCCAGTAGAAACCCTGCATGAGCTTGGCCAGCGTGCTCTTGCCGCAGCCGGAGGGGCCCATCAGCACGGTGAGCTTGCCGGTGGGGATGGCGAGGCTGAGGTTGCGGTAGAGCCAGGGGTGCTGCTCGGAGTAGCGGAAGCCCAGGTCCTTGATCTCGATGCGCCCCGCGCCGCCGGCCGCGCGCCGGGGCGTGAGGGTGACGGGTTCCTGCGGCATGTCCAGGATGTCCGCCAGGCGCTTGACCGCGACACTGGCCTGCTGGAACTCCTGCCACAGGCCCACCAGGCGCATCACCGGCTGCGACAGACGGCTGGCGAACATCTGGAAGGCGACCAGCATGCCCACGGTGAGCCCGATGTTCTGCATGACGTACCAGGCGCCGACGATGAGGATGGACAGGGTCATGACCTGTTCGAGGCCCGAGGCGACGACCTGATAGGTGTTGCCCACCTGCCGCGTGGCGAAGCTGGCCGTGAGGTATTGGGCCAGGTAGGTGCCGTAGCGCCGGTCCACGTCCGGTTCGAGCTGCAGGGATTTCACCGTGGCCATGCCCGAGAGGTACTCGGTGAGGAAGGCCTGGTTTCTGGCGCCGAGCAGGAATTGCTTGTCCAGCCGGGCGCGGAAGATGGGCACCATGACCAGGCTGGCGAGCACGATGAGAACCAGCAGCCCCAGCGCGATGAGGGTGAGCTGCCAGCTGTAGAAGAACATCACCGCCAGGAAGATGAACAGGAAGGGCAGGTCCAGCACCAGGGTGACGGCCGCGCCGGAGACGAATTCGCGCAGGGTTTCCACGCCGTGCAGGCGCGCGACCAGGGTGCCGGTGGGGCGTTGCTCGAAGTACGGCAGCGGCAGGCGCAGCAGGTGGCGCATGACCTTTTCGCCCAGCACCGCGTCGATGCGGCTGCCGGTGTGCAGCACGAGGTACTGGCGCAGCCAGCTCATGACGCTGGTGAACAGCATGAAGGCCACCATGGCCACGCCGAGCACCACCAACGTGCTTTGCGAGTGGTGGGCGATGACCTTGTCGATGATGACCTGGGTGAACAGCGGCGTGGCCAGGGCGACCAGCTGGATGGACAGGCTGGCGACCAGTACGTCGCGCCACAGGTGGCGGTGGCGCAGCAGCTCGGGCACGAACCAGGAGAAGCCGAAGGGTTTCTGCTGCTCGGTGGCTGGGTCCGCCTGTGCGGTGGATTCGCTCAGCGGCGGATCGGCCTCCGCCACCAGCAGCAGGAAGGGGGCGCATTGCGCGCGGGCGGCATCCAGGGAAAGGGCTTTTGGCGCTGTTTCGCCGGGTTGCACCCAGGCGAGTGTGCGGTCACCGTGCTTGACGACGAGGGCGGGGTTGAATGCCCCTGGCTGTCCCGTTGCAGGGTCCGTGGGCTCCGCCGCTCCCGGGGCGGTGACGAATGCCACGGCAGGCAGCGGCAACGCGCTGGAATCGTCTTTCGGCCAAGGCACGAGCCCCGCCTTGAGCCCCTGCGACGCCAGCGCCTCGATGAGCGTGGGCAGTTCGATGGGGGGAGAAAGATGCTTGAGCACCAGTTCGGCGTCGAACGGCCGCCGGAAAAGGCTTGCAAGACTGCCAAGCAGCCAGACGACCGCCTCGACGCCGAGTTGCCCCGAAGACTGTCCGGACTGCCGTTGCGGCGCTGCCTGCATGATCGCTTTTCACCCCACACAGAGGCGAAGACAAGCGCATAGTTCCGCAGAATACCAAGAAAATGTCAAGAGCAACCATATAGATTGTTTGCATAACCTGATCACATTGTCTGGTGATCCACCGAAGGGTTCGGCGATATCGCCCGCCCGGCGCAGGTTTTCACACGAGGTACCGCTTGCTATGATTGCGCCCCTTTCCCGCCGGCGGACCGTCCGCCGCACGCAGCCGGAGATGTTGGGCATGCCAATCTACGCACTGGGCGACAGGACGCCGCGCTTCGGCGAGGGTTGCTGGGTCGCCGACAACGCCACGGTGATCGGCCGGGTGGAAGCCGGACGCGACGTGAGCATCTGGTACAACGCGGTGATCCGCGGCGACAACGACCCCATCGTGATCGGCGATGGCACCAACATCCAGGATGGCTCCATCCTGCACAACGACGACGGCGTGCCGCTGACCATCGGCGCCCACGTCACCATCGGCCACATGGTCATGCTGCACGGCTGCACCATCGGCGATGGCACGCTGGTCGGCATCAACGCGGTGGTGCTCAACAACGCGGTGATCGGGCGGGAATGCCTGATCGGCGCCAACGCGCTGATCCCCGAGGGCAAGGTGATCCCCGACCGCTCGCTGGTGGTCGGCTCGCCGGGGCGCATCATCCGCGAACTCAGCGACGCGGACATCGCCGGCCTGCGCGCCAATGCCCGCCATTACGTGGACAACGCCCGGCGCTATGCCGGCGAGCTGCGCCGGATCGATCCGTTCGCCGTGCGCTGAGCCACACAAGCTTACACCTGCGCGGACGTGCGGCCGGCGGCGATGCGGTATAAAAGCGCCCGTCATCCACTCCCGCAGAGTCCATCATGACCAAAACGCTCCGGCCCCTGATCGTGCTGATGTGCACCGGCCTGCTGGCCGCCGGCCCGCTGCGCGCCGCCGAACCCGCCCAGCCCCGCGTCACTACCATCGACCTGTCCGCCGAGGCCGCGCGCCCGGCCGAGAACGACCTTGCCGTGGCCACTGCCTACTTCGAGGCCACCGACGCCAGTTCCGCCGCCGTGGCCCGCCAGGTCAACCGCGCCATCGCCGCCGCGCTGGATACCGCCAAGGCCTACGGCACGGTCAAGACCCAGTCCGCCGGCACGCATACCTGGCCGATCTACGGCAAGAACGACCGCAAGATCGAAGGCTGGCGCATGCGCTCGGAGATCCGTCTGGAAAGCCGCGACGTGGCCGCCCTGTCCGAACTGCTCGGCAAGCTGCAGGCCACCCTGGCGGTGTCGCAGATCAACATGGAGCCGGCGCCGGAGACCCGCCGCAAGGCCGTCGAGGAAGCCACGGTGGAGGCCATCCGCGCCTTCGAACAGCGCGCCGAACTGATCGCCGGCACCTTCGGCAAGACCTACCGCATCCGCCACCTCAACGTCGGCGATTCCGGCTACCGTCCGCCGATCATGCGCATGCAGTCCGTCGCAATGGCCGCCAAGGATTCCATGCCCGCGCCCATCGAGGCCGGCGAGAGCCAGGTCGGCGTGGCGATCAGCGGCACCATCGAACTGAGCGAATGATGCTTCGTCCGCTTCTGCCCACGGTGGCCGTGCTCGCCTCGGCCACCGTGCTGACCGCCGGGGTCACGCACGCACGCGACAACACACGCGACATGGAATACCAGTGCCCTTCCGGCGAGCGCTTCGCGGTGGAGCACCACAGCAACCACGTGCGCGTGCGCACCGGCAGCGGCGTGTTCGCCCTCGCACCGCGCGACGGCGCTTCCGGCGCGCATTATTCGGATGGCGGCATCACGCTGTGGACCGACGGCACGCGCGCCGCGCTGCTGCGTCCGGACATGGAGCCCTCCGGCATCTGCACCGAGACACTGGCGCTGCATACCAGCTGAAGCCCCATACCGGCACACGCCCAACCCCGGTGCGGGGTGGACGCTGGCCGGGCAGTGGATTATCGTTGCCGCCATGCACGCCAGCCCCCCCGCCCGCCGCCGCACGCTTCCGCCTCTTGCCCTGCCCCTGCTGTTTTCCGCCGTGCTGGCCGGCTGCGGCACCCTGCCGGGTACTTCCACATCCACGCGCGCGCCCGTGGCCGTACCACCGGGCAAGCCGGCGGCTTCCTATTTCACCCTCGAACACCCATCGCAGAGCCAGGAAATCGTGCTGTACGCCCTAGGGCTGCTCGACGTGGGCTACCAGTTCGGCGGGCGCAATCCGGAAGCCGGCATGGACTGCAGCGGCATGGTGAGCTACATCGTCGAGCAGATCAGCGGACGACGCCTGCCGCACAACGCCGCGGCCATCGCCGAGCGCACGCGGCCGATCGCCGCCACCGATCTGCGCCCCGGCGACCTGGTGTTCTTCAATACCCTGAACCGCCGCCATTCGCATATGGGCGTCTATATGGGCGACGGCCGCTTCATCCACGCCCCCTCCAGCCGCGGGCGCATCCGCATCGAACGTCTGGACAACCCCTACTTCGCCCAGCGCATCGACGGCGCACGCACCCTGCTCGCGCGCAACTAGGGCGTGTTCACACTATCCGCGGCGGATGCGGGACAACCCTGCTTGCGCGCGTCCGCACGGACTCCTAGCCTGTCGGAAAAATCCACGGGTTCATCCACAAGGAGGAGTCATCATGCCGACACGCCAGATCAACGAAGTGATTCGCCACCAGAACATCCTGACCGCCCCGGGCGGCCTGCTCGTCCGCGAGGCGTGCCGCCGCATGGCCGCCGCGCAGGTCGGCTCGATCCTGATCGTGAATACCGCCGGCGCCCTGCTCGGCATCTTCACCGAGCGCGACGCGCTTACCCGGGTATTGGCCGCAGGGCTGGATCCTGATGCCACCACCCTGGAGACGGTGATGACCGCCAACCCGATCGTCGTGGAGCCGTCCCGCCCATTGGGCCATGCCCTGCATCTGATGCACGACGGCGGCTTCCGCCACGTGCCGGTGGTGGAAGACGGCCATCCAATGGGGATGCTGTCGGCGCGCGACGCGCTGGGGCTGGAACTGGTGGCTTTCGAGGAGGAGCTCGAACAGCGCGATTCGATCACCGAGTTGCTGTAGCGCCCGCCTGCGGGGAGGCGGCGGCACCGGCGGACGCCTGCCCTTCCCCGGGCTTCCTGGGCGGGGTGGGCACATGCACGTAGATTTCCCCCGGACGCGTCAGGCCCAGTTCGAAGCGCGCGCGCTCCTCGACCGCTTCGTTGCCGCTCTTGAGATCCTGCACTTCGGCGGCCAGTGCGGCGTTGCGCTGCTCCAGACGGTGCGTGACCTCGCGCTGGGCGTTGAGCTGCCCATCCACTTCCCAGACCCGCAGCCAGCCCCCCTTGCCCAGCCACAGCGGGTATTGCAGGACGACCGCCAACAGGGCGAGGATGATCACGGGCCAGCGCATGGACTCGATGCAAGAAAGGCCGGCGAAATCTTCGCCGGCCTTTTGTTTTTACCACGCGGCGCCCGCCCCGGGCGAGCACCGTGTGTCAGGGTGTGTGCCGTGCTCAGCGCACGCGCAGGTTGAAGAAGGCCTTGCGGCCCGGATACACGGCGGTATCGCCCAGATCCTCTTCGATGCGCAGCAACTGGTTGTATTTGGAGATGCGGTCCGAGCGGCTGAGCGAGCCGGTCTTGATCTGCATGGCGTTCAGGCCCACGGCGATGTCGGCGATGGTGGCATCGTCGGTTTCGCCGGAGCGGTGGGAGATCACCGAGGTGTAGCCGGAACGCTTGGCCAGTTCGACCGCCGCGAAGGTTTCCGACAGCGTGCCGATCTGGTTGATCTTGATGAGGATGGAGTTGGCCACGCCCTGGTCGATGCCCTGCTCCAGAATCTTCGTGTTGGTGACGAACAGATCGTCGCCCACCAGCTGCACCTTCTTGCCCAGCTTGTCAGTGAGGATCTTCCAGCCGTCCCAGTCGCCCTCGGCCATGCCGTCCTCGATGGAGACGATGGGGAACCTGTCGGCCAGCGTGGCGAGGTAGTCGGCAAAACCCTCGGCGGACAGGCTCAGCCCTTCGCCCGCCAGTTCGTACTTGCCGTTCTTGTAGAACTCGCTGGAGGCGCAGTCCAGCGCCAGCAGCACGTCGCGGCCCGACTCGTAGCCGGCGGCGGCAATGGCGTCCTGGATCAGGTTGAGCGCTTCCTCGGTGCCGGCCACGTTGGGGGCGAAGCCGCCTTCGTCGCCCACGGTGGTGGGATAGCCCTTCTTGTCGGTGATCTTCTTCAGGTGGTGGAAGATTTCCGCCCCGCAGCGCAGCGCCTCGCGGAAGCTGGTCATCGACACCGGCATGATCATGCATTCCTGGATGTCCAGGCTGTTGTTGGCGTGCGCGCCGCCGTTGATGACGTTCATCATCGGCACCGGCAGGCTCATCGGACCGGAACCGCCGAAGTAGCGGTACAGCGGCAGGCCGGCTTCTTCCGAGGCGGCCTTGGCCACCGCCATGGACACCGCCAGCGTGGCGTTGGCGCCCAGGCGGCTCTTGTTCTCGGTGCCATCCAGCTCGATCAGCGTGCGGTCGATGAAGGCCTGCTCTTCCGCATCCAGGCCGATGATGGCCTCGGAGATTTCGGTGTTTACGTTTTCCACGGCGCGCAGAACCCCCTTGCCGAGGTATCGGCCGCCGTCGCCGTCGCGCAGTTCGATGGCCTCGCGCGAGCCGGTGGACGCGCCCGACGGCACAGCGGCGCGGCCCATCACGCCGGATTCCAGCAGCACGTCGGCTTCGACGGTGGGATTGCCGCGGGAATCGAGAATCTCGCGGGCGATCACATCAACGATTGCACTCATGGTTCTTCCTGTATCGGTTGAAACGGGGAAAACGGATGCGCCTCAGAGGCGCGATTCGGTGAAGCCACTGGCCTTGACCAGACGGTCGATGTCACGCAACACGGCAAGCAGTTCCTTCATCCTCGGCAGCGGCCAGGCATTGGGGCCGTCGGACAGTGCCTTGGCCGGGTCCGGATGGGTTTCCATGAACAGCCCGGCCACCCCGGCGGCCACCGCCGCGCGCGCCAGCACCGGCACGAACTCGCGCTGCCCGCCCGAGGCCGTGCCCTGCCCGCCCGGCAGTTGCACCGAGTGGGTGGCGTCGAACACCACCGGACAGCCGGTCTCACGCATGATCGCCAGCCCGCGCATGTCGGAGACGAGATTGTTGTAGCCGAACGAGGCGCCGCGCTCGCACACCAGGATGGTGTCCGCGCCGCCGTTGGCTTCCCTGGCCTTGTCGACCACGTTCTTCATGTCGCCGGGGGCGAGGAACTGGCCCTTCTTGATGTTCACCGGCTTGCCGGAGGCCGCCACGGCGTGGATGAAGTCGGTCTGCCGGCAAAGGAAGGCCGGGGTCTGCAGCACGTCGACCACGGCGGCCACGGCGGGGATTTCCTCCTCCGTATGCACGTCGGTGAGCACCGGCAGGCCGAGTTGCGTCTTCACCGCCTCGAGCATCTTCAGCCCGGCATCCATCCCATGCCCGCGGAAGCTCTTGCCCGAGCTGCGGTTGGCCTTGTCGTAGGAGGCCTTGAAGATGTACGGAATGCCCAGCCCGGCGCAGATTTCCTGCATCTGCCCGGCAATGTCCAGGCACATCTGTTCGGACTCGGCCACGCAGGGGCCGGCGATCAGGAACAGCGGCTGGTCCAGGCCTGCTTCGAAACCGCACAGCTTCATGGTCTGCCTCCTCAACCGGCCTTGCGCGCCAGCGCCGCCTGCACGTAGGCGGTGAACAGCGGGTGGCCGGTACGCGGGTTGGAGGTGAACTCCGGATGGAACTGGCAGCCGACGAACCACGGATGCACGTCGGCGGGCAGTTCGACCATCTCGCACAGGTCGGTCACCGGCGCGCGGCCGGAAACCACCAGGCCCTTGTCTTCGAGTTGGGCCAGCAGGGTGTTGTTCACTTCGTAGCGGTGGCGATGGCGCTCGATGATGTCGTCCGCGCCGTAGATGCGCCGCGCCAGCGAGCCTTCCTTGAGGTGGCAGGTCTGCCCGCCCAGGCGCATGGTGCCGCCCAGGTCGGAATCCTCGCTGCGCTTCTCGATCTTGCCGCTGCGGTCCTTCCACTCGGTGATCAGGCCGATCACCGGGTACGGGCTGGCCTTGTCGAATTCGGTGGAGTGCGCGCCCTGCAGGCCGGCCACGTCGCGGGCGAATTCGACCACGGCGAGCTGCATGCCCAGGCAGATGCCCAGATAGGGCACCTTGTTCTCGCGAGCATGGCGGATCGCGGCGATCTTGCCCTCGGTGCCGCGCTTGCCGAAGCCGCCGGGCACCAGGATGGCGTCCATGTCCTTCAACGCGGCGCAGCCGTCGCGCTCGATGTCTTCGGAATCGAGGTAATGGATGTTGACCTTGCTGCGCGTGTGCATGCCGGCGTGGTTGAGCGCCTCGATCAGCGATTTGTACGACTCGGTGAGATCGACGTACTTGCCGACGAAGGCGATGTCCATCTGGTGTTCCGGGTTCTCCAGCGCATGGATCAGCTTTTCCCATACGGAAAGGTCGGCCGCGCGCGCCAGGATGCCCAGCTTGTGACAGACGATCTCGTCGAGCATCTGGTCGTGCAGCGCGCCGGGGATCTTGTAGATGGAATCCGCGTCCAGGCACTCGATGACCGCTTCCGGCATCACGTTGCAGAACAGGGCGATCTTGCGGCGCTCGTCGGCCGGGATGGAGCGGTCCGCGCGGCACAGCAGGATGTCGGGCTGGATGCCGATCTCGCGCAGCTCCTTCACCGAATGCTGGGTGGGCTTGGTCTTCAGCTCCCCGGCGGTGGGAATGTAGGGCAGCAGCGTGAGATGGATGAAGCAGGTGGCGTTGCGGCCTTCCTCGATGCCCATCTGGCGGATGGCTTCCAGGAAGGGCAGCGATTCGATGTCGCCCACCGTGCCGCCCACTTCGACGATGGCCACGTCGGCGCCTTCCGCGCCGCGCTTCACGTAGCTCTTGATCTCGTCGGTGATGTGCGGGATGACCTGCACGGTCTTGCCCAGGTACTCGCCGCGGCGCTCCTTCTTCAGCACCGATTCGTAGATCTGCCCGGTGGTGAAGTTGTTGCGCTTGCTCATCTTGGCGCTGGTGAAGCGCTCATAGTGACCGAGGTCGAGGTCGGTTTCCGCGCCGTCCTCGGTGACGAACACCTCGCCGTGCTGGAACGGGCTCATGGTGCCCGGATCGACGTTGATGTAGGGATCCAGCTTGAGGTGCGTGACCTTGATGCCGCGGGATTCCAGAATGGCCCCCAGAGAGGCCGCCGCGATGCCCTTGCCCAGGGAGGACACGACACCGCCGGTAACGAAAACGTATTTGGTCATGGGAATGCGACTGCGGGAAAGCGCGATGATAACCGAAGTGCTCCCCGGCCCGGAAGCGGGCACGCCCCACATACCCCAAATTCATAACCACCCGACCGGGCGCCCACGCCCCGCCGCGCATGGGCTGCGGCCGCGCGGCGCAAGACTTTCTCAGTCGCGCCGGACGGTGCGGTGCAGGCGCGCTTCACGCGGGCGGTCGCCCGGCTTGACCACCGGCGGCGGCAGGCCGGCCAGCTTGCAGGCATCGGCCTCGGCCATCTCCATCCACATGCCGCGCTTCAGACGCGAGGGCAGTTCCACCGTGCCGTAGCGCACACGGATCAACCGGCTCACGGTCAGCCCGACTGCCTCGAACATGCGGCGCACCTCGCGGTTGCGGCCTTCGGAAAGGGTGACCCGGTACCAGTGGTTCACCCCCTCCCCGCCGGCATCGGCCAGGCTGTTGAAGCGTGCCTCGCCATCCTCCAGCTGAATGCCGGCCTTGAGCGACTCGATCTGCTCATCATTCAGCGAACCGAGCAGGCGCACCGCGTACTCGCGCTCCAGTTCGTAGCGCGGGTGCATCAGCTTGTTGGCCAGTTCGCCGTCGTTGGTGAACAGCAGCAGGCCGGAGGTGTTGAAGTCCAGCCGGCCCACAGCGATCCAGCGCCCGCGGCGCAGGATGGGCAGGCGCTCGAACACCGTCGGACGGCCATCCGGATCTTCGCGCGAGACGATCTCGCCTTCCGGCTTGTGGTACAGCAGCACACGCGGCGAACGCTGGGCAAAGCGCAGCGAGACCAGCTTGCCATTGACCTTGACGCGATCGCCCGGGCCAATCTTCTGCCCCGGTACCGCCGGCTCGCCATTCACCTGGATGCGCCCGGCCTCGACCATGGCCTCGATCTCGCGCCGCGAACCGACGCCGGCGGCGGCCAGCACTTTCTGCAGGCGTTCGGGTTCCACCGGCGCGGGCGCGGCACCCGAACGCCCGCTTGGACGCGGGCGAGGCGTGCGTACGGCGCTCTTTTCCACCTCATCGGCCGGCGCCCCGCGTCCGCGCGTTGGCGCCGGGGTGTCGCGCGGCGCCTTCTTGGCGGTTGGCGCTCGGAACGGGGTGCGGGTCTTGCGGGACGAGGACAAGGGTTTTCTTCCTGTTGGACATGCCTGGGACGGCGAAAGGCAGGGGCCGTGCCCGCCATCCGGAGCGCGGATTATAGCCGCTCCCAAGCGCTCCGCTGGCAACCCTTGCTGGCCGTCCCGGCATGCCCACGCGGTTGCCGCCATGCGCCCCGCGTGTCGTGCCCCAGCGGAACGGTCCGCACGGCGCCGGCTGCGTCCGGCATCGGGAGGAGATAACATGCTGTCGTCACAGTTTGTCTGCCAGGCCGTTCCACCCCCGCCAGCGCCTCTTTCCCGATGACCGATCAGACGCCCGCCATTCCTCCCTACTGGACCCGCCTCGGCAGCTTTTTCCTCTACCCGCTGTCGTTGGAATCCCTGTTGGCCTGCTGCGCCTTCGGTCTGCTGGCGGGCCTGGCCTCCATTCTTTTCATACCGGCCAATCTGGTCATGGGCGGCGTGTTGCTGGTCGCCACCCTGCGCTACGGCTACAAGGTGCTCGAACGCACGGCACGCGGCCACCTCGACGACTCGCGGATACTGTTCGATTCCGTGCACGGCGGAAAGTATCTGCCCTACAAGCAGTTCGTCGTCATCGCCGTGGGGCTGACTCTGTGCGCCTACGCTGCAAGCGTGGCGGGAGCACATCTGGCCCTCGTACTGCTGGTGTCGTTCGCCCTGCTGCTGCCGGCCAACACGATGCTGCTGGCCGTCACCAACGATCTCGGCGAGTCCATGTCGCCGCCGCGCCTGTGGGAACTGATCCACGGCATCGG
The DNA here is from genome assembly GCF_004801295.1 of Pseudothauera nasutitermitis. GTDB lineage: Bacteria > Pseudomonadota > Gammaproteobacteria > Burkholderiales > Rhodocyclaceae > Pseudothauera > Pseudothauera nasutitermitis. The sequence continues at coordinate 232,724 of NZ_SSOC01000002.1, forward strand.
CATGCCCTACCTGGGCCTCTGCGCCTGCCTGCTCCTGCTCTCGTCGGGCAGCGGCGCCCTGCTCGGCCTGTTGGCGCCGCTGGTTCCCGACGCGCTGCTTGGCGCCGTTTCCGGCTTCCTCGGCGGCTATTTCACCATCGTCATGTTCCGCCTGATGGGCTATGCGCTGTACCAGTATCACGAGGAACTGGGCCTCGCGGTCGACGTCGGTTTCGAACGCCAGGCGGCGGCGCTCACCCCGTCCGACCCCGCCCGCCAGCGCGCGGAGCAAAGCGTCCGTTTGCTCAAGGAGGGGCGCTACGGCGAGGCGATTGCCCAGGCGCGCGCCGAAGTCGATGCGCAGCCCGGCGACCTGGCGGCCAATCTGCGTCTGCACCGCCTGCTGCTCGCCGTGCCGGGGCAAACGCAGGCGATGCTGGCGCACGCCCGCGGCTGGCTGCCGTCGCTGACGCGCCCCGGCCATGAGCACTACGCCATCGAGACGCTGGAGGCGATCTGGCAGCACCAGGAGGATTACCAACCCGATCAGCCGCGCCTGATCCTGCCGCTGGCCAGCGCCATGCTGGCGGCGCACCGCGGCGACGGCACGGCCCGCCTGATCAGGAATTTCGACCAGCGTTTTCCGGGGCACGCCGACACGCCGGCCATCTACCTGCTCGGCGCGCGCTTGCTGATCGAGCACAAGCGCGACGAGGCGCAGGCACGCCGGGTACTCGCAGCCGTGCGCCAGCACTACCCGGGGAGTCCCGCGGCGGCCGAAGCGGCGCGGCTGGACGGATTGCTCGATCGCCTGGCCGCCGCGGCTTCCGCGGCGGCCCCCACGCCCTAGCGGACCGCCACCTGGGCGGCAAGCGCGCTCCTGAGGCGCAGGATGGGCGCCGCCCGTCCGTCCTCCCCGCGGGCGATGAAGGAATTGGCCAAGCGGCCGGCCTGGCGCAGCGTGGCCTGGCGGAGATCCCGCACCGGAAACAGACGCAGCAGCAGCCGCTCGGCGCCATCGAGTTCTCCCCCGTCGATCAGGCGGGCGAGCAGACCTTCCCATTGAGCGGCCGCGAGTTTCGGCAAGGCGTCCGGCAGTTCCAGCACGATTTCGCCCAGCAGCGCAGACGGGATGGCCGCCCCCCGCTGCGCAGCGGCCAGCAGCAGCCGGTGGTTGGCGTCGGCCAGCAATTCGGGTTGGCGGGCCAGCGTGGCGATGCGGCGATACTCGATGGCGCATTGCGCATCCACACCGGGGTGTTCGGCGAGCAACTTGCGGTAGGTCAGCGCCGCCGGACCGAACTTCATCTCGGCGACCTGCCCGGCGGCCTGTGCCAGCAGTGCCGCGACAGCCTGCTCGTCGTCCTGGCGGTGGACGATGTCGGCACTGCGCCCCTTGCGCCGCCAGCGATAGAGCCCGGCGAGCAGCGCACCGCTGGTCAGTCCGGCGAAATGCGCCATGTAATTGACCCGGCCTTCGGGATCGAACACGAAGTTCTGCAGCAATTCGTTGGCCAGCCACAGCGGCAGGATGGCCAGCGCCGGCCAGCGCACCGTGCCGAAAACGAAACCCAGCCAGTAGAAGAAGGTAATCCGCCGGTAGCCGAACAGTACCAGATAAGCGGCCATGACCGCCGAAACCGCACCGGAGGCGCCGAGCGACAATTGCAGTTCGTCGGCTGGCATCAGCACATCCGGCACGGCGGCCCCGACGCCGCCGAGCAGATAGAGTGCAAGAAAGCCCAGCGGGCCCAACGCCGCCTCGACGGTGTAGCCGACAACGAAGAGCACGGCCATGTTGCCGGCGAGATGCATGATGCCGTCGTGCAGAAACATGTGGGTGAGCAGCGTGACCGGACGCGGGTCGCGGCTCGAAAGGCTGTAGTGCTCGGTGACGATCCGCTCGCGCAGCTCTTCGTACTGGCTGCGCTTGGCACGCCAGCCCGGATAGTCGGGATGAGCGCGGGTGATCACCCGATCGTGGCGCAGCCGCTCGATGAAACTGTTGTCGGCTTCCATCATCCGCAGCGCCGCGGCGCCGTTGCCCCGCGCAACGCTACGGCGCACGGCGGCAAGTTTCTCCGTCTGGCCGGAGCGTTCCAGATCGGCCAGATAGGCCGGAATCTCGATCTTGCCGATGCCCGCGTGCTGATAGAAGCGCCAGGCTTCCTCGGCGCGCTGGTAATCGCCGCCCTGGATCAGGAAAACGGCCAGACAAAGCGCCATGATGGACAGCGTGGCCCATGGCGGGCGGGACCAGTCGGGGCGGGCCGGGAGGGGAAGGATCAGCATGGTGGTGCCCGAGGGCGAGGGCCGGCGGAACAGTATACCGGGCCGATGTCAGCAGGGTAGCCAGTACGCACCATCCTGTGCAGAATGACGGTCTGATCGAGCAAACCGAAAAGCGTATGTTGGAAAAATACCAGGTGGTCATTTCCGGGCGGACGCTGGACGGGGCGCCGTTGTCGAGCGTGAAGGCCGAAGTCGGAGAAGCCTTCCACCTGCGGGATGAACAACTCGACCGCATGCTCTCGGGCAAGCCGCGGGTGGTTTCCCGCAGCACCACCGCCGAAGGCGCGGAAAGACTGCTCGCCCGCCTACGCGCGCTCGGGCTCGAGGCACATGCCGAATTGCTGGCGGAAAACCGCGACGAGGCGCCGTCTGCGCCACGCCCCGGCAGCGGGAACCCGCCCGCGTCCCGCCCTGCGGCCGGCAATCCGCCTCAAGCGGACGGCCAGGAACTGTTTGCGCTCGCCGGGCCGCAATCGCCTGCCCACAACCACACGGCCGCGCCGATGGTCCTGGAAGCGCTCCCGGCAGACGGCGTGACCTGCCCGAAATGCGGAGAGTCCCAGCCGAAACGGACCTTGTGCCGGGCCTGCGGCCTCGACATGCCGCGTTATCTGGCCAGCAAGGAAGCCGAGGAACGCGAGCAGCGCGAAGCACGCACGGCCGAACTGGCGGCCCGCCGGCCGGGCACGGCCGCCTTGTCCCGTCCGGGAGGCGACCGGCCGGCCCTGCTCAGCCTCGGCTTCGCCGGGCGCTTCGGCCGCTTGGACTATTTCGCCGCCTCGCTGTTCAGCACCCTGCTCTGGCTGATACCGGTCTGGCTGGCGGTCGTCACGGGCAAGAACGCCTTCGCCGGCCTCGGCATGCTTTTGTCGTTCGTCTATGCACTGCGCTGCATCGCCCTGCGCCTGCACGACACCGGACGAACGGGCTGGATGGCGCTGATTGCCGTCGTTCCCGTGATCGGTGCGCTGATGGCGCTGGCGCTGCTGTTCATCGGCGGGGAAGAAGAGCACAACGAATACGGCCCTGCGCCTGCCGAGGCGGGAGTCGGGCGGGCCCTGCTCACGCTCGCCGCATGCGTCGCCGTTTCAGGATTCGTCTACGGTGCCATCACCGACAGCCCGGAAAGAATGATGCGCTTCGCCCAGGCAATGGGTGCCGGAGAGGATTCGCCGGCATTCGACGAGGAAATGGGCGAAGCGCCTTTCCAGGACGAACCGGTGCGCTATGCCCGCAGCAATCGGATCGATATCTATGTCATTGCCGGTTGCGGCGACTGCGACGCAATGCTGGCCTGGCTGCACGGCAACGGCCTGCATCCCGCGGTGTACCACGTCGACAGTGACCGGCAGGCGGCCGAACGCCTGCACGCCATGATCGGCGGCACCGGGCGCATCCAGCTACCGGTGCTGGAAGTGAACGGCGAGGTGCTGCCGGGCAATCCCGCTATCGGTGAAGTGCACGAGTACTTGCGGCAGGCCGAGCAGTGACGGGCGTGGCGGACACCCGGATCGAGGCTGGAAGGCATTTCATTTGAAATGAGAATCGGTCGCACATAGAATCGGCCCTTTCCTTTCCATCGGCAAACACGGTGTCCGGCTTTGCTTCCAATCCGCTGCTGGCCTGCTACCGGGAACACTACGCCGGCCTGCTGCGCTTTCTCACCAAACGCACCCGCTGCGCGGACACCGCGCAGGATCTGATGCAGGAAACCTGGCTGTGCCTGGCGGAAAAGGACGGCACGGCCTTCCTCCGCGAGCCCGGCCAGGGGCTGCGTGCCTACGTCTACACCGTCGCCGCCAACCTGGAGATCGACCGCTACCGCCAGGCCGCCCGGGCCGCCGAGCGTTTCGTACCCATCGAAGACCTGGCCTGCCTCGAAAGTCTCGCCAGCACGCCGGACGCCGGGGATGTATTCCTCGCCCGCGACACCCTGCGCCACATCGACGCCGCGCTGGCGCAACTGCCGCAGCGTACCCGCGAAGTGTTTCTCGCCAGCCGCCTGGAAGGCGTGCGCCGCGCGGAGCTTGCCGAACGTTTCGGCATCTCCCTGAAAACCGTGGAGCGCGACATCACCACCGCCCTGGAACATCTGGAGCGTGCGCTGCATGCCCAGCGCGGCGAACTGCCGCCCGCCGCCTCCACGACGGGCAGGCCGCGCCGCAAGAATCTCGCCCGCCTGCTCTCGCTGGTCGGCGGCCTGCTCGCACTGCCCACGGCCTGGCAGGGCTGGCGCCACTTCGTCCCCGTCTGGCGCGGCGAATGGAACACCGCCAGCGCCCGCTTCCACGGCCAGACGCTGCCCGACGGCAGCACCGTGCTGCTCGACAGCGCCACGGCCATCGAACTCGCTTACTACGCCACCCGGCGCGTCGCCACGCTGCGCCAGGGCGCGGCATTCTTCCAGGTCGCGCGCGACGAGGGCCGCCCGTTCACCGTGCATGCGCTGGATGTACGCATCACCGTGCTGGGCACGCGCTTCGGCGTGGATGTGGAAACGGGACAGGTGCGCGTGGACGTCGAATCCGGCCGGGTACTCGTGCAGGCGGCCGACGGCAGCCGGCGCGAACTCGGCGCGGGCGAAAGCCTGAGCGTGCGCGAACACGGCGGCTTCACCGGCCACACCGCCCACGGCCATCCCAGCCCCTGGCGCGACGGCTGGCTGAACTTCGACGACATCCCGCTGGAGCAGGCCGTGCAGCGCCTGGCGCGCTACATGCCCACCGCCGTTCGGGTGGAAGCGGACGTCGCGGCCTTGCGCGTCTATGGCCGCGTCCGCATCGCGGACAGCAAGGACTGGCTGCGGCAACTGCCCAGCATCCTGCCGGTCCGCCTGATGGATGAAGCCGACGGCGGGCTGCGCATCGTCCGGCGAGCCTGAGTTTCATTTTCCTGGGGGTACTTTCGCGGCTGGGGCGTTCTAGCGGTTGAAGCAGCAACAAACTTCCTTCAACCCGACACAGGAACACCACCGCCATGGCTCCACGCGCCACCCTGCTCGCCGCCGCCCTGTTCGCCCTCGGCAGCCCCCCCGCCATCGTCCACGCCGCCACCTTCGACCAGCCGGCCCAGCCGCTGGCGCAGGCCCTCGACCAATTCACCCGCCAGGCCGGCCTGCAGGCGCTGGCCTCGCCGGAACTGATCCGTGGCCGGCAGGCCCGGGCCATCAGCGGCGCGCGGGACGTTTCCGAAGCGCTGGAGCAGATGCTCGATGGCACCGGCCTGCGCGGGCGCATCGACGGCGGGACGCTGCTGATCGAGGCCGCAGCAGGAGATGGGGCGACCGCTCTGGCTCCGGTGACGGTAACCGCTGCGATCGACCGCAGCGCGACCACGGAACACACCGGCAGCTACACCACCAGCGCCATGAATACGGCAACCCGGCTCGGGCTTTCTATCCGCCAGACACCGCAGTCGGTCAGTGTGGTGACGCGCCAGCAGATCGAAGACCAAGGGCTCACCAGCATTGAAAGCGTGCTCGAAAGAAGCGTCGGTATCACCCAGAACAAATACGAATCCGACCGTGGGGACTTCAGCGCGCGTGGTTTCACCATCAGCAAGATCCAGATCGATGGCCTGCCTTCCTACGCCAGTAATTCCTTCGATTCCGACGCCTTTTCCGACACGGCGCTCTACGACCGGGTGGAAATCGTGCGCGGCGCCACAGGGCTGCTGGCTGGCACCGGCGACCCTTCCGCCACCGTCAATCTGGTCAGGAAGCGGCCGACGAAAGACTTTCAAGGATATGCACAGATTGGCGCCGGCCGCTGGGACACCTACCGGACTGAAGTGGATTTGTCCGGGCCTATCGCTGCTGAAGGCAAAATCCGTGGGCGTTTGGTGGGCGCCTATGCGGACGGCAAGTCCTTCATGGAGAACTATCAGAAGGACACCAGCGCCTTGTACGGCATCCTGGAGGCCGACCTGCCTGCCGATGCGGTGCTGAGCATCGGTGTCGACTACCGCAAGAGCCATGTGAATGGTGCGACTTGGTATCCTCCCGTTCCATTATTTTTCTCGGATGGCAGTCGCACCGATTTCTCCCGCTCCACCAGCACGGGCGCCAAATGGGCTTACATCAACAACGAGAGCACGTCCATTTTCGTCGGTCTGGAAAAGCAGTTCGCCAATGGCTGGACCACCAAACTGCAGTACACCGACCGGGATGGCAAGACGCGTCCCAAGCATATGAGCACCTGGGGCTTCCCGGATCGGGTAACAGGAGGTGGCATGGAGGCCGATTACCAGTCCCAGGACAGCCGTCGCCAGCAGCAGGCACTGGATATCCACGCCGCTGGTCCGTTCAGCCTTTTCGGACGCGAGCATGAACTCGTTCTGGGATATGCCAGAAACGCCAGCAAAACCGATACCGAGTGGTTTTATCGCCACTACGGTGCACCGCTGGGCAGTTTTTACGACCGGCACAATTTCCCGGAGCCGCACGCAGGCAACGGGGCCAGCACGCAGCAGTTCGAGCAACGCGAAAGCGCGGCCTATCTGACCAGCCGCTGGAACGTTACCGATCCTCTGAAGCTGATCATCGGTCTGCGGGTCACCGATGCCGAGCAGGAAATCATCGCCGATGGTGTGCGTACTTCGGCCCGTTACCGCGATGAACTGACGCCCTATGCAGGCGTAGTCTACGACATTTCCCGAAATTACTCGGTTTACACGAGCTACACCGGCATCTTCAAAACGCAGACCGCCCGCAACCGCGCCGGGAATCTGCTGGACCCGGTCATTGGCAAGAACTACGAAGCGGGGGTGAAGGGCGAGTTCTACGACGGCCGGCTGACGGTATCCGCCGCCGCGTTCAAGGTGAAGCAGGACAACCTGGCCTCGTTCGACGCAATCGTCGATGGGGAGGCGCGTTACAAAGCGATCAATGGCGCGACCGTCCAGGGCTATGAACTGGAAGCATCCGGAGCGCTGACGCCGGACTGGGACGTTTCCGCCGGCTTCACCAAGCGCACGATGAAGAACGGCAATGAGTCCTATCTGGAAACGACCCAGCCCGAAAAACTGCTCCGGCTGAGCAGTTCCCACAGGCTGCCTGGCGCACTCAGCAGGGTGATGGTCGGGGGACATGTGACGTGGCAAAGCCGCATCTACGAAAAAGGCACCGGCCCCGGCGGCATCGATCCCGTGCAGAACAGCTATGCCTTGCTCCATCTCTTTGCCAGCTATCAGGCCGACGACAATCTGAGCTTCCAGTTGAACATCAACAACGTGTTCGACAAGAAGTATCTTTCGGGGATTCTGGGTGGTTATGGGCGCTATGGCGATCCACGCAATGTTTATCTGAGAGCGAAGTACCGTTTCTGATTGGTTCCGTCATCCGAACGGCCCCGGACGAAGCGATCGCCGGGGCCGTTTCATTCACCGCGCCGGCCGGCCGCAAATGCAACAATTCGTAAGAAAGTTGCCATTTTCGCCGCCTCAAACGAAAGGCACACAAAAACGAACCGCCGGGCTGCTCGCGCAGGCCCGGCGGTTCGTCGTTGGGCTGCGGCCTGCGCTATTCCGGCTTGCCCAGCACCCCTTCCAGGCTGTCCGCGCTCAGCACGGCCTCGGTCCATTGCTCCAGCTCCGCCTCCGTCGCCCGCCCCAGCCGCGCCATCGCCCACGCCGGCAGTTCGCCGAAACGCAGGCGCAACTGGCGCTCCAGGGTCTTGGCAGCGCCTTCCTGACGGCCTTCCAGGCGCCCTTCCTGCATCCACTTCCGGGTCCATTGTTCGATGCGTTCGGCCAGCATGCTGTCGATCTCCTGCAAGTCGGTGAATTCTTCGATGGGTTCGCCGGGGTTCAGTTTCCGAAGGATGATTCGATTGTAGAACACCACGAACACCCGGCGCAGGCTGTCGTACTGCGGGCCTTTCAAGTGTTGGACCAATTCGCGGGTGGCTACGCTGATGGCGGGGGCTTCGGGAGTGTTTCCCAGGCGGATCAGCAGCGCCAGCAGGTTGCCCGACAGGCGCCGCAGTTCCTCGTCCGCCACCCGCCCTTCGTCGAGCAGGTGATAGCGGAAGGATGGCCGCCAGCGCGCCAGGCCGACGGGGGCGGCGATGAGGTGGGCGAGTTCGCGCGTGGGGCGCCAGCGCGGCTGGCCGTTGTAGAGCACCAGCGGCAGCACGGGAGGCAGCTTGCGGCCGCGGGCGATCTGGCCGCTCTTGATGAGATCCTGGTACAGCAGGCACACGTAGGTGAGCATACGGAGCGCCATCCACGGATCGGCCCGGCTCTGGAATTCGATCAGCAGGTAAAGGTACAGCCATTCACTGCGCCCGTCGGGCAGGTTCAGGCGCACGCGCCAGATCACGTCGTCGGCGCGTTGCAGCAATTCATCGCTGACGTACTGGCCGTTGGGCTTTTCCAGCGTGGCGAAGTCCAGCTGCGCCACCCAGTCTTCATGCACGAAGCCGCGCAGCAGGGCTTCCACCATCTGCGGGTGGGAGAACAGTTGCTTGTACAGGCCGTCGTAGGGGGTGGCAGGCGGAGAAGACATGGTGGATGTGTCTTGAGCAGAAGACGGATTATGCCAAAAACAAATCCATTTCGTGCCCTTGGCATAAACGAATTGGCCGATGTTCTCGGCCATGGCGCATTCGTCTTGTCCACCGATGCGATATTCGCCATCGACAACGCCAGGCTCCGCAACCCCGTGGGCAGCCTCGGCATGAAAGACCGGATGAAGAATAACGGGCTGGCTGATCCCGCGCCTTAAGCCTACCGCCCCTCGTGCGCCTGCAAGGCGGCCCACTCGTCATCCCCGAACAGCCGCGAACGGGTCAGGAAGCGCACGCCTTCCGGGCCTTCCAGGGAGAACATCCCGCCCCTGCCCGGCACCACGTCGATGATCAACTGGGTGTGCGCCCAGTATTCGAACTGGGCGCGGCTCATGTAGAACGGGCAGCCGCCGATCTCGCCCAGTTGCACGTCGGCGGCACCGACCTGGAATTCGCCCTGCGGGTAGCACATCGGCGAGCTGCCGTCGCAGCAGCCGCCGGATTGATGGAACAGCAAGGGGCCGTGCCGAACGCGCAGGCGCTCGATGAGTTGCAGCGCCGAGGGAGTGGCCACAACCCGGAGAGGTGGGGAGGGAGCGCTCTGCGGTCCGGTCACGGTTCGGTCCTCCTGGCGGCCTATGCCGCCATGTCGAGCACGATGCGGCCTTCGATCTGGCCCTTGTGCATGCGTGCGAAGATGTCGTTGATGTTCTCCAGCTTGTCGGCCGCCACGGTGGCCTTGACCTTGCCCATCTCGGCGAAATCCAGCGATTCCTGCAGATCCAGGCGGGTGCCGACGATGGAGCCGCGCACGGTCACGCCGTTGAGCACCATGCCGAAGATGTCGAGCGGGAAGTCGCCCGGCGGCAGGCCGTTGAGCGACACCGTGCCGCCGCGGCGGACCATGCCGATGGCCTGTTCGAAGGCCTTGGGCGACACCGCGGTGACCAGCGCACCGTGGGCGCCGCCGATTTCCTTCTTCAGATAGGCTACCGGGTCGGTGGTCCGCGCGTTGACCGTGACGGTGGCGCCCAGGCGCTCGGCCAGTTTGAGCTTCGCGTCGTCGACGTCCACCGCCGCCACGTTCAGGCCCATCGCCTTGGCGTACTGCACGGCCATGTGGCCCAGCCCGCCGATGCCGGAGATCACCACCCAGTTGCCGGGCCTGGTATCGGTGACCTTGAGGCCCTTGTAGACGGTCACCCCCGCGCACAGCACCGGGGCGATTTCCACAAAGCCAATGCTCTTCGGCAGGTGGCCGACGTAGCCGGCGTTGGCCAGCGCGTATTCGGCAAAGCCACCATTGACCGAATAACCGGTGTTGCGCTGCGACTCGCACAGGGTTTCCCAGCCGCCCAGGCAGTGCTCGCAGTGGCCGCAGGCCGAATACAGCCAGGGGATGCCGACGCGGTCGCCTTCCTTGACATGGGCGACGCCGGCGCCGACCGCGACCACGTGGCCAACACCCTCATGGCCAGGGATGAACGGCGGATTCGGTTTGACCGGCCAGTCGCCCTCGGCCGCATGCAGGTCGGTGTGGCAGACGCCGCAGGCTTCGATCTTGACCAGGATGTCGCCCGCGCCCGGACGCGGCACCTCGACCTCTTCGATGGTCAGCGGTTTGCCGAACTCACGTACCACGGCGGCTTTCATCGTCTTCTGCATGGAACACTCCCTGTGAAAATGGAAAACACTCCCGGACGGAGCTGACGCGGCGGACATCCCGTCCGGGAAGGACGCCTGCCGGCCAGACCGCCGCGCCTACAAGCGCGGCGGCGGCCCACCGGGCTCAGAAGAAGCCCAGCGCGTTGGGCGAGTACGACACCAGCAGGTTCTTGGTCTGCTGATAGTGCGCCAGCATCATCTTGTGGTTCTCGCGCCCGATGCCGGACTGCTTGTAGCCGCCGAAGGCCGCATGCGCGGGATACAGGTGATAGCAGTTGGTCCACACCCGGCCGGCCTGGATGGCGCGCCCCATGCGGAAGGCACGCGAGGCGTCGCGCGTCCACACGCCGGCGCCCAGGCCGTACAGCGTGTCGTTGGCGATGGCCAGGGCGTCCTCCTCGTCCTTGAAGGTGGTCACCGCCACCACCGGGCCGAAGATTTCTTCCTGGAAGATGCGCATCTTGTTGTGGCCCTTGAACACCGTGGGCTTCACATAGAAGCCGTCGGCCAGGTCGCCTTCCAGCACGTTGCGCTCGCCCCCGGTCAGGCACTGCGCGCCTTCCTGGCGGCCGATGTCCAGGTAGGCGAGGATCTTCTCCAACTGCTCGGAGGAGGCCTGCGCACCGATCATCGTGGAGGCATCCAGCGGGTTGCCCTGCTTGATCTTCGCCACGCGGTCCAGCGCGCGGGCGATGAACTTGTCGTAGATCGACTCCTGGATCAGCACGCGCGACGGGCAGGTGCACACTTCGCCCTGGTTGAGCGCGAACATGGCAAAACCTTCCAGGCACTTGTCGAAGTAGGCGTCGTCGGCCGCCATCACGTCCTCGAAGAACACGTTGGGGCTCTTGCCGCCCAACTCCAGGGTGACCGGGATGATGTTCTGCGCGGCGTACTGCATGATCAGCCGGCCGGTGGTGGTCTCGCCGGTAAACGCCACCTTGGCGATGCGGCGGTTGGAGGCGAGCGGCTTGCCGGCTTCCAGGCCGAAGCCGTTGACCACGTTGAGCACGCCCGGCGGCAGCAGGTCGCCGATCAGTTCCAGCACCACCAGCAGCGAGGCCGGGGTCTGCTCGGCGGGCTTGAGCACCACGCAGTTGCCCGCCGCCAGCGCCGGAGCCAGCTTCCAGGCGGCCATCAGGATGGGGAAATTCCACGGAATGATCTGCCCCACCACGCCCAGCGGCTCCTTGAAGTGGTACGCGTAGGTGGTTTCGTCGATCGGGCAGATCGAGCCTTCCTCGGCGCGGATGCAGCCGGCGAAGTAACGGAAGTGGTCGACGGTCAGCGGAATGTCTGCCGCCAGGGTCTCGCGCAGCGGCTTGCCGTTGTCCAGCGTCTCGGCGGTGGCGATGAGCTGGAGGTTGGCCTCGATGCGGTCGGCGATGCGGTTGAGCACGTTGGCGCGTTCGGCCGGCGAGGTACGCCCCCACGCTGCCTTGGCCGCGTGCGCGGCATCCAGCGCGGCTTCGATGTCCTTTTCGTTCGAGCGCGGCACCGCGCACAGCACGCGGTCGGTGACCGGGCTGCGGTTCTCGAAGTACTGCCCGTCTGCCGGCGGTACCCATTTGCCGCCGATGTAGTTCTCGTACTGGGTCTTGAACGGGTTTTCGATGCTGACTTCGTTGATGCGCAGGCTCATGTTTGTTACTCCTCCGGTGGATTTGTCGTGGGCGCCGCCGTCGCGGCGGGCCCGCAGTGCGCAGCAGGCCGCGTGCCATGGCGCGCCGCACCATCCCCCTTCCCGCCCGGAGCCTGCGGGTCCGCGCGCACATCCCGCGGCGCAGCACGGCACCCCTGCGGCGAACTTGCGCGAACGGCGCCCAAGTGGCCTAATTAGCCGATAAAAATCATGAATTTGTCGCAATTTGCGACAACACGGGGATTCCCGGCGCGACACCCGCGACGCCCTTTCCCCGATGGCCCGCAGAAGGCCGGGCGGCGCTTGTCGCGCCGCGCGACACCCCACGGAGGAGAGCGGAGCATGAACCTGTCGAACACTCCCGTACGTCCCGCGCCGAGCGAGGCGGACCTAGCCCGCGCCCGGCGCGATTTCTTTCTGCGCGGCCGCCCGCCCGGCGCCCTGCTCGGCCGCCGCGTGCTCGGTTCATGGATGCGCTGCATGCAGCGCGGGCTGGTGGCCGAACGCGCCTGCCCGGTGGAGCCGCTGGGGTCGGCTGCGCTGCTCGCCGCGCGCGAGCGTGCCGAGCTGCTGCGCCGCCTGGCCGCGCCGGAGCTGGAATTCCTCGCCGAAACCCTGGCCGACACCGCCAGCCAGGTCATCCTGGCCAACGCCGATGGGCTGATCCTCGACACGCGCGGCGATGCCCGCGCCATGGACCGCGCCACCCGCGTGGCCCTGCTGCCCGGGGTGAGCTGGGCCGAGGCGGCGATGGGCACCAACGCCATCGGCACCGCGCTGGCCGACAACGAGCTCACCGAAATCTGGGGCGGCGAACACTTCCACGACCAGCATCACCGCCTGTGCTGCACGGCCGTGCCCATCCTCGACCACACCGGCCAGCCGGTGGGCCTGCTCGACGTTTCCGGCGATGCCCGCCTGCCGCGCGGCTACGCGCGCGCCATCGTGCTGCGCGCGGCGCGCGAGATCGAGCAGCGCTGGCTGCTCAACGCCCCGGAGCGCTATGCCCGCCTGCGCTTCCATCCCGAGCGCGCCTGCGTGGGCGCCTACCAGGAAGGCGTGCTGCTGCTCGACGACGACCGCATCGTCGGCGCCAACCGCAGCGCCCTGCAATGGCTGGAGACCGACTGGAGACTCATCGGCCGCGCCGTGGACCAGGTGTTCGAGCATGCCGGCCCATCCGCCGAGCGCCTGCGCACGCGCGCCGGCCGGGCGCTATTCGGCCAGTTGCAGGCCGCCCGCCGCCCACGCATGGCCGCCGGCGCGCCACGTGCGGTCGACCCGGTGGAAAGCGACGGCCCCTGGCTGGGCGAACCGCAGCGCGTGGCGCTGGAGCGCACCCGGCGCGCCATCGACGCCGGCCTGTCCACCGTGCTGCACGGCGAAACGGGCTGCGGCAAGGAAGTGCTGGCGCGCCGCGCGCACGCCCTGTCTTCGCGTGCCAGTGGCCCCTTCGTGGCGATCAACTGCGCCGCCCTGCCGGACACGCTGATCGAGGCCGAACTGTTCGGCTACACCGAAGGCGCCTTCACCGGCGCGCGGCGCAAAGGCTCGCCGGGGCGCATCGCCGAGGCGGACGGCGGCATCCTGTTCCTCGACGAGATCGGCGACATGCCGCTGCTGCTGCAAAGCCGCCTGCTGCGCGTGCTGCAGGAACACCGGGTGGAACCGCTGGGCGGCGGCGCGGCGCGCGCGGTCGATTGCGTGGTGCTGTGCGCCACCCACCGCGACCTGGACGCCCTGGTCGCCAGCGGCGAATTCCGCGCCGATCTGCTCTACCGCCTGCGCGAGCACCAGGAAACGCTGCCCGCCTGGCGCACCCTGCCGGAAGCCCAGCGGCGCGACGCACTGTCCCGCCTGTGGGCCTGCGCCGGCGGCCCGGCACGCGGCGTCCGCCTGGCGCCGGAAGCCTTCGACCGGCTGGTGGCACACGCCTGGCCGGGCAACTTCCGCCAGTGCGCCGCCGCGCTGCGCGCGCTGGCGGCCTTTGCCGACGACGGCGCGCAACTCGGCCCGGCCGATCTGCCCGCCGAACTGCAACCGGCGGTGGAAGCGGCACGGGCTTCGCTGGAAGAGCTCAGCCACGGCGCCATCGTCTCCGCGCTGGCGCGCCACCGTGGCAAGGTGGCCGCGGCGGCAGCGGAGCTGGGCATTCACCGCGCCACGCTGTATCGGCGCATGCGCAAGCTGGGTATCGCGGCCAGCGGCGAGGGCTGAACCCGCCGTCGCCGCGCATCACCGCACGGCGATCGGCACTCAGCCGGGAGATTCCGTGGATTCGCCGCTTTCGTCCGCGCCGACCTCTTCCGCCGCTTCGCTCGCCGGCTGGCCCAGCGCGGGCAGTTCGACCAGTTCCATGATGCGCTCGATCTCGGTGAGCGCCGGCAGTTCGGTCAGGCTGCGCAGGCCCAGGTCGTCGAGAAAGCGCCGGGTGGTGGCGAACAGCGCCGGGCGGCCGGGCGTGTCGCGGTGGCCGACCTCGTCGATCCAGCCGCGCGACTCCAGCGTCTTCAGCACGCTCGGGGAAACCGCCACGCCGCGGATGTCCTCGATGTCACCGCGCGTCACCGGCTGACGGTAGGCGATGATCGCCAGGGTTTCCAGCACTGCGCGGGAGTATTTCGGCGGTTTTTCTTCCTTCAGCCGGTCCAGATAGACCTGGTATTCCAGGCGGGTCTGGAAGCGCCAGCCGCCCGCGGTCTGCGCCAGTTCCACACCACGCCCGTCCCAGTCGGCGCGCAGCTCGTCGAGCAGGCGGCGGACGAAATCCGCGCCGGGGTCTTCCTCGAACAGGCGGCGCAGCGTGGCCACCGGCATCGGCGCGCCGGCCGCGAGCAGCGCGGTCTCGATGACGCGCTTGTAGTCCTCAGGCGTGTTCGGTGACTGCATCGTCGCTGGCAAGCCTTACGTAGATGGGGGCAAAGGCATCGTTCTGGGTCACCTGCACGAGCTTTTCCTTGACCAGTTCGAGCATGGCGAGAAAGCTCACCACCAGCCCGGGCGGGCCCAGTCCGGGGTCGAACAGCGCCTCGAAGGCCACGAAGGCGCCGCCCGAGAGCCTGCGCAGGATGCCGGTCATGTGCTCGCGCACGGAAAGCTCCTCGCGCTGCACGCGGTGGTGCTGGTTGAGCCGCGCCTTCTTCATGATCTTCAGCCAGGCGTGCTGCAGATCGTGCAGGGTGACGTCGGGCAGGCGCTCCACCACCTTCTCGGCAACGAACACGCCGACCCACTCGAAATCGCGCTCCACGCGCGGCAGCACGTCGATGCGCGCGGCAGCCTGTTTCATCTGCTCGTATTCAAGCAGGCGGCGCACCAGTTCCGCGCGCGGATCGGCGGCCTCTTCCTCGCTCTCGCGCGGTGGACGCGGCAGCAGCATGCGCGACTTGATCTCCAGCAGCATGGCGGCCATCAGCAGGTAGTCGGCAGCCAGTTCCAGATTGGTGGCGCGCATGGCCTCGACGTATTCCAGGTACTGCACCGTGAGCGGCGCCATGGGAATGTCGAGGATGTCGAGGTTGGACTTGCGGATCAGGTAGAGCAGCAGGTCCAGCGGCCCTTCGAAGGCTTCCAGGAAGACTTCCAGCGCATCCGGCGGAATGTACAGATCGCGCGGCAGTTCCAGCATGGGCTGGCCGTACAGGCGCGCAACGGCGGCGGCCTCCTGGGCCGATTCGACGGGGGCAAGATCCAGCGCGTCGTTCATGCGGCGGGCGTACGCGCGCTAGCCGTAGAAACCGAAAACCGTGGCGAGCGAAAAGCGGAACATCGCGATCAGCGGCCACAGGATGGCGCCCAGCACGCCGGTGAACAGCAGGATGAGCAGGATCGGAAAGCCGTACGGTTCGATGCGCGCGAACTGCCAGGCCAGCTTGCCGGGCAGCAGGCTCACGGCGATGCGCCCGCCATCGAGCGGTGGCAGCGGCAGCAGATTGAGGAAGAGCAGTACGGCGTTGATCGTCATGCCGGCCTCGGCCATCCGTTCCATCGGCAGCGTATAGGCCGTCTCGGGCGAACTGCTGGCGAACTTGAACACCAGCGCCCAGCCCAGCGCCATGATCAGGTTCATGAACGGCCCGGCGGCGGCCACCCACAGCATGTCGGCCTTGGGGTTGCGCAGGCGGCCGAAATTCACCGGCACCGGCTTGGCCCAGCCGAACAGGATGCCGCCGGCGCCGAACAGTGTGGTGAGCGTGAGGATGCCGATGGGCACCAGCACCGTGCCGACCGGATCGATGTGCTTGAACGGATTGAGCGTGATGCGCCCGGCCTGGTCGGCCGTGGGGTCGCCGAAATGGCGTGCCACGTAGCCGTGCGCCGCCTCGTGCAGCGTGATGGCCAGCAGCACCGGCAGCGCCCAGATGGCAATCGTGGGGATCAGCGTTTCCATGACGGACCGTTCGGCAAAACGCGGATTCTAGCAGAGCGCCCCAAGGCCTCCCGGACGCCCGCCAGGCGCCTCATTCGGCCTGCAGTCCAAAGGGTGCGGGGTCGCCGCGCCCCAGGCGCACCAGTTCGGGCGCGCCGGAGGTCAGATCGATCACCGTGGTGGCCTCGGGGCCGCAGTAACCGGCCTCGATCACCAGGTCCACCTGCTTTTCCAGGCGCTCGCGGATTTCCTCGGCGTCGGTGAGCGGCAGATCCTCCTCGGGCAGCAGCAGCGTGGAGGTCAGCATGGGTTCGTTGAGTTCTTCGAGCAGCGCGGACACCACCGGATGATCCGGCACGCGCAGGCCGATGGTCTTGCGCTTGGGATGCAGCACGCGGCGCGGCAACTCCTTGGTGCCTTCCAGGATGAAGGTGTAGGCGCCCGGCGTGGTGGCCTTGAGCAGGCGGAACTGGGCGTTGTCCACGCGCGCATAGGTGGCGATCTCGGAGAGGTCGCGGCACATCAGCGTGAAGTGGTGGCGTTCGTCCACGCCGCGGATGCGGCGGATGCGCTCCAGCGCGGAAGCGTCGCCGGTCAGCGCCGCGAGCGCATAGGCCGAATCGGTGGGCAGCGCCACCAGCTTGCCGGCGCGCAGGATTTCAGCGGCCTGGCGGATCAGCCGGGGCTGAGGATGTTCGGGATGCAGGGAAAAGAACTGGGCCATGATCTCTGGGATGTTTTTGTTTTTTGCTGCGGTGCCGGCAAGGCCGGCGGATTCAGTGGGGTGTCAGACGGGTCCACACCGGCACGAGGTCCGGCGGCAAGGGGTTGCAGCGCCCGAGGTCCACCGCGCTCTCGCGTTCGCCGTGGAAATCGGACGCCCGCGAGGCCAGCAGGCCGCGCCGGCGCGCCTCGCTGGCGAAACGCGCGGCCTCGTCGGGTGTGTGCGCGCCGGAAACCACCTCCACCGCCTCGCCGCCGGCCGCCTGGAACTGGTCGAACAGGCGTGCCATGTCGGCGTTGGACAGCCGGTAGCGCGCCGGATGGGCGACCACCGCGATGCCGCCTGCAGCGGTGATCCAGCCCACTGCCTCGTCCAGGCGAGCCCATTCCTGCTCGACGAAACCCGGCTTGCCGCGCACCAGATAGTGGTCGAAGACGGTCTTGGTATCCGGCATCACACCCTGGTTCACCAGGAAACGGGCGAAGTGCGAGCGGCTCACCAGCGCCGGGTTGCCGGCCAGCGCGCGCGCGCCTTCCAGCGCACCGCGGATGCCGATGCGGGCGAGTTCGTCCCCCATGCGCACGGCACGCGCGTCGCGCCCGGAACGCACCTGATGCAGCCCGGCGAGCAGCGCGGCGTCGCGGTGGTCGATCCCAAGGCCGACGATGTGGATGGTTTCTCCAGCGAAGGACACCGAAATCTCCACCCCGGCGATGAACGGCACGCCCAGTCCGGCGGCGGCGGCACGGGCTTCGTCGATGCCGCCGACCTCGTCGTGGTCGGTGAGCGCCAGCAGCTCCACCCCGTTGTCGCGCGCGCGCCGCACCACCTGCGTGGGCGACAGCAGGCCATCGGAGACGGTGGAGTGACAGTGCAGATCGGCGTTCATGATGGATTTCCGGGGGAACGTTTCATTCTAGCAGTCCCATGCGGCGACATTTGGCGCAGGCTGTAAGCGTGGCGGGCCTTTCGGCCCAATCGGCCGCCTGCCCTGCCCCGCTAGCGGACGCGCCAGGCGACGACCGCCCGCGCCAGAAACACTCCGCCCAGGCACCCCAGCGCCAGGCTGGCGCTACCCGCGAACCACGCCTGCGCCACGACGGGAAGCTGCCGCGCCGCGGCGTATCCGATCACGTAGCGGATGCCGAAGATCGCCATCATCAGCGTCAGCGGCCACCAGCTTCCCGATACCCGCAGGCATCCCGGCGGCTCCGCCCGGACGACGGGCATCAGCCATGCGGGGCGCAGCGCCAGAACCATGGCGTTTCCCAGCCCCCAGGCCAGTACGGGCAGCGGCGCGAAACCGAAGGACGCGACAACGCCATGCAGCGACAAGCCGAACATCGCCACCGGCAGGATCAGCAGGCTGCCGCGACGTACCCTGCGGTCGCGGCTCTGCCGCCAGCCCAGCACCAGCAGCACGGCAAGAACCACGAAGACCCACTGCGGGGTATTGGCCAGAATGGCCGACAGGGGAAGCTCGCTCACCGCCATGCCTTCATCGAATCAGGGCTTGTGTCTTGCTGCGCACGGCAGGATCAGCAGCCGGAACGCAGGAACGGCTCGACGATCCGTGCCAGTTCGGCCGGACGGTCGTGATGCAAATTGTGCCCGCAATCGGCCAGCACCACCTCGCGCAGATTGCGGAAGCAGGCGCGCGCGGCCTCCAGCGCCGCGTCTTCCACGCCGAGATGCTTGCGCAGCCCATCCTCTTCCGGACGTACCCACAGCACCGGCGCCCGCACGCGGCGCCAGCAGGCCTCGGCCTCGGCGCGGCGGTAGAGCACCGCGTTGATGCGCTTGTGCGCCGGGTCGCCGAGCAGGCGCACGCCGCCGGCGCCATCCTCTTCGCCTAGCTGGCGGGACAGCCAGCCGGCGCGTTCGGCGGACAGCCGCGGATTGTCACGCATCAGCCGCGCGGCCAGCTCATCGAAACCGGCATAGCCGCGGAAAGCCACCGGCCGGGCGAGTTCGTCCAGCCATTTCTCGTAGCGCCCCGGCGCTTCGTCCGCCGAACGGTCGGCCAGGCCGAAGGCATCCAGCGCCACCACCGCCGCCACCCGCGCCGGGCGCACGCCGGCATACAGGCAGGCGACGTTGCCGCCCATGCTGTGGCCGAGCAGGCGCGCCGGCGCCTCCAGCGAGTAGTGGCGCAGCAGGGCATCCAGGTCGCCCAGGTAATCCGGATACCAGTACGCGTCCGCCCCGCGCGCGCTGCGGCCGAAGCCGCGCCAGTCGGGCGCGACGACGTGCCAGTCGTGCGCCAGTTCGTCCACCAGGAACTGGAAGGAGGCCGACACGTCCATCCAGCCGTGCAGCATGAACACCCTGGGCGCTCCTGGCGTGCCCCACTCGCGCACATGATGGCGCAGGCCGCGCAGTTCGAGATGGGTGGAACGGGAGGCTTTCATGGGCGGACCGGCGAATAGAAAAAACGGAGGATGCGCGCCCAAGCATAGCAAGCGCGCGGGCCTGCGTGCCGGCCTTGCGGGGCGCCCCGCGCGGATGCTATCGTCCGCTCCGTCGCGCGGGAGAGAACTCCCATCGAGTCGCCGAAGGCGTAACCCCCCGGAATCGCTCAGGCAAAAGGACCGCGCGCACGGCAGCAGCAAGTCTGGAGAGCGATGCGGGTTCCGTGCCTGTGCATCCACCGAAGGGGCACCCGGCCGCGCCGGAATCTCTCAGGTACAAGGGACAGATGGGGCGCAGCGGACCGGCATGGCCGATTCCGTCTTTGTCATTCCCCCGTTTCCCGGAGCCCTGCCATGACCGCCGCCCCCGCCAAGCACACCCCGCTTCACGCCGCCCACCTCGCCGCCGGCGCCCGCATGGTCGATTTCGCCGGCTGGGACATGCCGGTGAACTACGGTTCGCAGATCGAGGAGCACCATGCCGTGCGCCGCGACGCGGGCATGTTCGACGTCTCCCACATGCTTTCGCTGGACCTCGCCGGCGCCGGTGCCACCGACTTCCTGCGCGGCCTGCTGGCCAACGACGTGGCCCGCCTGAAGACGCCGGGCAAGGCCCTGTACAGCTGCATGCTCAACGAACAGGGCGGCGTCATCGACGACCTCATCGTCTACCGCATGGCCGACGACGATTACCGTGTGGTGGTCAATGCCGGCACTGCCGACAAGGATCTGGCCTGGATGCGCGCGCGCATCGCCGCCACCGGCGCCAATGTCACGCTGGAGTCGCGCCGCGATCTGGCGATGATCGCCGTGCAGGGCCCGAAGGCCCTGGAGCGCGCCGCCAGCGCGCTGCCCGAACTGGCCGCCGCCGGCTTTCCCACGCCGTTCTCCGCCCAGCGCACCGACGATCTGTTCATCGGCCGCACCGGCTACACCGGCGAGGACGGCTTCGAACTCGCCGTGCCCGCGCAGCGCGCGCAGGCCGTGTGGGATGCCCTGGTAGCCGCCGGTGTGCGCCCCTGCGGCCTGGGGGCGCGCGACACGCTGCGCCTGGAGGCCGGCATGAACCTGTACGGCCAGGACATGGACGACCACGTCTCCCCGCTCGACGCCGGGCTGGCCTGGACCGTGGATCTGCGCGACGAGGCGCGCGGCTTCGTCGGCCGCGCCGCACTGGAGACGCACGGCGAGCACAAGGTCTTTCTCGGCCTCATCCTCGAGGACAAGGGCGTGCTGCGCGCCCACATGAAGGTGGCCACCGCGCGCGGCGCGGGTGAAACCACCAGCGGCAGCTTCTCCCCCAGCCTGGAGAAATCCATCGCCTTTGCCCGCCTGCCGGCCGGCACCGAGCCGGGCGAAGCGGTGCAGGTGGACGTGCGCGGCAAGGCGCTGGCCGCGCGCACCGTCAAGCTGCCCTTCGTGCGCAACGGCAAGGCGCTGCTCTGAGCGCGGGCAGGTCCATTCTTCATGTCTATAATGAACATGAAGATGGACACAAGGAGATTCCCATGAGCTGGAACGTCGCCCAGGCCAAGCAGCACCTTTCCGAAGTGCTGCGCCTTGCCGCCGAGGAGCCGCAAGTCATCTACAACCGCAGCCGCCCGGTGGCCGCGGTGATCCCGGCCCAGGATCTGGAAGCCTTCCAGGCCTGGAAAACCGGCCAGCAGGCGCCGCAGCGCACGCTGGTGGAGGAATTCGCCATCCTGCGCGCACTCGCCGAAGGCGACGATGACCCGATTCCCGAGACCGACCGCTTCGCAACCATGCGCCCGAACGCCTTCGAAGAAATGCTCGACGAGGAATACCCGTGAGCGTGCAATACCTGGTCGACACCAATGTGGTCAGCGAACTGATGCGTCCCCGGCCGGACGCCCGCGTGGCCGCATGGCTGGCAAGCCAGGCCCGCTTTGCGCTGTCGGCCATCTCCGTCGATGAATCGGTGTTCGGCCTGGTCCGCAAGGAGCGCAATACACTCCTGGCTGGCTATGAGCGTTTCGTTGCCGAACGCTGCCTCGTACTGCCGATCACCGACGACATCGCCCGCCGCGCCGGCACACTGCGCGGCCAGTTCGCCCGCCGGGGCATCGCCCGCAGCCAACCGGACATGCTCATCGCCGCCACCGCCCAGGCCCACAACCTCACCCTGGTCACCCGCAACACCCGCGACTTCGAAAGCTGCGGCATCGGCCTGCTGAATCCCTTTGAACACCCTTGAAATGCCTTTCCACGGAGCCCACGCCATGAGCAACATTCCCGCCGACCTGAAGTACACCCCCTCCCACGAATGGATTCGCGTCGAAGCCGACGGCACGCTGACCATCGGCGTCACCGACCACGCGCAGGAAGCCCTGGGCGACGTGGTCTTCCTGGAACTGCCGGAAGCCGGCCGCCAGGTGGCCGCCGGCGAGGCCGTCGCGGTGATCGAATCGGTCAAAGCCGCCTCCGACATTTACGCCCCGGTGGCCGGTGAGATCATCGCCGCCAACCAGGACGCTATCGACGCACCCGACAGCGTGAATGCCGACGCCTACGCCACCTGGCTGTTCAAGCTGGCCCCGGCCGCCGGCGCGGATCTCTCTGCCCTGCTCGACGCCGCCGGCTACACCGCCGCGATCGACTGACCGGCCTTCCGCCGCGTCACTACGCACCACGCCGCCGCCCACCACGGGCGGCGGCCGCAAGACCCACCTTTCCCGTCTCTTCTGACCGCCCCGGCCCGGACTCCGACCATGCAGGATTTGCTCACCGCCCCGCTCGCCCGCCTCGAACAGCGCGACGCCTTCGCCGACCGCCACATCGGCCCCAGCCCCAACGAAATCGCCGCCATGCTCGCCACGCTCGGCGTGCCCAGCGTGGATGCGCTGATCGGCCAGACCGTGCCGGCGGCGATCCGCCTGGAGCGCCCGCTGCCGCTGCCCGAAGGCCGCCCGGAACACGAGGCGCTGGCCGCGCTGCGCGCCATCGCGCAGAAGAACGTGGTCAACAAATCCTTCATCGGCCTGGGCTATCACGGCACCCACACGCCCACGGTGATCCTGCGCAACGTGCTGGAAAACCCCGGCTGGTACACCGCCTACACGCCGTATCAGGCCGAGATCGCCCAGGGCCGGCTGGAAGCGCTGCTGAACTTCCAGCAGATGGTCATCGACCTCACCGGGCTGGAACTGGCCAACGCCTCGCTGCTCGACGAAGCCACCGCCGCCGCCGAAGCCATGGCCATGGCGCGCCGGGTATCCAAGGTGAAATCCAACGCCTTCTTCATCGATGAAGGCGTGCTGCCGCAGACCCTGGACGTGATGCGCACGCGCGCCCACTACTTCGGCTTCGAACTCATCGTCGGCCCTGCCGCGCAGGCGGGCGAGCACGAGGTGTTCGGCGCCCTGCTGCAATACCCGGACGCCAACGGCGAGGTGCGCGACCTCGGCGCCCCGCTGGCCGCGCTGAAGGCCAAGGGCGCGATCAGCGCCGTGGCCTGCGACCCGATGGCGCTGGTGCTGCTCAAATCCCCCGGCGCGCTGGGCGCGGACATCGCGCTCGGTTCCGCGCAACGCTTCGGCGTGCCGATGGGCTTCGGCGGCCCGCACGCGGCCTTCTTCGCCACCCGCGAAGCCTTCGTGCGCGCAATGCCCGGGCGCATCATCGGCGTCTCCAAGGACCGCCACGGCAAGACCGCGCTGCGCATGGCGCTGCAAACCCGCGAACAGCACATCCGCCGCGAGAAGGCCAACTCCAACATCTGCACCTCGCAGGTGCTGCTCGCCAACATCGCCGGCTGCTACGCGGTGTATCACGGCCCACAGGGGCTGAAGACCATCGCCGCGCGCATCCACCGTCTGGCGGCGATCTTCGCCGAAGGCCTGCGGCGCGCCGGCATCGCCCTGGTGGCGGAAAGCTTCTTCGACACCGTGCTGGCGCGTACCGGCGCGCGCGCCGCAGAACTGCTGGCCGCCGCCGAGGCCGCCGGCTACAACCTGCGCCACGTCTCCGACGACACCCTCGGCGTGGCCATGGACGAAACCACCACCGCGCAGGACGTCGCCGCCCTGCTCGCCCTGTTCGGCGCCCCCGCCGACGTGGCCGCGCTGGATGCCGCGGTGAGCGCCGCCGGCGTGCTGCCCGCCGCCCTGCTGCGCGACGACGCCATCCTCAGCCACCCGGTGTTCAACACCCACCACACCGAGCACGAGATGCTGCGCTACCTGAAGAAGCTGCAGAACCGCGATCTCGCCCTCGACCATTCGATGATCTCGCTGGGCTCGTGCACCATGAAGCTCAACGCCACCAGCGAGATGATCCCCATCACCTGGCCGGAATTCGCCAACCTGCACCCCTTCGCGCCGCGCGCGCAGGCGCGGGGCTATGTGGAGATGATCGACGGCCTGGCGGATTACCTGAAGGCGGTCACCGGCTTCGACGCCATCTCCATGCAGCCCAACTCCGGCGCCCAGGGTGAGTACGCCGGCCTGGTGGCCATCCAGCGCTATCACGCCGCGCGCGGCGAATCCCAGCGCAAGGTCTGCCTGATCCCGCGCTCGGCCCACGGCACCAACCCGGCCACCGCGCAGATGTGCGGCATGGACGTGGTGGTGGTCGATTGCGACGACAACGGCAACGTGGATCTGGCCGACCTCAAGGCCAAGGCCGCCCAGCACGCCGAGCGCCTGGCCGCGCTGATGATCACCTATCCGTCCACGCACGGCGTGTTCGAGGAAAGCATCCGCGAAATCTGCGCCACCGTGCATGCGCACGGCGGCCAGGTGTACATGGACGGCGCCAACCTCAACGCCCAGGTCGGACTGACCTCGCCGGCCACCATCGGCGCCGACGTCTCCCACATGAACCTGCACAAGACCTTCTGCATCCCGCACGGCGGCGGCGGACCGGGCATGGGCCCGATCGGCCTGAAGGCTCATCTGGCCCCGTTCATGGCCGACCACGTCGTCGCGCCCACCGGCGGCACCGGACGCCCCAACGCCGGCCAGGGCGCGGTGGCCGCCGCGCCCTTCGGCTCCGCCAGCATCCTGCCGATCTCCTGGATGTACATCGCCATGATGGGCGGCGCCGGCCTCAAGCGCGCCACCGAGGTCGCCATCCTCAACGCCAACTATGTCGCCGCCCGCCTCGCCCCGCACTACCCGGTGCTGTACACCGGCAGCCAGGGCCGCGTGGCGCACGAGTGCATCCTGGACATCCGCCCCATCAAGGCGGCCACCGGCATCAGCGAGGTGGACATCGCCAAGCGCCTGATGGACTACGGCTTCCACGCCCCCACCATGTCCTTCCCGGTGCCCGGCACCATCATGGTGGAACCCACCGAATCGGAAGACCTGGGCGAACTGGAGCGCTTCATCGCGGCGATGATCGCCATCCGCGAAGAGATCGCCCGCATCGAGCGCGGCGAGCTGCCCGCCGACGACAACCCGCTGAAGAACGCCCCACACACCCAGTTCGAAGTCACTGCCAGCACCTGGGTGCATGCCTACAGCCGCGAGGAAGCCGCCTACCCGCTGCCCTGGGTGGCCGATAACAAGTTCTGGCCGAGCGTGGGGCGCATCGACGACGTGCATGGCGACCGCAACCTGTTCTGCGCCTGCGTGCCGGTGGAGGATTACGCCGGTTGAGCAATGGCCTGGAAACTCCCTTCGCGGGATGCTGGATGCACGGGCAGGCGGCCGTGCGTGTGGGCGCAACCCTGGCTGCCATCGGCCGCAAAAAGCTCTCCACTCGGCCTTGCGAGGAAACGTATTGACAACATCGCTACAAACACTAGACTAAGCTCTCTTCCAGGCCACGAGGTTCACCATGTCGCCGCCGCTCCGCTCCACCACGCACAAGACCGCGACAAAGGACGAAGTCATCCAGATTCGCGCACCCAGACAGGCCAAGGCACTGTTCGGCCAGGCGGCGGCCCTGCGCGGTCAGAAACTCTCCGAATTCATGCTCGACTGCGCCTACCGACAGGCTGAAGCAACCTTGCTCGACCAGCGCGCCTTCTTTCTCGACGAAGCCGAACATGCGCGTTTTCTGGCCCTGCTCGACGCCCCGCCTGCCATTCCCGCCGACGCGGCGCGACGGCTGCAACGCAAAGCGCCGTGGGAAGCCTGAGCGCGCCTTTGCTCGGCAAGCCGGAACCGCTCTCCCCACGCCACGACGTTGCGAGCTTCGGCAACGGCCGCCATCCCTCGCTTGACCACTGGCTGCACGAACAAGCACGGCGCAGCGAAGGTTTATCGGCCCGCAGCTACGTCGTTTGCCCGCAAGCCGAACCAGACCGCGTCGTCGGCTATTTCTCCGTTGCCACCGCACTGGAACAGCGCAACGCGCTACCCTCCGCCAAATTGCGCCAGAACATGCCGGAGCGCGTGCCGCTCCTGCTCATCGCCCGGCTGGCCGTCGATGCCGGATGGCAAGGCCGGGGACTGGGATCGGCGCTGCTCGCCGACGCGCTGCGCCGCTGCCTGGCCGCATCCGAAATCGCCGGCGCGCGCGGCGTCATCGTGCACGCCATCGACACCAGCGCCGCCGCGTTTTACCAAGCGCACGGCTTCATCCCCTCGCCACTGGGCGAACACGTCCTGTTGATGCCCATCGAAACGGTACGCGGCCTATTGTCGTGAGCCGAGGCCGGCTTTCCCGCCGGCCGTCTGCCAGTCCGAGCAACTGGCCACGTACCAGCCGGTGATCGAGCCGGTGCTGACCGCCGCTGGCCGGCCAGATCAAAAGCCCCGACCGATGCGCTGCAAGCGAACAGTCGCGAAACCGGCCTGCGAGGCCGGCTTGTCTTGCGGCAGGAACCTGGCTTTCGTCAAGAGGGAACCGTGGTTTGTCTCTGAGCTTGCCTGACGACGCCCGGTTGCGCTGAATCTGCGCGCGGGCGGCGGTGATGGCCGCGCCGCGGGAAATCGATCCGGCCACGGCCCCTCTTATCTGAAGTTCGAGTACGCGCTGCGATCGAAGTGCCCATGCGCAAAACCCCTTTGTGAAAGCACGGTTGTCCGGATGAGGCAGAGCGCATAACCGCTCAGCCATGCAGTTGACCGCCGAACGTCGGAAGCGAATTCTGCTGGAATTTTCCACAGCCATCCAAGCCTCTACGGACAATGCTTTCATGCGGAACATAAATTACCTAGCACTAACGCTTCACATCACCGGCAGCAAAAAGCGGTGTGGCTGGGAGCGCAGCGGAAACCACGCCGATTTCTGCCACCCGAGTGTATGTAATCGTTATGCTTTTTCGTAAATGATTGGATTTGGTGCACTTGATGCACTACCCGAATAAACTTTAGATCCATTTACATAAACTGTGCTCTCGCCAATGAGGAAAAGATTTGTATATCCTCGGCACACCCCGTTATCGTACTAGTCTACCGGCACTTTCATTACACAAATCGTACTCATCTAAAGCCCCTTGTTTTAGAAATTCAAATATTTAACCAGCAATTCTACAGAGCAGCCTGATAGAGAAAACCCCCTTTAAAAACCAAGGCAAAAATTTATTCAGATAATGACCTATCGATTTGCCGGATTAACATTTAATTTTATCTACCTGGCAATTACAATTTACTTTGTGAGCTATTTATATGC
The DNA here is from genome assembly GCF_004801295.1 of Pseudothauera nasutitermitis. Classification (GTDB taxonomy): domain Bacteria; phylum Pseudomonadota; class Gammaproteobacteria; order Burkholderiales; family Rhodocyclaceae; genus Pseudothauera; species Pseudothauera nasutitermitis. Next base: position 259,896 of record NZ_SSOC01000002.1, read on the forward strand.
CATCAACCCTCCCTTGTCGCCTAACGTTTAGGGTCACGCGGGCTGACTTATTTGAATGGCAGGTAATTGACAAGCCCGACAGGCGGCGTTGAAAAAGTCCTGATGAGATCGAGCATGAAATCTTGTTTCGCAAGATTTTTATGACTATCCATGTACGCAAAATCAATCAATTGCTTGGCCTCCGTCGGAACAATTTTTCCACCCTCGCTTTTCCATAGCTCCAGGCTGCCACCGCCATCGTGAATTTCTTTCAGCCTCACAGCAACATCGATGATCCTGCCAGCCTCACTGGCGTCGATCCCGCGTTGTTCCGCAGTTCTTACATACAGATCGTCAAGCCCGGTCAGACCGAGATCCATTTTCCTGCCGATCTTGCTGTCCAAAATCGACCTTTCTTCCTGGGTCAAGCCGTTTGCATTTCCCTCGACCTCCAAAGCCAATGCCTGTGTTATTTTCAGGTTTTTGTAATGGGTCAGCGCAAGATTCATTGTGCTCGCGTTCATCTGATCCTTTGCCGCATTCAATTCGACACTGGCTTTCCATAGACCCAAGACAGCCTTGAACGACATGTCAGCCATGTCGGCTGCAAAGCCAACCTGGAAAAGTGCGGAGGCCAATGCTTGATTTCCGTTTGACTTGTACTGGCTCTCCAGCCCATTCTTGACCATGGATGCAGCAATATCAGCAAGGTAGCCCTCAATCATGCCGATCGCGCTGGCACTGTCCTGACCTATTCCAAACGTATCCTTTATATGATCCCTGATTTCCCCTGAAATTGCATCGATAAGCGCATCCGTTACCCCTTCCTTTAAAATATTGGCAAATTTTGGCTTTGCCAGAGTATCGCCAACAAGTTTCTCTATTAGATTCAACTTCCCCCTGAGATAACTTGCTGCATCATACCCAAGAAATTTTTCCACAACCCCGTTTTCACTCGACACAAACGCCATGCTGACTGCCAGTTTGACGGCAAAAGAGCCCCCAAAATCAACTACACCCTCGACGGCCTCAATGGTATCTATGAGGTCAGACTCAACCTCCCCATTTTTTGGTTTTTGTTGATTATCCCCAAACAAATCATCAATCTGCTTTTGCACGTTCTGGGATTGTTCATAATCCTTCCTGGCCCGGCCGCGCTCGCTCCAGTTCGAGATACCGAGGGCGTCCCAGACAGCGCCGGAATCCTTGAGCCTGCCCGAGACCAATCCATCGAGGATGGCCTGATAACCGCCCTCCCGGTATTTGAGGTAGCTGCCCCAGAGTTGCGAGGCGTCGATTCTCTTTTGCTCGGGCAGGCTGTTCCATATGGCCTGGCCCGTGTCGCCTGAAAACACGCCGTCGCCGCGTGCCGCCAGCAATACGGGGATGCTGGCGTTGCTGTAAACGGCAATCCCGTCGGCAATCTGCTGCTCTTGCTGGCCTTGTTCCTGCAACCAGGCGGCGTAGGCATTCAATGCGCTCTGACGCGCCGCGCCGTTCGAGACGCCGAGGGCGGACCAGATGGCGGTGTTCAAGCTGCCATTTTTGTAGAGCGCGCTCGACTTGTTCTTCAGCCCGGCAAGAATGAAATCGGTATTCGCGTTCTTGTAGCTGTCGTAGGCGGGCTGGAATGCGTTGGCGTCTATCTGGTTCTGGGTCGCCGATCCGTTCACATACAGGCTGCTCCAGACGAGGTCGCTGGGGCTGTTGACGAACAGCCCGCTACCGACGGCCACCAGCAGATCGGCGACGCTGGGATTGCTGTGCGCGTTGAGCCAGGCTTGTTGCTGCGGCGTAAAGGGCGAGGGCGTCGTCGATGTGCGCGACAAGGCGCGTAGCACGGGAGAGGATTCTCCTTCCTTGATAACCCAAATGCTGTCCCCGCTCTCACTGGCGGAAATATCCCACCCGGTGAAGCTCGCCAGGGTTTTCATCTGGGCGGTGGTCAGCCCGGTGCCGCCCGCACTGGTGGTCTGGCCAGTGGTTTCGGTGTTCCAGAAGCTGTTGGTGACGGTACTACTGTCGTTCTCCCCTATCAGCCCGCCGAGGTAGCTATTGCCCGTCACACGACCAATGGCGTAACTGTTGATGACAGTGCTACCGTCGCTGTTGTAGCCCACCAACCCTCCGACGTTGTTGCTGCCTGCCACGCTGCCGGTGGCGTAACTGTTGGCGATCGCGGACCCGCTGGTGTTGTTCCCCACCAGCCCGCCTACGCTGTAACGACCCATCACACTACCGCCCATGACGTTGCCGGTAGCGTAGCTTTTGGTAACGGAACTGGCGTTGTTGTAGCCCACCAGCCCGCCGATATTCTGACTGCCCTCGCCCGTCACACGGCCTGTGGCGTAGCTGTCGGTGATGCTGCTGCTATAGCGGCTGCTCCCCACCAGCCCACCGACATGGCCCTCGCCCGTCACGCTGCCAGTGACATAGCTGTTGCTGATCGTAGTGTACATACCTGACCCCACGAGCCCGCCGACGTCGTAAAGGCCCGTTACGCTGCCGCCAATCAGTCCCACGTTACGCAGTATGGCGGAGTGGGTGCGGGCGAACAGGCCGACAGACGTTGCTTGGTTCCTGTTGATGGTCAGCCCGCTGATCGTATGGCCAAGACCGTCGAAGATGCCGGAGAAGTTGCCGTTGGATATGGCTGTACCGATGGGCGAGAAGCCGATACCGTTCCACCAGTCCACCGTGGCGCTGGCATCGATGTTGGCGCCCAGAGCGTATTTTCCGGCGAGATTGCCGTTGATGCCCTGCAAATCGAAACGGGTGGTGCTGCCTTGCTCGCCCAGTCTGTTGATGACCGTGTAACTCTCGCCATTGATGGTCAGAAAGCCTGTGCCGGAGCGGTTCGGAAAGTCCACCCGTCCAGCAAACCCTTGAGCTTCGCTGGGGGCGAAGCCGACGTTGACGTCGCCGTCGGTGCCGGTGTTCATCACCAGCTTGGACGTGCCGCTGGCGGTCATCACGGCGTTGATGTCGATATTGCGTTCGGCGGTGAGCGTCAGCGTGTTGTTGCTCCAGCTCACGGCATCGTTCACGAAGATGTCGCCGTTGCCCGCCTTGCTGCCGCTGATCGACTGGATGGTGATGTTGTTGTTGACGAGGGCGCTGGAAAGCTGCGCGCCGGTGATGTCGCCGCCGCTGGCGGCGATGGTGTAGTCGTTGGGGTCGATCAGCCAGTTGCCGGTCTGGCCGGAAGGCGCTGCGGTGGTGATGCGCACCGTCTTGCCAAGGTCGACCTTGCCGCCGGAGGTTTCGATGAAGCCACCGTCGCCGCCATCCGGCGCCGAGGCGTCGAGCGTGCCGGAAACTTCGAGACTGCCCTTGCCGGCATGCAGGATGATCTCGCCGTTGTGTTGCCCCACGGTTGTGGCTTCGATCACGCCGCTGTGATTGATGACGCCGTGGATGGCGCTTTCCGCCGCTTTGGCGGTGAGCAGCACATAGCCGCCCGCCGCTTCGATCCTGCCTGAACTCTCGACGAAGGAGGTCAGTTGATGACCTTCCAGATCGAAGGCGGTCTGGGCGACTTCATCGCTGACCAGGAAAGCCAGCAGTTCATCACCGTGAAAATCCAGCGTGAAGCCGTTGGCCGCGGCCAGGGCAACCTTGCCGAGCCGTGCGACGACAACCCCACGATTGGCGATGGAAGGCGCGACGAAGGCGGCCACGCCGGTATCGGCGATGCGGATGACTCCTTCGTTGATGATGGCGGCGCCGGGTTTACCGGGAATGTTGAAGCGATAGTTTCCGGCCAGGAAATCTTCGTTGCGGATATCGTGGGTGGAAGCGACCAGTCCGGCCACGTCGATTTGCGCGTTCCTGCCGAAATAGACGCCGTTGGGGTTCACCAGGAAGACTTTGCCGTTGGCCGTCAGGCGCCCCAGGATGGCCGACGGGTCCTGGCCGACCACGCGGTTCAGGGCGACGGCATTGGCCGAGGGCTGGTAGTACTGAACGTGTTCGTTGGCACCGATGTTGAATTTCTGCCAGTCGATGATGGCCTTGTCGGAGGTCTGCCGGATGCCGACCTTGCTGGCGCTTTCCTGGTGGATGGTGGCGTTTCCGGCCACGACCTGGCCGCCTTCCGGGTTGGCGAGAGCAGGATGGCAAGGCAGGGAAGCGAAGCCGATACCGGCAAGGGCCAGGACGAGGGCCTTGATTCGTTGTTGGCGCTGCATGTTTAGAACCTCACGGAAAGACTGGCGAAAATACGGGCATCCCGGTTGCCTTCGTTGGCAACGTCGCGGGTCAGGGGTTTGGCGTATTCGATGGCACCGCTCAGGTATTGGCCGATGCCGTAGCGCAGGCCGAGGCCGCTGGAGCTCAGGCTCTTGGTCCGGCTGTCCATGGCGTTGAGCGGGTTGTGGTTGGTGACGCTGCCGCCGTCGTAGAAGACGTAGGCTTGCGCGTATTGCAACGGGGTTCCCTGGGTCTTGATGGCGTAGCGCAATTCCAGGCTGGCGGCCAGGCAACTGTCGCCAAGGATTTCCGACGAATCGTAGGCACGCCCGAACTGCTGTCCGCCGATGCCGCATTCTTCGGATGACAACAGGCCACGGTCGGAATATTGGCCCATCACGGCCGCGTTGATGGAAAACTGGCTGAGGTGGGGAGAGAAATAGCCGAGTTCCTGTCGGCGCGAGAGGTTGACGACCAGTTTCTGATAATCGGGGACGCCGTCGGCGCGGGATTTGAGCGGCGAATCGTCACGGCTCGCCCCCAGACCGCGAATGCCCTTGCTGTATTCCAGCAAGACCTGGTTGATGCCGTCGTGAGCATCGGCCTTGTCATAGGACAGCCCGAGGCGGATGGAACGGATCTTGTCCCGCGAGGCCGTGGCACCGAGCGACTTGCTTTCCGTGTCCTTCTGATCGTATTTGACGCTGACGCTCAGGTTTTCCTGGCGGGTGCGGATGAACGGATGCTCGATCTTGACCGACCACCCCTGGCTGTCGCTTTCCTGTTCGAGCAGGCGCAGGATCGCGGTGCCCGACTCGGACCGGCTGCTGGTATGACCGATGATCAGCGAGGTGCCTTCGTTCGAGAGGATCTCGGTATGGGAAAGCGACCAGTATTGCAGTTCCCTGCCCTGCTCGACGGTGGCATAGCCGAGCGTGGTCCGGGAAGCGCGGCCGCCCAATCCGTTGAGGGAAACGTCGCCGTTGAACTGGGTTTTGCCGACCGAGTCGGTCCCCCGGTTGTCGATGCTGGCCCCGCCTTTGGTCTTCGGTGCCGGTTCGACTTTCAGGATCAAGGTGGAGGCACCGGGAGTTCGTTCCGATTGCTTCATGGTCGACGTGACCTTGATGGCGAAGCGGTCGTTGGCAAGCAGCAGGTAGCGTTCCAGCGTCCGGGCACGCAAGGGACGTTCCGCCTTGATCCTTTCCGCCGCGTAGGCCAGATAGGCCTGCTGCGCTTCGCTGGCACCTTCGATGATGACTTCATCGACGAAGCCTTCGATGATCTCGATCAGCACCAGCCCTTCGGCCTGTATCCGCTGTTCCGGTATCACCGCCTTGGAGAGGCCAAAGCCGGCATTGCCATATTTGGCGGTAATCGCGTCGCGCACGGCATAGATGTCGAGCAAGCTGATTTCCTGCCCAAGCAGATGGGCATGGAGCGGCTGGAGTTCTTCCGTGGAAAACACCGTATTGCCCTTGACGGTGAGTTCCTTGAGCCGGAATCGCAAATCGGCGGCCTGCGCTGGCGGCAACGTCTCGCCGATGGGAAAGATCAGGGGCTGCGGCGTCGACCGCGGCTCCGGAAGTTGCTCGAAACGTTTCTCCAGCCGCCCGGCATCTTCCTGAGCCAGTGCGACGAAAGGCACCATCAGCCCAATGCAAACCAGAGAAAATCTGCTGCTCTTATTCATTCCGACTCCCTGCTGAACCCCTGAAAGAAATGACAAATACAATTCCCGCGACCAGGATACGTCTCCACCTCTGATGATCGACCCGTCCATTCCACTGCAGACCTCCTTGCCGCTTGGCGGCATTCGTCGAGGCGAGCATGACGAGCAGGATGGAAGGCCGCCATTTTTGAACAGCCATGGTGGGTTGCGAACGGACGACGTAAGCGACCGTAGCGACCCGGAATGCATGTCGCAACGGGCCTTGCGCGCATTGGCGTGGCTGTACCAACGATTGGCGTGAAAGTGCATCAAGACGCGCGAACGGCACGCCAGCACTGGAGATGGAGCGGGAGGCAGCGGCGCCGGGCGGGATGCCGCCGGGGGGCTATGCAGCACACAGGCCGGTGTGCCGGGCAGGGCATCGGCAACCCGTCGGGATTCGCCGGGCGCCGGTAGCAGGGGAACGGAATCAGTCGCCGGACGGCTCGGTCGCCGCTTCCGCCTTGTACGCCGACGGAGTCGTGCCCAGGCGCTTGCGGAATACCCGGCTCATGTACGACTGGCTGGAGAAACCCGCCTCCAGGGCGGCGCGCTTGGCGCTGGCGCCGGCCTCCAGCAGCGTCCTGGCCCGCCGCAGTTGCAGATCCACCACGTACTCGGCAAACCCGCATCCATACAGCGCCTGCAACTTGCGCTGCAGGGTGCGCGGGCTTTGCCGCACGTCCGCCGCCACGGTTTCGAGACGGCAGTCGTTGTGCGCCAGGCGGGCGAAGACCGCCTCCTCCAGCCGGCGCACGTACTCCGCTGCGGTCCGGGCTGCCAGGTCCGTGTTCGGCGCGTCGTCCGCCGGGGGCACGGCCGGGGCACAGCCGGCGGTCAGTTGCGCGCGAGCCCATTCCCGCGTGCGCCGGCGGTTTTCCAGGTGGCTTTCGATGCGCAGGCGCAGGGTTTCCGGCTGGAACGGTTTGGCCACGTAATCGTCGGCCAGGCTGCGCCAGCCTTCTTGCTGGTTGGCCACGGTGGACAGGGCGCTGAGCACGACGACCGGGATGTGGCAGGTATCCGCATCCGCCTTGAGCCGGCCGACCAGGGTCAGGCCTTCGCCGTCGGGCAGCATGCGGTCGCAGACGATGAGGTCGGGCATGCATTCCTTGGCCAGTGCCAGCCCTTCGCCCAGGCTGCAGGCGAAGCCCAGGCGGTAGTACGGCCCGAATGCGTCTGCCAGCGCCGGGCGCAGATCGGGGTCGTCCTCGATGAACAGGATTTCGGCGCGATGCGGCGCCTCGTCGGCGTCGCCAGCGGTAGCGTCCGCCTGCCTGCGGCCGGCCGGACGGTCTTCCGGTACGGATGCGATCCTGTCCGCTTCGCCGCTCCAGGTGCATGGGAACTCGGCGACGAAGCGGCAGCCCCGGCCGGGCTCGCTGGATACGGTCACATCGCCGCCGACTGCACGCAGGCGGGAGCGGCAGATGTGCAGCCCTTCCCCATGGCCGGCTGGGTCGCACGCGGCGGCATGGGCCGTCCTGAAGCCACTGTCGAAGATCCGTTCGCACTCGGCGGCGGTGAGGCCCGGGCCGTCGTCTTCGACGCACAGCCGCAGTCTCCCGGAAGACGCCAACAGTTCCACCGCGCCGTCTATCCGCCCGCCTTCGCGGGTGTATTTCACGGCATTGGCCAGCAGGTTGTGGAGGACGTCTTCGAACACCGCGCGGTGCAGGGTGACCGCCGCATCCGGAATCGGCGCGAAGCGCAGGGTCTTGCCTGCCGCCTCGGCGCTGTGGCGGTAGAGTCCGACCAGCGGTAGCAGGAAGGCGCCGAGGCCGAAGGTCTGCCGGTCCGTGGCGCGAACATCGCGGGGGTCGAGCGCGACGTCGGTCAGTTGCTCGACGAGTTGATCCAGCCGTTCGACCCCGCGCGCGATGGTCGACGCGGCGTCGCGCACCTCGGTGCGCCGGTCGATCAGGGCGCTCAGGCGCTTGAGCGGCAACGAGACCAGGGTCAGCGGCGTTTTCAGTTCGTGCGCGATGCGCCGATAGAACTCGGTCTGGCTGGCCAGCAGCCGTTCGAGTTCGCCGGCCTGGCGGTTGAGGCGTTCGTTCTGCGCGGCGATTTCGCCGGTCTTGGCATCGACTTCCGCCTGCAGCCGGGTGGCCCGGAGGCGCAAGGCGCGCGTGCGCAGCCCGGCGAGCAGCCAGGCCAGGCCGAGCAGCGCCACGAGACCAGGCACCAGGGTCCACGGCTGGAGCCAGAGCGGACGGGGAACGCGCAGGTGCACTTCGAGTGGCGGCCCACTCTCGACGCCGCTGCCGGTGAAGCCGACGATCTGGAAACGGTAGTCGCCCGGGGGCAATGCCGCATAGCTCACCTCGGTCTGCGCGGCCGAGGCATGCGACCAGCGTTCCTCATGGCCGAGCAGCCGGTAGCGGTATCCATTGCGCATGCTGTTGAGGTAATGCAGGACACGGGCCTGGAAGCGGATGCTGCCATCCTTGAGTTCGACCGGAGCGCCCTCCCCATGGCCGCCCGCCGGCACGATGCGGGCGGGCTGGTTGTCGATGAGGTAGGCCAGATGCAGGCGCGGCGCCACCGCATCGCGCAGCAGACGGTCGGGACGCAGCCGGTTGAAGCCGCCGATGCCGCCCAGCAGCAGTTCGCCGGACGCGGTCTTGAGGTATGCGTTGAAGTTGAACTCGTTGCTCTGCAGCCCGTCGCCCTGGTCGAAGCGGATGGTCGAGTACGTACGGCGGTCGAAGCGGGTCAACCCGCTGTTGGTGGTGATCCACAGGTAGGGCCCGTCCGGGATCACGCTGTACAGGGTGTTGTTGCTCAGTCCGTGCCTTTCGTAGAAAAAGCCCGCTTCGCCGCTCGCCGGATCGAGGCGGGTCAGTCCGATGCCGGTGGCCAGCCACAGGATACCCGCTTCGTCGCGATGGATGCCGCGTACATCGTTGTCGCTCAGGTGGCCCTGGCTATGCGTCCAGGTAACGAAACGATCCTCCTGCGCGTCGTAGCGGCTGAGCCCGCCGCTCGTGCCCACCCAGAGCGTGCCCTGCCCGTCTTCATACAGGCTGCGTATGCGGTTGTGCGGCAGGCTGCCCTCGCCGCCGTCGGCACGGTAGTGGCGGACCCAGCCGCTGACGGGGTCGAGCCGGTTGAGCCCGTTGTCGGTACCGATCCACAACTGCTCCGTTGCATCACGCAGCAGCAGACGGACCCGCCTGCTCGTCAGCAACTCGCCATATGCGCGGTACCGGCAGCTTGCAGGGTCCAGCAGTACCAGCCCCCCATCGGCCAGGCCCAGCCACAGCCGCTCCTGCTCCGGGAGAATCGCCCGCACGTCCACGCCGATGCCAGGTCCGCCGCAGCGCCCGCTGGCCAGGTAGCGCTCGGTGGTGCCGGCGGCGGGGTCGAAGCGGCTCAGGCCGCGCCGCGTTCCCACCCAGATCTCGCCAGTTGGGCCTTCCGCGAAGCTCCACACCATGGCGTGGATCAGCCCGTCCGGGCGGGTGGGGTCGAAGGCGTGATGCTCCAGGGCCCCGTCATACGGCATGACCAGGTTCACCCCCGCGTCGTAGGTGCCGGCCCACAGCACGCCACTCTGGTCCCGCATCAGGCTGACGACGGTATTGCTGCTCAGGCTCGTCGGCACCGCCGCCTGGGTGCGGTGGTTGTCGATGCGCCCGTCGCCAGGATCGAGGCGGTACAGGCCGCCCGACCAGGTGCCGAACCAGATTGCCCCCTGCTCGTCCTGCAGGATGCTGGTCACCTCCGCATCGTAGTCGCCCGGAATGTGATCGACCCGGCCGTCGCGCGGGTCGATCCGGAACAGCCCGCCGCGCTCCGTACCCACCCACAGGTGTCCATCATGCGCTACGTGCAGTCTGAGCACAGGGCCATCGACCGGCAGGTCGACGCTGCGCACGCCGCTTGCTCCGACGCGGCGCAAGCCACCCTGCGCGCGGCCGAGCCAGATATCCCCATCGCCCGTCTGCGCGATCGCCAGCACCGCACCCAGCGCCCCCTCACCATCCTCGCGGAAGTGGGTATAGCCCCCTCTGGCGACATCGAGCCGCGACGCCCCCACACCGTGGCCGATCCACAACGCGCCGTCGACGGCGGCAAACAGGGCCTCCACCTCCGCACTCGGTAGCCCGTCCGATCCGGCCGTGGGGTAGCGGATGAAACCGCCTCCGGCAACATGGTGGTTGAGTCCGCCCCCCAGGGTACCCACCCACATGCCGCCCTCGGCATCGGGCAGCAATGCCCGGACGTAGTTGTCGCTCAGGCTGACGGAGTTCTCGGGGTCGTGCCGGAAGTAGGAAAACCGTACACCGTCGAACACACTCAGGCCGTTCTCGGTGCCGATCCAGATCAAGCCAAACGCATCCTGCGCCAAGGCGCGCGCGGTGACCTGCGACAACCCCTGGTCCGTTCCCACGCGGCGAACGGTCAGCGGCCGGGGTTCCGCAAGCGCGGCGGCCACGTTCAGCAGCACGATCAGCAGCAAGACACAACACCGCGCCGCATGCATGGCGTAGCGGTGCGGTCGATGGCTCGTCGTAACCGCAGCCGTCATGAAGCTCGTGCAAAACGCCGTGCAAGGCATAAATGATCGATGGGAATAGCAAGAATTTGTAACAAAATACCAGCGTCCATCCATCGAACGCAAACGTATCCGTACATCCGGCGGCCGATTTCCGGGCCGGATATCCATATCGAGTGGTTTTCCCGCTGACCGATGAAGAACGATCAAACCCGACGCATGCGGCTGCACCCGGCCGGTCAGGGGCCCGCAGCGCTGCGCCCGGGCGCACGATCTGAAGTCGCCGGAGAAGCCCGGACACCGGGCGCGACGGAGCTCGATGCTCGCCGGCCCCCGGCACTGCTCCGCCCGGGGGTACCCCTACTTCTTCCAGGCGTCCGCTTGCACCGTCGCATCTTCGCGCCAGGCGGCGCGCGCGGCCTGGTTGGCCATCCAGTTGGGCAGGAAGGTGTAGACCTCGTCCAGCAGATGCGGGGGATGGCGGCCCGGGGAATAGCGTTGCGCGCGGTCGTAGTATTCCCGCAGGGCAGGCTTGAAGTTGGGATGCGCGCAGTTCTCGATGACCACCTTGGCCCGCTGCTTGGGCGACAGGCCGCGCAGGTCGGCCAGGCCCTGCTCGGTGACGATGACCTGCACGTCGTGCTCGGTGTGGTCCACGTGCGAGACCATCGGCACGATGCAGGAAATGCTGCCGCCCTTGGCGCTCGACGGCGTCATGAAGATGGAGATGAAGGCGTTGCGGGCAAAGTCGCCGGAGCCGCCGATGCCATTCATGAATGATATAAGAGATTTTTTGCCGAACACGCTGCGCGGCACACCCGCAGCACGCTGATCTTCCCGGCCACAACTCGGTTGTTCAACCGATCACGGTAGAATCCGCGCTTCCATCACCGGCTGGATGCCCGTGCAATTGCCTGCCACCACAACGCCCCTACGCTGGCGCGCCCTGCTGGCCTTGAGCCTCGCCGCATTCGCCGGCCTGCTCGCCTATCTCGCCTGGCAGGTCCGGCCGATCCCCATGCACGACCTGCACCTGGCCGACGGCGAAAAGCTGCAGTGTGTGTCCTATGCGCCCTTCCGCCTGCCTGGCCAGACACCTTTCGACCCCACGCTACGCATCCCGCACGAACAGATCGCCGATGACCTCGCCGCGCTGTCGCGCATCACCCGGTGCGTGCGGCTGTATTCGGTGGACCAGGGACTCGACGCGGTACCCGCGGTGGCCCGCGAACTCGGCCTGAAGGTCTTGCTGGGCGCCTGGATCGGCATCGACCCGAAGCGCAACGCGGTGGAACTCGACCGCGCCATCGCCCTGGCGAACGAATACGCCGACGTGGTCGATGCGCTCATCGTCGGTAACGAAGTGCTGCTGCGCCGCGAACGCACGCCGGCGGAAATGCGTGAACTGCTGGCCTACGCAAAGCAACGCGCGCAGGTACCGGTGACCTACGCCGATGTATGGGAATTCTGGATGCGCAACCGCGAACTGGCGGCCGAGGTGGATCTGGTCACCGTGCATATCCTGCCGTTCTGGGAAGATCACCCGGTGGGCGTGGACACCGCGCTGGAACACGTCGGCGAGGTTTTCAACGAGGTCCGCGCAGCCTTCGACAAGCCGGTGATGATCGGCGAGACCGGCTGGCCCAGCGCCGGCCGCCAGCGCCAGGAATCCCGCCCCTCGCGGGTCAATCAGGCGCGCTACGTGCGTGAATTCATCCACCACGCGCACCAGCAAGGCTGGCGCTACAACCTCATCGAGGCCGTCGACCAGCCCTGGAAGCGCCGCCTGGAAGGCACCGTGGGTGGCTTCTGGGGCATGCTCGATCCCACCCTCGCACCCAAGTTCCCGCTCGCCGGCCCGGTGGCCGAGCGTAACGACCTGCGCACACCGCTGCTCGGCGGCCTGGCCGGGCTGCTGTTGTGCGTGGTACTGGCGAGCCGTGCCCGCCACACCACCCGCGCACGACGCGCGGCGGCTGGCGCCATGGGGCTGGTGGGCGGCATCGTGGCCGTACTGCACGCCGAGCACGCCCTGCTCGCCTACCGTGACGCGCTGGAATGGAGCGTGCTGGGCGCAGTGGCCGTGCTGGGCGCCGCGCTGCCGCTGCTGCTCAGTTGCTGGAACGGCGAAGGCCGGCTGCCCTGCGTGGCGCACGCCTGGCAGGCTGTGCGCCGCCGGATTAGCTTGCCCGCCCCGCTCGTATTGCTCGGCCTGGTGCGCGGCGTGCTGCTGTTCGCCTGCGCGGTGGCCGCGCTGCTCCTCGCAGTCGACCCGCGCTATCGCGACTTTCCGATCTGGCTGTACCTGCTCCCCGCGCTCTACCTCGGCCTGCTCGGCTGGCTGGCCGCCGAACACGGCAACGAGGAACGCCTGTGCAGCCTGGTGATCGTCGCTGCCGTGCTGCTGCGCTGGCTACCCGAGCCGGCCAACCCCCAGGCCATCGCCTGGCTGCTCGTCGGCCTGGCTTTCGGCCTGCCCGCGCTGCTCGCGCGCAAGCGCGAGTAAGGCGAGCAAGGCACCCACGGCGGCCGGCTCGAAGCTGTACCACACCAGCCCCGCCAGACCGGCCAGCCAGCCAGTCCAGGCCAGCGCGCGCCAACCCAGGACGAACGCCAGCGCGGCGCAGAGCAGGCTCAGCCAGCCCAGGCGCTGGTACATGAAGGCCTGCACCATGGCCCACTTGACGCCGCACAGCCCCCCCAGCCCCTGCTCGATGCTGCCGCCACAATCACGCGGCAGCAGGTTGGCTTCCAGCACACCGTAACGCAGCCACAGGACGGCCGCGAGCAGCGCCATGCTGACTACCACAAAAGACATACCACCGCATTGGCGCAAAATATTCCGCCACATCGTGCCTTTTTCCTTATCGATCAAGGGAGCGCCGGGGATCACACTTCCTGTTGCAAAACCGCGGCGAAAAGCGCTGCGCGATCCCGCGAATCGAGCATAAACTGCGCGGCGTTCCGCGCAAATGCGGCCCCGTGCGGATTGTGCCCGAGCCGCTGGGGCGTGGGTGTTGCAACGCGCAAAGAAGTATCACCGAAACTGCGCCAAATCATTTCCAGCTTTCCGTCTCTGGACCGAGGTACCAATGAAGAATTCCGCGTCGCTGATCTACCGCCTGCTGGTCGCGTCGGCGATTGCCACCCTGGTCGCCCTGGCGCAGTACGAGCTGTGGCAGTACTTAAGTCGTGGTGCCGAGCTGATCGGCAACGCGCACAGCATCAAGGGCTACGCCTACACCGGCTTCCAGCGCGACCAGAGCCCGCTGCGCGGCACCTTCCCGTCCCGCGAGGATGTCGCCCGCGACCTCGAACTGCTCGCCCGCTCCTCCGACGCGATCCGCACCTACAGCGTGCGCGACCTGCCCCACCAGCTCACCGAAGCCGGCAAGCTGGACATGCTGATCACCGCCGGCGCATGGATCTCGCCGGTGAAGACGGAAAACGACGCCGAACTCGACGCGCTGATCGCCGCTTCGCGCTCGATGCGGCAGATCGAACGCCTGATCGTCGGCAACGAAGTGTTGCTGCGCGGCGACCTGAGCGTCGACGAACTGATCATCTACCTGGACCGCGCGCGCAAGGAACAGAAAAAGCCGGTCTCCACCGCCGAACCCTGGCACGTGTGGCTGAAGAACCCGGAACTGGTCAAGCACGTGGACTTCATCGCCGTGCACCTGCTGCCCTACCACGAAGGCGTTCCGGCCGAGGCCGCCGTGGAATACGCGCTGATGCGCTACGACGAACTGGCGCGCACCTTTCCGCGCAAGCGCATCGTCATCGGCGAAATCGGCTGGCCCAGCCGCGGGCCGATCATGACCAGCTTCGACGGCGCCACCCAGGCCGTGGCCTCCGCCGAGAACCAGGCCCGTTTCATCCACGAATTCCTCTCCCATCCGCGCTCGCCCCGGCTGGACTACTATCTGATGGAAGCCATCGACCAGCCCTGGAAGGTGGAGGTGGAAGGCTGGGCCGGCGCCTACTGGGGGGTCTACAACGCCGACCGCGAACCCAAGTTCGCCCTCGAAGGCGTGGCCATGCGCGACCCGCACTGGCAGAAGAAGGCTGGCACCGCCGCCGTGCTGGCGCTGCTGCCGATGCTGCTGGTGGCCTTCTTCCTGTCGGACTGGAACGTCTTCGGGCGCGTCTTCCTGGCCGCGCTGATCCAGGCCTGCGTTTCCACGCTCATCGTCGGCATCAACGTGCCGGTGGATTACTACCTGAACCAGCGCGACCTGGTCGGTCTGACCCTGCTGATCGCCGCCACCGGACTCACCGCCGCGGTGCTGCTGTCGCACGGCTTCGAATTCGGCGAGGTGCTGTTCAAGCGCCGCTGGCAGCGCCGCTTCATGCCGCTCGACCCGCATCCGCAAGAGCGCCAGCCCTTCGTATCGATCCACCTCGCCTGCCACAACGAGCCGCCGGAGATGGTCATCGCCACCATCGACAGCCTGGCCAGGCTCAACTACCAGAACTTCGAGGTGCTGATCCTCGACAACAACACCAGGGACGAGGTTAAGTGGAAACCGCTTGAAGCGCGCTGCGCCGAACTCGGCCCGCGCTTCCGCTTCTTCCACCTGATGGACTGGCCCGGCTTCAAGGCCGGCGCGCTCAACTACGGCCTCAAGGTCACCGATCCGCGCGCCGAGGTGGTCGGCGTGGTGGATGCCGACTACGTGGTCGATCCCGACTGGCTGGCCGGGCTGATCCCGCACTTCGACAAACCCGACGTCGCCGTGGTGCAGGCCCCGCAGGCCCACCGCGACTGGGAGACCCACCCCTTCCGGCGCATGTGCAACTGGGAGTTCGAGGGTTTCTTCCGCATCGGCATGCACCACCGCAACGAACGCAATGCGCTGATCCAGCACGGCACCATGACCCTGGTGCGCCGCCTGGCGCTGGAAGAAGTGGGCGGCTGGTCGGAATGGTGCATCTGCGAGGACACCGAGCTGGGCCTGCGCCTGATCGAAAACGGTTACGACACACGCTATGTAGACCACATCTACGGACGCGGCCTGACGCCTTCGGACTTCGCCGCGATCAAGAGCCAGCGCTTCCGCTGGGCCTTCGGCGCCATGCAGATCCTCAAGCACCACGTGCCGCAGATGGTCGGCCGCAGCCGGCTCAATCTGGCGCAGCGCTATCACTTCCTCACCGGCTGGTTCGCCTGGCTGGGCGATGCGCTGCAACTGGTGTTCGCCTTCGGCAGCCTGTTGTGGACGCTGGGTATCCTGCTGTTCCCCAAGGCCTTCGGCCTGCCGGTGAGCGCGCTGGCGCTGCCGGTGCTGGCCTTCATGATCTTCAAGGCGGCGCTCGGCCCGATTCTGTACCGGCGCACGATGAACTGTCCGTGGCGCGACATCCTCGGCGCATCGGTACTCTCGGTGGGTCTGGCCCACGCCATCGCGCGCGGCGTGTTCGCCGGCCTGTGGAAGAAGCACGGCACCTTCGTGGTCACCCCCAAGGGCTGGAAGGCCAAGGGCGCGCTGGCCTTCTTCGGGCCGATCCGCGAGGAACTCGGCATGCTGTTCGCCCTGCTGCTGGGCATCTTCGCCCTGCTCCAACTGCAAGACGGCACCCAGCTGGAAACCCGGCTGTGGGTCGGCATCCTGGGTTTGCAATGCATTCCCTACCTGGCGGCCATTGCCTGCCAGGTGGCGGCCTACCTGCCGGAGCGCGCCACCCCGGCGCCGCTCGGCGACTCCAAGATCAAGCCGGCAACGCTGTAGGAACGCCGGATGCAAACCACGGGGGCCTCGACGGCCCCCGTTTTCATTTGACCGGCGGCAGCGGGATCTCGTGGCTGTTGCCGGCGCCCTCGGTCATCCGCCGGCAGGCCGCCAGGAAGGCGCGCATGGCGGCGGTGTGATACTTACCGCGGTGCCAGACGAACTGGAAACGCCGCGACAGATCCAGCCCCGGCGTCTCCAGCGGCACCAGGCTGCCGCGCCGGAACGCGTCGCGCAGCGCCAGACGCGAAATGCAGCCGATGCCCAGGCCGTTCTCCACCGCGCGCTTGATCGCCTCGGTGTGCTCCAGCTCCAGACGCACGCGCAGGCCGCCGTGGTGCCGCAGCGCACCCTCCAGCGTTTCGCGGGTGCCGGAACCGTGCTCGCGCAGAATCCACCACTCTTCCATCAATTCTTCCACGCGCAGTTCCTTCCGCCCGGCCAGCGGATGCGAAGGCGCGCAGAACGGCACCAGTTCGTCGCGCACCCAGGGCTCGACCTCGACGTCCGGCTCGTCGGTGCGCCCTTCGATCAGGCCCAGATCGATCTCGTAGCGCGACACGCGGGCGACGATGGTGGCGGTGTTGTGTACAGACAGCGATACCTGCCCGGAAGGGTGGCGCTGCAGATAATCCGAGGCGATCAATGGGGCGAGGTAGTTGCCGATGGTCAGTGTCGCCCCCACCTTGAGACTGCCGGGGGTGTCGTCGGCCTGCAGCAGCCCTTCCAGCTCCAGCGCGCGGTCCAGCAGCTCGACCGTCTTCGGCAGCAGCAGGCGGCCGTGCTCGTTGAGGCGCAGGCGCTTGCCGACACGGTCGAACAGCGGCCGGTCGAACTGGTTCTCCAGTTCGGCGAGCGCCGCGCTGGTGGCCGACTGCGACAGCGACAGGGATTCGGCCGCGCGCGAAACGTTCTCGCCGCGCGCGATGGCCACGAAGACTTCGAGCTGGCGGAGCGTGAAGCGCATATCGACTCCATAACTATCTAATAGACAAATTATCCATCAAACAAGTAAGCAACGTCGCATAGAATGCCGCCACCCTCCATCCCAACAGACTGACGGAACCCCAGAACCATGAGCAAGCTCGGTACCGAACGCGTGATCAGCGTCCATCACTGGAACGACACCCTGTTCAGTTTCCGCACCACCCGCGACCCGGGGCTGCGCTTCAACAATGGTCAATTCGTCATGATCGGCCTGGAAACCGAAGGCCGCCCGCTCACCCGCGCCTACAGCATCGCCAGCCCGAACTACGAAGAGCACCTGGAGTTCTTCAGCATCAAGGTGCAGAACGGCCCGCTCACCTCCCGCCTGCAGCACCTGCAGCCGGGCGACCCCATCGTGGTCAGCCGCAAGCCCACCGGCACCCTGGTGCTCGATGACGTGCGCCCCGGCCGCAACCTGTACCTGCTGTCCACCGGCACCGGACTGGCGCCGTTCATGAGCGTGATCCAGGATCCGGAAACCTACGAGCGCTTCGACAAGGTCATCCTGACCCACGGTGTGCGCTATGTCTCCGAACTCGCCTACGCCGATTTCATCACCAATGAACTACCCAAGAACGAGTTCTTCGGCGAGGCCGTGGCCGAGAAACTGCTGTACTACCCCAGCGTGACCCGCGAGCCCTTCCGCAACCAGGGCCGTCTGACCGCACTCCTCGACAGCGGCAAGCTCACCGCCGACCTGGGCCTCGACCCGCTGGATCCGGAACACGACCGCGCGATGATCTGCGGCAGCGCCGCCATGCTGAAGGACTTCCGCACGCTGCTCGACAGCCGTGGCTTCAAGGTTTCCAAGCACATCGGCGATCAGGGCGACTACGTCATCGAACACGCCTTCATCGAGAAGTAAAACGCAATACTTTCCACCTCAGCTGCCCATTTCGGGCAGCTGGGGTGGCGCACCATCCGAAAGCGCGCATACAATCCGCCGCCAGCCCGAACGCATCGCCAATTTCCTTGATGCGCCTCAAAAATCGGGCCCATGCCAAGGATAAGATGCGCCGGTGACCCCCAGAACCCTCCATCTCGCCATCGTCGCGCTGCTGTCGGCCTTTGCCGCGACGCTGGTGTTGCTGACCTGGCGCGAGACACCACCGGCATCCATCGAAGCAGCCGCCGTGCCGGCCATCTCCGACGCGATCCGCCGCGAAGAGCCGCTCTCCCCATTGCCGCGCAACGCGCCGAACGGCGACCCGGAACGCATCGCGCTCGGCGAGCGCCTGTTCAACGAACGCATGCTGTCGCGCGACGGCTCCATATCCTGTGCGAGCTGCCACCCGCTCGAACGCGGCGGCGCGGACGGCCTGGCCCACTCGCCCGGCGTCGATAATGCGCTCGGCGAGATCAACACGCCCACCGTGTTCAACACGGTCTACAACTTCGCGCAGTTCTGGGACGGCCGCGCGCTGACCCTGGAAGACCAGGTGGCCGGGCCGATCCACAATCCGCTGGAAATGGACTCCAACTGGGATGAGGTGATCGCCAGGCTGAACGCGGACGCCGGCTACCGCGCCAGCTTCGCCCGCCTCTACCCGCGAGGCATCACGGCGGAAACCATCAGCGATGCCATCGCCGCCTTCGAGCGTACCCTGACCACCCCCGACGCGCGCTTCGATCAGTACCTGCGCGGCGACCACGGCATCCTCAGCCCGGAGGAAAAACAAGGCTACGTCCTGTTCAAGAACCTCGGCTGCACCAGCTGTCACCAGGGCGTGAATGTCGGCGGCAACCTCTTCCAGCGCTTCGGCGTGATGGGCGATTATTTCGCCGACCGGGGCTCGATCACGCGCGCCGACCTGGGGCGCTACAACGTCACTGGCGAGGAGCACGACCGCCACGTGTTCAAGGTGCCCAGCCTGCGCAACGTGGCCTTGACCGCGCCCTACTTCCACGACGGCAGCGTGGAGCGGCTGGAAAGCGCGGTCGAGATCATGGCGCGCTATCAACTCGGCCGGCAGTTGTCGAATGAGGACATCCAACTGGTCGTCGCCTTCCTGCGCACGCTCACCGGCACCTACCAGGGCCAGGCATTGCAATGAGCGGCTCCGCAGGCATTCCGCAGGAGTCCCCGCGCGCGCCGCGCGCCATCCTGGGCGTCACCCGCGGCCGTCTGGTCTGGACACTGACCGCCATCGCCCTGGCCGCCAGCCTGCTGAGCTGGCTGTTCCTGCGCGCCGATGTGGTGAATACCCGCGAACACCAGGACTACAGCCGCGAATTGCGCTTGCTGCGCCAGGCCGATGCGGAACTCAACGCCGCCGTGCTAGCCAGCCACATGGGCCTGCAGACCGATTTCGACACCATCGTCGCCACCCTGGCGACCATTGACCGCCTCACCGCGCGGCTGGCGCGGATACCCGCCTTCCTGGCCGGACAGGACCACCAGAACCTGCTGGCAAAGGTCGCCGAGCTGCGCGCCGCGCAGGAAATCAAACGCAACCAGATCGATCGCTTCAAGCGAGAGAACTCGGTCCTGCGCAACTCGCTGGTGTTCCTGCCGCAGGCCACCGACCAGTTGATCAACGATTCCAGCGCCGACATCAACCAGACCCGCCCCATCGGTGTCTTCGTGCGCGGCGTGATGACCCTCACGCATGGCAGCGACCCGGACATGGTGGCGGATCTGTTCCTTCGCCTGGAAAGGCTGGAGAACCGCATCGTCCGGTTCGACGGCGTGGAACGCCAGCAACTGGAGAACATCCTGCGCCACGGCCGGGTCATTCTCGAACGCAAGCCGGTGGTCGATGCGCTGACCCGCGAGATTCTCGCCGTGCCCACCTCCTCGCTCGGCGAGGAACTCGACCTGACCTACGCACTCGGCTACGAGCGCGCCTCGCGCGAGGCGCACAACTACCGCGTGGTGCTGTACGTGCTGGCGCTCGCGCTGGCCGGCTACGTGGCGCTGGCCATGCTCCGGCTGGGGCGCGCCTCGCGCGAACTGGCGCAGGCCAACAGTGATCTGCAAGAGCGCATCGAGGCCCTGCACCGCACGCGCGACGATCTCAAACTGTACGCCACGGTGTTCACCAGCGCCTCCGAGGGCATGGCCATCACCGACGGGCAGGCCCGCATCGTCGCGGTCAACCCGGCGTTTACCGAAATCACCGGCTACAGCGTCGATGAAATCGTCGGGCGCAATCCGGCGGTGCTCGGCTCCGGACGCCAGAGCGACAGCTTCTACCGCGAGATGTGGAGCATGCTCGCCAGTGAAGGCCAGTGGCAGGGCGAGATCTGGAACCGCCGGCGCAATGGCGAGGTGTACCCGGAGTGGCTGTCGATCACCGCCGTACGCGGGCAGGACGGCGAACCCAGCCACTACATCGGCATCTTCTCCGACATCACCGAACGCAAGGCCGCCGAGGCGCGCATCCATCACCTGGCGCACCACGACGCACTCACCAACCTGCCCAACCGCATCCTGCTGCAGGACCGCCTGGAGCAGGCCATCCTGCAGTCGCGGCGCAACAAGCGCCATGCGGCCATCCTGTTCATCGACCTGGATCGCTTCAAGCTGATCAACGACACCCTCGGCCACGAGGTTGGCGACGGACTGCTCAGCCAGGTGGCGCGGCGCTGCCTGGACGTGGTGCGCGACACCGACACCGTGGCGCGCCAGGGTGGCGACGAATTCGTCATCGTGCTGCCCGAGCTGGACAACGTGCAGGACGCCACCATGGTGGCGCGCAAGCTGCTCGAAACCCTCGGCAAACCCTACCGCCTGGGCCCGCACGAACTCACCGTCACCGCCAGCATCGGCATCGCCGTGTATCCCGAGGACGGGCGCAACCCCTCGGTGCTGCTGCGCAATGCCGATGCCGCCATGTACGGCGCCAAGGCCGAAGGCCGCAACGCCTTCCAGTACTACTCCAGCGATCTCAACAAGGCCTCGCTGGGCGAACTGCTGCTGGAAAACCAGTTGCGCGGCGCGCTGGACCGCGACGAACTGCTGCTCTACTACCAACCCAAGGTGCAGGCCAGCGACGGGCGCATCACGGGTGCCGAGGCCCTGTTGCGCTGGAGTCATCCGGAACTCGGCGTGCTGCTGCCGGGCCGCTTCATCCCTGCGGCGGAAGAGTCCGGCCTGATCGTGCCGATCGGCGAATGGGTGCTGCGCCACGTCTGTGCGCAGTTGCGCGCCTGGCTGGATGCCGGCCATCGCCCGGTACCCATCGCGGTCAACCTGTCCGCCCAGCAATTCGCCCACCAGGACATCGCCCTGCTGGTGCGCGGCATTCTCACCGAACATCGCGTGCCCGCCGAACTGCTGGAACTCGAACTCACCGAGACCATGCTGATGCGCGACGTGGAGCGCACCGTCGGCCTGCTCGCCCGTCTGCGCGGACTCGGCGTGCGCCTGTCCATTGACGACTTCGGCACCGGCTATTCCTCGCTGGCCTATCTGAAACTGTTCGAGGTCGATGTACTGAAGATCGACCGCAGCTTCGTCAACGACATCCGCGGCGACGACGGAGAGGAAGGCAAGATCGCCACTGCGGTCATCGCGCTGGCCCACAGCCTGGGCCACAAGGTGGTCGCCGAAGGGGTGGAAACCAAATACCAGCGCGACTTCCTCACCCGCCAGCAGTGCGACCAGTTCCAGGGCTACCTGTTCGGCCACCCCATTCCGGCGGATGAGTTCATCGCCCGCCTGCACACCGATACGCAGACCTGAGCGCCCTCCCGGCCCGGGTGGCGCAGGTGGTATCCTCTCGGGTCTTTCCATTTCTGCCCGATTCCGCTTGCACACATGGCTCAATACGTAATGTCGATGCTGCGGGTGAACAAGACCGTTCCCCCGAAGCGCCAGATCATCAAGGACATCTCCCTCTCCTTCTTCCCCGGCGCCAAGATCGGCCTGCTCGGCCTCAACGGCTCGGGCAAATCCTCGGTGCTGCGCATCATGGCCGGCGTGGACAAGGAGTACGACGGCGAGGTGCAATGGCAACCTGGCGTGCGCATCGGCTACCTGCCGCAGGAGCCGGAACTGGACCCGGCCAAGACGGTGAAGGAAGAAGTCGAATCCGGCCTCGGCGAAATCACCGAGGCCCGCCAGAAACTGGAAGAAATCTACGCCGCCTACGCCGAACCGGACGCCGACTTCGACAAGCTCGCCGAGGAACAGGCCCGCTACGAGAACATCCTGACCGCGGCCGGCGGCGACATCGAGAACCAGATGGAAATCGCCGCCGACGCCCTGCGCCTGCCGCCGTGGGACGCGGTGATCGGCAACCTCTCCGGCGGCGAGAAGCGCCGCGTCGCGCTGTGCAAGCTGCTGCTCTCCAAGCCCGACATGCTGCTGCTCGACGAACCCACCAACCACCTCGACGCCGAATCGGTGGAATGGCTGGAACAGTTCCTCACCCGCTTCCCCGGCACCGTGGTGGCCGTCACCCACGACCGCTACTTCCTCGACAACGCTGCCGAATGGATCCTCGAACTGGACCGCGGCCACGGCATCCCCTGGAAGGGCAACTACTCCTCCTGGCTCGAACAGAAGGGCGAGCGCCTGGCTCAGGAAGCCAGGCAGGAAGCCGCGCACCAGAAGGCGATGAAGACCGAGCTGGAATGGGCGCGCTCCAACCCCAAGGCCCGCCAGGCCAAATCCAAGGCCCGTCTGGCGCGCTATGAAGAGATGGCCAGCGTCGAATACCAGCGCCGCAACGAGACCCAAGAGATCTTCATCCCGCCGGGCGAACGCCTGGGCGACAAGGTCATCGAATTCAACGGCGTCAACAAGGCCTTCGGCGACAAACTGCTGATGGACAACGTCAGCTTCAGCGTGCCGCCGGGCGCCATCGTCGGTGTCATCGGCCCCAACGGCGCCGGCAAATCCACCCTATTCAAGATGATCCAGGGCCTGGACAAACCGGACAGCGGCGAAGTGACGATCGGCTCCACGGTGAAACTGGCCGCCGTCGACCAGAGCCGCGACGGTCTGGCCAACGACAAGACGGTGTTCGAAGCCATCGCCGACGGCGCCGACATCCTCACCGTGGGCAAATTCGAAATGCCCAGCCGCGCCTACATCGGCCGCTTCAACTTCAAGGGCGGCGACCAGCAGAAGATCGTCGGCAACCTCTCCGGCGGCGAACGTGGACGGCTCCATCTGGCCAAGACCCTGATCGCCGGCGGCAACGTGCTGCTGCTGGATGAACCGTCCAATGACCTGGACGTGGAAACCCTGCGCGCGCTGGAAGACGCCCTGCTGGAATTCGCTGGCTGCGCGCTGATCATCTCCCACGACCGCTGGTTCCTCGACCGCATCTGCACGCACATTCTGGCGGCCGAGGGCGACTCGCAATGGACCTTCTTCGCCGGCAACTACCAGGAATACGAAGAGGACAAGAAGAAACGCCTGGGCGAGGAAGGTGCCAAGCCCAAGCGCATCCGCTACAAGCCGATCACCCGCTGAACCTTCTGGATGTACCGCGCGGCCCGTACAGGGCCGCGCGGCATTTACGGACAATAGAAATTTTCATTCTGTACATTGCCGAATAGCAGCATAAGCCCCGCCCGGATTTGGAATACGATTCGGCAACACTCCATTCAAACGGACGCCGGGCATGTCGAAAGTCATTCTTGATGTCAAGAATCTGAATTGCCCCCTGCCGGTCATCCACACCCGCAAGGCCATGCGGAATCTGGAAAGCGGCGCGGTGCTCGAAATCCTCACCACCGACCCGGCCTCCATCCGGGACTTCAACGCGCTATGTCGCTCCACCGGCAGCGACCTCATCAATCAGAGCGAATCCCAGGGAATCTATACATTCCAGATTCGCAAAGGCGCGTAATCACCGCCCGGGGCGCCCGCCCCGGGACAGAAGGCCGAGGCTCAGGACATGAAACTGAGCATTTCCACCCTGGAACAGATGTTCTCGCAGGATCACCGCCTGCGGGTGTTCAACGACACGGTGCCCGCCGGCATTCTGGTGATTTCCGTGGAAGACGGCCGGATGGTGTTTTCCAACCGCTTCTTCAACGAAATACTGGATGTGAACGCGGTGGACATTCTCGGCCACCGCTGGCGGGAACTGTTCGTCGATCCGGAAGAGCGCAACCAGCTGCTGCAGGGTTTCGCCGAACGGGGCGAAGTGCGTAACTTCGAGTTGCGCCTGCGCGGCCGCGACGGCAGCGAGATCTGGGGGTTGGCCTCGCTGTCGGAAATCCCCATCGAAGAAGAAGGCCTGCTGCTGTTCGCCTTCGTCGACATCACCGCACAGAAGGAGGCCGAAGCGGAACTGCGCGCGCTGGCCGACCATGACGCCCTGACCGGCCTGCTCACTGTGCGCCGCTTCCGCCATGAAATCGAAAAGGCCCGAACCCGGGCCGAGCGCGATTCCAGCCGCTTCGCGGTGCTGTTCATCGATCTGGACCGCTTCAAGACGGTCAATGACGGCATGGGCCACGAAGCCGGCGACCTGGTTCTCCAGGAAGTCGCCCGGCGGCTGCAGCGCAGCGTGCGCACCGCCGACACCATCGCGCGCGTGGGTGGCGACGAATTCCTCGTGCTTGCCGAGCGCATCACCGCCGAACTGGTGGAACGCATCGCCGCTCGCATCGTCGCCGACCTCGGGAAAGCCTTCGTGCTGCCCCACGGCAGTGCCCATATCGGCGCCAGCGTGGGCATTGCCCTCTACCCGGACAACGGCCTCGACCCGCACACCCTGATCCGCGCGGCCGACCTCGCCATGTACGCCATCAAACACACCGGACGCAACACCACGGCATTTTCCCGACGCTGAACCATATAAAACACGAACCCCGGGCCACTATCGTTTTCTTGATCTGGATTTAATCATTTAAACGCCACCACGCAATTTCATTTTAATTATTTCCGGCCCATTCCTCCCTTCTTTAGACTGCCTCCAGCAACGGCACGAAGGCCCGCAAGGGCTTGCATACCGTCGCGCTCCCGCATTTCCCCCACGCAAAGCGGCGAATCGCCGCCCCTGCGAAACAGACAGGAAAACAGAGAATGGCAGACCCCATCATTTTTGAATCGCTGACACTGGACGCAGCGGATCATCTGGCAAAAACCCGCGGCACCATCATCATCCCAGCCGCCACGACCGAAGCGCACGGCGATCACCTGCCGCTCGGCACCGATACCTACACGGCGGAATGGATCGCCGAGGAACTGAGCCGCCGTACCGGACTCCCGGTGCTCTCGCCGACCCCGTTCCGCGCCGGCGCCTCCCCCACCTTCCACTACGACCTCAACGGCGATCCGATTCCCGGCACGCTGGCCGTTTCCCAGCAAACCCTGTTCGCCTTCGCCAAGGACATCCTGCGCGGCCTGTGGGCCACCGGGTTCCGCAAGGTCATCATCGTGCAGGGCCACGGGCAGGAGCCACACTTCCAGGTCATCGCCCACGAAACGGCGACCGAACTGCGCCGGGAAGGCAAGAACCTGTTCATCGCCGCCGCCACCTACTGGGAACTGGCGGCGGAAACCCTGCGCCGCGAGGTGAGCACGCCGTTCTATCACTCCGGCGAAGAAGAGACGAGCAACGTGCTGTTCGTCCGCCCCGATCTGGTCAAGCTCGACAAGGCCAGCGGCAAAACCTTCAAGCCGCTGATCGACAGATCCCTGCTCAAGCGTTCGATCACCCAGGACGAAACCGAAACCTTCCAAGTCTTCGACATTGCCCAGGTCATCCCCATTCCGCAACCCGGCCATCTCAGCCGCGGCGGACTGGGCACCACCGAGGACATCCTGACCGCCTCCGCCGAAAAAGGGCGCAAGGTGCTCGAACGCGCGGTGGAGCGCTACCTGGATCTGATCCGCGATCTGGAAGAGCACTACGGGCCGCAGGAAGTACCGGGCGTGGATGTACGCGCCTACCCGGAGGAAAAGCGCTTCACGGTCAACTATTGAGGCGCTTTCCGTAATCAGACCGGTCTGGCACGTTTGTGCCACCGCTGAAGGCACCCGGTACTGGCGTGCTCAAAGCAAAAGGCCGCGACGAATATCGCGGCCTTTTTCACCCCTCCCCCTGTTATTGATGCTCGATCAGCTTGCACTCGGCGCCCCCTTCATGCCCGGTCGCCTCATCCACCAACTGCAACTTTTTCCATACGCACGAAATTCCGAAAGGGTAGAGTCATTCGAGTTTTTCTGAAATAAATCTACTCCGACCCCTTTGGTCATTTACTACTGCATTTCCCAGACTGCGCCATGTTCAGTTTCGCAATATCCGCCTTGCCTTGCTCTTCCGAAACCTCTTCCAGATCAGCTCCGCCAACGAAAGCGCCCATCTTGATGAACTGCCGGATGAAATAATTTTTCCCTGCAACAAACATTAACTCCAGCGCGTTCGGAGAGAATTCAGACTCCGTCTCGATCTTGTGTTTCTCTCCGCCCTTTACCTCGGTATAGAAAAAGACATCGGGCGCACTCTCCCCAACGCATTCACCATCGATCCACAGGTCTTTCTTCAGTGCTTTGCCAGCAAAGCTGTTCCGGTAAATATAAACGCCAGCCTGCCCTGCGCTTGGCGGGTCAAAGCGTTTGGCCTTGTCCGATGCCTCCTTCGAAGCCATGTCGACAGATGCGCAGCCGGTCATCAGCACGGCTGCAAGGACGAGGACGGTGAATTTGGTCATGAAGATACCTTTCAATGGGTGGTGGTGGATAAAAACGTAGATAACGCTAAAAGCTCAACTTGAACTTTGAAGAAGTAAAACCACAGCCCGACGGCCAATGCACCAATACTCCACGCCATACCCAGCTTTACAGGCATCGGCAGTCCCGTCTTCGAGATCGTATGACTCAGGCTGTATGCAAAGACGCCCAGAACCAGGCCACGCATGGCATTCAGCGGCTCACCGAAAAGCGTCAACGGCAAGGCCAGGAGCAGCGGCCAACCCCATACCACGTCGTGCAGGATCGGCCAACGTTGCACCAGCCCCTTTTGTTCTGGCTGCCTGGGAACAGCGCCCCCGGCATCGACGTTCTTTCCTTCCTTACGATCGTGCTCCGCCCTCTCCTTGAGCCACAAGGCGGCCTGCTGGGCCGCCTGGGGGGCTGCGGCCCTGAGATAGCGGCGTCGGCGAAAGATCGTAAAAAGGTTGATGGGTGACAAGATCAACAGTGGCGTTGCAAGACCGCATGCAACACGTGCGTACCAATCGGCCTTGCCAGGGGAGATGATCAGCTCCTCTCCAAATAAACCCCACAGCCATCCACCAAAAAAATCTATATAACGCCCTCCATAAATAATAAGCAACGCAAAAACAAATATTCTCAACGTCCCCGTATACGTCCAGATATCGAAATACCCTCCGTGGACAAATGGGGAATCGTTAAAGTATCTACGGGGTCTAGCATTTTCGCTCACGGATTCTCTCCCTGCGACGGCCCGGAGAACAAACCCGGCGCAAGGGAAGGAATCCCGTTCACTACATTCCCTGTCGATTTCCCGATGGTGTCGATATAGGGAACGAGCGGATTGGGACGGCCCAAGTTCTGTAGCAAAATCGGCACATTGCGATCAATGGGTTTGCCGCCGATGTATCTCGGTATATTGGCATTGAGATAATTCGTAGTGCCATCTGCGACTCGGTTACCCAGATATCCAAACGTACCACCCAAGAACGCATTCCACACCACGCTATTGGATCCGGTGTTAGGCCGATCGTAGACCTCATTGGTCACCGCCGTCACGACCCCAGCGGACGTGGCCCCAAGGGCACTGTCAATCCACACGCTTCGTCCTGCGAGCGGATACAGGAGCGCGCCCGTCGCAGCGGCGGTGACCGTCTGCCAAGCCCGGTAGTCCCCATTGTTCGGATTCGTCAATTATTCAAGCGCATCGAAGCCATCACCTACCATCACCTATATAGCCATTGCTTTATTTCAAAGCCACATAAAAAATACACCGAACACATATCCAATTATGGAAAATACAATTAAAGCCATATCGAACAAAGAAACACCCTCCCTCTTGATTTAGGCATTAAATATTTTTTGAAATACCCGCCCGCTACCACCAACACCAATGTTGCTGTTACAAATGACGCACTGGTACTCCCTTCCGAAACAGCCGGCATCCACCACAACCCAACCCACACACCCACCCCAAGAAAGAACAAAAATTCGGCAACAACAGACAACATAGAAAAAACAGACTTCATTATCTATTCTCACCAGCCGACCAACTCAAAATAAAGCTATTTAAATAACATCTGCTCACATTAATAACTTGAGCCCCTTTCGTTGAACAGACAATCTTTGACGCCGTTAAAAAACCAGAATTTCCATTAGAAATTAGCGCAATTTTATATGCACCATACGGATCCAGCTTGAACATGCCGGGGATGCTATCGTCGAGATACAGTTCGGCAAGAGCTATATATTCCGCACACCATCTTCATAGCCTTGCGCCTTATCAATGGCGCGTCTTCCATCAACAAAAAAAGGATTGATAATTTCCTGCACGCTTCAATTCATTTCACCCCAATTAACTAAGCATTCCAGCATCCTTTAGCTGTTTAATTGGGTCCCAACCATTGGATTTTATTTGATTCCTACTCCACCATTGCATCCCATTAGAAATCCATTTTTTACGTAAATCGGCATGAGCCACCACTGAATCATCATATCCAAATTCCGTCCCACAACAGGGGCATATATTATAAGAAGGGCAGCCAAAGTCATCGTACGCAGCCTCATCAAGGCAGGGGTATCCGCATACCGGGCAAACATAAGATTCACTACTATTGCGCATTGAAATAATCCAAATTAGATCCCTTACCATGAACTGCTGGATCGGGTTTGTAATATGTGCGGATATTTCCACTACTTGATATGACGCCAAATTCATCAGTAGCAGGGTTATAACGCACGACATCTCCATTAGGGCGTACTTTTTCAAGTACGCCCACAGGCTTTGAAACCGTTAAAAACCTATCCGCCTGGGATTGATACTCCAAGGCATTTCTGGCGCCAAAATCGCTACCATGGCGAGCAAAGTGATCATCAAGCTTCGCTTGATCGGCAAACTTCGCCCCGTTTCCAACTCCTTTTGCCCCCCCCTTCCCCGGCACCCCACCACTTGCTGCAGATCCGACAATAGCGGCCGCCAAAGCCGCTGCATCCGGAGACAGTCCCCGGTTCTCAAGCGCAACCTGTGCACCCGCTTGTGCCAGAACACCTGTAGCACTCAGATTCTGCATCTGGTAGACATGCAGGTCCCACTTGAACAAGCTAGGGATGCTATCGTCGAAATACAGCTCGGCCAAGCGCTCCTGGATACCCTGGCTGTCTTCCAGCAAACTGCCAAAACGTTGAATGCAATCCTGCGCATTGGCATTACATGCCGCAACGAGCCCATCATCATTTGCTACAGATAGTGCCCTGAACTTCTGTCTGACCTCGTCACAATTCCCCAGCGCCTCGCAGGAACGGGCTTCTGCTACCAAATCATCAAGGTTTTGGTGGTTCAAGTAGTTGTACTGCGTATCGTAGTTGGCGATGTCGGAGGCTAGTTGCGCATCGCCCCCCGAGACCGCCGAGGACACCGCCCCCACCAGTTGCGAGGCCATCGAGAGCAGTTGCGGATCCCCATCCACCAGCTTCGCCAGACCATCGACCAGCGCCTCGTTGGCCCCCGCCGCCAGTGCCCCGGTGGCAAAGTCCCCCGTAGCCGCTTGGCTGATCAGACCGCCCACCAGGGCCTTCACCAGGATCTTCTCGATGCTGCCGTTGTCCAGCCCGAGGTCGCCCACCAGGTTGAAGGCTCCCGCCGAGACCGTATGCACCGCCGCAGAAGTCAGCGCCGCGGCCAGGTTGTCGCTGAAGCTGCCACCGTTGATCGCCGTGCTCACCGTCGCCGACACCCCAGCGCGCGCCGCCTGATGCACCGCAAAACGGCCCACGTCCGAGAAATCGCTCAGGTTGAAGCCCGAAACCTTGCCCGTCACCGGGTCGGTCTTGCCGCCCAACGCCTCGTCGATGTACCCCGCCGTGATCCCCGCCACCAGCGCGCTGGTCACGTAGCCCTTCATGGCATCGCCCGAGAAGCTCAGCTTGAGCGCTTCGCCCAGATCCCCGCCGCTGTTGATCGTGTTGATCGCCATGTTCGACATGGCCGAGGTCGCCGCCGCGGTCAGTGCGGTGTTGGTCGCCGTACCCACGGCCGCATTGGTCACGCCCGCCACCGCACTGCTGGCCGCCCCCCACGTCATCACGGTGACCACGATCGCCACCACCAGCGCAAGCCCCGGGCCCATCCCCGAATGGCTGTACTTCCACTGGTCGTGCACTTCCTTCACGCGCTGCCAATCCACGTCCCCGCGCGCTTCCATCTCCTTCAGCCACGCCAGTTGCGGTTCGGCCTGCACCAGCGCGTCGATCGTCTGGCTCACCGTCTGCGCATTGACTTCCTTGATGTCGATGCTGATCCGGTCCGCCGCACGGATCGCCAGCTCACCTCCGGCCACCAGTTCGCTCTGGCGCAGCGTCTCGTCCGTCTTGCCCTTGCCCTTGGCGCTCTGCCAGGCGAAGCTGCTCTTGCTCTTCTGGTGGCTTTCCTGCTTCAGGTCCATCATCCCTTCGAAGGCGATCTCTCCGCCACTGTCCAGGGTCAGATCCCCGCCGCTGGTCAGCTTCGCCACCTGGTAGGTCTGGTCGCCGCCGCTTTCCAGCGTGACGCTTTCGCCCGCGCTCACCTGGCTGCCCACCTGGGTGATCACGGTCACTTCGTCGCGGCGCATCTTCTTGCGCCCGAAGCTGCCCTTTTTCTTCTTTTCGTACAGGCTGTAATCCTGGTTCTCGGCAGACAGCAGCGCCAACTCCTGCCCCGCGTACAGGTAGGCCTCGCCCCCGGCTTGCGCCGCGCTGGCCACCAGCGTCAGGTCCTCACCGGCCGCCAGCAGCAGGTTGCCCCCGGCTTCCACTTCGGCCGCCTGCTGGCGCACGCTGAGCTTTTCATCGTGGATCTTCTTGCGGCTGCTCCGGTAGCGGTAGTCCGTGTGCGAGACGTCGGCCGCCGCCTCAAGCGTCAGGTCGCCGCCGGCCAGCAGGAACGCGTCGCCCCCGGCTTGCACCCGGCTGGCGATCACCGCCAGGTCCTGGCCCGCCGACAGCGCCAGATCGCCCCCGGCGCTCACTTCGGACCCCAGCTGGGTGACGTACTCGGTCGAATAGGTGCCGCGCCGGATGCGGGCGAAGCTGCTTTGCCGGTCTTCGACTGCGGCGATGATCAGGTCGCCGCCGGCCGACAGTTCCACGCCCCCGCCGGCCGACACCACGCTGCCCAGGTTGTACAGGTCGCGCCCCGCCGACAGCACCAGATCCCCGCCCGCTTCGATGCGCCCGGCCGTATCGACCAGGCTGCGCGTGAAGGTGAGGCCGCTGGCCCGGGCGGTGAATTCGGTGACCGTGCGCTCGTTGATCAGGTCCCCGGTGAGTGCGGTGACGTCCACGTCGCGCCCCGCGAGGATGCCGCCCCGGGTGTTGAGCACGCTGTCGACCGCCAGCACCGACAACCGATCGCCCGCTTCCAGGAGGCCGCTGTTGACCACCTGCCCGGCCGTGGCCGAGAGGTTTCCGTCGGCCCGCAGCGTGCCCCGGTTGGCGAGCGTGTCCCCGGCGATCAGCGCCAGGTCGCTGCCCTGGATCAGCGCCCCGGTCGGGCCCAGCCGGCCTTCGGCCTGCGCCAGGTACAGCACCGGCACCAGCACTTCCTCCCCATTCACTTCATACGCTTCGAGCCACACAATGTCGTGCGTGAGCGCGGCCACCTGCTCGGCCGTCAGGCTCACCCCCACCGACAGGTTCAGCGCGTCCTTGCTCGCCACCGCGTTGTCCATCAGGTAGCGGTACATCGCTTCGTCCGAGCCCAGCCCGGCCAGATAGCGCTGCCCGGTACGCGCCACCACCGCTTCGCGGATCAGACGCTGCTCGTACAGCCCGTCGCCCAGCCGGCGCCAGGACGTGTCCCCGTCCTCGCCCAGCAGACCCAGCAGGTAGTCCGAGCCCAGGAAGTGGGCCAGTTCGGTCAGCGCAGGGTTCGTCTCGATCAGGTACGGGTGCTTCGGCACGCTGTACTCGACCGCCACGCCCTGGGCGCCAGGGGTGGCCGCGCCGCCGTCCGCCGCGGTGCTGGACGCCACCTGCACTTCACCGGCCTGAACGGCGGGCGCGGTCTGCGCCCGCTCGCCGGACTGAAGCTCCGTGGTGCTGGCCTGCAGGCCGCCGCCGTCGATGCGCACGCCATCGGCCTCGGGGGCGTCCACCTGCGTGGTGCGCTGCGCCTGCCCCAGCGTGCCGGCGGACAGGCTCCAGTCCGCGGCGCCGGAGGCGGTACTCGCCCCGGCCTCGCTGCCCGTCTCGCCGCTCAGGCGAAACAGGCCGTTCTGGCCCGTGGGCAGGCTGAAGCCCGGCAAGGTCAGCGGGTTGACCTGCTGCTGCGCGAGATCGGGCGGAAGCTGCGGATTCAATTCGACGACGGTGGTCGTGACCGGCGCGACGGGCACGACATCCTGCGTCTGGCCGCCTTGCTGGTAGGCGTAGTCGTGGGAGATGACGCCGTTGTTGAGGTTTTCGCTGGCGGTGATGGAAACCGCGCCCCCGGCCTGGATGACCGCGCCCTGCCCTTCGCCGGGAGTGGTGGTGGAGACTTCCAAGTCGCTCCACAATTTGAACACACTGCTCGTCGTGGGCGAAAATTCCAGCAGGTTGTCCGGGTCGTAGTAAGAGTTAGAGTAGGGAATGCCTTCGTCGTCCCACTCCAGGTAATCCGGGTTGTTGCGCAGGTTGTACGGGTAGATGTGGCTTTGGATGTAGCGACCGACCGTGCCATCGGTCACTGGGCCATGCCGGTAGATGCGGGTCCGTTCGATGGTGCCGGATACCGCGCCCTCGTTGCTGAACTGCCCGGTCTCGATGCCGATGTCGCCCGCCGCGGAAAGGGTGCTCAGCCGGTTGGCGAAGGTGGTGCCGACAAAGGAGAAATCGCCGCCCGCGGTGATGTGCGCAGGCGCGTCCGCGTCAATCTCGGTCTGGTAATACTCCCGGACGAAGTAGTCGACCGTGTAATGGTCGCCCCTGCAGTCGATGCAGCGCACCGCGATGCCTCCCGACAGCAACTTGCGGCTGATCTCGAAGACGTCGGCGGTGTTCTCCAGGGTATTCGCCCGAATGCCCATGTTTCCAACGCTTTCGATGGAGCCTGAGCGGTTTTCTATTTTTTCTGCGCTGTCCTGTGTGCCGGCCCCACGGATCAGCAGTCCGCCCAGGGCATACACATCGGCATGTCGGTTGATGAATCGGTCCGCGTGCAGCGCCATGTCGCCGCCACTGAAGATCAGCCCTTCTTCGTTGAGCAGGTCGGGCGTGTCCAGGGTCAGGTCCTCGGCACTGCCCAGGGTGCCGCGGTTGTTCAGTTGCGCGGCGGTGAAGTCGAGACTGCCGGCCGCGGTGATGCGCCCGAGGTTGTCCGCCTGTGCGCTGAACTGGAAGGTGGCCTTGCCGCCGGCGGCGATGGTGCCCAGGGCGGCCAGCTCCAGGCTGGCGGCGGAAAGGTCGAGCCCGCCCACGCTGCTCAGACGGCCCGCGCCGCCGTAGCCGCCCGTGAGCGCCAGCGAGAGCGTGCCGTCGCTGGCGATCAGGCCGTCGTTGGTCCAGTGGGTGCCGGTGCCGGTGAGCGATTCGCTGGCCAGCACCTGGCCGCTGGCGCTCTGCGTGAAGGTGCCCACCTCCAGGGTGAGGCGGCCGGCCTGCAGCACGCTGCTGTTGTGCCAGCTTTCCGCGCTCAGGGTCAGGCCACCCGCGGTGACGATGCGCCCGCCGGCCTCGGCGGCCTGCGCCGAGGCGATGCCGAATTCACCGCCGCCGGCGTGCACCAGGCTGCCGCCCTGGTTGCGCAGTTCGCTGATCTCCACGCTCAGGTCGCGGTTGGCGCTTTCCAGGACGCCGGCGCGGTTGTCGAGCAGGCCGCCCAGTTGGAGGACGGTCTCGCCCTGCTCGCCCAGCGCGCGCAACTGGCCGTCCCGGTTGTCCAGGCTGGCGGCACGGATGGCGAGCGCAGCGCTGCTTTCGACGATGCCTTCGCGGTTGTCGATGGCGCCGGAAAGGCGCAGATCGATGCTGCCGGCGCCAAGCGTGCCGGCACGGTTGTCCAGACCGCCGCCCGTGAGGCGCAGCGCGTCGCGGGCGTGGAGCACGCCCTGCCGGTTGTCGAAGGCGGCGGCGGACAGGCCGGCGTCGCCGCCGAGCGCATGGATGCGCCCGCCCTCGTTGAACAGGGTGCCGGTGGCGGCCAGATCGAGCCGCTGCCCCTGGATCAGGCCGCCCCCGTCCTGCCCGGCCGCACCGTTGTTCAGCCAGCCGGACAGCAGCGCGCGCACCTCGCCTTCCAGGCTGGCGAGGGTGCCCAGGCGGTTGTCGAGGTTGGCGGCGCGCAGGGCCACGTCGCCCGCCTGGCTCTGCAGCGTGCCGCCTGCGTTGAGCAGGTCGCCGTCTAGTTCCAGGGACAGGTCGCCCTGGCTCTGCAGGGCGCCACCCTGGTTGTCCAGGGTGCCGGCGGCCAGTTGCACCGTGGCGTCGCGGCTGTAGATCAGCCCGTCGCCGCGGTTGTCGACGGTACCGTCCACGCGGATCTCCAGCGCACCGTTGGCCGCCAGGGTGCCGCGCGCGGAATTGTCCAGGCTGCCGGCGTCCACGGTCGCCGCGTTCTGGCTGGCCACGGTCCCGCCGCGGTTGTCCAGCACCGCCGCGCTCAGGTTCAGCACGCCGCCGCTGGCGAGCTGGCCATCGGCGTTGAGCAGCGTGCCGTCGAGTTCGAGGCGGGCATCTCCCCCGGCGCCGATGTGTCCGGCGCGGTTGTCCAGGTCGCCGGCCGCAACGGCCAGCGTCTGCCCGGCACGCAGCAGGCCGCCCTGGTTGTCCACACGCCGGGCATCGATCGCCAGGGCCGTGCCGCTGTCGATCTGCCCGCCGCGGTTGTCCAGGGTGGCGCCGATTGCCAGGGTTTGCCCGGCGCCGCTGGAGAGGATGCCCTGCGCGCGGTTGTCCAGGCCGGCTGCGGCGAGGTCGAGGCGGCCGGCGGCGACCAGGGCGCCTTCGCCGCTGTTGAGCAGGTCGCCGGTCAGTTGCAGGTCGAGGTCGCCGCTGCGGCTCGAGACGGTGCCGACGGCGCGGTTGTCCAGGCTGCCGGCGCTCAGCGCCAGGCCCTGCCAGCCGGAGAGCAGGCCGCCGCGGTTGTCGGCCGTGCCGAGGATCAGGTTCAGCCAGTCGCGGCCGATGAGCGTGCCGGCACGGTTGTCCAGATGGGTGGCGGCGAGCGCCAGCACGCCCAGGCTGGAGATTTCGCCTTCGCGGTTGTCCAGGCTGCCCAGGTTCTTCAGGTCCAGCCGGCCACCACTGCTGATCAGGCCACCCTGGTTGTCCAGGTCGCCCTGGCGCAGATCCACGCTCAGCGCGCCTTCGCCGATCAGCATCCCTTGTTGCTGGACGAGCGCGCCGAGGCGCAGCTGCAGGTCGCCCTTGGCCGATACTTCGCCGCCCTGGCTGGAGTCCAGGCTGCCGGCGGTGAGTTCCAGCCCGCCCTGGCTGGTGACCAGGCCGCCGTCGCGGTTGTCCAGCGCGCCATCCAGGGTGAGCGCCAGGGTTTGCCCGGCCACCACGTAGCCGCCCCGGTTGTCCAGTTCGCTACCGCTCAGGAGCAGGCCGCCGCCGGCCTGGATCAGCCCTTCGCCGGCGTTGTGCAGGACGGTATCCACTTCGGCGGACAGGTCGTTGCGGGCAAACAGGGTGCCGGCACCGTTGTCCAGGCGGGCGGCGGCGAGTGCGAGATCCCAGGCGCTGACCAGGCCGGCGCGGTTGTCGAGGGCGCCGCCAAGCACGACGGACAGCACCTGCTCGCTGAGCAGACGGCCGCCCGCGTTGTCCAGGCGGGTCGCCGCCAGGGTGAAGCCCTTCGCGCTGGAGATTTCCCCGCCGCGGTTGCTCACTTCGCCCAGATTGCTCAGCAGCAGGTCGCCGGGGGCGCTGAGCAGTGCCCCGTCGTTGTTCAGCGTGCCGCCGTTCAGGTCCAGGCTCAGGCTGCTGCGGCTGAACAGTTCGCCGCCCGCCTGGTCCAGCCCGCTCGCGCGCACGTCGAGCGCGCCGACGCTGGCGATGCGCCCGCCGGCGTTGCCCACCTGCCCCGCCAGCAGGTCGAGGCGGTCGCTGCCGGTCAACTGGCCCTGGCTGTTGTCGAAGGCGCCGGTGGACAGCGACAGCGCGCCGGCCGCCGAGATCACCCCGCTGCGGTTGTCCAGCCCGGCGCTGCGCAGCGACAGTTCCGCGTCCGTGAGGATGCGCCCGCCCTGGTTGTACAGGGCGCCCGCCACCTCGACCGCCAGGGCGTCCGCGCTGGAGAGGCTGCCGCCCTGGTTGTCCAGGGACTTGGCCGTGACGTTCAGCGCGCCTTCGCTGGCCAGCAGGCCGGCGGCGTTGTGCAGGTCGCCGTCCAGCACCACGGACAGGCGGGTGTCGCTCGCCAGCGTGCCGCCCTGGTTGTCCAGGTCGGTGCCGTCCACCTGGACGGCCTTCTCGCCGTAGATCAGCCCTTCCTCGCTGTTGCGCACCTGCCCGGCGCTCAGGGTCAATTGGTCGGCCAGCAGGGTGCCGCCGCGGTTGTCCAGCTTGTCCGCTTCGATCCGTGCGCCCGAGCGGGTGGAAATTTCCCCGCCGCGGTTGTCGATTTCGGCGACCTTGAGGGTCAGTTCGCCGTTGGCGCCCAGTGTGCCGCCCTGGTTGTCCAGGCGCTGGCCGGACAGCGTCAGGTTGCCCTCGGCCAGCAGTTCGCCGTCGATCTGTTCGAGGTCGCCGACCTGGGCGAGCAGATCGCCCCGGCTGGCGATGCGCCCGGCGTCGTTGATCAGCTTGCCCGTCACCTGCAGGCTCAGTTCGCTGCCGCTGCGGATCAGCCCGGCGGTACGGTTGTCCACGCTGGCGGCAGACAGTGCCAGACGCTGGCCGGACAGCGTACCGGCGCGGTTGTCGAGGGCGCCGCC
The DNA here is from genome assembly GCF_004801295.1 of Pseudothauera nasutitermitis. Lineage (GTDB taxonomy): Bacteria > Pseudomonadota > Gammaproteobacteria > Burkholderiales > Rhodocyclaceae > Pseudothauera > Pseudothauera nasutitermitis. Next base: position 297,019 of record NZ_SSOC01000002.1, read on the forward strand.
AAGCACGATGGATAGCACCTGCTCGCTGAGCAGGCGGCCGCCCGCGTTGTCCAGGCGGGTCGCCGCCAGAATGAAACCCTTCGCGCTGGAGATTTCCCCGCCGCGGTTGGTCACTTCGCCCAGATTGCTCAGCAGCAGGTCGCCGGGGGCGCTGAGCAGTGCCCCGTCGTTATTCAGCGTGCCGCCGTTCAGGTCCAGGCTCAGGCTGCTGCGGCTGAACAGTTCGCCGCCCGCCTGGTCCAGCCCGCTCGCGCGCACGTCGAGCGCGCCGGCGCTGGCGATGCGCCCGCCGGCGTTGCCCACCTGCCCCGCCAGCAGATCCAGGCGGCCTTCGCTGGTCACTTGTCCCTGGTTGTTGTTGAAGTCGCCTGTCTCCACCGCCAGTGCGCCGGCCGCCGAGATCACCCCGCTGCGGTTGTCCAGCCCGGCGCTGCGCAGCGACAGTTCCGCGTCCGTAAGGATGCGCCCGCCCTGGTTGTGCAGGGCGCCCGCCACCTCGACCGCCAGGGCGTCCGCGCTGGAGAGGCTGCCGCCCCGGTTGTCCAGGGATTTGGCCGTGACGTTCAGCACGCCTTCGCTGGCCAGCAGGCCGGCGGCGTTGCGCAGGTCGCCGTCCAGCACCACGGACAGGCGGGTGTCGCTCGCCAGCGTGCCGCCCTGGTTGTCCAGGTCGGTGCCGTCCACCTGGACGGCTTTCTCGCCGTAGATCAGCCCTTCCTCGCTGTTGCGCACCTGCCCGGCGCTCAGGGCCAATTGGTCAGCCAGCAGGGTGCCGCCACGGTTGTCCAGCTTGTCCGCTTCGATCCGTGCGCCCGAGCGGGTGGAAATTTCCCCGCCACGGTTGTCGATTTCAGCGACTTCGAGGGTCAGTTCGCCGTTGGCGCCCAGTGTGCCGCCCTGGTTGTTCAGGCGCTGGCCGGACAGCGTCAGGTCGCCCTCGGCCAGCAGTTCGCCGTCGATCTGTTCGAGTTCGCCGACCTGGGCGAGCAGATCGCCCCGGCTGGCGATGCGTCCGGCCGTGTTGTCCAGGCGGGCGGCGCTCAGGTCGAGAGACTGGGCGCTGACCAGGCCACCCACGTTGCCGAAGAGCTTCTCGACGCTCAGTGCAAGGCCCTGCCCGGACAGCAGTCGCCCGCCGCGGTTGTTCAGGCTGTCGGCCGACAGGCCGAGGCTTTCCACGCTGGAGATTTCCCCGCCGCGGTTGCTTGCCGCGCCCAGGTTGCTCAGCAGCAGGGGGCCGGCAGCATGGATCAGCGCCTCGTCGTTGTTCAGCGCACCGCCGTTCAGGTCCAGGCTCAGGCTGCCCTGGCTGAACAGTTCGCCGCCCGCCTGGTTCAGCCCGCTCGCGCGCACGGCCAGCCCGCTGCCGCTGGCGATGCGGCCCTCCCGGTTGTCCAGGATTTGACCGACGTCCGCCTGCAAGTGGCGGCTGGCGACCAGACTGCCGCTGTTGACCACATTCTGGCCGACGAGTTGGACGTCGCCGGCCGCGTTGCGGCTGTTGTCGGCATTCACGCCGGCCTCGACGTGCCCATGGTTGGTGAGTGTCGCGCCACTGCTCAGCACGACGGCATCGCGGGCGGCCAGCGTCTTGTGATTGACCAGGTCGCCGCTCGCTGCCAGTTCGAGCTGCGAGCCGGCGTAGAGCTGGCCGTGTGTCTCCAGCGCCCCGGCGCGGGCGTCGATCCGCCCCGCGGCCGCCGCATTGGCCACGCTCAGCTTGCCTTGTGCATCGATGCGGATGTCTCCCGCACTGGCTGCCAGATCGCCGGCAAGACGGACCCCCACGCCGGCTTCGGTGCCGAGCAGGACGATGCTGTTGGCGTACATGCCGCCCAGCGCGGAACTGTCGATGGCCAGCAGCGGCGCGCCGTCACCGGCTGCGAGCGCGGTGGCGCTCAGATCGTCCGCATCCACCTCGTTGCGCCCGGCGATCACGTTGAGCCGCTGCGCGTAGAGTTCAGCGTTGAGCCTGGCACTGCGGGTCACCAGGTCGAACTGGTCGACGTTGCTGGCATTCAGCCCGGTGCCGGCGATGGAGATTTCCCCGCCTTCGACGCGGAAGCCCGCCAGCCGGCCGTCGTCGATGAGCGGCGTGCCCGTGCTCAACGTGACGCGCGGGGTATTGAGGAAGCCGCAGCCATTGCAGGCGATCCCCCAGGGATTGGCAATGACCAGGCGCGCGGCCTTTCCGGCGATCTCGGTATAGCCGGACAGCTGGCTCGGCCGCCCGCCGGTGACTTCGTTGAGGATGAGGCTGGCCGCGCGGTCGCCGAGATGGGGGTTGCCGAGGATGTGCCCGCCCAGGCCGGTCTTCTGCACGGCGTCGGTGGCGTTGTTGAGGATCAGCCCCTGGCTGCCGACGTTGTAGTCGGTGAAGCGGTTGTGCGACAGCCCGCGTGCGTTGGGCGCGGCGATGTTGACCACCGGCACGCCGTTGCCGGCCTGGCCGAGCGTGGTCGTGCCGTTTGCCACCGTGATCTGGGCCAGCGCGGGCGCCATCGGGTTGAGGGTCAGCGTGGCGGTGAGCACCCAGGCCAGGCTGCGGCTGGCCGGGCTGTGCAGGTTCATCGGCGTTTCCGGCACAGAGGCGGTGGTGTTCTTCATGGCGGGAAAGGCGGCTCGGTCAGAGGAGGAGTTCGACGCGCAAGTGCAGCGGGTGCTCGCCGGCGGGCAGAACGTCCGGGCGCACGAGAGACTGGGCATAGGTCAGGCTGGCACGCAGGTGCTTGCCGCGTGCGCTCAGTTCGATGGCGCGGCCGCTGATGCGGCCGTGCTGGCCGGCAGGCTTGTTGTGGCGGTCGCGGGCGATGACGCCGACGTCCCACGCCAGGGTGACGCCGAACTCGCCCAGCACCGCGGGCAGCCAGGCCGCGGCGGCGGCGCCCAGCGCATCCGGGGCCACGGGCGTGCGCCAGCGCAGTTGGTTGCGCCAGTAGCCGCCGCTGTCGCCCGACAGGGACTGGTCCTGGAAGCCGCGCACCGAGCCGAGGCCGCCGATGCTGATGCGGCGCGGGCCGTAGAGCACGTCTTCGCTCTTCTGCGCGAAGACGAGGCTGTCGAAGGTGAAGGCCTGGCCCGCCAGCGCGAAGGGCTGCAGGAAGCTCGCGGTGAAGGTGTATTTGTCGTACTGCGCGTGCGGCTCGCCGGAGGCCGGGTGGCGGTCGGTCAGTCCGCCGAAGGCGCCGATGCCCCGCTGCCAGCCGAGGTCGAGGTTGACGAAGGCCGAACCGATGCGCCGGCCGTGGTTCAGGCCCAGCCCCGCTTCGGACAGGCGCGGGCTGCTGACTTTCAGCAGGCTGCCTTCGATGTAGTTGCGCGAGTCCACCTGGCCGATGGCGAAGTTCACCGCGGTCTTGCCGACGGCATCGCGGTGCAGCAGCCGCTCGGCGCGCAGTTCGTGGCTGCGGCTCTGGCCGGTGAGTGCGAAGGCGAAGCCGCTCGTCTCGTTGATGCTGCGGTAGTGACTCTGGCTGTAGGTATAGGAGAAGGTCCACCAGCCCCAGGGCAGGCCGTAGTGGAAAAAGCCGTTGTCGGAAGAAGGGTTCTTCCCGCCGTGCGTGTCGGCCCCGCCGCGCACCATGAGCTGGTCGGCCAGGCCGAGCGGGGAATCCAGCTCCAGGCCCACCGCCCATTGCTGCCGGCCGGTGCTGCGCTGGCCGTCGTTGTGCCGCGTGAAGGACAGGCGCCAGGGCTTCTCCGGCTGGTTGGCGATCACCGCGCGGCTCCCGCCGACGGCTTCGCCCGGGATCAGTTCAACGGTGGCACGGTTGGAAGGCAGGCGGTTCAACTGGTCCACCAGTTGTTCCAGTTCCCGCAGATTGAGCCGTTCTCCTTCTTGTCCGGGGAACGCCAGGTTCAGTTCGCGCACGCTCAGCCCGCTGTCCGGGCCGGGCTCGATGCGTTCCAGTTGTCCTTCGACGACGATGACTTCGAGCGTGCCGCTACTCAGATCCTGTTCGGCCAGGTAGGCCCGTGAGGTGACGTAGCCACGGTCGAGATACCAAGCAGTAATCCGCCGCAACAGTTCATTGAGATCGTCAACGGCAAGACAGCGACCTTCAAAGGGTTCCACGAGGCGGCGGCGCTCCTCTCCATCCAACAGCGTGGAGCCTTGCAGCTCGATCCGCTGGATATCAAAGCACTTCCCCGGTTCGGCGGGCTTCTCTGCGGGGGCAGGCATCACACCGGGCAATTCACGCAGTTCCTGCAGACGGCGCTGCTGTTCCTGCAGCAGGCGCTCCTGCCGCTCCCGGTTCAGATCGAGATCACCGGGAAGCAAGCTCTGCGCATGAAGGCTGGAGGCAAAGCCCGCGAGAGCGGCCATGGAAAGAAGCAGCGCCCATCGAACAGACCGATGAAAGCGGAAAACGCTGGCGGACAGGCGGTATGTAGAAAACACGATGGCAGGAAGCGGGCAGCGAACGGTGCGAACGCTGTCTTCCGGCAGGGCTCGCCAAGCGCTCGGTTTCAGGGAACGTCGATACGACCATGGCACATCACAGCTGGATAATGTATCCAACCGTAACAGGTATGTCAAAGCGATCTGTCAATGACATCCACGAAACCGGCCATCCCCAACTCCCTGCCACACCCGCACATCCGTGCCGCCAGCACGAAGCCCGCGCGCTCAGTTCCCCACAATCGCCCGCACGCGCTCGGACGTCGGCGGATGCGTCCTCAGATACGCGTTCCCCGCGCTTTTCGATGGATCCAGGCGTTGCAGGACGTCTGCCAGACGTCCGGGTTCGATGCCGTGTTCGCGCAGGGTACGCACGGCATGGCGGTCGGCTTCCACCTCGAAGGCGCGCGAATAGCCCAGTTCGGTGAGGATCAGCGGCAGCGCGGTCACCGCCGAGGATACCGACGACACGTCGCCGACCACCAGCGCGGCCAGCAGGCCCATGACCGAGGCCTGGATGGATCTGCGCATGGCATGGCGCTCCACGACGTGGCCGATTTCGTGCGCCAGTACGGCCACCAGTTCCTCGTCATGCTTGGCGAGCTTGACCAGCTGGTCGGTGAACACGATGGTGCCCGCCGGCAGGGCCATTGCGTTCGCGCCGATCGAATCCTGCGCGTCGCGGAACAGCACGCGATACGCAGCCTGTCCGTTTTCCGCCGCCACCAGGGGCGCGAAGGCCTCCAGCAGACGCGCCTGTTCGGCTTCCGGCAGCTTGCTCGGTTCCAGCATGTGGCGGTCGAGCAGTGCGAGCACGCTGCGGTCGGCGTACTCGTTGACCTCCAGCGGCAAGGCATGGGCGGCCACCTTCGCCAGTGCCGGAACGCCCCATTGCACGCTGCCCCAGACGAAGGCCACGGTGACCAGCAGGCCGATCAGCACGTAGCGCAGGCGCGATTCGAGCCGATGGGCGAGCAGCGCGCGCGCCGGGCGGTGGCGCGCCACCAGGGCATCGATGGTGTCGTTGTCGTCGCTCTCGAAGCTGGCGCCATCGGGCAGGCGCAGGTGGCGCGGGGTGTTGCCGACGCGCGAGGAGATGTTGACCTCGGCAAGCGGCACGGACTCGCGCAGCGCAGCGCCGTCCGTGCCCAGCAGGTGCAGGCGGCCATCCTCGACGAGCGCGACGGCCGTCTGGCGGCGCGAACTGCGCCCGTCGAGGTAACGCCCCTCGATCCGCATCAGAAGCCCAGGTCGACGTCGAACACGTCGCCGATTTCGCCGCCCAGCGCGGAGACGCCGTCACGCTGCGCAGAGACGAATTCGTCCAGGCTGCCCTCCGCCACCAGCCCGGTGTGCGCGGCCGCATAGCGGGCACTGCGCACGCGCGCCCAGGGGTAGAACAGCCCCAGGGTGAGCACCAGCCCCAGGGTGTTGGTGATCATCAGCAGCGCATACGAACCCAGCTGGTAGTTCGAACGCAGCGCGTGGCCGCCCAGGCGGGTGTGATTGAAGAACACGTTGGTCATCATCACGTTGAACAGGGCGAACAGGGTCAGATACATCGCCACGATGGCCACGGGCGTGAGTACCGGGAGCAGCCAGCCGAGCAGCGCCGCCAGCACCGCACCGCCGACGCTGACGCCGATCAGCGCGAGGAAGATCAGGTAGAAGCTCGCCGCCCTGGCGCCGTAGCCGAACAGCTGGGTGCCGTAGCGCGAACGCTCCACGACGAAGCGCTGCTGGCGATACAAGGCGTAGGGGAACAGCAGGCCGACGGTGAGCAGCGACAGCAGGGGCCACAGCAAGAAAACCTTGTAGGCCTCCCCCAGGCTGCCGTCGAAGCCGAAGCGCACGCCGCGCCATGCCGAATAGTGGCTGCGGAAGGCCATGGCGCGCACCATGATCCACGGCAGGATCAGGAAGAAGACCAGCATCATGGCGATGGCCAGCGGCGGCATGAACCGGTCGGCGAGCATGTAGAGAATCAGCATGCCGAAGGCGATCAGCCGCCCCTTGAGGATCTGCAGCGGCTCGGCCAGGTATTCGAAGCTGGAGCCGTCGAGCCGGGTATTGCCGTAGAAATAGCGCAGCGTGCGCACCTTGGCCCAGGCCGAATAGACGCTCAGGGTCAGGATGGTCAGCAGGATGTTGACGATCCAGATGCGGAAGAACTCGCCGCCGCGCCCGGTGAACTCGAACGGCAGATCGACGCGCGCGCCATCGGCGGCCGCACCCGGCGCGGCCGTCACGGTCCCGGCGGGCGGCACGTGGCCGGCATCGGCGCTGGGCTCGGCAACGAGCGCGAGCGGCGCGGGGGCACCCGCTTCCACGCCCGCGGCGGGCGCCGCTGCGGCCGCATCCGGCGCATGCAGGCTCACCGCCATGCCGATCCCGCTGAGCTGTTTGATGTAGGCCTGCGCCGATTGTTCGCTGAGATTGCGCTTGAGCACCACGCGCGGATGGCCGAAGATCTTCTCGACATCCTCCACGCTCAGGCCGAACAGCTCGCCAAAACGCTCCATGACCTGTTCGCGCTCGAACCCCGCAAGAATGCCGCCCTGGAACACCAGGGCATAGGCTGCATTGGACATTGCACCTCCGGAATAAAGAAAAACGTCCGCTCGAGAGCGGACAACGCAATGCCGTGAAGCGCCCGAAGTAAACCACTCGCGGGGTGGCTGGCATGACGTGATGGTATCATGCGGATTCAGTATCCCGCCAGCAATGGCGCCGCTTTCCGCCCCCGACCCGGAGTCATGCCGCATGCCCCCGCCCTCGCCCGCCGCCGCCACTTCGAACGCTCCCGCGCCGCCGCTGCCGGATTATCTGGTCGATACCTACCATTGGGCATACCTGAACCGCCGCCTGCTGCCGTGGCTGGACCGCCAGGCCGTGGTCAATGCCATCCTGTGGGGCAATGCCGACCAGTTGATCCGCGCTGCCTGTGCGGAGTTCGAGCCAGGTCAGCGGATTCTGCAGGCGGCCTGCGTGTATGGCGTCTTTTCCCCCGTGCTGGCCCGCCGTCTCGGCCCGGGCGGCCGGCTGGAGGTGGTGGATGTATCGCGCCTGCAGGTGGCCAACGCGCGCCGCAAGCTGCGCGGCCTTCCACAGGCCCGCGTGCGGCGGGCGGATCTGGTCCGTCCGCTCGGCACCACCCACGATGGCGTGCTGGCCTTCTTCCTGCTGCACGAGGTACCGCCCGGACAGCGCCGCGCCATCGTCGACAACCTGCTCGCGGCGGTCGAGCCCGGCGGCAAGGCGGTATTCGTCGATTACCACCGCCCGGCGCGCTGGCACCCGCTGGGGCCGTTGATGCATCTGGTGTTCCGCCTGTTCGAACCTTACGCGCCTTCGCTGCTCGACCAGGCCATCCACGAATTGTCCCCGCGCGCCGAAGCGTTCACCTGGAGCCGGCGCACCTGCTTCGGCGGGCTCTACCAGGTGGTGGTCGCCCGGCATCGCGGCACGAAGGCGAACCAGGACGGCGGAGAACGGTCGAACGGCCATTCACCGGAGAGCACCAATGCGCCATCTGTTCATCCTGCCGCTGCTCCTGCTGCTCGCCTCCCTGCCTGCGTCCGCTGAGCCCGGCGGCCCCGCCGCGCTGTTCGACCATACGATGCGCCGGCTGCACTCGCCGGAAACCGTCGATCTGCGCGCGAGCTATGCCGGCCAGCCGCTGCTGATCGTCAATACCGCCAGCCACTGCGGCTTCACCGACCAGTTCGGCGATCTCGAAACCATTCACCAGACCTATCGCGAACGCGGCCTCAAGGTGATCGGCTTTCCGTCCAACGACTTCCGCCAGGAGGCCGACGACGAGGCCGACACCGCGCGCGTGTGCTTCGTCAATTTCGGCGTGAGCTTCGACATGTTCGCGCCCATTCACGTGCGCGGCGACGACGCGCACCCGATCTTCCGCGAGCTCGCCCGCCAATCCAGCGCGCCGCGCTGGAATTTCCACAAGTACGTGGTCGACCGCGAAGGCCGCGTGGTGGGTGCCTTCCCGGCGCGTACCAGCCCGACCTCGCGCGAGGTCCGCGAAGCCATCGAAAGCGTGCTGTAGCGGCAGCCGCGTCAAACGCCCCGCGCAGGCGGGCCGCCCGCCTGCTGGTGTTCCAGCAGCACCGCGAAGGCCCCCGCCGGCATCGGCCGGTGAAACAGATAGCCCTGCAGCAGATCGCAGCCCAGATCACGCAGGAAGGCGTGCTGCGCGCGGGTTTCCACGCCCTCGGCGACCAGTTCCAGGCGCAGGCTGTGCGCCAGCCCGACGGTGGCCGCGCAGATGCTCGCATCGTTGGGATCGTGCTCGATATCACGCACGAAGGTCTGGTCCAGCTTCAAGCGGTCGAGCGGGAACAGTTTCAGATAGGCCAGCGACGAATAGCCGGTGCCGAAATCGTCGATCGCCAGCGACACGCCTAGGGCCTTCAGGGCCCGCAGGTTGGCAATGGTGGTTTCCGGCCGCTGCATGGCCACGCTTTCGGTGACCTCCAGTTCGAGCAGCGCCGGATCGATGCGCTGGCGCGACAGCACCCGCTCCACCAGCACCGGAAGCTCCGGGTCGCGCAGCTGGCGCGCGGACAGATTGATCGCCAGCCGCACGGGCTCCAGTCCGGCGCTCCGCCATTCGGCCAACTGCTCGCAGGCCGATTGCAGCACCCACAGGCCGATGTCGGCCACCAGTCCGCTTTCCTCGGCCACGGGAATGAAGGCTGCCGGCGAAACCAGCTCGCCACTCTCGCGCTGCCAGCGGATCAGCGCCTCGGCGGCGACGATGCGCTGCCCGGCCGGGTCCATCTGTGGCTGGAAGTGCAGGCGGAACTCGTGGCGGTCGAGCGCCTGGCGCAGTTCGGTTTCGATCTGCAGGCGGCGCGCCACCGCCTCGTTCATCACCGCTTCGAAGAAGCGGAAGCCCGCCCTGCCCTGCGCCTTGGCCTGATACATGGCGATGTCCGCATGGCGCATCAGCGCGCCGGCGTCCTGGCCGTCGTCGGGGAACAGGCAGATGCCGATGGACGCCGACAGGCGCAGCTCGAACCCCTGTACGCGCGCCGGCCGGCACGCGCAATCGAGCAGCTTCTGCGCGACCTGGGCGGCATCCTGCACGTGGGCCAGCTCGCCGAGCACCACGACGAATTCGTCGCCCCCCAGGCGGGCGACCAAGTCGCCCTCGCTCAGGCAGCCGGAAAAGCGGTCGGCGACGATGCGCAGCAATTCGTCCCCGCTGGCATGGCCGAAGCTGTCATTGACCGTCTTGAAACGGTCCAGATCGATGAACATCAGCGCCATCCGCCCGCCCTGCCGCCGGGCATGGCCGATGGCCTGCGCCAGACGCGCTTCCAGTCCGTAACGGTTGGACAGGCCGGTCAGCGGGTCGTACAGCGTGGCACGCTCCAGCGCGTGCTGGGCCTTGGCCAGGCGGCTGACGGCCTCCACCATCTCGCCCATTTCCTCGCTGTGCACCTCGGGCAGGCGCCCGGCCAGATCCTCGCCGCGCCGCCAGCCCGCCAGCGCGTCGGCGATGCGCAGCAGTGGCGTGAACAGATGGCAGCGCATCGCCACCAGCAGGATGGCGCCCAGCGCAGCGGCGGCCAGTGCGCCGGCCAGCGTGGCCGCGAGCACCATGCGCGCCCCGCGCGAGATCTCCTCGGCGGCGGTGGCCACTTCGCGCACCATGCCGGCCGCCACGTCGTCCGCCACTGCCTGCATCACCACGCGCGATTGCAGCCAGTACGCCTCGCGGCGCGCCGCCAGGGCGGCGCGCGCCTCTGGTGGGCCGCTGCCCTCCTGCTCGCGCAGGCGCAGCAGATGACTGGCCACCTCGAAGCCATCCACGCCGTCGCCGTTGCCCGCGCCGAGTGCGCCGACCGAAGGATGCAGCGCCAGCGCCTGCATGGTGAGGCCGATGTCGCGCCAGCGTCCGGAAACGGCTTCGGCCTGGAACTGATCGCCCAGGGCGATCATGCGCTCCAGGTTGCCCACCGCGCGCAGCCCTTCCATGCGCTGCGCGCTGGTATCGGCCCCGCCCCGTTCGGCCAGGCGCAGCGCGGAATGCGTCACCGTGGCGACCACCGCCACGCCGAGCAGCAGCGCCAGCACGCAGCCCAGCGCCAGCCAGAACGACAGCCGGCGCAACGAGATCCGGTAGCCTGGTCGGGGTACCGTTTCGTCACCCATGGCGGCGGCGGATCACAGGATGCTGAACGGGAAGTAGTGGCGTGCGGCGCGCTCGTGCTCGCCGTTGGCGATCAGCCGGCGCAGCGCGCGATCCACCGCGGCACGCAGCTCCGGCGCGTCCGGGCGCACGATCATATGCACCGGCCCGCCCAGCCCGGCCTCGCCCAGCGGCGCCCCCAGAAAGGCCAGGCCGTGCCCGCGCTCGCCCTGCATGAAGGGCAGCACCTGCATGGTCGGCAGCAGGGCGGCCGGGCATGCGCCGCTGCCCAGGCCGTCCAGCACATCCTGGTTGGACGGCAGCGCGCGCACCGTTTCGGCAGAAGCGCCGGCCCGTGCGAGCAGATAGCTCCATTGCGCGGAGCCGTCGATGGCGCACACGGTGGTGTCCGCCAGCAAGGATGCCAGCGGCTCCACCCGGATGCCCTGCCGGCCGACGAACACCGAGGTGGAGCGCCAGTACGGCACGGTGAAGGCCACCTGGCGCTCGCGCTCCGGTGTGCGCAGGAAGTTCGCCACGCCGAGGTCGTAGCGCCCCGCCGCGACGGCCGGCACGATTTCCGGGAACGGCAGCACCTCCAGCTTGCAGGTGCGCCCGATCTCGGCGCATACCGCGCGTGCCATATCCACGTTGAAACCGACCATCTCCCCGCTTTCGGTGAGCAGCGAGAACGGCACCGAGCGCGGCGTGAGCACCACGCGCAGTTCGTCTCCGGCGAACGCCTGTACCGCCAGCGCGCCACTCAGCGCCAGCGCCCCCATCCATCTGCGCAGCATCCTCCCTCCCTCGCGCACCGCCTCCCATGCGGCGCGCCACGGCTTTTGTTCAAGCGCCCGGAGCCGGCTCCGGCAGCGGCCCCAGTGTGCCGTCCAGCATGCCGATCACGCACGGCCCCATTTCGCCGCGCGGCCGGAAGCGGTTGGCGCCCAGTTGCACCACCACGCCTTCGTGCAGCACGTTTTCGGCACACACCGTCGCCTGGCCGGACAGCTCCATCAGGTGATTCAAGGCGTTTTCCTCGTCGCGCAGGGTTTCCACTTCGGCGGACAGGCGGCTGGCCGTGGCGCAGGCGCGCTCGACCGTGTTCGGGTCCACCTTGGTGGGATTGCGGTCGGCGAAGATCAGGTACTTGCTGATGTCCAGCAACTGTTTTTCGCGCGCGTCGCGTTCGCGCGCCAGTTCGAGGATGCGGCGGCTGGTCGCCGGCGTGACGCCGACTTCCACATGGGTGGCGATGCGGTTGGGCGAACCGATCACCTTGCCGGTGATCGACAGCGCGGCCAGCACCCGCCCGCCGATGATGTGCCCGCGCCGCCGGTTGCCCACGCGGATGTGGTTGGCCGCCGACAGGTCGCACTGCATGGCCATGTCGTCGATGAAGATGCTGTCACCCGCTTCCACGCGCGCCTGCTGGGCATAGCCAGAGGTAAACGAGCCGGCGCAGCGGATGGTGCAGTCGGCCAGTTCGGTGCGCCCCAGACCGCCGAGCGCGCCGCCCTTGATGACCACGTTGCCGCCGGCCTCCAGGTGGCAGGGATCGGCCGTGCCGCCGATCTCGATGTCGCCGGTGGCGCGGATGCGCATGCCGGCGGCCACGTCGCCGCGCACCACCACGCTGCCGTCGAAATTGACGTTGCCGCTGGCCATGTTCACCGCCGGAATGACGTACACCGGCTCGACGGTCATGCCGCCGGCCACTTCCACCGGCTGTCCGGCGATTTCGGCGAGCAACTGGTCGGGGTTCTGCGGATCGGTGCGCGCGCCCTTCAGCGCCGGTGCGAAGGCAACCTCCTGCCCGTCCGGCGCCGGCAGTTCCCTGCCCAGCACGTCGACGCCCGCCACGCCGCGCCCGGCGGGCCTGCGCACCATCAGCGGCTGGTCGGCGCGCACGGTGACGATGTCGCCGAGATCACGGAAGTCGACCTGGCCGGTCTCGGTCAGGCGGGGCACGCGCGAGCGCACCTGGGCCACCAGGCTCTCCAGCCGTCCGTTCTCGCCGGGTACCGGAGCCCGTCCGCGCGCGATCACCACGCCCTGGGCCTGGCCCGCGGCGATGGCGCGGTTGATGTCGTCGAGCAGGATGCCCTCGGTGACGCCCTTTTCCGTCAGTTGGGCAAGCACGTCCGCCTTGGTCACCGGGCGGCCGCCCTGCGCGGGCACGATGGTCAGCATGGCCTGCAGGGCATCCGGCGAAAGGATGATCGACAGGCTGGCATCGACCCGCTCGGCGATCTTCAGCGCTTCGACCGCCTGCCCACTGTTGTAGATCGCCAGCAGGCTGGTCAGCGCCATCGGCACGTAGCGCAGGCGCGCATGGCCGTCCTCCGCCAGACGCGCGTTCAGCCAGGACTCGTCGATCGGCATGGCAGCCGGGTCGGGTTCGACGCGGGCGAACAGCACCCCGCTCTCCTCGTCGAGCGAGAACGTCAGCCCCAGCCCCTTGCCGACCGCCTCGGCAGGGTCGATTTCCGCTTCCATGCACGGTTCCATCTGTTCATCCGGCTCCATCGCTAACCTCGTACGGCGGCGAGGATTTCCTCGCGCTCCGCATGCGAGGCCTCCAACAGTTGCAGCACCGCCGCCGTCTCCAGCCCCAGCCCGGCGGCAGCGGCCGGTCCGCGCGGTACCACCCGGCCCAACAGGCCGTCGACGGGATTGGGCAGTTCGGACACCAGTTCGGCCAGGCGGACCACCTGGCGAAGATCGCGCGGCGGCCATTCTCCATCATAGGCCGGCGCGCCATCCACGCTGTCGAGAATCGATTCCGGCACGTCGAAGACTTCCAGCACGGCCACGCCCACCTTGTACTGGTAGGCATCGACGAAGGCGGCAAAGCGGTCGATCTGGCTTTCCATGGCCGGGTAGTCGGACGCGCGCGCGATCAGGAACAGGGGGCCGACATGCACCATCATGCCGGCCAGCAGCGCGGCCTCCGGGTTGGCCGCGCGGGTTTCGCGCGCGAGCGCGAAGCACCACGCCGCGACATCCACGGAACGCCGCCACAGCCCATGGGCCACGGTGCGCATGTTGGGCGAGCGATGGTCCCCGGCAAGCTGTTCCGAGGCCACCGCCAGCGCCAGCGCACGCAGCGCCGACAGGCCGATGCGGCCCACCGCGTCGCGCACGTCATCAACCCGTGCGCGGTACGGATTGAGCGCCACGGTATTGGCCATCTTCAGGGTCTTCGCGGCAAGCACCGGATCGGCGCGCAGCACGGCGGCGATCTGCTCAAGCGTGGTGTCGGGATCGTCGGCCAGGCGCTTGACGCGCAGCGATACCTCCATCGACACCGGAAAGTTCAGGCGACCCGCATCCAGTTCCGCAGCGATGCGGCCGGCAAAGGCCTTCGCCTGCTCGTCGAACTCATCCATGACGTCTCCTCGCACCGTTGGAACATATGCCCTTGCGGGGTCTTCTATGTCTTACGGCCGAGTGTAGCGCGCCCTGTGCGAAATGACGAATTGGAGTGGGCTGAAGCCGTCCACGACGGACCAGACCCGTATGGCATCAAACGAATCCAGGAGCCACGAAACAGCGCCCCACCTGCTCAGTTGCCCGGCTCCAGCCGCAGGATGCGTCCGTCGGTCTCATCGAGCAGGTACAGGAAGCCGTCCGGCCCCTGGCGCACGTCGCGGATGCGGTGGCCCAGTTCGCCGAGCAGACGCTCCTCGCCCACCACCTTCTCGCCGTCCAGGCTCAGGCGCACCAGCATGCTGCCGCGCAGCGCGCCGACGAACAGGCTGCCGCGCCAGGCCGGCAGCGCGTCGGCGGTGTAGAAGGCCATTCCCGACGGCGCGATCGAAGGCGTCCATTGCAGCAGCGGCGCTTCCACGTCGGCGCGCTCGCTGCCTTCGCCGATGCGCAGGCCGGTGACGTATTCACGCCCGTAGGTGATCACCGGCCAGCCGTAGTTGCGCCCGGCGCGGGTGACATTGACCTCGTCGCCGCCCTGCGGGCCATGCTCGTGCGTCCACAGCACCCCGGTTTCCGGATGCAGCGCCGCGCCCTGCACGTTGCGGTGGCCGTAGGACCAGATTTCCGCCAGCGCGCCAGCGCGCCCGACGAAGGGATTGTCTGCCGGCACGGCGCCGTCGGCGGCGATGCGCACCACCTTGCCGAGATGGCTGTCCAGATCCTGCGCGCGCTCGCGGTGGTTGAAACGGTCGCCCAGGGTGACGAACAGGCTGCCGTCGCGCGCGAACACCAGGCGCGAACCCCAGTGATGCCCGCCGGAGGGATTGTCGCGCTGGGCGAAGATCCGCTTCACTTCCTCCAACTTGCCGCCCTGCGCATCGAGCACCGCGCGCGCGACCGCCGTGCGCGCACCGCGCGTGGTCGGTTCGGCATAGGAAAAATAGATCAGCCGGCTTTCCGCGAAGTCCGGACTCAGCACCACGTCGAGCAGGCCGCCCTGGGCGCGCGCATGCACATCCGGCACGCCGGCCAGCGCTGCGGACAGGGTGCCGTCGGGCGCGACCACGCGCATGCGGCCCGGGCGTTCGGTGACCAGCATGCGTCCATCAGGCAGGAAGGCCAGCGACCAGGGGAATTCCAGCCCCTTGGCGACCTCGACCACGCGCAGCGGCCCGGCCTGGCTGTGCACGGTGGAGACGGCGCGCTGGGCGGCGGCGCCGGCGGCGAACGCGAGCCCGCAGACGAGGACGAGCGCGGTACGCAAACGGCGCGCAGTGGACATGATGAACCTCATGGATGCAATGGCGATCAACCGGAATGACCACGGCCCGGGCGGCGAAGTTCAGCGCTCGCATGCGCAACGGCGCGGGGCGCGGCGCTTTCCGCTACCATCGCCCCTCTTTAGCGACTCCGCCGATGCTGCCCCAAGCTCCCTTTGCGCTGTTCGACGACAACCAGGACGATGCCGGCGATCTGCTGCTCGGCGGTCTGGTACGTACCTTGTCGTGCCGGCATGCCGGGGAATTGCCCGCGACGCTGGCGGCCATCGACGCGGCGCGCGCGCAGGGACACTGGGTCGCGCTGCTGGCGCGCTACGAACTCGGCTACGCGCTGGAGCCCCGCCTGGCGCCGCTGCTGCCGCCCAACCGCCAGGAAGCGCTGCTGACCGCCTGGGTATTCGCCCGCAGCGAGCGCCTGAACGCCGCGCAGACCGGGCGGAAGCTGGCGGAATCGCTCGCCGCGCTGCCTGCGCGCCAACGCATCGCCGGCCTGGCCGATCTGGCGCCGAACATCGACGAGACCCGCTACCTGGCCGACGTGCGGCGCATCCAGGAGTGGATCCGCGCCGGCGACTGCTACCAGGTCAACTACACCTTCGCCCTGCGCGGCCAGGCCTACGGCGCGCCGCTGGCACTGTACGACCGCCTGCGCCGCGCCCAGCCGGTGCGTTACGGCGCCTTCATCGCCGATGGCACACGCCACCTGCTGTCGCGCTCGCCCGAGCTGTTCCTCGAACGGCGCGGCGAGCGCCTGCGCTGCCGGCCGATGAAGGGCACCGCGCCGTGCAGCGCGGATCCCGCCACGCTGGCCGCCTCGGAAAAGAACCGTGCCGAGAACGTGATGATCGTCGACCTGATCCGCAACGATCTCGGCCGTCTGGCGCCGCCCGGTGGCGTGCGGGTGGAGGCGCTGTGCGACATCGAGGCCTACCCGAGCGTCTGGCAGATGGTGTCCACCGTGTCTGCCGCGCCGGTGCATGCCGGGCTGGGCGAGATCCTGCGCGCGCTGTTCCCCTGCGGCTCGATCACCGGCGCGCCGCGCATCCGTGCCATGGAGATCATCCACACGCTGGAAGCCGAAGCGCGCGGCGCCTATTGCGGCGCCATCGGCTGGCTGGCGCCGGATGGCGACCTGCGCCTCAACGTGGCCATCCGCACGCTGGAGATCGAGGCCGGCGGCAACGCCCGCATGGGCCTGGGCAGCGGCATCGTGGCCGATTCCGACCCGGCCGACGAATGGCGCGAATGCCTGCTCAAGGGGCGCTTCGTCCATCGCCAGCCGCCCGGTTACGCGCTGATCGAGACCCTGCGCTGCGAACCCCAGGCCGCGGCGCCCTATCCACTGCTCGAAATGCATCTGGACCGGCTGGAGCGCTCCGCCGCAGCACTCGGTTTTTCCTGCTCCAGGGCCGCCGCGCGCGCCGCCCTGCTGAATGCCGCCGAAGGGCTGCGCGGCCTCCACCGCGTACGCCTGGAGCTGACCCACGACGGCCGGATCGAGCTGCGCTGCACCGCGCTGGACGAACCGCCCGAAGTCGCCCGCCTGCAGTGCTCCCCCAGCACCATCGATTCCGCCGACGTGCTGCTGCGCCACAAGACCACCGCGCGCGAACCGTACGACCGCGAGCTGGCGCAGGCCGCCGCCACCGGCTGTTTCGACCTGCTCTACTTCAACGAACGCGGCGAACTCACCGAAGGCGCACGCAGCTGCGTGTTCGTCGAGTTCGGCGATGGCCTGCTGTACACCCCGCCGCTGTCCTGCGGGCTGCTGGACAGCGTATGGCGCCGGTACATGCTGGCCGGCGGCCGTGCCCGCGAACGCGTGCTGACCCGCGCCGATCTGAGGCGCGCCAGCCGTTTGTGGGTCGGCAATGCCTTGCGCGGCCTGCTTCCCGCGGTGCTCGAAGAATCCTGATCCGACCGAGTCACGAACGCCCTGTTTTAGGGCGTACCCTCCCCTTGATTTCACGCGTGGCGTGAAACCCCCACAAGTGATATGTTTTTGCCCGTTTTTCCATCGGGCCGGACACTCGTCGCATGAAAATCCGCAGCTTCATCCTTGCCACCTCGGTCGCCGTGGGCATCGTCTTCCTCGGCGGCAGCTGGTGGGCGATCAGTCGCGGCTTCGACGAGGCCTTCAGCGAACACGCGCGTAACCAAGCCGACGACGTCGCTGCGCTGACCTTCTCGGCGATGTACGAGATCATGAGCCGGGGGTGGACGCGCGAGGAAGCCGAGCGCTTCCTGGCCGGCATCCACCGCAATGCTGCAGACGGCGAGAGCGGCCGCCTGAAGGTGATGATCTTCCGCGCGCCCGCGGTGGTCGAACGCTACGGCGAGATCGACCAGCCCGACCCCGGCCGCCTCGCCCGCCACACCCTGGACACCGGCGAGGAAGCCGAATCCGCCGAGCTCGGCGTGTTCCGCCGCACCTTCCCGCTGAAGGCGGAAACCCGCTGTCTGGCCTGCCACGACAACGCGCAGGTCGGCGAGGTGCTGGGCGCCATCGAGGTCCGCCAGCCCTTCGAGCAGGTGCTGTGGAACGTGCGCTCCGGCTTCTACCTGAGCGCCCTGCCCAGCCTGCTGCTCGGCATGCTGGTGGCCATCGGCGCGGTATGGTGGGTGAGCCGGCGCATCGAGCGCAGCGTGGACGAGGTGGAGCGCAGCCTGGATTCGATCAACAGCTTCAGCGACCTGCGCCAGCTGTCGGTCAACAACGACCACCACACCTTCGCCGAATTCCACCACATGCACGGTTCCATCGTCGCGCTGGCCACCAAGCTGCGCTCGATCGCGGTGGACAAGGACATCCTGCTGTTCGAGATCGGCCTGCTGGAGAAATTCGTCATCACCTCCGAGGTCATCCGCGACTGGCGGGTCTACGTGGGCCGCCTGCTGGAGGACATCAACACCGTCATCGAGGCGCACGTGCTGTTCTCGGTGTTCCAGATCGACGACGAACTGTTCGACATCGAGATCTTCTGGTACGTGCGCCCGGACGACACCGCGCGCAGGCAGATCGAACAATCCATCCGCGAGGCGCTGCACGCCGACGAACGCTTCGGCGAGCCGGCCACCCTCAACATCCACCACCATGCGCCGGAAAGCACCCGCGTGCTCAGCCCCGACGAGCAGGACGCCATGGTGCTGCGCATCAAGTCCTTCTTCGTGGACCGCCCGCGCATCGGCAGCATCGTCGGCATCGGCGTGCAGTCCGACGCGCTCGCCGACCACACCCACAGCCTGGTGCTCGACAGCATCCTGTCCACGCTGCTCAACGTGGTCGGCTCCATCAAGGCCATCCACAAATACACGCGCGACCTGGAGTACTACGCCACCCGCGACCCGCTCACCGACCTGTACAACCAGCGCGTGTTCTGGGAACTGCTGGGCTACGAGATCGGCCGCAGCAACCGCCACGAGGCCAAATGCACGCTGCTGCTGCTCGACCTGGACAACTTCAAGCTGATCAACGACCACTACGGCCACGCCACCGGCGACCGCTTCCTGCAGCGCTTCGCCGAGGCGGTGGATAACTCCCTGCGCGGCGGAGACATCCTAGCGCGCTACGGCGGTGACGAATTCGTCATCGTGCTGCCGGAAACCGACATGGAACAGGGCTACGCCATCGCCCAGCGCGTGCTGGCGGCGGCCAAGTCGGTGGCCCTGGACGCCACGCCGGGCGGCGAGCAGATCCGCGGTTCGGTGTCCATCGGCCTGGCGGTGTATCCGGACCACGCGGCGGACGCCAAGGATCTGTTCCTGTTCGCCGACAACATGATGTACCGCGCCAAGGCGGAAGGTAAGGAGCGCGTCTCGCTGCCGTCCACCGAGGACGTCATGGCGGTGTTCCGCGACGTCTCCGAGATGGGCGTGGCAGTGCTCGCGGCGGTCAACGAACGCCGCGTCATTCCCTATTTCCAGCCCATCCTCGGGCTGGATGGCAACCGCCTGGCGGCGGTCGAGGTGCTCTCGCGCCTGGAGGTCAATGGCGAACTGATGCGCGCCGACCAGTTCATCGAGATCGCCGAGAAGATCGGCATCATCCACCGCCTCGACACCATCGTCATCGAAGCCGCGCTGGCCAAGATCAAGGACACCGACTTCGACGGCTACATCTTCTTCAACCTGTCGCCGCGCGCCCTGGTGCTGGCCGAATTCGCCCGCACCCTGCGCACCGTGGTGAAGGAATCGGGCATCTCGCCGGAACGCATCGTCTTCGAGATCACCGAGCGCGACACGGTGAAGAACCTGTCGCTGCTGGAACGCTTCATCACCGATCTGAAGTCCGAAGGCTTCGGCCTGGCCATCGACGATTTCGGCTCCGGCTTCTCGTCCTTCCACTACCTGCGTCGCTTCCCCTTCGATTTCCTGAAGATCGAGGGCGACTTCATCGCCAACATGCTCCACAGCGAGCGCGACCGCGTGTTCGTGCAGAGCATCACCTCGCTGGCGAAGGCGCTCAACATCAGGGTGGTGGCGGAATTCGTCGAATCTGCCGAGGTGCTCGAAGTCCTGCGCGAACTGAACATCGACTTCGCCCAGGGTTACTACATCGGCCGTCCCGAACGCGCCGTGGCGATCTCCGACGCGGTGCGCACAAGCTGAAACGCAGCGCGCCGGCCGGGAGCGGGCGCGCTGCGCTGGTGGATTTCAGGCATCCAGCCGCTGCAGCACGCAGTTGGCCGGGCACGGGCCGAGGTGATCGTCGCGCCCCACGCACAGGCAGAAGCTCTGCCCCATGCATTCCATGGGCTGCGCGGGCACATCCACGGCCTCGAAATCCTCGACGTGCACCACCTTCAGGAAACGCAGGGCGGCATCCAGACCCTTGAACACGGTGAGCCGCCCGTCGCCGGTGCACAGCCAGCGCTCGTCCATGGAAATCGCGTAGCAGCCGCCTGCCCTGTCGCTCAGCGCATGCACGCGCACCTTGCAATTCTGGCGGCGCCATTCCGGCGCCACCGCCAGTTCCAGCCAGGTCGCCACCTTGACTGCGGGGTGAACGGATTCCATGTCTCTCTCCTCTCGTGATACCGCCCGGACTGCGCCGGGGGCTCATGTTTTTGGTGCTGCATCTTTCATTATGAATACTGTCGGCACATTGGCAAGTTCCTCATGCATGCCTGCGACGCAGTTATACTCCGCGCCGCCATACCAACCGGAGGAAGACAGATGAAACTCGAAACGCTCGCCGTACACGGCGGCTATCAGCCCGACCCGACCACCAAGGCCGTGGCG
Organism: Pseudothauera nasutitermitis; assembly: GCF_004801295.1. Taxonomy (GTDB): domain Bacteria; phylum Pseudomonadota; class Gammaproteobacteria; order Burkholderiales; family Rhodocyclaceae; genus Pseudothauera; species Pseudothauera nasutitermitis. The sequence goes on from NZ_SSOC01000002.1 coordinate 317,534, forward strand.
GTGCCGATCTATCAGACCACCTCGTACGCGTTCGACGACACCCAGCACGGCGCGGACCTGTTCGACCTGAAGGTGCAGGGCAACATCTACACGCGCATCATGAATCCGACCACCGCAGTGCTGGAACAGCGCATCGCGGCGATGGAAGGCGGCGTGGGCGCGCTGGCGGTGGCCTCCGGCATGGCGGCGATCACCTACGCCATCCAGACCATCGCCGAGGCGGGCGACAACATCGTGTCCACCTCCACGCTGTACGGCGGCACCTACAACCTGTTTGCCCACACCTTCCCGCAACTGGGCATCGAGGTGCGCTTCGCCGACCACCGCGATCCGGACGCCTTCGCCGCGCTGATCGACGAGCGCACCAAGGCGGTGTTCTGCGAATCGGTGGGCAACCCGCTGGGCAACCTCACCGACCTGGAGCGCCTCGCCCAGGTGGCCCACGCCGCCGGCGTGCCGCTGATCGTCGACAACACCGTGCCCACGCCGATCCTGTGCCGTCCCTTCGAGCACGGCGCCGACATCGTCGTGCATGCGCTGACCAAGTACCTGGGCGGCCACGGCAACTCCATCGGCGGCATCATCGTGGATGCCGGCAAGTTCCCGTGGGCCGAGCACAAGGCGCGCTTCCGCCGCCTCAACGAACCGGACGTGTCCTACCACGGCGTGGTGTATACCGAGGCGCTCGGTGCGGCGGCCTACATCGCCCGCGCGCGCGTGGTGCCGCTGCGCAACACCGGCGCGGCGCTGTCGCCGTTCAACGCCTTCCTGATCCTGCAGGGCATCGAGACCGTGGCGCTGCGCATGGAACGCATCTGCGACAACACGCTGAAGGTGGCCGAGTACCTGCGCGGGCACGCCAAGGTGGAATGGGTGAATTACGCCGGGCTGGCCGACCACCCCGACCGCGCGCTGGCGGACAAGTACATGGGCGGGCGCGCCTCGGGCATCCTGTCCTTCGGCATCCGTGGCGGCGCCGAGGCCGGCGCGCGCTTCCAGGACGCCCTGAAGCTGGTCACCCGCCTGGTGAACATCGGCGACGCCAAGTCGCTCGCCTGCCATCCGGCCAGCACCACCCACCGCCAGCTTTCGCCGGAAGAACTCGCCAAGGCGGGGGTGTCGCCGGACATGGTGCGCCTGTCGATCGGCATCGAGCACATCGACGATCTGCTCGCCGATCTGGAACAGGCGCTGGCCGCCGCCTGATCCGCATCCGCGGCCACCGGCGTCCGGGACGCGGTGGCCGCGCTGCGCTGAAATCGGCTCAGCGCAGCGAGAAACGCGCGCAGCCCGTGCAGTCGTCGCCTTCCTTGGGTCCGACCCGGGGCGCGAGCACGAACACGCGCTCCGCCGCCACCCCGCCCTGCTCCACCAGCCAGGTGCGCGCCGCCTGGGCGCGCTGCTGGGCAAGGGTGTTCAGTTCGTCGGCGCTGATTTCCATGTGGGTCAGGATGGCTTCTTCCATCTGCTCCACCGGCACGTCGCGCACCATGCCGATCAGGTTGCGCTCCTTGGGGAAATCGCCATCCCGATACACCCGGCGCAGCAGTTCGGGATACTCGTCGGCACCCACGTCGATGTCGTCGAGCGACGGCGCTTCCTCGTTGCGCCGGATGCTTTCCTTGAGCTTCACCGCCTTCACCTGGCGCAGCATCTTCTCGCGCCGCAGGCCGTCCGGATCGCTGTCCGGATCGGCCACGCCGATGATCTCCAGACGCAGCGAAGGACGATCGGCCAGCGCTTCCGCGAGCGCCTTGGCGCGTTCCACGGCGGCCTCGTCGAGCGTGGCGCGGCCGGCCGCGTACGGCAGATTGGAGAGCTCCTCGCCGCCACCGCCGAAGGCCGAGCCGAGCAGCGCGAACGGCGCGGTGATGGCGCGGCCGAGCAGGTTCATGATGGCGCGGAACACCAGCCCGCCGATGCTGAACTGCGGATCGTCCAGCGTGCCGCTGACCGGCAGGTGGATGTCGATCTCGCCCCGGCGGTTCTGCAACAGCGCCACCGCCAGTTGCACCGGCGCCTTGATGGCATCCGGGCTGTCGGTGCGCGGCCCGAAGGTGAGCTGATCGAGGAAGATGCGGTTGGTGGCGCTCAGGCGGCGGTCCTCGATCTTGTAGCTCAGTTCCGCCGACAGCTTGCCCTTCTCGATGCCGTAGCCCACGTACTTGCCGGAATAGGCCGACACGCCGGTCAGTTCGAAATCCTTCACCGAGGCGGCGATGTCCAGATGGCGGTCCTGGCGGAACGGGTTCAGTTCGCCGCTGATGTTCACCGGCGCGCTGTTGTCCACCGTGCCGGCCAGTTCCAGCGTGGCCACCGTGGAGGGATCGGACGACAGGCCGCGCAGTTCGCCTTCCATGCCGGTCAGGTTGGCGTCGTAGTTCGGCCGGATGAAGCGGTCGCTGAACTCGATGTTGCCCTGCTTGAGCAGCACGCGGCCGATGGAGATCGGCGGCAGCGGCGCAGGAGGCGACACCTCGACCTCGGCAACCGGCGTGGGGGCCTGCCGCAGCGTGCCTTCCTCGACGGCGACGATCTCTTCGTCCCGCGCTTCGTCGCCCTCGCCCTGCGCGCCGAGGTCGCGCAGATTCAGGCGGCCATTCTCGTCGAGGATCAAGCGGGTTTGGAAATCGGTCAGCGCGATCTCGCGCACCGCCACCGACAGGGGCTCCAGCGCGACGTTGGCGCCGGCCACCCGCAGCGTGCGCCAGCGCACGAAATCGGTGGCATTGGCGCGGTCCACCGAGGCGAAGTTGGCCACGCCCAGGTCGCCCCGGAAGCGCCCCTTCCAGGCGCCGTCGCGCGCCTGTTCCAGGGACAGGCGGCCCGCCGTGGTCAGGTTGCCGCGCGAGATGGCGATGTTGGTCTGTTCCAGCACATAGGGCTGCAGCGGCAGCAGATCCACGCTGCGCAGGTCCAGCGTCAGGTCGGCGCGCAGCGGCTCCAGTCCCAGGCTGCCATTCACGCCCACGCGGCCGCGCTGGTTGATGCGTGCGCGCAGATCCACCTTGGCGTTGCTGCCGCGCGCGTTGCCCAGGCCCTCGGCGCTGAAGGCGATCTGATCGGCGTCGAGCACCACCAGCCTGCCCGCGCTGCGGTCTTCCAGGCGCACCCCGCTGTTGCCCACGCGCAGCTGTTCGAGCAGGAAGGACCACGGCTTGCCGGCATCCTGCGCGCCGCTGGAAGGCGGCATCAGGGCCAGCGCATCGAGCCGGCCTTGTGCATTGCGTTGCAGGGCCACGCGCAGGCCATCCACCGCCACCTCGCCGACCTTCACGCTGCGCTCGCCGGGCAGCACCTCGGCGGCGGCGATCTTCAGTTCGGCCAGCTGCGCGAGCGGCTGGGCACGGCCCTTGAGGCCGAGCGCCAGTTCGTGGGCGGCGAGGTTTTCCACGGTCACCGCCACGTCGGTCTGCTCGCCGGCCATGCGCAGGCGGTGGCGCACCACGCCATCGACGCGGCCGTCGCGCAGTTCGCCGGCGCCCAGCGCGCCCTGGTAATAGGGGGCGAAACGCGCCGGGCGCAACCCTTCCACGCTCACCGTGCCTTCCAGTTCGACGGGCGCCATGCGCAACTGCTGCTGGAATTCGAAGCGTTCTTCCGCGTCGGTATGGAAGTCCGCACGGATCTCGGCGATCAGGTCGCCGGCATTGGCCAGATCGCGCAGATCGAGGTTGATCGCCTGCAGTTCGGTCTTGAACGGTGCCGGGGTGCTGCGGTCCTCGAAGCGCAGCACGCCGTCGCGCACCCGCGCGGTGGATAGCAGGAAGTCGGCCGTCGAAGCCGGCGTGCTTTCCGCCGCGGCCGGCTTCGCCTTGCCGTTGGCGGATTTTCCGTTGCCGCCGCGCGCCTTGCCGTTGGCCGCCTTCTCCTGGGTGGCGGGCAGCAGGTGGGCAAGGTTCAGGCTGCCGTCGCGCAGGCGCACCAGATCGACCTCGGGCGCGTGCAGGCGCAGGCGGGTGAAATGCCACTTGCCGGCCAGGGGCTGCAGATCCGCCATCTCCACGGCGAATTCCTCGAAGGCCACCACCTGGCTGCCGGCCTGCAGATCGTCGACGCGCACGCCGGCCAGGCTGACCTCGCCGTTGAGGACGATGCGCGGCACCACGCCCGGCGGCTGCGAGAAGGACACGTCCACCCCGGTGCTGAGCGTGCCGCTGCGCAGCGCGAAGGCCGGCTCGAACGGCAGATAGGCCAGGTACGGAGCGATCTCCAGCTGGTCGAGGGCGATGTTGAAGCTGGTCTCGCGCTGTTCGGTGAAGGGCTTGCTGCGCCCCTTCAATTCCAGCGGATGGCCATTCACCTTGGCGGACAGCACCGGCTCCACGAAGGTATCGACGCGCACCGGCAGGTTGGAGAGGAAAGGCAGGCCGAGATTGATCTCGGCAAAATCGTGGCGCACGCCGGCCACGCGGTCGTCGAACACGACTCCGCCGCCCTGCACCTGGATGTTGCCCAGTGAGAAGCGCGCCTCGCCGCCCTCCTCCTCGTCCTCTTCCTTGCCGGCGGACAGTTCGGCCACGCGGTCGAACACGTCGCTCCAGTTGTAGCGCCCGCCTTCCTCGCGCACCACGCGCAGTTGCGGCGCCACCACGCGCAGTTCGTGCAGCACCGGGCCGCGCCGCAGCAGCGATTCGATTTCCAGGTTGGCGTACAGACGCTCCAGCGCGAACGCCGTCTCCCCGTCCGTGGCCTCCGGCACATGCAGGCCCTCGACGGTGAGCGCCAGCGTGAAGGGATTGAAGCGCACGGCATCGACCGTGACCTCGCGCCCGCTCAGCGCGCGCATCTGCTCCTCGCCGTAATGCCTCGCCAGCATTGGCAGGACGAGAAAACCGAACAGGGCGTAGGTCGCCGCCAGTGCGGCGGACCAGTTCAGCAGTTTGCGCGAGGGCCTCAGGCGCGCGGCCAGGGCAGCGGGCGACAGCATCGGTGACTCCAGGAGGAATGTTCAGCAGGTATTCTAGGGTCTGTTGGCATACGTTTCATGGGTCGCGCTCGGCCGAGTGGGCTTCCAGTGCAAGGCGCGGCGACGCGGATTGGGTGATTCCCAATCGAGGAGCCGCAACGCCGCAATGGGGGCCCACTCGGCCGAGCCCTTCGGGTTGCGTCCAAACGCCCCCGCTACGGCGTTGCGCGCCTTGCCAAGGGAACCACCCTTGACGGCGTCGCGCGCCTTGTAGCGAGCGCGTTTGGACACAACGCGACCCATGAAACGTATGCCAACAGACCCTACACGTATAGGGCCGCGCCAAGGCGCGCCAATACGTGCAGCGCGAAATCTATCAGGGTCTGGCGCCGATGGGCGTGCATTCTCGTAAATGTTTGGGGCATCGGCGTGGCCGGCGGCCCTGTCATCGTGGTGTCACAGCGCCCGCCTAGCCTTGCCGGGACATGAATGACAGCCTTGCTCCCGCCCCTTCCACCCTCCGGGTGCGTTCCATTTTCCTCTCCGACATCCACCTGGGCACGCGCGGCTGCCAGGCCGACGCCCTGCTCGATTTCCTGCGCCAGCACGAGGCCGAACACCTCTTCCTGATCGGCGACATCGTCGACTTCTGGGCGATGAAGCGCGGCATCCACTGGACCGCCGCGCAGAACACCGTGGTGCAGAAGGTGCTGCGCGCCGCGCGCAAGGGCACCCGGGTGGTCTTCGTGCCGGGCAACCACGACGAAGCGCTGCGCGAGTATGCCGGCATCACCTTCGGCGACATCCGCATCGAACACGACTACATCCACCGCACCGCCGACGGCCGGCGCTACCTGCTGCTGCACGGCGACGAATACGATCAGGTCACCCGCTACCACCGCTGGGTGGCGCTGGTCGGCGACGTGGCCTACAACGCGCTGGTGCGCATCAACGGCTGGCTGTCGCGCGTACGCCGGCGGCTCGGCGTGCCCGGCTACTGGTCGCTGGCCGGCTACGCCAAGCGCAAGGTCAAGCGCGCGGTGAACTTCATCTTCGATTTCGAATCCTCGGTGATCCACGGCGCGCGCGAGCGCGGCGTGGATGGGGTGATCTGCGGCCACATCCACTGGGCGGCGATGCGCGAGGTGGATGGCCTGGCCTACGTGAATTGCGGCGACTGGGTGGACAGCTGCACGGCCATCGTCGAACACCCCGATGGCCGCCTGGAACTGATCGAGTGGCGTGGCGCCGCGGCGAGCGCCGCGCCGCTGCCCGGTTAGGGCGTCTTGCGACGTTCGAAGAACGGCAGCAGCGGCACGTAGCTCAGCGCCTGCAGCGCGATCAGTCCGGCGAAGGCGATCGCCAGCGCGCCGGCCATGTCGTGCCCGGCCGCGCCCAGCAGGTCCAGCACCACGCCCAGTCCCCACTGCACGGCAAACGCGCCCATGAAGGCCATCAGGTTGATCGCCGTGCTGACGCGTGCGAACACTTCGCGCGGGAAGTGCATGGACGAGGCCAGGTAGGACTGCGAATTCACCGCCGACAGCGCCCCGAGCAGGAACCACAGGGGCGCGATCGGCCCATACCCGGAGAGGATGCCCAGCTGCACCACCAGCATGCCGGCGAAGCCGACCTGCATCAGATTCACCGGGCGCACCCCGGAACGCGCCAGGCGCGTGCCGAACAGGCCGATGGCCAGTTGCCCGGCCAGCATGCCGAAATTGAGCACCAGCAGTTGAGTGGCCGCGTCGGCCAGGCTCAGGCCATTCACGTTCATCAGCCAGGGCACCGCCCACAGACTCTGCAATGCCATGAAGCCGCCGGTGAAGAACGCCGACGATCCGGCATAGCGCAGGAAGCCCCACGACGCGTAGATGCGCGCCACCGAAAGCAGGGCCTGCCCCAGGGTGTCACGCGGGCCCTGCGCAGTCTCGTCGGGCAGGGCCGCGAAGATCCACAGCGCGATGCCCGCCGCCACCGCCGCGATCAGCCAGAACACCCCGCGCCAGCCCAGCAGCGGCAGCATCGCCTCCACCGGCGCGCTGGCGGTCAGCGCGCCCAGCGCGCCGGCGGCCATGATGAAGCCGGTCATCGAACTCTGCCGCTCGGCCGGATACCACATCGCGAAGCCCTTCAGCGCGCCCATCAGGCAGGCCGACACGCCCAGCCCGATCAAGGCGCGCGCCAGCCCCAGCGACCCCATCGATTCGCCCACCGCGAACGCCGCCGCGCCCAGCGCGGTGAGGATCAGCAGCGCGCCCTCGACGCGGCGCGGGCCATAGCGGTCCAGCGCGATACCGACCGGAATCTGCGCCAGCGCGAAGGACAGGAAATAGGTGCTGGTGAGCAGCCCCAGGTCGGCCGCCGACAGGCCCAGCTCTCCGGTGAGCACCGGCGAGATCACCGCATTGACGGTGCGCAGCAGGTAGGACAGGTAGTAGCCGAGGGCGAAAGGCAGAAAGATTCCCACCCACATCCCCGGACCGCTCGATGGCCGCATGACGCGCTCCCCGACTCGCAAACGGCGCATTCTGCCCCAATTCCATCGTCGGAAGCCGTTTGACCCGCATCAAGGCCGCCGTCCGATCAACTCGGAGAATGGGGCATCCCCGACAGGAATACAGAACAATGAGCACACTCACCGATCTGATGACGCACGATCATCGGCAATGCGACGATGCCTTCGCCAGCGCCGAACGCCATGCCGGACGCGGCGAATGGGAAGCCGCGCGCGGCGCGCTGGAGCTCTTCGCCCGCGCCCTCTGTACCCATTTCGACGCGGAGGAAAGTATTCTCTTCCCGCGCTTCGAGGAAGCCACCAGCATGACCCACGGCCCCACCCAGGTGATGCGCGAGGAGCACCGCGAACTGCGCGCCGCCCTCGGCCGCCTGCAGGATGCGCTGGAGGCGCGCGATGCCGACGAATATGCCGGCGAGGCGGAAACCCTGTTGATCATGATGCAACAACACAACATGAAAGAAGAAAGCATCCTCTACCCGATGTGCGACCGCCGCCTGCACGGCGAGCGCGAAGACCTCGCCCTGGCCCTCGGCCAGCGCCTGGCCGCCGGGGAGCCCGCAGAGGTGGCGCCATGAACGCCCCCGCCAGCCAGCGCGTGGTCGATGCGCGCGGCCTGGAGCCGCCGGAACCGTTCGAACTGGCCATGGAAGCACTCGCCGATCTGCCCAATGGCGAAGTGCTGACCCTGCTGCTCGACCGCGTGCCCTGGCCGCTGCTGCGCATCCTCGAACGCGACGGCCAGCGCCACGAGTACCGCGTCCGCGAGGACGGCGTCGTCGAAGTGCTCATTGGTGGCGCATGAGCGGCGCCCGGCGCACACTCGGCTACGAAGCCACCCCGGCGTTCCACATCCCGCTTTCCTTCTTTCTCGCCGCCACCCTGTTCGGCGTGGGCGCGGGGCTCTTCCTGCTGTTCCACCCGGACGCCCTCGATTCGCGCTGGACGCCCGGGGCGCTCGCGCTCACCCACCTGATCACCGCCGGCTTCATGCTGCTCACCATGCTCGGCGCGCTGCTGCAGATCCTGCCGGTGGTGGCCGGCGCCAGCATCCCGGCGGTCCGTCCGGTGGCCATCGGCGTACACGCACTGGTCAGCACCGGCGCCTGTTCGCTGGCCTGGGGATTCATGGCCGGCAGCCCCGCCGCGCTGCAGGCCGGCGGTGGGCTGCTCGGCGGCGGGCTGCTGCTCTTTCTCGGCGCGGCCGTCCTCGGGCTGCGGCGCAGCGAGGCCAGCCAGACCACCGGGCGCGACCTGCGCATCGCGCTGATCGGCCTCGCGGCCACCGCCGTGCTCGGCATCCTGCTGGTGCTCGTGCTGTCGCGCGGCCTGGCGCTGCCTTTCGCCTTCGGCCCGCTGATCACGCTGCACGTGGCATGGGGCTTGTTGGGCTGGGGCGGCGCGCTGCTGGCGGCAACCAGCTGGGTGGTGATTCCGATGTTCCAGATCACCCCGGAATATCCACGCTGGCTGACGCGCTTCTGGGCGCCGCTGGTGCTCGCCGTGCTGGGCGCGTGGACTGCCTTCGACCTGCTCGGCAACGAACTGCCCGCCTGGGCCGGCTCGATGATCCCGATGGCGCTGACGGCACTGTTCGCGCTGACCACCCTGCACCTGATGCGCCGCACCCGGCGCCCCAACCCGGACGCCAGTTTCCGCACCATGCAACTGGCCATGGCCTGTCTGCTCGGCGGCGCGCTGTGCACGCTGGTCGCCATCCTGCGGGATGAGGCGTTCTGGCCCCTGGCCGCCGGCATCCTGATCCTGCACGGCGGCTTCGTCAGCGCGATCACCGCCATGCTGTACAAGATCGTGCCCTTCCTGGCCTGGCTGCACCTGACCCAGGCGCGCATCAAGGCGCCGCACATGAAGAAGCTGCTGCCGGACCTGCCGATGCGCCGCCAGTTGCGCCTGCACGCCATCACCCTCGCCGCCCTGCTGGGCGCCGCGGTGGTGAACTGGAACGGCGCCACGCGCCTGGCCGGCGCGCTGGTCGCGCTGGAATTCGGCTGGCTGGCCGCCAACCTGCTGGGCACGGTGCAGCGCTGGCGGCTGACCCGCCAGGAAGCCGGCTGAACGCGCCGCCGCTCAAACCCCGCCGTGCAGCGCCACCGGCTCGATGTGCACGCTGCGCTCGCCGTCGGTCACCCACACCTGGCCGTCCTGGATGGTGAATTGCAGGCGCATGCCGCGCGCGGTCAGCGCCGCCAGCGCGGGCGCGGCCTCCGGCGCGATATTGAGCACCGTCAGGCGCTCCTGGCGGGCGAGTTTGTCGCGCACGCCCTGCCACCAGATGTCGGCGGCGCGCCCGTAGCTCAGCACCACCACCTTGCGCGCCCGCCCGCAGGCCTTGCGCACCCATTTCTCGTCGGGCTGGCCCACGTCGATCCAGCACAGGATGTCGCCGGTCAGGTCGCGCAGCCACAGGTCCGGCTCGTCGTCCACGCACAGCCCCTTGCCGCAGGCCAGCCCCTCCTCGGCATGCAGCGCGAAGGCCAGCAGGCGCACCATCATGCGCTCGTCGGTTTCCGACGGATGGCGGGCCAGGGTCAGGTTGTAGGTGCCGTAATGGTTGCGATCCAGATCGGCGATCTGCAGTTCGGCCTTGTAGATGGTTGCCTTGAGGGCCATGCGGTGCTCGGCGGCGCGTTGCGGGGGCGCCATTCTGGCAGGCCAGGGGCGTGCCCGCCAAGGAGCGGATTGCCCGGACACTCCCGGGGAAAGCTTTTCCACCCGCCAGCCCCTATCCGTTCCCGGCGTCGAGGGCCCTGGGCGGCGGCGATTTCGAGCCCGCCGCGCCGGGTGCCGTTCTCCCGGAGAAGTCCGGGCCGGCTGTCCGAGGGCGCGCAGCGCCCGAGTTCCGGCCCGGCCGGGAGAATGGCGCTCGGCGCGGGAACCCGCAGGGCGGGCGCGCATGAGCCGCCGCCCAGGGCCCTCGACGCCCACCACGGACCCAAACCGCTCGACACGCAAGGAGGGTTCAGGCCAACCGCAACACCGCCCCCACGCACACCCCGCTGCCATCCGGCAGATTGCTGGCCGTCAGGCTGCCGCCGTGGAAGGCCGCGATCATGCGCGCCACGTACAGCCCCAGCCCCAGGTGCGGCTCGCCGCTGCCTTCGGCCTTGCGCACCGACACCATGGCCTCGAACAGCCGCCCCTCCAGCGCCGCCGGCAGCAGCGGCCCCTGGTTGATGACCGCCAGCGTGGCGGTGGTGGTCTGGAACTGCAGCACGATGCGGATCGGCGTATCCGGCAGGGCGAAGTCGGCAGCGTTGGCCACCAGCTTGTCGAGCATCTGCGCGGCCAGATCGGGGGCGCCGCGCACCCACACCGGATACGGCGGCAGATCGTCCTCGAAGGCGCGCGTGGGGTGCGCCACGCGATAGCCGCGCACGCATTCGCCGACCACCGCGCGCAGATCGAAGCGCTCGCTCTCGGTGCTGGCCAGCGCCTGCTCCATGCGCGTGGCCTCGCTCATGCGCGCAAGCATGCGCGACAGCCGGTTCAGCCCTTCCTCGGCGCGCGTCATGTAGGTGCGCGCGGACGCCGGCAATTCCTCGGCGTGCAGGTTCTCCAGCGAGGAACGCACCACGGCGATGGGCGTGCGCAATTCATGCGACAGCCGGCTCGCCATGTTTTCCAGATAGGTGTGATGGCCGGCCAGGCGTTCGAGCAGCGCCGAGAAGCTGCGCGACAGATCGCCCACCTCGTCGCCCGCGTTCGAGGCCGTCAGCGGCATGGCGATGCGCCCCTGGCCGTCGATGGCGCTTTCCGCCTCGTCGCGCAGGCGGCGGATGCGCGAGGACAGCCGGGTGGCGAACCACAGCACCGGCAGCGCCACCAGGCACAGCCCGGCCAGGGTGATCAGCAGCAGGCTTTCCAGCGCGCGCTGGCGCAGCGAAACGATGGAACGCGAATCCTCTTCGACCACTACCGCGCCGATCACCCGGTTGCCCTCCCAGATCGGGTGCGCGGCGCTCACCAGCAGCACGCCGCCATCGTGGGTGGCGCGCGTCTGCGCGCCGGCGATGCCCATCAGCGCGTCATGCACCTCGCGCGCGCGCAGCGGGCTCCAGTCCGTGCCGATGGTCTCGCCGGGCGGCGGCAGGATGCGCGCGGCCAGCCTGCGCCACGCCGGCAGCCCTGCGCCCCCGCCTTCCGCCGCCGGCAGGCTGCCGGTGACCGCCAGCACGCGCAGGTCGCGGCTCACCAGGCTGATGCGCGCGCTGCTGCGCTGCACGCCGCGCAGGATGGCGACCACCTCGTCCATGCGGCGCGGCTCCTCCGCCAGCGTGGCGACCGGCGCGCGCAGGGCCTCGACGACCTCCTCGCCGGGCAGCAGGGATTGATCCACGGTGACGCGCGAGGAGCGCGTCCATTGCGGCACGCCGAGCAGTTGCGGGCGTTCGTGCAGGGCGGTGGCCACCGCGCGGGCAGTCGCCAGCACGGCCTGCTGCTGGCTGTCCACCAGAAAGGCCTCCAGCTCGACCAGATAGCGGTAGCCCACCCAGGGCAAGGCCAGCAGCGGCAACGCGAGCAGCGCCAGCTTGAGCCGCAGGCTCACGCGCGGCGTGTTCATTCCGCACTCTTCCAGCGGTAGCCCATGCCGTAGACGCTTTCGATGGCATCGAACTGCGCATCCACCACGGCGAACTTGCGGCGGATGCGCTTGACGTGGGAGGTGATGGTGCCGTCATCGACCAGGCGTGCATCGCGCATCAACTGCTCGCGGCTCTTCACGTGGCCGGGCAGTTGCGCCAGCGTATGCACCATCCAGAACTCGGTGAGCGTCAGATCCACTGCCCGGCCCTGCCAGCTTGCCGCCAGGCGCAGCGTGTCCAGGCGCAGCGCGCCGCGCTCCAGCACGTCCTCGCGCGCGCCCGGTTCGGCCAGCGCCTCGACGCGGCGGAACAGCGCGGCGATGCGCGCCAGCAGGTGCGGCATGGAAACGTCCTTGGTCAGATAGTCGTCCGCGCCCAGGCGCAGGCCGGAGACCACGTCGAAATCGCTGTCGCGCGCGGTCAGGAAGATGATCGGCAGGCGCCTGGACAGCGCGCGCAATTCCGCGCACAGCGTGAAGCCGCCTTCCGGCTCGTCGCCCAGGCCGATGTCGATCACCGCCAGATCGGGCAGGCGCGCGCGGCACGCGGCCAGCGCGCCGGGGCGGTCGGCGTGCGCGCTGACCTCGTAGCCCTGGCGGGCCAGGGCCTCGGCATAGTTGTCGCGGATGGCGGCTTCGTCCTCGACGATGGCGATGCGGCGTCCCATGGGCATTCCTGCGCTTGAATCCGGCGCCGACTATAGCACCGCCGCCGCGTCCGCCTGCCGCTGCAAGAGCCATTTTCTTGCCACATTTCGCCCGCGCGGCGCCCTTTTCTCCCCATGCCGGCGACCTTTTCCCCCGTTGAAATGCACCCACTGACAAACCGTTGGCCGCATCCAGGGAGAAAAACGCCATGAACACCCACCTGCCCGGTTCCGCCCGCCGCTGGCACGATCTGCTGGAAATCGCCGCGCTGGCGGCGCGCATCTTCCTCGGCGGACTGCTGGTCGCCTTCGCGCTCGCCGTGCTGACCCTGCTGTTCGCCGCGCCGTCCTACGCCGGCGAAGGGGACACCGGCCAGGGCACGCTGATCATCCGCCTGCCGGACGGCAACGGCGTGGCGCTGCCGGCGCTGGATACCGAGGTCGCCATCCGTGTGAACGGCCCGCTGGCGCGCACCCGCGTGGTGCAGACCTTCCACAACGCCAGCGATGGCTGGCAGGAAGGCGAATACCTCTTCCCACTGCCCGAAAACGCCGCCGTCGACCGCCTGCGCATGGTGATCGGCGAACACGTCGTCGAGGGTGAAATCCGCGAGCGCGCCGCCGCGCGCGCCGAATTCGAGCAGGCCCGTGCCAGCGGCCGGCGCACGGCGCTGGTCGAACAGCAGCGCCCCAACCTGTTCACCACCCGCGTCGCCAACATCGCCCCGGGGGCGCGCATCTCGGTGGAAATCGAATACCAGCAGACGCTGGAATGGCGCATGAATGAGGACGGCGGCCACTACGGCCTGCGCTTCCCGATGGTCGCCGCGCCGCGTTACATCCCCCTGCCCACCACCGCCGAGGAAATCGCCGACGCCCAGCGCATCACCGCCCCGGTGCGCCACCCGGCGGCAGGCCCGGCGATCAACCCGGTGCGCATGCGCGTGGAACTGGATGCCGGCATGCCGTTGTCCGCGCTGCGCAGCCCTTCCCATGCGCTGCGTGTGGATGCCCCGCACGCCAACCGCCGCGTCGTCGAATTCGCCGATGGCGCGGCCCCGGCCGAACGCGACTTCGTCCTCGAATGGACGCTGGCCGCCGGCCAGGCCCCGCGCGTCGCGCTGTTCGCCGAGCGCGGGCAGGACGTGGACCACGCCCTGCTGATGCTGATGCCCCCGCGCCTGCCCAGCGACGGCCGCCCGCTGGCGCGCGAGGTGGTGTTCGTCATCGACACCTCGGGCTCGATGGCCGGCGCCTCCATCGCCCAGGCGCGCGCCGCCCTCGCGCTCGCCCTGCGCCGCCTGCGCCCGGAAGACCGCTTCAACGTCATCGAATTCAACTCCATCACCCGCGCGCTGTTCGATGCCGCCCGCCCGGCCAGCACGGACAACGTGGAGCACGCCGCGCGCTGGGTGCGCAAGCTGGAGGCCACCGGCGGCACCGAGATGGCCCCCGCGCTGGCCGCCGCGCTGGGTGGCGCGGCCGACCCGGAACGCGTGCGCCAGGTGATCTTCCTCACCGACGGCGCGGTGGGCAACGAGGAAACCCTGTTCCGCCTGATCGAACAGCGCCTGGGCGACGCCCGCCTGTTTCCGGTGGGCATCGGCTCCGCGCCCAACGGCCACTTCATGCGCAAGGCAGCGGCTGCCGGGCGCGGCAGCTTCACCTACATCGGCCGCCTGGACGAAGTGCAGGAACGCATGAGCGCGCTGTTCGAGCGCCTCGAAGCACCCATGCTCAAAGACATCGAACTGGCCTGGCCGGACGGCGCCCAGGCCGACTACTGGCCGCGCAAGGTGCCCGACCTGTACGCCGGCGAACCGCTGGTGGTGGCCGTCGCCCTGCGCCAGGCCAGCGGCACGCTGAAGGTCGGCGGACGCGGTCCGCAGGCCGCCTGGAGCACCGAGGTCGATCTCGGTCGGGCCGCCCCCGGCAGCGGGCTGGGCACCCTGTGGGCGCGCCACAAGATCGACGCCCTGCTCGACCTGCTGCGCAGCGGCACGCCGGAAGACGAGGTGCGCCCGCAGATCGTCGAACTCGCCCTCGCCCATCGCCTGGTCAGCCGCTACACCAGCCTGGTGGCGGTGGACAAGACCCCGGTGCGCCCGGCCGACGCGCCGCTGCAGGGCGGCCAGCTGCCCCTCAACCTGCCCGCCGGCTGGCAGTACGAAAAGGTCTTCGGCCAACTGCCCACCGGCGCCACCGGCGCGCGCATGCACCTGCTGGGCGGCACGCTGACCCTCGCCCTGGGCGCCCTGCTGTTCGCCCTCACCCGCCGCCGCAACGCCTTCGCCTGAATCCCGCTCCCTGAACACACGGAGAACCGCCATGAAAACCACGACAAACTGCCACCACTGCAACGGCCGCGATTTCCTCGGCGTGGAATGCGCCTGGCCCGCTCCCGACTGCCTTGGCGACACGCGCAGGCGCGATGCCGCGCGGCGCCGCACACAGCTGCTGCGCGCCGCGCTGGTGCTCGCGCTGGCCGCCGCGCTGTGGCAGTTCGGCCAGGCCGGCTACATCCACGCCAAGGCCTGGCTGGCCCAGCACCTGATCGCCCAGGCCTGGGCGCAGACCCGCGCCGGCGGCGCGCCCGCGCGCCCCTGGCCGTGGGCGGACACCTGGCCGGTGGCGCGCCTGAGCGCACCCGCGCAGGGCGTGGAGGTGTACGTGCTGGCCGGCGCCGACGGTGCCACGCTGGCCTTCGGCCCCGGCCACATGTACGGCACCGCCGAGCCCGGCGACTTCGGCAACAGCGTGCTGGGCGCGCACCGCGACACCCATTTCGCCTTCCTGCAGTGGCTGGAGGACGGCAGCGAACTGGAACTGGAAACCGCCCATGGCGAGGTGCTGCGCTACTTCGTCACCCACCGCGAGGTGCTCGACCACCGCGACACGCGCCCGCTCGCCCAACCGGACAGCGGCCGCCAGCTCACCCTGGTGACCTGCTGGCCGTTCGACGCGGTGCGCGCGGGCGGTCCGCTGCGCTACGTGGTCACCGCGCAGGCGCGGATCTGAGACCGCCCAGCGCCTCATCCACCGGGCACGGTCGGCCGTACAGCCAGCCCTGCGCCAGTTCCATGCCGCAGCCGGCCAGCGCGGCATGCTGCGCCTCCGTCTCGACGCCCTCGGCCAGCACGCGGCAGCCCAGGGCGTGCAGTTGCGCGGTGGTGGCGCGGATTTCCTCCACCTGGCGGGCCGAACTGCCAGCGTGGCGGATCACCGTGATGCACAACTTTACGATTTCCGGCGCCAGCGCCCGCGCGCTGTCCAGGTCGGCGAAGCCGCAGCCGGTATCGTCCAGCGCCAGCAGCGCGCCCGCGGCGCGCAGGCGCTCGACCGCGCCGGCCAGGGCACCGGCCTGATCCAGCGGCAGGTGTTCGGTTAGTTCGATCACCACGTCGTTGCGCCCATGCAGCGGCAGCGCGTCGACGGCCCGGGCGAGTGCCTCCGGCCCCAGGTTGACGCTGACGAACTGCCCGGCCGGCAGCCGGCCGCGGGTGCGCTCCAGCGCCAGTTCGGCGCACAGCAGTTCCATTTCCAGCGCCTGCCCGGCCGCGTGCGCGGCGTCGAACAGGCGGTCGGGACGCTCCAGCGGCGAGCCGGCCGGCCCGCGGGTGAGCGCTTCGAAGCCAACCACCCGGCGGTCGGCCATGCGCACGATGGGCTGCAGCACGGTGCGCAGCGTGCGCCCGGCCAGTATCTCCGCCACTTCTTCAGCCGCCGGCTCTCCGCCGCTGCTCGCCGCCGCATCCTCCAGCCGGGCGGCGAGCATGGCCTGCGCCCGCGCGCCCCAGGCCGTGTGCGCACCTTCGTCCCACGGCAGCACGACGAGGCGGAAGGCGATCTGCCGCCCGCTGCCGGCGCCGAAGAGCTGCAGCAGCAGTTCATGCGCCAGCCGGCGGGCGGCGACCTCGACGGCCTCGCGGATCTCGTCCGGGTCGCGCGGGAAATCCTCGGACGCCAGCTGGAAGCATCCGCTCCAGCAGCCCCGCGCATCGTCGCGCCGGCGTTCGAGGCGCGCATGGCGGTTCAGCACGCGGTCGGTAAGCGTGTCCAGGCCCTCGCCGAGCCCGGCCAGGGCCTGCTCCATGGCCGCATCGCCGAACAGCGCGCGCAGGCGCGCCGGGTCGTCGAGGCGAAAGGCAAGCAATACGATTCGGTCCTTCATGCGGGCTCCGTCACGCCGGGCTGCCGCCGGCCGAAGCCCCGATCATGCCAGTACGCGCCGAGCCGCCTCAAGCGTACTGAAGCCCCCCCTGGGGGCAGCGAACGCAGTGAGCGTGGGGCCGTTTCATTTCAGCCTGAAGCGTCCGACGTAATCCTTCAGGCGCGCCGAGATGCGTTCCAGCTCTTCGGCCGAGCGCGTGCTGTGCTCCATCGCCCGGCTGGTCTCGCCCGACATCGTGGCGATCTGCTCGACGTTGCCGCTGATCCCGGCCGCCGCCGCGGCCTGCTCGCCGGTGGCACGCGCCACTTCATGCACATGCTCCAGCGAACTGGCTGCCTGGCTGTGGATCTCGCCCAGCATGGCACTGGCCTGATTGGCCAGCGCGAGGCCCTTTTCCACCTGTGGCGCGGCGGTTTCCATGGCGCTGACCGCCTGGCGGGTATCGGCGCGGATCTGTTCGATCATCTGGGCGATCTCGGCGGTAGCCTGGCCGGTGCGCCCGGCCAGCGTGCGCACCTCGTCGGCCACCACGGCGAAGCCGCGCCCGCTCTCGCCGGCCCGCGCGGCCTCGATCGCGGCGTTGAGCGCGAGCAGATTGGTCTGGTCGGCGATCTCGTCGATCGCCCCGGCCACGCTGCCGATCTCCTCGGAGCGTTGCTGCAGGCGGCGGATCATCTCCAGCGAGGACAGCACGGTGGTGGAAATGCGCGCCATCTCGGCCGCCGCGGATTCGACCAGCGCAACGCCTTCCTGCGACAGCGCCGAGGTACGCGCGGAATTGTCCTCGGTACGGCGGGCCACCTGCGAAACGTCGGCAATGCTCGTGGTCATCTGTTCGATGCCGGCCGCCGTGGCCGACGACAGTTCGGCTTGGCGCCGGGCCGCGGCCTGCGCCGCGCGCGAGGCCTCGCCCACGGTATACGCCTTGTCGGACAGCGCCGAGGCCAGTTCGACCATCTCGCGGAACATCGTGGCGAGCTTGTCCTGCATGCCGGCCACCGCGGCCAGCATGCTGCCGGGGCGTGCGGCATCCACCGGCGAGGCCAGGTCGCCCGCCGCGATGCGCGTCACCACGCCGGCCGCCACGTCGGGTTCGCCGCCCAGCGTGGACTTCAGGCCGTGGATGATGCGCCAGGCCACCAGCACGCTGACCGCCAGGGCCACGCCGCACAGCACCACCATCAGCCATGCGAAGCGCTTCGTCGCGGTACGTGCGCTGGCGGTGGCAGCCTGGTTCTTGTCTTCCTGATGGTCGATGAACTGGTTGATGCGCACCAGCCATTCGCTCAGCGCCGGCCCCGCCTCGTCGAGCAGCAGTGTCTGCGCGGTGAACCGCTCGCCGGCGCGGGCCTCGGCCAGCACGCGCCCGACGAGCGGCAGCGCACGCGCCTCGATCTCCTTGATGCCGGCCAGGATGGCACGTTCGGCCCGCTCGCCGTCGGCTTCCGCGGCCAGCAGGCGATCGAGCGCCTCGGCGGACTCTGCGTAGAAACGGCTCAGCCGCTCGATTTCCGCGAGCACCGCGGCAAGCTCCGTCTGGTCGCGGACCAGGGTCGCGTCGCGCAGGGCGATCGCCCGGTCATGCACGCTGCCACGGAAATTGATCGCGTAGCGCTGCTTGACCGCATTGACCTCGGTGATCCGGGTCAGCGTGTCATCGACGAAGTTCACCTCCTGGATCCCGGTGGCCGTCAGACCCACCAACATCGCCAGAACCAGGCCGAAGCCGAGCGCCAGGCGCATTCCCACCGTCATTGAAGAGTTTAACCGATTCATGGTGAAATCATTTCCAATTGCTATGGCCTCGTATCTTACCCGCGCCCTTTTCCCGCGGCGAAAAGTCATTTCCTAAGACTCGGATCGTCTATCACTATCGTCAGTCCACCTCCCCTTCATCGCCCGGAACGGCACATGGAGCCTGACGAAACCCCGCAAAGGCCGTATGCTGTCCGCCCTGCTCCATCGAACCGCCGCCATGCCCCAAGCGACCCTTCGCCAGCGCAAGACTTTCGCCCTCATCCGTGTTCTCGGCGGATTGGCCGCCGCCCTGTACCTTTGCTACGTCGTGGTCGCCAACGTGCTGGCCGGCGCGCGCCTCGAAGGCGCCCTGCTGTATAGCGCGCTGCTCGCATTCGCCGGCTTCGCCTACGCCGCCTGGTATCTGCGCGAGCTGTCGGCGGTCGCGCGCGAGGAGCGCGAAGCCGGCGGCAAGGGTTGAGCGGCCCGCCGGCCATGCTGCACAGCGAATCTCCCGCCGCCCGCCTCGAACTGCTCTCTCCGGCGCGCACCGCCGACATCGGCATCGAGGCGGTCAACCACGGCGCCGACGCGGTCTACATCGGCGGCCCGGCCTTCGGCGCGCGCGCCGGCGCGGGCAATCCGCTCGGCGAGATCGAACGTCTGGCGCGCCACGCGCACCGCTTCGACGCACGCGTGTTCGTCACCCTCAACACCATCCTGCGCGACGACGAACTGGAAGAAGCCCGCCGTGCCGCCTGGGCGGCCTACGAGCTGGGCGCCGACGCGCTGATCGTGCAGGACATGGGCCTGCTCGAAGTCGACCTGCCGCCCATCCAGCTGCACGCCAGCACGCAGACCGACATCCGCACGCCGGAAAAGGCTCGCTTCCTGCAGGACGTGGGCTTCTCGCAGATCGTCCTGGCGCGCGAACTCACCCTGAAGCAGATCCAGGCCGTGCGCGCAGCGCTCGACCCCGCGCGCTGCGCCATCGAATTCTTCATCCACGGCGCGCTGTGCGTGGCCTACAGCGGGCAGTGCTACATCAGCCATGCGCACACCGGGCGCAGCGCCAACCGCGGCGACTGTTCGCAGGCCTGTCGGCTGCCCTACAACGTGCTCGACGGCCAGGGCCGCGTGGTGGCGCATCAAAGCCACGTGCTGTCGATGAAGGACAACGACCAGTCCGCCAACCTCGCCACGCTGATCGACGCCGGCGTGCGCAGCTTCAAGATCGAAGGGCGCTACAAGGACATGGGCTACGTGAAGAACCTCACCGCCCATTACCGCCGCCTGCTCGACCGCCTGCTGGAACAGCGCCCGGAACTGGCACGCGCCTCCAGCGGACACAGCGTCCACCACTTCACCCCCGACCCGCAGCGCAGCTACAACCGGGGCGCCACCGACTACTTCGTCAACGGCCGCCAGGCCGACATCGGCGCCTTCGACGCGCCAACCTGGGCCGGCCTGCCGGTGGGCCACGTCACCTGCGTGAGCCGCGACGCCTTCGAGCTGGAGGGCGATGCCGCGCTGGCCAACGGCGACGGGCTGACCTATTTCGACCTGCAGCGCGAGCTGATCGGCTTTCGCGCCAACAAGGTGGAACGGGTTGCCGACGGACGCTGGCGCGTCTGGCCGGCCGACGGCATGGCCCGTCTGAAGGATCTGCGCGCCGGCATGGAAATCTCGCGCAATACCGACACCGCCTGGGACCGCCTGCTGGCCGGACGCTCCGCCGAGCGGCGCATCGACGTGGCGATGCACCTCGCCGAGCACCCCGACGGCCTGCAACTGGCCCTCACCGACGCCGACGGATACCGCGCGGAGGCCGTGCTGGCGCGCGCATTCGAACCCGCGCGCGACCCGCAGCGCGCCGCCGAGGCGCTGCGTGCCGGGCTGGACCGCCTGGGCAACACCATTTTCGCCGCCACGCGCATCGACATCGACCTGCCGCGCCCGTGGTTCGTGCCCGCCGGCGCGCTCAACGCCCTGCGCCGCGAGGCGGTCGAGCGCCTGGAAGCCGCGCGCGCCGCGGCCTTCCGGCCCCTGCCGCGCGCGCAGCCGGTTTCCCCGCCTCCGCAATACCCGGAAGACGGCCTGAGCTATCTGGCCAACGTGTTCAACCACAAGGCGCGCGACTTCTACGCCCGCCACGGCGTGCGGGTCATCGAGGCGGCCTACGAGAGCCACGAGGAAGCCGGCGAGGTCAGCCTGATGATCACCCGGCACTGCGTACGCTACAGCCTCAGCCTGTGCCCGAAGCAGACCGCCGGGGTGATCGGCGTGGCCGGCACCATCCGCGCCGAGCCGCTGGTGCTGGTCAACGGCAGCGAGCGCCTGACCCTGCGCTTCGACTGCAAGCCCTGTGAGATGCACGTGGTCGGCCGCATCAAGAAGAGCGTGCTCAGGCAGGCCGCCGCCACGCCGCTGCAGTTCTACCGCGCCCGGCCACCGGTCTCTGGCGCCACCACCACCGAACCCGGACATTCATGAAACCGATTCCGCTGATTCTTGCCGGCGTGGCCGCGATCATCCTGGCGCCGCTGCTCTACCTGCCCTTCGCCGATACCAGCGAGGCCCCGCCGCCCGGTTCGCTGCCCTGGCAGATCGAGGTACACGAGGACGGCGCCACCGAAGTGTTCGGCTTCGTGCTCGGCCGCAGCACGCTGGGCGAAGCCCAGACGCGTTTCGGCAAGGATCTGGAGATCGCCGTGGTCACGCCCAGTGGCGGGCGTGGTTCGCTGGAAGCCTTCAACGGCGACGCCAGGGCCGGCTTCATCACCGGCAAGCTGGTGCTCACCGCCGATCTGCCGCAGGAACGCGTGGATGCCATGCGCGAACGCGCCGTGCGCAGCGCCTACATGGACAGCAGCACGCGCAAGGCCACGCTGCACGCCGACGATCTGGCCGCGGCGCTGGACGCGCCGATCGGCGCGATCACCTTCATTCCCACCGCCGACCTGGACGAGGAAGTCATCCTCGCGCGCTTCGGCCGGCCGGCCGAGCGGCTGGCCAGCGCGGACCACCTGCAACACTTTCTGTACCCCGAGCACGGGCTGGAAGTGACCCTCGACAGCCGCGGCAAGGAAATCCTGCAATACGTCGCGCCGCGCGACTTCGAACGCCTGCGCGCGCCGCTGCTCGAAGCCGCGGACGCCCCCGCCGCCGAAGCTCAGTAATGCGGCGGGATCTCGTCCTGCGGGCCGAGCGGCGGGCCGCCGCGCGCGGACAGGTCGCGTAGCTGTTCGCCCAGGCGCAGCAGTTGCGCCTGCAGGCGCTCGATCTCGCGCTGCTGGCGATACACCGTGGTGTTCAACGCGTCGAGCAGGTCTTCCGCCTCGGCCTGGCGGCATTCCAGGTCGGTCAGGCGCTTGTCGGTTTCGTGCTCAGGATTCATCGTCGGCCTCTTCTTGCGCCGTGGCCGGCGCGGCACTGGCGGCCGCCAGCATGGCCGCGCGGCTTTCCGGAGTCTCCAGGCTGATGCGCCCGAGCGCGCCGGAGCGGAAATCGGTGAGCAGGATGTTGGCGGCCTTTTCCAGATCCAGCCCGCCGCCGCGCACCAGGCAGCCGCGCTTGCGCGCCACTTCCTCGACCACCGCGTGGCCGTCGACCGGCGGCGCCTTCAGCTTGTAGCGCGCCACCAGCGCAGCGGGATAGCGCGCCAGCAGCAGGTCGCCGAGCACCGCCGCGACTTCCTCGTCGATCACCGCGTTGCGGCCGATGGCGTGGCAGGCGGCCAGCATGAAGCCATCGGCATCGTGGGCGATCTTCGGCCACATCATCCCCGGCGTGTCGGTCAGCGTCATGTGTCCGCCCAGATCCAGGGTCTGCTGCGACTTGGTCACCGCCGGCTCGTCGCCCACCTTGGCGACGCGGCGGTTGAGCAGCGCGTTCATCAGCGTGGATTTGCCCACGTTGGGAATGCCCATGATCATCAGCCGCAGCGGCTTGGTGCCGTCCGTGCGGTGCGGCGCGAGGGCCTGGGCGAGCCTGGGCACGCGCGCCACGTCGCCCGGCTTCTTGCACGACAGCGCCACCGCGCGCACGCCGGGCTGGCGTTCGTACCAGGCCAGCCAGGCACGCGTGGCCTCGGGATCGGCCAGAT
Organism: Pseudothauera nasutitermitis; assembly: GCF_004801295.1. Taxonomy (GTDB): domain Bacteria; phylum Pseudomonadota; class Gammaproteobacteria; order Burkholderiales; family Rhodocyclaceae; genus Pseudothauera; species Pseudothauera nasutitermitis. The sequence goes on from NZ_SSOC01000002.1 coordinate 340,224, forward strand.
CGGTCTTGTTGAGGATCTTCAGGCACGGGCGCTGACGGAATTCGCGCAGTTCGCGGATCATCGGGTTGCAGCTGGCCTCGGGGATGCGCGCGTCGAGCACTTCGATGACCACGTCGGTGCACGCCATGTTCTCGGCGGCCTTCTTGCGCGCCGAAGTCATGTGACCGGGGAACCACTGGATGGGCATGAGTGAACCTGGGGAGCCGTCTGCGGGGCGCCATTATCGCAGCAATGCGCGCGGACGCGGCAGCCGCGCGGGAATCAGTGCAGCGTGCCCAGACAGCGCAACTCCCCGATGGGTGCGGGGCGGCCGAACAGGTAGCCCTGGAAGGCATCGCAGCCGTGCTCGATGAGGAAGTCGCGCTGTGCCTCGGTCTCCACCCCCTCGGCGATCACGTGCAGGCCCAGCGTCTGCCCCAGCGCGATGACGGTGCGGGCGATGGCCGCGTCGTTGGCGTCGCTCAGCACGTCGCGCACGAAGGAGCGGTCGATCTTGATCTGGTCGAGCGGCAGGCGCTTCAGGTAGGACAGCGAGGAATAGCCGGTGCCGAAGTCGTCCAGCGAGAAGCCCACGCCGTGCGCCTTCAGCCGCCCGATGCGCTCCACGGTCTCCTCCACGTCCTCCAGCAGCAGGCTTTCGGTGAGTTCGATCTTGAGCTGCGCCGCCTCGATGCCGCTGCGCTCGATCACGCCCAGCACCGCCTCGACGAAATCCGGATGGCGGAACTGCCGCGCGCTGACGTTCACCGCCACGCCCAGCGGACGCCCGCACACCGGCTTACAGGCGGCCAGCTCCGCGCACGCGGTTTCCAGCACCCACTGGCCGAGCGGCAGGATCAGCCCGGTGGATTCGGCCAGCGCGATGAACTCGCCCGGCGGCACCAGCCCGCGCTGCGGATGCTGCCAGCGCACCAGCGCCTCCATGCCGATCAATGCGCCCCCGGCATCGAACTGCGGCTGATAGTGCAGGATGAATTCGCCCTGGCGCAGGCCCTGGCGCATCTCGGCCTCCAGCGCGGAATTCGCCGCCACCAGGGTCTGCATGGCCGGATCGAAGAAGCGCAGCGTGTTGCGGCCGGCGCCCTTGGCCTGGTACATGGCCAGATCGGCACGCTTGAGCAGATCCTCCACGCGCGTTTCCCGATCGCCGAACAGCGCCACGCCGATGCTCGGCGTGCCGTGGTATTCCTGCCCATCGACCATGTAGGGCAGATTCAGCAGGGCCAGGATCTTCTCGCCGATCTGCTCGGCCTGCGTGGCGGCCTCTTCCGGGCGGGCGCCCAGCCCTTCCAGCATGATCACGAATTCGTCGCCGCCCAGGCGCGCCACCGTGTCGTCCAGGCGCACCGACTGGCGCAGGCGGTCGGCCACCAGGCGCAGCAGGGTGTCGCCGCAGTCGTGCCCGCGCGTGTCGTTGAGCGTCTTGAAGTTGTCCAGATCGATGAACAGCAGCGCGCCCTGCGCGCCCGTGCGTGCGCACAGGGCCAGCGCGTGGCGCAGGCGGTCCATCAGCAGGCGGCGGTTGGGCAGTCCGGTGAGCGAATCGTAGAAGGCCAGGTGCTTGATCTCGTCCTCGGCCAGCCGGCGGCGCGTCACGTCGTGCGTGTAGCCATGCCACAGCAGGCTGCCGTCGGCCTCGCGGCGCGGCGTGCCGTGGCTGCTCAGCCAGCTTTCCACGCCGTCCAGGATCACGCGGTATTCGACCTGGCGGGGCTGCATGTCGCGCGCCGACTCGCGCAGGAGTTCGATCACGCGCGGGCGGTCTTCCGGGTGCATCGCCGAGAAGATCACGCCGCCGTCCGCCGCCGCGGCCTCGGGCGAGACGCCGAACAGTTCGCGCAGCCCCTGGCTGGCGTATGGGAAGCAGGAATGCCCATCCGGCCACTCGCGGTACTGGAAGATGACCCCGGGCATGTTGTCGGTGATCCGCTCCAGGCGCTCGCGCAGTTCGCGCTGCGCCACCTCGGCGGCCTGCAGGGCCAGGTCGCGCTTTTCCAGTTCGCGGATGTTGCGCTGCTGGCGCACCAGCAGCACGCCGAGCGCCATGCCCAGCCCGCCCAGCATCACGATCATTGCCGACACGGTGTTGCGCAGGCGGTCCAGGTCGGCGCGCTGCGTCACCGCCTGTCCGATGGACGCCTCGAACACCCGGCCGTTGAGTGCCCGCAGGCGCTCGCGCAGCGCACCGAAACGTTCCGCCCACGCCGCCAGGGACGCCGCGTCCGGCTGCGGATCGCGCAGGGTCTCGTCCACGCCGGCCAGCGCCGCCCCCAGATCGCGATGCAGTTCCGCCACGCCCGGCAGTTGCAGTCCGGCGTACAGGTCGCGGTTGTCGCGCTGGCGCAGGATCAGCAGATCGAGCGCGAAGGCCAGACGCTCGCGCCGGGCGGCATCGATCTCCAGCGCGCCGAGGCGCAGTTCCGTCTCCAGCCGGCCGACCTCTTCGAGCAGCACGGCGAAACTGCGCTCCTTGTGCAGCGCATCGAGCGGCAGCGCGTTCTCGATGCGCGACACCTTGGTCCATAGGTGCACCACGCTGGCGGCCACGAGCACCAGCACCAGACCGGTCAACAGCTTGAAGCGGCGGCGCCACAGGCGCGTGGCCATGCTCATCGGGCATTCATTCGGCGACCGCCTCGATGCGGGCGAGCATCCATATCCAGCGCAGGCGATACACGGCGTCGTGCAGTGCGCCGTCCATCTCGCGCGGATAGATGATGCGCAGCGGCCCCTTGTCGCGCCGGGCCATCGCCCCGCCGTCCCGCCGGCTGGCGAGCAGCACTGGCCAGGTCACCCAGTCCGCGCGCGGAATCACCTGCGAGAAACCGTCCTGCGCCACCAGTCGCACGGCGGCGGCCTCGGCCAGCCCGGCATCGCGCAGCAGCGCGGACAGCAGCACGCCCTGATAGGTACCGTCGTCGCCCGGCCAGAAGGTGGAGGTGGTGAGTTCCCAGGTGCCCAGCGCCTCCAGATCCGCCATGCTGTAGCGCTGCGTCGCGCCGTCCGGCGCGACGGTGCTGAGCACCTGCGGGCCGGCGGGGAACGCGGGCAAGGTCACCGGATACGGCGCGCCCGCCGGCGCGGCCCGCACGGCGGACACGAACAGGAACAGCGCGGCGAACGCCGCGAGGGCGTGGCGGAGACGCTTCATTTTTTTGTTCCGGCTTTTCCCGGTTGGGGTCGATCTGCCCGGCATCGGCCGGGGGGTGTCCGCCGATACTACCTTAGGCTTAGTCACGGCAACAGCGGGGCAGTTGTAACCATACGGGAACGCCGCCGCGCGTGCCGGGCGGACGGCCATCGCGGTACAATTCTCGCCCTTTGCCGTCCCGCGGAGCGCGCCATGTCCGTCGCCCAGACCGAAAACCTCAACATCCTCGCCGTTGACCACATGCCCTCGCCCGAGGAGATCAAGGCCCGCGTGCCGCTCACCGACGCCGCCGCGGCCGCCGTGCTGGCCGGACGCCGGGCGCTGGCCGACATCCTCGACCGCAAGGACGGCCGCCTGTTCGTCGTCGTCGGCCCCTGCTCCATCCACGACCCGGTGGCCGGGCTGGATTACGCCCGCCGCCTGAAGAAACTCGCCGACGAGGTCAGCGACACGCTGGTGCTGGTGATGCGCGTGTATTTCGAGAAGCCGCGCACCGCCACGGGCTGGAAGGGTTTCATCAACGATCCGCACATGGACGACTCCTTCCGCATCGACGAAGGCATGGAAAAGGCCCGCCGCTTCCTGCTCGACGTCTGCGAGGTCGGCCTGCCCACCGCCACCGAGGCGCTCGACCCCATCGCCCCGCAGTACTACGGCGACCTGATCGCGTGGACCGCCATCGGCGCGCGCACCTCCGAATCGCAGACCCACCGCGAGATGGCCTCCGGCCTGTCCACCCCGGTGGGCTTCAAGAACGCCACCGACGGCGATCTGGAAGTGGCGGTCAACGCCATCATCTCCGCCTCGCGCCCGCACAGCTTCCTGGGCATCAGCGGCAAGGGCCAGTCGGCCGTCCTGCGCACGCGCGGCAACCGCCTGGGCCACGTGGTGCTGCGCGGCGGCGGCGGCCGGCCGAACTACGATACGGTATCCATCTCGCTGGCCGAACAGGCGCTCGCCAAGGCCAAGCTGCCGGTGAACATCGTGGTCGACTGTTCACACGCCAACTCGTGGAAGAAACCCGAATTCCAACCGCTGGTGATGAAGGACGTGATCCACCAGGTGCGCGACGGCAACCGCTCGGTGGTCGGCCTGATGATCGAGAGCTTCATCGAGGCCGGCAACCAGCCGATTCCCGCCGACCTCACGCAGTTGCGCTACGGCTGCTCGGTCACCGATGCCTGCGTGAGCTGGGAGACCACCGAAGAGATGATCCGCGACGCCGCCGCCGTGCTGCGCGCCGCGCCCCGCCGCCAAGGAAGCCCCGCATGAATCTGGTCGTACAGGGCACGCGGGTCGATCCCGCCACCCTGCGGGCGCTGGCCGCGCTCACCGAGGCCGGCGCCACCGAGGAGATCGCCCCGAACGCCTGGCGGCTGACCGATGCCCGTGCGCATGCCGAAGTCGAAGCGCTGTGCGCGCGCGCCGCGCTGGACTTCGCCTGGGTGCCGGCCGGCCGCCGGCTGGCCGATTTCGGCCTGTTCGTCACCGACATGGATTCCACGCTGATCAACATCGAGTGCATCGACGAGATCGCCGACCTGCACGGCGTGAAGACCGAGGTGGCGGCGATCACCGAAGCGGCCATGCGCGGCGAACTGGACTTCCGTGCATCGCTCGCGCGCCGCGTGGCCCTGCTTGCCGGCCTGCCGGTGGACGCGCTGGAACGGGTGTACGCGGAGCGCCTGCGCCTCAACCCCGGCGCCGAACGCCTGCTGCGCGAACTGAAGAACGCCGGCCTGCGCACCATCCTGGTGTCCGGCGGGTTCACCTACTTCACCGACCGCCTGAAGACCCGCCTGGGTTTCGACGAAACCTGGGCCAACGAACTGGAAGTGGCCAACGGCCGCCTCACCGGCCGGATCGCCGGCCCGATCATCGACGCCGCCGCCAAGGCCGCCCACCTGACGCACGCGCGCGACGCGCTGGGCCTGCGCGCCGGGCAGACCATCGCCGTGGGCGACGGCGCTAACGACCTGCCGATGCTGCGCGAGGCCGGCTTCGGCGTGGCCTACCGCGCCAAGCCGGTATTGCGCGAGATGGCCGACTGCCGCCTGGACCACAGCGGCCTGGACGGCATCCTCAACGTGCTGGCCTGAACGCCGGCCGCCTCTCACTCGCCGACCGACTACCTCTTCCGGGGTACTCCCCCGCCCGCCTTGCCACGCTTCGGGCGGCTATCGATAATCGAGGCAGGTCCGCAGCGCCACGGCCCTCCGCCCCTTCCAGCAACCATCTCCAACAACCACCGGCGCGCGCGCCACACGATCCTGGCATGAAGGTCATCCCCATCCAGCAGGCGGGCTCCCTGCCCACCCTACCGGCCCACAGCACCCGCGAACCGGGAGAAGGTCCGCTGCGCGACCGGCGCGGCCGCGCGGTGCGCGATCTGCGCATCTCGGTGACCGACCGCTGCAACTTCCGCTGCATCTACTGTATGCCGCGCGCGGTATTCGACCAGGACTACCCTTTCCTGCCGCGCGCCGACCTGCTCAGCTTCGAGGAAATCGCCCGCGTGGCGAAGCGCTTCGTCGCCCGCGGCGTGCGCAAGATCCGCATCACCGGCGGCGAACCGCTGCTGCGCAAGCACATCGACCGGCTGATCGGCATGCTGGCCGAACTGGACGGCGTGGAAATCACCTTGACCACCAACGGCGTGCTGCTGCCCAAGCTCGCCCGCCCGCTTGCCGAGGCCGGCCTGCACCGCATCACGGTCAGCCTGGACTCGCTCGACGACGCCACCTTCCGCCGCATGAACGACGCCGACTTCTCGGTGCAGCGCGTGCTGGAAGGCATCGACGCGGCCGACGCCGCCGGGCTCAAGCCGATCAAGATCAACATGGTGGTCAAGCGCGGCACCAACGACCACGGCATCGTGGACATGGCCCGCCACTTTCGCGGCAGCGGGCACATCGTGCGCTTCATCGAATTCATGGACGTGGGCGCGTCCAACGGCTGGAAGATGGACGAGGTGCTGCCCTCGGCCGACGTGGTGCGGCGCATCCACGACGTCTTTCCGCTGCTGCCGGCGGACCCCAACTACACCGGCGAGGTCGCCGAGCGCTGGCGCTACGCCGACGGCAAGGGCGAGATCGGCGTGATCTCCTCGGTCACCCAGGCCTTCTGTGCGTCCTGTACACGCATCCGGCTGTCCACCGAGGGGCAGTTGTACACCTGTCTGTTCGCCCAGCAGGGCCACGACCTGCGCACCCTGCTGCGCAACGGCGCCGACGACGCCATGCTGGACACCGCCATCGCCCAGGTGTGGCGGCAGCGCGAGGACCGCTACTCTGAAATCCGCTCTGCCCACACCACCGGGCAGCGCAGGATCGAGATGTCCTACATCGGCGGCTGAGCCCCCTCGCCGCCTTCTTCCTCCTGCGCCGGTTCCTCCAGCCGTGCCGATTCGATGCGCTGGAAATGCGCGCTGATCTTGCGGCTGGAAATCTGCACTTCCTGCACGTCGCGCCCGGCCTGCTCGATGTGGCGCGCCAGCGCGTTCATGCGCTCGTCGAAGCGCTGGAAATCCTTCGCCAGCTTGCCCAGCGCGTCCTGGATCACGTGGATCTGGCGGCGCGTCTCCACGTCCTTGAGCACCGCGCGCGCGGTGTTCAGCACCGCCATCAGCGTGGTCGGCGAGACGATCCACACCCGACGCGCCTGCGCGTACTCGATGACTTCCGCGTGGTAGGCATGCACCTCGGCGAACACCGCCTCGGCGGGCAGGAACAGCACCGCGCCATCGGAGGTGACGCCGGGCAGGATGTACTTGGCGGCGATGGCATCCACGTGGCGGCGCAGGTCCGCGCGGAAAGCGGCCTGCGCGGCGCGGCGGTCGGCCTCGGCCAGTGCACCGTCGAGCATGCGGTGGTAGTTTTCCAGCGGAAACTTGGCATCCACCGCCACGTTGCCGGTGGGCGGCGGCAGCTTCAGCAGGCAGTCCACCCGCGTGCCGTTGGGCAGCGTGGCCTGAAACTCGCGCGCCTCGGGCGGCAGCGCGTTGCGCACCAGCGCCTCCAGTTGCACCTCGCCGAAGGCACCGCGCGCCTTCTTGTCGCCCAGCAGCTCCTGCAGGCTGACCACGTTGCGGGTCAGCCCGTCGATTTTCTTCTGCGCCTCGTCGATGGTCGCCAGGCGGGCCATCACGCTGGCGAAGGTCTCGTTGGTCTTGCGGAAGCCCTCGTCCAGGCGCTGGTTGACCTGCCCGCCGATGGCCTCCAGGCGCTCATTGACCGTGCGGGTGAGCGTCTCGATGTGCGCGCCGAGCTGGGTGCCCGCGTGGCGCAGGCCGCTTTCCAGCAGTTCGCGGTCGGCGCGCGCGTGTTCGGAAAGAGACTTCAGCGTCTGCCCGAGCAGATCGGCACGCATGCGCTCCAGCCCGTTGAGCGTGCGCGCGTTGTGCTCCGCCAAGCGCAAGGCCACTTCCTCGCGCTGCACCGCATGGCGCTCGCCCAGTTCGGCGCGCAGCGCTCCCAGCAGTTCGGCAAGCCGCGCATCCTGGCGCGCGGCCAGCACTTCCGGCAGTTCGCGCGCCAGGCGCGCGACACGCAACGCGGACCACACCGCCAGAACCAGCAGCGCCACGCAAACCGCCGCGACAACGGCCGGCACCCAGGGAAACTCTAGCGGCACAACGAACTCCCGACGCAAATCATGCGCGATTATAACGATTGGGGTATCGTTGAACGCCCCGCCAGAACTGCCCGCCCAGTCCGCATCACGATGTCCCGACCACCCAACGCCCCCATCGTCGATTTCGCCACGCTGCACGCCTCCACACGCCGCAGCGGCGACCGTCTGGAACTGGACTGGGCCGACTACACGCTGACCAGCCACCTGCAACCCATCGTCAGCTTCAGCCACCGCAGCGTGGTAGGCTACGAAGGCCTGGTGCGCGCCCGCGCGGCGGACGGCACCCCGATACCGCCCCCCGTGCTGCTGCGCGAAGCGGACAACGCCGCCGAACTGGTCAGCCTGGACCGCAGCTGCCGCTACCTGCACATCGGCCAGGCCACCGCCTACGGACTGGACGGCTACCTGTTCCTCAACATGCACCCGCTGGCCTTCTCCAGCATCGGCGCCACCGACGGCACCCGCTTCATCGGTGCCATCCGCGAAACCTTCCACCTGCCGCCCGAGCGCATCGTCATCGAAATCACCGAAGACGTGCTCACCGACGACTCGTCCTTCGAATCCAGCGTGCATTACCTGCGCGAACTCGGCCTGCGCATCGCGCTGGACGACTTCGGCGCCGGGCATTCCAACTTCGACCGCGTATGGCGGCTGAAACCGGAAATCGTCAAGCTCGACCGCGACTTCGCCGTGCGCGCCGCCGACGACGAAGCCGCCCGCCGCCTGCTCCCGCAGATCGTCGAACTGCTGCACGAAGCCGGCTCGCTGGTCCTGCTGGAAGGCATCGAAACCGCCGAGCAGGCGCGCATCGCCATGGCCGCCGACGTGGATTTCGCCCAGGGCTACTTCTTCGGCCGCCCCAGCGGCGAACGTCCCGAGCCGCGGCCCACCGTCGCCGCCATCGACGCCGTCTGGGCCGCCTACGACACCTCGCAGGCCGACGACACCCTGCACTACCGCGAGCGCATCGCCCCCTACGTCAATGCCATCGGCCATGCCGCCACGCTGCTGGCCAGCAGGCGTCCGCAGGAAGAAGCGCTGGAACTCTTCCTGCACCAGCCCCAGGCGCTGCGCTGCTACCTGCTGGACGAGCAAGGCTTCCAGATCAGCCGCAACATCCCCGCCCACGGCGAACCGCCTGCCGAAGGCGTCGTGCCGCACGGCGACAACTCCGCCCACTCGCGCTGGTCGCGCCGCCCCTACTTCCGCCGCGCCATGGAAACCCCCGGCCGGGTCTGCATCACCCGCCCCTACCTGTGCATCTCCAGTGCGGTGCTGTGCGTGACGGTATCGATCTGCGTGCAGATCGGCGGGCAGAAGCGCGTGCTGTGCGGGGATGTGGCCTGGGCCTGAGCCTGGCCTGACGCACCGCATGGCAAGCCCGGGCAGCCTGCCGGCGGCATATTCTCTTGTGAATATGAATTGTTCTCAATATCATCGCTTGGCCGCCGCATGCGCCCAAGCCCTATGCACACGCCCACCCACTCTCCAGAGCAGACTGCCGACGCCCTCTACCGGGACCACCACAGCTGGCTGCACGCCTGGCTTTCCCGCAAGGTCGGCTGCCCCCACCAGGGCGCCGACCTGGCGCAGGACACCTTCGTGCGCGTGCTCGGCTCGAACGAACTCGGCAGGCTCGACGAACCGCGCGCCTTCCTGATGACCCTGGCGCAGCGCGTGCTGTACAGCTTCTGGCGCCGCCGCAGCCTGGAAAACGCCTGGCTGGAAGCCCTGGCCCAACAGCCGGAAAGCTACGCTCCCTCGGCCGAGGACTACGCCCTGGTGCGCGACGCCATCGAAACCCTGGACCGCCTGCTCGGCGGCCTGCCGCTGCGTACCCGCAAGGCCTTCCTGATGAACCGCCTGGAAGACATGACCCACGTGGAGATCGCCCGCAGCCTGGGCGTTTCCGTGGCCACCATCGAACGCGACGTCAAGCTGGCCTTCACCCACTGCTACCTCGCCAGCCTCGACGCCATGCCGGACGGCACCACGGCGCACCTCGCCTCCGTACGCCCATGAACACTCCCGCCCGACGGCTCGACCCCATCACCGAACGCGCCATCGACTGGCTGGTGCGGCTCGACTCCGGCAGCGCCACCGCCGAAGACCGCAGCGCCTTCGAAGCCTGGCTGGATGCAGACCCGCGCCACCGCAACGCCTGGCAGACGATCTCCGGCCTGCTCCACCAGCCCATCGCCACCCTCCGCGAAGCGGAAAGCCATCTCCCCGGCCAGCGCCGCGCTGCCCGCCTGGCGCTGACCACCCCCCAGCGCCGCAAGGCCCTGCGCAACAGCGCGGTCGCCCTGCTCCTGATGAGCCTCGGCGGCTACGCGCTGAACCGCCAGCACCCACTCGGCACCCTGGCCGCGGACCTGCACACCGCCACCGGGGAACGCCGGCAGGTGCAGCTCGCCGACGGCAGCACCCTGGTGCTCAACGCCCGCAGCGCGGTCGACGTGGAATACAGCGCCTCCATGCGCCTGCTGCGCCTGCGCAAGGGTGAAATCCTCATCCATACCGCCCCCGACCCGGCCCGCCCGCTCGTCGTGCAGACCCTGCACGGCCAGGCCCACGCCCTCGGCACCCGCTTCAGCGTTCGGCAACTCGACACCCACAGCGAACTCGCCGTGCTCGAACACCGCGTGCAGCTCACTGCCACCAGCGGCGCGCAGCAAGTGTTCGACGCCGGCAGCACGGCGCGCTTCGATGGCACCCGCATCCAGCCCCTGGCCGCCTCTGCGACCATCCATGCCGCCTGGGCCGACGGCCAGCTCGACGTACGCGACCAGCCGCTGGGCGAAGTCGTCAACGCGCTGCGCCCCTACAAGCGCGGCCACCTGCGCGTCTCGCCCCAAGCCGCCGCGCTGCGCGTGTACGGCGTCTTCCCGCTCGACGACCCGGACGCCACGCTGCTGTCGCTGGCCGAAACCCAGCCCATCGCCATCCGGCGCTATGGGGCGCTGGTCACGCTGATTGAGCATCGCAGCGAGTCGGAATAAGCGCCTGAGGGCCGATAAAAGCACCTTTAAAGCTGGCATCCGCCAGCGCCGGAACATGCTGAAATGTTGCCAGTCATGTATCCTCCAAAGTGCTTTGAGGAGTCCGTGAATGAAACCTTCCGATGCGCTCCAATCGAACCGTGCCGCGATTCGGCAAGTGGTCGCCGCCCATCGTGCTCGCAACGCACGCGTATTCGGTTCCGTCCTGCTTGGCCAGGACGACGAAGGCAGTGATCTGGATATCCTGATCGAACCGACGGCGGAAACCACCCTGATGGACGTCGCCGCCATACAGGTGGAACTTGAGCGCCTGCTTGGCATATCGGTCGACGTGCTCACGCCCAATGCGCTTCCCGAAAAATTCCGTGCCGAGGTGCTTGCGGAAGCGGTACCCGTATGAAAAAACAGGGGCGCGTACCGGACTACCTCGAACACATTCTGCGGGCCATTGAACGTATCGAACGCTACACTCTGGATATTGACGGAAATGGTTTTCTGGGCAACGAACTGATTTAGGATGCGGTTATTCGCAATATCGAAATCATTGGCGAAGCGTCGAACAACGTCCAGCAAGTAGCCCCGGAGTTCGCCAGGCTGCACGATGAGATTCCCTGGCAGGTCATGTATACGATGCGTAACCGTGTTTCCCATGCTTACGACAAGGTCGACCTGGCAATCGTCTGGAAAACCATACAAAACGACTTGCCTGGTCTCTACCGACAGATTCAAACCGTGCAAGCGACTTTTATCGAACGCGATCAGACGGACTGACTACCGGATCAAGTAAATCCGGCGGGAAATGCCCGACCTCAAGAAGGGCTTCGACACTCGGCCGCAGCCCCTCTCAATTCAATGACCGAATCCGGCATGCCGGGATTTTTTTCAAGACCATGAGGGGTTTCGCCGGCCTCGTTGGACATGACTACTGAACCCACGCGTTCAGCCCATGTTCAACCCCCGCCGAGGAAACCCCATGACCCGCAAGCACCGCCCCAGCGCCCGCCGGCCCCACCCGCTGCGCTGCGCCATCGCCGTATCGCTCGCCCTCGCCAGCCTGACGGCCGCCGCCCAAAGCACCGCCGGCCCTACCGCCGTCGAAGCCGCCGCCCCCCGCGCCTGGGACCTCCCCAGCGCCCCGCTGGCCGACACCCTGGCCCGCATCGCCCGCGACAGCGGCCAGCGCCTGTCCGCCGATCCGGTGCTGATCTCCGGCAAGACCGCCGCACCAGTGCGCGGCAATCTCAGTCCCGCTGACGCCGCCCGCCAAGCCCTGGCCGGCACCGGGCTGGAACTGGTCGTCACCGAAGGCGGCACCCTGAGCGTGCGGCCGGCGCCGGTGCGGACGAAGGATGGGGAGGCCGTGCTGACCCCGATGACGGTGACCGCCGGCGCCGCCCCGTCCGACTCGCCGCTGGCCTACCTGTCCAAAAACGTGACAACCGGCGCCCTGGGCGACAGATCGGTCCTGGACACCCCCTTCTCCATCACGGTCGTCAGCAGCGAGGAGATCGTCACGCGGGATGCCAGAACCATCGGGCAGATTTTCGTGAACGATGCGTCGATCTACTCGCCCACATCGGCATCGACCACCAACTGGTGGGGCACACAGATCCGCGGGCTGAGGGTACGCAACACCTATATCGACGACATCCCCACGATGCATAACTACGGTAGCGACTTTCCCACCGAGGTGGTCGAGAGCGTGACGGCGCTCAAGGGTCTGACCGGCTTCATGTATGGCTTCGGGATACCGGGAGGCGCCCTCAGCTACCAACTCAAACGCGCCAAGAGCACCAACGAGACCGAGGTGGGCGTGGGCTACCGCAACCCGCGCCTGTTCTCCGCGCATGCGGACATCAGCCGGCGTACGGAGGATGGCTTCGGGGTACGCGTCAACATCGCCACCGAACAGGGCAAGGCCTACAACGAGAGCCGCATCGACCGGACGGTGGGCGCGCTGGCGCTGGACAAATCCCTTGGCTCGGCGCTGCACTGGTTTGGCAACGTGGTCTACGAAAAAAGCCGGAACACCGGCGAACCAATGCAGTTCTACATCGACAACTACGATGCCGCGGCCAGCGCGGGGCGCCTGCCCCGCCCCACCTACCGTTATGGCGATGTCAATATTGACAACGCATGGTACGAAACCGAAACCACGCTGGCGACCACCGGCTTCCAGTGGAAGATCGACGAGCGCTGGCGTTTGAAGTACCAGGTGGGTTTTTCGCGCAAAGAACACCGCTCGAACAAGTCGTTCGCCGAACTCCTGAACGCGGATGGCGACTACGCCGGCTATGGCTACAACTATGCCGGCAAGCTGGACAATCTGTTCACCCAGGCCATGTTGCAGGGAGACTTCGTAACCGGCCCCCTGCGGCACGAAGTCGTCGCCGGCCTGGGGCTACAGCGGGAAAAGGTCACCTGGAGCAACGAGTGGTACTCGGATTTCGATTTCCTCGGCAACCTGTACCAGACGCAGACCTTCCGCACCAACCGGACGGCCGACTTCTCCCTGGGGCCGCTCAGCTCGGACACCCGGCAAACCTATGCCTTCGTCAGCGACACGGTGCATTTCGGCCCGCATTGGCAGGCGATCCTGGGCCTGCGCTTCACCGACTACCGGGTGAAGGATCTGGACGACGACCCGTCGGCGGATTCAGGCTACCGGACGCGCAATGTCAGCCCGACGCTGGCGCTGATCTACAAGCCCGATGCCCGGACCAGCCTCTACGGTAGTTTCGTCGAAGGCCTGGAGGCCGGTGGCCGGGTGAACGCGATTTTCGTCAATGCCGGCACGGTGCTGGATGCCACGGTATCGCGGCAGTACGAAGTGGGCGTCAAGCGGGAAGCCGGTGGCGTGGACTACACGGCGGCGCTGTTTCGTATGGAGCATGCCAACCAGATCATCGTCTGGCGCGACGGCGGCCGCTACCTGACCCAGGATGGCCTGAGCATCTACCAGGGCGCGGAGTTTTCCGCCGCCTGGCAGGCCACCCGGCACCTGAACCTGGGGCTAGCCGCCGTCTGGCTGGACGCCAGCCTCGACGAGGTGTCCGACGACAATGCGGCGCTGCGCGGCAACAGGCCGGCCAACGCGCCCAAATGGCTGGCCGTCGCCAACGCGCAGTACCGGGTGCCGGGCGTCGATGGCCTCAAACTGCACGGCAATGTCCGCTACCACGGCAAATCGTTCGCCAACGACAGCAACACCTTGAACGTGCCTTCCCGAACCCTGGTCAACCTCGGCTTCAGCCAGGACTTCCGGGTGCAGGGCCGCAACTGGACGCTGCACGGCAACGTCTACAACCTGTTCGACAAGGAATACTGGGCGGCAGGCGGCTATGGGCAGGCGAACCTGGGTGAAGAACGCAATTTCTCGCTGATGCTGAGAACCCGCTTTTGATGCCAGGCGCCAAGACGACACTTCCCTAGCCGATGGTTGCCAGGACCGCTACCCCCTAAAAAATTACCGGTGTCAAGCGATTGTTGAAATCAGCCTGATGGCCGGAAGTCTATACGGGGCGCGGGTTTAGCTCTACTTCGGGCCGCTTTGTGGGGCTGCGGCGTTGTGGGCTGGGAGCCACATAAGAGCGTCGCGGTAGAAAGCCGGAGCGTGCTGCATCGGGGACGATTGCCAGCAGACGGCGACCACGTTTCGCCATCATAGCCCAAGCGGTCGCCGTCCTCCAGAACGAAGAACGCGCAACCTTGGGCTGCGCGTTCGAGGGATGGCCACCAGCGGAAGCCGGCTTCATCAGCTTGGCTTCGGCGGCGCGGCCTTGCCCGCGCGTCCCTTCCTGAATCCTCTGTCACCCGCCATGAAGGCTTCGAGCATGTGCGGGATCAGCGTCGCCGCATCGACTGTCTCGCCGTAGGTCTGCGCGTGCAGCGTGGCGTAGCGGTCGAGGTCGGCTTTCAGGCTGGCCGGGCAGGCAAAGGTCAGCTTCGTGGATTCCGTTTTCGGCAGCGGCCCCAGCCGCAACTTGCGCGTCGTCATCGTGAAGTCCCCCGGTTGAAGAAAAGCGGCTGGTACGGTCGCAGCACCAGATCGCGGTTGACGATGATGCGTACCGGCAAGCCGGGGCGCTCCGTCAAGGTGGGCTGGATGTTGAGGTTGCGCCGGGTCATCTCCTGGCCGACCTGATTGATGCTGTCCTGGGCGCTGTCGCGCCCGGCGATGATGATGCGGTTGCCGTCCTGGCGGTTCTCTGGCGCGGCCAGCTCGGCACCGACACCAAGCAGCGTGGTCAGCGCCGCCCCTGCGAAGATGCGGCCCCAGTGGTAATCCACTTCGTCTTCCAGCCCGGCATAACCAGCCGGGTCAGTGCCGGCCAGGTTGTCGAGCGTGAGCGATGACGTGTCGGGCAGGATGATCCGGTTCCACACCACCTGCACGCGGCTCTGCCCGTAGCTGACTTGGCTGTTGTATTTGCCCAGGATGCGCGATCCCTGCGGGATCAGCAGGAAGCGCCCGGTGGCCGTGTCATAGACCGGCTCCGTCACCGTGGCGATCACGTCGCCCGGCAAGTCCGACTTGATACCCGTCACCAAGGCACCTGCGACCACCGTTCCGGCCATGACCTGATACGGCGAAGCCGGCAGGGTCAGATTGCCGGAATTACGGGTTTCCGTGGTTCCGGCTTTCTGGAACGCCTCTTTCTGATCTTGCCGGTTCTGCACGGCGGTCGGGTCGGTGGGCTGGGCCGCCGTCGAGGCAGGCCCGGCTGCCAGCGGGTCGAAGGCCGCATTGGCGGCGAAGCCCGGCGCGGCGGCGGCTTGCGTCTGCGCCACCGGCGCGACCTTCTGCGAACCCGAGCGAAAGAACACTGATGAGGCCGCCGCCGCTTCGGCTTCCTTGCGCAGCGCATCGTTGGGGTCGTGGCCGGGGGCCGCGTAGGCGGCCGTCACCGGCTGCTGCGACTTCACGATGGCCGGGCCAAGATCGCCCGGCAGCGGCGGCCCCAGCTCTGGCACCGATGCTGGCAATGGCGGCGGCAGCTTCGAGTAGTCGGCCGGTAGCGCATCCAGCCCTTCGGACTTCGACACGCGATCGACGTTGTAAAGCTCGGTCTGCTCGCCCGCACCGCGCCGCTGCGGTTGCAGCGACCACATCAGCGCGCCGAGCACTGCGACCGACAGGGTGCCTGCGAGGATGGCCAGCGTGCGCCGGTTCAGACGTGTGACCGGGCGCGGCTGGGCGCGCAGTGCCACCGCTTCCGGGGCTACCTTGCCCGCCTGTGGCGTGGCGAGGTCGGGGGTGTCGTCCTGGCTCATGGTCAGTTCCTCCGCGCCACGCCATCCGTGCGTTCGATACGCACCACGTCGCCGCCATCACCGCCCAGGCGCAGTTCGGCTGCGCCGAACAGCCGATCCACGATGTAGTACGGCGGGCGGAAACGGTAGTTCACCAGTTGCCCGTCGCCCTGCGCGCCAATCACGAACAGCGGCGGCAACTCGCCTTGCGCTATACCCTGCGGGAACTGGATATAGACCTTCTCGCCATCATCGAAGGCGCGCAGCGGCTTCCACGGCGGATTGGTGCCGCTGACCGCGTAGCGGAAGCGGATCTTCTCCAGCGACAAGCCGGTATCGACTGGCGCGGCGGCGCTGGCCGCCTGCGACTGGCGCTGCAAGGCCAGCATCCGGTCTTTCGGGTAGTCCCAGGACACCGAAGCCATCCACGCCTTTTCCGTCGAGGTCAGTTCCAGCAGGTACGTCCTGCGGCTGGTGGTGATGACCAGATTGGTTTTGAGGCCCGAGCGGATGGGCTTGACCAGCACATTGACGCGCAGCGCGTCGCCGCTGCCGCTGGACGTGTCGCCCACGATCCACCGTACCGTATCGCCAGCAGCCACCGTCACCAGTTCTTCGCCGGGCTGGAGTGAAACTACGGTCACGCGCCCCGGCGCGGCATAGACCTGATAGAGCGCGCCGTCCGTGAAGGGCCACACCTGAATCGCATTGACGTAGCCCTCGCGGGTCGGCGCGATGCGTGCCTCGGCGTTGGCGCGGGACACGCGAACCTTCTCGTCGGCAGGCTCCGGTGCAGTCGGGGCCGTGTCCGCTTTGGGCAGCGGCTTCAACTGCGCCGGCAGCGCCAGCGGCTCGGGCACGGCAACGACTTCTACCGGCGCAGGCGGCTCCGGTAGCGGCTGCGCCTGCACCGGCTCATTGAGCGAGATGGACGGCGGCGGCTTGCCCTGCGAGGCGCAGCCAGCAAGGACAAGTAGGATCACCGGCAAGACGGATTTACGGAAAAGTGCGTTCATGGCTTGGCTCCTTCGGAAGAATCCAGTTCGCGGCTCCACGACAGGCCATTGACGTAGATACCCAGCGGGTTCTTGCGCAGGCGCTGTTCGGTGCGCGGGGTTTGCAGGACAGTGGAAAGCACGGCGTTCCACCGTTCGGTGCCAGCGGGCGCACCGTTGATGAACCTTTGTTCCATCCAGCGCACGTTGAAAGACGTGTCGCTGGCGCGGACAACGCTGGTGATCTGCACCGTCACCGACTCCTTGCCGATGCGGGCGAATGGATCGTTCTTGCTGGCGTAGTCGTTGAGCACCGCCGCGCCCTTGTCGGTGGTGTAGCCGTAGGCGTCGAGCCAGTTCTGCCGCACCACGATGGGGTCGATGGACAGGGAGCGCACCAGCGTCACGAAGCGCGCCAGGTGGTGCGCGATCTGCGCATCGGCGGGCCGGTACGGCGTGGCGGCTTCGCCGACGGCGCGCACCTGCCCCGACTGATCGACTTCGATGACATAGGGCGTGACGATGGATTGCGCCGAGCGCCACACCAGGCCGCCCGCCATCAGCAGCGCGAGCGTGAGGCAGCCGAAGGCCATGAATCGCCAGTTCTTGGCCTGGACGCGGGCCGAGCCGATGCGGTCGTCCCACACCTGCGCGGCGGATTGGTACGGGGTGGCAGGCTGCGGCGTGTCGGCATAGCGCACCTGCGGGCGTTTGAATCGCATAGGGGTTCTCCTTGGTGGTCAGGTATCGCGTCATTCATCGGGGCGCAGGCTCGGGCCTTGCCCCGAGCCGCCGCCGTCACCACCGCGCAGCGTGTGGGCGGCGGTGGTCGCGGCATGGGTGATCTGCTGGCGGCGGTGCATCCGCTTGGCCCAGGCGGGTTGCTCCTGCTTCGGTGCGCTGTCCGCGCCTTCGCCTGCGGCGGCCTGGCCGGAACCGGCAGCGCCGGCATCCGCGCCGTTCCAGCCAGCAAGGAAGGAATCGGCCACCCTCTGCCCGGCAGCGGAAACGCCCGATGCAGCGCGGCGGCCCGCGGCCTGCGTGCCGGTCTTGGCGACGTTGCCGAGGCCCGCAGCCGCGCCCTTGGCCCCGCCGCCCGCTGCGGCGGAACCGGCCTGGAATGCAGACTTGGCGTTGCTGGCCGCCGACGTGGCGGCGCGTGCGCCACTGCCCGCCAGTTTGGCGGCGGCCGGGGCCATGCGTGCGCCCGCCATGACGGCACCGCCCACGCCGGTCGCGGCGGCACCGATGGCAACGCCCGTGCCGACCGCGCCGACGGCAGCGCCGGCCATCGCGCCCGCGCCAAGCTGCGGCGCACCGGACACGAGGCCCGTGGCGATGCCAGGGCCGAAGATGCCCAGCGCCAGCAGCGCGAGCGAGGCCAGCATCACGACCAGCGCATGGTCGATGGAAGGTTCGCCGGGATGAACCTGGAACTCCGCGAACAGGCCCGAGCCAATGCCGACGATGACCGCCAGCACCAAGACCTTGATGCCCGACGAAACCACGTTGCCGAGCACCTTTTCCGCCAGGAAGCTCGTCTTGTTCCAGAGCGCGAACGGAATCAAGACGAAGCCGGCGAGCGTGGTCAGCTTGAACTCGATCAGCGTGATGAAAAGCTGTACCGCCAGCACGAAGAAGCAGAGGATCACCACCAGCCAGGCGATGAACAGCACCACGATAGGGTCGAGATTCACGAACACTTCGGGGAAACCGGCCATGTCGCCGATCTGGTCGAGGATCGGCGCGGCGGCGTCGATGCCCGTCTTCGCCAGCCGGCCCGGCTGCAAGAAGTTCTCCATCGTGATGGCGGAGCCGGTGGCAGTGATACCAAGCCCCGCAAATGACCGGAACACGATGCCGGAGAGCCAGTTGAAGTTGCCGATGATGTAGGCGAAGGCTCCGACGTAGAGCACCTTGCGCAGCAGCTTGGCAATCACGTCCTCGCCCTGGCCGGTCGCATGGCTCATGGCCCAATACAGGCCCGCGATGGTCATGTCGATGACGATCAGCGTGGCCGTCAGGAACGCGACTTCGCCTTGCAGCAGCCCGAAACCCGAGTCGATGTAGCGCGAGAAGGTATGGAGGAATCTGTCGATGATGGTCACGTCGTTCATGGCGCGTCCTCCGTAGCCGCGAACGGCACATCGCCTTCCGGCGCGTCGTCGGCGGGCGTGTCGAAGCTCGCCGGGATCGGCGGCAGTTCGGCCAGCGTCCGGTATTCGTCTGGCCCGGTCTGGCCGGCGAAGAAGCGCCGCCGGAAGGCTTCGGCGGCGGCGCGGCAGGTGTCTTCGCCTGCGGCTTGCCGGTCGGCTGCGCATTGGGCACGCAGCGCCTTGAGCCGCACGGGATCGGCGGCCAAGGTGGCGGCCAGGTCTTCGGCCCTTTGCTGGTCGGACGACTGGCCGCACGCGGTCAGCAGCACGACCAGCAGGACAGGAACGCATCGCATGGCCGCCTCCCGTCAGTTGTTGTAGAAATTGACGGTCTGCGGCGTGTACGGCGTGCCGGTGCCGAGGAAGCGCCGCCGCACTTCGCGGGCGCGTTCGGTGGCCGCCGCCTGCCGAGCCAGTTCCAGCGAGGCCGCCCGGTCTTGCGTGATCTGGAGTTGCTGGGCCTGGATGGACTGCTTGGCCTGCAAGGCGAGAAGCTGGTTCGTCGCCTGCATGGCCTGCAAAGCACCCGTGGCCGATTGGCTCTGGCTCACGAGGTCGGCCAGCGCGCTTTCGTCTTGCGCCAGGTTCTGCGACACCTGCGCCTGCATCCGCATCGCGGTGTGCAGGCCGTCGAGCGTGTTCTTCCAGCGTTCGCGTGCGTCCTGTGCCATGCGGTCGCCGCTGATGGTGGCGGCGTACTGCTCCGGGTACAGGCGCGAGAACGTGGCATCCATGCTCTGCACGTCGTAGGCCAGCCCTTGCGCTTCGGCAATCAGGCGTTCCGTGGTGGCGAGCGTCGAGCGCAGCCGGTTGACGATGTTGAAGTCCAGCTTCGTCAGGTTGCGCGCCTGGTTCATCAGCATCTGCGCTTCGTTCTGAAGCTGGTTGATCTGATTGTTGATCTGCTCCAGCGTGCGAACGGCGGTCAGCGTGTTCTGCACGAAATTGGACGGGTCGAACACCGT
This sequence comes from Pseudothauera nasutitermitis, assembly GCF_004801295.1. Taxonomy (GTDB): domain Bacteria; phylum Pseudomonadota; class Gammaproteobacteria; order Burkholderiales; family Rhodocyclaceae; genus Pseudothauera; species Pseudothauera nasutitermitis. The sequence goes on from NZ_SSOC01000002.1 coordinate 360,378, forward strand.
CAGCGCCGATGCGGGCTGCACGGCCAGCAGCGACACCGACAGCGCGGCGGCGAGCGAAACGGAAAGCACACGGGTCTTCATGGCGAAACCTCCAGCGGTTGAGTAGCGAGGAAAGAAGCCGCCGCCGGTGAGGACGGCAGCAGGTCGGCGGCCCAATCGAGGCCGCGATGGCGCAGCCACGCGCCGGCGAAGCCGGGTGCGCCGGCCTGCGTCAGCACGCGGTCTATGTCGCGTTGGTCTTGCGGTGTGGATGCGCCTGCGAAGGCGAGCGCGGCCGGCCCCAGGTCGAGGTCGAACAGGCGATTGCCCAGGCGCGATTGGTAGTAGTAGTCCTGCTTGGGCTGCGCGGTGGCGACGATCTCGATTTGCCGGCTGTTGAGGCCGAAGCCCTCGTAGATCGTGCGAATCTGTGGCTCGGTGGCTTGCGGATTGGGCAAGAAAATCCGAACGGCGCAGCTTTCGATGATGGCCGCCGCGATGCTGGAGTTCTGAATGTCCGCCAGGCTTTGCGTGGCGAAGACGACACTGACATTGCGCTTGCGCAGCGTCTTCAACCACTGGCGGATACGCGCTGCAAATACCGGGTCATCCAAGAACAGCCAGGATTCATCAAGGATCAGCAGCGTGGGCGCACCGTCGAATCGGTCATCGAAGCGGGCGAACAGGTAGCCCAGCACCGACCGCACGGCGGCGGGGCTGGCCATCAGTTCCTCCATCTCGAAGCACTGAACGTCCGCGCTGCCCAGCCGGTCGCGGTCGGCATCCAGCAGCTTGCCGTGCGCGCCACCCAGCACATAGGGCGCGAGTGCTTGGCGCAGCGCGTTCGATTGCAGCAGCACCGAAAGCCCCGTCATCGTGCGCTGTTCCACGGGCGCACCGGCAAGGCTTCCGAGCGCCGACCAGATGGCCGCCTTCTCATCCGGGCCGACGGTCACGCCTTCGTGCAGCAGGCGGCCTTCCACCCATTCGGCGGCCCAGGTGCGGTAGCCGCCCTGGTCGATCCGTGCCAGTGGCTGAAAGGCAATCCCGCCATCGGCACCCAGGTCATAGTGTTCGCCGCCCAGGCCCAGGATGGTGGCGCGGATGGAGCGGCCCATGTCGAAGACGAAGATGCGCGAGTGCAGATAGCGCCGGAACTGCATCGCCAGCACGGCCAGGAAGGCCGACTTGCCCATGCCGGTCGGGCCGACCACGGCCATGTGGCCCACGTCGCCGATGTGCGTGACCAAGCGGAACGGCGTTGCGCCGTCGGTGCGCGTGACGATCACCGGCGGGCCGTCCAGGTGCTTGTTGCGCTCCGGGCCGGCCCACACCGCCGACAGCGGCATCATGTGCGCGAGGTTCAGCGTCGAGACGATGGGCTGGCGCACGTTGGCATACGCATTGCCCGGCACCGACGACAGCCACGCATCCACGGCATTGAGCGTTTCGGGGATGGTGACGAAGCCGCGCCCCTGAATCACGCGCTCCACCATGCGCAGCTTTTCGTCGGCTATGGCCGGGTCGGCATCGAGCACCGTCACCGTGGCCGTGAGGTAGCCGAAGGCGACCTGATCGCTGCCCAGCTCCTGCATGGCGGCGTCCGCATCGGCCGCCTTGTTGCTGGCGTCGGTATCGACCAGCGGGCTTTCCTGCTGGAAGATCGTTTCGCGCAGCAGCGCGATGACGTTCTTCCGCTTCGCAAACCATTGGCGGCGCAGGCGGCCCAGTTCCTTTTCCGCCTCGGCTTTGTCGAGGCAGAGGAACCGCGTACTCCAGCGATAGGCAAAGCCCAGGCGGTTGAGGTCGTCCAGCAAGCCCGGCCAAGTAGAAGTCGGAAAGCCCCGCACCGACACCACGCGCAGGTGCTGGTCGCCCAGCATGGGCGCGAGGCCGCCGACCAGGGCGGAATCGGCCAGCAGCGCGTCGAGGTGGAAAGGCACCTCGGGCACGGCCAGCCGGTAGCGCCGCGTCGAAACCGTGGCGTGCAGATAGGTCAGCGTCGCGGCATCGTCCAGCCAGGCGATTTCCGGCATCACGCCATCGAGCAGGTCAAAGACCCGATCCGTTTCCGCCACGAAGGCATCGAGCCGGCCGCGCCAGTCCACGCCATCGCCCGGCGCGTGCTCGTAGAGCAGCTTGGCCGCACGGGCGCGGGATTCCTCGGGCGGCAGATAGGCCAGCGTCAGGTGATAGACACTCTCGAAGTGGTTGCCCGATTCCTCGAAGGCGGCGCGGCGTTCCTCGTCCACGAGCCAGGACAGCGGTTCGGGAAAGTCGGAATGCGGATAGTCCGCCGCTGGCTGGCGCTCGGCTTCCACGAACAGCGCCCAGCCTGAACCCAGCCGGCGCAGCGCGTTGTTCAGCCGCGCCGTGGTGGCGATCAGCTCGCCCTGCGTGGCGCTGTCGAGGTCGGGGCCACGGAAACGGGCTGTACGCTGAAAGCTGCCGTCCTTGTTCAAGACGACACCCGGCGCGATCAACCCAGCCCAGGGAAGCCAGTCGGCCAGCAGCGCGGGCCGCTGGCGGTATTCGGCAAGGTTCAGCATGGCGGCATCCCCCTACACGTCCAGCAGCGGCTTGTGCTTGATGTGCCGGGCGAAGACCTGCATGAACTGCGGATCGACACGCGCGCCCCACACGGCCAGCGAGTGGCCGACGATCCAGAGCACGACACCGGGAATCCAGAGTTGCAGGCCCAGCCCGACGGCGGCGGCCAGCGTACCGTTGGCAATCGCCACGGTGCGCGGTGCGCCGCCCATGAGGATCGGCTCGGTCAGCGAGCGATGTAGCGGCACCTCGAAGCCGGCCGCGAAGCTGTCCGGCCCGCTCATACGACCGCCCCGCCGGAGAAACTGAAGAACGACAGGAAGAACGAGGACGCGGCGAACGCGATGCTCAAACCGAAGACGATCTGGATGAGTTTGCGAAAGCCCCCCGACGTGTCGCCGAAGGCCAGCGCGAGGCCGGTTGCGATGATGATGATGACCGCGACGATGCGTGCCACCGGCCCCTGGATCGACTCCAGAATGGATTGCAGCGGGCCTTCCCACGGCATCGAGGAACCGGCGGCCTGCGCCGTTCCGGCCAGGAACAGCAGCAGCGCGGCCAGCAGCAGCCCTTGCCCCGCAGGGCGGGCCAGACTGCGCAGCCGCGCGAGGCCGGACAAGTGGGGAAGCGGATTTACGGAAAAGCGGAAAGCGTAAGCGTGCATCTGCGTCATGGCAGTTCTCCAGGTTGATCAGGGGACGGGGAAGGCGCAGCGGCATCGGCTGCGAGAGGCACCGGCATCAGCTCGGGAAACGGTGTTTCCAGCGCGTCCGCCAGGCGGTAGCCCACACCGTCGAAACCGACGACGCGGGCGATGCTTTCGACGCGGCGCTTGCGGCCGCGTCCGGCGATGTGGATGACGACGTTGACCGCCTCGGCGATCAGCGCACGCGGCGGGTTCACCGCCACTTCGAGAATCAACTGTTCAAGGCGCAGCAGCGCGCCCAGCGCGGAACCGGCATGGATGGTGGCGATGCCGCCAGGGTGGCCGGTGCCCCACACCTTCACCAAGTCCAGGGCTTCACCGCCGCGCACTTCGCCGACGATCACGCGGTCGGGGCGCAGGCGCATCGTGGCGCGCACCAGCTCGGTCATGGACACGACACCAGCGCGTGTGCGCAGCGGCACATGGTCGCGGGCCGCGCATTGCAGTTCGATGGTGTCTTCGAGCACCAGCACGCGGTCGCCGGTGGCGGCGATCTCCGCAAGCAAGGCATTGGCGAGTGTGGTTTTGCCGCTGCTCGTTGCCCCGGCGATCAGGATGTTCTGGCGCTCGCGCACCGCGCGGCGCAGGAAGTCCGCCTGGCCTGTGGTCAGGATGCCGTCGGCGATATAGTGATCTAGGCCGATGATGCTCACGGCACGCTTGCGCAGCGCGAAGGCCGGGCCGGGCGCGGCCGGTGGCAAGATGCCCTCGAACCGCTCGCCGGTTTCGGGCAGCTCGGCGGTCAGCAATGGCCGCCCGCGATGCACTTCCGCGCCGACGTGCGCGGCCACCAGGCGAATGATGCGCTCGCCATCGTCTTCGGACAGTTCCACGCCCAGCGGCGTGCGGCCCGATGACAACCGATCCACCCAAAGGGTGCGGTCGGGGTTGAGCATGATTTCCACCACGTCCGGGTCGGCCAGCGCGGCGGCGATGACTGGCCCCATTGCCGTGCGCAGCATCTGGATACGGCGATCCAGTGAGGCCGCGGTGGATGAGCGTTCGGGTGGGGTCTGCGGAACAGCGCTCATAAGGCACGCTCCGCTGTTCGTTCGTGGGCCTCGGCCAGCGCCGCCGCGTCGTCCATCCGCACCGGGTCGGGATGCAGTTCCTCCACCACGTCGCGCACCAGGCTTCGGCCACGCAGCAGGTGGCGGCCAAGTTGCTCCACGAATTGCTCGAAACGCGCCTTGCCTTGGGCGCGGGCCGCATCCTGATGGGCTTCGGGAACCGGCGTGCTGACGGTCAGGAAGTAGCGAATGAACAGCGCCAGCGTTTCGATCTGGATGTTCTGGTCGCGCTCCATGCGCTCGGTCTGCCGCGACAGGCGATCGAGCCGCTTGGCGATGGCCGCCTCGCGCTGATCGGCTGCATCGGGCGATAGCCACGATGCGAGCGCCGCCGCGACGATGGATGACTTGGACACGCCTTTCTTGGCGGCCAGTTCTTCGAGGCGCTTGGCGTGCTCGGGCTGGATGAACAGATTGAGGCGGTACTGGCTCATAGGTCGATTCCGTCGTTGGGGTCGAGGGAAGCCAGCCGGGCCGTGCGCTGCATCGCTGGGTCGAGCTGGCCGGGGAGAGAGGCAAAACCGGGCAGCGGCAGGTCGTCGTCGTCATCGAGCAGCGCCAGGTCGTTGCCGGCGGGCTGCGGTTCGGGGCTGTATTCGGCGACTTCGGATAGCTCCGGCTGGCGGCGCGGGCCGCCGTCGTCGGCGGTGCAGCCCAAGCCTTCGGCGGCGGCACTGGTGGCCACTGCGGGGACAGAGGGGATCGCCAGGCCGCTCCAGTCGTCAGGCCGGGCCGGTGGCACATCGGCGTACTGCCCGGCCGCAAGCGCGGGCGGCGGCAATACGCGGCTCTTGAAATTCGCGTCGGCGTAATAGCGCAGCTTCTTCGCCTTGATCGGTGCCACGCTGGACACCATGACCACTGATTCGTCGGTCGGAAGCTGCATCACTTCGCCCGGCGTCAGCAGCGGGCGGGCCGTCTCCTGCCGCGACACCATCAGATGCCCGAGCCACGGCGCTAGCCGGTGGCCGGCATAGTTGCGCTGCGCGCGCAGTTCGGTGGCGGTACCCAGCGTTTCGGAGATCCGTTTGGCCGTGCGTTCGTCGTTGGTCGCAAACGTCACGCGGACATGGCAGTTGTCCAGAATTGAATGGTTCTGGCCGTAGGCTTTGTCGATCTGATTCAGGCTCTGCGCGATGAGGAAGCTGCGAATGCCGTAGCCAGCCATGAAGGCAAGCGCCGTCTCGAAGAAGTCCAGGCGGCCCAGCGCCGGGAACTCATCGAGCATTAGCAGCAATTTGTGGCGACGCTCGATGCCGTCGCTGCCGTCGAGCGATTCGGTGAGCCGTCGCCCGATCTGGTTGAGGATCAGGCGAATGAGCGGTTTGGTGCGGGAAATGTCCGAGGGCGGCACTACCAGATACAGCGAGACGGGATGCTTGGAAGCGATCAGGTCAGCGATGCGCCAGTCGCAGCGCGAAGTCACTTCCGCCACGGTCGGGTCTCGGTACAGGCCGAGGAACGACATGGCGGTGCTCAACACGCCCGAACGCTCGTTGTCCGACTTGTTGAGCACTTCGCGGGCAGCGGACGCGACAACCGGGTGCGGTGCATCGGCCAGGTGCTTCGTCGTCATCATCCGGTGCAAGGTCAGCTCGAACGGGCTGGCCGGGTCGGAGAGGAAGTTGGCAACGCCGCGCAGCGTCTTGTCCTCGCCCGCATAGAGCACATGCAGGATGGCTCCGACCAGCAGCGCGTGACTGGTCTTCTCCCAGTGGTTGCGCTTCTCCAGCGCCCCTTCGGGGTCAACGAGAATGTCCGCGATGTTCTGCACGTCGCGCACTTCATGCGCGCCGCGCCGTACTTCCAACAGCGGGTTGTAGGCTGCCGACTTTGCATCGGTCGGGTTGAACAGCAGACAATGTGAGAAATGCGAGCGCCAGCCGGCGGTGATCTGCCAGTTCTCGCCTTTAATGTCGTGAATGACGGCGGATGCGGGCCACGAAAGCAGCGTGGGCACCACCAGGCCGACGCCTTTGCCCGAGCGCGTGGGCGCGAAGGTCAGGACGTGTTCCGGGCCTTCGTGGCGCAGGTACTCGTTGCGGTATTTGCCCAGGAACACGCCAGCCGGTTGCGTCAGCCCGGCCTTGCGAACGTCATCCGCTTCGGCCCAGCGTGCCGAGCCGTATGTGGTGACAAGGCGCGATTGCCGGGAGCGCCACACCGACATGGCGATGGCGACCACCACCGCCACCAAGCCGCTACCGCCCGCGATGGCCCCGCCAATATCGAAGACATGCGGCGCGTAGGCATCGAAGAAAAACCACCACTCGAACAGCCGCCAGGGGTGATAGACCGGCGTACCGAAGAAGTCGAACCAGGGCGAGCCAAGGCGTAGTTGATAGCCCAGGGCGGCGGCTGTCCATTGCGTTGCACTCCATACGCCGGCGATCACGATGCCGAAGACGGCGGCGATCTGCCCGAACAGCACGCCCTGAGCTTGCATGACTGACCTCCGATTCCTGCGCTATTCCTTGTTCAAGAGCGGCACAAGGACGTGCCGCATAGCGTGAGAATCGGTGCCGGGTCAGTGCCGGTCAAAGACCGTTATCGGAAGCAAGATGATGCAAAAAGCATCGTTTCAGGCTGCAAAGAAACCAGTAAAAACACCGCCGGCGCGAGCGCGCTGCGGCGTGTTGGCAAAGAAGACAGGTTTTTTTGCGAAAGACTGCGATCAGAACTTCGGTGGCGTTTCCAATGGCGTGTAGGGTGTCTTGCCGTCGCCATAGAACCGCTTGCGCGTGGCTTCGGCCACCCGGTTGCACAACACGTCGCCAAGCGTCGCGCGGTCGGTTTTGCATTGCTGGCGTAGTTCCTTCAACCGTGCCGGGTCGGCAGCCAGTTCCTCCACGGTCGGTACGTTGGCCTGCTTGGGTGTCTCCGACGGGCCGCAGGCCGTTAGCACGGCGACCACAAGCATAGGTGTTATTCGCTTCATAGCTCGAATTCCTCCTGTGATTCGGACTGAGGTGGCGGCACGGGCCTCACGCCTTCGGGCAAGTCGATCGCCTGCACCCGTTCGATGAATCGGGACAACACTTCCGAACGCTCGTCTTCGCGTCGCAACAAGTAGGTTGTCAGCATTGGCGAGCGGCCCGCCAAGGGCCGGGCCACAACGCCAGGTTCCCGGTTGGACACGATATGCGGAGCACCAGCCAGCCCCAGGGCGAAGCCGGCCGATACGACCACCATCATCAAGTCGAATGAGGCAACACGTTCGACGATCAGAGGTTCACGGTCAGAGCGGCGCAGCACACGTTCAACCTGTCGCGCGTAGCCCTCACATGCTTGCGGGTCGCAGAGAACCAGCGGAAAGTGCAGCACTTCATCCAGCGGGATGCGTCGGTGCTTGAGCAAATGATGGCGTGCTGGCACCGCCACCATCAGCGGGTCATTCCACACGGCTTCGGCGGCGATACCTTCGCCTACTTCATCCGATTGCGCGAAGCCCACGTCGTACAAGTCGTCTTGCAGCCCCTTGATTTGCTGCGACAAGGGCACCTGAAACAGCCGGATATCGACTTCTGGTTCCTCCTGTCGGCAAAGTGCGAGCAAGGTCGGTAGGCGCGGCGGCGTGATGCCATCGGACAGGGCAATACGCAACTGGCCGTGGAAGCCATTGGCCGCAGCCTTCACGCTGTCGCGGGCCTGCTGCAAGGCAGCGAACACGCGCGGAACATGCTCCAAAAACAGCTTGCCCGCCCGCGTCAGGCGCGTGCTTCGGCTGGTTCGGACAAACAACTGTTCACCCAAGTCTTCCTCCAACTCCTTGATAGTGCGCGACAGCGGTGACTGCTCGATATGCAGTCTCTCGGCGGCGCGGGCGAAGTGGAGTTCTTCAGCGACTGCAATGAAGTAACGCAGATGTCGTAATTGCATGGCCGCTCACGATTTCTTCGATTCTGCATCGCTGCATTTCGGCAGCGCGGCGGGTTTGTCCATCAAGACGAAAACCAAGACAGCGAGCAGCGCCCCGGATAACGGTGCCAGCCAATAGATCCAGTGGTTTTCCCAGTGATGGCTGAACAGCGCAGGCCCAAAACTTCGCGCCGGATTCATGCCTGCGCCTGTGATGTGTCCACCGACCAGTGCGCCCAAGAACACCACCGAACCAATGATCAGTGCACTGGTCGTTCGCAGCACGGTCAAAACCAGGAAAAAAGTCAGAATTGTCTCCACCATGAAACCGTTCGCCAGGCTGACGCCGGTGCCGATTCGGGTGGTGCCCGCTTCGATCCGTTGCCCGAAGAGGGCGAACAAAGCGGCCGACGCCAGACAGGCTCCAATGATTTGCGCGATGGTGTAATAGAGCAGGCATCTATACGAACACCTGCCAGTAGCGCAGAGCGAAAGTGTCACCACGGGGTTAAGGTGGGCACCGCTTGACGTCGAAATACCGCCAATGATGCAGGTCACGCTGACCCCAAATGCAAGCGCAACGCCGAGATAACTGACCGCGTCACCTTGCTTGCTCAGTATCGCTGCGCCCGCCCCGATAAAAATCAGCGCGAAAACCCCAATCAATTCGGACAGAAAATATTTCCACTGTGTAGGAAGCATACGAACTCCTCCGTGGACTACCCGTTCTTGTTCAATGCAGCGCCCCTTTTACGCAGCATTCCTATCCTCTTTCGCTTGAAAACGCCGAGATCAGGAAGACATGATCGGCCGTCCTGATCTCACTTCGTGTTGCACGCAAAATGGGGGCTCCTAGCATCCGCACCCAGCGGGGCCGCAAACGCCCACATCGGCCAGCGTCGGCACTGACTCGATCTGCGGCGTACCACACTGGAAAAGGCCATAGTGTCGGCGGCCGTCGCCAATCACATCGAACAAGATGCGATAACGACTCTTGCTGATCATGTCGGCCGTATTGCGACATACCGGTACCGCCCGACCGGTATCGAAAGCATGGCCGTTGTCCAGCACGAATCGGTCGGGGGCTTCCGGCAGGTTGCCTTTGTAGATGGCAACCTGCCCGTAATCCTCACAACGGTCTTCCAAATCCATCTTGAACAGGCGCAAGGTGATCGAGTACAACTTGGCACCCCCGAGCTTTGCTTCGATGGCGGGATTGGCGATGGTTTTCAGGCTCTTGGCGGTAACTCGCACATCAAGGAAGCCGGCAGCCTGTGCCAAGCGCACGAAGTCCTCGAAATACAGCGCATCACCGATGCACTCGCCGACGATAAGCGGATCGTCTTTCAACTCAGGGGCTAGCCTGCGATCTGAGAAGATATCGGCGAAGTAGATTTCGCCGCCAGGCTTGAGCAGTTTGGCCATGCCTGCCAGCACATCGGCCTTGGTCATCGACAGGTTGATCACGCAATTGGAAACGATGACATCTATGCTCTCCGGCGGCAGGTCGAGCTGATCCAAGGCTTCGATATTGCCTTGCAGAAAGCGGACGTTGCTTTCGGTGTGGCCGAAGACCTTGCGGTGGTGCTCCACATAGCTCTGCGCGAAAGCGATCTGTTCGGCTGTGGCGTCCACGCCGATGACCTTGCCTCGCTCGCCCACCAGACTGGACAGCACGAAGCAGTCGCGTCCGCCGCCGCAGCCCAAGTCCAGCACGGTTGCGCCCTCCAGCAGCGGGGGGAAGGGCGCACCACAACCGTAGAAGCGCATCTGCACGTCGTCGTGTATTTGCGTCAGGATGGCTTTGATGGCGTCTGACGGCGGCTCGTCCGCTGTGCAGACATTGGTCGCCAAATCTTGCTTATCCGTCAAGGTGTCCCCGTAGTAGTGCTGAACTTCCTCGATCCGCCGTTCCAGGGTTGGAGCTTGATTGTTCATGGACTGTCTTCCTTTGAGTTGAAGGGTTTAAGGTCAGTGGGCAGCCATGCGGCCCAACAAGTCGATGCCGACAGGCTCCTGCGCCTGCAACGGAATCATGGCGAAGCGATGGGCATGCTGGCCGCGCACTTCGGCAATCAACGGCAGTTCGCGGTTGGCGCGCGTCACCAGGAATGGCGATGCCGGACGGGCGGCAGCCAAGCTGTTGTTGATCACCCAGGCCCAAGGCTCGATCTGCGCGCGGCGCAAGTCGTGTTGCAGATTCACCGCTTCCAGCACCGGCGTGGTTTCCGCCAAGGTCACGACGATCACCTTGGTCTTCGCGGGATCTTGCAACTGGGTCATCGGCGTGACGACCTGCTCGCCGGGCTTGCCCATCTGCCGCACCATGTCGCGGTGGTAGGCACCGGTGGCGTCCAGCAGCAGCAGCGTATGTCCGGTGGGCGCCGTGTCCATGATGACGAAATGCTCGTCAGCTTCCTTGACGATGCGCGAGAACGCCTGGAATACCGCGATTTCCTCGGTGCAGGGCGAGCGCAGGTCTTCTTCGAGCACCGCCAGCCCTTCCGCATCCAATCCCTTGCCCTGGTTTTCCAGCACGAAGCGGCGGTAGTTCTCGGTTTCGACCTTCGGGTCGATACGGCTGACCGCCAGATTTTTCAGACTGCCGTCGAGCGTGTACGACAGATGGGCGGCCGGGTCGGATGTGGTCAGATGTACTTGATGGCCACGCTGCGCCAAGGCGACGGCGACTGCCGCCGCGACGGTGGTTTTGCCCACGCCGCCCTTGCCCATCATCATGACCAGGCCGTGTCCTTGCGTACTCAATTCATCGACCAGTTGCGACAAGGCCGGGAAGGTCGCCGCCGCCTGGGCATGCAAGGTTTCCAATGGCCCGTCGGTCTGCTCGCCCAGCAGCATGCGCAGGGCCTGCACGCCCATCAGGTTGAACGGCTTGAGCGGCAGGCGATCCTGCGGCAACGTGGAGAGATTCGCGGGAAGCTGATCCAGCGCACGCTGTTCCCGCTCGAAGATCGTGGCGGCCAGTGGATCGCCCTCGGCCGCTTGCTGGGAAAGCACGCCGTTGATGGCCAGGTACTGGCGGGTCAAGCCAATGCCGTGCAGTTCGTCATGAGTGTGGGAGACTTCCTTGAGCGTGGACGACTGCGCTCGCGCGACCAGCACCAAACGGGTTTGCGCAGAGTCAGCCAAAGCTTTGACTGCATCGGCATACTGACTCTGTTTCTTTTCCAGGCCGACCAATGGCCCCAGGTTCGCGGCAGCATCGGGATTATTTTCGAGATAGCCGGACCATGCACCGGGAAGCTCCAGCATGCGAATGGTATGTCCGGTGGGCGCAGTATCGAAAACGATATGGTCGAAGTCGCTGCGCAACGCTTGATTCGTCAATAAGCCGGTGAACTCGTCGAACGCGGCGATTTCAGTCGTGCACGATCCGGACAATTGCTCTTCGATGCTTTGCACGATCTCCGCCGGCATCGAATCGCGCACCGGATCGAGGACACGATCCCGGTACGCTTGCGCAGCTGCCATCGGATCAACCTCCAATGCCGACAACCCCGGCACTTGGGCAATGGCAACGACCTGGTGGCCGATCGTCTGGTCGAAGACTTGACCGACATTGGAAGCGGGGTCGGTACTGACCAGCAGCACCCTTTTACCGGCGTCTGCCAGATGCACGGCGGTGGCGCAAGCCAACGAGGTTTTCCCTACACCACCTTTCCCGGTAAAGAACAGAAAGGGCGGTGCATCGTGTAGAAATTTGAATGGCATGAGGTACTCCGTAATGTGGGTATGGGCCTGGCACTCAGGCGCGTGCGGCAGGGTTGCAGCAGGGCGTTGGCGGCGTGCTGCCGGCCTGCATGGACTCGGCACCAGACCAGCGAGCCAGTTCCTCGCGGTTCGGCAGGCGGCCCGTTAGGGCGATCACGCCATTGACCAGCGTGAGCGGCAGCGACTGCGTGCCCGATACGTCAAGGAATTCCTTGACGCGCGGATTGCTGACGAAGCTCTGCGGATTTTTCAGCAGGTTGTGGCGTTTGATCTCCAGCCCCTGCTGCCTGCACCAATCCATGTCGGCGTTGAAGTGCAGCGCGGCTTGGTCGATCACGACGCTGCTGGTGGCGCAGCATCCTGCGGGCTCGAAGATTTCGATGGTGGGCATTTGGGCTCCTTTCGAGAGGTCGGTGAAAACGGAAATGTAGTTACTTATGGTCTATGTATCGATGGTCGATAGATGGTACGTCAATACATAGATGGTCAATGCCTGTATTCAAAAAAAAACGCCATTACTGACGGGTGATGTGCGCAGCCACCTCCATCCAAGCATCTACCGCCACCGTGAAGGCTTCGCGGCCCTTGTCGGTCAACGTGTAAACCTTGCGTCCACGGCCTGCGACCGTTTCGGTATGCGCGGTGACATAGCCGCCCTGCTCGAACTCACGCAACACCGGGTAGATGGTGCCTTCGGTAGGTGCGCAACAACCTTGGGTCGAGCACTCCACTTCACGTGCGATCTCATAGCCGTGCATGGGCCGCTTTTGCAGCACGCTCAGGATGAAGAACTTGGACAGGCTCATCTTGATGATGCCGCTCCAATACAACCGGTCGGTATAGTCCACCGGTGTGCGCTCTACGGTCTTGAGGGAAGTCGTCGATTTAACCATGAGCGTAACTATATACCTTGTCCATCAAGGTATCAAGCAGCAACCGAAAAAATCCCCTCCTGGGGCGGTGCCTGGCCGGATGGAGGGCACTCCCTGTGGTGCATGAGTCTGCGGTCACAAGTGCAGGATCACGAGCCGCGATGAAGGGCAAGCCAAGCATCGAGTTCATGGCGTCCTGGCCTCTGTCGTGTTCGCCTTGCCGACTTGCTGATCGCTCTCGCGCAAGTACTCAATCAGGTACGGCATGATGTGCGCCGCATCGGCGCCCGCACCGCGCAGAGTGGCGGATGCGAAGTTGCGCTGCCGTGGAAAGCCCACGAAGTAGAGGCCGGGAATGCCTTGGGCGATGCCGTTCTGCTGTGCCAGGCGGTTGTCGGCGCTGACAGCGCCCAGTTCCCGGAGATAGGAGGCATTCGGGCGGAAGCCCGTGGCGAATAGCAGAACATCCACCTGTTCTTCGGTTCCATCTGGCCAGATCACGCCGCGCTCGGTGATGCGGGTGAACATTTCCTGGCGCTGCACCCGTCCGGTCTTGATTGCGTGACTGTATTTGCCGTTGTCGAGTACCGGCGTGCTCTGGTCGTTGAGCCAGCGCGTTTGCTCCAGGCCCGTCCACTTCACCCAGAAATGGAAGTCCAGTCCGAGGATGCGTTGCGGAAAGAAGCGGATCGGCTGCAAGGTGGCCAGCTTCACGCGGGCAACACCGGCAAGCTCCGTGGCGATTTGCACGGCAGAGTTCGCGCCGCCAACCACGACGATGCGGCTCCCCAGGAATCCCTTGGGATTCAGATACTCGGCACTGTGCAGCATGCACCCACGAAACTGCTCTTGTCCCTCGATGGCCGGAACATGGGGCATGCCAAACGCGCCGGAGGCTGCGACAAGCGTCTTGGCGCGGTAGTGTTGGCCGCTGGCCGTCACCGCCTCGAATGCGTCACCATCACGGACGACGTTCACCACCTTCTCGCCGACGCGAACCGGCAGCCGGAATTTATGCGCGTACTCGTCCAGGTAGCCCACGACTTCATCGCGGTGCGGGTAGCGCCTTTGCGGCCCCGGAAACGGCAGGCCGGGCAGCGCGGAGTAGCCAGCGGGCGAGAACAACTCCAGGCTGTCGTAGTAGCTTCGCCACGCGCCGCCGGAGCGGTCGGAGGCTTCCAGAATCAGGAAGTCAATTTGCCGTTGCGCAAGGTGCCAGCCCGTGGCCAAGCCAGCTTGGCCACCGCCGATGACGAGGGTCTGCAATATCTTCATGGTCAATTTATCATCTATATATGCGCATACATGCACACAATGAACAAAAAAAGGGGCGAACGATCATTTGTTCCTAGCCCCGTTCGCAGGGCAGCAATAGGGCGCGAGTCGGCCAACTTCACGCAAGATCACCTCGAACTTGTGCATGATCGCCGGCCCGTCTACCTCGTAGATGCGATGACGCCCTGCGCGCTCCATGCGCACGATCCCGGCCTCCAACAGCAGTTGCAGGTGCCGCGAAATCACCGAACGCTCCTGCGGCAGCTTCTCCGCGATCTGTCCCACGTCCGCCCGGCCAAGCAGCATCAGTTGCCGCAGGACGGCGACACGCGAGGTTTCCTGCAACGCCTTGAACAGCGGGTCGTCCAGCACGGCTATTGCCGAGTTGATGGCCTGGGTGCGCAGTGCTTCTTGGGTCGGGTCGTTCATCTTCTGTCGGGGCTGTCGGGGTCAGGTGGCAACATATTATATGTGCATATATGCGCACGCATAATTAATTCGATCTTTAGCCGACGGACGGGCCGCGCTGGCGACCGAGTTCCCAGGAGGCATGCCCGCCGCGGACTGTGGCAGCCAGGGATTGGCCCAGCCGCTGTTCGATGACGGGCTTCCAAGGTACGAGCGTGAAACCCAAGCCGTCGTCCAGCATGGCGAAGCGCCCGCTGGCAAGCATGATGGAGCGCCGGTAGATACCGGCCACGCGCTGCCCGTCGGCTACCGGGCGATGCTCCAGGGCGGTTTCGGCGGCAATGTCCTTGGCGGCCTGCGCCAGTTCCCGATTGCGCAGCGTGCCCAGCAGGTTGCGGGCGAGGATGACGCGCTGGCCGTGTCGTTGGGCTAGCCCCTGCTCTTCGAGGAAGTCGGCACGCTGCCGCATGGCCTGCTTGGCGTCGCCGCCAAAGCCCAGGTCGCCCAGGCCCGAGCCACCGCCGATCAACTGCTGGTCGAGCCAGGTGGCCCCGATCACGTGGGCCTGCCGCTCGATGGGCAGGTGAGATTTCAGCTCCACGGCCACGCCGCCCAGGCGCTGCGCATCGTACTGGCGGCCACGCTCGGCCAGGTCGTCCGGCACCTCCCATAGCCCTTCGGCGACGCGCTCCACGATGCCGGCCCGGCGCAGGGCTTCCAGCCGCCGGACATGCGCCGCGACAACTTCCTGTGGGTCGCGCCCGTCCTTGGCACGGCCCTGTTCGATTGCCAAGTGGTGATCGGCGCGGTACAGGCCATCGCTCGCCAGCGCGGCGATGTTTTTGTCGGCCGCGCGCACGTCGGTCGAACCCTTCACTTCCACCACCGCGCCTGTGGGATAGTTCGCCAGCTCGTCGCGGGCATTCAGCGCGACGTAGTGGGCCTTGCCGTCCGTGCCGTCGATGACCAGATAGCCCCGGTCGTGTAGTTCGTCGGCCAGCCCCTTCGCGGCCACGCGGCCAAGGATGGTTCTGCCATCGTCGCCCGGCTCGAACACTGCCAGCTCGCGCGGCTGCCCGCTCATGGCCCGCTGCATCGTGCGGATAATGTCGCCACGCTCGCCCAGGGCACGCAGGGTCTTTTCCGCATCGGCATGAATGGCCCAGGTGCCGGGCTGCGTCTCGTCGGCCAGGCCCAGACGCTGCAAGCGTTGCAAGCGGCCGATCAGCAGCAGGCGTTGGCGTTGCAAGTTCGGCTCGCTGAAGCGTTCGATCTGCACCCGGCCATCCTCGCCGGATTCGCGCTGCAAGGTGCGATCCAGGCTTGTCCACCGCGCCTGTTCCACCTCGCGCCCCAAGGTCTGCTGGATCTCCAACTCGGTGCGCGGCCCCAGCCATTCGGTCGCCAACTCGGCGGCACGATGGCGGAAACCGTGGGCGATGTAGTCGCCGGCGATGATGAGGTCTTTGCCGGTGTCGTCGCGTCCGCGCACGATCAGGTGGGTGTGCGGGTTATCGGTGTTCCAGTGATCAACTGCTACCCAGTCCAGCCGCGTGCCCAGGTCTGCTTCCATGCGGCTCACCAGATGGCGGGTATAAGTGCGCAGGTCGTCCAGCTCGGCTCCATCCTCGGGCGAGACAATGAAGCGGAAATGGTGCCGGTCGTCGGCGCAGCGTTCCTTGAAGGCGTCCAGGTCGGCTTCGTCGGCCTGCGGCCCGTAGGCCCGGCCCGGTTCGCCATCACGGCCCGCGCCGTCGCGTTCGACATAGCGCAGGTGCTTGGCGAGAGACTGTGGGCTGGCCCGCTGGTGATTGACCAGCAGCGTCTTGATGGTCACGCGCCGCGACATGGGCGTTAGCTTCGCCCCGGCGAAGCGCGCTGCCGTGTGGCCGCGCCCCAGGCGCGAGCCGGGACGCTGGCCGGTGCCAGCCGCCCCAGGACGGCGCACCGCCGACTTGCCGCTGCTGGCTTTGCCGGCCTGCTTGAGCACTTTGGAAACAAAGCTCTGCCCCTGGCCCTTGCCCCGGTTCTTCGGGGCGCTTGGGCGCACGCGGAAATCGTCGTCGCGGCGGTCGGTCATGGCCGTTCTCCCGGCAAGCTCTGGCGTGTCCAGTCGTGCGAAGCACGCGGACATGCCTGCATTGGCGCGACCTTCGCGCCGAACACGGCACGGCGGCGAAGCCGCTCCGTGCCGTGTTCCCCCCATGTGCAGACTGGCTTTCGACGCGGCCCGGTGCCGCGTCCTTTTGTCTTGCCTTCCGCCTGTGCCCCTCGCTGGCGCTCCGGGCATCGGCGGCCCGGCGGCGCTGCTGCGTGAGCAGCCAGCGCACCGGCGAACGCGGCAATGGCCGCAGGCCGGGCGCGTTCGAGGCAAGACGCCTGCACGTTGGACGGCTGCGCCGAAGGCAGCGCGACGTGCGGTGCGAATGCACCGGCACGGCAGGCGCGAAGACACGGCAGCAGACGGCAGAACGACATGCCCGATGGCACGCCGGAGCGCAGCGAATCGGCGGCCATCATGGGCGTGTCTCCAGCCAGATCGGGCGTGCAACGCCGATCACGGCGGATGCGCTGATCGGGCCGAAATACCGGCTGTCGAACGATGCCGGATTCGTCACGCTCAACAGGAACAGTTCGCCCGGTTCAAGGCGGCGGCAAAGCGGCAAGGACGGCAGCGCCCGGCCCAGCCGGTCGGCAGGCAGCACGGCGGCCGAAGGCACGCCGTCGATGCGTACCTGACCGGCGACGATGCAGACGTGTTGCGGCGCGACTGCGCCCACACGCTTGAGCAGCGGAATGCGCGTCGGCAGGTAGCCGCGCTGCGCAGCCAGCGCGGAAGCCGTGGCCGGCAGCGGCACCAGCACGATGCTGTCCACGGACAACGGACGTGGCAGCGAGGCGGTGCGACCGTCGAACGGGTCGATGCGATACCAGCCGACCGCCACGCTGTCGGACGGGTTGTAGGTCAGGCGTGGCAACGGCGACACGAAAGCCACCCAGGCCAGCGCAGCGAAGCCGATGGCGGCCAGTGTCGCCACGATGATGCGAACGCGCAGGCGCGAGCGAGGACGTGGCGCGGTGCCTGTGGTGGTGGCCGTGGTGGTCGGGGCGGTCATGGCAGCACCTTCCCGGCTAGCCAGGCGGCGTGCCGCTCGGCGGTGTAGTCGGGCAGCGCAAGGCGGGCTGCCAGACGGTTGCCCAGCGTGCGCCAGTACGCGGGCGACACGTCGATGGTGGCGATGCCCAGCGCCTCGATGCCGTCGATGCGTTCCAGCACGGCACGCACGTTGGCATCGCCTTCGGCGTGCAGCAGCAGGCGCGCGCCGGGCTGCACGCCGGGGATGCGCTGCACGGCATTGAGCGGTGTAGCGGTCTGCATCACCATGAGTTGCCAGCGGATCGTGCCGTAGTCGTTCGCCTGCCAGCGGATGCGGCAGAGCATCGCGCCCGGCAGGAACACCGCGCAACGCCGCCAGCGGTCGAGCTGGAGCGTGCGCGCAGGTTCGCCGAAGCGCAGGTAGAGCTTGAAGCGGTGTTCGAGGTAGGCCAGCGAAACGCGCGTCAGCGGCACGTTGCCGGCCTGTCCGGCGAGTGCTGCGGGATGCAGCGGCAGCGCAGCCGTGGCCGCGCCAGCGGCAGGCGAAGCGGATGTGGTCATGGTGTGTTCTCCCTGCGGTGCTCGGGAAACTCCCGCTCCAGCAGGCCGCGCAGCAGGTCGGCCACGGTTACGCCTTGCGTGAAGGCCGACACCTTGATGCGCGCCCGCATGGCGGGCGTAATGTCGAGGGTCAGGCGTGCGGTGTAGAGGTCGCCTTTGCCCAGCACATCGGCATCGCCCTGGCGAATCCACGCCTCGGCGTGCGGATTCGCGGGCGGACGTGCGCCGATGCCGACGCGCTTGCCCGTGCGTTTGTTGTTGGATGGCTGCTGCGCTGTCATGTCGGCCACCGCAGCAGTTCGTCCACCAGGACGGTGATTTCGCGGGCGGCGGCACTGTCGGGCGCTGTCTCGCGTGCGAGCCGGCCAGCGGCCACGCTGTCGGCGAAGACGATGCGCTGATGCACCTCCGAGTGCAGCGCGGGCAGCGGCTGTTCGGCGAGTGATTGCCGCGCCTCGCGGCCGATGATGGTGGTGCTGACGCGCCGGTTGATGACGAAGGCCGCGCGCAGCGCAGGCCGGAACACCTGCGCCTCGCGGATCAGCGAAACCATTTCCGAGCTGGCCCAAAGGTCGTAGGGGCTGGGCTGCACCGGGATCAGCACGCGCTCGGCCGCCAGCAGCGCGGAGCGCGCCAAGGCGGCAATGCGCGGCGGGCCGTCGATGACGACGTGATCGGCCCGCCTGGCGAGTTCTGGCGCTTCCTGATGCAGCGTTTCGCGGGCAAGGCCCACGGCGCTGAACAGCCGTGGCAAGCCTTGCTGGCTTCTGCGTTGCGTCCAGTCCAGTGATGAACCCTGCGGGTCGGCATCGAGCAGGACGACATGCTGGCCGCGCAGCGCCAGTTCGCCCGCGATGTGGGTGGCGAGCGTGGTCTTGCCGACGCCGCCTTTCTGGTTGAGCAGAGCGAGGATCATGGCGTGGCCCTCCGTGTTGGGAAGCCGGCCTGTCCGTGCCGTTTGGTGCTTGTCCACCGAAACGGCGCGCTTCTACTAAAAGTTATGTATTTATTGTTAGGTAAGTTAGAGGGGCCGCAAACCCGCGCCGTTATTGGCTTTCCGGCGTTTTCGTACTCCTGATAGCACGATAGGCGTACTCCTGATAGCACGATACCCGGTACTCCTGATAGCACGAGGCCGTCCACACCTTTTCCCGCAGTTATCCCCGTGCCGTGTGCAGCACGGGCCGGAAGGTCAGCAGCTCCGTTCCGTCGTCCGGCATCCGCTCGATGCCCAGGACGTAGCCGGGCAACGACTGCCGCGCCACCAGGGCACGCAGGTCGTAGGCGAAGTCGGAGAAGCGTGCCGCGCTTCCCGACTTGCGGTGCAGGTGCTGGAAGTCGAACTGCCAGCCGTCCGGCTGCTTGCCGCCGTGCTTGCGCACCAGGCGGTACAGCCAGCGTTCGATGCCGCCCTTCAAGCGGAAATAGGCTGGGTCGATGGTCAGCACCAGGGCGGCATCGAGCACGCCGGCATAGAACCAGTCCGGCAGGATCAGTTCGATGCCCAGCGGCACGCCGCTGGCATCGGCCAGCTCCTTCCACTCGTTGATCCACGAGAAGCGATGCAATCGCCTTCCTGTGGTTTCGCGGATGGACGTGGCAACGGTGGTCGATTGCAGCCGGTCGAGCGCGGCTTTCAGCCGCAGGTAGTCGTTGAGGGACGTGCCGCGACCGATGAAGCGCAGGATCTCGTAGGGCGTGGCCCGTATCCAGCGCGACGGGCGGATGCCCGCGTCGCGTGCCTCCACGATCTGCGAGGCGGCCCAGATCAGCACGTCGGCATCCCATATCGTGGCGATGCCATGCTCGGCTGTGCCTTCCACGCGGATGGTGATGCCGCCGGCGCGGAAATCGATCGGCGCGATGCGACGCGACTTCGCCAGCGAGAAGAACGGAAAGGCCATCAAGTCCTGGCTGTCGCGGGGTGCCATGTCGCCCGGCAGCGCACGGAACAGGTCGAGCTGTTCGCGCTGCGGCAAGGCTTGCCCTGGTGGGCTGGACATGGCAACGGCCACCCACGCGCCAGCGATCAGCGGCCATCACGGTAATCGCCCGCGTGGCGTTCGGCGTATTCCGGGTCGGAAGTCGCCTCGAAGCTGCGAGCATCGGCCCAGGCGTCGAGGTCACTCACGGCGTACATGACGCGGCGGCCGAACTTGCGGAACTTCGGGCCGCCGCCGATCACGCGCTGTTTCTCCAGCGTGCGCGGCGAAAGGCGCAGGTACTCGGCGGCTTCGTCGTTGGTCAGGTAGCGTTGGGGCTGCGCGTGCGCAGCGACAGCAGCGGCGGCAGGCCGCAAGGGAGCTGGTCGCATGGGGTGTACCTCCATCAAGCCCGGCCACACCACGCGGCCGGATAGAGGCACTTTCAAGAAAGCGAGGCTTCTTGCTAAGGGACGATCTGCGGGGGACGCAAAACGTCCCCCCTACTGCAACGGCAGCAGCGGAAGCTGTGCCAGGCGGCGATAGCCGCCGTGCATCAGCGCATTGCCACGGCGCACTAGCCGCCGCACGCGGGCACGCAAGGCGCTGTCCTTGTGCCAATCGGTCGCGACCGCATCCGCGCCGAACAACCCTTCGGCGACTTCGCGCAAGGACGCGCCCGCCAAGGTCGCATCGAGCGCCTGCAAGGTGTGCAGTTCCAGCACCGCTGCCGGCGTGGGCCGGGAATGGGCCGCCGCCGCAGGCACGGCAACCGTGGCGGCGGCCAAGGCATCCAGTTCGGCCGCGAGCGTGCGATAGCGCACGCAGGGCGTGGCGCAGGCGCGGGTGGCGTAGAGGTAGGCCATGCCGTCCTCCAGGCCCGGCCCGAGCGCGAGCCGCAGGCAGCAGCCGGGCCAATGCGATACCAGCACCAGGCGCTTGCCGTCGTGGATCAGGTGCTTGTGGCCAGGAACGCGCCAGAACTCGAAGGCATGGGCTTCGGGTGGCGGGTCTGCATCTGGATAAAGCTGCACCACGGCATCGTGATCGGGGAACCAGGCTGGATGCGCGTCGCGGGCATCCAGGGCCGGGTCTTCCAGCAGGCGCAGGCCCCAAGCCTGCGCTGCGTCTGGCCGGCGACGTCGGCGCTGCCAGTCGCGGCGGTAGCCGGGATTTCGGCGCAGGTACTCCCAGGCCAGCGTGGGGCCGTCGAGGTGCAGGACGTAGAGATAAGCCGCTGTCGGATACCAGTGTTCGGCGCTTTGATCAGTCATGGCGAAACCTCCCTGTTGCTTGGGATGCGTCGCCACGGGTTTCGCCGTGCGGGAGCCATCAAATCGCCATCATGTCGTCATCAAGCACGGATAATCTGTAACTATCGGCGTCAAGACCATTTGGCTCCGGCGCAATGCGTAAATCGTCTGAATGCGACGGCTACGCGGTCAGGAAAATGGCGCGTAGCACCGGATACCGTGCCGCAGCCTGCGTCAAGGATCAGGACTATTTGCAGCAGGGTCGCACCGCTTCGGTGCAAGAATGCGGAACAAGACTTATCCGGTCTTGACCAAGACTGAAATAGTCACGGTGCGCCCCGGCTGGCCGGGCTGCGCTGGCTTTCATCAGTCCGTGATTGAACCGTTCTCCTGCGCCAGCCGGACATACTCCGACAGCGGGCGCACCGCCTGGAAATACCGATCCCGCCGCACTGGCAGCTTGCGCGGCCCGACGATGCCAGCCAGGTCGGAGAGCTTGATCGTCCCCAACGCAGGCATCCCGATGCCGAGGTCGATCAGGCCATAGGCCGTGTCGCCATCGGCAGGATTGAGCGACACCAGCAGCCAGGTCGCATGCGCGTCCGGGGTGAACAAACGCACCACGGGCAGCGGGTCGAGCCGCTGACCAGCGGCGAGCGCCGCGCCGTGGGCCAGCAGCCGGGCGCGTTCATCAGCGGTGACAAGCGGCAAGGTCATGGGCTGCCTCCCCACGAAACCGAAGATGCGCGGATACGCTTTTGTGCCGAAGCGCAGAACCGCCGAACCGCATCCGTGCATTCGTGTGGAAGCACGGATGCACAAGTCATCGCATCCGTAGAAGAACGGAAGCGCAGAAGTGGAATTGTAGGAAGCCGGAAAGACACGGATGCGATTCCCCGGTTCTGTCGGAATCCGCAGATGCGGATTTCCGTAAAAGCACGAAAGCGGGCCAGTCAGCCATGAATGAACACTATAGATTGTAGCCCTATAGGGCGCAATGGGCTGTCATCTTGGTTTTTACGAGGAAACCAGGTTGGTGGCAGCGAAACACTCATTAGCAGCGGCAATACGGACAGTCAGGAAGGCGCGAGGCTTGAGCCAGGAAGCGTTCTCCGACGTGTCCAGCCGCACCTATATGAGTACGCTGGAGCGCGACTTGAAAAGCCCGACCCTGCACAAACTGACCGAGCTGTGCAAGGTCATGGAAGTGCATCCGTTGACGTTGCTGACGCTGGCCTACGCCGGCGACGATACGCACAAGGCCGACGAGTTGCTGGCTCAGGTGCGCCAGGAACTTGATGCGGTACTGAACCCTGATAGAGATTGAGGAGAGACATGGCATATCGAAATGGAAACTACACCGCCTTTTACGTTGCAGAGCCATTCCATACCAGCTCGCTAGGTGCCAATGCGACGAAGGATTTTCAGTATTACAACACCCTGCGGATGTGGAAAGGTGCTGATGCGACGTTCCCCTTCGTCGATTCGCATGACAAAACTTACAGTGTCCGCGATGGTAGCGATTGGGAATATACCCTGAAGCCCAGGCTCAGGGAGCGCCTTCGGAACTCAAAGAACATCATCTTCATTTTGAGTTCGATCACGTCGAATTCCCGTGCCCTTCGAGAAGAAATCGACTACGGGATCAACGATCAGGGATTGCCCGTCATCGTCATCTATCCCGAACACACCACCAAGGAAAGCCTACTTGTCGGTGGATCATTGAAGCAGGCGGTCAAGAATCTTTGGGGAAATCTTCCTGTGTTCCGGGATTCGATGAGCAAAGTGCCCACACTTCACGTACCGATGAATAAAGACCTCATAAAACAGGCGTTGCAGAACAGTGAGTTCATGGTGGGGAGTAAAGGAAATCCGAATTTTTACTGGTACACGCCGTAAGTAGCCAATCTTTAAGGCGAGTGGAAGAACCTTATGGCGAAAGTCAGTTTTGTTGACAAGCGGGTTGTTAGAAAATTCCTTGAGACCACCTCCGTCGTCAGTGGCGCACTGTCATTTGCGGTTATTTTCTATGACATTCCTGCCGAGTGGAAGCTGAACGTCGGCTTGGCTTTCTTGGCACTTCTGGCGCTCATCTACCTATTTATATGGCTCTGGTCAAACAACCTGAACAGCATCGACATCAGTGTTGAGGGCAGCGATGTTTCGATCAAGACCGGGGACATTTTTCAGCAACCAGGATTGAAGGCAATTGCCTTCAATGAGTATTTCGACACGCAGGTGGACAACAAGATTATTGGTGAGACCTCCCTGAATGGCGTTTTCATTCAGAAGCATCTTGGTGTCCCTATCTCCGAGCTGGATCGCCACATTGACGAATACGCATTTGACGGCAGTGAAGTTCTGGATGAGAACGAGGCCAGAAAACAGGGTAAGAAGAAAAGATATCAGATAGGCACGATCTGCCTGTATAAAGACTACCTCCTGACCGCATTCTCCAAGTTCGACGATAACAACAAAGCTTTGTTGACGATGCCGGAGTACCTTGAGTTTCTCATCAATTTTTGGGACAAGGTAAACAACGTATATGCGCAGCAAAGCGTATCGGCCACGATCTTCGGCTCAGGTATCACGCGAATCAAAGGACACAAGAATATTTCCGACGAGGATCTCCTGAAGATCATGCTGTGGACGTTCAGGATCAGCGAGATGCGATTCAAGTATCCCGCGAAGCTGACCATCGTGATCCACAAAGACAAGATCGACCAGATCAATCTTCTCGACATCAAATCCGCCAGGAACGGTGTGTAGTTCCGCCCTCATAGCCGCTCGGGGCGAGCCTACTTCCCGTAGGTGCCACGATCAGCAGCACCGCGCCCCGCCGCAATGGGCGGGGCGCGGTGGGTGGCCATCAGGTCGCCTTGGGCTTGCTGCGCGACCAGATCAGGTCGTGCGTGCCGTTCTCGCCTTCGATCAGGCGGGCATAGACCGTCGCCGGGAATGAAGGATCGTCGATGGCCACCGACAGGTAATCCCGCCCGGCCTCGCTGGTTTTCTTCCACGCCGCGCCGAAGTCGTGGCCGGCCGCCTGAAGGCGGAAGTCCGGGGCGCTTTCGTTCTCGCCCTTGTCGTTGGGAACCAGCTTGGCCTTGACGTTGAGGGTCAGGGTGCGGAGCTGGCCGGTGAAGCCGTCTTTTTCTGCGGTGAAGGTGCCGATGTTAGCCATGATGATTTCTCCTTTCGGGTTGAACAAGGTCGCGCCAGTGCGTCCTTGTTGTGATCCGTCCGGCGGGGGATGGGCTGGCCGCACCGCGCAGCGGTCGCAACACCGTGGAGAACCTGGAAGCGAAAAGAATTTGTCCCGCGAGGAATGCGTGCAGCGCAGGGGAAATTGTTTTCGCTGGAAGGTTGCGGCCATGAAGCCCAGCCACCGCCAGGATTCACAACAACACAAGGACGTACTGGCTGCCCGCTCCCGAATGGAGACATGGCCGACTCGGCATCCCCGCGCGACGGCTTCACCGGCCTGTACCCTGACACGGGCAAGGACAACACCCGGCGACAAGGGCGCAAGCGCCACTGACGTAGCAGGCGGCCTCTTGCATGAGGCGTAGTTTGGAAGCTCCATTGCAGGGCCGGGCGGCGTGTCGGTGAACCGTCCTTCGTGACGTACAGGCGTCGAACTGCCAGCGTCGAGGACGGCACGCATTCGTGCAACCTGTCGCAGCAAGCCGGGGCGTAGCCCCACAAGCCCTGCCCATTGCAGCGGGGCGCGTTCTGAATGTCGTCGGTGCTGTGCGCCGACGCACTTATGGGCTTCGAGAGGTTTTCCGCGCACAAGGCCACTTGTGCGCCGCCCCTTCGCCGCCTGTCCGAAGGCGGCGAAGGGGCGTTCTGGCTTTTGGCCTTGAACACCGGGCGCGGCCACTGCCGCGCCCGGATTTGCTTTTCACCGCGCTCAGGGCGGAACGACCTGGGCGCGGTGCTGATCGGGTTATTCCTTCGTCTCGACAATCCACCACGCGGCACGCGGCAAGGCGTGGCCTGTGATGGGGTGAATGTCGGTCAGGTCGGCGCGGGCCGTCCAGCCGCGAGGCGGACGATAGCCGCGCACGTCGCCATCGCCGTGCCAGCGGCGGGCACGCACGGTGCCGGGGGCATAGACTGCTGCCATGCGGGGGCTGCTTGCGGAGTTGCGGTTCATGGTGGCTTCCTCAACGTGAAGCGCCCCGATCGAACCGGGGCGCTCATCGGAGCAGGGTCACGCGGCCAATGCCTCGGCCGGCTCATCGGTCACGGCGACGGTGTCCGTGGTATCGGCTCGTGTATCCGTCGTCACGTCCTGGGGGGCTTCGGCGCGGAAGATGGCAGGCATCCAGCCGGTGCCATCGGCCAGCCGCTCGGCTTCGCTGGCAATGTCGGCCTTCTTCAACTTCGCCAGCCGGGAAACCTGCTCGGGCGCGTACTCGCCCACGGCTTGCAGGATTGCGACCTTGGGAACGTGCTTGAAGTAGCCTTCTGCGCTCGGCTGCCACCATGCGGCCATGTCGAGGCCCACGGCCTGCGCCAGTTCCTCGCCGGGCTGGTGCGGCATGGCGCGATGCGTCACCACGTCCACCGTGGAAGCCACGCACACGGCCAGAATCCGCGCCAGTTCGTCTTGCGACTTCGCCAGCAGCGCGGCGAACAGTTCGGCGCTGTCCTGCGGCAAGCCTTCACCGGCTACCTGTTGCAGTTCGCGCAGCGCCACGGCGGCGGGCGATTCCGGCCAGTCCGGGGCCATGCCTTCCAGCCGGTCTTGCACTTTCAGGCTCACGCCCAGCGGCAAGTCGTGGCCGTAGTAGCTGTCCTGCAAGACCTTCTGCACCATGCCATGCACCAGCGCGGCCAGTGCAACTTGCGGATGCCGGGCGACTTCGATTTGCAGCGCCGCCGTGCGGTGGGCGCTCAACCGCTGCGCCAGCCGGTCGGACATGGCGGCGGTCTTGGGCTGCCCGTCGCCGTCTGCGTCCTCGCCTTCGTCGTCGTTCCCAGCATCCTCGCCGCTGAAACCCTGCCGCAGCCGTTCCAGCGTGCGCAGCGCCTTGGCCTCGGCCTCGCGCAGCAGCCCGCGATGAATCACGGCCTGCCCGTTGCGGTCGATGGTGACGATGGCACCGGCTGCGGCCTTCACGGTCGGGCTGTAATCCTGCAAGCCATCTTCCAGCGCCTGCAACTGCTCGCCCACGGCTTCGCCTTCTTCCTGCAAGGCGTCGGCCTTTTCCTCGTCCTCGGCGTCCAGCGCATCATCCACGGCTGCGGCCAGTTCCTGCATCTTGGCTTGTAGCTTCTCGATGCGCTGCACTTCGCGCTTGGTGGGTTCGCGCCGCTCCCTCGGTGCACGCTGGAAGGCGTGCAGGTCGGTATGGGTCACGCCCGGCGTGGCATCCACCCATGCCCAACCCTCAGCGCGAACATTGGCGGCAATGCCTGCCAGCCGGTTTTGCGCCAGCCGTTCCAGCAGCGCGGCATCGGTCAGATACACGCCCGCGTCACCTTCCGCGAACAGGTCACGGCGCACGCCACCGCCTGCGGCCTCGTAGGTGTCCAGCCCGACGAAACGCACCAGCGGATGCCGGTAGGCGTCGATTTCCCGCTCGGTGAGACGGTCGCGCAGCGCGGACGGCTGGCGCTGCCACGTCGGCGCATCGTAGAAGGCGGCTTCCTGCGCGGCGTGGTCGTCGGTGATGGCAAGGGCCATCAACTGGTCAAGGCTCACGGCATCGGCCCGATAGTCGGCCATCAGGCGCGGCGAGACATTGGCGAGTTTCAGGCGGCGTTGCACCACCAGTGGCGTGACGGAAAAATCCGCTGCAATGTCCTCGATGGGGCGGCCTTCGGCCACCAGCGCGGCGAAGGCTTCAAACTGGTCTGCGGGGTGCATCGCTTCGCGCTGCACGTTCTCGGTGAGGCTGGCGGTGCGCGCCGTGCCATCGGCCACCAGCAGGCAAGGCACCTCCCATTCCTTGCTGATGCGGTGCTTCTTCGCCAGCAGCTTCAATGCGGCCAGCCTGCGGCCACCGGCCACGACTTCGTAATGCTCGCTATCGGCGGCGGCAATCACGATCAGGTTTTGCAGCAGGCCCACGCGCTGGATGCTCGCGGCCAGTTCGGGGATGGACATGCGCGGGGTCTTGCGCACGTTGCGGCCCGTGGGGCGCAGCACCAGCCGCGACAGCGGAACCAGAATCAGGTTCTTGGTCGGGTCGGCGACTTCCAGCATGGCGGCGGCATGGACGGCGCGGGCTTCGGTTTGGGTAACGGCGTTCATGGTGATAGCTCCTATCGGTTCAGGGGATGCAGCAGCGAGAGAAGCGGCAAGGGCTGCTGCCTGCCCCTGCCGCGTGGTGAGTCAGGCTTTCAACTGGCGCATGCCATCGGCCAGCAGCCACAGGGCGCGGTTCAGGCGCACATCGGAATCAATGCCCAGCACGGGGCGGGTTTGCTGGCGGCGTCCGTTGGCGCTGCGCCCGGACAGTCCGCCCTTGGTCAAGTTCTCCTGCGTGCGGTTGAACACGCTCCACAGGTCGGGGCGGCGGTCATCGAACCGGCGCGGCATCAGGATTTGCGATTCGGTGATGGGTGCGGGCTTGTTCGGGTCGTCGTACTTGAGGGCCAGCGCGGCGCGGGCGAATACTTCGGCTTCGCCATCGTCCAGCGTGATGCCGCGCATCAGGTCGCGGGATTCCTTCACCCGCTCGAAGCCGCTCAACACCTCGAAGGCGCCTTCGATGACGTGCCCGGCCACGTCGCCTTTGTGGGGCACGCGCACATCGGCCACGGTGTCGCCGCAGACAAGGCCATTGCTGCAAACGAACCGGAACATGCCGGCCAGCATCTGATAGCTGCTGGTGCCGTCGTGCGAGTTCAGCAGCACGATTTCATTGGCTTCCGCACCGTTGATCTGGCTGGCGTGGCGCAGGCGCAGCATGTGTTTCGTGTGCTCGCGCTTGCCTTCGTCGCGCACGCGGGTCTGCGTCACCATGAAGGGCTGGAACCCTTCTTTGCGAAGCTCGGTCAGCACGGCGGCGGTGGGGATGTAGCTGTACCGCTCGGAACGGCTCTCATGCGGGGCGTCCGCGAAGATGGACGGGGCCACCCTGCGGATTTGGTCGTCGGACAGCGGGTAATCGCTGCGCAGTGCCGGGGAACGGGAAGCGAAACGGGATGCGAGTTGCATGGTCTTTCTCCTGACAAAAAAAGGTTTGCTGTTCACACCGCACACCGGATTCCTAGATTCGGAGCCCAGCCTTTCGGCTGTTTGGTGCGGTCGGCGCGAGGAACCCGGTTGGCCCTGTTGCCACCGTCTTTCCTGAGTTCATCGCCCGCGACGGTCAGGAGCGCGCGAACGGGTGCTGTCAAGGAAACAAGCGCAGGGGGTGGTGCGGCCCGCAGCGCAGCGAGGACACGGCCCTGCGCGCCTTGACGGCACACGGGCGCGGGCTACAGTCGCGGACAAGGTGATGAAGTCAGGGGAGACGGCTGGACATGGCAACGGCCTTCCCATTGCGCTGACCGCACGGCAAGCGAAGCGCGCAGGCCCGGATCTGGAAGCCGGGCCGGAGGCGTCAGCCGAGCGGAGCGAGGGAACGATGGAAGCCCGACAGGGGCGAGACGCCGCAGGCGGCTCGATGCGCTACGCACGACAGCGCGACCGGCCATGTTTCTTGGCCGGGGACGCCCATGCAATCAACAATGGACAGCATGGGCTGGATACCCAGGATGAAATGCCACTGGTGTGCAGAGGTTGCCGCGCCGGTGCAGCCGGGGCGGCGGTATCAAGGGGCGCCAAGCGCAGCGCGGCGGGGATGGCCGCACGGCCTTCCCCTGGAGTGCAAGCGAAGCGCGCAGCGCCGCAGGCGCGAAGGCATCGGCACCGGGCGCAGCAGAAAAAAGGCGCGTCGCCCCGAAGGACAACGCGCCGGATGTTGCCGCGATCAGCGCGCAGTCATCGCCTGCAACTGCTCGATCACGCCGGGTTCAACGAACACGCATGGCTGCTTGTCCTCGATCGGGACGTTGAACACATCGGCGAACACCTCGCGTTTCAGGTGGGCCAGGCGGCCCGTGCGATATGCCTGTTCGGGCTTCATGCGGCCGCTGGCCTGCGAGCCGCTGCGCTGCGGGTCGCATTCGACCAGGGCGACAAAGCCATTGTCGGACAGCTTCTGATGTTCAGGGCACAAGCCCCAGCCTGTCGCCGTGTGGCGCTCCATGCTTGCGCGCAGGCGCTTGTCCAGCAGGATCGTGCCGGTGTCAAAGCGAGTGCCGCAGACCAGGCAAACGTGTTGTTCGAGGGAAACGTGCGATTTGTCGTTCATGACGATCTCCGGTTGCACGGGCGGAATTGCCCGGAACCGTCGCCAGCACGGCGCAGCGCAGCAGTCAGGGGTCAAGGACGGCCACGGGCCGCAAGCGTGCAAGGCACGCGCAGCCCTTGACGGCGAGAACGCCGTGGTACGGTGAAGGGAACAGCAAGACCGCCCCACACCTCCATGCTGGCCTATGAATTTCCGAAACGCTGTCTCGGATTTCCGAGGCAGCGTTTTTGCCCGGCCCGCGCCGGGCGCAGCAAAAAGGGGCCGAAGCCCCTTCGTCAGATCAGGCCGCGTTCGGCAAACGATGTGGTGTCGGTGCCCGCGACGATGATGTGATCCAGCACGCGCACGTCCACCAGCCCCAGCGCCTCCCTGAGCCGCTGGGTCAGCGCCCTGTCGGCACCGCTCGGCTCGGGATTGCCGCTCGGGTGGTTGTGCGAAACGATGACCGCCGCAGCGTTGAGCCGCAGCGCCTCCTTGACCAGCTCGCGCGGATACACCGATGCGCCGTCGATAGTGCCGCGAAACATCTCGGCGTACTCGATCAGCCGATGCTGCGTATCAAGGAACAGCACCGCGAACACCTCATGCTCGAAGCCGGCCAGCTTGGCACGCAGGTACTCCTTGACCGCCGCCGGCGACGTGAACGACGTACCGCGTTGCATCTTGCGCTCGATGGCCTGGCGCGCGGCCTCCAGAATTTGCTCGGTAGTCGCCAGCAGGTAGCGGCCCTGTGCGTCACGCACCATCAGCGAGGAATCGAACGAGGAAAAGGACAGTTGCGACATGATCGTGCTCCGGTTGCTCGGGCGGAATTGCCCGGAACCGTGGCGAGCACGGCGCAGCGCAAGCAGTCAGGGGTCAAGGACGGCCACGGGCCGCAAGCGTGCAAGCACGCGCAGCCCTTGACGGCGAGAACGCCGTGATACGGTGAAGGGAACAGCAAGACCGCCTACACCCGCCCATTGCACTCGCCCGCCTTTGAGCAAGCGGAGCGCGCAGGCCCGCCAGGGCCGAAGGCGTCAGGGGTCAAAGCCGGATGGCCGCGATTCGGCACGAAGCGCGGGGCGTAGCCCGCGAACCCGACGGCGGCACGCCGGGACGCTATGCGGTTTCGCACTGACTCTTGCCAAACAATTCAATAAATGTTGTATTATCGAACAATGAACGAAGATCAAACTGTCTCTGCCCTGAGTGCTCTGGCTCACACGCAACGACTGCGCGTATTTCGTGCCTTGGTCGTTGCCGGCCCCGAAGGGCAAACCCCCAGCGTCTTGGCCGACCAGCTCGACGTCGCCCGTAACACCTTGTCCTTCCACCTGAAAGAGTTGGCCCACGCGGGTCTAGTCACGATCGAGCAAAAGGGCCGCAACCTGATCTACCGCGCCGACTTCGCCCATATGAACGGGCTACTCAGCTATCTGACCGAGCACTGCTGCCAGGGCAACGTGTGCGAAGTCACCAATCCCCCCCACTGTGACTGCTGATGCCATGACCGACACCACATACAACGCACTGTTCATCTGCACGGGTAACTCCGCACGCTCCATCCTCGCCGAAGGCATCCTCAACGAGTTGGGCAAGGGGCGCTTCCGCGCCTACTCAGCAGGCAGCCAGCCCAAGGGTGAAGTGCATCCGCTGGCACTTGCCACGCTGGAGCGGCTGCATATGCCGACGACCGGCTACCGCAGCAAAAGCTGGGACGAATTCGTGGCGCCAGGGGCACCAGTGTTCGACTTCATCTTCACCGTCTGCGACAACGCCGCCGGCGAGGCATGCCCGTTTTGGCCAGGGAAGCCGGTATCGGCGCACTGGGGCGTGCCCGATCCCGCAGCCATCGAAGGCAGCGAAGAACAACGACTCAAGGCATTCAAGGATGCCGCGCTGACCTTGCGCCGCCGCATCGAGTTGTTTCTGTCGCTGCCACTGCAACGCCTGGACGCCATGTCGCTGCAACGCGAGTTGCGAAACATCGGCCAAGAGTAAAGAGCGTTGCTTCGTTAACAACCAGATTTGAAAGGACACCCCATGCCAAACATCCAGATTTTCGACCCGGCGCTGTGTTGCAGCACCGGCGTATGTGGCGTTGAAGTAGATCAAAACTTGGTGAATTTCGCTGCCGATTTGGATTGGGCCAAGCAAAACGGTGCCCAGGTCGAACGCTTCAACCTGGCTCAACAACCCCTTGCTTTCGCCGAAAACCCAACCGTGAAGGGCTTTTTGGAACGCTCAGGCCAAGAGTCGCTGCCCTTGATTCTGGTTGATGGAGAGGTGGCCTTGGCCGGCCGCTACCCCAGCCGAAACGAATTGACCCGCTGGGCTGGCATCGAGTCGCTCGAAGCCTCTTCAGCAAAAGACACTTGCTGCTCTGGTGGCCGCTGCTGCTGAACAAGGAGATTCCATGCACTTTCTGACCCAGCCGCCCCGTTTTCTTTTCTTTACCGGCAAGGGGGGAGTCGGCAAGACCTCCATCGCCTGTGCAGCGGCCGTGCAACTGGCAGCCCAGGGCAAGCGCGTGCTGCTCGTCAGCACCGACCCAGCGTCCAACGTGGGGCAGGTTTTCGGTGAGCGCATCGGCAACCGCATCACGGCGATTGCCGCCGTGCCGAACCTGTGGGCACTGGAAATCGACCCGCAGGCGGCCGCACAAGCGTACCGTGACCGCATTGTCGGCCCGGTGCGAGGCGTGTTGCCCGATGCGGTCGTGGATGGCATCGAAGAATCCCTGTCGGGTGCCTGCACCACGGAAATTGCTGCCTTCGACGAGTTCACGGCCTTGCTGACCGATACGGCGTTAACGCAGGACTACGAACATGTCATCTTCGACACGGCTCCTACCGGGCACACCATCCGCCTGCTGCAACTGCCGGGCGCATGGAGCGGCTTTCTGGAAGCAGGCAAAGGCGATGCGTCGTGCCTGGGGCCGCTGGCGGGCCTGGAAAAGCAGCGCAGCCAATACAAGGCAGCAGTAGAAGCGTTGGCCGACCCCTTACGCACCCGTCTGGTGCTGGTTGCTCGCGCGCAGCGCACCACGCTGCGCGAGGCGGCACGCACCCATGAAGAACTGGCCGCGATCGGCCTGTCGCAGCAACACCTGGTCATCAACGGCGTATTCCCTGCCAGCGAGGCCAAGAACGATACGCTTGCCGCTGCCATCCATGAAAGAGAGCGGGCTACGCTGGCCGCCATTCCGTCGGCACTCCAGGCGTTGCCTCGGGATCAGATCGCGCTCAAGCCGTTCAACCTCGTCGGCCTCGAAGCCCTGCGCCACCTGCTGGTTGATACCGACGCTACGCATAGTGCCGATGCCATCGAACTGCCCGAGCAGATCAATGCGCCGGACTTGTCTGCGCTGGTCGATGAGATCGCCGCTGATGGGCACGGGCTGATCATGGTGATGGGCAAAGGCGGCGTGGGCAAGACCACGCTGGCTGCCGCCATCGCGGTGGAATTGGCGGGTCGGGGGCTGCCCGTGCATCTGACCACCTCTGACCCGGCTGCGCATCTGGCCGATACGCTGGAAGGTTCGCTGCCCAGTCTGGCACTCAGCCGCATCGACCCCCAGGAAGCTACTGCACGCTATCGCCAGCACGTCATGAATACCAAGGGCGCTCAGCTTGATGCCGAAGGCCGCGCTTTGCTGGAAGAAGACCTGCGCTCTCCCTGCACCGAGGAAATCGCGGTGTTCCAGGCGTTCTCCCGCGCCATCCGCGAGGGGGGACGGAAGTTCGTGGTGATGGACACCGCGCCCACGGGCCACACCTTGCTGCTGCTCGATGCCACCGGCGCCTACCACCGCGACATCGTCCGGCAGATGGGCGAGACGGACGTTCACTTCACGACGCCGATGATGCAGTTGCAAGACCCCAAGCAGACCAAGGTGCTCATCGCCACATTGGCGGAAACCACACCCGTGCTGGAAGCGGCCAATCTGCAAGACGACCTGCGCCGCGCGGGCATAGAACCGTGGGCCTGGGTCGTCAACAACAGCGTTGCGGCTGCGCACCCGCATTCTCCACTGCTGCGCCAGCGCGCACGCAACGAATTGCGGGAAATCGACGCTGTGGCCACGCGGCACGCTCAACGCTATGCCGTAGTGCCTCTTCTGACCG
The DNA here is from genome assembly GCF_004801295.1 of Pseudothauera nasutitermitis. Taxonomy (GTDB): domain Bacteria; phylum Pseudomonadota; class Gammaproteobacteria; order Burkholderiales; family Rhodocyclaceae; genus Pseudothauera; species Pseudothauera nasutitermitis. The sequence continues at coordinate 394,088 of NZ_SSOC01000002.1, forward strand.
AGGAGCCGGTAGGGGTAGAGCGCCTACGGGCTTTGGCAAACTGGAAAATGTCATGAATCAAGGTAATTCCCAAAGCGGACATTCGCTGCCGAATCCTCCCGCTCGCCTGTCCTTCCTGGATCGCTATCTCACCGTCTGGATTTTCGCCGCAATGGCACTGGGCGTTGCCCTGGGCACGCTGTTCGACGGTTTGCCCGATGCGCTCAATGCACTCTCGGTCGGTACGACCAACGTCCCTATCGCCATCGGTCTGATCCTGATGATGTACCCGCCACTGGCCAAGGTGCGCTACGAGACGCTGCATGAAGTCTTCGCCGACAGGCGCGTGCTCCTGCTGTCTTTGGTGCAGAACTGGATCATCGGGCCGGTGCTGATGTTCGTGCTGGCGGTGATCTTCCTGCGTGACCAGCCGGAATACATGACCGGCCTGATCCTGATCGGGCTGGCACGCTGCATCGCTATGGTGCTGGTGTGGAACCAGTTGGCGCGTGGCGACAACCAGTACGTCGCGGGGTTGGTCGCCTTCAACTCGATTTTCCAGATCCTGTTCTTCTCGACCTACGCCTGGTTCTTCCTGTCGGTGCTACCGCCTGTATTCGGCTTGCAAGGCAGTGTCATCGACGTGGGCTTCTGGACGATCACCGAAGCGGTGCTGATCTACCTGGGCATCCCGTTCCTGGCCGGCTTCCTGACCCGGCGCACACTGATCCGGCGCAAGGGACAGGACTGGTACGAGCGTGCCTTCCTGCCCCGGATCAGCCCCATCACTCTGGTGGCGCTGCTGTTCACCATCGTGGCAATGTTCAGCCTCAAGGGCGCCGACGTGGTGCGCTTGCCGCTGGACGCGCTGAAGATCGCCGTGCCGCTGACGCTCTACTTCGTGATCCAGTTTCTCATCAGCTTCTTCATGGGCCGGCTGATCCAGGCCGACTATCCACGCACCACCGCCATCGCTTTCACCGCCGCGGGCAACAACTTCGAGCTGGCCATTGCCGTGGCCATCGCAGCATTCGGCCTGGCCTCACCCGTCGCCTTCACCACTGTGATCGGGCCGCTGGTAGAGGTGCCGGTGCTCATCCTGTTAGTGCATGTTGCCTTGCGGCTGGGCCGCCGGTGGCGGTTCACTGGAGCAAGCATGTATTCCACCAACCCCACGAATCTCTGAATCGAAGCAAGGGTATGAGCCAAATTACCATCTATCACAACCCCGCCTGCGGCACATCGCGCAACACGCTGGGCCTGATCCGCAACAGTGGCGAAGAGCCGACGGTCATCGAATACCTCAAGACGCCGCCCTCGCACGCAACGCTGGTCAAGCTGCTGGCCGATGCCGGCTTGAGCGTGCGCGACGTGCTGCGCGAAAAAGGCACGCCCTATGCAGAGTTGGGCCTGGCCGATCCGAAATGGACGGATGACCAGTTGCTCGGTTTCATCGGGCAACATCCCATCCTGATGAACCGGCCCATCGTGGTCACACCGCTGGGCACGAAGCTGTGCCGCCCTTCGGAAACCGTGCTGGACATCCTGCCGCAGCCGCAGCGCGGTGCATTCAACAAGGAAGACGGCGAGCCAGTGGTGGACGCACGGGGGCAACGTGTCTGATTCCCGTATCGACTTGCCGAACCTCGACACCACGCTGTTCCAGCAACCGGACAGGGATCGACTACTGACGCCCGAGCACGCCATGCACGCGCCGCGCTTCCTGCTGCTTTATGGCTCATTGCGCGAACGCTCGTACAGTCGCCTTGTGGCCGAGGAAGCTGCACGCATCCTGCGTGCGCTGGGCGGTGAAACGCGGTTCTTCAGCCCGTCGGGCCTGCCGCTGGTGGACGATGCTACCGAAGATCACCCGAAGGTCAGGGAACTTCGCGAACTGGCGCAATGGGCCGAAGGCATGGTGTGGTGTTCGCCTGAGCGCCACGGCGCGATGACCGGCCTGATGAAGACGCAAATTGACTGGATTCCGCTATCGTCCGGCGCGGTGCGCCCGACCCAGGGCAAGACGCTGGCGGTGATGCAGGTATCGGGCGGCTCGCAGTCGTTCAACGCGGTCAACCAGATGCGCGTGCTGGGCCGCTGGATGCGGATGCTGACCATTCCGAACCAATCCTCGGTCGCCAAGGCGTACCAGGAGTTCGACGACGCCGGACGCATGAAGCCCTCAGCCTATTACGACCGCATTGTGGACGTGATGGAAGAACTGATGAAGTTCACGCTACTCACGCGCGACGCGGCTCCGTATCTGGTGGATCGGTACAGCGAGCGTAAGGAAAGCGCCGAAGCATTGAGCCGGCGCGTCAACCAGACTGCGATCTAGAACTACGCTCAAGGCTCGTCTGTGCGCTGATCCCGCTGCTCGATTTGCAACCGTGCCCGTGCTGTCGCCTGCTGCAACCGCTCGCCCAGTACGGCACGCGGCGGCAACGTGGTCAGGTACTCGGCGACATGGATGCCCGATTTATCCAGTTCCAGCAATTCGATCTGCTCGCGCTTCTTGCCGGTGCAAAGGATGATCCCCAGCGGCGAGGCCTCTTCCGGCTCCCGCTCGTGCTTGTCCAGCCAGCGAAGATAAAGCTCCATCTGCCCCTTGTAGGCCGCCTTGAACTCGCCGATCTTCAACTCCACCGCCACCAGCCGCCGCAGCTTGCGGTTGTAGAACAGCAGGTCGAGGTGGAAATCCTCGCCGTCAATCTGGATGCGCTTCTGCCGAGCCACGAAGGAAAAGCCCGCGCCCAGCTCAAGCAGGAAGGATTCCATTTCGCGGATGATTGCCGCTTCCAGGTCGGTTTCCTGCCAGCTATCTCGTAAGCCCAGGAAATCGAGGATGTACGGGTCGCGCATGACCAGGGCAGGTGTCATGCGCTGCGCATCGCGCAGGGTCGCCAGTTCCTGCGCGATGGCTTCTTCCGGCTTTTGGGACAGCGCCGTGCGCTCGTACAGCATTGAGTCGATACGCTCGCGCAACGTCCGCACGCTCCAGCGTTCGGCGCTGGCCATCTGCGCATAGTAGTCCCGCTGGAGCGGGTCTTTCAGTGGGATCAGGGCGATGAAGTGTGTCCAGCTCAATTGTCGTATCAGTGATACGACAATTCGCTCGTCCGGGTAAGCGGCGGCGAACTGCACCATGCGGCGCAGGTTCTTGATCGAAAAACTGCTGCCGTACTCCTTCACCAGTTGCGCCGCCAGGGTGGACACGACTTCTTCGCCGTAGTCGGCCCGACGCCCCTCCAAGACCTGCGTGTGGATGCGCTGGCCGATGCGCCAGTAGAGCATCGTCAGTTCGCTATTCACCGCCGAGGCGGCGCGCTGCCGCGCCGCCTCAATCAGTGCCCGAATGTCGCCCAGCAGCGCCTTCGGCGCTGCTGGCGGCACGATGGATGCCTTCCGCCTGGTCATGCCCGCGCCTCCGCCGTGTTTCGCGTGCCGGTAATTGACTGCCGCCGGCTCGCCACCAGATCGGCCGCGTCACGCACCGGCTTGTCCTCGGTGTGGACGTAGTGCATGAACATCGCCACGGTCTTGTGACCCGTCAGCGCCATGCCTACCTTGGTCGGCACGCCCGAATTGGCAATGTCGGTCGCGGCGCGGTGGCGAATGCCGTGCGTGCCGACATGCGGCACGCCAGCGGCCTTGAGCACCCGGCACCAGCCGCCGTAATACTCGCCGTGGGTCAGGTGCTTGGTCGGGTCATTGGGCGACGGCAGGACGTAGGGGCAGCCCTCCCGGCGCGGTGCCGTCGAAAGCAGCCGATAGGCTTCCTCACTCATAGGCTTGGAAATGCCACCGGTCTTGCTGTCCGGCCACACCACGCGCCGCCTCTCGAAGTCCAGCCAATCCCATTCGAGCGGGCAGATTTCAGAGCGGCGACCGGAAAACTCGAATTGCAGGCGGATCGCCAGCGGGATGACGTAGTTCTCCGTTTCCTCCGGCTCCAGCTCTCCCGCTTCCATCTTTTCCAGGTGGCGAAAGAGCAGCACCAGTTCGTCATCTACGATGAGCCGGGTTTCCTTGCCGGGCGGGAACATCGGAACATGGCGGCACGGATTCGTGCCGTCAGGGCGCAGCCCCCACACTTCGGCCAGGTTGAACATCTTGCGCAGCACGCCGAAAGTGCGGTTGGCCTCGGCCGGCTTGTAGGCCAGCTTCTTCATCAGCGCAGCTACGTCCGGGCGCTTCACGTCCTGCACCTTCATCCGTCCCATGATCGGAATGATGCAGCGGTCAATGACGCCCTGATAGCCGCGCTGCGTGCTGGGCTTGTTGCGCTGCTTGGAGTAGTCCTCCATGAAGGTGGTGCAATATTCCTTCATGGTCGGAGCCTTGCGGGCGGCCGACTTGGCTGCGCTGGGGTCGCCGCCCCGGCGAACCTCGGCCAGCCAGTCTTGCGCCATCACGCGGGCCTGCTCCACGGTCAGCTCCCCGAACAGGCCCAAGGCGGGCTTGCGGCGCTCACCGGCATTCGTGCGGTACTGGAGCATGAACACCCGGCGGCCCGCCGGAGTAATCTTGCATAGGAAGCCGGGCACCACGGTATCCCGCAGTTCGACGGCCTTGGCCTGGGGTTGCGCCGACTCCACGGCGGTCTTGGTGAGTTTGATTTTTGCCATGATGACTCCTCGGAAACCTCGGTTTCCAAGAGCCGTATGGGGGCCACGAGGACGGAAACCGGGTCAAGTTTCGGAAAGCACCGGCATATGTTGAACTCGCCTAAGTTATTGATAAACCTGCTGTAGCGGGCTTGGGCGTAGTCCAGCGAATTACCGGGCTGGAGTCATGTTGAAATAAAAAAAAGGATTTGGCTCAATTCCTAAAAACGGCACCCAGAACCGGGTGCCGTTTCTTTTCCCGCAGCCGTTCGGGCTCACTGCGCGCCGAACACTTCCCCCTGTGTCCGCGCGTCGAGGATGTTCTCGGCCCATTGCTCCAGTTTGGCCGAGGCGGCCTTTTGCAGACGATCGGTGCCGGCGGTATCGAGCGGATCGAAGCGGCGGATGAACTGGCGGGAAAGCACGGTCAAGGTAGCTGAACGACAGGAAGGAAAAACGCTCGCCGCCGAGTTCCGGCCGCTCGCGGATACGCCGGCTGCCGGCTTTTTTCGGCTGCGCATCCGTCGGCACATCGTCGGCAAGCGCTGCCCCAAACCTTGCACTCGTCATGCTTTCATGGAAAATGCAAGTACCGGCACACGTCTGGAGTCCCTGCGATGGAACATTGCGACCTTGTCATGAAGGGCGGCATTACCAGCGGTGTCATCTACCCCAAGCTGATCGCGCGCCTCGCCACCAGGTACGAATTCAAGAACATCGGCGGCACCTCCGCCGGTGCCATCGCCGCAGGGGCCTGCGCGGCCGCCGAATACGGCCGCCACAACGGGCATCCCCAGGCTTTCGATGAACTGGCGAAGCTGCCGGAGCAGTTGAGCGAGCCGACCACCCCCGATGGGCGGTCGAAGCTTTTTTCCCTGTTCCAGCCCGCCGATGCGCTACGGCCGCATTTTGCCGTGCTGGTCCGCGCCCTGAATACCCAGCCACCGGATGCAGTGCTGGCGGTGCTGATCGGGCTGGCGGGCATGTACAAAGGGCTGCTGGGCATTGGCCTGGTACTGGGCAGCCTGCTGTGCTGGCCTTTCGTTGCGGCATTCTCGCCGGCCACCGGTTCGTGGCAGACCTCCGTGCTGGCCTTGTGCATGATGCTGCTGGTAGCCGGTTTCGTGGTGGCCGGCTTCAACCGTGTGCTGCACGGACGGCCCTGGCAAACCGTGCTTCTGGCCGCCACGCTGGTAGTGCTGATCACGCTGCTGCTGGCCGGAGCCACCGGGCAAGCCGTGCGCTGGCACCAGCCGGCCCTGGCATTGGGCATGGTAGTGGTCGGACTGCTGTTCCTGACCCTGCTGCTCACCCTGGCGAGCGTGCTGTTTGCACGCGACCTGCTGGCCGGCCTGCACGGCAACTTCTACGGCCTGTGCAGCGGCCAGACACCGACCCAAACCAGCGAAGCCACCCAGCAGGGCCTGACCGACTGGCTGACGGCCTACTTCGACGGGCTGGCCGGCCTGTCGCCGGAAGACGGGCCGCTCACCTTCGCCCATTTATGGGGGCACGACGGCAACGATCCCACCTGCAAACGCGCCATCAACCTCGAAGTGATGACCTCGGCGATCAGCCAGCAGATGGTTTATGGCATTCCCTTCCGGCCCGGCACACCACCGTTCTATTACGATCCGGAAGAATGGGCGCGGCTGTTTCCGAAATCGGTGATGGATCACCTGGCAAGCTTGCGGCAACGCGACGCCGGATCCGACGGCGGCGAAACCGCATCCCTGCAGGTTGAAAGCCCCACCGGCAAACCCTTGTTTCCGCTGCCCAGGGATGGCGCCCTGCCGGTCGTGGTGGCCATACGGATGAGCCTGAGCTTTCCCGTGCTGCTGTCGGCCGTGCCGCTGCATGCCATCGACTGGAGCCTCAAGGAAAGCAAGATACGCCGCCAACAACGGCTACCGATTCCCGCCAAGCGGGTCTGGTTTTCCGATGGCGGCATCGGCAGCAACATGCCGCTGCACATGTTCGACGCGTTGCTGCCCGGGCACCCGACCTTCGCCGTCAACCTGAAACCCGAGCATGTGGACCACCCTATCGCCACGCCCGAGCAACCGGACAACAACGGCGGCCGCATCTACCTGCCCAACGACAACCGGGGCGGTCGCCAGCGTTACTGGCCGGATCCGGAAGACAAGACGCCGCTGGGCGGACTCATCGGCTTTGTAGGCAGCATCGTCAATACCATGCAGAACTGGCGGGACGAAATCATGTTCCCCTACCCCGGCTTTCGCGACCGCATCATCCAGATCAGCCAGCGCACGGATGAAGGCGGGCTGAACCTGGACATGCCCGAGGCGAGCATCACGGCCCTGGGCAACGCGGGCGAAATGGCGGCGGACAGGCTGATCGACCGCTTCCATCCCGAAGGCGGCCAGCAGGGCTTGGGCTGGGACAAGCATCTGGAAGCGCGGCTGGCGACCTTCCTCGGCACGATGCAACCGGGCAGCGCTGCCCTGGCCCCGGTACTGGACGCCACCATCTGGCGCGTCATCGTGGAGGAACGTTTGCCTAGATACAGCAAGGCTAGGCGCAAGCTGGCGACGGATTTCCTGGAGGGTGTGCAGGCACTGGGCAAGCTGGGCCAGCCGCGCGGTATTTCTCTGGACAAGGATGCGCCACGGCCGCTGGCGCAGGTGAGGATTGCGCCGAGGATTTGATAGCAGTGTGGAGATGACCGCTTGTCGGCCGGAGCTGCCTCTGAGGGTGATTCGACTCGATGGCCGGTGTGGCGTGGATTGCTGTCGTTGACGGAAAGCGTGGCTCGAAGGTAAGTTGGCCCGGCGGCGAGTTTACCCATTCGCTTCACTGCTTTCACACTGATAAATAGGGGGCAGTGAAGAAGGGCTCATTCAGCGAGGAGCAAATGTGTCGAATAGATTTTGACGCCGATGATGACTGAAACATGACAGCTTCAATTCTGCATCATCGTCAAATGAAGTACTCCTCATTTTCTACACTATCACAAGCAATGCTTCCGCACGTTCGTCAGAAGTTTCCTGTATGAAGGCGGATACCAGCCGGATCACTTGGTGTGTAACGTAGGTGAGGTGGTGATTCATGTCGGCTTTCACCCAAGTGGCGGGCGATCCATGTGAGACTTGGCGGCGCGCGCAATCGTCGAGATACGCATCGCCAATGCAGTAGCTGCGTCCCCGGAACCGCGAATCGGATCGAACAAGGGCGGCAAGATCATGGTATTGGGCATAGTCTTTTACTGGGTGAAGCAGTCCGTGTCCCCGAAAATAGAGAATCTTGTCCCCGGCCGTGTACCGTATCTTCGCATTCATGTACTTGTTCGGCCCAAGATCGCTGAAATCCGGATGAATCACACCGTAGTCGCCATAGATGGGTTTGAAATCGTCCGGCATGTCGCGCCACAGGGCTGACCAGAGGTGAAGTTCGGTCCTGGTTATCTCTTTCATGTCGTCCTTTCCCACCTCTGTCACCGTCTTGAGGGCGGATGATCCGGCAACGATCACGCTTCGGTAGTCACGGATGCGCTCGTTGTGCCACAGGAAGGAAAACACGACATCGACAATTTCAGAAACCGTATTATCGCCCACATTTTCAAAGTCCAGCACAAGATCAACGTCCTGTGCTCGAAGTCCCATCTGGGCGGTACGTTCAAGAATTGTTCCCCAGGTTTCATCAATGAGGTAATCCGCCAGATCGTCGCGTCGCAGGCGGAATGCGAATCCCTTCCCAAAGGTCGCGGCAAGTTTGCCGAATTCATCCCACAGATCATCATTCCGTTCCAAGCCATAGACCGGGGTAACGGTGCGCCCCAGAGACTTCAGAAGGCGATATCCGTAAATGGTTGCGTTAGTCCCATCCTCAAGGATTTCGTCGGGAAGCAGTCCGAAGAAGTCAACAAAAACTTCTCCAAGCGGTACATGCTTCATGACGTAATTGCAGAACTTGAAAACGTGCTCCTCAGTCCTGTTCTTCCGGGGATTAGCTGGCATTGCCTCTATGAGAGGCTTGACAATGTCCCGCACGCTTGAGCTGAGCGCCCCTACCGCGCGAAGATCATTGAGTTTTCCTTTGATGATAGGCACATACACGGGAACTGAGGTCATTCTTCCTTCCCCTCGTCTTGCAGAAGATCGTCGAACTGTTTGCGGACTTCGCCTTGTCCAAGAAACTCGCGGAATTGATTGTATTTCCCGCTTTCGAACTGAATACGACCGGCGACAATCGCCGGGTGAATATGGAGTTGGTCAGCGAGTTCCTGAATCGACTCGCGCGAAGGCGCAAGCCGTGCTGGGCTGCGTTCCCATACGGCCCTCTTGATGAGGGCGTCACGCGCTACTCGGTTTGCTTCGTTCTCTTTTGCGTCTGGAGTGCGTTCGGATGTCGCGATGCGTTCGATCCTGTCAACGAAGGCACTCCCCGATTCGTTCAAGTGTCTCCACACATGCGCCACTTCATGCAGTAGCGTAAACCAAAAATAGTCGATGCGGTCGATGCGGAGCGTGAGACCGATCACCGGTCGCCCGTTTGTGGAAAGGAGTGCCGCGCCATCAAAGATCGCATTGCGGAGTCGTTGTTCAATGACCACTACGATGCCAAGCTTTGCGAGAAACTCAACGGCGAGGCGAGGGCCATTGTCGAGCCAACTGAGCCGGGCAAGATCGCGGAGCGTCTCAGCGGTGATCTTGGCCGGATCGAACTTGGGCAGCGAGGCGCCAGCTTCACGCGCCCGCATGAGGATCCGGGCCGTCCAGGCCAACGTCGGGTAGTATGACTTCTCGTCGATCGCAATGCCTTGGAATCTGCGCCGGAATAGTACTGCTTCCGGCTCTTTGGGAAGGACCTGGGCTAGGAAAGACTGAAGCCGCTCCTGCACTGTTGCACCGGTGACGCGAACGCTCTGAAACCATCCTCTGCGCTCCATCTCCCTCACGGGAAATTGTTTCCAGTCGATTGTTTCCCGATCCGTAACGGCAATAGGCACTTGGTTTTTCGGAAGTTCCGATCCGATGAGCACATCCGCCGGGATACCAAGGCCGACGGAGAGGGCGCGGATCATCTGCACGGTGAGCGGGCGTTTACCGGCGAGTACTTCGGAAACGCGGCTTCGGCTGCCGATCATGGATACGAGGTCGCGCTGACGAAGCCCTTGTTCGGCCATCCTAAACTCAATTACCTCAAGCGGATCAAGCTCATCAAACGTGAACGCACGCTTCTCGTAGTCCTCAATGAGGACAGCAAGCAGTTCCAGGCGTTCAGCTTCAGCCGTACCCGAACACGGGTCCAGTGCGACGAGAGACTCAGCCTCCTGGAGTGCTCGGGTGTGTTCCGCTTTCGTCCGTAAGACCTTATATTCCATTCTAAAACTCTCGTTTGCTGTATTCGGCGTGTGTTCCGATCCACTTTACGGCCACCACCCCAACGTTGAATGCCATCTGGGCCACCAGTCGGTACTCATTTCCCCGCACATTGAAAATCACGACGTTCTCCGGGAGGAAACTAGCCGACACGTATCGCGCCTTGATGTCGTGCGTCGTCGCCCACTGGCTCTGCTTCGCATCGCTGAGCCAGTTAGCGATCCACTTCCGGCAGTCAGGATGTTCCCTGCAAAACTCGTTCAACAAACCAAGGCCCATCACTCTCATGAAGGAATTGCTCCATAGACATCCGCCCCTCAGATGTGTTCCAGATATGGAACGTCGATCATTGTTCCCAAATGTGTAACACCTGTCAACAAACACATTATCAACGTCGAACTCCTCTGCTGCCTCCCTGATAGTCCGCCCCAATGGCCCGCCTCTTGGCAAACGTCCAGCTCTGATCAACACATGGTTCCCGGTCTGAATCAAACGGCGGGGCGCTGGCGCCACGGGCGTCGGCAGTGTGGAGGCCGAAGTGTGAGCTCGCAGGAGAGGCGCGGCCACGCGCAGTCGAAGCACCAACGACGGCAAATCCCACTACACCGGGCGGCCAGTCAAATCCCGACCATCGGCCGCTTCGGCCGATCAGCAGACTCTCTTTCTTCTCAGTTCCGCCCCCCATCAACTCCTGACCCCATTACACTCCGGAAACGGTAAGTTGGGGAGCGCACTTGCACGCAGCAAGCTATGCCGCCTTCTTCAGTTCTGCATCCAGCGTCGCGAGCGGCGAGCCCCAGCGACGGGATCGGCGCCTACCGTTCCCGCAGGGCATCCAGCACGGCCTCGGCGTAAGCCACATCGTGGGCTTGCCGTAGGCCAGCAGGCCGGCACACTGCTACCGAGTTGTCGAGCACGAAGCTCATGCCCGGCCTTCGCTGATCAACGCCTTGATATCTACTCCCTTGACGGGCTGCGCAGCACACATGAACTGGCGCATCGCTTCGACGGCCGCCACAGCATCCGCTTGCTTGCCGCCTTCGGCCGGTACCAGATCGGCAACCGGCCGCCACGCAGGGTAATCGTGTAGCGCTTGCCTGCCTGCACGCCGCGGAGCAATTCCGGCAACTTGGTCTTGGCCTCATACGAGCCGATTTCAAGACTCATGGCGCTCTCCGGTTGGTATAGACCAGTCCGAAGAAACCAAGGACGGTTTTCCCGGAGGCAGGCCGCGCAGCACCGGCCAGTAGGGTTCAGTGGTAATCCTGCTCGCGTTGATGGCGAATGGCCAACACGATGGCAAGGTCGGCTTGTTCGTCGTAGCTGTAGAGCGCCAGATAGCCGGTATGGCCGCGCGAGATCACGAGTTCGCGCAGACCTTGGGGCAAGGGGCGGCCCATGCGCGGATGGCGGGCCAGGACGGAGAGTGCATCGAGAATCAGGTCGGTCGTCTCCACCGCATGCGGGGGGTCGGTTTCCAGCAGGAAATCGACGAGGCGTTCCAGATCGTCGGCCGCTTCCGGTGCGAGCAGCCAGCGGGTCATGTGCTGGATTCCCCATCTCCCAGCGTTTGTGCGGTAGGCCGGGGCGCTGCCGTGCCACGCACCCGGGCGCGCAGATAGTCCGCGAAGGCAGGGCCGTCAAAGACCTGGCCACTGCGGATCACTTCTTCGCGCGCGCGCAATGCACGGGCGACGAATTGATTCTGCGCCTCGGCCCTTTCCAGTTCCGCACCGATGGCCTTGACCATGAAGGCGTGCGGCGTCATGTCCTGACTTGCGGCGGCCTCTTGCAGACGCTGGCGGGTGGCTTCGTCGAGCTTGACTGACAGGTTGGGCATGGCGAACGCTCTCCGTTTAGGTATTGAAATCCTACTACCTCGACTACCCTGCAACAAGGCAGTACAGCGCTGTCCGGCTTCTCCCGGCTCATTCCTCTCGCGATACCGATTCGCCCCTCACCGCGCCCGCAACCACCTCGTTGGCAGCGTGGCGAGCAGCATGCCCAGCACGGCCACGCCCAAGGCGAGCAGTTGGGTGCCGTTGAGCGTTTCATCCAGCACCAGCACGCCGACCAAAGCGGCAGAAATCGGCAGCATCACGGTGAATACCCCGCCCTGCGCGGCGGGGATGGTTTTCAGGCCGGTCATCCATAGCCATACCGTCCACATGCAGGCGGCCAGCGCGTAGAACAGCAGCAGCACCCACACGCCGGGGGTGACCGCACCGAAATCGAAACGCAGCGCGAAGTAGAGGCCGAACGGGGTGGATAGCGCGAAGCCCCACAGGTTGATCAGCGCGGTGATGCGCTTGGCGCTCAGCTTGCCGGTGAGTTTCTTGCCGATCACCGAATAGGCGGCTTCGCAGACCACGGCCGCCAGCAGCAGGGCCTTGCCCAGCAGGGCGCGGCCGCCGCTTCCGTCATCGGCGCCGCCGGCTTCGCCGCCGTAGCCGGCCATCGCCAGCAAGGCGATACCGAGCACCGCGCAGCCGATGGCGATCCAGGTGCGCGGGCTGATGCGTTCGTGCAGGAAGCCCCAGCTCATCAGCGCGATCACGGCGGGGATGGAGGCCATCACCACCCCGGCGGTCAGGGCGTTGGTGAGGCTGACGCCGGTGATCATGCAGATGGTGAACAGGAAGTTGCCGAGAAAGGATTCCAGGAACAGCAGGCGGCGGGTCTGCCCGCTCATCGCCTCCTCTTCCGCCGGGCGCTTCAGCCAGCCCAGCATGGCGACCCCGCCGATGCCAAAGCGCAGCCAGGCCAGCAGCAGTACCGGAAAGGTGGCCGCCAGCGGCTTGCTCAGCGCGACGTAGCTACCGACGAGCGCCATGCTGGATGCCAGGCAGAGCATGGCGATGGGGCGGGAGGTGGTGATCGAGGACATGGGGAGGACACCAGCTGCACCGCCACGGCGTGCACCGGAATGGCGCACACCGGGCAGGCAAAGGCTGCATTCTGCCATCGCCGCCGGACTCCATGAGAGTCGCCGCAACAGCACCGCCCCCTGCCCCGCTCGCCTTTCGTCTGCCGGCCGTTGTGGCGCATCATGGCGGACGGCAAGTCTTGGCGGGAGCGTTTTTTCGATGGCAGGTAGACAGGATGTGGCGCGCTTCATCGCCAATTATCGCGACGAAACCGACAGCGCGGCCTTGTACCGGGCGATGGCGGAAGCGGAACCCCAGGGGGAGATCGCCGAGGTCTATCGGCGGCTGGCGCGGGTCGAGGAAACCCATGCGGAATTCTGGCGGCGGCGCATCGAGCAGGCTGGCGGCCGCGCACCGCAGGGCATCGGCTGGCGCACCCGGGTGCTGATCTGGGCCAGCCGGCGTTTCGGCGCGCAGAGCGTGCTGCCGCTGGTGGCCGACGACGAGGCGCGCAACCGTACGATGTACGACGGGCAGCAGGAAGCCGCCGGCACCGCGCTGCCGGAGCAGGAACGCTCCCACGCGCGCATGTTGTCGCTGCTGGCCAGCCGCTCCAGCCGGGGCTGGAACGGTGCGGCCTACTCGCGCCTGGAAGGCCGCCACGGCGCGGGCGCCGCCAACAACCTGCGCGCCATGGTGCTCGGTGCCAACGACGGGCTGGTGTCGACCTTCTGCCTGATCATGGGGGTGGCCGGTTCGGCCGCCAGCGCGCAGACCCTGCTCGCCGCCGCGCTGGCCGGCATGCTGGCGGGCGCCTGCTCGATGGCGATGGGCGAATGGATCTCGGTGCAGAGCGCGCGCGAACTGCAGGAAAGGCAGATCGCCAGCGAGGCCGAGGAACTGGCCGAAGTGCCCGCCGAGGAGCAGGAAGAGCTGACGCTGATCTATCAGGCCAAGGGCTTCAGCGCCGAAGAGGCGCGCCAGATCGCCGCGCGGGTGATCGGCGACAAGGATTCGGCGCTGGAAACCCTGGTGCGCGAGGAGCTGGGCATCAACCCGGACGACCTCGGCGGCTCGCCGATGGCCGCTGCGGCCTCGTCCTTTCTGGTGTTCATCGTCGGCGCCTTGATTCCGGCGCTGCCGATGTTCCTGGTGGCCGACGACCAGCTCGTGCTCGCCAGCCTGCTGGCCTCGGCCACCGGCCTGTTCGCGCTGGGCGCGGCCATCGCGGTGTTCACCGGCAAGCACCCGCTGTTCTCCGGCCTGCGCCAACTGGCGATCGGCCTGGGCGCGGCCGGCGTCACCTACGGCATCGGGCACCTGTTCGGCGTCGCGGTGGGCGGCTGAGCGCAGGACGGGCGGAGGCGCCACCGCGCCTCCCGCCATGAATGGCGGGGCTTGCGCTCGAACCGTGGTCAAGCATCGCGCCATGCGACGCGCAGCGGTCTGTCCATCCAGCAATAGTGGATCGGGCCGAGGCGCCAGGGCAGCCTGTCGAGCAGCACATCATACGCACGCGCTTCCACCCGCAGATGCCAGCACTCCTCTTGCTGCGACAACCCGCCCTGGCGCTGCAGGAAGGACTGACGCAGCCCCTCCAGGGAGGTGGCCCCCACTGCCGTCCAATTCTGGCGCATGCCGTGGAGCATCTGCTCGACGGTATTGCATTCATGCCCGCTCAGTTCGCCAGTGCTGCCCAATTGCCAGCCGGGGTCGATTCCGCAAAGCACCTTGCCGAGCACCAGGCCGGAATCGTCTGCCTGGTTTTCTCCATACACCATGAACTGCAGCAAGCGCACCGCGCGCGCCGCTGCCGTGGAATCCACGAATCCGCTCTCGGTGGACAGATTGAGCATGGAGAACAGGCACGGCAGAAAAGGCCCCGCCAGCACCTGGCCCGCATCGCCGATTGACCAGCCGTTTTCTTCGGACATGTTCCCGCCTTTTTCCGGCCGATTACCCGGAACGCTCGAATGGTTCGCCGGGGCGGCCCGCCGGTGCCTCCACACAAGCCGCCGTCATGAGCTCTCCATCTGCTGCTGGAGGGCGATCTCGATGAATTCGGCCGGCCACCTCAGGGCAACCAGCACGGAGACCCGCAGGGTGCCTTCCAGGATGTCTTCCGGCGTCATGGTCTCGCCAAGACCGACGCGCACCGAGAACGCATCGCTGGGCACGGCGCCGGCAAGCCCTCCCGCCTTCCAGATGCCGATCAGAAAATTCGACACCATGGACCTGACCGTCACCCAGGTACTCGCGGTGTTGGGCTCGAAGACGTAAGCCTTGCAGGCGAGCCGGATCGATTCTTCCAGCATGATCGCCGTGCGCCGGACGTTGACGTAGCGCCAGTCGAGGCTGTTGCCGTCCAGCGTGCGAGCGCCCCAGACCAGGGTGCCCACCCCATCGAAGAAGCGGATGGCATTGATCGATTTGCCATCCAGGCTCACGCTCATGCCGTCCTGCTCCTGGCTGGAAAGCATGACGGCAGGAATTCTTGCCATGGAAACCGGGACGTTGGCGGGCGCTTTCCAGACGCCCTCGGTGCAATCGACCTGCGCGTAGATGCCCGCCATGGCACCACTGGGCGGAAGCAGGTTGAGGCGTTCCACGATGTCCTCCACCACCGTCCGGAAGACCCGGCTCATTGCGCGCATCTGCCGCTCGTCAAGCTGCTCCCTCGGGATGCCAAGCTCTTCCTCGACCCTCGTCAGCAGCAGCTCCGCGTTTTCGATGTTATGCAGGCCGAAGTCCTTCGATTCCACGGCGGAGGTGTGCAGCCAGGGATAGTAGGCCGCGCCGTGGCCGAGGTGTTCGGTACCGATGGCATCGCGAAAATTCCGGATCGCATCCCGCTCCGGGTCGAAGCCGTTTTCATGTTCGGCGGGGACGTCGAGGATGGCGAAACGCTTGGGGGCGTGCCCCCCGCAGAACGCCAGAACCGCCCGCTGCAGGGCCGCGCACTCCTGGTCGTTCAACAGCACGGCGTCGGGCACGGCCACCAGCATCGGCTCCCCTTCCTGGCGCAACGGCGCAAGGCCGCCTTCGAGCGCCTGCAGCTCGACGCCTTCCCGATAATCGCCGACGGAGACCACGTAGCATGGCCCGCCGCCATTGGCGAAGAACAGGCACATGCTGTAGTACAACAGATGGCCCACGGAAACCCGGTGCAGGCAGTAGTCCTCGCCGAGATGGGAAAAGACCGTTCTGCCGGCGGAATCCGCCGCCTTCCGGCGGATTTCGAATCTGGGCAGCGGGGCCCCGCCAAAGCATTCCCGGTATTCGGCCAGGCTGGAAATCCGATACGGGCGGTTTCTCAGCGATTTCCCTTGGGAATCGGCTTTTTCGGTGTACCCGATGAAAGCCGGAACCGCCGTATCCACCGCGGCGGCGCTGGTTGGAAAGTCATCCTTTTCCAGGATGTATACACCGGGGGTTTTGCAAGCACCGGGCGGCGTCATGGGAGGCCCTCATTTCGACTGGAATCGAATTGTAGACAGCATAGCGCTGCCACACGCGCCGGGCGCCGCCGGCCGGGAGGGCCCGATGGAACGCCCGGCTCCGGCCGGATCAGCCACGCAGCGCCTTGCGCCGACGGCCCTCGGCATCGGCCACCTTGAGCGCGGCGAGCACGCGCTGCGGGGTGATTTCCGTGGGTTCGTTGTGGATGGTCTCGCCCGGCACGCAGGCCGCCGCGGCGGCGATCAGCAATTGCTCCCCGGTGACCTTGCCCAGGCCGATGTCGGCCAGCGTGGTGGGCAGGCCCACGGCTTCGCTGAAGTCGAACACGGTTTCGATGAGTTCGGGCTTCTGGTCGGCCAGGAACATCATGGCCTGGATGCCGATGGCGACTTTCTCGCCGTGCCAGGCGTGATGGCTTTCCGGCAGCGCGGTGAGGCCGTTGTGGATGGCGTGCGCTGCCGCCAGGCCGCCGCTTTCGAAGCCCAGGCCGGAGAGCAGCGTGTTGGCCTCGACGATGTGCTCCAGCGCCGGGGTGACCACGCCCTGCTCCGCGCTCAGTTTGGCGAGCGGGCCGTACTCCAGCAGGGTTTCATGGCACAGCCGGGCCAGCGCGTAGGCGGTGAGCGGGCCCTGCCGGCCGGTCATGTTGCTGCCGCGCGTGGCACGGCAGTGGTCGGCTTCGAACCAGGTGGCGAAGGCATCGCCCATGCCGGCGACCAGCAGGCGCACCGGCGCGCGCACGATGACGCCGGTGTCCACCAGCACCACGTCCGGGTTGTGCGGCAGCACCAGATAGCGCTTGAAGCTGCCGTCCGGCTGGTAGATGACCGACAGCGCGCTGCACGGCGCATCGGTGGACGCCAGCGTGGGCACGATGACGGTGCGTGCGCCCAGCGCGTAGGCCACCGCCTTGGCGGTATCCAGCGTCTTGCCACCGCCAATGCCGACGATGACGTCGGCGCCGTCCTTTTCCGCCTGCGTTTTCAGGCGGGCCACTTCCTCATCGGAGCATTCGCCGCCGAAGCGTACCGGCACCCAGGGCAGGTGCTGGCCCAGGCCGGTTTCGATTTCCGGCATCAGATGTTCGAGCACGAAGGGGTCGCAGATCAGCAGGGCCTTGCGGCCCTGGCGGGCGGTTTCCTCACCGAGCACGGCCAGCGCGCCCGCGCCTTGTACGTAGCGGCCAGGGAAGATCGCGGTGGTGATCATGATGGATTCTCCTGTTGCGGCTTAGGGAATAATTCCAGTTTGCGCCTCCCATACGGAGGCGTATTGACACGTATCAACCCACCCCCTCCCCTGCGCCTCAAAAACCTCCGCTTTGTGCCGTTAATACGGTTAGGCCGGCTTCTTGTCCGGCATAGCCAACCAAGCACCACGGGGCACACGCCATGACTTCTCCACTGATCCCCCAGGGTATCTGGGCCAAGGCGGCTTCCACCCGCGAGGCTGCCGCGGGCAACGCCTCAACAACGGGCCGGCGCGCGGCCGAAGCGAATCGCACAGAAAGCGTCGCCCTGCCTTCCGTGCGCGTCACGCTCAGCAATACCGCGCAAAAGCAGATGAAGGCCTACCAAAGCCTGTCGGCAGCGTTCAACAAGGCCTTCGACGACATCCGCGAGGCGCGCAAGGCCAGCGCGCGCCAGCGCATCGAACAGATCAAGCAGCGCATCGAAGTCCTGAAGAAGCTGGTCGCCGCGATGGGCGCGGCGGCCTCCAAGGCCGTGCTGCGCGAGATCAAGCAACTGGCCAGCGATCTGAAGCAGGCCGCCAGCACCCTGAAGGAAAGCAGCGGAAGCGCGGGCGGCTCGGCGGTGAGCGTCGGCAACGTGGCAGCCGCTGCCACGGAAGAAACCACCGGCTCCACCGCAGCCTCGGGCGCCGCCGGCGACACGGGCCAGGCGGAAGCCGCCGCAGCGACGGTGGCGGCGCAAGCAGCCGCCAGCGCGCCGCCGCCAGAGGCCGACCCCGACGCGGATCGAGGCGGCCAGGAAGCGGAAAAGCTCGCCGCTGCCGCCACGGAAGAAACGGAACAGCCCCCCGCAGACCAGGCCGTGGACGGCGAGGAAGCTGCGCAGGATGCCGAGCAGCAGGCGCGCAGCGCCGCCGAGGAAAGCCGTACCGAGCGCCAGCGCGAGGCCAAACAGCGCGCGGAAGACGCCAAGCTGATCCGCGATGCGATCCGCGAGTTGAAGGCCCTGCTGGCCATGGTCCGCCACGCGGCGCAGAACGACAAGGAAGCACGCAAGGACGTCGAAGCCATCGAAGCGATGATCCGCGACAGTGAGGAGGCCGCCCGCGACCTGGACGGGGGACTGCCTTCGATCGACGTCGCGGGCATCGACGCGGCGGCAGCCGACGCGGGTGCCGGCATCGATGCGGCGGTCAGCGTGCCGGCCGCGCTGTGAGCCGGCGGCGGCCCGCCCTCATTCGTAGGTCAGTGCGCGCGTCTTGCCCCAGAACACCCGGTAGACGAACACCGTGTACGCCAGGATGGCCGGCACCACCAGCAGCGCGCCGATCAGGATGACCCACAGCCCCTGCGGATGCCCGGCGGCCTGCCAGATGTCCATGCGACCGATGACCATCTCCGGGAAGATGCTGTAGGCCAGCCCCTGGAAGGCCAGCAGGAAGATGCCCACCGTGCCGACGAACGGCGCCCAGCACCACGCATCGTTGCCGGCCGCCTGGCGGCTGGCCAGGCGCGGCAGGCCGACCCACAGGGCCAGCAGCAAGGCGGCGGTGACCACGGGCAGCGGCAGCACCAGCAGAAACTCCGGCAGCGTGAACCACTTGGCGGCGATGCGTTGGCTGACCAGCGGGGTGATCAGCGATACCGCCGCCACGCCCAGCGCCGCGCCCACCAGCGCGCGGCGGGCCCAGGCGCAGGCGCGCGCCTGCAAACGTCCTTCCCCCTTCATGATCAGCCAGGTAGCGCCGAGCAGCGCGTAGGCCGCCGCCAGCCCCACGCCGGCCAGCAGCGCGAAGATCCAGGCCAGCGCGCCGGGCGCGAAGCCGGTGAGGAAGCGCCCCAGCATCACCCCCTGCGCCAGCGCCGTGACCAGCGAACCGGCGGCGAACGCGGCATTCCACCAGCGCTTGTGGTCGGCATGCGCCTTGACGCGGAAATCGAAGGCCACGCCGCGCAGGATCAGGCCGATCAGCATGATCGCCACCGGCAGGTAGAGCGCGCCCAGGATCACTCCGTTGGCGGTCGGGAAGGCCACCAGCAGCAGGCCGATGCCGAGCACCAGCCAGGTTTCGTTGGCATCCCAGAACGGCCCGATGGAGGCGATCATCCAGTCCTTTTCCTCTTCGCCGGCAAAGGGCAGCAGCAGGCCCACGCCCAGGTCGTAGCCGTCCAGCACCACGTAGAGCAGGATCGCCAGGGCCATCAGGGCGGCGAAGATCACCGGCAGCCAGTATGCTTCGTCCATCACACCGCCTCCTGTAGCGTTGTCGCGGCCACTTCCCCGCCGCCCTTGGCTGTCTTGCGCGCCAGGTGGAAGACCACCGAGACGTAGGCGATCAGCAGCACCACATAGACCGCCAGATACATCAACAGCGAGGTGAGCACCATGCCGGCGGATACGCTGGAAGCCGCATCGGCGGTCTTCAGCACGCCATGCACCAGCCAGGGCTGGCGGCCGATCTCGGTGACGTACCAGCCGGCCACCGTGGCGACCCAGCCGGAGAAGGTCATGCCCACCAGCACGCGCGCCAGCCACGGCCGCAGCTCGCCGCCCCGGCGCAGCTGCCAGGCGGCGGCCCAGGCGCTGGCGAGCATCAGCAGGCCCACGCCGACCATGATGCGGAAGCTCCAGAACACCTTGGCCACCGGCGGATGCTCGTCGCCGAATTCGGACAGCCCGCGCAGTTCGCCGTCCCACTCGTGGGTGAGGATCAGGCTCGCCAGCCCGGGTACACCCAGCGCGTAGTCGTTGCTGCGCGTGGCCTCGTTGGGCAGGGCGAACAGCAGCAGCGGCGCGGCGCGCTCGGTGTGCCAGATGCCCTCGATGGCGGCAATCTTCTCCGGCTGGTGCTTCAGGGTGTTCAGGCCGTGCAGGTCGCCGACGAAGATCTGCAGCGGGATCAGACAGGCCGCCAGCACCACCCCGGTGCGCAGCGCTTTCTCCAGCCCGGCCGAACGCTCGCCGCGCAGCCAGCGGTAGGCCGAGATGCCGGCGATCAGGAAGGCGGTGGTCAGCCCGGAGGCGATCAGCATGTGGGTCAGCCGGTAGGGCATCGACGGATTGAAGATGGCCGCCCACCAGTCGGTGATGATCGCCTGCCCATCGACCATCTCGAAGCCGGCCGGGGTCTGCATCCAGGAATTCAGCACCAGAATCCAGAATGCCGAGGCACTGGTGCCCAGCGCCACCAGCACAGTGGCCAGCGTGTGCACGCGGTTGGACACGCGCTGGCGGCCGAACAGCATCACGCCCAGGAAGGTCGCTTCCAGGAAGAAGGCGGTCATGATCTCGTAGGCCAGCAGCGGCCCGGCGATGTTGCCGACGGTTTCCATGTAGCCCGGCCAGTTGGTGCCGAACTGGAAGCTCATGGTCACGCCGCTGACCACGCCCATCGCGAAGGTCAGCGCGAACACCTTCACCCAGAAGCCGTAGGCCTGCATCCAGGCCTCGTCTCCGCTGGCGTCGAAGCGCCGCTTGAAGTACAGCAGCACCCAGGCCAGCGCGATGCTGATGGTGGGAAACAGGATGTGGAAGGTGATGTTGGCGGCGAACTGGATGCGCGCCAGCACCAGGGAGTCGAGTTCCATCGGCACCTCCTGCGGAACCGCTGCGCAGCGCGAAGCGTTCCTTCATTCTGAAAGCCGGGCCGACCCCTGGCTACCCAGGAGCGCCCTGCTCCGTCAGCCTTGTCCCACCCTAGCCCAGCGCGCGCAGGCTCGCCAGCGGCGGGCGGGCGAGCAGCCCGCGCACGCCCAGCCAGCCGCCCGCCAGCACGCCCAGGGCGCCCAGCACAGCGCCGCCGAACAGCGGCAGCAAGCCCGGCAGGTACGCCATGCGGAACACCTGCTCGGCCAGCACCCAGCCGATGGCACTGGCGCCGATCCCGGCCAGCGCGCCGGCCACCGCGCCGAGCACGGCGAATTCCGCCACCAGCGCGTGGCGCACCTGGCGGTCGCGCGCGCCCAGGGTGCGCAGCATGGCCAGTTCGTACTCGCGCTCGTCATGGGTGGATTGCAGCGCGGCGTAGAGCACCACCACGCCGGCGGCCAGCGCGAAGCCGAAGACGAACTGCACCACCAGGATCAGCTTGTCCATGATCTCGCGGACCTGGGCGAGCACCGCGCCGATGTCGATCACCGTGAGATTGGGGTAGGCATGCACCAGCCGGGAGATGAAGCCGTTCTGCTCGGGCGGCAGGTGGAAGCTGGTGATCATGCTCGCCGGGTGCTCTTCCAGCACGCCCGGCGAGGCGATGAAGAAGAAGTTCACCCGCATGGAATCCCAGTCCAGCTTGCGCACGCTGGTGATCGGCGCGCTCACCGCGCGCCCGGCGATCTCGAAGCTCACTTCGTCGCCGATCTTCAGCCCGAAGGTCTGCGCCAGCCCTTCCTCGATGGAGAACTGCGGCGTCGCCGCGTCGCCGTGCCACTGCCCGCCGACCAGCTCGTTGCCGGACGGCAGACGGGTGCCGTAGGACAGGTTGAATTCGCGCTCCACCAGCCGGCGGGCGCGGTCGTCCTCATAGCCGTCCGGGTCGATCGGCGCGCCGTTGATCGCCGTGAGGCGCCCGCGGATCATCGGCTGCAGTTCGGCTTCTGCCAGGCCAGCCTCGCGGAACTGGGCGAGGATGCCGTCGCGCTGGTCGGGCTGGATGTTGATGATGAAGCGGTTGGGCGCGTCCGCCGAGGTGGCCTGCCGCCAGTTGTCGAGCAGATCCGCGCGGATCAGCGTGAGCAGCAGCAAGGCGGTCAGCCCCACGCCCAGCGCGGTGGCCTGGATCACGCTGCCGCCCATGCGCCGGCCCAGGGCCGCCAGCCCGTAGCGCCAGCCGCCCGCCGGGCCGCCGGCGCGCAGGCGCGCGGCCAGCCCCAGCGCGCCGCGCGCGGCCAGGGCGAACACCCCCAGTGCCGCGCCGAAGCCGCCGGCCACCATCGCGCCCAGGCGCAGATCGGCGGCGATCCACAGCACGATGGCGATCAGCGCCACCACGCCGGCCACCCAGGCCGCGCCGGAAACCGGCTCCACGCCGCCCAGTTCGCGGCGCAGCACGCGCAGCGTGGGCACCGCGCCCAGGCGCAGCAGTTGCGGCAGCGCGAAGCCCACCAGCAGCACCAGCCCGACGGCCACGCCATGCGCCAGCGGCAGCAGCGAGGGCGCCGGCAGGCTGGTGGCCACCACCCCGGCGATCACCGTGGCCAAGCCGAACTGGATCAGCCAGCCGAGCGCCGAGCCGGCAGCCGCTGCGGCCAACCCGAGCAGCAGGAATTCGCCGACGAACAGGCGCAGCACCTGCCCCTGCCCGGCGCCCAGGCAGCGCATCACCGCGCAGCCGTCCAGATGGCGGCGCATGAAGCGGCGCGACGACAGGCCCACCGCCACCGCCGCGAGAATCACCGCGAGCAGCGCCGCCAGGCGCAGGAAACGCTGCGCGCGGTCCAGCGCGGCGCGCACTTCGGGGCGCGCGTTCTCAATGGTTTCCACCGCCTCGCCGCGTCCGAGATTGGCACGCGCCCAGCTTTCGAAACCGGCCACCGCCTCCGCCGTGCCGGCCAGATGCAGACGCCAGGTGGCGCGGCTGCCTTCGACCAGCAGCC
The DNA here is from genome assembly GCF_004801295.1 of Pseudothauera nasutitermitis. Taxonomy (GTDB): domain Bacteria; phylum Pseudomonadota; class Gammaproteobacteria; order Burkholderiales; family Rhodocyclaceae; genus Pseudothauera; species Pseudothauera nasutitermitis. The sequence continues at coordinate 417,129 of NZ_SSOC01000002.1, forward strand.
CGGTGGCGGGCAGGTCGGCGGCGTTGAAGATGGCGCGCGGCAGCAGGCTGAAGAAGTTGGCGCCACGATCCGATTCGAAGGTGATCATGCCGCCGACGCGGAACTCCACCAGACCAAGGCCGACCAGATCGCCCACCCGCACGCCCAGATCGGCGAACAGGCGTTCGTCCAGCCACACCTCGCCGCGCTCCGGCACGCGGCCGGCATCCACGCCGGGCTCGTTGGGCGCGAGGGCGATGCGCACCGCGCCGCGCAGCGGGTAGCCCTCTTCCACCGCCTTCACGCCGGCCAGCACGGCGCGCTCCTCGGTGCTCGCCATGCTGGTGAACAGCGTGGTGCCGGTGGTTTCCAGCCCCAGGCGGCGCGCTTCGTCGGTGAAGGAGGTCGACCACGGATGATCGGCGCGCAGCAGCAGATCGCCGCCGAGCAGTTGGTTGGCCTCGCGGTCCAGCCCGCGCCCGACGCGGTCGGCGAGGAAGCCCACGCTGGTCAGGCTGGCCACCGCGATCAGGATGGCGAGCCCGAGCAGGTGGAGTTCACCGGCGCGCAGGTCGCGCAGCATCATGCGGTAGGCGAGGCGGAGGGTGTTCATCGGGCGGGCGCGGGAAGGTTCAGGTGTTCGACGGACCCAGCGCGCGGCGCACAAGTTCCGTCCAGTAGGCCACGCCCACCGGCAGCACGTCGTCGTTGAAGTCGTAGCGCGGGTTGTGCAGCGTGCAGCCGCCCTCTCCCGATCCGTTGCCGATCCACACGTAGCAGCCCGGTTTCTTCTGCAGGAAGAAGGCGAAATCCTCCGCGCCCATGCTGGGCCGTGCGGCGGTGTTCACCGCCTCCCCGCCGGCCACGGTGCGCGCCACGGCGGCGCACAGCGCGGCTTCCGGCGCGCTGTTGACCGTCGGCGGATAGCCGTGCCGGTAGGCGAAGTCGATGCGCGTGCCGGTGGCCGCCGCGACGCCCTCGCACAGCCGGGCGAGCTGGCGCTCCACGTGGTCCTGCACGCTTTCCGAGAAGGCGCGCACGGTGCCGGCGAGCTCGGCCTTTTCGGGGATCACGTTGTAGGCTTCGCCGGCGTGGAACTGGGTGATGGACACCACCGCCGCGTCGATCGGGTCGAGCGTGCGCGCCACGATGGTCTGCGCGGCCTGCACCAGCGCGGCGCCGGCGGTGACCGGGTCGGTGCCCAGGTGTGGCATGGCGGCGTGCGCGCCGTGGCCGGCCACTTCGATGTCGAAGCGGTCCGCGCTGGCCATCACCGGGCCGCTGTGCACGGCGAAATGCCCGGCGGGCAGGCCCGGCCAGTTGTGCATGCCGTAGATGGCGTCCATCGGGAAGCGTTCGAACAGGCCGTCCTCGATCATCGCGCGGGCGCCGCCCTCGCCTTCCTCGGCGGGCTGGAAGACCAGATACACGGTGCCGTCGAAGTCCGGCGCGGCAACCAGCGCCTCGGCCGCGCCGAGCAGCATGGCGGTGTGGCCGTCGTGCCCGCAGGCGTGCATGCGCCCGGGGTGGCGCGACTTGTGTTCGAATTCGTTGTGTTCCTGCATGGGCAGCGCGTCCATGTCGGCGCGCAGGCCGATGGCGCGCGGGGAAGCGCCATTGCGGATCACCCCGACCACACCGGTGCCGCCGAGGCCGCGATGCGTCTCGATGCCCAATCCTTGCAGATGGGCCGCCACCAGCTCGGCGGTACGGTGCTCGGCGAAGGCCAGTTCCGGGTGGGCGTGCAGATCGCGGCGGATTTCCGCCAGGCGCGCGAAATCCGCGCCGGTCTGTTTCGGGGTGCTCATGGCGTCACCTGGGATCGGTAAGCTGTCTCTGCTGGAACGGTCTATTACACCACGATGCGTGCCGCCGGCACATGCCGGAATGGTGCGCACCGAAAGCGGGCATGCACATACACGGTGCGCCCGTTGCGGCATACCGCCCGTGAACACCTGCACACGGCGCGGCGGAACATGGCGCAAGAATTGCTGTACGCCTGCAAGCCCTTCGTCGAGGAAGTCTTCATGTCGATCCATGTAGCGCTCCACCACGTCACCCGCTACCGCTACGACCGGCCGATCAACCTCGGCCCGCAGATCGTCCGCCTGCGCCCGGCGCCGCACAGCCGCACGCGCATCCTGTCCTACTCGCTGAAGGTGTCGCCGGTGCAACACTTCATCAACTGGCAGCAGGACCCGCAATCCAACTACCTGGCCCGCCTGGTGTTCCCGGAGAAGACCACGCATTTCGACATCGAGGTCGATCTGGTGGCCGAGATGTCGGTCATCAACCCCTTCGACTTCTTCCTCGAACCCTACGCCGAGGAATTCCCCTTCCAGTACGAGGACTGGCAGCGCAACGAACTGGCGCCCTACATCAGCAAGCTGCCGCTCACGCCCCGGCTCCAGACCTATCTGGACAGCGTGCCGCGCGAACCCAGGCAGAGCGTGAACTTCCTGGTGGAGCTCAACCAGAAGCTCTACGAGCACATCCGCTACCTGATCCGCATGGAACCGGGCGTACAGACGCCCGAGGAAACCCTGGAAAAGCAGTCCGGCTCGTGCCGCGACTCGGCCTGGCTGCTGGTACAGCTGGCCCGCCACCTGGGGCTGGCGGCGCGCTTCGTGTCCGGCTACCTGATCCAGCTCACCCCGGACGTCAAATCGCTGGACGGCCCCAGCGGCCCGGACGCCGACTTCACCGACCTGCACGCCTGGTGCGAGGTCTATCTGCCCGGCGCGGGCTGGATCGGCCTGGACCCGACCTCCGGCCTGTTCGCCGGCGAGGGCCACATCCCGCTGTCGTGCACGCCGGAGCCCGGCTCCGCCGCGCCGGTCACCGGCGTGCTTGACGAGTGCGAGGTGGATTTCGAACACGAGATGAAGGTCACCCGCATCTGGGAGGCACCGCGCGTCACCAAGCCCTACACCGAGGAACAATGGCGCGAGATCGAGGCGCTGGGCCACGCCATCGATGCCGACCTGCAAGCCCATGACGTACGCCTGACCCAGGGCGGCGAGCCCACCTTCGTCTCGGTGGACGACCCCGACGGCGCAGAATGGAACACCGCCGCGCTGGGCCCGGACAAGAAGCGCCTGTCCACCGAGCTGTACCACCGCATGCGGCAGAGATACGCACCGCGCGGGCTGGTGCATTTCGGCCAGGGCAAGTGGTACCCCGGCGAGCAGTTGCCGCGCTGGTCGCTGAACTGCTTCTGGCGCAAGGACGGCGAGCCGATCTGGGAAGACAGCCTGCTGATCGCCGACGAGCACGCCCACGGCAACGCCGACGAACACGCCGCCGGCGATTTCCTGCACGCGCTGGCCGAACGCCTGGGGCTGGACCCGAAATACGCCTTCCCGGCCTATGAAGACGCCTTCTACTTCCTGTGGCGCGAACGCCGCCTGCCCACCAACGTCGATCCCCTGGATTCGCGTCTCGACGACCCGCTGGAACGCGCCCGCCTGGCGCGCGTGTTCAGCCGCGGGCTGGACCGCGTGACCGGCCACGTGCTGCCCATCGCGCGCAATGCCGCCGGCACCGGCTGGCAGACCGGCCAGTGGTTCCTGCGCAGCGAGCGCTGCTATCTGGTGCCCGGCGATTCCGCGCTGGGCTATCGCCTGCCGCTGGATTCGCAGCCCTGGGTGGCCGAGGGCGACTACCCCTGGATCCACCAGCCCGACCCGTTCGACCACTATCCGCCGCTCGCCCCGCACGCCGCGCTGCGCCGCCAGTTCGGTCCCGGCGAGGTCGGCCCCGCCGGTTTCCGTGCAGCGCCCGCCAACGGACGCGGACGCGCCGCCGCGCGGGCGCCGGAAAACACCGTGCAACGCCCGGCGGCCGGCGAATCCGCCGCCGAGGTCACCCGCACCGCGCTGTGCGCGGAAGCGCGCGACGGCACGCTGTACCTCTTCATGCCGCCGCTGGCCCAGTTGGACGATTACCTGGAACTGGTCGCCGCCATCGAGGCCACCGCCGCCGAACTGGCCCAGCCGGTGCTGCTGGAAGGCTACGAGCCGCCGCGCGATCCGCGCCTGGCGCAGTTCCGCATCACCCCGGACCCCGGCGTGGTGGAGGTCAACATCCACCCGGCGGAAAACTGGGACGAACTGGTCGAGCAGACCACCCACCTGTACGACGCCGCCCACCACTCGCGCCTGACCACCGAGAAATTCATGCTCGACGGCCGCCACACCGGCACCGGCGGCGGCAACCACTTCGTCCTGGGCGGCGCCACCCCGGCGGATTCGCCCTTCCTGCGCCGTCCGGACCTGCTGAAGAGCCTGATCGCCTACTGGCACAACCACCCCTCGCTGTCCTATCTGTTCTCGGGCATGTTCATCGGCCCCACCTCGCAGGCCCCACGCATCGACGAGGCGCGCAACGACTCGGTGTACGAGATCGAACTGGCCTTCCGCGAGATGCAGCGCGTCTGCACCCAGCACGCCAACGGCTGCCCGCCGTGGATGGTGGACCGCCTGTTGCGCAACCTGCTCATCGACGTCACCGGCAACACCCATCGCGCCGAGTTCTGCATCGACAAGCTGTACTCCCCCGACGGCCCCACCGGCCGCCTCGGCCTGCTGGAACTGCGCGCCTTCGAGATGCCGCCGCACGCACGCATGAGCCTGACCCAGCAACTGCTGCTGCGCGCGCTGGTGGCGCGCTTCTGGAAGCAGCCCTATGAACCCGCCAATCTGGCGCGCTGGGGCACCGAACTGCACGACCGCTTCCTGCTGCCGCACTTCGTCTGGCAGGACTTCAGCGACGTGATCGACGAACTGCGCGCCGACGGCTATCCATTGAGCGCCGACTGGTTCGCCCCGCACCAGGAATTCCGCTTCCCCAAGTACGGCGACCTCGACGTGCGCGGCATGACCCTGGAACTGCGCGCCGCGCTGGAGCCCTGGCACGTGATGGGCGAGGAAGGTGCCATCGGCGGCACGGTGCGCTACGTCGATTCCTCGGTGGAGCGCCTGCAGGTCAAGCTCAGTGGCGCCGCGCCGCAACGTTACCGGGTGACCTGCAACGGCCGCACGGTGCCGCTGGTACCCACCGGCACGGTGGGCGAATTCGTCGCCGGGGTGCGCTACCGCGCCTGGCAGCCGGCCTCCTGCCTGCACCCGACCATCGGCGCGCACGGCCCGCTGGTGTTCGACGTGGTCGACACCTGGAACGAGCGCAGCCTGGGCGGCTGCCAGTATCACGTAGCACATCCGGGCGGACGCAATTTCGACACCTTCCCGGTGAACGCCTTCGAGGCCGAAAGCCGCCGCCTGGCGCGCTACTTCCGCATGGGCCACACTCCTGGCAAGTTGCACGCCGACGACGCGCGGATCAACCCTGAATTCCCGTTCACGCTAGACTTGCGCCAGTAATCAACCGATGCGCCGCTCCCCCGAGCGGCGCATCTCGTTTTGTCCGCCACCATGCCCGCCGGCCTGATCGAAACCTATCCGTTCGCCGCCGACCGCTACGACGAGATGCTCGCCGCCGCGGGTCAGCCACGCGCCCACTGGCGGGCGTTCGCCGAACGCCTGGGCGGCTTCCCCGAGGAAGCCCTGCTCCAGCGCGCCGATTTCGTGCGCAACGCCATTGAATCGGACGGCGTCACCTACAACGTCTACACCGACCCCAAGGGCACCAAGCGCCCCTGGGAGCTGGACATGCTGCCGCTGATCGTCGGCGCGGACGAATGGGCCGCGCTGAGCGACGCGGTGGCCCAGCGCGCCCGCCTGCTCAACGCCATCCTCGCCGACCTGTACGGCCCGCGCGCGCTGCTTGCCGAGGGCCTGCTGCCGCCCGCGCTGGTGTTCGGCCAGCACGGCTACAAGTGGCCCTGCCAGGGCGTGCAGCCGCCTGCGGGCATCTGGCTGCACAGCTACGGGCTCGATCTGGCGCGCGCGCCGGACGGCAAGTGGTGGGCGATCGCCGACCGCACCCAGGGACCCTCCGGGGCCGGCTACGCGCTGCAGAACCGCATCATCGTCTCGCGCACCTTTCCCGACGCCTTCCGCGAACTGCACGTGCAGCCGCTGGCAGCCTATTTCCGCGCCATGCAGGACAGCCTGGCGCGCCTGGCGCCCAGCGACGACGAGGCGCCGCTGTCCGTGCTGCTGACCCCCGGACCGTACAACGAAACCTATTTCGAACACGCCTTCCTGGCGCGCTACCTGGGCTTCCCGCTGGTCGAGGGGCAGGATCTCACCGTGCGCGACGACACGGTATACCTGAAGACCCTGCGCGGCCTGCGCCGCGTGCATGCGATCCTGCGCCGCCTGGACGACGATTTCTGCGACCCGCTGGAACTGCGCGCCGACTCCGCGCTGGGCATCCCCGGCCTGCTCGGCGCCATCCGCGCCGGCCGCGTGCTGATGGCCAACCAGATCGGCAGCGGCGTGCTCGAATCGGCCGCCCTGCTCGGCTTCCTACCGGCGATCTGCGAGCGTCTGCTCGGCGAGGCGCTGAAGATGCCCTCGGTGGCCACCTGGTGGTGCGGCGAGGAACCGGCGCTGGAATACGTGCTGGAGCACCTCGACGAACTGGTCATCAAGCCGGCCTTCTCCTCCATGCACATGGAAGCGGTGTTCGGCCACGAACTCAAGGGCGAGGCGCGCCGCCGCATGATCGAGCGCATCGTCGCCCAGCCGCACGCCTACGTCGGCCAGGAATGGGTGCGCCTGTCGCAGGCGCCGGTGTGGAACCGCCGGCTGATGCCGCGCTCGGTGGGCATGCGGGTATTCGCCGCGGCCACCCCGGACGGCTACACGGTGATGCCCGGCGCGCTGGGCCGCGTGGCGCCGCGCGCCGGCATGGAAGTCATCTCCATGCAGCGCGGCGGCCTCTCCAAGGACACCTGGATCCGCGCCGACGCGCCGGTGGTGCGCACCAGCCTGCTGAAGCGCCGCCTGGGGGTCATCGACCTGGTGTGCGGCGGCGCCGACATTCCCTCGCGCGTGGGCGAGAACCTGTTCTGGATGGGGCGCTACGCCGAGCGCTGCGAAGCCGGCGCGCGCCTGCTGCGCGCCGCGCTGGTGCGCGTATCGAGCTCCGAGCCGGACAGCGAACTCAAGCTCTCCGGCCTGTTCAGCGCCGCACGCCGCGCCGGCGTGCTGCCCACCCCGGACGAGGACAGCCAGCCGACCACCGCCGAGGAAGCCCTGCTCGGCGCGCTCACCGATCTCGACCATCCCGGCTCGGTGGCCGCCAACCTGCGCGCCCTGGCGTTCTCCGCCGGGCATGTCAAGGAACGCCTGTCCTCCGACAACTGGCACGCGCTGAACCGCCTGGAGCAGTTGCTCTCGCACCCCATCGCCAGCGTGGACCAGGCGCTCCCGGCCATCGACCAAGTGATGCTGTCGTGCATCTCCATGGCCGGCTTCGCCATGGACGACATGACCCGCGACGAGGGCTGGCGCTTTCTCATCCTCGGCCGCCGCATCGAGCGCCTGGCCGGCCTCGCCACGCTGCTCTCCGAGCCGCTCGAACACGGCGTGCAGGAACGCGAGCGCATGTACGAATGGCTGCTGGAAGCGGCCAACTCCATCGTCACCTACCGCGCGCGCTACCGCCGCGTGCCGGAACTGCTGCCGCTGGTGCATCTGCTGGTGTTCGACAACACCAACCCGCATTCCATCGGCTTCCAGGTGGATGCGCTGCAGCGCTACCTGAGCCGCACCGCGCGCGAACTGGGGCATCCCTACCCCTCGCTGCTGATCGATCCGCTGGCGCGCCGGCTGGCCGATTTCGACCTCACCCGCTTCGAGGCGGACGACTGCGAACTGGCGGTGGGCACGCTGCGCACCCTGCTCGGCGAAGCCGAGGAAGCCGCCAACGACCTGTCCGAGGAAGTGCACCGGCGCTTCTTCATCCACACCGTGCGGCCGATGCACCTGCGGAGGGTGGCATGAACAAGCCCGCCAAGGCCCCGCTGCGCTACCACGTGCGTCACGACACGCGCTACGACTACGACCAGCCGGTGGGCGAATCGCGCCAGTTGCTGCGCCTCGCGCCGCGCGAACTGCCTTGGCAGCACGTGCGCGACCATCGCCTGGAAATCGACCCGGAACCGGCGCGCCGGCGGTGCTTCGTCGATGGGCTGGGCAATCTCGCCGAGATGCTCAATTTCGAGCGCGACCACGACGCGCTGTTCATCCGCGCGGAGAGCTGGGTGGAACTGCGCCCGCGCACCCTGCCCGCGCTGGACCGCACGCCGCCCTGGGAAACGGTGCGCGACGGGCTCGAATACCGCGCCGGCCGCCGGCTGGACGCCGAGCGCCTGGAGGCCTGCGCCTACCTGTTCGAATCGCGCCACGTGCGCGTCAAGCGCGAATTCGCCGAATACGCCGCACAGGACTTCCCTGCCGGCACCCCGCTGCTGGCTGGCGTGGACCGGCTGATGCGGCGCATCTTCGCCGAATTCACCTTCGACCCCGAGGCCACCGACGTGTCCACGCCGGTCACCGAGGTGTTCGAGAAGCGCCGCGGCGTGTGCCAGGACTTCGCCCATTTCATGCTCTCCTGCCTGCGCTCGCTGGGCCTGCCGGCGCGCTACGTCAGCGGCTACCTGCTCACCCGCCCGCCGCCCGGCAAGCCGCGCCTGATCGGCGCGGACGCCACGCACGCCTGGGTGTCGGTGTATTGCCCCGGCCACGGCTGGGTGGATTTCGACCCCACCAACGCGCTGATGCCCGACCTGGAGCACATCACCCTGGGCTGGGGGCACGATTTCGCCGACGTCTCGCCGCTGCGCGGGGTGATCCTCGGCGGCGGCGAACACGAACCGGAAATCGCCGTCACCGTGGTGCCCGAGGACGAATTCGCCACCCTCTACGGCACCGCCCAGCTCCCCGGCCTGGCCTCGGCCTGATGAACAGGCTGACGCTCGAACGCCGACAGGTCTGGATCTATCTCGCCGCCATCGCCACCGGACTCGCGCTGGGCAACGCCGCACCCGGACTGCGCGGCACGCTGGAAGCGGCGCTATGGCCCGTGCTGGCCCTGCTGCTCTACGCCACCTTCGTGCAGATTCCCCTGCTGCACGTGCGCAGGGCCTTGCGCGACCGGCGCTTCATCCTCGCCATCGTGCTCGGCAACTTCGTCGCCATTCCGCTGCTGGTATGGGCCTTGTTGCAGGCCCTGCCGGACGAGCCGGCCCTGCGCCTGGGCGTCGCCCTGGTTCTGCTGACCCCCTGCACCGACTGGTTCATCACCTTCACCCAGCTGGGGCGCGGCGACACCGCGCGGGCCATCGCGGTCACCCCGCTCAATCTGCTGGCGCAGGTACTGTTGCTGCCGGTCTATCTGTGGTGGTTGATGCCCGCCGGCAGCGTGCAGGCCGCCTTCGATCCGCGCGAACTGCTGCCGGTGGTCGCCGCGCTGATCGGCCTGCCGCTGGCCGCCGCCGCGCTCAGCGAACGCTGGATCGAGGCACGCCCGCAGCGCGCCGTGTGGCGCGCGCGCCTGGGCTGGTGGTCGGTGCCGCTGCTGGCGCTGACCTTGCTGCTGATCGCCGCCGCCCAGGTGGACGCAATGCGCAGCGCGGCACCGTGGATTGCCGCGACCCTGCCGGTGTTCGTCGTGTTCCTCGCCGCGGTGCTGTGGATTGCCCTGGGGCTGGCCAGGCTGCTGGAACTGCCCGCGACCAGCGGGCGCACGCTGGCCTTCAGCCTGGGCACGCGCAACTCCTTCGTCGTGCTGCCCATCGCCCTGGCCCTGCCGCCCGGCTGGGAGGCCGCCATCGTGGTGATCGTGCTGCAATCGCTGGTCGAGCTGTTCGGCATGGTCGCCTGCCTGTGGTTGGTACCCGGACGCCTGTTCCCCGCGCCGCGCTGAGCGGCCCCCGCTCCCCATGAAGCTGTTCTACGCCGACCACTTCGTCCTGCCGCTGCCGGCCGGCCACCGCTTCCCGATGGAAAAGTACGCCGGCCTGCGCGCCCGCCTGCAAGCCGGCGGACGATTCGCCGCCGCAGATTTCCACGTCCCCGAGGCCGCCGGCGACGTCGCCCTGCTGCGCGCCCACGACGCGGCCTACCTGCGCCGCGTGGCGGATGGCACGCTGGACGCCGCCGAAATCCGCCGCATCGGCTTTCCCTGGTCGGCCGCCATGGTGGAACGCTCGCGGCGTTCGGCCGGCGCCACGCTGGCCGCCTGCCGCGCCGCGCTGGAGGACGGCTGCGCGGCCAATCTGGCAGGCGGCACGCATCACGCCCACCGCGATTTCGGCTCGGGCTTCTGCGTGTTCAACGACGCGGCGGTGGCCGCGCTGGCGATGCTGGCCGAAGGACGCGCCACGCGCGTGGCGGTGATCGACTGCGACGTGCATCAGGGCGACGGCACGGCGGCCATCCTGGCCGGCAACCCGGCCGCCTTCACGCTGAGCCTGCACGGCGAAAAGAACTTCCCCTTCCGCAAGGCGGTCAGCGATCTGGACATCGAACTGCCGGACGGCACACGCGACACGGAGTACCTCGCCGCGCTGGCACGCGGGCTGGACGCGGTGTTCGGCGGCTTCCGCCCCGACCTGGCGATCTACCTGGCCGGCGCCGACCCCTACGAGGACGACCGCCTCGGCCGCCTGGCGCTGAGCCGCGCCGGGCTGCTCGAACGCGACCGCCGGGTGTTCGCCGCCTGCCGTGCGGCCAGCGTGCCGGTAGCCATCGCCATGGCTGGCGGTTATGCTCGGCACATCGACGACACGGTGGCCATCCATGCCGCCACCGTGGAATGCGCCGCGAGCCTGTGGCGCGACGACCCCGAGGAGGCCCCCGCATGACCGAAGAATCCCGCATCGCCCTGCTGATCGACGCCGACAACTGCCCGGCGGCGAAGATCGAGGTGATCCTCGACGAACTGGCCAAGTACGGCGTCACCAACGTGCGCCGCGCCTACGGCAACTGGAAGAGCAGCGGACTGAAGGGCTGGGAGGAAGTGCTGCACGAATACGCCATCCAGCCCATCCAGCAGTTCGCCTACACCAAGGGCAAGAACGCCACCGACAGCGCGATGATCATCGACGCCATGGACCTGCTGTACACCCAGAAGCTCGACGCCTTCTGCATCGCCTCCTCGGATTCCGACTTCACCCCGCTGGTCATGCGCATCCGCGCCAACGGCCTGAAGGTGTACGGCTTCGGCGAGAAGAAGACGCCGATGCCCTTCGTCAACGCCTGCTCGCGCTTCCTCTACCTGGAGACCCTGGGCGTGGCGGCCCCCGCCGAGGAAGACCCGGCCGCCGCCGTGCAGAAGAAGAGCGCCAAGGAACTCAAGGGCGACGCCCGCCTGGTGACGCTGCTGCGCAACGCCGTGGACGCCTGCCTGGACGAGGACGGCTGGGCCGCGCTGTCGGCGGTGGGTTCGCACATCTCCAATCAGACCTCGTTCGACCAGCGCAACTACGGCTACAAGAAGCTCAGCGACCTGATCGAGGCCACCGGCCTGTTCGAAGCCCAGCGGCGCAATACCCACCTCTACCTGCGCGACAAGCGCACGGTGAAAAAAGCCCCGGCCTGAAGGCCCCGCGCGCGGCGTCTGGCAACCCATTATGGGTGGCCCTTGATTCGCCCGGAACGCCCACGGGCTAAGACTTTGGTACAGGTCGAGAACAAAAATCCACACATTTTGCACGGTTATTATCAAGACTGCCCGGCCGGCTGTTGGCGACGGCGCACGACTTCCGTAATATCGGGCTCTGCCCGTTTTCCCGGGTGTGTCCGGGTGTGCCCGCACACACCGTTTTCAACCGCGTTTCCATCCACCGAGCCACCGTGTTCCGTTTTTCCGCCCATCGCCGTGGCTCCCCGATCCATCGAGGCCCACGCGGCCTCCCCCCGCGCGCCGGCGGACATTCCCGCCATACAGGCAGCACACAGGAGCCCGGCCACCCATGAGCGGGCGCCGGCTTTCGCTGCGCGTGGCCCTGCCGCTGCTCCTGGGCGCGGCACTGGTCATCCTGCTGGGCAGTTCATTCGCCGGTTCGCTGTGGCAGGCCGGCGACCCGCAGCAGGCCGGCGCCGCTGCCGGAAACACGGCGCTGACCGCCCATATCCCGGGACTGCTCGCCGGCACGCTGCTGATCCTGCTGCTCGGGCTGTGGCTGTTCCGCTATCTGGTACGCCCGCTGGTCCGCCTGGAGGAAGCCGCCCGCCGGCTCGCCGTGGGCGTGGACGGTCCGCCGCTGCCGGAATCCGGGCCGCGCGAGGTCGCCCGCCTGGCGCATACCCTGAACACCCTGGAAGCGTGCATCGACACCAGCCTCGCCGCGCTGCGCGAAAGCGAGGCGCGCTACCGCCAGCTGTTCGACGCCCACCCGCTGCCGCAGTGGATCCAGGACCCGCGAACCCAGCGCATCCTGGCCGTCAATGACGCCGCCGTGGCGCAGTACGGCTACAGCCGCGAGCGCTTCCTCGCCCTGTCTCCGCAATCCCTGCTGGCCACCGCCGACCGGGCGGGCGCACTGGCCGGCGGTGGCGAGGCATGGCTGCACCGCCGCGCGGACGGCAGCCTGATCGCAGTGGAACTGAGCACGCATCCGGTGGACTGGCTGGGCACCCGGGCCGAACTGGTGAGCGCGCACGACGTCACCGCGCGGCGGGTCGCCGAGGACACCCTGCGCCTGGCCGAGGCCGCCTTCGAGACCTCCGAGGCCATCGTCATCACCGACCCGGAAGGCGTGATCCTGCGCGTCAACCAGGCCTTCACCCGCATCACCGGCTACCCGCCGGAGGAAGTCGCCGGGCAGACCCCACGCGTGCTCAAGTCCGGCTACCAGGACGCCGCGTTCTACGAGCACTTCTGGCAGCAGATCAAGGGCGTCGGGCACTGGGAGGGCGAAATCTGGAACCGCCACCGCGACGGCCACATCTACCCCGAATGGCTGCGTGTGCGTGCGGTGCGCGACGAGCGCGGCGGCATCACCCACTTCATCTCCAACTTCTTCGACCTGTCCGAGCGCAAGGCCGCCGAAGAAGCCATCCTGCGCCTGACCCGCCACGACCCGCTCACCGATCTGCCCAACCGCGCGCTGTTCCACGACCGGGTGGCGCGCGCGCTGGCCGCCGCGCGGCGTGGCGGCTCGTGCGGCGCGGTGCTGCAGCTGAATCTGGATCGCTTCAAGGCGATCAACGACGCGCGCGGCCACGCGCTGGGCGACGAACTGCTGCGCCTGGTCGGCGGCCGGCTGGCCGAGGCGCTGCACGCCGAGGACACTCTGGCCCGCCTGGGTGCGGACGAATTCGCCGTGCTGCTCAACGACCTGCATCCGCCCGCCGAGGCGGCCGCGAGCCAGGCCCACCACGTGGCGGAAAAACTGCGCACCACGCTGGAAGAGCCCTTCGAGATCCACGGCACGCGCTATCACCTGGCCGCCAGCGTCGGCGTCGCCGTATTCCCGCAGGGCCAGAACGATGCCGACGACCTGCTGCGCGAGGCCGATACCGCGCTCAACCAGGCCAAGGCCGCCGGCCGCGACGCGGTGTGCTTCTTCAAATCCGCCATGGGTGCCCAGGCCCGCGCGCGCTTCACGCTGGAATCCGAACTGCGCCATGCCATCGACGCGGGCGAACTGGCGCTGTTCCTGCAGCCCCAGGTCGATGGCGAACGCCGTCTGGTGGCCGCCGAGGCGCTGGTGCGCTGGCACCACCCGCGGCGCGGCACCATGCCGCCCGGCGTGTTCATTCCGCTGGCCGAGGAAAGCGGGCTGATCGTCGCGCTGGGCGACTGGGTGCTGCGCCGCGCCTGTGGCCTGCTGGCGCGCGAGGACGTCGCCCGCGCCGGGCTGCGCATCGCGGTGAACATGAGCCCGCGACAGTTCGCCCAGGAGGATTTCGTCGCCCGCGTGCGCCGCATCCTCGCCGACACCGGCGCGGACCCCACCCGGCTGCTCATGGAAGTCACCGAGGGCGTGATGCTCGACCGCCTGGCCGACACCATCGCCAAGATGAGCGAACTGGCCGCGCTGGGCATCCACTTCTCCATCGACGACTTCGGCACCGGCTACTCGTCGCTGGCCTATCTGAAGCGCCTGCCGATCCATGAACTGAAGATCGACAAGGCCTTCATCCAGGATGCGCCCGGCGACCCCAACGACGCCGCGCTGGTCGATGCCATCCTTGCCGTGGCCCGCCACCTCAACCTGCGCGTGGTCGCTGAAGGCGTGGAAACCGAGGAGCAGGCCGCTTTCCTGCGCGCACGCGGCCACCTGCTCTACCAGGGCTATCTGTTCGGCAGCCCGCTCGAAGCCGAGGGGCAGATCGAACGCTGGCTGGCCGAGGGCGCGCTGCGCCCGGCCGGTTGAGAAACGCGGCGATGAATGCCCTGCACGCCCTCCGCCCGATCCGCTCCCATGCCGGGACGTGGCTGCGCGCGCGCTGCGCACGGCTGCTCGCCGCCGTGCTGCTCGGGCCGGGCGCCCTCGCCGGGGCGCAGGCCTCCGCGCCGCCCAACCTGCTGTCCACGGTGCTCAGGCAGCATACCGCGGTGATGCTGTTCGTCGAACCGGACAGCGGCCGCATCGTCGACGCCAACGCCGCCGCCGAGCGCTTCTACGGCTTCGGCCCGCGCGGGCTGATCGGCCGCGGCATCGACGAGATCAACACCCTGGGCGCCGACGAAGTGGCCGCCGAGCGCAGCCGCGCGCAGGCCGAACAGCGCAACTATTTCGTCTTTCCGCACCGCCTGGCGAGCGGCGAAATCCGCACGGTGGAAGTGCATTCCTCGCCGATCCGCCTGTACGACGGCAAGAACGTGCTGTTTTCCATCGTCCACGACATCACCGGCAAGGAAGTCGCCGCCGACGAGTTGCTGGCCTACAAGAGCCGCCTGGAAGAACTGGTCACCCAGCGCACGCGCGAGGCGGTGGACGCACAGCAGCGCACCGGATACATCCTCGCCGGCGCCCTGCTCGCCCAGCTCGCGGTGATCATCGCGCTGGCCGCCAGCGCCATCCGCCACCGGCGCACCGCGCGCGAGCTGAAGCGCCGCGAGCAGCAACTCAGCACGCTGATCGACAACCTGCCCGACGTCGTGCAGTTGAAGGACGACAAGGGTCGCTGGCAGCGCGCCAACCGCTACGCGCTGGAACTGTTCGGCCTCGAGAACGTGGATTACCACGGCCTCACCGACACCGAGCTGTGCGCCCGCCAGGACGGCAGCCGGCGTGCCCTGCTCGGCCACGGGCGTTCCGACGAGGCGGCCTGGGCCGCCGGCGGCGCGCAGCGCAGCGAGGAAAGCGTGCCCACGCCGGACGGCCAGACGCTGCTGTTCGACGTCATCAAGGTACCGCTGTTCCACGCCGACGGCCGGCGCAACGGCCTGCTCAGCATCGGCCGCGACATCACCGAGCGGCGCCGCGCGGAATCCGAGGTCGCACGCCTGGCCTACTACGACCCGCTCACCAACCTGCCCAACCGCCGCCTGGTACTCGACCGCCTGGGCCACGCCCTGGCGGTGGCGCGGCGCTCCGGCCACTACGGCGCGCTGCTGCTGATCGACCTCGACTACTTCAAGACGCTCAACGACGCGCGCGGCCACGAAATGGGCGACCGCCTGCTCAAGGCCGCCGGCGAGCGCCTGGCCGAGGGCTTGCGCGAAAGCGACACGCTGGCGCGCTTCGGCGGCGACGAATTCGTCCTGCTGCTGCCGGAAATCTCCCCGCACCAGCAACTGGCCGCCGACATGGCACGCGGCGCGGCGGAGAAGACGCGCAACCTGCTCGGCAAGCCCTTCGATCTGGGCGGCGAACAGATCACCATCGGCGCCAGCATCGGCGTGAGCATCTTCCCCGCCACGCAGAGCGGAGACGTCTCCGAACTGGTCAAGCAGGCCGACACCGCGCTCTACCAGGCCAAGGCCGCCGGGCGCAACGCGGTGCGCTTCTTCGAACCGGAGATGCAGGCGCGCGCCGAGATGCGCTTCACGCTGGAGGCCGAACTGCGCCAGGCCATCGACAACAACGAACTGCGCCTGTACGTGCAGCCCCAGTTCGACGGCCAGCAGCGCATGCGCGGCGCCGAGGTGTTGCTGCGCTGGCACCACCCGCGCCGCGGGCTGATCTGGCCAGGCAGCTTCGTGCCCATCGCCGAGGAAACCGGGCTGATCGTCGAGCTGGGCGACTGGGTGCTGCGCCGTGCCTGCGGCATGCTGACCCGCCCGGAACTGGCCGAGGGCACGCTGCGCATCTCGGTGAACGTGAGCCCGCGCCAGTTCCACCACGCCGGCTTCGTCGCGCGCGTGCGCGACATCCTCGCGGAAACCGGCGCCGATCCGGCCCGCCTGACCTTCGAAGTCACCGAGGGGCTGGTCATCGACAAGGTGCACCAGACCGTCGCCACCATGTCGGAACTCAACGCGCTGGGCATCCACTTCTCGGTGGACGACTTCGGCACCGGCTACTCCTCACTGGCCTACCTGAAGCGCCTGCCGATCCAGGAATTGAAGATCGACCGCAGCTTCATCCAGGACGCGCCCAGCGATCCCAACGACGCTGCGCTGGTCGACACCATCCTGTCCATCGCCGCCCACCTGCACCTCGACGTGGTCGCCGAAGGCGTGGAAACCGAGGCCCAGGCCGCCTTCCTGGCCACCCGCGCGCCCATGCTCTACCAGGGCTATCTGTACGCCCGGCCGGAGCCGGAAGAAAGCTTCCTGGCCCGCCTGCGCGACGCCTCCCGGCGTTGAAAGGCATAAAAAAGCCGCCGGACATGCCGGCGGCCTTTCCATCCGCGCCGCAGCGCGACCGCTCAGATCACGCCCTGCGCCAGCATCGCATCGGCCACCTTGGCGAAGCCGGCCACGTTGGCACCATCCACGTAGCTCACCGAGCCGTCGGCACGCTGGCCATGGCGCAGGCAGGCGGCGTGGATGCCACACATGATCTCGCGCAGGCGGCCATCGACCTCGTCGCGCGTCCACGACATGCGCATGGCGTTCTGGCTCATTTCCAGTCCGGAAGTCGCCACCCCGCCGGCGTTGCTGGCCTTGCCCGGCGCGTACAGCACGCCGGCGTGTTCGAAGACCTTCACGGCCTCGGCGGTGGACGGCATGTTGGCGCCCTCGGCCACGCAGCGCACACCGTTGTTCACCAGCAGTTCGGCATCGCGCCCGTCCAGTTCGTTCTGCGTGGCGCACGGCAGCGCCACATCCACCGGCACGTGCCACGGCCGCACACCGGCCTCGAAGCGCGCGCCCACGCGCTCGGCGTACTCGCTGACGCGGCCGTAGCGGTGGTTCTTCACTTCCATCAGCTCGGCAAGCTTCTCGGCGGTGAAGCCGTCCTCGTCGATCACCGTGCCGGCAGAGTCCGACACCGTGACCACCTTGGCGCCGAAGGCCATGGCCTTCTCCACCGCGTACTGCGCCACGTTGCCCGAGCCGGACACCGCCACGCGCAGGCCTTCCATGCCGCTGCCAGCGTGGCGCAGCATTTCCTCGGCGAAATACACGGTGCCGTAGCCGGTGGCCTCGGGACGGATCAGCGAACCGCCGAACGACAGGCCCTTGCCGGTGAACACGCAGTCGGCGCGGTTGGAGAGCTTCTTCATCATGCCGGCCATGAAGCCGACCTCGCGTCCGCCCACGCCGATGTCGCCGGCCGGCACGTCGGTATCCGAACCCACATGGCGGAACAGTTCGCTGACGAAGGCCTGACAGAAACGCATCACCTCGCCGGGGCTCTTGCCCTTCGGATCGAAGTCGGAACCGCCCTTGCCGCCGCCCATGGGCAGCGTGGTCAGCGCGTTCTTGAAGGTCTGCTCGAAGGCGAGGAATTTCAGGATCGACAGGTTCACCGAGGGATGGAAGCGCAGGCCGCCCTTGAACGGGCCGATCGCCGAACTGTGCTGGATGCGGTAGCCGCGATTAACCCGCACCTCGCCATGGTCGTCCACCCAGGAGACGCGGAACATGATGACGCGCTCGGGCTCGACCAGGCGGTCGAGCAGGCCGTGCTCGGCATAGCGCGGATTTTCGGCGATGTAGGGCCAGATGCTCTCCATCACCTCGACCACCGCCTGCAGGAATTCCGGCTGCCCCGGATTGCGCTCCTGCACGCTGGCGAGAAATTCTTCCAGATTCGCATACTTCATCGTTTCGCTTCCTTCCCTGCCCGTTCGGACTCTCTGCACCAAAAGCATGCATTTTGGCGGAAACGACACCGCAGCGCACCAATTTTGCGCAAGAAAACGCCCTGTCTCGGTGCAAAAACCCGGACAGGGCGCGATTCGGCGCCGATGCGCCAGCGGTGGGCGGGGCAGTCAGCGCGTAGCGTGCTGGCGGGCGATCAGATCGGCAATGTCGGTATTGCCGTTGGACAGCGCCCATTCCGCCGCCGTCAGCCCCCGGTCGTTGCGCAGCGTGCTGTCGGCGCCCTGTTCGAGCAGGCGGCGCACCACGGCGATATGGCCGTTGCGCGCGGCGAGCATCAGCGCGGTGGCCTGCGCCGGGTTGCGCGCATCCACCCTGGCGCCGCGCGCGAGCAGCTTGTCGACCAGCGCCGTGTGCCCCTCGAAGGCGGCGTAGTGCAGCGGTGTCCAGCCGTCGTGGTCCACCGCCGCGCCGGCCTTGAGCAGTTGGTCGACCACGCGTCCGTGGTCGCGCAGCACGGCCAGCATCAGCGCGGATTCGCCGTTCAGGTTACGCGCATCCACCCCCGCACGATGGCTCAGCAGGGTTTCCACGGTCTGCGCGTGGCCGTCGCGCGCAGCGAGGATCAGCAGCGTGTTGCCCTGCGCATCCACGGTGTTCGGATCGATGCCACGCTGCAGCAGCGTGGCCAGTGCGCGCGTGTCGCCCAGGCGCGCCGCGCTCAGCGAGGCTTCGTAGCTGCCGCCCTGCGCGGCTGCGGCGGAAGTGATCAGCAGCGCGCCGGTGGCGGCCAGGACCTTACGCAGGATCGGGGAGACGTTCGGCATGGCGGAATAACCTGAAAAAATTGTCGGTGGTGGCCCGGGCGATCTGCTCGACGGGGACACCGCGCAGGCGCGCGATCTCTTCCGCCACATGCACCACATAGGCCGGCTGGTTGGTCTTGCCGCGGTACGGCACCGGGGCGAGGTAGGGCGCGTCCGTCTCGATCAGCAGGCGGTCGAGCGGCACCTTCGCGGCCACTTCCTTGAGCGCCGTGGCGCTCTTGAAGGTGACGATGCCGGAGAACGAGACGTGGAAGCCCTGGTCGAGCGCATCTTCGGCCACTTCCCAGGATTCGGTGAAGCAATGCATCACGCCGCCGGCCTCGCCGGCGTTTTCCTCGCGCATCACGCGCAGGGTGTCGGCGGCAGCCTCGCGGGTGTGGATGATCAGCGGCTTGCCGCAACTGCGCGCCGCGCGGATGTGCGTGCGGAAACGCGTGCGCTGCCATTCCGGCGCGTCCTTCTGCCAGTAGTAGTCCAGCCCGGTCTCGCCGATGGCCACCACACGCGGGTGGTCGGCGAGCGCCAGCAGGCGGTCCACATCCGGCTCCTCGCACCCGGCGTTGTCCGGATGCACGCCCACCGAGGCGAACAGCCCGGCATGGCGCTCGGCCAGTGCGCGCACCGCCGGAAAGGCTTCCAGGGTGACCGACACGCACAGCGCGTGGCGCACGCCGGCGGCGCGCATGGCGGCGAGCACCTCGTCCTCGCGCGCGATGAGGTCCGGCAGATCGAGATGGCAGTGGGAATCGACGTACATGAACGAATCGTGGCAATACAAAGAAAAATGCCCCGCACCCGGCTCCGACCACGAGCGCGGCCGCCGGTTCGCGGGTGGCGGATCAGAGGGTGTGGGTGGGACGGTTGGAACCCAGATGGCCGGCGAGGATCTGCTCGATGCGATGCCTGACCGACTTGCCCGATTCCTCGCTGCTGAAATGCACGCCCACGCCCTGCGTCTTGCCGCCCTGGGCACCCTGCGGGGTCACCCACACCACGGTGCCGGCCACCGGATGCTTGGTGGGGTCGTCCATCAGCTGCAGCAGCATGAAGACCTCATCACCCAGCGCATAGGACTTCGGCGTGGGCACGAAAATGCCGCCGTTGGCCAGGAAAGGCATGTAGGCGGCGTACAGCGCGGACTTGGAGTTGATGTTCAGCGACAGCACGCTCGGGCGTGCGACGTGCGGCCGGTTCTGCTCACTCATGGTCGGGGTCCGGTCAGGGCGCGGGCATAGCGCATCAGCATGTCTTCCAGCATCAGCCTGGCATTGAGCGGGTGCTGCGCAACCCGGCGGATCTGGGCGAACTCATTGTAGCAGTTGCACGCCGCGGCGACGCCGCAGCGCGCTGCCAGCGCGCTCAGCACCTCGTGCTGGGCAGGAAAGAAACGCACCCGCCCGCCCAGGCGCAGCGCGGCCAGATCGGCCACCCAGCGCTGCATCCAGTCCACCAGCTGCACCATGCCGAAGCCGGCGGCCAGCGCCTCCTTGGACTTCAGCCAGCTTTCCCACTGCCCGGCCAGGCGCAGCGGATCGGCCTCCGGCAACTGGGCGATCTCGCGGGTGAAGCGCGCCAGCAGGCCGTCCGCGCCCTGCTCCGCCAGACGCTGCGCTGCCAGCGGCAGGCCGCCGCTGAGGGCGAGCAGCCCGGGCGTGGCAGCGTTGCCGTGCGCGGCCAGCCAGGGCGCCACCTCGGCATCCGCCGGGCGGCCGAAGCTCCATTGCTGGCAGCGGCTGCGGATGGTCGGCAGCAGGCGGCGCGGCGCCGAGGACACCAGCAGGAACACGCAGCCGGCCGGGGGTTCTTCCAGCAGCTTGAGCAGGGCATTGGCGGTGAACACGTTCATCGCCTCGGCCGGGTCGAGGATGACCACCCGGCGGCTGCCATGATGCCCGGTGACCGACAGCGCCTCCTGCACCGCGCGCACCTGCTCGATGACGATCTGCGCGGACTTGGCCTTGCCCGCGGCCGGTTCGGCGGACGCGGCGCCTTCGCCCTCGCCGCTCTCCGCCGCCGCGGCATCGGCCGCCGGCACCACGCGCAGCAGATCGGGGTGGTTGCCCGACAGGCGCCACTGGCAGGCCGGGCAGGCGCCGCAGGCATGGCCGTCCGCGCCCGGCGCGTCGCACAGCAGGCGGGCGGCCAGCGCCTCGGCCAGATCGCGCTTGCCGACGCCCGGCGGGCCGACGAACAGCAGGGCGTGTGGCAGGCGCTCGCCCAGGTCGAGCAGGCGCCGCCAGGTGGCTTCCAGCCAGGGATGCAGGCGGGTGGACGCGCTCATGCGAACCAGCGCTCGCGCACGACGGCCTCGATCTCGGCGCGGATCGCCTCCGGGGGGCGCGTCGCGTCAATCACCCGGAAGCGTTCGGGCGCCCGCGCCGCGCGGGCCAGGTAACCGGCGCGCACGCGCTCGAAGAAATCCTGGCGCTCGCGCTCGAAGCGGTCCGGCGCGTTGCCGGTGCCGGCCACGCGCGCGGCGGCCACGGCCGGAGCCAGATCGAAGAGCAGCGTGAGATCGGGCTGGAAGCCGGGATGCACCCAGCGTTCCAGTGCATCGAACTTGTCCTCGGCCAGCCCGCGCCCGCTCACCTGATAGGCGTAGGTAGCGTCCGAAAAGCGATCGGAGACCACCCAGCGGCCGGCCTCCAGCGCCGGGAGGATGCGCGCGGCGAGGTGTTCGCGGCGCGCGGCGAACATCAGCATGGCTTCGGTTTCCAGATGCATGGGCTCGTGCAGCAGCACGTCGCGCAGGCGTTCGCCCAGCGGCGTGCCACCCGGCTCGCGGGTCTGCTCCACGGCGATGCCCCGTGCTTCCAGCAGGGCCACCAGGGCGGCGATCTGGCTGCTCTTGCCGGCGCCGTCGATGCCCTCGAAGGTGATGAAACGCGGTGCGTGCGCGGTCTGCGTCAACTGCCTCTCCCTGCGCGCTGATACCTGTTCACCGCCCGGTTGTGGTCGTTGAGGTTGCGCGAGAATTCACTGGTGCCGTCGCCACGGGCGACGAAGTAGAAGAAATCGGATTGCGCCGGGCGCAGCGCGGCCAGCAGCGAATCGCGCCCCGGCAGGGCAATCGGCGTGGGCGGCAGGCCGACGCGGGTATAGGTGTTCCACGGATGGTCGGTATCCAGATGGCGGCGGCGCAGGCGGCCTTCGAATTCCGCGCCGTAGCCGTAGATCACCGTGGGGTCGGTCTGCAGGCGCATGCCGATGCGCAGCCGGTTGACGAACACCGAGGCGACCAGCCCGCGCTCCTCGGCACGCCCGGTCTCCTTCTCAATGATGGAGGCGAGGATCAGCGCCTCGTAGGGCGAGGCCAGCGGCAGCCCCGGCTCGCGCGCCTCCCAGGCGCTCGCCAGTTGCGCCTGCATGGCCAGATAGGCGCGGCGGTACAGCGCCAGCGCGCTGGAATGCTTGTCGAACAGATAGGTGTCGGGGAAGAACAGGCCTTCCGGATGCGTCTCCCCGGCACCGATGCGCTGCAGGATCTCCGCGTCCGACAATCCTGCGGCGTCCTGCGAGAGGAAGGCGTGCGCCTCCACCGCCGCGCGCAGCTGGCGGAAGTTCCAGCCCTCCACCACGGTCAGCCCGGCCTGCGACACGTCGCCGCTGGACAGCTTGAGGATCAGCTGCCACAGGGTCAGCCCATCATGCACCTCGTAGCTGCCCGCCAGGATGCGTTCCGCCTTGCCGGCGGCGCGGGCGATCCAGTACAGCTCCTCCGGGTGCACCGGCACGCCGGCGGCGGCGATCGTATTGGCCGCCTGGCGCATGTTCTGGCCGCGCTGCACGGTGAAATCGACCACCGGCCCGGGCAGCGGCAGCGGGCGCAGCGCGACCCACCAGTAGGCCCCGGCGAGCGCCGCGCAGACCAGCACGACCAGAAGGAATAGACGCAACAGCAGGAATTTCATGGGCAAGCGGTCGGACGAAACGAGCGCCGGCCGGGCGCCGCCAGCCTTGCGGCGGCGGCCGCGCGGGCCGGCGGGACCCTATAATACTTCATCCCCCGCCCCCACCCGACAACCTGGACCAAACCTACATGAACAACGCCTGGACCGACTTCCTGGCTCGCCAGGGCACCTTGCCGGCCCGTACCGCCGAAGGCGCCACGGTGGCCGTACCGCTCACCCAGCTCGGGCTGATCCGCAGCCGTGGAGAGGACTCCGCCCCCTTCCTGCACAACCTGCTGTCCAACGACATCAACAAGCTCGCGGCGGACGCCGCAGAGCTCAACAGCTTCAACACGCCCAAGGGCCGCATGCTGGCCAGCCTGCTGATCTGGCGCGAGGCCGACGGCCATCTGCTCGCGCTGTCGGCGGACATCCTGCCCGCCCTGCTGAAGAAGCTGTCGATGTACGTGCTGCGCAGCAAGGTGAAGCTCTCCGACGCCAGCGCGGAACTCGCCCTGGCCGGCGTGGCCGGCCCGCGCACCGCCGAACTGCTCGCCGCCGCCGGCCTGCCGGTGCCGGCCGCGCCGCGCCGCCACGCACCTGCCGGCGAGGGCCGGGTGATCCGCCTGGGCGACGAAACCTTCATCGTCGCCCTGCCGCCGGACGCCCTGCCGGCCGCCTTCGAGGCGCTGGCCGCCGCCGGCGCCCAACCGGCCGGCACCGACGCCTGGATGCTGGCCACCATCCGCGCCGGCCTGCCGCTGGTCACCGCCGCCACGCAGGAAGCCTTCGTCGCGCAGATGCTCAACTATGAGCTGATCGGCGGGGTGAGCTTCCAGAAGGGCTGCTACCCCGGCCAGGAAATCGTCGCGCGCACGCAATATCTCGGCAAGGTCAAGAAGCGCATGTTCCGCGTGCACATCGATGCCGCCGAGGCGCCCGCGCCCGGCGCCGACCTGTACGCGCCGGCTTTCGAAGAGCAGTCGGTCGGCCAGTTGGTCAACGTAGCGGCCGCCCCGCAAGGCGGTTTCGAGGCGCTCGCCGTGCTGCGCACCAGCAGCCGCGAAGCCGGCAAAGTGCATGTGGGCGCGCCGGACGGCCCCGCGCTGCGCTTCCTCGACCTGCCCTATGCCCTGCCCTGAGTCCAGCGGCTGCGCAACGGCAGGCCGGCGTTCACGCATGGAGCGCGCACGGTGTGCCTGATCGTCTTCGCCTGGCGGGTCCATCCGCGCTACCCGCTGGTGGTCGCCGCCAACCGCGATGAATTCCTCGTCCGCCCGGCGCAGGCCGCGCACTGGTGGCCGGACCGCCCCGGCCTGCTCGCCGGGCGCGACCTGGAAGGCGGCGGCACCTGGCTGGGCCTGAGCCGCGGCGGACGCTTCGCGGCGCTGACCAACTACCGCGACCCCAGCCGGCACAAGCCCGGTGCGCCGTCGCGCGGGCTGCTGGTGCGCGACGCGCTGGAAGCCGGCACGGATGCGGCCGCCACCCTGGAGGATCTGGCTGCGCGGGCCGCACCCTACGCCCCCTTCAACCTGCTGGTCGGCGACGGCGATGCGCTGGGCGTACTGGAAAGCATCACCGGCCGCGTGCGCATGCTGGAGGCCGGGGTGTACGGCCTGTCCAACGGCGTGCTGGACACGCCCTGGCCCAAACTGCTCGCCGCGCGCGAACGCCTGGCCGCCACGCTGCGCGGCGGACTGGACGAAAACGCCTTGCTGGCGCTGCTGCGCGACGACACCCCGGCCGCCGACGAGCATCTGCCGGATACCGGCGTTTCACCCGAATGGGAGCGCTGGCTGTCGCCCGCCTTCATCCGCGCGCCCGGCTACGGCACGCGCTGTTCCACGCTGGTGCGCTTCGGCCGCGACGGCCAGGTGCGCCTGCGCGAATGGAGCTGGAACGAACGCGGGGAAGCCGCCGGGGAAATCGTCCACGACTTCCGGGTCGAGCCGCGAGGCTGAATCAGGCCCCCAGACGCAACCGCATGGCGCGGTGCTCGATGCCCGCGTCGAGAAACACCCCGCCCTCGGCGACGAAACCGTGGCGCGCGTAGAAGCCCAGCGCATGCACCTGGGCATTGAGCATCACCTCGGCCATGCCGCGTTCGCGCGCGCGTTCGATCAGGGCGCGCAGCAGCACGCCGCCCACGCCGCGCCCGCGCCATTCGGCATCCACCGCCATGCGGCCGATGTGCCCGTCGGGCAGCAGGCGCCCGGTGCCCACCACGCGGCCGTCCGGCAACTCGGCGAGCGCGTGTTCGCACACCGCGTCGGACTCGTCGCGCTCCAGTTCCGCCGGCACGCCCTGCTCGACGATGAACACCCGCTCGCGCACCGCCATGGCGCGTGCCTCGGCCTCGTTCCAGCCGAACACACGCACGGCGATCTGTTCAGTCTTCGACAATGTCGACCTCCGTGCCGGCGGGCAGCAGATCGAACAGTTCGATGACCTCGCGGTTGCGCATGCGGATGCAGCCATGCGAGCGCGGCACGCCCATCGGCTGATCGTCGCCGGTGCCGTGGATGTAGATGTAGCGGCGCATGCTGTCCACCCCGCCCAGACGGTTGCGCCCCGGTTCCCGCCCGGACAGCCACAGGATGCGCGACAGGATGTAGTCCCGCCCGGGCTGGGCGGCGGCCAGTTCCGCCGACCAGCACTCGCCGGTCGGCCGCCTGCCGCGGAAGATGGCGCCCGCCGGTGCGCCGGCGCCGATGCGCGCGCGCACCACGTGGCGGCCGCGCGGCGTGCATTCACTGCCGCTTTGCTCGCCCGCGCCGTTGCGCGCGGTGGATACCGTGTAGCGCCGGATGCAGGCGCCATCATCGCCGTACAGCGCAAGTTCCTGCCTGCCCAGATGGACGACGGCGCGCATGGCAGCCTCAGGCGGTCAGCGTGCGCGCACGGCGCGCGGCGAAGAAGCTGGAGAGCAGCTCGCCACATTCCTCGGCGAGCACGCCGCCGTGGATTTCCGCGTGGTGATTCAGGCGCTGCTCGGCGAACAGGTCGATCACGCTGCCGGCCACGCCGGTCTTGGGGTCGCGCGCGCCGAACACCACGCGGCGGATGCGCGCGTGCATGATCGCGCCGGAGCACATCGCGCAGGGTTCCAGGGTGACGTACAGGTCGCAGCCCGGCAGGCGGTAGTTGCCCAGGCGCTCGCCGGCATCGCGCAGCGCCATCACCTCGGCGTGTGCGCTGGGGTCGTGGCGGCGAATGGGCTGGTTGAAGCCGCGCCCGACGATCTCGTCGTCGCACACCACCACCGCGCCCACCGGCACTTCGCCGCAGGAGCCCGCCAGGCGGGCCTGCTCGAGCGCCGCGCGCATGAAATCCTCGTCCGTCATCGATCGCACCGTCGCGCACAAAGGCTGCTAGTTTACCCGAGCCGGCCAGGCCCATCGAAGATGCCTGTCCACGATCTTTTCCCCCTCGCAGAGGAAGGGGTTTCCCGCACTCCCGCGCCATACGACCATCGTATTATCATCGCGCCCATGAGCCCGCCCCTGACCGAACACGGGCAGGCGCAATCCACGGGCTTCGCCCCGCGCTTTCGCGGCCTGCTGATCTATGTTGCCACGGCGATCGTGTGGACCATGCTGTCCACGCCGCTCGCCCCGCTGGTGTCCCCGAGCGTGGGCGAAGGTGTCTTCCAGCTGTGGGGCTTCGTGCTGCTCGCCCCGCTGGCGCTCTATCTGGGTGGCTGCCTGGGGCCGCGCCGCATCGGCATTCCCGGCATCGACCTGCAGAGCCTGCGCCAGCAGGAAGCGCGCTACCTCACCCTGCTGGAAAGCCTGCCGGTGGGCATATTCCACTACGACCGCAAGCTGCGCATCACCGAGTTCAACGGCCGTTTCGCGGAAATCCTCCACGTGCCGATGAACACCCTGCGCCGGCTGGACATCGGCACGCTGCGCGACCAGCGCATCCTGGAACCGCTGCGCGCGGCGCTGGACGGCAAGCCGGCACGCTACGACGGCGAGTACCTGGGCACCTACACGATGCGCAAGATCCGCGTCACGCTGCGCACCGCGCCGGTGTTCGACGAGGAAGGCCAGGTCAGCGGCGGCGTGGGCATCGTCGAGGACGTCTCGGCGCAGTACGAGGCCGAGAGCATGCTGCGCGAAAGCGAGACGCGCTACGCGCTGGCCATGCGCGGCACCCACGAAGGGTTGTGGGACTGGAACCCGGAGAGCCACTCGCTGTTTCTCTCCAACCGCCTGCTGCTGGTGCTCGGCATCGAGGGCGATCACCTGCGCACCACCAGCGACGAGTGGCTGAAACTGATCCACCCGGACGACCGCAAGCTGTTCCAGAACATGCTGATCGACCACCTCAAGGGCCGCACGCCGCATTTCGAATGCGAGTACCGCGTGCGCCATCAGGGCGGCGACTACCGCTGGGTGCTCGCGCGCGGGCTGGCGCTGCGCAACGAGCGCGGGCTGGCCTACCGCATGGTCGGCTCGATCGGCGACATCACCGGACGCAAGCGCGCCGAGGTACGCCTGAAGAACGAACTGGCGTTCACCCGCACGCTGATCGACAGCCTGCCCATCGCCCTGCTGGTGGTGCGCCCGGACGGCTCGATCTCCCTGTGGAACCGCTTCTTCGCGCAGATCCTGGGCTACAGCGACGACGACATCAACGGCATGCTGGCACTGCGCCTGGTCGCGCCGGAAGACAAGGCGCTGCTGGAACAGCGCCTGGAAGCCACGCTGCACGACGGCGAGGCCAGCGTGCGCGCCGCGCTGATCGCCCGCGACGGACGGCGCATTCCCTTCGATTTCTTCGCGCGCATCATCGAACTGGATGGCGAGCGTCGCGTGCTGTGCATCGCATCCGACATCTCCGAGCGGCTGGCCACCGAGGCACGCATGCGCGAGTTGAACCGCACGCTGGAATCGCGCGTGGCCGAGCGCACCGCCCAGCTGGCCTCCGCGCTGAAGGAACTGGAATCCTTCAGCTACTCGGTATCGCACGATCTGCGCGCGCCGCTGCGCGCCATCGACGGCTACAGCGTGATCCTCACCTCGGAATACGGCAGCGCGCTCGACGACGAGGCGCGCATGCTGCTCCAGCGCATGCGTGCGGCCGTGCAGCGCATGGGCATGCTGATCGACGATCTGCTCAATCTGGCGCGCGTCTCGCGCCAGCCACTGGAACGCCAGACGGTCCGACTGAACCCGCTGATCGAGGAAATCGTCGCCGAACTGCGCCAGCGCGAACCGGAGCGCCGGGTGCGCATCGAGGTGGCGCCGGATCTGCAGGTGCGTGCGGACCCCAATCTGATGCGCATCGCGCTGGAGAACCTGCTGGGCAACGCCTGGAAATTCACCGCCAGACACGAGGACGCGCTGATCCGTGTCACCCAGACGCACGATCCCGAGGGCCAGGAGGTGTTCTGCGTGGAAGACAACGGCGCCGGCTTCGACATGCGCTACGTGGACAAACTGTTCGGCGCCTTCCAGCGCCTGCACCACGAACGCGACTTCCAGGGCACCGGCATCGGCCTGGCCACCGTGGCGCGCATCGTGCAGCGCCACGGCGGGGAAATCTGGGCGCATGGCGAACCCGACCAGGGTGCGCGTTTCTGCTTCACCCTGGGCTCCCCCTTGTCGGACGGCGGCACGACGGCGGCGGACCACCCCGCCGCATAGGCCGCCGCGCCTTCGCGGCCGTTCCCGGACGGACCCGCGCCCCGGGGAGTGCCTTCACGCTCCTGTCCGGCACCGCTTCCCGCTCTCCCTTCCCGGTGAATCACATCGGGGACATGGCGTTCGCCCATCCGCCGCGTCGCGTCAATAGACGAAAGCATCTACCCTCCTAGCCCAACGTACCGATTTCTGGGGTTCCGGCCGGTTTCTAGACTATGCCCACTGCGCTGGAGTGGTTATCGACGCTGGGCGCAGCCCCTGCAGCGGCCAGCGTCCGCCGATCCTCGGCAGGCCGGCCGCTCAAACCACAAGGGAAATCGGACCCGAAGATGAACACACTGAAAAAGATCCTGCTGGCTGGCGCGGCGGCCTTCGCCGCGGCCTTCCTGATCGCCTGGTCCACGCCGTACTGGTACGTGCCCAGGCTGGAGGCCGAGGTCGACTTCGCCGACCGCGAATTGATCGCCAGGGGGCGCTACCTGGCCCATGCCGGCGACTGTGCGGCCTGCCACACGGCGCCCGGCGGCAAACCGTTCGCCGGCGGGCTGGGCATGCAGACCCCGCTCGGCACCATCTACTCCACCAACATCACCCCGGACAAGGACTCGGGTATCGGCCACTACAGCTATGCTGATTTCGAACGGGCCGTGCGCCGCGGGCTGCGGCCGGACGGCGTGCATCTGTACCCCGCGATGCCCTACCCGTCCTACGTGATCGTCGAGGACGAGGACATCCAGGCGCTGTACGCCTACTTCATGTCCGAGGTCGCCGCCGTCAGCAAGGCCAACCAGCCCTCGACCATCCCCTGGCCGCTGAACATGCGCTGGCCGCTCGGCTGGTGGCAGCTCGCCTACGCCCGGCCGCGCAGCTTCGAACCGGATCCCGAGCATGATGCCAGCGTGCGGCGCGGCGCCTATCTGGTGGAGGGGCTCGCCCATTGCGGCGCGTGCCACACGCCGCGCGGCATCGGCTTCCAGGAAACCGCCCTGCGCGACGATGCCTCCGGCCGCTTCCTGTCCGGCTCGGTGCTCGAAGGCTGGTATGCGAAGAACCTGCGAGGGGAGGACCGCGGCCTGTCCACCTGGAGCGCGGACGAGATCGTCAACTTCCTGAAGACCGGCCGCACGGCGCGCTCGGCGGCATTCGGCAGCATGGCCGACGTCATCGCCCACAGTACCCGGCATCTGCACGACGGCGACCTGCGGGCCATCGCCGATTACCTGAAGCAGTTGCCACCGCGCAAGGGACGCGAGGCGCGCTGGACGCCCCGCGAGGACACCACGACCGCCGCCCTGCGCGCCGGCGACTACGCGGCGCGTGGCGCCCTGCAGTACGTCGAGCACTGCGCCCTGTGCCACCGTCTGGACGGCCGCGGGGCGCCGCGCATCTTCCCCGCGCTGGCCGACAACTCCATCGTATTCGCCGAGGATCCGAGCTCGCTGATCCAGGTCACCCTGGCCGGCGGTTCGATGCCGCGCACGCCGCACGACCGCATGGCCTTCACCATGCCGGGCTTCGCGCACCTGGCTGACCGCGAACTGGCCGACCTCCTCACCTTCATCCGCAACGGCTGGGGCAACCACGCCAGCGGTGTCAGCGTTCGGGACATCCATCAGATGCGCAGGGAAATCGCCCACAAGCCCACCCACTATGCACCGGAGGCGCAACAATGAAAACGCTCCCATCCGTTCTCATCGCCGCGGGCGCCCTGCTCGGCCTGTCCATGCTGGCCTGGAGCCAGAGCGGCGCGCCGGCCGATCCCGCCGCGGGCACGCCGCAGAGCTTCGCCCTGCTGGACCCGGACAACCAGGTCGTCGGCCGCTACAGCATTCCGCCGGACAGCGACATCCTCAGGCACGCCAACGCGGAGGAAATCCTCTACGGCAAGCGCCTGCTCAACGAAACCGCGCGTCTGCTGCCGGACAACGTCGGCGGCGGGCTGAACTGCAACAGCTGTCACCTTTCCCAGGGCAAGACCGACCACGGCGCCAACTACTTCAACACCATCAACAGCTATCCCAAGGTGATGCCGCGCGCGGCCGCGATGGTGGATATGGCCGGGCGCGTCAACGGCTGCTTCATGCGCTCGATGAACGGCAAGCCGCTGCCGGTCGATTCGGCAGAAATGCGCGCGATCATCGCCTACTTCACCTGGCTGCGCGAGGACGTGCCCAAGGCGCTGCGCGTGGATACGCCCAGCGAAGGCAAGATCGACACCTCCCTGGTGCCCGATCCGGTACGCGGCAAGGCCCTCTACGCCGCGCAATGCGCCACCTGCCACGGCGACGACGGCGAAGGCATGAAGGACCAGTTCGGCGACTACATCTTCCCGCCGCTGTGGGGCGACGAATCGTTCAACATCGGCGCCGGCATGGCGCGCACCTACAAGGCCGCCGCGTTCGTGTTCTACAACATGCCGATGGGCGTGAACCACAAGCTGCCGATCGGCCAGGGCGGCGCGCTGACCCAGCAGGAAGCGGTCGACGTGGCGGAGTACTTCACCCACATGCCCCGCCCGGACTTCGCCCCCAAGGGCAACGACTGGCCCAAGGGCAACAAGCCCAAGGACGCCCGCTACTGAGGCGATGCCGGCGCATGGGCGGATACCCCCCGTGCGCCGGCTGAAATTGCGGTTCCCCATTCAGGAGCGGCGCATGCCGCTCCTTTTTCATTCCGGCGGGAACCCCTCCGCCCCGCCATCCGCCGGCGATCCTTGCCCGGCGTGTCTCTGCCCGTTCAAGCCGCCGCGTCGAACCGCCGGCGCGCGGCGCGGATGTAGTCGTGGTGCGCCTCCGCCCAGCGCAGTAGCGGCCCCAGCGCCTCCAGCAGGGCGAAGCCCTGCGGCGTCAGCGCGTACTCCACGCTGGGCGGGCGCGTGGGATGCACCGTGCGCGTGGCCAGGCCGTTGCGTGTCAGATCGCGCAGGGTCTGGGTGAGCATGCGCTGGGAGATGTCCGGCAGTTCGCGGCGCAGTTCGCCGAAGCGCCTGGCGCCGCTGGCGAGCAGGAAGATCAGCAGCATGCTCCATTTGTCGCCGAGCTGGTCGAGCACGTCGCGGATCGGACAGGCGCCCTCCTCCACGCGCCCGCCGTCCTCGCGCATACGCGCCACCACGGTGTCGATATCGCCCATTCAAGTTCCCGAAAAGTAACCACGTATGGAAAAGGTGCCGCCTTACATGTTTTCCATTATAACCCTACAATGCACGAGCTCTCTTTTTGAGAGTTTGATTCAAATAAATCCTTATATCCAGTTCTGCTTTAGACAAGACATCCCGCCCCCGGGCGGAAAGGATCGCCTCCCATGAGCCATCTCACCGCCCCCTCACCACGCCCGCTGGGCCTTTCCGGCCTGAACATCGCCCCGCTGGTGTTCGGCGGCAACGTCTTCGGCTGGACCGTGGACCAGCCCACCTCCTTCGCCCTGCTGGACCGCTTCGTGGACGCCGGCCTCAACGCCATCGACACCGCCGACGTCTACTCGGCCTGGGTGCCAGGCAACCAGGGCGGTGAATCGGAAACCATCATCGGCCAATGGCTCAAGGCCCGCCCTTCGCGCCGCGACCAGGTGGTGCTGATCACCAAGGTCGGCGCGGCCATCGGCCCCATCACCGGCGGCCTGAAAGCGAAGTACATCGCCGAGAGCGTGGAAGGATCGCTGCGCCGCCTGCACACCGACCACATCGACCTGTACCTGAGCCACTACCCAGACCCCGCCACCCCGGCCGAGGAAACCCTGCGCGCCTATGACGGCCTGATCCGCCAGGGCAAGGTGCGCGCCATCGGCGCCTCCAACCACAATGCCGCACAACTGCGCGCCGCACTGGACGCCGCCGGGCGCGACGGCCTGCCGCGCTATACCGTCATCCAGCCCGAATACAACCTCTATGACCGCGCCAGCTACGAAGGCCCGTTGCGCGACCTTGCCATCGCCGAAGGGCTGGGCGTGATCACCTACTACAGCCTCGCCTCCGGCTTCCTGAGCGGCAAGTACCGCAGCGCCGCCGACCTGGGCAAGAGCGTGCGCGGCGAAGGCATCGCCAAGTACCTGGACGCACGCGGGCTGCGCATCCTCGACGCCCTCGACGGCGTGGCGCGCAAGCACCAGGCCCGGCCGGCGGAAGTCGCCCTGGCCTGGCTGATCGCGCGCGCGGGGGTGAGCGCGCCGATCGCTAGCGCCACCTCGCTGGACCAGCTCGACAGCCTGATCCGCGCCACCCGCCTCACCCTGGACGCCGACGACCTCGCCGCGCTGGAACAGGCCAGCGCCCCGGCCTGATCCCCGCCGTTTTCACCCCCCCCCCCGCTCCCAACCCGGAAACAGAAAGGAAAACAAGCATGTCCGACATCGCCATCGTCTATCACAGCGGCTACGGCCACAACGAAGTCATCGCCCAGGCCGTGGCGCGCGGCGCCGAAAAGGTGCCGGGCACGCGGGTCAAGCTGCTCCCCGTGGCCGAGGTGGACGGCCAGTGGGATTACCTCAACGGCCAGGCCGACGCCATCGTGTTCGGCGCGCCCACCTACATGGGCAGCGCGTCCGCGCAGTTCAAGGCCTTCATGGACGCCTCGTCCAAGCAGTGGGGCAAGTGGCGCGACAAACTGGCGGCGGGCTTCACCACCTCCGCCTCGCGCAGCGGCGACAAGCTGAACACCCTGCAGCAACTGGCCGTCTTCGCCGCCCAGCACCAGATGCTGTGGGTCAGCCTGGGGCTGATGCCCGGCAACAACAGCAGCACCGGCACGGAAGACGACCTCAACCGCCTGGGCTCCTTCCTGGGCGCCATGGCGCAGGCCAATGCCGACCAGGGCGCGGAGGGCGTGCGGGCCAGCGACCAGCGCACCGCCGAATACCTCGGCGAGCGCGTGGCCCAGGCCGCGGCGCGCTGGAAGAAAGGCGCCTGAGCCGGCCTGATCTACCCGCCCCGGCGGGGCCTCGTTCAATCGTTCGACCTCTACGGAAACCACTCATGACACACATCACCATCACCATCACCGCCGCCAGCGGCAAGCTCGGCCAGGCCGTGGCCGCCGAACTGGCCGCACGCGGACTGGCCGCGCACACTCGCCTGGCCGCGCGCACCCCGGACAAGCTCGCCGCGCAGCGCGCCCAGGGCTTCGCCACCGTGGCCGCCGACTACGACGACCCCGCCAGCCTGCGCGCCGCCTTCGCCGGCACCGACGCGCTGCTGCTGATCTCCGGCATGGGCACCAACGCGCAGCGCGCCGCCCAGCACAAGGCCGCCATCGACGCCGCCAAGGCGGCCGGCGTGCGCCACATCGTCTACACCAGCACCACCAACCCCTCGCACGGCAGCCGCTTCGAATGGTCCGGCGCGCACGCGGATACCGAGGCTTATCTGCAGGCCGCCGGCGTGCCTTACACCATCCTGCGGGACAACGCCTACTTCTCCAACAACGACGCGCTGTTCGCCCAGGCCGTGGCCAGCGGCACGCTGGCCTTCCCGGACATCGACGCCAAGGTCGGCTACGTCGCGCACGAGGATGTCGCGGCCGCGGCCGCCGGCGTGCTCACCGGCCCGGCCACCAACGCGGTGTTCGAGATTTCCGGCGCGCAGGCCTACAGCGCCCGCGAACTGGCTGCCGAACTGAGCCACCTCGCCGGCCGCCCCGTCGAAGCGGTCCAGGTGCCGCTGCAGGCCTTCACCGACCAGTTCCGCGCGCTCGGTCTGCCGGAATTCGTCGTCAGCGGCGTGACCAGCTTCTACGCCGCGCTGGCCGCGGGCGAATTCGCCCTGATCTCGCAGGACGTCGAACGCCTGGGCGGACGCACGACCACCAGCGCGCGCGAATACCTGCGCCGCTTCACGTCGGCCGACACGGCAACGCTGGAACGCGTGTTCCTCAACGCGCGCAGCTTCAACGCCTTCACCGAGCGCCCGGTGCCGGACGAACTGCTGCAGCGTCTCTACGACCTCGCCAAGTGGGGGCCGACCTCGATGAACTCGCAGCCGGCGCGCTTCGTCTTCATCCGCACGCCGGAAGCCAAGGCCCGCCTGCTGCCCGCGCTGTCACCGGGCAACGTGGAGAAGACGCGCAAGGCCCCGGTGACCGTCATCGTGGCGCAGGACACGCGCTTCTTCGAACACCTGCCCACGCAGTTCCCAGCCTACGACGCCCGCCCGCTGTTCGAGAACAACGCGGCGCTGGCCCAGGCCACCGCGCTGCGCAACAGCAGCCTGCAGGGCGCCTACCTGATCGTCGCCGCCCGCCTGCTGGGCCTGGACGCCGGCCCGATGAGCGGCTTCGATCCCGCCGCGCTCAACGCCGAGTTCTTCCCGGACGGCCGCTGGCAGGCCAACTTCATCATCAACCTGGGCTACGGCGACCCGGCCGGCAACCATCCGCGCGGCCCGCGCCTGGACACGGACGAGGCCGTACGCTTCCTCTGATCGCCCGCCTCCGCCCCGCCGCCCATCACACCACGGGTGGCGGGCACGCGGCGTCCGCCGTCTCCAGCAGATGCGCGAGCAGTTCGCGCATGGGGGCGGACAAGCCCTCCCAGTCGCGATAGCAAAGGCACAGCCGGCGGCGCGTCCACGCATCGGCAAGGCGCAGCACGCGCAGCGGATGGCGCCTGCGCAGGCGGCACGCGGCGCGCTCCGGCACGATGCCGACGCCCACGCCGTGGGCGACCAGCTCGCACAGGCCTTCCATGGTCTGCATACGCGCGCGGTAGGCCGGCACACGCCCGATGCGCCGGGCCTGTTCCTCCACCAGTTCCTGCAAGGCGCTGCCGGCGGCCAGCCCGACGAAGGCTTCGCCCAGCACCTCGGCAAAGCCCGCCCTGCGCTGCGCCGCGCGCGCATGGCCGGGCGGCACCACCAGCACCAGGCGGTCCTCCACCAGCGGGCGCACCACCAGACTACCCGCGTCCACCGCGTCGGAAACGATACCCGCTTCGATCAGCCCGGCGGATACCGCCTGGACGATCTCCGCGCTGCTGCGTTCGCGCAGATCCACATCGACACGCGGCCGGGCGGCCAGCCACGGCGCCAGCCGCGCGGGCAGGAAATCGCTCAGCGCGGCGGTGTTGGCGTGCAGGCACACGGTGCCGCGCAGGCCGCTGGCGAACTCGCGCAGTTCGCCCTGCATGCGTTCGCGCTGGCGCAGGATCAGGCGGGCGTGATGGGCCAGCGCCTCGCCCGCTGGCGTCAGCGCCACCCCGCGCGGCAGGCGTTCCAGCAGGCGCACGCCGGCGTCGGCCTCGATGGCGCGCAGGCGCTCGCTGGCCGAGGCCAGCGCCAGATGGGCGCGTGCCGCGCCCTGGGTGATGCTGCCGGCGTCGACGACGCTGAGGAACAGCCGGAGGTCGGCCAGATCGAGTCGCATGGAAGCTCCCGCATGCAGTGCCTTCGGAAAAACCGAAGGCCATGAGGATGGTTCCGCATTGTGCCAGCGCGCCGCCCGAGGCCCAATCGGCGCATGGAAAACATCATCTCCGGTACAACCTTATTCGCGCTCATCGGCGCGGTGTTCATCGCTGCCGGGCTGGTCAAGGGCATCAGCGGCATGGGCCTGCCCACCGTGGCCATGGGCCTGCTCGGCGGCCTGCTGACGCCGGTCGCGGCCGCCGCGCTGCTGGTCGTGCCCTCCTTCGTCACCAACGTCTGGCAACTGCTGGACGGCGCCCGTACCGCCGCCCTGCTGCGTCGCCTGGCGCCGATGATGGCGGGCGTGCTGCTCGGCACGGTGCCGGGCACGCTGCTGCTAACGCGCGTCGACGCGCGCTGGTCCGCCTGCGCGCTCGGGCTGGCGCTGGCCGCCTACGCCCTGTATGCGCTGTGCGCGCCGCCGCTGTCGATTCCAGCGCGCGCGGAGCGCTGGCTGTCGCCCGTCGTCGGCCTGGCGACGGGGATCGTCACCGGTGCCACCGGGGTGTTCGTCATCCCCGCCGTGCCCTACCTGCAGGCGCTCGGGCTGGAGAAGGACGAACTGGTGCAGGCGCTGGGGCTGTCCTTCACCATCTCGACCGTCGCCCTCGCCTTCGGGCTGGCCCTGCACGGCGCATTCCGCGTCGACCAGCTCGGCCTGTCCACGCTGGCCGTGCTGCCGGCCCTGGCCGGCATGTGGCTGGGGCAGAAGATCCGCCGGCGCATCGGCGCGCAGACTTTCCGCCGCGCCTTCCTGGCGCTCCTGCTGCTGCTCGGCCTGGAACTGATGTCCCGCCCCTTCGTCTAGGCGCGCGCTGGCCTCCGCGGCACCGATCGGGTAGGATGGCCTGCACTGAGGACGACCTCACCCACCGCGGGAACCACGTCCGGGACGGCCCGGCTCTTGCATCGCAAGGAGAGCCACATGGCTTGGATTCTGTTGACCTTGGCCGGCCTGCTCGAAGTCATCTGGGCGTTTTCCATGAAGCTGTCGCAGGGCTTCACCCGGCTCGGCCCCTCCCTCATCACCCTCGTCACCATGGCCGCCAGCTTCGCGCTGCTGTCCATCTCGATGAAGACCCTGCCGCTGGGCACCGCCTACACGATCTGGACCGGCATCGGCGCGGTTGGCGCCTTCGTGGTCGGCATCCTGTTCCTGCACGAACCGGCCAGCGCCATGCGGATCACCGCCGCCGTGCTGATCGTCTCCGGCATCGTGCTGATGAAGCTGTCGTCCTGAACGAAAAGCCCTGCCCGGTATCGGACAGGGCTTTTTCATTGCGCCATGATTCCCGTGCCGCATTTCAGCGGCCACCGCACGATGTGCAGGCACTCGGCGGCGCGGGCGAAACCGGCTATGCCAGACTGGCGCTGTCGATGACGAAGCGGTACTTCACATCGCCCTTCAGCATGCGCTCGTAGGCGCCATTGATTTCATCGGCACGGATCAGTTCGATGTCGGCCACAATGTCGAGCACGCGGGTGTCGATGCCCTCCATCGGCGTGGCCTGGATGCCCAGCGATCCGGCACCGACCACCCGGCGGGGGTCACTCCCACTCGATCGTCGCCGGCGGCTTGCCCGAGATGTCGTACACCACCCGGTTGATGCCGCGCACTTCGTTGATGATGCGATTGCTGACCTTGCCCAGCAGGCTGTGCGGCAGTTCGGCCCAGTGGGCGGTCATGAAGTCCTGGGTCTGCACGGCGCGCAGCGCCACCACGTATTCGTAGGTGCGCCCGTCGCCCATCACGCCCACGCTCTTCACCGGCAGAAACACGGCGAAGGCCTGGCTGGTCTTGTCGTACCAGTCGGCGGCGCGCAATTCGTCGATGAAGATGGCGTCAGCGCGGCGCAGCAGGTCGGCGTATTCCTGTTTCACTTCGCCGAGGATACGCACGCCCAGGCCCGGCCCCGGGAAGGGGTGGCGGTACACCATGTCGTGCGGCAGGCCGAGGGCCACGCCCAGTTCGCGCACTTCGTCCTTGAACAGGTCGCGCAGCGGTTCGAGCAGCTTCAGGCCCAGGGTTTCCGGCAGGCCGCCAACGTTGTGATGGCTCTTGATGGTGTGCGCCTTCTTGCTCTTGGCGCCGCCGGACTCGATCACGTCCGGGTAGATGGTGCCTTGCGCCAGCCACTTCGCGTTCGGAAGCTTCTTCGCCTCGGCCTGGAACACCTCGACGAACTCGCGGCCGATGATCTTGCGTTTCTGTTCGGGGTCGGTGACCCCTTTCAGATGCCCCATGAACTGTTCGGTGGCATCCACATGCACGACCTTGGCGTGCAGGCGGCCGGCGAACATTTCCATGACCAGCTTGCCTTCGTTGAGGCGCAGCAGGCCGTGGTCGACGAACACGCAGGTGAGCTGGTCGCCAATGGCGCGGTGGATCAGCGCGGCAGCCACGGAGGAATCCACACCGCCGGACAGGCCGAGGATGACCTCCTCGTCGCCGACCTGCTCGCGGATCTTCTGCACGGCCTCCTCGATGTAGCCCGGCATGTTCCAGTCGTTGCCGCAGCCGCAGATCTCATGCACGAAGCGTGCGATGATCTCCTTGCCCTTGATGGTGTGGGTGACCTCGGGGTGGAACTGCACGCCGTAGAAGCCGCGCGCCTCGTCGGCCATCGCGGCGATGGGAGTGGATTCGTTGCTGCCGATTACCTTGAAGCCCGGCGGCAGGCCGGTGACCTTGTCGCCGTGGCTCATCCACACGTCGAGCAGGCCGTGGCCCTCGGCGTTGGTCCGATCCTCGATGCCCTCGAACAGTTTCGAATGGCCGCGTGCGCGCATCTCGGCGTAGCCGAACTCGCGCTTGGTGGAGCCTTCCACCTTGCCGCCGAGCTGGCTAGCCATGGTCTGCATGCCGTAGCAGATGCCCAGCACCGGCACGCCGAGTTCGAACACGGCCTGCGGGGCACGCCAGTCCTGCGCCTCGTACACCGAGTTCGGCCCGCCCGAGAGGATCACGCCCTGCGCGCCGAATTCACGCACGAAGTCGTCGGACACGTCGAAGGGGTGCAGTTCGCAATACACCTGCTGCTCGCGCACGCGGCGGGCGATGAGCTGCGAGACCTGGGAACCGAAATCGAGGATGAGGATTTTCTGGTGGGACATGGGAATCGTCCTGTGGAAAAGAAGAAAGGCGGCCGCAGCCGCCTCGAATGCAGGCAGGGCCGATCAATCGACGTGGTAGTTCGGCGCTTCCTTGGTGATCTGCACGTCGTGCACGTGCGACTCGCGCACGCCCGCCGAGGTGATTTCGACGAACTGCGCGCGCTGGTGCATGGCCTCGACGCTTTCGCAGCCCAGGTAGCCCATCGACGCGCGCAGGCCGCCGATCAATTGATGGATCACCGCGTTGACCGGCCCCTTGTAGGGCACGCGGCCTTCGATGCCTTCCGGCACCAGTTTCTCGACGTTGGCGGTGCTGTCCTGGAAATAGCGGTCCGCCGCGCCCTGCTGCATGGCGCCCAGCGAGCCCATGCCGCGATAGGACTTGTACGAGCGCCCCTGGAACAGCACGGTCTCGCCCGGCGCTTCCTCGGTGCCGGCGAACAGGCCGCCGAGCATCACGCAGTTGGCGCCGGCAGCGATCGCCTTGGCGATGTCGCCGGAGAAGCGGATGCCGCCATCGGCGATCAGCGGAACGTCCGGGCTGGCCAGCGCGCCGGCGACGTTGTCGATGGCGGTGATCTGCGGCACGCCCACGCCGGCGATGATGCGCGTGGTGCAGATCGAGCCGGGACCGATGCCGACCTTGACGGCGTCCGCGCCGGCATCGGCCAGCGCACGCGCGGCGTCACCGGTGGCGATGTTGCCGCCGATGACTTCGATGCGCGGAAAACGCTTCTTGACCCAGTTGACGCGCTCGAGCACGCCCTGCGAATGGCCGTGCGCGGTATCCACCACGATCACGTCCACCCCGGCCTCGGCGAGCAGTTCAGCCCGTTCCTCGGTGCCCTCGCCCACGCCGATCGCCGCGCCCACGCGCAGGCGGCCCTGCTCGTCCTTGGCGGCCTCGGGGTGCTCGGTGGCCTTCATCATGTCCTTGACGGTGATCAGGCCGCGCAGGTCGCCGGCCTCATTGACCACCAGCACGCGCTCGAGGCGATGCACGCGGAGCAGTTCGCGGGCCTCGTCCAGGCTGGCGCCCTCGCGCACGGTCACCAGGCGCTCCTGCGGGGTCATGATGGCGGAAACCGGCTGGTCCAGATTGGTCTCGAAACGCAGGTCGCGGTTGGTGACGATGCCCACCACCTTGCTGCCTTCGACCACCGGCACGCCGGAGAACTTGTTCTGCCGGGTGAGCGCGACCACTTCACGCACGCTCATGGTCGGCGGAATGGTCAGCGGATCCTTCAGCACACCGGACTCGAAACGCTTCACCTTGAGCACTTCGGCGGCCTGCTGCTTGGCGGTGAGATTCTTGTGAACGATGCCGATCCCGCCTTCCTGCGCCAGCGCAATGGCCAGACGCGCCTCGGTGACCGTATCCATGGCCGCGGAGACGAGCGGAAGATTGATGCGGATGTTGCGGGTGAGGCGGGTTTGCAGGCGAACGTCCCGGGGCAGGACGTTGGAATGGGCGGGGATGAGAAGGACGTCATCGAACGTCAGCGCCTTCTGGATCACTCGCATGGCTTCTATCCTTTCGACCAAATCCGTATTATACAGACCGCCCTGTGTCTTGTAAGCAGGGCGCCATCCGGGAAATCCGCAGCCATGACGCAGAAACGCCCCGCTCCGTTCGCCGTGCCCGCCCTGCTGGGCGCGCTGCTCGCCCTCGTGTTCGCCACCGCCGCGCAGGCGCAGATCTACACCTGGAAGGACCGCGACGGGCGCGTGCATTACTCCGACACTCCGCCGCCCGCCGGCGAGGTGAAGACCATGGGCCCGGCCCGCCGCACGGCCCCGCCCCCCGCCGCCGAAGCGGAAGGCAGCGCAGCCGGTAACGGCG
Organism: Pseudothauera nasutitermitis; assembly: GCF_004801295.1. Taxonomy (GTDB): domain Bacteria; phylum Pseudomonadota; class Gammaproteobacteria; order Burkholderiales; family Rhodocyclaceae; genus Pseudothauera; species Pseudothauera nasutitermitis. Next base: position 457,910 of record NZ_SSOC01000002.1, read on the forward strand.
GCGCCGAAGGCGAAGGCGGCGAAGCACCCGTGGTGGCCACGCCCCCGCCCGCCAATGCGCAGGACGACGAACCCACGCTGGCCGAGCGCGAACTGGAGTTCCGCCAGCGCCGCGCGGCGGAAGAAGAGGCCCGCGCCAAGGCGGAAGAGGAAAGCCGACGCCAGGCCGAGCGTTCACGCGCCTGCGAGCAGGCGCGCAACCAGCTTGCCGCCCTGCAGTCGGGCCAGCGCGTGGCGCGCTTCAATGCCAAGGGCGAACGCGAGTTCATGGACGACGCCACGCGCGCCGCGGAAATCCAGCGCGCGCAGGAATTCGTCAGCGCCCAGTGCAATTGAGCCGACGGATGGTCGTGGCGCGTGCATGGGCACGCCCGCGGACGATCAGCCCTCGGCCTCTCCGCCGCCCTTCTTCATCGCCTTGCCTTCATCGGCGCGCTTCTTGCGTACCGCCTTGGGATCGGCGATGAGCGGGCGGTAGATCTCTACCCGGTCGCAGTCGCGCAGCACGGCATCGCCTTTCACCAGCCTGGCGAAGATGCCCAGTTTGCTGGGGCCATCCACATCGATTTCCGGATATCTGCCCAGCAGGCCGGAAGCCTCCACCGCCTCGCGCACCGTCGCGCCGGCGGGCAGGCTCAGCCGCACCAGCTCCTGGCGCCGGGGCAAGGCGTAGACCACTTCCACATGGATGAGTCCGGCGGCCACGTTCAGACCTTCGGGTACACCAGCGCGGCGCGCTTGACGAAGGAATCCACGAAGGTGTTGGCGATGTGGCTGAACACCGGCCCCAGCGCCTTTTCGAGCAGCCTGCTGGAAAACTCGTAGCGCAGGCCGAATTCGATCTTGCACGCCGTGTCGCCCAGCGCGATGAAGCGCCAGTGGCCGTTCAGATGCTTGAACGGGCCTTCCTTCAGGCGGATCAGCATTTCCTCGGGCCGGCGCTTTGCGTTCTCGGTGCTGAACTGCGCCTTGATGCCGTGGTAGTTGATGTGCAGCGTGGCGGCGGTGTGGGTGTCGTTGCGCACATGCACCTCGGCCCCGCCGCACCAGGGCAGGAAGGCCGGGTAATCCTCGCAGCGGTCGACCAGGTCGAACATCTGCGCGGGGGTGAATTCGATCAGAACGGTCTTGTTGACTTCGGCCATCTTGGGGGAGACTCGGGCGCCATGGCGAACTGCTAGAATGCCCGATTCTACCGCAAAGGCGCGAGCGCCCGCCCGCACGCGCCGGACGATCCAGAACCATGAGCATCATCGACAACCGCAAGGCCTTCCACGACTACTTCATCGAGGAAAAGCACGAGGCCGGCATCGTCCTCGAAGGCTGGGAGGTGAAGGCCATCCGCGCGGGGCGCGCGAACATCAAGGAATCCTACGTGGTGATCCGCAATGGGGAGATCTTTCTTTTCGGCATGCACATCACCCCGCTGGCCAGCGCCTCCACGCACATCCATGCCGACCCCACGCGCACGCGCAAGCTGCTGCTGCACGCCCACGAGATCGACAAGCTGATCGGCAAGGTGGAACGTGCCGGCTACTCGCTGATCCCGCTCGACCTGCACTACAGCAAAGGCCGCGTGAAGGCCACCGTGGGCCTCGCCAAGGGCAAGAAACAGTACGACAAGCGCGAGGACGAGAAGAAGCGCGACTGGGAGCGCGAGAAGCAGCGCCTGATGCGCGTGAAGGCCTGAGCCCCCACCGGCTTGCGACCCACCGAACCTCACAAGGAGCACCCCGCATGACCCTGTTGATTCTCGGCCTCGCGCTGTTCCTCGCCGTGCATTCTGTGCGTCTCTTCGCCGACGGCTGGCGTACCCGGCAGATCGCCCGCGTGGGCACGCTGCAGTACCGCATCGGCCATTCCGTGCTGGCGCTCGCCGGGCTGGTGCTGATCGTCATCGGCTACGCGCAGGCCCGCCTGGATCCGCTGTGGCTGTGGCAGACGCCGATCTGGACGCGCCACCTGGCCGCCCTGCTCACCCTGCCGGCCTTCCTCCTGCTGGCCGCGGCCTGTGTGCCGGGCACGCACCTGAAGGCGCGCATCAGTCATCCGCTGCTGGCCGCCGTGAAGCTGTGGGCGCTGGCGCACCTGCTGGCCAACAACACGCTGGCCGACCTGCTGCTGTTCGGCGGCTTCCTGGTCTGGTCGGTGGCGGCCTTCGCGGTCTCACGCCGGCGCGACCGCCGCGAGGGCAAGGCGCGCCCGGCGGCTGCCGTGCGCAACGACGCGATCGCGGTGGTGCTCGGCGTGCTGGCCTGGGGCGTCATGGCGCGCTTCCTCCACGCCCCGCTGTTCGGCGTCGCGCCGTTCGGCGGCTGAAATACCCGACGGCTCAGGAACTGCAGGACAGCATCGAGCAGCCGGCGCGCTCGCGCGCCCAGTCCGGCCGGCGCGCGGCATGGGCTTGCGCGCCGGGCTGTTCCTCGTAGGGCCGGCGCAGCACTTCCATCAGCATCCTGGTCGGCGCCAGATCGCCCTGCTCCGCCGCGTCGATGGCCTGCTGGGCCAGCCAGTTGCGCGGCACGTAGAGCGGATTGGCGGCGTGCATGCGCGCCACGCGTTCGGCAACTGGGCGGTTTTCCATACGCAGGCGAGCGGCGTGCGTGCCGAGCCAAGCAAGCAACTCCTCGCCGTACTCGGCCCGCCGCTGCGGGGAATAGAAAGCCTCTTCCAGCGGGGCCAGCGAGGGCGTGCCGATATCCACGTCCGCCAGGTAGCGGAAAAACAAGGTCATGTCGATTTCCGCGCGCGTCATCAGCCGGTGCAGCGCGTCGAGACGGTCGGCATCGTCGTCGTTCAGGGCCTCGGCCAGCCCCAGCTTGTCGGCCTGCATGCGCCGGCTGGCGGCCTCGTAGCTCGCCACATAATGCTCCAGCCCGGCATGCAGCGGCTTCACATCGCCGAACAGCGGATACAGCGCATTGGCCAGTTGCAGCAGATTCCAGTGCGCCACGCGCGGCTGGTGGCCGAAGCGGTAGCGCCGCCCGCCGGCATCGGTGGTGTTGGGCGTCCAGCCCGGATCGAAGTTGTCGATCCAGCCATACGGGCCGTAATCGATGGTCAGGCCCAGGATGGACATGTTGTCGGTGTTCATCACCCCATGCACGAAGCCCACGCGCATCCAGTGCGCCACCATGCGCGCGGTGCGCTCGCAGACCTCCAGGAACCACGCTGCGCGGCGCTCCGCCGGGCTGCCGTCGATCCACGGAAAATCGCGCGCGATGACGAAGTCGGCCAGCCGTTCGAGCACCTCCAGTTCGCCGCGCGCGGTGAAGATCTCGAAGTTGCCGAAGCGCACGAAGGATGGCGCCAGCCGGCACACCACCGCGCCCGGTTCCGGGCGCGGATGACCGTCGTAGAACATGTCGCGCACTACCTCCTCGCCGGTGCCCACCAGGCACAGGGCCCGCGTGGTGGGCACGCCGAGATGGTGCATGGCCTCGCTGCACAGGAATTCGCGCAACGAGGAACGCAGCACCGCGCGGCCATCGGCATGGCGCGCGTAGGGCGTGGGGCCGGCGCCCTTCAGTTGCAGCTCCTGGCGGCCGTGGCGGGCGGTGAGCACCTCGCCCAGGCTGATCGCCCGGCCGTCGCCCAACTGCCCTGCCCACTGGCCGAACTGGTGGCCGCCGTAGCACGCGGCGTAGGGCTGCATGCCGGGCAGCAGGCGGTTGCCGGCGAACACCTCGGCGAAGGCCGGCGAGTGCCCCCCGACCTCGTCGAAGCCGAGCATGTCCGCCACTTCGCGCGACCAGGCGAGCAATTCCGGCGCGGCCACCGGCGTGGGCAATACGCGCGAGTAGCACGCGCCGGATACCTGGCGCACGCCCGGCGCCGCGCTGGGGTCGGCGGGCAGTTCGCGCACGAAACGGTTGTCGAAGACGAGATGGTCCATCGGGGTCGGAGGCAGGATCGTTATGGTTGATGTGATTGAGAGTGGCGCCCCCGCGCGCCGGTTCTCCGCTCAACGGCTGGGCGGTGGCGGGAGACGCTCCAGGAAGGCCACCGCGTCGGCCTCCACGCGGCTGCGGCGCATCGGCGGCAGGCTGCGCCACACCACCTTGCCGTAGGGCTTGTCGATCATGCGCGGGTCGCAGATGCACAGCACGCCCAGATCCCGCTCGCTGCGGATGAGCCGCCCGGCGCCCTGCTTCATGTTGATCACTGTACGCGGCAATTGATAGTGCATGAACGGGCTGTGGCCGCTCTTCTGCAGGTGCTCGATGCGCGCAGCGAGCACCGGATCGTCCGGCGGCGCGAACGGCAGCTTGTCGATGATCACCAGCGACAGTGCGTCGCCCGGCACATCCACGCCTTCCCAGAAGCTCTGGCTGGCCACCAGCACGGCGTTGCCGAGGCGGCGGAAACGGTCCAGCAATTCACTGCGCGAGCCTTCGCCCTGCAGCAGCACCGGCAAGTCTTCGTTGGCATCTTCCAGGCCGGCGACGATCAGTTCGTGGATGCGCCGCATCGCGCGCAGCGAAGTGCACAGCACGAAGGTGCGCCCGCGCGCCGCGCGGATCAACGGCAAGGCGCGCCGGGCCACGGCCTCGGCATAGGTCGGCGCGTTGGGGTCGGGCATGCCTTCGGGGGCGTAGAGCAAGGCCTGCTCGGCGTAATCGAAGGGGCTGCCCCACACGGCGGTGAGCGGCGGTGGTTCCAGCCAGGCCAGGCCGAGCTCGCGGCAGTAGTGGCCGAAATCCTGCCCCACCGCGAGCGTGGCGGAGGTGAAGATCCACGCGCGCGGATGCCCTTCCAGTTGGCGGCGGAACACGTTGGCGACGTGCAGCGGCGTGGCGTTGAGTGCGATGGACTGGGCGAACACTTCCACCCAGCGGATCACCTCGGTTTCTTCCGGGGAGCGCCAGCGCTGCAGGCATTCGCCCGCTTCCTGGGTGCGCCGCAGGCAGGCGGCGAGCCCCTCGGAACGTTCGGCCTGCAAGGCCAGGATGGTTTCCAGCCGTGCGAACTCCTCGGCCAGCGCTTCCACCCGGGCGCCAAACTCCGGTTTGCCCTCGGCCTGCGCGGCGGCCATGCGCGCGCTTTCGGCGCCGAACACCAGGCGCAGATCGCGCGCGGCCTTTTCCAGTGACCGGCTGGCATCGATGAGATCACGGCAGTCGGGGGCCCCGGCGATGGTTTCCGAGCGCGTGTCGCGCGCCAGGTCGAGCACCTGCCCGGTGGACAGGCTTTCGCCGAAGAACAGGCTGGCGGTTTCCGGCAGTTGGTGGGCCTCGTCGAAGATCACCGCGTTGCAGGCCGGCAGCAGCTCCCCGGCGCCTTCGTCGCGCAGCACCAGATCAGCGAAGAACAGATGGTGGTTGACCACCACCACGTCCGCCTCCATGGCCGTGCGGCGGGCGGCGAGTACGAAGCATTCCTTGACGTCCGGGCATTCCTGCCCCAGGCAGTTGTCGCGCGTGGAGGTGGCCGCCATCCAGGCCGGCGAATCCTCGCGCACATCGGTGCATTCGGCCTTGTCGCCGGTCTGCGTGACGCGCGCGAAGCGCGCGATGGCGCGCAGGTCGGCGGCGTCCTGCGGACTCTGGAAGCGGCCATCCTGGGCGTTGCGCGCCAGATGATAGGGGCACACGTAGTTGGCCCGCCCCTTCAGCAGGGCGATGCTCACCGGCACCTTGAGGGCGGCGCGCACCACCGGCAGGTCGCGGTTGAAGAGCTGATCCTGCAGGGTCTTGGTGCCGGTGGAGACAATCACCTTGCCGCCGGACAGCAGCGCGGGCACCAGATAGGCGAAGGTCTTGCCCGTGCCGGTGCCGGCTTCGGCGACCAGCACGCGGTTTTCGCGCAGCGCTTCGTCGATCCGTTGCGCCATCTCGATCTGCTGCGCGCGCGCGCTGAAAGACGGGATGGCGCTCGCCAGCGGGCCATCCGGCGAGAAAGCCTGGTCGACAGCACTCATATGGCATGAATCAGGATTACGGCGGAGCCGCAATCCTACCATCGCGGAGCCCTGTTCCGCGCCCCGTGCCGGGATCGATCCGCAGCGGCCCGGCAACACGCATGGAATTAAAGTATCCGCTAATACGCCGATATAATGAACATGCACCCGCCCCGTTACGCATGGCCGGCAGAACGGCAAGGACGGCGGGCAATCCGACGGCCCCTCCAGAAGAAGAAATCATGCAGACAAAACAATCATCCGTCCGTGCCCAGTTGCTCTTTCTCGCCGCCGTCACCTGCGGCCTGTTCATTGCGGCCCTTGCCGGCTCACTGTGGCAGATGCGCGGCAGCCAGGACAAGCTGCTCGATTTCGTCGATGTGGAACTGGCCGTGGAGCGCGACCTCACCACGCTCTACTCCCAAGCACTGCAGAAAGGCCAGGCGGTACGCAACATCCTGCTGGACCCGAGCAACCAGCGCGCCTACAGCAATTTCGACAATGCCCGCAAGCGCTTCGAAGAAGCCCTCGCCCGGCTCGGGCAGCGGCCGGAGATTCTCCAGGGTGGCAGCGCGGCGCTGGCCGACGTGGAGGAAATCTACCGCCGCTGGGGGCCCCTGCAGGACAACGTGATCGCACGGGTACGCGCCGGCGACCTGGACGGCGCGAAGGACATCCTGGTGCGCAGCGAAACCCCCGCATGGCGCGAGATGCGCACCATCCTGCTGGAGCAGATATCCCATCTGGAAAATCTCTCCGGCGAGGTCAAGGGCGAGGCGCTGCGCGGGCTCGAACGCGCCAACCTGATTGCGCTGGCGCTGGCGCTGGTCGCGCTGGGCGCCTGCATCGGCGTCTTGCTGTACGTCATGCGCGGCCTGTTCCGCCAGCTCGGCGGCGAGCCCGCCTATGCCGTCGAGGTGGCGCAGCGCATCGCCGCCGGGCGCCTGGACGAGGATGTACGGGTACAGGCGACGGACCGCGACAGTCTGCTGTCCACGATGAACACCATGCAGAGCGGACTGATCGCGACCATCGGGGAAATCCGCCGGCTCGCCGGCCAGGTGGCTTCATCCATGTCCACCCTGTGCGCCAACGAGGAACACATCGCCGATGCATCGCTGCAGCAGAGCGAGGCCGGCAACGCCATCGCCGCGGCGGTGGAAGAAATGACCGTGAGCATCTCACAGGTCTCCGAACATGCCGACGATGCCAACCGGCTCAGCGAGGAAGCCGCCGGGCAGCTCCAGCACAGCATGCGGGTGATCCACGAGGCTGCCGACACCATCGGCAAGATCGCCGCGCGCATGTCCGCCTCGACCCAGGTCATGACCGATCTGGGCGCCAGTGCGGAAGGCATCTCCGACATCGTCAAGGTCATCCAGGAGGTCGCCGAGCAGACCAACCTGCTGGCCCTGAATGCGGCCATCGAGGCGGCGCGCGCCGGCGACCACGGACGCGGCTTCGCGGTGGTTGCCGACGAAGTGCGCAAACTGGCCGAACGCACGGCGCAATCCACCCATGAGATCACCCGTATGATCCAGCGCGTGCAGGCCAGCACCACCGAGGCCATACACAGCATGGAAGAAGGCCGCGAACTCGCCGACCAGGGCGCACGCAGTGCCGAAGAGGCCCGCGATGCCGTCCTCGCCCTGGAGAACGGCTCCGCTCAGGTACGTGCGGCGGTCGCATCGATCGATGGCGCGCTGCGCGAACAGCGCTCCGCGAGCAACGAGATCGCGCAAAGCATCGAACACATCGCACAGATGAGTGAACAGAACCACACCGCCACGCGCGATTCACTCGCCCGCGCGGATGAACTGAGGGGCCTCGCCCAATCGTTGGAGGCCAGCGTGGGGCGTTTCCACCTGAAATCGTGACCGGCGCCGAGCATCCCTGATACACCATGCGGCGCCCCAGGCCGGGCGGGGATCGGTATACTGGCCCGGTCAGTTTGCTCAAAGGAGCCCCGAGATGGACGTCTCCAGCATCGCCAGCCTGTCCACCGATCTCGCCCAGGCGCGCGTCGGCGACGCCGTGGGCCTGACCGTGCTCAAGAAAGCACTGGATATCCAGGAACAGCACGCCCTGCAATTGATCGCGGCCCTGCCGCAGGTCCCCTCCAACCCGCCGCATCTTGGCCAGAACATCGACGTACGCGCCTGACTTTCCGGCCGGACCTGCAAATGAAAACGCCGCATTTCTCTGCGGCGTTTTCGTTTTTCCAGCCAGCCAGTCGCGGAACAGCTCAGGCCATCCGGTGCGCCTCGGCCAGATAGTCGCGCGTGCGCATCTCGATCAGACGGCTGACCGTGCGGGTGAATTCATGGGCATTGTGCCCTTCGGTGTAGAGCTCATGGGCCTCCACCGCCGCGCTCATCACCAGCTTGACCCGGTGGTCGTACAGTACGTCGATCAACCAGGTGAAACGGCGCGCTTCCGAAGCGTGGCGAGCGTCCATCTTCGGCACATCCGAAAGCAGCAGCGTATGGTGCTCGCGGGCGATCTCCAGATAGTCGTTCTGCGAGCGCGGACCGCCGCACAGCGTGGCGAAGTCGAACCAGATCACCCCCGGCGCCCGGCGCAGCACCGGCAGGCTGCGCTCCAGCACCTCCAGTTCGCCGGCTTCGCCCTCCACGCCGGCCAGACGGCGGAAATCCTGCGCCATGCGCTGCTCGGCGGCCGCATCGTGCGGCACCAGATAGATTTCCATTTTCTCCAGCGTACGCAGACGGTAGTCGGTGCCGTGGTCGACTTCCAGCACGTCGAAGCGGCGCTTGAGCATCTCGATGGTGGGCAGGAAGTTGATGCGCATCAGCCCGTTCGGATACAGGCCGTCCGGCGGATAGTTGGAGGTCATCACGAAGATCACCCCGCGAGCGAGCAGCGCATCGAGGAGCCGCCCGAGAATCATCGCGTCGGCGATGTCCGAGACGTGGAACTCGTCGAAACACAGCAGACGGGTCTGCCGGGCGATGCGGTCGGCCACCTTCTGCAGCGGATCGGGCTCGTGATTGAGCTGGCGCAGATCGTTCTGCACTTCCTGCATGAAGGCATGAAAGTGCACGCGCCGCTTGCGCTGGTAGGGGACCGAGTCGAAGAAGCAGTCCATCAGGAAGCTCTTGCCGCGCCCCACTCCGCCCCAGAAATACACGCTGCGCGGCATGCGCGGACGGGCGAACACCTTGCGCAGGGCCGTCCGGCGGGCCGCCTTGAAGGCGACAAGCTCGGTATACAGCTGCTGCAGGCGTTGTGCCGCGGCGCGTTGCGCCGGGTCGGATTTGTAGCCGCGCGCCTTGAGCTGGGATTCGTAGGCATTCAGCATGCCGTTTTCGGCAACATCGAGAATACGGTGGGGCATGGTGGCGAAAACCTGGCGAAGATGAAAAAGGGAGAAGCTCCCGGGCCGAACCGCGCCCGAAGCTTCTCCCCTGTGCTGCCGTAGCGCGTATCAGGCGTGCAGCGGACGCTTGTCCACCGCCAGCGCGGCTTCGTGCAGCACTTCCGACAGCGTCGGGTGGGCGTGGCAGATGCGCGCCAGGTCTTCCGAGGCCGCGGAGAACTCGATGGCTACCACGCCTTCGGCGATCAGGTCCGAGGCGCCCGCGCCGATGATGTGCACGCCCAGCACGCGGTCGGTGGCCGCGTCGGCGAGGATCTTCACGAAGCCGTCGGTCGCCGCCATGCCCATCGCCCGGCCGTTGAAGGCGAACGGGATCTTGCCCGCCTTGTAGGCCACGCCGGCCGCCTTGAGCTCCTGCTCGGTCTTGCCGACCCAGGCGATCTCGGGGCTGGTGTAGAGGACGTAGGGGATGGCGTCGAAGTTGATGTGGCCGGCCTGCCCGGCGATGGTCTCGGCCACCGCCACGGCTTCTTCCATGGCCTTGTGCGCCAGCATCGGGCCGCGCACCACGTCGCCCACCGCCCATACGCCGGGCAGGTTGGTACGACCGTGGCCGTCGACTTCGATCTGCCCGCGCTCGTTGAGCTTCAGGCCCACCGCCTCGGCGTTCAGGCCGTCGGTGTTGGGCACGCGGCCTACCGAGACGATCAGGCGGTCGGCGTCCAGCTTCTGCGCCGCGCCGTCCTTGTCGGTGTAGGCGATGCTCACGCCCTTCTTGCCGGTCTTCACTTCGCCGATCTTCACACCCAGGCTGATCTTCAGGCCCTGCTTGGTGAGCAGCTTGAGCGCTTCCTTGGCGACGTCCTGATCGGCTGCGGCGAGGAACTCCGGCAGGCCTTCCAGCACGGTCACCTCGGCGCCCAGGCGGCGCCACACCGAGCCGAGTTCGAGGCCGATCACGCCGGCACCGATGACCGCAAGCTTCTTCGGTACGGTGTCGAAATCGAGCGCGCCGACGTTGTCGCAGATCACCTTGTTATCCACCGGAATCCCCGGCAGATGGCGAGCCTTGGAACCGGTGGAAACGATGACCTGCTTGGCCAGCACGGTCTCCTCGCCCACCTTCAGTTCCCAGCCGTCCGGCGCCTGCTTGACGAAGGAGCCGTGGCCGTTGATCAGGGTGACCTTGTTCTTCTTGAACAGCCCCTTGATGCCGCCGGTGAGCTGGTCGACGATGCCGTTCTTGCGCGCCAGCATCTTGCCGACCTCGATCTTCGGCGTGCCCACGCTGATGCCTTGCTCGGCGAAGGCGTGGCCGGCCTCCTCGAACAGGTGCGAGGTGTGCAGCAGCGCCTTCGAGGGGATGCAGCCGACGTTCAGGCAGGTGCCGCCCAGACGCGGTTCGCCCTTGGGATCGGCGTAGGGATTGGATTCGCAGCAGGCGACCTTGAAGCCGAGCTGGGCCGCGCGGATGGCGGCGGCGTAGCCGCCGGGGCCCCCGCCGATGACGAGGACGTCGAATTGCTTGGACATTGGGTTCTCTCCCTTTGAGGATGCGCGCGGGGCGCGCGGCGCGCGCCCCGTCCGGCGTGGGTTACACGTCGAGGATCAGGCGGGCCGGATCTTCCAGCGCTTCCTTCATGGTCACCAGGCCGAGCACCGCTTCGCGGCCGTCGATGATGCGGTGGTCGTAGGACATCGCCAGGTAGTTGATCGGGCGGATGACGATCTGGCCGTTCTCCACCACCGGGCGGTCCTTGGTGGCGTGGATGCCGAGGATGGCCGACTGCGGCGGGTTGATGATCGGGGTGGACATCATGGAGCCGAACACGCCGCCGTTGGAGATCGAGAAGGTGCCGCCGGAGAGCTCTTCCAGCGACAGCTTGCCGTCCTTGGCCTTCTGGCCGAACTCGGCGATCTTCAGCTCGATCTCGGCGATCGACAGGGATTCGGCGCTGCGCAGGATGGGCACCACCAGGCCGCGCGGCGAACCCACCGCGATACCGATGTCGATGTAGCCGTGGTAGACGATGTCGTTGCCGTCGACCGAGGCGTTGAGGATGGGGAACTTCTTCAGCGCGGCCACGGCGGCCTTGACGAAAAAGCCCATGAAGCCCAGGCGTACGCCGTGGGCCTTCTCGAACTTCTCGCCGTACTGCTTGCGCAGGGCCATCACCGGCGCCATGTTCACCTCGTTGAAGGTGGTCAGGATGGCGTTCTCGTTCTTCGACTGCAGCAGGCGCTCGGCAATGCGCGCGCGCAGACGGGTCATCGGCACGCGCTCTTCCGGACGGTCGCCGGTCAGCGTGACGGCGGCCGGCGCGGCGGCGGGCCGGGACTGGGCGGCCACGGCGTCTTCCTTGGTGACCCGGCCGCCACGGCCGGAACCCGCTACGTCGGCGGCGGCAATGCCCTTTTCTTCCAGGATCTTGCGCGCGGCCGGGCTGGCGGCGCCCGCCGGCGCGGCGGCTGCGGCAGCCGGGGCGGCCGGCGGCGGGGTCACCGCCTGTACCGGCGCGGCCGGCTTGGCACCGGCGGCGGCCTTGGCTTCGGTGTCGATCTGCGCGATCAGATCGCCGGAGGCAACGGTTTCCCCATCGCCCTTGATGATCTTGACCAGCACGCCGTCGGCCGGCGCGGGGGTTTCGAGCACGACCTTGTCGGTCTCGATGTCGATCAGGTTCTCGTCACGAGAAACGGCCTCGCCCTCCTTCTTGTGCCACGACACCAGCGTGGCTTCGGAAACGGACTCGGACAGCTGCGGTACCTTGACTTCGATCAGCATGATGGAATTCTCTCCCGGTGTGCGTCGTTATTGATTGGGGGTCTGCGGCGTGGTGTCCTTGATCGGACCGAAAGCGTGCTCGATGACGGACTTCTGCTGCGCGTTGTGCTTGGCGTAGTAGCCCACCGCCGGCGAGGCGGCCGCCGGGCGGCTGACCAGCAGCAGCTTGCGCTTGCCGAGCACGTTGACCAGATGCTGGCGCGAGGCGAGCCAGTACCAGGCACCCTGGTTGCGCGGCTCTTCCTGAACCCACACCACTTCCTTGGCGTTGGGGAACTCGCTGATCGCCTTGGCGAATTCCTCGGCCGGGAAGGGATAGAGCTGTTCGATGCGCACCAGGGCGGTGTCCTTGATGCCCTGCTCGCGGCGGTGCGCCAGCAGTTCGTAGTAGATCTTGCCCTGGCACAGCACGATGCGCTTGACCTTCTTGGGATCGAGCGCCTCGGTTTCGCCGATCACCGTACGGAAGCGGCCCTGGGCCAGTTCGTCGATGGAAGACACCGCTTCCTTGTGGCGCAGCAGCGACTTCGGCGTGATGATCACCAGCGGCTTGCGCACCGGGCGGATCATCTGGCGGCGCAGCAGGTGGAAGATCTGGCTGGGCGTGGTGGGCACGCAGATCTGCCAGTTATTTTCCGCCGCGTTGTTCATCAGGCGCTCCAGACGCGCGGAGGAGTGCTCCGGCCCCTGCCCTTCGTAGCCGTGCGGCAGCATCAGCGTGAGGCCGGTCAAGCGGCCCCACTTGGCCTCGCCGGAGCTGATGAACTGGTCGAGCACGACCTGGGCGCCGTTCACGAAGTCGCCGAACTGTGCTTCCCAGATCACCAGCTCATTGGGCTCGGCGGTGGAATAACCATACTCGAAGGCCAGCACGGCTTCTTCGGAAAGCACCGAGTCGAAGCACTGGAACGCTGCCTGGCCATCCTGGATGTGATCCAGCGGACGGTAGCTGCCCTCGGCCCAATTCTCGCGCTTCTGGTCGTGCAGCACGGCATGGCGGTGGAAGAAGGTGCCGCGGCCGACGTCCTCGCCGGAGATGCGCACCGGATAACCCTGCGCCAGCAGGCTGGCGTAGGCCAGATTCTCGCCCATGCCCCAGTCCAGCGGCAGTTCGCCCTTGCCCATGGCGGCGCGGTCTTCGATGATCTTCTTGACCCGCGAGTGCAGCGTGAAGCCTTCCGGCAGCGTGGTCAGACGCTCGGACAGGCGGCGGATCTCCTGCACCGGAATGGCGGTATCGGCCTCGTCGGTATAGGGCTGCTTGTGGAACGGCGACCAATCCACCGAGAACTGGCGGCTGTGCCCGGACAGCACCGGGTTGTACAGCAGTTCGCCCTTGTCCAGATGCTCGCGGTACTCCTTGATCATCTGCTCGGGTTCATCGGCGGCCAGCGTGCCCTCGGCGACCAGGCGATCGGCGTACAGCTTGCGGGTGCCCGGATGTTGATTGACCTTGCGGTACATCAGCGGCTGGGTGACCATCGGCTCGTCCTGCTCGTTGTGGCCGAGCTTGCGGAAGCAGACGATATCGACCACCACGTCCTTCTTGAATTCCTGGCGGAATTCCACGGCCAGCGCGGTGACGAAGGCCACCGCTTCCGGATCGTCGCCATTGACGTGGAAGATCGGCGCCTCGACCATCTTGAAGATCTCGGTGCAGTACAGCCCGGAGCGGTAGTCGCGCGGATCGGAGGTGGTGAAGCCGATCTGGTTGTTGATGACGATGTGCACCGTGCCGCCGGTGCCGTAGCCGCGCGTCTGGGAGAAGTTGAGCATCTCCTGGTTCACGCCCTGGCCGGCCACCGCGGAGTCGCCGTGGATCAGCACCGGCACGACCTGGATCTTCTCGGTGTCCTTGCGGCGCACCTGGCGAGCATATACCGAGCCTTCGACCACCGGGTTGATGATTTCCAGGTGGGAGGGGTTGAACGCCAGGGTGAGGTGCACCGGGCCACCCGGGCTCATCACGTCGGACGAGAAGCCCATGTGGTACTTCACATCGCCGGCGGAGAGATCGCCGCCGGCCTTGCCCTCGAACTCGGCGAACAGCATCTTGGGCGACTTGCCCAGGGTGTTGACCAGCACGTTGAGGCGGCCGCGGTGGGCCATGCCGATGACGATTTCCTGCGCGCCCAGGCCGCCGGCCACGCGGATCACCTCGTCCATCGCCACGATGGTCGATTCGCCGCCTTCCAGCGAGAAGCGCTTCTGGCCGACGTAGCGGGTATGCAGATACTTCTCCAGGGTTTCCGCGGCGGTGGTGCGCTCGAGGATGCGGCGCTTGGTTTCCACCGAGAAACGCGGCGTGGCGCGAATGCTTTCCAGGCGGCTCTGGATCCAGCGCTTCTGCTGGATGTCGGAGATGTACATGTACTCCGAGCCGACCGAACCGCAGTAGGTCTGGCGCAGCGCTTCGAGGATCTCGCGCAGGGTGGCGTGATCGGTGGAGAAGCCGTGGAAGGAGCCGACGTTGAACTGCTGGTTCAGATCGGCTTCGGTGAAGCCGTAGTAGGACGGCTCCAGTTCGGCGATCTGCGGACGTTCGGTGCGCTTGAGCGGATCCAGGTTGGCCCAGCGGTTGCCCAGGAAGCGGTAGGCATTGATCAGTTGCAGCGTGCTGACCTGGCGCTTCTCGCCACCATCGGCGGAAACCACGGTGCGCACCGGGCCGCGCTTGGCCATCTGCTCGAAGGCGGCGATGACCGGGCCATGCGCCACGTCGCGCACGGCGGCGCCGGCCTGGGCCTGCAGCTGGTCGAAATAGGTCCGCCAGTTTTCCGGCACCGAGGCCGGATCGGCGAGGTAATTCTCGTAGAGCTCTTCGATGAACGGTGCGTTGGCGCCGAACAGATGCGAAGTGGAAAGATGCTGCTTCATCATGATGAAAGCCACCTGTATGTCTTGTGTTCCGTCCAGAGGAATCGTTGCGCCTCAGAGCGCGACAATGCCCAGCCGAAGGAAAAACGGGATGGCCACGCTCGCGCTGGACCACCCCGGAATGCGGTTCTTGTTTACCGCTGTTCGTATCTCCCTACCCTCTCCACCTCCGCATCCTTACTGACGCTGCGCGAGTTCCGGAACGTCGCGCCGCGCCGCGCCGATGTACAGCTGGCGCGGACGGCCGATCTTGTATTCCGGATCGGTGATCATCTCTTCCCACTGGGTGATCCAGCCCACCGTGCGCGCCAGCGCGAAGATGCAGGTGAACATGGAGGTCGGGATGCCCAGGGCCTTCTGCACGATGCCGGAGTAGAAGTCCACGTTGGGATAGAGCTTCTTCTCGACGAAGTACTCGTCTTCCAGCGCGATCTTTTCCAGTTCCTTGGCGAGCTTGAACAGGCGGTCGTTCTCCAGGCCCAGCTCGCCCAGCACCTCGGCGCACACCGTGCCCATCAGCTTGGCGCGCGGGTCGAAGTTCTTGTACACGCGGTGGCCGAAGCCCATCAGCTTGAAGCTGTCGTTCTTGTCCTTGGCGCGCTTGATGTATTCGCCGACGCGGGAGACGTCACCGATCTCTTCCAGCATCTGCAGGCAGGCCTCGTTGGCGCCGCCGTGGGCCGGACCCCACAGGCAGGCGATGCCGGCCGAGATGCAGGCGAAGGGATTGGCGCCCGAGGAACCGGCCAGACGCACCGTGGAGGTAGAGGCGTTCTGCTCGTGGTCGGCGTGCAGCGTGAAGATCACGTCCAGCGCGCGCACCAGTACCGGGTTCGGCTCATAGCGTTCGCACGGCGTGCCGAACATCATGTGCATGAAGTTGGCGGTGTAGTCCAGATCGTTGCGCGGGTACATGAAGGGCTCGCCCTTGTTGTACTTGTAGGCCATCGCGACGATCGTCGGCAGCTTGGCGATCAGGCGGTTGATCGAGATGCTGCGGTGCTCGGCGTCGGAGAAGTCCATCGCATCGTGGTAGAAGGCCGACAGCGCGCCGACCACGCCCACCATGACCGCCATCGGGTGTGCGTCGCGACGGAAGCCCGAGTAGAACTTGGTCATCTGATCGTGCAGCATGGTGTGCTGCTTGATCGTGGTCTCGAAATTGACCTTCTGCTCGGCGTTCGGCAGTTCGCCGTTCTTCAGCAGATAGGCCACTTCCAGGAAGTTGCACTTGTCCGCCAGTTGCTCGATGGGGTAGCCGCGGTACAGCAATTCGCCCTTGTCGCCGTCGATGAAGGTGATCTTGGACTTGCAGCTGGCCGTCGACAGGAAGCCGGAATCGTAGGTGAACAGCCCGGTCTTGCCGCCCAGGGTGCGGATGTCGATGACGTCCTGCCCATGGGTGCCAACCATCACCGGGAATTCCACGGTCTTGCCGTCGACGCTCAGGGTTGCGGTGCGTTCAGTGCTCATAGTTTGTCTCTCTTCCATGCCCGTTAGACTATTCACAAACCCGCAGCCGCAGCCGCGGGCCGACTCCCTGTGGATGACTCCCTTGCCGCGCTAGCGTTCGCGCAGCAGGGCAATCATTTCTTGCCAGCGCTCCTGTCCGCACTCCTTGCTGCCGTTGACCATGGCCCACAGGTCGTAGTCGTCGCAGCGCAGCAGGTCGTCCAGATCCGCCAGTTGATCGTCGGACAGACGATCGAAATGCCGCTCCAGAAAGCGCGTGAACACTAGGTCGAGCTCGAGCAAAGCCCGCCTGCACTGCCAGCGCACGCGCCCCCGGTTGATCGTCATACAGCCCGCCGCACCATCTGCTCCTTGATCTTGCCGATGGCGCGGGTCGGGTTGAGACCCTTCGGACAGACGTCGACGCAGTTCATGATGGTGTGGCAGCGGAACAGACGATACGGGTCCTCGAGGTTGTCAAGGCGCTCGTTGGTCGCCTGGTCACGCGTGTCGGCAATGAAACGGTAGGCCGCCAGCAGGCCCGCCGGGCCGACGAACTTGTCCGGGTTCCACCAGAACGACGGGCAGGAAGTCGAGCAGCACGCACACAGGATGCACTCGTACAGACCGTTGAGTTCCTCGCGGTCGTCCGGGCTCTGCAGGCGCTCGCGCTCCGGCGCCGGGTCGTTGTTGACCAGGTAGGGCTTGATGGAGTGGTACTGCTTGAAGAACTGCGTCATGTCCACGATCAGGTCGCGGATCACCGGCAGCCCCGGCAGCGGGCGCAGCACGACGGGCTGCGGCAGGCCGTCGATGTCGGTCAGGCAGGCCAGGCCGTTCTTGCCGTTGATGTTCATCGCGTCCGAACCGCACACGCCTTCGCGGCAGGAACGGCGGAAGGACAGCGAATCGTCCTTGGTCTTCAGGCGCACCAGGGCATCGAGCAGCTTCTTGTCGGAAGCTTCCAGCTCCACGCTGATGTCCTGCATGTACGGCTTTTCGTCCTTGTCCGGATCGTAGCGGTAGATCTTGAATTGAACGGTACGCTTGCTCATTTGTGCTGTTCTCCCGCGCTCAGTAGGTGCGCTTGGCGAGCGCGATGGGGTCCACGTCATCGGACAGGGGCTTCAGGTTCACCGGCTTGTAGTCGAGGCGGTTGCCCTCGGAGTACCACAGGGTGTGCTTGAGCCAGTTCTTGTCGTCGCGGCCGTTGGGATTCTCGGCGGTATCCGGCGCATCGTCGCGCACGTGGGCGCCGCGCGATTCCTTGCGCGCCTCGGCGGAGATCATCGTCGCCTTGGCGACCTCGATCAGGTTGTCGAGCTCCAGCGCTTCGGTACGCGCGGTGTTCCACACCTTGGACTTGTCGCCGATCTGGGTGGTCTTGGCCTGCTCGGCCACTTCCTTGATCTTTTCCACGCCTTCGACCAGCAGGTCGTTGAAGCGGAACACGCCGGCATGCTTCTGCATGGTGCGCTGCATGTCGAGGCGCACGTCATGCACCTCGGTGCCGCCCTTCTGCGTTTCCAGGCGGTTGATGCGCGCCAGCGAGACGTCGGCGGCATCGGCGGGCAGCGGCTTCAGCGTCAGGTTGCCGGACTTGAAGTCCTCGACCACGGTTTCGCCCGCGGACTTGCCGAACACCAGCAGATCGAGCAGCGAGTTGGTGCCGAGGCGGTTGGCACCGTGCACCGAGGCGCAGGCGCATTCGCCGGCGGCGTAGAAGCCGGACACCGGGACGTTCGGATTGCCGTCCTTGGGCACCACGACCTGGCCCTTGTAGTTGGTCGGAATGCCGCCCATCTGGTAGTGGCAGGTCGGCACCACCGGGATCGGCGCCTTGATCGGGTCCACACCGGCAAACTGGATGGAGATCTCGCGAATGCCAGGCAGGCGCTTCAGGATGGTCTCGGGCGACAGGTGGGTGATGTCCAGCAGCACGTGATCCTTGTCCGGACCGCAACCACGCCCTTCATTGATCTCGGTGACCATGGAGCGGGACACGACGTCGCGCGAGGCCAGATCCTTCAGATTGGGCGCATAGCGCTCCATGAAGCGCTCGCCCGAGGCGTTGCGCAGAATGCCGCCTTCGCCGCGCACCCCTTCGGTGATCAGCACACCGGCACCGGCCACGCCGGTCGGGTGGAACTGCCAGAACTCCATGTCTTCCAGCGGGATGCCCGCACGCGCGGCCATGCCGACACCGTCGCCGGTATTGATGAAGGCGTTGGTGGAGCTGTAATAGATGCGGCCGGCACCGCCGGTGGCGAAGATGGTGGCCTTGGCGTGGAAGATGGAGACCTCGCCGGTTTCCATTTCGATCGCGGTCACGCCGACGACATCGCCCTCGCTGTTGCGGATCAGGTCGAGCGCCATCCATTCGACGAAGAACTGGGTGTTGGCGCGCACGTTGCGCTGATACAGCGCGTGCAGCATGGCGTGGCCGGTACGGTCGGCGGCGGCACAGGAGCGCATCACCGGTGCCTGGCCGTAGTTCATCGAATGGCCGCCGAACGGACGCTGATAGATCTTGCCGTTGTCGGTACGGTCGAACGGCATGCCGTAGTGTTCGAGCTCGACCACCACCTCGTTGGCCTTGCGGACCATGAACTCGATGGCGTCCTGGTCACCCAGCCAGTCCGACCCCTTCACGGTGTCGTACATGTGCCAGTGCCAGTTGTCCTCGGTGGAGTTGCCCAGGGAAGCAGCCACCCCGCCCTGCGCCGCCACGGTGTGCGAGCGGGTCGGGAAGACCTTGGTGAGCACGGCGGTCTTCAGACCCGCCTCGGACAGTTGCAGCGCGGCGCGCAGACCGGCGCCACCAGCGCCGACGATGACCGCGTCAAAGGTACGCTTTGCGACGTTCACGCTTACAGCCTCCACAGAATCTGGGCAGCCCAGCCGGCGTAGCCGACGAGCAGGAAGATGGTGACCACGTGCAGGGCCAGACGCAGGCCGACCGGTTTCACGTAATCCATCCAGATGTCCCGCACCCCGATCCAGGCGTGGAAGAACAGCGCCAGGAAGAACAGGAAGGTGAGGAACTTGAACACACCGTTGGCGAACAGCGCGGACCAGGCTTCATGGCTGAATTCCGGCAGCGACAGCGCACAGGCGGCGAAGATCAGCGTATAGATCGCCATATAGACGGCGGTGGCACGCTGGGCGATCCAATCCTTGAGGCCGTAATGGGCCCCGACGACGATGCGATTTACCATAGTGCCACCCCGATGACGGCGGTGAGCGCGAGGCTCACGATCAGAACGATGCGCGACGAATTGCGCGCTGGCTGCAGGTCGATGCCTTTGTGCAGATCGAGCAGCAGGAAGCGGATGCCCGCACAGAAGTGGTGCAGATAGGCCCACAGCAGCCCCAGCAGGACCAGCTTCGCCAAGGGGTGGCCCACTACCGCGCTGAAGGTAGCAAAGCTGTCCTGGCCGAGACTCAGATCGAACAGGTACAGCAGAAAAGGCAACAGCAGGAACAGCCCTGCCCCGCTGACCCGGTGAAGGATCGACACGATACTCGGCAATGGCATCCGGATCTCGTGGACGGCCAGATGCTTCGGCCTAGGTTTGCGCACACTCACTTCTGACATGAAGTTTCCCCTCTTACATGTGCGGCGAGTTTTCCGCCGCTGCTCCCAAAATCGCCGGATTATATCCGTGCCACCGCCCGATCCCGCGCTGACGCGGCATCGGTTCGGTCAACTCAATTCATTCAGATAAAAATGTTCCGCGGTGGAATACAGCCCGCGCCGCCATTCGACCGGCTTGTCGCCATAGGTATAGGTCACCCGCTCCACGGACAGCAGCGGCGTTCCCTCAGCGACCTTCAGCGCCTCGCCGGTGGAACGGTCGGCGGCCACGGCGCGGATGCGCTCCTGCGCGCGGATCATGCGCAGCCCGAAGCGCGTCTCGAACAGGCTGTACAGCGAACCGCTCCAGCCCTGCAGGGTTTCCATGGAAAGCCCCTGGAAGATTTCCCCGGGCAGATAGATTTCATCGATCACCACCGGCTTGGTGCCGAACCTGAGCAGGCGGCGCAGGATGATGATCGGTGCGCCCTGCTCGATGCCGAGCATGCGCGAGGCCTCCTGGCCGGCCTTGGCACGCCAGCAATCCAGCGGCACACTCTGCGGATGCGACAGATCGCCATCCATCGGCACCAGCCGCAGGAAACGGAACATTGCGCGGGGATCGTTGTGCGAGGCCACGTAGGTGCCCTTGCCCTGCTTGCGCACCAGCAGATTTTCGGCGGCCATCTCGTCGATCGCCTTGCGCACGGTGCCTTGCGACACGCTGAAGCGCGTAGCCAGTTCCTGTTCGCTCGGGATGACCTGTCCGGGACGCCATTCCCCGGATTCAAGCGCCTGAAGGATCAGACTCTTGATCTGCCGATAGAGAGGGCTGAAGGTGGGCGATTCCTGGCTCATCCGCGTATTGGAGCATAAAAAATCGATAACGTCTATGTATGGTCTTATGTCTTATATATGATGTAAGACATGAATTGACAGGCCGCTCGCTTGCTTCTAACATCCTGTGGCCCCGAGTTCTGCCCATCGCCCCGCCGGACTTAACCGCCCAAGGCGCGCAACCCCGGGCGCACGACCGAACCCACCGTACCGTCTTCTCTAGAGGGAGAATATCCATGAGCAAAGCCCCCGTCCGCGTCGCCGTCACCGGTGCCGCCGGCCAGATCGGCTACAGCCTGCTGTTCCGCATCGCTTCCGGTGAAATGCTGGGCAAGGACCAGCCTGTCATCCTGCAACTGCTCGACCTGCCCCAGGCCCAGAAGGCGGTCAAGGGCGTGATCATGGAACTGGAAGACTGCGCCTTCCCGCTGCTCGCCGGCGTGATCGCCACCGACGACCCCAACGTCGCCTTCAAGGACGCCCAGGTCGCCCTGCTGGTCGGCGCCCGTCCGCGCGGCCCCGGCATGGAGCGCAAGGATCTGCTCACCGAAAACGCCAAGATCTTCACCGTCCAGGGCGCGGCCATCGGCCAGTACGCCGATCCGGACGTCAAGGTGCTGGTGGTCGGCAACCCCTGCAACACCAACGCCTACATCGCCAAGGAAGTGGCGGTGAAGTACGGCCGCGTGAAGGCCGGGAACTTCACCGGCATGCTGCGTCTGGACCACAACCGCGCCCTGTCACAACTGGCCGCCAAGACCGGCCGCGACGTCGCCAGCCTGAAGAACCTGGTGGTGTGGGGCAACCACTCGCCCACCATGTACGCCGACTACCGCTTCGTGAAGTCCGGCGCCGACAGCGTCAAGAGCCTGATCAACGACGAAGCCTGGAACAAGGACGTCTTCCTGCCCACCGTCGGCAAGCGCGGCGCCGCCATCATCGAAGCGCGCGGCCTGTCCTCCGCCGCCTCGGCCGCCAACGCCGCCATCGACCACATCCGCGACTGGGTGCTGGGCTCCAACGGCGAGTGGGTCACCATGGGCATTCCGTCCGACGGTTCCTACGGCATCCCGGAAGGCATCATCTACGGCTTCCCGGTGACCACCGAGAATGGCGAATACAAGATCGTCCAGGGCCTGGAAATCGACGCGTTCTCGCGCGAGCGCATGACCCACACGCTCAACGAACTGCTCGAAGAGCGCGAAGGCGTGAAGGACCTGCTCGCCTGACCGGCACGCAGCGCACGTGATGCAGGGCGCGCGGCTTCCGGCCGCGCGCCTTTTTTCTTTCATCGTCCCACTTGCTATGCTTGAACGCTTCCAAGATCAAGCGCACCGAACCCGATGAGTACAGCCCAGCACCCGCGTGACGTTCTGTTCGCCGGCGAAAAACCCTTCCCGGCCCTGCCCGTGGTCGACCACTACGCCGGCTCCGAAAAGCTGATGTGCAAGGCGCTCTCGCTGCAGCACGAATTCGGCCCCCTGTTCGATCTGACCTGCGACTGCGAGGACGGCGCGCGCGCCGGCGCGGAAGCCGAGCACGCGCAGATGGTCGTCGAAGTGGTCAACAGCGCGGACAACCGCCACGGCAGAGTCGGCGCGCGCATCCATGACATCACCCATCCCCACTGGCGGGCGGACCTCGACATCCTGGTGCGCGGCGCCGGTGCACGGCTGGCCTTCATCACCCTTCCCAAGGCCCGTTCGGCGGCCGACGCGGCCGAGCAGATCGCCGAACTGCGGCGCATCGAGGCCGAGATCGGCCTGGCCCGTGCCCTGCCGGTGCACGTGCTCATCGAAACCCACGGCGCCCTGCGCGAAGTCTGGCAGATCGGCGCGCTCGACGGCGTGGAGTCCCTGGATTTCGGCCTGATGGATTTCGTCTCTGCGCACCACGGCGCGATTCCCAGCAAGGCGATGACCAGCCCCGGGCAGTTCGAACATCCGCTGGTCGTGCGCGCCAAGGCGGATATCGCCGCCGCCGCGCTGGGCTGCGGCGTGGTGCCGACCCACAACGTCACCACCGAGCTCCAGGATGCCTGGGTGATCCGCATCGATGCCGAACGCGCGCGACGCGAATTCGGCTACCTGCGCATGTGGAGCATCCACCCCAGGCAGATTCTGCCCATTGTCGAGGCCATGCGCCCCGACTTCTCCGAGGTGGAAGACGCGGCGGGCATCCTGGGCGCTGCGCAGGATGCCAACTGGGGACCAATCCGCTACACAGGCCGCCTGCACGACCGGGCCTCCTACCGCTATTACTGGGAACTGCTGCAGCGCGCCCGCCAGACCGGCATGAATCTGCCGGACGACGTGACGCGCCGCTTCTTCGCCGACTGAAGCGCTGCTCAGCCGGCCGAGGGGCTTTCAGCCCTTTGCCGGCGGAGCCTTGCGCGCCGTACGCGGCCTGGCCGCAGGCTTGGCAGCCGCCTGCGCGGCGGAAGCCTCGGCCGCCGCCTTCACCTGTGCGGCTGCAGACGGCACCGCACTCGGCACTGCCGGTTTCGGAACGGCCGGTTTGGCCGCCGCCGGTTTCGATGCGGCCGGCTTGCCTGCCGGCGCCTTGGCTGCGGCTGGTTTCGGCGTTGCCGCCTTCTTCGCTACGCCCGCCTTCGCGGCCGTCACTGCCTTGGGTTTCGCCGCAGGCTTGGCGGCAGCTGCCGTGGGAGTCGAAACGGGCTGCGTTGCCGCCACCGGCGCCGGAACGGGTTTCGCCTTCACCGCAGCCGCCTTGGGGAGGCTTGCGGACTTGGGCGGGGCTGCAGGCTTGGCTGCTTTGGGCGCTGCCTTGGCGGCGGGTTTGGCCGTCACCGTACCGGCGGCCTTCTGCGGCACACCTCGCACGGCCCTCGACGGTGCGGCCCCGGCCGGAGCGCCAGCCGCCTTGGGCGTGGTGCCCGAAGCGGCCTTCTTCACCGTAGCAGCCGCGGGCTTGGCGGCCGCCACGGGTTTCTTCACGGCGGCTTTCGGCTTGCTCGCGGTTTTGGGCTTGACCACCGCTACGGGTGTCTTCGCCGCGGCAGCCGGCACCTTGGCGGGCGGGGGCACCGGGCGCTTGCGCACCGGGGCGGACTCCGAGAAGGCCGACAGCCAGGGCAGGAAGAAGTCGATCGCGGGCGGCTGGTCCTTGCGATCCTCGGCAAGTGCCGGCAGCCAGGGACTGGGCCGATTCGCCACGGAATCGAGCCATTCGCGCCACTGCTCGCCAACATAGGCGGCCCAGTCCTGCCAGGCGGACATGGGTCTGGCCCAGGCCGAAACGAACAGGCCGGACAACTCTGAATAGGGGGCGAAAAACGCCTTGCCGCCCTCGGAATCATCATTCCATTTCATCCTGCGCTCCTTCTCGGGACAGTACAAACGGATAGAGCTTACCGCAGACCCCGCACCGTTTGTGTAAACGTGCACGAAATACGCCCGAAAACCCCGCCGGACGCGAGGAACAGCCCTGTAGCGGCGCGCTGCGCGCGATGATATGGTTGCACGCGGGGAGACGTTCCCCGGCAACGACCGGCCTGGGCACACCCCGGCCCGCACGATGGACGACACTCCCGCCCAATCCGATCCGGCCCAAGAAACCCTGCTCAGCGCATTGATCTCCTCGGAAGTGTCCGTCGGCCAGATCGTGCGGCCGAGCATCCTGGAGTGCGCTCCCGATCTGCCCCTGTTCGAGGCCGCCGAGCGCATGAGCTGCACCCGGGTGAGTTCCATCCTGGTGGTCGAGGATGATCAGGCGGTGGGCATCTGGACCGAGCGCGATGCGCTCGCCGTGGATTTCGACAATCCGGCCAGCTTCAACCGCCCGATCCGCGAGGCGATGAGCGCGCCGGTGCGCGCCATCACGCGCGATCTCAGCCTGCAGGAACTGGCCGTCCGCTTCCGTGACGAGCAGGTCCGCCACTATCTGGTGGTGGACGACGAGGGCCGGCGCTGCGGCATCGTCTCGCAGACCGACGTGGTGCTCAACCAGGGCATCGAGCATTACCTGAAGCTGCGCAAGCTCGACTCCGTGGTCAAGGGCAGCCTCAATCCCCTGCCCGCCAGCGCGCCGCTCAACGAGGCGGCGAGGCGCATGCGCAGTTCGGCGGTGGATGCCGTGGTGATCGCCTTCGACGACGGCGAATACGGCATCCTCACCGAACGCGACCTGACCCGCCTGGTGGCCAACCGCTCCGGCAACAGCCCGGTCGGGGAACTGGCCAGCCGGCCGCTGATCACCGTCAGCGAGGAAGCCAGCCTGTACCACGTGCGCTGCCTGCTCGCCGACCGCCGCGTACGCCACGTCGGCGTGCAGCGCGAGGATGGCAGCCTGGCCGATCTGGTCAGCTTCAGCGACATCCTGTCGGGCATGGAGCTGGTCTACGTACACGAGCTGCAGCACGCCCTGCGCGAGCGCGACATGGCGCTCAACGCCTCGCAGCGCAACCTGCACCTGGCCGAGAAGGTCATCGAAACCTCGCTGGAAGGCATCCTGATCACCGACGAGAACGTGCGCATCATCTCGGTCAATCCGGCCTTCACGCGGCTCACCGGCTACAGCCCGGAAGAAGTGCTGGGACGCAATCCCTCGCTGCTCAATTCCGGCCGCCAGAATGCCGAGTTCTATCAGCGCATGTGGACCCACTTGAGGGCCGAGGACCACTGGCAGGGCGAGATCTGGAACCGCCGCAAGAATGGCGAACTGTACCCGGAACTGCTGACCATCACCGCCATCCGCGACCGCGAGGGGCGGCTGACCAACTACGCGGCGGTGTTCAGCGACATCAGCCAGTTGAAGGAAAACGAGGCGCACATCCGCCACCTCGCCTACTTCGACCCGCTCACCGGCCTGCCCAACCGCCGCCTGCTCGAGGACCGTCTGCAGGTCGCCCTGGCCCACGCGCACCGCAACCGCAGCCGCGCGGCGGTGCTGTTCATCGATCTCGACCGCTTCAAGCGCATCAACGACAGCCTCGGCCACGAGGTCGGCGATCAGTTGCTGGTGGAAATCTCCCGCCGCCTGTGCGCCTGTCTGCGCGAGGACGACACCGTGGCGCGCATGGGTGGCGACGAGTTCATCGTCGTGCTCAGCGACCTGGTCGATCCGGACGACGCCGCCTATACCGCCAGCCGCATCATCGATGCGCTGCGCGCGCCGGTATACGTCGACGAACACGAACTGACGGTGACCACGAGCATCGGCATCAGCATCTTCCCCGATGACAGCCGGGAGGCCGCCGCGCTGATCAAGAACGCCGACATCGCCATGTATCGCGCCAAGGACGAGGGGCGCGACAGCTTCCAGCTCTACCAGCCGGCGATGAATGCCCGCTCGCTCGAACATCTTGCGCTGGAGAGCGCCCTGCACCGCGCCCTGGAGCGCGAGGAACTGGTGCTCCACTACCAGCCGCTGATCGACATCGCGCGTGCACGGATCGTCGCCTCCGAGGCCCTGCTGCGCTGGCAGCATCCCGATCTCGGCCTGGTCGCGCCCGGCGATTTCATCTCGCTGGCCGAGGAAACCGGCCTGATCGTCGACATCGGCGAATGGGTGCTGCGCAACGCCTGTCTGCAGCACCGCCGCTGGCGCGAGGCCGGTCACGGCGAGTTGCGCATGCTGGTCAATATTTCCGCGCGCCAGTTCCGCGACGACAACCTCCCGCGCCTGGTCGCCCAGGTCATGGCAGAAACCAGCATGCCGACGGGTCAGCTCACCCTTGAACTGACCGAAAGCATGCTGATGGAAGACAGCAGCCGCAGCATCGATGTGCTCGAAGAACTGCGTGGCCAGGGCGTACGCCTGGCGCTCGACGATTTCGGCACCGGCTACTCCTCGCTGGCCTATCTGAAGCGTTTCCCCATCGATGAACTGAAGATCGACCGCCTGTTCATCCGCGACATCGATCGCAACCCGGACGACGCGGCGATCGCCGACGCCATCATCAAGCTCGCCCACAGCCTGGGGCTGCGCGTCGTCGCCGAAGGGGTGGAAACCGCCGAGCAGTTGGAAATCCTGACGCGCCACGGCTGCAATTTTGCGCAGGGTTTCTACTACAGCCGGCCGGTGCCCGCCGCCCAGTTTCCCCTGCCGGATTGAACCGGGGCACGACCGCCGATTGCGGATGAGCGGGATTGTATTTCCGACAGGTTTCTGTAAGCTTGCACCCGGGTGTCCGTTCCAGACCAACGAACGGGCAGGTTTCTCGTGCTGGTCGGGCCGCCGCACGGCGTACGGACGCGCCCATGCACACCTGCACACCCGGCCAGGCCCCGTCTTCACGGCCTCTCCGACCCTCCCCTTTCCCCTTTTCCGGTAGACATGCATGAACCCGACGACGATCCAGGTCATCGGCGCGGTGCTGTTCGCGCTCGCCGTATTGCACACCTTCTCCACCAAGTTCTTCGAACGCCTCGCCCACAGCCGCCCCAGGCACGCCGGCCTGTGGCATCTGCTGGGCGAGGTCGAGGCCGTGTTCGGCTTCTGGGCGATCGTGCTGATCGTGTTCATGGCCTTCACGGTCGGCAAGGATCAGGCCGTCGAGTACCTGGACACGCGCAACTACACCGAGCCGCTGTTCGTCTTCGCGATCATGGTGGTGGCTGCCAGCAAGCCGGTACTGCAGGCGGCCTCCGCCATCGTTCGGGTATTTGCGCGCTCGCTGCCGTTCAGCGAGCAGGTGGCGGTGTATTTCACCATCATGGCGGTGGTGCCGCTGCTCGGCTCCTTCATCACCGAACCGGCGGCGATGACCCTGGCCGCGATGATGCTGCGCGAGCGCTACTATGCACGTGGGTTGTCCAACCAGCTCATGTACGTGACCATCGGCGCACTGTTCGTGAACATCTCCATTGGCGGCACACTGACCAACTTCGCCGCGCCGCCGGTGCTGATGGTCGCCGCCACCTGGGGCTGGGATACGCTGTTCATGTTCTCCCACTTCGGCTGGAAGGCCGCCATCGCCGTGGTCATCAACGCTGCCGCGGCCACGCTGCTCTTCCGTGAGGAACTGACCCGGCTCGCCGGGCAGAAACTGCATCCAGAAGGTGAAGCGCGTGACGCCGTTCCCGCGCTGATGGTCGGCATCCACCTGTTCCTGCTGTTCCTGATCGTGCTGTTCGCCCACCACCCGCCGGTGTTCCTCGGCGTGTTCCTGCTGTTCATGGGCCTGGCCACCGCCTACCCGGCCTGCCAGGAACGCCTGATCCTGCGTGAAGGGCTGATGGTGGCCTTCTTCCTCGCCGGGCTGGTGATCCTCGGCGGGCAGCAGGCCTGGTGGCTGGAGCCGCTGTTGAAGAGCATGGATGCCACCACGGTGTATTTCGGCGCCACCGCGCTCACCGCGATCACCGACAACGCCGCGCTGACCTACCTGGCCTCGCTGGTCGATGGCCTGTCGGACGAGTTCAAGTACGCGGTGGTGTCCGGCGCGGTCACCGGCGGCGGCCTCACGGTGATCGCCAACGCCCCCAACCCCGCCGGCATGTCCATCCTGCGCCGCCATTTCAATGACGGCGCGGTGAACCCGCTGAAGCTCCTCCTTGCCGCGCTGCCGCCCACGCTGGTGACCATCCTGGCCTTCCGGCTGCTGTAAGACAGCAGCGCACGCTCAGTCGGCCGCCGGGCGTTCCCCGCCGGCGGCCAGCAGGGCGCGGATTTCACGCAATTTGGCCTTGATCTTGCGGGCGTTCTCCGGCCCCATGCGGATCATGATCTTCTGCCCGGCGGACAGTGCTTCCAGCCTGGGATCGGCGAACAGGTAGCGGATCTTGGGCTGTACCAGTTCGATCGGACCACTGATCTCCGGAGCGGCCACCACATGGTCGATCACCGCCACCAGCCGGTCGTTGAAGCGTGCCGACGGATAGCCCAGCTCCTCGTAGGCCTCCTGGAACAGCGGGTAGAAGCGCGCGTACAGCGCCACCAGCGCCTGGGCGGGCACCGCCTCGGCCAGGCGCACATACGGTGTGTAGCGCGCCGCATTGTCGGCGGCGATGGTGAATGCGCCGGTTTCCGCCGTGACGCGGAACGCCCCCTCGGCCTGCCGCAAGGGCGCGCGCGCGATGGGCAGACGCTCGCCCGGCAGGTTGTCGACGGTAACGACGATGCGTCGCACCAGATTGCCGCTGATCAGCAGGCGCAGGTGCTCGCCCAGGCCCGGCAGTCCGGCGAGCGCGGATTGCAGCGCCGCGTCGCTCTCATCCAGCGCCGGCAGCGGTTCCACGTCGTCCTCGGGCTCGGGCTGCGGCGGCGGATAACCGGGCGCGGGCTCGATCAGGCCGCTTGCCGTGCCGGGCTCGGCTGGTACGTCGGGCAGTGGAGGCGGCGGGGGCGCGGGCACCTCCACGCCGGCAACCGGCGGGGGTGGAGCCTCTTTGCTCCCGGTCCACAGAAAATAGCCCACTACCGCCACCACCACGAGCAGCAGCGCGGCGATCCATCCGCCGCGCCCGGACGTGACGCGCTTCGCTTCCTTCACCATGTCGCCTCTCCAGCGTCCAACATCGGGATAAGAGTCATACACCCGTCGGCGCGTTCAATCAAATCGCGCGCATCCTCCCCAACGAAAACGCCCCCGCCGGTTTCCCGGAAGGGGGCGTTGTCCTGCTGAATGGACGGGCGCTTCGAAGTGGCGCCCTGCTCCAGTCTCCCTACCTCAAACTTCAACCGTATCGGCGACGCTCCTGAACTCCTCGATCTGATCGAAGTTCATGTAGCGGTAGATGTCGCCGGCCTTCTTGTTGACGATCTCGACCTGCTCCAGGTACTCGGCCACCGTCGGAATCTTGCCCAGCAGCGCGCACACCGCCGCCAGTTCCGCCGAGCCCAGATACACGCGGGTATCCAGCCCCAAGCGGTTGGGGAAGTTGCGCGTGGAGGTGGACATGGCCGTGCTGCCCTTGCGGATCTGCGCCTGGTTGCCCATGCACAGCGAGCAGCCCGGCATCTCCATGCGTGCGCCGGAGCGGCCCAGCACGCCGTAGTAGCCTTCCTCGTTGAGGATCATCGCGTCCATCTTGGTGGGCGGGGCGATCCACAGGCGGGTCGGGATGTCGGACTTGCCGTCCAGCACCTTGCCGGCGGCGCGGAAGTGGCCGATGTTGGTCATGCACGAACCGATGAAGACTTCGTCGATCTTGTCGCCGGCCACTTCGGAGAGCAGCTTCACGTCGTCCGGGTCGTTCGGGCAGGCGACGATGGGCTCCTTGATGTCGGCCAGATCGATCTCGATCACCGCGGCGTATTCGGCATCGTCATCGCCCTTGAGCAGTTCGCCGTTGGCGATCCACGCTTCCATGGCCTTGATGCGGCGCTTCAGCGTGCGGGCATCCTCGTAGCCGTTGGCGATCATCCACTTCATCAGGGTGATGTTCGAGTTCATGTACTCGACGATCGGCGCCTTGTTCAGATGCACCGTGCAGCCGGCGGCGGAGCGCTCGGCCGAGGCATCGGTGAGTTCGAAGGCCTGTTCCACCTTGAGGTCCGGCAGCCCTTCGATTTCCAGGATGCGGCCGGAAAAGACGTTCTTCTTGCCCTTCTTCTCCACGGTCAGCAGACCCTGGCGGATGGCGTACAGCGGAATGGCGTTGACCAGGTCGCGCAGGGTGACGCCCGGCTGCAGCGTACCCTTGAAGCGCACCAGCACCGATTCCGGCATATCCAGCGGCATCACCCCGGTGGCGGCGGCAAAGGCCACCAGGCCGGAGCCGGCCGGGAAGGAGATGCCGATGGGGAAGCGGGTGTGGCTGTCGCCGCCGGTGCCCACGGTGTCCGGCAGCAGCAGGCGGTTGAGCCAGGAGTGGATCACGCCGTCGCCCGGACGCAGGGCCACGCCGCCGCGGGTGGAGATGAAGGACGGCAGTTCGCGGTGCATGCGCACGTCCACCAGCTTCGGATAGGCCGCGGTGTGGCAGAAGGACTGCATCACCAGGTCGGCGGAGAAACCCAGGCAGGCCAGATCCTTCAGTTCGTCGCGGGTCATCGGGCCGGTGGTGTCCTGGCTGCCCACGGTGGTCATCCTGGGTTCGCAGTAGGTGCCCGGGCGGATGCCCTGGCCTTCCGGCAGGCCGCAGGCGCGGCCGACCATCTTCTGCGCCAGGCTGAAGCCCTTGCCGGTGTCGGCCGGGTTCTGCGGCAGACGGAACAGGGTGGAGGGCGGCAGGCCCAGCGCCTCGCGCGCCTTGGCGGTCAGGCCGCGGCCGATGATCAGCGGAATGCGGCCGCCAGCACGGACTTCGTCGAGGATCACCAGGGTCTTGAGCTGCGATTCGGCGATCACCGCACCGTTCTTCAGCGCGGTGACCTTGCCGCTGGCCTGGTCGACCTGCAGCTCGATCTCATCGCCCATGTCCATCTGGCCGGCGTCGATCTCGATCGGCAGCGCGCCCGCGTCTTCCATGGTGTTGAAGAAGATCGGCGCGATCTTGGAGCCCAGGCACACGCCGCCGAAGCGCTTGTTCGGCACGTAGGGGATGTCCTCGCCGGTGAACCACAGCACCGAGTTGGTCGCGGACTTGCGGGAAGAGCCGGTGCCGACCACGTCGCCGACGTAGGCCACCAAGTTGCCCTTGGCCTTGAGGTCTTCGAGGAACTTCACCGGGCCGCGCACGCCCGGCTCTTCCGGGGTGATGCCCGGACGCGGGTTCTTCAGCATGGCCAGCGCGTGCAGCGGGATGTCCGGGCGGGACCAGGCATCCGGCGCCGGGGAGAGGTCGTCGGTATTGGTTTCGCCGGTGACCTTGAACACGGTGAGCTTCTGCGAGGCCGGCACTTCCGGGCGGCTGGTGAACCACTCGGCATCGGCCCAGGACTGCAGCACCGCCTTGGCGTTGGCGTTGCCCTTGTCGGCCAGTTCCTTCACGTCGTGGAAGTAGTCGAACATCAGCAGGGTCTTCTTCAGGCCCTCGGCGGCGATGCCGCCGACCGCGCCCTCATTCCCCGAACTCGCCAGCAGGTCGATCAGCGGCTTGATGTTGAAGCCACCCAGCATGGTGCCCAGCAGTTCGGTGGCCAGGGCAGCGGACACCAGTCCACAGGCTTCTTCGCCCTTGGCGACCTTGGCGAGGAACTCGGCCTTGACCTTGGCCGCGTCATCCACGCCGGCGGGCACGCGGTGCGTCAGCAGTTCGACCAGAAAAGCCTCCTCGCCAGCGGGCGGATTCTTCAGCAGGGCGACCAGATCGATGGTCTGCTGCTTGTTCAGGGGCAGCGGCGGGATGCCGAGGGCGGCACGCTCTGCGACATGGGCACGGTAGGCTTCAAGCACGGCGTCTTCCTTTATCGTGACGTTGACTGGAGACCGGGGATCGCCCGGTGACGGTTGAGATTATATGTCTTTTATAAGACTTGCGGTGCAACGCAGCATCGCGGCAAACATCAGGGCGCGATTCTACGCTCGGGCAGGCCCCCACGCATCCGCGCCGGCGCGCTTTTTTACCATTCCACACTCGCCGTTTCGGCCCGTCTGCGCTAAGAAGAAACGACATGCCTGGAGTCGCCCTCCGGGAACGCGGACCGCGGGAAAACGGTCCGACACAGCACAGAACCACACCCCACCACCATCGATCGCGCTCAGGGAGAATCGCCATGACCACACAGCCGTTCGCCTCGCTCAAGCGTTTCACCACGCCTTCGGGCCGCCAGGCGCTGTTCCATGACCTGTCGGTGCTGGAAACCGCCGGACTGGGGCGCGTAGCGCGCCTGCCGGTGTCCATCCGCATCGTGCTCGAGGCCCTGCTGCGCCATTGCGATGGCCAGCGCGTCACCGTCGAGCACGTGCGCCAGCTCGCCGGCTGGCAGCCCGATGCGCCGCGCACCGAGGAAATCCCCTTCGTCGTCGCCCGCGTGGTGCTGCAGGACTTCACCGGCGTGCCCCTGCTCGCCGACCTCGCCGCGATGCGCGCGGTGGCCGCCGCCACCGGCCACGATCCGAAGCGCATCGAACCGCTGGTACCGGTGGATCTGGTGGTCGACCACTCCGTGCAGGTCGACCACTATGGCACCCCGCAGGCGCTGCGCCAGAACATGGAACTGGAATTCCAGCGCAACCGCGAGCGCTACCAATTCATGAAATGGGGCATGCAGGCCTTCGACACCTTCGGCGTGGTGCCGCCGGGCATCGGCATCGTGCACCAGGTGAACCTGGAATACCTGTTCCACGGCGTGCGCCGTGAAAACACACCCGAGGGCGAGCTGTGCTACCCCGACACCCTGGTGGGCACCGATTCGCACACCACCATGATCAACGGCGTGGGCGTGGTCGGCTGGGGCGTGGGCGGCATCGAGGCCGAGGCCGCCATGCTCGGCCAGCCGGTGTATTTCCTCACCCCGGACGTGATCGGCGTGGAACTCAAGGGCGCGCTGCGCGAAGGCGTCACCGCCACCGATCTGGTGCTCACCGTCACCGAGATGCTGCGCCGCGAGAAAGTGGTGGGCAAATTCGTCGAGTTCTTCGGCGAAGGCACCGCCAGCCTGTCGGTGACCGACCGCGCCACCATCGCCAACATGGCGCCGGAGTACGGCGCCACGATGGGTTTCTTCCCGGTCGACGAGAAGACCGTGGCCTACATGCGCAACACCGGACGCAGCGCGGAAGACTGCGAACTGTTCGAGACCTGGTTCCGCACCCAGGGCCTGTTCGGCGTGCCGCGCGCCGGCGAGGTGGATTACACCCGCGTGCTGACGCTGGATCTGGCCGACATCGTGCCCTCGCTGGCCGGCCCGAAGCGCCCGCAGGACCGCATCCCGCTCGACCAGATGGCCAGCCGCTTCAGCCAGCTGCTGAGCACCCCCGAAGTGGATGACGGCTTCGGCGTGCCGGAAGCCTCGCTGTGCACGCGCTTCCCCACCCGTCTGCCGGAGGTCACGCTGGGCCACGGCGACGTGCTGATCGCGGCGATCACCTCGTGCACCAACACCAGCAACCCGGCCGTGCTGATCGCCGCCGGCCTGCTGGCGAAGAAGGCGGTGGACAAGGGCCTCACGGTCGCGCCGCACATCAAGACCTCGCTGGCACCCGGCTCGCGCGTGGTCACCGAATACCTGGAAAAGGCCGGCCTGCTGGAACCGCTGGCCAAGCTGGGATTCGCGCTGGCCGGCTACGGCTGCACCACCTGTATCGGCAACGCCGGCGACCTGGCACCGGAACTCAATGAGGCGATCACCGAGAACAAGGTGGTGGCCGCCGCCGTGCTGTCGGGCAACCGCAATTTCGAGGCGCGCATCCATCCCAACCTGCGCGCCAACTTCCTTGCCTCGCCGCCGCTGGTGGTGGCCTTCGCCATCGCCGGGCGCGCCAGCATCGACCTGAGCAGCGAACCGCTGGGCACCGGGCGCGACGGCCACCACGTATATCTGCGCGACATCTGGCCGACTTCCGAGGAGATTGCCGAAATCCTGCCCTATGCGCAGGATCCGGCCACCTACCGCCGACTGTACGCCGATTTCACCAGCGACCACGACCTGTGGAACGCCATCGCCGCACCGACCGGGCAGGTGTATGACTGGCCGAAATCCACCTACATCGCCCGTCCGCCGTTCTTCGACGACTTTTCCCCGCAGCCCGGCGGCATCGGCGACATTACCGGCGCGCATACCCTGCTGCTGCTCGGCGATTCGGTGACCACCGACCACATCTCGCCGGCCGGTTCCTTCGGCGAGGCCACCCCCGCCGGCCAATGGCTGAAGGCGCACGGCGTGAAGCGCGCGGACTTCAACTCCTACGGCTCGCGGCGCGGCAATCATGACGTGATGGTGCGCGGCACCTTCGCCAACGTACGGGTGAAGAACCTGATGCTGCCGCCGCGCGAGGACGGCGCGCGCGTGGAAGGCGGCTACACCCTGCTCGACGGCGAGCAGACCACCGTGTACGACGCCGCGATGGCCTGGCAGCAGCGCGGCGTGCCCACCATCGTGTTCGCCGGCGAGGAATACGGCACCGGCTCCAGCCGCGACTGGGCGGCCAAGGGCACCGCCCTGCTGGGCGTGAAGGCGGTGGTGGCACGCAGTTTCGAGCGCATCCACCGCTCCAACCTGGTCGGCATGGGCGTGCTGCCGCTGCAGTTCAAGGGCGAGGATTCGTGGCAGAAACTGGGGCTGACCGGCACGGAGACCTTCGACGTGCTCGGCATCGGCGCCGGCCTGCAGCCGCGCCAGGATCTCACCCTGGTGATCCACGACGCCAGGGGCAAGCGCCGCGAGGTGGCGGTGCTGTGCCGCATCGACACCCCCATCGAGGTGGACTACTACCGCCACGGCGGCATCCTGCCCTACGTGCTGCGCCAGATCCTCGCCTGAAGCCCTCCCCGCGCCGTGCCGGCAACGGCGCGGCGCGGGCCATGCGCGGCGGGCGGCGGACGTTTATGATGCCGGGCGTCCGCACCACCGCCCTGCCCCACAATGCCGCGCAAGACCCAAGCTCCCTGCCCCTGCGAATCCGGCCAGCCCTACGCCGACTGCTGCGGCCCCGCCCACGACGGCCGGCGCCCGCCCACAAGTGCCGAGGCCCTGATGCGTTCGCGCTACAGCGCCTTCGCACTCGGCCGCGCGGACTGGCTTCTGGCGAGTTGGCATGCCAGCACCCGCCCGGCCACCCTGGATCTCGCCGAAGATCCCGCGCCCAAATGGATCGGCCTGCGCGTACTGCGCCACGAGCAGCGCGATGAAAACCACGCCATCGTCGAGTTCGTCGCGCGCTACCGGCTCGGCGGACGGGCCGCCCGCCTGCACGAACTCAGCCGCTTCGTGCGCGAGGACGGGCACTGGTATTACGTGGATGGCGATCCGCGCGAGGACTGAGTTCCCCGGTTATCGGGGCAGTCGCGTCCACCGCATCCGTCCTCTTTCGAGCGCCCCGGCCGTTCCCGGAGTTGATGGGCATGGCTGTCGGCTCATACGCTCCCGCCCTTCGGGTTCCCGCGCCGTGGGGCGCGCTGCCGTCCGGGCCGGAACTCGGGCGCTGCGCGCCCTCAGACAGCCGGCCCGGACTTCCCCGGCAGCGCGCCCCACGACGCGGCGGGAGCGAAATCGCCGACAGCCATGCCCATCAACTCCTCCCCACATGCCCGCTGGAACTTCGGCAGCCCCCCCCGGCACCTGCATGCACCGATATGGACTCGCCCAGGCCACCGGCATCCGCATGCAATGCCTATAATCGACCCTCATCTCCCCGGCCCTGCGGACCCTCGCCGTGAATCTCGAAAAAGTCATCTTCGGTTTCTTCATCGTCCTTGCCGCCACGCTCAACTTCGGCTTCTTCACCGGCGACATCGACAACCCGGCGCATCACGACGTCTATGAGCTGTTCGCCGCCATCGTGGTCAGCCTGATCGCCACCGTGCTGAAGTTCGGCGACCGCACGCAGATCGGCGCGGTGCATCTG
Source organism: Pseudothauera nasutitermitis (assembly GCF_004801295.1). Lineage (GTDB taxonomy): Bacteria > Pseudomonadota > Gammaproteobacteria > Burkholderiales > Rhodocyclaceae > Pseudothauera > Pseudothauera nasutitermitis. The sequence goes on from NZ_SSOC01000002.1 coordinate 494,031, forward strand.
TCCACCAGCCTGGTGGCCGACCTGCAGCTGATCGCCGCCGCCATGGTGTGGGGCTATGCCGCCCACGTCTCGCCGGCCGGGCTGACACCGGAAATGGTGGCCCGCGTGGTCTCGCTGTCCGGCGGCGCGCTGCTGGCCAACGGCGTCTCGGTGGTCATCCTGATTGCCGAAACCATCATGCAGCGCCGCTGAACACCCTGGCCCGGCGACCATGACGCCGCTGCAACGCCACCACGGCATCTTCTTCCTGGTCCTGCGGCGCCTGCGCGCGCCGCTGATCGTACTGATCACCATTCTCGCGGTGTCGGTGCTCGGGCTCACCCTCGCGCCCGGCCTGGACGGCGCCGGGCGGCTGAGCTTCTTCCACGCCTTCTACTTCATCAGCTATACCGCCACCACCATCGGCTTCGGCGAAATCCCCGTCGAATTCTCCAACCAGCAGCGCATGTGGGTCACCATCTGCATCTATCTGTCGGTGATCGGCTGGGCCTATACGCTGGGCACCGTGTTCACCCTGCTGGCCGACCGCAACCTGCACCTGGCCATCCGCACCCAGCGCTTCGCACGCGCGGTGCGCCGGCTGCGCGAACCGTTCTATCTGGTGTGCGGCTACGGCGAAACCGGCCGGCTGATCTGCAGCGCGCTCGACCGCATGGGCGTGCGCGCGGTGGTGGTCGAGCTGGACGACGCCAAGGTCGGCGAACTCGACCTGCACGGCTACACCGCCGACGTGCCGGCGCTGGCAGCCGATGCCGGCAACCCGGAAACCCTGAGCTTCGCCGGGCTGACCAGCCCGCACTGCGCCGGGGTGATCGCGCTCACCGACGACGACTCGGCCAACCTCGCCATCGCCATCACCGCGCGCCTGCTCGCGCCGCGACTGCCCGCGCTGTGCCGCGCGGAAAGCCCGGAAACCGCGGCCAACATGGCCTCCTTCGGCACCCGGCACATCATCAATCCGTTCGAGAAGTTCAGCGAATACATGGCGCTCGCCGTGCAGTCGCCGGCGGCCTGGCAACTGCTCGCCTGGCTCACCAGCCTGCCCGGCAGCACTGTCGAGCATCACCGCGATCCGCCGCGCGGGCACTGGATCCTGTGCGGCCACGGGCGCTTCGGCAAGGCCATGTTGTCCACGTTGTCGCGCGAGTCGATGCCGGTCACCGTGATCGACCGCCAGCCTCCCGGCGACGCGCCGCACCGCTGGGTGCAGGGCGACGGCACCGGCGCCGAGGCGCTGCTCGCCGCCGACGTGCGCCAGGCGGTGGGCCTCATCGCCGCCACCAGTTCGGACGTGGACAACCTGTCGGCCGCGGTCACCGCGCGCGGGCTGAATCCGGGGCTGTTCGTCGTATTGCGGCAGAACCACTACAGCAACCACGCGCTGTTCGATGCTTTCGACGCCGACTTCAACATGGTGCCCAGCGAGATCATCGCGCACGAGTGCCTCGCCGTCTTGTCGACACCGCTGCTCGCCCCCTTCCTGCGCGAGATGAAGGCGCGCGACGAGGAATGGCGCGTCTGGCTGCTGAAACGCCTCACCGGGCGCTTCGGCTGGGAGGCCCCCACGGTGTGGAGCGAACGCATCAACATCGCACGCGCGCCGGCCCTGCACCGCCGCCTGATGGCCGGCGAGGAAGTCGGCCTGGACACCCTGCTGCGCTCGCCGCAGAAACGCGCCGAATACCTGCCCTGCGAAGTGCTCTACATCCAGCGCGACGACAGCGACCATCTGGTCATGCCGCTGGGCGACACCCTGGTGCGCCCGGGCGATGAACTGCTGCTCGCCGGACGCCGGCGCGCGCGCGGCGCGCTCGGCCTCAGCCTGGCCAACGAACAGGCGCTGGCCTACCTGCTCAGCGGCGTCGACCTGCCCGGCGGCTGGATCTGGGAACGCCTGGCCAGGCGCAAGCAGATCCGCAAGGAACGCCGGCTGCCCGGCTGACGCCGCGCGACGCCTTACTCCGTTTCATCTCCCTCGCCGACCAGCAGCACGCTCTGCCCGGCGAAGGCCACGCGTTGCCCTGCATGCAGCTTGGCGCGCTTGCGCTGCTCCACCCGTCCATCGACATGCACCTGCCCGGCCTCCACCGCCGCATGCGCGGCGCCGCCGGAGTCCGCCCAGCCGAGCGCCTTGAGCAATTGATCGAGTTGAATGGTCTCGCCACGCACGGCAAAACGTTGGGACATGCGGATCTCCGGCACCGCCAGGGCTGGCGGGTAGAATTTCGGTGGCACGGCCGCGCCGCGCGGCCGCCTGAAACCGATATTTTCCCCGAGAAACCGCTACCCCGCCATGCCCGCCCCAGCGCTGACCCCGGACACCCTGCTGCCCCGCATCGCCGCCACCCGCCTGGCGGCCCTCGCCAGTGGCGCCCTGCAGCCCATCCATACCGAACACACCGAGATCGACGAACACGGCACCCGCTTCGCCGTGCGCTGGCTGTCCACCGTGGAAGCCAAACACACCGAACGCGAACGCGCCGCCGGGCACCGCCGGGTGGACTTCAACCCCTTTCTGCCGCCGGACCCCGCCCTCACCGTCGGCGCGCTGGGAGCGGCCCATCTGGCGGTGCTCAACAAATACCCGGTGATCGACCGCCACCTGTTGATCATCACCCGCGCCTTCGAGGCCCAGCACACCCCGCTCGGCACCAGCGACCTGGGTGCGCTGGCGTGCGTGCTCGGGCCGCATGGCGGCCTGGGTTTCTACAACGGCGGCGAAGTGGCCGGCGCCAGCCAGCGCCACAAGCACCTGCAGTGGATTCCGCACACCCCCGGCGAAGCGCAGTTGGGCACGCTGGCAGGCTGCGGCGCACTTCCTTTCCGGCATGCCTGGATCGCGCTCGACGGCGTGGATTGGGATGCGCCGGAACAGGCCGGCGAAGGCCTGCGCCAGGCCCTGCGGTCAGCCTGCGCGCAACTGGGCATGCCGGACGCCGCCGATCCGATGCCGCCCTACAACCTGCTGCTCGACCGCCAACGCCTGCTGCTGGTGCCGCGCCGCCGCGAGCATTGGGAAGACATCTCGGTGAACGCGCTGGGCTTCGCCGGCTCCCTGTTCGTGCGCCGCCCGGCACAGATCGACGCCATCCGGCGCATCGGCCCGCTGCAACTGCTGGCCGAAGTGGGTTTTCCGCGCTGAAAGGTGTTCAGGCCGCCCTGGGCAGCGGCGAGAAAGGCAGCGGCGGCAGGCCGATGGTGGCGCGCAGCTCGTCGCACTTGGGATTGGGCGTGCCGTCGTCGAAATACACCGGGAACTCGCGGCACGGCGTCGGCCGGTTCTCGTAGATCGTGCAGGACACCGCCTCGCCCACCGTGCCGGAAAGCGCGGCGCAGCGCCGGGGCATGCTGTTGCTGCCCTTCATGCAGCGCAGATAGGGGGTGAGCCGCTCGGTCATCCCCGCGGGGACGAAGCCGCCCGGCGCGTCGTCCGCCTCGGCCCAGTAGAACGAGATGCGGAAATGCGTGCAGCAGATGCCGCACTCGATACAGGGATTCCAGGTTTCCATGCCCAACGCGCCCTCGGATGCACCAGGGCGGAGCGATGGCCCGGCCCTCCGGATCGGCGGCGCGCCCGCCATGGGGACGCCGGACTCGGCGCGCGGATTCTAGCGCCTCCATGGCCGGAATCAAGCCCCGCGAAAAATCCGCAAGCAGCTGTTATGAAACAATTTTCATGGAAAAAATATTTCCATGAAGATACCAGACGGGCATTCATAGCGGCGCCATGCCATGGCGCCGCCGCGCGCGCTCGCAGCCCGCATCGCCGATGCCCAGTGGCGCGTAGGGTGCGAAGTCCCGGCACGGCGGCGGACGGCGCGTGTAGATGGTGCATTCCACCGCCACACCCACTTCGCCGCGCAGGGCCACGCAACGCGGCGCGGCCTCGTCAGTGCCACGCATGCGCACGAGTTGCGCGGTCACCGGCAGGGTGAGTTCGTCGGGTACGCCACCGCTTTCCCGGCTGGCCAGCATGGCCGGGTGGAAATCCACCCGGAAGGCGGTGCAGCACGCACCGCAGCGCGTGCAGGGGTCCGCACCGGCGGCAGGGCTCAGCTCTCCGCGCCGCAGCACTTCTTGTACTTCTTGCCGCTGCCGCACGGGCACGGCTCGTTGCGCCCGGGGCCTGCCCGAGGCACAGCGGCGGGCGCATCGACGGCTACCGGCCCCGCCAGCGGCAGACCGGCTTCCCGCCAGCGCGCGCGGATGCGCGCGACCGCTTCGCCGGCCTCCTCCAGCCACAGCAGCCGGGTTTCCTCGTCGGCACTGTCGGCCGCCGGGCTGCCCCAGGTGGTCGCCATGGCGGCGATCTCCTCGCGCACCGCGCCGGCCTGCTCGGCCGGCACTCCGGCTTCCCAATCCTCCGGCCACAGTTCCAGCCCCTGGGTGAAGCCGGCCATCCACTCCTCGCCGATGGCCAGCGTGTCGCCCTCGCCGGCGGCGAAGCAGAACGGCTCCCAGCCCTCTTCCTCGCCGATGCTCACCGCCAGTTCGTTGTGGTAGCGCAGCACCAGCCGGATGGCCTGCTGGACCTGGCGGCCGGAACCGAAGGAGATTTCCTCGCCGTGCGCGCTCCACACCGCCGGCAGCCAGGCCACCGGCTCCATCGGCACGGGGCTGACGACCACGGCGGCGAGAAAGCCGTCGAGCATCTCCAGATCCATGCAGTCCTCGGGCACCGCGTCGGAGACGAGCAGTTCTTCCAGTGCCTCGAACTCGTCGTCGCTGAGCAGGTGGGCGTCGATGTCTTGCTGGTTCATGGCCGTGCTCCGTCGATTGAATCCATGTTGTCGCGCGCCGCTGCGCCGCCCTCGCCCAGATCGCAGACCAGCCGGTACAGCGGCTGGCCGGAGTCGCGGTACTTGCGCTCGAACGGGGTCAGCGGCACTTCGGCGGTAAAGATCTCCCAATTCACCGGGCAGCTGCTTGCCATGCGCAGGGCGAGCGCGAATTCTTCAATATACACCCCCCAGTTGCTGCGGCATTCCAGCACGCCGCCCAGCCGTGGCACCCAGGGAAATACCGGATGCGCATGCCAGCGCCGCGCGAGGTGGCCGATCTTGGGCCAGGGGTTGGGGTACAGGATGTAGTGGCGCGCCAGACGCAGGCCGGCATCGTGCAGCAGCCGCCAGTAATCGACCAGATCGGCGCGCACGAATACGAGGTTGGCCGGCATCAGCGCTTCCGGATAGGGCTTGCGGCGTTCCAGGCGGTCGGCGGACTGGTCGACGCCGATCACCCAGTGGTCCGGATGGGCGCGGGCGATCTGGATGGTGCTGTGCCCGACCCCGCAGCCGGCATCGAGAATCAGCGGCGCGCGGCCGTCCCAGCCGGCCAGGCTGGCCTCGAAGGCGGCGCGGTTGTAATCGGTGCAGGGCTTGCGGAACGGCGTGGACAGGTGCCGTTCCACCAGGCGGGCGAGCTTGTCGTGGGCGCCCTGCTGGGCGCTGGTCGGAATGCGGGAATTGGCGTAACTCACGGAACGATGCGCAGGGAATCAGGCGGCAGCCGCCTCGGTGGGCGCAAGGATACCGTGACGGACCAGCGCGGCGTCCACTTCCGCCGGCAGGCGCAGCGCGCGCAAGGCGTCGAACAGCGTGCCGGCGGCCGGGTGTGCACGGCGCAGCAGGCCCAGCCATTGCTTGAGCCGGCCGGGCGCATGGCGGGCCTCGACGCGGGCGCGCACGCGGCACCAGTAGTCGCCGAGCAGGCCGCGCAACTCGGCCCATTCCGCCGCACGCTGCGCCGCATCGACCGCCGCGGCGTCCAGGCCGGCACGGATGCGCCGCGCCAGGAATGGATCGGACACCGCGCCACGGCCGAGCATCACGTCGTCCGCACCGCTCACCGCGCGGCAGCGTCGCCAGTCCGCCACATTCCATACCTCGCCGTTGGCGACCACCGGCACCCGCACCGCACCGGCGATGCGCCCCACCCACTCCCAATGGGCCGGCGGCCGATAGCCTTCGGCCTTGGTGCGCGCATGCACCACCAGTTCCTCCACGCCGCCCGAGGTCAGCGCCTGGGCGCACTCCAGCGCACGCCCCGGATCACTCACCCCCAGACGCATCTTGGCACTGTACGGCAATCCGGCGGGCACCGAGGCACGCACGGCGAGCGCGATGCGATGCAGCAGTTCCGGCTCGTCCAGCAGCACGGCGCCGCCGCGATGGCGATTCACCGTGGGCGCCGGGCAGCCGAAATTCAGATCGATGCCAGCCGGCCGCAGCGCAGCCAGCACGGCGGCGGCCTCCCCCATGCGTTGCGGATCGGAACCGAGCAGTTGCACGCGCACCGGCGTGCCGGCAGCGGTGCGCCCACCGGCGGACAGTTCCGGGCTGATACGCCGGAAGAAGCGCGGCGGCGGCACGCTCGCCGACACGCGGGCGAACTCGGTCACCGCCAGATCGTAGCCCCCGGCACGCGTCAGCACCTCACGCAGATCGTGATCGAGCAGGCCTTCCATCGGGGCGAGCAGCAGGCGCAAGGGGATTTCTCCGGCGGAGGAGGAAAGGCGCGCATTCTAGACTCTGTTGCCGCCGGTTTCAGCGGTCTCGCGCGGCGCGCCTTGCCTTCTCCCGCGCAACGGCGGATAATCGCGCGTTTTCAACATCCAGGGCGGCCACATTCACCGCCCGCTTGCATCAAGGACCAATCATGAAAGCGGACATCCATCCCAACTACGCCGAAGTCGCGGTGACCTGCTCCTGCGGCAACGCCTTCACCACCCGCTCCACGCTGGGCAAGCCGGCCCTGCACGTCGAAGTGTGCTCCGCCTGCCACCCGTTCTACACCGGCAAGCAGAAGATCGTCGACACCGCCGGCCGCGTCGAGCGCTTCCGCCAGAAGTACGGCAACGTCCAGCGCGCCAGCTGAGCGGGACGCAGCTCCGCAGAAAAAGGCAGCCGCGGCTGCCTTTTTTGTTGCCTATTGCAGCACGGCCGGCCACCGGCGTCCGGTAAGGATAGAATCCCCCTTCCGACCGCCTTCCGGCATCGCCTCGTCATACGGCCCCGCCTACGTATCGCAGCATGATCGCCACGCAGAATTCCCGCCCCCCGCCATTCCAGCGCCTGTTCGGCCCGCTCGGCCTGATCGTCCTGGCGGCGCTCTACCTGCTCGCCGGTGTCGCCGGACACGACCCCTGGCGCGGTGACGATGCCATCCACTTCGGTCCGGTGCTCGGCATGCTGCAGGGCGAAGGCCTGCTGTTCCCGCGCATCGCCGGCGACGCCGCCACGCAGTACCCGCCCCTGTATTACTGGGTTGCCGCCCTGCTGGCGCAGGCCCTCGGCTGGCTGTTGCCGGCGCATGACGGCGCGCGCTTCGCCAGTGCGCTGTTCACCGGGCTGACGCTGTGCTGGACCGCGCAGGCCGCCGACCGCCTGTACGGCCGCCCCGCCCGCGCGCCGGCGGTGCTGCTCACCCTGGGCACGCTCGGGCTGTTGATCAACGCCCATCTGACCCAGCCCATGCTCGCCCTGCTCGCCATGCAGGCGCTCACACTGGCCGGTCTCGCACGCGTTCCGCGCGCACCGCTGGCCGGCGCGCTGCAGGCCGCGCTGGGCGCCGCACTGGCCTTCCTGGCCGCCGGCCTGAGCGGAGCCTTGCTGACCCTGCCGCTGTTCGTCCTGGTTCTGGTGTGCGCGCCGGACTGCCGCACACCGCGCGCCAGCGGCGCACTGCTGCTCGGCGTGTGCGTGGCCCTGGTGCTCGGCATGCTGTGGCCGCTGGCGCTGCACTACCAGCACCCCGAACTGTTCCGCCTGTGGTGGGCCGAGCACTGGGGCGGCTTCGGCAGCCGACTGCTGGCGCGCGACGAGATCGGCGGCCTGCTGGAAGAGTCCGGCTGGTTCCTCTGGCCGCTGTGGCCGATCGCACTGTGGGCGCTGTGGCACGGCCGCCGCCGGCTGATCGGCCTGCCCATTCTGCTGCCGCTGATCGCCACCCTGCTCACTGCCGCCTGGGTGGTTGTCGACGGGCGCGAACCGCCCGCCGGCCTGCTGCCGATGATCCCGCCGCTGGCCCTGCTGGCCGCCGCCGGCGCGCCCCATCTGCGCCGGGGCGCGGCCAATGCCTTCGACTGGTTCGGCGTGATGACCCTGGGCCTGTTCGCCCTGCTGGTCTGGCTGGGCTGGACCGCCCAGGTGTTCGCCTGGCCGCCGGGGCTGGCCCGCCATGTCGAACGCTACGGCAGTGATTTCGTCCTCCACGGGCAGACTTTCCAGGCCGTCATCGGCATCACGCTGACGGCCGCCTGGCTGCTGCTGGTCTGGCGCATGCCGCGCAGCCCGAACCGCGGCCCCGCCAACTGGGCCCTGGGCACCACCCTGCTGTGGTGCCTGGCCGCGTTGCTGCTGATGTCCTGGTTCGACCACGGCCGCAGCTACCGCGCACCGGCCGAATCGCTCGCCCGCGTGCTGGCCGACGAACACCCGGACTGCATCGCCACCACCGGTCTGTCCGACGACGTGCGCGTATCGCTCGACTACTTCGCCGGCCTGCGCCCGGAACCGGTGCGCGCCGCCGGCAGTCCATGCAGACTTCTGCTGGTCCATGACGACCGCCGCGCTGCGCCGCGCCAGCTTCCCGACGAGTGGAAGCTGGTCTGGGAACATCGGCGCGGAGGCGGCCGCCAGCTCGACATCTTCCGCCTCTACCGCCGTGACTGACGCCTTCACCGCTCCGCAGCACCTGCCCGCCTGGACACACCTGGCCGCCCACCGCGAACGCCTGGGCACGCGGCACGTCGCTGACCTGTTCGCCGCCGACGCCGGCCGTTTCGGCACGCTGTCCCGCGAGGCCGCCGGACTGCTGGTGGACTTCTCCCGCCAGCGCCTCGATGCCGAAACCCTCGACGATCTGCTCGCCCTGGCCGCCGAAGCGCGCCTGGGCGACGGCATCGCCGCGCTGTTCGGCGGCCAGGCGGTCAATCACACCGAAGGCCGCGCCGCGCTGCACATGGCGCTGCGCCGCGGCTGCCGCGTGCCGGCGGCGGACGCCGACGAACTGGCGCGCACCGCCACGCGCATGCGCGAATTCGCCCGGCAACTGCGCAACGGCGAACTGCGCGGGGCGAGCGGCGAGGCCATCCGCCGCGTCGTCAACCTCGGCATCGGCGGCTCCGATCTGGGCCCGCGCATGGCCGCCGAAGCACTCGCCGGACCAGCGGCAAGCACCCCGGTGGAGGTGCGCTTCGTCGCCAACATCGATCCGCGCGAACTGGACGAAGCGCTGGCCGGCGCACGCGCCGAGGAAACCCTGTTCATCGTCTCCTCGAAAAGCTTCACCACCGCCGAAACCCTCGCCAACGCCCATGCCGCACGCACTTGGCTGCGCGCCACGCTCGGCGAGGCCACGCCGCTGGACGCGCATTTTCTCGCGGTCAGCAACGCCACCGGCGCGGCGGCGGCCTTCGGCATTCCAGCCGACCGCGTGCTGCCCATGCCCGAATGGGTGGGCGGACGCTACTCGGTGTGGTCGGCCATCGGCCTGCCGCTGCTGATCGCCCTCGGCGAGGACGGCTTCGACGCCCTGCTGGCCGGCGCACGCGAGATGGACGAGCACTTCCGCAACGCGCCGCTGACCGCCAACCTGCCGGTGCTGATGGGCCTGGTCGGCCTGTGGAACGCCGACTTCATCGGCGCCTCCACGCTCGCCGTACTGCCCTACGCCCACGGCCTGCGCAATTTCCCGGCCTGGCTGCAGCAACTGGAAATGGAAAGCAACGGCAAGCGCGCGCTGCGCGACGGCACGTTCACCGCAGTAGCCACCTCGCCGGTGGTCTGGGGCGGCGCCGGCACGGTCGGCCAGCACGCCTTCCACCAGCTGTTCTACCAGGGCACGCACTGCGTGCCCGTGGATTTCATCGTCACCGCCGGCAAGGGTGATGCGCGCCGCCAGGCGCTCGCCGACAACGCGCTGGCGCAGGCCGCCGCGCTGACCCACGGGCGCAGCCTGGACGAGGCGCGCGCCGCGCTGCGCGCACGCGGGCTGCCGCCCGCCGAAATCGAGCGCCTCGCCCCGCATCTGGAAATTCCCGGCAACCAGCCGAGCACCACGGTGCTGCTGGCCGATCTGGATCCCGCCAGCCTGGGCCGGCTGATGGCGCTGTACGAGCACAAGGTGTTCGTGCAGGGCTGGATCTGGGGCATCAACAGCTTCGACCAGTACGGCGTCGAACTGGGCAAGGAAATGGCCCGCCGGCTGGCCGACGACCCCGATGGCGCGCGCGACGGCGCCACCCTGGGCATGCAGCGCGCGCTGGCGCGCCGGGGCGGCTGAACCGGCGGCGGCCGCTCAGCCGTAGATCAGGCACATGCCCGGCGTGCTGACACGCGGGGCGAAATAGCCGAGCAGATAGAAGAACAGCACCAGCGCGCCGATCCACAGCAGTATGCGGCGGCGCGCCCGCAGCCAGGCCAGCAGGTTTGCCGCGCGGCGCCGCATGAGGGTCAGCCTAGAAACCGCAGTTGGACGCGCCCGAGTGTGCGTCTGGCGGGCCGCCTGGCAAGGCGCGACGAAGCCGCATGGTCATTCCCTGCAATGAGGAGCAACGCGGCCAGGCGGCCCGCCAGGCGTGCAATCGGGTGCGTAGCGCGCTCACCGCAGCGGTGAGGCCTGGCGAAGGCATGGAACGCAGTGTTCATCTGGCTTTCGGGATATGAATAAGCGGTCAACTGCGGTTTCTAGGCTTATTCCAGCCGCAGGAAGGTGTCGCGGTAGTGGCGCAGTTCCGCGATGGATTCGTGGATGTCGGCGAGCGCCTCGTGGCTGCCGCGCTTCTTCAGGCTGCCGTACACCTCGGGCCGCCAGCGCCGCGCCAGCTCCTTCAGCGTGGACACGTCCAGGTTGCGGTAGTGGAACCAGGCTTCCAGCTTCGGCATGTAGCGCGCCAGGAAGCGGCGGTCCTGGCAGACCGAGTTGCCGCACATCGGCGACACGCGCTCGGCCACCCAGTCCTTGAGAAAATCCAGCATGCGCTGCTCGGCCTCCGCCTCGCCGATCGTGGAACTGCGCACCCGCTCGGTCAGGCCGGAGCGGCCATGGGTGTTGCGGTTCCATTCGTCCATGCCGTCGAGCACCGCGTCGGGCTGATGCACGGCGATCACCGGCGCCTCGGCGACCACGTTCAGATTGGCATCGGTGATGACGATGGCCATCTCGATGATGCGGTCGCGCTCCGGCTCCAACCCGGTCATTTCCAGGTCCAGCCAGATGAGGTGATCTTTATCCTGTGCCATAATCCTTCGGCCATTGCGAAACGTTCAAGAGGCCGATTGTCGCATGGATCGGCACCGGCTTCCCCCGCATCGCTCTTCCCCTTCTCGCCTTTCCCGTCCCGATGACCGCCCAGGCCTTCGCCACCCTGTTCGTCGCCGTGCTGTTTGCCGGCATGTTGCTCAAGGCCGTGCTGCTGACCCGCCAGGTCCGCCACGTGCGCGCGCACCGCGAGCGCGTGCCAGCCGCGTTCGCCGAACGCATCGCCCTGCATGCCCACCAGAAGGCCGCCGACTACACCGTGGCGCGCGCCCGCCTCGGGCGGATCGAACTCGCCGTATCCGCCGCGTTCGTCCTGGCCCTGACGCTGGGCGGCGGGCTGCAGGCGCTCGCCGACCTGTGGGCCGGCCTGCTGGCGCCCGGCGGCCTGGTGCCCGGCCTCGCCCTGCTCGGTACGCTGGGCGTCTTGAGCTGGCTGGTGGATCTGCCCTTCGCGCTGATACGCACCTTCGGCATCGAAAAGCGCTTCGGCTTCAATCGCATGACGCCCGCCCTGTACGCCGCCGACACGGCACGCGAGGCGCTGCTGGCGGTACTGATCGGCCTGCCGGTACTGGCCGCCGTGCTGTGGCTGATGGGCACGATGGGCGAATACTGGTGGCTGTGGGTATGGGCCTTCTGGCTGGGCGTGAATCTGCTCGCCCTGCTGATCTGGCCGACCTTCATCGCCCCGCTGTTCAACAAGTTCACACCGCTGCAGGACGACGCCCTGCGCGCCCGCGTGGAAGGCCTGCTGGCACGCTGCGGCTTCCAGGCGCGCGGCCTGTACGTGATGGACGGCTCGCGCCGCTCGGCGCATGGCAACGCCTACTTCACCGGCTTCGGCGCGGCACGGCGCATCGTGTTCTTCGACACCCTGCTGGAAAAGCTCGCCCCGCAGGAGGTGGAAGCCGTGCTGGCGCACGAGCTGGGGCATTTCCACCACCGCCACATCGTCCAGCGCATCGCCCTGCTGGCGCTGACCAGCCTGGGGGTGATGGCCCTGCTCGGCTGGCTGATCGCCGAACCCTGGTTCTACGCCGGGCTGGGCGTGCGCGAGGCGCACACGGCCAGCGCGCTGGCGCTGTTCTCGCTGGTACTGCCGGCCTTCGCCTTTCCGCTCGCCCCGCTGATGAGCCACTGGTCGCGCGTGCATGAATTCGAGGCGGACCGCTACGCCGCGCGCCAGACCCGCGCGGACGATCTGGTCGGCGCGCTGGTCAAGCTGTACCGCGACAACGCCGCCACGCTGACGCCCGACCCGCTGTATTCGAAGTTCTTCGATTCCCATCCGCCGGCGGCCATCCGCGTGGCCCATCTGGAAGCCCTGCCGCGGTGAACAAGGCGCGCGCAGCCGGCGGCCCGCGCATCCACGGGCGGATCACCGCGGCCTTCGGCCGCCATTACGAAGTGCTCACCGCGCAAGGCCGCCTGCAGGGCTACCCGCGCGGCAAGAAGAGCGTGTTCGCCTGTGGTGACGAGGTGGAACTGGCACCGGGCGGCGACGGCCAGGGCGCCATCGAACATCTGCACGAGCGCCGCAACCTGCTGTGGCGCTCGGATGCCTTCCGCGAGAAGCTGATCGCCGCCAACCTCACCCAGGTGGTCATCGTGGTGGCCACCGAGCCGGCCTTCTCCGATCTGCTGGTGTCGCGTTGCCTGTGCGCCGCCGAATCGCAGGAGCTGAAGTCGCTGATCGTGCTGAACAAGGCCGATCTGGCCGAACGCCTGCCGGCCGCGCGCGAGGCGCTGGCGATGTTTACCGCACTGGGCTACCGCGTGGCCGAAGTCAGCGCACTGGCCGGCGTCGAAGCACTGCACCCATTGCTCGCAGGAGAGCGCAGCATTCTGGTCGGCCAGTCCGGCATGGGCAAATCCACGTTGACCAACGCGCTGATCCCCGAGGCCAACGCCGCCACGCGGGAGATTTCCACTGCGCTGGACAGCGGCAAGCACACCACCACCTTCGCCCGCCTCTATCCGTTCTACGGGGATGGATGGTTGATCGACAGCCCCGGCATGCAGGCCTTCGGGCTGGCCCATCTGGATCCCGGCCATCTGGCCGAATGCTTCGTGGAGCTGCGCCCGCATCTGGGCAGTTGCCGCTTCCGCGACTGCCGCCACGAAAGCGAACCGGGCTGCGCACTGCGCGCCGCGCTGGAAGACGGCGCCATCCACGCGCGCCGCTTCGAGCACTACCGCCAGATCCGCAGCGAAATCGCCGAGGCCAAGCGGCTCAACCCTGGCTGGTAAGGGGCCACCGCCCCAGGCTCAGCTGCGCGATCCGCTCACCGGCACCAGGAAGTCGTCGGCGATGCGGTTACCCAGATCCTGCACGCGCGCGAGCAGGCGCACCACGTAGTTGTGCAGGCCGTCGCGCACGATGTCGTCGATGCGCCCGAAGCGCAGCTGCGCCTCCAGTTCGCCGGCGCGGCGCTCGGTTTCCGCCGACTGGTCGTTGGCGACTTCGCGCAGGTTGGTGTACACCTCCTTCATGCAGCGCGCGATGGAACGCGGCATGTCGACGCGCAGCAGCAGCAGCTCGGCCACGCGCGACGGGGTGATCAGGTCGCGATACACCTTGCGGTACACCTCGAAGGCCGACACCGAGCGCAGCAGCGCGCTCCACTGGTAGTAGTCGGCGGCGCCGCCTTCCACCTCGCCGGCGGGCAGCAGCAGCTGGTACTTCACGTCGAGGATGCGCGCGGTGTTGTCGGCGCGCTCCAGGAAGGTGCCCAGGCGGGTGAAGCGCAGCGACTCGTCCTGCAGCATGGTGCCGATGGTGACCCCGCGCGACAGGTGCGAGCGGTACTTCACCCACTCGAAGAATTCGCTGGCACCCAGGTCGGCGAACTGCTCCCGGGTGAAGTCGCGCATCTTCAGCCAGGTGCCGTTGGTGGTCTCCCACAGTTCGGAGGTCAGCGTGCCGCGCACGGCATGGGCGTTCTCGCGCGCGGCGCGCAGACAGTTGCGCACGCTGGAGGGGTTGTCGTCGTCGAAGATCATGAACTCCAGCACTGCATCCGGGGTGATCTCCGCATAGCGCTGGTGGAACGGCGCCTCCAGCCCCATGATGCGCAGCGTGGCGCCCCAGGCCTGTTCTTCCTGCACCGCGGATTGCGGCATCATCGACATGCGGTGATTGACGTCCAGAATGCGCGCGACGTTCTCCGCGCGCTCCATGTAGCGGGCCATCCAGTAGAGATGGTCGGCGGTACGGCTCAGCATCTGCGTTCTCCCTGTCTATCCTTGTCGTACCGCGCTCAGGCTTCCAGCACCCAGGTGTCCTTGGTGCCGCCGCCCTGCGAGGAGTTGACCACCAGCGAGCCCTCGCGCAGGGCCACGCGGGTCAGCCCGCCGGGCACCAGCTGGACTTCCTCGCCGGACAGCACGAAGGGGCGCAGGTCGATGTGGCGCGGCGCCACGCCGGATTCGACGAAGGTCGGGCAGGCCGACAGCGCCAGCGTGGGCTGGGCGATATAGCGTTCCGGATGGGCCACCAGCACTTCGCGGAAGGCTTCGATCTCGGCCTTGGTGGAGGCCGGGCCGACCAGCATGCCGTAGCCGCCGGCGCCGTGCACTTCCTTGACCACCAGCTCCGCCAGGTTGTCCAGCACGTAGGCGAGATCTTCCTTGTTGCGGCACATGTGGGTGGGCACGTTGTGCAGGATGGGTTCCTCGCCGAGATAGAAGCGCACCATCTCCGGTACGTAGGGATAGATCGACTTGTCGTCCGCCACGCCGGAACCGATGGCGTTGGACAGCGTGACGCGGCCGGCGCGGTAGGCCTGCAGCAGGCCGGGCACGCCGAGCACCGAATCCGGGCGGAAGGCCAGTGGATCGAGGAAGTCGTCGTCGATGCGGCGGTAGATCACGTCCACGCGCTGCGGCCCCTGCGTGGTGCGCATGAACACCTGGTCGTCCTGCACAAACATGTCCTGCCCTTCCACCAGTTCCACACCCATCTGCTGGGCCAGGAAGGCATGCTCGAAATAGGCGCTGTTGTAGGCCCCCGGGGTCATCACCACCACGGTGGGATCGGTGACCCCGGTGGGCGCCACGGAGCGCAGGGTCTTCAGCAGCATGTCCGGGTAGCGGTCCACCGGCGCCACGCGGTAGCGCGAGAACAGGCGCGGGAACAGCCGCATCATCATCTTGCGGTTCTCCAGCATGTAGGACACGCCGGAAGGCACGCGCAGGTTGTCCTCCAGCACGTAGTACTCGCCCTTGCCGGCACGCACGATGTCCACCCCGGCGATGTGCGCGTACAGGTCGCGCGCCACGTCCACGCCCTGCATGACCTTGCGGTACTGGGCGTTGTTGAGCACCTGTTCGGTGGGGATGTGGCCGGCGCGCAGGATGTTCTGTTCATGATAGATGTCGTGGATGAACAGGTTGAGCGCCTTCACGCGCTGGCGCAGGCCGGCGGCCAGGGTATGCCATTCGTCGGCGGGGATGATGCGCGGGATGATGTCGAAGGGGATCAGCCGCTCGGTGCCGGCGTCCTTCTCGCCATACACCGCGAAGGTGATGCCGTGGCGGTGGAACAGCGCGTCGGCCTCGGCGCGCTTCTGCGCCAGGCGCTCTTCCGGCATCTCCGAAAGCCAGTTGGCGTAGGACGAGTAGTGCGCGCGGACGTGCCCGCCCTCGTCGCTCATCTCGTTGTAGTAGTGCTTGATCGTCATGGCGCTGAGCCCGCCTCGCAGGAGTGGAACGGTCACCATTCTGACAGCGAAAAACATGCCAGGGCTGCGGGGCCTGTCACAGCGGGAAAGCAGGCTATCCGCCGGCTTTATGCACCATGCCGGTGCATGGCACCATGCCAGGGCGGATGGCGTGGTGCATGCGCGGGCGCCGTGCAGCACCCGCGCATCTGAGGGTGGAAAGCGCCTCAGTAGGTCTTGTAGGGCAGGAACTTGCCGCTCATGGTGATGCGGACGCGGTCGCCGGCCTCGTTGGGTTCGCGCTGCAGATCCATCTTGAAGTCGATGGCGCTCATGATGCCGTCGCCGAACTCTTCGTGGATGAGCTCCTTGAAGGTGGTGCCGTACACGCTGATCAGCTCGTAGAAGCGGTAGATCAGCGGATCGGTGGGCACGGCCGTGGGCAGCGAGCCCTTGTAGGGCACCACCTGCAGCTGGGCCACGGCGTCTCCGGGGAGATCGAGCAGCTTGCCGATGGCACTGGCCTGGGCTTCGGTCAGGGTCATCTGGCCAAGCAGCGCGGCAGTGCTCCATTCCTTGCTGTGGCCAACGGTTTCGGCCAGTTTCGCCCAGCTCAGCTTCTTCCTGATCCTGGCGGTGAGGATCAGGGCGGTGACTTCTTCGCGGGTCATGGTGTGTTCTCCTTCAGGCAGAGGCTTTGGTGACGTGGGTTTGGGCCGGCTGGCCCGCGGGCAGGGCGACGATCTCGGCGCTGGGCGCGGCGAGACCGGGACGGACGACGGGTGGATGGCGCGGGTCACAGCCCTCGGCGCCGGCCTCCTCGGCAAAGGCCTTGGAGCGGTTCACCAGGAAATCCACCAGGTGATTGCGGATGCGGTAGAACTGCGGGTCGTGGTGCATGGTGGTGCGCGAACGCTCGCGCGGCAGGGTGACTTCGACGATCTCCGCAATGCGCGCCAGCGGGCCGTTGCTCATCAGCACGATCTTGTCGGCGAGCAGGATGGCCTCGTCCACGTCGTGGGTGATCATGAACACGGTCTGCGCGGTGGCCAGCACGATCTTCAGCAGTTCGTCCTGGATGGTGCCGCGCGTGAGCGCGTCGAGCGCGCCGAAGGGTTCGTCGAGCAGCAGCATCTTCGGCTCGATGGCGAAGGCGCGCGCGATGCCCACACGCTGCTTCATGCCGCCGGAGAGCTCCGCCGGCTTCTTGTGCAGCGCGTGGCCCAGGCCGACCATCTCCAGGTACTTGGTGCTGTGTGCCTCGATCTGATGGCGGGTCCAGTCCGGGTAGCGCGAACGCACGCCGAATTCGACGTTCTTCAGCGTGCTGAGCCAGGGCAGCAGCGCATGGCCCTGGAACACCACGCCACGGTCCAGCGAAGGGCCGCGCACTTCCTTGCCGTCCATGATCACCACGCCGTCGCTGGCCTCGTCCAGCCCGGCCAGCACGTTGAGGATGGTGGTCTTGCCGCAGCCGGAATGGCCGATGATGCAGACGAATTCGCCCTTCTCGATGCCGAAATGGACGTTCTCGAACACCGTCAGGCCATCCTTGCCTCGCGGACCGGGAAAGCGTTTGGCGAGCCCTTCGACCTTGAGGAATGGTGCGTTCATCGGCTTACTCCTTGTAGGTCACGGCGCGCGCCAGGCGGGCCAGCGTGGTGTCCAGCAGCATCCCGATGAGGCCGATGAACAGGATGGCGCTGATGATGTTGGCGATGGACAGGTTGTTCCACTCGTTCCACACGAAGTAGCCGATGCCGGTGCCGCCCACCAGCATCTCGGCGGCCACGATGACCAGCCAGGCGATGCCGATGGAAATGCGCATGCCGGTCATGATGGTGGGCGCGGCGGCCGGCAGGATCACCTGGAAGGCGGTGCGCAGGCGGGAGACTTCCAGCGTGCGCGCCACGTTGAGCCAGTCGCGCCGCACGCTGGAGACGCCGAAGGCGGTATTCACCAGCATCGGCCACAGCGAGCAGATGAAGATCACGAAGATCGCCGAGATGCCCGAGTCCTTGATGGTGTACAGCGCCAGCGGCATCCAGGCGAGCGGCGAGATGGGCTTGAGGATCTGGATGAAGGGGTCCAGCGCGCGGTACACCAGCGGCGACATGCCGATCACGAAGCCCAGCGGAATCGCCACCAGCGCGGCCAAGCCGAAGCCCAGCAGCACCCGCGCGATGGAATGCGCGAGCTGGATGCCGATGCCCTTGTCGTTGGTGCCGCGGTCGTAGAACGGGTCCGACAGGTGCTCCCACAGCTTGGCGCCGACCTCGGCGGGCGTCGGCATGGCCGACTGCCCGCCACCGGCCGCCGCCGCGCCGAGCAGCGCGGCGTACTCGTCGTCGGCGGCCACCGCGGTGGCGGCGTCGGGCTGCGTCGCCACTTGCCAGACCCCCAGGAACAGCAGCAGGAAGATCAGCGACAGCAGCGGCGCGCGCCAGCGCTTGCGTTCGTCCATGGGCTCAGCTCCTGCGGATGGCGAAGCTGTTCACATAGTCGTCCGGGCGGCCCGGATCGAAGGGTTTGCCCATGATCTCGATGGCCTTGGACGCGGCCGGCGGCTCCAGGCCGACCTCCTTCATCAGCTTCACCGCGTCGGTGGCGAGGAACACCTCCCTGGCCACGCCGGCGTAGTCGATGTCGCCCTTGATCTGCCCCCAGCGCTTCATCTGGGTGAGGATCCACACCGCGAAGGCGTCGTACGGGAAGGGGTCGAAGTCGATCCGGTTCGGGTCGCGCACCACCTTGCCCAGACCGTCGGCGAAGGTGCCGGTGAGCACCTGCTCCACCACCGTGACCGGCTGGTTGAGATAGTTGGCCGGGGCGATGGCGGCGGCGATTTCCTTGCGGTTTTCGGCCTTGCGGGCATAGGCCGTGGCATCCAGGATGCCCTTCAGCAGCGCCTGATAGGTGTTCGGCATGGTGGTGACGAACTCCTTGCTGGCGGAGAACACGCAGCACGGGTGGCCATCCCAGATTTCCTTGGACAGCAGATGGATGAAGCCCACGCCGTCGTACACCGCGCGCTGGTTGACCGGGTCCGGGGCAAGGAAGCCGTCGATGTTGCCGGCACGCAGGTTGGCGACCATTTCCGGAGGCGGCACGGAACGGATCTGCACGTCGCGGTCCGGGTCGATGCCATGCTCGGCCAGGTAGTAGCGCAGCAGATAGTTGTGCATGGAATAGTCGAAGGGCACGGCGAACTTGAAGCCCTTCCAGTCCTTGGGATCACGCTTGTCCTTGTGCTTCATGGACAGGGTGATGGCCTGGCCGTTGATGTTCTCGACGGCTGGGGCGGTCCAGGGAATCGGGCTGGAGCCGGTGCCGGTGGAGATCGCCAGCGGCATCGGCGAGAGCATGTGCGCCGCGTCGTACTCCTTCGACAGCGCCTTGTCGCGGATCACCGCCCAGCCGGCGGTCTTCACCACTTCCACGTCCAGCCCGTACTTGGCGTAGAAGCCCAGCGGATGCGCCATGATGATGGGCGTGGCGCAGGTGATGGGGATGAAGCCCACCTTCAACTTGGTCTTCTCCAGCGCCCCGCCGCCCTGGGCGAAGGCCTCCTTGGCGGCTGCCAGCGGGAACAGCCCGGCCACCGCGGCCATCGCGGTACTGCCGCCGACCGCCTTCAGGAAACGGCGGCGCACGGCATCCTGCGGGAACAGCGCGCGCATCACCGCGCCCTCCACCACGCGGTCCTGCATCTGGCGTTGCTCCAGCACTTCGGCGGCATCGTGTTCGGCCTGGCTGTGGTGGCGGCCGCAGGCACAGCCACCTCGATGCAGGCGGATCTCGGGATCGAACGGGTTGCGGAAGGCGGACATGTGATCGGCTCCTTGTTCGGATTTCAAGCGGTTTGCAGGCGGGCCGCCGCGGCGGGCGTGGCGTACTCGATGTCGTGTTCGTACTGGGCGTAGGCGCGCTGGTATTCCATGACGCGTGCCACCTCGTGGATGAACTCTGCGCCGTAGCCGGCGCGGCGCAGCAGGTGGAAGCCCAGCTCCATGCCAGCGCTGATGCCGCCTGCGGTGACGATGCGCCCGGCGTCGACCACGCGCGCACGGCTGATGCGGCAGGCCGGAGCGATCTCGGCCAGGCGGTCGATGGGGGTCTTGCCCAGGTGCGAGGACTCCAGCCGGTCCGGCTCCTTGCGGTTGGTAGCGGGCAGGCCGTCAAGCAGGCCCATCGCGCCGTAGATCCACGAGCCGGTGCAGACGCTGGTGAGCAGGCAGTCTTGCGGCAGTGCGCGGATGTAGCCATGCAACTTGCCGTTGTGCATCTCCTGGCGCGTGCCGAAGCCGCCGGGAATCAAGAAGGCGTCGAGCGCGGGCTGATCGCCCAGCGCGTAGCTGGGCAGCACGGTGAAGCCGGCCTGGGTGTGCACCGGGCGCATGGTCTCGGCCATCAGAAACACATCCAGCTCCGGATCGAAGCGCCGCGCCACGGAGAACACCCCATAGGGCGCGGCGTAGTCGATGACTTCGGCGTCCTTGAACACGTACACCCCGAGTCTGAATCCTGCCTTGCGCATCACGGAGAACCTCCTGGAAACTTGCTGGCTGACGGTTCCCATCATCCGCGCCGGGCCGGTGCGGCGGTATCGCGCGATCCGTGATTGTTCTGTAGTGCTGGCACTACACAGCGTGGCCGGCGCGGCGACCGGCTCAGCCCAGCAGATCGTGGCGGTTGGCGTAGTGGAGCAGTTCGACGATGCTGCGCACGCCCAGCTTGTCGAAGATGCGCGCGCGATAGGTGGAGATGGTGTTGCCGGACAGGCTCAGCTGCGCGGCGATGTCCGACACCGAATGGCCGCGCGCCAGCAGTTCCAGCACCTGGAACTCTCGGTTGGAGAGGCTTTCGTGCGGCGCGCGGGCCTCGTCGCTGCGCACGCTGCGGGCCAGCAGCTCGGCGATGGACGGCGTCACATACACGCCGCCGGCGGCCACCCGCTCGATGGCGCCGAACAGCTCGTCCGGCGAGCAGCCCTTGTTCAGGTAGGCGCCTGCCCCGGCACGGATCGCACGCACGGCGAACTGCGATTCCGGGTACACCGAGAGCATCACCACACCCACGGCAGGGAACTCGGCACGCACGTTCTTCAGCACGTCCAGCCCGTCGCGCTCGCCAAGGGCGATGTCCAGCAGCATCACGCGCGGCGCGCGTTCGCGCACCGCACGCAGGGCCGAAGCACCGTCATGGGCCTCACGGATGTCGCCAATGGCCGCATTCTCGGAGAGGATTTGCACCAGCCCGCGGCGGATGATCATGTGGTCGTCCACCACCAGCAGATCGATGCCGCACGCACTCATGCGAGTACTTCCGGCAGGTTCAGGGTTACGCGGGTGCCCCGCCCCGGCCCGCTGTCCATGGCCAGTTGCCCGCCCAGCGCGCGGGCGCGTTCGTGCATGCCCAGCAGGCCGAAGCTGGTGGGCTCGGCCGGCACCCGCATGCCGCATCCGTCGTCGGCCATCTCCAGCACCAGCGCCCGGCCCTCGGCACGCACATCCACGTCCACGCGGCCGGCGGCGGCATGGCGCTGCACGTTGGTGAGCACTTCCTGGGCGATGCGGTAGAGAGCAGTCTCCGCCTCGTGTCCCAGCCGGCACCGCTCTGCCTCCGGTGCCACGCGCAGGCTGCAGCGCAAGCCGGTGCGCGTTTCGGTGTCCTGCAGCAGGTATTCCAGCGCCGCCCACAGGCCCAGATGATCCAGCACGCCGGGGCGCAGGTCGTTGAGAATGCGGCGTACCGCCCCCATCGCCCCTTGGCCGATCTCCAGCGCCGTGTCGATGTGGGTGCGGACCTTCTCGTCGGTGCCCAGGCGCCTGCGCAGCCAATTCAGCTCCAGTTGCATGGCGGTCAGCGAGGCCCCCAGGTCGTCGTGGATGTCGCGGGCGATGTGGGCCCGCTCCTCCTCGCGCACCCGGTTGAGGTGTTCGGAGAGGCGGCGCAGCGCATCGCCGGCCTGGCTCAGGCGCGTGTTGGCCGCCGACAGTTCGGCGGTACGCTCGGCCACCCGGCGTTCCAGTTGTTCGTGTGCGGCGCGCAGCGCGGCCTCGGTGCGCTTGCGCTCGGTGATGTCGTTGAAGGTGACCACCGCCCCCACCACCGCCTCGCCGTCGCGGATCGGGTAGGAAGCATATTCCGCCGGGAACGAGGAGCCGTCGCGCCGCCACAGCACTTCATCCTCCACCCGCACGCCACGCCCTTCCTTGAAAGCCTTGAAAATGCGGCAGTCGTGCACCGGCATCAGGGCGGCATCGGGGTGGGAGTGATGGATCAGGTAGTGCATGTTGCGCCCGAGCACTTCGTCGGGCGTATAGCCGAGAATTTCCGCGCCGGCACCATTGATGAAGATGCAGCGCCCGCGCAGGTCGATGCCGTAGATGCCCTCGCCCGTCGACTCCAGCAGCATCTCGAGCTGGCGCCGCCAGGCAGCGTGGTGGGAAAGATGGTGCAGGTCAGCGAACATGGCGGCTCGGAAAAACGTACCGCCGGTGTTTCGCAAGAACAGTGCCGGAATCGCCGGGAGGCCGTGCTGCGCGGCACGGCACGTTCCTCAGGCGGGCGCGCCCTCGCCCAGGGCACCATTTCGATGCATCGCACCCGGGGCGTGCCTCCGTGCGATGCACGGCGTAAACGCACAACCCCCGGCCGAAGCCGGGGGTTGTGTGGTGCGCGGCCCCGCCGAAGCGGGCCGCAAACGAGGGCTCAGATGCGCTCGAAGATCGCCGCGATGCCCTGGCCGCCGCCGATGCACATGGTCACCAGCGCATAGCGGCCGTTGATGCGCTGCAGCTCGTACACCGCCTTGGTGGCGATGAACGCGCCGGAGCAGCCCACCGGGTGGCCCAGGGCGATGGCGCCGCCGTTGGGGTTGGTCTTCACCGGATCCAGGCCCAGGCCCTTGGAGACGGCGATGGCCTGCGCGGCGAAGGCTTCGTTGGACTCGATGACGTCCATCTGGTCCAGGCTCAGGCCAGCGCGCTTGAGCGCCAGCTTGGAGGCCGGGATCGGGCCTTCGCCCATGACGTCGTTGGGCACGCCGGCGATGGCGTAGGACACCAGACGGGCGATCGGCTTGTAGCCGGCGCTGGCGGCCAGGGCGGCGTCGGCAAGCACGAAGAAGGAGGCGCCGTCGTTGATGCCGGAAGCGTTGCCGGCGGTCACCGTGCCGTCCTTCTTGAAGGCCGGCTTCATCTTGGCCAGCGATTCCAGCGTGGTCGCGCGCGGGTGCTCGTCGGTGTCGAATACGGTCTCGCCCTTGCGGGTCTGCTGCACGATGGGCACGATCTGCGACTTGAAATGGCCGGCGGCGATGGCCGCGGCCGCGCGGTTCTGCGATTCCAGCGCGAAAGCATCCTGCTCTTCGCGGCTGATGCCCCACTTGGTCGCCAGATTTTCGGCGGTGATGC
Source organism: Pseudothauera nasutitermitis (assembly GCF_004801295.1). Classification (GTDB taxonomy): domain Bacteria; phylum Pseudomonadota; class Gammaproteobacteria; order Burkholderiales; family Rhodocyclaceae; genus Pseudothauera; species Pseudothauera nasutitermitis. The sequence continues at coordinate 517,372 of NZ_SSOC01000002.1, forward strand.
CCATGTGGCCAACGCCGAACGGGTCGGTGAGCACGGAAACCATCATGTCGATGGCCTTGGTGTCACCCATGCGCGCGCCGGTGCGCAGCGCGGGGAGCAGGTAGCCGCCGCGCGACATCACTTCCACGCCGCCGCCGATACCGTAGTCGGCGTCGCCCAGCAGGATGGACTGGGCGGTGGACACGATGGCCTGCAGGCCGGAGGAACACAGGCGGTTGACCTGCATGGCCACGGATTCGTACGGCAGGCCGGCCTGGATGGAAGCCAGGCGCGGCACGTAGGCGTAGCGCGCCTCGGTGGGAATGCAGTTGCCCACGGTCACGTAGCTGATCTGCTGGGGGTCGACGCCGGAGCGGGCAATCGCCTCGCGCATCACGGTACCGGCCAGATCTGCGGGTTCGATGTTGCTCAGCGAGCCGCCGAAACCACCGATTGCGGAGCGCACCGCGCTCAAAACCACCACTTCACGATTTGCCATCTGATACTCCCTCCAGGTCAATCAACCGCCGACCCAGCCGGCAATGCCGACCAGCGCCAGCAACAACAGGCAGAGCAGCAAGGCGCGCCAGACCAGGCCCACCGTGCTCTGCATGTAATCGGCATCGGCTTCCTCGCCGATCCCCATTTCCGGCCGTTCGAGCACCTCGCCCGAGCGGTGTACCGGCATGCCCAGCCGCACGCCCATGGCCCCGCCCCCGCTCGCGAGGAGTATACCGGAGGCCTTGTCGGCCCAAAGCATGGCCTGGGTACGCCAGCAGAACACCGCGTCCTCGAAGTCGCCGACCACCGAGAACGACGCGGCGGTGAGGCGTACCGGAACGAAATCGATCACCTCGAAGGCACGCCGCGCGAAGCTGCCGAACTCGCCGAATTCCGCATCGCGCCGCTCGCCCCATTCCTCGGCGAAGTGGCGCGCGAGGCGGTACAGCACCGCGCCGGCGGGCCCCGGCAGCACGATGAACCAGAACACTACACCGAATACGTTACGGTGCGCGGACACCAGCGCCTGCTCGATGGCCAGGCGGGCCACCTCGCTGGAGCTGGCCTCCTGATACTGGCCGCCGCGCCATTCGCCGAGCAGCACGCGGGCGCGGTCCAGTTCGCCCATGCGCAGGGCGAGATGGATGTCGGTGAAGAAATGGCTTTCCTGCCGGAAGCCCATGGTGAGGTAGAGCACGCCGACGTTGAAGGCGAAGGCGAACAGCGGGTGGATCTCGCAGAGCAGCCAGTACACCAGCACGGTCGCCAGCGTGCCGAGGCTGACCACCAGCCACCAGGCGACGCGCCCGTTGCGGGCCTGGCCGTCGTTGAAACGCTCGGTCAACAGCGCGGACAACCGGCGCAGCGGGTCCAGGACAAACTGCTGCACCGGCAGCGGACGCACCTGCTCGATCAGCAGGGCAACGATCAGCGAGAAGAGCGTCATTCGGGGTCGTCGGGGGTGGTATCGGGCCGCCGGCCCGCGCATGCGAGCCTTGCGCCGACGATACCACAACTGGGCGTCGGATAATCGCGCGGTGCGATGCCAATGCCCTGTTCATGCGGCTTCGCACACGAAGGCGGGGCATCCGGACGACGTTTCCGATGAAGACCGGCGGGTAAACGTGCGCGGGGCGCACGGCACCGGCGATCAGGCCGGCGCCGTGCGCCCCGCGTGTTTTCCTCGCCTGCTCAGTCGCGGAAGTTGCCGTACTGCAGCGGGAAATCGGTGATTTCCTTGCGCACCAGCGCGATGGCTTCCTGCAGGACATCGCGCTTGGCGCCCGACACCCGCACCGCGTCGCCCTGGATGGCGGCCTGCACCTTGAGCTTGCTGTCCTTGAGCAGCTTGACGATCTTCTTCGCCATGTCCTGCTCGACGCCCACGCGCACCTTCACTTCCTGCTTGACCTTGTTGCCGGAGACCTTCTGCACGTCGCCGTAGTCCAGGCAGCGCACATCGACCTTCTTGCCGGTCATCTCGGGCAGCAGCACGGCGGTCATCTGTTCCAGCTGGAACTGGCTGTCGGCGTGCAGGGTGAGCAGCTTGTCCACCTGCTCGATGCGCGCATCGCTGCCCTTGAAGTCGTAGCGGTTGGCGATCTTGCGGTTGGCCACGTCGACCGCGTTGCGCAACGCGACCTCATCGACCTCGGACATGATGTCGAAAGACGGCATGCTCCCCTCCCCGGCTCAGCCGAAATGGCAGACGTAGTGGTAGGGCTCGTCCGCCACCTCGATGTCGAAGGCGGAATTGCCCGGCACCGCGAAGGATTCGCCTGCGCCGTAGGTCTTCCACGCACTCTCACCCTTCAGGCGAACGCGGCAGTTGCCGCCCACGCCTTCCATGATCTCCGGCGCACCGGTATTGAAGGTGAGGCTGGCCGGCAGGATCACGCCCACCGACTTCCTCGTGCCGTCGGCCAGCACGATGGAATGGCTGACGCACTTGCCGTCGAAATACACGTTGGCCTTGGTGGTGACGGCGACGCCGTCGAACTTCTCAGTCACGCTCATTGTTCGTTCCGTTCTACTCGATGCCCATGAACTTCTGGATCAGGGCCTTGGAAACAAAACCGACGAAACCCAGCCCCAGACCGATGAACATCCACATCGCACCGTACTTGCCCGCCTTCGACTCCTTCGCCAGGTTGCCGATGATGAACAGCATGTACAGGATCAGTACGGTGAAACCGACCTTGAGGGAGATGGACTCGAACTCTTCCAGGGTCAGACCGAAGAGGAAGATGTCGCTTTCCATGCCGGTACCCGCCTCAACCCCGCTTGGCCTTCGCGTTGGCCGCGATGCGCATGCGCAGCGCGTTCAGGCGGATGAAGCCGTGCGCGTCCTTCTGGTTGTAGGCGCCGGCATCGTCCTCGAAGGTGGCGATGGTCGGATCGAACAGCGAGTCGGTCTTGGAGTCGCGTCCGGTGACGATCACGTTGCCCTTGTACAGCTTGATGCGCACCCAGCCATTGACGGTCTGCTGGGTATGGTCGATCAGCGCCTGCAGGGCCTGGCGCTCCGGGCTCCACCAGTAGCCGTTGTAGATCATGCTGGCGTAGCGCGGCATCAGGTCGTCCTTGAGGTGGGCGACTTCGCGGTCCAGGGTGATGGATTCGATGGCGCGGTGGGCGCGCAGCAGGATGGTGCCCCCCGGGGTTTCGTAGCAGCCGCGGCTCTTCATGCCGACGTAGCGGTTTTCCACCAGATCCAGGCGGCCGATGCCGTGCTTGCCGCCCAGTTCGTTGAGCCTGGCGAGCAGTTCGTGCGCCTTCATGCGGGTGCCGTTGATGGCCACCAGATCGCCCTTCTCGAATTCCAGGTCGACATATTCGGCGGCATCCGGCGCAGCTTCCGGCGACACGGTCCAGCGCCACATGTCTTCCTCGGCCTCGGCGGCCGGATTTTCCAGGTGGCGGCCCTCGAAGGAGATGTGCAGCAGGTTGGCGTCCATCGAGTACGGCGAGCCGCCCTGCTTGTGCTTCATCTCGATGGGAATGCCGGCCTTCTCGGCGTAGGCGAGCAGTTTCTCGCGCGACAGCAGATCCCATTCGCGCCACGGGGCGATCACCTTCACGCCCGGCATCAGCGCGTAGTAACCCAGTTCGAAGCGCACCTGGTCGTTGCCCTTGCCGGTGGCGCCGTGCGACACGGCATCCGCGCCGGTGGCACGGGCGATCTCGATCTGGCGCTTGGCGATCAGCGGACGGGCGATGGAGGTGCCCAGCAGGTACTCGCCTTCATAGACGGTGTTGGCGCGGAACATCGGGAAGACGAAGTCACGCACGAATTCTTCGCGCAGGTCGTCGATGAAGATGTTTTCCGGCTTGATGCCGAACTTCAGCGCCTTCTGGCGCGCCGGCTCCAGCTCCTCGCCCTGGCCCAGGTCGGCGGTGAAGGTCACCACCTCACACTGGTAGGTGTCCTGCAGCCATTTCAGGATCACCGAGGTATCCAGCCCGCCCGAGTAGGCGAGCACCACTTTGTTCACGTCGCTCATGCTCTTTCCCTGTCTTCTGCTGTGTTGCCGACGCCCGCGCCCGCAGGCACCGTGATATTCACGTAGGAGCGGGGCTTGCCCGCGATTCGTTGGCAAGCCGAACGCCGAATCGCGGGCAAGCCCGCTCCTACCGGTTAGTTCGCCTCCGCCCGGCCGAGCACCAGATACTCCATCAACGCCTTCTGCGCGTGCAGGCGATTCTCAGCCTCGTCCCACACCACCGATTGCGGGCCGTCGATGACCTCGGCGGTGACTTCCTCGCCCCGGTGGGCCGGCAGGCAGTGCATGAACAAGACATCCGGCGCGGCCACGGCCATCATTTCGGCATCCACGCACCAGTCGGCGAAAGCCTTCATGCGTGCTTCGTTCTCCGCTTCGTACCCCATCGAGGTCCACACGTCGGTGGTCACCAGATGCGCACCCTTGCAGGCTTCCAGCGGATCGGCGAACTGCTCGAAGTGGCCGGTGCCGTGCAGGCCGGCGCGCTCCGGCTCCACCTCGTAACCCGGCGGCGTGGAGACGTGCACCTTGAAGTCAAGCAACTCGGCGGCCTGCAGCCAGGTGTTGCACATGTTGTTGGAGTCGCCCACCCAGGCCACCGTCCTGCCCTGGATGGGGCCGCGGTGCTCGATGTAGGTGTAGATATCGGCGAGGATCTGGCAGGGATGGTATTCGTTGGTCAGCCCGTTGATCACCGGCACGCGCGAGTTGGCGGCGAAGCGCTCGATGATGTCCTGCTCGAAGGTGCGGATCATCACCAGGTCGCTCATGCGCGAGATGACCTGCGCGGCGTCCTCCACCGGCTCGCCGCGCCCCAGCTGGGAGTCGCGCGTGTTCAGGTAGATGGCCGAACCGCCGAGCTGCTGCATGCCGGCTTCGAAGGACAGCCGCGTGCGCGTGCTGGCCTTCTCGAAGATCATCACCAGGCTGCGGTCGAACAGCGCATGGTGCGGCTCGTAGCGCTTGTACTTGTCCTTGATCCAGCGGATGCGCTCGAACAGGTAATCGTACTCGTCGCGGGTGAAATCCTTGAATTGCAGGTAGTGCTTGAGTGCCGTCATCGGTTTCCAGCCTTCCTCATTGCGCCAGAAAGTCGCGCACCACCGGGGCGAGCAGGCTCACCAGCGCCTGCGCGTCGTCCTTGCTGAAGATCAGCGGCGGCAGCAGGCGGACCACCCGCTCGGCGGTGACGTTGATCAGCACGCCGGCTTCCAGCGCCTTGCCGACCAGCACGCCGCAGGGACGGTCCAGTTCGATGCCCAGCATCAGGCCGCGGCCGCGGATATCCACCACGCCCGGCACGCCGGCCAGCGCTTCGGCGAAGCCCTTGCGGATTGCCGCGCCGACTTCCTCGGCGTTGGCCATCAGGCCGTCGGACTCGATGACCTCCAGCGTGGTCAGGCCGGCCGCGCAGGCCAGCGGATTGCCGCCGAAGGTGGAGCCATGGTTGCCCGGGCCGAACAGGCCCTTGGCCAGGCCGGCGGTCAGGCAGGCGCCGATCGGCACGCCCGAGCCCAGGCCCTTGGCCAGCGTCATCACATCGGGCTGCACCCCGGCATGCTGCCAGCCGAACCACTGACCGGTACGGCCGACGCCGCACTGCACCTCGTCGCAGATCAGCAGCCAGCCGCGCTGGTCGCAGATCTCGCGCAGTTCGCGCTGGAACCGGTCGTCAGCGATATTGATGCCGCCCTCGCCCTGGATCATCTCGAGCATCACGGCGACCACGTTGTGATTGTGCTCGGCGACCGAGCGGATGGCATCGATGTCCTTGTACGGCACGCGCACGAAACCGCTCACCAGCGGCTCGAAGCCAGCCTGCACCTTGCGGTTGCCGGTTGCCGACAGGGTCGCCAGGGTACGCCCGTGGAAAGCGTTCTCCATGACGATGATGGTGGGCAGCTCAATGCCCTTGCGATGGCCGTGGAAGCGCGCCAGCTTGATCGCCGCCTCGTTCGCCTCACAGCCGGAATTGCTGAAGAACACCTCGTCCATGCCGGACAGCGCGGCCAGGCGGTCAGCCAGGCGCTCCTGCAGCGGAATGCGGTACACGTTGGAAGTATGCAGGACACGGCCGGCCTGCTCGGCAATGGCCTTCACCAGACGCGGATGGTTGTGCCCGAGCGTGGACACTGCGATCCCGGAGAGGGCATCCAGGTAGCGTTTGCCGGCCTCATCGTGGATCCACGCGCCGTCGCCGTGCGTGAAGGCCACGGGCAACCTGGCGTAGGTGTTCATCAGATGCGACATGGAAAACCCCGACAAAGAGGAACCATAAAACGCACACGGCGGCTGAAGCCGCCGTGTGCAGGGCAAGGCAAGGATGGTAAGGGAATCCGCGCGGGTTGTATATATTGCCCCCGCAGGGCCGCCCGGCGCGGCGCGCGGCATCGAGCGCGGCGCTTTTTCTGTTAGAATCCGCCGGCCTCGCGAGGCGCGCCCTATAACAACAGCGCCCGCGACCGACTCCAGATGTCCGCACCAATGCGAGCTATGAATCAGAAGATCGAAAGCTTCGTCATCATCGGGGTCACGAGAGAGGGAAAGACATTCCGCCCCAGCGACTGGGCGGACCGCCTGTGCGGCATCATGTCGGCCTTCGGTGCCGACCACCGCATGACGTATTCCCCCTACGTGCGCCCCGGCTGCACCCTGAAAGGCGCCAAGACGGTCCTCGTCGATGCCCGGCTCTACGACATCGAGCCGCTGGCCTACAAGTTCCTGATCAATTTCGCCAACGACAACAACCTGCAGATGGAACCGTTCGACCTCTGAGGTCGACTCCGTCTCCCCCTGGCGCCACCGTGCCACGGCGGACCTGCGGAAAACAAAACGGCGACCCTCGGGTCGCCGTTTTGACATACCGGAGAACCAGTCTGGTTCAGGCGGCAGCCATTGCCTTGATCGCGGCCGACAGGCGGCTCTTGTGGCGAGCGGCCTTGTTCTTGTGGATGATCTTCTTGTCGGCGATGCTGTCGATGGTGCTTTCGGAGATGCGGAACACCGATTGAGCCGCCGCCTTGTCGCCACCCACGATGGCCTTGCGAACGGCCTTGATCGCGGTACGCAAACGAGAGCGCAGGCTGGCGTTATGGGCGCGAGCCTTGACCGCCTGACGGGCACGCTTGCGGGCTTGTGCGGAGTTGGCCATAAGATTTACTTCCGTGTTCGGGTTTAGAAAACACGCGATTCTAACTGCCGCCCAGGCCCAGCGCAAGGCCTTTCATGACGAAAAGGACCCGTACGCCGCGATTGGAAGCCCTTCGCCAGCGGCGCATAATCGCCGCACCGCGCCTCCCGCCCGCTCCATGCCCGCCATCCTGTATCAAGACGCCCACCTGGTCGCACTCCACAAGCCGTCCGGCATGCTCGTGCACCGTTCCAAGCTCGACGCGCACGAAACCCGCTTCGCCGTGCAATGGCTGCGCGACCGCCTCGGCCGCCAGGTGCATCCCGTGCATCGGCTGGACAAGGGCACATCGGGCGTGCTGCTGTTCGCCCTCGACCGCGACACCCTGGCGCGTCTCGCCAGCCAGTTCGAAACCCGCGCGGTGGGCAAGCGCTATGTGGCCGTCGTACGCGGCCACCCACCCGAGGCCGGCCTGATCGACCATGCGCTGAGCCGCCGCTTCGACGATGCCGAACGCGCCGCCGCCGAACTGCCCGGCGCACCACAGCCCGCGCTCACCCGCTACCGCCGCCTGGCGACTGCCGAACTGCCGCATTGCGTAGACCGCTATCCCACCAGCCGCTACGCCCTGCTCGAACTGTGCCCGGAAACCGGACGGCGCCACCAGCTGCGCCGCCATCTGAAGCACATCGCCCACCCCATCATCGGCGACGCCACCTTCGGCAAGGGCCTGCACAACCGCCTGTTCCAGCAACTGTTCGACAGCCACCGCATGCTGCTGGCGTGCACCGAACTGACGCTGCGCCATCCGTGGAGCGCTGCCCCGCTTTGCCTGCGTGCCCCGCTCGACGACAGCTTCATGCGGGTGATCGACGCGCTGGGCTGGCGCGGTGCCGTGCCCGGCGGACTTCCAGCTGACATCGAAACATAGCAGAATGATCCGTTCCGCAAGCCCCACGTTTTCACCGAGACCCACATGAATCGCCTGCTTCAAGTCCGCGCCCTGGGCCAGCAGATCTGGCTGGACAACCTTTCCCGCACGCTGATCCGCGACGGCCACCTGGCCCGCTTCGTCCGCGAGGACGGGGTAACCGGGGTCACCACCAATCCGGCCATCTTCCACAAGGCGATCGCCGACGGGCGGTATTACGAAGAAGACCTCGCCGCGCTGAAATCCCGCCCGGGCGAAGCCGAGGCGCGTTATGAGGCGCTGGTGATTCCCGACGTGCGCGCGGCCTGCGATCTGCTGCGGGCGACCTGGGAGCAGAGCGCCGGCGAGCTTGGCTATGTCAGCCTGGAAGTATCCCCCGCACTGGCGCACGATCGCGCCGGCACACTGGCCGCCGGCCTGCGCCTGCGTGAAGCGGTGGCACGCGACAATCTGCTGATCAAGGTGCCGGCCACATCGGCGGGCCTCGGCGCCATCGAGGATCTGATCGCCCACGGCGTCAGCGTCAATGTCACCCTGCTGTTCTCGCTCACGCACTGCGACGCGGTGGCCAAAGCCTATCTGCGCGGCCTCGAACGCCTGCACGCGGCGGGCGGCGACCTTGGGCGCGTGTACTCGGTGGCCAGCCTGTTCCTCAGCCGGGTGGATTCGCTGATCGACCCGCAACTCGCCGCGCACGGCCCGGCCGGTGCGGCACTGGCCGGCAAGACCGCCGTGGCGATGGCCAGGCTGGCCTATGCGCGCTATCGGGCGCGCTTCCACGGCAGTGCGTTCGACGCCTTGCGCACATCGGGAGCACGCCCGCAATACATGCTGTGGGCGAGCACGGGCACCAAGAACCCGGCTTACAGCGACCTGCTGTACGTGGAACCGTTGATCGGCGCGGAAACGGTGAACACCCTGCCCGACGCCACGCTCGCCGCGCTCATCGATCACGGCCAGGTGGCGGCCACGCTGGACAGCGGCGTGGACGCGGCGCACGCGACCTTCGCCGCCCTCGGCGCGCTGGGGATCGACCTGGACGAAGCTGGCGAGCGCCTGCAGACCGAAGGGCTGCGGCAGTTCGAGGAAGCCTTTTCCCGCCTGCTCACGCTGACTGCCGACTGAACACGCGGGCCGGTTCCAAAGCCCACCGGCCCCACTCAGCCCGCGCCGCCCTCCAGGTGCGTCACCGCGCGGCCCAGCCGCTCGCTGGCGCAACGCAATGCCACCCCCTGTTCGCACATCGCAAGCAGGCGCCCTTCCATCATGCGGGTGACGCTGCGCACCGCGTTGAGCGGCGTGCCGGCCGCCGCGCGGGCACGGTCGATACACCCCTGCATCTCGCGCAGACGTCCGGCTTCTTCCTCCGGGCGTTCGCCGATGAAGCCTTCGATGACACCGCGCCGGGCGCGGAAATAGGCTTCCGGATCGCGCTCGGCAAGCGCACACCAATGATCGAAATCGAAATCCGCCACGCGCCCCCCTCTGCGGAGCACGCTGCGAATGCAAAGCCCCGCCTTACTTCATCGTAGGCAAGGGGCAGGTGGGGAACAAGCAAGACGGCCCGCCAGGCGCGGCGGGCCACACGTTTTTACAAGTCAGCGGACGGCCACCGACTGCGAAGCGTTGAGCAGGGCCGCACGCGACACACCGCGGAATTCACCCGCACCACCGAGCAGTTCCTTCATGTCGAGGATCAGCACGATCTGCCCGTTGGACAGCGTGGTCACACCGGCCACGCCCTTCGGGCGGAAGTCGTCGAGGGACTTGATCACCGCGTCCTCGCGGCCGGCGAAACTGTCGATGGCGAGGATGAAGGACAACTCGGCGGTATGCATCAGCACGCCGTATTCGGGCGAACGTTCCTGCGGCCAGCCGAGCAACCCCGCCAGCGGCAGGATCGGCAAAACCTCGCCGCGCACCACCATGGTGGCGCGCCCGCCGACCTCCTGCACCTGTTCGGTGTCGATCGGCAGGATCTCGCGCACCATCGACAGCGGCACGGCGAAGGGCTGTTCGCCCAGGCGCACCAGCAGCACCGGCAGGATCGCCAGGGTCAGCGGCAGGCTGATGATGAAGGTGGTGCCCTTGCCGAGCTGCGAGCGGATCTCGATGGAACCGTTGAGCTTCTGGATGTTGGTGCGCACCACGTCCATGCCGACGCCGCGGCCCGATACGTCGGAAACCTGCGCCGCGGTGGAGAAGCCCGGCAGGAACACCAAGTTGTAGCTCTGGCGCTCGTCCATGGTGTTGGCTTCCTCATCGGTGATGAGGCCCCTTTCCACCGCCTTGGCGCGCAGCTTCTCGGCATTCATGCCGTGGCCGTCGTCGGCCACCATGATCAGGATGTGGTCGCCCTCCTGGCGCGCTTCCAGGCGCAGGATGGATTTTTCCGGCTTGCCGGCGGCGCGGCGGTCGGTGGCCGACTCCACGCCGTGGTCCACCGCGTTGCGGATCAGGTGGATGATCGGGTCGGAAAGATCCTCGATCATCGTCTTGTCGATTTCGGTTTCCTCGCCAGCCAGCACCAGTTCGACGTCCTTGCCGAGGTTGCGCGCGAGGTCGCGGGCGATGCGCGGGTATTTCTGGAACAGCCGGCCGATGGGCTGCATGCGGGTCTTCATCACCGCGTTCTGCAGATCGGACACCAGCAGATCGAGCTGGCTCACCGCCACGTCCAGGGCATGCAGCGTCTCGGTGTCGTTGAGGCCGTTGAGGATGTCGCTGCGCAGCGCGTTGAGGCGGTTCTTGGTCAGGCCGATCTCGCCGGACAGGTTGAGCACCTGGTCCAGGCGCGCGGTATCGACGCGGATCGAGTTGTCGCGCGTCTTTTCGCTGTCGCGCCGCCCGCTCGGCGCGGAAGACCCCGGACGGTCGGAGGCACGTCGACCGATGGCGGCCTGCACCACTTCTTCCGGTTTGGTGCCCGGCGCCGCGGGCAGGCTGGCGGCCTGGGCTGGCGCCTCGACGGCAACCGGCAGGCCGGTGACCGCGTTGAACAGATTGTTCCAGTCCGGTCCGCCCTGTCCGGCGGGGGCCGCCTCAACCACCTGTACGGGTTCGGCAGCGGCCGGATCCGCCGTGCCGCCCACGAGTTCGCCGGCGATGGCGCGCTTCAGGCGGTCGATCAGGTCCGCATCGGCGGCGGGCGGCTGCACGCCCTGCTCCAGGAAGCCGAACATGTCGCGCACCACCCCGGTGGCGGCGAGGATGACGTCCATGGCCTCGGGGGTGATCGCCAGTTCACCGTTGCGCAGCTTGTCGAACAGGTTCTCGGTGAGGTGGCACAGCGTCACCAGTTCGGTGGCGTTGAGGAACCCGGCACCACCCTTGATGGTGTGGAAGCCGCGAAAGATGTCGTTGAGCAGGCTGCGATCATCGGGCGCGCGTTCCAGGTCGACCAGCTTGTTGTCGACGCCGGAGAGCAGATCGCCCGCCTCGATCAGAAAGTCCTGCAGCAACTCCTCCATGCCGGCAAAGTCACTCATGGTCCTCACGCTCCTAGATTCCGGGGCGGCCCGAGCCACTCCCGTACGCCGCCGTCCGCCGCGCGGACGGCCGGTTGTTCAATCGCCTGCCGCGCCTCAGAAACCGAGGCTCTCCAGCAGATCATCGACCTGCTCCTGGCTGGTCACCACGTCGTCGCGCCCTTCGGCGGAGATCACCGGGCCGTTCATCAGGCCGGCGTGCTTTTCCGGCACCTTGTCCGACGGGGCGACCTCCAGCAGCACCTGCAGCAGCTGGGTTTCCAGCACCTGGGCCAGATCGACGACCTTCTTGATCACCTGCCCGGTGAGATCCTGGAAATCCTGCGCCATCATGATTTCCAGCAACTGGGCGTTGGTCGCCCGGCTGCTGTCCGCCACGCCGCCGACGAACGTTCGCGTGTCGGCAGACAGGGCCTTGAATTCCTCCACGCTCAACTGGTTGGCGAACAGCTTGTCCCAGCGGGCCTTGAGCGCCGTCGCATCCGCCTCGACGCGGTCCTGGATGGGACGCGCGATGTCGGTGGCGTTGAGCACGCGGCTGGCGGCCTGCTCGGTGAGCTGGGCGATGTAGTTGAGGCGCTGGCGGGCATCGGGAATCGACGAGGCGGCCTCCTGCAACGTGGCGTCGTAGCCCAGTTCGCGCAGGGTATCGTGCACCTGGCGGGTCATCTGGCCGATGCGCTGGAACACCACCTCGTAGCTGCCCTCCACATGCGGCTCGGCAGCCACGGCCACCGGCGCGGGACGTACCGCCGGGGCGGGACGGGCGGGCGGCACGGCCGCCGGCGCCGGTTGCGGAGGGGGGTCGAACTGGCCGGCCACCGAATCGAACAGTGCCTGCAATTCGTCGCTGTCGCCATCCGCCGCCGGCCCGGGGGCGACCTCCAGCCGGGGCTTGGCCGCCGGCGCCGAGGCGATGCTGTCGAACAGCGCCTGAAGATCGTCGGAGTCTCCGGACTCGTCGAATTTCAGCTTCTTCGCCATGGTTACGAACTCCCTTGCTCGTTGTGCGCGCCGACCGTCAGGCCGTCGTCTTGCCGAACTTCTCGAAGATCTTTTCGAGCTTCTCGGCCATCGTGGCGGCGGTGAACGGTTTGACGATGTAGCCGCTCGCGCCGGCCTGCGCGGCCGCGATGATGTTTTCCTTCTTGGCCTCGGCCGTGATCATCAGTACCGGCAGGTGCTTCAGGTGAGGTGTCTGGCGGATGGTCTGCAGCAGCGTCAGGCCATCCATGTTGGGCATGTTCCAGTCGGTGACGACGAAGTCGAACGGCCCGCTGTTGAGCTTCTGCAGGGCCACCGCGCCATCCTCGGCCTCGTCCACGTTGGTGTAGCCGAGTTCCTTGAGAAGGTTGCGCACGATGCGGCGCATGGTCGAGAAGTCGTCGACGACGAGGAATTTCATTTTTGGGTCAGCCATTTTCGATCTCCGGTGTTCTGCTGCGGGCCAGACCGCTCAGTGCCCCCGATTGAGCATCGGGCGCAAGGTGTCGGCCAGCACGTCCGCGTCGAATTTTGCCACGTAAGCATCGACACCGACCCGCTTGCCCATCGCACGATTGGCCTCGGAGGACAGCGAGGAGTGCATGACCACCGGAATGCCTTCGAAGCGTGGATCGTTCTTGATGTTGCGGGTGAGCACGTAGCCGTCCATCTCGGGCATCTCGGCATCGACCAGGATCAGGTCGACTTCCTCGGCCAGCGGGCGCCCGGTCTGCTGTGCATGGCTGGCCATGCCTTCCAGGCGGGTCCAGGCTTCCAGGCCGTTCTGCGCGTGCTTGTGCTTGACGCCCAGCTTGTCGAGCACCTCGGCGATCTTGCGGCGCGCCACCGCCGAATCGTCCACGAAGAAGATATTCACGTCGTGCCCGCCGGAGATCGGCGCGATGCTGCCGATCACCGCTTCGCCGAAGGTGTTGGCGAGGATGGTCTCGACGTCGAGGATGGACACCAGGCTGCCGTCGGGCAGTTCGGTGATCGCGGTGATGAAGCTATGCACGCTGGAGGAGACGTTTTCCGGCGTGCGCACCTTGTCCCATTCCACCCGGATGATGCGGTCCACCTCCTCGACCAGGAAGCCGAGCGTGCGCTTGCTGTATTCGGTGACCATCATCGCGGCGCCCAGCGCGTCGCCCGGTGCGGCGATGTCGAGCACCTTGGCCAGCGAAAGCACCGGAATCACGTTGCCGCGCAGCGAGATCAGCCCTTCCACGCCACTGGGCATGTTGGGCGCGCGGGTGATGAAGGGCGTCTTGGAAACCTCGCGCACCTTGAACACGTTGATGCCGAAGGTTTCCTTGGTTCCCAGGGAGAACAGCAGGATCTCCATCCGGTTGGAGCCGGCCAGCATGGTCCGGCCATCGACCGCTTCGAGGAAGTTGTTTTCCGGGATTTCGAGCTTCATGGAAGACCTCGGCTCAGTTGCCGGCCTGGCCATCGGTGCGCAGCAGGCGGCGCAGCGTGGAGGCCAGACGCTGGGGTTCGAACTTGGGCACGTATTCGTCGACCCCGACCGACTTGCCCAGGTTCTGGTTGGACATGCCGGACAAGGAGGAATGCATGATCACCGGCACGCCTTCGAAGCGCGGATCGGACTTGATCGACTTGGTGAGGATGTAGCCGTCCATTTCCGGCATTTCCACGTCGGTGAGCACCAGGCTCACCAGATCCCTGACCCTGCGCCCGCTCGATTCGGCATAGGCGGCGACCTTCTTCAGTTCTTCCCAGGCCGCCCGCCCGTTCACCGAACTGACGTAGCGCACGCCCAGCGCATCCAGCGTGCGCGTGATCTGCTTGCGCGCCACCGAGGAATCGTCGGCGAAATACACCGTGTGCTCGCCGTATTCGGACGCCAGCGGCTCGATGTTCTGGAACAGGTATTCGTCATCGTAGCGCGTGGTTTCGGAGAGCACCTTCTCCACGTCGAGCATCATCACCAGCTTGTTGCCCGGCAGTTCGGTCACCGCGGTGACCAGCCCGCCCATGTTGGCCACCAGCATGTCGGGCGGCACGCGCATCTGCGCCCAGTCCAGACGCAGGATGGTATCCACCGCCTCCACCAGGAAACCCTGGGTGTGGCCGTTGTACTCGGTGACGATCATGATCTCGCGCGGCGTATCCGAGCCGATGCCGACATACTTGGCCAGGTCGACCACCGGCACCAGCACGCCACGCAGGCTCACCATGCCTTCCACCGAGGAGGGCATTTCCGGCGCGGCGGTGATGGCCGGCGTGCGCATCACCTCGCGCACCTTGAACACGTTGATGCCGAAGGTTTCGCGCCGGCCCGTGCGCTGGTCCGTGCCGAGGGTGAACAGCAGGATTTCCAGCTTGTTGGTTCCCGCGAGCTTGGTGCGGGCATCGATGTTCTTGAGCAGTTCCGACATAGGTCTCTCCGCGGAGCGGGTCCGGCGGCGCCCGAACCCCGGGCGCCTGGTTTGTTGAGCTTATCGACAGCTTACGTGGTTTCTTTAGGAAACACCGCCATGCAAATCAAGCGGCCGGATATTCTCGCATCAACGCCGATGCGCACACACCGATTCCCGCATCGCATCCCATTGTATCGGGGGCCGTCCACGCACAACCGTGGAAAAAGCGGGATTTCAGCCCTCAATCCCGGCCCACTGCGCCGCAATCAGGCCGAAACCGCCCCTCTCGCCCCGGCAAGGCGCTGCTGGATGCGCGCAGCGATCTCGCCGAGCGGGGTCACCTCGCTGGCGGCGCCAAGGCCCACCGCCTCGCGCGGCATGCCATACACCACGCAGCTGGCCTGATCCTGGGCGACGGTCCAGGCGCCGCTGCGCCGCATCGCCAGCAGGCCACGTGCGCCGTCCTTGCCCATGCCGGTGAGCAGCACGCCCAGGGCGTTGCCCCCCACCTGCTCGGCGGCGGACTCGAACAGCACGTCCACCGAAGGGCGATGGCGGTTGACCGGCTCCGAGCGCTCCAGCCTGCACTGCAGCCCGCCGGCGGGCTGGCGGACCACCGACAGGTGGGAATGTCCCGGCGCGACATACACGGTGCCGGGCTGGACACGCTCGCCATCCTCGGCCTCCTTGACGCGCAGCGCGCACAGGCTGTCCAGCCGGCGCGCGAACGAGGCGGTGAACATTTCCGGCATGTGCTGGACGATGAAGATCGGCGGCATCTCGGCCGGCAGGCCGAGCAGCACCACCTTGATCGCCTCGGTTCCTCCGGTGGAGGCCCCGATGAAGATCGGCCGTCCGCAACTCACGCCGCAAGGTGCCCTGTTGGTGGCTGCTGCGGGCGCCGCCGGGGGAGTCGACCCACCGCCGCGCGCGGCGGCTGGCGGCGTGGCGGACGGACGGGGAGATGCCGCCGCCCGGGCGCTCAGTTTTGCCTGGCTGGCCGCGCGCAGACTGTCGCCAAGACGCTGCGCGTATTCTTCCAGCGCCCGCGGGCTGCGATTCTGCGGTTTGGCCAGCACGTCCACCGCGCCCAGTTCCAGCGCGCGCAGACTGGCCTCCGAGCCGCGTTCGGTGAGGTTGGAGACCATGACCACCGGCATCGGGCGCAGGCGCATCAACTGGGCGAGAAAGTCCAGCCCGTCCATGCGCGGCATTTCCACGTCCAGGGTCAGCACGTCGGGATCCAGGCTGCGGATCATCTCGCGCGCGATCAGTGGGTCGGCGGCCGTGCCCACCACTTCCATGCCGGGCTGCCGGCCGATGAGTTCGGCCAGCAGCACGCGCATCAGCGCGGAATCGTCGCAGATCAATACCCGGATGGCCATCCTGCCTCAACCCTTCCGGCGTTCAGCCATGATCCGCATCCTTGCGCTTGTAAACAGTGCGCCCGAGCGAGCGGAACAGATCGGCGGCGTGCATGAAGCTCTCGGAATGGCCGGCGAACAGCAATCCCTCCGGACGCAGCAGCGGCACGAAGCGCTTGAGGATGCCGTACTGGGTGGGCTTGTCGAAGTAGATCATCACGTTGCGGCAGAACAGCGCGTCCAGCGGCCCCTGCACCGCCCAGTTGGGATCGAGCAGGTTGATGCGGCGGAAGGTGATCAGGCGCTGCAGTTCGGGACGCACGCGCACCTGGCCGTCCTGGCTGCCCGCACCGCGCAGGAAGAAGCGCTGCAGGCGCTGCGGCGACAGGCGCTCCACGCGTTCCTGGCGGAACACGCCGCGCTCGCCCTGGGCGAGCACGTTGGTATCGATGTCGCTGGCGATGATCTGCACCGGCGGGTTCAGGCTGTCGAAGGCCTCGCAGGCGGTGATCGCCAGCGAATACGGCTCTTCGCCGGTGGACGCCGCGCAGCACCAGATGCGTGCCGGGCGGCGCTCGTTGTCCTTCAGCTTGCGCAGATGGTCGGCGAGGATGTCGAAATGATGCGCCTCGCGGAAGAACGAGGTGAGATTGGTGGTCAGCGAATTGACGAAGGTTTCCCACTCCGCGCGGTCGCGCTCCAGGCGCTGCAGGTACTGCGCAAAGGTCTTGTCGCCGCAGGCCCGCAGCCGGCGCGCCAAGCGGCTGTAGACCATGTCCTGCTTGGCCGGCGACAGGGCGATGCCGGCATGCTGGTAGATCAGCTTGCGGATGCGCTCGAAGTCGGCATCGGTGAATTCGAATTCACGCTCGCGCGCCGCCACGGGCGGCATCACCGGCCACTGCAGTCCGCCCGCGCCCGGCCGGGTCGGCGCGCCTCCTGCCGGCTTGTCCGCCGGTCGCGTCCCGCTCTGGATGGAAGACGGGCGGGCCGCCGCAGGGGAAGACGGCCGGACGGCAGGGCCGGAAGAAGACGGGCGCGTGGTGGACGCGCCCGGTGGCTTGAGCGGCGCACGGGGGCGGTCGCCGGTGGTCATGCTCAGAACTCCTCCCATTCATCCTGCAAGGCCTTGTCGACCGCCGCGCGCTTGCGCACTTTGCTCAGCGGCGCGCCGCGCGCAGGCCGTTTCGGCAGTTTAGCAATTCCCTCGGCAACTGGCTCGGCCCGCACGCCTGCGGACGGGGGCGCCGCGCCGGTGCGGAAGGCGCCGACCGCGGCCACCAGACCCTGCGCCTGATCTTCCATGCTGGCAGCGGCTGCGGCAGCCTCCTCCACCAAGGCCGCATTGTGCTGGGTCATTTCATCCATGTGGCCCACCGCCATCGCCACCTGCTCGATGCCCAGACTCTGCTCGCGGCTCGCCTCGGCGATCTCGCCCACCAGACCCGCCACCCGCTGGAAGGCCGCAACGATCTCTTCCATCGTCCGCCCCGCTTCATCCACCAGCCGCACCCCGCCGGCCACCTTGCCCACCGAGTCGGCGATCAGCCCCTTCACCTCGCGCGCCGACTGCGCGCTGCGCTTGGCCAGCGCACGCACCTCCGCCGCCACCACCGCGAATCCGCGCCCCTGCTCGCCCGCACGCGCCGCCTCCACCGCCGCATTCACCGCCAGGATGTTGGTCTGGAACGCCAGCGCGTCGATCACCCCGATGATGTCCTCGATGCGCCGTGCCGCCTCCTCGATGGCCCCCATGGTGGTGACCACCTTGCGCATCGTCGAGCCGCCGCGCTCGGCCACCGCGTTCGCACTTTCCGTCAGCTCGCGCGCCACCCGCGCATTGTCCGCGTTCTGGTGCACCGTGGCGTTGAGTTCTTCCATCGCGCTGGCCGTCTCTTCCAGCGAACCGGCCTGTGCCTCGGTGCGCGCGCTCAGCTCGCCGTTGCCCGCGGCGATCTCCCGCGAGGCCGCGCTGATCGCTTCGGCCGAGTCCTTGATGCGTTCGACCACTTCGCGCAGGCGCACCACCGTGGCGTTGGTGTCGTCCTTCAGCCGGCCCAGCGTGCCGCGGTACTCGCCGGCGATCTGCTCGGTCAGTTCGCCGCGCGCCACCGCGTCGAGCACCCGCGCAACATCCTCCACGCTGCCCGAGACCACCTCCATCAGCCGGTTCAGCCCCTCCGCCAGTTGCAGGAAGAACCCCTTCTTGCCATCCACCGAGACACGGCCGGAAAAATCACCCGCCGCCGCGCTGTCCACCAGACCGGTCAGTTCAGCCTCGGTCGCCAGTTCATCGGTGCGGTCGCGCCATTCACCCACGGTGCCGAGCATGCGCCCGTCCGCATCGATGATGGGGTTGGTGGTCACCAAAAAATGGCGGCCGCCGATGCGCATATCCACGCGCGCCTGTTCGCGCTGGGTGGCCAGCTGGCGCACGGCGGCCTGCGGATCGGGGTACAGCGTGCCGATGTTGCTGCCGACGAAGCGTTCGGTGCTGAAACCCGGCACTTCCTGCTGGATGCGCGCCTCCACCCGGCGCAGCGTGCGCATCAGCGCCGGGTTGGCGTAGATGACCTTGCCGTCCACGTCGGCGATGCGCACATTGGTTTCCACGCACTCCAGCGCCTCGCGGATGCGCCGGTTCTCCGCCGCCGTACGGCGCTGCTCTTCCACCGCATAGCCCAGGCGGATCTTCATCGATTTGAGCGATTGCAGCAGGCGGCCCATCTCGTCGTTGCGGATCGCCGAGAATTCCGCCTGGAAGTTGCCGGCCGCCATGCGCTGCAAGGCGGCGTGCGCATCGGCGAGCGGACGGGTGATGGTATTGGCCACCAGCCACACCAGCCCCGCACAGACGGCCGCGAAGGCCAGCATGCCGCCGGCCAGCAGGCCACGCACCCAGCCGCCCCCGTTCCAGTCCGCTGTCGCATGGCCCACCGCATGCCAGCCCGCGCCCGCCATGCCGAACACCAGCAGCATGGCCAGCAGCAGCGACCACCACAGTTTGCCGACCAGCGGGTAGTCGGCATACCAGCGCGCGAAACGCGCGAACAGGCTGTTGCCGCTCACGCGGCCGTGGCGGATCACCCCGCCGCCTTCGCGCAGGCGGCGATAGGCACGCTCGGCCTCGTCCACCTGCTCGCGCGGCGCGCGGCCGCGCACCGAAATGTAGCCGGTGATGCGCCCGCCCTCGACGATGGGCGCGATGTTGGCGAGCATCCAGTAATGGTCGCCGTTGCGGCAGCGGTTCTTGACCAGGCCGGACCACGGCCGGCCGGCCTTCAGGTCGCGCCACATGTCGGCGAACAGCGCTTCGGGCATGTCCGGATGGCGCAGCAGATTGTGCTCTGCGCCGATCAGTTCGCTCTCGGCAAACCCGCTCAGCTCGATGAAATCCCGGCTGACGTGGGTGATGCGCCCGCTGGCGTCGGTGCGGGAGACGATGGTGCGTTGCGCGCCGACCTCGACTTCCCGGCCGGTCACCGGCTGGTTGTTTCTCATGCTCGTTCCCCGTGCTTGCTCATCCGCGCGGCGCCCAGGGCGCGGCGCGCTGCGGGCCGGTGCGGAAGGCGCCGACGGCTTCCACCAGGCCCTGCGCCTGCGCCTCCAGGCTGGCCGCCGAAGCCGCCGCCTCTTCCACCAGTGCCGCGTTGTGTTGCGTCATTTCGTCCATCTGGCCGACCGACACCGCCACCTGCTCGATGCCCAGACTCTGCTCGCGGCTCGCCTCGGCGATCTCGCCTACCAGCCCCGCCACCCGCTGGAAGGCCGCAACGATCTCTTCCATCGTCCGCCCCGCTTCATCCACCAGCCGCACCCCGCCGGCCACCTTGCCCACCGAGTCGGCGATCAGCCCCTTCACCTCGCGCGCCGACTGCGCGCTGCGCTTGGCCAGCGCACGCACCTCCGCCGCCACCACCGCGAATCCGCGCCCCTGCTCGCCCGCACGCGCCGCTTCCACCGCCGCATTCACCGCCAGGATGTTGGTCTGGAAGGCCAGCGCATCGATCACCCCGATGATGTCCTCGATGCGCCGTGCCGCCTCCTCGATGGCCCCCATGGTGGTGACCACCTTGCGCATCGTCGAGCCGCCGCGCTCGGCCACCGCGTTCGCACTTTCCGTCAGCTCGCGCGCCACCCGCGCATTGTCCGCGTTCTGGTGCACCGTGGCGTTGAGCTCTTCCATCGCACTGGCCGTCTCTTCCAGCGAACCGGCCTGCGCCTCGGTGCGCGCGCTCAGCTCGCCGTTGCCCGCGGCGATCTCCCGCGAGGCCGCGCTGATCGCTTCGGCCGAATCCTTGATGCGTTCGACCACTTCGCGCAGGCGCACCACCGTGGCGTTGGTGTCGTCCTTCAGCCGGCCCAGCGTGCCGCGGTACTCGCCGGCGATCTGCTCGGTCAGTTCGCCGCGCGCCACCGCGTCGAGCACCCGCGCCACATCCTCCACGCTGCCCGAGACCACCTCCATCAGCCGGTTCAGCCCCTCCGCCAGTTGCAGGAAGAACCCCTTCTTGCCGTCCACCGAGACACGGCCGGAAAAATCACCCGCCGCCGCGCTGCCGATCAGCGCAGCCAGTTCGGCGCGCAGCGCGGCCTCATCGGTGCGGTCATACCATTCCACCACGGTACCGGTGCGCTCGCCCCGCGTGTCATAGACCGGATTGACGACCAGTTGGAACGAGAAATCCCCCAGGCGGATCTCGCTCACGTGCGTGTCACGCAGCCCGGCGATCAGCTTGCTCAGGCCCGGCCCGCGGTGAAAGAGATCGAAATGCCGGCCGGTGATGTGCTTCGCGTGCCCGCCGCCCGGCAATGCCCCGCCCATGCTCTGTTCGGCACGCTGCAGGATGCCGATCGCCGAGGCGTTCAGGTAGGTGATCACCCCATCCAGGTCGGCCAGCATCAGGCTGACCCGGGCCGTGTCCAGCGCGCGGCGCACGCGCAGGTTCTCCTCGGCCGCGCGCCCTTCCTCCTCGCAGCGGCGCGCCAGTTGCTCGCGCATTTCTTCGAGCGCGCACAGCATGGCGCCGATTTCCCCGCCGCCCTCGATCTTCGCAGGCAAGGCATCAAAACGTCCGGCGCCGATCTCTTCGGCGATCTGCCGCGCAATCCGCAACCTCGCGGCCTGTCTGCGCGCCAGCACAAGCGCCGCGGCGCAGGCCAGCACCAGCGCGCCGAGCAGCAGCACCGCGAGCAGGACGGGCTGGTCGGTCCGGGTGAGCGCCAGCACGGGCCCCGCGAACAGCGCGCCGGTGAGCAGCACCAGCGCACACAGAAGCCCGGAGAACGGGAGCGAATCGAATGCTTTCATGATCTGCGCGCGTCCATGTTCATGTTCCCCCACGCTCCGGGCCGCCGGCAAACAGCGCCAGTTCGGGCGAGCACATCAGTGCCTCGATATCCAGCACCACCAGGGTCTGCCCCTCCACCTCGGCCAGCCCGCGCACATGGCGGATGCCCGCGCCGAACTCGGGTGCCGGGCGGATGGCCGCCGGCTCCAGCGCCACCACGTCGGCCAGCGCATCCACCTGCACGCCGACCAGGCGTTCATCGATCTGCAGCACCACGATCACCGTCGCCGGCCCGACCTGCGCCGCGCCCAGCCCGAGATGCAGGCGCAGATCGACCACCGGCACGATCACCCCGCGCAGGTTGATCACCCCGCGCACCACCGGCGGTGCGCCGGCGATGCGGGTGGCCGGTTCATGGGCACGAATCTCGCGCACGCTGAGGATATCGACGGCATACATCTCGTCGGCCAGCGCAAAGGCGATGAATTCGCGCGCGGTGGCCGACGGCGTGTCGTCGCGGTCCGCCGCGGGCTCGGCGTCGAACATGGTGATGCGTTTCCTGAATGGCTACGTACGGATTTACGGCAGATGGCCGGGCTTCTGAAGCCCTTCCGCGCTACGTTCTTTTGATGGGGTCCGTTGCCCCGTCAGGCGGATCGATGTCAGGCGGCGAGACCCGCGGCGCGCGCGCCATCGATCAGCGCAGCGACGTCGAGGATCAGCGCCACCTTGCCGTTGCCCAGCACGGTGGCCGCGGAAAAGCCGGCCACCTTGCGGAAATTGGCCTCCAGGCTCTTGATGACCACCTGGCGCTGATCGACCAGCGTATCGACCAGCAGCGCCGCCCGCGCGCCGTTGGCTTCCACCAGCACCATGATGCCCTCGGTCCACTCCGCATGCGCGCCGGGCACCGCGAAACGGCGGCCCAGTTCGATCACCGGCAGGTAATCGCCCTGCACGCGCAGGGTGCGCGGCTGCCCGCCGATGCGTCCGATGGCCTCTGGCGGGGCCTGCAGCGTTTCGCCGACGAAACCCAGCGGAATCACGTACAGCTCGTCGCCCACCCCGACCACCAGCCCGTCGGCGATCGCCAAGGTGAGCGGCAGGCGCACGCCGATGCGGGTGCCGCGCCCGGGCAGCGAGCGTATCTCCACCTGCCCGCCCAGCTCGGCGATGTTGCGCTTGACCACATCCATGCCGACACCGCGCCCGGACACCTCGGTGACCGTCTCGGCAGTGGACAGGCCGGGCTCGAAGATCAATTGCCAGACTTCCGCGTCGCTCAGCGCGTCGGACGCCGGCAGACCGCGGGCACGGGCGCTCGCCAGGATGCGCTCGCGCGACAGGCCCGCACCGTCGTCCTCGACCTCGACCAGGATGTAGCTGCCCTGGTGCAGCGCGCGCAGCACCAGTTCGCCCTCTTCGGGTTTGCCGGCAGCGCGGCGCGCCGCCGGACTCTCGATGCCATGATCGAGCGCGTTGCGCACCAGATGGGTGAGCGGATCGACGATGCGCTCCACCAGGCTCTTGTCCAGCTCGGCCTGCTCGCCTTCCAGGCGCAGACGCACGCGTTTGCCCAGGCGCGCGCCCAGGTCATGCACCAGGCGCGGGAAGCGCGCGAACACGTTGGCAACCGGCACCATGCGGATGGCCATCACCGAGGACTGCAGCTCACGGGTATTGCGCTCCAGCAGGCCCAGTCCGTTCATCAGCCGGTCGAACAGTTCGGTGGCCTCCATCTCGCCGGCCAGTTCATTCAGGATCGAGCGGGTGATGACCAGTTCACCGACCAGGTTGGCCAGTTCCTCGACCTTGTCCACGCTGACGCGGATCGACGCATCGGCCCCGCCGCGCGACATCGCGTGTGCTTCCTGCGGCGGCGCCGTGTCCCCATCCACGGCTTCCGGCCGCGGCTCGTCATGGGCCGGCACGTCGGCGGGCAACTGCGGGAAAGGCTCGAACAGCGTATAGCTGCCATCCTCGGCCTCTTCCTCGTAGGGCGTTTCATCCGCAGTGGGCGCCGGCGGTGCATCGACGGCCCGGATGACGAGTTCCCCCGGGTCGGTGACCAGTTCCAGCACCGCGCGCAGGCCGGCTTCATCCTCGGGTCCATGGATGCGGACGCGCCAACTGCCGTCGCCGCCCAGCGGCCCGGGGCGCTCGAGCACCTCGCATGCCCCCAGCCGGGCGAGTTCCTGCAGCATGTTGTCGACCAGCAATTCACTGCCGGCCACCACCCGCGCCAGGCGGAACACGGCCTCCCAGGCCGTTCCCACGTCCTTGCCGGCCACCGCCCCGGCCGTGGCGGACGGGGCCGCTCCCTGCGCCAGCGCGGCCAGCCGGGCAGCGGCCTCCCGGGCACGCGCGGCATCGGCCGGCGGGCCGCCACGCCGGGCATCGAGCAGGTTGCGCAGCGCATCGCAGGCCGCGAGACCGGCCTCGACCATGCGCTCGTCGAAGGGCAGTTCGCCCTTGCGCACACGGTCGAGCAGCTCTTCCATGGCATGCATCAGCGCCGCCACGTCCTCGAAGCCGAACGTGGCCCCGGAGCCCTTGATCGAATGCGCAGCGCGGAAGATCTCGGCGACGTCCTCCTGCGCCGCGTGGCGCGGATCGATGCGCAGCAGGATCGCCTCGATGTTCTGCAGATGTTCCCCGGCCTCCTCGAAGAACAGCTGGTGGAACTGGCTCAGATCCAGGCTCATCGCGCGCTCCGTCCGCTCAGCCGAGCACCCGCGCAGCCACTTCGAGCAGGCGCGCCGGCTCGAACGGCTTGACCAGCCAGCCGCTCGCGCCGGCCGCGCGGCCACGCGCCTTGGCTTCGCCGGACGATTCGGTGCTGAGCACGAGGATGGGCACGCGGCGATACTCGGGACGGCCGCGCAGGCGGGCGATCAGCGCCAAGCCATCCATGCGCGGCATGTTGAGGTCCGTGAGCACCAGATCGAAACGCGCCGCCTCGGCCTTCTCGGCGGCGTCGACGCCATCGACCGCCTCGGTGACGCTGTAGCCCGCCGCGCGCAGGGTATAGCCCACCGCCTGCCGGATGGCGGCCGAATCGTCGACCGCGAGAATGCGTTTGGTCATGGCCGGATTCCAGGAAATTGCAATGGAGCCGCCGCAACGCGGGCTCCCCGGGAGTTTATCGACGCCGCCGGCCGGCGACTTTAGCGCAGGTTCAAGGAAGGGGCGCGGACGCGCCGTCGGCGGCGGGCGCCAGGGAGCCCGGATCGAGCGGCGCATCGCCGCCGACCAGCACCTCGCGCCCTTCGCTGCGCAAGGCTTCCTCGGTTTCCTTGTTCATGACGATGATGGAAATCCGCCGGTTGGCGGGATCGAGGGGGTTTTCCCGGTTGAGGTGGATGGTGTCGGCCAGGCCGACCACGCGCAGCACCTTGCCGCTGTCCAGCCCGCCCGCCAGCAATTCACGCCGGGAAGCGTTCGCGCGGTTGCTCGACAGTTCCCAGTTGGAAAAGCTCAGTTCGCCGCCCGCGTAGGGCGCGGAATCGGTATGCCCCGACAGGCTGATCCGGTTGGGCACCTCGTTGAGCGCCCGCCCGATGGCATGCAGCAGGTCGCGCGTATACGGGCGCAGTACCGCGCTGCCGGTCAGGAACATCGGCCGGTTGTGTTCGTCGATCAGCTGGATGCGCAGCCCTTCCAGGGTGATGTCCATGAGAATCTGGTCGCGGAACTGCCGCAGCGAGGCGTCGGCCTCGATGATCGCCTCGATGCGCCCCTTCAGGTCGATCAGGCGCGCGCGCTCCACCCGGCGCTCCTGCGCCGTGGCGTCCTCGACCTCGGGCGGCAGGCGGTGGCGGCCGGTGGCCGCATCGAGGTTGATGGTGCGCCGGCCTTCCACGTCGCCGCGCTTGACCTGCCCCACCGAACGGGTCAGATCCTCGCCGCCGCCGCTCACCACGCTGGAGCTGTCGCCCACCCCGCTGCCGCCTTGCAGCGAGAGCTTGAGCGGGTTCTGGAAGTAATCCGCGATGCCTTCGAGATCGCCCTGCGCCGTGGAGCCGAGCAGCCACATCAGCAGGAAGAAGGCCATCATCGCGGTGACGAAGTCCGCATAGGCGATCTTCCAGGCGCCGCCATGGCCGGCCGCACCGCCCTTCTTGATGCGTTTGACGACAATGGGCTGCTGGGTATCGTCGCTCATGTGCGCGCCTCAGCCGACGCGGCGGGCGGGACACGGAAAGGACAGCCGGCGCGCAGAAGGCCCATCTTGCCGTACGCCCTCAGCCCTTGCGGCTCTTGATGTCCTCCTCCAGCTCGGAGAAGGTCGGCCGGTCGGTGGAGAACAGCACCTTGCGGCCGAACTCGACGGCCACCTGCGGCGCGTAGCCGTTCATGCTGGCCAGCAGCACCACCTTCATGCACTGGAAGATCTTGCCGGCCTCTTCGGCCTTCTGCTCCAACTGGCCGGCGATCGGCTGCACGAAGCCGTAGGACAGCAGGATGCCGAGGAAGGTACCCACCAGCGCGCCGCCGATCATCTTGCCCAGTACGGCGGGCGGTTCGCCCACCGAGCCCATCACGTTCACCACGCCCATCACCGCCACGACGATGCCGAAGGCCGGCAGCGCGTCGCCGACCTTGGCGACGATGTGCGCGGGGCCGTGGGCTTCCTGATGGTGGGTTTCGATTTCCATGTCCATCAGGTTCTCGATCTCGAAGGCGTTCAGGTTGCCGCCCACCATCATGCGCAGGTAATCGGTGAGGAACTCGATGGCGTGATGGTCGGCCATCACGCTCGGATACTTGGAGAAGATCGGGCTGGATTCCGGGTTGTCCACGTCGTTCTCGATGGACATCAGGCCTTCCTTGCGCACCTTGGCGAGGATCTCGTACAGCAAGGCGAGCACTTCCATGTACAGTGCCTTGTTGTAGCGCGAGCCCTTGAGCGCCGAGGGCAGCGCCTTCAGCGTGGCGCGCATGCTGCGCCCGCTGTTGCTCGCGACGAAGCCGCCGATGAGCAAGCCGACGATGGCCATGTATTCCACGGGCACCCAGATCGCCGCCAGGCTGCCATGCAGCGAGTAGGTACCCACCGAGGCAAGCAGCACAATCACGTAACCGACGATCAGTAACACCCGCCACTCCCATTCAAGACAGCCGCTGCAAAGCCGGCAGACATGCCGTCCGGCGCCCCGACGGCAACACAGGAAAATACTTTGAAACTAACGTCGCTGCAAAGTGAAACTTGAACCCGACTGCCAAAAAAGAACGGGGCCGCCCGCATCGCGGACGGCCCCGTGCTGCACGGCGTCAAACGCCGGATGGATCAGAGCCTGTCTACGCTCTTTTCATGGGTCCCGTTTCCCCGCCAGGCCGGTCGATGCAAGGCACAAAACGCAGTCGGGCTGGTGGCCCGGCGAGTATTTGTAACGCCGCAGCGGCCGGCCTGGCGGGGCAACCCGTAGGGCAGTCGCCCAAAGCGCCCCGCTCCGCGTTGCGCGCCTTGCCAAGACCACCGGTATTGGCTGCGCCGCGCGCCTTGAGCGGAACACTTTGGGCGGCTGCGGGACCCATGAAAAGAGCGTAGACAGGCTCTCAGACCAGTTCGGCCTTGGCGCGGCGCGCGGCGCGCTTGGTCTTGCCGGCGCGCGAGGGCATGTTGCACAGGCCGCAGACGAAGTTCTGCGTCGGGTCGTAGGCATGCGCCACGTAATGGCCGCCGCAGCAGGTGCACGGCGCCATCTGGATCAGATCGGCATCGTAGAAACGCACCAGGGTCCAGGCGCGGGTCAGGCTCAGCACCGGCTCCATCTGATCCGACTCGATGTGGTCGAGATACAGGTGATAGGCCTTCAGGATGGAATCCAGCCCGCGCAGACCGGCGCGATCGCTGAAGAAACGGTAGAAGCCCATGAACAGCGACGAATGCACGTTCGGCTGCCAGGTCATGAACCAGTCGGTGGAAAACGGCAGCATGCCCTTCGGGGGCGACACGCCGCGCACTTCCTTGTAGATCTTCAGCAGGCGCTCGCGGCTGAGCTTGGTCTCGGCCTCGAGCATCTGCATGCGCGCGCCGAGGCGCACCATTTCGACGGCGCGCTGGATGTCCTCGGCTTCCTGGATGATGCTCTTGTTCTTCATTGTTCCGCTCCCTGAAACTGCTCCTCGAGCGGCCTGGACGCCGCGATGATCGCCGCGTGCAGCCCGGAAGTCGCCGCGTCGCGGCCGTTGCCCGCCATCAGCCCGGCCAGCATGCCGTCGTCGAAACGGAAGCGCGGCAGCAGCGTCTGGCTGCCGGCCATGCGTACCAGCTTGGCGGCGGACAGGCCCAGAATCAGATCGGCCATCTCGCCGCCGATGCCGAGCCGGTACATGGCGGTTTCGCGATCGCTGCGCAACATCTGCTGCGCGAGCATCAGATAGGCCAGGTTCAATTCACGGATTTCGGCCTGAAAATCGGGGCGATCCATTTATAAGCTCCCAATCAGGGACAAGCTACTCGAAGTTAAAGTGAATTCTGAAGAATTGCAACCTACCTGCCCATCGGTGTAACAGGAAATTTACAGTAGCAACAAAAAGAAAACGCCTGTAAGGAATTCCCTTACAGGCGCTCGATCCGTCTACCGGTTCACGGTCGAACGCGGCCCGACTTTAGCGGATTTTCCCGCCAATAGCGCCAAGGGGCGCGGTTTTGCGGGATTTTCCGGGAGGGAATGTTGCGTAAACGCCCGCCTCATGCCCACCTACGCGCCCGGCATGACCCCATCCGCCCTGCCGGCGGGCGCAAGGCGTTCAGCACGGGGGCGTGGAAAACACCAGGCGTTCGAGCGGTACCGGACGGCTGAAGTGGAAGCCTTGCAGGAAATCGCAGCCCGCGGCGCGCAGCACCTCGGCCTGCTCGGCGGTCTCCACCCCTTCGGCGATGGTGGACAGGCGCAGATTGCCGGCGAGCGCGATGATCGCGCGCACGATGGCGGCATCGCCCTCGTCCTCGCACAGATCGCGCACGAAGGACTTGTCGATCTTGACGATGTCAATCGGCAGGCGCTTCAGATAGGACAGCGACGAATAACCGGTGCCGAAGTCATCCACCGCCACCTGCACGCCCATGTTCTTCAGCGCGCGCAGCATGCCGACGGCCGACTCCACGTCGGTCATCAGCGAACTCTCGGTGATCTCCAGCACCAGGCTGGCCGGCGGCAGCGCGCTGTCGCGCAATGCGTCGGCGACCACCTCGAGCAGGCGAGGCTGGGCGAACTGGACGGCGGAGACGTTGACCGACACCCGCACGCGCTCGTGCCCGACCTCCAGCCAGCGGCGCGCCTGGCGCGTGGCCTCGCCGAGCACCCAGGCGCCGATATCCACGATCAGGCCGGTCTCGTCGGCCATCGGGATGAAGCGGTCGGGCGACAGGCGCCCGAGGCGCGGATGCTGCCAGCGCACCAGCACTTCGGCACCGACGGCCCCCAGGTGGCGCGCGCTGATCACCGGCTGGTATTCGAGGAACAGTTCGCCGCGCTCCACGGCGTGGCGCAGGTCGCTTTCCAGCGCGAGGCGCTCGGCGGACGCGGCATTCATCGTGCGCTCGTAGAAGCGCACGCCGTTGCCCCCGTCGCGCTTGATCTGGCGGATGGCGGTCTCCGCGTTCATCAGCAGATCGAGCACGGCCTCGCCGTCGGTGGGAATCATGGCGACGCCGACGCTGGCGGTGAGGAACAGCTCGATGCGGTCCTTCATCAGCGGGCGGTCGAAGCTGCGCACGATCCAGCCGGCGAGCATTTCCACGCTGCCACGATCGCCGGCACCCGGCAGGAACACGCCGAATTCGTCGCCGCCCAGGCGCGCCAGCACCACTTCCGGCCCCAGCCCTTCCCGCAGGCGCTGGCCGATGTGGCGCAGCAGTTCGTTGCCGGTCTCGTAGCCGAAGCTGGCGTTGATGCGCATGAAGCGGTCGATGTCCACTACCAGCACCGCCCCGGCGGGCGGGCGTCCGCGTTCCTGGCTGTCGCGGATGGCGTCATTGACCTTGTTGCAGAACAGGTGGTGGTTGGGCAGCGCGGAGAGGCCGTCGAAGAAGGCCAGTTGCTGGATGCGCGAATCGGCATGGCGCACCGCGCGGCGGGCGCGGGCGCCGCGCAGTTCGCGCTCGATGACCGGCACCAGGCGCTCGTAATCGCCCTTGCTGACGTAGTCGTCCACCCCGTCGTACATGGCCGAGATCGCCTGGCGGCTGGAAATCTGCCCGGAATGGATGATGAAGGGCACATCGCGCGCGCTGCGCTTGAGCACGTCGAGCGCGGCCAGGGCGTCGAAACCCGGCATGTGATGGTCGGCCAGGACGATGTCCCAGTCTTCCGCGGCCAGCGCGGCGGCCATGTCGAGCGCGCAATCGACCCGGCG
Source organism: Pseudothauera nasutitermitis (assembly GCF_004801295.1). GTDB lineage: Bacteria > Pseudomonadota > Gammaproteobacteria > Burkholderiales > Rhodocyclaceae > Pseudothauera > Pseudothauera nasutitermitis. The sequence goes on from NZ_SSOC01000002.1 coordinate 547,291, forward strand.
GCATTCGATCGCCATCCCCCGCCGGCCGAGTTCGGCGCGCAGCAGGTAGGCGTCGTCCTCGCTGTCGTCGACCAGCAGCACGCGTACGGGGGCATCGGTGCGCAACGGCAGTTCCTCGTTCATGCGCCCCATCGATCCAGGACTGTGCACCCGGCGAGCCTCACCGCCCATCACTCCGCCCGTGCTGCAACTGCACTGCTTCGGTGCGATTGCGGCCAAGCTGCTTGGCGCGGTAGGCGCCCTGGTCCGCGCGCTTGATCAGCGCGTCGAGGTCGGCCATGGCGGCCTCGCGTACCGCCACGCCGATGCTGATGCTCACCCGGATGAGCTTGTCGCCGATCCGTACGGTAAGCCCATCGACCGCGTGACGCAGGCGCTCGCCGCACACCAGCGCGGATTGCAGTTCGGTGTCCGGGCAGATGGCGAGGAATTCGTCGCCACCGGTGCGGCAGATCACGTCCTGGCCGCGCAGCGCCCCGCGCAGCGCATCGGCGGCGGCGCGCAGCACCGCATCGCCGGCGTCGTGGCCGAGGGTGTCGTTGATGCGCTTGAACTCGTCGATGTCGATGATCATGCACGACAGCGGCCGTCCGCTGCGGCTGGAGCCCTGCCATTCCTGCTGCATGCGCTCGATGGCATAGCGGCGGTTGGGGAAGCCCGTCAGCGCGTCGGTGAGCGCGGCTTCCTGCAGGCGCCGGTTGCTCACCGCCAGTTCGGCGGCGAAGCGGCGGATTTCCTCGCGGTCGTGCTCCAGCTCCTGCTGCAGGCGCACCACGCGCAGCGCGGCCCGCATGCGGGCGGCGAGCACGCGCGGGTTCAGCGGCTTGCCGATGAAGTCGTCGGCGCCGGCTTCGAAAGCCTCGATGAGCCCCTCGTCCTCTTCCGTCTCGGTCAGCAGCAGGATGTAGAGATTGCGGCCGATGCGCGTCGCGCGCAGCGCGCGGATCAACTCCAGCCCGTCCATGCCGGGCATGGCCGAATCGCACAGCAGCACGTCGGGCTGCAATTCCAGGGCGGATTCCATGCCGGCATGCCCGTCGGTGGCCTCATGCACCGCGTAGGAGGCCTCTTCCAGCACGGCGCGCAGTTGGGCACGCACCTCGGCATCATCCTCGACCACCAGCACGCGTACGGCCGACTCTTCGTCCTCCTCGGCGGCGCTGCCCTCCTCGGCCGGCTCTTCGCGCACCGGCTGCGGCATGCGCAACGTCTGCGGCCCGCCCCCCTGCTCCAGCAAGGCCTTGAAATCCGGCGCATCGACCGGTTCCAGCTGCAGCATGCCGCGCCATTCCAGCCAGAGCGTGGCGATATGCTCGCCCGCGGAAGCCAGTTCGGCCGGCGGCAGATCGATGGTCGCGCCCAGTTCGATCATGCGCGCGGCAATCTCTGCATGCCCTTCGCGCGGCGCCTGGCACAGGTCGGCCACCATGCCGCCCAGCACCAGGGTATTCAACAGCATGTGGATGCGCGTACCGGGCGCGCAGCTCATGCGTTCCGGCGTTTCGTAGAGGCTCACCGGTTCGATGAGCACCTTCGGCACACCCCAGTCGCTGAGCATGGCGGCGCCCAGTTCGGTGTGCGTCATCGCGAAGGCGCGGTGCTCCAGATCGCTCAGGCGCAGTTCGGGAAAGCGGCGCGCCTCCACCAGCACCTGGCCGTACTCGACCGGATACAGCGTGGCCAGCGCCAGCCGCCCCACGTCGGCGAGCAGTCCCAGGCTGAACAGTTCGTCCGGCGCGCCGGCGCGGTTGCGCTGCGCAAGCACCTGGGTGGCCAGCGCCATGGCCAGCGAGCGCGACCAGAACAGGCCGTAATCGAAGCCGCGGCAGGCGCCCCGGCGATAGTTGGAAAGCAGCGAGAAACCCAGCGCCATGCTGCGCACGGCCGGCAGGCCGAGCACCATCAGCGCTTCCTGCACCGACACCACCGGCCGGCGGGTCAGCGCCACGATGCCGTTGGCGGCCTTGATCAGGCGGCCGACGAAGGCCGGATCGCTCTTGATCACCCGCGCCAGTTCGACCATCGACACTTCGTCGTGCTGGGTCAGGCGGATGATGGCCAGCGCCACGCCGCGCGGGGACGGCAGATCCCCGGAGGCCTTCAGTTGTTCGTAACGCTTTGAATCGAACGTGTTGGTCATGGTGCATCCATTTCGGTACCGCGGCGCGTCCCGAGTTCGCGATGCGGAGCGGACGGGGGCGGCGCCCCGTCCGGGGAGGGACTATGAAGCATCTGCGCCGCGGAGGGAAGCGTTTGCCCGAACCCGCTCCTCCACGCCCCGGGAATCCACCTCGCCACCCGTCATGCGACAGCACTGCGCGTGCGGAAAAGCGGGCTAGAATCCGCGCATCGACAATCCGGCCTTCCCCCATGAAGTTCTGTTCCGATTGCGGCACGCCGGTGGATCTGCGCATCCCGGCGGGCGACTCCCTGCCCCGCCACGTCTGTCCCGCGTGCGGCAGCATCCACTATCAGAATCCCAAGCTGGTGGTCGGCGCGCTGGCCGAATGGGAAGGCCGCGTGCTGCTCTGCCGCCGCGCCATCGAGCCGCGCCACGGCTACTGGACATTGCCTGCCGGCTTCATGGAGAACCAGGAAAGCACCGCCGACGCCGCCGCGCGCGAAACACTGGAGGAAGCCTGCGCGCGCATCGAGGTCGGCGAGATGTTCACGCTGTACGACATTCCCCACATCAGCCAGGTGCATATCGTCTACCGTGCCCGGCTGCTCGACCTCGATTTCCGCCCCGGCGAGGAATCGCTCGAGGTGGGCCTGTTCGACGAAGCCGACATCCCCTGGGAGCAGCTCGCCTTCCGCTCCATCGAGTTCACCCTGCGGCGCTACTACGAAGACCGCCGCCAGGGGAGCTACCGCTTCCACACCGGACGCATCTCCCCGCCGCTCGGGCTCTGACCCATCCGCCACACCTGACCTGTAAACACCGGCAGCGCTTGCCGTCGCCCCCCGCGATCTGTTCTGATTGCACGATCGCCGGCGACATCCACGCCCGCCGGGATGCATTGCGCGGGAGGTCCTGTGCGGGTTGCAGCCGATTCATCCTTGTCAGCGTCCAGGCATCCGGACAGCCCGGCCGTCTTCCCATGGATTCTCGCCCTCGACGTCCACGGCCAGCCGCGCCGCTGGATCGGCTGGCAGGATGCCTGCCACTACCATGCGCGCGGCCTGGTGGCCTGGAGCCTGGGCGAACGCCAGTTCCGCATCCGCGGCGGGCTGTGCCGCGCCACCGGGCAGCGCTCGGAGATCACCACGCACAGCATCATCGCCATCCAGGGGCGCGCACCCTGGCTCGGCGATCAGGCACACGCGCCGCGCCTGGACAACCGTGAACTGTTCCGCCGCGACCGGCAGCTGTGCGCCTACTGCGGCCGGCACTACGGCATCGCCACCCTCACCCGCGACCACATCCACCCGCTCTCGCAGGGCGGACGCGACGCCTGGATGAACGTGGTGACCGCCTGCCGGGCCTGCAACCAGAAGAAAAGCGGACGCACGCCGGAGCAGGCCGGCATGCCCCTGCTGTACGCCCCCTATGTGCCCAGCAAGGCCGAATACCTGATCCTGTGCAATCGCGGCATTCTCGCCGACCAGATGGACTTCCTCGCCCTCCATGTGCCGCGCCCGAGCCGCGTGCGCAGGACGGACTGAACGGTCCTTCCCCCTCGCGCACGGACCCGATGCGCGCATGCGGGTGCCGCAATCCGTAACCTCGGGGTAAACTCCGCGCCTGAACCGCCGGCACGCCGGCACGCGAACTCGCCGAAAGCTCCCGCGAGCACCGCGAAAGCACAGAAAATTCAGGGAATTGCCGGACACGATGAGCTCACCCAGCCCGACCGCGGGCACCACGCCCCGCCTCAGGCTCGCCGGCATCCGCAAGGTCTATCCGACCGTGGTCGCCAACGACGGCATCGATCTCACCGTCGAGCCGGGCGAAATCCACGCGGTGCTGGGCGAAAACGGCGCCGGCAAATCCACGCTGATGAAGATCATCTACGGCGTCACCCGTCCGAGCGCCGGCGAGATCCACTGGGAAGGCGAACGCGTGGAGGTCGCCAACCCGGCGCGCGCCCGCGCGCTGGGCATCGGCATGGTGTTCCAGCACTTCTCGCTGTTCGAGACCCTCACGGTGGCGGAAAACGTCGCCCTCGCCCTGCCCGGCCGCCCGCCGCTGGCCGAACTGACGCAGCGCATCGCCGAGGTCTCCGAACACTACGGGCTGCCGGTGGATCCGCGCCGCCACGTGCATGCCCTGTCGGTGGGCGAACGCCAGCGCGTGGAGATCATCCGCTGCCTGCTGCAGAACCCCAGGCTGCTGATCATGGACGAGCCCACCTCGGTGCTCACCCCGCAGGCCGTGCGCCGCCTGTTCGACACCCTGCGCATGCTGTCGGTGGAAGGCTGTTCCATCCTCTACATCAGCCACAAGCTCGACGAGATCCAGGAACTCTGCCACACCGCCACGGTGCTACGCGGCGGCCGGGTCACCGGGCACTGCAAGCCCGCCGAGGAAACCCCGCAGTCGATGGCGCGGCTGATGATCGGCAAGGATCTGCCGGTATGCGAGCATGGCCCGGCGGCCACCGGCGGCGAAGCCCGCCTGCAGCTGTCCGGCCTCTCGCACGCCAGCGACGATCCCTTCGGCACCGATCTGCGCGACATCCATCTGGATGTGCACGCGGGCGAGATCGTCGGCATCGCCGGGGTCTCCGGCAACGGCCAGCAGGAGCTGCTGCGCGCCATCTCCGGTGAGGAACGCATCGCCGAGAAATTCCCGGTGCGCATCGGCGGCGTGGAGGCCGGCCGCCTGAACGCCGCGCAACGCCGCCGCCTGGGCCTCTGTTTCGTGCCCGAGGAACGCCTCGGGCGCGGCGCGGTGCCGTCGATGTCGCTGGCCGACAACGCCGTGCTCACCGCTGCGCGCAATGCCGGCCTGGTACGCGGCGGCTTTCTGTCGTTCGCCCGCGCGCGCCGTTTCGCCGCCGAATGCATCGAGCGCTTCGACGTGCGCTCGGGCGGGCCGCGCGCCGCCGCCAAGTCGCTGTCGGGCGGCAATCTGCAGAAATTCATCGTCGGCCGCGAAGTCCTGCAGACCCCGCGACTGCTGGTCTGCGCGCAGCCCACCTGGGGGGTGGACGTGGGCGCGGCGGCCTTCATCCGCCAGGCGCTGATCGACCTGCGCAACCGGGGCTGCGCGGTGCTGGTGATTTCCGAGGAACTGGACGAGCTGTTCGAGATCTGCGACCGCATCGCGGTGATCGCCAAGGGCCGGCTGTCCCCCGCGCGGCCGGTGGCGGAAACCAGCGTGGAAGACATCGGCGTGTGGATGAGCGGCCTGTGGCCGGGCGCCGAACCCCTGCCGGCGGAGGTGGCCGATGCTGCGGCTTGAAGCGCGCGCGGAGCCCTCGCGGCTGATGAGCTGGTGCTCGCCGCTGCTCGCGGCCGTGCTCACCCTGCTCGCCGGCATGATCATCTTCTGGCTGCTCGGCAAGGATCCGCTGCAGGGCCTGCGTTATTTCCTGATCCATCCCGTGAAGGATCTGTACGGGGTCTCCGAACTGCTGCTCAAAGCCACGCCGCTGATGCTGTGCGCCATCGGCCTGGCGGTGGGCTTCCGCGCCAACGTATGGAACATCGGCGCGGAGGGCCAGTTCATGCTCGGCGCGGTGGGCGCCACCGGCGTGGCGCTGTACTTCGCCGAGTCGGACAGCGCGCTGATCCTGCCGGCCATGGTGGTCGCCGGTGCAGCCGCCGGCGCGGCCTGGGCGGCGATTCCGGCGCTGCTGAAGACGCGCTTCAACGCCAACGAGATTCTGGTGTCGCTGATGCTGGTGTATGTGGCGCAGCTGTCGGTGTCCTGGCTGGTATTCGGGCCGTGGCGCGACCCGATGGGCTTCGGCTTCCCGCAGACCGCCATGTTCCACGATGCCGCGCTGCTGCCCGCCGTGCTGGAGGGCACCCGCCTGCATCTGGGCTTCGGCTTCGCGCTGGCGGCGCTGGCGGCCGGCTACGTGTTCATAAACCGCAGCTACACCGGCTTCAAGATGCGCGTGGCCGGCGAGGCCGCAGAGGCCGCGCGCTACGCCGGCTTTTCCGCGCGCCGGGTGATCTGGATCGGCCTGCTCACCGGCGGCGCGGCGGCCGGCGTGGCGGGCATGGCCGAGGTGGCCGGGCCGATGGGCCAGCTCACCGACAAGATCAGCTTCGGCTACGGCTTCGCGGCCATCATCGTGGCCTTCGTCGGCCGCCTGAGCGCGCCGGGCATCTTCCTCGCCAGCCTGCTGATGGCGCTGCTGTTCATCGGCGGCGAACAGGTGCAGCAGTACATGAACCTGCCCAGCTCGATCTCCATGGTGTTCCAGGGCCTGCTGCTGTTCTTCCTGCTCGGCTCGGACGTGTTCATCCACTATCGCCTGCGTTTCGGCCGGGCCGGGGCCTAGATCATGGACGGCGCCTTGTTCACCAACATGCTGTTCGCCACCGTGGTGGCCGGCACCCCGCTGATCATCGTCGCGCTCGGCCTGCTGGTCAGCGAGCGCGCCGGCGTGCTCAACCTCGGCGCCGAAGGCATGATGGCGATGGGCGCGGTGGCCGCCTTCGCCGTCACCCACGCCACCGGCAGCCCCTGGCTGGGCGTGCTCGCCGGGCTGGGCGCGGGCATGGCGATGGCGCTGGTGTTCGGTTTCCTCACGCTCACCCTGCAGGCCAACCAGGTGGCCTCGGGCCTCGCCCTGGCGATCTTCGGCGTGGGCCTGTCGGCCTTCATCGGCAAGCCCTTCGAATCGGTGGCCCTGCCCACCGTGCCGGCCATCCGCATTCCCTTCATCGCCGACATTCCGCTGATCGGCGAGGCGCTCTACAACCAGCAGGCGCTGGTGTATTTCTCCTGGGCGCTGTTCTGGGCGGTGCTGTGGTTCCTCGCCCGAAGCCGCGCCGGGCTGGTGCTGCGCGCGGTGGGCGAATCGCCCGCGGCGGCGCATGCCATCGGCTACCCGGTGGTGCTGATCCGCTATCTGGCGGTGCTCTTCGGCGGCGCCATGGCGGGCGTGGGCGGCGCCTTCCTGTCGGTGTATTACACGCCGATGTGGATGGAAGGCATGGTCGCCGGACGCGGCTGGATCGCCCTGGCGCTGGTGGTGTTCGCCACCTGGCGGCCGCTGCGCGTGCTGGTCGGCGCCTACCTGTTCGGCGGGGTGATGATCACCCAGCTGTTCATCCAGGGCTCGGGGCTGCAGATCGACTTTCCGTCGCAGTTCCTTTCGTCGCTGCCCTATTGGGCCACCATCGTGGTGCTGGTGGTCATCTCGCGCAACCCGAATCTGATCCGCCTGAACTCGCCGGCCTCGCTGGGCCGATCGTACCGGCCGGATGCCTGACCGTCCCTTTCCTTCATCGCTTGTACCTACGGAGACTCCTTCCATGACCGATCGTCGCCAGTTCATGCTGTCCGCCAGCGCTGCCGCGCTGGCCGCCGCGCTGCCGGGCAGCCTGCTCGCCCAGGAAGCCACCCGCATCGGCTTCGTCTACGTCAGCCCCATCGGCGACGCCGGCTGGACCTTCCAGCACGACGAGGCGCGCAAGGAGATGGAAGCCAAGCTTGGCAACAGCATCCAGACCAAGTACGTGGAGAACGTCGCCGAAGGCGCGGACGCCGAGCGCGTGATCCGCGAGTTCGCCGCCAGCGGCAGCAAGATCGTCTTCGCCACCAGCTTCGGCTACATGAACTACGTGGAGCGCGTGGCCCGCCAGTTCCCCAACGTCACCTTCCTGCACGCCACCGGCTACAAGTCCGGCAAGAACTTCGGCCATTACAACGCGCGCTTCTACGAAGGCCGCTACCTCAACGGGGTGATCGCCGGGCGCATGACCAAGTCCAACATCCTGGGCTACGTCGGCGCCTTCCCGATCCCCGAGGTGCTGCAGGGCATCAACGCCTTCACGCGCGGCGCGCGCAGCGTCAACCCGAACGTCGAAGTGCGGGTGATCTGGGCCAACAGCTGGTACGACCCGGGCAAGGAGCGCGAGGCCGCGATGACCCTGATCAGCCAGGGCGCCGACGTGGTCACCCAGCACACCGACTCCACCGCCGTGGTGCAGGCCGCCGAGGAACGCGGCGTGTACGCCTTCGGCTACCACTCCGACATGTCCAAGTACGGCCCCAGGGCGCACCTGACCGCCACCACCCACCACTGGGGTGATTTCTACGTGCGCACCGTGCGCGAAGTGCTGGCCGGCACCTGGAAGCCCGAGAGCATCTGGGGCGGCTTCAAGGACGACATGGTGCGCCTGGCGCCGCTCAACCCGGCGATTCCGGCCGAAGTGCGCGCCGAGGTGGCGCAGATCGAGGAACAGCTGAAGGCGGGCAGCTTCCATCCGTTCGCCGGCCCGGTCATCGACCAGTCCGGCAAGGAGCGCCTGTCGGCCGGTGCCGTCATGGACGACGTCGCGCTGGGCAAGATGGACTTCTTCGTCCAGGGCGTGGCCTCGCGCCTGCCCAACACCCGCTGAGCATCCTCCCCGGGAGTCATTCCTGAACGGCGGCCACCGCGTCCTCTCCGGCGCGGTGGCCGCCGCCACATCGGAGTCCGCGCATGCCTGCCGCCTTTCCGCTTCGCGCGCTACGCGCGGAAATCGTCCACTTCCTCGCCGACCCCGCGGAGCGTGGTGCCGATGCGCTGCAGCACTTTGCCGACGGCCTGCTGGTGCTGCGCGACGGCCGCGTCGCCGAATGCGGCCCGGCCGCCGATCTGCTCGCCACGCTGCCGGCCGACACGCCGGTGGAAGACCTGCGCGGGCGGATGATCCTGCCCGGCTTCGTGGACACCCACGTGCATTACGCGCAGACCGACATCATCGCCAGCCACGGCGAGCAGTTGCTGGCCTGGCTGGAGAAATACACCTTTCCCGCCGAGCGCCGCTTCGCCGACCCGGCGCACGCCGCCGAGGTGGCCGGCTTCTTCTGCGACGAACTGTTGAGAAACGGCACCACCACCGCGATGGCCTTCGCCACCGTGCATCCGGCATCGGTGGATGCCCTGTTCGAAGCCGCGCAGGCGCGGCGCATGCGGCTGATCGCCGGCAAGGTGCTGATGGACCGCAACTGCCCGGACTTCCTGCGCGACACGGCCGAATCGGGCGAGCGCGAATCGCGCGCGCTGATCGAGCGCTGGCACGGCCGCGAGCGCCTGCTGTACGCCGTCACCCCGCGCTTCGCGCCCACCTCCACACCCGCGCAGATGGACACCGCCGGCCGGCTGTTCGCCGAGTACCCGGGGCTGTACCTGCAATCGCACGTCGCCGAGAACCGCGGCGAGGTGGCCTGGGTGGCCGAACTGCACCCCGAGGCGCGCAGCTATCTGGACGTCTATGAACGCCACGGCCAGCTCGGCCCGCGCAGCGTGTACGCGCACTGCATCTGGCTGGACGACATCGACCGCGCGCGCATGGCGGCCACCGGCAGCGCGATGAGCTTCTGCCCGACCTCCAACCTGTTCCTCGGCTCCGGCCTGTTCGACCTGGAGCGCGCCCACGCGCTGGGCGTGCGCGTCGGCCTGGGCACCGACGTGGGCGGCGGCACCAGCTTCTCTATGCTGGCGACGCTCAACGAGGCCTACAAGGTGCTCCAGCTCAACGGCCAGAACCTGTCCGCGGAACGCGCCTTCTACCTCGCCACCCTGGGCGGCGCGCGCAGCCTCTATCTGGACGAGCGCATCGGCAGCTTCGCGCCGGGGCGCGAGGCCGACTTCATCGTGCTCGACCCTGCCGCCACACCGCTGCTGGAACGCCGTCTGGCACGGGCCGAAACGCTTTCCGAGCGCCTGTTCGCGCTGATGATGCTGGGCGACGACCGCTGCATCGCGGAAACCCATGTGCTCGGCGAACGCCGCTGGGTACGCAGCGGCAAGCTGAAAGGACATATTCAGGCAAAGTAATTGCTACAGTCTTCCGGCCCGGATTCCGTTGATGTACGGACCTGCTCACGGAGACTCTCCCATGAAATCTCTCCAGACCAAGCTGATCGCCTTCGTCGTGGCGATGATTCTGCTGACCGCCACGGTCAGCGGCGCCCTTTCCTACTTCCAGCTGCGCGGCCTGCTGCTCGACAGCGTCGGCCGCGAAGGTCACGGGGTGGCCGCCGGCTACGCGGAACTGGTGGCCGAGTGGGTGGAATCGCGCACCCGCCAGGTCACCGCGCTGCGCCCGGTGGCGCTCGACGAGGAGGTCGGGCCCTGGCTGCGCCGCATCCACGAGGCCGGCGGCTTCGATCTGGTGTATGTCGGCCATGCCGACCGGCGCACGGAGTTCAGCACGCCGATCGACCTGCCCGCGGGCTACGACCCGACCCAGCGGCCGTGGTACCAGGGCGCGGCGACCGCCGGGGACCAGCCCTTCATCTCCAAGCCCTATGCCGATGCCTCATCGGGCGAACTGGTCGTCTCGCTGTCTTCCGCCGTGCGGCATGGCGGCCGCGTCGAGGCCGTGGTGGCCGCCGACGTATCGATGAATTCGCTGGTACGCGCGCTGCTCGACAAGCAGGTGCCCGGCGAGGGGCAGTCCTTCCTGCTGCATCGGGACGGCACCATTCTGGCGCACGCCAACCCCGGGCTGGTGCTCAAGCCGGTGAGCGAACTGTCCGCCGGGCTGGATGCCGCACGCCTGGTTGCGCTCGCTGGCAGCCGGGGGCTTGCCGAAGCGACCATCGGCGGGGATGAGCAGTTCGTGCTGGCCCTGCCGGTGCGGGGCACCGAATGGCTGCTCGGCCTGACCATGAAACGCGATGTGGTGCTGGCTCCGCTGCGCACCCTGCTGATCGGCTTCGCCGTGGTGCTCGCGCTGGCCGGCGCGGTCGCCGCCGGCATCGCCTCGGCCGTGCTCGCCCGCCTGCTCGCCGGCCTGCGCACCATCCGCCGCGCGCTGGCCGACATCGCCCAGGGCGAAGGCGATCTGACCGCCCGCCTGGACATCCGCTCCGACGACGAGATCGGCAAGGTGGCGCAGGCCTTCAACACCTTCCTGGGCCGCCTGCACGAGATGTTCCGCTCCCTCAGCGGCGAAACCGCCCAGCTCACCGCCGGCGTGCGCGAACTCGAACGTACCATGGGCACCATCGCCGCCGAATCCAGCCAGTTGGCGGACATTTCCAGCGCCAACGCAGCCACCATCGAGCAGATCACCGTGGCCGTCTCGCACATCGCCGACAACGCCGGCGACGCCGACCGGCTGATGCGCGAGACCGGGGAACTGTCGACCAGCGGCGTCGAGCAGGTGCGCGAGGCCGCCGGCAACGCCGAGCGCACCATGGGCGAGGTGAACGCCCTGTCCGGCGTGCTGGAACAGCTGGAAAGCAGTTCCGGGCAGATCAGCGGCATCGTCGAGGTGATCCGCGAGATCGCCGACCAGACCAATCTGCTGGCGCTCAATGCGGCCATCGAGGCGGCGCGCGCCGGCGAACAGGGGCGCGGCTTCGCCGTGGTTGCCGACGAGGTGCGCAAGCTCGCCGAGCGCACCTCCGGCGCCACGCTGGAAATCAGCCACATGATCGAGCGGGTGCGCACCGACACCAGCCAGGCCGCCACCCGCATGCGCACCACCACCAGCGAAGTGCAGACCAGCGTGGAGCTGAGCCACACCGCCGCCGAGCGCATCGCCGAAATGCAGGAACGCCTGCAGGAAGCGGTCGAGCGCATCGGCGAGATCGCCCTGTCCACCCGCGAACAGACCCAGGCGACCACGCAGATGGCGCAGAGCACCGAGCAGATCAATGCCCGCCTGCTGGCCGCCGACGACGCACTGCAGGTCTCGCGCAAAACCCTGGCGGGCATGCGCACGGTGGCCGACACCACGGAAAAGCAGCTCTCCAGCTTCCGCCTGTAAAAACGGCCGAAGCGGCGGGATCACCCCGCCGCTTCGTTTTTTCTGCAGGCGCTCAGATCCGGAAACGCGACACCGAACGTTCCAGCATCCTCGAAACGTCCGCCAGCGTCCGGGAAGTACCGGCCACGTTGGCCACCGCTGCGGCCCCCTCTTCCGACATCTCGGCAATGCGCTCGACGTTCTGCGAGATCGCGGTGGCCGCTGCCGACTGTTCCTGCGTGGCGCTCTGGATGTCCCCCACCAGCCTCATGCAGCGCTCCGCCGCACCCTGGATCGCCGCCAGCGCGCCACGCGCGGACTCGGTGAGCTGCACCCCGGATTGCACCTGCGCCTCGGCATTCTTGGCGCCGCTCGCGGCCTGGCGGGTTTCGTCGCGCAGGGCATCGAGAATCTGCGAGATTTCCGCAGTGGCCGTGCCGGTACGCTCGGCGAGCTTGCGCACTTCGTCGGCGACCACGGCGAAGCCGCGCCCCTGTTCGCCGGCGCGCGCCGCCTCGATGGCCGCATTGAGCGCCAGCAGATTGGTCTGGTCGGCGATCTCGCGGATCACCGTGGCAATGCGCCCGATGTCTTCCGAGGAAGCGTTCAGGCGGTCCATGGCCTGCGCGGTCAGTTCCGCCGTGCGCGCCACCTTGCCGATCTCGTCGGCCGCCAGACCCACGCGTCCCAGCCCCTCGCTGGCCAGCGTGGAGGATTCGCGCGCCACCTCGGCGGCGGTGCGCGCGTGCTCGGCCACCTCGTTGATCGCCACGGTGACCTGCTGGATCACCGCCGCGGTGGACGAGGCCGCCTCGCTGGAGGCCGCCGCGCCGCCGGACACCTCCTCGCTGCTGCTCGCCAGCACGCCGGACTGCGTGGCCACCCGGCAGGCGGACTGCTGGATGGACACCAGGATGGTCTGCATGTTGGCCACCATGCAGTTGAACGCATCGGCCAGCCGGCCGATCTCGTCGTTGCGCGTGACACGCACCACCCGGCGCAGATCGCCCTCGCGCTGCGCCAGCACCACCATCTGTTCCAGTTCGCGCAGGTCGCGCACCACGCCGCGCACGTAGAGGAACAGATACGCCTCGAAGGCCAGCACCAGCAGGATCAGTGTGCCGAACAGGGCCAGCGCTCCCTGGTAGCGCCCCTCGGCCGCGTGCATCTCCTCCTCGCCCACGCGCAGTTGCACATCGACCAGGCTGTCGAGCAGGCTGGCCATGCGCTCGTGATCGAAGCGCGCGTCGTCGCGCGACAGAAGACGCGCCGCCACCGGATCATTGGCGGCCAGCAAGCGCCGGCCATCGTCCACATAGCGGAAGAAGCTGCTGAACAGCCCGTCGAGATCGTCGGCCAGACGGCGTTCGTCGGGCAACAGCGGGGTGGCGCGGTACTCCTGCCAGCGCACGCGCAGACGCTCGGCCTCGGTGTCGATGCGGGCCATCCGCTCGGCCAGCATGTCATCGTCGGCGGTCGCCAGCACCATGCGCGCCTGATTGGCCGCATCGCGCACGTCGGCCAGTTCGCTGACCACCAGCAAGCGGTTGTTGTACACCGACTGCATGGCATCGCTGGCGGCCTTGAGGCCCACGTAGCCGGTTACCCCGGCGGCCAGCACGGCGAGCAGGATGGCCACCATGCCGACGGCCAGGCGCGCACGCATGCTCATGCCAAGCAGGCCGCCGAGCAACCCGGTACGCACCACCTGGCCATTGCGGATCGCCAGCCCGCGCGCCCGTCCTGCGCGGAAACGCCGGTACAGGCGCTCCACTGCCCGCACGCGCGCCGGATCGGCACGCCGCCGCACCGACTCGTAGCCGACGATCTGGCCGTTCTCGCGCACCGGCGAGGCAAAGGCTTCCACCCAGTAGTAGCCGCCATCCTTGCGCCGGTTCTTCACGAATCCGCGCCACACCTCGCCGCCCTTCAGGCAGTTCCACAGGTCGGCGAAGGCCTCCGCCGGCATGTCGGGATGACGGATCAGGTTGTGCGGCTGGCCGATCAGTTCCTCGCGGGTGAACCCGGAAAGCTCGATGAACAGATCGTTGGCATCGACGATGCGTCCCTTCAGATCCGTGCGGCTGTGGATGAAGCGCCCGTCGGGGACTTCGGTTTCGACATCGGTGACCGGTTGATTCACTCTCATGGTGTCTCCCCCTACCGCTCGGATACCCGCTCGCCAGGCCGGGAAGCGGAAGCGCCCCGGCCCCGCCCGGACAGCCCGCGCAGGCGGCGGAAAGCACCGTTCGGCGGGCATTGGCAACAATCCTGCACCGTCGGGAAACACCTTGCAACGCCTGAAAAATTAATAACTTATCGCTTTTGGAGAAGCTTCCACGGCACCCTTTCGGCATGCAGGAATAGCCATTCCGAGCATCCCGGAATCCCTGCCTGGCCAGCGCGAACAAGGTATCCACGCATTCGCACGTATATTGCGAAGGGCATATCAGGACGCTTCTTGCATACGACTTTGCGGAGCAATCCGCAAATCGCCCGAAAACCGCGAAAGTACGTGCTAATCTGCCTCCCCGCTTTTTGTCCGGCTGATTCATGGCTGCTTCACCACGCACCGGGGCGGCCTTCGCTCCGCGCTCGCCGCTCGATCTGTTCCTCACTTTCACCGCCCTCGCCCTGCAGGGTTTCGGTGGCGTGCTGGCGATCGCCCAACGCGAACTGGTGGAACGCAAGCGCTGGCTGAGCCGGGAAGAATTCATCGAGGTCTACGCGCTCTCCCAACTGCTGCCCGGCCCCAACATCGTCACCATGGCGCTGCTGCTGGGCGACCGTTTCTTTGGCTGGCGCGGAGCCGCCGCCGCACTGGCCGGCATGCTGGGTGCCCCGCTGGCCATCGTGCTGGTGCTCGCCGCCGGCTACGTGCGCTTCGCGGAATTGCCCGCGGTGGCCGACGCGTTGCGCGGAATGGGCGCGGTGGCCGCCGGGTTGATCGCGGGCACGGCGATCAAGCTGATCGGCGGACTGCGCGGCAACCCGCTCGGCGTGGCGGGCTGCGCCGCGCTGGTTCTCGCCACGCTGGTCGCGGTGGCCATTCTGCGCGTTCCATTGCCCTGGGCGGTCGGCGGACTCGGCGGCCTGGGCTGGTGGCTGGCCTGGAGACGCCTGCGCCGTGCGGGAGAGGGGCAATGAACGCGCTGCCGCTTGCCGACCTGGCGGATCTGCTCGGGCGCCTGCTGGTGCTCTCGCTGCTGTCCATCGGCGGCGCGATGGCGACGGCGCCGGAACTGCACCGCTATCTGGTCGACGGGCGGGGCTGGCTGGACGATGCCACGTTTTCCTCGGCGGTCGCGCTCGCGCAGGCCGCACCGGGGCCCAACGTGCTGTTCGTGCCCTTGCTGGGCTATCAACTGGCCGGCCTGACCGGGGCATTCGCCACCCTGGCAGGCATTCTGCTGCCCTCCACCCTGCTTTCGCTGAGCATCGGACGCTGGGCGCGGGCGCATCGCCATACCGCCGGCGCCCGCGCATTCACCGCCGGCCTCGCGCCGGTGGCCATTGGCCTGCTGCTGGCCACCGGCTGGCTGATCGCCCGGCCCTATCTCGCCAATGCCGGGCAGCGCGTCGGCACGCTGGCGCTCATCGCTATCACCCTGGGAATACTGCTGAAAACCCGCGTGGCACCGATCTGGCTGCTGATGCTGGGCGCGCTGGCCGGTCTGCTCGGTCTGGCCTGAGCCCTTTCCACAAGACACAAATCGCCACATTTCATTTGAAGACGGGCGTGACCTACGTCACGGGCAATCCAATCAACATCATCGTAAATAATGATGTTCTTATGGGGCAAGTTATTACGTTCGTGCTAGGCTTTCCCGCATAATAAACCGGCTCCGGTCCCGGTCCGTACCAGAACGGACAGCCGAATCAGCGGGTTGGGCGGCGGATCGCGCCCCTCGCACCCCTCCCCTCGTGAGAGCCATGCGCAAGAACCTCCCCGTCAACAACGTAGAAACCTTGCTACCGGAAGGCGAGTTCATCTACTCGCGCACCGACCTGCAAAGCATCATCGTCGAAGCCAACGACGCCTTCGCGAAGATCAGCGGATACCAGCGCGAGGACATGATCGGCCAGCCGCACAACATGGTGCGCCATCCGGACATGCCGCCCGAGGCCTTCGCCGACATGTGGCGCGATCTGCAGGACGGACGCCCGTGGCGCGGCCTGGTGAAGAACCGGCGCAGCGACGGCGGCTACTACTGGGTGGTGGCCAACGCCTCCCCCGTGCGCGAGAACGGCCGCGTGGTGGGCTACCAGTCGGTGCGCTCGCGGCCCACGCGCGAAGAAGTCTCGGCGGCGGAAAACGCTTACCGGCGCATCCGTTCCGGAGACCGTTCGATCACCGTGCTGCACGGCCGCGTCGTACCCGCGCGCATCTCCCTGCCGGCCCGCCTGCGTTCCGCCCCGGTGCAACTGGCCGGTGCCGGCGTGCTGCTGCTGGCGCTGGCCGGCGCCGCGCTCACCGCAGGGCTGAACGCCACCGGGATCGGCGCCCTGCTCGGCATCGGCGCGGGCTCGGTCGGCCTGCTGTGGGCACTGTACTTCCTCTTCGGCTTCCTGCCCGGCCTGCATGCCGATACGGCCGCCCTGCGCGACTACCTGGGCGGGCTGCTGGCCTCCGGCGACCTGCGCCGGCGCTTCGAGCTGAAGCGTCGTGACGGGCTCGGCGACATCGCACTCGAAGTGGATCGCTTCGTGTCCTCCGTGCAGGCCACCATGCAAGGCATGGGCGATACCGCCGAGCAGGTCGCCAAGGTGTCTTCCGAGGTCGGCAGCGGCGTGGGCCGGGTCAACGATGCCGCGCAGGTGCAGGGCGAAGCCACCTCCAGCGCGGCAGCCGGCATCCAGCAGATCACCGTCTCCATCGGCGAGGTCGCCGAGCATGCCGCCGCCACGCGCAGCGCGGCGCAGACCGCCAGCGAGGTTTCCGAGCGCGGCGCGGAACTGTCCTCCAAGGCCAGCGCGACCATCCACGACCTTGCCTGCACCGTGCGCGACACCGCCGAGCAGGTGGAACTGCTGGGCTCGCAATCCGCGGAGATCTCCCGCATCACCGGCGTCATCCGCGAGATCGCCGACCAGACCAATCTGCTGGCGCTCAACGCGGCCATCGAGGCGGCGCGCGCCGGCGAACAGGGGCGCGGCTTCGCCGTGGTCGCCGACGAGGTGCGCAAGCTCGCCGAACGCACCAGCCAGGCCACCGCCGAAATCGGCGGCATGGTCGGCGCCATCCAGGTCGAGACGCAGAAGGCCGTGGACGGCATGCGCTCCGGCGCCCAGCAGGTGGAAAGCGGGGTGACCCTGGTGCAGGAGGCCCAGCATGCGCTGCGCGACATCAACCAGCAGATGCGTCTGACGCTGGAGATGGTCAACGACATCTCGCACTCCTCCGCCGAACAGCAGGACGCGATGGTCTCCATGGCACAGAACGTCGAGCGCGTGGCCAGCATGACCGACCGCAACATGGCCGTGGTCAGCGAAACCCACGGCGCCGTCTCCAGCCTGGAACAGGCCGTGGGGCGCATGCGCAAGTCCGTCGGCCAGTTCAGCATCTGAACGTCGCCGCCCGCCGTGCGTGGGCGGTGGGCGGCTCCCGGGCGCGCTCTTTTCAATCCTCCGCCGGCAGCACCGGCGGTATCCGCTCGCCGCGCGCATCGGCAGTCGCCTCGTCATCCGCCGGCTTCCCCGCGTGCAGGCAGGCGGCGATGGCGGTGGCCAGCTCGTCGGCCATGCGCGCCTGATGGAGCGGGTCGGCCAGGCGCAGCTCCTCTGCGCGGTGGCGGATCACTCCGCCCTCGAACAGCACCGCTGGCATCCGCGCATGGCGCAGCACCGCGAGTTCATCGTAGTAATGCACCGCATGGGCATGGTCCGCATATTCGCGGCGCTGCCCGTTCTTGTGCGTGGGCGCGAACCCGCCGCGCTGCAGCCGCGCGCCCATCGCCCGCGCGCACAGCACGCTGCGCGCGGTGTCCAGGTTGGCGCGCGAGACGAACAGCGAATGGCCGGCCCAGCGGTCGCTGTAGAACTGCCGGCGGCCGGCCCAGTGCCAGGCCCGCAACTCGTGCTCGCCGACCGAATCGTGGTGGATGGACACGAGGAAATCCGCGCCCGCCCCGGCCGCCGCGCGCGGGCGCTCCTGCAGGGAGGCGATGCGCCCGTCGGCGTTGATCAGCAAGGTGCGCAGGCCGCGCGCCCGCAGCGCCTCCACCAGATGCGCGGCCAGTTCGCGGTTGAAGGACAGCTCGCTACGCCCGCGCGCGCTCATCGCGCCCGGCGCCGCCTCGGTATGGCCGATATCCACCGCCACCAGCGGCGCGGCAGCGCCGGATGCCGGCGCGCAGGGCGCGACGCCGCACAACGCGAACATAGCGGAAGCGACGCGGACGGCAAGTGGACGCATCGGGACGGGCATGCGGGGAGACAAATGGAAACAATGCCCCAGTCTACCCGCACCCGCCGCCCGTCGCGCCGGCGTTCCAGGGCCGGCATAATCACCTCGTGATATTTGCTGGGAGCGGCACATGAAAACCATCACCCTGCTGGTACCGGTACTCGCCGTGGCGGCGCTGGCTGGCTGCACCAAGCTCACCGCCGAGAACTACAACCGCCTCAAGCCCGGCATGAGCTACGAGGAAGTGCGCGCCATCCTCGGCAAGCCGGACAGCTGCAGCGACCTGCTCGCCGCGCGCAACTGCACCTGGGGCAACGAGCAGCGCTCGATCAATGTCAGCTTCGTCGGCGATCAGGCCGTGCTGTTCCAGTCCGACAACATCCGCTGAAGCCGCTGCGGCGCACCATGAGCAAGCGCGCGCACCACCGACCTCCCCACGGCGGTGCGCAAGCACACTTCGCGTAGCGCGAAGTTGGTCTCATTTTCCAGACTTTCACCGCATTTCGACGCAAAACACCCCTTGGCACGCTGAATGCTTTGTCTGGCCTGACTGGTCTGACCGGTCGGTCCTGTTCAATCAGCGCATCCATCGTCCATGCCCAGCGTCTCCAGCATTGCCGCCCAAGCCCTCCAGCGCCGCATCGTCTCGGGTGAATTCGCCCAGGGCGCGATGCTGCCCGCCCAGCGCGAACTGGCCGAGAGCCTGAACATCAGCCGCGCCTCGCTGCGCGAGGCCGTCTCGATGCTCGAAGCCCTCGGCCTGGTGCGCGCCCAGGCGGGCAAGGGCGTGCTGGTGACCTGGGGCCGCAAGGCCGATCCGGAGCACGTGCCCGCCGGGCCGTCGGCGGTGCCGCCCAACGCCCTGTTCGAGTTCCGCCAGGCGCTCGAACCGGCCTGGGCGGGCCTCGCCGCGCAGCGCGCCAGCGCCGCCGACCACGCGGAACTGCACGCCATCCAGCAGGAAATGGAAAACGCGCTGGCGGCCGGCGATCTGGTGCACGCCTCGGAGATGGATCTGCGCTTCCACCTGCGCCTGGCGGGCCTGTCCGGCAATCCGCTGATGCGCGCGGCGGCCGCGCAGTTCTCCGCCCAGATCGCCCACTGCCTGCGCCTGCCGTTCGCCGACGTGGGCGGCATGTGGGCGCCCGCCGACGAGCACCGCGCCATCCTCGCGGCCATCGAGGCGGGCGACGGCGCGGCGGCGGCGCGGGCCATGCGCGCGCATCTGGATTCGGCCGCGGCACGAACAGGCATCGACTTCGCCAGACCCGACACCCCTTCTTCCCCCCGTCCCTAGGAGCCTTGCCATGTCCAACCAACGCCGCAACTTCCTCCGCAGCGCCCTCGCCGGTGCCGCCCTGCTGGCCTGCGCCAGCCTGCCCGCCCACGCCGACACCCTGGCCGACATCCAGCGCAACGGCACGCTGCGCGTCGCCGTGCCGCAGGATTTCCCGCCCTTCGGCAGCGTGGGCACCGACCTCAAGCCACAGGGCTACGACATCGACACCGCCGCGCTGATCGCCAGGGAGCTGGGCGTGAAGGTGGAGCTGATTCCGGTGACCAGCACCAACCGCATCCCCTTCCTGACCACCGGCAAGGCTGATCTGGTGATCTCCAGCCTGGGCAAGAACGCCGAGCGCGAACTGGTGATCGATTTCTCCGACGCCTACGCGCCCTTCTTCAACGGCGTGTTCGGCCCCGAGGATGCGGCGGTGGCAACGGTCGCCGACCTGGACGGCAAGACCGTGGGCGTGACCCGCGGCTCGGTGGAAGACCTGGAACTGAGCAAGATCGCCTCCGACAAGGTGACCATCCGCCGCTTCGAGGACAACAACGCCACCATCTCCGCCTACCTCACCGGCCAGGTGCAGTTCATCGCCACCGGCAACGTGGTGGCCGCGGCGGTCAATGACCTGACCAAGCTGCGCCGCCTGTCCGCCAAGTTCCTCATCAAGAACTCGCCGTGCTACGTGGGCGTGGCCAAGGGCCAGTCCGCCCTGCTCACCCGCGTCAATGAAATCATCGCCAAGGCCAAGACCGACGGTTCCCTGGAAGCCGTCTCCCAGCGCTGGCTGAAGGCCCCCCTGCCGGCCGATCTGTAAGCCGCCGCGCGCCGGGCGCCGCGTGCGGCGCCCGGCCATCTCTTCCCGTACGCCACAGGACGATCCATGGCCTACCAGTTCGACTTCGCCCCGGTGCTGGCGCATACCGACCTGCTGCTGCAGGGCGCGGCCGCCACCCTGGGCCTGACCGCCGCCGGCGCCGTGCTGGGCATCGCCCTCGGTGTGCTCGGCGCCATCTGCCGCGCGTGGCGCATCCAGCCGTTTTCGGCCGCATTCGGCGTGTATGTGGAGGCCATCCGCAACACGCCTTTCCTGGTGCAGCTGTTTTTCATCTTCTTCGGTCTGCCCGCGCTGGGCGTCAAGCTCTCCGGCTGGGAAGCCTCGATTCTCGCCATGGTGATCAACCTGGGCGCCTATTCCACCGAGATCATCCGCGCCGGCATCGAAGCCACTCCGCACGGACAGATGGAAGCCGCCGCCTCGCTGGCGCTGAACCGCGCGCAGACCTTCGTTTACGTGGTACTGCGCCCCGCGCTGGCGCGCGTGTGGCCGGCGCTGGTGAGCCAGGTGATCATCGTCATGCTGGGCTCGGCGGTGTGCTCGCAGATCGCCGCCGAGGAACTCACCTTCGCGGCCAACTTCATTCAGTCGCGCAACTTCCGCGCCTTCGAAACCTTCTTCCTCGCCACCGCCCTGTACTTCGCCATGGCCCTGCTGGTGCGCCAGTTGCTGATGCGCCTGGGGCAGCGCTTCATCGTCGGGAGGCCGCGCTGATGTTCGTCCAATTCACCACCTGGGACATCGTCCGCAACCTGCTGGAAGGCGGCAAGTGGACGCTGGCCCTGTCGCTGATCGCCTTCGTGCTGGGGGGCACGGCCGGTCTGCTGGTGCTCTTCCTGCGCATGGCGCGCAACCGCGTGGCGCAGGCGCTGGCCAAGGGCTACATCGAACTGTTCCAGGGCACGCCGCTGCTGATGCAGCTCTTCATCGTGTTCTTCGGCCTGCCGCTCGCGGGCATCGACGTTTCGCCCTGGCTGGCCGCCGCGCTGGGCCTCACGCTGTTCACCAGCGCCTATCTCGCGGAAATCTGGCGCGGCTGCGTGGAATCCGTGCCGCGCGGGCAGTGGGAGGCCTCCGCCAGCCTGGCGCTGGGCTTCACCCAGCAGATGCGCCACGTGATCCTGCCCCAGGCGCTGCGCGTGGCCATCGCGCCCACCGTCGGCTTCTCGGTGCAGGTGGTCAAGGGCACGGCGGTGACCTCCATCATCGGCTTCACCGAACTCACCAAGACCGGCTCGATGCTGGCCAACGCCACCTTCCAGCCCTTCCTGGTGTTCGGGCTGGTGGCCGCCGGCTACTTCGCCCTGTGCTATCCCCTGTCGCTCTACGCGAAAAGCCTGGAGAGGAAATTCCATGTCGCTCGTTAGCATTTCCGGCCTGCACAAGCATTTCGGCACCAACCACGTCCTCAAGGGCATCGACCTGCAGGTCGAGCAAGGCGACGTGATCGCCCTGATCGGCCGCAGCGGCTCGGGCAAGAGCACCCTGCTGCGCACCATCAACGGCCTGGAGAGCATCGACGAGGGCGAACTGGTGGTCGACGGCACCGCCCTGCACCACGGCGAGGGCGACCTGCGCGCGCTGCGCCAGAAGGTCGGCATGGTATTCCAGCAGTTCAACCTGTTCCCGCACCTGACCGCCGGGCAGAACGTCATGCTGGCGCCCACCGTGGTGAAGAAATTATCCAAAAAGGAAACCGAAGACATCGCCAAGGAGATGCTGCTCAAGGTCGGCCTGTCGGACAAGTTCCACGCCTTCCCCGACCAGCTTTCCGGCGGCCAGCAGCAGCGCGTGGCGATCGCCCGCGCGCTGGCCATGCGCCCCAAGGTGATGCTGTGCGACGAAATCACGTCGGCGCTGGACCCGGAACTGGTCAATGAAGTGCTGGCGGTGGTGCAGCAACTGGCCGCCGAGGGCATGACGCTGATCATGGTCACCCACGAAATGCGCTTCGCGCGCGACGTGGGCAACAAGCTCATCTTCATGCACCACGGGCGCATCCATGAAAGCGGCGACCCCAGGATCATCCTTGCCGACCCGCAGACGCCCGAACTGGCAAACTTCACCCGCGCGGTCATGTAAGCCCGCCGGTCCCTTACCCGACGAACCCCGCAACAGGAACACCACGACCATGCTGATCGCCCCCCCCGCCGACCTGCCCGACTGGGCCCGCCGCTCGGTCAACCTCGCCGACCCGCGCCTGGGCGCGCGCGCGCTGTACGCCAGCGACGACTTCTTCGCCGACGTCTCGCGCATGCTCAACCCCGAACCGGCGGTGTTCATCCCCGGCAAGTACGACGACAACGGCAAATGGATGGACGGCTGGGAAACCCGCCGCAAGCGCACCGCCGGCCATGACTGGTGCCTGGTCAAGCTGGCCCGCCCCGGCGTCATTTACGGCTTCGACGTGGACACCGCCCACTTCACCGGCAACTACGCGCCCGCCGTGGCCATCGAGGCGGTTTCCGCCGCCACCGACGACCCGGATGAACTCGCCAAACTGGAATGGACCCCCGTGCTGGCGTCCACCGGCCTGGGGCCGAACGCCCATCACGTGCTCAAGGTGGAATCCGCCGGCACCTGGACCCATCTGCGTGTGCACATCTATCCGGACGGCGGCATCGCCCGCCTGCGCGTCTATGGCCGCCCGCAGGCGCGTTTCGACGGCGCCGGCAGGAACGGCCTGCACGACCTCGCCGCGCTGGAAAACGGTGGCTACGCGGTGGCCTGGAACGACTCGCACTACGGCTCGGTGGCCAATCTGCTGCTGCCCGGGCGCGGCGTGGACATGGGCGACGGCTGGGAAACCCGCCGCCGCCGCGAACCGGGCAACGACTGGTGCATCGTCGCGCTGGGCGCGCCGGGCAGCATCGCGCGCGTGGAACTCGACACCGCGCACTACAAGGGCAACTACCCGGACCGCGCCAGCATCCAGGCCGCGCGCGTGGAAGGCGGCGACGAGCGCTCCATCGTCGCGCAGAGCATGTTCTGGCCCATCCTGCTGCCGGAGCAGAAGCTTTCCGCCGACGCCATCCACGAGTTCGCCGCCGAACTGGCGGCCCTGGGCACGGTGACCCATGTGCGCATCAACGTGATCCCGGACGGCGGCCTGTCGCGCGTGCGTCTGTGGGGCACGCCGGCCGCATGAAGCCGCTGCGCGCCACGGCGCTGGACGCGGCGGCCTTCGCGCCGTTCGGCGAAGTCATCGAGGCCGGCGCCGCCACGCGCCAGTTCCCCATCAACCAGGGCAGCACGGTGCGCTACCACGATCTGGCGCGCATCGATCCGGGCGAGGACGGGCACGCCATCGTGTCCATCTTCCGCGCCCAGCCACGCGCGCTGCCCTTCGAGGTGAGCATGCTGGAGCGCCACCCGCGCGGCAGCCAGGCCTTCATGCCGCTCTCGGGCCGGCCCTATCTGGTGGTCGTGGCGCCGCCGGGCGAACGCCCGGCCACGGAGAATCTGCGGGTATTCCTGGCGCGCGCGGACCAGGGCGTGAACTACGCCGCCGGGGTGTGGCACCACCCCTTGCTGGCGCTGCAGGCGGAAAGCGACTTCCTGGTGATCGACCGCGCCGGCCCCGGCGCGAACTGCGACGAGATCACGCTGGACGAAGCGGTGTACATCGACCTCGGCTGAACGCCGCCGCCCCGCACGGGGCGGCGTGCGCACGCGGAAGACTCAGGCTTCCGGCAGGGCGATGCGGTGCTCGGTGGAGAACTGGTAGTCGTGGAACACGTGCTCGGCGGAGAGGATGCGGTAGCGGCCGTCCTCGTCCTTGCGCGTGGTGTCCTTGAGGCGGTGGGTGTAGTGCCCGCAGGTCCACAGGTCGAAATTGCGCATGTGGGTACACAGGCAGGTCTTGTCCCACACCTTGACCTTCATGCCCTCCGGCAACTGCGCCATCTCGCGGTTGTAGGCATCGATGTACTGACAGCTACCCTTGGCATCGAGCAGGTAGCCGTAGGCCTCACAGTTGGGGCGGATGCCGTTGCCGATCGCCGGGCTGCCCTTGAGCATGCGCATCGGATAGCCGGTGGGCGAAATCAGGTTGACCTCGATGTCGTCCTCGCTGGCGCGCAGGTATTCCTGCTGCACGTCTTCCGGCAGGCCGCACTCCTTGGTCACGGTGAAGCGCGTGGCCACCTGCACGGCGGCCGCGCCGGCCTCCAGGAAGGCCGCCGCGTCGCTGCCGGTGAAGATGCCGCCGGCGGGAATCAGCGGAATGTCGAGCTGTTCGGCCTGCAGCCAGGCGCGGATCTCGGCGACGATGGTGGCCAGGTCGTACTGCGACCAGTCCATGCCGAAGCCCAGGTGGCCGCCGGCCAGCGGGCCTTCCACCACCACGTAGTCGGGCAGACGGTTGGTGCGCGCGCTCTTCTTCAGGAAGAGCTGCAGCGCGCGCAGCGACGAGACGATGATGCCCAGCCTGGCGTCGCGGAAGCGCGGATGGTCCTCGATCAGCGCAAAGGAACCCAGGTGCAGGCCGGCCGCCAGCGTGATGCCGTCGATGCCCGCATCCAGCGCGGCCGTCAGGCGCACCTTCAGGGTTTCCCTGGGGGCGTTCATCGTCAGCTTTTCCATGCAGTTGATGAACACCATGCCGGGGCCGCGCTTGGCCTCCATGGTGCGCCCGACGTGCAGGGCGGTGGCCTCGGCCAGCAGGCCCAGGTCGAACTGCACCACCGACTTGTCGGAGTTCTCGACGTTGAACTTGTACTGCTGCAGCTTGTTCTTGACGTACTTGGTCTTGAAGCGGCGGTCGGTGACCGTGGGGACCATGGCATCCGAGATGTGACCGATGCCTCCCAGCCGCGCGGCCTCCAGCGAGAGTTCGGCGGTCGAGATGTCCACCCCCATGCCGCCTATCATGATCGGCACGAACTCCTGCTTGCCGAACATCAGGCGAAAATCGTCCACACGCTTCATTACTTCGGTATCCCCTCCAGGCGTAGCCCGCGATTATCGCCCGGAACGTGCTTTCTATCTAGGGCAAGCAGCAGAACCACAGCCCCCGGCCTGTTCCCATGCACGGGACGCCATGCCCCCGCCAGGCTGGAAGCGCCAGACCGATCTGCCCTCCCCGGCCTCACCCGGCCGCCTTGCATACGATTTGACGTCGCATGGCAAATCAAAAAATGGGAACGATTCGCAATAATAAAGGCGAGCCACCCCATCGCCCGGCGGCGCTTTTCCCCGGAGATTTGCGTGAGCAGCGCGGCAACGCCCGAATCGATTTCCACGCTCTACCAGGACCACCACGGCTGGCTGCTCGCCTGGCTGGGGCGCGAGGTCGGCTGCTCGCAGCAGGCCGCCGACCTCGCGCAGGATACCTTGACGTTCTCGGTCCTGGGCAGCAGCCCGAGCCGCAGCTTCTTGGTCGTGCTCATTGCAAAGCTCCCCGATTGAGGCTCGCGTGTGGCCGGTGCCATCTGCCCCCCAGACTTGAGTGGTTCACACGGAATTCCCCGTTGACCACATCACAATGCTCAAATACATTCCGACTGGTCGGTATGTATTGTTTGACCTTCCGGGTGTGCCCTGTCCTTGAGCGGACTGTTCATGCTCAAGGCCCCCAGGGGAGCCATTCGAGCCCTTCCGACGAATCCCTCCATACGAATCGAAAGGAAACTGAAATGAGCTTCGTGAAGACCATTGATGAAATCGAAAGCAAGAAAAGGGAGTCGGTTGACTTCTTTGGGGCCGAGATGCTGACGGTTGCCTGGGAGACCAGGCCAGAGATCATCGAGCGGCTCTTGCCCGCACCGCTGAAGCCAGCAGCAGCGCCATTGGCATTCGCCTTCATCGGGTGGTACCCGGCCACCAACTTTGGCGTGACCTACCACGAGGCCGCCTTGTTCGTGCGCGCCTCCTACAACGGCGAGGAGGGCAATTACTGTCTGTCGATGCCCGTCGACAACGACATTGCCATGGCGGGAGGGCGTGAGGTATTCGGGTTTCCGAAGAAGATGGCGACCTTCCATTTCGCCAAGGAGGGCGCCAGGGTTCAGGGCTGGGTCGAGCGCAAGGGTCATCGCTTCGTGGAGCTGAGTGCCGACCTGGATGCGCCGTTCAATGACGCCGAGGCCATGCAGCAGTTCATGCTTTCCACCAGCACGGCCGATGGCAAGGTCCGTGGGCTTTCCTACAACGTCAAGCATTTCATCACGCCTGACAGTTCGGGCTTCGAGTTCAGCCCCAGGCTGGTTCGGCAGGAAACCGTCATCCATCCCAAGGCCCTCCAGGTCGGCAAGGCCACGGTCAACCTCGCGTTCTCGCTGGATGATCCGTGGGCGGAAGTGGAGGTGGTCAAGATCCTGGGTGCCATGTACACCGTGGGGGACAATGCCATGCTGAAAGGTTCGGTTGTCGCCGAGATTGATCCGGATAACTTCCGTCCCCATGCGTTCCTCAAGTGGGACTCGGATCTCATGCCTTGTTGATTCGCAAGCATCTGCTGCCCGCGCCCGATGTCGGCGCGGGCGCAGAAAACTGCTAGGGTGTTATGCGCCGACGCCAGCACGCCAGACAAGTCGGAGGGGTGCTGACAAAATTCATGAATGATCCGGGAGGCTCCATATAGAATCAGGCGCCTCCCTGTTGCTTGATGAAGGAAACTCACCTTGCCCGATGCGCCGAAGAAAAGTACCCGGAGAAAATTGCCGGAATCGGTGCGGCGAGAGGCCATCCTGAAAGCCGCCCAGCTTTGCTTTGCCAGGCGGGGCTACACGGAAACGTCGGTGAGCGACATCGCGGATGCCGCGCAACTCACGAAGGGCGGTGTGTACTTCCACTTCGCTTCAAAAGAGGAAATCAGGCTGGCACTCATCCGTGAATTCACCAGTCAGACCTTGAGTGCCATCGACAATATCGTCGATGGCGATGCCGGGGCGACGCAAAACCTGCGAAAGACACTGGCACTTCTGCTCGAACGCATGAGCAGAGAGGACGGGCTGCTTCTGTCCGTCATCGAGGCCGTGGCCAGGCACCATTCAGGCATAGATGAGATACGCGCCTACTACCAGGCGCTGAGCACGAAGATCATCCACTTGATTCTGGATGGGCGTGCATCGGGTGAGTTCCATGGGGAAATTGATGCCGAAATGGTCGCCGAGGCCCTGCTGTCGATGCTCAGTGGACTGGCCCTGCACCATGAACTCGACCGTGCGGGCGTGCATTTGTGCAAACAGCAAGACCAGATGATCGACTACATGATCGGCATTGCGCGAGGCGCAGCCAACGGATGACTCCGTTGGCTGCAGCGTCAAGCCTGTGACAGGCGCCGAATCCAGCGGCGGTATCTGGCGTTGCGAATGACAGTGTCCACCTGTTGCTCCAGGAGCGCACACACAGGAGACACGTTGGGATTGGTCGTCCGCCCCAGACTCAACCGACGCATCTGATGCTTCACCATCGCCATGTAGCCGATGGATGCAAGCACCTTGTTCTTCCAGGTGATGCCTCGCATCATCGGTGCATTCCGAGCACCTTCACGCCACACTTTCGGCAGATGTGGGTCCATCGCCAATGCAGTGGCCATACCCACCATCTCTATTCCACTGTTCAAGACCTGTTCTGCAATCGGCGGATGCCGCCGGTGACCATGATCGGGATCGTCGCCACCGATGAGATGTCCCTGGCGAACTCCAGGAAGTAGGCTTCACGTGCCAGGGTCTGACCGTCGCGGGCCTGCCCGTGCATGGCGGGCGCCTCGTAGCTGCCGCCTGACAGTTCGATCAGATCGACCCCCAGGGGATTGAGCATCTCGATGACCCTCTTGACATCATCCGAACTGACCCCCGCGTTGAAAGTCCGCTGAATTGATCTTGACTGCAACTGCGAACTGCTTGCCCACACTGGCCCGAACGCCTTTGACGATCTCGACCAGCAGCCATGCCCGATTCTCGACCGAACCGCCCCACTGGTCTTGCCCTTTGTTTGTGATCGGGGAAAGAAACTGGCTGAGCAGGTAGCGGCACATCGTCGAGGCGGAATGCTCGATTGAGCGTGAGCTGACACGAGGGGGTTGACCTTGAAGTTAACTTAAAACTTATGCTCTGCGGTGATGTCATTTCATCTCCGAGGCAACACTATGAAAATCACTTCCCTGGCCCCCATCTTCGGCGCATGCCTGCTGGCTGCGGCTACATTCGCGCAAGCGACCGAGACCACAGTAATCAAGATCGGTGACCACGATGTCCCCGTGGTGAAAGGCGGCCTGTACGATCGCTTCCGCTCCAATCCGCCGCTTTCCGTCATCGCCGCCGAGTCGCCGGGCACCGACCTGAGCTGGTTCAAGGGGATCGCCAAGGAAAAGGTCGATATTGGCTTTGAAAGCTATTCGCCGAACTTCTATTACGAAAACAGCCGTGTAACGGCCATCTTCACCGCCGATCTGGCACGGCTGCGCGAGTTGATGCCGCCCGAGGTTCTGGAACAGGTGCAGCCGCTGCAAGTGTGGCCGGGCCGGGGCGTTGTCGCGCTGACCGCCTACGCCTACCACTACTGCGACAACGACCGCTACAACGAGATCGGCCTGTCCGTCGTCACCAACAAACCCGGCTCGTCGAGCTGGGGGCCGTTCTCCTTGATGGGTCAGTCGTTTTCCGATGACTTCTGGGGCTACGTGCTGAAGCTGCCCGTCGATACCGAACTGGCCGAGGTGCGCGGCGTGGTTGGCTACAACCTGCCCAAGTGGCTGACGCGCATCGACTACAACGAGGATGAGAACAACGTCGTCGTAAAAATCTTCGACAGCGAAACCCAGGCGCTGGACGTCACGCTTCAGACGCGCAAGCTCGACGTTTCTTCCAGCAAGGAAAATCGGGTGACGACCCGCTTCACGAACATCGACCAGCAAGGGCAACTGACCACTGGCTACAGCACTTCCCGCCAGTTGCGACACGCCAGCACGTCCAGCGCGGACGCCGTGAAGCTCACGCTGACGGACGGCAGCCTTTCGCGCTTCATCGAGTCGCTGAAGCTGGGAAAGATGGTCAAGTACGAGTACGTGCCCAACTTCCAGGCGGCGCTGTACGCGCCCAAGCCGCTGAAGCCCTAACCGCCGGAGAAACATCATGACGCTCGATGAAGACAGCACCCGCATGGCCGACCTGCTGCACCGGCAACGCCACGCATTCCTGCACGACGGCCCGCCGGGCCTGCCGCTGCGCAAGGCCCGGCTCGCCCGGTTGCGCGCCGCCGTGCTCGCGCACCGCGAAGCGATCAAGGATGCGGTCAGCGCCGATTTCGGCAACCGTTCGCGCCATGAGACTGACATCATGGAGCTGGCCTGCGTCGTCCAGGCCATCGACTACCTCTCCAGCCACTTGCGCCGCTTCATGAAGCGCGAGCGCCGCCATGTGCATTTCTTCTACCGCGCGGCGCGCGCCTACGTGGAATACCAGCCGCTGGGTGTCGTGGGCGTGATGGCGCCGTGGAACTACCCTATCTCCCTCACGCTGGTGCCGCTGGCCACCGCGCTGGCCGCGGGCAACCGCGCCATGCTCAAGCCCTCGGAGCTGACCCCGCGCACCAGCGAGGCGCTGCGGCACATGCTGGCCGAGGCCTTTTCCGAGGAGGAGGTGGCCGTGGTGCTGGGCGGCCCCGAGGTCGGCGCCGCGTTCAGCGCACTGCCGTTCGACCACCTGCTGTTCACCGGCAGCACGCAGGTGGGCCGCAAGGTGATGCGCGCCGCCAGTGACAACCTGGTGCCCGTGACCCTGGAGCTGGGCGGCAAGAGCCCCGCCATCGTGGCGTGCGGCCACGTCAACGACCGCACCGTGCAGAGCCTGGTGTACGGCAAGCTGTCCAACGCCGGCCAGACCTGCGTGGCACCGGACTACGCCCTGGTACACGAAGACGACCTGGAGGCGTTCATCGCCCGGTACACCGCCACGGTGCAACGCTTCTACCCGGACGGCCCGGCCAGCCCCGACTACACGACCATCATCAGCGACCGCCACTACGACCGGCTGCGCGGGTTGGTCGATGACGCGCGCCGCAATGGCGCCCGCGTGATCGAGGTGGGCGAACGCCCCGCCCACCTGCCTGGGCGCGAGCGCACCCTGGTGCCGACGCTCGTCGTCAACGCGGGCGACGAAGCGCCCCTCATGCAGGAGGAAATCTTCGGCCCCATCCTGCCCGTGCGCACCTACGGCAGCATCGACAAAGCTATCGCCTACGTGAACGCGCGGCCTCGCCCGCTCGCGCTCTACTACTTCGGTGCCGAGGACGGTGACTGCGCCCGGCTGCTGGCGCGTACCACGTCGGGCAACGTGGGCATCAACAACACCTTGATGCACGTGGCGCAGGACGATCTGCCTTTCGGCGGCGTCGGCCCCAGCGGCATGGGGGCCTACCACGGCATCGAGGGCTTCCGTGCGATGAGCCATGCCAAGGGTGTCTTCGTGCAGGGCCGTTGGAACTTCCCCGGCCTGCTGCACGCGCCGTTCGGCAAGCTCGCCGACATGGCCATCTCGTTCACGCTGGGAAAAAACAAGACGTCATCGCAATGAAGATCGGAGAACTCGCCCAGCGCACGGGCCTCGCGCCGTCGCGTATCCGTTTTTACCAGCGCATTGGCCTGCTGAAGACGGTGGAGCGGCAGGCCAACGGCTACCGCAGCTATCCCGAAGATGCGGTTCTCGTGCTCCGGCTGATTTCGAGCGCGCAGAAAGCAGGCTTCAGCCTGGACGAGCTACGCGCGCTGCTGCCTGACGACCTGGTCACCTGGGAACACGGTGACCTGATCGGCACCCTGCGCCGCAAGGTGCAGGACATCAAGGTATTGCAAGTGCAGCTTGCCGAGAACAGAGCGCACCTGCTTGCGCTGCTGGCCCAAATTGAAGCCAAACCTGTCGGCATGGATTGCGCCGCGAATGCCAGGCGAGTGCTGTCAGAAATGCAACTCGGCGTGCAGCCAGAGCAGCCGCCCGGCCTTGAGCAAGCGATGACGGTTCCCGCCGTCAGATCTGTTCCATCTCCCAAACAGGAGCGATGAATGAGCAAGCAAAGCGGAAGTCCCGAGCACATGCGCTGGATGATCTACGGTGCGAATGGCTACACCGGGGAACTGATCGCCCGCGAAGCGGCGCGGCGCGGGCTAAAGCCCGTGCTGGCGGGCCGCAGGCGCGAAAGCGTCGAGGCGCTGGCGCGCACCTTGGGGCTGGAGGCGCGTGCTTTCGGTCTCGATGACGTGACGGCGCTGACCGCACAAATCCAGGGCCATGCGCTGGTGCTGAACTGCGCCGGCCCGTTCTCGGCCACCGCCGCGCCGATGATGGAAGCCTGCCTGCGCGCGGGTGCGCATTACCTGGACATCACCGGCGAGATTGCCGTGTTCGAGCACGCGCAGTCGCTTGATGCCCGCGCGCGGGAGGCCGGCGTGGTGCTGTGCCCGGGCGTGGGCTTCGACGTCATCCCCACCGACTGCGTGGCCTCCGCGCTGAAAGCGGCGCTGCCGGATGCCACGCATCTCGCGCTGGGTTTCGACTCGCGCTCGGGCTTCTCGCCCGGCACCGCCAAGACCTCGGTAGAGGGATTGGCCCAAGGCGGCAAGGTGCGCCGCGACGGGCAGATCGTCACCGTGTCGCTGGCCTACGAGGTGCGCCGCATCGACTTCGGCGACGGGGAGAAAGACGCGATGACCATTCCCTGGGGCGACGTATCCACCGCCTACCACACCACCGGCATTCCGAACATTCAGGCATTCATTCCAGGCTCGCCCCGCATGATCGCCAGCGCCAGGCGCGCCAACTATGTCCGGCCGCTGCTGGGGTTGTCGTGGGTGCAGAAGCTGATCAAGGCGCACATCGCCAGAACGGTGAAGGGGCCCAGCGAGGAAAAGCGCGAGCAGATGCCCACCTTCGTCTGGGGCGAGGCCACCAATGCGCGCGGAGAGAAAAAGACCGCGCGCATCCGCACCGCCAACGGCTACAGCCTGACCATCACCGGCTCGCTGGCCGTGGTCGAACACCTGATGACGGCCCGGCCCACGGGCGGCGCCCACACGCCGGCCAGGCTGGTGGGCGCCGATCTGGTGACGCGCCTGCCCGGATCAGGGCCTCTACAGATCGTCTAGGTGGATGGTCGAATCGACCTGAAGTGACCAACCAACAGGGCGTTCATGTCGTTTGGCGTGTGTGGATGGTTGCGTGGGTGTTGTCGGCCGCTGGGGCGTTGGCGCCTTGCGGATGCCTGCGTGGCTCTTTCCTTCTTGCAGACGGCATGGCTCCAGGGTTGAACCTGAATTGAAGGTCAAGTGCCTTGTTCGCCCCTGGACATGAGGTCCTGGGGGTTCCTGCGAGGCGCCGTCCACCATCGGGTTGGCTCAACTGAACCGGGCCACCCAGCGCAGAGGCAGCATCTGCATCAACCTGCCTACCAGGGCCCAGGGCCAGCCAGGAACACAGGCCTCGTGCGGCGCGCGCTCTATGGCTTGCACCAGGTATTGGCAGCCCAGCGCCTCGGGGATCTCGAAGGGCAGCTTCTTCGCCCCGGCGTTGAGTTCGGTGCGGATGTAGCCCGGGTAGAGGGTGCTGACCTGGATGGGCGTCTGGAGCAGTTCGGCTCGGATGCCTTCGGCCAGGTGGGCCACCGCCGCTTTGCTGGCGGCGTAGGTGGTCAGATGCCTGGGCAGGCCGCGCTTGGCGCTCATGGACGACATGACGACCAGGTGCCCGCTGTTTTGCCGCCGGAAGATTTCCACGGCGGCTTCGCACTGGGCCAGGGCTGCGATGAAGTTGGTTTCGGCGGTGCGCTTGTTGACGGCGAAATGGCCGGTGCCGATGCGCCGCCCTTCGCCGATACCCGCATTCACGATGACCCGGTCCAGGCGGCCGAACCGCTGGGCGAAGGCGGTGAAGACCGCGAACACCTGGGCATGCTCGTTGACGTCCAGGGCCTCGATTTCGACCGCCACGCCGTAGGCGCTGCGCAGTTCATGCTGGAGCGTTTGCAGGCGTTCCGTGCGGCGGGCGCAGAGCGCCAGGTCGTAGCCCCGCGCGGCGAACTGCCGGGCCATGCCGGCACCAAGCCCGGAACTGGCGCCGGTGATCAGAACGGTTTTGCGTGCTTGTGTCATGGTGGTTGAGTCTTGCCTGGCCTTCAGCGCCAGGTCAGCAGGTAACGGTGGTGGCCGCGAAAGTGCGAGTGTTCATTCAGGCTCAGGAGCTGCCATTGGCGTGTATTGCCAGCTTGCAGGGTGGTCATGCCCGCGTTGGCCAGTGTCCAGTTGATCCGCATCGTGGCTGCGTTGCCCAGGCCCAGCATGGCTTGGACAAGCACGGCGATCACCCCGCCGGAGGTGACCACCAGGTGCGTCTCGTCGCGCCCGGCCCGGTCGATCACCTGTTCCAGCGCGGACTGGCACCGGGTCTGGAAACGGTTCCAGGGTTCGTCGTAATCGCTGTCAGCCGTGCCGCCATACCAGCGTGCCAGGGCTTTGCCGTACATCCTGGCGAAGGCTTCGTGCGGATCGGTCGCAGCGCCGATCTCGTCGACCATCGTTTGGTGGTTGCTGTATCGGGGCTCGTACCGGGCAATCACCTGCTGATGGTCGAATTCGTCGAAGCCTGCCAGGCTCCTAGGCTCCAGTGCCCACGCGCTGCCCTGCAACAGGTTTGCTGCGGTCTGCTGGTGGCGCAGCAGCGTGCCGCACCAGAGCGCGTCGATGTTCTCTCCACGCGCGTGCAGCACCTTGCCCAGATGTCTGGCCTGCTCGACGCCTTGGCTGGACAGGCAGTCGTAGTCCGCTGCACCGAAAGAGGCCTGCCCATGACGAACCAGGATGATGCGTGGCATGTTCAGCGCCTTTGGCTCTGGCGGATCAGCCTGCGGCAGCGCCAATACAGGGCATGCACCATCAGCCAGAAATGCTTGAAGGCCGGATTGCGGGTCTGGCCATGGTGGTAGCGGTAGTAGATCTGCTGGGCGATGACGGCCAGGCGGAACAGCCCAAAGACTTCGTAGAACACCCAGTTGTCCACAGTGAGGCCGGTCTTGGCGAGGTAGTAATCGACGACCTCCCGGCGCGTCAGCATGCCGGGCAGATGGGTCGGCTGGCGGCGCGCCGCACGCATCACGGCGTTGTCGTCGGCTTGCACCCAGTAGGCCAGCATGCTGCCGAGGTCCATGAGCGGGTCGCCCAGCGTGGCCAGTTCCCAGTCCAGCACCCCGATGACCCTGGTGGGTTCTTGCGCGGACAGCACCACGTTGTCGAAACGCCAGTCGTTATGGATGACGCAGGTGCGGCTGTCCTCGGGAACATGGGCCTGAAGCCAGGCGCGCACCTTGCGAAAGCGCGGCACGTTCCACGTCAGGCTTTTCTCGTAGCGGCCGCTCCAGCCCTCGACCTGGCGCCTGCAGTAGCCGGCGCCCTTGCCCAGCGATTCGAGTCCGGCGGCGCGGTAGTCCACCTGGTGCAGGGCGATGAGCTGGTCCAGCACGTTCAGGCACAGCTCGCGCACACGTGGCGCAGTGAAGTCCAGTTCACGCGGCAGGTTGGCTCGCGGGATGATTCCCGCGATCCGCTCCATGACATAGAAGTCGCAGCCGATCACCGACGTGTCCTGGCAGAGCGCCACCGTCGCCGGGACGGCCGGGTAGGCCTGCTTGAGCCTGGTCTGGATGAAATACTCGCGCGCCATGTCGTGCGCACCCGCGGCCTTGGTGCCTGCCGGCGGGCGGCGAAGGATCAGGTCGCGGTGGGGGTATTCCAGCCGGTAGGTCCAGTTGGAGGCACCGCCGGAATACTGGGTGACGTTGGGCTGGCCGGTCAGCGTGCCGTCCTGCTGTTTGAGCCAACGATCCACGGCCGCCACGTCGAGTTCCTCGCCGGGGCGAATGGCGCCCCCCTGGTCAACGGTCGCCATGGCTGGCTCGCTTGGCGATTTCCATCTTGGCGATGACGCTCTTGTGGACTTCGTCGGGGCCGTCGGCAAGACGCAGGCTGCGGGCCTGGCTGAAGAAGGCCGTCAGCGGCACGTCCCGGCTGACCCCGGCCCCGCCGTGGATCTGAATGGCGAAATCCACGACCTGTTGCAGCACGTTGGGCGCGACGACCTTGATCGCGGATATTTCGCCCATCGCGGCGAAGGTGCCCACGCTGTCCATTTTCCAGGCCGCGAA
This sequence comes from Pseudothauera nasutitermitis, assembly GCF_004801295.1. Lineage (GTDB taxonomy): Bacteria > Pseudomonadota > Gammaproteobacteria > Burkholderiales > Rhodocyclaceae > Pseudothauera > Pseudothauera nasutitermitis. The sequence goes on from NZ_SSOC01000002.1 coordinate 582,820, forward strand.
AAGGGTGAGCAGGCGGGCCTGGTCGATGGCGATCCGGGCCTCGGCGACGCGCTCACGGTTGCCCCCCAGGCTCAGCAGCGGCTTGCCGAATGCGACGCGCTGCGTGCCGCGGTCAATCGCCAGCTCCAAGGCTTTTTCCGCCGCGCCGATGCAACGCATGCAGTGGTGGATGCGCCCCGGGCCAAGGCGGCCCTGGGCAATCTCAAAGCCCATGCCAGGGCCCGCGATGAAGTGGTCGAGCGGCACCCGCACGTTGCTGAAGTTCACCTCGCCATGCCCGTGCGGCGCATCGTAGTCGCCGAATACCGGCACCATGCGTTCGATCTGCACGCCGGGCGCATCCAGCGGCACCAGCACCATGGAGTGCTGGTGATGGCGGTCCTTGCTGGCATCCGGGGTGTGGGCCATGAAGATCGCCACCTTGGCATGCGGATCGCCAATGCCGCTGGACCACCACTTGCGCCCGTTCAGGACGATCTCGTCGCCCTCGACGATGGCGGTGGCCTGCATGTTGGTGGCGTCGGAGGAGGCCACCTGCGGCTCGGTCATGCAGAACACCGAACGGATCTCGCCGGCCAGCAGCGGCATCAGCCAACGCTGTTTCTGCGCTTCGCTGCCATAGCGCCAGAGCACCTCCATGTTGCCGGAGTCCGGCGCGTTGCAGTTGAACACGGTCGGCGCCAGCAGGCTTCGCCCCGTCTGCTCGGCGAGCAACGCATAGTCCTTGATCGACAGGCCGGCCCCAAGGGTTTCATCGGGCAGGAACATATTCCACAGGCCCTGTGCCCGAGCCTTGGCCTTGAGTTCTTCGAGGATCGCCGGCACCTGCCATTGGCGCCAGTCGCCGCCCGGGCAGGTGGCGGTCACTTCGCTCCAGAACGCCGCCTCGACGGGTTCGATCTCGTTCTTGATGAAGGCCTTTACGCGATTGAGGTAGTCCTGCCCCTTGGGGCTGATATCGAAATGCATGGTGTAGCCCTGTAATGGTATGTCGCGATCCTAGGGAACCTTCTATGATGAGTGAAGTGATATATCTTCATTTACAGTCATGAATAATAGTAATGGCATGAACTCTTTGGCGCGGCTTGACCTCAATCTGTTCCGGGCCTTCGCGGTCATTTACCAGGAGCGCAACCTGACGCGCGCGGCCGAGCGCCTGTGCATCAGCCAGTCGGCGGTCAGCCATGCTTTGGCACGCATGCGCCAGCAACTGGATGATCCGCTGTTCGTCCGGGAGGCCCAGGGCGTGATGCCGACTGCCCTGGCCACGCAGATGTGGCCGGACATCGAGGATGGGCTGGGCTTTTTCCAGCGGGCCATCGACCGTGGCACGCGCTTCGACTCAGCACGCGACATCGAGCAGATCACGCTGGCGATGAACGATGAGGTCGAGCCTATCCTGCTGCCTGTGCTGACGCAGGCGCTGATGAAGGAGGCGCCTGCGGCGCGAATCTCCAGCGTGCGGGTCAGCCGGTCGACTCTCAGGACGGACCTGGCCACCGGCCGCCTGGACTGCGCCATCGACGTGGCGCATGTGGCCGAAGAATCCCTGCAACACGCGCTGTTGATGCGCGACGAACTCGTGGTCGTCAGTCGCTCATCTGCACCTATCGACCATGCGGGCTATCTGGCGGCGGGCCATGTCACGGTGTCGGCACGCCGCACGGGCCCCAGCCTGGAGGATTGGGAACTGACGCGGCAAGGGATCGAGCGCCGCGTGGTGATGCGTTGCCAGCACTACCAGTCGGCATGCCAACTGGTGGCGGCCAGTGATCTGCTGCTGACGATTCCGCGCAGCTTGGCGCTTGCCACCCATGCGCTTGCTGGCAACCACATCCACACCTTGCCCATCGCCATTCCTCCAGTCGAACTGCATTTGTTCTGGCATCGGGAGCGTGAAAAGAACCCTGCCAATGCCTGGCTCAGGAATACCTTGTTCGACCAGTTCGCGAAGGGGCGTCCAAGCCGTGGCGCAGGGGCTGCGGCGTGAGATTTTGAAGCGGGGCATACTGCCCCTTTCATAGAACGCCGGAAGACCTATTTGCCCGACCACTCCCGCCGGATCAGCTCCAGGCCCTCCCGATAGGTCGTCACCTCGAACTCGGGGAACCGGCGCTTGAACTTCGTGGAATCGAAAAGGTTGTCCTGCTCGTAGCGGGGCAGCAGTTCCTGGATCTCACGCACCTGCTTCGAGAACAGCCCAGCCGCAGCCAGCGCCCATTTGCCGATGACCGAATAGGAAGGCTCGCGCCCGAAAACCTGGCTGGCCATCGTGACGAACTCCTTGTACGTCGGCCTGTCGTCGCAGCACGGCAGATGCCAGGTCTGGCCGAAGGCATCGGGCGCGTTGCCGAGGGCCGCCAACGCCCGGCTCGCGTCGGGCGTCCAGATGAGCGTGCGCCGCGTATCGTCGCGCACCGGCACACGCGGCTTCTTGCCGGCCTGGAGTTTTTCGATGACCAGCGCGTTGGTGAAGCTCTGCGTCTTGCCTGGGCCATAGAACTCGGGGGCCCGGCCAATGAGCACGGGGATCACGCCGCGTGCCATTTCTTCGAGCACCATCGAGGCCATCGCAGCACGCACCTTGCCCTTGCGGCCCACCGGGGCAAAAGGCGTTTCCTCGGTCAGCCGCCGCGCATCCTGCGGATACATGTAGGTGTTGTCGAAATAGGCGAAGCTCGCGCCCGCCACGCGGCAGGCATCCAGGGCATTCTTCAGCATCGTGGGGAACTGCGCTTCCCATAGCGCCGTGTCCGGCGGCAGGCCGGCCGTGAAGTAGACGATGCTGCTGCCCTTGACCGCATCCAGGGTCTGCTTCGCATCGAGCAGGTTGGCGGACACCAGACTGTCGGTGTCGTTGACCTTGCGCGGGTTGCGGCTCACAAGCCGCAGGTCGTTCGTGTATTTGCGCTTGAGTTCCCGCGCCAGTTCCACGGCGATCTGGCCGTTCGCCCCCAATATCGTCTGCATTGCGTCCGCCTTCATGAAGTTGCACCTGGTCGTGCGATGGCCTCAAGGTTAACTTTGAAGTAATGTTTAATGTCAAACTCTGTGGCCACTCGGAACACCTCGATCATGAAAATTGGAGAACTCGCGCAACGCACGGGCCTGGCGCCTTCGCGCATCCGCTTCTACGAACGCATCGGCCTGCTCAAGGCGGTCGAGCGCCAGGAAAACGGCTACCGCAGCTACCCCGACGACGCGGTATTGGCGCTCAAGCTCATCGCGGCCGGGCAGCGTGCGGGCTTCAGTCTGGACGAACTGCGTGCGCTGTTGCCCAGCGATCTCGCCAGCTGGGAACATGGCACCCTGCTCGACACGCTGCGCCGCAAGGTGCAGGACATCGAGGCCCTGCAAGCCCAGCTCGCACAAAGCAAGGCCCATCTGGTCGAACTGATGGCGCAGATCGAAGCCAAGCCGCAGGACATGGATTGCGCCGCCAACGCCCGGCGCGTGCTGTCGGAAATGCAGTTGATCGAGGCGGACAGTGCCCCGGCCACCAGGAGGGCCCGTCGCCGCCATTAGAGGGATATCGCACCAAGGTGCATATGCCGCTTGACATTGAAGTTGCATTCAACGTTAGAGCTTATCCACTGGTTCCTTACTGGAAAGGTCTACGAGATGGACTGGATGCTGAAACTTTCCGCCAGCCACCTGCGCAGCGAACGCCGCTATGCGTGGGTCGGCGCGCGGACTTACAACACCACGGTCGCCCGGAATACCGGAGCAATGACCCTGCTGTCGGAAAGCGATGATGCCGATCCCCGGCACCCGCTTCAGCGAATACACCAACGATTAGCCGTACCGAGGATGCGGACGGAACCCGCACTCAACGGCCCCGACGGGAAACCCGCCGGGGCCGCTTTTTGCGCGTTTCCCGCGACCAGTCGCAGGGCACCGCGATTCCTCGATCCGGACTCAGCCTTCGCCGAACACTTCGCCCAGCGTGTGCGCATCGAGGAGGTTGTCGGCCCGCGTTCGATCCCTTCTTCGAGCCCTTCCTGCCTCTGCACAGTTCGGCGAGGTCAAGGCAGTAGCGGCCGAGCCGATGAATGGAAAACCGGGCGGGATCGCTTTCTTCTTCGAAAAGGAACAACAGCGCTTCCCGCCGACCATCCGGCCATTCAACGAGCAGCGGCACGTCGAGTTCATGGAAACGGTCGCCGAGACGGCTCTTCAACTGTTCCTGGCGGATCGGCGTGATGCGCACCGAATCGTCGATGCCCCCCGCTTCGCCCGGCGCGAAGAAGGCCAGCGCCTGGCGCGGGTAGTCGAGGATCAGGTTCTTGAAGTTCTGGTCGTGACTGACGGGACCGGACATGGCGAGGGGGCAGGAAGTACGGATTCGCCATTGTCATTTTCATGAAATAACAAAGTCAACTCATCGCCAATTTTCCGCGACGAATGCGAAGTCCGTCCGGCGCATGCCGATCAGTTCCCCGCCGCCTTCATCCACGAGGCCGGTTCGCGGCGCTCGAAACGGTAGAACAGGTTGGGTTCGGAGAGCAGGTACAGGGCGCCCTGGTCATCCAGCGCGATGCCTTCGGGCTGCGGCACGCTGCGCGCAAGACCGTGGCGGCCGCGCCACAGGGGCATCAGACTCACCGGCTCGCCTTCGGCATCGTATTCCACCACCAGCTTCGATTCGTCACTGAGCACCAGCATGTGCCCGGTCGGCTCGTGCAGCGTGAGGGAGGACAGATCGCGCATGAACAGCCCCGGCGAGCGGGATTCCAGCCATTCGCGGATCTGCACGTCGAACCTGCTGCCCGCCAGTGCCTCCGGCAGACCGGTGATCTCGAAGATGCGCAGCGGCGACTTCTCCTTGGCGACCAGCAGGCGCTGGCGTTCCTGGTCCCAGGACACCCCCTCGAAACCCAGGTTGCCGCTGAGGTCCACCGCCAGCCCCAGACGCGGGGCGCCCTGTGCGTCGAGTTCCGTCGCATCCTGCGCAATGCGCAGCACGATCAGTTGCTGGGAGCGTTCTTCGGCCAGCACGAAAAGATCATCGTGCATATGGGTGATCCCCTCCGGGTCGACCACCCCTTTCAGCGGCAGCTGGCGCAGCACGCGTCCCTCGCGGCTCAGTTCGGCGACCGCGGGCGGTTTGTTGATCACCGTGAACAAGGTTCCGGTGTGCGGGTTGTAGGTCAGCCCGGACGCATTGTCGGCAATGCCTTCGAGCGGCAGCGCATCCTGCGTGACCCGGTAGGCCGGCAGCCAGATGCCGTCGGCGGACCAGCGCGCCTCGTTCCGCAAGGTCTGCGCCCAGTGGTAGGCCAGGCCCACGAGCTGGTACTTCCACACCGCCACCGCCCCCGGCAGCACGATACCCAGCGCCAGCACCCACCACCACTTCCTGCTCCGTCGGTCCAATCCGCCACTCCTCTTTCCGTTCGCGCCCGGCCTTGACGCCGGCAGGCAGGCGAAGTTCCCCGGCGCACGGAACTCTTTCGCCCCGCCGCCGATCATTCGATACTCGCGTTCTGCCACACAACCCCGCTCATCATGCTCCGTACCCTCAAGGAACTGTTCGGCGCCCTCGCCGAGCCCCTGCCCGCCGGCCAGCCGGCCGATGCCGAACACCGTCTGCAACTGGCCACCGCAGTGCTGCTGGTGGAGGTCATGCGTGCCGACGACGAGACTGGCGAGGCCGAGCGCGAGGCCATTCTGGCGGCGCTGCGCACGCAGTTCGACCTGCACGCCGACGAACTGGAGCGCCTGTACGACCTAGCCCATGCCGCCTCGCGCGACGCGCCCGACCTGTACAGCTTCACCTCGCAGCTCAACAAGGGCTACAGCGCGGCGGAAAAGGCGCGCATCGTCGAATACCTGTGGCGCGTGGCCTACGCCGACGGCCGCCTGAGCCATTATGAGAACCACCTGATGCTCAAGCTCGGCGACCTGCTGTACATCCCGCGCGGGGATTTCGTCGCCGCCAAGCAGCGCGCCCGCGCAGCCGCAGGGCTGGCGCCGGACTGAGCCCGCCGCGCCCACTGCCGCGCAGCCGCGCGGCTTGCTAAGATCGCTGCTTGGCGCTGCGCGCCCTACCCCATTGGTGTTTTCATGTTCTACGGCGTCACTGATCTGCCCACCTTTGTGCTCGGCACGATCTTCATCGTCCTGCTGCCGGGCCCCAACTCGCTGTACGTGATGTCAGTGGCCTCGCGCCTGGGGATCGCCCCCGGCTATCGCGCGGCCTGCGGCGTATTCGCCGGCGATGCGGTGCTGATGGTGCTGGCCGCCACCGGCACCGCCTCCGTGCTGCGCGCCACGCCGGAACTGTTCATGGTCATCAAGTACGCCGGCGCGGCCTATCTGGCCTGGGTAGGGCTGAATCTGCTGCGCGCCGCGCTGCGCTCCTGGCGGCGCGGGCAGCCTGGTACGGACGCCCCCCCGGCCGCCGCCCCCGCACCCAGCACCAGCCGGCCGTTCCGCGGCGCGTTGCTGATCAGTCTGATGAACCCGAAGGCCATCCTGTTCTTCGTGTCCTTCTTCATCCAGTTCGTCGATCCGGCCTACGCCCATCCGGGCCTGTCCTTCCTGATCCTCGGCACCATCGTGCAGATCGTCAGCGCGCTCTATCTTTCCGTGCTGATCTTCGGCGGCGCCTATCTGGCCGCCCAGTTCCGCCGCCGCAGGCGGCTGGCGGCGGCAGCCACCGGCGGGGTTGGCGGACTGTTCATCGGCTTCGGCGCCAAGCTCGCCACCGCCACGCTCAACTGAGCCATTCCCACAAAAACAATAAAAAGAATTATTATCAATAGCGATCCGCCGGGTGATCTCCCACGACGCCGCATCGCATGAATACGCATCTCAAACAGGAAATCCGCACGCTGTACACCGATCACCAGCCCTGGCTGCAGGGCTGGCTGAGCAAGAAGACCGGCTGCATGCACCTGGCGGCGGATCTGCTGCACGACACCTTCATGCGTCTGCTGTCGCGGCAGACGCCGATCGAGGCCAGCGAACCGCGCGCCTTCCTGACCACCGTGGCCAAGCGCGTGTTTGCCAACCACCTGCGCCGCCAGCGCCTGGAGCAGGCCTACCTGCAGGCACTGGCCGCCCTGCCGGAATCGCTCGCGCCGTCCGCCGAGGAGAGCGTGCTGCTGTTCGACACCCTCGACCAGATCGACCGCATGCTCGACGGCCTGCCCCCGCTCGCCAAGCGCGCCTTCCTGCTCTGCCAGCTCGACGGCCTCAGCCAGTCGGCGGTGGCCGCCGAACTCGGCATCTCGCTCACCACGGTCAAGCGCTACCTGGTGGCGGCCGGGCAGCAATGCTATTTCGCCGCGCTCAACGAAGACTGAAGCACGCACGATGAATGCAACGCTTGCCGCCCCCGGCACCCCTCTGATTCCGCCCGAAATCGCCCGCCAGGCGGTGGAATGGCAGGTGGCCCTGCAGGCCGACGACGCCACCGAGGCGCAGCGCGAAGCCTGGCGCCGCTGGCGCGCCGCCCACCCGGACCACGAGCGCGCCTGGCAGCGCATCGAAAGCATCAATCGCGGCCTTTCCCAGCTTTCCGCCCCGTGCTCGGCGCAGCTTGCCCGCGCGACGCTGATGCCCGCCAAGCCGCGCCACCGGCGCCGGGCCATGCAGGCCCTGGCGGTGCTGCTCTGTGGTGGCGGCGGGCTGTGGCTGGCCGAGAAACAGGTCCGCTGGCAGCCCATGCTCGCCGGCAATCGCACCGCGCCGGGCGAACAGCGCGAACTCCAGCTGGCCGACGGCACAGCGCTGCTGCTCAACACCGACTCCGCCGTCGACGTCGAGTATTCGGCGAGCCTGCGCCTGGTGCGCCTGGTGCGCGGGGAAATCCTCGTCACCACGGCCGCCGACAACGCGCCCGGGGGCAGCCCCCGCCCCTTCCTGGTACAGACGCCGCACGGCCAGCTGCAGCCGCTGGGCACGCGCTTCAGCGTCCTCCTGCACGAGGACGACACGCACCTGGCCGTGTTCGCCGGGGCCGTGGCGGTGCAGCCCCGCAGGGCCGGCACGCCCGCGCTGACCGTGCCCGCCGGCATGCAGGTGCGCTTCGGCGATGACGACGCGCCGCCGCCCCGGCCGCTGCCCCCGCATGCTGACAGCTGGCAGCGCGGCATGCTGGTGGCGAGCGACATGCCGCTGGCCACCCTGCTGGCCGAACTGGGCCGCTACACCACCACCCGTTTCAGCTGCGCCGCGGAAATCGCCGACCTGCATCTGTCCGGCAGCTATCCGCTGCGCGATGTGGAAAACGTGGTCGCCTCGCTGGCCCGTTCGCACGCCTTGCGCAGCGAAAGCGTCACCCGTTTCTGGGGGCGGCGCGAAATCCGCCTGCTGCCCGGCGGCTGACACCCGGACGCCAGTCAAAAAAATTTCACGCAGGGTGGTCCACTTTGCCCCGCTCGCGGGACTTGGAAAACGAAACCTTTCCAATCCGCCGTGAGGAGCATGCTCATGCATCACCCCGCCAAGGCCCCCCTGCACTACAGCGTCCTGCTGTGTGCCCTGCTGGCCACACCGCTGTTCGCGCAGTCGCCCGCCTCTCCCGTGCCGTCCAGCAGCGCCAGCCGGCACTACGCCATTCCCGCCGGCCCGCTGGAGGCCGCGCTCAACCAGTTCGGCCAGCACGCCGGCATCCTGCTGAGCTTCCCGACCACGCTGACGCAGGGCCGCAGCAGCCCCGGCCTGCAGGGCGAGTACAGCGTCGAGGCGGGCCTTGCGCGCCTGCTTTCCGGCACGGGGCTGCGCGCGGTGCGCGCGGAAGACGGCGGGTACTCGCTGACCGCGCTGCCCGGGCCGCTGGAAGGCACCGCGCTGGATACGGTGACAGTGACCGCGCAGCGCGAACGCAGCGCCGTCACCGAATACTCCGGCCTGTACACCGCGTCCGGCCCCAGCACCACCGCCACCCGGCTGGAACTGGACATGCAGCAGACGCCGCAGTCGATCAGCGTCATCACCCGCCAGCAGATCGAGGATCTGGGCCTGCAGACCATCGACGACGTGCTGCTGCACACCACCGGCGTCACCGCCGCGACCGCCGCGGTGGGCGGCGGCTACCAGTTCACCTCGCGCGGCTTCAACATCACCAACATGCAGGTCGACGGCCTGCAGGGCAGCTACCGCGAGGCGGGGCGCGGCCCGTTCAACGCCAGCGTGCTGGATTCGGTGCTTTACGACCGGGTCGAGGTGGTACGCGGCGCCACCGGGCTGATCACCGGCGTGGGCGACCCCTCCGCCACCATCAACATGATCCGCAAGCGGCCGGAGAAGGTGTTCACCGGCACGCTGTCCGCCGCCGTCGGCTCCTGGGACCACCGGCGGCTGATCGCCGACCTGTCCGTCCCCATCACCGAGGACGGCCGCGTGCGCGCCCGGCTGATCGGCGCCTACAAGGAGGCGGACTCGTTCCGCAAATTCCGCTCCGACGAGCAGACCACCCTTTCCGGCACGCTGGAAGTGGATCTGACGGCGCGCACCATGCTGACCCTGGGGCACGACTTCCAGCGCACGGACCTGGACAGCGAATCGAACACCGGCCTGCCGCTGTTCGACAGCAACGGCAAGCGCATCGACGTGTCGCGCTCGAAAACCGTGGCCCCGCCCTGGACGTACTGGAACAAGCGCTACAGCAACACCTTCGTCTATCTGAACCATGAATTCGCCAACGGCTGGAAGGCCAAGGCGGCCTACAGCCGCAACAAGAACACCGGCGACGCGGTGATCACGGCCAACCGCGCCACCGCGCTGACCTACGTGAACCCGGACGGCTCCGGCATTCCCATCCGTCCCGACCTGGCCGCCAACGGCTACCGCTATCAGGACAACTTCGAGATCCACGCCAACGGGCCGTTCACCCTGTTCGGCCGCGAGCACCAGCTGACCGTCGGCGCCAACGGCACGCGCAGCCGCGACACCAACCACACCATGCGCTTCGACAGCACGGCGGACTACTGGATACCGGACATCTACGACTGGGACGGCGGCATGCCGGAACCGGGCGTGAGCCGCAGCGGCGCCAAGACCCGCACGCTCACCCGGCAGCACGGGCTGTACACGGGCGCGCGCTTCAACGTCAGCGACCCGCTGAAGCTGATCGTCGGCGCGCGCCTGTCGAGCTACAAGACCGAGCGCGACAACTACAACACCGCCGGCCAGTTCACCGGCACCGACGCGAAGCTGCGCAACGACGACGAACTGACCCCGTTCGTGGGCATCACCTACGACCTCCACCCGGCATTCACCGTGTATGCCAGCTATGCGGAAATCTTCAAGCCGCAGAACTACCGCGACCGCAACAACGACTACCTGGACCCGATCGTCGGCGACAACGTCGAGCTGGGCTTCAAGGCCAGCCTGCTGCAGAACCGGCTGAAGCTCAACTTTGCCGTGTTCGAGGCGCAGCAGGACAACATCGCGGTCATCGACGACAGCGTACCGGTGAATTCCCTGCCCGACGGCGCGCAGGCCTACGTGTCCTCCGGCAAGGGCAACAAGTCCCGCGGCTTCGAGCTGGAGGCCTCCGGCCACGTCACCCGCAACTGGCAGATCTTCGCCGCCTACAGCGACACCATCACCCGGGACGCGAACGGCCAGACCATCAACACCTACATTCCCCGCCGCATGCTCAAGCTGGGCACCAGCTACCAGTTCAACGGCGCGCTGCGCGGCCTGAGCCTGGCCAGCACGGTGCACTGGCAGGACAAGCGCGACATGTGGACGGCCGGCCGCACGCTGGTCATCCCCGGCGTCGGCACGGTCTCCGCGCGCCACGCCAGCTATGCGGTGGTCGGCCTGCACGCGGGCTATCGCATCAACGATCAATGGCAGGCCACGCTGAACATCAACAACCTGTTCGACAAGAAGTACTACGACAACTTCGTGGCCTTCCGGGCGCAGTACGGCGCGCCCCGCAATGCCCAACTGGCCCTGCGCTACCAGTGGTGAACACCATGCATGCCCAACTCATTTCCCAAGGAGTCCCCATGAACAAAACCGCCCGGATCAGCCTCGGCCTGCTGGCCGCCGCCAGCATCACCGCCTGCGGCACCCAAGCCGTCTCCACCGCCACCACGCCCGCCGCCGCGCCCGCGCCGGCGGCCGCCACCCAGCCCACGCCCTACACGCCGGTCAGCGCGGAACGCATCATGCAGCGCGCCATTGCCTCCGACCTGGTGGAACTGGCCTACAGCGCGCGGCAGAACGCCGTGTTCGTCGCCGCGCCCGACTGGGAGGTGGAAACCCGTTCGCGGCTGCTGAAGCTGCACCCGGACACGCTGGGCATCCAGGCCGAAGTGCCGCTGACCGGCAAGGGTTTCGGCGTGGCGCTGGACGACGCGGCCAACCGCCTCTATCTCACCCAGGGCTTCAACGGCTCGATCAGCGTGGTCGATACGGCCGCCGGCAGGCTCGTCAAGCAGATCCCCCTGCTGCAGAAAATCAACTTCGCGCAGGCCTACAAGGAGCGCGGCTTTTCCGAAAAGCGCACGGAGTTCCTGCTGAAGGCGCTGGAACGCTTCAAGGTGGTGGACGACTACCCCTACAAGCTGCGTGAAATGGCCCTGGACCGCGCCAACGAACGCCTCTTCGCCCCCGGCCTCGGCCTGGGCTTCGACAGCGTGCTGTTCGTCGTCAATACCCGCACGCTGGAACTGGAGAAGGTGATCGAAGGCTTCGGCTACAACGCCGTCGGCGTGGTGCTCGACGAAAAGAACGGCCGCGTCTTCGTCTCCAACATGCGCGGACAGGTCATGGTGGTGGATGCCAGGACCCTGCAAATCACCAGGACGCTGGAAGTCGAGGCTGACCAACTGCTCAACCTCGCCTACGATCCGGCGCACAACCGCCTGTTCGGCGTCGACCAGGGCATCGACCGCGACAGCTGGCGCAACAATCACCTGGAGCGCGAGTACCAGCATCGCAGCGAAGGCCACCGCCTGTTCGTGCTCGACGCCGATACCGGCAAGACCATCGCCAACCTGCCCAGCGGCCAGGTGCCCATCGGCCTGCGCTTCGACGGCGAGCGCCAGCGCCTCTACGTGACCAACCGCGGCGGCGTGCGGGTGGATGAAGGCCGGGGTTCGGTCACGGTGTACGACACGGCCGCCTATCAACTGCTGCAGACCATCGACCTGCCCCCCCACCCAAACAGCCTGGCACTCGATGAACAGGCCAACGTGCTGTACGTCACCGTGAAGAACGACGGCAGCAGCAAGAAGGCGGGCACGCTGGAGAACGTGACGCGCATCGAACTGCGCTGAGCCGCCGCCCCCGCCCGGAAGCGGAAAGGCACCGAGGAAACCGACAGCCGAAGTGAAACAACATGTAAATATCTGACGTTTTCGGGCTTCTCAAACGACATTGCTAATGAGAGCGTGCAAACCGCCGGCCTTCTGGTGAGAAGGCCGGCGGTTTTGCATGCGGCGTCCGTTTGCACGCCCTGCGCAACTCAAGGTGTCACGCCTTGGCTCTTGTCACGGGGTTCCCTGCCCCACTGCATAGGATTTCCCATGTCCCGCCACCATCGATTCAAGCTGAACGCCCTCGCCCTGGCCGCCGCCACCGTGCTGCTGGGCGCCTGCCAGACCGCTGCGCTGCAGTCCCCGACGGCCACGAGCGCCGCGGCCGCGCTGTCCGCCTCGCCCGTGCTGCGCCAGGATGCCTTCCAGGGTATCTACGAAGTGGCGGTTTCCGCCGACGCAACGGCGGTGTTCGTCGCCACCATCACCGGCTTCGATCCGCAGAACGGCGGCTTCATCCACCGCCTGGACGCGCGCAGCCTGCAGACGCTGCAGACCACCCAGACGCCGCGCCGCTCGTTCGCGCTGGGGCTGAACCGCAGCACCAACACGCTGTACGTGGGCAACACCATGGAAGGTTCGCTATCGATCGTGGATGCATCCAGCGGTGTGGTGAAAGGCGTGATCCAGTTGGCCGAAGCGAAGCAGGACGCGGAAGGCAAGACGAGCTATGCGCACACCCGCAAGGTGATCGTGGACGAGAAGCACAACCGCGTGTTCGTCACCAGTCCCGGCCAGCCGGGTCTGATCTGGATCGTCGATGGCGCGACCAATACGCTCACCCACACCATCACCAGCGAAGGCATCTGGACGGCGGGCGCGGCCTATGACGCCGGCAGCAACCGCCTGTACGTGAGCCAGGGCGGGGTGCATGAAATCCTGGAAATCGATCCGGATGCCGGCAAGGTGGTGCGCAGCTTCAGCACCGGTGACAGCACGGCCAATACGTCCGAAGGCGCCAAGCACTTCTTCATCAACCTGGCCATCGACACCAAGGGGCAGCGGCTGTTCAGCACCGACGCCAACACCAGCCAGGTCTACGTGTTCGACATCGCCAGCGGCAGCGTCGTCAAGCAGATCCCCATCGACGGCATCAGCCTGCTGGACGTGGTGTACAACCCGCAGCGCGACGAGATCGTCACCACCCATCGCGGCGCGGCGCGCAGCGCGCCGACCGGCACGGGCGCGGTCACGCTGATCGACGCCGCCACCTACGCCGTCAAGCGCACCATCGATCTGCCGATGCATCCGAACAGCCTGGCGCTCACCCCGGACGGCCAGACGCTGTACGTCACCGTCAAGGCGCCGCACGGCGACAAGCACCCGGGCTTCCGCAAGGACGCGCTGGACAGCGTGGTACGCATCGACCTGCGCTGAACGCGCCGGCCCGCCCGGCGGGCATGGAGGGGGCCGGCAGCCCGGCCCCCTCCACGACGCCTCTTCCCGGCAACCGGCTATCATCGGCTGCCATGCCCCGCTACCCCGACCTTCCCCCCGGCAGCCGCTGCATCCGCAACGTCCAACGGGACTTCCCCGAATGGCACCGGGGGCGGCCGCACTATGCCCTGTGGGGGCTGGACGTGGATGTGCCCGAAGTACGGCGGCAGGTGGACGCCGCCCGCGGCGGGCTGAATGGCCTGCTGCTCGACGGCTACGTCCGCCAGCCCCACGTCACCCTGGGCCTGTGCGGATTTCCCTGCGCCGACCCGCAGCGCAGCGACGATTTCGGGCCGGCAATGCTGCGGGCGCAGCTTGCCGCCCTGCGGGCCCTGCGCCCGGCACCGTTCGAGATCGCCATCGGCGGCCTGAACAGCTTCGCCTCCGCGCCCTATCTGACGGTTTCCGACACGCAAGGGCAGCTCGCCACCCTGCACGAGAGCCTGTCTGCGGGCGGCCTGAAGCGGACCGATGGCGGCTTCGTGCCGCACGTGACGGTCGGGCTGTATGCCGATGCCTGGCCGGCCGGGGCGGTGCGCGCGCGGCTGGCGGATTGCGCCGCTGGCGAAACGCTACGCCTGTCGGTACCGCGCATCACCCTGTTCAGCTATGCGGCCCGGGAGATCGGCGGCACGCTCGCACGGCTGGCCGAGTATGCGCTGGACGGCGGCGAATTGTGCTGGCGGGAGAACCTGCCGGAGCAACTGGCGGCGCACCGCGCCCCACACTGCAACTGAATTCCGCCCGAGCGCATCCACGCTGATAGAATCGCGCCTTCTCCCCCGGTGACGCCGGGGCTTTTTCGTTTCCGGACCCACGCATGGAACCGCAAGACCTCAACGCCCCCTACCTCCCGCTCGTGCGCCGCATCGAGACGGAAGCCACGATCATCGGCGACCAGATCCTCAAGATCGACCACTTCCTCAACCACCGCATCGAACCGGCCTTCATCGTCGAACTGGGCCGCGAACTGGCCCGCCGCCTGTCGGCCTGCCACCCGACGATGATCCTCACCGCCGAGGCCAGCGGCATCGCCCCCGGCCTGGTCGTGGCGCAGGCGCTCAACGTGCCGCTGGTGTATGCCAAGAAGTACGCTCCGCAGGTCGAGTCGCCGTACATCTCGCGCGTCATCCCCTCGCCCACCAAGGGCGGCGAAACCAAGCTGGTGCTCTCGCAGCGCTACGTGCAGGCCGGCGCGCGCATCGCGCTGGTGGATGACTTCCTCTCCAACGGGCGCACCGCCGTGGCGCTGGTGGAAATGGCCCGCGAAGCCGGCGCCGAAGTGCTGGCCGCCGGCTTCATCGTGGAAAAGCGCTTCAAGAACGGCCACCAATCCATCGCCAGGCTGGGCGTGCCGGTTGCCACCCTGGCACAGGTCGAACGCCTGGAAAACGGCAAGGCCATCCTGCTCGGCGCCTGAACCCGGCAGCGCGCAGAGACACACCGGCGCGCTACACTGCGCGCAATGCGCCCCGGAGATATCGACATGCAGGATTTCGAACACGAGGCCCAGGCCTTCGCCGCCCAGATCGAAGAGGAACTGCGCGAAGGCAGGCTGAGCTTTCCCACCGCGCTGGACGTGTCGCTGCGCATCAAGCGCCTGGCCGACAACCCCGAGACCACGCTGGAGGAGATCGCCGCCGTGGTGCGCGCCGAGCCGGTGCTCAGCGCCAAGGCGGTGCGTATGGCCAACTCCGTGCTGCTCAGCCCGTATGGCCCGCAGATCACCACGGTGGGCGACGCCGTGCGCCGCATCGGCCTGTCCGCGCTGCGCTGCCTGGCCTACGCGGTGGCCGCCGAACAGCTCGCGCAGGACCAGCGCTCGCAGAAGATGCGCCTGCTGGCTTCCGGGCTGTGGATGCATTCGATCGACGTGGCCGCCTGGTCGCACGCCATCGCCCGCCATCTCGGCGCGGTGAAGCCCGACACCGCCATGCTGGCCGGCATGATGGTGGATATCGGCCAGTTTTTCCTGCTCGCGCGCGCCGCCGACTACCCGGCGCTGGAAGAGAACATGGAACGCTTCGCCGAGTTCGTGTCCACCTGGGACCAGCCGATGGGCCGCGCCGTGCTGGAAGCCTTCGAACTGCCGGATACCATCCTCGACGCCTTCCAGTACGAGAACCCCTACGGCGGCGGCTGGCCCCCGCAGGATCTCTCCGACGTGGTGTTCCTCGCCGGGCTGGCCGCCGAAACCCCCAACCCCTTCGACACCCTGCTGGGCGTGCATCCGCGCGCGCTGCTGGAAACCTGCACGGCCGGCATCGACCGCGCCAAGTTCGACGAACTGCTGACCGCCGCGCGCAACGGCCGCGAGGAACTGCTCGCCGCGCTGGTGCATTGAACAGCGGACGCGGGCGGGTGGAATTCACCCGCCGCCACGCGGTCAGACCGGAACCTCGAGGCTCTTCAGGAGGCCACCGATGCCCGCCGACAGCGCAACCCGCAGCACTCCCGCCACCGATCCGACGACCCTGGCCGCATCCTTCCTGGCCGGCACCCTGCCGCCCCAGCTCAAGGCCCTGCAAGCGCGCATCCGCGCCCTGGTCCCCGATGTGAAGCGCGTGGGCGCCTTCCTGACCGACACCACGCAGACCACACTGAGCCATTGGGCCGACAGCGAAGGGCAGACCCTGCCCTGCCCGCAATCGCTCGCCGCGCTGGCGGACAACCCCCTGCTCTCCCGTTGCGCGGACACCGGCGAAGCGCGTGCCGCCTTCGTCCAGGTCGATCCGGCGCTGGAATGGGCCGCCGACGGGCGCACCTGCCCGCTGATCGCCCTGCCCCTGGGCCCCGGCAACGCCCGGCAGGGCTTCCTGGTCGTGGAAACGGCACCGGGCGTCCTGCTGCCGGCGCAGCAGATCCACCAACTGCTGGCCTGGACGCCGCTGGCCGTCGACCTGCTGGTCCAGGGCATCGACACGGTACGCGCGCTGGTCGGCACCACGCGCTTCGCGCTGGATTTCACCCTGATGCGCGACCGCGACACCGGCGAGCACCAGCTGCGCCTGCGCGACTACGTCCAGCTGCTGAGCCGCGAACTGGCCCGCGTGCACGGGCTGGACGACTCCTTCGTCGCCGAGCTGGCGCTGTTCGGCCCGCTGCACGACATCGGCAAGGTCGGCATTCCGGACGCCATCCTGCTCAAACCCGGACAGTTCGAACCGCGGGAATGGGAAACCATGAAGGAGCACGTGGTACTGGGGCGCGGCATGATCGAACGCATGATCGACGACTTCCAGCTGCACGACACCCCGGGCATGCACACCCTGCAGGCGGTGGTCGCCCATCACCACGAGTGCCTGGACGGCAGCGGCTATCCGGAGGGCCTCCAGGGCGACGAGATCCCCCTGGCCGCGCGCATCGTCAGCACCGCGGACATCTTCGACGCGCTGACCTGCCCGCGCCCCTACAAACGCTCTTGGTCCATCGATGAAGCCTTCGAGCAGTTGCGCACGCTGGCCGGCCATAAACTGGACCGCGAGTGCGTGAGTGCGCTACAGGCCGCGCGGCCGCAGATCGAGGAAGTCTGGCAGCGCCACGCCGCCATGCATTAGGGCGTGTTCACGCGATCCGCCGCGGATAGTGTGAACACGCCCTAAGGTTCAGCCGCGCAGCGCGGCGCGCAAGGCGGCGGCGACGGCGCGCACGGTTTCATTCGCTTCCGGAAACGTTTTTCCCAGCGGCAGAAAGCCATGCACCATGCCGGCCACCGGCAGGTGCGCCACCTCCACCCCTTCCGCCCGCGCGCGCTCGGCGAAGGCCAGGCAGTCGTCGCCGAGCGGGTCGTATTCCGCGGTCACCAGCAGCATCGGCGGCAGGCCGGCAAGCGACTCGGCGCGCATCGGCGAAGCGCGCCAGTCCTCGGTGTTGCCGTCGGGCAGGTAGCGCTCGAAAAACCAGTCCAGCATCGTGCGGTCGAGGAAGTAGCCCTCCGCGTAGCGCCCGCGCGACGGCCGCGCACTGACGATCTCGGTGCTCGGATACACCAGCAGCAGAAAGCGCGGCAGCGCCCTGCCCGCCTCGCGGCGTGCCAGCGCGGCGACGATGGACAGATTGCCGCCCGCGCTGTCGCCGCCCAGCGCGATGCGGGCCGCGTCGATGCCCAGCAAGGCGGCATTGTCCTCCGCCCAGTCCAGCGCCAGCCGGGCATCATTCACCGCTGCCGGAAACGGATGCTCCGGCGCCAGCCGGTAATCCACCGACAGCACCGCGCAGGCGGACAGATTCGCCAGTTCGCGGCACAGCACGTCGTAGCTGTTCACATCCCCCACGCACCAGCCGCCGCCGTGGAAATACAGCAGCAGCGGCAGCATCTCGTCGGCCTGTGCGGAGAGCGGGCGGTACAGGCGCCCGAGCAGCGCGCTGCCGTCCGCGCGCGCCATCGGCACCTCGGTCACCGAAGCCACCGGCGGCGCTTCCGGGCGGAACACGAACAACAGCTTCTCGAAGGAATGCCGCGCCTGCGCCACCGACAGTTCATGGAAACGCGGCGCACCGGCACGGTAGGCCATGTCGAGCAAGGCACGGGCCTGGGGAGTAAGAGGCATGGCGATCGGGGAAAAAGCAGGAAAAACCGAGCGCCGGATTCTAGCCGGTTTGGCGGGCAACGCCAGAAGGCACACGACACACCGACACACAGGATTCGCGCCGGTGCCATGTTCAGCGCTTAGAATGGTCGTTTCGCATAGCCAGCACAGGAGCCGCCCCGATGCCCGCCGAGCCGAAGAAGACCCCCCCCGCCCGCAGCACCTCCCGCCGCGCACCGCGCCGCAGCACCAACGGGCAGGCCGACGCAGTCCGCCCGGCGCGCAACGGCGACATCGCGCCGGCCGACGCCGCCGGCGGCATCGCCGGCTTCGAGATCGACCAGGCCGTGCAGGCCGCGCGCGAATCCAAGCAGGTCGCGGTGAAGGACATCATCGACAAGGTCGCCAAGGAGGATCTCGGCGCGCTCGCGCAGACGCTGGAAACCATCCTCGCCGGCGTCTCGCCGGACGACGCCGAGGTGCTGCGCAAGACGCTCGGCAAGAGCGAACCGCCCCCGCCGGCGCGCCCGGCGGTGCCGCCGGACGAGCAACTCGCCGACGACTGGCGGGTAGGCGGCTATCCCTACAAGAACCTGATGTCGCGCAAGAACTACGAGAAGCAGAAATACCACCTGCAGGTGGAACTGCTGAAGCTGCAGGCCTGGGTGAAGGAAACCGGGCAGAAGGTGGTGATCGTCTTCGAAGGGCGCGACGCCGCCGGCAAGGGCGGTACCATCAAACGCTTCATGGAACACCTCAACCCGCGCGGCGCGCAGGTGGTGGCGCTGGAAAAACCCAGCGAAACCGAGCGCGGCCAGTGGTACTTCCAACGCTACATCCAACACCTGCCCAGCGCCGGCGAGATCATCCTGTTCGACCGTTCCTGGTACAACCGCTCTGGCGTCGAGCGCGTCATGGGCTTCTGCAGCAACGACGAATACAACGAATTCATGCGCCAGGTGCCCGAATTCGAGCGCAATCTGGTGCGCAGCGGCATCCATCTGATCAAGTTCTGGTTCTCGGTGAGCCGCGAGGAACAGCGCCGCCGCTTCAAGGAACGCGAAAAGCACCCGCTCAAGCAGTGGAAGCTGTCGCCCATCGACCTGGCCTCGCTGGACAAGTGGGACGACTACACCAAGGCCAAGGAAGCGATGTTCTTCTACACCGACACCGCCGACGCGCCGTGGACCGTGGTCAAATCCGACTGCAAGAAGCGCGCGCGCCTCAACGCCCTGCGCTACGTGCTGCACAAGCTGCCCTACGCCAACAAGAGCATCGACGCCATCGGCCCGCTCGACCCGCTGCTGGTCGGCCGCGCCAACGTGGTGTACGAACGCGGCGAAAACCAGGCCGCCCCGCTACTCTGAAAAACAAGCAACCACCCCCGACCCTCATGTCCGACGCCAAGCACGCCCCCGACACCCTCGCCGCCCAGGGCCTGGGCTGGATCGCCCCCATCCACCGCGATCTGGCCCCGCCCATCCACCCCTCCAGCACCTTCGAACGCGGCGCCGACGGCAGCTTCCCCGGCGGCCGCGTCTACGCGCGCGACCAGAGCCCGGCCTACGACCAGGCCGAAGCCCTGCTCGCCGCGCTGGAAGGCGCCCACCAGGCCCTGCTCTTCCCCTCCGGCATGGCGGCCGCCACCACGCTGCTGCAGGCCCTGGAACCGGGTTCCCGCGTGCTCGCCCCGCGCGCCATGTACTGGGCGCTGCGCAACTGGATGCAGGAACTGGCCGCGCGCGGCCAGATCGCCCTGGATTTCTACGACAACGCCGACACCGCCGCGCTGCGCGCACGCATCGCCACCCAGCCGCCCCGCCTGCTGTGGGTGGAAACCCCGGCCAACCCCACCTGGGAAATCACCGATCTCACCGCCGCCTGCGCGGCCGCACGCGCGCATGGCAGCCTGGTGGCGGTGGATTCCACCGTGCCCACCCCGGTGCTCACCCGCCCGCTCGAACTCGGCGCCGACTTCGTCATGCATTCGGCCACCAAGTACCTCAACGGCCATTCCGACGTGGTCGCCGGCGCGCTGGCCTGCCGTGCCGATTCACCGGTCTGGACGCGCGTACGGCAGAACCGCGCGCTGGGCGGCGCCATCCTCGGCCCCTTCGAAGCCTGGCTGCTGCTGCGCGGCATGCGCACCCTGGCGCTGCGCGTGCGCCACGCCAGCGCCTCCGCGCTCGCCATCGCACGCACCTTCGAACGCGACCCGCGCCTCGCCGCCGTGCTCTACCCCGGCCTGCCCGGCCACCCCGGCCACGCCACCGCCGCCGCGCAGATGCAGGGCGGCTTCGGCGCCATGCTGTCGATCCGCGTCGCCGCCGGCGAACAAGCCGCCCTCGCCGCCACCGGCCGCCTGCAGGTCTTCAAGCGCGCCACCTCGCTGGGCTCGGTGGAAAGCCTCGCCGAACACCGCTTCAGCGTGGAAGGCCCCGGCTCGCAATGCCCGCCGGACCTGATCCGGCTGTCGGTGGGCATCGAAGCGGTGGAGGATCTCCTTGCGGATCTGGATCAGGCGCTGGGGTGATTCAGCAGTCTCAGCCTATCTGAGGCACATCAGTTTGCGAAGCTGTACAGATCAGTCCACCCGCAACGAACTTCCGTAGTCTTGCTCCGCTCACGCCTCTGGGACGTTGTGGCCGGCGTCTCGCACGGCCTTCGCCCAGCGGCGAATCGTTGCGCGCAGTGCTCGCTGCTCCTTGTCGTCTACGGGCATGGCCGGCACCAGCTCCAATACCTGCGCTGGGGTGACGTAGCCGTGCTCAAACAGCGCCATGCAGAACTCGCGGCTTGCTGCGTCCGGCCGCGGCCTTCGCGAGAAAGAGGTCGAGCACGCCCAGGCAATAGCCCACCCGGTCGTTGGTGTTGCCGTTTTGAACCCGATGCACGCGTTGCATCCAGTCCTTTGGCAACGTGGCGGTATCCGGGCCCACCCCCTGGGCGTAGTAGCCATAGCTCTGGTGAAACTGCGAGCCTTCTCCGATGGCGCCGTCGATCCTGTCGGCCAGTTCGGGAGCCTGGAGCGGGTAGATGTCAGCCTCCATGGACACCGTGAACACCGCTTCCGGGCTGGGCACGGAGCCGAGCATCGACTGGCTTCCGACGATCACGAATTCGCACTGGTCCGTGATGTCGCCGCTGGCTCGGATGATATGTTCGAGTTCTTCTCGCATCATGGGGTTTTCTGGAACTCTTCCCCGTCCTGCGGCGTGCTTGGCGTGCCGCCGATCACAATCCCTTTCTTGAGATCGCCCACTTGCTGCAGGATGTGCTGGCGCGCCTCTTCCGGAAGGATGGTAACGAGCGGCGAGGCCTGCCGTAGTTGCTGGGCATGTCGGGTGCGGCCGAGCGCTTTGCGCCAGGAACCCGCCCCCAAGATGCTCTCCCACTCGCGCCATAAGCTTGCAGAGCGCAGGTCGCCGGTGGCGAGCCAGCGCCTGACGGTGTCCTGGGCCTGTTGCACCAAGGCCGGGTCGGCCTTGGCCAGCCGCACAGCCTCCTCGTGGAGAGCCAGACTTTGCAGGTCTTGCAGCCGGTGCCTCGTGTCATCCGCTGAAACACGCACCTGCACGACCGGCGCCGCACGCCGCGATCGCGCCGCGGCAGAATCGGCCGGTGGCGGCTGAATGGTATCTCCGGCCAGCAGGGCCAACTCTCCACTGACGCCAAGGACGGACATTACGCGCAGGTAGGTACCGATAGCGGGCGCCGGATCGCCAGCTTCGACTGCCCGCAGGGTGTTGCGTGTGATGCCGGCGCGTGCGGCCATCTCGACCGTGCCAACCCCCTGCGCCTTCCGCAGGCGCTTGAGGCGGTCGCCCAGTTGCAGCAACAACTGTCGTTCCAGGATGGGGCTGATTTCCGAAGCGCTCATTTGGTCAAAATTTTAACCAAAATACATCTATATGATCAATATAATGACCAAATCGTCAAGTCAACACAAGGCAACGCTGGGGCACCTGCGAGCAAAGAGGGCACTCAGTCCGATCACCACTGCCTGCAGTTGCATCCACGATCTGTTCGCTGCGACTGAACGTGCCGCCCAGGTTGAGCAGGTTGTCCGCGTCGATGGCGAGCACGCTGCGTCCGGCGATGGTGCCGCTGTTGGTGAGGTCGCCGGTGAGCTCGATGCGCACTTCGTTGCCGGCCAGCAGGCCGGTGGTCGGCTGCAGGTCGTCGGGGCGCACCTGCACATAGACCTGCGGCACCAGGGCCTGGACGGTGCTGCCGTCGGGCAGCGTGACGCTGCGCTCGACCAGCCAGACGATGTCGCTGGTGAGCTGGGCGATCTGCTCGGCCGAGAGGGCCACGCCGGGCACCAGCTGCAGCTCGCCGGCCACGGTCACGCCCGCGTTCATCAGCGCCTGGTACTGCGCTTCGTCGTCGGCGTGGCCGTCGAGAAAGCGCCGGCCGGTGAGCTGGGCGACCTGTTCGCGCACCAAGCGCTGTTCGTAGAAGCCGTCGCCCAGGCGCTTTTGCGTCATGGCCGGATCGAGCCCGAGCGCGTCGAGCATGTAGGCGCTGGAGAGCCATTGCGCTTCGTTGGCGAAGCGCGGGTCGGTTTCGATGAAGTGCCCCGCCTGCGGATCGGGGTTGGCCTGGAACAGCGCGTTCAGTTCGATGCGCAACTGCTCCACCGGCAGGGTGGCCACGCCGGTGGCCGGCGCCGACGGGGCGGAGACTGCATCCGGGACGAACAGGTTCTTGCAGAAGGCGCCGGCACCAATGCCAAAGAAGGCAGATTTATTCTGTGGCCCAGAGAAGGAAATCACACTGCCCCCTTTGCCTCCCTTTTGTGTTTTTCTATGATTTAGACATAGAAAACAACTCATTAAGAAACGCATTCACTGCATCACGGTCATCGGATGTTTGGGCAGCCTTTTCCAGAACAGCCTGAAGATGGTAGACAAGCAAATCCACATCAGCTCTTCGCTTCGGCAATAACTCTTTAAGCACAGAGATAAACAACTTGATCGACATGAAAGAAGCAAATACTTCGTATGGTTTTTCACTGGCAAACGGTATTTTCTGAAGATAATACCGCGCCAGTCGAATTTGATCCACCCGCTTCCATGATCTGACTCTCAACAACTGGAAAACATCCCCATACTCAGGATTACTTAATGGATATGTAGCGATAAGCCATGAAGCTGCCTGATCTGACTCCATTGCTCTCAAACCAAGACTGATTGCTTGCAGCTTGCTATCCATACCCTACCTCAATGTGAATTGAAAAGATCAACTGGCAGCCCGGCGTTATTTTTCAAAGATGCCGGCGGCTCATAATGCCCAGAATTGTTAGTCCAATTGATGATCGTGCCGCGATTTGGGCCAGTATTGTTACTGAATCGAATTGACCCCGCATAACTAACATCTGCACCACCACTCAACCCTAAGTGAGTCGAGAACTCAGGATTCGAGTTGGGTCGTGACACACGAATCGTTCCATTTGGCATCGTAACAAAATCATAAGCCCCTGACGGAGTAATTCGATTGCCTGACGGGCTTTGAAGCCAGTAACGACCACTATCGTCTTGCACCAATGTTCGAACTGGGCGTTGCGAAAAAACTGCATCTCCAGGACGTAGATTTTGTAGAGTGCCATTCTTCGTGAGATTGGATACTCCCTTGCTTGTTGCACTGCTCTCCGCCCCCGTTTTCCCGCTGGTCACTTTACCAACGGCCCCTGATGCTTTCAATCCGCCCAGCGCCAGCACAGCATCACTGAAGGTCTTGCTATGTTCCTCCGAGGTCCATTCGCTGAACGGAATGACGTCGCGCGAATTACGCCATGTCTGATCGTAGGACTTGAGCGCATCTGTTAGATTGAGCGAGATGCTGAGCGCCTCATAACGCTCCTCCGGAGTCAAATTCCGCTTTTCTTCGAAGTAAATCTGTTCCAGCTCTCTCGCCCGCGCCGCAAGTTCTGCCATGTCCTGTTCGATTTCCAAACGGGCCGCGCGGCAGGCTTCCGCTGTATCGCAGCTTTCATGGGCACGATCCCTTTCTTGGCTACGTTGGGAGTACTCTTCTTCGATCTGCCGCCGGCACGCACTATCGCCACTGGCGCATTCCTGCTTCTTGCGCGCCTCTTTTTCCAGTATCTCTGAATGCTTGAGATAGTTGTTCGCCACCTCGTTGAGCGCTGCCCCAGCGCCGGCCGTGCCCCCCACGGCTGCGCCTGCGGCAGTACTGGCAATCGCCGTGATGACCGTGTTCAGGTCCGCGTCGATGCCCGCCTTGTTCAGCGCATCAGCCACCGCCGGTGCAGTGAGCGTTCCCGCTGCCGCCCCCAGGGCGCCGTCGATACCACCCGTGAGTCCGCCAACCACCGTATGGGCGGCCAGCCGCAGCGTGCCCTGGCTGCCCCACTGGTCTTCCAGTTCATCGGCGCGGGCGTGCAGTTCCGCGCTGCGCGCAGGGTCGGTTTCCCGGTCGGCTTGATCGCGTAGTGCCGTGGCTTCCTTGAGCCGGGCTTCGGCATAGTCGCCGATGGCCTTGCTGGCCAACTGCCCGAACACTTGCGTGATCTGCACCTGCGCATCAATTTCCTTCTGCACCTTGTCCGCATCGAAGATCGGAGCGATGCCGGTGGGCGCATCGCCCGTGCGCACATCGGTGTCCCCGGCGATGCCGCTGATGCCGGCGGTGGTCACGCTTTCCGCTTCGCCGCTGTCCTCGCCGTAACCCGCGCTGGTGCCCTGGGGCTTGAGCTTGCCGTCGGTACTGATGCCCGTGCCGATATTCACGCTCACGGCTTCGGCTTCGTATTCGGCGTGGTTCTTCAGGTCTACCAGGGCCAGTTCGCCACCAGTCTGGAAGTGGTTCTTCCCATCATCAACGGCTTGCTGGGTGCTGGCGATGGCGCCGCCAATGAGGGTGGTGTCGCCGCCGACGGTGACCTGGAAGCCCCCGTCGCCCGCCTCGATGCCGCTGCGCTCGGTGACGCTCGCGTAGTCGCTTTCCACCTTGCTCTTGCCGGCGCTGATATTGCCGCCGATGCCAGCCAGGCTCGGTACGCCGCCGGTGATCGGGATGCTGATGCTGAAGCCGCTGTTCTTCTGCTTGCTGTCGTAGGTGCTGACGTCCTGCAGGCTTTCCACATGCAGGTTGCCGCCCACCTCGGCGATCACCCGCTCGCCCTCGACCCGCGCACCGGCCAGGGTGGTGTCGCCCCCGCTGCTGAGTTGGACGGTGTCGCCGGCCTGGACCAAGGTGTTGGACCAGGCCAGGTCGTCGCCGCTGGCCTTGCCCTTGCCCTGGCTCGCGGCGGCGGTGATGGCCAGGCCCCCGGTGCCGATCGAGAAACCGATGCTGGCACTGCTCGATTTGTTCTTGCTGCGCAGTTCGGCGGTGTTGCGCGCGGCCAGCAGTTCGATGGCGTCGTCCGCGGCCAGGAGGACGTCGCCCCCGGCGCCGACTTGGCTGCCCTGGATGGTGAGATCGCTGTCTGCCCCGGCGCCGCGGGCGGTGATGGTGCCGCTGTTGGTGAGGTCGCCGGTGAGCTCGATGCGCACTTCGTTGCCGGCCAGCAGGCCGGTGGTCGGCTGCAGGTCGTCGGGGCGCACCTGCGCCAGCACATCAAATGCTAATGCCTTGTATGCGTTTGTGGTATATCGGTCCACGGACGTATAATTTCGAGAAACTCCATGAAACTAGATGCAACAACAAATTCTTTTCCTTCATGGCCTTCCAAGTCGCAGTAGACAATACCTTGAGTTTTATCTTCCATTGCACGAAAGCAGAATAAATTTCCCCCAGAATCGCACGCTATAGGAATTAATTTTCGATCAGGAAACCTCTCTTTCATCAATTTTAAATTCCACTCTATATTACTGCTATTAATAGACTGGTTAATCCCAAAAAAAACCTGCACATCCACCGGAGATTCATTGAAATTCGGAATATCTATGATATTTCTATCTGCCGGAGGAACCCCTCCATTATGGCAAAGAATAAATTCTTTGTAATCTTTCGGAAGTCCAAAATCAAGTTTTTTTTCTAGATCGTTTATTTGCTCCATGGAAATGGAGGGTCCGCTATTTTTGAGCATGGCACTTATTCTCCATCGGATGTTTTGAATCCGCCTGTATGTCCTGTTTTGGCATGCACCTCTCTAGGAACAAGCTGCATAGTTTCACCATCTTGGTGGTGATGCCATGTATACCCTACAGGCGTACTTTCTAAGCCAGCAGCAATATTCGCAGCTCGATTATCCCCTGCGCGCGTTCCTGTCTGAGTGATTTTTACTTCAGTTACAACTACATTAGAAAAATCTGGATACCCTCTATTGTCAAATGGAATACCGGTTACTGGGTGGCTGCTCCCTGCCAAATGTCCATTTCTCAGTCTTGCAGCATCCTGCGCTGCCTGCAAAATCAAATCACTGTAGTGCAACTGCGCAGCGGCCGGCAAGGTGTGAATCAGATCGCGAGCCCATTGCTCGGCCTGTTCGGCTGGATACCCGTCCAGCGCATTTGCAAGCCATGCCTTCAGTTGTTCAGGGTCCTCCAGCGGAGGCGTGCCAATAGGCCCGTATCCGTCTGGCACATTGATCAACGGCTCTGCCGGCTGCGGCCCATACCCCTCACCGTAGCCTGGAATCTGGGCGACCAGCGGGGACTCGGGTTCGGGCGTATTTTGCGCGATCAGCCAGCCCATGACCCCTGCCGGAACGATGCTGCTGATCAACTGACGGCAGGCAGGACTGTTCGCGCAACTCTGCAAAGCCGCTGCTTCTGCTGCGGAGAGCTTATCTATTCCAAAGCGTGCAGCTTGGCTGGCAAGCTGCCCCGCCCGTTGAAGCATATTTACATAGTTGTTCGCGGTTTCATTCAGCCCGGCGGCAGCTCCTTCGGCGCCCCCCGTTACGCCGCCAATGGCCGTACCCATACCCTGAATCAACAGCATCTTGAGTTCGAAGGGCACATCCAACTCAATGATGTGTTCGGCAAGCACCGGCGTCAGGGCTGCGCTACTGCCTGCTCCCACGGCACCGTCCATGCCTCCGCTCAGGCCGCCCACCAGCGCATGCAGGGCAACTCGCGCTGTGCCGCCTTCGGCCCATGAATCTGCTTCTTTGAGCAGACGTTCCTTTTCTGCTCCTTCTGCCTGATTGGCTTGTTGCCGGAGTTCGTTTTCCCGATTTGCCGCATAGGTGCCAACGGCCTTCGGGGCCAACTGCCCGAACCTCTGCGTGATCTGCACCTGCGCATCGATCTCCTTCTGCACCTTGTCCGCATCGAAGATCGGAGCGATGCCGGTGGGCGCATCGCCCGTGCGCACCGAGGTGTCCCCGGCGATGCCGCTGATGCCGGCGGTGGTCACGCTTTCCGCTTCGCCGCTGTCCTCGCCGTAGCCCGCGCTGGTGCCCTGGGGCTTGAGCTTGCCGTCGGTACTGATGCCCGTGCCGATATTCACGCTCACGGCCTCGGCTTCGTATTCGGCGTGGTTCTTCAGGTCCACCAGGACCAGTTCGCCACCCGTGCTGAAGGTGTTGCGGCCTTCTTCCACCGCCTGGTCGGTGCTGGCGATGGCCGCGCCGATGAGGGTGGTGTCGCCGCCGACGGTGACCTGGAAGCCGCCGTCGCCCGCTTCGATGCCGCTGCGCTCGGTGACGCTCGCGTAGTCGCTTTCCACCTTGCTTTTGCCAGCGCTGATATTGCCGCCGATGCCAGCCAGGCTCGGTACGCCGCCGGTGATCGGGATGCTGATGCTGAAACCGCTGTTCTTCTGCTTGCTGTCGTAGGTGCTGACGTCCTGCAGGCTTTCCACATGCAGATCGCCCCCCACCTCGGCGATCACCCGCTCGCCCTCGACCCGCGCACCGGCCAGGGTGGTGTCGCCCCCGCTGCTGAGTTGGACGGTGTCGCCGGCCTGGACCTGGGTGTGGGTCCAGGCCAGGTCGTCGCCGCTGGCCTTGCCCTTGCCCTGGCTCGCGGCGGCGGTGATGGCCAGGCCGCCGGTGCCGATTGAGAAACCGATGCTGGCGCTGCTCGACTTGTTCTTGCTGCGCAGTTCGGCAGTGTTGCGCGCGGCCAGCAGTTCGATGGCGTCGTCGGCGGCCAGGAGGACGTCGCCCCCGGCGCTGACCTGGCTGCCCTGGATGGTGAGGTCGCTGTCTTCTCCCGCGCCGCGGGCGGTGATGGTGATGTCCCCGCCAGCGGCAAGCGTGGAGCCTGCGGCCGTGTCATGGGTCTGTTCGCTGCGGCTGCTGCTCTTGCTCGATCCCAGACTGATGCTCAGGTTGATGCCGCCGGCCTTCTCGGCGGCGCTGGCGTCGCGCCCGGCGATGGCCTCGCCCTTGTCGTTGAATTCGGTGGCGATCTGCCCGTCCTTGCCGGCGATGGTCGTGCCCTGCCCGGCCTGCACGGCGTCGTAGGCGTTCTTGGCCGACAGCGCCGTACTGGCGGCAGCCAGTGCCTTCATGCGGCTGCTGTCGGTGTTGCTGGCCGCACGGCTCATCTGCTGGGCGGTCTGCACGGCCGAGATCACCGGGCTGGACAGGCTGAGGGTGAGGCCGCTTTGCTTGAATTTCGTTTCCGTCACGCTGCGCCCGGTTTCCCGTGCTTCGTCGATCAACACGGTCTGCGCGGCGATGTCGATGTCCCCGGCCGGCGCGAGCACGTCGCTGCCGGTCTGGGTGTAGTGCCGCCCGGCCACCAGGGTGACCTCGCCCTCCACGCTGCCCACCGTGCTGGCCGCCGCGTAGGTGGAGGTGGTGTCGGTGTTCTGGCTGAGCTTCTGCGTGCCGATGGACACGCTCATGCCGCTGCCCGACAGCCCGCTCTTCTTGACCTTGCGCTCCTGGAATTGGTGGCTGCGGTCTTCGCCGGCAACGATCGACAGATCCCGCCCGGCGGACAGCACGGTGCCCTGGTCGCTGACCACGGTGCTGGCGATCACGCTGAGGTCGCGCCCTGCACTCACCGCGACGCTCTGCCCGCTCAGGCTGCTGCCCACGCTGGTGTCCGATCCGAAGTCGAAGCGCACGCTCTTGGTGGTGCTGCTGAAGGTGCCGCTGCGCTTGGTGCGCCGGGCCGATTCGAACTCGTCGGTTTCCCGCCCCGCCTCCAGCGTGAGGTCGCGCCCGGCGGACAGTTCGAGCGCGCCTGCCTCGCTGCTGACGGTGGCCGCGCGGGCGCTGAGGTCCTGACCGGCGATGAGGGTGAGGTCGCCGATGGTTTCGATGCGGGTGCCCACTTCGAGGCTGCTGCCGTCGGCGACGAAGTTGCGCGCGTCGCGCACGCTGCGGTTGGACTCGGCGGTGGCGACGGTGGAGAGCGTGAGGTCGCGGCCAGCGGACAGGAGGGTCTGCCCTTGGTCGCCGGTGTTCTGGACGAGCGCGCCGGCCAGATTGAGGTCCTGGCCGGCCGAGGCCACCAGCAGGCCGTTGTCGCCGGTGACGTAGAGGCCGGCGATGCGGTCCAGGTTGGTGCGGCTGAAGCTGCTCGCGCCGACGGTATGGGCGCTGCTCTGCGTGGTGCTCTCCAGGGTGAGGTCGCCGCCGGCGCGGGCGATGAGCTGATCGACGGCAACGATGCTGCCGCCCAGGCTGGTCAGGTCGCCCACGGCATCGATGCGCACGGCCTCGGCGGAGAGCAGGCCGCCCAGGTTGCGCAGGTTGTCCGCGTCGATGGCGAGCACGCTGCGCCCGGCGATGGTGCCGCTGTTGGTGAGGTCGCCGGTGAGCTCGATGCGCACTTCGTTGCCGGCCAGCAGGCCGGTGGTCGGCTGCAGGTCGTCGGGGCGCACCTGCACATAGACCTGCGGCACCAGGGCCTGGACGGTGCTGCCGTCGGGCAGCGTGACGCTGCGCTCGACCAGCCAGACGATGTCGCTGGTGAGCTGGGCGATCTGTGCGGCCGAGAGGGCCACCCCGGGCACCAGTTGCAGTTCGCCGGCCACCGTCACGCCCGCGTTCATCAGCGCCTGGTACTGCGCTTCGTCGTCCGCGTGGCCGTCGAGAAAGCGCCGCCCGGTGAGCTGGGCGACCTGTTCGCGCACCAGGCGCTGTTCGTAGAAGCCGTCGCCCAGGCGCTTTTGCGTCATGGCCGGATCGAGCCCGAGCGCGTCGAGCATGTAGGCGCTGGAGAGCCACTGGCCGTGGTTGGCGAAGCGCGGGTCGGTTTCGATGAAGTGCCCCGCCTGCGGATCGGGGTTGGCCTGGAACAGCGCGTTCAGGTCGATGCGCAACTGCTCGACCGGCAGGGTGGCCACGCCGGTGGCCGGCGCCGACGGGGCGGAGACGGCATCCGGCGCGCTGGTGGGAGTGGGCAGGTCGTGATCGCGCAGGGCGGTGTCCACGGCGGCGTCGGGCAGGTTCTGTTCGGGCAGGGTGGTGTCCACGGCGGTGCCCGGCAGGTTCTGTTCGGGTAGGGCGGTGTCCACGGCGGTGCCCGGCAGGTTCTGTTCGGGCAGGGTGGTATCCACGGCAGTGCCCGGCAGGTTCTGCTCTGGCAGGGTGGTATCCACGGCGGTGCCCGGCAGGTTCTGTTCGGGCAGGGTGGTGTCCACGGAGACGTCGGGCAGATCCTGGCTTGGCAAAGCGGTATCGGGCAGGGTGGCACCGCTGCCTGCGGCATGGGTGTATTGGGCTACTTCGGCGATGGGCAGCGCGAAGGTCTCCACGGTGGCGGCTGGCCGGTAGGATCGAGGGACGGGTGTGAAGTAGCAGCCCGTCGTCGGTGTACTGCACTTCCAGTTGCCGTTGTAATCGTAGTAGGTGACGGTGCCGCTGTGGTAGGTGGTCACGCGCGTGCCTTCGGAGTTGAGATTCTCCAGCGTGGCGCCAGTGATATCGAGCAGGCTGCCGGCGATGATGCGGCTATCGTGGTTGAGGAGGTCGCCGGTCAGGGTGAGGTTGCCGCCGGAGAGCAGGCTGCCGGGGCGCGATTCGAGCACCTGGGTTTCGCTGGTCGTGCCGCTGTATTGGTAGCGGTAGTATTCACGGAAGCGGTAGGGGCCAGCGTTGCGGTAGCTGATGTGGACGTCGCCGATCCTCGCGCCGGGGTAGTCTGCAGTGTTGAAAATGACGCTGGTGCCACCAGGTCTGAATTGATCGTAGTGGGTGGTGCCGAGGACGACCTGATGGGTGGTGATCCCGGCATTGAGGTTGCGGATGCGCTGCGCGGCGATGTCCAGGTGGCCCAGGGCTTCGATGGTGGCGCCGGTATTGACGAGCAGTTCGGCCGTGCCGCTGGCGTGCTGATCGGCGTCGAGCGCGCCGCCGATGGACAGGTCGCCGATGCTGAAGATCAGCGCGTCTTCGCCGTTGTCGAGCGTCTGCGTGCCGATGTCCAGGCGCTCGCGCGCGGCGATGACCGGAGCGCTGCCGCCTTCGCCCAGGTTGTCGAGCACGGGCGCGGAGATGGCCAGATGGTCGCCGTAGATGCGGCCGGCGCCCAGGTTGCGCAGGGCGGCGGTTTCGATGAGGGTGTTCTGCCCGTCGATGAGGCCGCGGTTGTTCAGCGTGCCGCCGATGAGCAGGTGGGTCTGCCCGCCGACGATGCTGCCATCGGCCAGATTGTCCAGTGCGGCCGCCTGCAGGTGGAGCGCCGCGCCGGCGAGCAGATCGGCCTGGTTGGTGAGCGTGCCGGTAGTGCGTAGGGAGGCATCGCCGGTGGCCTGCAGCCGGCCGGTGTGGGTGTAGTCGGTGGCCAGCTGGATGTCGAGGCTGCCGGCACTGAGCAGGTCGCCGTCGCCGCCGAGTTCATGGGCGTTCAGCTGCAATGCCTGCCCGGCGGCCAGGGTGCCGTCGGTGTTGCTAATCTGCAGTCTGGTGTCCGCAGCCGTACCACGGATGTGCAGGGTGTGCCCGGCGCTGACCAGCCCGCCGGCGTTGTCGAGCGCGCCGCCGCTGCGCAGGTCGAGGTTGCCTGCTGCGCGCAGGCTGCCGTCGTGGTTGTCGATGTCCTGGGCGACGATATCGAGCGTGTGGGCTTCGATGCCTTGGCCCTCGCCCAGGGTATCGGCGTTGGTGAGTTGCCCGGTGGTCAACGTGAGCGTGCCGGCCGAACGGATCAGGCCGCCGGTATTGTCGATGTCGGCGGCTGCGAGTTGGAAGGCCCCACCGGCCAGCAGGGTGGCCTGGTTGGTGAGCATGCCGCCGGTGCGCAGGGTAACGGCGCCATTGGCCTGCAGCCAGCCGGTGTGGGTGTAGTCGGTGGCCAGTTGGATGTCGAGGCTGCCGGCACTGAGCAGGTCGCCGTCGCCACCGAGCGCATGGGCGTTCAACTGCAATGCCTGCCCGGCGGCCAGGGTGCCGCCGGTGTTGGTGACGCCCAGTCTGCTGATCGGGTTGGTGTCGCGGATGTGCAGGGTGTGCCCGGCGCTGACCAGCCCGCCGGTGTTGTCGAGCGTGCCGCCGCTGCGCAGGTCGAGGTTGCCTGCGGCGCGCAGGCTGCCGTCGTGGTTGTCGATGCCTTCGGCGCTGAGGTCGAGTACCCGGGCTTCGATGCCTTGCCCTTCGCCGAGGGTATCGGCGTTGGTGAGTTGCCCGGTGGTCAGGGTGAGCGTACCGGCCGAACGGATCAGGCCGCCGGTGTTGTCGATGTCGGCGGCTGCGAGTTGGAAGGCGCCACCGGCCAGCAGGGTGGCCTGGTTGGTGAGCATGCCGCCGGTGCGCAGGGTGACGGCGCCATTGGCCTGCAGCCAGCCGGTGTGGGTGTAGTCGGTGGCCAGCTGGATGTCGAGGCTGCCGGCACTGAGCAGGTCGCCGTCGCCGCCGAGTTCATGGGCATTCAGCTGCAGTGCCTGCCCGGCGGCCAGGGTGCCGCCGGTGTTGGTGACGCTCAGTCTGCTGGTCGGGTTGGTGTCGCGGATGTGCAGGGTGTGCCCGGCGCTGATCAGCCCGCCGGCGTTGTCGAGCGTGCCGCCGCTGCGCAGGTCGAGGTTGCTTGCGGCGCGCAGGCTGCCGTCATGGTTGTCGATGTCCTGGGCGACGATATCGAGCGTGTGGGCTTCGATGCCTTGCCCCTCGCCCAGGGTATCGGCGTTGGTGAGTTGCCCGGTGGTCAGCGTGAGCATGCCGGCCGAGCGGATCAGGCCGCCGGTGTTGTCGATGCCAGCGGCGTCGAGTTGAAAGGCGCCGCCGGCCAGCAGGGTCGCCTGGTTGGTGAGCGCGCCGCCGAGGCGCAGAGTGAGGGCGCCGTTGCTCTGGACCCAGCCGGTGTTGGTGTAGTCGCCGCTGAGCAGCAGGGAAACGTTGCCGGTGGCGAGCAGGTCGCCGCTGGTCAGGCGGTGGGCGTCGATGCCGAGGGTCCCGCCGGCCGCCAGCGTGCCGCCGGTGCTGGTGATCGCCAGCGTCTTGGTGTCTGCGTCGTCGTGGATCGACAAGTGCTGCCCGGCGGCGATCAGACCGCCGGTGTTGTCCAGTGTGCCGCTGCTGGCGATGTCCAGGGTGGTTTCAGTGCGCAGGGCGCCGCTGCGGTTGTCGATGTCCTGGGCGACGATATCGAGCGTGTGGGCCTCGATGCCTTGGCCCTCGCCCAGGGTATCGGCGTTGGTGAGTTGCCCGGTGGTCAGCGTGAGCGTGCCGGCCGAACGGATCAGGCCGCCGGTGTTGTCGATGTCGGCGGCGTTGAGTTGGAAGGCCCCGCCGGCCAGCAGGGTGGCCTGGTTGGTGAGCGCGCCGGTGGCGTGCAGGGTGAGGACGCCGTTGCTCTGGACCCAGCCGGTATTGGTGTAGTCGCCGCTGAGCAGCAGGGAAACGTTGCCGGTGGCGAGCAGATCACCGCTGGTCAGGCGGTGGGCGTCGATGCCGAGGGTCCCGCCGGCCGCCAGCGTGCCGCCGGTGCTGGTGATCGCCAGCATCTTGGTGTCTGCGTCGTCGTGGATCGACAGATCTTGCCCGGCGGCGATCAGGCCGCCGGTGTTGTCCAGGGTGCCGCCGCTGGCGATGTCCAGGGTGGTTTCAGTGCGCAGGGCGCCGCTGCGGTTGTCGATGTCCTGGGCGACGATATCGAGCGTGTGGGCCTCGATGCCTTGGCCCTCGCCCAGGGTATCGGCGTTGGTGAGTTGCCCGGTGGTCAGCGTGAGCGTGCCGGCCGAACGGATCAGGCCGCCGGTGTTGTCGATGTCGGCGGCGTCGAGTTGGAAGGTCCCACCGGCCAGCAGGGTGGCCTGGTTGGTGAGCGTGCCGCCGGTGCTCAGGGTGAGGGTGCCGTTGCTCTGGACCCAGCCGGTGTTGGTGTAGTTGCCGCTGAGCTGAATGTCGAGGCTGCCGCTGCTCAGCAGATCGCCGCTGATAAGTTCGTGGGCGTCGATGCGCAGGGCGTGGCCGGCGGCCAGGGTGCCGTCGGTGCCGGTGATGCGCAGTCCAGTGCCCGGGGCGGAGCCCGGGTTGGTGTCGCGGATGTGGAGGGTGTGCCCGGCGCTGACCAGACCGCCGGTGCTGTCCAAGGTACCGCCGGCGCTTCGAAGGTCGAGGGCGGTTTCGGCACGCAGGCTGCCGTCGCGGTTGTCGATGTCCTGGGCGACGATATCGAGCGTATGGGCCTCGATGCCTTGCCCCTCGCCGAGGGTATCGGCGTTGGTGAGTTGCCCGGTGGTCAGGGTGAGCGTGCCGGCCGAACGGATCAGGCCGCCGGTATTGTCGATGCCGGCGGCGTCGAGTTGGAAGGCGCCGCCGGCCAGCAGGGTCGCCTGGTTGGTGAGCGCGCCGCCGGTGCGCAAGGTGAGAGTGCCGTTGCTCTGGACCCAGCCGGTATTGGTGTAGTCGCCGCTGAGCAGCAGGGAAACGTTGCCGGTGGCAAGCAGGTCGCCGCTGGTCAGGCGGTGGGCGTCGATGCCGAGGGCCCCGCCGGCCGCCAGCGTGCCGCCGGCGCTGGTGATCGCCAGCGTCTTGGTGTCTGCGTCGTCGTGGATCGACAGATCTTGCCCGGCGGCGATCAGACCGCCGGTGTTGTCCAGGGTGCCGCCGCTGGCGATGTCCAGGGTGGTTTCAGTGCGCAGGGCGCCGTCGTGGTTGTCGATGTCGCGGGCGGCCAGGTCGAGTGCCCGGGCTTCGATGCCTTGCCCCTCGCCGAGGGTATCGGCGTTGGTGAGTTGCCCGGTGGTCAGCGTAAGCGTATCGGCCGAGCGGATCAGCCCGCCGGTGTTGTCGATGCCGTCAGCCTTGAGCAAGAAGGTGCCGCCGGCCAGCAGGGTGGCCTGGTTGGTGAGCGCGCCGCCGACGCGTACAGTGAGGGCGCCGTTGCTCTGGACCCAGCCGGTGTTGGTGTAGTCGCCGCTGAGCAGCAGGGAGACGTTGCCGGTGGCGAGCAGATCGCCGCTGGTCAGGCGGTGGGCGTCGATGCCGAGGGTCCCGCCGGCCGCCAGCGTGCCGCCAGTGCTGGTGATCGCCAGCATCTTGGTGTCTGCATCGTCGTGGATCGACAAGTGCTGCCCGGCGGCGATCAGGCCGCCGGTGTTGTCGAGCGTGCCGCCGCTGCGCAGATCGAGATTGCCTGCGGCGCGCAGGCTGCCGTCGCGGTTGTCGATGCCCTCGGCGCTAAGGTCGAGCGTGCGGGCTTCGATGCCCTGGTTTTCGCCCAGGGTGTCGGCGTTGGTGAGTTGCCCGGTGGTCAGCGTAAGCGTATCGGCCGAGCGGATCAGCCCGCCGGTGTTGTCGATGCCGTCAGCCTTGAGCAAGAAGGTGCCGCCGGCGAGCAGGGAGCCCTGGTTGGTGAGCGCGCCGCCGTTGCGCAGGGTGAGGGCGCCGTTGCTCTGGACCCAGCCGGTATTGGTGTAGTCGCCGCTGAGCAGCAGGGAAACGTTGCCGGTGGCGAGCAGGTCGCCGCTGGTCAGGCGGTGGGCGTCGATGCCGAGGGTCCCGCCGGCCGCCAGCGTGCCGCCGGCGCTGGTGATCGCCAGCGTCTTGGTGTCTGCGTCGTCGTGGATCGACAAATGCTGCCCAGCGGTGATCAGGCCGCCGATGTTGTCGAGCGTGCCGCCGCTGCGCAGATCGAGGTTGCCTGCGGCGCGCAGACTGCCGTCGCGGTTGTCGATGTTCTGGGCGGTGAGATCGAGGGTACGGGCTTCGATGCCCTGGTTCTCGCCCAGGGTGTCGGCGTTGGTGAGTTGTCCGGTGGTCAGCGTGAGCGCGTCGGCCGAACGGATCAGGCCGCCGGTGTTGTCGATGTAATCCGGCGCGTGCACCGTGACGGCTCCCTGCGCCTGGATGCTGCCCGTGTTCAGGAGCCAGCCGTTGGCGCTGAGGACAACTTCGCCCGCAGCCGCGCCGAGTTTGCCGGCATTGCGCACGCCGACTCCGGCCTCGGTGCCGACCAGATGGATCTTGCCCGCGTACATGCCGCCGAGTGCGGCGACGTCGATGGCGAAAGCCGCCTTGGGCGCCGTATCCTCGCCGGCCTCCACGGGGACAACCGCGGTCTGCGCCCCGGTCGAGTCGATGTCCACCTGGTTGAGGCCGGTGGTCACATTCAGCGCATTGGCCCAGATGCCGGCGTTCACTTCGACCGCGCGCGCGATCACTTCGGTGAACGGCGTGGCGGTGTCGTTCATCCCCTCCCCGGTGAAGCGGATGCTGCCCCCGCCCACGCGATAGCCGAGCAGGTTGCCGCCGTTCATCACCGGTGTGCCGGTGGTCAGCGTGCTGCGGCTGGCGTTGATGAAGCCGCAGCCGTCGCACTGGATGCCGGCCGGATTCGCGATGACCACCTGCGCGCTGCTGCCGGCGACTTCCACGTGGCCGCGCAGGAAGCTCGGGTGCTGGCTATTGACCTCGTTGAGAATGACCCGGGCGGTGCCGGCGGTCAGATGGGGGTTGCCCTGCACCCAGCCGCCCAGGTCGGTCTTCACGCTGCCACGGCTGTTGTTGAGAATGGCGCCACGCGTATCGACGTCGAACTGGCTGTATGTGTTGCGCGACACGCCAGCGGTGCTGGGGGTGCGGATGTTGATCTGTGGCACGCCACTGGCGGTTTCCAGGATGGTGGGGCGCTGGGCCGCGGCGGCCGACGGATCGGCAACGATCTGGGCATGCAGCGGGGTGAGCCAGAACACCGCGCCCGACGCCATCAGCATCCTGAAAACCAATGGCCGCAGCACCGCCGTGGTCTCCTTGCCGGCGCCGCCGCGGGACGAGGCGTCGGAGACCGCTCTGCCGCAGCTGCGAGCGGACTCGCCCACCACCATCTTCATGGCGCGGGCCCGGTTGTAGATGACGCGGAAACGGTTGGCGTTCATGGGTAAACCTCGTTGCGCGAAAGTTCAGAATGTCCAGTGGAGGTTGAAGCCGGAGGTGGTGCTGTCCGTCTGGAAACCATGCGGTTTCTTGAGGGGCTTGCCGAGGAAGACGTCGTAGCCGAAACCGCGATAGCCGCCGCGCAGGCCCACCACGGCACCCGCCAGGCGCTTGCCCGGCAGCCATCGGCTGGATTGCCCGCCGACTTCGCCGTAGTCCAGGCCCAGGTAGAGCGCCTGCCCGCTGGCCCCCAGCTGGGCGGTCAGGTCGTTGCGGATGAGCCAGCCGTTGTCCGCGCTCAGTACGTACTGCCCGTCGAAGCCGCGCACGGTGAAACGCCCGCCAATGGAGAAGCGGTCCTGCGGAGTGAGCGGCGTGAAGTTCTTCTGCGCGCGCACCTGGGCGCGGTAGCTCATCGCCTGCCGGCCCCACGGCGCATCCAGCGCGAACGGCTGGACGAAGCCGAGTTCGGCCGTGAGCATTTCCAGGCGCGAGGTGCCTTCCCGGGACGATTCCTCCGGGGCCTTGAGCGCCCCCCACGCGCCGGTGCCGCGCCGGTAGGCCAGTTGGTAGTCGAGCATGGCCTGGCCGATGAACCAGCTCTGGCTCAGGCCGACTTCCCAGCCGGCGGTGCGCCGGCGCTGGACCTCGATTTCCGTGTCATCGATGAAGTTGGACGATTTGCGCAGGAAGCCGCGCAGATGGAGGTGCGTCTTGTTGATGGCGTTGCGGTACACCAGACGCGTGACGCGCACTTCCGCATTCCTGCTGAATCCGCTGTATTGATACGACTGGGCAATGCCCGCGACGTGCTGGTGGAAATCGTGCCCGGACGCGCTGAGGGCGAACAGCCAGTGCCCATGGGGCACCGAGTAGTGGAAGGCGTAGCCGTCCGAGCCGCGCTTGCCGGATTCGCCGCCGCCGAGATCCTGGTTGTGGCTGTAGTAGAGCAGGTCGTTCAGGGCGAACAGGTTGTCCGCGGACAGCGTGACGCTGCCCTGGTATTTGCCGGTGGATTCGGAACCGCTGTCATCGGCGTTGAGCATCAGCCGGAAGGGAAAGCCCTGGCGGTAGACGATCACCACGTCGCTCTCGCCCGGCCGGGCGTCCGGGCCGTCGGCGGGTTCGATGCGGATGTCGGCGTCCGCCGTCGGCGCGCGCTTGAGGTTTTCCAGCCCCTGTTCGATGTCGCGCAGGTTGAGGATGTCGCCGGGCGCAACCGGTATCGCGTTGCGCAGCGCCACCCGCCGCTCCGAATCCGCCGCGAAGCGGATTTGCCGGACCTTGCCGGGAATCACCGTGAGCTGCAGTTCGCCGGTGGACAGGTCCTGCGGCGCGGCCAGCACCCGCGTGGTGACGTAGCCGTGCCGGATGATCTCGTTCTGGATGCGCTCCATGACCAGATTGATGCCTTCCGCCCCGAGGCAGCGCCCCAGCGGATCATCCAGCGCGCTGGCGGGATTCGACAGCGCGAAGTCGAAATGCCGGGCGGACTCGCCGGCCAGGGAGATCCGCTCGATGGCGAAGCACGGTGCTTCGCCCTCCGGCAGCAGCTTCGCCGATTCGCTCACGCCAGGAGGCTGCAGGCGCACATCGGGACGCGACTCCAGCTGCTCGCGCAACGCACGGCTGCGTTCTTCCTGCAGGCTGTATTCATGCGCATCCCTCTGCTCCAGGGGAGTCAAGCCTTGCGCCTGAACCGCGGCGCTGAGCAGCAGGCCGACCGCCAGGGTAGCCCCACCCATCCATTGCGACGCCCTCGCCTGGGCGCTCAAAGCCCACCTGCATCCACTTTCATGAATACCCATGCAGAACACGTAATGCCTTTCAAATAATCCGAAACAAACCAGCGGATGATAAGTAGATTCAAACGAATTCCGTTGACCTACATCAAAGTCATATACGAATGAATTTCATTAGCTCAATTTCATCTTTCAAGTACACCTGCGCATGCAAACAGGCGCCGCCTTCCTGCCCTTCCCATGCCGGACGGGAGTATCCTTCCGCCACCTCGCAGGCGGCTCGCGTGAAGGCGCGGGCCGGCGCGGCATTCCATTCAACATGGGAAGATGAGCCATGGCGGGACTTGTCCTCGGCATCCTCGCCGGTCTGTTCCTGATCGGCTTTCTCGGCGGCCTGGTGGGCGCTCGTATCGGTCGACGCGGCACGGATCGCGAGCTTCTGGAACGTCTGGAAGCACGTCTGGAACGCCTGGAGCGCAACCAGACCGAATACAGCGCTCCACCGGTGCCGCTCCCGGATGTTTCCCGGACACCGCCAGCCGCTCCGGCGTCCTCGCCCACGCCGGAAACGCTGGAATTCGATCTCGATCTGCCTCGGCAGGCACGGGACACGGGCGCCGCGCCCGAGCCGGACACGGCCGGCGCGGGAACCCCATCCGATTACCCACCGCCGACGCCGCTTCCTGCGCCCGCCCTGCCCGCCTGGCTGCGCGACTGGCTGTTCGGCGGCAACACCGTGGTGCGCGTGGGCATCGTCATCCTGTTCTTCGGCGTGGCCTTCCTGCTGCGCTATGCCTATGAGCACGTGCAGGTGCCGGTGGAGCTGCGCCTCACCGGCGTGGCGCTGGGCGCCGTCGTGCTGCTGGTGCTGGGCTGGCGGCTACGCGAGAAGCGCGCGGGTTATGCGCTGGCCCTGCAGGGCGGCGCGGTGGGGTTGCTGTATCTCACCGTGTTCGCCGCCTTCCGGCTGTACGGGCTGATTCCGCCGGCGGCGGCGTTTGCCCTGCTGGTAGTGGTCGCCGCTTCCTCAGGGCTGCTCGCGCTGGCGCAGAACGGCCGTTCGCTGGCCGTGCTGGGCACCTGCGGCGGCTTCCTGGCGCCCATACTGGCGTCCACCGGCAGCGGCAACCACGTGGCTTTGTTCTCCTATTACGCCCTGCTCAACGCGGGCGTGCTGGCGCTGGCCTGGCGGCGCACCTGGCGCGAACTCAACGTGCTCGGCTTCCTGTTCACCTTCGTCATCGGCGGGCTATGGGGGGCGCGCTACTACCGCCCGGAACTGTTCGCCAGCGTGGAACCCTTCCTGCTGCTGTTCTTCCTGATGTACCTGGCCGTGCCCATCGGCTACGCCTTGCGCCGCCGCGCGGAACAGGCGGACGGCAAGGCGGGCGCCTATGTGGATGCCACGCTGGTGTTCGGCACGCCGCTGGTGGCCTTTGGCCTGCAATTGCGCCTGGCGGGCGGTTTCGAGTACGGCGCGGCATTCAGCGCGGTGGCGCTGGGCGCGCTGTATCTGGGCCTCGCCCACCTGCTGTGGCGGCGCGCCGGGCAATCGCTGCGGCTGCTGGTAGAGGCTTATTACGCGCTGGGGGTGGTGTTCGCCACGCTGGCCATTCCGCTGGCTTTCGACGGACGCTGGACGGCCGCCGCGTGGGCGCTGGAAGCCGCCGCCGTGCTGTGGATCGGCGTGCGCCAGCGGCGCGTGCTGGCACGTGCCTTCGCGATTCTGCTGCAACTGGGTGCGGGTGCGGCCTTCCTGCTCGACCTGCCCGCAGCCGGGGCGCTGCCGCTGCTCGACGCGCAGTTCCTCGGTTGCGCGCTGATCGCGCTGGCCGGCCTGTTCAGCGCGGCCTGGCTGGACCACCACGCCGCGCTCCTCGATGAGCAGGAAAGCGCCGCGGCGCGCGTGCTGCTGGTCTGGGGGCTGGGCTGGTGGGTGGCGGGCGGCTGGCTGCAGGCCGGCCACCATCTGCACGGACTCGCAGCGAACAACGCCTTCCTCCTCTACCTGGCCGCTTCCGCCGCCGCACTGGCCGGCGTGGCGCGGCGCGCAGCCTGGCCCCAGGGCGGCGGCGCCAGCCTGTGGATCGGCCCGGCCACGGCGCTGGGCGCGCTCGGCCTGCTCGCCTTTTCCATCGACAATCCGCTGGCCGCCTTCGGCTGGCTGGCCTGGCCGGCCGCGCTGGGGGCGCATCTGTTCGCCCTGCGCCTGCACGAAGCCGCGTACCCGCGCATCGCGCCCTGGCTGCATGCGCTGGGTGCATGGGTACTGGCACTGGTCGGCGGACTGGCCGCCGCGCGCGGCATCGGCCCGCTGGTTGGCGGCGCCTCGGCCTGGGCGCTGCTGGGCGCCGCGCTGGTGCCGGGCGCGCTGATCGCCGTACTGGCCTCGCTGCGCACCGCGCGCTGGCCGTTCGGCCCATGGCGGCACGCCTATCTGGTGCGCGGCGGCGCGCCCTTGGCGGTGTTCCTGCTGGCCTGGAGCCAGTTCGCCAACTGGACGCATGCCGGCCATGCCGATCCGCTGCCCTACCTGCCGCTGCTCAATCCGCTGGAACTCGGCCTGATCGCCGCTGTGCTGCTGCCCGCGTGGTGGCTGGCCGGCGCACGGCGCGCAGGACTGGGCGCGAACGCCTCCTGGCCGGCGGCCGTGCCCGCGCTGTTCGCGCTGCTCACCTTCGCACTGGCCAACGGCGTGCTGCTGCGCGCCCTGCACCACTTCGCCGGCGTGCCCTGGGATCTGGGCGCGCAGCTGGATTCCCGCCTGGTGCAGGCCGCGCTGTCGCTGTTCTGGACGCTGATCGCCCTGGGCGTCATGCTGCTCGCCACCCGCCGCGCATGGCGCACGCCCTGGCTGGCCGGCGCCGCGCTGATGGGCGTGGTCGTGGTAAAACTGTTCCTGGTGGATCTGTCCAACATCGGCGGCGTCGAGCGCATCGTCTCCTTCATCGGCGTGGGCGTGCTGATGCTGGTGATCGGCTGGTTCGCCCCCGTACCCCCGAGAATTCCGGAGAAAGCCTGATGATGCTGTTGTCCGCCCGCCGGCTGTACGCGCTGCTGGCCGCGCTGAGCGCCCCGGGAGTGCTGGCCGCGCCCGCCGAGCGGCCCGATGATTACGCCTATGCCGCCCCCATCCTCACCAGCGCGCAGGCTCCGTACCAGCGCATCGAGCTGCCCGAGGCGGTGTATCGCGGCCTGACCCATGCCGATCTGGCCGACCTGCGCGTGTTCAACGCCGATGGCGAGGTGGTGCCGCACGCCGTGGAGCCGCGCGCGCTCACGCACAGCACGCCGGGCGCGCCGCTGGAAGTACCGCTGTTCGCGCTGGGCACCGCCGCCGACGCCGGGCGCGCATTGAATCTGCGCATCGAAACCAACGAGGCCGGCGCAGTGGTCAGCCTGGGGCCGGAACTGGGCCGCGCGCGCGGCCCGGCCGGCGCCTGGCTGGTGGACGCCAGCCAGTTCGGCCAGCGCTTCCAGGCGCTGGAACTGGAACTCGGCGAACCTTCCCGGCAGTTCTCCGGCCGCATGCGGGTGGAGGCCAGCAACGATCTGGCGCAATGGCGCACGCTGGTGGCCAGCGCCCCGCTGGTGCAGTTGCAGACCGACGAACACGCGCTGCAGCGCCTGCGCATCGACTGGCCGGCCACCCAGGCGCGCTACCTGCGCCTGACTTGGTCCGGCGCGCCACCGGCCGGCGTGCGCGAGCGCGTGTTCGCGCGCGTGCGGCTGGAACCTGCGCCCGCCGCGCGGGACGTGCCGCGCGACTGGCTGGCGCTGGACCGGCCCGCGCTGCGCGAGGCCGGCGGCCGGCAGGAATACCTGTTCACCGTGCCGCGTGCCCTGCCCGCCGACCGCCTGCGCATCGGCCTGCCGCAGCCCAACAGCGTGGTCGAGGTGGAGCTGTTCGGCCGCGCACATGCCGACGCGCCGTGGCGCTCGCTGGGCCGCCATTCCATCTACCGGCTGGCCGAAGGCGGCGGCGAAAAGCGCAATCCCGATCTGGCCGTGAGCCCCGGTGCCGAACTGATGCTGCGCACCGACGCGCGCGGCGGCGGCGTGGGCGCCGGACAGCCGGAAGTGGAGGTCGGCTGGGTGGCGCACCACCTGGTGTTCGCCGCGCGCGGCACGGCGCCCTTCACCCTGGCCTGGGGCCGCTTCCGCGCCACCGGCGGGGCCTACCCCATCCACACCCTGGTGCCCGGCTACGGCCGGCAGGATGCGCAGGCCCTGCCGATCGCCGAGGCCACGCTGGGCGCCCCCGCCGAGGCCGGCGGCGCCGGCCGGCTGGCCGAGCCGCTGGATGCGCGGCGCTGGATGCTGTGGGCGGTACTGGTGCTCGCCGTGGGCCTGCTCGGCCTCATGGCGTGGAAACTGTCGCGCATGGTGGATGCCGGCCCTCCGCCGCCGGCGGACTGAGCGCCTGCCCACGCTCTTTTCCGGGGGGCACGGCGCCGCGTTATCATCGGCGCCCTGCCCCGCACAATCCCGTCCGCCCGAATGTCCGCCCCCAATCCAGCCGCCCCCCGCCACACCCTGTTCGAAGACATCCAGGGCCTGCTGGCCGGCACGCTGTTCGTCGCGCTGGCGGTGCTCTTTTTCAAGCAGGCCGGGCTGCTGTTCGGCGGCACCGCCGGGCTCACCCTGCTGGCGCACTACGCCACCGGCTGGAACTTCGGCCTGCTGTACTTCTTCGTCAGCATGCCGTTCTACGTGTTCGCCGTGCGCGCCCTGGGCTGGGCCTTCACCATCAAGACCTTCTTCGCGGTGGCCCTGCTGTCGGTATTGAGCGAACTGTTGCCCCACTTCATCCACCTCGACTGGATGCACCCGGTGTTTGCCGCGCTGATGGGCGGCCAGTTGGCCGGCGCCGGCCTGCTCATGCTGATCCGCCACCAGTCCAGCCTGGGCGGCGTCGGCGTGCTGGCGGTCTGGCTGCAGCGCACGCGCGGCTGGAACGCGGGCACGGTGCAGCTGGTGGCCGACGCGCTGATCCTGTCCGTCGCGCTGATCTGGCTCTCGCCCTGGCTGGTGGCGATCTCCGCGCTCGGCGCGGTGGCGGTCAACATGGTGATCGCCATCAACCACCGCCCGGGCCGCTACTTCGGCGTGTAGCGGGCGGCCGTGCTCGCCGAATTGCGCCGCTGTTCGACCTGCAGACGCTGGGGCGGCCCGCGCCGGGCCGACGCCGAGGGCAATACCCTGCTCCCCGACGACGTGCCGCGCCCCACCGGGCCGTGCATCGAGGGCCCGTGGCACGGCAGCCCGCGCGGGCCGCGCAATGCCTGCGGGCAATGGGTGTTCTGGCTGGAAACGGAAACGCCGCGCGAGCCCTGACGGCCGCGCGGCGTCTCAGGCCGCCACGGGCTTCAGCAGTCCCTGGCGCTCGATGAAGCCGATGATCTCGGGCAGGCCCTGCCCGGTCTTCTGGTTGCTGAAGATGAACGGGCGTTCGCCGCGCATCCTGCGCGCGTCGCGGTCCATGACCTCCAGCGAGGCGCCCACCAGCGGCGCAAGATCGATCTTGTTGATCACCAGCAGGTCGCTGCGGGTGATGCCGGGGCC
Source organism: Pseudothauera nasutitermitis (assembly GCF_004801295.1). Classification (GTDB taxonomy): domain Bacteria; phylum Pseudomonadota; class Gammaproteobacteria; order Burkholderiales; family Rhodocyclaceae; genus Pseudothauera; species Pseudothauera nasutitermitis. Next base: position 627,569 of record NZ_SSOC01000002.1, read on the forward strand.
GCCCTTGCGCGGGATCTTGTCGCCAGCGGAGACGTCGATGACGTAGAGGGTCAGGTCCGACAGTTCCGGCGAGAAGGTGGCCGCCAGGTTGTCGCCGCCGGATTCGACGAACACGATGTCCAGCCCCGGAAAGCGGCGGTTGAGGCGGTCGACGGCCTCCAGGTTGATCGACGCATCCTCGCGGATCGCGGTATGCGGGCAGCCGCCGGTTTCCACACCGATGATGCGTTCCGGCTCCAGCGCCTGGTTGCGCACGAGGAACTGCGCGTCTTCCGCCGTGTAGATGTCGTTGGTGACCACGGCGATGTTGTACTGGTCGCGCAGCGCCAGGCACAACGCCAGGGTCAGCGCGGTCTTGCCGGAGCCGACCGGGCCGCCGATGCCCACGCGCAGGGGTTGCTGGTTGTTCAAGATGGCATTCCTTGTTCGTCGTGGCCGGCCGTGCCCCTTTCAGGAGCGGAACAACCGGGTGTATTGGGTTTCGTGCCGGCTGCTGGCGATGGCCAGTGCCGGCGAGAAGTTGCTCCATTGCTCGCGCGGCACCGCCAGCGCGCGCTCGGCCACCGCCGGAATGCGCTCGCCCAGCGTGGCGAGCAGGCGCTGCCCGGCGCTCTGGCCCAGCGGAATGGCCTTTACCGCCGCCATCACCTGATTTTCCGCCCAGGCCCACAGATAGGCCGCCACGGCATCTTGCGGCGGCACCCGCCAGGCGGCGGCGGCCGCGCTCCAGGCGGTGGGAAAGGCGGGTTCGTCGATGCGCGCCAGCCGCTCCCGCCAGCCCGGCAGGCCGGCAAAGGCCGGCAGGCCATCGAGCAGGCGCACCAGGGAATAGCCCATCTGCGCGGTTTCCGCGCGCAGTTCGGACGTTTCCCGGCTGGCAAGGAAATCCGCGTTGAGCGCATCCACCTCGTCCAGTGCCCCCGCCTCGCCGGCCTCCGCACGCGTCCAGGCGGCCAGCAGACGAGCCAGCAGGGGCGCCTCGAAGGCGCCGGTGCCGTGTTCGAGCAGGTCGCCGATCCAGCGCGCGCAGTCCACCTCGTTGTTCACCGTGCCGGCTTCCACCGCCCATTCCAGGCCCTGCGAATAGGTGTAGGCGCCCACCGGCAGCGCGGGGCTGACCAGTTGCAGCAGACGGACGAGCGGCAGCATGGCGGCGGAGAGCTCAGTGCGCGCCGGCCATCAGATGGATGCGCGCGGCGCTGGAAGCTTCGCCCGGATGCTGATGGCCGTGCGCATAGGCGCCGGACTCCGGTTCGAAGGGCGCGGTGATGGCCGCCACCGTGGCGCCCAGCCCGAGCAGCATGTTCTCCAGCACGTGATCGGCCTGGATGCGCAGCCAGCCCTCGCCCAGCTCCACGGCGACGTGGCGGTTGCCCAGGTGATAAGCAGCGCGCGCCAGTTCCAGCGCGTCGGCGCAGCGCACTTCCAGCAGTTCCTCCGGCGCGGCGAGCACTTCCACCACGCGCCCGTCGGCGGCCTCCAGTTTCATGCCGCCGCGCAGGATGGTGCCGCGCGGCAGGAACAGGCCCACCTCCTCGCCGGAACGCAGCGTGGCGCGCAGGCGGCTCTTGGTACGGTACTCGAACGACAGTTCCAGGTACTCGCCGGCCGTCGTGTGGCCGGAGTACAGGGTTTCGATGAGCAGCATGATGACCTCCGTACGGACAACAATCGGCAAGGGGCGCCCGCCCCCTGCTCAAAACAGAAAGTAACGCTGCGCCAGCGGCAGCTCGGTGGCCGGCTCGCACACCAGCAGTTCGCCGTCGGCGCGCACCTCGTAGGTTTCCGGGTCCACCTCGATCAGCGGGGTGGCGCCGTTATGCACCATGTCGGCTTTCTGCACGCCCCGGCAGCCCTGCACCGCCACCAGCGGCTTGGCAAGCTTGAGCGCGGCCACTGCCGGATTGTCCAGCGCGGCCTGCGACACGAAAGTGACGGAACGCGCCAGCGCCTTGCCGTAGGCCGCGAACATCGGCCGGTAATGCACCGGCTGCGGGGTGGGGATGGAGGCGTTGGGGTCGCCCATGGCGGCGGCGGCGATCATGCCGCCCTTGAGCACCATGCTGGGCTTGGCGCCGAAGAAGGCTGGCTTCCACAGCACCAGATCGGCCAGCTTGCCCACTTCCACCGAACCGACTTCATGGGCGATGCCGTGGGTGATGGCCGGGTTGATGGTGTATTTGGCGATGTAACGCTTGACGCGGAAGTTGTCATTCGACGGCTTCGCCTGCACCGCAGGCGACACGAATCCCCCCTCTCCCCCTGCGGGAGAGGGGTCGGGGGAGAGGGGGCCGTGTGAGAGACCTCCGCCCGCCGGCGCCAACCACCCCCGCTGCACCTTCATCTTGTGCGCTGTCTGCCAGGTACGCGTAACCACTTCCCCCACCCGCCCCATGGCCTGCGAATCCGAGGACATCATCGAGAAGCCGCCCAGGTCGTGCAGGATATCCTCGGCGGCGATGGTCTCGCGGCGGATGCGCGATTCGGCGAAGGCCACGTCCTCGGCGATGGCCGGGTCGAGGTGGTGGCACACCATGAGCATGTCGAGGTGCTCGTCGATGGTGTTCACCGTGTAGGGCCGCGTGGGGTTGGTGGACGACGGCAGCACGTTGGCGCGGCCGATGGCCTTGATGATGTCCGGCGCGTGGCCGCCGCCCGCGCCTTCGGTGTGGAAGGTGTGGATGGTGCGATCCTTGAACGCGGCGATGGTGGTTTCCACGAAACCGGATTCGTTGAGCGTGTCGGTGTGGATGGCCACCTGCACGTCGTAGCGCTCCGCCACCGACAGGCAGTTGTCGATGGCCGCCGGGGTGGTGCCCCAGTCCTCGTGCAGCTTCAGGCCGATCACCCCGGCCTCGATCTGCTCGGCCAGCGGTTCCGGCAGGCTGGCGTTGCCCTTGCCGAAAAAGCCCAGGTTCATCGGAAAGGCGTCGGCGGCTTCCAGCATGCGGTGGATGTGCCACGGCCCCGGCGTGCAGGTGGTGGCCAGCGTGCCGGTGGCCGGGCCCGTGCCGCCGCCCAGCATGGTGGTCACCCCGCTCATCAGCGCGTCGTCGATCTGCTGCGGGCAGATCCAGTGGATGTGGCTGTCGATGCCGCCAGCGGTGAGGATCATGCCTTCCCCGGCGATCACCTCGGTGCCGGCGCCGATGGGAATGTCCACGCCCGGCTGGATGTCCGGGTTGCCGGCCTTGCCGATGGCGGCGATGCGGCCGTCCTGGATGCCCACGTCGGCCTTGACGATGCCCCAGTGGTCCACGATGAGTGCGTTGGTGACGACGGTGTCGGCCACCTCGGCGGCGCTCTTCTGGCCCTGCCCCATGCCGTCGCGGATCACCTTGCCGCCGCCGAACTTCACTTCGTCGCCATACACGGTGTAATCGTGCTCCACCTCGATCCACAGCTCGGTGTCGGCCAGGCGCACGCGGTCGCCGGTGGTGGGGCCGAACATTTCCGCATAGGCGCGGCGCGGGATTTTCGTGCTCATCAGAGTTTCCCCATCACGGCGGCGTTGAAGCCATACACCACACGCTCGCCGGCCAGCGCCACCAGCGTCACGGTACGCGCCTGCCCGGGTTCGAAGCGCACCGCGGTGCCGGCGGCGATGTCCAGCCGGAAGCCGCGCGCCGCCGCGCGGTCGAAATCCAGTGCGGCGTTGGTCTCGGCGAAGTGGTAGTGCGAGCCGACCTGGATCGGCCGGTCGCCGGTGTTGGTGACGGACAGCGTCAGCGTGGGACGGCCGGCGTTGAGTTCGATCTCGCCGTCGGCGGTGTGGATTTCACCTGGAATCATGGTCATCTTTTGTTCAATCCATTGGTTTGCTTGCGCGGCTGCGCCCCCTCTCCCCGGCCCTCTCCCGCGAGGGGAGAGGGAGAAAACCGGCGCCCACGGAATGTTCCGGGGCCGAACCTTCCCTCTCCCCTCGCGGGAGAGGGGCTGGGGGAGAGGGGGTACGGCCGATGCGATTGCCCCATGCCTGCGGCCATCTCAGCCGCGCGCGCCGAAGCGGTAGTCGCGCACGAGCGGCGTCGGCTTCGACGCCTCCTCACCGGACGGCCCGGCCGCCACGTCCGGCCGGGGCTGCGGCGCATACTGCACGTTCAGTTGCTGGCGCAGGCGCACCACCATCAGCAGCAGTTCCTCGTCGTCCGCCCAGTCCTCCACCTCGCGCAGCACCTTGGTGGCGTACTGCGTATCGCCGGTCAGCGCGGCCAGATCCACCGCCATGCCCAGGCTGCGCCGCACCTGCAGCTTGAAACGGGCCAGCAATCGCGCGGTTTCCAGTTCGATCTCGCTCATGGCTTGCCTTTCTCCGTCCGCAATCCGTGGGGGTGTCCGTGTTCAGACGATGGGGTGATGCACGGTGACCAGCTTGGTGCCATCCGGGAAGGTGGCTTCCACCTGGATCTCCGGAATCATCTCCGGCACGCCGTCCATGACCTGTTCGCGGCTCAGCAGCGTGGTGCCGTGGCTCATCAGTTCGGCCACCGTGCGGCCGTCGCGCGCACCTTCGAGGATGGCGCAGCTGATCAGCGCCACGGCTTCCGGGTAGTTCAGCTTCACGCCGCGCGCCAGTCGCCGCTCGGCCACCAGACCGGCGGTGAATAACAGCAGTTTGTCCTTCTCGCGGGGGGTCAACTCCATGTGCGCTCCTGTAAGGGTTCTAGGTGTTCCAGATTCGCGGGGGGATGGCGGCACGCCCGCCGAGCGCGGGACGCAATTCGCGCCACAAGGCGCGCAACCAGTGCTGGCCGGCCTCCGCCCGAGCCCCCAGCCAGCGTGCCACCAGCAGGCCGGGCAGCAGGGTCACGCCGCCCTCGCCGGCCGGCGGCGATACGGCGCGGCAGGCCGCCAGCAATGCGCCATCGACGCGCGGGCTGGCCGCCAGCAGGGTGCCCACCACCGGCTGGCCGGCCAGCCCGGCGGGGGAATCGAGCAAGGCGCCACCGCCTTCGATGCGGCCGGCTTCCAGCCACAGCGGGTGGCCATCGCGGGTGATGCGGGTGGCCAGGGTCAGCGCGCCGCGCGTGAAGCGCTCGCCCGAGGCGATGCGCCCCAGGCAGAGCATTTCCAGACCGATGAAGCAGGCATCGCCGGCCAGTTCGACGCACAGCGACTGCTCGCCCAGCGCGCCGTCGTAGACGATGCTTTCCTGCGGCAGCCATTCGCACACCGCGCCGCTCGCCACCCGCAGGTGCTGGATGAAGCGTCCCGGCGCGATGCCGCCGCCGGCCGAGCGGTACCACTTGCCGGCGCCCGGCGTGGTGAGCAGCGCGTGGGTGCCCTCGCCCAGCGTGGCGTGGAAATGCAGTTGATCGCCGCCGACGATGCCGGCAGGCGGATGCACCAGGATGGTGTGGCAGACCTCGCCGCCTTCCGGGTACAGCGGGCGCTGCACCACCAATGGTCCGCAGTGGCGGCGCCCGGCGAGCACGGTGCGCGCGCCGTGGCGGCGGTACTCCAGCGCCAGTTCGGCCCGCCAGCCCGTGCGCGGTGGCACGCTGGCCGGCTGGGCGAGAAGATCCGGGCGCTCGGTGACGGCGTTCATGCGCCATCCATAGCAATCAGCGCGCCAGCCCGGCACGAATGCTTGCCGATCAGGGACTTGGCGCGCCCCGAAGGGGATGCGGGCGAAGCCGGCCCACCCGCACGGGGCATCGGAGCACAGCACGTGCACCATTACGGTGCATCGCCGGTGCGAAACCAGCCACCCGCGCGGCTACACGGGCGAAGCGGGCTTTAGACCAGGGAAAGGCGGCGGGACGAACGCCGCTCAGGCCGGCTGGGCGAGCGGCACTTCCACGGCACCGGGCAGCACCGCGCGGTCGCGCCCACCGCGCTTGGCCTGGTACATGCGCTGATCGGCCAATTCCACCAGCGTCTGCCAGTCGAGCGCCCCATCCGCCAGACTCTCCGCAACGCCGATGGATGCGGTGAGCGGACGGCCGTCGGGGCGGTCGCCGAAGCCCGCGCGGCGCAGGCGCCCAAGGAATGTGGGCATCTGCTCGGCGGGCATCTCCGGCAGGATGGCGAGGAATTCCTCGCCCCCCCAGCGCACCAGCACGTCGCCGCGCCTCAGCGTCTGGCGCAGGCGTTCGACCAGCGTGCACAGGGCCTGGTCGCCCGCGTCGTGGCCGTGGCGGTCATTGATCGACTTGAAGTTGTCCAGGTCGAAGAAAGCCACCGCGAGCGGCTTGCCCGACATCGACGAAAGGCGGTACATCAGCTCCAGCGCCTCGGTGCCCGAGCGGCGCGTGTAGGCACCGGTGAGCGGGTCGGTCATCGCCCGGTAGACCAGGCTTTCCATGTAATGCGACTGGCTCATGCCGGAGAACATCGACACGCCCATCATCATCAGCATGAACCACAGCGCCGCGCCGTGCTGGTCGAGCGCCAGATCAGCCCCGCCGGACACCATGCCGACCATCGCCACGCCGATCACCGGCACCGAGAACAGCAGGATTTCCAGCGCGGTCAGCGGAAAGATCGCCAGCCCGCCGAGCACGATGGTGGGCATGAAGGTATACAGCTGCGCCACCAGGCGCTGGCCGTCCGACAGCAGCGCCTGGTCGATGATCTGCAGCGAGGCCAGATAGAACATCGGCGGCACCAGCAGCATGATCAGCAGCATCAGCATGGCCTGCGCGTACGGCCGCGACGCCGACACCTCGCGCGGCCACGCCAGCGCGGCGAACACGCCCGCCGCGCCCAGGCGCAGCAGCACCAGCCAGAACGCGGTGTAGCCCTCGAAGACCAGCAGATCCACCACCGCCCACAACGGCACCAGCACTGCGAACAGCGCGGAAATCAGCTGCACCCGCGCGATGATCACCGACGCCGCGTGCCGGCGCATATGCACCGAACGGCCGAATGGCGTCAGCAGCCCGAACAGCTGTTCGCGGCTGAGTTGCGTCGGAGCAACGATGTGCTCGCAAATGGTGTTCCAGAGCTTCTTCAAGGCGGGTACCCGGGAAGGTAGTGCGGCCGGACTCGACCGCTGGCGGAGTAAACAGCCCGTTCCGCACAGACTTGACCAGACAACCTTATATCCTACGTTATAAGGCAAACCAGCCGCTCAGTAATTCCCCGTACTCACCAGGATAAATGTGCGAAATTTCACACTTATTTACGCCATCCTCCGGTATTGCGGCCGCCCGCAAGTCTCCACGACGCCGGGCAGCCGGCGCGTAACGGCCCGGCCATCCCTTCAGATGGACGATTCTCAGTCGCGGCCGGCGGGTGCGGGCGCTTTGTCGAAGGCTTCCTGAATCTGCCGGATGCTGCTTTCCAGCAGGCCCAGCCCGCCAGCCATCAGATACCAGCTGGCGCCATCCTGGTCGAGGTACACCACCTTGCCCGCGCGCCACGCCCTGCTGTTGGCGATGACCGGGGTGGCGGCCATCGCCTCCGCTGCCTTGGCCTCGCCGAATGCGGCATTGCGGTCGACGACGAACAGCCAGTCCGGCTCGCGGGCCATGACCTCGGCGAACAGGCGGGCTTCCTCTTCCTGCCTGGCCTTCTGCGCGGCCTCCGCGGCAGCCTTGGCTTCGGGCGTGTCCGCGGCGGGGGCGCCCTGCGGCCGGCCGGTGAACAGCCCCTGGCTCTCGGTGGCGTGGAGCACCGGACGGATCCCGGATACCTCGTAGATCATCCCGAAGCGGGCATCCACCTGCTGCGGCATCACGCGATTGCCCACGGCGAACAGCACCAGGCCGGTGCCCTGCTTGGCGGCTTCCTCATGCAGGGCGCGCACCTTGCCCAGCAGCGCATGGGCTTGCTCACCGGCTTGCCTTTCCTGGCCGAAAGCCGCGCCCATGCCCAGGATGTTCTGCACTACGCTGGCGATGAAGCTGGCGTTGCTCACCGACAGATCGATGACGGGCACCGCCCCCTTCAGTTCGCTGTACAGATTCCGGCTGCGCCCATCGACGACGACCAGATCCGGCTTGAGCGCCTTGATCCGCTCGACCTGAGGATTGGCCTCGCCTTCCCGCGCCCGGCCGCCGCCGATCTTGGCGTATTTGTCCTGGCCATACTTTTCCAGCAGCCGGGCGGGCCAGCGGGCGGTGGACTCTCCGGAGGGCGGCGCCGGCACGGCAGCCACCTCGATACCCAGCGCATCCAGGGTATCCAGCCCGGACAGGCTGGTTGCCGCCACCCTGGCGGGTATGCCCGGGACTTCGGTGATGCCCTGGACATGCGCGATCTGGCGCGGCCCGCCCGCCTGGGCGGACGAGACGACCGGAGCGCCGGACAGAATCAGGACCAGGCTTGCCGCGAGGGCGGGGCGCAGCAGTTTGTCGTTCATGGAGTTCTCCCTTTTTTGAACGGATATGGACAGGTTCGGCCAATGCGGCCGGACGGGTACGGCGCCCATTCCCTTTTCCCGGGAGAGGGCACCGGCCTCCGTCACGCGTGTTTCAGTCGAAATTTCCCAGCACACCGAGCCGCTTCCAGACCGGCAGCAACTCTCGTTCGAATGCGGCCAGCGCCCTGGCATCGACGGGGCGGCCGCCGTCCAGCGCATGGGCCGCCAGCATCGCCGGACGATCCGCCGGAATCGCCGAACCGATTGCCGGCGCGACCACCCAGGCGTACTCCTCGCCGGCCGCCGCACCCCGCCACAGGGCGCGATTGAGCGATAGCGCGGCGTCAATGCCCTGCGCGGGCAGCCAGGGGTGGAGGTACCCCGCCCACAGCAACATCTGGCAGGCCTGATTGAGCAGGCCGCCGCGCCCGGCGTACGCGGGCAGTCTCAGCAGATCGCCGAAGGACACCGGGCTGCCGCCGGCCAGCGCCTCCAGCAAGGGGGAAAACATGGCGGCAGGCCCATCCACCGGGCCGATCCGCGTGCTGAAACGCAGCGCGCCGCCACCTGGCGCGCCAGGCAGGGCGATGAAGCGCTGTGCTTCCAGCGCCGCGCGATGTTCGGCCGGAGCCAGCGGACGGGCGCCGCGCTGGTAAAGGTCGCGGCGCAGGGTCTGGTTGCGCGCGATGTCCTTGGCGGTTTCGCGCAGCGCCACATCCTCGATGGCGGCGACAACGGGCTGCGCCCCGCCCGGAATCGACACCGCGTCGATGTTCTCCAGCGGCGTGGCGCTGCCGAGGAAGGTACAGCCCGTTGCCGCCATCGCCCCCAGCACGTCGGCCACGTGCAGCGGCTCCCAGTGCTCGCCCAGGAATTCATGGGCCAGATAGCCAGACGGTTGCAGCGTGAGCTGTTCGATCTGGTCGCCCAGTTCCGGCACCACCACGAACTGGCCTGCGCCCCCGTCGCGCAGGGCGCGCAGCAGGGCGAGCCCTCCGGGCAGCCCGGCACCGGCCCCGGAGATCCGCGCACTGCGCTGCAGTACGCGCTGCGCCGCCATCATCGGCGCGCTGCCGGGCTGGCTCATGTAGGAAAGGCAGGCGATGCCCCCCGGTTTCAACCAGCGCGCCACGATGCGCATCACCGCCTGCCGGTTGGCCGGCGAGATCCACGACAGCACGCCGTGCAGCACGATGAAATCGAGCGGCGGCAAGGCCGTGTCCGCGGCCTCCGCCAATTCCGCGAAACTCATGTGCAGGAACCGGGCGTTGCCGATTCCGGCTTCCTCCGCCAGCGCCCGGGCGCGGACAATCGCGGCCGGGTCGAAGTCCACGGCAATGAAGCGCCCGTCCGGATTGGCCGCGGCGGTGAGCAGCGTTCCCAGCCCCGGCCCGCAGCCCAGTTCGCACCATGTATAGGCCTCGCCCGGATCGGGCGAGCGGTATCCCAGCGCAGTGGCCGTGGCACGCAGCCAGGCCGGCGTCAGCTCACGGTGAAAGATCGCCGGATACGCCAGTTCGGCATGGTATCCATCGCTCCAGCCGGCACCCATCGTGTTCTCTCCGTTGTGGTTCCGTGATCGGACGGAAAAAAGGCGGGGCGCCGCCGCGGACTGGCCGCCGCGCGCCCCGCCACGGTGCTTAGAACGAAGCGGTCAGTGCCGCATAGAACGCCCGGCCCGGCTCGTTGTAGGTGTTCGCCCCCGCCGAGGAGCCGTTCCCCTCGCGGTAGAGCTTCTTGTCGAACAGGTTGCTGACCCCCACGGTGGCCCGCCAGCTGCGATCCATCCTGTAGTTGGCGCTGATGCCCCACAGGTTGTAGGACGGCCGCGGCTTGAGGGCGTCGCCGGTGAGCGCGGAGCCCGTGCTCAGCGCGCTGGTGCGCGGCTTCTGCTCGCCGTAGAAGGTGCCCGCCAGCACGAGGCCGAGCGCATCGGTGGCCTGCCAGTCCAGCGTGGTATTCACCGTGTACTTGGGCACGATGGAAAGCGGCTGGCCATACTGGTCCTTGTTGCGCTGCATGTAGGTGAAGTTGGTGCTCCAGTTCAGGGTGCGCGCCACCGGAACCAGCAGGTTGCCTTCATACCCGGAGATCACCGCGTCGGTCGCGTTCTCCCAGCGCATCACGCTGCCGGTCACCAGCCCGGAGGTGTTCAGGTTGGTCATGCCCGAGGTGATCTTGTTGTCGTACTTGTTGTGGAAGTAGGTGATCCCGGCGTTCCAGCCATCGCGCATCCAGTTGATGCCGATTTCCTTGTTCACGCTGACTTCCGGGTCCAGATCGGCATTACCCAGCACATAGCAGGGGTTGGTGAAACCCACCGGGCAACCGTTGCCCATGGTGTTGTACAGATAATGCGGGTTGATCTGGTACAGGTTCGGCGCCTTGAAGGCGCGGGCCACGCCGCCCTTCAGGGTGATTTCCGGCGTGAGCATGTAGGAGGCATTCAGCGAGGGGCTCCAGTTGTTGCCGAACTCGCTGTGGCGGTCGAGGCGCACCCCCGGCGTGAGAATGAAATCCGGGCTCAGTTCGATGTTGTTCTCGACGAAGAAGGAGACGATGGTGGCGTCGATGTCGGTGGGGCGCTGATCGGCCGGCACAACGCCCGGCCAGTTGATGCCGGCGGCCACCCCGTTCTGGATGGAGCGCGGATCGTCCAGCTTCTGCCGGTTCCATTCCGCGCCCACCGTCAGCATCTGATTCACGCCCAGAGTCAGCGGAATGTCCAGTTGGCCGTTCAGCGTGTAGTTGTCCAATTCGCTGACGAAGCGCTCGGCGGTGCTGATGTTGCCCTCGCCGCTGCCGGCGGCCCCTTCGCCCAGGCGGTCGTTCTTGGTGTTCTCGTACTGGAAATAGACGCTCGACTTGCCGAAGGACCAATCCCCCTTGTGCGTGATCGCATAGGTGGAACGGGTCATGGTGTTGGTTTCCTTGCCCAGGAAGGAAGCCGGGTTGGTGCCCGTGCCCGCGGCCGGGTCGGTGGCGGACGAGCCGACGTTCGTGTCGCCCGCGTAGATGTTGCCCTGGCGCGACCAGCCCGCCTCGAAGTCCACCGTCTGGCCGGCGATCGGCAGCCAGCGCAGCAAGGCGCGCACATCCTTGTTCTTCACCCCTTCGCGGCCGGCGGCGGTGGTGCCGATGCTCTCTCCCACGTTGATGTCCGGCGCATCGGCGTCGGTCTTGTTGTAGCTGCCATACACGCGCAGGCCGAACTGCTCGCCCAGCGGCGTGCTGAGGCTGGCATTGACGCGGTGCGTGCTCCCCTCGTCGTTATCCTCGGGCTGGTTGAAATAGAAGGAAACGCTGCCCGTGGGCTTCTTCGCGATACCCTTGGTGATGATGTTCACCACCCCGCCGGCCGCGCCGTTGCCATAGCGCGCCGCCGCCGGGCCGCGGATCACCTCGATGCGCTCGACTTCCTCCGCCGGCACCCAGTTCGAGTCGCCGCGCGTGTCGCGCTCGCCGTTGCGGCTCATGCGCACCGAATTGCGGCTGGTCACCGGCTTGCCGTCGATCAGGATCAGCGTGTTCTCCGGCCCCATGCCGCGCAGGTCGATCTGGCGGTTGTTGCCGCGCGCGCCGCTCGCGGCGTTCCCGGTCAGATTCACGCCCGGCATGCGGCGGATGATTTCCGACAGATCATTCGCCGGCGGGCGCTTTTCGATGTCCTCGGAGGTGATCACCGACACGCCGGGCATCTGCTTGAGCATCTCCTCCGCCGTGCCCAGCACATGCACCTCGGACAACGTGGCATCGGTCGCCTGTTGGGCGAACACCCCCGGAACGAGCATCACCGAGCCGACCGCAACGACCAGCGGCTTGAGTTTGAACAGCGCAGAGACAGACATATGGATCCTCATCATTGGACGGAAAAAACAGCGGGGAACACACGGCGCGGCGATCATGGACGGAACGCCACGACCGCCGCACGGCCCGCTTTGGACGGGCCGCTTTCTCGGAACAATAATGAGAACTATAATCAGTACTCATGCTAAGCATTTGTCAGAAAACGGAAAGTTCATGACAAGTTGAGACAACTCGCCATATTCACGACACAACTTGGCGCAACGATCGCCCTCTTCAGAAAACGCTGCCCCTCAGCCACACAGCCACCGCCTCGACTGGAATTCCCGTGCCAAACCAGCCCATCCGCATCCTCGTCGTAGATGACCACCAGGACATCCGCGACCCCCTCGCCGCCTATCTCGGACGCTATGGATTGCAGGCCTGCACCGCCGGCGATGCAGCCAGCGCCCGCGCGCTGCTTGCCCAGCAGCATTTCGACCTCGCCATCGTCGACGTCATGTTGCCCGGAGAAGACGGCCTGTCGCTGTGCCGCTCCATGTACGAGCACATGAAGGTGCCGGTGATCCTGCTGTCGGCGATGACCGAGCCCGTCGACCGCATCGCGGGCCTGGAAGTGGGCGCGGACGACTACGTCACCAAACCGTTCGACCCGCGCGAACTGATCGCACGCATCAAGACCATCCTGCGCCGCCTGCGCACCACGGACGGAGGCGCCGAACCGCCATCCGCCGGTGAACCGCGCTACTACTATTTCGATGTCTGGATGCTGGACCTCAACCGGCGCGAGCTCGCCCATCGCGAGGGCTACACCGTGGAACTGAGCGCCGTGGAATTCCGCCTGCTGCGCGCACTCGCCGAACACCCCAACATGGTGCTGAGCCGCGAGCGCCTGCTCAATCTCACCCACCGCAACGACTCGACACCGTTCGACCGCAACATCGACACGCAGATGAGCCGCCTGCGCAAGAAACTCGGCGAAAAGGGGCGCAACGCCCGTCTGTTGCGCACGGCCTGGGGAGACGGCTACATGCTCTCCGCCGAAGTGCGCCGGATGCCCGCATGAGGCTCCTGCCCCGCAGCCTGAGCGGCCAGTTGATCGGGCTGTTGCTGCTCGGCATCGTCACGGCCCACCTCATCGTGATCTCCCTAGACGGCGGCAGCGCCGGCAACATCCTTCCGGACGCGCGCAACAACGCCATCGAAAGCATCGCTACGGCCTACCGCGCCATCGAAGCCTGTGGCGATTGCGATGTCGAGGCCCTGCTCGCCGCCATGGGAAGCAGCAACTCCAGTTACCGCCTGGTGCCCGACGCCCCCGCAGTACCGGAGATCGACGAATCGGAGGCCAAACTGGCCGCTGACCTCGCTGCATCCGCCGGCCTGCCGCCCACCGCCGAAATCCATGTCAATGTGGAAGCGCCCGCCACCGACACCTATCTGCCGGGGCGCCGCCGCTACGCGACCCTCGACGCCGCCCTGCGCCTTTCCGACGACCGTTGGCTCCAAGCGAGCCTGCGCCCGGTGGTGCGCTCCCAGTGGTGGCTGAGGTTTTCGGTGCCGGTCAGCGTGCTGCCCGTACTGCTGGTGGTCAGCCTGTTCGCACGCCGCATCCTGCGGCCCACCAAGGCCCTGGCGGCCGCGGCCGAACGGGTCAGCCGGGGCGAACGCGTCGAACCGCTGCCGGTCATCGGCCCCAGCGAACTGCGTGAGGCCACCGCCGCGTTCAACACCATGCAGCAGCGCCTGAGCCGCTTCATCGCCGACCGCACCACCATGCTGGCGGCCATCGGCCACGACTTCCGCACGCCGCTGGCCTCGCTGCGCCTGCAGGTGGAACTGCTCGACGACGAGGCGGTGCGCGAGCCCATGCGGCGCAAGCTCGACGAAATGCGCGACATGATCGACGCCACCCTGCACTTCGCGCGCAACGACAGCGTGCGCGAACCCACGGAAGTCATCGACCTCGCCGCAATGGTCGAGGGCATCTGCAAGGAACGCAGTTCCCTGGGCCAGGCGGTCAGCTGGAACCTGCCCACCGCCCTGCCCTATCGCTGCCGCCCCATCGCGCTGGCCCGCGCACTGTGCAACCTGATCGGCAACGCCGTGCATTACGGCCACTCGGCGCGCGTGCGCCTCACCCCCGGCGACCGCACGCAAGGCCTCTCCATCGTCATCGACGACGACGGCCCGGGCATCCCCGAGGAACTGCTGGAACGCGTGTTCGAACCCTTCTTCCGCGTGGAAAGCGCGCGTTGCCAGGAAGCCTGCAGCACCGGGCTGGGGCTGGCCATCGCACGTTCCTGCATCACCGCGCACGGCGGCGAAATCCGCCTGGAGAACCGCGACGGCGGCGGTCTGCGTGCCACCATTCTGCTGCCGGCCTGAAACATTCCGACGGCCCGGCGGCGCCGGGCAGGCCGGTCAGTGCTCCACCAGCCCGCCCCGCCGCGTCCAGTAGGCGGACACCTTCACCTGGTCCTTGGGCATGCCGCGCGCCTCGATCAGCAGATCGCGCAGGCGCTGCACCGTCTCCGTCTCGCAGGCCGCCCATGCGAACCCCTTGCCTGCGGGCAGTTGCAAATCCCCCAGGGCACGAACCAACGCCGCACCCGGCAACTCGTCCGCCGCGCGATGCACCCAATGCACGCGCGCATCGGCCCGGCTCGCCAACGGCAGTTCATCCTCCGCATCGGCAACCTCGATCACCGCCACCACGTGTGCCCCCGCCGGCAGTTCTTCCAGCCGCCGCGCGATGGCCGGCAGCGCCGTCGCGTCGCCGGCCAGCAGATACCAGTCGAACCCTGCGCCGAACAGCTGCGAACCGCGCGGCCCACCCACACCGATCCAGTCTCCCGGACGCGCGGCGCGCGCCCAGTCGGTGGCCACGCCTTCCTCGTGCAGCACGAAGTCGATGTCCAGCTCGCCCGCCTGCGCGTCGTAGCGGCGCGGCGTATAGTCGCGCGCCGCAGGTTTTTCGACGCCGTCGGCAAAGTGCAGGCCCTCCGGCGTCACCTCCGGGCGCGGCGGCCTGCTTTCGCCGGGGGCGGGGAAGAACAGCTTCACGTGGTCGTCGTGCGCCAGCGAAGTGAAGCCTTCCAGCTCCTCCCCCGCCAGCGTCACGCGCAGCATGCGCGGCCCCAGTGGCACGACGCGCTTGATCTGCAGCAGGCGGAATTTCAAAGGATGGCGGACACGCTGGGCGTGGGCCGATGTGGGGGTTGGTGCCGAAGAGGTCATGGGAATCCCTGCAAGGTTCTTTGAAAGAGGCCGGCTCAAGCGGCCGGATTGCGCCGGCCAAGCGCCTGGATGTCGCGCGCGGCACGCCGAAGAATGTCCGCAATCGCATCCCGCACGTCCGGCTCACAGCCGGGCAGAACCTCGTGCAGCGCATGCCTGAGCGCATGGCGCGCCTCGTCCACGCCGGCATGGCGCCCCGCTTCGCCATCGGGCGCCAGGGCGCCCTCCTCGGCCTGCGCGGCTTCGCCGTCAAAGGCCCGGCGCGCCCGCGCCATCTTCGCGCCCAGTTCGGCCAGCGCGGCAAACAGCGCATCCGCCGCCTCCCGGTGCGCGGCCAGCCGCCCGTGCCCCTGGTCGGTGAGGCTGTAGCGCTTCTTGTTGCCTTCGGCCTCGGCGCGCACCTGCTCCAGCTCTTCCAGATAGGTCAGCGCCGGATAGACCACGCCGGGACTCGGCACGTAGAAACCGGCCGAGCGCTCCTCGATCTGGCGGATCAGCTCGTAGCCGTGGGAAGGCGACTCCGCCAGCAGGGCCAGAATCAGCAACTGCAGATCCCTGCCGCCCAGCTTGCGCCCGGCGTGCAGGCCGCGCCGGCCCAGATGGCGCGGGGAATGGAAGTGGTGGTGTTCGTCGTGGGGGCACATGGCAGGCATCCTTTTATATCGTACGATACGTCGTAAGATGCATCGTACGATACGTTTGTGTGTTCAGCAAGTACGATTTACCTGCTTGACGCAGGCATCCCCCACAACCGGCCGGGCGGAACAACGGCTACCATCCCCCAGCCGCCGTACCGACACGGCGCCCAGCAACGCCCCGCCATCACCCGCCAGAACTCACGCCATGCACATCTGGGTCGACGCCGACGCCTGCCCCGCCGTCATCAAGGACATCCTCTTCCGCGCCGCGCAGCGCACCGGCCGCCCGCTCACCCTGGTCGCCAACCAGCACCTGCGCGTGCCCGGTTCGCCGCACATCCGCATGATCCAAGTGCCCGGCGGCTTCGACGAGGCGGACAAGTACATCGCCCAGCACGCCGCAGCCGGCGATCTGGTCATCACCGCCGACATCCCCCTCGCCGCCGAAGTCGTCGCCAAGGGCGCTCACGCGCTGTCGCCCCGGGGCGAGCTGTACGACAAGGAAAACATCCGTCAACTGCTCGACCTGCGCAACTTCATGGACACCCTGCGCAGCAGCGGCGTGGAAACCGGCGGGCCTGCCGCGTTCAGCGCGGCGGACCGGCAGGCGTTCGCGAATCGGCTGGATCGGTTGCTGGGCAAGGCTTGATTCCCCCGGTACTGCCACGCGTTAAGGCCAAGCGGCGCACGCCCGAAACCCTGTGGTGAGCGGCATGTACCCGCTGGACACCAACGTCGTCTCCGAACTGCGCAAGCCCAAACCCCACGGCGCCGTAGTCGCCTGGCTGCAATCGGTGGAGGATGCAGCCCTGTTCCTCTCCGCCGTCACCCTCGACGAGATTCAGGCCGGCATCGGGAACACCCGCGAGCAGGATTCGGCCAAGGCTGGGTGCAGCGGCGGAAAATCGGCCGAAGCGGTCGATCGTCGCCCAGCCTTTGTCGACAGTTACCGATCCGAAGCCGCCACTCCCGTCTTGTTGGATTCAACGGCAGGTATCGGGGCAGACCTGTCGTCCAAGGCGGTTTTTCTGAGGAAGGGCCAACTCGCTATCTTTCGGATGACATTACGCGTTACCGAATTTTTGAAGCAAGTAGTCAGAAAATTCACCTGAACGCAGAGGTGGATTCCTTGGAGTGTAACCTCTTGTTTTTACGAATTCATCGTGTATGGATTTTGTGAATTCAACAGCGATTCTCAAGGTTTCTATAAATCTTGAATTGTCCATGCAGAACACAAGGATGTGCTCAGACAATATATTCGCTTTGTTTGACTTTGGATCTGGTAAGGTCATATGCCCATTTTTTCCAGCAACCAGCAGCATTGCCACGTGGTACCTATGTTTTTGAAGGAAAGAGTTGGAGGCCACCTTGTTAAGATGATCCTGTATCTTGTAAATCAGCATTGCAGAGGCTAGATAAGGGCCAAATTGGTGTTTTTCTCCAAAAAGATGATCGCCTCTAGTACGCAATATCTCCGTCGGATTGTTAGCAATGACCATGTGTGGACGTTGAAGAAACGCACCTGTGTACGCGCGAATCATTCCGTGCAATCCGATAATACGCTTCTTTTCAGGAGCTTGATCAAGCAATGAATACTCTCTCGACCGTCTCTCGTAGAAGAGATTTTCTCCAATTCGTCGTGATTCAATCGAGACATATTCTTGAAGCCTCTTGTGCCATTTTTCGAGAGCCACGAACGCTTCGTTTGGAACTGGGGTTTGTCTGTTGTTCGCGCGTATTATTCTACCCACAACATCGGCATCGTTCGTATGGACGATCTTGATCGGTACTGAAATTTTCTCGAGCGAGCTCGAGCTTCTATTTAGATATAAAACATTACTAGTTTGACATCCATTGACGATTTGATAGTTGCGCAGAAGAAATCTGTTTGCCCCGAGGTTTTTCATGAATGAGGCGACTGCAGTTATGCCATTGTTATATAGAACAAATTTGTCGACTGAGCCTATATCCTTTATCGCTTCGGCTATCTCAGTGTTGACTGAGTTGTCGCTGCCTTGGAAATCTCTTACGTTGTCAAAGAAGACGTTCCGTCGGATGCTGCCGTTCGGGTCAACTATTAATTTCAGAAATTCCGGCGCATCTATATATCCAATATACGCTTGATCAACATCTGATATTGAGTCAAGTGGCAAATTATTCTTAAATCGAATTTCGATTTCAAATTGGTTTTCAACTTGCTTAAAGGTGTCGATTAGCAATTCAGCATTCCAAAATTCGAAACTAAATCTTTTGAAATCTTGAATTGTGCTTCGTAATTCTGCACATCGCTGCTCCGCAAGGGTTACTGGGAAGTCGTCCGGGGCTTGGCTGCCAGCATAGCTGTATGCCATTAAGCACTCCGGAGAGTTCGACGAGTGCAAGCGCGCAATCTTAGTCGAGAATAGGTGGCTCAATAGTTCATAAGGCTGTTGCAACGACTCATCGCGTTCGCCATCTCTTGGCGAAGTGAGAAATATCTTGGTTGCCTCCATGAATTTTAGAACATCTCCACTATCGATGTTCTTTGAAGTCTTTGACTGTATAAAAATAATCTTTGCATCAATGTTATTTGATTTGGCGAGTAAATCGATGTCGCTTTCGGATCTGACAATATTGTTGTTCACGATGACGACAATGGCGTCAATTCCAAAAGTTCCCGAAGTGTCGACATCAACTTCGGCGAGGTTTGCTACTTCCGAGAAGGCCTCCGGGTGAATCTGTGAAACTATTGTGTAGTTCGTGAAGTATTCAAACCGCTTGTGCAATGGAAGTTTATCTATTTGTGATGAAATGCAAAATTCATCCACGTATGACTGGAGTATTCGATGTTCCACAGATAGTCTCCTTAAGGCTTCCGCAATTGATCCGCCTGTTGGCGGGTCTCGGTTGATATTGAGTATGGCTTATGCTGTAAGGTTAGTTTTATGCAAGGATAAAGACCTGGCTGAGAGAGGTTTCTACGTCATGGATGATCGGAGGCCGTCGATAATCGTCCTTGCAATTTTGCAACTCTGTTACTGAGTGGTTGCCTCGGCCGGGTAGCACACGAAGATCATCAGGCAAGTATCAGAGCAAATCTGCCATTCGAAGATGGCTCTGTCGGATTGACGAAGGGCGGCTCCTGGCCGATAGCGGATGTTATCAGCATCCTACCTTACGGTCAGCTCAGGCCGACGAACAGCCCCTACACCACCAACGCCCCCGCCTCCCATCCGGCATCCATGTCCTTCCCCGCCCCGCGCATGACGATCTCGCCGCGCTCCATCACCAGATAGTGATCGGCCAACGAACGCGCGAGATCGTAGTACTGCTCCACCAGCAGGATCGCCATTCCGCCGGTTTCCGCCAAGCTGCGGAGGCGCGCGTTCGATGTCCTTGATGATGGAAGGCGGATGCCTTCGGTGGGTTCGTCGAGGATCAGCAGGCGGGGGCCGGTGGCAGACGCCAGGCCCATCAAAGTCTTCAGCAGCGTAGTGACCTTGCCACGCATCACAGTGCCGATCATGCGCTCAGCAGCGCGCGCCGTGCGCCGCCAGAACCAGCGACGCAGCCTTTTCGCCGATCATCACGGCCGGCGCGTGGGTATTCGACGACGGCATGCTGGGCATGATGGAGGCGTCGGCGATGCGCAGTCCGTCCACGCCGATCACCTTCAGTTGCGGATCGACCACGGCCAGCGCGTCGGTGCCCATTTTGCAGGTGCCGATGGGGTGGTAGGAGGTCAGGCCGGTCGAGCGGACCCAGTCGATGATTCGTGCGTCGGTTTCCAGCGACGCGAGCACCACGCCGGCATCGGTGATGAAACCGGCCAATGTCTCGTCGCCGATCAGACGCCGGATGAAATGGAAGGCGCCGATCGTCGTCTCCACGTCCGCCTCGTGGGTCAGGTAGTTGGCCGTGATGGCCGGCGACGCCGCGAAGTCCTTCGAGCGGATATGGACAGCCCCCGTCGAGGCCGGCCGCAGAACGAAGGAGGACAGGCTGAAGCCCGGATGGCGGTCCAGCGTGTTGCTGAGATTGCCGCTCTGGTGCCCGGCGCTGTAATGCAGCAGCTGGATCTTGGCATCGGCACGCGCGAGTTCCTTGCGGGTGCGCACCCACGCATGGGCCGTGGCGCCGATCATCGCCAGGGGCCCTTCCCTGCGCGCAAGCCACTGCGCCGCCGCCTTCATCTTCCAGATCCAGGAGTGCTGAACGTCGTTCAGACCGCCCCGGAAGGTCGTCCGCAGGCCCACGCGCGTATTGAGATGGTCGCGCAGGTTTTCTCCGACGCCGGGCAGGTGGAGCCGGGTCGGGATGCCGTTGCGTGCCAGCACTTCATGCTGGCCGATGCCGGAGAGTTCCAGCAACTGGGGAGACTGGATCGTGCCGCAGGCGACGATGATTTCACGGGCTGCTGCGACGGTCTGCAATCCGACGGCGGTGGCGTATTCCACGCCGACCGCGCGCCTGCCGTCGAGAAGAATCCGCGTTGCGCTTGCCTGCCGGCGGATGACCAGTCCGTTGCGGGCTGCCGCGTCCTTGAGGTAGGCGCGGTCGTTGGCATGGCGCAATCCGTTGCGCAGGTTGAACTGCAGGTAGGCGGCCCCTTCCGGCACGCCGGCGTTGTAGTCGGCGACGAGCGGCACGCCCTGGTTGCGGCAGGCAGTGAGAAAGGCGTCGGTCAACGCGTCGGAGGGCCGGCGCCGCTCGATGGAAACCGCGCCGTCTGCACCCCGTTGCGCGGGGTCGCCGCCGGGATAGGCCTCGCTGCGGCGGAAGTGGTCGAGCAGGTCGCGGTAGGCCCAGCCCGTGCAGCCCTGGGCCGCCCATTGGTCGTACTCGTCGGGGTCGCCGCGCACCCACAACATGCCGTTGACCAGCGAACAGCCGCCCAGCCCCTGGCCCCGGGGCCAGACGATTTCCCGCCCCCGCAGCGCGGGCTCCGGGGCGCTGCGGTAATTCCGCACCCCCCGTTTGGCGGCCAGCGCGAAGGGCGTGAGCACCGGCAGGCGGAAACGCACGCCCGGCTCGCGCTGCCCCGCCTCCAGGAGCAGTACGCGGAACTCCGGCCGTTCGGCGAGGCGGGCGGCGACCGCCGCGCCGGCGGAGCCTCCGCCGACGACGATGAAGTCGAAAGTTTCTCCCGGCGGCATGCCCACCTCAACGTACCTGCGTTGCCCGGCGCCGTGCCATGCGCTCAGGGGCGGGGAATGCCGAACAGCTCGGCGGCGTTGAGGCCCAGCAGGCGTTCCTTGACCGCATCGGCGAGCGGCAGTTGCAGATACTTCTGCAGATGTTCGGCATGCGGCGAGACCGGGTAGGCGGTGGCGAAGAGCACGCGCTCCTGGCCGTAGGTGCGCACCAGCGCCAGGTAGTCGGCTTCGCCGGGCAGGCCGGGGAAGTAGAGGTCCGGCAGCACCCACACGTTGTCGCGCCGGAACACCACGCCGCACATTTCCTGCACGTGGGGATAGCCGCCATGCACCGCGACGATCTTCAGCCGGGGGAAGTTGTCCGCGATGCGGTCGATGAACACCGGGTCGCTGTAGCCGATGTCGGGGCCGGCGCTGCCGCCGCCCATGACGTAGGCCACCAGGCCGGCGGCCTGCGCCGCTTCGTAGATCGGGAAATTGCTGGTGTGATCGACCGGGTGGCGGTGCGCGCCCAGGGCGCTTTCGATGGTGATGCCCTTGAAACCGGCCGCCAGCACGCCATCGACGAAGGCCCCGGCGTCGTCGATGAGGTCGGCGTCCGCGGCCGCCAGCCCGGTCAGGTAGCCGTTGCTGCCCGCGACCAGCGCCTGCAGCGACTGCGGATCCCCGCCGCCGAAGGTCGGATTGATCGCGCGGCCCGGCACGATTCCGTGGGCGATCCCGGCGGCGCGCATTTCGCCGAAGACCACCTCGACGCTGGAGGTATCCGGGTGGGGCACGTGCCCGTAGCCGGCCTGCCGCCGGAAGCCGTACAAAAAGTCGCGTTCGTACAGCTTGCTGTCCGTGAACATGCTGATCGGGGGACGAACGCGCGCGTCGACAATGAACATTTCCTGCTCTCTCATGAAAAAAGGTGGAACGATCCGGTCCCCATGCCGCTCAGGCAGCCAGAAAGCCGCCGTCGCAAGGGATGATGGCGCCGGTTACGTAGTTGGAGGCATCGGCGGCGAGAAACACCGCCAGCCCTGCAAGGTCTTCGGCGACACCCCAGCGCCCCGCCGGGATGCGCGCGAGGATTCCGCCCTGCCCGTCGGCATCCGCGCGGATGGCCGACGTCATGGCGGTTTCCATGAAGCCGGGCGCGATGGCGTTCACCTGGATGCCGAGCGGCGCGAGGTCGTTCGACAGCGAGCGCGTCAGTTGCGCGATCCCGCCCTTGCTGACGCCGTAGGCGACCGCCTGGTGCGAGCCGATCGAGCTGCGGATGGAGGCGAGGTTGATGATCTTGCCGCGCCCCCGCACCGCCATCCCGCGGGCGAACGCCTGGCTCAGCAGAAAGGCGGCGGTGAGGTTCAGCGCCAGCACCGCGTCCCAGTCCGCGACGGGGAAATCCAGCGCCTCCCCGCGAATCTGCAGGCCGGCGTTGTTGACCAGAATGTCCACCCGGCCGTCCAATGCTTGGCGGGCGGCCTCGGCGGCACGCTGCAGTTCCTGCCGGTCGGCGAGATCCGCCTGGATGGCATGGGCCACCGCCGGCTCCTCCCCCGCCTGCACGGCCGGCATGGGCAGCCGATCGACGCCGGCCACGCGCGCGCCCGCCGCGCTCAGGGCGCGGGCGATGCCCAGCCCCAGCCCCCTGGCCGCGCCGGTGACGACGGCGTGGCGGCCGGCCAGATCGAAAAGCCCGCCGGGATTCACTGCGCGGCCGAGGTATCGACGAAACGCTCGACGTCGAACGCGTTGCGGATCAGCCGGTTCTCCAGCATGAAGGCCACGGAACGCTTCAGTTCATCCTTCACCGCGCCATCGACCTTCGGGGCGAACTCGGAACGCCCGAAGGCGATGTTCAACTGCTCCGGCGTGAGCCCGAAAATCGGCGCCAGCACGGCGGCCGCTTCCGCCGGCTGCGTGCGGATGAAGTCCGCGCCACGCTCCAGCGCCTTCAGATAGGCGCGGACGAACTCCGGATCCTGTTTGAGGACCGCCGCCGAGGCGATGACCGGATTGAGGTTGCTCTTCAGGCCCCGGCCATCGCGCAGGGCGCGCGCCTGCCCTTCGCTTTCCAGCTTGGTGAACACCGGGTCCCAGACCAGCGCGGCATCGATGTCGCCCTTGATCAGCGTGGTGCCCATGTCCTGCAGGCCGAGGTTGATGAATTCGATGTCGGAGAGCTTCAGCCCCGCTTCGGCAAGCACCAGCACCAGCAGTTCGTGCACGTTGCCGCCCCGCAGGGTGGCGACCTTCTTGCCCTTCAGTTCCTTCACGCTCTTGATCGGCGAATCCGCCCGCACCAGCAGCGCCTGCGCGCCACCGCCCTTGTACGCCAGCCCCACCAGGCGCGTATCGATGCCGGAGGCGTGGCCGGCGATGGCCGGCGAATCGCCGAGCGCGGCGATGTCGATGTTGCGCGAGGCAAAGGCTTCATTGACCGGGGGGCCGCCGGCGAACTGGAACCAGCTCACCTTGACGTCGCCGCGTCCGGCCGCCTTGAGTTCTTCTTCCACCCAGCCCTTTTCCTTGGCCAGCAGGATGCCCGCGTAGGGCACGAAGGGCATCACGCCGATCCTGAGCGCATCGGCCGCGAGTGCGCTACCCGCCATCACACCGGACACGGCCAGCGCCGCGACGAACCTGCCTGCTGTTTTCAACATCTCATTTTCCTTTCAATGCATTGAATGGGCAGCCACGGCCAAGGCCGCGGTCTGCGGTGGGCATCCGGGCACATTGCCGCAGGCCCGGTACTTCACTTCTCAACGTGGAAAAAACGCTCGTACAGCGAAAGGCGCATGGCGGCGAAGGCCGGATCGCCCCGGCCGCGGGGGCGCGGCAGGTCCACGTCCAGCAAGGCCGCGAGGCGGCCGGGACGGTTGGTCAGCACGGCGATCCGGTCGCCCAGATACAAGGCTTCCTCGATGTCGTGGGTGACCAGGATGGTGGTGATCCTTTCCGACTGGCGGATGCGCAGCAATTCATCCTGCAGTTGCAGGCGCGTCATCGCATCGAGCGCGCCGAAGGGCTCGTCCAGCAGCAGGACGCTCGGACGGTGCGCGAGCGCGCGGGCGATCGCCACCCGCTGCGCCATGCCGCCGGACAGCTGGTGCGGATAGGCCGTGCGGAAGGCCCGCAGGCCGACCAGTTCCAGCTTCTCGTCCACGATGGCGCGGCGCGCCGCCGGCTCCACCCGATGCAGAGCGAGTTCGACGTTCTGTTCGACCGTCATCCACGGCAGCAGGCGATGGTCCTGAAACACGATGCCGCGATTGAGGCGGGCCCCGGCCAGCCGCTCCTCTCCCAGGGCGACCTCGCCGGCATCGCCCTGCTCCAGGCCGGCGATGATCTTCAGCAGCGTGCTTTTCCCACAGCCGCTGGCCCCGACGATGCTGGTCACGCTGCCGGCCGGAAAGTCCAGGGTGATGTGTTCCAGCGCATGGACGGCGGCGCCGTCCGCGCCGGCATAGGACTTCGACAGTTCCTTGACCCGCAGGGTGGGCGCTGTGGCGGCGCCGGCGTCCGCCGCAGCGGGGCGCCCGGCCAGAAGCGTTGCCGTCATGCCGCCCCCAGCCCGTTGAACTGCGAACGCCAGCGGATCAGCCTGCGCTCCAGATAGCGCAGCGCGTCGTCGGTGATCTTGCCCAGCACACCGAGCGCGAGCATGCCCGCCAGCACCAGATCGGCCTGCGACACGGCCCGGCCATCCATGATCAGAAAGCCGATGCCGCTCGACGCAGCGATCAGTTCCGCCGCGACCACGCACATCCAGGCCAGCGCGAGCCCCAGGCGCAACCCGCTCATCACTTGCGGCAATGCACCCGGCAGCATGATCTTCAGAATGAACAGGCGGCGCGGCAATTCCAGCGCGCGCGCCAGTTCCACGTAACGCTTGTCGGTCTGGCGGATCGCATCCACCGTGCTGACCAGAATGGGAAAGAACGCCCCGAGCGCGATGATGAAGATCTTCGCCCCCTCGTCGATGCCGAACCACAGGATGGCCAGCGGAATCCAGGCGATCGGCGGCACCGGCTTCAGGATCTGGATCAGCAGATCGACGAAACGGTCGAGCGAATGGAAAATGCCGATCGCGATGCCCAGCGCCACCGCCAGCAGCGCAGCCAGCAGATATCCCTGGATCACGCGCTGCCCGCTGGCGCTGACATGGCGCCACAGATCCCCGGAATCGAGCAGATAGACGACCGTCTCCGCAACGTAGAGCGGCGAAGGCAGTAGCGCCGGAGAAATGAATCCCGCCCCCGAGAGCAATTGCCACAAGGCAATCAGCGCAAGCGGCAGGCCGAAGCGGTGCAGAAATGCCAGCAGCAGGCGCCTCGCCCTGGCGGGCAGCGCGTATTCACCGCGCAGCGCCAATTTGGCAATTTGGTTCGTGGACATTGTTCGGCTCGTTGAATCGGCAGAATGCGCGGCTTCCGGAATTTCCGGAGCAGCACGGTGGCAATTCTACGAACCGCCCCAAAGGACGAATTAGATTGGTTTTTGATATGGATAGCGGGAAAGAAGATGAAGCGGACGTTCGGGTACCGGCTTCGGCGTAAGCGTGCATGCAGGCGTGCCGGCGTGAAGTGACTTGTCCTTTCGCCATACGCCGAACCGGATAAAGCCCCAGCACGCCGGATCATTGATGAAAAGGGGAAACGCACGGCCCATCGGGAAAACCAATTCGGGATTCCTGCAATGGCCGCCGTACCGTTACGGCATGGCAATGCAACGCATCGCCGCTCATAAGCAAATCCGAATTCGTTCGTTTGAGACGGATTGCGCGAAATTACACTGCCGCCTACATCGGATCGGCCGGACCTGGGATGGCATATCGCCTTCCTTTCCGGCGCGAAGCGTGCAGCATTGGCCGGGGGTGCAAATGGGATTCGCGCAATTGAAGGACGTGGCGCCGGGACGCCGGGAGTTCAACGAGACGGTTTCCGGACATCCGGACTTCCCCCAACTCATCGCGCTCAAGATCGACGTCCAGCGGCGTGGCGTGCATTACACCGATCAGGCGCTTTCCATGGTCGATGCGGAAATCCACCAGCTGCGCAGCGCGAATATCTTCGGCACGCGTGACGCCGTATTGCGGCCGCAGTTGCCGGACTCCCTGCTGTTGCGCGACGGCACCAGCATCGTGGTCGATCCGTCCCCGCTCGACCACGACCCGTATTTCGTCGATCTGATCGACGGCCGCCTGTTTCTCGTCGATGCCGGCGAGGTGCTGGAAGAAGTGGATCTATGGCACAAACCCCGCTTCTACGACAAATTCACCCGTTCCGGCATTCCGATGAATCTCGTGGCCCAGGCCAGGCCGCAGCGCATCAATCTGTTCCTGTCGAGCTATTGCCATTTCTGGGCCAAGGACGACGGCGGCTGCAAGTTCTGCGACATCGTCAATTTCGGCAAGCAGCAAAAGAGCATTTTCGCCGGCAAGCCGAATCGTCCCCGCCCGGCGGACATCGCCGAGACGGTCCGGGAGGCGCTCAGGGAACGCGGCCGGTTCACCACCTTCTGCATCACCGGCGGGTCCGTGCTCAAGGGTGGGGAACTGTTCGACGTGGAGGTTTCCCACTACATCGAAACGCTGCAGGCCATCGGCGAGAACTTCTCCACCCGCAAGTTCCCCAGCCAGATCGTCGCCTCCGCCTTCAACGAGCGGCAACTCTCCCGCCTCTACGAGGAAACGGGCCTGAGCAGCTACACGACGGACCTGGAAGTGCTCGATGAAAGACTGTTCCAGTGGATCTGCCCCGGCAAGGCGGAGCACGTCGGCTACAAGGAATGGCGCAGCCGGCTGATCCGCGCGGTGGACATCTTCGGGCGCGGCTACGTGAATACCGGCATCGTCGGCGGCATCGAACTGGCCAGGCCGCACGGTTTCCGGACGGAGGCGGAAGGGCTCGCCAGAACGCTGGACGAGGCCGAGTTCCTCGCGGAAAACGGCGTTTCGACGATCCACACCGTGTGGGTGCCGCGTCCGGGTTCCACCTTCGGCGACCAGACGGCGCCTTCGCTCGATTACTACATCCGTCTTGCCAAGGGCCTGCATGCCCTCCGGGTCAAATACCGCCTGCGCGTCGATTTCGACGACTATCGCCGCTGCGGGAACCATCCGGATACCGATCTGGCCCGTCTTCTCTGATTATGGATGGCTCACCCATGACAAGCGCTGTCACTTCCGGCGTCGCCGCACTGATCAACGACCGCGACACCACCAAGGTGCTGGTCACCACCGATGCGTCGGGCGTTCCCCACGCGGCGGTCACCGACTTCGTCCAATGCGGCGAAGACGGCAGGATTCTGTACTTCGAACCCCTGGAGTCCTCCGTCGCCAACCGCAACCTGACCGCCAGCATCTGGTTCGACCGGCAGGTTTCCATCGCGCTGCGCACCCCGGCCGACGAGCGTTTCCACATCGGCGCACGGCCGCTGCGGGCGCTTGTCGCCGGGCCGGCGTTCCAGCGCCATTACGATGCTTTCAGGGCGCGCTTCGGCGACCTGGATCTGGCCACGGTGTGGGTGCTCCAGCCCGAACGGGTCGATGACCAGGACTTCGAGCAGGCCCGCAGGCGGCAGGCCGAGGACAGGCCGTTCTTCCAGCACCTGGACAGGATCGCCAGGCACGCATCGCCGTGATGGCTGCCCTGGCGCGGCGCCCTACACCGCCAGCGCCTCCCGCACCCCATCCACATCCATGTCCTTCCCCGCCCCGCGCATGACGATCTCGCCGCGCTCCATCACCAGATAGTGATCCGCCAGCGAGCGCGCGAAGTCGTAGTACTGCTCCACCAGCAGGATCGCCATCTCGCCGGTTTCCGCCAGGCTGCGGATGGCGCGTTCGATGTCCTTGATGATGGAGGGCTGGATGCCTTCGGTGGGTTCGTCGAGGATCAGCAGGCGGGGGCCGGCGGCCAGCGCGCGGCCGATGGCGAGTTGCTGCTGCTGGCCGCCGGAGAGGTCGCCGCCGCGCCGGGCCAGCATCTGGCGCAGCACGGGGAACATGGTGAAGATGCGTTCCGGCACGGCCTCGCCGCGCGGGCGGGTGGCGAGGCCCATCAGCAGGTTTTCTTCCACGCTGAGGCGCGGAAAGATTTCGCGGCCCTGGGGTACGTAGCCGATGCCGGCGCGCACGCGCTCGTAGGACGGCGCGCGGGTGATTTCCCGGCCGGCGAAGTCGATGCTGCCGCTGGCGGCAGGCACCAGGCCCATCAGGGTCTTCAGCAGCGTGGTCTTGCCCACGCCGTTGCGCCCCAGCAGCGTGGTGACCTGGCCCAGCGGCACCTCGAAGGACAGGTTGCGCAGGATGTGGCTGCCGCCGTAGTACTGATTGAGCTGGTCGACCTGGAGCATGGTGATGGGCATTCCGTGGGAGGGATACGCGGCGCCCGCGCATGGCGCGGACCCACGCATCGCAGACTACGGAATGCCCGGCGGCGCCGGAATACGCAGGATGGCGTAGCCGGTGCGCGGGGCGCGGCTCAGCGCCCCAGGGCGCGCAGGTCCAGCTTGCCGCCGGCCACCGGCGGACACCAGTAGTAGCCGCCGGTAAGCGGCCGGCTGATGCGGAACAGCGCATCGACGATGCCGTCGTCCAGCCCGGCCATGCGGCGCATCTGCACTTCGAAGGCGGTCAGCGAATGGCCGAAGGCGAGGAACATCAGCCCTGCCCCGCTTTCGTCGGCCCACGGCATGGAACGGCGCAGCACGAAGGCTTCGGGTTCGAAGCTTTCCTGCGCGGTGCGCTTGACGTGGGCGGAGGCCGGCGCGTCGTCCAGTTCTTCATTGTCGGATTTGCGCCGGCCCATGATGTCGTCCTGCTCGCCGGCGGGCAGCGCCTCGAAGCCGTCCAGGTCGTGGCGCCATTGCTGGATGGCGGCGAAGCTGCCGCCGAGCAGGCCGGCCGGGCTGTCGCTGACGCACACGGCAGCCACGGCATCCTCGCCTTCGGGGTTCTCGGTGCCGTCCTCGTAGCCGGTCAGGTCGTGGCCGTCGCGGTAGCGGAACACATCGGTGGCACTTTCCAGGCGCAGCGCCGGGGCCAGCGCGGCGCACAGCGCGCGGCCGCGGTGCAGCAGTTCGCCGCGATCCTCGCCGCGCAGCCAGCACCACAGCGCGTGCTGGGTGGAGGGCACATCCACGCCCGCGCCTTCCAGCGCCGGGAAGGCGCGCAGGCCGTCCAGCGGGCGGCCGAGGGCGTGCACCAGCGAGATGCCCACGCCGGCAACGACGTGCTCGCCATCGGCCAGCGAGGCCAGCGCGTCGAGCGCTGCATCGAGGGCATCGGCGGATTCCAGGGTGAAGAACAGGTGGCGGGCGAGCGGCGGAATGGGCGCCAGCACGCCCGGCTGACAGGCTTGGGATTCGGCGTTCATGGGCAAAAGGAGTGGGAACGGGAAAGCCCGCATTCTAACGTCCAAAGCTGCCCCACCGGCCGGAAAGCCGCGCCAGATGGCGCTCGGCGGCTCGGCCCTGGCTTGACGTTCGAAGCAGGCCTCAAACAAGCGCCATCGATCCTTCTTCCTGATTTGAAAATGATTCTTGCTTACATATAGAATCGCCACCTGCACATAACGACAAGTTCCAGGCCAGCAAGGTCTGGATCGCCCCATCGACACGCCCCTTACATCGAGCGTCGGCAGGAGAGAAACATGCGGAAACCAAGCTATTCACCCATTGTGTGGGCGACTCTGGCCGCGACGGCGGCCATGGGCCTGGCAGTGCCAAGTCATGCGCAAGCCCCCGCCGCGACCTCCAGCGGCACGGGAACCCAGGAGGAAAACACGCCCGCCGCGACGGCGGCCGGCGCATCATCGGCGCAGACGCTTCAGGCAGTGACCGTGGTCGGCACCGTCGACGACCTGCAAAGCCTGGACTTCTACGCGCCCAATTCCAGCGCCGTGATCACGCGGCAGGACATCGAGGAACAAGGGGCCCGCAAGCTCGACCAGGCCCTGCATTACCAGGCCGGCATCCTCGCCGAGCCTTTCGGCGCAGACAACAAGGTGGAGTGGTTCAAGATCCGCGGCTTCGACGCTTCCGTCTCGCTGGATGGCACGCCGACCACCCCGAACGGCTACTTCGTCTGGAAGCCCGAAATCTTCGGCGTCGAATCGGTCGAAATCCTCAAGGGCCCCAACTCCCTGGTGTTCGGCGCCTCCGAGGCGGGCGGCGTGGTCAACCTGGTCACCAAGCGCCCCCACAAGAAGGAATCCCTGCTGCTGAACGCGGAAATCGGCAGCCGCGAGCGCCTGGGGGTGGGCGTTGATTACAACGGCATCGCCAACAGCGACGGCTCCGTCTACTACCGCATCGTCGCGCAGGCCCGCCGCCAGGACGGCATGCAGCGGCGCACCGACATGAAGAGCTACTACCTGGCACCCAGCGTGACCTTCGATTTCAGCGAGCGTACCTCGCTGACCCTGCTGACCAGCATCCAGCACGAAGACGGCCGCCCCACCAACGGCTTCCTGCCGGCCTACGGCACCATCATCAAGACGCCCCATGGCCGGATCGACCGGCGCCTCAACGCGGGAGAGCCCGATTTCGACCGGCTCAAGCGCACGCAGACCAGTGCCGGATGGCTGCTCAGCCACCAGTTCGCCGATGACTGGACCTTCACGCAGAACTACAAGTTCTCCCTGCTGGACATCGACCAGCGCAACGTGTTTGCCTGGAGCTCGGACGGCAACCGCGAACTGCTGCGCGGCTACACGTTCACCGACGGCGACACCAAGAACCACTACATCGACAACCGCGTGAGCGGCAGCCTGCGCCTGGGCGATGCGGTGGAACTGCTGCCCACCTTCGGCATCGACTACCTGAAATCCGACACCTCCGGGCAGAACAACGGCTTCGGGTGGGCGCCCAACCTGGACATGTTCAGCCCGGTGTATGGCGCGCCGTTCGCGGTGGACAGCACCCCGTACAAGCTGGATTCCAAGCAATTGGGCGTGTATGCCGCCGCCCAGTTGCGGGTGGGGGCGAACTGGAACTTCAACGCCGGCATCCGCCACGACCGCGCCAAGAGCCACGGCACCATCAGCAATGCCGATTCCCGCTACGACGTGACCCACAACAGCGCCAACGTCGGCGCCATGTACATCAGCGAGCACGGCATCTCGCCCTACGTCAGCTACTCCGAATCGTTCAAGCCCGTCGCCGGCGTCGATGGCTATGGCAACACCTACCAGCCCTACGAAGGGCAGCAGACCGAGGTGGGCATCAAGCTGGAACCGTCGTGGCTGAACGGCACCATCACGCTGGCCCGCTTCGACGTCGAGGAAAAGAACGCGCTGATCTCGGATGCCTCCAACATCCAGACGCAAAGCGGCAAACGCACCAACAAGGGCGTGGAGTTGCAGGGCGATTTCAAGGTGACGCCCAACACCACCGTGAAGGCGTCCTACACCCGCAACAATTCGCGCCAGGACATCACCGACACCCTGACCGTGCGCACGCCGCTGCTGCCCAAGCACCAGGCCAGCCTGTGGGTCAGCCACCGCTTCGACCTGCCCAACAGCCAGGGGCTGACCGTGGCCGCCGGCGCGCGCTACAACGGTTCGACCGAGGACCAGCGCTACTACCCCGGCGAGCGCATCCCCAGCTACACCCTGTTCGATTTGCTGGCGCGCTACCAGATCGACCGCGATTGGGCGCTGCAGCTCAATGCGCGCAACCTCACCGACAAGACCTACGTCAGCGGTTGCGACTTCTATTGCTACTACGGCGGCGAAAGAACGGTCGACCTGCAGCTTCAATATCAGTGGCGCTGATTCTCCGCCCGGGCCATGCCCGGGCCTGTCGAAGGGCAGCCCATGGATAGGCCCGTGGCGTGGAGCCTGCCGGGCCTGTTCACGGTCGCTTTCCTGGGCATCACCGCCGGCGTGCAGATGAGCGACATGGGCCTGCAGGCCATATCGCTTTCCGCCATCCAGCAGAGCTTCGGCGTCGGCGATGCCACCCTGGGCGCCCTGCAGGGGCTGGCGGGCGTGCTGGTCGGCAGTGCGCTGGCCGTGCCGCTCGCGCGCTTCGCGGATCGTTTTTCGCGCAAGCGGGTGCTGCTGTGCCTGATCCTGGCATCGACCGCGATGATGGTGCTGAGCGCGCTCGCGCCCAATTTCCCGCTGTTCTTCATCGGACGCTCGGCGGCGGGCATCACCGAGTTCGCCATGGTGCCGCTGGTCTACTCGATGATTCCCGATCTCGCGCCGGAGCGGCACCGCGTGGCGGCCAACCTCAGCTTCGCCGCGCTGATGGCGGCCGGGGCCAGCGGCGGGTTCTATTTCAGCGGCGCCATTCTTGCCACTGCGGCCGATCTGTTTCCCTGGGCCATGGAGCCGTGGCGCAAGGGCTTCCTGCTGCTGTCCATGGCCGGCGTGCCCTTGCTGCTGCTTGGCGTGCTGACGGCCGACCCTCCCCGGCGCAGCGGGCCGGCAGACCATGCGGCCCCCGCGTCGCTGCGGCTTTTCCTGCGGCAGCGCTGGCAGGCCATCGGCCTGTTCGTCGGCGTGGCGGGCTGCCTGATGATTGCCGTGCAGGCACTCAACCATCTGATCGCACTGGCCCTCGAACGGCGCTTCGATGCGCTGCCCGCCGACATCGGCCAGGCCATGGGCGTCATCGTATTGATGACGACCGTGGGCTGCCTGCCCGTCGCCGGCCTGCTGGACCGCATGCTGGGGCGGCGCTTCGGGCGGGCGGTGCGCCCCTTGATCATGGGCGCATGCGCGCTGGCCGCCGCGCCGGTGATCCTGCTGCTGACCTCCACGCGCACGCTCGACCATGCCTTCGTGGTCGTGGCGGTGTTCCTGTTCGTGACCTGCACGGCCAATGCGCTGGTGCCCACCATGCTGCAGGATCTGGCGCCGGCCACCCTGAGGGCACGCTGCTTTGCAGTCTGGAGCTTCGTCGTCTCGGTTTTCAGCGCCGCCGGCCCCTTGCTGGCCGGTACGCTTTCGGACTGGATCTTCGATCGGCACATGCTGAATGCGATCACCGCCACGGCCCTTCCGGCGCTCGCGGTGTCGGCATTCTGCGCCATGCGGTCGTTCGCGCGGACGCGCAAGGAGCAGACGATGCTGGCCGGTCAGCCGGCCTGATCCCGGTCAGGCCGCCGCCACGCAGTGCTGCGCGAAGGCCCAGAACAGCGCCGCCTGGGCAAATTCGCTGTCCAGGTCGTCGTTCTGCTGGTGGCCGCTGTCCGGGTTCAGCGCCAGTACGGCGGGACTGCCGCCGGTGGCGTGGTGGCGAATGTTCGCCACCAGTTTCGCCGGCTCCCAGTACGGCACGCGGTCATCCTTCAAACCGGCGGTGCACAGCACCGGCGGGTAGGCCGCCGGTTTCACGTTTTCATAGGGCGAGATGCCGGCGATGTAGTCGTAGGCCTGGGGATCGGCGAGCGGATCGCCCCAATCCGGACGCAGCAGCGGCACCAGCGGGTGGTCGGCATCGCTCATGGTGTTGAGCATGTCGACGAAAGGCACCTGCGCAATCACGCCGGCCCACAGCTGCGGCGCCATGTTCATGGCGCCGCAGACCAGCAGCCCGCCCGCCGACACGCCCTGGGCCACGATTCCGCCCGGCGCGGCATAACCGATCTCCTGCAGATGCCGTGCGCAGGCGATGAAGTCGGTCATCGAGTTGCGCTTGTTCATGCGGCACCCGTCCCGATACCAGCGCCGGCCTTTTTCCGAGCCGCCGCGCACGTGCGCGATGGCATAGCGGAACCCGGCATCGACCAGCACGGTTGCTGGCAAGGAAAAGCGCGGCTCGCTGGAGATGCCATAGGCGCCATACCCCGTGAGCAGCAGCGGCGCAGCGGCATCCGCATCCCGGCGGGAAAGCACCGTGATGGGGATGGTTTCCCCATCGTCTGCACGCGCGTACAGACGCTCCACCCGGTACGCCGCCGGGTCGAAGCCGCTCAGACGCTCCTGCCCGACGACGGTGCATGCCCCGTCGGCAAAACCGACGTCGATCCAGCGCGGCGGGCTGGCCGGCGTCTGGTGCACGATGCGCACCTGCCGGGCTTCATAGCGCTGGGCGGGGGCGAGTTCGATGGCGTAGGCCGGTTCGTCGAAGGCGACCGTCACTTCTTGCCCATCGGGATGCATCAGCACCAGGCGGTGCAAGCCCTCCACGCGTTCGAGCCGCACCAGCACATCGGCAAAGGGCAGGACGGCAAGAATCGGCATGCCGGCACGGTGCGGCACCAGTTCGCGCCGGACGGCGAAGGTCGCCGGATCGAGGCACAGCAGCTTGCCGTCGATGGCCCCGTCGGCATCCGTCCGCATCAGCAGCGTATCGCCCCACTCATTCACTTCGTAGCGGATGCCGCGCCGGCGTGGCCGCACGATGCGAGCCGGGGCGGTTTCGGCATCTGCGGCGATCAGGCGGACCTCGCTCACATCGGGGCCGCCGAGTGTCAGCGCGACGAAGCCGTCGGCGGCCGTGCGGGCCACCTGCATGAAGATGGCGGGATCGTGCTCCTCGTACACCAGCACCGCCTCGCCGCCCTCGACGGACGAGCGATACAGACGGGCCGGGCGGCTGTGCGCATCGCGCCAGATCCAGAACAGATGGCGGGACGAGGGCGAGAAGGTGAGACCGCCATAGCCGAACGCATCGGCCTGTACCACGGTGCGGACGATGCCGCTGTCCATGTCGAGCAGGCAGATGCGGTGGCGATCGTCGCCGACCACGTCCTCCGCCCAGGCGAACCAGCGGTCGTCCGGGCTGTGCTGGTGATCGGTGGCGCGATAGTAGGCGTGGCCGCGCGCGCGCCCGGCCTCGTCGAAGAGCAACTGTTCCTGCCCGTCCGGCCCCACCCGGGAAAAGACGCGGTGCGAATGGCCGGCGGGGAGTTTGAAGCGGTAGCACCAGCCTTGGTCCGACGTGGGCAGCGGTGCGCTGATCTCCGGCGCCCTGGCCGCCATGCGGGCACGGAACTCCTCGATGCCGGACGCCAGCGGACGCAGGACCTCCCGCGCATAGCTCATCTCGGCTTCCAGGTGTTCGCGCAGCGGCGCGGGCAGCAGATCCAGCGTGCGCGAGCCCGCTTGCGGAACGAATTTCATCCAGGCATAGGCGTCGCTGCGCGTGCGCCCGAGCTGCCGGATCTCCCGCTCCTCGCGCGGTGCCAGCGGCGGAGGAGGCTCGGGCCAAAGGGCCGCGGGCCCGGATGACGGGGCGGAAGGCATGGACACGATGAATGGGGCCGCTGTGCCGTGGAAGAAAGCGGCATTTTACCGCCTGCAATCCATCGCCCCCTCAGCGCCCCAGATACACCTCGATCACGCGGGGATCGTTCTGCACCGTGGGCAGATCGCCCTCGGCCAGCACGGAACCTTCGTGCAGCACGGTGACCTTGCCGCCGAGCGCCTCGACGAAGGCCATGTCGTGCTCCACGACCACCAGCGAATGCTCGCCCGCGAGGCTGACGAAGAGTTCGGCGGTGCGTTCGGTTTCGTCATCGGTCATGCCGGCCACCGGTTCGTCGAGCAGCAGCAGGCGGGGTTCCTGCATCAGCAGCATGCCGATTTCCAGCCACTGCTTCTGCCCGTGCGAGAGCAGGCCGGCCTGGCGGTCGGCCTCGCCGGCCAGGCGGATGCGTTCGAGCACGGCGGCGATGCGGTCGCCCTCCTCGCTGCTCAGGCGGGCGAACAGGCTGCGGCGCACGCGCTTGTCGGCCTTCATCGCCAGTTCCAGGTTCTCGAACACGCTGTGCTGCTCGAACACCGTGGGTTTCTGGAACTTGCGCCCGATGCCGGCATGGGCGATCTCGGGCTCGCGCATGCGGGTCAGGTCCAGGGTCTGGCCGAAGAAGGCGCTGCCTTCGTCGGGGCGTGTCTTGCCGGTGATGACGTCCATCATGGTGGTCTTGCCCGCGCCGTTGGGGCCGATGATGCAGCGCAGTTCGCCCGCGTCGATGGCCAGGCTGAGCTTGTTGAGCGCACGGAAGCCGTCGAAGCTCACGGTGATGTCTTCCAGGTAGAGGATGACCTTGTGGCTCAGATCCAGCTCGCCCGGTTGCAGCACGTGCCCGGTGGAGGCCTCGCCCTCCCATTGCGGGCGAAGGTTCTCGCGTTCGGCGACAAACTCCGCGCCCGCGCGCTGGCGATTGCTGTGGGGGGTCATGCGACGGCTCCACGGGAGGATTCGGCGGCAGGTGGTTCAGCGGCAGCGCCCTGCACGGGCGGCTCGGCAGCCGCCGGCGCCGGGCGGCGGGCGCCCAGGCGAGCACGCAGCGTGCTCCACAGGCCGATCACCCCGTTGGGCAGGAACAGGGTCACCGCGATGAACAGAAAACCCAGGAAGAACGGCCAGTATTCCGGAAAGGACACGGTGAACCAGCTCTTCGCCAGATTGACGATGCCCGCGCCGAGCACCGCGCCCACCAGCGTGCCGCGCCCGCCCACGGCCACCCACACGGCGATTTCGATGGAGTTGGCCGGGCTCATCTCGGACGGGTTGATGATGCCCACCTGCGGCACGTAGAGCGCACCGGCCAGCCCGCACAGCACGGCGGACAGCGTCCAGACGAACAGCTTGTAGTGCAGCGGGTTGTAGCCGATGAACATCACCCGGCTCTCCGCGTCGCGGATCGCCGCCAGCACGCGGCCGAAGCGCGAGGTGACCAGATAGCGCCCGAGCAGCAGCACACCGGCGAGCAAGGCGGCAGACAGGGCGAACAGCACCACCCGCATCTCCGGCGTGGTGATGCCGTGGCCCAGGATGCGCTTGAAGTCGGTGAATCCGTTGTTGCCGCCGAAGCCCGTCTCGTTGCGGAAGAACAGCAGCATGGCGGCGTAGGTGAGCGCCTGGGTGATGATGGCGAAATACACCCCCTTGATGCGCGAGCGGAAGGCGAAGTAGCCGAACACCCAGGCCAGCAGCCCCGGCACCGCCACCACCAGCAGCAGCGCCCACAGGAAGGAATCCGTGCCCCACCAGTACCAGGGCAGTTCCTTCCAGTCGAGGAACACCATGAAGTCCGGCAGCTCCGCGCCGTAGCTGCCGTCGCGGCCGATCTGGCGCATCAGGTACATGCCGAAGGCGTAGCCGCCGAGCGCGAAGAACAGCCCGTGCCCCAGGCTGAGGATGCCCGCATAGCCCCAAATCAGGTCCATCGCCACGGCCACCACCATGTAGCACAGGATCTTGCCCAGCAGGCTCACCCAGTAGGACGACAGGTGCAGCGCGTGGTCCGCCGGCAGCGCCAGGTGGGCCAGCGGCACCCACACCCAGGCGAACAGGGCGAACAGCGCCAGCGCCGCCCAGCCGGCGCGCGGCATGCTGTTGAACAGGCGGACGGTGAATGGGGTGCGCATGCGGCGCGTCCTCCGTTGCGGATCAGTTGTCGGCGAAGCGGCCCTTGAGGGCGAAGATGCCCTGCGGACGCTTCTGGATGAAGGCGATGATGAACACCAGCACGAGGATCTTGGCGATCACCGCGCCGGCCCAGCCTTCGAGGAATTTGGAGACGATGCCCAGGCCCATCGCGGCCCACACCGCGCCGGCCAGTTGCCCGACCCCGCCCAGCACCACCACCATGAAGGAATCGACGATGTAGCCCTGCCCCATGGCCGGCCCCACGTTGGCGATCTGCGACAGCGCCACGCCCCCCAGCCCGGCGATGCCCGCGCCGATGGCGAAGGCCAGCGTATCCACGCGCGCCGTGGGCACGCCCACGCAGCCGGCCATGGCGCGGTTCTGCGTCACCGCGCGGACGAACATGCCCAGCCGGGTGCGGTTCATCATCAGCCACACCAGCAGCAGCACGAACACCGCGAAACCGAGGATGACGATGCGGTTCCACGGCAGCACCACGCCGGCGGCCAGTTCCATGCCGCCGGACATCCACGACGGGTTGGCCAGTTCCACGTTCTGCGGGCCGAAAAGCACCCGCGCGGCCTGGATCAGCACCAGCGAGATGCCCCAGGTGGCGAGCAGGGATTCCAGCGGGCGGCCGTACAGGAAGCGCAGCACCGTGCGCTCCATCACCACGCCCACCGCCGCCGCGGCGAAGAAGCCGGCCGGAATGGCGGCCAGCACGTACCAATCGACGTATTCCGGCAGATGGGCGCGGAACAGCCCCTGCACCAGGAAGGCGGCGTAGGCGCCGATCATCAGCAGTTCGCCGTGGGCCATGTTGATGATGCCCATGACCCCGTAGGTGATCGCCAGCCCGAGCGCGGCGAGCAGCAGGATGGAGCCCAGCGACAGTCCGGAGAACACCGTGCCGATGTTGCGCGCGATGCTCACGCGGCGCTCGATGGCGGCGATGGAAGCGGCGGCGGCCTCGCGCACGCCGGCGTCCGGTTCGCTGGCGGGGTCCAGGAATGGTTCCAGCAGCGTCTTCACCCCCGCGTCGGACGACTGGCCCAGGGCAGTGACGGCCTTCAGGCGCTTGGCGGGGTCGTCGGCATTCAGGTTCACCCGCGCGGCGGCCAGCAGCACCACCTCGCGGATCGCATCGTCTTCTTCGCTTTCCAGCGCGCGTTCGAGCACCGGCAGCACGACCTCGGAAGCGTTGTCGCGCAGCGTCTGCGCGGCCGCCAGGCGGCGCGCGCGCTCGCCGGACTCCAGGTCGAGCGCGGCATTGGCGACCGCCAGCGCGCGGCGCACGCGGTTGTTCACGCGCAGGCTATCGACCGCATCGGCCACCAGCTCCAGCGCTTCGCCACTGGCCGCATCCACCACGCGGCCGTCGCGCACGATCACCACGCGGCCGCCGGCCGTGCCCAGTTCGCCCGCTTCCAGCGCGGCGATGATGGCCCGCGCGCGTTCGCCGCCGGTGGCGCCGACCGCCTCGATGGCGGCGATGCGCTCGCCGAAATCGGCCGCCCCCAGGCCCTGCAGGGTGGCCTCGTCGAGCGCCGCGCGCGCCTTGCCGGCCGCCGCGAGCAGCAGAAAGGCCACCAGCAGCGGCAGGAGGAACAGGGCGCGCCGCGCCCAGTGGGATGCTTGCTTCTTCATGTCATTGCCCGAAACGGCTGCCCCCTGCGGGAGACTCCCTCCCCTTTTCAAGAGGCGGGACGGTTCCTCCCCCTTCAAGGGGGAGGTTAGGTGGGGGATGGGTTTCGGTTCAGGCAGAGGAAACCCACCCCCACCCCGGCCCTCCCCTTCATGGGGAGGGAGCACACCGACATCAAAGCCCCTGCTTGCCCTCGTTGCCCTCGATGAACGGGCTCCACGGCTGGGCGCGGATCGGCTCCCTGGTCTGCCACACCACGTCGAACTGGCCGTCCGGGCGCACCTCGCCGATCAGCACCGGCTTGTGCAGGTGGTGGTTGGTCTTGTCCATGGTCAGCGTGAAGCCGGACGGCGCCTTGAAGCTCTGCCCGCCCACGGCCTGGATGACCGCATCCACGTCGGTGGTCTTGGCCTGCTCCACGGCCTGCTTCCACATGTGGATGCCCACGTAGGTGGCTTCCATCGGGTCGTTGGTGACCACGGTGTCGGCGTTGGGCACGCCGTTGGCCTTGGCCCAGGCCTTGTACTTGTCGATGAACGCGGTGTTCTGCGGATTCTTCACCGACATGAAGTAGTTCCACGCCGCCAGGTGGCCTTCCAGCGGCTTGGTATCCACGCCGCGCAGTTCCTCCTCGCCCACCGAGAAGGCCACCACCGGCACCTCGGTGGCCTTCAGGCCGGCGTTGCCCAGTTCCTTGTAGAACGGCACGTTGGAGTCGCCGTTGATGGTGGACACCACGGCGGTCTTGCCGCCGGCGGCGAACTTCTTGATGTTGGCGACGATGGTCTGGTAGTCGCTGTGGCCGAAGGGGGTGTAGACCTCTTCGATGTCCTTGTCCTGCACGCCCTTGCTGTGCAGGAAGGCGCGCAGGATCTTGTTGGTGGTGCGCGGATAGACGTAGTCGGTGCCGAGCAGGAAGAAGCGCTTGGCACCGCCGCCCTCCTCGCTCATCAGGTATTCCACCGCCGGGATGGCCTGCTGGTTGGGCGCGGCGCCGGTGTAGAACACGTTCTTTTCCAGTTCCTCGCCTTCGTACTGCACCGGGTAGAACAGCAGGCCGTTGAGTTCCTTGAACACCGGCAGCACCGACTTGCGGCTCACCGAAGTCCAACACCCGAACACCACGGCCACCTTGTCCTGGGTCAGCAACTGGCGCGAGCGCTCGGCGAACAGCGGCCAGTCGGAGGCCGGGTCCACCACCACCGCCTCCAGCTTCTTGCCCAGCACGCCGCCGCTGGCGTTGATTTCCTCGATGGTCATCAGCGCCACGTTCTTCAGCGCGGTCTCGGAAATCGCCATGGTGCCCGACAGCGAGTGCAGGATGCCCACCTTGATGGTGTCGGCGGCCTGCGCGCCCATCGGCAGGCCGATGGCGGCGATGGAAGCGGAAAGGGTCAGCGCCTTGAGGAAGTTGCGACGGGTCTGCATGGAAGGTCTCCCTGGAAGTGATCGGAACGCCGGTTGCCCGGCTTGCTGCATTGCACGATCACAGATTAGGGATGGCCGGGTACGCATGAAATACGCAAGGTTGCGTATGGGGCACCAGCCGGGCACGGCAGGGCCATCAGCCGGCTGCCGCGCCAAGCCTTGTCAAGTTCAGAAGGTAATTTCTGCCTCCATGAACGTCACGGCACTGCCGGATAGAAGCATCCGGTTGCCCCTTACCTCGCAACCGAGATTGCCGCCACGCTTGGAAACCTGTCTTGCGGACAAGGAGTTCTTGCCGAGCTTGCCGGCCCAGTACGGTGCAAGCGCACAATGGGCAGAACCGGTGACGGGATCTTCCGGAACACCAAGCTTGGGGGCAAAAAAGCGGCTGACAAAGTCCACGTCAGTACCTGGAGCAGTGACGATGACGCCGCGCAAATCAAGCTGACCAAGCAGGAGGTGGTTCGGCTCGATGGAGCGGACGGTCGCTTCGCTATCGAACACAGCCAGGTAATCGTCGGCGGCCAATACCTCTACAGGGCGCACACCGAGACCCTGAGCCAATAGCTCGGGAGTCTCGCAGGGAAGCAGCGTGTACGCCGGGAAGTCCATCTGCAAGAGCCTTCCCTGCTTCTCCACGAATAGTCTGCCGCTGCGTGTTTCAAAGGTAACGACCGGTTCGGCATGGTCAAGTATTTCGAAAATGACATGAGCCGCTGCCAAAGTGGCATGGCCGCATAAATCGACCTCCTTTACGGGCGTAAACCACCGCAATTCAAATGACTTTCCAGCAGGCACGAAGAAAGCGGTTTCGGACAAATTGTTTTCTTCCGCGATGGCTTGAAGCTGGCCATCGTCCAACCAGCTTTCCAGCGGGCATACAGCCGCCGGATTTCCCTCGAATGCACGGTTTGCAAAGGCATCCACCTGGTATTGCTTGATTTTCATTTC
Source organism: Pseudothauera nasutitermitis (assembly GCF_004801295.1). Classification (GTDB taxonomy): domain Bacteria; phylum Pseudomonadota; class Gammaproteobacteria; order Burkholderiales; family Rhodocyclaceae; genus Pseudothauera; species Pseudothauera nasutitermitis. The sequence goes on from NZ_SSOC01000002.1 coordinate 669,044, forward strand.
TGTCATCCATGGAGAAGGGCCAACGTTTGGGTTAAGTCGCGCCGCGAAGCGGCGTCGGCTTGAATGAACGGTTAGGCATTGCGTCCGAAAACCTTGATTTTCGATAACCAGGCATTTCTCCAAGCGTCGGTCGTATCCTTGACACGGCCTATACGAGTGACTTTGACAGGATCAACACCGCAGTATTGCAGAATCGTACGCCTCATCTGATTGATGCCTGCGTCTCTATAGAAAACTCGGAAATACCAAGGCGGAGTATCCATGGTCACGATGAGGTGCGCGGACTTTCCTTTCAGCAGCTTATCCCACCATGGGGATCCTTGGTGGTACTTGAAAGCAAAGCCAGGGAGGAAAACCCTGTCAATGAATCCTTTCAGCAGCGCAGGCATGCCTCCCCACCAAGCGGGAAAAATAATGACGATATGATCTGCGGACTTGATCTCGTTTTGGGCCAAGATCAAATCTGCTTCCAGTGGCTGGATGACTTTGTATCCCTCATGCAGGACTGGATCAAATTTGAGATCGCGAACGGTCAGTAGCCTGACCGTATGTCCTGATTCCTGTGCACCTTGTTCGTACGCCTTCGCCAGTGCTTCGCAAAGGCTTTGCTCCGCAGGATGACCCTGAATAATGAGAACTCGTTTGACCATGGATTTAATTGCCTAGCGTGGAAGTAAGCGGACGGCAAAAGCGCAGCTTTTGACGGCCCGCTTGACTGCAGAGCTGGGCTGAAGTCGAGAATACGAACAGATCATTTGGATTGCGGGACACCGCGAAGTTTGAACCATTTTCGAATGGTGCCATTGCTACCGAATACAGCCAGACCGAGAAATGGAACGGAGGCGAGTAAGCACAATGCGCCAACAGTGGTGATGCTGCTATACCAGTGAAAATCTCGAAGACCCAAGAGCAGAAAGATGGCACCAAAGCACACGAGCACCGTGCGGCCGCCGGCTTCACTCCCATCAGATGTAGTCGATCGATTCATAACTTTTTTGCGCGGCCCAGCAGTTGTAACATATGGAATAGGCCAATATGGAGATAGGTGGAATCCGCCTATCCTGAACGTCAGTGCTGCGTTTCCGCATCTGCCGTTCCCTGCGCCATTGCACGCGTCCGACGTTAGCCTAGACGCATATCGGTGTCAAACGACTGGATCAGCCCTGCGCGAAACAACTGCAATCCATTGAATAAAACATAAATCATGGCACCACAGCCTCCTTTCACGATTTCGATGGGCCGAATCATCCACCGCGGACGGCCAAGGCCATTTCCTATCCGGTGAAGTTGTCGATCACACCGCTCAAGGCGGGGTAGACGGCATGGAGGCAGAGCCCCCGCAGTCCGAAGGAAGCTCGCCCGTATGGCACCTGGCCCTGCCCGGCAGCGCATGCCGGCGATCCTCACCCGCCTTCCCCTGGAAAGCCACCACCGATCCTGACAAGCTATGCCTCCGCTTCCACGGTCCCTCCCCTGTCCATGCAATTCCCCGCCCCCCTCCAGCCCGGCCGCCTGATCCGCCGCTACAACCGCTTCCTCGCCGACGTGGAAACCCCCGGCGGCCTCCTCACCGCCCACTGCCCGAACACCGGTTCCATGATGGGCTGCGCCGAACCCGGCATGCAGGTATGGCTGTCGCCGGCGGCGAATCCGGCGCGCAAGCTGGCGTGGACCTGGGAACTGGTGGAAGCCCTGCCCGGCGTGCTGGTGGGTGTGCACACCGGCCGCAGCAACGCCCTGGTACGGGAGGCGATCGAAACGGGACGGATGGCAGCGCTGGCGGGCTACCCGCGCATCCGGGGCGAGGTGAAGTACGGGGCGGGCAGCCGGGTGGATCTGCTGCTGGAGGCGGACGGACGGCCGCCGTGCTACGTGGAGGTGAAGAACGTCACCGCGGCGGTGCAAGGCGGCGTGGGCTACTTTCCGGACGCGGTGACCCTGCGGGGCGCCAAGCACCTGCGGGAACTGGCGGGCATGGTGGCCGCGGGCCGGCGGGCGGTGCTGGTGTTCTGCGTGCAGCGGGAGGACGTGCGGGAGGTGCGGCCCGCCGACCACATCGACCCGGCCTACGGACGCGCCCTACGGGATGCCATGGCCGCGGGCGTGGAGGTGCTGGCGCTGGGGGCGGCGGTGTCGCTGGACGGCATCGAGCTGCACCGGGTACTGCCGGTATCCGTGCCTTGAGAACCTGTTTATTGCACGATCGAATATCAGTGAGAGCTGCGTAGGCAACCAACATCCGCTGCGCCGCGCACCGCAAAAGTGCGCCAGGTATCCGGCGCGCGGGTCCATGCACCGTTTTCGCCAGCGCCGGGCATCCGGCGTGCCGCGCAAGTGCGCCCCGGCACTGCTTTTCATACGCCCCCAAACGTTTGAAACGAAAAGGAATAACTCTTGCTTGAAGCGCCTACCAAATCGTCGCCGTTGCACGACAGGAGAGCGCAGTGAGCGTGTACAAAGGCATCGACTTCGATGACAGCCTGAGCGCCCTGGTCCGCCACATGGATCCGGTGCAGGAATACCGCGAGACCCTGCAGGGTCTGCAGGCCGTGTGGGACAACCTGACATTGCTGGGACAATTGTCGGGAACCGGCACCGACATGAGCGCCACCCGCCAGGCCTTCGCCGCGCTCACCGCCGACCTGCTCAACCACCTCGGCATCGAAATGCGCAGCAAGACCGTGCAGGCGCTCAAGTCCAAGGCCCAGGTGGCGGTGGACATCCTGGTGCGCAACCTCTTCGAGCGCACCGCCGACATCGGCTTCCTCGCCCAGGACGACGACATCCGCGCCTTCGTGCGCCGCCGCCGCGAGGTGTCCGCCACCGGCGACGGCCAATCCCGCCGCGCGCAGGAGCGCCAGGCGCTGGAACTGCGCTTCCGCGAGTACGTGCGCAAATACTCGGTGTATCACGACATCATCCTGCTCACCCCGGAAGGCGAGGTGCTCGCCCAGCTCGACGAGCGCAAGCGCCTGCAGCGCTCCAGCGATCCGCTGCTGCGCGAGGCGCTGGACACCGAGGCGGCCTACGTGGAGGTGTTCCGCGCTGCCGACCTGCTCGGCGGCGAGCGCCCTGGGCTGATCTACGCCTACCGCGTCGCCGAGGAAGACGGCGAGGCGCTGGCCGTGCTGTGCCTGTGCTTCCGCTTCGAGAGCGAGACGCGGCGCATCTTCGCCAACCTGACGAGCCCGCGCGACTGGACCGTGCTGACCCTGCTCGACGCACAGGACACGGTGATCGCCAGCAGCGATCCGCACCACCTGCCGGTGGGCGCGCAACTGGAACGCGTGAGCGGCGCCGACTGGGGCGTGGTGCGCTTCGGCGGACGCGAGTACCTGGCCGCCACGCGCGCCACCCAGGGCTATCAGGGCTACATGGGGCCGGGCTGGCTGGGCCACGCGATGATCCCGCTCGACCAGGCCTTCGTGCAGCAGGCCACCAGCCGCCTGGCCGCGCTGCCGGCCCGCGTGAGCGCGGCGGTCACCCACAGCCCCACGCTGTTTTCCGAGGCACTGCGCAACATCCCGCGCCAGGCCGAGCGCATCCAGCGCGCGCTGAACCGTTCGGTGTGGAACGGCAACGTGCGCCAGAACGGCAGCGAGGTGCCGGCCAACTCCACGTTCTCCAAGATCCTGCTGTGGGAGATCAGCAACACCGGGCTGAAGACCACCGACGTGTTCGAGCGCTCCATCGGCAACCTCAACGAAACGGTGATCTCCTCGCTGCTCGACGATGCGTGCTTTCTCGCCTCGCTGGCCATCGACATCATGGACCGCAATCTCTACGAGCGCGCCAACGACTGCCGCTGGTGGGCGCTCACCAGCGCCTTCGCGCACCACCTGGAGAACCCCGGCGACGGACCGGAAGCCGCGCGCGCGGCGATCACCCGCATCCTGCAAGCCATCAACGCGCTGTACACGGTGTACGACAACCTCGTGGTGTTCGATGCCGGCGGGCGGGCACTGGCCGTTTCCAACCAGGCATACGCCGCCTGCGTCGGCCAGCCGGTGGGCGAGGAATGGGTGCGCCGCGCGCTGGCGCTGACCGACACGCAGAGCTACGTGGTCTCCGCCTTCGCGCCCAGCGCGCTGTACCGCGGGCGCCACACCTACGTCTACGCGGCGGCCATCGGCGGTGCGCGCGGCGGCAACGGCCGCATGGAAAGCGCGCGCGGCGGCATCGGCATCGTCTTCGACGCCGAACCGCAATTCCGCGCGATGCTGCTCGACGCCCTGCCGCGCGACGCGCACGGCGAGATCCTGCGCGGCAGCTTCGGCGTATTCGCCGACCGCACGCGCCAGGTCATCGCCACCACCGACGCACGCCACCCCATCGGCAGCACCCTGGAGCTGCCCACGGACCTGTTCCAGTTGCCCAACGGCGGCAGCGCGGCCACGGTCGCCGAACTGGACGGCAGCTACCACGCGGTGGGCGTGCGCATGTCCTCCGGCTACCGCGAGTACAAGTCCGCCGACGACGCCTACCGCAACGACGTGGCGGCACTCATCTTCGTGCCGCTGGCCGAAGTCGCCGACGCCCACGAACCGGCCAAGGCGCGCCCGGCCACCCCGGTGCGCCTGCCGCGCCTGCATCACGGCGCGCAGCCCGGCGGCACCACCGAGATCGCCACCTTCTTCATCGGCGAGGAATGGCTGGGCGTGGTGTCCAGCCACGTGCAGGAAGCCGTGGATGCGGTGGACATCACCCCGGTGCCCGGACTGCCCGCGCACGTACGCGGGCTGTTCATCTACCAGGAACGCCCGATCATCGTGCTCGACCTCGGCGGTCAACTGCGCCTGCGCCGCGACGCGGACCCGGAGACCTACCAGCAGATCGTCATCGTACGCGCCGGCAAGGCCGAACCCTTCGGTATCCTGGTGCATCGCCTGGGCGAGATTCCCGAAGTCGCCAACGAGCGCATCGACCCGGTGAACCGCCTCTACCAGAACGAATCCGCGCTGGCCGAGCATGTCGTGCGCCCGGACGGCGGACGCGACGAGCGCGGCATCCTGGTGGTGCTCTCGCCCGCGCGCATCCTCGCGCAACTGCTGGGCGGCGGCGAGATGATGCTCGAATCCACGCTCGCCCTGCGCGACCTCGCCGCCACGCCGGCGCGCTGATCCGCCGCTCAGCCGGACCGGGCGATCCGCGCCCCGCGCTCGAGATCCAACCCGCCGCGGTTGCCGCCGGGGCCGGCGCGCTCGAAGGGCGCACGGGCCGCCTGCGACAGCGCTTCGACGGACCGCGGCAAGGCGGCCGTGCCGCTCAGCGGCTGGCTCCCGGCCACGGATGGCGCTCGATCCAGTGGCGCGCCACGTCCACGCGGCGGCACACCCACACCCTGTCGTGGGCCTCGACGTGGTCGAGGAAGCGCTGCAGCGCGCGGAAGCGCCCCGGGCGGCCGACCAGCCGGCAGTGCAGGCCCACGCTCATCATTGCCGGGCGCTCGGCGCCTTCCTCGTAGAGCACGTCGAAGGCGTCGCGCAGGTAGTCGAAGAAAGCACCGCCGTTGGAAAAACCCTGCGGCAGCGCGAAACGCATGTCGTTGGCGTCCAGCGTGTAGGGCACGATGAGTTGCGGCACGCGCTCGCCGTCGCGCTTTTCCACCGTGGTCCACAGCGGCAGGTCGTCGCCGTAGTAGTCCGAGTGGTACAGGAAGCCGCCGTGCTCGGCGACCAGCCGGCGCGTGTTGGGCGAATCGCGCCCGGTGTACCAGCCCAGCGGCGGCACGCCGGTGAGGCGCTCGATGGTGTCCACGGCCAGGCGCAGGTGCTCGCGCTCGACCTCTTCCGGCACGTCCTGATAGTGGATCCAGCGCCAGCCGTGGCCGGCGATCTCGTGGCCGAGTTCGACGCAGGCGGCGGTGAGTTCCGGGTGGCGTTCCAGCGCCATGGCCACGCCGAACACGGTGAGCGGCAGGCCGCGGCGCTCGAATTCGCGCAGCACGCGCCACACCCCCACGCGCGAGCCGTATTCGTAGATCGACTCCATGGACAGGTGGCGGTCCGGGTAGGCGGGCGGATTGAACAGTTCGGAGAGGAACTGCTCGCTGCCGGGGTCGCCGTGCAGCACGCAGTTTTCCGCGCCCTCTTCGTAGTTGAGCACGAACTGCACCGCCACGCGGGCGCCGCCGGGCCAGTCGGCGAAGGGCGGGTTGCGGCCGTAGCCGATCAGGTCGCGGGGGTAGGAGGCTCTGGCATTCATCGGGGCGGAAGAAGCGGATTGCGTGGCAGCGCCGGATTCAGGCGCCGAAATACGAAAAACGTCCGGCATAGGCCTTGGCGCGCGGAAAGGCCAGGTCGCCGTGCTTGCTGGTGCCCAGCCCCAGGCCGTGCAGCGCCTCGGCGAGCTTCACCGCCGCGCCGACGCCCTCGACCACCGGGATGCCGGTTTCCGCGCGCAGGCGGTCGACCAGGTCGGCCATGCCGCCGCAGCCCAGCACGATGGCGCCCGCGCCGTCCTCGTCGCGCGCGCGCCGGCACTCGGCTGCGATGCACGCGAAGGCGCCATCGGCATCCTCTTCCAGGTCGAGCACGGGGATTTCCGCCGCGCGCACCTTGCGGCAGTGGTGCTCGAAGCCGTAGGCGCGCAGCAGGTGCTCGGCGATCACCACGGTGCGCCCCAGTGTGGTGACCACGGAAAAACGCGTGCTGATCAGCGTGGCGAGGTGGAAGGCGGCCTCGGCGATGCCGATCACCGGCGCGGCGGTCAGCTCGCGCGCGGCGAGCAGGCCGGGGTCGCCGAAGCAGGCGATCACGTAGGCATCCACGCCCGCGCCGCCGTTCCTGCCTTCTTCCTCGCCCCGGCGGATCTCGTCGAGCACGCCGACAGCGGCCAGCGCTTCGTCGAAGTGGCCTTCGATGGACACCGGGCCATCTGCCGGCTGCACGGCGCGGATGCGCGTGCCGGGCGCGGCCACGCGCGTGGCGCAAGCGCCCATGCGTTCGGTCATCGCCGGGGTGGTGTTGGGGTTGATGAGGCGGATGTGCATGGGGGCTCCGGGGGCGCAAGCGGAGGGCGAATGGTTTTGTCCATATCATTGCATACAATACTGAATGGAAAAACCGGCAAAATCCCAATCAACCATCCAGACTCCCGCTCCAGCGCCGAAAATCGCATCGGACGAACAACAACATCCGACACAAAATACGATTTTTTGCCCACGATCTTTCCAGGCCGCGCCCGCCCGTCCTGCGCGCTTCAGCCGTGCCCCTCTCCGCCGTGCTGTTCGCGCAGACGGTTGAGGAAATGGCGGGCGATGCGCCCAGGCGTGGGCGTGCGCGCGACGGACGCCACCCAGTCGCACTGGTAGCGCAGGGTGTCCGATTCGATGCGGCGCAGTTCGCCAGCGGCCTCGAACACGCCGGCGTAGTGGTCCGGCAGGAAGCCTACGTAGCGCCCGGAACGGATCAGCAGCACGCTGGCTTCCTGGTCGTGCGCGCGCGCCGCCGGCTCCAGCCCGAGGCGCCAGAAATGCTCCATGTTGGGCGAGTGGTAGCCCAGGCCGACGAAGGCCGCGCCGCGCAGCGCGGCATCGTCCGGCATGGCGCCGTCGCGCAGCAGCGCATGCGTGGGCGCGGCGTACAGCGACATGCTTTCCGAGAACAGCGGCCAGTTCAGCAGGCTTTCACTGGCGCGGTGGTGCGGATGGATGCCCACCTGGAAGTAGCCGTCCAACAGGCCCTTCTCGATCGCGCTGGTGCTCGCCACGTGCACGTTGAGCACCACAGCCGGGGCCTCGGCGCCGAACTGGGCGATGGTTTCCGCCAGCCGGCATGCCGGGTTGGTGACGAACTTGTCAAACACCGCCAGGTTCAGTTCGCCGCGCATGCCGCCGTGCAGGCCGGCCACCTCGCGGCGGAAGCCCTCGATCTGCGCCAGCAGGCGGCGCGCGGCGTCGAGCACGGTGCCGCCTTCCTCGGTGAGCGCGAAGCCGGAGCGCCCGCGCTCGCACAGGCGCACCCCCAGGCGGGTCTCCAGGTCCTTCAGGTGGCGGCTGATCACCGAGCGGCTGATGTTCAGGCGCAGTTCGGCGGCGGCCAGCCCGCCGGATTCGGCGATGGCGATGAAGATGCGCAGCAGGCGCAGGTCGGCTTCGGCGAGATTGCTCAGCAGGGCGCGTGGTTTCATGCCGCCATTGTTTCACGAATCGGAAACCTTGGTTTCGATGATTGTAGTTTTCTGCACCCGTATGCCTCTCTAAGGTTGTCGACAACCGCCGCCCGCCATCCTGCACGGCCTTGCACCGCAATCGCGCAGCCGATTCACCATCTTGGGGCAGAAAAACTCAGGGAACGTGGATAAAGACCTTGCGGAGAAAACGGGAGATGGCGCCAAAACGCAGCAAATGGTGAATAACTTTCACGATTTTCTGCAAAAGAGCGAAAACAGGCACACCGCTTGCAGTAGCTGAACCGAAGCAACCATCGACCATCCCACTACCGCGAGGTACCCACCATGACCGTCCGCCCCGCCCGCCTGCTGTCCGCTCTCATCGGCTGCGGCCTCATCGCGCTCACCAGCGCCTCGGGCTCCGTGCTCGCCCAGGAGAAAGTGCTGCGCATCGGCATGACCGCCGCCGACATTCCGCGCACCCTCGGCCAGCCCGACCAGGGTTTCGAAGGCAACCGCTTCACCGGCATTCCGATGTACGACGCGCTGACGCAGTGGGATCTGTCCAAGGCCGACGCGCCCAGCGTGCTGATTCCCGGCCTGGCCGCGTCCTGGGCGGTGGATGCCGCCGACAAGACCAAGTGGGTGTTCAAGCTGCGCCCGGGGGCGAAGTTCCATGATGGTTCGGCCTTCGACGCCGACGCGGTGGTGTGGAACGTGCAGAAGGTGCTGGACAAGGACGCCAGGCACTTCGACGCCAGCCAGGTGGGCGTGACCGCCTCGCGCATGCCGACGCTGCGCAGCGCGAGGAAGATCGACGAGCTCACGGTGGAACTGACCACTTCCGAGCCGGATTCCTTCCTGCCGCTCAACCTGACCAACCTGTTCATGGCCTCGCCGGCGCACTGGGAAGCCAAGCTGAAGGCGGTGCCCGCCAGCGTCACCGACCCGGCCGAGCGCGCCAAGCAGGCCTGGGTGGCCTTCGCCGCCGATGCCTCGGGCACCGGCCCGTTCAAGATGAGCCGCTTCGTGCCGCGCGAGCGCCTGGAAGTGGTGAAGAACACCGCCTACTGGGATCCCAAGCGCACCCCGACCATCGACAAGGTAGTGATGCTGCCGCTGCCGGAAGCCAACGCGCGCACCGCCGCGCTGCTGTCCGGCCAGGTGGACTGGATCGAGGCGCCGGCGCCCGACGCCATTCCGCAGATCAAGAGCCGCGGCTTCACGGTGTATTCCAACCCGCAGCCGCACATCTGGCCGTGGCAGCTGTCCTTCGCCGAAGGCTCGCCCTGGCTGGACAAGCGCGTGCGCCACGCCGCCAACCTGTGCATCAACCGCGGCGAGCTGAAGGAGCTGCTGGGCGGCATGATGGGCGAGGCCAAGGGCATCGTCTCGCCGGATCACCCGTGGTGGGGCAACCCCTCCTTCGACGTCAAGTTCGATCCCGACGCCGCCAGGAAGCTGATGGCCGAGGCCGGCCACTCCGCCGCCAAGCCGCTCAAGGTGAAGGTGCAGGTGTCCGCCTCCGGCTCCGGCCAGATGCAGCCGCTGCCGATGAACGAGTACCTGCAGGAAAGCCTGCGCCAGTGCTACTTCGACGTGGAACTGGACGTGCTGGAATGGAACACGCTGTTCACCAACTGGCGGCGCGGCGCCAAGGACCCGTCGGCCAGCGGCGCCAACGCGATCAACGTGACGGCGGCCACCATGGACCCGTTCTTCGCCATGGTGCGCTTCGTCAGCACCAAGACCTTCCCGCCGGTCTCCAACAACTGGGGCTTCTTCGGCAACGATGAGTTCGACGCGCTGATCGCCACCGCGCGCACCACCTTCGAGGACAAGGAGCGCGACGCCGCGCTGGCCAGGCTGCACGCCCGCATCGTCGAGGAAGCGCCCTTCGTCTTCGTCGCCCACGACGTCGGCCCGCGCGCCATGTCGCCCAAGGTGAAGGGCGTGGTGCAGCCGAAGAGCTGGTTCATCGACATCGCGCCGATGCGCGTCGAGTAAGACGCCGACGACCCCGTGGCGGCGGCTCCGCGCCGCCGCGGGCGTGAATGCACGGGCGGCGGCCGCGCCGCCGCCCTCCCCTCCCCGACGCGGAGTCAGCGATGATCTTCTATCTGCTCAGACGCATCGTCTATACCGTCCCCATCATGCTCGGGGTCGCGTTCTTCTGTTTCCTGCTGGTGCACATCTCCCCGGGCGATCCGCTGGTGGCCATCCTGCCGCCCGACGCCTCGGTGGAACTGCAGCGCCAGCTGATGACCCTGTACGGCTTCGACCGCTCCTGGCCGGAGCAATTCTTCGGCTGGCTGTGGCGCGCGCTGCAGGGCGACCTGGGCACCTCCATCGCCACCGGCCGGCCGGTGGCCGACGAGGTCTTCCGCGCCGTCGGCAACACCCTGATGCTGGCCTGTCTGGCCACGCTGATCGGCTTTCTGCTCGGCAGCCTGTTCGGCTTCGTGGCCGGCTACTTCAGCAACTCCTGGGTGGATCGCGCGGCCTCCGCGCTGTCGGTGCTGGGGGTGAGCGTGCCGCACTACTGGCTGGGCATGGTGATGGTGATCGTGTTCTCCGCCTGGCTGGGCTGGCTGCCGCCCACCGGCGCCGGCCCCGGCGGCTCCGACCAGTGGGCCTGGGACTGGGCGCACATCCAGTACATGGTGCTGCCGGCGGTGACCATGTCGGTGATTCCCATGGGCATCATCGCGCGCACCGTGCGCGCCCTGGTGGCCGACATCCTGGCGCAGGAATTCGTCGTCGGCCTGAAGGCCAAGGGCATGACCGACTCCGGCATCTTCCTGCACGTGGTGAAGAACGCCGCGCCCACCGCGCTGGCGGTGATGGGCCTGCAGCTGGGCTACCTGCTGGGCGGCTCCATCCTCATCGAAACGGTGTTCTCCTGGCCGGGCACCGGCTTCCTGCTCAACTCGGCGATCTTCCAGCGCGACCTGCCGCTGCTCCAGGGCACCATCCTGGTGCTGGCGATGTTCTTCGTGCTGCTCAACCTGCTGGTGGACACCCTGCAGACCGCCATCGACCCGAGGATCCAGCGATGACCACCCTGAACGCCGGCGCCGCACCCGCGCCGGTCTACGAGCGCTCCGCCGGCTTCTGGAGCGGCGTGCTGAAAAAGCTGGCGCGCGACCCGGTGGCCATCGGCGCGGCGGCGGTGCTGCTGGCGCTGGTGCTGATCGCCCTCTTCGCGCCGCTGATCACCCCGCACGATCCCTACCAGACCTCGCTGCTGAAGCGCCTGCGGCCCATCGGCTTCGAGAACTTCCTGCTGGGCACCGACGAACTGGGCCGCGATCTGCTCTCCCGCCTGATGCTGGGCGCGCGCCTGTCGCTGTTCATGGGCATCGTGCCGGTGCTGATCGCCTTCGTGCTGGGCAGCGCCATCGGCATCCTGGCGGGCTACGCCGGCGGGCTGGCCAACACGCTGATCATGCGCACCATCGACGTGCTCTACGCCTTTCCCTCGGTGCTGCTGGCCATCGCCCTGTCCGGCGCGCTGGGCGCGGGCATCGGCAACGCCCTGCTGTCGCTCACCATCGTGTTCATCCCGCCCATCGCGCGGGTGGCGGAAAGCGTGACCACCCAGGTGCGCGGGCGCGACTTCGTCGAGGCGGCGCGCGCCTCCGGCGCCGGGGCGTTCACCATCGTGCGCGTGCATGTGCTGGGCAACGTGCTGGGGCCCATCTTCGTGTATGCCACCAGCCTGATCGCGGTGTCGATGATCCTCGCCTCCGGCCTGTCCTTCCTGGGCCTGGGCGTGCGCCCGCCGGAGCCGGAATGGGGGCTGATGCTCAACACCCTGCGCACGGCCATCTACACCCAGCCCTGGGTGGCGGCCCTGCCCGGCGTGATGATCTTCATCACCTCGATCTCCTTCAACCTCCTGTCCGACAGCCTGCGCTCGGCCATGGACGTCAAGAACTGAACAAGGAGAAGACGCGATGAGCATCGGCATGAGCGTCGAACACATCGGCGCGGACATCCACGGCGACCGCGGCGGCCCGGCCCAGCCGCTGCTGAGCGTGCGCGGCCTGGTGAAGCACTTCGACCTGAAGAAGGGCTTCCTGGAAACGCTGACCGGCGGCGGCAAGGTGGTGCGCGCCGTGGATGGCGTGGATTTCGAGGTCCTGAAGGGCGAGACCCTGGGCGTGGTGGGCGAATCCGGCTGTGGCAAGTCCACCACCGCGCGCCTGCTGATGCATTTGATCGACCCTTCCGCCGGCGAGATCGTCTTCGACGGCGAAACCGTGGGCTCCGCCGCCCTGCCCCTGCGCGAATACCGCCGCCAGGTGCAGATGGTGTTCCAGGACAGCTATTCCTCGCTGAACCCGCGCCTGACCATCCAGGACTCCATCGCCTTCGGCCCCCAGGTGCACGGCGTGCCCAGGCGCGAAGCCATCACCCGCGCGCGCGACCTGCTGGCGCGCGTCGGCCTGGAACCCCGGCGCTTCGCCGAACGCTGGCCCCACGAGCTGTCCGGCGGGCAGCGCCAGCGGGTGAACATCGCCCGCGCGCTGGCCTCGGAGCCGCGCCTGGTGATCCTCGACGAAGCCGTCTCGGCGCTGGACAAATCGGTCGAGGCCCAGGTGCTCAACCTGCTGATGGACCTCAAGGACGAATTCGGCCTCACCTACCTGTTCATCAGCCACGACCTGCACGTGGTGCGCTACATCTCCGACCGGGTGATGGTGATGTACCTCGGCAAGGTGGCCGAAACCGGCCCGGCCGAGGCGCTGTTCGACGACCCGCTGCACCCCTATACGCGCGCCCTGCTGTCCTCCATGCCGTCCATGGACCCGGACCGGCGCACCGAGGAAGCCCCGCTGGCCGGCGACCCGCCCAACCCCATCGACCCGCCGCCGGGCTGCCGCTTCCACACCCGCTGCCCGTTCGCCGAGCCGGTGTGCGCCGAGCGCGTGCCCGCGCTGGAAGAACGCGCGGGCCGCCAGGCCGCCTGCCTGATCCACGAGGCGGACGCCGGCCACAGCCGCAACCCCACCGCCATCTACGCCGCCTGAGGGAGCCGAACCGATGAACGACACTTCTCCCCTGATCGACGTGCGCGACCTGCGCGTGGTGTTCACCGGCGGCAAGAAGCCGGTGGAGGCGGTCAATGGCGTGGATCTCACCGTGGCGCGCGGCGAATCGGTGGCGCTGATCGGCGAATCCGGCTCCGGCAAGAGCGTCACCCTGCGCTCGCTGCTGCGCCTGCACCCGGAACGCCGCACGCGGATTTCCGGCGGCATCCGCATCGCCGGCCACGACGTGCTGGCGCTGGGCAGCCGGCCGCTGGCCGACTATCGCGGCAAGGTCGCCTCGATGATCTTCCAGGAACCGCTGCTGGCGCTCGACCCGGTGTATACCGTGGGCGCGCAGATCGTCGAATCCATCCGCCGCCACGAGGCGGTGAGCAGGGAGGAAGCGCGCAAGCGCGCGCTGGAACTCTTCGAGCGCGTGCGCATCCCCAGCCCGGCACGCCGGCTGGACGCTTACCCGCACGAAATGTCCGGCGGCATGCGCCAGCGCGCGATGATCGCCCTGGCGCTGGCCTGCCGCCCGCAGGTGCTGCTGGCCGACGAACCCACCACCGCGCTGGACGCCACCGTGCAGATCCAGATCCTCCTGCTGCTGCGCGAACTGCAGCGCGAACTGGGGTTGGCGATCCTCTTCGTCACCCACGACATGGGCGCGGCGGTGGAAGTGGCCGACCGTTTCGCGGTGATGTACGGCGGGCGCATCGTCGAGGAAGGCCCCACCCGCGAAGTCATCCGCAACCCGCGCCACCCCTATACGCTCGCGCTGATGCAGGCGCGCGCCGACGGCGCGATGACCAAGGGCGCGCGCCTGGCCAGCATCCCCGGTTCGCCGCCGGATCTCGCCAACCTGCCGGCCGGCTGTGCCTTCGCCGAACGCTGCGCCTACGCCCGGGAGGCCTGCCTGGCCACCCGCCCGGAGGCCGTGGACCTGGGCACCGGCCACCGCGCGCGCTGCCTGCGCACCGACGCCACCGCCCACGCCCTGCAACACACCGAGGCCCAGCCCGCCTGAGCGCCCCAGCCAATCCTCCCGGAGCCCCACCGCCATGCTGATCCCCCGCGACCCCGCCCACGCCTTCGTCCCCTACCCCGGCGCCGAACTGCCCCACGCCGCCGGCGGCCCGCTCGCCGGGCTGAGTTTCGCAGTCAAGGACCTGTTCGACGTGGCCGGCTATCCCACCGGCGGCGGCAACCCGCACGTGCTGGCGCTCTCCGGCATCAAGACGCGCAGCGCCCCCACCGTGCAGCGCCTGCTGGACGCCGGCGCGCGGTTTCTCGGCAAGACCTACACCGACGAACTGGCCTTCTCGATGAACGGCATCAACGCCCACTTCGGCGCGCCGATCAACGGCGGCGACCCCGCGCGCATCACCGGCGGCTCGTCCTCCGGCTCGGCGGCGGCAGTGTCCAACGGGCTGGCCGACTTCGCCCTGGGCACCGACACCGGCGGCTCGGTGCGCTGCCCGGCCAGCCACTGCGGCCTGTTCGGCCTGCGCCCCACCCACGGGCGCATCAGCCTGGAGGATTGCCTGGATCTGGCCCCCAGCTTCGACACCTGCGGCTTCTTCACCCGCGACGCGGCCACCTTCGAACGTGTCGGCGAAGTCCTGCTCGGCGAGGACGCTGCCCCGCTGCCCGCCGCCCCGCGCCTGCTCAGCCCCACCGACGGCTGGGGCCTGCTCGGCGCGGAAGTGGTCGACGCCCTGCGCCCGGCGCTGGAACGCGTGGAAGCCCTGTACGGCCGCCCCGCCCCGGTGGATATGGCCCCGCAGGGCTTCGAGCGCAACTACTGGGCCTTCCGCTACATCCAGGGCCGCGAAGCCTGGCAGACCGACGGCGAACTGATCGAAACCCACGGCCTCGCACTCGGGCCCGGCGTGCGCGAGCGCTTCGCCTTCTCCAAGGGCGTCACCGACGTCCAGTTCGAGGAATCCCGGGCGATCCGCGCACAGGTCGGCGCCGCGCTCGCCGAACTGCTCGGCCGCGACGGCGTGCTGGTGCTGCCCACCATGCCCGACATCGCCCCGCTCAAGGACGCCGACGAAGGTTCGCTGGAGGACTACCGCAACAAGGCCATCCAGCTGCTGTGCCTGTCCGGCCTGTCCGGCTTTCCGCAGCTGTCCATGCCGCTGGCGAGCCGCAGCGGCGCCCCGCTGGGCCTGTCGCTGCTCGGCCCGGCCGGCAGCGACCGCAGCCTGATCGCCATGGCGAGGCGGATCGCCGGCTGACGCCGGCGCGGCGAATTCAGCGCGCGCTCATGACGATCTTGAGGTTGGCGTAGGCGGCCAGCCCTTCGGTGCCGTGCTCCACGCCCAGGCCGGACAGCTTGTGGCCGCCGAAGGGGAAATCCACCCCGTGCACATAGACCTCGTTGATCCACACCGTGCCGGCTTCGAGGCGGCCGGCCAGCGCCTGGGCGAAGGCCGTGTCGCGGCCCCAGATGGAGGCGCCGAGGCCATATCCGGTATCGTTGGCGCGGCGCACCACGTCGTCGAAATCGCGGTAGCGCAGCACCGGCAGTACCGGGCCGAAAGCCTCCTCCACGACCACGCGGCTGTCGTCCGGCGGGTTGTCGACGATGGTGACCGGGACGAAATAGCCGGGGCCGGGCACGGCCTCGCCGCCGAGCGCGAAGCGCTGGCCGTGGGCGACGCAGTCGGCGAGCAGGCCGCGCACCTTCTCGTACTGCCGGACGTTCTGCAGCGGCCCGAGCTGGCTGGCCGCGTCCATGCCGTCGCCCATGCGCACGCCGCGGGCATAGGCGGCCAGCGCGTCGAGCAATTGCGGATAGAGGTCGTCATGCACGTAGAGGCGCTTGATGCCCACGCACCACTGCCCGGAATTGCCGAAGGCGCCCCAGAACAGCTTGGGAACGACCGCATCGAGGTCGGCGTCGGGCAGCACGATGGCCGGATCGTTGCCGCCCAGTTCCAGGGTCACGCGCTTCAGCCCCGTGGCGGCGCCGGCCATCACCCGCTGGCCGGTGGCGGCCGAGCCGGTGAAGCTGATCTTGGCGATGCCGGGGTGCTCGACCATCCAGCGGCCCAGTTCGTCGTCGCCGGTGAGCACGGTGAACACGCCCGGCGGCAGGACGCCCTCGGCCAGTTCGGCCAGCCGCAGGGCGGTCAGCGGCGTGTAGGGCGAGGGTTTCAGGATGACCGTGTTGCCGGTGATCAGTGCCGGGGCGAATTTCCAGGCAGCCAGGCAGAGCGGGAAGTTCCACGGCACGATCAGGCCGGCGACGCCGAGCGGCACGTAGGATTTGTCCACCCGGTGGCGCGGCGCGTCCTCGAGCACCTGGTCCGCCAGGCGCCGTCTGGCGACCTCGCGCAGCCAGCCGATGGCGTAACCGACTTCGTCGGCCGCCGCCGAATGACGCGGCTTGCCCTGTTCCAGCGTCAGCAGATCGGCAAGTTCGTCGCGCGCCTGCTCCATGCGTCCGGCCAGGCGTTCCAGCAGTTCCTGGCGTTCCGCCCAGGACAGGGCGCGCCAGGCCGGGAAGGCGCCGCGTGCCGCCGCGACGGCGCTTTCCAGGTGTTCCGGGGCGGCCAGCGGCACGCTGGCGAAGGCCTCGCCGGTGGCCGGATTGATCACCGGCCGGCGCGCCGGCGTGTCGATGTGCGCACCGCCGATGCGCAGGCCGACGAAGCGGCCTTTGAAAATTTCGTGATATGTGCACATGATATTCTCCCTCGGCAGCGGCGGAATGCTTGTCCGTGCATCATAGCGATTGCACCCGGCGCTTCTCAATGCGGATGCACAGGGACAGGGAAAAAGTGGACAGCATGTCGGACGACTGCGCACCGGAGGCACTGCGGCTGGTTCTGCTCGGCCTTGCGCCATCACTGCCGATGGCGCTCCGGGATCTGCTCGCGGGCGAGCCTTTCAGCTTCGTCGAGGCCGCGTCGCCGGCCGAGATACCCGCGGGCATGGGCGCTGCGGATCTCATCGTGGCCGATCCGGCCTGGCTGGCGCAGCAGCCGGCGGCGCTGCAGGCCGCGCTGTCGGAGAGCCTGGCCGGAGCGGCCGCCCTGATCGTGTCCGCCGGCGACGGCGACGCCGGCCGGCTCGCCGCCCACATCCGCCCGGCCGTCCACGCCGCGCGCGCCCGGCTGCGGCGCGCGCAGTCGGACCGGCAGAAAGAAGCGCAAAGCCGGGAATTCGAGCTGTTGCGCAAGGCGGTCGACCAGCATGCCATCATCAGCATGGCCGCCCCGGACGGCCGCATCACCTATGCCAACGACCGGTTCTGCGAACTGAGCGGCTTCAGCCGCGAGGAACTGCTCGGCGCCAACCACAGCATCATCAAGTCCGGCCGGCACTCCCGCGAGTTCTACGCCGACCTGTGGCGCACCATCACACGGGGCAGGACCTGGCACGGCGAGGTCTGCAACCGCAAGAAGAACGGCGAACTGTACTGGGTCAGCGCGACCATCGTGCCGGTCGTCGACGACACCGGAAAACCGCTCCGCTACGTGTCGATCCGCACCGATATCACGCTGCTCAAGGCGGCCGAACTCCGGCTGCAGGAAAGCAAGGCGCGCCACAAGTTCTTCGCCGACAACGTCGAGGAAGGCGTCGTCGTCTGCGACCAGGGGATCATCGTCGATGCCAGCGACCGCTGGCTCGAACTGTTCCGCTGCCGGCGCGAGGATGCGCTCGGCCGGCCGGTGATGTCCTTCACCGCGCCGAGCGCGGTACCGATGGCGCTGCAGTTGA
Organism: Pseudothauera nasutitermitis; assembly: GCF_004801295.1. Lineage (GTDB taxonomy): Bacteria > Pseudomonadota > Gammaproteobacteria > Burkholderiales > Rhodocyclaceae > Pseudothauera > Pseudothauera nasutitermitis. The sequence goes on from NZ_SSOC01000002.1 coordinate 686,929, forward strand.
TCGGCGACAAGTGGGCCGAATCCTACGAGTCCGTGATGCTGCGCCACGACGGCACGACCTTCCCCGCCATCGTGCGCGGGCGCAACCTGGAATTCGGCGGCCGCGAACTGCGCCTGACCACGATTCTCGACATCTCGCGGCAGAAAGAGAGCGAACTCGCCGTGCAGGCCGCCAAGGCCGAGGCCGAGCGCGCCAACCAGGCGAAATCCGAGTTCCTGTCGAGCATGAGCCACGAATTGCGCACGCCGATGAACGCCATCTTCGGCTTCGCGCAGATCCTCGAATTCGACGAGCGCCTGGACGAGGACCAGCAGGACAGCGTGCAGGAGATCCTCAAGGCGGCGCACCACCTGCTGGGGCTGATCAACGAGGTGCTCGACCTGGCCAAGATCGAATCCGGCCGCATTGCGCTGTCGATCGAAACCGTCCTGCTGGACAGCCTCGCCGAGGAATGCGAACAGTTGCTGCGCCCGCTGGCCGCCGAGCGGCGGATCTCCCTGCACATGCCGGCCGGCCCACTGGGCGCGGTATGGGCGGACAAGGTGCGCCTCAAGCAGGTGCTGCTCAACCTGCTGTCGAACGCCATCAAGTACAACCGCCCGCAGGGCGAGGTCCGCCTGACGGTGGACGCCGCCGGCCCGCGCGTGCGCATCACCATCGCCGATACCGGCCCCGGGATCGCCGCCGAGGACCTGGCCGGCCTGTTCCAGCCGTTCAACCGGCTGGGCGCCGAGCAGGGCACGGTCGAAGGCACCGGCATCGGCCTGGTGATCGCGCGCCGGCTGATCGAGGCCATGGGCGGCAAGATCGGCGTCCACAGCGAACCGGGCCGGGGCAGCCGCTTCTGGGTCGAACTGCCGCCGGCGGATGCCGAGCAGGCCGTGGCCGCCGTCAGCGACGTCCCGCATCAGGCCGAATACGGCGGAGACGGCCAGCGCCGGCAGATCCTCTACATCGACGACAATCCGGTCAATCTGAAGCTGGTCGGGCAGATCCTCGGCAAGCTGCGCCAGTTCCATCTGGTCACCGCGCATACACCGGAACTGGGCATCGAGCTGGCACAGACCGGCAAGCCCGACCTGATCCTGCTCGACATCAACCTGCCGGGCATGGACGGCTACGAGGTACTGCAGGTGTTCAAGGCCGATCTGCAACTGCGCCACGTACCGGTCCTCGCCGTGTCCGCCAACGCGATGCCCAAGGACATCGAACGCGGCATCGCGGCCGGATTTTCCGACTACCTGACCAAACCGCTCGACGTCGGACGCTTCCTGGCCAGCATCGACCGGCATCTTCCCAAGAGAGAGCACGCATGAGCACGCCCGAGAATTCGCCGATCCTGATCGTCGATGACGAACCGGCCAACCTGAAACTGCTGGACAAGCTGCTGGGCGGACAGGGCTACACCCGGCTGACCTGCATCGAGGACCCGCGCGAAGTGCTGCCGAGCTATGCGCGCCAGCGCCCCGACCTGATCCTGCTCGACATCAACATGCCCCACCTCGACGGCTACCAGGTCATGGAGCAACTGCGCGCGCTCGACGACCCGCTGCTGCCGCCCATCGTCATCCTGACCGCCGAACACGGCCGCGGACACCTGCTCAAGGCGCTCGCCGCCGGCGCGCGCGACTACCTGAGCAAACCCTTCGACCGCACCGAACTGCTGATGCGCGTGCGCAACCTGCTCGACGCCCGGCGGGCGTACCGCAGCACCCACGAGCAGAAGGCCATCCTCGAGGAGATGGTGCGCCTGCGCACCGAGGAGGTCGTCGCCACCCGCCTGCAGATCGTCCAGCGCCTCGGGCGGGCCGCCGAATACCGCGACAACGAGACCGGCCAGCACATCCTGCGCATGAGCAACATCGCCGCGCTGCTGGCCGGCCGGCTGGGCTGGAGCAGCGCCGAAGTCGAACTGATGCTGCATGCCAGCCCGATGCACGACATCGGCAAGATCGGCATTCCCGACGCCGTTCTGCTCAAGCCGGGGAAGCTGAACGACGAAGAATGGGAAATCATGAAGCGGCACCCGGAGATCGGCGCCGAACTCCTGGCCGGGGACGATTCCAGCCTGCTCCGGCTGGCGCGCGAGATCGCCCTCGGCCACCACGAGAAATGGGACGGCAGCGGCTACCCCGGCGGCCTGTCCGGCAGCAGCATTCCGCAGTCGGCGCGCATCGCCGCCGTGGCCGACGTCTTCGACGCGCTGACCTCGGCGCGCCCGTACAAGGAACCCTGGTCCATCGAGCGGGCGGTGGCCTACATGCAGGAACAGGCGGGGCGGCATTTCGACCCGGCGATCGTCGAGGTCTTCCTGTCCAGCCTGGAAGACATCCAGCAGATCCGCGAGCGCTACCGGGAGCCCGACTGAAGCGCAAGCCGGGCAAAGAGCGCGGCGGCAGGGCAAGATCAGTCATTTGAAAGAAAGTTGAAAATTCCGGTCACTTGATTGATTTTTCCCCGTCTGGCGCCCATGATGGAGTGCATGTAGAACCGGCACTCCGGAGGGACGCCATGCCAGCCACCCAAGCACGCACCAGACCCGACGCGGCCGCCGTGCTCACCAAGGCCACCGTGCGGGCGGCGGAACTGCTCGGGCTCAAGGCGGTCGACCTGGCCGTGGTGCTGGGCGTCAGCGAATCCAGCGTCACCCGCCTGAAGCGCGGCGGGCGCCTCATCGAGCAGGACACCCGCGAAGGCGAATTCGCCCTGCTGCTGATCCGCGTGTTCCGCTCGCTCGACCCCCTGGTCGGCGGCGACGACGCCCAGCGCAAGCGCTGGATGCACACCCACAACCGCGCCCTCAACGGCATCCCCGCCGAACTCGTCCGCCGGGTGGAAGGCCTCGCCCGCACGCTGAACTACCTGGACGGCATGCGCGCGCCCGCATGAACGCCACTTCGCCGCCCCCGTGGCAGGCATGGCTGGCGGACCGGCACGCCGACCTGGAGATGCCCCGCGCCTGGCGCGGCGTGGAAACCCAGTACCTCGCCGCCTCCCTCGCCCTGGTCGACACGGCCGACGAGCAGGCCCTGCTGGAAGAACTGCTGGAAGGCAGCAAGCCCGCCCTGCCGCCCGAGGCCGCCGGCAAGCCCTATCTGCTCGCCACGCCCTTCCGCTACCTGCCCGCGCACGACTCGCGCTTCCGGCGCGCCGCCTCGGGGCTGGGCGGCGTGTGGTACGGTGCCGCCACGCTGGCAGCAGCCTGCGCCGAAGTGGCCTGGTGGCGCATGCGCTTCGTCGCCGATTCGGCCGGGCTGAGCGAGGCCGGCGCGCGGGCGGTCACCTCGGAGCACACCTTCTTCCACGCCCGCATCCGGGGCCGGGCCATCGACCTGACCTCGCCGCCGTGGGTGGCCTGCGCGGCGCAGTGGACGCATCCGTCCGATTACACCCACACCCATGCGCTGGCCGAAGCGGTGCGCACCCGCCATGCGGAAATCGACTGGATACGCTATGAATCCGCGCGCAGCCCCGGCACGGCCTGCGCCGCCGTGTTCAACCCGGCGGCCCTGCACGGCACCGGGCAGGCCCTGCGGGCCTCGTACCAGCGCTGGCTGTGCAAGGCCACCCGCTCCACGGCAAGCATGATCAGCCTGGACGAACGCGGCCGCGCTTTTGAATGGGCGGGGTAGGAGGAAGCCGGCGGGTGTCAGGGTGTGCATGAATCGGCGGTTTTCCTCCGTCCCTGCGGCCCCCGCCCGCCCCGCGCCGGGCTCAGAAGCTGTACTTCAGCGAGGCCATGAAGTTGCGCGGGGCGCCGTAAAGACCGTTTTCGCCGATACCGCTGAAATAACGCCGGTCCAGCGCATTGTTCAGGTTGAGGGAAACGGACAGACTCCGGTCGATCTGGTAGCGCGCCATCAGGCTGACCAGGGCGAGACTGCCTTGCCGGTAGTTGAAGCCGCTCCCGCTGGTAATGGCATTCTGCCAATGGAGGCCGCCGCCCAGCGTGAGTTTCTCCCATGCGCCGGGCAGGCGGTAGCTGGTGAACAGCTTCAGCGTCTGGCGGGGAACGTAGGTGAGCACGCGTTGGCCGTCGCCATCTTCGGTGGTCGCATAGGCGTAACCCGCCGAAAGCTGCCAGCCCGGCGCCAGTTCACCGTTGAGCTCCAGTTCGACGCCTCGGGCGCGGGTGTTGCCCAGCAGGTCGTAGGTGAACGCGTCATTGTTCCAGACGGCCAGGTTGTCTACTTCGTTGCGGAACACCGACAGGCTGGCCGTCAGGCGGCCGCCGTGGAAGCCGGCCTTGACGCCCGCTTCATAGCTGACGCCTTCCTCGGGTTTCAGCGCCGTCGGGATGAACTCGCTGAGCCAGGAATCCTGCGGCCGGAAGATCTTGGTGTAGCTGGCATAGACCGACCAGGTGTCGTTCAGCGCATGCACGATGCCGGCATACGGGACGAAGGTGTTCTTGCGCTCGCGGGTGGAGAAGTCCCCCCACAGAACGCTGGTTTCGTCATGATCCCGCGCCCAGCGGGTGGTGCGCCCCCCGAGCAGCAGGCTGGTGTCATCCGTGAGCGTGAAGCGGGCATTCACGAAGGCACCGTAGTTGCGCTCTTCTCCACGGGAGCTGCCGGTTTTTGCAAACGTCGGAGCCGGTGCATTGGCCCACTCATGGACGGTGGTCGCAACGGGATAGCCCGCATCCAGGGTGTAGGCCGGGCCGTGCGACCTGAGCTTCGACAGCGTGAGGCCGGCAATCAGCTCATGGTCGCGGCCGAACAGCGGAAACATGCCGGAAACGTAGGCATCGACGTTGTCCTGCTTGAGTTGGTGTTCCCAACGGTTCGGTCGAATCGTCACGCCTGCGCCGGTTGCCGGGTCGACCGTGCCGAGGAAGCTCGCGACCAGGCCATCGTAGTCATAGCGCGTATGGCTGTACTCCACCTTGCCGACCCATCCGGAACCGAAGCGGTGTTCCAGCGAGGCGAAGATGCCATCCATGTCGTGCTTGTAGTAGCGCCACTTCTGGCTGGTATTGCCCGAGCGCGACAGCGGGATGCGCTGGCCATTGCTGAAATAGAGCGGCCGGCTGATGATGGCGGAGTCGCTATCCTGCCGCAGATGGTTGAAGCCGACGGTGAGCAGCGTGTGCTCGCTCAGGTCGAACTCGCCGATGCCGTAGAGCGCGAGGCTCTCCTGTTTGAAGCGATCCACCCAGGCGCCCTGTTGCTTGTAGTCGCCGACCAGGCGCAGGCGTGCCGTGCCGCTCTCGTTCATGGCGCCGGATACGTCGGCCCCGGCGCCATAGCGGTCCCAGTTGCCGGCCTGCAGCGTGAGCGTGCGCCGCGTCTCGGCGGTTGGCCGCTTGCGGATCAGGTTGACCGTGGCCGCCGGCGTGCCGAGGCCGTTCATGACCCCCGTGGCGCCGCGCACCACTTCCACGCGGTCGTAGGCGGCCGTATTGGCGAGGAAGGGACTCATGCTGGTGGAGGTCGGCACGCCGTCGATCTGGAAGTTGCCCAGGCTGGAGCCGCGCGCGTAGATGTTGGGGCTATCCTGCCCGATCGAGCTTTGCTGGACGGAGATGCCGGCCGTGGCGTTGAGCGCGTCGACCAGCGTGTCCAGCTTCTGGTCGTCCAGCCGCTGCCGGGTCAGCACGGTGACCGCCTGCGGGGTTTCCTGCGGAGACAGGTTCAGGCGGGTGGAACTGCTGGTGGACCAGGTGGTGTAGGAGCCGGTGCCTTCGGTGGTGGCGCCGAAGGCCTTGCCGGAAACCGCGATGGCGGGCAGCACCGCCTCGCGCTCCTGCTGCAGGGCGCGCAGCGCGTAACCGCCGTTGCCGCGCTCGAAGGCTTCCAGCCCGCTGCCGGCGAGCAGCGCAGCGAAGCCCTGCGCGATGGTGTAACGGCCGCGCAGCCCGGCGCTGTGGCGGCCGGCGGTCTGTTCCGGCTCGAACGACAGCGTGACGCCGGCCTCGCCGGCAAAGGCGGACAGCGTGGCGCCGAGCGGGCCGGCGGGGAGGTCGTAGTCGCGCAGAGCGGGCTGCGCGTCCTGCACGGCCGTGGAGGACTGCGACAACGCCGGCGGCACGGCCGCGAGCAGGCCGAGCGCCAGCAATACGGCCTGGGCGAGCGCGTTGGGAAGCACGGGCACGGACGGCGCGCGGGCGGCGCGGAGAGAGGATCTGGACACGGGCTGGGCTCCTGTTCGTGGGTCCATTGAGCGATGAATCCACTGCATGCCGAGCGAGCCGGTGCAAAACGGCCAAACTTCCGGAAAAAAGAATCGGGTCACGCAAAACCGCCTGTATGGCCCAGCGCCCGCAGCGGCCCGGAACCCGTCACACGGCGGGCAGCACGCTGACCCAGTAGCGCGTGCGGCGCTGCACGCGCACCGGCAAGGTGGCGGCCACGCTGTCGAGGACGTGATCGGTATCAGCCAGCTGGAAAGCGCCGGAGATGCGCAGGCCGGCCACTTCCGGCGCGCAGCGCAGGATGCCGGGGCGGTGGCGCGCCAGTTCGGCGAGGAAGGCATCCAGCCGCATGTCGTCGGCGTACAGCACGCCGCGCGCCCAGCCGGCCTCGGCCAGTTCGCCGCGATGTGCGGCGGGCTCGGACACGCCGGCGGCGTCCAGCAGCACCCGCTCCCCGGCCTGCACGATGCGCGCGCCCGTGCCGGCGGCCGGCGTCGCTTCGACGCGGCCGTCGAAGACGCTCAGGCGGGTGGCGCTTTCCTGTTCATGCACGGCGAAGCGGGTGCCCAGCGCGCGCATGCGCCCATGTGTGCTGCGCACGATGAAGGGGCGTGCCGCAGGCGCCGGGTCGGGCGCCGTCTGCACCAGGATTTCCCCATGCCGCAGCAACACCAGGCGTTGCATATCGTCGTAGCGCACTTCCACCGCGCTGCCGCTGTTGAGTTGGACGCGGGTGCCGTCGGCCAAGGTGATTTCACGGCGTTCGCCGGCCGCGGTGTGGAATTCCACCAGGCCGGGACGGTGCTGCCAGGCCAGCCAGCCGCTGCCCCCCAGCATCGCGAACAGGCCAACAGAACGCAGCACCGTGCGCCGCCCCTTGTTGCGCGGCGCTTCGGCGCGCGTCAGCACCGGCACACCCAGTTCGGCCGGCACCAGGCCGAAACGCGCCTTCAGCCGCTCGGCCCGCTGCCAGGCCCGTTCGTGCGCGGGATCGGCCTCGCGCCAATGCCGGCAGGCTTCCGTATCCTGCGCGCTGGCGGAACCGGAATGCAGCCACGCCAGCCACTGCGCGGCCTGGCGGATCACCGCGGGATCGAGCGGAGAATCGGGGGCTGCCATGGCGCGGACTCAATCGTCCATCAGGGTGAGCACCGCTTCGAAGCTCTGCGTCATGTAGCGCTGCACGCTGCGCACGCCGATGTCCAGGCGTTCGGCGATCTGCGCGTAGCTCAGCCCTTCCATCTGCGAGAGCACGAACACGCCGCGCGCCTTGGGCGGCAGGCGGCTCAGCAGGGCATCGAGCTCGTGCAGGGTCTGCAGCGCGATCAGCCGGGTTTCCTCGCAGGGCACCAGGGCTTCGGGCAGCTCCCGCAGCGTATCGAGCCAGGCGCGTTCGAGCGCCTGGCGGCGATGGTGGTCGTTGAGCACGCCCCTGGCGATGGTCACCAGATAGGCGCGCGGCTCGCGCACCGTCTCCAGCACCTGCGGCTTGACCAGGATGCGGGTGAACACGTCATGGACGAGGTCCGCCACCGTGTCCGTGTCGCGCAGACGGCGGCGCAGCCACGCGCGCAGGCTGTCGTGGTTGGCACGGTAAAGGTCTTCGACGGATACGGCGGGCGTCTGCGGCGGTGACGGACTGGCGGGCATGCGAAGCTTCGGTGATTCGAGATGTTGAGAATGATAACAATACTCAAATCAACAACGCTATCCAAGACCGACCCAGGAGGAAGGCGGCTCCCGCCTAGGGCGTGTTCCCACTATCCCCGGCGGTCGCGCCACCGCCCAATCGGGCGCATCTCGGCGTTGCGGATAGTGGGAACACGCCCTAGGGCACCACCCCCGCCCGCTCCAGCATCGCATGCAGCAGCACGTTCGCCCCCGCTTCCAGGTGCGCCGGGTCGGCATCCTCGATCTCGTTGTGCGAGATGCCGTCCTTGCACGGCACGAAGATCATCGCGGTCGGCGCGGTGCGCGCGACGTACACCGCATCGTGGCCGGCACCGCTGACGATGTCCAGACAAGCGTTGCCGGAACGCCGGGCGCCCAGGCGGATGGCATCGACCAGCAACGGATCGAAGGCGACGGGTTCGAAATACACCACCTGCTCGAGCGCCACGCCCACTGGGAAATCGCGTTGCAGTTCGGCGGCCGCCTGGCGCAGCGCAGCGTCCATGGCGAGCAGGCCGGCGTCGTCGCCATGGCGGAAGTCGACGGTGAATTCCACCCGGCCGGGGATGACGTTGCGCGAGTTCGGATGCACATGCACGCAGCCCACCGTGCCGCGCCCGTTGGGCTGGTGTGCGAGGGCGATGTCCACCACCTTCTGCATCAGGTGGGTGGCAGCGAACAGCGCGTCCTTGCGCAGGTGCATGGGCGTGGGGCCGGCATGGGCTTCCATGCCGCTGACCGTTACGTCGTACCAGCGCTGGCCGAGCGCGCCGGTGACCGCGCCGATGACGATGCCGGCATCTTCCAGCACCGGGCCCTGCTCGATGTGCGCTTCGAAGTAGGCGCCGAAGCGCGGCGCGCCGGCGGCCACCGAGGCCGGCGCGGGGCCGGCGTAGCCGATGGCGGCGAGCGCCTCGCGCACGCTGACGCCGTCGTGGTCGGCGCGCGACAGGGCGTAGTCCAGCGTGAAGTCATCGCAATACACGCCGGAACCCATCATCACCGGCACGAAGCGCGAGCCTTCCTCGTTGGTCCATACGCACACCTCGATGGGCGCCTCGGTGCGCACGCCGTGCCGGTTGAGAGTGCGCAGCACTTCCAGCCCGGCCATCACGCCGTAGTTGCCGTCGAACTTGCCGCCGGTGGGCTGGGTGTCGATGTGGCTGCCGGTGGCGATGGCCGGCAGGTCGTCGCGCGCGCCGGGGCGGCGGGCGAAGATGTTGCCGATGCCATCGACGCGGATCGTGCAGCCTTCGGCGCGGCACCATTGCGCGAACAGGTCGCGCGCCTGGCCGTCCAGGTCGGTGAGCGCCAGGCGCGCCACGCCGCCCTTGTCGGTGGCGCCGATGCGCGCCAGGTCCATCAACGATTGCCACAGGCGGGCGCCATCGACGGCCAGTGCGGTGGCGGACAAGCGGTCGTTCATCACGGGGCTCCGGTTCAAGCGTTGCTGGGGAAGGCGAACTGCGCCTTTTCGATGCCGGCGCTGGGCCAGCGCTGGGTGAGCGTCTTGCGCCGGGTGTAGAAGCGCACCGCGTCCGGGCCGTAGGCGTACAGGTCGCCGAACAGCGAGCGCTTCCAGCCGCCGAAGCTCTGGCAGGCCACCGGCACCGGCAGGGGCACGTTGACGCCCACCATGCCGACCTGCACGCGGTCGGTGAACAGCCGCGCCACCGCGCCATCGCGGGTGAAGATGCAGGTGCCGTTGCCGAATTCGTGGGCGTCGATCAGCGCGATGGCTTCTTCCAGCGTCTGCACGCGCACCACGGCCAGCACCGGGCCGAAGATCTCTTCCCGATAGATGCGCATCGACGGCTTGACGTGGTCGAACAGCGTGCCGCCGAGGAAGAAACCCCCGGTGTGGCCCCCCTCATGGCCGGCCACCTTTAGGCCACGGCCATCCACCACCAGTTCGGCGCCCTCTTCCGCGCCCGCGTCGATGTAGCCGCGCACCTTGTCGCGGTGCGCACCGGTGACCAGCGGGCCCATGTCCAGCCCGCGCTCGGCGCCGTTGCCGATGCGCAGCGCCTCGACCTTGGGCTTGAGCTTGGCGACCAGCGCGTCGGCCACCGCATCGCCCACCGCGACGACCACGGAAATCGCCATGCAGCGCTCGCCGCAGGAGCCGTAGGCCGCGCCCATGATGGCGTTGACGGCGTTGTCGAGATCCGCGTCCGGCATCAGCACGGCGTGGTTCTTGGCGCCGCCCAGGGCCTGCACGCGCTTGCCGTGCGCGGTGCCGGTGGCGTAGATGTATTCGGCGATGGGCGTGGAGCCGACGAAACTCACGGCCTGCACGCGCGGGTCGGTGAGCAGGGTGTCGACCGCTTCCTTGTCGCCGTTGACCACGTTGAACACGCCGGCCGGCAGGCCGGCTTCGGCGAGCAGTTCGGCGAGGATCAGCGGCGCGGACGGGTCTTTCTCCGAGGGCTTGAGCACGAAGGTGTTGCCGCAGGCGATCGCCATCGGGAACATCCACATGGGCACCATGGCCGGGAAGTTGAACGGAGTGATGCCGGCCACCACGCCCAGCGGCGGGAATTCCGACCAGGAGTCGATCTCCGGCCCCACGTCGCGGCTGTGCTCGCCCTTGAGGAATTCCGGCGCGCCGCAGGCGTATTCCACCACCTCGATGCCGCGCGCCAGTTCGCCGTGGGCGTCTTCCCAGACCTTGCCGTGCTCTTCGACGATGGCCGCGACGATGCGGTCGGCGTGGCGTTCCAGCAGTTCCTTGTACTTGAACAGGATGCGCGCGCGCTTCAGCGGCGGGGTCTTGCGCCAGGCCGGAAAGGCGGCCTCGGCGGCGGCGATGGCGGATTCGACGGTGGCTTTCGAAGCCAGCGCCACCTCGCGCACCGGGGTGCCGAGGGCGGGGTTGAACACCGGCTGCGGCCGGTGGGTGTCGGCAACGGCGCGGCCGTCGATGAAGTGTCCGAGAATCGTCATGGTTGTCGTTCGTTGAATGGGGTTGGGGAAAGGCTCAAGCCACCTTGCCGAGCGCCTCGCGCACGGTGTCGAAGATGCGCGCCAGTTCATCCGGGGTGGAATCCAGGAAAGGCGAGAACTGCAGGATGTCGCCGCCGTTGCGGATCACCACGCCGGCCTCGAAGCACTTCAGGAAGACTTCCAGGCCGCGCGCGCCCGGCGCGCCCGGGCAGGGTTCGAGTTCGATGCCGCCCATCAGCCCGAAGTTGCGCACGTCGATGACGTGGGGCGCGCCCTTGAGGGCGTGGATGGCCTCTTCGAACACCGGTTCCAGCGCGCGGGCGCGGGCGAAGATGTCTTCCTCACGATACACCTGCAAGGTCGCCAGCCCGGCGGCGGCGGCCACCGGGTGGCCGGAATAGGTGTAGCCGTGGAACAGTTCAACGGCGTTGTCCGGGCCCTGCATCAGCGCCTGGTAGATCTTTTCGCTGACGATCACCGCGCCCATCGGAATCACCCCGTTGGTAAGGCCCTTGGCCGTGGTGATGAGGTCCGGCGTGACGCCGAAGCGCTCGGCGGCGAACGGCGCGCCGACGCGGCCGAAGGCGGTGATGACCTCGTCGAAGATCAGCAGGATGCCGTACCTGTCGCAAATCTCGCGCAGGCGCTGCAGGTAGCCCACCGGCGGCACCAGGATGCCGGTGGAGCCGGCCACCGGCTCGACGATCACCGCAGCGATGTTGGAGGCGTCGTGCAGCGCGGCCAGGCGCTCCAGATCGTCGGCCAGTTCCGCGCCCCAGGCCGGCTGCCCGCGGCTGTAGGCCATGTCGGCGCGGCTGTAGGTGTGGCGGAGGTGGTCGGTGCCGGGCAGCAGCGTGGCGCTGAACACCTTGCGGTTGCCGGGGATGCCGCCCACCGACATGCCGCCGAAGTTCACCCCGTGGTAGCCGCGCTCGCGGCCGATCAGCCGGGTGCGCTGCCCCTCGCCGCGCGCGCGATGGTAGGCCAGGGCGATCTTCAGCGCGGTATCGGCCGATTCCGAACCGGAGTTGGTGAAGAACACCCGCTCCAGCCCGGCCGGCGCCAGCGCGGCCACCTCGCTGGCCAGCGCCACCGCGCGGTCGTTGGCGACCTGGAAGGCCATGCCGTAGTCCAGCGTGCCGACCTGCTCGCGCACGGCCTCGACGATGCGCGGGTGGCAGTGCCCCAGGCCGGAGGACCACAGGCCGGAAAAGCCGTCGAGCAGCTGGCGGCCGTCGTCGGTGGTGTAGTAATGCCCGCGCGCGCCGGTGATCACCCGGGGGGTCTTCCAGAAGGCGCGGTTGGCGGTGAAGGGCAGCCAGTAGGCTTGTTCGTTGTTCATGGCGGGCATCCGTCGGGGGAGTGGCGATGATGTGGATGCTAGCGAGGGTTTCAGATGCAGAAAATAATGGAAATCGACAGCGAAGTTTCAGCTGGATGAAACCATCGCGCGGCTTGCCCTGCATTCCGCCCGCCGCGCGCGGCGCCGGCCCCGCCGCTGTTTACGCCGCCGCCGCTCCCGACGAAAATGCCGGTTGCTCCCCACGCGACGCATTCGCCATGTCCGCCACCCGAACGGCCCGCAAGCCGGCCGCACCGAAAGCCCCCGAAGCCCGTCCGCCGCTCGACAACCAGCGCATCTACGATCTGGTGTTCGACGCCATCGCGCACCGCAAGCTGCCGCCCGGCACCAAGCTGTCGGAAGAGCGCCTGTGCCGCGTGTTCGGGGTCAGCCGCACGCGCCTGCGCGAGGTGTTCTGCCGCCTCGCGCAGGACCGCATCATCACCCTCAAGCCCAACCACGGCGCGTATGTGACCAGCCCGAGCGCACGGGACACGGCCGAGGTGTTCGCCGCGCGGCGCGCCATCGAGACGGCGGTGGTCGAACAGCTCGCGCGCGGGCTCGCGCCGGATGCGGCGGCCCGCCTCGACAAGCACCTCAAGCAGGAAAGCCGCGCGCGCACTGAGCACGACCACGAGGCGCTCACCCGCCTCACCGGCGACTTCCACCTGCTACTCGCCGAACTCACCGGCAACAGCCTGTTCTACGACATCACCCGCCGCCTGGTGGCGCTCAGCAGCCTGATCATCGCGCTGTACGACTCGGCCGACGCCAAGGCCTGCATGGACCACGAGCACCACGACATCGTCCAGCGCATCCGCGCCGGCGACGCGGACGGCGCGCGCGACCGCCTGATGCGCCACCTGCGCCACGTCGAGCAGTCGCTCAGGCTGGACGACGACGAGGGCGAACGCTTCGACATCGAATCGGTGTTCGAGGCCCTGCTGCGCGTCTGAGCCCGCTCTGCCGCAGCGTCAATCCCCGTCCGCCGACAGGTCCAGCGCGGTGTCGAACTTGTTGCGGAAGCGCGAGACCATCGTGCGGAACTTGCGCAGATTGCCGTCCGCGTACAGCACGCGGTCGCAGAAGCGGTCGTAGGCATCCATGTCCGGCACCACCACGATCAGCACGAAGTCGGTCTCGCCGGTGACCTGGTAGCACTGCTTCACTTCCGTGGCCGCCTGCACGCGCAGCAGGAACTGCTGGTACAGGTCCTTGCGGTCGCGTTCCATGGTCACTTCCACCACCACATGCAGCCACTGGCCGAGCCTCTCGGGCGCCAGCAGCGCCACCCTGCGCGCGATCACCCCGCGCTCGACGAGGCGGCGCACGCGCTTCAGGCAGGCCGGCGGCGACAGGCCCACGCGGTCGGCCAGCGCGGCGTTGGTGAGCGCCGCGTCGCGCTGCAGTTCGGCGAGCAGGCGACGGTCCAGACGGTCGAGTGCGACGGAGGTTTCGCCGGCCATGCGCATTCCCTTCAGGAAATAAAATGAATTCTACGGAGCAATAAAGAAATTTTCAGAAAAGCATGAGAGGCAATCCGAGAAACTATTTTTACCCCACCCGCTAGAATTTCCCCCGTTCCGCCGTCGCGGATCATCTCAACAGACCCTAGCATGCCGCCGATGCCTCCACGACTCCAGCAACCCATCCACGCACTGCGCGACTTCCTGCTCGATGCCGGCAGGGTGTATCTGACCCTGCTGCGCGTGATGGTGCCCGCACTGATCGCCGTGAAGGCGCTCGACCTGTTCGGCGCCACGGTCTGGCTGGCCTGGCTGCTCTCGCCGCTGATGCGTCTGGTCGGCCTGCCCGACGAGATGGGCATCGTCTGGGCGGCGGCGATGCTCACCAACATCTACACTGCGCTGGCCGTGTATGCCGACATCGGCCCGGGCACGCCGCTCAGCGTGGCGCAGGTGAGCGTGCTGGGCACCATGATCCTGCTCGCCCATTCGCTGCCGGTGGAAGGCGCGGTGGCACGCGCGGCCGGTGTGCGCTGGGGCGCCACGCTGGCCTTGCGCATCGGCGGCGCACTGGTGCTCGGCGCCCTGCTCCATCTCGTCTACGCCGCCGCCGGCATCCTGCAGGAACCCGCGCGCATGCTCTGGCAGCCGCCCGCCGCCGACCCCACGCTGGCCGGCTGGGCGCTCGACCAGTTGCACGTGCTGGTCATGGTGTTCTTCATCATCGCCGCGCTGATGGCCATGCTGCGCCTGTTGCGCCTGCTCGGCATCGAACGCCTGATGCACTGGCTGCTGACGCCCCTGCTGAAGTTCATCGGCGTCGGCCGCGAGGCCGCCAACGTGACCATCATCGGCGCCACGCTGGGCATCAGCTTCGGCGCCGGACTGCTGATCCGCGAGGCACGCGGCGGGCATCTGAGCGCCCGCGACATCTTCCTCACCCTCGCCTTCCTGGGCCTGTGCCACAGCGTCATCGAGGACACCCTGCTGATCCTGCTGCTGGGCGCCGATCTCTCGGCGATCCTGTGGGCGCGGCTGGCCTTCGCGCTGCTGGTGACCGCCGCGCTGGCCCGCCTGCCCGGCCTCGCGCCGGCTCCGCGCGACGCCTGATCGCCGGCCCGCCACGGCGGGCGGCCTGCGCGGGACAGCGTGTCAGGCGGACCGCATCAGGCGGCCAAAGAAGCGGCCGAGCAGGCCGCGCCCCTGCGTGCTGCGCGCACAGGCCTGCGCATAGGCACGGTCCTCGACCTGGATATGGCGCACCAGCCAGTCGCGCAGGAACTGCAGCAGCTCCAGGCTGATCTGCTTGCCTTGCTGGATGTCCGCGCGGGCGGCGTTCACGCGCGCGACGAACTGCTCGTGCTGGGCGCGATGCGCCGCCAGGCCGGCGTAGCCGGTGGACTGCATGTAGGCCTCTTCAGCACTGAAATGCGTCACGGTATACCGCTCCAGCTCGGCGAGGATGCGCAGCATCTCCGAACTGTCGGTGCGGCGCACGATGGCCGACCACAGGTGGTTCATGATGTCGAACAGCACCTTGTGCTGATCGTCGATCTCTTCCAGTCCGAGGCTGTAGCTCTCGTCCCACGCCACCAGGCTGTCCTTGCCCGCCATCCCGAATCCTCCGCTGTTCAGGGTACTGCCGGCACCACCCCACGGGTGCGCGGCAACCATCTGCCGGTCACGGCGACCGCTGGCCGTTCGTCGTACTGTCGAATGAAACGCAGAACAACGGCCAGCGGGGCGTTCCAGCGCGACCGATCGCGCTGCCCTGCCCCGGTGTCGGCATATTACCCAAGCTTACAAATCATGCAAGAAGGATTCTGCGATATCTGTCTTTCGCCATAGTTTTCAGAATCTTTGCAATGCCATTGCAGCGGACGCCGGGGAGCGGCCCGGAAGTTCAGCAGCATTCGTCCTCGAGCTTGTCGAGCAGCGCCAGGGCTTCCTGGTCGTCATGGGTCTCGAACAGTTCGCGCAGCATGTTGATGTAGCTATGCACCAGGAAGAGTTCGTCGCAGCGCTGGCTGCTGCGCCCCTCCAGCTTGTCGCGGAACTGGTCCCAGAAGGCGTTGCTCTGCCCCGGTTGGTCGATGTGGCGGCGCACATACTGCATCAGCAGCTTGGCGTTGCCGTCGCAGTCGATGCCGCAGAAGGTCACGTAGCGGTCCGGCTTGTCGAGCGCCTGGGCAAAGGGATTGGCGGCGAGCGCGGTGGCGTAGGGGTTGTCGGACATCTCGGGCTCCGGGCGGAATGGGGTCGATGGCGGCATTTTGGCGGTCGGTCGGGCGGACGTCTGTCAGCCAGCCGACAATCCTCCCGCACCGGCGCGGCGGCGCAGTTCGGCGGGGTCGAGCAGGATCAGGGTGCGCCGGCCGTCGCGCGCCACCACCCCATCGCGTTCCAGCTGGGTGATGAGCGAGGAAACGCTCTGTCGGGTGGTGCCGAGCAGGCGGGCGATGTCCTCGGTGCGCAGCACGAGCGCCACGCGCAGGCCGGGCGGCAGCGCCGGGTCGGTCTCGCGCGCCCGTTCCAACAGGAAGTTGGCGAGCCGTGCCGGCACGTCGCGGAAGGCCAGGTTTTCGATGATGCCGATGGAGCCGGCGAGCAGGCGGGCGAACACGCGGATGATCACCGGGGTGAGCTGCGGCTCGGCGAGCAGGCGGGCCTGGAAGCCGGCGGTATCGGCGACCTGCACGCGGCAGTCGGTGAACGCCTCCACCCAGGCGCGGCTGTGGGTGGAGAAGATCTCGCCCGGCTCCAGGAAGGCCAGCGTGAGTTCCTTGCCTTCCCCTGCGATGAACACCCGCGCGCGCCCTTCCTGCAGCACGAACACCTTGTCGGCGCGCCCGCCCGGCGTGCAGATGAACTCGCCGCGCACATGGCGGCGCTCCAGCGGATGCGGCAGCAGATCACTGGCCGTGCCCTGCGGATGTCGCCTCATTCAGGTCTCCCCTGCCGCGCCGCGCAGCTTGCCCATGGCCATCGACGCGGCGGCGGTACGGGTTTCCACGCCGAGCTTGTCGAACACGTGTTCCAGATGCTTGTGCACCGTGCGCGGGCTGGTGCCGAGAATGTCGCCGATGTCGCGGTTGGTCTTGCCGCGGATCACCCAGTAGAGCACCTCGGCCTCGCGCGCGGTGAGGCGGAAGGCGGCCACCAGCGCCTCGATGGCGGAGGCGTCGTTTTCCTCGCGCAGCACGATCAGCCATTCGTCCGCGCCCTCTTCCGCCGCCCGGTCGTGAAAGGTGGCGAGCAGGCGGCGCGGGCCTTCGGCATGCACCCGTTGCGGGGCCTCCTCGCCGGTGCGGCGCGCGCGCTCGGCGTTCTCGGCCCAGGCCAGCAGGCGCGCGGGCGTACCGCCGGCAGCCTCGGGAAACCATTCGGCAAGCAGCGCGCGTGCCAGCGCGGTCTGCCAGGTGATGCGCCCGCTGGCGCCGTGGATGGCCACCGTGCCCTGACCGAAGGCATCCAGCGCGCTGCGCGCCTGGCGCATGTGGCGCGCGCTCTGCAAGTGGGCGGCGATGCGCGCGAGCACCTCGGCCGGGCGGATCGGCTTGGTCACGTAATCCGCCCCGCCGGCGGCGAAGGCGGCCACCAAGTGCTCGGTTTCGGTCAGCCCGGTCATGAACACGATGGGAATGTGCTGGGTGACGAAATCCGCCTTCAGCCGCCGAGCCACCTCGAAGCCGTCCATGCCGGGCATCATCGCGTCGAGCAGCACGATGTCCGGCAGGCTCTGGCGCGCACGCGCCAGCGCGGCCTCGCCGTGGGTGGCCACCAGCACGGTGTAGCCGGCCTCGTCGAGCGCGTCGTGCAGCAGCGAGAGATTTTCCGGCACATCGTCCACGATCAGCACGATGTCGTTGTCAATTCGGTTACGCACGGGATTCATGACCGGCCAGAACAAGGGAACGCATGGCGTCGAACTGGAATTCGCGCGCCTGTATGCGCAGGCGGCGGACGAATTCCGCGCAGGCGGGCTGCGCCGCCTCGATTTCGTCGAGTTTTTCCAGGATGCCGCGCAGGTAGCCCAGGCCGATCAACTCGTCCAGGGCATGCAGCGCGGCGGTTTCCGGATACACCAGGACGGGCACCGGCGGCGGCGCGGCCACCCGGCGCGGCATGGTGCGCGGCCGCGCCGCAGGCGCCTCGGCCACGCGTGGCAGGAACAGGCGGATGCGGAAAGTGGTGCCCCGCCCCGGCGTGCTGTCCACCTGCATCTCGCCGCCCATCAGGTCGGTGAGCATGCGCGCGATGGTCAGCCCCAACCCGGTGCCACTGGCCTCCGCGTTGCCGGACACGCCGCGCGCGAAGGGCTCGAAGATGCGCGCAAGATCCTCGGCAGCGATCCCAGGGCCGCTGTCGCGCACCTCGAATACCGCCATCTCGCGCGCGTAGCGCAGACGCAGCACCACCTCGCCGCGCATGGTGAACTTCACCGCGTTGCCGACGATGTTGATGAGGATCTGGCGCAGGCGCTTCTCGTCGGCACGCACCGCCGCCGGCAGTTCACCGTCCTGCTCGTAGCGGAACGCCAGCCCCTTGTCGCGCGCCTGCAGTTCAAACATATGCACCAGGTCGTCGACGAACTGTGGGAAGTCCAGCGCACCGCTTTCCAGCTTGAGCTTGCCGCCCTCGATACGCGCGATGTCCAGCGTGCCTTCGATCAGCGAGAGCAGATGCTCGCCGCTGCGGCGGATCACCCGCAGGGCCTGGCGCCGGTTGTCCGGCACGGCCGGGTCGTCGGCGAGCATCTGGGCGTAGCCGAGAATGCTGTTGAGCGGCGTGCGCATCTCGTGGCTGATGGTGGTGATGTAGCGCGTCTTGGCCCGGTTGGCCTGGTCGGCCTGGGCGCGCGCGCGTTGCAATTGCTCGTCGGTGCGCCGGTGCAGGTCGATCTCGCGAGTCAGCAGATGTGTCTGGCGGTTGGATTCCTCCTGCGCCACCTTGCGGCTCTTGTGCGCCAGCACCAGCCACCACGCCGCCACCCCGGCGACCAGCAGCAGCAGCGCGTAGGCCTTGATGAAGCTGCTCTGCAAGGCCGGCACCAGTTCGGCATGCGTGCGGCCGAGCGCTTCGGCCTCGTGCAGGTAGAGCAGGCCGAGCAGCAGCGCCAGGGCAGGCACGATGAAGCTCATCAGTGCCAGGAAATGCCCCAGTCCGGAATGCAGCCAGGGCTGCACCACCCCGGGCAGCCAGCGCCGCGCCACGCCCTCCCATTGCGCGGCCAGCGTGGCCTGCGGTTTGCACAGATCGTGGCAGCGTGCGTCCAGCGCGCAGCACAGCGAACAGATCTGCCCCTGGTAGGCCGGGCAATGCGCCATGTCGTCGGATTCGTACTCGCGCTCGCACACCACGCAGCGCCGCAGCCCGCCGCCGGCCGGCGCCTGGTCGGCGCGCGCCAGGTAGTAGCGCCCGCCGGTGGCCCAGGCGATCAGCGGCGCGGCGGCGAAGGCCACACCCAGACTGATCAGCGTGGCGTAGGGCTGCACGGACGGCCCGAAAGCGCCCAGGAAGGCGGCCACCGACAGGGCCGAGGCCAGCAGCATCGCGCCCACGCCCACCGGGTTCACGTCATACAGATGGGCGCGCTTGAACTCGATGCCCTTGGGCGACCAGCCCAGCGGCTTGTTGATCACCAGATCGGCGGCCACCGCAGCGAACCAGGCCACCGCCACGTTGGAATACAGGCCGAGCACCTGGCCCAACGCCTGGAACACGTCGAGTTCCATCAACATCAGCGCAATCAGCGTGTTGAACACCATCCACACCACCCGCCCCGGATGGCTGTGGGTGACCCGCGCGAAGAAGTTGGACCATGCCAGCGAACCGGCATAGGCGTTGGTGACGTTGATCTTCAACTGCGAAACCACGACGAACACCGCGGTGACCGCGAGCACCACGCGCGCATCGTCGAACACGTAGCCGAAGCCGATCAGATACATCTGGTTAGGGTCCACCGCCTTCTCGGCGGGCACCAGCGCGCTCAGCGCCAGCCAGGCCAGCAGCGCGCCGCCGAGCATCTTCACCGCGCCCATCAGCACCCAGCCGGGCCCGCCGAGCAGCACCGCGAACCACCAGCGCCAGCGGTTGGCGCGCGTCTGTTCCGGCATGAAGCGCAGGTAATCGACCTGCTCACCAACTTGGGTGATCAGCGCAATGCCGACGGTCACCGCCGCACCAACGAGGTGCATGTTGAACTCGCCCCCCTGCCCGTCCAGCCCCGCATAGGCGAACAGCCCATGCAGGGCTTCCGGCTCCTGTTGCAGCAGGAACACGTAGGGCAGCACCAGCAGCACGATCCACAAGGGCTGCGAAAGCGTCTGCAGCCGACTGATGTGGGTGATGCCGTGGGTGACCAGCGGAATCACCACCAGCGCGCTCACCATGTAGCCCCAGACTGGTGCAAGGCCGAAGGCCAGCTCCAGCGCGTAGGCCATGATGGCCGCTTCCAGCGCAAACAGGATGAAGGTGAAGCAGGCGTAGATCAGCGAGGTGATCGTCGAGCCGATGTAGCCGAAGCCCGCGCCGCGCGTCAGCAGATCCATGTCCACCCCGTGGCGCGCCGCATACACGCTGATCGGCAGCCCGGTGGCGAAGATGATCAGGCTCATCGCCACGATGGCCCAGAAAGTGTTGATGAAGCCGTAGTTCACCAGCAGCGTGGCGCCCACCGCCTCCAGCACCAGAAAGGCCGCCGCGCCGAACGCGGTGTTGGCCACGCGCATCTCGCTCCACCTGCGGAAGCTGCGCGGGGTGAAGCGCAGCGCGTAATCCTCCAGCGTTTCGCGCGCCACCCAGGCGTTGTAGTCGCGCCGCACCTTCATGACGCGCTGCACCGGTTCGGCGGCGGGCGCTGCGGGCGACGGGGCGGAGGTGGGCGGCACGGACATGCGGGCGTGGGATGCTGGGGGCAGGCTGCAGTCCAGCAATCGGCGTGCCAGCGCGGGAGCCACGCATGAGCGGAACGGAGGGGGCCGGCATGTCGGCTATCCGCCAATCGCCCCGCCACCCCGCGTCGTTACGGACAGACATGACCACGCACCGCACAGCGTCACGAACGCCCGGAAAGCAAAAAGCCCCGCAGTGCGGGGCTCAGTGCTTTGGCGGAGACGGAGTAATTCACACACTCTTTCATTACGCCACAATCATCGAATAAGAATCGCGCTGCCTACAAATCTACCTACAAAATGGTTGATCCCAAGGGCTCGGCGCAGCGCGATCAGATCAGGACCAGTGTAGGCGTGCATGGAGTTCCTCGCCACGGCAAGCAGGCGCCAATTATTTCACATTGGTAAGATCAGCGTTTTGAAAAGGTCCTACCCATGCCCTCAAAAACCACGCGACACAGCCGTATCTTGATATGGCCGCTTTGGAGTCTATTAATGACCTTGGTCATTCTCGCCCCTTGGGTGACCTACATTTACTGGTTCGCCATCCACCCCCCAGGTGGAAGCTCTTTAAGCACAGATACTGAGATATGGGGGCAATTTGGCGACTTCATTGGCGGGGTGCTGAATCCAGTGGTGGCCACAGGTGCGTTCTGCTTGCTCGCGATCTCAGTTGGCATCCAGAAAAGAGAGCTGGAGGCCACTCGAGACGTCATGACTAAGCAGTCTGAGACGTTAAAACAGCAGGCGTTTGAGAGTACATTTTTCTCCTTACTTGATCAACTTAAGGATTCGAACCATCGTTTGTCCGAATTAGCCGAGCGGTGGCCTCCCTCTTCGGAAGAATTTGCAGGAGAGCCACCGCCCTCATCCCTGGCCAATCTACAGCCCGAGCCTGTTTCACAGTTCATTGCTGTCAGGCAACATTTACAGATGTCGCGCTCGAGATTGAATTTGATGCCCGTGGCCGTCGCTCAGAAAAACTGCGACCTGCATTTCCCCGCAGTGATCAAGAACGGGATGAACCTGCTGCAAATCCTGCAATTTCTGGATCTCAGGTCACCCGAGCTAGATAAGGATCGCCTGAGCTTCTATCTCCGCCTGATTCGGAATCAGACTGACGGGCCCACGCTTCTGCTTATAGCTGCGCGGGCCTTGCCTGGGGCACCTGATTACCCCACACCGGAACACAGGCTTGGATTGAAAGCTCTCCTAGAGAAATTCGCCATGCTCGAAGAGATTGGGTTCAAGGGAAATGCAGCCCCCTTCGGGTATGAAGGCCAAGTGATGGCCTTCTATGATTCAAGCGCTTTCGGAAATAATGAGGGCTATCGCCAGTTTCAAGAAGCCCAGGTGCGCAACAGCAACAGTCTCTGACCACTTTCACATCTCCCGCAGGTCGCAGGTCAGACCTGCCAGCGGCACCAAGAGGATTCGGCGGGGGGCGGAGGCTGCGGGAAATTCTGCGGCAAGGATGGACATCTGCACGCTCACTGCACCGCTCTCAGGGCGTCGAGCTGCGCAGGCAGGCGAAGTCGGCGAGCAGATCGCCGGTGGAGGCGGCTGGCGTGCCGTTGCCAGCAACGTCGGGATCTGCGGCGGTGCCACAGCCAGAATTGCCACCTTACCAACCACAGACATACCAGAGGAATTCAAATCCTGACCATCTCAACCAGCGTACCGGGTAACCGACGCAGAATAAACTCCCTCCGGGAACTCACCAATGATGCGGGAGCATCACCGTGCAGGCGTATGCACGTCAACATCTGGTCCAGCGCCACCGGAACACGCCTGGGGCTGTGCAAGCATGCACCTATTTCCATGCCACCAATGACTCGAACCTCCTTCTCCCAAGCAAATAATTCCTGCTTGCACGTAAACAGATCAACCGGGCCCAATTCCATCAAAAAGTGTTTGTCATAGTTTAGGTACCGAACGGGCGCAATGACAAAATCCGGCCCAATCGCTGCCCGAAGATGACGAACTGTTGTCTCTATAACAACTCCTTCCGCACCGCCTGCGTAGTCAGACCACATTCGAGTATCTGCCGTATCTGCACACGTCCAGCAACTGATTACGTAGGCCCCACGCCCTGCCTGTGCAATTGCTGTTTTCGCCCGCTCAGCAATGGATCTACCCTCACCATCAACCCCCCACGACACTAGCTGATTGTCCCAGTAAGCATGATCTACATTGCTGTAGCTTCCCTCCCTATCGTCTGAAAACCTTGATGCAGGGGGGAAATACAGCTCCCCTTTTATCAGAAGATCATCGAACTTCTTTGGAGTCAGAAAGCGGCGCAACGTTAGGCTGCCACTCTCCCGCTCAAACTGACTCGCCCATTCCGGTCGCTGCAGGGGCATGAAACACCATTCATACTCATGACAGAAGGGCCATATCTTCAGTGTGAAACACACTTGATGGCAACTATCCCTTCTTCACACTGTTTGCGGCGTGTAAATCAGCCCGCCCGGCGCCGGCCCTTCGACGACCCCGGCGCGGATGAAGACCGCGGTGTCCACCGCCGCCTCGCCGCGCGCATGCACACGGGCGCCGCCGGGGAGTTCGACAAGGACGCCGGTGTCTGTGGTGGCGACGACGGTGCCGTATTCCAGGCGCGGCTCGGGGATGAGCGCGCGCAGGCGGTTATAGAGGTTCATGGGTTTCCACCTGGATGGTCTGCGTGATCTTCGGGAAATCGACCTGCACGGACACGCCACGCGCGAGGCCTCGATGGATGGTGCCCTGCTCGGTGTAGTCGAGCAGCGCGCCAGGCAGGATGATTCCGGTCTCCTGCAACACCGGCAGGGTGACGCCGACCTGGGCCTGCCGGCCGGTGTTGCTGAGGATGCTGCGGCCACGCTGCAGGGTGGCGGTGGCGTGGGTGAGTAGCTCATCGGTGACCATGGGCGCGGCGCGGTCGCCGGCGGTGCCGGTGCGGGTGACGTGGCCGAGGATGCCGGTGCCGGCCAGATAGACGGTGTTGTAGTCGGGCTGGTCGGACCACTCGATGCCTTCGATGGTGACCACGTCTTCCGGCAGCGCGATGTCCGGGGTGAGCGCGGCCCACTCCCAGGGCGCGGCGGGGTACGTGGGCAGGATGCGCAGGGTGCGGGCGGTGGCATGGGGCTGGACATAGGCGCCGGCGGCCTGGGCGATGCGGGTGATGGCGTCCATGGCCGTACCGGTGTGGTTCCAGATGCCGGCCGGGACCAGCCAGTCCTCGATCTGCCAGTCGATGGCCCAGCCGATGGGCACGCCGTTTTCCGTGAGCGCGGCTTCCATCAGTTGGCGCGCGGTGCGGTCTTCATCCGCGCTGCGGGTGTCGCTCGGTGCTGCCGGCGCGGCGAGTTCCGCCGAGCGGCTGCGGCCGCCGATGCGCAGATCCGCGCGGCCGAAGCGGCGCTCGCGGACGATGGATTCCACGGTGAGGCGCAGCGGGGTGCCGTTGATGGTGGCGAGCACTTCGCGTTTAACGCCGGCCACCGGGCGCAACTGGTCTAGGTAGGCGGCGGGCACGGTGGCGGACCACGTCCAGGCCCAGGACTCGTAGTCCAGGCTGGCCTGGAAGGCGCTGGCGTTGATGGGGGTGCCGCCGACGATGGCGAGGCTGAATGTGTTGAGCACGTAGTAGACCTCCTGGACGGGCACGACGATGGTGCCGGGGGGCGGGTCGATGGGGCACGGCGGTTGGATCTCGTAGCCGAGGCCGAGCACGACCGGGCAGCGCAGCGGACGCGGGATGTAGTCGCCGGTGCAGGGGATGACGATGCGCAGCGGCGGGGGCTGGTAGATCGGCCACCAGTAGCCGGGCGGCGGGGGCATGCCGTCCGACCAGCGGATATGCAGGCGGATGGCGGCGGGGGCTGGGCTGGGCCGGTGGCCGATGCCCAGCGCGCGCGTGGCGGGCCGTGCCTGGGCGTGCGGAACGGCGAGCGACGGGCGCCGGCGCAGTTGTTCCGCGTGCCGCAGGCGGGCGCCGGTGCGCCGGGCCGGGCCGTGGGCATGGCGCAAGGCCACCGGGCGGCGGGTACGCAGGGCCTCGGCGGTGGGCAACGCG
>NZ_SSOC01000003.1 GCF_004801295.1 Pseudothauera nasutitermitis
TTTTCTAGATCGTGCCGCCACTCGGACGATCTCTCTTCGGTCTCATCGGAGACAATATCTGCGATAACCACCACCGTCGATAGGTCGAGTTTCGCTTCTTTCTCCTGCATGATAATTCCTAGTTATCAGTAAATTGGAAAGAAAAATTTATCTTAACCAGCAACTCTGGCCACCAGGACAAGACACATGTCCGACTCTCCGCAAGGCGAACCGCCACGTGCCAATACCCGATACGGGTAACCACCCTCAGATGGAGGCATTATTTTGAAGCATCCGATCACTCAAACCGCATCAGATTAAGCGGACGGATACATCATAGCAGCATCGGCTGCGGGCTCGCGGCCCGCAGCCGATGCTGCTATGCAAAGGTTTTCAAGGCAGCGGGTCATGCTAGTCCAGCTTTTTCGAACAGTGAGCTACAACCGCTGCAGATCAATACGCACCACCCGCTCCATCGGCGCAAGTTGGCCCCCCGCCGGAAACGCCCGCTTCACGGTCACGAACAGCACCTGCCCATCGGCCGACAGCGCCAGGCTGTTCGGGTGCGTGGGCAGTTCGATCTGGCGCTTGACGGCATACGTCGCCGCATCCACCACCGTTACCGTACCGCCTTCGCGGTTGGCCACATACACCTCGTCGCGCACCGGGTTGAAGCGGATGCCCACCGGCGACTTGCCCGTTTCCACCGTGTGCAGTACCTGGCCGTTCTGCGCATCGAAGACGAACAATTCGCCCGCATAGGTCGATTCGGTCGCGAACAGCCGCCGCGCGCCCTGATCCAGCGCCAAGTTGATGAAGTAGCGGCCGTAGCTGTCCTCCTTGCCTGCCGGCTTGGGCACCGCATGCAGGCCGACGCGGCGCATGCCCCGGGTGTCGATCACTTCGTACGCACCCGTGGCCCCGGTGTAGAGCAGCCCTTGCGAGGCGTCCAGCGCCATGCCGATACTCTTGCCGTCGGGCGAACGCAGCACCTGCTTCTCCGCCAGCGTGCGGCCGTCCAGCACCCAGACGATGCCGCCCTTGCCCACCCCGCCCACGTACAGCGTGCCGCTGGATTCATCCGCCAGCAGTTGCCGCGTGCGGATCGGCTTGCCCTCGTCGTTGAACTGCTCCAGCTTCACCGTGCCGCGCACCCGGCCGCTGGCCACGTCGATGGCGGTGATGGTGCTTTCCAGCGAATGGCCCGCGTAGAGAATGCCCGCCTGGTTGTCGCTGGCCAGCGCGAAGGGCTTGAGCGGCAGTTCGATGGTTCTTTGCAGCGCGAGGGTGTCGGCATTCAGCTGGTAGATGAAGCCACCCTTGCCGTCGCCGAAACGCTCGCCCATGCCGGCGACGTAGATGGCATTGTTGGCGCTGCTGTAAACCAGCTCGTAAATGCCGCGCAACTCGGCTTGCGCCACGACCGCAGAAGGCGCGGCAACCGCCGACGAAGCAGCAGCGTCCGACTGCGTGGCCGGCGCAGACGCGCAGGCCAGCAAGGACAGGCACGCCAGCGAAACAGCGCCAAGCCGGATGGCGCGCTGCACGAGGTTGATGTGTTGATCCATGAGAGTTCCAAAGAAGTCAAAAGATTTCGAGCATTTGTATATTCTGGCAATACACAAAGCGGGCCATTTATGAACAAACCGGCGAAGGCCACGACCAAGGTCCGCACGAAAGACATCCCCCGGTTCATCTCGCTGCGCCTGCCGCAGCACCTGCTGGACGCAATCAAGGCCGCCAATGCGCGCGACGTGCCCTACCAGTCGCTCATCAAGGTATGGTTGCAGGAGAAGGTGCATGACTGGGGGCGGGGCGCGCCCGCTCAGGTGGGCAGCGCCTCATGCCAGATCCAACAAGGGGTTCAGAAGTCGTAGCGTGCGCTCACGTTGAAGCTGCGCGGGGCGCCCCAGGTGTAGCCAAGGCCTTGGTACCCGGCGATGACATACGAGAAGTACTTCTTGTCGAACACGTTGTTGATGTTGGCGCTGATGCTCAACTGGCTGGTGACCTGGTAGCGCGCCATCAGGTCCAGCAGCCAGTAGCTGGGTTGTTGCACCTTGCTGCCCGCAAAACTGGCGGATGTTGCGGTCGTGGTGCTCTGCCAGCGGGTGGCCGCCCCTACCGTCAGGCCCTGGAGATGGCCGTCCGCGAAGCGATAGGTGCTGCCCAGCTTGAACTGGTGCTTGGGGTCGGACCCGGCATTGCTCAGGTTGCTGCTGTTCATCGTGTAGCCGCCCTGCACCTGCCAGCCCCGCGCCAGTTCGCCGGAAAGCTCCAGTTCGTAGCCGCGCCGGCTGGCGCCCATGATTGCCCGATACGCATAATCGCCGCTGGGCGTCCTGCCGCCAGTAGCCTCTGCCTCGTTGTCGGTTCTGATCCAGAAATGGCTGATGCTGGCGTTCAGGCGCTTGTCGAAGAATTCGCCTTTGGCACCGACTTCATAGGTCAGGCCCTCTCGGGGGTCAAGGATGCGCCCTTGCTCATCCTGACTGCTCTGGGGCTCGAAGATGCTGGCATAGCTGCCGTACAGCGAGACGTTCTTGCTGACATCGAACACCAGCCCGGCGTAGGGCGTGACCACACCGGTTTCTTTCAGACCACTGCCTCCCCACAGTGTTGTGTAGTCCTGATTTTCGTAGTTGGTGATCCGCGCACCCACAATGACTTTGAGCGGGTCGGCCAGATTGATGCGGCTTGCTGCGTACACATAGCGTTGCTTCCAATCGTGATGGCTGGCTCCAAACTTATTCGAGTCAAAGTCAGTATCGCCATTGGAAGCGCCAGCCCCAAGCAGCACATCATGGGTTCGGCCAAACAGGTGCACCGGGCCTTTCAGGTCGGCAATGATGCTGGAATTGCGGTTTTCGGTATCGAGATAGCGGGTGGCGGTATCGAAGTCGCCTCCAGAATCACCCAACAGCAGTTCAGGGATTTCGATGTTTTCATGCGCCACCTGGATTTTGCCCGTCCACCCATTGGCGAACTGGTGCTCCAGGCGTGCGAAGACGTTGGTTGATTCCTGCTCATAGCCTGACCAGGATGCGCCTGGGTTGTACGAGCGCGGCTTCCCGCCCAGGAACTGCGTGGGGTCGCTGGCGCTGTAGGCCACAATGTTGGTCCACATGGCCAGGCCGCGCACCTCGCGCTTGCGATAGGTCAAACCGGCGCTGAGCACGGTGTCGGGAGTCAGATCGAATTCCACCGTGCCATACAAAGTCCGGCTCTTGTTCTTTTCATAATCGCGGAAGCTGTCGCCATCGGTCACCGCCGCGGCCACGCGGCCGCGCAGCGTGCCGCTGGCATTGAGCGGGCCGCCCACATCCGCGTTGGCGTTGTAGTTGTTCCAGCTTCCCGCACTGGCGCCCACCCGCGCCTGGAACTCGCGCGTGGGGCGTTTGCGGATCAGGTTGACGGTCGCCCCCGTGTTGCCCTTGCCGACCAGCAGGCCATTGGAGCCTTTCAAGACTTCGATGCGATCAATATCCACCATGCTGTCCAGCGTGAAGTTGGTACTGCTGAAGTAGGCGTAGCCAGATGCGAGTTGCTGGTTGCCTTCGGTTTGCAGATTGACGCTGGTGCCACGCGCCTGGAAGCCGACATGGCTGCCCTGCCGGACGACCGTGATGCCCGGCGTCTGCTCCATCACATCGGTCAGCGTTTCCAGCTTGAAGTCGTCCATGCGCTGGCGGGTCATCACGGTCAGTGATTGGGGAGTTTCGCGCAGCGTCAGGCTCAGGCCGGTGGCGGCACCGCTGGGACCGGTCTGGGTGTAGCTGCCGGTGCCTTCCGTGGTGCCACTGCGGTCAGCGGCGGCGGTGACCGTCACCGGCGCCAGCGTGGTGCCTCCTTCCTTGTCCCGGACCACGGTGAAGGTGTTGGCGCCGCTGGGCTGGACCGCGAGCCCGCTGCCGGCGAGCAGTTGCCGCAGCGCCTGCTCGACGGTGAGCTGGCCGCGCAGCGCCGGAGCGTGCTGGGTGTTGGCGATGTCGGTGACGAAGACGATCTGCGCGCCGCTTTGCCGGGCCAGCGCGTTGAGCGCCTTGTCGAGCGGCTGGGCGGGGAGGTCGAGATCGAGCGCCGCGCCCTGGGCCAGGGCGATGCCACTGCTCAGCAGGGCCGCGGCCAGGGTGGTGAGGGCGGCGAGGCGCCGGACGGCGGCGGGCCGGTGCGGGGTCTTGCGGGAATGGAGCATCACGTGTCCCTTTCTACGGTAATGAGAAGAATTACTCTTCGTATGCCGTTTCGGGGTCTGGCAATGTACACCTTGTGGTGGAAATTTTTCTGAGGTGGGGGCCGGTGGGATTGGCGGCACTCGCATCTGTCCCCCCCACCCCTCCCACTCGAAGGGAGAGGGGGGGTGTGCGGGGATTACCAAGCCGCCCCTCTTCGGCACGTGCAGCCCTCCGCCGAAAGGAGAGGGAGGGGTGGCCGGGAAACGTTCAGCCTCAAGGAGCGGGCAGGCGCTCGACGTGGGGGGTGCCGTCGGCGGAACGGCCGAGGCGGACCGGGGCGAAGCGCGGCAGCAGGTCGATGAGCTGTTCGCGGTTGCCCAGGTCGAACTGGCCGGAGATGCGCAATTGCGCGGCGTCGCTGCCCAGGGTGACGGGCAGCGGGCCGTAGCGGCGCAGTTCGTCGACGACTTCCGCGAGCGGGGTGTTGTCGAAGACGATGCGGCCGTCGTGCCAGGCGGTGAGGTTGTCGACTTCGGCCGGCACCGGCCGGCCGGGTGCTTGCGGGGTGGTACGCAACATCTGGCCCCGGCCGAGTTCGACGCTTTCCGTGTGGCCGTTGTCGACGCGCACGCGGCCTTGCTGGACGCTGACTTCGACCGCATCGCCGGGCAGGCGGCGGACGTTGAAGGTGGTGCCGATGTCTTCGATGCGCGTGCCGCCGGCTTGCACGGTGAAGCGCCGTTCCAGCGCCGGCAGCAGGCCGTGCCAGGGAGCGTGGGCGACGTCGAAGGTGGCTTCGCCGCTTGCCAGCGAGAGCCGGCGCGAGCGTAGGTGCAGGGCGACGTCGACGCGGGAGTCGGTGTTGAGATGCACCCGGCTGCCGTCGGAGAGCGTCCAGACGCCGCTTTCCCCCAACACGGTGGTCATGGTCTGGGTCTGGTAGACGGGGTCGATCCACCAGGCGATACCCAGGGCGAGGCCAAGCGCCAGGGCGATGCCGGCGCGGCGCACGCGGGCGCTACGCTGGCGTTGCTCGGCACGCTGGATGATGTCGTCTGCACTGGGCAACTGAGCGCGCAGAGCATCGGCGTAAGGCGCCAGGGCGCTTTCCAGTGCCACGACACGCACGCCGCGTGCTCCGGATGTCGGTGCACAGGCTGGAGAGGGTTTGCGCGGGTCAGTCATGATCGTGCAGCACCGGCAGGATGTCTTCCAGCGAGCGGGCCAGGTGGCGCGCGATCATGCCGCGCGAGATGCGCAGCTTGTCGGCCACTTCGGCCTGCGGCATGTGGTAGAGGTGGATCAGGATGAAGACTTCCTGGCTGCGCGGCGGCAGGCCGCGAATGGCGCACAGCAAGGCTTGTTCGCGCTGCTGCCGGAGGGCGGCGAGTTCAGGCGAGGTCAGCCCGCTGGCGCCGCCGCCATCGCAGGCGAGTTCGCCGGGCAGGCAGTCGGTGGTGTCGATCAGCCCGGCGTAGGCACGTTCGCTGCGGCAGCGGTCGATGGCGGTGTGCATGGCCATGCGCCGCAGAAAGGCCAGCGGAATCTGGATGTCTTGTGCCGGTGCCGGGTTCTTCAGCACTTTCAGGCAGACCTCATGCACCACTTCCTGGGCAAAGGCCTTGTCGCCGAAGCGGCGGCGGACGTAGCCGATCAGTTCATCGTAGTGGGCGACGATGGCCTGAAGCAGGGACGGAGAGCCGGAGGGGGAGGACAGCATGGCGTGGGGCACGGGGAAAACCAGCCGATCTTACTGGTTTCCATTCTCATTTACAAAATGAGGGGCAAGAATGCTGCGCCCTGCCCCACCCGATCACCCGCCTTGGCACGGTATGCGCAGAATGGGCAGATGCCGCGCCGCCCACCTCAACCCGGCAGCAGGCGCTCCGCATGGGCGTAGGCCACCAGGCGGTCGCCGCGAGCGAAGCCGGCCAGCAGCAGGCCGCTGTATTCGGCCATGCGGCAGGCCATGGCGGTGGGTGCGGAAACCGCGACCAGTGCGCCGATGCCAGCGCGCGCGCTCTTCTGCACCATCTCGTAGCTCGCCCGGCTGGAGACCAGCGCGAAGCCCTGCGCCGCTTCCGCGTCGCCCTCGGCAAGGCGCGCGGCGCGCCAGCCGATGAGCTTGTCGAGGGCGTTGTGGCGGCCGACGTCCTCGCGCACCGCGACGATGCCGCCGTCCGGGCGCACCCAGGCGGCGGCGTGCGCGGCGCCGGTGCGCGCGCGTACCGGCTGGTGGCGGTCGAGTTCGGCGAGCGCGGCGCTCACCGCCGGGGCGGCGAGCACGGTGTCGCCCGCCAGTTGCGGCATGGCGCGGTCGAATTCGGCCAGGCTGTCGACGCCGCACAAGCCGCAGCCGGTGCGCCCGGCCAGCGCGCGGCGGCGCTCCTTGAGGGCAGCGAGGCGGCGTGCGGCGATTTCGATGCGCACCTCGATGCCGTTGGGCAGGGAAAACACCTCCCGGTCGAAGACTTCATCGGCGCTTTCGACGATGCGCTCGCTGAGTGTGAAGCCGAGGGCAAAGTCTTCCAGATCGGCCGGCGAGGCCAGCATGACCGCGTGGGAGATGCCGTTGAACACCAGGGCCACCGGCACTTCCTCGACCAGTTCGTCCACGTCGTCGCGCGCCGCCTGCCCGGCCGCCAGGCGCCGCACGGCGACCGCGCGGGCGGTCGGCCAGTGTGCCGGGTCGAAGTCGCGGGGTGCGGCTTCGGGCGGGCAGGCGGCGGGTTCGGATGTCATCGGCGGCACGCTCCGTGGCTTACTTGCGGCCGGTCATCTCCCGATACCAGCGCGGGTGGTGTTTCTTGGCCCAGGCGTGGATGACCACACCTTCGACCATGGCCCGGATGGTACCCTTGACCCACAGCGCGGCATAGACGTGCACGATGATGCCGGCGATCAGCGCGATGGCGCTGGCCGCGTGCAGCAGCAAGGCGATGCGAAGCACCGGAATGGGGAAGAACTCGGCGAAGTACTGACGCCAGATGATGATGCCGGTGGCCAGCAGCACCAGCATGCAGATGGACATCAGCCAGAACATGCCCTTCTGCCCGCCGTTGTAGCGGCCGATGTCGCCCACTTCGTTGCCCTTCATGACCTCGCCCACCGCCTTCATCCACTTCACGTCTTCCTTGTCGATGAAGTTGTGATGGAAGTAGCGGAAGAACTGCACGAGGAAGCCGACGAACATCACCACGCCGATGAAGGGGTGCAGCAGGCGCGCCAGCTGCGGCGTGCCGAACACGCCGGTGAGCCAGAAGAAGGCCGGGTAGAAGAAGGCCAGCCCGGAGATGGCCAGCAGGATGAAGCACCACACCACCACCCAGTGGTTGATGCGTTCGGCAACGGAGTAGCGCTGGATCAGTTTTTCCTTCATTTGGTCACCTCGGTTTCCTGGGTGGCGTGTTCGCCGTGTGCTTCGCCTTCCTCTTCTTCCTCGTCCGCCCGGTTGGGGCCGACGGTGGTGTAGTGGAAGAAGCCGAACAGGCCGGCGGCGGCGATGCCGATGGTGGCGAGCGGCTTCAACATGCCCTTCCACAGATTCACCGTGGGGCTGATCTGCGGATCGCTGGGCAGGTTGTTGTAGAGCTGCGGACGGTCGGCGTGGTGCAGCACGTACATCACGTGGGTGCCGCCGACGCCTTGCGGGTCGTACAGGCCGGCGTTGCCGAAGCCGCGCGACTGGAGATCGGCGACACGGCCGGCAGCCACTAGCTTCATGTCTTCCTTGGTGCCGAACTGGATGGCGCCGGTGGGGCAGGTCTTCACGCAGGACGGTTCCTGGCCCACGGCGAGGCGGTCCGAGCACAGCGTGCACTTGTAGGCCTTGTTGTCGGCCTTGTTGATGCGCGGCACGTTGAACGGACAGCCGGCGATGCAGTAGCCGCAGCCGATGCAGTGCTCGGACTGGAAATCCACCACGCCGTTGGCGTACTGGATGATCGCGCCGGGCGCCGGGCAGGCTTTCATGCAGCCGGGGTCGGCGCAGTGCATGCAGCCGTCCTTGCGGATCAGCCATTGCAGGCGGCCGCCCTCCTCCTGGTGCTCGGCGAAACGCATCACCGTCCAGCTCTTGGCGGTGAGGTCGATGGGGTTGTCATACACGCCGTGGTTGACGCCGACCTCGTCGCGGATGTCGTTCCATTCCGAACAGGCCACCTGACAGGCCTTGCAGCCGATGCAGGTGGTCACGTCGATGAGCTTTGCGATCTCCATCTTGTGGTCGCGCACCCGTGGCGCGGGGGTAAGCGCCGCGGTGGCCGAGCGCCCGATGATGTCTTGGGATTGCATGGACATGGTGTGTTTCCTCAAGCCTTCTCGACGTTGACCAGGAAGGCCTTGTATTCCGGGGTCTGGGTGTTGGCATCACCGACGCGGGGAGTCAGGATATTGGCGAGGAAGCCCTTGCGGGTGCTGCCCTCGAAGCCCCAATGGACGGGGATGCCGACCTGTTCGACTTCCTGCCCCGCCACCTGCAGCGTCATCACGCGTTTGGTCACCACCGCCTTGCCGCGGATGTAGCCGCGCTTGCTCGATACCTTGATCACATCACCGGCCGCGATGCCCTTGCTGGCGGCCAGCTTCTCGCTGATCTCGACGAACTGCTCGGGCTGCACGATGGCATTGAGGCGCGCGTGCTTGGTCCAGTGGCGGAACATTTCGGTGATCGAGTAGGAGGTGGCGACGAAGGGGAATTCCTCGCGCGTGCCGAAGCTGGGCAGATCCTCCTTGAAGATGCGCGACACCGGGCTCTTGCCGTGACCGGAATGCAGCGGATTGGCCGGGATCGGGCTTTCTTCCGGTTCGTAGTGCTCCGGGAAAGGGCCATCGACCAGGGCGCCCATGGAGAAAATATGCCCCACGCCGTCCTGCAGCATGATGAAGGGGCTGACGCCGCTGTTGGGCGGCGAGCCGACCGGGTAGTCGGGCACGTCGGCGCCGCTCCAGCGGCTGCCGTCCCAGTGCAGGAACTTGCGTTGCGGATCCCAGGGCTTGCCGGCCGGGTCCAGCGAGGCACGGTTGTACAGCAGGCGGCGGTTGGCGGGCCAGGCGAAGGCCCAGCCCGGGGTGTTGCCGAAGCCGGTGTCGGTGTTGTCGCGGCGGGCCATCTGGTTGCCGGCCTGGGTCCACGAGCCGGTATAGATCCAGCACAGGCTGGAGGTGCTGCCGTCGTCGCGCAGGTGGGCGAAGCTGGAAAGCAGTTCGCCCTTCCTGGCGATCAGCCTGCCCTGGTCGTCATGCAGGTCCGCCAGGGCATAACCATTGAGCTGCTTGGTCACTTCTTCCGGATGCGGGTCGCTCGGATCGTGGTAGTGCCAGTCCAGATTGAACACGGGCTCCGGGTAGGCCCCGCCTTCCTTCTCGTACAGCTCGCGCAGCTTCATGAGCAGGGTGCCGAGGATCTTGCCGTCGTGGCGCGCCTCGAAGGGCGGCGTCTGGCCGGCCCAGTGCCACTGCAGCCAGCGCGCGGAGTTGGCGATGGAACCGTCTTCCTCGGCGAAACAGGAGGACGGCAGACGGAACACCGTGGTCTGGATCGTCGCCGGATCCACGTCGTTGAACTCGCCGTGGTTCTCCCAGAAGGAGGCGGTTTCCGTCTGCAGCGGATCGATCACCACCAGGAACTTCAGCCTGGCCAGCGCGTCGCGCACCTTGCCGGAAGAGGCCGCCGCGGCGATGACGTTGAAACCCTGGACGAGGTAGCCATTCACCTTGCCCTTGTACATCTGGTCCACGTAGGCCATCACGTCGTAGCTGCGGTCCCACTTGGGCAGCCAGTGGTAGCCGAAGTCGTTCTCGGCGGTGGCTTTGTCGCCCCACATGCCCTTGAGGAAGCTGACCATGAACTTCGGCGTGTTGCGCCAGAAGTTCACCTGGCTGGCCACCAGGGTCTTGGGCGTGCGTTCGTCCAGGTAGCTCTGCAGCGACTGCTGGTTCTCGTGCGGCAGGGTCAGGTAGCCCGGCAGCATGGTGGTCAGCACGCCCAGGTCGGTGAAGCCCTGCACGTTGGAGTGGCCGCGCAGGGCGTTGATGCCGCCGCCCGGCATGCCGATGTTGCCCAGCAGCAGTTGCACGACGGCGGAGGCGCGGATCATCTGCGAACCGCCGGTGTGCTGGGTCCAGCCCAGGGCGTAGAGGATGCTGGTGGTGCGCTCGGGCACACAGGTGGTGGCCAGCACCTCGCAGACCTTCAGGAAATCTTCCCTGGGCGTGCCGCAGATGCTGCTCACCATGTCCGGCGTGTAGCGTTCCACGTGCATCTTCAGCAGGTTGAACACGCAGCGCGGGTGCTGCAGGGTGTCGTCGCGCAGGGCGTAGCCGTCGGGGCCCAGTTCGTAGGCCCAGGAAGAGCGGTCGTAGGCGCGCTTTTCGGCGTCGTAGCCGCTGAAGATGCCTTCGTCGAAGCCGTAGTCCTCGCGCACGATCAGCGGGGCGTTGGTGTAGGCCTTGACGTATTCGTGCTGGATCTTGTCGTGGTTCAGCAGGTAGTTGGCCACGCCCAGCAGGAAGGCGGTATCGGCGCCGGCGCGGATCGGCGCGTAGAAGTCGGCGACGGCGGCGGTGCGGTTGAAGCGCGGGTCCACCACCATCATGTAGGCCTTGTTGCGCACCTTGGCCTCGACCGCCCACTTGAAGCCCACCGGGTGGGCTTCAGCCGGGTTGCCGCCCATCACCAGGATCACGTCGGCATTCTTGATGTCGACCCAGTGGTTGGTCATCGCGCCGCGCCCGAAGGACGGCGCCAGGCCGGCCACGGAGGGGCCGTGGCACAGGCGGGCCTGGTTCTCCAGGTGCACCATGCCCAGCGCGCGGGCGAACTTGACGTCGAGGATGCCGGTCTCGTTGCTGGCTGCGGAGGAGCCCAGGAAGCCGGTGGTGGTCCAGCGGTTGACCACCTGGCCCTTCTCGTTGCGCTCGACGAAGTTGGCGTCGCGGTCGTCCTTCATCAGGCGGGCGATGCGCTCGATGGCCTCGTCCCAGCCGATGCGCTTCCATTCCTTGCTGCCGGCTTCGCGCACTTCGGGGTACTTCAGGCGCTGCGGGCTGTGAATGTAGTCGATCAGGCCGGAGCCCTTCGGACAGAGCGAACCGCGGCTCACCGGATGGTCCGGGTCGCCCTCGATGTGGAAGATCTTCTTCTTCGCATTCTTGGCGCCGTCGCCCAAGCTGTACATCAGCAGGCCACAGCCCACCGAACAGTACGTACAGTTGTTGCGCGTCTCGGTGGCGCGCAGCAGCTTGTACTGGCGCACGCCGGCCAGCGCAGCGCCGGGCGCCATGCCGAGCGCGGTCAGGCTGGAAGTACCCAGCCCGGCGGTGGAAATCTTGAAGAACTGGCGTCTGGTGATCTGCATGAACCCTCCTGGCAATGCGTTACCCGGAAGGCTCACGCGCCCCGTCGACGAGCCCGGGGCCCGCCACGCGCGGTGAAGCGACGGAGACGACACGCGCCATCCGGTACGGTTATTACTTCAGCACTATCCGTGCCAACCCGGAGAGCGGTGCCTGCAAAGGGAAATACGCTACGCGAGAGAGAATCCCGGGACAAAATGTCGCGCACCGGCAGGACAAAATAACCCGTTCTTGAGTAGGGTCAAGAATGCAAAAGCCCCCATCCGCGCCGGTTTATGGGCGATCTCACCGCGGAAGACCGTCCGCACGCTTCTTGCTGTGAACGCCGGCCGCACGCCGGCGCACTTCCACCCGCAATCCCCGGATTCAGCATGACCTCCAGCCCCCCGACCCCGAATTTCACCCCCGGCCCCACGCCCAACGGGCACCTCGCCCCCCGCCCCGCCAGCCTGTTTGCCGCGCGCGCACGCCGCCTGCGCGAACTCGCGGCCGATGCCGCGCTGGCCGACTGGCTGCGCTTCGTCGCCCATCTGGCCGACGCGCAGGCCGACGTGCAGCGCCTTCTCGACGAAGACATCCGCGCGGCCGGCTGCCTGGATGCCGCCGGCCATCTCGACCTCGTCCGCCTGCCCGCCCTGCCGCTGTGGCAGCGCGCCGCCGTCCTGCTCGCCGAGCGCATCGCCGCCGTCGATAGCCCCGCCGCCGCCAAGGCCGCGCGCGCCCTGCTCGCCCTCGACGACGGCACGCGTGAAGCCCTGGCCCTGCGCGTGCTGGGCGGTGAGACGCGTGCCGAGGACCTGCACGGTGCCCCGCTGGCCTGTGCCGCGCTCGAACTGCTGGCCACCGGTGCGGCCGCGCTGGCGCGCCCGCAGATCCATACAGGCATCGGGAAAAGCTGTCCGGTGTGCGACGGCCCCGCACTCGTCGCCACGCTGGAAACCAGCGCCACCAGCGGCCTGCGCTATCTGCACTGCGCGCACTGCAACACCGCCTGGCACCACGTGCGCGCGCAATGCACGCATTGCCACGACGCGCGCGGCGTTTCCTACCAGTCGCTGGAAAAAGCAGAGGAAATCCCGCTCTGGCGTGCGGAAACCTGCGATGCCTGCCACGCCTACCTGAAGCTGTTCGACCGCACGAAGGTGCGTGAACTCGACCCGGTGGCCGACGACCTGGCCAGCCTGGAACTCGACCTTGCGCTCGGCGAGGCCGGCTACCGCCGCACCGGCGCCAACGCCTACCTGCTGCTGCTCGGCGAGCACGCCGGCGCCTGAGAGCCTGTCTACGCTCTTTTCATGGGTCCCGTTTCCCCGCCAGGCCGGTCGATGCAAGGCACAAAACGCAGTCGGGCTGGTGGCCCGGCGAGTATTTGTAACGCCGCAGCGGCCGGCCTGGCGGGGAAACCCGAAGGGCAGCCGCCCAAAGCGTTCCGCTCCGCGTTGCACGCCTTGCCAAGACATCCGGTATTGGCTGCGCCACGCGCCTTGAGCGGAACGCTTTGGGCGGCTGCGGGACCCATGAAAAGAGCGTAGACAGGCTCTGAGAAGCAGCGCGGGCGGGTATGGCCGGGGTGATCGGGCGCAGGCTTCCCGGCACCGGTCTGCGGCCTGCCGGAATCACATCGATGCTTATCTGCTTAGCGGGCTGTCGATAGCGCCTGCATAGATATACAAACACAGGATAAATTAATGAATTTATTTTGTTTTTGAGTTTCCGCGCCGGCTGGCACGATTTCATCGACCAGCGCCGGCAGCAGACCAGATTCTTCCCGGCAAGCTGATCGATGCACCGCCATAAATACATGCTGCATGTTCAGGAGAATTGCCATGAGTCAGAAAGAAGATCTGGACGCCACCGCAACGGATACCGGCCCGGGCGGCAAAGCCCTGAATGAGGATTGGCTCGCGACGATCGTGGGCCTCGCGATTCTCGCGCTGGCCCTGCTCGGCTTCATTCCCAGGGAGGTACTCTGGTAATGAGCACTCGATCCGAATCCATCGATATTGCCGAAACCGATGCGCTCGCCGAGCGCTCCCAATCCTCGGCACCCTGGTTTTTCGTGGGTCTGGCGCTCGTCCTCGCGCTCGGCCTGGCTACCCGCTTCCTGGAAAAGAACGTTCCCGTCTGGGTCGATTGGGGCTGGGTGAAGTCCGTCGAGTACCCCGTCTACGCCATCGTGCTGGGCCTCGTGGGCAGCGG
This sequence comes from Pseudothauera nasutitermitis, assembly GCF_004801295.1. GTDB lineage: Bacteria > Pseudomonadota > Gammaproteobacteria > Burkholderiales > Rhodocyclaceae > Pseudothauera > Pseudothauera nasutitermitis. The sequence continues at coordinate 13,710 of NZ_SSOC01000003.1, forward strand.
CATCGTCGGCGTGCTCGGCATCCGGGAGAAGGTCGCCTCGGCGTTCCGCACCGAGTTCTTCATCAAGACCGGCCTCGTGCTGCTCGGCGCCTCCGTGCAACTGCACGTCATTGCCAGGGCCGGCGCCCTGGGTGTGGTACAGGCGGTGCTGCTCGTCTCTTCGGTGTTCTTCTTCACCTGGTGGATCGGCGGCAAGCTGAAAGTGGGCGAAAAACTCCGGGCGCTGCTCGCCGCATCGGTATCGATCTGCGGCGTGAGCGCGGCCATTGCCGCGGCCGGCGCGGTGAGGGCCACGAAGGAGCAGATTGCGTACACGGCGACGCTGGTGATCCTCTTTGCGCTGCCGTCGATCTTCCTCCTGCCATGGCTGGCCGGTCTGCTCGGCCTGAGCGGTCCGGTGGCCGGCGCCTGGATCGGGGGGAACATCGACACCACCGCGGCGGTGGCGGCGGCGGGCGCGATCGTCGGCGAAGAAGCGCTGCAGATCGCGGCCATCGTCAAGTCGGCGCAGAACGTGCTGATGGGCGTGGTCGCCGTCGCCTTGACACTCTATTTCGCCCTGTACGTGGAGAAAAAGGGACAGGACGCCACCAAGGGCGCGAGCAAGGCCTTGTGGGAGCGCTTTCCCAAGTTCGTGCTGGGCTTCATCCTGGCCTCGGCCGTGGCGACCTGGTATGTGAACGCCGGCGGCGCGAGCGCCGGCATCAGCGCTGCCAATACCCTGCGGGCCTACTTCCTGATCCTCGCATTCGTCAGCATCGGCCTGGAATTCCGGCTGACCAAGCTGCTTGCGGAAGGATGGCGCCCGATCGCGGTGTTCGGCTCGGCCACCGTGTTCAATCTGGCCATCGCGTTGCTGATCGCCTCGATCCTCTTCTCGAACTTCCAGATTTGAGTCGTCGCCGGCGCGCGGATCAGCACGACGCGCGCCGGCCTTCGCCAGCCCGGCTCAGCCGCTCTCGCGGCCGAAGAAGCGTCTGGCGAAGCCCGGCGCGCTGGGCTCTTCGTTGAACACCGGGCGGCAGCGCAGCACCACGGAGAAATGCGCGCCGCGCCCCGGCGCACTGTCCACGGCGATGTGCCCGCCGTAGCGCGTGACGATGGCGTAGCTGATCGACAGGCCCAGGCCCGTGCCGTCCTGCTTCTTGGTGGTGAAGAAGGGGTCGAAGATGCGGTCGATCAGCACCGGCGCGATGCCCTGTCCGGTGTCTTCCACTTCGATGCGCACGCCATCGACGCCCTTCTCGATTTCGGTGTCGCGCGTGCGCAGGTGCAGCGTGCCGCCTTCCGGCATGGCCTGCATGGCGTTGACGATGAGGTTGATCAGCACCTGCTGCAGTTCGCCGCGGTTGATCTCCACCGTGCGCCCCGCGTGCAGTTCCACGCGCACCTCCACGCGCGCGCGGCTCAGGTTGTGGCGGGTCAGCACCAGGCAGTCGTTGATCAGGGCGTTGACGTCCACCTCGTCGGTGTAGCCGGCGAAATCGCCCGGACGGGCGAACTGCAGCAGCTTGGCGACGATGCCGTGGATGCGCCGCACCTGCTCGTCGATGGCGCGGATCTCCTCGCGGATCGGCGCCGCGCCCGGCCCCAGCACCTCGCGCAGCAGTTCCAGGTTGCCCTGGATGACCGCCACCGGGTTGTTGATCTCGTGCGCCACCCCGGCGGTCAGTTCGCCGATGGCGGTGAGCTTCTCGTTCATCACCAGTTGCTGGCGCGCGCGGCGCAGCGTGGCGTTGGCGGTTTCCAGTTCGGCGGTGCGCGCGGCCACCATGGTGTCCAACTCGCCCGCCCAGCGCTGCAATTCGGCGCGGCGTGCCTCCAGCATGTTCAGCAGGCTGTCGAAGGTGCGCGCCAGCTGGCCGAGTTCGTCATCGCGCCCCACCAGGCCCACGCGCGCCTTTTCTTCGCCGTGCTCGATGCGCTGCATCACCGCGGCCATGCGCTCGATGGGCTGGAAGATGGAGCGCGCCCAGCGCACCGCGCCCAGCGTGCCGAGCGCGGAAACCACCAGGAAGAGCAGGAACAGGCCGCCCAGCGCGCGGTACAGCTCGCGCTGCAGCGGTTCCTGCATGAAGCCCACGTACAGCATGCCGATGCGCTCGCCGTCGCCGTCGAGCAGCGGCGAATAGCCGGAGATGTACGGCGCGTTGACCACGAAGGCCGAGCCCAGCCAGGTTTCGCCGTGCTCCAGCACCTTTTCGCGCACTGCCGCCGATACCCGCGTGCCCAGCGCGCGCGTGCCCTCGCGGAACATGCGCACGTTGGTGGCCACCCGCGTGTCACCGAGGAACAGCGTGGCCGTGCCCTGGCTGTCGAGCGGCAGCGAGGTGTCCTGGTACACCACCGCGTTGAGGCGGTCGACGATGCCCAGGTTGCGGTTGAGCATCACCCCGCCCTCCAGCACGCCGCGCAGTCCGCCCTGTTCGTCGAACACCGGCACGGCCACCTGGATCATCAGCCCGCGCTCTTCGCTCTGACGCGTATCCGGGGCGGCGTTGGGCGTGGCGATGAGCGGCAGCGTGGCACGCTCGCGCAGGGCCGGCGACAAGGCTTGCAGATGCGCCGGCGAGAACACCGCGAGCGCCTGATGCGCCTGCCCGCCGAGCGCGTCGCGCACCACCGGCCAGTCGGCGCGTTCGGCAAAGGGCGCCGGCAGCCGCACCGAGCCCGCGTCGAAACGACCGTTCTCGTCGAGCAGCACCAGATAGTCGAGCCCCTGGGCAAGCGCAGCGCCGTTCAGCAGTGCGTCCAGCGCGCCCCGGCCGCCCTCGTCGCGCTCCAGTTCGAGCGCCAGCCGGTGCGAGGCGGCGAAACCCGCCAGGCCGCCGGCCACACTTTCCTGCACGCGCTCGAAATACTGGCGCGCGGTGAGCAGATCGGAACTGACCTTGTTGACCAGCAACTGGTTGTAGCCCTGCGTGCCCCACACCCAGACGATGCCGAGCAGCACCGGCACGCCCAGCAGCAGCGGCGCGAGCACCAGCGCGAGCATGCGCGCGCGCACCGAACGCACGCCGGGAAAGCGGCGCCCGGGCGGGCGCGGCGCCGCCTCGGGGGCGGCGGCGTTCACGCTACACCGCCCATTCGGCGCACTTGCGTTCCAGCGTCTTGCGCGACACGCCGAGCAGTTCGGCCGCGCGCGTCTTGTTGCCGCCGCAGTGCTCCAGCACGGCAAGGATGTGGTGCTTTTCCACCTCGCCGAGCGGCAGCGGCGAGGCCTCCACGCGCGCTACGCCCGGTTCGGTGCGCGCGCCGGCGCCGGCCAGGCTGTCGAGCGGGAACTCGCCGAACAGCAGCGAACGCTCGATGAAGTTGCGCAGTTCGCGCACGTTGCCCGGCCACGGGTAGGCGCGCAGGCGCTCGGAAACTTCGGGACGCACCAGCAGCGGCGGCACGCCCAACTGCATGGAGAGCTGGCTCATGAACGCGGCGGCCAGCGCCGGGATGTCCTCGGCGCGCTCGCGCAGCGGCGGCACGGTCAGGGTGATGACTTCGAGGCGGTAGAACAGATCCTCGCGGAAGCGGCAGGCTTCCACCTCGGCGCGCAGGTTGCGGTTGGTGGCGGCCAGCACGCGCACATCCACCGGCACCTCGGTTTCCGAGCCGAGCGGGCGCACGCGGCGCTCTTCCAGCACGCGCAGCAGGCGCGACTGCAGGGCCAGCGGCAGTTCGCCGATCTCGTCGAGGAACAGCGTGCCGCCGTGGGCATAGTGGAACAGGCCGTTGCGCGCCTCGCGCGCGCCGGTGAACGCGCCCTTGACGTGGCCGAACAGCTCGGACTCGATCAGTTCGGCGGAGATTGCCGCGCAATTGACCGGCACGAAGGGCTTGCCGGCGCGCGGCGAACCCTGGTGCAGCGCGCGCGCCACGACTTCCTTGCCGACCCCGGATTCGCCCTGGATCAGCACGGTGGAAGGCGTGGGCGCGATGCGCTGGAGAATCTGGCGCAGGCGCGCGATGGCCGGCGAACTGCCGACCATGCCGTCGTCGCCGCGCGCGCTCTCGGCCACCTGGCGGCGCAGCAGGTAGTTCTCGCGCGACAGCCGGGTGCGCTCGGTGCAGCGCTGGATGGCGTTGGCGATCTGGTCCACGCGGAAGGGCTTGAGGATGAAGTCCGAGGCCCCGGCGCGCAGCGCGTCGATGGCGGTTTCCATGTCGGCGAAGGCAGTGATCAGGATCACGTCGCCGGCGAAACCGTCGGCCTTCAGTTCCTTCAGCCACTCGATGCCGGCCTTGCCGGGCAGCGCGATGTCCAGGACGATCAGGTCGAAATGGGTGTGCTCGAACTTCTGCGCGCCCTCTTCCGCCGAGCCGGCCAGTTCCACCGTGTAGCCGCGCAGCGCCAGCGCGCGGGACAGGAAGCTGCGCATGCCAGACTCGTCATCGACGACCAGGATGCTGCCTTCAGTCGGAGGGATTTCGCTCACCGGACGCTCCGGGGAGCGGATGCGCGCGAACGCGCGGGAGCAGGAGGCGCTTTCAGGAAGAACATGTGCTGCGTGCCGAGGGAAGTTCCGGAAACGACGGGCGAAGGCGCTGCGCACGCTGCGGTGCACCGGGCCGCGACGCGGCTCCGCAGTCTAGCAGGTCACCCCCGGCTTGGACAGGCGCGGGCGCGCCGGCGGCACGCTGGACCATGCGTCCCGCATGCGCACGGACGCTCTCCGGGCTACAGCCGGTCGGTGAGGATCAGGCCGATGCCCAGCGAGGTCTGCCGCCAGTTGTAATCGATCAGGCTCTCGCCGTAGCCGGAGAACAGGCGCACGTAGCCGCGCAGCTGGCCGGCCACGGGAAAGCTCCAGTCCGCCTCCACCGAGCCCCGGCTGTTCTTGAAGGTGCTGCGCAGCTTGACCGAATACTGGTGCTGGCCGTGGCGATACACGCCGACCAGTTCCCCGCGGCCGATGTAGTCCTCGATGTCCGGGTTGTCGTCGCGCGAACGCGATTCCGGCAGCCGCCACCACGGGCGGAACCACAGCGCCAGATCACCGACCTCCGCGCCCACTTCGACGAACATGCGGTCCCAGCTGCGCGACAGCGGATCGGAACGCCCGTTGGACTGATGCACGTAGCCCAGCCCGGCATAGCGCAGTTGCAGGCCCCCGATCTTGTGGGAAAGCGGCGCCACCCATACCACTTCCGGCTCGTAGTTGGTTTCGCGGAAGGGTCGCGAGATCGCGCCGTTGAACACCTGCCAGTTGCTCTGCTGGGTATAGCCGAACCACAGATTGCTGCCGGTGCCGCCCAGATTGCCGAGCAGCTTGGTCTTGAACGACAGCTGGAACCCGAGCTCGTTGGAGTCCAGTCGCTGATCCTCGCCCGGCGCCATGTCGAGCAGCGGGCGGAAGGGGTGGTCATTGACGCGGTTGGTGCTCTTGTAGACGACGTAGTTCTGCCGGTGCGGGCGCAGGCCGAAGGTGCCCCGGTCGGTGTCGGCGGTCAGTTCCCAGCGCGCCTGCAGGGGGCTGGTGGCCGGCGCCGCGTCGTGCACCGGATCGTCGAAGCTGGCGCTGGGCGGCTCGCCCCTGGGCTCCTCCGGCAAACGCACGGACGCCGCCACGAGTGCGCTGCCGGCGGGGCTCGCGGGCGCGGACGGCGCTGCGCGGCTGGCGAGGCGGTCGTAGCAGGCCAGCCGCGCGGCATCCTCGACGACGCGCGCGCAGGCGCCGAGGTCTTCCGGTTCCACCGCGTGGGCCGTGGCCCCCGCACAACTCAGCAACACCGCCACCAGGCCGGCCGTCCTGTTCTTCATAGAATCCCCCGCAACCTCGATCAGCCCGGCCTCGCCGGGCAGGCCATTATGGCGCGGCCGGCGTCCGGCGGACGATAAGGATTCGTGTCTGCCGGTTGCGGTACGGACCGGCTCCGGCAGACCACCCAGGCACGGACCGCGAACCCCGCCGGCAACGCCGGACCTCGGAGTACCATGCGGAACTTCGGGCGCATTGGGGGAAGGCGGGATGGCTCTGCACGAAAAACCGATCGGCGAACGCATCGACTGGCTGTTCGGCCTGGCCCGCCAGCACGCCGCCGAATTCGCCAGCCCGGAAACCCAGCTGGCCCGCGCACGCTACCTGGCCGAGCACCCCACCGCGATCATGGCACTCAAGTGCATGGACGGACGCATCAACATCGCCATCGCCACGCGCACCCCCAGAGGCATCGTGCAGCCCTTCCGCAACCTCGGCGGCATGTTCAACCTGGGCTGGCCGCATCTGGGCGAAGTGCTCGCCGAATACGTGCAGGACATCGTGCACGACGGCCGGCGCGCGCTGGCCCTGGTGACCTACCACTATTCCAAGGGCGACCCGGCGCGCGGCTGCGCCGGCTTCGCCTTCGACACCGCCGCCGCGCGCGAGCACACCTTCGCCATCCGCCGGCAGTTCGAACAGGTGTTCGGCGGCGGCCACGGCACCGTGTATCCGCTGGTATGCGGCTTCGAAACCGACGAGGAGGCGCTGGTGCTGCATGCCGATTCCGGTGAAACGCTGGACGTCGCCGCGCTGGCGCCGGACGAGGCGCCCTGGCTGCGTCAACGCCTCGCCCGGCTCTTCCCCGACATGCCGGGGCAGGTGCTCAACGACCTCGTGCCGCTGGTCGAGGGCAACCTCGCCCATGTCGCTGCGACGCGCGGGCGCCCGCGCGAGCTGGACATCGAGCACCGCGAATGGACGATCTGCCTGGGGCGTGGCTTCGATTTCCTGCACACCCCCAACCTGGCGCTGATCATCGGCCCGTACAGCCCCGATCTGGGCGATCCGGTGCGCAAGGCCGCCGGCATCATCCAGGCCAACATGGACTGCGGGCGGATTCCGCCGGACGGTTTCCTGCTGCTCGCCTCGGCGCCCTACGTCGACCCCGGCATGGACCGCGCCCGCGCGGAATTGAAGGCGCGCTTCCTGTCCGACTTCGCCGCCGGGGTGATCGCCGAAGCCCAGCCGGAACTGGCGGCGCGCATGCACGTGCATACCGCCGTGCTCGACTGGCGCACGCGCGCGCTGACGCGGCTGCCGGACTGACGCGTCCGGCACCGCGCGCAGGCCCCGGACGGCTTCACCCCGCCAGCGCCGCCTCGATCTCCGCGAAGGTGCGCGGCAGGTCGAAACCAAGCACCGGCACGCCGAGCAGGCGGCCGATGTGCGTGGCCGAGAACAGCCCGCGCACGCGCGCCAGACCGGTCACCGGGTCGGTGTCCTCGATGAGGATGTGCTGGCGGCCCAACTGCTTGAGCGCATCCAGGATGTCGGCCACCCGGGCGTTCAGCACCTCGTCCAGGTAGAGCGTGTCGATCGCGCCGATCGGCGTCATCAGGTCGCGCACCAGCAGTTCCTCGTGCTTCACGCCGCGCGCCTGGGCGACCTGGACCGGCTTCTCGCCAAGGATGTCGCGCGCGGTGATCAGTCCGGCGATACGCTCGTTGCCATCCACCACCACCAGCAGTCGCACGCCGCGCGAAATCATGTAGGCATTGGCGTCATTCACCGAAGCCTGTACCGGAATGCTCACCGCCTGCGTGCGGGAGAAATCGGTCATCGCCTCGATGGCGGGCGAATCGGCGCCGATCAGGTTGAAGCCGGCCGCGCACAGGAAGGCATCGGCCGAGAGTTTGTGGGTGCGGACATGGGTGGGCAGCGTCATTTCGGGTTTCCTCCTGCGGGTTCTCTGTCTGGTCTGTTTTATCCGTGCGCCGTGGCGGCGAAACCCCGCGGCCATTCCCGGGGCTCGCCAAGCAGTATTCGGCGAAAGCAAGCCCCCCCGCAATTAGGGTTCCATCACCCCCTCCCCGGCCTTGCACGGCGCCCGGCCCGGCGCATCGCGCGGCGGATGCGCCAAAACAACGGACCGGGGCCGCCGCACCGGTCTTGTGCAAGAACGGGCTTGCGCTCCTTGCTATCAGATCAAATAATAATGGTTATCATTAATAATTAACTCTTCCGTCGACATCGGTCCAGCCACCCCACACGACGGCCGCACGGCCCATCGGATACCCCGACCAGCATGAACTCAGCACTGAGCACGGAACACGCCCGCAATCCCCTTCTGCCGTCCGGCATGATGCGCGCTGGGGATTTTTGCGGCGGCGACTACCACTTCGTCGGCGTGCGCATGCCGCCGGACGAGCCGGTGCTCGCCGGACGCGTGTTCCGCCTGGGCGCGCAGGAAGGACTCGAGGTGCATTGCACGCAGAACTGTGATCTGCGCGATCTGCGCTCCCGGGTCTCGGCGGCGCCCGGCCTGCGCGTCACCGTGCTGCTGGCCGGCAACGTGGATGTCTCCTTCGGCGCCCGCCACGTCGATCTGGCGGCGGGACGGCAGCAGCCCTGCCCGCGCGGCATGATGGTCGGCACCACGCATCTGGAAACCTTCGAGCGGCGCTGGCAGCGCGGCAAGCACGAACGCAAGGTGAGCCTGTTCCTGTCCTCGGACTGGCTGCAGCGCCAGGGATTGGGCGACGCGGAGACGGACCCCGGGGTGCGCGACTTCCTCGGCCGCCATCTGGCGGTCCAGCCCTGGCAGCCCTCGCCGCGCGCCGTCGCGCTGGCCGAGCAACTGCTGCAGCTGACCGCCGGCCCGGCGCCGGTGGGCAGGCTGCTGATCAGCAGCCGGGCCATCGAACTGGCGCACGAGGCCCTGAGCAACCTGGCCGGCCAGGGCGGGCACACCAGTCTGCCGCCGCGCGAGCACCAGCGCCTGGCGCGCCTGCGCGAATTCCTCTCCAGCGACGAGGCGCTGGATCTCAGCCTGGACGACATCGCCCGCTGGGCCGGACTCAGCGCCAGCGCGCTGCAGCGCCATTTCCGCGCGGCCTACGGCACCTCGATCGCCGAATTCCGCCGCGACGCCCGCCTGCACAAGGCGCGCATCGACCTGGAACAGCGCGGCCTGAGCGTGGCCCAGGCCGCCTACGCGGCGGGCTACAACAGCGCCGCCAACTTCGCCACCGCCTTCAAGCGCCGCTTCGGCCTGTCCCCCAAGCTGGTGCGCGCGCGCATCTGACGATCGCGCGCGCCGCGCAAACATCCGCGCGTTTCCGGCAAACCACGGAGGTGGAGCTGGGTGCTGAAATCACCCGCTGAAGCACGCAGGCAGGTGCCGCGTGCTGCCGAGCCCTCCGTCGCCGCTGCGCGACTCCACCGCACCCGAAGGTCACTATCGCCATGAAATCCGCCGCCACTCCAGCGTTCCCGCGCCGCCGCGCCTCCAGCCCGCTCTCCATCCGCATCCTGGCCGCCATCGGCATGCTGGCCGGCGCCACGTGCGCGCACGCCCAGAACGACGGCGTGCTGAGCGAGGTGGTGGTCACCGCCAGCGGCAAGCAGCAGATGGTCAAGGACGCGCCGGCGTCGATCTCCGTCATCACCCGCGAGGAACTCGACAAGCTGCCGGTGAGCAGCGCGGCCGATGCGATCAACCGTCTGGAAGGGGTGAGCGTGCATGGCGACAGCCCGAATTCCGCCGATATCTCGATCCGCGGCATGCCTGGCGAATACACGCTGATCCTGGTGGACGGCAAACGGCAGAACACCCGCGAGACCATGAACCGCGGCACCGGCGGCGTACAGGCCAACTTCCTGCCGCCGCTCGACGCCATCGAGCGCATCGAGGTGGTGCGCGGCCCTATGGGCACGCTGTACGGCGCCGACGCGATGGGCGGCGTGGTCAACATCATCACCCGCAAGGTGCCCTCCGAGTGGCACGGCTCGGTCACCCTGTCCGCGACCCGGCAGGAGCATTCCGAGCTCGGCGACAGCCGCCAGGCCGATTTCTGGGTGGGCGGGCCGATCAAGGCCGACGCGCTCGGCCTGCAGATCTATGGCCAGTACCTGCGCCGCTACGAAGACGACATCTACTACGCCCGCCCGTACGTCAGCGGCGCCCATGGCCTGCGCGACCGTTCCATCGGCGCCAAGCTCAGCGCCAAGCTGAGCGACCGCCAGGACCTCACCCTGGACCTGGGCACCGAGACCTTCAGCCATCTGCGCGAGCCGGGCCACTCCATCGCGGCCACCGCGGCGGCCACCGAAACCCGCCACAGCCGCGACCACTTCGCCCTCACCCACGAGGGGCGCTGGTCCTTCGGCAACTCCCGCGTGGCGCTCAGCCAGGAGATCGGCAAGCAGGTCGATTACACCAACGGCGCGCGCAACGTGGCCCGCCCGGAAGTGACCAACACCGTGCTCGACGGCCAGCTCTCGCTGCCCTTCACGCGCCACCTGCTGCGCCTCGGCGCCCAGTACCAGCGCGGCAGCGTCAGCGGCATCAGCCAGCAGGACGCCATCCCCGGCTTCCCGACGGCCAACGTGGACAAGGTGGACATCGATTCGTGGGCCCTGTCGGTGGAGGACGACTTCTTCCTCAACGAGCGCTTCACGCTGACCGCCGGCGCCCGCCTCGACCACCACGACCTCTACGGCTCGCACTGGTCGCCGCGCCTGTATGGCGTGTACCAGCTCGACGACGCATGGACCCTGCGCGGCGGCATCGCCAGCGGCTTCAAGGCGCCCACGCTGCGCCAGAGCGTGGCGGGCTACTGCATGACCACCGGCGGCAACACGCCCAGCCGCGGCAACCTGTGCGGCAACCCCAACCTCGATCCGGAAACCAGCCTGACCCAGGAATTCGGCGTGGCCTGGCAGTGGGCGCCGCGCGCCAGCCTCAGCGCCACGGTGTTCAACAACGACTTCAAGAACAAGGTGGCCAGCTACGACACCGGCGTGGTCGATCCGCGCATGCCGTCCCGCACCATCTATATCTACGACAACATCGACAACGTCACCATCCGCGGCCTGGAAGTGGCGCTGAATTTCCCGCTCACCCGCACGCTGAGCTTCGACGGCAACTACACCTACGTGAAGTCCAAGCGCGAGGGCGGCGGCGAATTCTCCTTCGACAACAGTTCGCTCGACGGCAAGCCGCTGGACAAGACGCCCGAGCACATGGTCAAGGCGCAGCTCGACTGGACCCCCGGCGACGCCTTCTCCGCCTACCTGCGCGCCAACTACTACGGCAAGTCGTACTGGGCCGGTTTCCGCAACGGCGCGATGAACGTGCGCGAGCGCCCGGCCTCGGCCACGCTGGACGTCGGCGGGCAGTACAACTTCAGTTCCGCGCTGAAGCTCAAGTTCGCCCTGCTCAACGTCACCGACCGCATGGTCGCGGTGGACGACCGCACGCGCGCCACCGGGCTGGACGGCAACTGGCTGCAGGACGAAGGCCGCCGCCTGTGGGTCGCGCTGAACGCGAGCTTCTGATGGGCGCAGGCCGCTTTTCCGTGGCATTGCGCGCCGGCCTGATCGGCCTGCTGTCCGCGCTGTCGCTGGGGGCAAGCCCCGCGGCGGCGGAGGTGGCGGTGACCGACCAGGCCGGCCGCCGCGTGGTGCTGGCGCAGCCCGCCCAGCGCATCGTGCTGACCGACACGACGGACTTCATTTCGCTCGCCCTGATCGACGACCGCCCGGCACAGCGCCTGGTGGCGTGGAACCGCTGGCGCCTGGACGCGGACACGCTGGGCGCACTGCGCGCGGCCGACCCCGCCTTCGACGACATCCTGCAGCTCAGCGTCGATGATCCGAACAACTTCCCGCTCGAACGCGTCATCGCCCTGCAGCCCGACCTGGTGGTGCTGCATCCGCGCTTCAACGCCGCCGAACAGCTGATCCGCCGGCTGGAAGCGGCCGGCATCGGCGTGGCGGTGCTGCGCCTGACGCCCAGCTTCCGCACCGCCGAACCGCTGGAAGGCCTGCAGCAGCTCGGCGTGCTGATCGGCCGCAGCGAACAGGCCGAAGCCTACGTGCGCTTCTTCCAGGCACGCCTCGAGCGCATCCGCGAACGCGCCGCCACCGTCCGCCAGCGTCCCACCGTGCTGCTCGAACCGCACGCGGGCAGCGCCGCCTGTTGCTCGTCGGTGGGGCGTGGCGAGAGCATCGGCGACCTCGTCACCCATGCCGGCGGCCGGCACATCGGCGAGGACGTGCTGCCCGGCATGTTCGGCCAGTTGAGCCTGGAATACGTGCTCGACCAGGCACCGGAGGTGTACATCGGCGTGGGCGGCGCCTACCTCGCCGAACGCGGCGGACTGGTGCTCGGCGTGCGCACCACGCCGGACGCCGCGCAGGCCTCGCTGGGCCGCGCGCTGGCGCGCAAGGGCATGTCCGGCGTGCGCGCGGTGGAGGACGGCCGCGCCCACGGCATCTGGTTCCCGCTCACCGGCGGCCTGAGCATCGTCGCCCTCGAAGTGGTCGCCAAGTGGGTGCTGCCCGAGCTGTACGCCGACATCGACCCGCAGGCCACGCTGGACGAGATCAACACCCGCTTCCTCGCCACCCCGCTGCGCGGCACCTTCTGGACCAACGCGCCGGGGCAGCCCGCCGGCTTTCCCGCCCCCGCGCGGAGCACCCGATGACGCACGCGGACGGGAACAAACCGGCCGCCACGGTCTCGGCAGCCGGGCTGCGCACCCTGGGCGACTACCGCCGGCTGATGTGGCGGCGCCGCGCGCTGGTGGCCCTGCTGGTGGCGATCGCCCTGGCCAGCGCGCTCACCGACTTCGTCAGCGGCCCTTCGTCGCTCGGCTTCGCGGACGCCCTGCGCGGACTGCTCGACCCGGCCTCCCTGGGGCACGGACAACGCGTGATCCTGTGGGACGTGCGCCTGCCCATCGCCGTGCTGGCGATCCTAGTGGGCATGGCGCTGGCGCTCGCCGGCATGGAAATGCAGACCATCCTGGGCAACCCGCTGGCCGAACCGTTCACCCTCGGCGTATCGTCCTCGGCGGCGCTCGGCGCCGCGCTCGCCATCGTGCTCGGGGTGGGCGTTCCAGGGGTTGATCTGTCCTGGCTGGTGCCCGCCAACGCCTTCGTGTTCGCGCTCGGCGCGCTGCTGCTCCTGCAGGTGCTCGCGCGCACCCACCACGCCGGGCCGGAAACCCTGGTGCTGTTCGGCATCACCATCGGCTTCGCCGCAGGCGCCTTGCTCTCCCTGCTGCAGTTCGTCGCCAGCGAGGACGCCCTGCAGCAGTTGGTGTTCTGGACCATGGGCAGCCTGGCGCGCGCCGACTGGCCCAGCGTCGGCCTGCTGGCCGCCGTGCTGGCCGTGACCCTGCCCTTTTCCTGGCGCGCCGCGCGCCGCCTCACCGCGCTGCGCCTGGGCGACGACCGCGCGCGCAGCTTCGGCGTCAACGTGGACCGCCTGCGCCTGTGGGCGCTGGTGCGCGCCAGCCTGCTGGCCGCGACGGCGGTGGCGCTGGTCGGCACCATCGGCTTCGTCGGCCTGGTCGGCCCGCACATGGCGCGCCTGCTGGTCGGCGAGGACCACCGCTTCCTGCTGCCGGCCAGCGTGCTGTGCGGCGCGCTGCTGATGTCGCTGGCCTCGGTGATCAGCAAGACGCTGGTGCCCGGCGTGCTGGTGCCGGTGGGCATCGCCACCTCGCTGGTCGGCCTGCCGGTGTTCCTCGCGCTGATCACCCGGCGCCACCGGCGGAGATGAATCCATGAACCCTTCGCACTCCGGCCCGGCGCTGGAAATCCAGCATCTCACCGTGTCCTACCGCAACCGCGCGGTGTTGAGCGACCTCAGCCTGCCGCCGCTGCTGCCCGGCCAACTGGTGGCCCTGGTGGGCCCCAACGCCACCGGCAAATCCACCCTGCTGCGCGCGCTCGCGCAACTGGTGCCGGCCAGCGGCCAGATACGCTGGGACGGCCAGGACCTGCTCGCCCTGTCCAGTGCCGCGCTGGCGCGCACCATCGGCTACATGCCGCAGAGCCTGCCGGAAACCGCCGCGCTGAACGTGCTGGAAGTCACCCTGACCGCCATGCAGGCGCAGAACCTGCCCGCCAGCGCGGAACAGCTCGCCGCCATGGCGGTGCTCGAACGCCTGGGCATCGACGACCTGGCCCTGCGGCGCCTGGACCAGCTCTCCGGCGGCCAGCGCCAGGTGGCTGCGCTGGCCCAGGCCATCGCGCGCGATTCGCCCATCCTGCTGCTCGACGAACCCACCAGTGCGCTCGACCTGCGCCACCAGTGGCGGGTGATGAACACCGTGCGCAGGCTGGCCGACGACGGCCATCTGGTCATCGCGGTGCTGCACGACCTGGCGCTGGCCGCGCAATGGGCCGACCGCATCCTGGTGCTGGATCGCGGCCGCCTGCACGCCTGCGGCACGCCGCAGACGGCCATCACCCCGGACATGCTGCGCACCGTGTACCGCGTGGACGCGCGCGTGCAGCGCTGCGAGCGCGGCCGCACGGTGGTGCTCATCGACGGCCCGGCCGAAGAAACGCCGCGGGCCTGAGCCTGCTGAACCCGCTGAATCCAATCTCCCTCCCGACCGAGGAACGTTTCACCATGACCCAGCTTTCCGCGCAGGCGCACATCCGCCTGCCTGCCCCCGAAGACACCCTCACCCGCCTGGGCGAGCACGTGCGCGAACACGGCTTCCAGTTTCAGCGCGAAGGGGCCGACTGGACGCTCTCCGTGGACGGCGGATGCGTACGCATCCGTGTCGACGGCGAACAGCTCGACATCCGCGCCGAGGCCGCCACGCTGGAAGCCCTGCACGACCTCCAGGTCACGGTGGTCAGCCACCTGCAGGAGTTCTCCGCCGGCGCCGGCGAAATCCGCTGGCGGGGCGACGGCAGCCAGTTGCGCGAACCGCCGGCCTTCCGCGTGCTGCGGGTCACCGCCGTGCGCGACCTCACCCCACGCATGCGCCGCATCACGCTGGCCGGCGAGCGCCTCGAACGCTATGCCGCCCTGGGCAACCTGCACTGCAAGCTGCTGCTGCCGCAGCCGGGCGACACGGAGCCGGAATGGCCGACGCTGGCGGCCAACGGCCTGCCGCGCATGCCGGAGGGCGACAAGCGGCTGGACGTGCGCACCTACACCATCCGCCACATCGACCCGGCGGCCGGCACGCTGGACATCGACATGGTGCTGCACGAACCTTCCGGCCCCGGTGGCAGCTGGGCGCAGCGCGCCCGCCCCGGCGATCTGGTGGGCATGCGCGGGCCGGGCGGGCTGGGCGCGCGCGAGGCCGACTGGTATCTGCTCGCCGGCGACGAAACCGCGCTGCCCGCCATCGCGCGCATCCTGGAAAACCTGCCGGCCGAAGCGCGCGGCGTGGCGCTGATCGAAACCCAGGACGACAGCGGCAGGCTGAACCTGCGCGCGCCCGCCGGCATCGCCGTGCGCTGGCTGCTGCGCGGCACGCACGCGCCCGGCACCACCGCGCTGCTGCCGGACGCCGTGCGCGCGGTGGACTGGCCGGCGCCCGGCACGCGGTGGTTCGTCTGGGCCGGGCTGGAGTTCGACGCCTTCCGCGCGGTGCGCGAGTACGTGCGCAAGGAACGCGGGCTCACCGCCGCCGAACATCTGGTGGTGGCCTACTGGCGGCGCGGGCGCAGCGAAACCGAGTTCAAGCACGCGCCCGAAAGTGACTGAGCCGCCCGCTTCCAGGGCGGAGGAATCCGCCCGCCCCGCGCCGGCCGGCGCGCTCCGCCCTGAATCGGTGGCCGAGTCCTGTCCCGGGCCGGGCGACGCGGCCCGGCCCGCACGGCACCTGTCGCGCCTCGCCCGTTTCGCGGTGGATATCTCCCCGCTGCGCGCCAGCCCGGCCTTCCGCCTGCTCTACCTGGCGCGCGGCGTGGCGCTGATGGTGTATGCCATCAACGCCGTCGCGGTGGCCTGGCAGGTGTATGGCCTGACGCAATCCTCCCTGCACGTGGCGCTGGTCGGCTTCTGCCTGGCCGGCGGGCAGCTCGCCGGGCTGGTGTTCGGCGGCCGCCTGGCCGACCGGCACGACCGCCGCGCGCTGATGGTCGGCAGCCGCATCGCCTACGTCGGCGTGATCGCCCTGCTGTTCGGCAACGCGCTGCTGCCGCAGCCCCAGCTCGGCCTGATCTACCTGGCGGCGCTGGCCGGCGGGTTCACCGGCGGCATCGGCGCGCCCGCGCTGCTGGCCGCGCTGCCCGCCGTGGTCGAACGCCAACAGCTCGCCGCCGCCGGCGCGCTGAGCGCGATTGCCGCGCAACTCGCCGCATTGATCGGCCCGGTCCTCGCCGGTGCGCTGATCGCCGGCACGGGGCTGGCCGGCTGCTACGCCGTGGTGCTGGCGGCCTCGGCGCTCACCCCGCTGCTGCTCGCACGCCTGCCCCGCATCAAACCCGCACAAGCGGATGCCCGGCCGGCCCCGGAGAACACCGGCGTGCTCGCCGAATGGCGCGACGGGCTGCGCTTCATCCGCCGCAGCCCGATGATCGCCGCCATGCTGTGGCTGGACCTGATCGCCAGCCTGCTGGCGATGCCCTTCGTGCTGCTGCCGCAGATCGCCAGCGAAACGCTGGGCGGCGACGCGGCCCTGGTCGGCGTGCTGCACGCGGCGCCGGCACTGGGCGCGCTGCTGGCCGCGCTGTGCTCCGGGTGGACGCGCAGTCTGCAGCACCCCGGCCGCCTGCTGGCGGCCATGGCGGTGCTGTGGGGCCTGGCGGTGGCCGCCGCCGGCCTGGCCGGCAGCCTGTGGGCCATGCTGGCCTGCCTGGCGCTCGCCGGCATCGCCGACACGGTGGGCGACATCGTGCGCGGCGCACTGCTCCAGCAGCACACGCCGGACGCGCTGCGCGGGCGCGTGTCGGCCTTCTGGCTGGTGCAATCCACGTTGGGGCCAGCCCTCGGCGGCCTGCAGATGGGCTACGTGGCGCGCCGCTTCACGGTATCGACGGCGCTGCTGGCCGGCGGCGCGGCCTGTACGCTGGGCAGCGCGGCCGCCTGGGCAGCGCTGCCGGCACTGCGGCGAAGATCCGCCCCGCCCTCGTAAAACACCCGCTTCAGACCGCAGCGCGCAGCGCCCTGGCAGCAGCCACCATGTTGGTCAGTGCCGGAATCACCTCCGCCCATTGACGGGTCTTCAGCCCGCAGTCGGGATTCACCCACAGGCGCTCGGCCGGAATGCGCTCGGCGGCCTTGCGCATCAGTTGCACGATGTGCGCCTGCGTGGGGATGTTGGGCGAGTGGATGTCGTACACGCCGGGGCCGATCTCGTTGGGGTACTGGAAGTTCTCGAACGCGTCGAGCAGCTCCATGTCGGAGCGCGAGGTCTCGATGGTGATTACGTCCGCGTCCATGCCGGCGATGGACTCGATGATGTCGTTGAACTCGGAGTAGCACATGTGGGTGTGGATCTGGGTTTCGTCGCGCACGCCGTTGGCGGTGATGCGGAAGGATTCCACTGCCCAGTCGAGGTATTCCTTCCACTGCGCGCGGCGCAGCGGCAGCCCTTCGCGCAGCGCGGCCTCGTCGATCTGGATCACGCGCACGCCAGCCTTCTCCAGGTCCAGCACTTCCTCGCGGGTCGCCAGGGCGAGCTGTTTGCACGAGGCCGAACGCGGCTGGTCGTCGCGCACGAAGGACCAGTTGAGGATGGTCACCGGGCCGGTGAGCATGCCCTTCATCGGCTTCGCGGTGAGCGACTGGGCGTAGGTGATCCACTCCACGGTCATCGGGTGCGGGCGGCTGATGTCGCCGAACAGGATGGGCGGCTTGACGCAGCGCGAGCCGTAGGACTGCACCCAGCCGAACTGGCTGAAGGCGTAGCCGTCGAGCTGTTCGCCGAAGTATTCCACCATGTCGTTGCGCTCGGCCTCGCCGTGCACCAGCACGTCCAGCCCCAGCGCTTCCTGCTCGCGCACGGCGCGGGCGATCTCGGCCTGCATGGCCGCCTTGTAGGCGGCGGCGTCCAGCCGGCCGGCCTTGAACCCGGCGCGCGCCTGGCGGATTTCGGCGGTCTGCGGGAAGGAGCCGATGGTGGTGGTCGGGTAGGCCGGCAGTTGCAGCCGTTCGGCCTGCTTGGGCGCACGTTTGGCGTAGCTGCTTTCGCGCATGCCCAGGTGGGCGTCGATGCGCGCCACCGCGGCCTGCACCTTGGGGTTGTGCACGCGCGGCGAGCTGCGCCGGGCGGCCAAGTCGGCCTGGTTGGCGGCCAGTGCATCGGCGACCGCGCCGCGCCCTTCGCGCAATGCGGCGGCGAGCACCTCGAGTTCGCCGAGCTTCTGCAGCGCGAAGGCCAGCCAGGACTTCAGTTCCGGGTCCAGCTTGTGTTCGCTGGAGAGATCCACCGGCACGTGCAGCAGCGAGCACGACGGCGCGATCCACAGGCGGTCGCCCAGGCGTTCGGCCAGCGGCTCCAGCCAGTCGAGCACGGCGGCAAGGTCCGTCTTCCAGATGTTGCGGCCGTTGATCACGCCCAGCGACAGCACCTTGTGCGAGGGCAGCAGGCCGATCAGCGGCAGCACGTCGTCGCGCCCGTTGATCGCATCCACGTGCAGCCCGGCCACCGGCAGGTTGGCGGCGAGGTACTGGTTTTCCGCCAGTTGGCCGAAATAGGTCGCCAGCAGCAGCTTGACGCGGCTGCTCTTCAGGTGGTGGTAGGCGGTGTTGAAGGCATGTTGCCAGTCGGCATCCAGTTCGGTGACCAGGATGGGCTCGTCGATCTGCACCCACTCCACGCCCTGCGCGGCCAGGGTCTCCAGCAGTTCGGCATACACCGGCAGCAGGCGCTGCAGCAGGTCCAGCCGGTTGCTGCCGTCCTTGGCCTTGCCGATCGCCAGATAGGTCACCGGGCCGACGATCACCGGCTTGGCGCGCACGCCCTGCGCCCTGGCTTCGGCGAGCTGCGCCAGCAGGCGCGAGGCGTCCAGGCGGAATTCGGTGGCGGCGGTGAATTCCGGGACGATGTAGTGGTAGTTGGTGTCGAACCACTTAGTCATCTCGCCGGCGGCCACGCCGCCGCAGCACGCGGCGTGCGACTCGGCAGACCTGCCCCGTGCCACGCGGAAAGTGTTGTCCAGCGCATCGCCGTGGAAGCCCTGCACGCGCTCGGGCAGGTTGCCCAGCGTGAAGCTCATGTCGAGCACCTGGTCGTAGAACGAGAAATCGCCCACCGGCACCAGATCCAGCCCGGCTTGCGCCTGCCAGTGGCGTTGGCGCAGCGCGGCGCCGGCCGATTTCAGCTCGTCTAGGGAGGATTCGCCCTTCCAGTAGGATTCGAGGGCGAACTTGAGTTCGCGCTTGGCGCCGATGCGCGGAAAGCCGAGGTTGTGCGTGAGTGCCATGAGGATTGCGGATAACAGTTGGTCGTGGCGCCATCCTAGGGCGCATCAGCCATGAATAAAAATGGTATTGTTTCATCCATCCATTAACATGGCTCACGTAATCTCATGCCCATCCTGGAACGCGCCCACCTGGAAATCGTCCGCGCCGTCGATCAGTACGGCTCCCTGACCGCCGCCGCCGAAAAGCTGCACGTCACCCAGTCGGCGCTCAGCCACACCGTGCGCAAGCTGGAAGACCAACTCGGCACCGCCATCTGGCACCGCGAGGGGCGCAGCCTGCGGCCCACCCAGGCCGGCGAATACCTGCTGGCGGTGGCCCGGCGCCTGCTGCCGCAGCTCGCGCTGGCGGAAGAACGCCTGCGCCAGTTCGCCCAGGGCGAGCGCGGCGCGCTGCGCATCGGCATGGAATGCCACCCCTGCTACCAGTGGCTACTGAAAATCGTCTCGCCCTACCTGGCCGCGTGGCCGGCGGTGGACGTGGATGTGAAGCAGAAATTCCAGTTCGGCGGCATCGGCGCGCTGTTCGGCTATGAGATCGACCTGTTGGTCACGCCGGACCCGCTGCACAAGAACGGACTGGTGTTCGAGCCGGTGTTCGACTACGAGCAGGTGCTGGTGGTCGGCCGCCAGCATCCCTTGGGCAAGACCCGTCACGTGCGGCCGGAACAGTTGTCGGACGAAACGCTGATCACCTATCCGGTGAGCCTGGACCGGCTGGACATCTACACCCGCTTCCTCACCCCGGCAGGCATTGCGCCCAAGCGCCACAAGCCCATCGAGACCACCGACATCATGCTGCAGATGGTCGCCAGCGGCCGCGGCGTGGCCGCGCTGCCGCGCTGGCTGGTGGAGGAGAACGCGGAGCGCTTCGGCGTGCTGCCGGTCAAGCTGGGGGCGCAGGGCGTGGACAAGCAGATCTTCCTGGGCTACCGCGAGGCGGACGGCGATACCGATTACCTGCGCGCCTTCATCGGGATGGCGCGGGCGCATCGCGATACCACTAGGTGACGCGTTGCCGTCACCGCCTGCTCGTAGATCGAATCGAACGATTCGTCTAATATGAACGAAACAACGTGCCGGAGCCGACCATGCTGACCTTTACCGCCAACGAAGCCAAAACCCGCTTTGGGGAACTGCTTGACCGGGTACAGCGCGAACCCGTGCAGGTTGCCCGCCGCAACCGCGTGGTGGGCGTGATGGTCTCGCCGGAAGACTACGCCGCCATGCGCGCCTTCTATGCCGACCGCCTGCGCCGCACCCTGGAGCAGACCGCCGACGCAGCGGCGGCCCAAGGCCTGACCGAAGCGGAGCTGGAAAAACTGCTGGCCGATGAAAGCTAAGCGCGCGGTCGTCGACAGCAACGTATTGATCAGCGCTACCCTGTCGCCGGGCTCGTCTCCCGCACGCATCGTCTTCTGGCTACTGGAGCATGGTCGGCTACTGTTTTGCGAGGAAACCTTCGCAGAGCTCGAAACCCGTTTGTGGCGCCCCAAGTTCGACCGCTACCTGAGCCTGGAAAACCGCCTCCTGCTGCTGCACGACCTGAGCGCGGTGGGAGAGTGGATCAAATTGCCGCCGGAGGGCCTGCGTCCATTGAGCCGCGATGCGGATGACGACAAGTTCATCTGGCTGGCACAGGCCGGAGGCGCCGAGTGGCTGGTCAGTGGCGACCGCGATCTGCTGGACCTGGAGCCGCCCGAGGGCTTGCGCATCCTTTCGCCGGCCGATGCGCTCGCGTTGATCGAGGCATCATGAGCGTGCGGTGGCGAAAACTTGTTCCGGAATGGCGCCATTGCAGCACTCCGGGTCACTCCGACGGCTCTGACCGGCGGGCGCTCAGTCGGGCCAATGCCGCCTGCCTGATTGCTTCGCTGACCCACTGATTCAGGCTTTGGCCGTGCGCGGCGGATCGTTGGGTTAAACAAGTGACGGGCAAGGCCACTACGCTGCGGAAGAAGTTCCACCACAGCAATAGCGCCAGGCCGGCCAGAGCCAGCAGGCTGATGAGAGTCCGCCCCAGACGCCGCAATCCGGCCTTCACTGTCTGCCCTGCCGTTCAGTAAACCACGCTACGGTTGCCGGGGAGGCTTCGTCCATACGCCATGCCACCTGATGCACTGTGCCATCCCGCCCCACCACCGTGAGCCATAGTTCACTGTCTGCGGCGGTGTTGCTCGGCAACTGGACGAGGGCGCGGCGATCCCAGTGGCGGCCCTCGAAGAGCGTACCGGCGTTGCGCGTGCTGCGCGGTTTATGCACTTTCAGGTAGGCGGCACGAATTTCGGTATCGCAACCCTCGCAGAAACGCAGGTGCCAGGTCTTGATCGGGACACCCAGGGGCGCGAGCGTGGGCGGGCCCTGACGGTCTTCGGCCAAGCGGAACGGCCACGGCCCGGCCTGACCGTGCAGCACATCGGGGCGGGCAAGCGGTGCTTCAGGCGCGTGATACAGCGCCCACCCGAAGGCCAGCGGCAGAAGTGCCAGCGCCGCACCCAGCACCAACCGCCAAAAAACGTCCCGTTCCCCCTGCGGGAGAAGGGCGGCGGGAGAGGAGCGGCGGTCGTCGGATGCCCCCCTTTCCCTACCCATCTCCTGCGAAGGGAGAGGGCGCCGGGCCGGGGCTGGCTGGCCGCGCCCCGGCCAGTACGCAATCGCCAATACCACCGTCGTTGCCGCCACCGTCAGCCAGCCAAACCACAACACCGTGCCGAAGTGGCCAAACCAGCCCCAGATGCACACCCCCAAGGCCAGCATCAGAAGCGGCCAGCCCAGCAAGTGCAAAATGAATTTCTCCCGCCTCGTCGCTGTCCTGCTCAGCAGAACCTTGCCTTCGCGTTCGCTCGCCAGCGCCAGCAGCATGAACCCGCCCAGGCTCAGAGCCAGCACCAGCCAATGCCAGCCAACGGCCAGATTCGGCATCATGACCAGCCCCCTTTCAGTACGGCCCAGCACAGTGCGGATGCCACCCCGGTCCATGCCGCCAGCCATGCCCAGGCACGGGTGGCGCTGCGGGCATGGAACACCCACAGCAGGATCAGCAGGTAGATCAGAAAGCCTGGCTTGAGTGCTGAAACTCTCGCCATGGTTTCCGGCATCGGCATCAAAGCGGCGAGCAACAGCATGGTCAGGGCCGACGTCAGGGCGTAGCCGCCGAGTATCGCGGCCAGGGTGCGAGAGGCAACGCTGACGCGATGGCGCATCATCGTGCTCAAACGGGAATAGACAGGGATAGGCATGGTCACTGCCCCCCTGCCACGACCATGTTCGTCGCAACCGGCGTCGTATCGGCCTTGGCCCAGCGCCGTCCCAGCTTCCAGGCTATGGTCCCGAATATCGCTGCCAATCCGAACATCGCCAAGTCGAAGCCCGCCAGCGGCCAATCGCCAGCCGCAATCGTCACCCCCAGATGCCTATCGGTAGTCAGCGCGTTGACCACAGGCACCAGCCCGAAAGCCGCCGTTGCCAGCCACAGGGTTTCCACCCACGCGCGTTTCTCCGGGCGGAAGGCGGCATAGCAGAACAGCCAGCCCCAGACGAGGAACATCGCATGCAACTCCCACGCAGCGCGCTCGGCCATGGACACCGGCAGCAGGCGGTTGGCCCAGAAGTACGCGGCAACCGCCACCGGCAGGCCGGCCAGCACGGCTACGTTCAGGCACGCCATCAGCCGCATGCCGAAGTGTTCTGGAATGCTGTCCTTCGCGTGCCGCGCTCGGCGCTTGATCACCCACAACACCATGCCGGTCGCAATCATCACGCAGCCGAGCAAGCCGGAAACGAAATGCAGCCAGCGCAAGGGATAGTTGGCGTACCAAGCCTCATGCAGTGAAACCAGCGTGCGATACCAGGCCACGTCTGCACCACCCAGACCACGCACCGCGACCACGGGCAAGCGCTCGCCGGAGAAAACGCAAACCGCGGCTTCATGCGATTGCCTGTCGGGTTGATCGCAGCGGAAATGAAAACGCCGGCAGGATGAACTGACCGGCGTTTGTTCGGGCGTCACTCGGAAACCGCGTTCCTGATTGATTCTGCCATCAGTAGCTCGCATTCAGCGTCAGCAGCGCGCTGCGTGGCCTGCCATAAGCCTCGTTCGCGGCCCAGTACCAGTGGCCGGAGATGTGCGAGTAGTAAACCTTGTCGAAGACGTTGTTGATGTCGAGCTTGACATTGAGGTTTTGGGTCAGGCGGTAGGTAGCCGACAGATCCACGACGGCGCGGGCATCCTGTTGGTTGCGCACGATCTCGCCATAGGCGTTCTCCCAATCCCGGTACATCTTGCTCTGCCAGTTGATCCGCCCGCCCAGCGTCAGCCGGTTCAGCGCGCCCGGCAAGATGTATTGCGTGCTCAACTTGAACGAGGTGGTCGGATTCATGGTGACGAGCCGCTTGCCGACGTTGGCGGGGTTGGCATCCTTGCGGTAGCGCGTTTCGGACCAGGTGAGGCCGGCCCCGATCTGCCAGCTGGGCGTGAGGGCGCCTTGCAGTTCGATATCCACCCCCTCGGTGCGGACCAGACCGGCGGCAGCGTAGCAACCTTCGGCAACAGGGCAGCCTGTTTGGTCTGCCAGATAGATGGCCCGGTTGCTCTCGTCGATGCGGAACAGCGCGATGCTGCCGTTCAGCGCACCGTCCAGATATTCGCCCTTCACCCCGACTTCATAGTTCTTGCCAACCTTGGGCGACAGAACGCTGCCGCTCACGTTGCGCTCGTTCTGTGGCTGAAACACATCGGTATAGCTCACGTAGGCGGAGTGCTGGTCCGCGAACTTCCACGTCAACCCGGCATATTTCGTCAGGTGCGCGTTTTCCGACCAGGACATACGGCCGCTGTCAAAATGCTGTTCCCGGTCGTACCAGTCCAGCCGCGCGCCCAGCAGCAGGTCCAGCGTGTCGGTCATGTTGAAACGGCCGGCGGAGTACAGGCTGTCTTGCTTGTAGTGGTTCGAGTATTGGTACAGCCAGGGACTGGTGCTGCTGGTATCCGGCCGGGGCGCGGTATGGTTCCAGGTGGACAGATCGATGCCGCTGGTGATCGGGGCGTCCCAACCCTCCCACCACTCGGAAACACGACTATCCTGGCGGTTGACCGTGGCGCCGAATACCAGGTCGTGCTGGCGTCCAAACCAGGAGACGGGACCGGAGACGTTGAGATCGGCCGCCTTCTGTTTGCGCGCCGTCTGCGCTGCCCACCACACATGCCCATGGCCGCCGACATCAGGGGTGGGGATCAAAACGGTCGCCAACATGCCATAGCGACCATCCACGTAGGTGCCATTGAAGTCCAGCTTCCAGCCCCCGCCGAAGTCGTGCGCCAGGTTGGCGTAGAGCGTATCGGCCTGATTCTTGTTGTATTCCCAGTCCGCACCGACGAAGGTCGAGCGCGGCAGGTCGAGGTGGCGGAACCCATAGCTCGTCGGCATGCCGCCCCAGTTCAGGTTCTTGTTGGAATACAGGTGGGAATAGCCGATGTTGAGGGTGGTGCGCTCGGTCAGATCGACATCGATCGTGGCATAGCCCAGGCGTTTGTCGTTGAAGGCGAGGTCATAGAAATCGCTGGCGTCCTGGATATAGGCGACGGCGCGGCCGCGCACGCGACCATCCTCCGTCAAGGGGCCGCTGGCGTCGGCCATCAGCCGGTAGTCGTCCCAGCTGCCGGCGCTGACGGAACCCTTGAATTGCCGGGTGCTGGTGGGCCGCTTGCGGACCATGTTGACGGCAGCGGACGGGTTGCCGCCGCCCTGCATCAGTCCCGTTGCACCCCGCACCACCTCCACCCGGTCCTGCATGGCCAGGTTGCCGAGCGAGTCACCCGAATACCAATCGTATCGGGTGGCAATGCCGTCCTGCGTCACGCTTTCGATTTCGTAGCCACGCGATTGCAAAACCGGGCGGATGTCTTGGGACTGAAGCACGAGCCCCGGCGTTGCCCTGGCGATATCGGTTAGGTCGACCAGGTTGTCTGCCTCGATGCGGGCGCTGGTCAGCACCGTGACCGACTGCGGCGTCTCGCGCATGCTCAGCGGCAGGTGGGTGGCACTGGACATGCTGCGCGTGGTGAAAGAACCGGTGCCTTCGGTGGTGCCACTGCGCTCAGCAGCGGCGGTCACCGTTACCGGTGCCAGTGCGGTCTCTCCTGCCGCCGCCGGCAGTCTGTACAAAGTATAGCTTCCGTCGTTGCGTGCTTCCGCCGCCAGTCCCGTGCCTTGCAGCAGCCGGGCAAGGCCGCCGGCAAGGTCGTGGCTACCGCGCAGCCCGGGGCTGCGCAGGCCGGCGGTGAGGTTGGTGGAGAAGCCGAGCGTGATGCCGGCTTCGCGGCCGAAGCGGTTCAGGGCGGCTTCCAGCGGGCCGGCGGGGATGTCGTAGGTTCGCTGGACGGCGGCTTTGGCGGCACTGGCTGTTTCGGCGGCAAGCGCCGGCACAGCGATGCCGAGGTGGGCGACGGCCAGGGCCAGCAGGCTCAGGCGCGGCAGGTGGTGACGGGGCATGGTGTTTCCTCGGGTGGTGAAGGTGAAAAATGCGGCTTCACCTGGTTTGTCCGACGAGGAAAAAAAGTAGACCACCCCTTGTGCATCGCCCCGCTCAGGCGGCGGGATGCACCGTGACCCAGTAGCGCGTGAGGTAGTGGATGCGCACCGGCAGGCTGGCGCGCAGGACGTCGAGGATGCGGTCGGTGTCGTCCAGCCGGTAGGTGCCGGAAACGCGCCAGTCGGCGATTTCCGGCGCGCAGGCCAGCCGGCCGTGGCGATGCCGGCCGACTTCGGCGAGGAAGTCGGCGAACCGCATGTTGGCGGCGACCAGGATGTCCTCACGCCAGGCGACGGCGTTTTCGTCAGCGGCCTGCGGCGCTTCGTCGAGGCCCGGGGCGAAGCGCAGTTGTTCACCGGCCTGCAGGGTGACGCGCGGCGCCGTGTCGCCACCGTGCTGGACGGCGACGGCGCCTTCGAAGACGGCGAGGTGGCCGGCGTCCGGCAGGATGCGCACGGCAAAGCGGGTGCCGAGCGGGCGCAGCGCACCGTAGCGGGTGAGGACGATGAAGGGGCGTCTGGCCGGATCCTGCCCCGTGCGGATGAGGATTTCGCCGCGGTGCAGGGTCAGTTGCCGGGCCTGATCGTCGAAGTGGACGTCCAGCGCGCTGTCGCTGTTGATCGCCAGTTCGCTGCCGTCGGCCAGCTCCAATGTGCGGCGTTCGCCGACGCCGGTGCGCAGGTCGGCCAGCAGGCCGGTGCTGCGCCGGCCGTGGCCGCTATGCAGCCACAGGCCGCTGGTGGCACCGGCGGTGAGCAGCGCGATGAGCAGTTCGCGGCGCCGATGGCGGGGGCCGCCGAGCAACGCCTTGCGCACGGGCGGCGCGTTGTCGGCCACCGAGTGCAGGCGGGCGTTGACGCGCTGGATGTGTTCCCAGGCGCGGCGGTGGTCGGGGTGCTCGGCCAGCCAGCTTTCGAAAGCCCGGCGCGGCGCTTCGGCGTCTCCGGCCTCCTGTAGTTCGAACAGCCATTCCACGGCACGGCAGGCGATTTTCGGATCGAAGTCGGCCGGCGGCTGGGGCGTCGCAGCGGACATCTCAGCCGGCATCGAGGGCGAAGTAGCACAGGGTGCCGGCCCGGGTCAGGTAACGCTTGACGGTGGTCACCGAGACGCCGAGTTCCGCGGCGATCTGGGCCTGGTTGAGGCCGTCGAGCTGCGACAGCAGGAAGGCGCGGCGCACTTCGCCGGGCAGGGTGGACAGCAGGGCGTCGATCTCGATCAGCGTGGCCAGGATCACCTGGCGCTCCTCGGGCGAGGGGGCCAGCGCCTCGGGCCGCAGGGCCAGGGCTTCGAGATAGGCCTGTTCCAGGTACTCGCGCCGCCAGTGGTTGGACAGCAGACGCTGCGCGATGGTGGTCAGGAAGGCCCGTGGCTCCTGGATGGCGACCGGCTCTTCACGGGCAAGCAGGCGCAGCCAGGTGTCGTGCGCCAGATCGGCGGCGCGGTGGGTGCAGCCGAGCCGGCGGCGCAGCCAGGTGTGCAGCCATTTGTGATGATCGGTGTACAGCTCGTCGACGTTGGGGGCGGCAGGCACGGCATGCTCCGGGAAGCGGAAAGAAGCGCTGGCTACCGGGAGTTTCCCCTTGGCTGGCTATCGAGAACCGTTCTTATTTTCTTCCTGGAGCATGCCGCCGTCAATGCGGCTTCGCCGCGCGGCCGATGGCGGCAGGATTGCGCGGTTCCGCACAAGATGCACTACCCGCCGCTTCGAACCATCGCCCCACGGCGTGGCGCCACCGCCCCTGCTATTTCCGGATCGCCCGCACCAGCCAGACCAGGATGCACGCGCCAAGCACGCCGGCCACCAGGTAGCCCAGCCAGCCGCCGAAGGAAATGCCGAGGATGCCGAACAGGAAGCTCGCCACCGAGGCGCCGATGATGCCCAGTACGATGTTCAGCAGAATGCCGGTATTGGTCTTCATCAAGCCCGACGCAATCCAGCCCGCAAGCCCGCCGATGATGATAGCGGCCAGCCAGCCAATTCCCGCTTCGCTCATTTCTGTATCCTCCTGCGATTCATGGAAATACCCAGCGTCCCGGACCGGCGACGTGCGTTCCATTATGCGTACGCCCTGCGGGAATCGTCGGCATGCAATGGTAAAAAGTCGATTCACAGCGTGAACTCTGCATCGCCGCTGGCGAGAATCTTCCTCAACACTCACCCCATCACGCGGCATCCGCCGGGGAGTCCCAGATGAAACTGTTCCAGTGCCAGTGCTGCAAACAGGTGCTGTACTTCGAGAACACCGTCTGCCTGCGCTGCGGCCAGACTGTCGGCTATCTGCCGCAGGAAGACCGCATGGCCGCGGTGGAAGCGGATGGCCCGCGCTGGCGCGTGCTGCCCGCCAACGGCCATTACGCGCCGGATACCCGGCGCTGGCGCTTCTGCCGCAACTGGGAACTGAGCGCCTGCAACTGGATGGTGCCCGCCGGCGACGAGGGCTACGCGGAAGCTCCGGGCGCCGCTGAGTTCTGCCCGGCCTGCCGGCACAACCGCACCGTGCCCAACCTCGACGACCCACTGCATCGCGCACGCTGGCAGAAGATCGAGGCCGCCAAGCGCCGGCTCATCTACACCCTCACCCGCCTCGGCCTGCCGTGCCCCGTCACCGGCGACGGCCACCCGGAACCCCTGGTCTTCGACTTTCTGGCCGACGCGCCGGGCGGCACCGAACGGGTGATGACCGGCCATGCCGACGGCGTGGTGACCATCGCGCTCAACGAAGCCGACGATGCCGCACGCGAACAGGCGCGCACCGAGATGGGCGAGGCCTACCGCACCCTGCTCGGCCACTTCCGCCATGAAATCGGCCACTACTACTGGGATCTGCTGGTACGCGACGGCGGCGCCCTGGAGGGCTTCCGCGCCATGTTCGGCGACGAGCGCGCCGACTACGATGCCGCCCTCGACCGCCACTACCGCGAAGGTGCACCGGAAGGCTGGCAGGAAACCCACGTTTCGGCCTACGCCACCATGCACCCCTGGGAAGACTGGGCGGAGACCTGGGCGCACTACCTGCACATGGTCGACACATTGGAAACCGCCGCTGCGCTGGGCATTGAAGTCGGGCCCGAGGTGGATGCCGAAGGCGGCCTGTCCACGGACATCGATTTCGATCCCTACCGGATAGCGCGGGTGGAATGGCTGTTGTCCGCCTGGGTGCCGCTCACCGTGGCACTCAATACGCTGAACCGCTCGATGGGCGCGGCGGACCTGTATCCCTTCGCGCTGCCGGAAGCGGTGCGGCAAAAGCTCGCCTTCGTGCACGATCTGGTCAGTACGCGGTGGGGCTGAAGTACATCCCCCACCTTCGGGCATGCCCTGGATGGCGCGCGCCGGATATTGGATGCGCCGTTCAGGAAACGGAAGCGCGCTCCTCGTGATCCGGCGACCCGGACGGGTCCCGCGCCGCCGGCCGCCGCACAGTACCGCACATGCGCCGGAGCCGCGCAAGATCGCGGCGCGCCTGCGCTTGCAGCGCCTCGGAAGCCAGTTCCGGCGCGACGTGCTCCAGCAGCACAGCGGCCGCTTCGAGCAGTTCGAGGTGGCTCTTCCACGCACCGTTGCGCCCGTGCGGCAGGCGCAGCCGGGTGGCAAAGCGGGCAATCTCCTGCGCCAGTTCCAGCCCCGCCTCCGGCGTGGGCACGGCCGCTGGCGACAGTGCGCGGCAGAAACCCAGGACCAGCGGCGTCTGCCCCGCGCGGATGGCGGCCGCGAGCGCCTGGGGACATCCTGCGCGGCCACCCCGGCGAGCAGCCGCTCCAGCCACTCGCACGCCTGCTTCCTGCGCCCCATCTTCAGGCAGGTTTCCGCGACGATCAGCCACAGGCGGGGCGCGGCCACCCCGGCGGGGCCGCCCAGGGCGCGCCGGAACAATGTGTCGAGCCCGCCGGGGGTACCGGCGATCAGGGCCGCCTCCACGGTCCTGCCGAACGCTTCCGCATCGAAGCTGCCGCGCCGCCCCGGCATGATGCCTAGCAATAGGCCGGGAAGCGGGCGGTCAGCGCATGGCCCCTGGCGCGCACCGCGTCGATGACGGCCTCGTCGCGCGGATTGTCCAGCACGTCGGCGATCAGGTGGGCGGTGGCACGCGCTTCCTCGTCGCCGAAGCCGCGCGTGGTCATGGCCGGCGTGCCCAGCGAGCACGCCGGCGGGTGAACCGGCATCTACGGGCGCGGGCGCCCTTCCAGCGCGGTGATGACGCTGGAGAAATCCAGCCCGCCGTTGCCGGCCGCGCTGTGGGCGGCATACAGCGATTCCGCCAGGCCGCCCAGCGGCACCGGCGCGCGTTTGGCGATGGCCGCTTCCAGCGCGAGGCCGAGATCCTTCAGCATCAGGTCGGTGCCGAAGCCGCCACTGTAGCCGCGCGCGGCGGGCACGTTGTCCATCACGCCGGGCACCGGGTTGTACTTCTCCAGCACCCAGTTGGCGCCGGAACTCTTCTTCATGATGCCGGCGAGCACGGCGGGGTCCAGGCCCAGCGAGCGGCCCAGGTTGAGGGCCTCACTGGTGCCGATCATCAGGATGCCCAGCAGCATGTTGTTGCACAGCTTGGCGGATTGCCCCGCTCCCGCGCCGCCGGCATGGAAGATGTTCTGGCCCATGCGGTCGAGGATGGGTTCGGCGCGGGCGAGCGCGCTTTCGTCGCCGCCGACCATGAAGGTCAGCGTGCCCGCAGCGGCGCCGGCGGTGCCGCCCGAGACCGGGGCATCGAGCACCGCGAGGCTGCGCGCCTTGCCGGCTTCGGCGAGTTTTTGCGCGCTGGCGGGGGCGATGGTGCTGCAATCGATCACCAGCGTGCCCGCGGGCAGCGCGTCGAACAGGCCCGGCTCCCCGGCGCCACCCAGGTACAGGCTCTCCACGTGGCGGCTGGCCGGCAGCATGCTGATGACGACCTCGGCGCCCTCCACGGCCGCCAGCGCGGATTCGGCGATGCGGGCGCCGTGTTCGGCCACCCGCGCGCAGGCCGCGGCGTCCAGGTCGAAAGCCTGCACGGCGAAGCTGGCCCTGGCGAGGTTGATGGCCATCGGGCCGCCCATGTTGCCGAGGCCGATGAAGGCGATGCGTGTGGTGCTCATGTCTCCTCCTTTTGCGTTGTGTTTCGCGTCAGCCCAGGTCGGCCAGCGGATGCGGGCCGCCGTAGCGGGGCTTGAAATGATCTTCGACGGCTTCGTCGGGCACGGCGTCCAGCGTGGCGTACCGCCAGCGCGGCTGGTGGTCCTTGTCGATGAGCAGGGCGCGCACGCCTTCGGCGAAGTCGCCGTGGGCGGTGGCGGCCACCGAGACGTGGTATTCGGTGCGGAACACCTCGGCCAGCGACAGGTGCCGGGTGCGCTGCCACAGCGCCCACGACAGGTGCGCGGAACTGGGCGCGCCGCGCGCGAAGGTCTTGCCGGCGGCGGCGAGCCAGGGGTCGGCGTCCTCCGCGAGCGCGGTCAGGCGGGCGGCGATGTCGGCCAGGCCGTCGTGGCCGATCAGCGCCTCGATGCGGTCGAAGTGGGCGCGCAGCGGCGAATCGGGCACGGCGGCTGATTCACCCAGGCGATCAAGCAGCGCGCCCAGGCGGGCGTGGTTGGCCCGGCCGGGAACGTCCGGCGCATCCCAGCGCGTTTCGGCGATCAGCGCGGGCAGGCGCTCGCGCTCGGCATCGCCGATGACGAAATCCGCCAGCCCGGCGAAGCGCGCATCGGCGGCGTTGAGCGGCGCGCCGGTGAGCGCCAGGAACAGGCCGGTGCGCCCCGGCATGCGGCGCAGGAACCAGCTTCCGCCCACGTCCGGGTACAGGCCGATGGTGATCTCGGGCATCGCCATGCGCGTGGTGGGCGTGGCGACGCGGTGCGAGGAGCCGGCCATCAGGCCGATGCCGCCGCCCATGACGATGCCCTGGCCCCAGCACAGCACCGGCTTGGGGTAGGTGTGGATGCGATGGTCGAGGCGGTATTCGCGCTCGAAAAAGGCGGCGGCCTCGGGCGGTGCCTCGCCTTCCGGCATGGCCTTGATCGCATGGTAGAGCGCAGCCACGTCGCCGCCGGCGCAGAAGGCCTTTTCGCCCGCGCCGTCGAGCAGCACGCCGACGATGCCGGGGTCGGCGGCCCAGGCGTCGAGCTGCGGCGCGAGGCGGTCGATCATCGCCAGCGACAGGGCGTTGAGGCTCTTCGGCGCGTTCAGCGTGGCATGGCCGAAGCGCCGGCCGCAGGCGGTGGAGAATTCGCGCAGGATCACGCAGTCGTTCATCGCGCTGTTGTCCATCAATACGTCCTCAGGCATTGCGCCACATCGGCGTGCGTTTTTCGAGGAAGGCGGTGACCCCCTCGCGCTGGTCGGCGGTGTCGAACAGCTTCACGAACGCGGCGCGCTCGCTCGGTAGGGCTTCGCCCGGCGGCATATGGCGCGCGGCCTGGATCATGCGCTTGCAGGCGGCCACGCTGGTGGGGCTCTGGCGCTCCGCCGCCCGGGCCAGTTCCAGCGCGCGTGCCAGGGCCTCGCCCTTGCCGGTGACTTCTTCCACCAGGCGGATGCGCAGCGCGGTGGCCGCGTCCAGGCGTTCGCCGCACAGAATCAGGCGCTTGGCCCAGCCCTCGCCCACCATCCACGACAGCCACTGGGTGCCGCCGGCGCAGGGCAGCAGACCCACGGCAGCCTCGGGCAGCGCCAGCACGGCCTGTTCCTCGGCCACGCGGATGTCGCAGGCCAGTGCGCATTCCAGCCCGCCGCCCATGGCGTAGCCGTTGATCGCGGCGATGGACACGCCGCGGAAGGCGGCCAGGGTTTCGAAGGCGCGGCCGAAGTGGTGGGCCATGCCGGCGGCGATGGCCCGCTCACCGCTGGCGAAGAGCTTGAGGTCGGCGCCGGCGGAAAAGAATTTCTCGCCCTGGCCGGTCACCACCAGACTGTAGATTTCGCGGTCGGCATTGAGACCCTCCACCACTTCCACCAGCGCGGCCAGGCTGTCCTGCGTCCAGGTGTTGGCCGGCGGGTTGGCCAGCGTGAGGATGGCGGTGTGGCCGCGCTTCTCGAGTTCGAGGCCGGGGTAGGTGTGTTTTTTCATTGGAGGATCTCCGTGGTGGGGTGCGCGAGCATGCGGCGGGCGATGATGACGCGCATGATTTCGTTGGTGCCTTCGAGGATCTGGTGCACCCGCGCGTCGCGCAGGTAGCGTTCCAGCGGGTATTCGCGGATGTAGCCGTAGCCGCCGTGGATCTGCAGGGCCTCGTTGCAGATGGTGAAGCCCAGATCGGTGGCCAGGCGCTTGGCCATCGCGCAGTACAGCGTGGCGTCGCGGGCGCCGGCGTCGAGCCGGCTGGCGGCCAGGCGCACCATCTGGCGCGCGGCCACCAGTTCGGTCGCCATGTCGGCAAGCTTGAACTGGAGCGCCTGGAAGTCCGCCAGCGGACGGCCGAACTGGCGGCGCTCGTGCACGTAGGCCAGCGCGGCGTTCAATGCGCCCTGGGCCGCGCCCACCGAGCAGGTGGCGATGTTGATGCGCCCGCCGTCCAGCCCCTGCATGGCGATGGCGAAGCCTTCGCCTTCCCCGCCCAGCAGGTGGGCGGCCGGCACGCGCACGCCGTCGAAGGTGATGCCGCGCGTGGGCTGGCTGTTCCAGCCCATCTTGTGCTCCTTCTTGCCGTACTCGATGCCGGGGCTGTCGGCGGCGACGAGGAAGGCGGAGATGCCCTTCGGCCCGGCCTCGCCGGTGCGCGCCATGACCACCAGCGCATCGGTGGCGCCGGCGCCGGAGATGAAAGCCTTGGCGCCGTCGAGCACGTAGTGGTCGCCTTCCCGGCGGGCGCGGGTGGCGAGCGCGGCGGCATCCGAGCCGGCGCCCGGCTCGGTGAGGCAGTAGGAGGCCAGCCGTTCGCCGGAGGCCAGCCGCGGCCCCCATTCGGCAGCCACCGCCGGCCGGGCGAAGCGCGTCACCATCCAGGCCGCCATGTTGTGGATGGTCAGGTAGGCGGTGGTGGACGGGCAGGCCGCGGCCAGTTCCTCGAACACGATGCTCGCGTCCAGGCGCGGCAGGCCCAGGCCGCCGTATTCCTCCAGCGCATACAGGCCGCAGAAGCCCAGTTCGCCGGCGCGGCGCAGCGCATCCAGTGGAAACTCGGCCTCGGCATCCCAGCGCGCCGCGTGGGGCGCGAATTCGCGCTGGGCGAATTCGCGCGCGGTGTCACGGAAGGCGCGCTGGTCTTCGGAGAGTTCGAAGTCCATGGCGTTTCTCCAGGGCGGGCTTTACTTCAGGCTGATGGTGGTGTTCACCGGCGCCACCACGTCGTCGTCGAACCAGCGCGCGGTGACGGTCTTGGTCTGGGTGTAGAACAGGATCACCTGCTGGCCGTAGGGACCGAGGTCGCCCAGCTTGGAGCCGCGCGAGCCGGTGAAGGAGAACAGCGGCACCGGCACCGGAATCGGCACGTTGATGCCCACCTGGCCGACGTCGATCTCCTCCTGGAACTTGCGCGCGGCGGCGCCGGACTGGGTGAACACCCCGGTGCCGTTGCCGTTGGGGTTGGCGTTGATCAGCGCGATGGCCTCGTCCAGCGACTCGACCGCCAGCGTGCACAGCACCGGGCCGAAGATTTCCTCGTCGTAGATGCGCATGCCGGGCTTGACGCCGGAAAACAGCGTGGGGGCGACGAAGTTGCCGTCGGCGTAGCCGGGCACCTGCGGGTTGCGGCCGTCCAGTTCCAGCGTGGCACCCTCTTCCACGCCTGCGGCGATCAGTTCCAGGATGCGTGCCTTGGCCGCGCGGGAGATCACCGGGCCGAGATCGGCGCCCGCCTCATGGCCGGCGTTCACCTTCAGCGCGCGGGCACGATCGGCCAGTTCCGGCAGCCACTTGGCCGATTCGCCGACGAACACCACCACCGCGGAGGCCATGCAGCGCTGCCCGGCGGCGCCGAAGCCGGCGCCGGCCAGGGCGTTGAGGGTCTGTTCCTTGTGCGCGTCGGGCAGCACGACGACGTGGTTCTTCGCCCCCATCATGCACTGGGCGCGCTTGCTGGCGAGGCTGGCGCGGTTGTAGACGTGGGTGCCGACGCGGGTCGAACCGACGAAGGACACCGCCTTGATGTCCGGGTGGTCGCAGATGCCGTTGACCACGTCGACGGCGCCATGCACCACGTTGAGCACGCCGGGCGGAATGCCGGCTTCCACCGCCAGTTCGACCAGCCGCATGGTGGACAGCGGGTCCTGTTCCGAGGGCTTGAGCACGAAGGTGTTGCCGCAGGCGATGGCCATCGGGAACATCCACAGCGGAATCATCGCCGGGAAGTTGAACGGCGTGATGCCGGCGCACACGCCGATGGGCTGCAACAGGGTGTAGGTATCCACGCCGCCCGCCACGTTGTTGGCCAGCCCGCCCAGTTGCAGCGTACCGATATTGGCGGCGTGTTCCACCACCTCCAGGCCGCGGAACACGTCGCCTTCCGCGTCCGGCAGGGTCTTGCCCTGTTCGGCGGTGAGGATGGCGGCCACCTCCTTCATGTTTTCGCGGATCAGTTGCTGGTACTTCAGGAAGATGCGCGCGCGGGCGCCGATGGGGGTCTTGCGCCAGCTTGCGAAGGCCTTCTTCGCCGCGGCCACGGCGGCGTTGAGTTCATCGGCGGTCGCCAGAGGCACGCGCGCCAGCACCTGCTGGGTGGCGGGGTTGACCACGTCGCGCCACTCGGTGGTGCGCGATTCGACGAATTCGCCGCCGATCAGCAGTTTGACGGTGGGGATGGCGGTGGAAGCTGGGTTCATCGGAAGTCTCCTCGATCGTTTTTCTGCGGCACGCCCGGCGGTTCCGGACGCGTTCGGCAAGATCGTATTTACAGCCGCCCAATTCAACAATAAGCTTTTGATGTAAAAGAGAATTTTTGCAAATAAATTCGCAAGACAGAACGCCGTTGTGCAAATCTTGCGAACAAGGAGGAGACATTGAGCCGCAAGCTGTTCATCGGCGCACGCCTGCGCCGCCTGCGCGAACAGGGCGGGCAGAGCCAGGCGGCATTGGCCGGGCGCCTGGGCATCTCGCTGAGCTACGTGTGCCAGCTGGAGAACAACCAGCGCCCGGTGAGCGCCCCGCTGCTGCTGAAGCTGGTGCAGGTCTTTCAGTGCGACATCGCGGAGTTTTCCGAGGAGCAGGACAAGCGCCTGCTGCACGAGCTACAGGCGGTGTGCCTGGACCGCGGCGTAGTCGGCGAGCGCATCGCCCCCGCGCAACTGGCGCGCATGGTGGAGCACGTGCCGGACATCGCGGCAGCCTTCGTCAGCCTCGCCGAGCGCCATCAGCGCCTGCGCGAGGAATACGCGCAGGTCATCGAGCGCTTCCGCGGCGAGCCGGCCGGCGTGTCGCCCACGCCGCTGCCGCACGAGGAAGTGCGCGATTTCTTCAACCGCCGCGACAACCACATCGACACGCTCGACACCCAGGCCGAGGCCCTCGCGCAGGCACTCGCCCTGCGCCCCGGCGAGCGCGCCGCCGCCCTGCGGGAAGTGCTGCGCCAACGCCACGGCGTGGACACGCTGGCCTCGGACTTCGACGATTTCGGCGTGCTGCGCCGCTTCGACGCGCGCCGCCGCCGGCTGGAGATTGCCGCCGGGCTCAGCGACGCCCAGCAGGCCTTCCAGCTCGCCACCCAGCTCGCGCTGCTCGAACAGCTCGAACGCATCGACGGGGAAATCGCCGCCGCCGGCCTCGCCGATGCGCACAGCCGGGGCCTCGCCCGGCAGGGGCTCGCCCACTACTTCGCCGGCGCCCTGCTGCTGCCCTATGGCGAATTCCTGCATGCCGCGCGCGCGGCGCGCTACGACATCGAAGCCCTGCAACGGCGCTTCGCGGTGGGTTTCGAAACCGTCTGCCACCGCCTGTCCACCCTGCAACGCAGCGGCGCGCGCGGCGTGCCCTTCTACCTCGTGCGCGTGGACCGCGCGGGCAACATCTCCAAGCGCCAGAGCGCCACGGCCTTCCACTTCGCCCACCACGGCGGCGCCTGTCCGCTGTGGCACGTGCACGACGCCTTCGCCCACCCCGGACAGATTCTCGTCCAGACCGCGGAAATGCCGGACGGCACGCGCTTCTTCGGCATCGCGCGCAGCATCGGGCGCGGCGGGGGCGGCTGGCGGACGCCGCGCAAGTCCTTCGCCATCGGCCTGGGCTGCGAACTGCCGCATGCGCGCGAACTGGTGTACGCCGACGGGCTGGACCTTGCCGCGCCGCGCGAGGTGGTGCCCATCGGTCCGGGCTGCCGCGTATGCCCGCGCGCCGACTGCGTGCAGCGCGCCTTCCCGCCCGCCGGCAAGCCGCTGGAGACCAGCGTGGATGCGGAATTTCTGGGCGCCTACCGCTTCGGGGACGAGCACGGCATGCACGGGTAACGCGCCCCGGGGTGAGGCCGTAACACACCGAAGACCCGCCTCTCGCGACGCTTCAGGACGAACAAAGAGGAGGGTTCTGCGGCCCCGCCTGATCGCGGCGCAGGCAGACCGATCACGGACAGACCGCAAGACCATCCAAAGCCGCCGCCCTGGCGCGCGCGCCGTGCAGCTTTTTGTAGCTGTCGATCAGGCGCTGGTGCCGGTCCAGCCCTTCCAGCTGCATGCTCGTCGGCGTCAGGCCGAAGAATCGCACGCTGCCATCCACCGAGCCCATCACCGCATCCATCCTCGGATTGCCGAACATCCGGCGGAAATTGGCCTCGTAATCGTCCAGTTCCAGTTCGTCATCCAGCAGCACCTCCAGCACCACATTCATGGCCTGGTAGAACAATCCGCGCTCGACCGTGTTTTCGTTGTACTGCAAAAAGGCTTCCACCGACTCTTTCGCCGCGTCGAACTGCCGCAAGGCCAGGCGGATCAACAATTTCAGTTCCAGAATCGTCAACTGGCCCCAGACCGTATTTTCATCGAACTCGATACCGATCAAGGTGATGATGTCGGTGTAGTCATCCAGCTCGCTGTCTTCCAGCCGCTCAAGCAGCGCTTCCAGGCCGGCATCGTCCAGACGGTGCAGATTCAGGATGTCTTCGCGGAACAGCAGCGCCTTGTTGGTGTTGTCCCAGACCAGATCCTCCACCGGATACACTTCCGAATAGCCCGGCACCAGAATCCGGCAGGCCGTGGCGCCCAGATTCTCGTACACCGCCACGTACACTTCCTTGCCCATGCCTTCGAGCAGGCCGAACAAGGTGGCGGCCTCCCCGGCGTTGGCGTTTTCACCTTGGCTGGTGAAATCCCATTCGACGAAATCGTAATCCGCCCTGGCACTGAAAAAACGCCAAGACACCACGCCGCTGGAATCGATGAAGTGCTCGACGAAGTTGTTCGGCTCGGTCACCGCATTGCTTTCAAAAGTGGGCCGGGGCAAATCGTTCAGCCCTTCAAAACTGCGCCCCTGCAGCAACTCCGTAAGGCTGCGCTCCAGCGCCACCTCCAGGCTCGGGTGGGCGCCGAACGAAGCGAACACACCGCCGGTACGCGGATTCATCAAGGTCACGCACATCACCGGAAACGCCCCGCCCAGCGACGCATCCTTCACCAGCACCGGAAAACCCTGCTGCTCCAGGGCCTGAATGCCCGCCACAATGCCGGGATATTTCGCCAGCACTGCGTGCGGCACATCGGGCAGTGCGATTTCACCTTCCAGGATTTCGCGCTTGACCGCCCGTTCGAATATTTCCGACAGGCATTGCACCTGCGCTTCGGCCAAGGTATTGCCCGCGCTCATGCCGTTGCTGAGAAACAGGTTGTCGATCAGGTTGCTTGGAAAGTACACCACCTCGCCGTCCGACTGGCGCACGTACGGCAGCGCGCAAATGCCGCGCTCGACGTTGCCGGAATTGGTGTCGTACAGATGCGAGCCGCGCAACTCGCCATCGGGGTCGTAGATTTCCAGGCAGTACTCGTCGAGCATGCCGGCCGGCAGCGCGTCCCCGGGGCCCGGCTGGAACCAGCGCTCGTCGGGGTAATGCACGAACGCCGCATTGGCGATGTCTTCCCCCCAGAACTGGTCATTGTAGAAATGATTGCAATTCGTCCGCTCGATGAATTCGCCCAGCGCCGACGCCAACGCGCTTTCCTTGGTCGCCCCCTTGCCATTGGTGAAGCACATCGGCGAGTGCGCGTCGCGGATGTGCAGCGACCACACATTGGGCACCAGATTGCGCCACGAAGCGATCTCGATCTTCATGCCGAGGCCCGCCAGCACGCCCGACAGGTTGGCGATGGTTTGTTCCAGCGGCAAATCCTTGCCCGCGATACAGGTCTTCGTTTCCGCAGCCGAATCCAGCATCAGCAATGACTGCGCATCGGCATCCAGATTCTCCACCTCTTCGATCACGAACTCCGGTCCGGTCTGCACGACCTTCTTCACCGTGCAGCGTTCGATGGAGCGCAGAATGCCCTGGCGATCCTTGGCGGAAAGTTCCTCCGGCAATTCAACCTGTATCTTGAAAATCTGCTTGTAGCGGTTTTCCGGATCGACAATATTGTTCTGCGACAGACGGATGTTATCGGTCGGAATATTGCGGGTCTCGCAGTACAACTTCACGAAATACGCCGCGCACAAAGCCGATGACGCCAGAAAATAGTCGAACGGCCCCGGCGCCGAGCCATCGCCCTTGTAGCGGATGGGCTGATCGGCGATGACCGTGAAGTCGTCGAATCGGGCTTCGAGGCGAAGCTTGTCGAGAAAATTGACCTTGATTTCCATACGGGAATTCCAGAAACGCTTGAATCGAATGGGCCGCCATTATCGTGGTTTCCCGCCGGGAAAACCGATCTTCTTGGCAGCGGAAACATGCGGCATACCGGCGCCGGCAAGGGCATCCACGCGCGCCCTGCGCGCCGGGGCAGGCTCAGCCCTGGCTCCGGATCGCTCAACGGATGCGCTCCGCTGTGCCGCGCCCTGAAATGATCCTCGACGGCCTCTTCCGGCATGTCCGCCAGCGTGGCGTACTGCCAGCGCGGACTGCGGTCCTTGGGGCAAATGCTGATCGCTATCCATTCTTGATAGAGGTCAATCAACCTATAGTAGGCCGCGAGTAATATCGCACTACATTTAGTACGAAAGGTGATTTCCATGCACAACCCCACCCAGGCCGACCCGGCCACTCTGCCCCACGAAGCGATCAAGCGCGATGGACGACGCGCGCCCTTCGACGCCATCAAGATCCAGGCCGCGCTGCGCCGCGCCGGCGCCGCCAGCGGCGAGTTCGGCGATGCCGAGGCCGGCCGGCTCACCGCCCGTGTGCTGCGCGTGCTCGGCCACCGCTTCGGCCACCATGCGGTGCATATCGAGCAGATCCAGGACGTGGTGGAGGAAACCCTGATCGCCGACGGCCTCACCGCCACCGCGCGCGCCTACATCGTCTACCGCGAACAGCACGCCGTGCTGCGCGGCGAGCGCAAGGTGCAGGTGGACGTGGAAGCCTCGGTCAACGAATACCTCACCCGCGCCGACTGGCGGGTCAATGCCAACGCCAACCAGGGCTATTCGCTGGGCGGGCTGATCCTCAACGTGGCCGGCAAGGTCACCGCCAACTACTGGCTGTCGCACGTCTACCCGCCCGAGGTGGGCGCCGCGCACCGCGAGGGCGACCTCCACATCCACGACCTGGACATGCTGTCCGGCTACTGCGCGGGCTGGTCGCTGCGCACCCTGCTGCACGAGGGCCTCAACGGCGTCCCGGGCAAGGTGGAAGCCGGCCCGCCCAAACACATGTCGAGCGCGGTGGGACAGATCGTGAATTTCCTCGGCACCATGCAGAACGAATGGGCGGGGGCGCAGGCCTTCTCGTCCTTCGATACCTACATGGCGCCCTTCGTGCGCAAGGACAACATGCGCTACGAGGAGGTCCGCCAGCACATCCAGGAACTCATCTACAACCTCAACGTGCCCTCGCGCTGGGGCACGCAGACGCCCTTCACCAACCTCACCTTCGACTGGACCTGCCCGGACGACCTGAAGGAGCAGATCCCCGTCATCGCCGGCGAGGAAATGCCCTTCGCCTACGGCGACCTGCAGGCCGAGATGGACCTGATCAACCGCGCCTACATCGAGGTCATGTCCGCCGGCGACGCCAAGGGCCGGGTGTTCACCTTTCCCATCCCGACCTACAACATCACCCCGGACTTTCCGTGGGAGTCGGACAACGCCGCGCTGCTGTTCGACATGACCGCCAAGTACGGCCTGCCCTACTTCCAGAATTTCGTGAACTCGGAACTGCAGCCCAACATGGTGCGCTCCATGTGCTGCCGCCTGCAACTCGACCTGCGCGAACTGCTCAAGCGCGGCAACGGCCTGTTCGGCAGCGCCGAGCAGACCGGCAGCCTGGGCGTGGTGACGATCAACTGCGCCCGCCTGGGCTATCTTTTCCGTGGCGACGAAGCGGGCTTGTTCGCCCGCCTGGACGCCCTGCTGGAAATCGGCCGCAGCAGCCTGGAGATCAAGCGCAAGCTGATCCAGCGCCTCATCGACCAGGGCCTGTTCCCCTACACCAAGCGCTATCTCGGCACGCTGCGCAACCACTTCTCCACGCTGGGGGTGAACGGCATCAACGAGATGATCCGCAACTTCAGCGCGGACACCGAGGACGTCACCACCGAATGGGGCCACGCCTTCGCCGTACGCCTGCTCGACCACGTGCGCGCGCGCATGACCGCCTTCCAGGAAGAAACCGGGCATATGTACAACCTGGAAGCCACCCCGGCCGAGGGCACCACCTACCGCTTCGCCCGCGAGGACAAGAAACGCTGGCCGGACATCCTGCAGGCCGGCACCGCCGAGCAGCCCTACTACACCAACTCCTCGCAACTGCCCGCCGGCTTCACCGACGACCCCTTCGAAGCCCTCGCGCGCCAGGAAGCCCTGCAACGCAAATACACCGGTGGCACGGTGCTGCACCTCTACATGGGCGAGCGTCTGTCCAGCGGCGAGGCGTGCAAGCGCCTGGTGCGCCGTGCGCTGGAAAACTTCCGCCTGCCCTACATCACCGTGACGCCGACCTTCTCCATCTGCCCGGCGCACGGCTACCTGGCCGGCGAGCACGCCTTCTGCCCGAAGTGCGACGAGGAGCGCCTGGCCGCCAAGCGGGCACGGCTCGCGGCCTGATCACCCAATTTTCCCCAAGGAGCACGCCATGAACATGCATTCCGCCACCGAAACCCGGCACCTCGCCGACACCATCACCCTCAGCGACGACGAGCGCCAGCCCTGCGAAGTGTGGACGCGCGTGATGGGCTACCACCGCCCGGTCGCCAGTTTCAACACCGGCAAGAAGGGCGAGCATGCCGAACGGCGCTTCTTCGCCGAGAACCGCTGCGCGCTCGGCGGCTGAACCCGGCCCCCGCATGCACGCCCTGCGCGTCGGCGGCCTCACGCCGCTGACCACCATCGACTTTCCCGGCCGGCTCGCCGCCGTGGTGTTCTGCCAGGGCTGCCCGTGGCGCTGCGGCTACTGCCACAACCCGCAGTTGATTGCGGCGGGCGCGGCGCCGGAGCGGCCGTGGCAGGCGGTGCTGGATTTCCTCGCCCGGCGGCGCGGGCTGCTCGACGGCGTGGTGTTCTCCGGTGGCGAACCCACCTTGCAGGCGGCGCTGCCGGAGGCGCTGCGCGAGGTCAGGGCGATGGGGTTCGAAACCGCGCTGCACACCGCCGGCATGTACCCGGAGCGCCTCGCCGCCGTGCTGCCGCTGCTCGATTGGGTGGGGCTGGACATCAAGGCGCCGGCGCAACACTACGACGCCATCACCGCCACGCCCGGCAGCGCGGACGCCGTGCAGCGCTCGCTGGACCTGCTGCTGGCCAGCGGCGTGGAGCACGAATGCCGCACCACCTGGCACGCTGGGCTGTTCAGCCGGGAAGAACTCGACCGCCTGGGCGACGGACTGAAGGCGCGTGGCGTGCGGCGCTGGCAGGTTCAGGAGTGCCGCCAGGGTCAGCGGCAGTAGGCGGGCGCCGTCGGCACCCGGCAGAAGAAGCCGGATCAGGCCGCTTGCAGCGCCGCCGGCGTGCATCCCGCGCGCGTCCGGCGCGCGGCGGTGTATTCCCGCCACGTCCGTTCGGCCTGCGCCGCGTCGTGCATTTCCAACGCAGCCAGCAGGGCCGGCGCGGCGCTGTCCAGCAGTTCGGCCTCGTCCCGGCCGAAAGCGGGCCCCAGGGCCAGCAGGAGCTTTTCGCGCAGGCGGGTGATGGCTTCGGCCGCATAGCGGTTGCCCGAGGTTTCCAGCAGGCGGAGGTAATCCACCTTCCCGGCCACCTCCAGGCCGTGATGCGCGATCTCGCTCACGGCATAGCCTTCCAGCAGTTCCAGCACGTCGAACAAGGCGCGCACGTCGGCCGCGGAAAACTCGGCCACGCAGCAGCCGCGGCGCGGTTCGATCAGCACCAGCCCCTCATGGGCCAGCACTTTCATCGCCTCGCGCACCGGCGTGCGGCTGACGCCGTAGCCCGAGGCCAGCGCGGCCTCGTCCAGCGCCGCCCCGGGCGGCAGTTCGTGGGCGAAGATGCGTTCGCGCAGCGAGTCCGCGATGGCCTCGTAGAGCGCCCGCGGGCGCAGCAGATCGTCGTCGTTCATCTTGGTGCATCTCCGTTTGCAGGCCCGCGGCGTGGCTTCCTTGCTGCGGAACAGCTGCCGGCTGCCGGTACGGCATTGATGTGACGGGGTTTCCCTCCCACAGTCCGGCATGACCCCGTCACGAAGCTCATGCCGGCCTTGAACCTTGTACGTACCGCGCGATGGTGGCGGATGCCGGTGCCAGCCCGGTCATGCCCCCGCCCCGGCCGCCGCATCGGCGAACTCGATCAGCAGATCCTTGGATTCCACCTGTTCGCCCGGCTTCACCCACACGCGGGCGATGGTGGCGTCGCGCTCGGCGGCGAGCACGCTTTCCATCTTCATCGCCTCGATCGACAGCAGCGGCGTGCCCTTCTGCACGCGCTGGCCGGCTTCCACGGCGACCATCGCCACCGCGCCGGGCATGGGCGCCGGCAGGTGGGCGGGGTTGCCGTCCTCGGCCTTGGGATGCTTGCGCTCGGCTCGGGCAAGGCCGGCCTGGGCGATGCGGATCGGGCGCGGCTGGCCGTTGAGTTCGAAGAACAGCTTGACCATGCCGTCGTCGTCCGCCTCGGTGCGGCCGACCAGGCGCACCGCCAGGGTTTTGCCGGCGTCGATGGGCACGTCGATTTCGTCGCGTTCGGCCAGCCCGTTGAAGAACACCGGGGTGGGCAGCACCGAGACGTCGCCGTAGCGGCGCTGGTGGCGGGCGAAGTCGGCGAACACCTTGGGGTACATCAGCCAGGAGGCGAGGTCGTTGTCGCCGATCTCGCGGCCGGCGGCTTCCTGCGCCGCCGCGCGCGCGGCGTCGAGGTCGGCCGGCGGCAGCACGGCGCCGGGGCGCTCACTGAGCGGCGGGCGGCCCTTGAGCACCTTGCGCTGGAGTTCGGTGGGGAAGCCGTCCGGCGGCAGGCCGAGTTCGCCGCGCATCAGTTGCACGACGGATTCGGGGAAAGCGATCTCGCGCGCCGGGTCGAGCACGTCGGCCGGGGTGAGTTCGTTGGCGACCATGAAGATCGCCATGTCGCCGACCACCTTGGAGGTGGGGGTGACCTTGACGATGTCGCCGAACAGCATGTTGACGTCGGCATAGGCCTGGGCAATGGCGTCCCAGCGGTGCGCCAGCCCCATCGCGCGGGCCTGTTCGCGCAGGTTGGTGTATTGGCCGCCGGGCATTTCGTGGCGGTATACGTCGGCGGTGCCGGCGCGCATGTCGGCCTCGAAGGGCGCGTAGTGGCGGCGCACGCCTTCCCAGTAGTGGGAGAACGGGCGAAGCTGGTCCAGCGTGACGGCCGGCGCACGTTCGCTGCCTTCCAGCGCGGCGACGATGGCGCCCAGCGAAGGCTGCGAGGTGAGCCCGCTCATGGCGTCCATGGCGCCGTCCACCGCATCCACGCCGGCGTCGACGGCCGCCAGCACGCTGGCCGCCGAGGCGCCGCTGGTGTCGTGGGTGTGGAAGTGCACCGGCAGGCCGGTTTCCTCGCGCAGCGCCTTGACCAGCGCGCTCACCGCGCGCGGGCGGCAGATGCCGGCCATGTCCTTGATGCCGAGGATGTGGGCGCCGGCGCGCTCGAACTGCTTGGCGAGATCGACGTAGTACTTGAGCGAATACTTGTCGCGCCGGGCGTCGAACAGGTCGCCGGTGTAGCACAGCGCGG
Organism: Pseudothauera nasutitermitis; assembly: GCF_004801295.1. Classification (GTDB taxonomy): domain Bacteria; phylum Pseudomonadota; class Gammaproteobacteria; order Burkholderiales; family Rhodocyclaceae; genus Pseudothauera; species Pseudothauera nasutitermitis. The sequence continues at coordinate 58,534 of NZ_SSOC01000003.1, forward strand.
CTTCGCACAGGGCACCGGATTCATTCACCGCGTCCATCGCCACGCGCATGTTGTCGGCGTTGTTGAGCGAGTCGAACACGCGGAACAGGTCGATGCCCTCGGCCGCCGCGCGCTGCACGAAGAAGCGCACCACGTTGTCCGGGTAGTTGGTGTAGCCCACCGCGTTGGAGGCGCGCAGCAGCATCTGGAACAGGATGTTGGGCACCCGCTCGCGCAGTTGCGCGAGGCGCTGCCACGGGTCTTCCTTGAGGAAGCGCATGGCCACGTCGAAGGTGGCGCCGCCCCAGCATTCCAGCGACAGCAGGCCGGCGAGTTCGCGCGCGTAGTGCGGCGCGGCCGGCAGCATGTCGGCACTGCGCATGCGGGTGGCGAACAGGGACTGGTGGGCGTCGCGCAGCGTGGTGTCGGTGAGCAGCACGGCCTGCTGCGCGCGCATCCACGCGGCAAAGCCCTGGGGGCCGAGTTCGCGCAGGCGGTCGCGGCTGCCGGCCGGGATGGCCTTGCCCAGACTGGATGCAGGCCAGATCAGGCTGGTGTCGCCATGCACGCCGTGGGCAGTGGCCGGCTGGCGGCCCTTCATTTCCGGGTTGCCGTTGACGACCACTTCGCCGATGAATTCGAGCATGCGTGTGGCGCGGTCCTGGCGCGGCGTGGTGGCGAACAGTTCCGGCGTGTCGTCGATGAAGCGGGTGGTGCAGGAGCCGTCGCGGAAGGCCGGGTGGCCGACGATGTTCTCCAGGAAGGCCAGATTGGTGCTGACCCCGCGGATGCGGAATTCGCGCAGCGCGCGGTCCATGCGCTGCGCCGCTTCGCCGGGGTCGCGCCCCCAGGCGGTGACCTTGACCAGCAGGGAATCGTAGTAGGGGGTGATCACCGCGCCGGTGTAGGCGGTGCCGGCATCGAGGCGGATGCCGAAGCCGGCGGCGCTGCGGTAGGCGCTGAGCTTGCCGTAGTCCGGCGCGAAGCCTTTGTCCGGATCTTCGGTGGTGACGCGGCATTGCAGCGCGTGGCCGTTGAGGCGGATGCCGGCCTGCGCCGGCACGCCGGCGTCCGCGTCGCCGATGCGCGCGCCTTCGCTGATGTGGATCTGCGCCTTGACGATGTCGATGCCGGTGACTTCCTCGGTGACGGTGTGTTCGACCTGGATGCGCGGGTTCACTTCGATGAAGTAGAAGTGCCCGTTGTCCGCGTCGAAGAGGAATTCCACCGTGCCGGCGTGGGTGTAGCCCACCGAGCGGCACAGGCGCAGCGCGGCCTCGCACAGTTCGGCGCGTCGGGCGTCGTCGAGATAGGGTGCCGGCGCCCGCTCCACCACCTTCTGGTTGCGCCGCTGCACCGAGCAGTCGCGCTCGAACAAATGCACGAGCTGACCATGGGTGTCGCCGAGCACCTGCACCTCCACGTGGCGGGCGCGCACGATGCGCTTTTCCAGATAGACCTCGTCGTTGCCGAAGGCGGCCTTGGCCTCGCGCCGCGCGGCGGCGATGGCGGCGCCGAGTTCGGACTCGTCGTCGATCGCGCGCATGCCGCGCCCGCCGCCGCCCCAACTGGCCTTGAGCATCAACGGGTAGCCGATCGCGGCGGCCTGCGCCTTCACCGTGTCGAGGTCGTCGGGCAGCGCGCCGGTGGCCGGAATCACCGGCACCTCGGCGGCGATGGCGGCCTCGCGCGCCGCCACCTTGTTGCCCAGGGTGCGCATCACCGCGGGCGAGGGGCCGATGAATTCGATGCCGGCGGCGGCACAGGCTTCGGCGAAATCCGGGTTCTCGGAGAGGAAGCCGTAGCCGGGGTGGATGGCGTCCACGCCCGCCTCGCGCGCGATGCGCAGGATGTCTTCGATGTCCAGGTAAGCCTGGATCGGCGTCTTGCCGGCGCCGACCAGATAGCTTTCGTCGGCCTTGAAGCGGTGCAAAGCGAAGCGGTCTTCACGCGCGTAAACGGCGACGGTGCGGATGCCCAGTTCGGCGGCGGCGCGCATCACGCGGATGGCGATCTCGCTGCGGTTGGCGACCAGCAGGCTGGTGATCTTTTTCATTGCAGGGTCCTTTTCAGGGCGCGAACCGCCCCAGCCTCCGCCGCGAAGGGGGAGGAAACCGGGAGGAGCGTGGAGTTCAGCGTGCCGCGCAGGGCGCCGCGCCGAGGCGCGAACGGGTACGCCGGGTCAGGTGTAACGCTTCTCCAGCGCGTCCCACTCGGCCTTGCCGACCAGGCGCTGGCGCTCGGCGAACGGCGTGACCAGCCCGCTCGATTCCTTCACTTCCTTCTCGTCGCGCAGCACGGTCAGCGCCCGCTGCATGCCGGCCACCGCACCCTGCAGCGCGGCGTTGGCGTACAGCACCACGCCGTAGCCCAGCGCCCCCAGTTCGGTGGCGTTGAAGATCGGCGTCTTGCCGCCGATCACCATGTTCATCAACTGCGGACGCGGCAGGCGCTGCGGCAGGGCGCGCACTTCCTCTTCCCTGGTCACGGCCTCGACGAACAGGATGTCGGCGCCCGCGTCGGCAAAGCGCATGGCGCGTTCGACGGCGGCCTCGAAGCCATGCACGGCGGCGGCATCGGTGCGCGCCATGATGAGGAAGTTTTCATCGCGGCGCGCATCGACGGCGGCCTTGATCTTGCTGACGGCCTCCTCGGTGCTGATCACGTCCTTGCCGCTGAAGTGGCCGCAGCGCTTGGGTGAAACCTGGTCTTCCAGCTGGATGCAGTCGGCGCCGGCGCGCTCCAGCGTGCGCACGGTGTGATAGACGTTGAGCGCGTTGCCGAAACCGGTGTCGGCGTCGACGATCAGCGGCACCGACACCGCGTCGCGGATGCGCGCGGTGTGGTCGGCGATTTCGGCCAGGCCCATGAAGCCCTGGTCCGGCATGCCGAACCACATGTTGGTGACGCCGGCGCCGGTGATGTAGATGGCTTCGAAGCCGAGGTCTTCGACGACCTTGGCGGACAGGGCGTTGAAGGCGCCCGGCACGATCACGCCACGGCGGGCTTCGACGAGGGCTTTCAGTTGCTTGCGAGTGGACATGGGGTTTCCTTTGTTCGGGCGGTGTTCGAGGGGTCAGAAAGCGTCGCCGGGCACGCGTACCCAGCCTTCCATCAGCACGCGGGCGGAGCGCGACATGATGGCTTTGGTGACCTGCCAGCTTTTTCCTGTCTCGCCGTCGACCTGCTTGGCCTCGGCGCCGACGCGCAAGGTGCCGGAGGGGTGGCCGAAGCGGACGGACTGGCGCTCGCCGCCGCCAGCAGCGAGATTGACCAGCGTGCCGGGAATGGCTGCGGCGGTGCCGATGGCAACCGCCGCGGTGCCCATCATGGCGTGGTGCAGCTTGCCCATGGACAGCGCGCGCACCAGCAGGTCGACCTCGCCGGCCTTGACCGTCTTGCCGCTGGATGCCACGTAGTCCTTGGGCTTGGAGACGAAGGCGATCTTGGGCGTGTGCTGGCGGGTGGCGGCTTCTTCCGGGGTCTTGATCAGGCCCATGCGCAGGGCGCCGGCCACGCGGATCTTCTCGAAGCGGGCCAGCGCCGCGGGGTCGCCGTTGATGTCCTCGCGCAGCTCGGTGCCCTGGTAGCCGATGTCCTCGGCGTTGACGAACACCGTGGGGATGCCGGCGCTGATCATCGTCGCCTTGAAAATCCCGACGCCGGGTACGTCCAGATCGTCGACCAGATTGCCGGTGGGGAACATCGAGCCGCCTTCGTCACCGTCGTCGGACGGGTCGAGGAACTCCAGCACGATCTCGGCGGCTGGGAAGGTCACGCCGTCCAGCTCGAAGTCGCCGGTTTCCTGCACCTGGCCGTTGGTGACCGGCACGCGGGCGATGATGGTCTTGCCGATGTTGGCCTGCCAGATGCGCACCACGCACACGCCGTTGTCGGGAATGCGCGCCGGGTCGACCAGCCCGGCGTGGATGCCGAAGGCGCCGGCGGCGGTGGACAGGTTGCCGCAGTTGCCGGACCAGTCCACGAAATCGGTGTCGATGGAGACCTGGCCGTAGAGGTAGTCCACGTCGTGTTCCGGCCGGCTGCTCTTCGACAGGATCACGCACTTGCTGGTGCTGGAGGTGGCGCCGCCCATGCCGTCGATCTGCGCGGCATAAGGGTCGGGGCTGCCGATGACGCGCTGGAACAGCTTGTCGCGGGCCGCGCCCGGCGTCTGGCAGCGCTCGGGCAGGTCCTGCAGGCGGAAGAACACACCCTTGCTGGTGCCGCCGCGCAGGTAGGTGGCGGGAATCTTGACTTGCGCTGCATGGGCCATGTGCGGGGCTCCTGTCAGGCCGCCGGGTGCGACGGCGGCGATGTGATGAAGGTGCGGGAAGCGCGCCGGGGCGCCGCTTCCCGCGTCTTGCCGGGTCAGACCGTTCCGGCGAGGAAGTCCTTGGCGAAGCGCTGCAACACCCCGCCCGCCTCATACACCGACACTTCCTCGTCCGAATCCAGCCGGCAGGTGACCGGCACGCGCAGGGTTTCGCCGTTGCGGCGGTGGATCACCAGCGTCAGCTCGGCGCGCGGCTGCAATTCGCCTTCGACGTCGTAGGCTTCGGTGCCGTCGAGTTGCAGGGTCAGGCGGTTGGTGCCCGGCTTGAATTCCAGCGGCAGCACGCCCATGCCGATCAGGTTGGTGCGGTGGATGCGCTCGAAGCCTTCGGCCACCACCGTCTCTACGCCGGCGAGGCGCACGCCCTTGGCGGCCCAGTCGCGGCTGGAGCCCTGGCCGTAGTCGGCGCCGGCGATGATGATGAGCGGCTGGCGTCGGTTCAGGTAGGTCTCGATCGCTTCCCACATGCGCATGACCTGGCCTTCCGGTTCGACACGCGCCAGCGAGCCGCGCTTGACCTGCCCATCGACCACGGCCATTTCATTCACCAGTTGCGGGTTGGCGAAAGTGGCGCGCATCGCGGTCAGGTGGTCGCCGCGGTGGGTGGCGTAGGAGTTGAAGTCCTCTTCCGGCAGGCCCATCTTCGCCAGGTATTCGCCCGCGGCCGAACTTGCCAGGATGGCGTTGGACGGCGACAGGTGGTCGGTGGTGATGTTGTCCGGCAGGATCGCCAGCGGGCGCATGCCCTTGAGCGTGCGCGGATTGGCGGCCAGCGCGCCGACGCCTTCGGTGTCCCAGTAGGGCGGGCGGCGGATGTAGGTCGACATCGGGCGCCAGTCGTACTGCGGCGCGGCTTTCTCGCCGTCGTCGCGGCGGATCGCGAACATCGGCTCATACACGGCGCGGAACTGCTCGGGCTTGACCGCCTTGGCAACGATCTCGTCGATTTCCTCGTCGCTCGGCCAGATGTCCTTCAGCCGGATTGGATTGCCATCGACCACCGCGAGCACGTCCTGTTCGATGTCGAAGCGCACCGTGCCGGCAATCGCGTAGGCCACCACCAGCGGCGGCGAGGCCAGGAAAGCCTGCTTGGCGTAGGGGTGGATACGGCCGTCGAAGTTGCGGTTGCCCGACAGCACGGCGGTGGCATAGAGGTCGCGGTCTATGATCTCCTGCTGGATCTTGGGGTCGAGCGCGCCGCTCATGCCGTTGCAGGTGGTGCAGGCGAAGGCGACGATGCCGAAGCCGAGCTTCTCCAGGTCGCCGAGCAGGCCGGCTTCCTTCAGATACAGCTCGACGGCCTTGGAGCCGGGCGCCAGCGAGCTTTTCACCCAAGGCTTGCGCGTCAGGCCGAGCTTGTTGGCGTTGCGCGCCAGCAGCGCGGCGGCGATCACGTTGCGCGGGTTGCTGGTGTTGGTGCACGAGGTGATCGCGGCGATGATCACCGCGCCGTCGGGCATCAAGCCCCTGGCTTCTTCTTCCTTGCCGGCGGCCAGCTTGGCGGCGTCGGCAATGCCGCGCTCCTGCAGCGCCGACACCGGCAGGCGGCGGTGCGGATTCGACGGGCCGGCCATGTTGCGCACCACGGTGGACAGATCGAACGTCAGCACACGCTCGTATTCGGCGGTTTGCAGCGCACTGCTCCAGATGCCGGCCTGCCTGGCGTAGGTTTCCACCAGCCTGACCTGTTCCGGGCTGCGGTCGGTCAGCTTGAGGTAGGCGATGGTTTGCTGGTCGATGAAGAACAGCGCGGCGGTGGCGCCGTACTCCGGGCACATGTTGGAGATCGTCGAGCGGTCGCCGATCGACAGGCTGTCCGCGCCTTCGCCGAAGAATTCGACGTAGGCACCGACGACTTTCTCCTTGCGCAGGAATTCGGTCAGCGCCAGGGCGATGTCGGTGGCGGTGATGCCGGGCTGGCGCCTGCCGGTCAGCTCGACGCCGACGATGTCGGGCAGGCGCATCCACGACGCACGGCCGAGCATCACGTTCTCGGCTTCCAGGCCGCCGACGCCGACGGCGATCACGCCCAGCGCATCGACGTGCGGGGTATGGCTGTCCGTGCCCACACAGGTGTCGGGGAAGGCTACACCGTCCTGCACATAGACCACCGGCGACATCTTCTCCAGGTTGATCTGATGCATGATGCCGTTGCCTGCCGGGATCACGTCGACGTTGGCGAAGGCCTTCTTCGTCCACTCGATGAAATGGAAGCGGTCCTCGTTGCGGCGATCCTCGATCTCGCGGTTCTTGCGGAAGGCGTCGGGGTCAAAACCGCCGCATTCCACCGCCAGCGAGTGATCGACGATCAACTGCACCGGTACCACCGGGTTCACTGCCGCCGGGTCGCCACCTTCCTTGGCAATGGCGTCGCGCAGGCCGGCCAGATCCACCAGCGCGGTCTGGCCAAGGATGTCGTGGCAGACCACGCGCACCGGGAACCAGGGAAAGTCGATCTCGCGCTTGCGCTCGATCAACTGCGAAAGACAGGCGTCGATGATGGCCGGATCGGCCTTGCGCACGATGTTCTCGGCGTGGATGCGGGCGGTGTACGGCAGCCTGTCCCAGGCGCCGGGCTGGATCGCGTCGACCGCTGCGCGGGCGTCGAAATAGTCCAGCGAGGTGCCGGGCAGGGGTTTGCGATGGGCTGTATTCATGGATGGCAGGAGGAAAGCTCGTCGGGGAATCGGGCTGCGGCGGCGGCCACGGGCCGGCCGCCGCCTTCGCGGACGCTCAGTTGCGCGCTTCGATCGGCACGAAGGCCAGATCGTCCGGGCCGACGTAGTTGGCGCTCGGGCGGATGATCTTGTTGTCGATGCGCTGCTCGATGATGTGCGCCGCCCAGCCGCTGGTGCGCGCGATGACGAACAAGGGGGTGAACATCGCCGTCGGCACGCCCATCATGTGATAGCTGACCGCGCTGAACCAGTCCAGGTTGGGGAACATCTTCTTCACTTCCCACATCACCTGCTCCAGGCGCTCGGCAATGTCGTACATCTTGGTCGAACCGGCATCAATCGACAGGCGCTTGGCCACACCCTTGATGACCACGTTGCGCGGGTCGCTCACGGTATACACCGGGTGTCCGAAGCCGATCACCACTTCCTTGGCTTCCACGCGGCGGCGGATGTCGGCTTCCGCCTCGTCCGGGTTGTCGTAGCGCTTCTGGATCTCGAAGGCCATCTCGTTGGCGCCACCGTGCTTGGGTCCGCGCAGCGCGCCGATGGCGCCGGCGACAGCCGAATACATGTCGCTGCCGGTGCCGGCAATGACGCGCGCAGTGAAGGTCGAGGCGTTGAATTCATGCTCGGCGTACAGGTTGAGCGAGGTATGCATCGCCCGCACCCAGGTTTCCGTCGGCTTTTCGCCGTGCAGCAGATGCAGGAAGTGGCCGCCGATGGAGTCGTCGTCGGTTTCCACCTCGATGCGCTGGCCCTTGGTGGACCAGTGGTACCAGTACAGCAGCATCGAACCCAGCGAAGCCATCAGGCGGTCGGCGATGTCTCGCGCGCCCGGCGTGTTGTGGTCGTCCTTCTCCGGCAGCACACAGCCAAGCGCCGACACGCCGGTGCGCATCACGTCCATCGGGTGGGCCGAGGCCGGCAGGCGCTCCAGCGCTTCCTTGACGCTCGCGGGCAGGCCGCGCATGGCCTTCAGCTTCGTCTTGTAGGCGCGCAGTTCGGCCTTGGTCGGCAGCTTGCCGTGCACCAGCAGGTGGGCCACTTCCTCGAATTCGCAGCGCTCGGCAAGGTCGAGGATGTCGTAGCCGCGGTAGTGCAGGTCGTTGCCGGTCTTGCCGACGGTGCACAAGGCGGTGTTGCCGGCGGTAACACCGGACAGGGCGACGGACTTCTTCGGCTTGAAGCCGGCTTCGGTAGGCTGAGTGCTCATGCGGTGCTCCAAACGAACAGGGAGAAAGAATCACGCGGGGGATGCACGAGGGGTTTGCATTTGCCCGCGTTTGTTCGCAATATACGCAGCATGAAAAATTCGTAAATCACTGAATTGGCATTGATTTGCGAATGAACTCACACCAGATTGCGAAGATTGCGAATGAACATCCACCGCTCATCCACCACTCATCTACCGAAACCCGCGATGAAGAAAGTATTTACCGGCGTGCGCCTGCGCCGCCTGCGCGAGGAACGCGGCCTGACCCAGGCGGCGCTCGCCCGCCTGCTGGAACTCTCCCCCAGCTACCTCAACCAGATCGAACAGAACCAGCGCCCGCTCACCGTGCCGGTGCTACTGCGCATCAGCGCCACCCTGGGCGTGGACGTGCAGCGCTTTTCCGACGACGACGAAGGCCGGCTGGTGGCCGAACTGCGCGACGTGCTGGGCGATGCCGGCCAGCCCGCGCCGGGCGGGGAGAGCGTGTCCCTGGCCGAGATCCGCGAACTCGCCAGCCAGATGCCGGCGGTGGCGCGCGCCCTGCTCACCCTCGACCGCCGCCGCCGCGAAGCCGAGGACCGTCTGGCCACCTACGCCTCGCGCCTGGGCGAGGAACGCGGCGCGGCGCGCCCCACCGCGCCCATGCCCTACGAGGAAGTGCGTGATTTCTTCTACGCGCGCCACAACCACATCGCCGGCCTGGACGCACTGGCCGAACGCTGCTTCGATGAATGGGAACTGAAGGCCGGCAGCGTCGATCAGGGGCTGGCCGAACGGCTGACGCGCATCCACGGCATCGCCGTGGACGGCACGCCGCGCGGCGATGCCGGGGCCACCGGGGCCGCCGAAGCCCTGGATGGCGAGCACGCCCCACTGCGCGAATTCGACGCCGCGCGGCGCATCCTGCGCCTGTCGCCGCTGCTCGACGCCGGCCAGCGCGCCTTCCAGATGGCCACCCAGCTGGCCTTGCTGGAGGCCCGCGAGGAGATCGAAGGGCTGGTCGAAGAAGGCGCCTTTCTCGGCGAGGAAGCACGCGTGCTGGCGCGCATCGGCCTGGCCAACTACTTCGCTGGCGCGCTGATCCTGCCCTACGGGCACTTCCTCGCCGCCGCCGAGGCGCTCGCCTACGACATCGACCGCCTCGGCCGCCGTTTCGGCGTCGGCTTCGAAACCGTGTGCCACCGTCTGTCCACGCTGCAGCGCCCGCAGGCGCGCGGCGTGCCTTTCATCTTCGTGCGCGTGGACCGCGCCGGCAACATCTCCAAGCGCCAGTCGGCCACGGATTTCCACTTCTCGCGCGTGGGCGGCACCTGTCCGCTTTGGAACGTCTACGAAGCCTTCGCCCGCCCCGGGCAGATCCAGACCCAGCTCGCCGCCATGCCGGACGGCCGCGCCTACCTGTGGATCGCCCGCAGCGTGGTGCATCGGCGCGGCGGCTGGGGCACACCGGAAAAGACCTTCGCGGTGGGCCTGGGCTGCGACCTGCGCCACGCCGGCCGCCTGGTCTATTCGCGCGGCCTGCCGCTGGACGACCCGGAAGCGCGCACGCCCATCGGCGCCGGCTGCAAGATCTGCGAGCGGCCGTCCTGTGCGCAGCGCGCCTTTCCGCCGGTCGGCGCGCGCCTGCCCGCCGACCCGGACCGCAGCCGCTTCGAGCCGTATTCATAAACGGCCGGGCGACGCCTCTTCAGCGGTAGCGCTCTTCCATCAGGTCGATCTGGCGCACCAGCTTGCGCGAGATCTCGTCGGAAATCTCCGCTTCGCGCGCCAGCCGGAAGATGGCCTCGCGCTCGGCCTGCAGGGCGGCGAGCCGCAGGGCCACTTCGGCGCGGTCGGCCGCGCGCAGGCGCTCGGCGTCCACGTCGCCGGGCACGGCGCTGTCCTCCAGGCGGTGCTGGTAATTGGCCATGACCCGCACGGCGGCGTTGGCGTACAGGTCGGCATCCGCGGCGCTGGCCGCCGACAGGGCGTGGCGCGTGCGCTCGATGGCGGCGACCGCCGCCGCCGCGGCTTCGCGCCGCACGCGATCCTCCTTGCGCTGCTCGGCCGGCTCGTCCGGCAGTTCCAGCCCGCGCAGCACCCGCGGCAGGGCGACGCTGGCCACCACCAGCGAAATCAGGATCACCGACGCGGCCAGGAAGATCACCAGATCGCGTGCCGGAAACTCGCGCCCGTCCGGCAGCAGCAGCGGCAGGGTCAGCACGCCCGCCAGGGTGATCGCCCCGCGCACGCCGGCCAGCGACACCGCCGCGACGATGCGCCAGTGGGGGCGCTGCAGCGGCTCGCCGGGATCGCGCGCGCGGAACAGGCTGAGGCGCAGCGACACCCATACCCAGACGAAGCGCAGCAGCGCCAGGATGGCGCTGATCGCCAACGCATAGGCCAGCAGCCACCAGCCCGACCGGTGGCCGGTCTCCTGCACGGAGATCGCTGCCCGCTCCAGGATGCCCGGCAACTGCTCGCCGAGCAGCACGAACATGATGCCGTTGAGCGAGAACTGCACCGTGTCCCACACTGCCGCGCGCTGCACCCGGGTGGTGGCGAGCGCGCGGCCGCTCAGTTCGACGTAGCTCATGGTGACGCCGGCGGCCACTGCCGCGAGGATGCCCGAGGCTTCCAGGTGCTCGGCGATCAGGTAGGCGCCGAAGGGCGTGAGCAGATTGATCAGGATGGACGAGCCGGCCTCCTCGCCCAGCAGGCGCGACAGCCAGCGCTGGGTCAGGCTCACGCCCCAGGTCACCCCGGCGCCCACCGCCAGCCCCGCCGCGGCCACCCACAGGAAGGTGAGCGAGGCCGACGCCAGCGAAAAGGTGCCGGTCATCACCGCCGCCACCGCGAAGCGGAAGCACACCAGGCCCGAGGCGTCGTTGAGCAGCGACTCGCCTTCGAGGATGTGCATCAACCGCTTGGGGATGGGCACCCGTTTCGCCAGCGAGGACACCGCCACCGGGTCGGTGGGCGAGACGATGGCCGCCAGCGCGAAGGCCACCGGCAGCGGCATGGCCGGAATCATCCAGTGGATCAGGAAACCGGCGCCGATCACGGTAAACACCACCAGGCCGAAGGCCAGTTCGAGAATGCTCGCCTTGTCGCGGAACAGCCCGACCTTGGGAATGCGCCAGCCGTCGAGGAAGAGCAGCGGCGGCAGAAAAAGCAGGAAGAAGATTTCCGGATCCAGCCGCACGCCGTGGCCGAACACTCCGGCGATCACCGCGCCCAGCGCGATCTGTACCATCGGCAGGGGCAGCGAAAACGGCACCACCCTCACCAGATACCCGCTGGCGACCACCGCCAGCAGCATCGCCAGGACTACCTCGATCGAATACATGCTTGTGCCTGCCCGCCCTCAAAGCGCGTCAGTTTACGGCCTGCCGGCACATATTTCTGAGTCGCGTTGTTTCCGGGCGCTCCCGCCACGCGGTGCAGACAGCCGACGGGCCAGTCAGCCGGGCGGAATCCCCGAATCCGCCGGCGGCGTCCGCGTGCCGCCTTCCGTCGTCACCGGCAGGGCCAGCGGTTCCGTATGGGCGGCATATTCCGGCTGCGTGCCTTCCATGCCGTGCAGCCACTCGCGCCACATCGCCACCAGCAGCGCCATCAGCACCGGGCCGACGAACAGGCCGACCAGCCCCATGGTCTGCACGCCGCCGACCAGGCCGAAGAAGGTGGGCAGGAAGGGCAGCTTCACCGGCCCGCCCACCAGACGCGGACGCAGGGTCTTGTCCACGATGAACAGCTCGATGGAGCCCCAGGCGAACAGCCCCAGACCGGCCATCAGTTCGCCCGAGCCGACCAGGTACAGCGACACCAGCGTGAACGACAGCGGCGCGCCGCCGGGAATCAGCGCCATGAAGCCGGTGGCCACGCCGAGCAGCACCGGCGAGGGCACGCCGACGATCCAGTAGGCCACGCCGAGCACCACGCCCTCGCCCACGGCGATCAGCCCCATGCCGGTCACCGTGGCGCTCACCGTGGCCGGCACCACGCGCGAGAAGCGCTGCCAGCGCATGGGCAGGATGCGCTCGCCCACGGTATCGAGCTGCGCGGCGATGCGCGCGCCGTCCTTGTAGACGAAGAACAGCGTGATCAGCATGAACAGCACGGTCAGCGCAATGCGGAACAGATCGCCGGTGGCGGTGAGCAGCGCGCGGTAGATGTTGCCGAGGTGCTCGCCGCTGAGCAGCTGCACCCAGTGGCCCAGCGCGTGCGGCTCGCCCAGATGCTCCCTCCACAGTTCCGCCAGGCGCTCGCCCACCACCGGCAGGGAACTGATCCAGCCCGGCACCGGCGCGCCGACGCGGTTAGCCTCCAGCAGCCAGGCGATGAAGTTCCCCGCTTCCTGCAGCGCGTAATGCAGCGCGATGGTGAGCGGCAGGATCAGCGCACCGATCACCACCAGCAGCGCCACCGTGGCCGCGATCGCCGTGTTGCCGCCGCATGCCGCCACCCCGCGCCGGTACAGCGGCCAGCTGGCGAAACCGATCACCAGCGCCGCGAGCACCGGCACGATGAAGCCGCTGAGGAAGTAGATCCCCGCAGCCAGGATCAGCAGCAACAACGCGCGAACGACGAACGGGGCTTGCAGGACGGGCGACATGGCGGAGAGCGGGGCGCGGTGCGGGTGAAGGTAAGGACAGGACTATACCGGACGGCAAAGGTTTTGCCCGGCCCGCTCCGGGTCGTGGCACCACGCCGGGCGCGCGCCGGACGCGGGCGGCGCACCACGATCGACCGCCCGCATGCACTCAAAAGGTGCAAAGCAACGCATTATTTCGTGGTTCTGCCACGCAGGGCCGCTCCCTATCATCCGCTCACTGCCCCTCGGCGCCCATGCCGTGCGGGTGATGGAAAACAATTCATGGAGTTGCGCAAATGATCAAGAAATTCCGTCTGGCCGCCGTGATCGCCCTGTCGGCCCTGGCCGGCGTCGCCCACGCCGACCGCCTCGACGACATCCAGAAGACGGGCGTGCTGCGCGTGGCCGCGTTCGACAGCAACCCGCCGTTCGGCTTCGTCGATCCGCAGAGCAAGCAGATCAGCGGCCTGGACGTGGACTACGCCAAGGAACTGGCCGCCAAGCTGGGCGTGAAGCTGGAACTGGTGCCGACCAACCCCGCCAACCGCATCCCGCTGCTGGCCGCCAACAAGGTCGACATCGTGCTGGCCAACTTCACCATCACCGAAGAGCGCGCCAAGCAGGTCAACTTCAGCATCCCCTACTTCGCCTCCGGCCAGCAGTTCATCGCCAAGAAAGGCGTGCTGAAGTCCGCCGACCAGCTCGGCAGCCTGCGCATCGGCGTGGACAAGGGCACCACCAACGAGATCGTGCTGCGCGAGAAGTACCCCACCGCCACGCTGGTGGCCTACGACGACACCCCGTTCGCGTTCACCGCGCTGCGCAACGGCAACGTGCAGGCCATCACCCAGGACGGCCCCAAGCTGATCGGCCTGCTGGCCAACGTGCCGGACAAGCAGAACTACGAGATTCCGCCGTTCTCCATCTCCGACGACCTGATCGGCGCCGGCCTGCCGAAGGGCGAGACCCGCCTGACCGAATACGTCAATGACTTCCTGCGCGAGTTGGAAGCCAGCGGCAAGGCCCAGCAGATCTACGACCGCTGGTTCGGCCCGGACACCAAGACCCCGCTGACGCGCATCTTCCGCATCGGCGACAAGTAATCCCCGCCACATTCCAACGCCCCTTCCGGCTCCGCGCGGTTCCCGCCGCGCGGAGCCTTGTCACGCACGCCACCGCCGCACCCTCCAACCCGCATGCTCGATGAATTGCTCGCACCGAAATACGTCGGCTGGCTGATCGACGGTTTCTACGTCACCCTGCTGCTTTCCGCGCTGGCCTCGGCCGCCGCCACCGCGCTCGGCCTGCTGCTCTGCCTGGCCCGCCTCGCCCCCACGCGCTGGATCGCCTGGCCGGCGCTGGCCTGGCTGTCGCTGTTCCGCAATACCCCGCTGCTGGTACAGCTGTTCTTCTGGTACTTCGGCTTTTCCGCGCTGCTGCCGCAGGAAGTGGTGGTCTGGCTGAACGCCCCGCACCACTGGCATCTGGCGTTCTTCGGCGTGCGCTGGCCGCCGTTCGAATACCTCGCCGGCTTCGTCGGCCTGACCCTGTTCACCGCCGCCTTCATCGCCGAGGAATTCCGCGCCGGCGTGCGCGGCGTGCCGGCCGGCCAGACGGTGGCCGCGCGCGCGCTGGGCCTGCGCCCCTGGCAGGTATGGCGCCACGTGGTGATCCCGCAGGCCTTGCGCATTTCCCTGCCGCCGCTGCTCGGCCAGTACATGAACGCGGTGAAGAATTCCTCGCTGACCATGGCCATCGGGCTGGCCGAACTGTCCTACGCCTCGCGCCAGGTGGAAACCGAAACCTTCAAGACCTTCCAGGCCTTCGGCATCGCCACCCTGCTGTACATCGGCACCGTGGCCGTCATCGAACTGGCCGGCCAGTGGCTGCAGCGCCGCAACCCCACCGTGGGGGCGGCTGCGCGCTGAAACACCATGGACTTCTCCGTCATCACCAACAACCTGTCCTACTTCCTGCTCGGCGCCTGGCCGCACGGCCCGCTGGGCGGCGCCGCGCTGACCCTGGTGCTGAGCGTGTGCTCGGCGCTGGCCTCCGGCGTGCTCGGCCTGGTGTTCGGCGTGGCGCTGGCCATGACGCACGGCGCCGCCCACCAGGCGCTGGTGCTGTTCCTCGGCTTCTTCCGCGCCATTCCGGTGCTGATGCTGATCTTCTGGACCTATTTCCTGCTGCCCATCGTGTTCGGCTTCAACGTGCCGGGCGTGGGCACGGTGATCGTCGCGCTGTCGCTGATCGGCGGCAGCTACCTCGCCCATTCGGTGTACGCCGGCATCCGCAGCCTGCCGCCCGGGCAGTGGCAGGCCGCCGCCGCGCTGGGGCTGGGGCGGGTGCAGGCGCTGCGCTACGTAATCCTGCCGCAGGCGCTGCCGATCATGCTGCCCTCCTTCCTCAACCAGTGGATCGCGCTGATCAAGGACAGCTCGCTGGCCTACGTGATCGGCGTGGGGGAACTGTCCTTCGTCGCCACCCAGGTGAGCAACCGCGAGATGGTCTATCCCACCGAGATCTTCCTGTTCGTCGCCCTGCTCTATTTCCTCATCTGCTCGTCGCTGGAACTGGGCGCCGGGGCCATCGCCCGGCGCTACGGCACGGCGGCCAAACCGACATGATCGTCATCGAAAACGTTTCCAAGTGGTACGGTAAAACGCGCGTGCTCGACCACTGCAGCACCCGCATCGCCCAGGGCGAGGTGGTGGTGGTGTGCGGCCCGTCGGGCTCGGGCAAATCCACGCTGATCAAGACCATCAACGGACTGGAGCCCTTCGACGAAGGCCGCATCGTCGTCAACGGCGTCTCGGTGGGCGCGCCGGGCACCAACCTGCCGAAACTGCGCGCGCACGTCGGCATGGTGTTCCAGAGCTTCGAGCTGTTCCCCCACCTGACGGTGATCGAGAACCTCGCACTGGCGCAGGTGGTGGTGCTCGGCCGCAGCCGCGATGAAGCCCGCACGCGCGGGCAGGGTTACCTCGCCCGCGTCGGCCTGGACGGCTTCGCCGACCGCCTGCCCGCGCAGCTTTCCGGCGGCCAGCAGCAGCGCGTGGCGATCGCCCGCGCACTGTGCATGGACCCGGTGTGCATGCTGTTCGACGAACCCACCTCGGCGCTCGACCCGGAGATGGTCGGCGAGGTGCTCGACGTGATGGTGGAGCTGGCCGGCGAGGGCATGACCATGGTGTGCGTGACCCACGAGATGGGCTTCGCCCGCAAGGTGGCCGACCGGGTGATCTTCATGGACCAGGGCGCCATCCTGGACGATTGCGCCGGCGAGGCGTTCTTCGGCGATCCCGACGGCCGCCCGGAGCGCGCGCGCCAGTTTCTCGCCCGCGTGCTGCCGCACTGAGCGGCAACACGCGCACGCTCAGTACGGCTGGCCGAACAGCAGGTAGTAGCGCGGCTCGCCGACCCGCGAAGCGTAGGCCACGCCGACGTACAGCGGCCCCAGCACGGTATCCGCGCCGAGAAACAGTGACATCGAGTTGCGGTTGCCCAGCGACGGCGCGTCCAGCGCATCGTTGCGCAGGTTCGCCCACTCCAGCGAACCACCCAGATACACGCCGCGCCCCAGCGCCTCCGGCAGGGTGTTGATCAGACGGTAGTAGGATACGTTGGCCATCGCCACCTGGTCGGCCGCCAGTTCGCCGTAGCGGTAGCCGGACAGACGCAGCGGCCCGCCCAGCGTATAGCGCCCGGCCGCGGGCAGTTCATGGTCCGGGCTGCCCGCCAGCGTCAGGTTGACCAGCACGCTGTGCGGCCCGCGGGAACGCACCCAACTGGTGTCGAGTTCCATGTAGCGGTAGTCCAGATCGCTGCCGAAGCGTCCGGAATGCCATTCGCCGAGCAGTTGCGCGCGCACGCCGCGGCGCGGGAAGAACGGGCTGTCCAGGCGGTCCAGCACGGCCGACACGCGCAGCTTGCCCTGCTCCACGTTCTGCTTCGGATAGACCTCCACGCCGCTGATGATCTCGCCCTTCTCGCGTCCGCGGTGCCAGCCCGCGCGCAGTTCGCCCCACTCGTCCAGCTCGTAGCCCAGATCCAGCCCGATGGTGGCCTCGCGCACGCGGAAATCGGCTTGCTTGCGGCCGTTTTCATACACCGGCACGCTGCGCATGCCCACCTGCGCCACCGGCGCGACGAACCAGGAGCTCTTCAGTCCCAGCGGCTGGAACAGTTCCGCGCGCAGGCGGTTGCTGGTGCCGACCTGCGCATCCAGGTTCAGCCGCCCTTCCCAGTCGTTGAGCCAGCGCCGCGACAGCCCGGCGAACAGGCCCACCGCGCCGCCGCCCTGCAGATCGGCGGCTAGCCCGCCGCCGAAGCGCAGGTAGTTCGGCCCCCAGGACTTGTCCACCGCCTCGACGAACAGGCGCCCATAGGCGCCGTCGCGCTCGATGCGGTAGCGCAGGCGCTCGAAATCGCCGCGCGCGTACAGGCGCTGCAGATCGGCCTCCAGCACCGCGCTGTCGAGGGGATGGCCCTCTTTCTGGCGCAGCCCGGCCAGGATGCCGGCGGGCGGCACGTGGCGCAGCCCTTCCACCTCCACCTTGGTGACGATGGGCGCCGGGCGCTGCAGGCGTGCCTGGCGGTGCATCTGCCAGCGCGCATAGACCTCGGGCTCCACGGCGAAGCGCGCCAGTTCGGCGGCCGCCGCGCGCGCCGCGCGCTCGCCCAGCGGAATGGTGTCGAGCACACGGGTGAAGTCGCGCGAACTGATGTCCTGCAGATCCACCTCCACCAGCACGTCGCCCTCGCCCAGGCGGCCGAGCTGCTGCTGCACGTTCTGCTCCAGCGCCAGGTTGATGGCCTGCAGCACGATGTCGGCCACCGTGTTGAGGCGCTCGCGGCCGAACGGCGGCGTGCCCAGATTGACCGCGATGACGCGTCCGCCGCACAGTTCGCGGCCCACATCCACCGGCAGGTTCATCACCAGCCCGCCATCGACCAGCAGGCGGCCGTGGTGCTCGATGGGCAGGAACACGCCCGGCACCGCCATGCTGGCGCGCATCGCCCGCCACAGCGGGCCGTCGTTGATCACCACCATCCCGCCGGTTTCCAGGTCGGTGGCAATGGCACGGTAGGGCAGCGCCAGCGTGTCGAAGGCGCTCAGCGACTCGACGTCGCCCGCCAGCCCGCTCAGGAACAGATCCAGCTGCTGGCCGGTGATGGCGCTCTGCGGCAGACGGAATTCTCCGCCGCCCCAGCCCAGGGTGATTGCCGAACGGTTGCCGGCGGAATCCTGCTTCTCGCGGAACGGCTGTTCGTCGCGCGGCAGGGCATTCTGGAACATCTCCGTCCAGTCGGCCGCGCGCACCCGGCGCTCCATCTCGTCCAGCGCCATGCCCGAAGCGTAGGCGCCACCGACGATGGCCCCCATGCTGGTGCCGACCACGCAATCCACCGGCACGCGCAACTCTTCCAGCACCTTCAGCACGCCCAGGTGGGCCACCCCGCGCGCGCCGCCGCCGGACAATACCAGGGCCACGCCCTCCGGCACGGCGGGTGTGGCCGGCGTCACGGGCGCGGCCGCCAGGGCGCCAGCCGGCAGCAAACCGGCCAGCGCGGCCGCCAACAAAAGACGACGCATCAAACCTCCAGCTTGTGTAGAACGCGCTCCGCGGCCTCCGCCAGCGCGCCAAGCGCGGCATGGCGCGCGCGCTTGGCGCGCCCGTGGCCGCGCAGCAGGGAACCGCCCGCCCCGGCCAGCAGGCCGATCCACCACGCCTGCCCGGCGGCCAGCGCCAGGCGGCTGGCGCCGGCCGACAGCAGGATCTCCGCGCCGCGCGCGCCGAAGCGTTCGCTGCGCTCCAGCAGGCTGCGCGAACGGTCGGCGAAGGTCGCCAGGGCCAGGAAGGCCAGCCCGGCCGGACTGGTCGCCCAGCCTCCGTCGGGCGCTTCTGCGCGCAGATCCGCCGGCTCCAGATCGGCCAGCGCGCGCTCCACCGCACGCGGGTCCGGCCCGTCTCCTGCAGCGCGTTCCAGCATGGCGCGCATCAACAGTTCGGCGGTGAGTTCGTCCACATCGTCGGAAACCAGATCGGCATGGCGGGCGAGCGCCGCGCGCACGTGCACGAGCGATTCCTCCGCCTTGCGCTGCAGGGCTGCGTTGCCCGCCCCGGCGCCATCCTCGATGCGGAATCCCGCCGCCTCGCCAGCAGCCGCCACGGCCGCGTAGCCGGCGGGCAGGTGCCCGCGATTGAGCCACTCGGCATAGCGCGCCGGCAGCGTCTCCATGCGCGCGGCCGGACCGGGCACGCATCCACGCACGCCCATCAGCGCCCGGTAGCGCTCGGCGCTGGCCGCGATGCGCGCGCCCAGCACGGCGAAATCCTCGCCGCCGAGCGCGGCGGCATCCAGCGCGCCGCCGACCTGCTCGACCACCGTGGCGAACGCCCCGGCCGCCGCCGCGCCGATCGGTTCACCGGCTGCACGCGCGGCGGCCACCCCGCCGGCCGCGCGCCCCAGCACGGCGCCGGAACGCCGCAAGGCCTGCGCGCCCAGATCGCGCGCACGCTCTCCCAGCCCGCCCTCTGCGGAACGCGGCCCTTCACCCAGAGCCCTGCCGGCGGCGGACAGGCCGGCACCCGCGCCGTCGAGCAGATCGGCCGCGCTGCGCGCGGCTTCATCCACGCCGGCACCGATCACGCGGCGCACGTCATCCTTGTGCTCGCCCAGGGCGAGCGCGCCGTTGCCGGCCGCACGCAATGCGGACTTGAACAGGCTGCGTGCCTGAAAGCCCGCCTTGCGGGCCTTGTCGGTCAGATCGGACATGAACGCTCCATGCGTACTGGAATCCAGCCGCGGCCGGGGCGGGCCGCGAAGCTGCGGGATTATCCCACGCGCTCCCGGCACGCACGCGCATGTGCCGGTTTCGGCAGGTATCCGTCGGACCGCCGGATGCGCGCACGATTCCGGCACCCCGGTCCACACCCCCGTCGCGCAGCACGGCGTCGTGTTCATATCGCATGCCCCGCGGGCGCAATACCCCGCGCCGAGCCGCTCTTGACCGGCATCAGGGCCGCATGCGCCGGCAAGGCGTACGCTGTTCGGCAAATCGACCACGCGCACGCGGCGGAGTATGATTCCATCGGCACGACAGAGCAGTCCACCGTAGCCGGCCCGCATCGCCAGCATCCGCCAGCCAAGCGCCATACAGCGTGGAAACCGCCCGGCTCCTGGTCGTGTATCGATCCGTCGGCGCGTCCTCGACGCGCCGCTTTGCTGGAAGCCTTCATGCCCGAATTCGAGGAACTGCGCGCATTCCTGAACAGTGTGCGCATCGCCCACCACATCCGCGGACGCATCCGCCTCAAGCTGCAGGGCGGCGTGCCTGGCGCCGTCGAACTGTCCGGCGCGCAGGCGCGCGCCTTCCAGTCCGTGCTCGACCGTCTTCCCGGCATCCAGTCCGTTCAGACCAACCTGCTCGCGCGCTCGTGCACGGTGATCTACGACACCGATGTGATTTCCGAGCGGGCCTGGGGCGACTTCCTGAGCGGCATCCAGTCCGAACCGGCAGGCAGGCTCGAACGCATCCTGCGCGATGCCTACCAGGAGATCGCCGATGCTCAATCATGACGAAACGATCCTGCGCACCCGGCGCATCGATCCGGCGGCACCGTTTCCGGTGGTCCATCAGGCGGTGCGCATCGCGCTGTACGACGAGTACGCGGCACGCAGCTTCCATGCGCGGGTGATCGAGGCCTTCGGCCCGCGCGCGCCCTTCCCCAAGGCCCTGCAGGGCTGCACGCAGCGCATCGGCATGCTGCTGAAGATCTGCGAGCGCTTCGGCATCCCCCGCCCGCTCGATCCCTTTCCGCAGGAAACCACCGTCGAACCCAGCTGGCTGGCAAACTGCCTGCGCGCCCTCGCGGGCGAGGCCGGCAAGGTCCGCCTGCATGCCGAACTGCTGATGCAGGTCGGCGAGCCCGCCGTCCGCCAGGTGCTCGAAGAACTCCAGCACGGCTCGCTGCACGAGTACCTGCCGGCCTTCCAGCAGGCGGTGGAAGCCGCCCAGGCGCAGGAGAACTATCACGCCGCGCATGGCATCGGCCCGCAGCAGGCCTATGTGCGCCATGGCCCACTGGCCGATTTCCTCGAACGCGCGTTCGCCCAGCTCGGCCCCTACGCCGGACCACTCGGTCTATTCAGTCCGCTTCTGCGCCATACACCCCCCGCCATGCTGGCCGGCATGGTCGCGGGCGGCGCCGGAGTCCATCTGTTGAAGAAAAACAGAATCGGCCGCCATCGCAAGGAGTCCTGACATGTTTCCGCTTTTCCCCTTCGTCGCAGGCGTGGTGACCGGCGCGGTCGCACTCCGCCTGCTCAAGACCGACAAGGCCGGCCAGAGCCTGGACATTGCCCGCCAGGGTCTGGACAAGGCGCGCGACAGCCTGCGCAGCGCCACCGTATCCAGCCTGGAGGCCATCGAAAGCGCCTCCAGCCGCGCCCGCTCACAGTTGGGCACGCCCGCGGCCGAGACCCCCGCCGCCGAGCCGGCAGCCGCCAAGCCCGCCCGCAAGCGTGCGCCGCGCGCGGCCAAGCCGGCAGGCAAGGCGGCCGGCAAGCCCGCCAGCGCCAAGGCCGCGCCCAAGAGTGCCGCCAAGGCTGACAAGGCGGCCGGCGAATGAATGCACGCTTCGCACCGCGCACGGCCTTTCCGGCACCCGCCCGCCCACGCGGCGCGGGGGGCGGCTTCGCCCAGGGTTTCGTCACGGCGGGCTGCCTGTCCGCCTTCCAGGACCGCCCTTCCCCCCAATCGCCCACCGACCTGAGGCGCGTGCTGCGCCACGCCCTGCAGGGCGGCACGGCACTGGCCGCCGGCAGCCAGGCCGCGCAGGCCCTGCGCCAGCGCGACTACACCCGGGCGCTCGCCGCCACGGTAGCCGGCGCGGCCGGCGTACTGCTCATCGAACAACTGCTGCGCGACGCAGCACCCAGCGAACAGGAGAACAGCAATGGGAAAAAAGCGTAAGAAAGGCAACGGCCGCAACGACTATCAGCCGCCGTACGGGCAGTACGGCTACTACGGCCAGCAGGGCGATGCCGGCTTCGCCCCCGGCATGGGCGGCCCCGGCCTGCAGGAAGGGCTGCGCGCCGGGCTCAACGCCGCCGGGCTGGACGCGGGGCTGCTGCAAGGCATGCCGGCCTTTCTGCGTTCGCGCAACACCGAGCAGTTCCTGCTCGGCGCGCTGATCGGCGCGGCCGCCGCCTGGGTGCTGAGCGACGAGGAACTGCGCGGCAAGCTGGTCAAGTCCGCCATCAAGCTGTACGCGGGCGTGGCCGGCGGCTTCGAGGAAATGAAGGAGCAGATGGCCGACATCCGCGCCGAGGTGGAAGCGGAGCAGCACGGGGACGCATGATGGCGGCTGGCTGGGTCTCGGCGCTGGAGCCGGTCCATACGACACGCGGCCGGGTGCGCTGGCGCTACCGCTGCCACCCCGGCACGCCGCGCGAGGCACGCGTCATCGAGCGCGCCGTGGAAGGCATCGAGGGCGTGCACAAGGCACGCCTCAATCCCGCGGCACGCTCGCTGGTGGTGGAGTTCGACCCGGCGCTCACCGACGCGGAACGCATCGCCCTCGGCATCCTGCGCCTCACACCCGTCCCGCAACGCAACGGCGCCCCTCGCAACGACGAGGTCAGCGCCGCCCCGGTCGCGCTCAGCGCGGCCAGCCTGCTGGCCTCACGCACGCTCAACCCTGCCCTGCAGGCCCCGGTGGCACTGGGCACGGCGGTGCCGCTGTTCGGCGAGGCGGTCGACGACCTGCTCGAAAAGGGCGTGACCTCGCACGTGCTCGAAGCGCTCGCGGTGGCCATCTCCATCGGCCGGCGCGACTACCTGGCGGCCAACACCACCTCCTTCCTGCTCGCCCTCGGCGAGTATCTCGAAGCCTCCATCGAACGCCGTTCCGACGATCTGCTCAAACATCTGCTCAAGCCTGCGGACGATGCGGTATGGGTGGAGCGCGACGGCGTGGAAATGCAGATCGATGCCGCCGCGGTGAAGGTCGGCGACACGGTGATCGCCGCCACCGGCGGCATGGTCCCGGTCGATGGCACCGTGCTCGGCGGCGAGGCACTGGTCAACGAGGCGGCGATGACCGGCGAGAGCGTGCCGGTGGAACGCCGGCGCGGCGACCGCGTGCTGTCCGGCACGCTGGTCGAGGAAGGCCGCCTGCGCATCTATGCCGAACACGTCGGCGCGCAGGCCGCCGCCGCGCGCATTGCGGATTTCGTCGAACAGTCGCTGGCGGTGAAGAGCAACACCCAGCTCGAAGCCGCGCGCATGGCCGACCGCCTGGTGCCCATGGTGCTCGGGCTGGCGGGCGGCACCTGGCTGGTGTCGCGCGACTGGCAGCGCGTCGCGGCGGTGCTGCAGGCCGACTATTCCTGCGCGCTCAAGCTGTCGACGCCGGTCGCCTTCAAGGCGGCCATGTACGAGGCCGGCAAGGCCGGCATGCTGATCAAGGGCGCGAAGGCCCTGGAACGCCTGGCCGAGGCCGACACCTTCGTGTTCGACAAGACCGGCACGCTGAGCACCGGCAAGCTGGAGGTGACCGATTCGGTCGCCTTCAAGCAGGGCTATTCGCCGGAAGACCTGATCAACCTGGCCGCCTCGGTCGAGGAACACTACTTCCACCCGCTCGCCCTGGCCGTGGTCGAGGCCTCGCGGCGCCTGGACAATCCGCGCCACTTCGATCACAAGGAAGTCGAATTCATCGTCGCCCACGGCGTCGCCAGCGTCATCGACGGGCGGCGCATCGTGGTCGGCTCGCGCCACTTCGTCGAGGACGACGAGGGCATCCCCATCGACGCGCATTGCGTACTCATCGAACGCCTGCAGCGCGAAGGCAAGACCCTGCTCTACATCGGCTACGGCGGCGAACTGCTGGGCGTGCTGGCGCTGCGCGACAGCCTGCGCCACAACAGCGCGGCCACCATCCGCCGCCTGCGCGAACTGGGAGTGAAGCACGTGCTGATGCTCACCGGCGACCACCCGGAACGCGCCAGCGCCACCGCCGGGGAGCTCGGCCTGGACGAATTCCACGCCGGCCTGCTGCCCGAGGACAAGGCGCGCATCCTGCAGGAACTGGCCGCCCGGGGCGCGCGCATCGCCTTCGTGGGCGACGGCGTCAACGATGCCCCCGCGCTCAGCGGCGCGCACGTCGGCATCTCCATGCACAATGGCGCGGACGTCGCCCGCCTGGCCTCGGACGTGGCCCTGCTCGAGGACGACATCGCCCGCGTGGCCGACGCCAAGGCCCTGGCCCTGGCCACGCGCCGGCTGATCGACAGCAACTTCAAGCTCACCGTGGGGCTCAACACCAGCATCCTGTCGGCCGCCGCCTTCGGCTGGCTGAAACCGATCGCCGCGTCCGCGCTGCACAACGGCACCACCATCGCGATCCTGCTGCGCGCACTGGCCGGCGCCGGGCTGCCGCACGCGCACAGGGCTCGTTCCGCAAGCGCCGGAGCAAGACACGGGAAGGGATGAACGCAGAGGCGCGGCGGGACACCACCCGGCCGCGCGGCGGCGGCCCCTCGCTCAGCGCAGGATATGCTTGCGATGCACCGCGAGATGCACGCCCAGACAGGCGACGAACACCCCGCCGGCCACCGCGTGCCAGTGCTTCTGCCCTGCGGCGGCAAGTACCAGCGAAGTCCCCAGGCTACCCAGCATGCCGAGCTTGGCCGCTCGATTGACACGATTGCGCAGGCGGTGGCGGCCCTTGCGCCGCGGCGCCGCCAGCACCGCATCGACGGCCTCGTCGACCGTGCGCTCGAACGCTTCCACATCGATCCGCCCGGCATCGTAATGCAGCACGATGCTGCCGGCCGCCGCATTGCCGCGCAGTCCGGCCACGCCCTCCAGCGCCGCCAGGGTCTGTTCGAGCAGATCGAGCCGGTCGGGTGCGCGCAGCGCGGGGTCGCGGACGCGGATGCGACCGGGCAGGGAGGAAACGATGCGGGTCATGATGTGTGTCCTGATGGTGCTGCGGAATCACCCTAGCACCCGCGCGGCAGCCAGGCAATACGGCGCCCGATGCCGCAAAAAGAAAAAGCCACTCGATGAGTGGCTTTTCCGGGAATGGATGGTCGGGGAAAGAGGATTCGAACCTCCGGCCCCTGCGTCCCGAACGCAGTGCTCTACCAGGCTGAGCTATTCCCCGACACTTTTACTTTCGCCTCGCGAAGCCGATCAATATATCAGCGATCTCGCGTAACCGCAAAGTCTGATAATTGTAGCAGCGCGTCCTTGAAAATGGAAGGGGGCAAGGCCCGCAGCGCCTCGGCCGCCAGCACGGCTTCGGCCTGCGCGTGGCGGCGGCTCACCTCCAGCGCGCCGGTGGCACGGATGGCCGCCAGCACGGCCTGGAAATCGTCGCGCCCGCCGCTTTCGATGGCCCCGCGCACCACCCCGGCCTGCTCGGCGCTGCCGTGCTGCATCACGTGGATCAGCGGCAACGTGGGCTTGCCCTCGGCGAGGTCGTCGCCCAGATGCTTACCGGTGGCCGCCTCGTCGGACGAATAATCGAGCACGTCGTCGATGATCTGGAAGGCCGTGCCCAGATGCATGCCGTAGGCCGCCAGCCCCTCTTCCTGCTCGGCCGTGCCACCGCCCAGGATGCCGCCCAGGCGCGCGGCGGCCTCGAACAGCTTGGCGGTCTTGTAGCGGATCACGCGCAGGTAGTCGTCGATGCCAACGTCGGCGTCGTGACAGTTGAGCAGTTGCAGCACCTCGCCTTCGGCGATGATGTTGGTGGCGTCGGCCAGCACCTGCATGACGCGCATGTCGTTCACACCGACCATCATCTGGAAAGCGCGTGAATACAGGAAATCGCCCACCAGCACGGAGGCGGCGTTGCCGAACATGGCGTTGGCGGTCTTGTTGCCGCGGCGCAGTTCGGATTCGTCGACCACGTCGTCGTGCAGCAGCGTGGCGGTATGGATGAATTCCACCACCGCGGCGAGTTCATGGTGATGGGTGCCCTGGTAGCCCATCGCGCCGGCGGTGTACAGCACCAGCGCCGGACGCAGGCGCTTGCCGCCGCTGTGGATGATGTATTCGGCCACCTGTCGGACCAGCACCACGTCCGAGTGGAGGCGCTGACGGATCACCGCGTCGACGGCCTGCATGTCGGCGGCGATCGGGGCGAAGAGCTGCTGGATGGACACGGCGGAAGCGCTCACGGCAAGGCAAAGAGCGGGATGGTAGGAGGCCGGCCGCAGCCGCGTCAAGGAGGCCGCTCGCACGCGGGTGGCGCGCTCAGGACACCCGGATGAGATCGGGACGGTCGGTGATCACGCAATCCACGCCCCAGGCCAGCAGTTCCGCCGCGCGCGGCGGCTCATTGACGGTATACACCGCCAGGTGCAGGCCCGCGGCCCGCACGGCGTCGACCTGGGCACGCTGCAGGCCGGCATCGGCAACATGCAGGGCCACCGCCCCCAGCCGCGCGCAACGCGCGGCGAAGTCGGCCGGCACGCCCTCCACCAGCAGGCCTCGCGGGAGTTCGGGCGCGCGGCGCCGGGCGGCATCCAGCGCCGTCTCGGAAAACGACGAGAGCAGCGGTGGCAACACGGCGGCGCTCCACAGCCGGCTCGCCAGACCGGCGGCCACTTCGCCGGTCTGCGCTTCACGGCCGCTTGAAGGCTTGATTTCCAGATTGACCGCGAGCCCCAGCGCCGTGCAGCGCTCGGCGGCTTCCGCCAGCGTCGGAATGCGCTCGCCGGCGAAGCGCGCGGCGAACCAGCTTCCGGCATCCAGCCCGCGCAACGCGGCGTACGGCGTATCGGCCACCGCGCCGCGGCCATTGCTGGTGCGTTCCAGGGTTTCGTCGTGGATCAGCACCGGCACGCCATCGGCGCTCAGCATCACATCGAACTCGACGCCCCGGCAGCCCGCCGCGACGGCGACGGGCAGGCCGGCCAGGGTGTTCTCCGGCGCCAGCGCGCCGCCGCAGCGATGCGCCAGCACGCGCGGCCAAGGCCACGCAGCAGGCAGCACGTTCAGCGCGCTCCGGCGGGCGGGTGCAGACGCGCCACGGCGGTGTCGAGCGCTTCCTTGGCCGGTTTCACGTCGGCCCACACGGCGGCCAGTTCCTCATCGAGCACGCGGCGCACGGATTCTCGCCCGACCAGGGAAGAAGAGGAGGAATCGGCGGTGGCCGGTTTGTTGGTGAGCTGGTGGACGGCCACCCGCACGTTCTCCAGGTCCTCGCCGAGCAATTCGCTTTCCGAGGCCAGCAGACCGGCACGGTTGAGCGGCAGATAGCCGGCCTCGCGCTGCCAGGCAACCTGGTTCTCCGGTTGCAGCCAGAATGCCACGAAGCGCGCCAGCACACGGTATTCGGCGGGCTTCTTGCCGGCCGCCACCCACAGCGAGGCGCCATCGGCCAGGGTGTTCTGCGGCGCGCCGGGGAAGTCGTCGTAATACGGCAGGCGCAGTACGCCGATGTCCAGGCCGGACTGGCGGCGGAAGTTCGCCCAGCTCGCCGACGGGCCGGCCAGCACCGCGCATTCGCCGGAAGCGAAGCGGCGCTCGGCCTCCGGGCCGCGATCGAAGATGTGCAGATAGCGCGCGCGGTGCCAGCTCGCCATCATCGCCACGTGCTTGATCTGCACCATGCCGTTGAAGGCCGGCGCGTCGGCGCGCCCGCGGCGCGCGGTCACCGGCGTGTTGTGCCAGGCGCTGAGGTTCTCCACCATCACCTTGCCGGGCTCGGACACGGTGTAGGGGCAGGCGTTGCCGCTGTCGAACAGCTGGCCGAGGGCGTGCTGCAGATCCTGCCAGGTCTGGATCGGCATGTCCGGATTCAGTCCGGCCTTGCGGAAGCTCTCCCGGTTCACATAGAGCACCGGCGTGGCCAGCCCCACCGGCAGCGCCAGCAGGCGGCCCTGGGCATCGACCGGCTTGCGCGTCATCATCACCGGCGGACGCACGGTCTGCAGCGGCACGCCGGCCGAGCGCATGAGCTCGTGCAAGGGCCGGTAGCGCGGCTTCTGCCCGGCCAGGAAAAGCTCTTCCGCTTCGCCGTCGAGAATCATCAGGTGCGGCAGGTCGCCCTGCTGCCAGTCGCGCCGGCCGAGCACGACGTGGTATTCCTTGTTCTGCGCGTTGAAGTGATCCACCAGTGTCTGCAAGGCCTGGGTTCTGGCAAGATCGAAGGAATGGACAAGTTCCAGTTCCTGCGGCGCGCGCGCTGCCTGCGACTGCGCCAAGGCCGGCAGCGCCACCGCGGCGGCCAGCAGGAAGCCGGCGCGCACGAGACGCTGCAGGCGGAGGGGCGAAGACATCATGATGGTGATCGCTCGTAGGAAGTGTTTCAAGTATTTCCGTTGGCGGACGTTATTTTTGGTGTACGCCGCGACACAGGCTGTAAGAAATTATGTTCACCGCCGTCAAACGAATGCTACTCCTGCTGTGCCTGCCCTTGTTGCTCGGTTGCGAGCGCATGGCCGACCTGCTCGAACTGCCCGACCCCCAAAAGGAAACCGAGATCGCCGAATCGGAAGGGCGCGCCATCGGCGGTGCCTGCCGCCATGCCGGGCGCTCCCTGGAAGACTGCTACGCCCTCAACCCCGACGCGGTGAAGGCAGCGGTGTTCGCCGGCTGGCGGGACATGAACGACTACATGATGGAGCATAAGCTGCAGGACGTGCCATCGCATTTCGTCCTGCCGCCCGGAAGCGCCGTCATCGGCCCCGCAGGCTCGGTCGCGCATGGCGAGGAAACGCCGAAGATCACGCCGGGAACGCCCTTCACCCCGATCCAGCCCCCGAAACCGTAACGGCGGGGCCGGGGCCGCATTCACCCCCGCCTGCAGGATGTGCGCCACTCAGGGCGCCGGATTGGCGTTGCACTGGTGGATGGCGTCGATTTCTTCCAGCAAGTCGGCGCTCGGCCGGACCGCCCAGGCGGCCAGATTCTCTTCCAGTTGCGCCAGCGTGGTCGCACCGATGATGGTGCTGGCGACGAACCAGCGGTGATAGACGAAGGACAGCGCCAACTGCGTCGGCGTCAGGCCGTGGCGGCGGGCCAGCGCGGCATAGGCTTCCACCGCCGGCCGCACGCCAGGCTTGGCGTAGCGCTGGCCGAAGCCCGGAAAGGCCGCCACCCGGCCCGGGGCGGCCGGATCGTCCAGATACTTGCCCGACAGATGGCCAAAGGCCAGCGGTGAGTAGGCCAGCAGGCCGACGCGCTCGCGGTGGCAAACTTCCGCCAGGCCGTACTCGAACACCCGGTTGAGCAGGTTGTAGGCGTTCTGCGTCGACACCATGCGCGGCAGGCCGGACTCCTTCGCCAGTTGGGCGAATTGCATCACCCCCCAGGGATGTTCGTTGGACAGCCCGACATGGCGGATCTTGCCCTCCTCCAGCAGTTCGGCCAGCGCTTCCAGCTGGGCGCGGATGGGCGTGCATTCGCGCTCCTTGCCCGGGTCGTACTGCCATTGGCCGAACAGCGGCTGGTTGCGCTCCGGCCAGTGCAGTTGGTAGAGGTCGATGTATTCGGTGCGCAGCCGGCGCAGGCTGCCTTCCACCGCCGCGCGGAGGTTGGCACGGTCGAGCGCCAGGGGGCCGCCGCGTATCCAGCCCAGGCCGCGTGCCGGGCCGGCGGCCTTGGTGGCCAGCACCACGCTCTCGCGCGGGCGGCGCGCCAGCCAGTTGCCCACGATGGTCTCGCTGGCCCCGCTGGTTTCCGCGCGGGCGGGGATTGCATACATCTCGGCGGTATCGATGAAATTCACCCCACGCTCGATCGCACAGTCGAGCTGGGCATGCCCCTCGGCCTCGGTGTTCTGTTCGCCGAAGGTCATCGTGCCCAGGCACACGGCCGAAACGCGCGGCCCGTCGCCGCCCAGAAGTCGATATTCCATGGATTGTCCTCTGCTGGTGAACCGGCGGGCTTTGCGCCCCCGGCGGCGGGGCTTATCATCGCCGCCTTCCTCCGATGATACGCCAGCGCTCTGCAGGCGCCCGACCATGTCCGCCTTCCAAAACTCCAAGCTGCCGGTACGCGGCCTGCTGGGCCTGTGCCGTGCCGGTTTCGAAAACGAACTGGCCGCCGAACTCGATGAACTGGCTTCCGACGCCGGCCTGATCGGCCACGTGCGCGCCAAGCCCGGCACGGGTTTCGTCGTTTACGAGACCTATGAGGCGCTGCCCACCTCGGTGTACGAACAGCTGTCCGACTGGCGCCGCCCGGTGTTCGCCCGCCAGCTCCTGCTGTGGTTCGCGCGCGTCACCGATCTGCCCGAGCGCGACCGCGCCACCCCGCTGCTCGCTGCGGTGAAAAGCGCCAACGAACGCTTCGCCGATTTCGTGCTGGAAACCCCGGACACCGACGAGGCCAAGCAGCGTTCCGGCTTCTGCCGGCGCTTCGCCGAGCCCTTCGGCCGCGTGCTGGAGAAGACCGGCGCACTGCGCCGCGCCAAGTCGGGGCTGCCGATCCTGCACGTGCTGTTCGAGGACGCCGCCACCGCCTGGCTGACTGCCGCCTGGCCGCAGGAAAGCTCACCCTGGCCGATGGGCATCCCGCGCCTGCGCATGCCCGGCGGTGCGCCCAGCCGCTCCACGCTGAAGCTGTCCGAAGCCTTCATGACCCTGCTCAGCGAAGAAGAGCGCACCGTCACCCTGCGCGCCGGCCTGCGCGCGGTGGATCTGGGCGCCGCGCCCGGCGGGTGGACCTGGCAACTGGCCACGCGCGGCCTGCACGTCACCGCCGTGGACAACGGCCCGCTGGCCGATTCCGTGCTCGCCACCGAGATGGTCGAACACCTGCGCGTAGACGGCTTCACCTGGCGCCCGCAACGCACGGTGGAGTGGATGGTGTGCGACATGGTCGAACAGCCCTCGCGCATCGCCTCGCTGGTGGCCGAATGGATCGCCACCGGACGCTGCAAGCGCAGCATCTTCAATCTCAAGCTGCCGATGAAGCGCCGCCTGGACGCGGTGGCGCAATGCCGCACGCTGATCCACAAGCGCCTGGCCAGCGTGGGCCCGTACGATCTGCGCATCAAGCACCTGTACCACGACCGCGAGGAGGTCACCGCGTATCTGGCATTGCGCCAGTAAAGCGGCCCGCCCCCGGCGCTACGGCAGATACGGACGCACCGCAGCGGCAATGGCCGATGGAGTTTCGTTGAAGGCCAGATGCGTGCGGTAGCGGCCATCGGTGCCGAGCAGGTAGACGAAGCTGGTGTGGTCGACGCGATAGTTCTCCGCGGATGCGTGGCCGCCGTGTCCGGCATGGCCGGCGTGCGCGCTGGCCGGAGGCTCGCTGTAGTACGCCTTGTAGGCAGCGGCCACGGCGGCAATGCGCTCGGGCGTGCCGGTCAGTCCGACGAAACGGGCATCGAAGTTGGACAGATAGGCGTCGATCACTTCCGGGGTGTCGCGCACGGGGTCCACGGTAATGAACACCGGCACCACCTGCTCGGCCTGCTCGCCGAGCAGTTTCAGCGCCTGGGCGAGGTTGGCGACGGTGATCGGGCACACGTCCGGGCAGTGGGTGAAGCCGAAGAAAACCAGCGCCACCTTGCCGTGCAGGTCACTGTCGCGCACGCTGCGACCATGCTGGTCGGTCAGCTCGAAGTGGCCGCCGATGGCCGGGGCGACGGCGGGAAGCGCCGGGCCGCCGTGGGCGGCGGCCTGCGGAGAGGCGGCCAGGGCGGCCAGCATGGCGGCCAGCGCGAGGCCCGGGCGGATGGTTTTCTTGTGCATGGTTGTGGCTCCGTTGTTGGGGAAATGGATGCGCATCAGTGGCAGATGCCGAAGGTCACCGCCATCAGCGCGGCCAGCGGCGGTGCGTCGAGGGGGAGGTACTTCGCCAGGCGGCGCCCTTCCGCGTCGATGACCGCAAGGCGCGGCTCGCCCGCGATCGGCAGGTAGAACTTGCGCCCGTCCGGTGTCACGGTGCCGCGTCCGCCGGGGCCGGACAGCGGGATGTCGGCGTCACGCGCGGCGCGTTCCTGGTCATACACCAGCACCGCGGGGCCTTCCGCGCTGGGCACGAAGGCCACGGTATCGAACCACGCCGAATACACGTGCCCCAGGCCGGCGGCGGCGGGTAGCGTGGCCTGGGTTTCCAGGGTGAGCGGGGAAACGATGGACATCCGCCGCTGCGCGCTGTCGGGCAGGAACAGCCGGGTGCCGGTGGCATTCGTGTAGGCGCGCGCCACGCCCTCCCCGGCCGCGAAACTGCCCGGGCCGGCGGCGGTGGCGGATGCTTCGAGTTCGACCGCATGGATCGCCCCGTCGGCCGAGCGGGCATACAGATGGCGGCTGGAAACGCTGGGGTACAGCCCGAGGACCGCGCCTGCCGGACCGATGCGCCCGAGTGGACGGCCCGCGTCCAGGTCGAAGCGTTCGATGCCTCCAGCGTCGGCGACATACAGCGTCCGCCCCCAGCGGTCGAACAGCAGGTCGTGCAGTTGCGGATGCCGGCGGGCCGGGCCGAGGGGGACGGCAAAGAGCAGATCGACCAGGGCGAACCGCTCTTCTTCCGGGGAGAACACGGCGGCTTTGAGACGGTCCGGGCTGAGCACGACGCGGCGCGGCACGAAGTCCAGCGCGACGCTGACCACCCGGCCGGTGGTCAGCTCGACCAGGTGGATGCGTGGCGTGCGTCCGTCGATGGCGATCAGCTTGGCCAGATCGCCCGAACCTTCCAGTTGCACCGGCGCCAGGCCCGCGTCCAGCGTGCCGGCGATGCGGTCCTCACGCGTGTCGATGACGGTGATCAGGCTGCTGGCGGGGTGGCTGACGAACAGGTAGAACGCGTCGCCGAAGCTCGCCGCATGTGCCGGCAGGGCGGTGAGCGCGGCGAGGCCGAGCGCGCAGCGCCGGATCAAGGAGAGGAAAGCGGACGGCATGATCTGGATCCGGACCGATGAAGCATGGCGCGGCGGCACGGGGAACGTTCCGCCGCGCCACCGCTTACTGCTTGGCGACGTAATAGGGGTTGAAGCGGTTGGTATACACGTCGGCAGCCTTCTGCGTGCCCGGCTTGAGCTGGCCGATGCCTTCCAGGTAGTCGATCCACCACTGCACCGGGCCATCCGCGATCAGGCCGTTCTCGTAGTAGCTCCAGCTGCCCGCGTACTGCGGATCCAGGCCGCGCCGCTTGGCGAAGATCTGCCCGGCTTCCTCATGGTTCTGGTTGACCCAGTTGGAGGCGCGCACCAGCACCTTGACGAACTTGCGCACCACTTCCGGGTTTTCCTTGATGAAGTCGTCGTGGGTGAAGTACGGCAGCATGCCGGGCTCGCCATCATCGACCGCGTAATCGCTGAACACGGCGGTGGCGGTACGGGTGATCAGCGCCTTCTCGTAGAACGGCGAATGCAGCACGCCCACGTCGATCAGTCCCTGGGTGAGCGCCTGCTCCATGTTCGGATCGGGCAGCACGACGAACTCCACGCTGCCGTCCAGGCCGTTGCGCTTCAGGTACTCCTTCAGCACATACTCGGAGCACGCACCAAAGCTGTTGATGCCGACCTTCTTGCCCTTGAAGTCGGCAATGGACTGGATCGGGCTGCCGGCCTTCACCAGGTACTGCATGTGCGGACGCTCCGGCGTGGTCTGCGCGCCGGCGGCGATCAGGGTCAGCTTGGCGCCGCCCTGGCGCGCGGTGAGCACCAGCGGCGTCATGCGGTTGGTGATGTCCACCTTGCGGGAGGCCACCGAAGGCACGAGCTGGGCGGCGGGGACTTCGCCGACCCAGTCGATCTTCAGTCCTTCCTCTTCGAACCAGCCTTTCTCGTCGGCGATGTAGACCGGGTCGAACCATTGCACGTTGGCGTATTTGATCGGGAACGGATTCGCTCCGGCGGCATGCAGCGCCGGGGCCGACAAGCTAGCCAGCGCCAGGCCGGCTGCGGACAACAGGGTGGAGAGTTTCATTACGGTAGGGCTCCTGGTTTCAACAGTGGGTCGAGGGGGAATCAATGCCCCGTGGCCGCCGCGCGCCACGAGGTCAGGTTGTGCTCCAGCACCAGCAGGAGCTTGTTCAGCACCAGGCCGAAAATGGCCAGGGCGACGATGGCCGCGTACATCTGCGGAATGCGGAAGACTTCCTGCGAGTGCAGCACCAGGAAGCCGAGCCCGGCGTTGGCGCCGATCATTTCGGCGGCCACCAGCACCATGAAGGCGTAGGCCGCACCGGTACGGATGCCGGTGAAGATGGCCGGCGTGGCGGCCGGCAGGGTGACCTTGCGGAACAGCACCAGCCCCCGGGCGCCCATCGAGCGCGCGGAACGGATCAGCACCGGGTCGACGTCGGTGACCCCGGCGGTGGCGTTGAGCAGGATGGGCCACACCGAGGCCCAGAAGATGATCATCACCTTGGACAGTTCGCCGATGCCGAAGAACAGGATGAACACCGGGAACAGCGCGATCGCCGAGACCTGCCGGCTGGCCTGCAGCGGCCCGTCGAAGGCGCCGGCGAACAGATGCGAGGTGCCGATCAGGATGCCGAGCGGCACGCCGATGAGGATGGACAGCCCCAGGCCCAGCGCGGTGCGCTGCAGGCTGATGGACACGTGGCGGACGATCTCGCCCGACGCGATCCAGTTCCACAGCGCGTCCACCACGCTGGAGAAGGGCGGCAGGAAGGTCGGATCGGCCAGGCCGGCGCGCGGGGCGATTTCCCAGGCGCCGAGAATCAACACCGCCACGGAGGCGCGCAACAGCAATGTGCGGATCATCACCCGGCCCTCCGCGAGAAGGCTCCGGCCAAGGTCGCGAACCATCCGGGGGAGGCTTGCCCGACCGCTCGGGCGCGGCTTTCCAGCCCGTAGCCGCTGGCCTTGTTGACCTCGTCGGCGAGCAGTTCCCACAGCTGGTGGCGCACGGCGGAGAACTCGGCGCTGGAACGCACGTCGCGCTCGTGGCGCGGCGCCGGCAGATCGATGTCCACCACCGCCTTCAGGCGCCCCGGCCGCGCGGTGATCACCGCCACCCGCTGCGACAGGAAGACCGCCTCGTCCAGGCTGTGGGTGACGAACACGATGGTCTTGCCGGTGCGCTCCCAGATGCGCAGCAGTTCGCCCTGCAGGATCTCGCGCGTCTGCGCGTCGAGCGCGGCAAAGGGCTCGTCCATCAGCAGCACCTCGGGGTCGTAGGCCAGCGCGCGGGCAATCGCCACGCGTTGCTTCATGCCGCCGGAAAGCTGCGCCGGGTAGCGCTCCTCGAAGCCCTGCAGGCCCACCGCCGCGATATGCCGGCGGGCGATTTCCTCCCGTTCGGCGGCGGCAATCCGCTTGATCTCCAGGCCGAAGGCAACGTTGTCCAGCACGGTCCGCCAGGGAAACAGCGCATAGTCCTGGAACACCACGCCACGGTCCAGGTCCGGGCCCACCACCTTGCGGCCGTGCACCCGGATGTCGCCTTCGGCGCCGGTCAGTCCGGCAATGATGTGCAGCAGGGTGGACTTGCCGCAGCCGCTCGGCCCGAGGATGGACAGGAACTCGCCGCGCCGGACCCGCAGATCGATGTTTTCGAGCGCCAGCAGCGCCTCCGTGCCCGCATGCGGACGGTAGCGCTTGCTCAGCGCGGCAATGGAAATCGAGTACTCCCCGGCATCCTCGGCGGTCAGGCTCATGGCAGTGATTTGATTATCAAAATAAATGGAATGGACGATTCAACACAGATTCCTTCAATAGGAGCAGAAGCCGTGCCAGATGCGCCTTCCGCACAACGGCAAGCCTTTCCGCCTTTCCTGGACATTTCCGTGTTGCCCTGGCAGCACGCTGCTGATCGACTGCTGCTCCATCAGCAGCCCCGGGGGCCTACTTGAGTGCGGCGATCGCGCCCATGCGGATCAGCCGCGCGCGCAGCACATTGCGGCTGATGCCCAGCAGACGGGCGGCCTGGACCTGGTTGCGCTCGCTGTATTCGAAGGCCGCACGCACGATCACGTCTTCCAGGTGCTCATAGAGATGTTCGTGGTCTTCCTGGAAGTAAGCCGCCAGCGCGGCCTCCAGGCGGGCGCGCGGATCGGCGGCGATCTCGCCCGCGCGTGCGCCGCCCTGCAGCGAGGAAAGGTGCAGGTCCGCCGGGCGGATCAGCCCGTCGCGGCAGATCAGCAGGGCGTGATGGATGACGTTTTCCAGTTCGCGGATGTTGCCCGGCCAGGGATGGGCAAGCAGCTTGTCCGCTGCTTCGCTGCCCAGGCGGATGTCGCCGTAGCCCAGGCGCTGGCGGTACTCGGCGATGAAATGGCGGGCCAGCGGCAGGATGTCGCCGGGGCGTTCGCGCAGCGCCGGCAGGTCGAGCGAGACCACGTGCAGGCGGTAATACAGATCCTCGCGGAAATGCCCGGCCGCCACGGCCTCTTCCAGCCGTACGTTGGTGGCGGCGACGACGCGCACGTCGATCGGCACCGTGCGGCGCGAGCCCAGGCGCACCACCTCGCGCTCCTGCAGCACGCGCAGCAGCTTGACCTGCACGGCCAGCGGCAGGTCGCCGATCTCGTCGAGGAACAGCGTGCCGCCGTTGGCGGCCTCGAACCAGCCCGCCTTGGCGGCGAAGGCCCCGCTGAAGGCGCCCTTCTCGTGGCCGAACAGCTCGCTTTCCACCAGGGTTTCAGGAAAGGCGCCGCAATTGACCGCGATGAACGGCGCGCCCGCGCGGTGGCTCAGCGCGTGCACGTGGCGCGCCACCAGTTCCTTGCCGGTGCCGGTTTCGCCCATCACCAGCACGCTGGCGTCGCTCGGTGCGATCAGCCGGATGCGCGCCAGCAGCTCCATCGAACGCGGATCCTCGAAAACCTGTGCGGTCGCGCGGATCGAGGTGGCCAGCGCCTGCCGGTTCGGCAGGGTCCACAAGTGCCCGCTATCCCCCGTGGCGGCAGGCGGTGCTTGCGCGGCGGGAGGGTCGGCGCGGGCATCCGGCATCATGGCGCTCAGGAGTAGAAACTCGGCTCGGGGTAGGTCCCGACCAGGGCCCATTCGCCCATCTCGCGCAGCTTGTAGTCGAGCGGGTCGTGCAGGGTGTGGGTACGCAGGTTGCGCCAGTAACGGTCGAGCGCCAGGGCCGAATGGGTGGCGCGCGCGCCGGCGACTTCGAACATGCGTGTGCACAGGTCGAGCCCGCCGCGGCTGACCACCGCCTTGGCGGCGGCGATCGCCAGTGCAAGCTCGCCGCGCTCGGCATGGTCCAGCGCCTCGCCTTTGCGCCAGGCCGCGTCCAGTGCATCCACGGCGCGTTCGAACAGCGCCCGCCCGCTTTCCAGTGCCAGCCAGAACTCGCCGTAGCGCAGCAGTACGTAGGGGTCGTGTTCGACACGCTCCACCCCGGAGCGGAACCATGGACGCGCTTCGGTGCGCGTGTAGCGCCGGGCCTCGTCGAAGGCGCCTTCCACGATGCCCAGGTAGATCGCGATCAGGCACAACTGGCCGATCAGCGGACGCAGGCAGGCGAAGGGCGAGGACAGCGGCCCCGGATCGGCGAGGATTTCGTCGTCCTCGACCCGCACTTTCTCGAAGGTCACGCTGCCGCTGTCGGTCTGGCGCTGGCCGATGTTGTCCCAGTCCTGCAGGGTCTTCACCCCGCTGCGCTGGGTCGGCAGGGCCGCGATCAGCATGGCGGATGTATCGCGGCTGCGCGCCGAGACGATGAGCATCTCCGAGTCGAGCGCGCCGGAGCAGAAGCTCTTGATGCCGGAAAACTCGTGCCAGCCATCCTGCGGCGTGGCCACCAGGCGCTCGTCGAGCGGATTCAGCGCATTGCCCCAGAACCAGTTGCGCCGCGCGGTATGCTCATACCAGGGCTCCCACTGGTCGGGGCGGGAAAACAGGCGCACGGTGGCCAGCATCAGATGCTGGAAGGAGAACAGGTGGGCAATGGACCCATCCACGCGCGCCAGCACGCGCACTACCTCCAGCGTCTCCTGCCAGTTCGCCCCGTAGCCGCCATAGGCACGCGGAATGCTCATGCGCAGCAGGCCGCTGTCGCGCAGCGCGTCGCGCTCGGCCTTCGGCGTGCCGCCAAGGCGGTCGCGCTCGACGGCGTTTTCGGCAAAACGGCGGGCCAGTTCCCGGGCCACGCGCAAGGGTTCGAAGGGCGCCGGCTCCGTGTGTCCCTCGGCAAGCCCGGGGGATGGCGACGTTTCCAGGATCAACGACGCATCCTCCTCCAGGTGCCCGGCTCAGGGCACCGCACGGTCCACCCGCAGGCTCAGGCGCGCGGGCCGGGCCAGGGTCTGGAACACCACGCAGTAACGCTCGGTGAGCTTGACCAACTGGTCGACGCGTTCCTGCGGCTCGGTGCTGTCCAGCTGGAAATGCAGACGGATTTCGCGGAAACCCACCGGGGCCTCCTTGTCGACGCCCAGCGTTCCGCGAAAATCGAGATCCCCCTCGGCGAACACCTTGCCCCCGGCGAGCTGGAAACCGATTGCGGTGGCCACCGCTTTCAGGGTCACCCCGGCGCAGGCCACCAGCGCATCGAGCAGCATGTTGCCCGAGCAGGCGAACGCACCGCTGCCGCCGGTGGCCGGATGCAGGCCGGCTTCGACCAGCGCGCGGCCGGTTTCCACACGGCATACCACGTTGTCGGCATCCAGCTCGCCGGCAGCCTTGAGTGTGATCAGCGCGGCCGACGGATCGGTCTTGTATTGACCCTTCAACGGGGCCTGCAATTGGCGCAGTTCATCGGCATTCATGCGTTTTCCCTTGTATCCGCCACACCCAGGTCGCGCTGGCGGCGATGGACGATGTCATCCACCACCCCCGGTTCGGCCACCGTCGAGGTATCGCCGAAATTCTCGAAATCATTGGCCGCCACCTTGCTCAGGATGCGCCGCAGGATCTTGCCGGCACGGTTCTTCGGCAATGCCGGCGCCCATTGGATGACGTCCGGCGTGGCGATCGGGCCGATGCGCTCGCGCACCCAGGCGACGATTTCACGGTGCAATGCCTCGGATTCGTCATGGCCGGCCTTCAGCGTCACGTAGGCGAACACGCCATGGCCCTTGACCTCGTGCGGATAGCCGACCACCGCCGACTCGGCCACCGCCGGGTGCGAGGAAATGGCGCTTTCCAGTTCCACGGTGCCCAGGCGGTGGCCGGAAACATTGATCACGTCGTCCACCCGGCCGCTGATGCGATAGTAGCCATCCTCATCGCGCCCCACGCCGTCACCCGTGAAGAAATAGCCGGGATACGGCGCGAAGTAGGTGCGCACGAAGCGTTCGTGGTCGTGCAGGATGGTGCGCGCCTGGCCCGGCCAGGAGCCGGCGAAG
The DNA here is from genome assembly GCF_004801295.1 of Pseudothauera nasutitermitis. Lineage (GTDB taxonomy): Bacteria > Pseudomonadota > Gammaproteobacteria > Burkholderiales > Rhodocyclaceae > Pseudothauera > Pseudothauera nasutitermitis. The sequence continues at coordinate 97,570 of NZ_SSOC01000003.1, forward strand.
CACATGTTCCCGTCGCCCGGCCCCTCCAGCACGCGCCCCTGGGCGTCGAGAATCGCCGGGCGGATGCCGAAATAGGGTTTGGCGGCCTTGCCCGGCTTGTTCGGAATCGCGCCGGGAATGGGCACCAGCAGCACGGCGCCGGTTTCGGTCTGCCAGTAGGTATCGACGATGGGGCAGCGCCCGCCGCCGATCACCGAGTGGTACCAGCGCCAGGCCTCGGGATTGATCGGCTCACCCACCGAGCCGAGCACGCGCAGGGACGACAGGTCGTGGCGTGCAACCGGCCCCTCGCCTTCGCGCATCAGCGCGCGCAGGGCGGTGGGCGCGGTGTAGAAGAGGTTGACCCGGTGGCGTTCGATGATGGACCACCAGCGCGACGAATCCGGCCAGGTGGGCACCCCTTCGAACAGCACGCTGGTGGCGCCGTTGAGCAGCGGGCCGTAGATCTTGTAGGTGTGCGCGGTGACCCAGCCCACGTCGGCGGTGCACCAGAACACGTCGCCCTCGTGCCAGTCGAAGATGATCCGCCACGAGGTGCCGGCATGCACCAGATAGCCGCCGGTGGTGTGCACCAGGCCCTTGGGCTTGCCGGTGGAGCCCGAGGTGTACAGGATGAACAGCGGGTCCTCGGCGCCCACTTCCACCGGCTCGCACCAGGGGTCGGCGGCGGCCACGGCCTCGTCGTACCACCGGTCGCGCCCCGGCGTGAACGGCACCTCGGCGCCGGTGCGGCGCACCACCACCACGTGGCGGATGCTGGGCTGGCCGGCCACCGCCCGGTCGGCATTGCGCTTGAGGGGCACCGCGCGGCCGCCGCGCAGGCCCTCGTCGGCGGTGATCAGCACCTTGGCGCCGGCGTCCGCAATGCGGTTTTCCAGCGACTCGGAGGAAAAGCCGGAGAACACCACGGAATGGACGGCACCGATGCGCACGCAGGCCATCATGGCGACGAAGACCTCCGGAATCACCGGCAGGTAGATGGTCACCACGTCGCCCTTGGCCACCCCCAGGCCCTTCAGCACGTTGGCGAGGCGGTTGACCTGGTCGGCCAGTTCGCCCCAGCTCACCGTGCGCGATTCGCCCACGCGGTCGCCTTCCCACAGGATGGCCGGCTGCGCGGCCTTGGCCGGCAGGTGGCGGTCCACGCAATTGACCGAGGCGTTCAGCGCACCGTCGGCGAACCACTGGATGCGCAGGTCGTCCGGGTCGAAGCGGGTGTCGCTGACCCGGGTGAACGGCCGCAGCCAGTCGATGAAGGCGGCCTGCCCGCGCCAGAAGGCGTCGGGGTCGTCGATGGATTCGCGGTACAGCCGCTCGTAGGCGGCGGCGTCCACGTGGGCCCTGGCGGCGAAGCCGGGCGGAACGGGATAGGTCTCGGGAGCGCTCATCTTTCGTCGTGAAGCCGCCCCGGCGGGCGGATGGCCGAAAACAGCGCCGCATTGTGCGAGGCCCGGCCAGACGCGCCAACGAATCAATCCTGCAAAGGATATACGCCGGCCCGCGCATGACCGGCCCGCCCCGCAGCCGCGCGGGGCTTGCGCTCAGGCCAGTTGGACGATCTGGTTGAGCACCGCCAGCACCTCGGCGAAGCGGGCCTCCGCAAGCCGTTTCATCGGGTGCGGAGCGCCGCCGCGCAGGCGCCAGTCGAAGGATTTGGGCTGGTGGCAAAGCACGTAGCTGGTCTGCCCGCTCTTGCGTCCGCCGGCTACCCCCACGGCGATGGCGAAGGGATTGTCAGCGTTGTAGGCGGCCGTGGTCATCGGCAGGCCGATGACCAGCGAGGTGCGTTCGTTGAAGGCCTTGGGCGACAGCACCAGAAAGGGATGGACGTCGCGCATTTCCTGCCCGCGCTGCGGATTGCAGTCGATCCAGATAACGTCCCGGCGCTCCGGCACCCAGCCGGCGGCGGCGCGCCTCACCACCGTTCGGCCCCGAGCGCCTCGCCGGTTTGCATGGCTTCGCCGCCGTGGCGCGCCGGATCGAAGTGGGCCAAGCGCTGTTCCAGGGTCGGTGGCTCGTCGCGCAGGGGGGTGATGATGACCCGCTCGCCCTCCACCGAAATGCGCACGCGCTGGTCGGCATGCAGGTGGGCGGCACGGGCCACGGCCGCGGGCAGGCGCACGCCGAGGTTGTTGCCCCAGTGCTTGATGTCGAGGACGGTTTCGGTCATGGCAATCTCCAAGCATTCGTTTATACGGAGTTTAAACATCTCCGCACCCACCCGCAACGATGGACGAAATCCTGCCGGCGGCGCTACATGACTTCGCGCTTGCGGTCGTCGGTCTCGCCGTAGCGGTGCAGGGCCGGCGGCTTCAGCCCCGCGTACAGCGCGTCGATGCGCGCATTGATCGCCTCGCCGTGCTGGTGGAAGAGCGAATTGCCGCGGACGTCGCTCTCCACGATGAAGGGGCCGAAATCCTCGACCTCGAAGATCCACAGAGCCTGGGCAATGCCCAGTTCGTCCAGCCAATGGACCTCGCGCACACGCCGGATGCCGCGGCCCAGCAGCGCGCCGGTGCCGTAGCCGACCGTGGTCAGATAGACCGCGCCGTTGGGCACCATGACCTTGCCATAGTCCTCGTGGGGCATGCCGCCCTTGCCGATGACGATGCGGGTGCCGGTCAGCTTCAGCCAGCGGTCCATCCATCTGGAGAAGCGGAAGCTGGCGGTGGCGGTGACCGCGCCCACCTTGTAGCGGCCGTCCGGCTGCGCCGCGGCGGCGGGCGAGCAGTGGAAGTTCGCCTGGCTGAGCGAGCGCAGGTCCACCGGCAGCGCATGCCCCTCGCCCAGCACCTTCTGGTAGACGCCCTCGCGCGCCGTATAGACGGTGCCGGTCAGATAGACCACGGAGCCGGTCTCCAGCCGCCCGATGTCCTCGTCGCCGGCCGGCAGGGCGAGCCGCACGATCTTCAGGTCCTCGTCCGGGTTTCCCATTCCGTCGTCTCCCTGCGCAGGTAGGGGGTGAACCACTGCGGGTCGCTGCGGTATTCGACCGCGCCGTCGGCGTGGATGCGTGCCGTGGCCCGGCGCGAGGCCAGGCAGAAGGTATGCATGCTCACCGGCATCCCGCCCGTGTGGGTGTGCCCGACCTCGATGTGGCAATCCACCACCATGGACGATCCCACGAAGCCCATCGCACCCATGCCGATGGCGTTGCCCAGGGCCTGCAGCTCCAGTTCCAGGGCGGCGATGCCGGGGTCGGGGTGGCGGTCGCCGACGATGCGCAGGCAGGCCGCCTGCTTGCCGAGCTGCATGCAGGTATCCTTGGAGCCGCCCAGGCCGATGCCGAGGATCGCGGGCTGGCAGGCCAGGCCCCGCTTGCCGAAGGCGATCAGGCCGTCGAGCACGAAGCGCTTGATGCCGTCCACGCCGTCGCCGGGGAACAGCATGCGGTAGTCGGTGCCGAACAGGCCGCCCTTGTGCACGGTGGTGATGTCCACCCAGTCCGCGCCGGGCTCGAAGCTCCAGTCGATCTCCGGCGCGTTGATGCCCACGTTGTTGCCGTGCTCGGTGCGCCACAGGGGATGCACGCGGTTGGGCCGCAGCGGCACGTCGCGGGTGGCGCGCGCGGTGGCCTGGCGCAGCACCCGCTCCACGCCGACGAAGCCGGTTTCCACCCTGGCCTCGTTGCCCACCTTGACGTAGTAGCGCGGCAGCCCGGTGTCGGCGCACATGGGCCGGCGGTCCGCACTCGCGGCTTCCCAGTTCTCGGCCATCGCGTGCAGCACGAAGCGCGCCAGCTTCCCGGTCTCGCGCGCGCGCATCTCCGCTATGCCCCGGCGGTAGTCCGGCGGAATGTCGATGGCCGCACGGCACATGATCTCGTAGGCCGCCGCCTCGATGCGTTCGATGGCGATCGTCATCCCGCCTCCCCGATCAGCGATTCGCCCGGTTTCACGATGTCGAAGGATACCGGCACCATGTCCAGCGCGAAGGCGTCGCTCCGCTGTGCCACGCGCGTGTAGTGCGAGCCCGCCGGATCCCCGCTGTGCGGGAAATCCTCGCGGAAATGCGCGCCGCGGCTGTCCTCGCGCGCCAGGGCGGACAGCGCGATGACCTGCGAGATCGTGGCCAGGCTGTCCAGGTTCAGCCAGTCGTGCCAGCTCAGGTTGAAGCGCCGCTCGCCGTCCGCCACGCCGGTGGCGTCCAGTTCGCCGCGGTGCGCCGCGATCCTGTCCAGCCCGCGCTCCAGGCCCGCCCGCGTGCGCAGGATGCCGACCTCGTCCCACATGGTGCGTGCCAGCGCCTCGCGCACTGGCAGGCTGGATTGCGGCGGACGCGAGAAGGGGAATTCCGCCCGCGCCACACCCCGCTCGATGGCCTGCTCGTCCGGGTCGCGCAGGGGCGCGCCCGCGGCGACGTAGGCGGCCATCGAATCGCCGGCGATGCCGCCGAACACTGTGGAATTCGCCACCCCGTTGCCGCCCAGCCGGTTGGCGCCATGCACGCCGCCGCAGTCCTCGCCGGCGGCGAACAGGCCGGGCGAGGCGGTCGCGCCGTCCACGTCGAACTCCACGCCGCCCATCAGATAGTGCGCGGTGGGCACGATCTCCACTTGCCCCCCGGCCAGATCGAAGCCGCAGTCCCGGCAGCGCTGCACCATGCCGGGGAACCTGCGCGCCACCGCCTCCGGCCCCAGGTGGCTCATGCGGAGGTACACGCCGCCCATCGGCGAGGTCCGCCCGGCGCGCATCTCCGCATGGATGGCGCGGCTCACCACGTCGCGCGTGGCGCGCTCGCCGCGCGGGTCGTACTGGTGCATGAAGCGTTCACCGGCGCCGTTGAGCAGATGGCCGCCGGCGCCGCGCAGGCCCTCCTCGAGCACGGTGCCGGTCATGCGCGTGTCGGGGCCGCCGAGCAGGCCGGTGGGGTGGAACTGCACCATCTCCATGTCGCGCACGCGCAGGCCGTAGCGCAGGGCCATGGCCAGGCCGTCGCAGGTTTTTTCCCCCGAGGGCGTGTGGTACCGATACATGGAGGGGCCGGCGCCGGTGGCGAGCAGCACGGCCTTGGCCCCCACGAAGCGGTAGGTGCCGGCGCGCATGTCGATGAACAGCACGCCGGCGATGCCGGATTTGTCCCGCGCGGGGATCAGCTCGATGGCACGGTGTTCCTCCAGGCGGCGCACGCCGGCGCCGCGCACCTGCTCCATCAGCCGGTTGATGATCTCGATGCCGGTGAGGTCGGCCTTGTGCACGGTGCGGTCGAAGCTCTGCCCGGCGAACGCCTTCTGGTGCAGCGTGCCGTCCGGGTTGCGGTCGAAGAAGCAGCCGATCTCGTTCTCCAGCTCCCGCACCCGCTCCACGGCGCCCACCACCAGCCGCCAGGCCAGATCCTGGCGCGGCAGCCATTTGCCGCCCTCGATGGTGTCCATGAAATGGCGTTCCACCGAATCCCCCGCGGCCAGCGCCACGTTGTAGCCGCCCTGCACCATCCGCGTACAGCCGCTTTTGCCCATCAGGCCCTTCACCGCCACGGTGACCTCCAGCGCGGGATTGGCCTGCCTGGCGTGCAGCGCGGCGAACAGCCCGGCGCCGCCCGAACCCAGGATCAGCACGTCGGTGGTGGAACGCTCGATGTTCATCCGCGCAAGATGCTCCACAGGAAGACGAGGCCGACGGACAGGGCGAAACCCGCGGCACGGCCGATCCAGTGCAGCCGGGCGCCGCGCGCGCCCGGCCAGGCGAGGAACTCGACCGCCAGCAGGCGCAGCCCCAGGCCCAGATGCAGCGCCAGCAGCACCACCAGCGCCCATTCGGCCGCCTTGACGGCCGGCATGGCGGCGAAGGCGAGCAGGCCGTCCAGGCGCGCCTGGCCTTCCAGGGCCAGGCCGAGGACGAGGAAATGCAGGGGCAGGAAGAACGCCAGCGCCAGACCCGAGATGCGGTGGCCGAGAAAGGCCAGATAGGCCTGATGGCGATCGGCGGATCTCAGGCCCATGCGCCCCCCACCGCGACCACGGCGCGCACGCCCAGCACCAGCAGCGCCGCGCCGAAGAGCAGGCCGAGCGCATCCCCCAGCCGGCGCGGCAGGCGCAGCCACTCCAGCAGCACGTTGCGCACGCCGATGCCCGCATGGACGGCCGCGGCCACGACGAACAGGCCGTAGAAGGCCATCCACCACGCGTTGTCCTGGGTCCGGGCGAGGATTTCCTGCGCCGTCAGCCCGCCGCGCACGGCATGCAGAATCAGGCCGAGATGGACCAGCACGAGCGGCCCCAGGACCGCGGCGGTCAGGCGCTGCAGCATGAACAGCCGGAGGTCCACCTCAGCGCCCTCCCTTGAAGAATTCCAGCAACGCCAGGCGCTTCAGTCCGGCGATGCTGCCGGTGGGGCTGAGCCCGAGCGGGCAATGGGCCATGCAGCCGCCCTGGGTGTGGCAGGCGCAGCAGCCGCCGTCGGCCAGCGCCCGTTTCAGGGTGTCCCGCGCGCCGGCGTGGCGCTCGTCGTTGACCAGCGTCCAGGCCCGGTTGAGCGCGGCCGGGCCGAGGTAATCCGGCTTCCATGCCACCACGTCGCAGGCCGCATGGCAGACCCCGCAGTTGATGCACTCGATGGCCGCGTCGGCCAGCCTGCGCTTCCTGCTGTACGGGTCCACCGCCGCCGGCGGGTCGTGCCGCGTCGCCGTGCCGCTGAACCGGCCGCCGGCCTGCTGCCACTTGTCGAAGAACCCGCTCATGTCCACGACCAGATCCTTGATGCGCGGCAGGTTGCGCAGGGGCTCCAAGGTGAGGACGCCGTCCTCGTGCACGTGGCCGACGTGGCTGCGGCAGGTCCAGCGCGGCTTGCCGTTCACGGTCATGGCACAGGAACCGCACACCCCCACGCGGCAGGAGAAGCGGTAGGCCAGCGCGGGCTCGATGCGCCGCTGGATCTCGGTGACCACGTCCAGCACGGTCTGGTTGGCGCGCCACGGCACGGCGTAGGACACGAATTCGCCGTCCTGGGCGCCCCGCCAGATGCGCACGGTCAGGCTGCGGCCTTCCTCCGTTGCCGGCACGGTGCGCTCCACCTCGTTCATGGGTGCCCTCCCGGACCCCGCGGCGGCGCGGCGCCCTGCCCGCGGTCGACGAACACGGGGGCGGGCAGCCCCGCCATGTCCACATTCACGCAGGCCGGCAGGCCGCTGGCCACGGCCGCGACCAGCGCCTCGTCCAGATCGGCGGCCGTGGTGACGTGGGCGCCGTGGCCGCCCAGCCCCGCAGCCGCGAGGTCGTAGCGCGCGGCGCGGCTCAACTGGCAGCCGATCAGACGCTCCGGGCCGTAGTCGCGCAACTGGATCTGGTGCTCGGCATTCCAGCGCGCATCGTTGCCGACCACGGCGACGAAGGGCGCGTTCTCCCGCGCCGCGGTTTCGAACTCGGCCAGATGGAAGCCCGCCGAACCGTCCCCGCTCATCAGGAACACGCCGGCGTGCGGGCGCGCGAGGCGCGCGGCGATGGCGTGGCACAGGCCGCCGCCGATGCTGCCCGAAAGGCCGTTGATGAGCCTGGACGGCGCCGTGCACAGGGCCTGGGCCCACTGGCCGAACTCGCCGCCGTCGCAGATCAGGATGGGCTCGCGCGCGCCGTCGATGGCCTTCTGCACCGCCGCGCAGATGTCCTGCGGGCCGATGCCGGCCTGCGCCGGCCGCTCGTCCAGCAGGGTACGCCGGCGCAGGCTGGCGTCGACGCGCCTCAGCCATTCCCCGCGCCCGGCCGGCAGCGCCCGTTCGGCCAGCGTGCGCAGCGCGGCGTCGGCATCCGCCCGCACGGCCAGGCGCAGCCGGCTGCCGAACAGGCGGCGGGCGCGCTCCAGCATCGCCGCCTCGGGGTCGATGGCGACCACCTCGGCATCGGCGCCGAACGGGAGCGTGCCGCCGACGCCCAGGGAGAAATCGGGCACCTTGCCCACCAGCACCACCAGATCCGCCTCCGCCAGCACAGTGGAGAAGGTACCCAACGCCGGGTCGCGCAGCCCGCGCGGGCTCTCCATGGCGACCACCGGCGCGGCCAGCGCGCGCGCCGCCAATTCGGTGAGCCCCGCCGCGCGGCTGCGGTTGAGCAGCGGGCCGGCCAGCAGCACCGGCGCACGGGCCCGGGCGATGCGGCGGACGATGTCTTCGGCGTCCGCCCGCGCCAGGGGCGTGATCCTGCGCACCTGGGGAAAACCGGCTGCGCCGCGCTGTACGGGCACCTCCCGGCGCAGCAGATCGAACGGCACGGCCAGATGCACCGGGCCGGGACGGCCGGACAGGGCCGTCTCGATGGCCTGGCCCACCTCGCGCACCAGATCCCCAGCTTTGAGTGCCCGCCGGGCCTGCTTGACCAGCGGCGCGGTGACCTGGGTCAGGGCGAGTTCCTGGAAGGCGCCCGTGCCGTCTGCATCCAGCGGCGAATCGCCGGAAACGAGTAGCACCGGGCTTTCCGCATGGCGGGCGGCGAACAGGGGCGCGAGGCCATTGACCAGACCCGGCCCCGCGGTGAGCAGCGCAACACCGATGCAGCCGGTGAGCTGCGCCCAGGCGTCGGCCATGTGCACCGCGGCGGCCTCGTGACGCACGTGCACGATGCGCACCCCGGCGTCGATGCAGGCGTCGTAGAGGGGCATGATCTGGTTGCCCGACAGGCTGAACACCGTGTCGACGCCGGCCGCGCGCAGCGTATCGATTACCAGCTTCGCACCTGTCACCTTGGATCCCTGTCTGAGCATGTAAACCCGGCCATGCGGGCGGACGCGGCGGCGCGCATCCATCGGCGCGGCAGTATATTTTCCCGGCGCCCGGGGGCCCAAGCTTGGTTTCCTATATGGATATCTGCAAACCAGATATCCCCGTTCGCACGTTTGCTGACGCCCCTGCGGGGCTCCCCCTCCCCCAGTCCTCTCCCGCAGGGGAGAACATGCGATCACCCCAGCGGCCCACCATGCATCCGGGCAAGGCCGTGGCGCAGGGTATATAATCCGTTTTTTCAACGCTTCCGGCCGCTGCGCGGATACCGGACCCACGACGACCACCCATGAGCTTCGCCGACCTCGGCCTCATCCCCGCACTGCAGCAAGCCGTAGCCGACGCCGGCTACACCGAACCCACCCCGATCCAGCGCCAGGCCATCCCCATCGTGATCGCCGGCCACGACATCATGGGCGGCGCGCAGACCGGCACCGGCAAGACCGCCGGTTTCACCCTGCCGCTGCTGCAGCGCCTCGCGCGCCACGCCAACACCAGCACCTCGCCCGCTCGCCACCAGACGCGCGCGCTGATCCTCGCGCCCACCCGCGAACTGGCCATGCAAGTGCATGAGTCGGTCAAGACCTACTCCAAGCACGTCCCGCTGCGCTCCACCTGCATCTACGGCGGCGTGGACATGAACGCGCAAATCCAGGAGTTGCGGCGCGGCATCGAGATCGTCATCGCCACGCCGGGGCGCCTGCTCGACCACGTGCAGCAGAAGACCATCAATCTGTCCCAGGTCGAAATGCTGGTGCTCGACGAAGCCGACCGCATGCTCGACATGGGCTTCATCCCCGACATCAAGCGCATCCTCGCGCTGCTGCCCTCCAGCCGCCAGAGCCTGCTGTTCTCCGCCACCTTCTCGGACGAGATCAAGAAGCTCGCCGACCAGATGCTGAAGAACCCGCAGATGGTCGAAGTGGCCCGCCGCAACATGGTGTCGGAAACCATCACCCACGTGGTGCACCCGGTTTCCTCCGGCATGAAGCGCAACCTGCTCGCCCACCTGCTGCGCCACCAGCCCGACACCCAAGCGCTGGTGTTCGTCGATACCAAGCTGGTGTGCGGCCGCCTCGCCCACTTCCTGGAGCGCCACGGCATCTCCGCTGACTCCATCCACGGCGACAAGAGCCAGCAGCAGCGCACCGAGACCCTGGAAGCCTTCAAGGCCGGCAAGCTGCGCGTGCTGGTGGCCACCGACGTGGCCGCGCGCGGACTGGACATCGACGAACTGCCCTATGTGATCAACTACGAACTGCCGCACACCGCCGAAGACTACGTGCACCGCATCGGCCGCACCGGCCGCGCCGGCCACAAGGGCAACGCGGTGTCGCTGGTGTGCACCGAGGAAAAGCACTGGCTGTCGGAAATCGAAAAGCTCATCAAGCTGCAGATTCCGCAGGAAGTGGTGCCCGGCTTCGACCCCGAACCCGAGTTCTTCGAAGCCGGCAAGGGCCGCTCGCGCCGCCCGGCCGACAAGCAGGAGGGTGCGCGCGAACGCCAGGATGGCGGCCGGGAACGGGAACGCGGCGCGCGTGCACCGGCGCGCTCCCGCCCGGCCCCCAGCACTGTCGCGCCCGACGGCTTCGATTTCAGCAAACCCTACGAGTCGGCCACCGCCGCCGTGGCCACCACACCGGCCGCCACGGCCAAGCCTGTCGAAGCCCCACGCCGCGCACAGCGCCCGGTGGCCTTCCTGCTCGGTGGCCTGGGGCGGAAATAGGCCCGTCCCACCCGCCTATTCCGGCCTATCGGCGGAACGGCTTCAAGTATCGTGCACGCATGCCGATAGGGCTTGTTGGAAGCCCCGGAGACGTCCGAAAACTTGGAAATGTCCGCGTCGATGAATCTAGCCCCTCGCCCGGAGGGCGGCGACAACCCCGCTGAACCCTTCGTGCCCGACTTTTCGGAGGGCGCGGAGACCGGCTTGTATCTGGCCCTCCTCGAACTGCTCGACGAAGGCCTAATCATCACCGGCGACGAAGTCATCCTGGAGGTCAACAGCGCCGCCTGCCGCCTGCTCGGGCGCGAATACCGCCAGCTCGCCGGCCAGCCGCTCGCCGAACTGTTCCCCTCCGAACGCGCCTTCCTCACCGCGCGCGCGCGCCTGTTCATCCAGGGCGAGATGCGCGGCAGCCTGCAGGTCAGCACGCCCGCCGGCCTGCGCAACCTCAAGTTCATCGCCGCCGCGCGCATCCGCCCCGGCATCCACGCCCTCATCCTCTCTCCCGATCTGGCCGCGGAACTCCCGGCCGAACCAGGAGCGCGCGAGGATGCGCTGTGGCCCCGCCTGGCCGCCGCGCTCGAACAACCCGTGCTGGTCATCGACCAGGACGAACGCGTGGCCGCCGCCAATGCCGCCGCGCTGCGCACGCTCAGCATCGAACGCAGCGCGCTGGTCGGCCGCCCGCTCGCCGACAGCGTGCGCATCGAATGGCCGCCGGCCGGCGCCACGCCGCTGGCGACGCTTCACACGTCCGCCGACGAGGCGCTGAGCGCCCGCGTGCTGCCGGGCCCCCGGCCGGACTGGCGGCTGCTGATCCTGCCGCCGGTCTCCGCGATCGCCGATCCCGCCCCCGCCGCCCGCCCCCGCCGCGACGAGCGCGCGGCCTGCTTCGAACGCCTGTTCGCCGACAGCCCCCTGCCCACCCTGCTGTGCCGCGGCGACGAACTGCGCGTGGTGGCCGCCAACGCCGCCGCCGCCGAGCTGTACGGCTATACCGAAGCGGAGCTGTGCGGCCTGGAAGTCGCCGCGCTGCGCACGCCCGAGGAACACGGGCGCCCCGCGTGCGACAGCGGCGTATGGACCCACCAGAGCGTGGACGGCCGGCGCTTCGAGATCGAAGTGCTGTGCTATCCGCTGGATGTGCCCGAGGCGCCGGACGCCGTCGTGCTCATGCACGATCTGCCCGACGCTCCGCTGCTGGCCTCCCGCCTGCGCCTGCCGGTGGATGTGTTCGATACCTCCGGCCAGGCCATTCTGATCAGCGACGCGCACAACCGCATCATCTCGATCAACAAGGCCTTCACCCAGATCACCGGCTACAGCCTGGCCGACGTGCGCGGCAAGGATCCCGCCATGCTCGGCGCCGGACGCGACGACGCGCAGTTCACCGACGAACTGTGGCGCGCGCTGGCCGAGCACGGCCAATGGCAGGGCGAAGTGTGGAATCGCCGCAAGAACGGCGAGATCTATCCCGAGTGGCTGAGCATCACCGCCGTGCGCAACACGCGCGGCGAGGCGCTGCACTACATCGGCATGTTCTCCGATCTGTCCGCCAAGCGGCAGGCCGAATCGCGCGCCGATTACGTCGCCACCCACGACATCCTCACCGGCCTGCCCAACCGCCGGCTGTTCGAGCGGCGCTTCGCCGAGGCCGCCGAACGCGCGCTCAGCACGCACCGCAACGTCGGCCTGATGCGCCTGGATCTGGACAACTTCAAACTCATCAACCGCGAGTTCGGCGACAACACCGGCGACGCCTTCCTGCAGCAGGCCGCGCGCCGCCTGCAGATCGCCGTGCCGCACGGCGCCACCGTGGCGCGCGAACGCAGCGACACCTTCCTGATTCTGCTGCCCGACACCGACCTGTCGAGCGAGGTCGGCCGCATCGCCGAGGCCATGCTCGCCAGCCTGGCCCAGCCCTTCGAGGTGGAAGGACGGCAGATCCGCCTGTCGGCGAGCATCGGCATCGCCGTGCTGCCGGAAAACGGCACCGAGCTCGACATTCTGCTGCGCCACGCCGATGCCGCGCTCGCCCACGCCCGCCAGCTGGGCGGCAACAACCACCAGTATTACGCCGACGAGATGGACAGCGCCGGCCTGGAGCGCACCGCCTTCGAGATCAACCTGCGCCACGCCGTGGCGCGCGAGCAGCTCGAAGTGCATTTCCAGCCGCTGGTCGATGGCCGCGACGGCAGCCTGCGCGGCGGCGAGGCGCTGCTGCGCTGGCGCCATCCGGACCTCGGCCTGATCCCCTTCCGCCGCTTCCTCGGCGCCGCCCGCGAAGGCGGCCTGCTCGGCGAACTGGGCGACTGGGTGCTGCGCGCGGCCTGCACGCACGCCGCGCACTGGCCGGCGGACGGCATGCATGCGCCGCTGCTGACCATCAACGTGGCCATCGAGCAGGTCATGCAGGGCAACCTGGCCGAACGCGTGCAGGAGGCCCTGCGTGACTCCGGCCTGGCGCCCGAACGCCTCGAACTGGATTTCGAGGAGGTCGTCCTCAAGGAAGAACACAGCCGCATCCAGAGCACCCTGGAAAAGCTCGACGGCATGGGCGTACGGCTGGCCATCGACGATTTCGGCCGGGGGGTCAGCTCCATCCCGCGCCTCAAGCGCTACCCACTGCGCGCACTCAAGCTCGATCCCGCGCTGGTGCGCGACGTGGGCGTGCGCGAGGACGCGCAGGCCGTGGTCGAAGCCGTCGCCTGCATGGCCAACGTGCTCGGTCTGGAAGTGTTCGCCCGCGGCGTCGAAGGCAAGGCCCAGCAGGCCTTCCTGTGCGCGCTGGACTGCCACCTGCAGCAGGGCCCGCTGTTCGGCCGGCCGATGAGCGCCGAGGCCTTCGCGGCCTACGTGGCCGACCCGGCGAAATTCACTTCCGCTTCCTAGCCTTCTTCCATCGCCGCGCGGCACCGCCCGTCCGGGCGGTGCCATTGGCCGCTCAGAAGCTGTACTTCGCCGACACCATGAAGCTGCGCGGTGCGTCGAAGGTGCCGAAGTTGTTGGCAACGGTGGAGTAGTAGCGTTTGTCGAGCACGTTGTTGAGGTGCAGGGCAAGGGAGAAATTCTTGTCCACCGCGTAGCGGGCCATCAGATTGACCAGCGCCACGCCGCTCTGCGTGTACTCGGTGGCGCTCCCGCTGCGGATGGCGCTTTGCCAGTTGAGGCCTCCACCCAGCGTGAGTCTGTTCCACGCGCCCGGCAAGCGATAGGTGGTGAACAGCTTCAGGCTGTGCAGCGGCAATCGGGTGAGCGCGCGCTCGCCCTGTTCGTCTTCCGCGCGTGCATAGGCGTAGCCGGCACCGGCCTGCCAGCCTTCGGCCAGTTCGCCGTTCACTTCCAGTTCCACACCGCGCGTGCGGGTTTCACCGAGCACTTCGTAAAAGCGGACATTGGGGTCCCAGAAGGCCAGGTTTTCGACGTCCATCTGAAACACGGCGAGATTGGCGGTCAGCCGGCCGCCATTGAGGCTGGCCTTGACGCCCGCTTCGTAGCCTTCGCCCTGCTCGGGGTCGGGCGAGGCGCCGGGGCGGCCGTACAGGAACACGACGCCTTCCTGCGGCTGGAAGATCTTGGTGTAGCTGCCGTAAATGGACCAGGTGTCGTTCAGCGCATGGACCAGCCCGACGTAGGGCACGAAGACGTCTTCCTGGCGCTTGCCCGAGCCTTCATCCAGTTGCCAGTGCGCGCTGCGGCCGCCGAGCAACAGGCTGGTGGCGTCGCTGAGCTGGAAGCGGGCGTTCAGGTAGGCGCTGTACTGGCGTTCCCGGAAGCGTCCCTTGCCTGTCTTGAAGAAGTCGGGGGCGGGCGCGGTACGGGTCCAGTCGAAGATGTTGAAATCAACCGGGTAGTTCATCCAGTCGTAATCGTAGAGCGTGGTGGAAGAACGGCTGCGCGACAGCGTGACGCCGCCGATCAGCTCGTGGTCCCGCCCGAACAGCGAGAACACCCCGCTCACGTAGGCGTCGAGGTTGTCCTGACGGGCTTTGCTGCTCCAGCGGTACGGCCACACTTCCATGCCGTTTCCGGTTGCGGCATCCACCGTCTGCGTGACGCCGACGGTGAGGGCATCGTCGTCGTAGCGCGTCTGGCTGTACTCGATCTTGCCGATCCAGTTCGCGCCGAAGCGGTGTTCGAGCGAGGCGAAAACGTTGTTCGACTCGTGGTCGTAGAAGCTCCAGGAGGGGGTGCCGTCTTCGGATGGCGAAAGCTTGATGCGCTGGCCGTTGGTGAAGAACAACGGGCGCCCCAGGATCGACGCATCCGTTTTCTGGTCCAGATGGTTGAAGCCGACGGTGAGCAGGGTACGCTCGCCGAGGTCGAATTCGGCGATGCCGTAGAGCGCAAGGTTCTCCTGGTCGAAGCGCTTTGCCCAGGCGCCCTCGTTGCCGTAGTTGGCCACCAGGCGGGCACGTGCCGTGCCGCTTTCGTTCAGCGGGTTGGAGAGGTCCATGCCGACACCGTGGCGATCCCAGTTGCCTGCCTGCGCGGTCACGGATTTCTGCGGGGCGGCGGTCGGGCGCTTGCGGATCAGGTTGATCGTCGCGGCGGGCGTGCCCAGCCCGTTCATGATGCCGGTGGCGCCGCGCACCACCTCGATACGGTCGTAGGCCGCCGTATTGGACAGCAGAGGGCCGACCGCGAGCGACGTCGGCACGCCTTCGATCTGGTAATTGCGCAGGCGGGAACCCCGGGCGTAGATGTCGGTGCCGTCGATGCCTTCGCCGATCATGGTCTTCTGGACGATGATGCCGGGGGTGGCATCGAGCGCGTCGACCAGGGTATCGAGCTTCTGGTCTTCCAGCCTTTGTCGCGTCAGTACCGTGATGGCCTGGGGGGTTTCCTGCGGCGTGAGGTTCAGGCGGGTGGAACTGCTGGTCGACCAGGTGGTGTAGGAGCCGCTGCCCTCGGTGGTCGCGCCGATTCCCTTGCCGGAGATGGTCACCGCGGGCAGCACGGCTTCGCGCTCTTGCGGCAGCGCGCGCAAGGTGTAGCCGCCATGACTTTCGCGCACCGCCCGCAGCCCGGTGCCGGCCAGCAGCCGGGCGAAACCTTCGTCGACACCGTATTGGCCGCTCAGCCCCGCGCTGCGGCGGTTGCCGAGCGCCGCGGCGTCGAAGGTGAGCAGCACGCCGGCCGCGCGGGCGTAGCGGGTGAGCACGACGTCGAGCGGGCCGGGGGCGAGGTCGTGCTGCACGGCGGCGGCGGCGGGCTGGGCGTGTGCCGGCCCGGCTGCCAGCAGCGGCAGGGCGCCGAACGGAAGGACGAGGAAGGCGCCGCGCAGCGCCAGCGGCAGACGCGCGGGGTGCGGGCGGAACAGGGTGGGACGGGATGCAGACATGCGGGACTCCATGGATGGCAGGGCTATGTCTGCGATACCGAACGAGCGCGCCGAATCTGCACGGGCGGCCTGGACTTTTTTGAAATATTTTCGTTTGCCCTTGCACATCAATGGGTTGATGCGCACACCACATGGACCTCAGGCGCCGCGCACGGTGACCCAGTAGCGGGTACGCTGCTCGATGCGCAGCGGGAAGACCTGTGCGAGGGACTGCAGGGCGTGCCCGGTGTCGTCGAGGGAGAACACACCGGAGATTTCCATGGCCGCGACCTCGGGATCGCAGCGCAGCACGCCCGGCCGATAGCGCCCGAGTTCGGCAAGGAAACCGGCCAGCGGCATGCGGCGGGCCACCAGCAGGCCATCGCGCCAGGCCTCGGCATCCGCGTCGGCGGGCTGCGGCGCCGGCTCCCGGCCGCCCAGGCCCGGACCAAAGAGCAACTGCCGGCCCGCGTCGACGCGGACGTCGCCGACATCCGCGTGCCGCAAGGCCACCGTCCCCTGCCGGACCCGCAGGGTGGCCACCCCGGCCCCTCCGCCGTCGAGGCGCACGGAGAACACCGTGCCGAGCGCCTGCAGACGGCCGTGCGGCGTATCGACGAAGAACGGCCGCGCGGCCGGGTCGGGCATGGTCTCGATGAGGATTTCGCCGCGCCGCAGGACGATCCGGCGCTCGCCGGCAGCATAGCGGACGTCCACGGCGGTATCCGTGTTGAGCAGCAGCGTGCCGCCATCGGCCAGCTGGAGCCGGCGCCGTTCGCCCACGGCGGTGGCGTGCTGCGCGGCCAGGCGATGCCAGGGGCCGCTGTCGCGCGCCTGCCAGCCGAGCACGCCGGCGGCGCCGAACAGCGCCAGCGACTTGAGCACGGTGCGGCGTCTGCCCGCCTGCGCCGCCTTGCGCTGCTGCGTTTCTTCGAGCGTGGCATGGGCCAGTTGCGCGGGCAGCGCATGCACGCGCCGGCTGAAACCGGCCAGGCGCTGCCAGGCACGTTCGTGGTCCGGATGGGCCGTGCGCCACTGGCGGCAGGCAGTTTCATCGGCAGCACTGGCCGTGCCGGACTGCAGGCGGACCAGCCAGCCGATGGCCTGGTCCACGATGCGCTCATCGATCGGCGCGGCGTCCATCGCGGCAGGTACGCGCTCAGCCGGCATCGCTGGCGGGCAGGCCGGCGGCGTAGGTGACCCGGTAGTAGGCCTGCATCGCGCGCACCATGTACTTCTGCACGGCGCTGACGGACAGGCCGAGTTCGGCGGCGATCTCGGCATAGCCGAGGCCATCGACCTGCGACAGCAGGAAAGCGCGGCGGGCATTGGCGCACAGGCCATCCAGCATGCGATCGACCTCGATCAGCGTTTCGCGCACGATCAGCCGGGCCTCTTCCGAAGGCTGCTCATGTTCCGGCATGCGCGCCAGCACGTCGAGATAGGCCTGCTCCAGCGTGCGGCGGCGATACTGATCGACGACCAGGCCCTTCGCCACGGTGACCAGCAGCGCACGGCTCTCCTCCAGCGCGCGCTGGGTGCGCATGGCCAGGATGCGCACGAAGGCGTCGTGCGCCAGGTCGGCGGCATTGTCGGGGCAATTCACCTTCTTGCGCAGCCAGCGTTGCAGCCAGGCGTGGTTGTCGCGGTAGAAGACATCGAAACGGCTTTGCGTCGAACGGGCGCTCATTGCGACGGGGGTCATGCCTGGAAACGGAACGAAAGAGAATGATACTTAAAATCATTCCTTAAGATACAAGTTTCCCTTCGCTGCAAAGCCTGGAATGCGCGCCCGGAAAGGCCCGTCCGCTCAGTAATCGAGCAGGCTGCGGCAGTTTTCCGTGCGTCCGGACAAGACCGACAGTCGGGCCAGCCGGTCGCGCACGAAATCGTCCGGTACCCGGCGGTTGGCGCAGTAATCGCGCACCTGCATGGCCATCGCCACCATTTCCAGACGCAACGAGGCATCGCCCAGGGACAGGAAGCGATATTCGCTGGTATCGCGCCAATCCTCGTCCTCTTCCTCCGCGGGGGCCGCCCCGCCCTGCTGCTGCGCCGTCACGGGGGGTGCAGTGGGCGCCTGCACGGGCTGTGCGGCGGGCTCCGCCTGTGCGGGGGCGGCCGGCGCCTGCGCACGCACGGACGGCGCGCACAGCGTCAGCAACAGGCAGCAGGCGAAGGACGCGAACGGACGGTTCATCTGCAAGGCAGCGGGCAAACGCAGGACATGCCCGAGTTTACGGCAGTTTTCCACCCGGTCTTGAGGGCGGCCCGGATTCAGCGTGCCGGCGCCTCGACGAACTTGATGATCGCCACGGTGATGTTGTCGCCCGCCCCGCCAGCGCGCTCGCGCGCGTGGTCGATCAGCACCCCGGCGGCCTCGCGCGCGGACAGCGCGGCGATCGCCCCGCCCAGTTCCTCTTCGGAAAAGTAGGCCCACAGGCCGTCGGAGCACAGCAGGAAGCTGTCCCCGGCCACCAGCGGCGCCTGCTTGCCGTGGTCGATGCGCGGCGGCTGCTCGCTGCCCAGGCAGGACAACAGCACGTTACGCTGCGGATGGCGCAGCGCGCCGGCCTCGTCCAGCTTGCCCTTGCGCTGCAATTCGCCGACCAGCGAGTGATCCTGGGTGCGCGACACCAGTTCGGAGCCGCGGAAGTGGTACAGGCGCGAATCCCCGCAATGCGCCCAATCCACGCGCCCCGGTTGCAGCATCAGCACCACGGCGGTGCTGTGCGGGTCCTGCTCGCTGGTGAAGCGGGTGAGCTTGATGACCACATGGGCCTCGTCGATCACGCTGGCGATCAGATGCTCGGGTGTTTCCGATTGTGGCGCGTAGGACTCGAAGTTCTGCTTGGCCTTGATCAGCACCTGCTCGGCGGCCATCGCCCCGCCGGTGTGCCCCCCCATGCCATCGGCCAGCACGGCCATCAGCATGCCCGGCCGCGTGGGGTGGGCGAACAGCGCTACACGGTCCTGCTGTTCCTTGCGATCCCCGGTATGGCGGGCCACGCAGGTTTCGATGGTGAGCGGCATAAAACGGGGAAGGAGGAAGGAATCAGCCGCGCATCATAGCAACCCGCTTCCCGCCCCGGCGGTCCGCGCACGACCCTGCCGTCATCACCCGAAAGGTCAATGTGAAATATTTCACACCTCGTTAAAAAAGCCACAGCAATACAGCATCGCCGGACACCCGCTACGACGAACGACGTATCACAGCGGAAAGCCGTTCAGGCGCGCGTCGACCAGCTCGATCCAGTGCCGCACGGGCAGTTCCGCCCCGCCCTGCAGATGAGT
This sequence comes from Pseudothauera nasutitermitis, assembly GCF_004801295.1. GTDB lineage: Bacteria > Pseudomonadota > Gammaproteobacteria > Burkholderiales > Rhodocyclaceae > Pseudothauera > Pseudothauera nasutitermitis. The sequence goes on from NZ_SSOC01000003.1 coordinate 116,619, forward strand.
GATGCAGCCGATGTTGGCCGAGGCGATCAGTGCCGGGCCGCCGGCCGTCAGCGCGGCCAGCTTGGCCTCGCGCAGGCGCTCGGAGAGTTCCGGCTGAAGCAGCGAATAGGTGCCGGCCGAACCGCAGCACAGATGGGCGTCGCGCACCGGGGTGAGGGTGAAGCCGGCCGCGCCGAGCAGTTCCTCGACCACGCCGCGCACCTTCAGGCCATGTTGCAGGGTGCATGGCGCGTGCCAGGCCACCGCGATGGGCTCGGGGCGCCGGATGCGCAGCAGTTCGGCCAGGCGCGCGGCCTCGGCGGCCACCACCGCGCTGATGTCCACGGTGAGCTCGGCGATGCGCCGGGCACGCTCGGCATACAACGGATCGCCGGCCAGCAGGTGGCCGTAGTCCTTCACCTGCACGCCGCAGCCCGAGGCGGTCATGACGATGCCCTCGATCTCGCCACGCTCCACCGCCGGCCACCAGGCGTCGATGTTGCGCCGCGCGTCGGCGCGCCCGCCCTCGTGGTCGTTGAGGTGGTGGCGCACCGCGCCGCAACAGCCCGCGCCGGGCTGTTCGACCAGCGAAATGCCCAGGGTGTCGAGCACGCGCGCGGCGGCGGCGTTGATCGACGGCGCCATGGCCGGCTGCGCGCAGCCGGCCAGTGCCAGCATGCGGCGCGCGTGGCGCGCACGCGGCCAAGGCCCGGCGGGACGCACCGGCGGCACCTTCTCGCGCAGCTTCTCCGGCAGCAGGCCGCGCACCAGGCGGCCGGCCTTCATCGCCGCGCCGAACAGGCCGGCGCGCGGCACGAACTCGCGCAGCGCCCAGCGCACCACGCGCTCGGCGCCCCGGCGCGGCACGCGCTGTTCGACCACGTGGCGGCCGATATCGACCAGATGGCCGTAGCGCACGCCGGACGGGCAGGTGGATTCGCAGGAGCGACAGGTCAGGCAGCGGTCCAGATGCTGGCGGGTCTTCTCGGTGACCGGCTGGCCTTCCAGCGCCTGTTTGATCAGATAGATGCGCCCGCGCGGCCCGTCCAGTTCGTCGCCGAGCAACTGGTAGGTGGGACAGGTGGCCGTGCAGAAGCCGCAGTGCACGCATTTACCGAGGATCTCGGCGGCCTCGCGCCCTTCCACGCTGTCGCGGATGAAATCGGCAAGCTGGGTCTGCATGGTCAGAATTCCTGGTGGAGACGGCCGGGGCTGAAGATGCCCGAGGGGTCGAAGGCGGCCTTCAGCCGGCGCTGGATGGTCATCAGCGGTGCGGGCAGCGGATGGAACACCGCGCCGTCGCGTGCGCCGCCGCGGAACAGGCTGGCGTGGCCGCCCAACTGCGCCACGCGCTCGCGGATCTGCGCGGCCGGCACGCCGCTGCGCAGCCAGCGCTGGCCGCCGCCCCATTCGATGAACTGTTCGCCGGCCAGCTTCAGCGGCGCGGCCGAGGTGGGCAGCGACAGGCGCCACAGCGCGCCGCCCGCCACGTCCACACCGAACCACGGCAGGGTCTGCTCGCGCACGGCGTGCCAGAATGTCTGCGCGTCGGCCTCGCCCACCCCTTCGCCGCCCAGCGTCTCGCGCGCGCTGCGCACCGCCGCCGCGGCGCCCGACAGGCGCAGGGTGAGCACGCCGTCCGCCCAGGCCGAGGCGGAAATCGGCAGCGGCTGCCCGCCCCAGTCGTTGAGCCGGGCAATGGCCTCGGCCTCGCTCAACTGGAAGCGCAGCGTGGCTTCCTCCACCGGGCGCGGCAGCACCTTCAGCGACACCTCCAGCAGCACGCCCAGCGTGCCCAGGCTGCCGGCCATCAGCCGGGAAACGTCGTAGCCGGCCACGTTCTTCATCACCTGCCCGCCGAAGCGCAGCACCTGCCCCCGGCCGTCGAGCAGCTTCACGCCCAGCACGAAGTCGCGCAGCGCGCCCGCCGCCAGCCGGCGCGGGCCGGACAGGCCGGCGGCCACCGCGCCGCCCACCGTGGCGCCAGGGCCGAAATGCGGCGGCTCGAAGGCGAGCATCTGCCCGCGCGCGGCCAGTTCGGCCTCCAGCTCCGCCAGCGGCGTGCCGGCGCGCACGGTGACCACCAGCTCGCTCGGCTCGTAGCTGACGATGCCGCGACAGGGCGTGGTGTCGAACACCTCGCCGGTGGGCGCGCGGCCATAGAAATCCTTGCTGCCGCCGCCGCGCGGGCGCAGCGCCACGCCTTCCGAGGCGGCAGCGCGGATGCGCCCGGCCCACTCGCTGACGATCTTGTCGATGTTCTCGCTCATTGCTTCCTTGCCCTCTCTCGGGAATCCTTTTCGCGCCGCGCGGACACGGCGCGCAGCGCCAGCCAGCTGCCCACCAGGGACAGCACCGGCACCGCCACCAACAGGAATTGCACCCAGCCCCGGCTCATCGTGCTGCGCGCCGCCCTGCATCGGCGGCGCGTCGGGAGCCTAGGGTGTGTTCACACGATCCGCGGCGGATCGTGTGAACACACCCTAGAACCTGGGGATGTCCGGGTAGGGCACATGCCCCGCGCGCACCGGCATGCGGCCGTATTCGGCGCAGCGGTTGAGCGTGGGGATGGCCTTGCCCGGGTTGAGCAGCCCGGCCGGATCGAAAGCCGCCTTGACGCGGAAGAACTGGCGGATTTCGGCGGTGGCGAACTGCGAGCACATCTGGTTGATCTTCTCGATGCCCACGCCGTGCTCGCCGGTGATGGTGCCGCCCAGCGCCACGGAGAGTTCGAGGATTTCCGCGCCGAAGTGCTCGGCGCGCTCGAATTCGCCCTCGCGGCCGGCATCGAACAGGATCAGCGGGTGCAGGTTGCCGTCGCCGGCATGGAACACGTTGATGCAGCGCAGGCCGTACTTGCCTTCCATGGCCTGGATGGCCTCCAGCATCTCGCCCAGGCGCTTGCGCGGAATGGTGCCGTCCATGCAGTAGTAGTCCGGCGAGATGCGCCCGGCGGCCGGAAAGGCGGCCTTGCGCCCGGCCCAGAACTTCATGCGTTCGGCTTCGGAGCCGGACACGCGCACCTCGGTGGCCCCGGCGTTCTCCAGTACCGCGCACATGCGGCCGATCTCCTCGGCCACTTCCTCCGGCGTGCCGTCGGATTCGCACAGCAGGATGGCCTTGGCGTCCAGCGGGTAGCCGGCGTGGACGAATTCCTCCACGGCGGCGGTGGCCGGCTGGTCCATCATCTCCAGCCCGGCGGGGATGATGCCGGCGGCGATGATCTCCGCCACCGCCTCGCCGGCCTTGATGACGTCGTCGAAGGCGGCCAGCACGCACTGCGCCAGGCGCGGGCGCGGGGTCAGGCGCACGGTGACTTCGGTGACCACCGCCAGCATGCCCTCGGAGCCGGTCATCAGCGCGAGCAGGTCGTAGCCCGGCGCATCCAGCGCATGGCTGCCGATCTCGACGATCTCGCCCTCGATGGTCACCGCGCGCACGCGCAGCAGGTTATGCACGGTGAGGCCGTACTTCAGGCAATGCACCCCGCCAGCGTTCTCGGCGACGTTGCCGCCGATGGTGCAGGCGATCTGCGAGGACGGGTCGGGCGCGTAGTACAGGCCGTGGGGCGCCGCCGCCTCGGAAATGGCCAGGTTGCGCACGCCGGGCTGCACCACTGCCGTGCGCGAGTGCGGGTCCAGATGCACGATGCGGTTGAAGCGCGCCAGCGACAGCAGGACGCCGCATTCGTGCGGCAACGCGCCGCCGGACAGCCCCGTGCCCGCGCCGCGCGCCACCACCGGCACGCCCAGTTCGTGACAGGTGCGCAGCACCGCCACCACCTGGGCCTCGTCGTACGGCAGGGCCACCGCCAGCGGCATGCGCCGGTAGGCCGCCAGGCCATCGCATTCGTAGGGGCGCAGATCCTCGGGGTCGTACATCAGCGCGCCCACCGGCAGCACGCGCGCCAGCGCCTCAATCAGCCGCACCTTGTCGATGCCGGAAAAGTCGGCCTCCTGTTCGAAGGCCGTCGGTTCATCGTCCTGTCTTGTCTGGATGTCCAGCATGCTCGGCTGTCCTGTGCGGCCCGCGCGCACCGGCGGCGGGCCCGTTTTCTCGAAATCCGCCCGATGCTACGCGAAAGCCGCCGGACGCCGGCATTGGGGCAATCCAGCATGGCGGCGGCCCAGGCTTCAGGCGCGCAGCCAGCCCAGCCCGGATTCGGTGTCGGCGCCCCGTGGGCGGTATTCCGCGCCCACCCAGCCGGTATAGCCCAGGCGGTCCAGTTCGGCGAACAGCCAGGGAAAGTTGATCTCGCCGCTGCCCGGTTCGCCGCGTCCGGGGTTGTCGGCGAACTGTATGTGGCCGATCTGCGGCAGCAGGCGGGCCAGGGTGTTGGCCAGATCGCCTTCCATGACCTGGGCGTGGTAGAGGTCGTACTGGATGAACAGGTTGCCGCGCCCGGCGGCGGCCACCAGTTCGGCGGCCCGCGTGCTGCGGTCGACGAAGAAACCGGGCACGTCGCGCGTGTTGATGGCTTCGAGCAGCACGGCGATGCCATGCGGCGCGCAGGCGTCGGCGGCATGGCGCAGGTTGTCGATCAGCGTTTCGGCGAGGTGCTCCGCCGTCTCGCCCGACGGCGCCAGGCCGGCCAGGCAGTTGATGCGCGGACAGCCCAGCGCGCGGGCGTAGTCGATGGCGCGCGCCACCCCGGCGCGGAATTCCGCCTCCCGGCCGGGCAGGCAGCCCAGGCCGCGCTCGCCGCCGGCCCAGTCGCCGGCAGGGAAGTTGAACAGCACCACGTCCACGCCGGCCTCGCGCGCGGCGCGCGCCACGTCCCCGGCCGGCCAGTCGTAGGGGAACTGGAACTCCACCGCGCAGAAACCGGCGCGCGCGGCGGCGGCGAAACGCTCCAGGAAGGGATGCTCCTGGAACAGCATGGAAAGGTTGGCGCTGAAGCGCGGCATGGCGGACTCCCGGACCCACGGCGGCATGGATGAAGAAGCGATTGTGCCCGCCCCCACCCGGCCCGGCCAGCCCACAACGGCCCCACGCCCGCGCAAGCCGATTTGCTACCATCCCAGCCTTCCCCGGTGCAGTTCTGCCCGCCATGCCACCACCCTTGCTGGAACGCCTGTTCCCCTTCCTCGCCTGGCCCCGGCAGTGGACACCCGCGAGCATGCGGGGCGACGTGCTGGCCGGCATCACCGTGGCGCTGGTGATGGTGCCCCAGTCGCTGGCCTATGCGCAGCTGGGTTCGCTGCCGCCCTACATCGGCCTGTACGCCGCCCTGCTGCCGGCCATCGTCGGCGCATTGTTCGGCTCCTGCGGGCAGCTTTCCACCGGCCCGGTGGCGCTCACCGCCCTGCTCACCGGCGCCAGCCTGCTGCCGCTGGCGCGCCCCGACACACCGGAATTCGTCGCCCTGGCGGCCCTGCTGGCGCTGCTCTCCGGGCTGATCCAGCTCGCCCTGGGGGCGCTGCGCCTGGGCTGGCTGCTCAATCTGCTCTCCCATCCGGTGCTGATGGGCTTCATCAACGCCGCCGCGCTGATCATCTGCCTGTCGCAGGTGCCGCCGCTGCTCGGCCTGGCCATGCCGCGCTCGGACCGCTTCCTGGCCGACCTGGCGCACGCCTTCGGCGGCCCGGCCCTGCCCCACCTGCCCTCGGCGCTGTTCGGCCTGGGCGCGCTGGCCGCGCTAGTGCTGCTGCGCCGCGCGGCGCCCCGCCTGCCCGGCGTGCTGCTGGTGGCCGCCGGGGCCACGCTGGCGTCGGCGCTGGGCGGCTTCGAGGCGGCCGGCGGACAGGTGGTCGGCCGGATTCCCGCCGGCCTGCCCGCGCTGGCCTTGCCCGCCATCGACCTGGGCGCGGCCATCGCCCTGCTGCCGGCGGCCTTCGTGATCGCCCTGGTGAGCTTCATGGAAGTAGCCTCCAGCGCCCGGCTGATCAGCGGCAAGACCCGCCAGCCGTGGAACCAGAACCAGGAGCTGATCGGCCAGGGGCTGGCCAAGCTGACCGCTTCGGTGTGCGGCGCGCTGCCGGTGAGCGCCTCGTTCTCGCGCTCGGCGCTCAACTACGCCAGCGGCGCGCGCAGCGGATTGTCCTCGCTGGTGTCCGCCGCCGTGGTGCTGCTGGCCCTGCTCTATCTCACGCCGCTGCTCCATCACCTGCCGGTGCCGGTGCTGGCGGCGATCATCCTGCTGGCGGTGGCCAACCTGATCGACTTCGGTGCGCTGACGCGTGCCTGGCGGATCAGCCGCGACGACGGGCTGGCCGCCGCGCTCACTTTCTGCGCCACATTGGCCTTCGCGCCCAACATCCAGAACGGCATCCTCACCGGCCTGCTGCTGTCGCTCGCGCTGATGCTGTATCGCGGCATGAAGCCGCGCATCGCCCTGCTCGGCCTGCACGCGGACGGCACCTACCGCGACCTGGAGCGCTTCGGCCTCGCGCATCCGCACCCCAGGCTGGTGATCCTGCGCTTCGACAGCCCGCTCACCTTCGTCACCGCCGCCACCTTCGAGGAGGGCATGCTGCGCGCCGTGCGCGCCCAGGCGGACGTGCGCGTGGTGCTGGTGTCCGGCGCGGGCATCAACGACATCGACGCCACCGGGCTGCACACCCTGGCCGGCCTGGACGAACGCCTGCGCGCACAAGGCTGCCGGCTGGCCTTCTGCGGACTGAAGAAGCAGGTCATCGACGCCCTGCAGCGCGACGGCCTGTGGCAACGGCTGGGCGACACCGCCGGCTACCGCACCGAGCAGCAGGCGCTGGATGCGCTGCTGCCCACCCTCCCGTAGGAGCCGCTTTCTATTGACGCGGAAGGCTTTTTTCACTAGAGTGCGCGATTCTTCGCAAAACCCATCAACTGGAGCAACACCATGTACGCGGTGATAAAAACCGGTGGCAAGCAGTATCGCGTCACCACCGGCGAAAAGATCAAGGTAGAACAGATACCGGCCGACGTGGGCTCCGAAATCACCATCGACCAGGTTCTCATGGTCGGCGAGGGCGAGTCGGTCAAGATCGGCACCCCGGTGGTTTCCGGCGCTACCGTCAAGGCTTCCGTGGTCTCCCATGGCCGTCACGACAAGATCAAGATCTTCAAGATGCGCCGGCGCAAGCACTACCAGAAGCACCAGGGCCATCGCCAGAACTACACCGAGCTTCGCATCGAAGCGATCTCGGCCTAAGTCAGGACCAGGAGGTAATACGTCATGGCACACAAAAAAGCTGGCGGCAGTTCCCGTAACGGTCGCGACTCAGAATCAAAACGACTCGGCGTGAAGCGCTACGGCGGTCAACAAGTGCTCGCCGGCAACATCATCGTTCGCCAGCGCGGCACCCAGTACCACCCGGGCGAAAACGTCGGCATCGGCAAGGATCACACCCTGTTCGCACTGAAGGACGGCGTGGTGCAGTTCTCCGTGAAGGGTGCGTTCAAGCGCCGTACCGTCACCATCGTTCCCGCCGCGGCCTGAACGGCTTCCGGACGGTTCGAAAAGCCCTATCCTCGCGATAGGGCTTTTTTGTTTTTGGTCCCCACAGACACACACCCATGAAGTTCTTCGACGAAGCCCGCATCGAGGTCATCGCCGGCGACGGCGGCAACGGCATCGCCTCCTTCCGCCGCGAGAAGTTCATCCCGCGCGGCGGCCCGGATGGCGGCGACGGCGGCCGGGGCGGCAGCGTGTTCGCCGTGGCGGACCGCAACCTCAACACCCTGATCGACTTCCGCTACACCCGCGTGCACCGTGCCCAGCGCGGCGAGAACGGCGGCAACAAGGACTGCTACGGCAAGGGCGGCGAGGACATCGTGCTGCGCATGCCGGTCGGCACGGTGATTTCCGACCTGGAAACCGGCGAACCCATCGCCGACCTGGACGAGGACGGCAAGCGCGCCCTGCTCGCCCGTGGCGGCAAGGGCGGGCTGGGCAACATCCACTTCAAGTCCAGCGTAAACCGCGCGCCGCGCAAGCGCACCATGGGCGAGGAAGGCGAGCGCCGCGCGCTGCGCCTGGAGCTCAAGGTGCTGGCCGACGTCGGCCTGCTCGGCATGCCCAACGCGGGCAAATCGACCTTCATCCGCGCGGTGTCCGCCGCCAAGCCCAAGGTCGCTGATTACCCGTTCACCACGCTCGCCCCCAACCTCGGCGTGGTGCGCACCAGCGAGGCGCGCAGCTTCGTCATCGCCGACATCCCCGGACTGATCGAGGGCGCGGCCGAGGGCGCCGGCCTGGGCCACCAGTTCCTGCGCCATCTGGCGCGCACCCAGGTGCTGCTGCATCTGGTGGACCTCGCCCCCTTCGACCCGGAAGCCGATCCGGTGCGCGACGCCCTGGCCATCGTCGAGGAACTGCGCAAGTACGACGAAGAACTGTACGCCAAGCCGCGCTGGCTGGCGCTCAACAAGCTCGACCTGATTCCGCAGGAAGAACGCGCCGAACGCGTCGCCGCCTTTCTCGCGGCCTACGGCCCGGTGGAGCGCCACTTCGAGATCTCCGCGCTCAAGGGCGACGGCTGCCAGGCGCTGATCTTCGCCCTGCAGGACGCCGTCGACGCCCGGCGGCAGCAGCAGGAAGCCGAGCGCGCCGAACGCCGCGCCGCCTTCGAGGCCCAGCAGGCTGCGCTGCTGGCCGAACGCGCCCGGCCGGCGGAAGTCCCTGCCGAGGACGACGCGGCCTGGCAGGACGACGAAAACCTCCCGGCGGGCGACGATCGGGAACGCGACTGAACGCCACGGACATCATGAGAGCCAAGATCCGCAATGCCCGCCGGCTGGTGGTCAAGGTCGGCAGTGCCCTGGTGACCAACGACGGCGCCGGGCTGGACAAACAGGCCATGGCCGACTGGGCGCGGCAGATCGCCGCGCTGCGCGAGGCCGGCAAGAAGGTCGCGCTGGTGTCCTCCGGCGCCATCGCCGCCGGCATCCAGCGCCTGGGCTGGGTGAAGCGCCCGCACGAGATGCACCGCCTGCAGGCCGCCGCCGCAGTCGGCCAGATGGGCCTGGTGGAAGCCTATGAGGAGGCCTTCGCGCGCCACAATCTCCACACCGCACAGATCCTGCTGACCCACGACGATCTGTCCGACCGCAAGCGCTACCTCAACGCGCGCTCCACGCTGAACACCCTGCTCGACCTGGGCGTGGTGCCGATCATCAACGAGAACGACACCATCGTCACCGACGAGATCAAGTTCGGCGACAACGACACCCTGGGCGCGCTGGTCGCCAACCTGATCGAAGCCGACGCGCTGATCATCCTGACCGACCAGAAGGGCCTGTACACCGCCGACCCGCGCCGCGACCCGGCCGCCGAGCTGATTTCCGAAGGCCGTGCCGAGGATCGCGGCTACGAGGCCATGGCCGGCGGCGCCGGCAGCGGCATCAGCAAGGGCGGCATGATCACCAAGGTGCGTGCCGCCCAGCGCGCAGCGCGCAGCGGCGCGCATACCTGCATCGCCAGCGGCCGCGAGGCCGACGCCCTGCTGCGCGTGGGCAGCGGCGAAACGCTGGGCACCCTGCTGTACGCCGGCAGCACGCCGCTGCAGGCGCGCAAGCAATGGCTGGCCGACCACCTGCAACTGGCCGGCAGCCTGGTACTGGACGAAGGCGCGGCCGCCGCCCTGCGCGGCGGACGAAGCCTGCTGCCGGTGGGCGTGCTGGAAGTGCGCGGGGAATTCGAGCGCGGCGCGGCCGTTTCCCTGCACGACGCCGCCGGCGAGGAACTCGGACGCGGACTGATCAACTACAACAGCACCGAGGCGCGGCGCATCGCGCGCAAGGCCAGTTCCGAGATCGAGGCCACGCTGGGCTATGGCGGCGAAGCGGAACTGATCCATCGCGACAACATGGTGGTGCGCTGAGCGCGCGATCCACCCGGTAAACGCGACCGGGGAGCCTTACGGCTCCCCGGTCTCCCCTGCTCTTCTTTTTGCGGCGCTCTATGGCGCCGTTTTCGCTTCTGTCGGGCTGGGGGTCAGGCCATCAGGCCTCCGGCCGTACGCTCCCGGCGGCGCACCAGCGCCAGGCCGAGCAGACCGACACCGATCAGCGCCACGGTACCGGGTTCGGGCACGGCAAGGCGGAACTGGCCGTTGTTGCTGACGAAGAAGGAGCCGAGGTTCGGATCGTTGATCCAGGTTCCGGGCAAGCCGGTGTATTCGAAGATCTCGTCCGCAAAATCTTCATTGAGCTGGCCATTGGGAATCTGGTTGGCGTTGACCGTGGCGAAGCCGAACAGCACGCCTTCCGGGTCGTTCACCGTGTCAGCGATGTCCTGGGTCTGCGCGGCATCGTAGAAGAAGTAGCCGGGCGCCAGATAGCTGGCCTTGGCGATCAGTTCCACCTGGCCGTTGGCCACCGGAGTGCCGTCCGCATTGACCTGCAGGCCGCCGCCGGTGATGGTGAAGCTGGCGATCGGCACGCCATCGACGCCGAAGGTGCCGGTGGTGGAGCCCCACTGGCCGACCGGGATCGAATACAGATGCAGCGTGCCGCCGGTGAAGAAGGCGTCTCCGCCGAAGGTGCCGGTGCCGGAGGCGGTGAACAGCGCGGCGATCTCGTGGGTCTGGCCGACCGCATACGGCAGGCCGAAATCGTGCGAGGGCGAGCGCACCGCGCCCCACTCGTCGAAGGTGAAGGTGGTCAGGCTCGTCGGCGTCAGGGTGATGTAGGCGCCGCCGACGATATCCACGAAGCTGGTGATGCGCGTGGCGTTCCCGCTGCCGGAACCATCCGCGTCGAGATACCAGTTGGTCAGCACTGCCGAATGGGCTACTGGCGCCAGGGCCATGCCCGCTGCGACCGCGGCCGAGGCGAGAAAGGTGCGAATGCTCATGTCGATCTCCTGTTGGGGGAACCGTCTGGACCGGGGTGGATTCAGAACGCTCGCGGAGCAAGCAGCAGATTCCGTGCCACGGACCGGAAAGACCACACAAGCAAATGTTTTTATTGGATTAATTGAAGAAACAAGACCGCCAGGAAAATACCTGGAAGGCGGTGCTGTAAAGAAACCCGACGCAGCCTCAGTCCAGCATCAACGCATGCAGCGGTCGGCGTACCGAACGCGCGGACGGCCGCTCGCCCGAGCCCACCCGGCAGAAGAACACGCCCTGCTCCCCCGCGCCCAGCACCGTGTCCACGGCGCGCCCGATCCCTTGCACCGCCTCATTGACGCCGGCGTCGGCGGACATCGCCGGGCGATGCGTGGCATACCAGCGGAAGATCAGCGGCGTCATCTGCGGCTGCAGGCGCAGGTCGAGGGCCTCGGCGGTCAGCCACAGGCGCTGCATGGCGACGCCGGCGCGCACGTAATCCTCCAGCGTGCGCGGGGCCTGCTCGGCGCTCACCAGCAGGTGCGCGGCGCAGCGCAGCGCGGGCAGCAGGTCGAGCTGGATGCGCGGCGGCACCGTGCCGAGCAGATAGCGGTTGAAGAAGCGCACGCGCGTCCAGCTCCCCATCACCCAGCGCATCAGCCGTGCGGTCATCGGGTCCACGCCCACCGCGCGTTCGGGAATGCGGTCCTCGCTGTAGCGCGTGTTCCATTCGATGATTTCCCGATGCACCTCGTAGGCTTCCGGGCAGATCAACCGGATGCGCGCGCTGTCCCACAGCAGGCCGGCCACGCTGCGCCGCGCCGCCGGCGTGTCGAACAGGCGCACCGCATAGCCCGGCCCCACGGCAGCGTGCAGCGCCGCCCGCTGCGCATCGGTGAGCGGCGTGGTGCGCAGCGGGCGGCGCTGCACGCTGCGCGTCTCGATGAACGGGGCGAGCGCATCGGGCTGCAGCGCGGCATCGTCGGCCAGCCTTACATCGAACACCGGAGCGTGTGCCGGCGTATCCGCGCGCAAGGTCCATGCCGCGCGCAGCCCCTGGGTGCTGGCGGCGATGCGCAGGGTTTCCAGCAGCGCGCCGTGCGCCATGTGGCTGGCGTGGCCGTCGAAGTCGTAGAGGCACCAGCCGCGTGTGTCGTTGCCATGTACGGCGATGTGGTCGCCGGCGATGATCTGGAAACGCCACGGCTGGGTGTTGTCGCCGCTGGGCGCCCAGCGCGCCAGGTCGAGAATGCGCAGCAGAACCTCGCGTTCAGCCATGATTTCCTCCGGAAACGCGCATCTTCGCCAGTTGCCGGCGGGCGATCGCCAGGCCGATGCGCTGCAGCGGGTTGCGATGGCCGCCCGGCCGCCAGGTGCGCACGAAGCGCTGGCGGTAGGCGTCGAACTGGTAGCCGTGCGGCGCGGCGCGCACGCCGCCGCGACCGAGCAGGATGCGCAGCGCCTCGGTGGCGCTGACCCCGGCGCACAACTGGCAGGCGGCCACCGTGGACGGTCCGCGCCGTTCGGCCAGATTGACCCGCGACGGGTCGGCCAGATAGCCGCGCTGCAGCATGGCCGGCGACAGGCCGAGCAGGAAGCGCAGCGCCATCTCGTCCTCACTCTGGCCCTCGAGGCCGAAGTACTCCTCGAAGGACATGGTGTCCGGCATGAACACCAGCACCGCCGTGCCCAGCCCCAGCGGCGCCGCAGTGACCGCCGGAACGCCCAGCCGCCGGCAGGCCGCGAAAGTGGCGCGGCGGGCCTCGAAGGCGAAGAAGTCCAGGCCGTCCACGTACAGATCGACGCCGCGCAGGAAGTCGTCCAGGTTGCCCGCCGACACGCCCTGGGGAAAGCGCCGCACGTCCAGCCCGGGATTCACCTCGGCGGCCATCTCGGCCAGCACGTCCACCTTGGGCCGCCCCAGCGCGGAGACCATCGCGCCGGCCTGGCGGTTGAAATTGACCACGTCGAAGGTGTCGAAGTCGGCGATGTTGAAGGCGCCGATGCCCAGGCGCGCCAGGGTCAGCAGATGCACGCCACCCACCCCGCCCATGCCGGCGATGGCCACCCGCTTGCCGCGCAGGGCGCGCTGCTCGGCCTCGGTGACCCAGCCGACATTGCGCGAGAACGCGGCATCGTAGTCGAACCCGGAATTTTGCACGCTTGTCATCAAACGACTCCTTCAGCCGCCGCGGAAGCTGCAACTATCATAAAGAAGCGTTTCGCCCGTTGAAACCGTTCGATGAGGAAAGCCGTGTCCTCCGTCCTGTTCCAGACCCTGTCGCTGGCCGGCCGCAACCTGTTCCGCCAGCGCCGCCGCGCGCTGCTGGCGCTGGCCACCGTATGCGGCGGCGTGGTGGCCTATCTGCTGGCCGGCGGCTTCATCCACTGGATCTTCCAGGACATGCGGGAATCGACCATCCACTCTCAGCTCGGCCACCTCCAGATCACCCGCCCCGGCTATCTGCGCGAGGGCCTCGGCGACCCCTACCGCTATCTGCTCCCGGCGGAAATCCCGGATGCGCTCGCCCCGGGGCGCGACGGCATCCGCACGGTGGCGCCGCGCCTGGCCTTCAGCGGGCTGGTGAGCCGGGGCGAGGACACCGTGTCCTTCATCGGCGAGGGCATCGACCCGCAGCGCGAGGCGCCGATCACCCGCGCCATCACCATCGTCGCCGGGCGCGACCTGACCGACAGCGGGCCGGACGCCGTGCTGCTCGGCGAAGGCCTGGCCGCCAACCTGGGCGCGGCACCCGGCGACCGCGTGGTGCTGCTGGCGACCACCGCCGACGGCGGCATCAACGCCGTGGAACTGGAGGTGGCCGGGCTGTTCGCCACCATCACCAAGGCCTACGACGACACCGTGCTGCGCGCGCCCATCGAGGTGGCACGCCGGCTGATGCGTGTGGAGGGCGCCACCAGCTGGGTGGTGCTGCTCGACGACACCGCCGCCACTGCGCGCGTGGCCGACGCGCTGGGCGAGCGCCTGCCGCCCGACCGCTACGAGATCATCCAGTGGTCGGCGCTGGCCGACTTCTACAACAAGACCGTCGAACTGTTCTCCCGCCAGGTCGGCGTGGTGCGCCTGCTGATCGCCCTGATCGTCGTGCTGTCGATCTCCAACACGCTGTCGATGGCGGTCATCGAACGCACCGGCGAGATCGGCACCTCGATGGCGCTGGGCGTGCGCCGGCGCGGCATCCTCGCGCTGTTCGTCAGCGAGGGCGCGCTGCTCGGCGTGGCCGGCGGCGTGGTCGGCGTACTGCTCGGCTATCTGCTCGGCCTGCTGGTCTCGGCCATCGGCATCCCCATGCCGCCGCCACCCGGCATGGCGCGCGGCTACGTCGGGCAGATCGCCATCTCCCCCGCGCTGGCCTTCGACGCCTTCGCGCTCGCCTTCGTCACCACGCTGGTGGCGAGCCTCTTCCCCGCCTGGAAAGCCGCGCGCATGAACATCGTCGACGCGCTGCGCCATCAACGGTGACGGCCATGCTGTTCAAGCTCGCGCTGCGCAACATCTTCCGCCAGAAACTGCGCACCGCCATGACCCTGGGCGCCATCGTGTTCGGCGTCGGCGGGCTGATCCTCTCCGGCGGCTTCGTGCACGACATCTTCCACCAGCTCGGCGAAGCCATCATCCACTCACAGACCGGCCACGTGCAGGTGTTCCGCAAGGACTTCATGGAGCGCGGCACGCGCCAGCCGGAGCGCTACCTGATCGACCAGCCGGAACAACTGGCCGCACGCATCCAGGCCCTGCCCGAAGTCGACGAGGTGGCCGCGCGGCTCAACTTCGCCGGCCTGATCAACAACGGCCGGCGCGATCTGGCGATCATCGGCGAGGGCGTCGAACCGGACAAGGAAGGCCGCCTGGGCACCTATCTGCGCATCACCGCCGGCCGACAGCTCACCGACGCCGACCGCTTCGGCATCCTGCTCGGCCAGGGCGTGGCGCACTCGCTCGGCCTGGCCCCCGGCGACGCCGCCACGCTGGTGATGAACACCGCCGACGGCGCGCTCAACACGCTGGATTTCGAGGTCGTCGGCGTGTTCCAGAGCTTTTCCAAGGACTTCGACGCGCGCGCCGTGCGCATCCCGCTGGCCGCCGCACGCGAACTGATGTTCACTCCCGGCGCCAACCTGCTGGTGGTCACCCTGCAGCGCACCGAGGATACTGCCGCCGCACACGCCGCCATCGGCGCCCTGCTCGACCCGGCGCAGCTGGAGGCGCGCGACTGGCGGCAGCTTTCCGACTTCTACGACAAGACCGTGCAGCTCTACGACCGCCAGTTCGGCGTGCTGCAATGGATCATCCTGTTCATGGTGCTGCTGTCGGTGGCCAACACGGTGAACATGAGCGCCTTCGAGCGCCTGGGCGAGTTCGGCACCCTGCAGGCACTGGGCAACCGGCGGCGCGACGTATTCCGTTTGATTGTCGCCGAGAACCTCCTGCTCGGCCTGCTGGGGGCGGCACTGGGCGTCGTGACGGGCATCACGCTGGCCCTCGCGATCTCCGCCGTGGGTATTCCCATGCCCCCACCCCCCAATGCTAATGTTGGCTACACCGCTTTCATACGCGTCGTTCCAGCCACGGTGCTGCTCGCCTTCCTGATCGGCTTCGCGGCCACCGTGCTGGCCGCCCTGTTCCCGGCCCGACGGGTTTCCGCCACGCCGGTGGTCGAGGCGCTGCGGCAGAGCAACTGAACCGCTTCCGGGAGTCCCCATGCTGCTCTTCGAACGCTTCAACCTCGGGCACGGCTTCCGCAAGTACTTCCGCATCGCGCCGGCCATGGACGATGCCGCGCGTGAGCGGGTCTACCGCATCCGCCACGAGGTGTATTGCGAGGAACTGCATTTCGAACCCGAACGCGCCAACCGCCAGGAAACCGACGAATACGACGCGCACAGCCTGCACTGCCTGCTGACCACCAATTCCGACCCCGAGCAACTGGTCGGATGCACCCGCCTGGTGCTGGCGCGCCCCGACGACCCCAGCGCCCCGCTGCCTTTCGAACACGCCTGCGCGCACACGCTGGACCGTCGCATCATCGACCCCACCCGCCTGCCGCGCGAGCGCATCGCCGAGGTTTCGCGGCTGGCCGTGCGCGCCACCTACCGCCGCCGCAAGGGCGAAGCGCGCAGCGAACTGCCGATCCATGAAGAAGACTTCGGCCTCGGCGACCGCCCGCGCTTCCCCTACATCCCCATCGGCCTGTACCTGGGCGCGGTGGCGCTGGCCGCGCGCAGCGGCATCGACACCCTGTTCGTGCTCACCGAGCCGCGCCTGGCCGCGCACTTCGCCCGCCTCGGCGTGGAAATCCGCCAGATCGGCGGCGGCATCGAGCATCGCGGCCTGCGCGTGCCCTCGGTCATGGACGTGCCGGCGATCATGCGCAACATGCGCATGATCATCAAACCGATCTGGCGAGTCGTCCAGGAAGAGATCGACCGCGGCCTCGACGACTCCATGCGCACGCCGCCGCCCACGCCGCACCGCCCCGGCGACGGCGCCTGAAGCGCCGGCTTCTTCCGGCCACCTCTCCGGCCTACTCCCCCTCCGCCCGGCCGGTGCGCTGCTCCAGCGCATCCCCCATCTCCCCGGTCAGCGGCCTGACCCCGGCACGGTACGCCGCACGCGACACCGCATGCGCGGCGAGCGGCGCGGTGGCCAGCACCACCAGCAGGGCGAACAGCGCCTCCAGCGCGGCCTCCCCGCTGGTCGCCGCCACCACGCCGGCCAGTACCAGCGCGGCGCCCAGCGCCCCCGCCTTGCTGGCCGCGTGCATGCGGCTGTAGCAGTCCGGCAGGCGCAGCACGCCGATCGCGCCGATCAGCCCGAACACGCTGCCCGCCAGCACCAGCGCCGAAGCCAGCCAGGCCAGCCAGTTCGCGCCCTCGCCGCTCATGCGTCCTCTCCCGGCGCCTTGCTCCCGCGCCCGCCGGCCGCCTCGCCGCGCGCGCGGAACATCAGCATGAACGCGGTGGTGGTCAGGAAGGACACCAGCGCCAGCACCACCGCGGCGTCGAGCAGTACCGCCTGCACGGTCGACAAGGCCAGCAGGGCGACCACCGCGACGCCGAGCAGGGTCAGCGCGTCGATGGCCACCACGCGGTCCGGCCCGCTCGGCCCACGCAGCAGGCGCACGGCCACCAGCATCGCGCTCGCCGCCTGCATCGCGAACACCAGCGGCAGCACCCAGTGCGCCCCGGCCAGTTCCACCGTCATCTCCGTCTCCTCCATCAAAGTCGACCGGCGCCCAGCCAAGCCAGCAGGCGCGCCTCGATGCGGCGCACGCCGTCGGTCACCGCCGCCGCCGAATCGGTATCCAGCACGTGGATGTACAGCACGCCCTCATCCTCCGCGTAGTGCAGCACCAGCGTGCCGGGGGTCAGGTTGAGCAGGATGGACAACAGGGTCACTACCCAATCCTCGCGGCGGATCAGCGGCACCGCCACCACCGCCGGGGAAATCGCCACTTTGCCGGCCAGCACGTGGCGCGCCACGTCCAGGCTGGCGCGCAGCACCTCCAGCACGAACCACACAGCGAAGCGCAGCCCCAGTTCCACCCGCAACACGTAGCCGCGCATACCGAACAGACGCGCGGACAGCTTCATCAGCACGAACACCAGCGCGAAGGCCACCGCCACGCCCATCGGCGACAGCGCATCGGCGAAGGCTGCCAGCCCCACCGCGAGCAGTACATGCACGCCCAGCATGTCAGCCTCCCTCGCCACGCACGGCGGCGATGTAGCCGGCCGGGTCGCTCAACTGCGCGGCGGCCGCCACCGCATAGTCCATCACCACCCCGGCGCCCAGGCCGATGGCCACGGTCAGCGCCGCCAATGCAGCCATCACCGCCATCGCCGGACGCGTGCGCGCCGGCGTGCGCAGGGCCTGCGGGCCGTCCGGATGCGCCTTCAGGAAGGCCTCGTTCCAGATCTTGCTCATCGACAGCAGGGTGAACACCCCGGTCAGCAAGGCCACCCCCGCCGCCACCCAGGCGCCGATGTCGAGACTGGCCTTGACCAGCACAAACTTGGCCCAGAACCCGGACAGGGGCGGAATGCCGGCCAGCGACAACGCCGGGATGGCGAACAGGATGGCCAGCCACGGCGCGTGGGCGTACAGCCCGCCCATCGCCGCCAGGCGCTCCGAGCCGGCCATGCGCGCAGCCAGCCCGCCGACGAAGAACAGATTGGCCTTCACCACGATGTGGTGGATCAGGTAGAACACCGCGCCGGCCAGCGCCAGCGGCGTGGCCAGCGCCAGGCCGAGCACCATGTAGCCGACCTGGCTGACGATGTGGAAAGACAGGATGCGGCGCACCTCGGTCTGCGCCGCCGCGCCCAGCACGCCGACCAGCATGGTCGCGCAGGCCACCCACAGCAGCACCCCGTGCGCCGGTCCGGCCTCGGGCCAGACCAGGGTGACCAGACGGATCAGCGCATACACCCCCACCTTGGTCAGCAGCCCGGCGAACAGCGCCGACACCGGCGCCCAGGCCACGTGGTAGGACGCCGGCAGCCAGCCGAACAGCGGAAACAGCGCGGCCTTGATGGAAAATGCCAGCAGCATCAGCACCAGCGCCACGGTGGCGCCCGGCGTGGCCTCCCCGGCGCCGAACACCTCCGCCAGCCCGGCCATGCCGAGCGTGCCGGTGGCGCCGTACAGCAGCGCGGCGGAGAGCAGGAAGAGCAGCGTGGCGAGCAGGTTGAGGAACAGATACACCACCGTGCCGGACACCCGGCGCGCCCCACCGCCCAGCACGATCAGCGCGAACGAGGAAATCAGCAGGACCTCGAACCACACGTACAGGTTGAACACGTCGCCGGTGATGAAGGCCCCGCACACCCCGGTCAGCAGCCCCTGCACGAACAGGTGGAAATCCCGTCCGCCCGCCGCGTCGCCGTCGCACGAACGCGCATACACCACGGTGGCCAGCCCGACCACGCCGGTGATCGCCACCAGCGCGGCGGACAGCCGGTCGATGACCAGCGAGATGCCGTACGGCGCGGCCCAGCCACCCATCTGCCCGGCCAGCACGGTACCACCGGCGGCCACCGCCACCAGCCAGCCCCCTACCGCGCACAACGCCAGCGCGCCCAGCGTGCTCAGCACGGCCACCCGGCGCGCCTGCCGGCGCGCCAGCAGGCACAGGATCAGGGTAACGAGCGGCACCAGCACCGGCGCGACCAGCAAGGCCTTCATGCGCGCTCCCCGGACGCAGGTTTGTCGACCGGCAGATCCGGCGCGGGCGTTTCCGCCTGCGCGGTGACGCGGTCGGTCTCGGTGGTGCCATGCTCCACCCAGGCCCGCTTGAGCACCCCCAACGCAAACACGAAGAGCGCGAAACCGATGACGATGGCGGTCAGCACCAGCGCCTGCGGCAACGGATTGGCGGCCTGCGCCGGTACCTCGCCGGCGGCCACGAAGGCCGCCGCCTGTCCGCCCAGACGGCCCACCGACACCACCGCCAGATTGATCGCGTTGCCGATCACCACCACGCCCAGCACCACGCGCACCAGATTGCGGTCCAGCATCATCCACACGCCCAGCGCCACCAGGAGGCCCACGGTCGCGGCCACGATGATTTCCATTCAGGCCTCCCGCCGGGCCGCCCCAAGGGAGGCCTGAGCCCCCTCGGGGGGCAGCGAACATAGTGAGCGTGGGGGTCGTTTCATCTCAGGCCTCCTCGCTTTCCAGCAGGCGGAACAGCATGTGCAGCACCGCGCCGCTCACCGCGAGGAACACCCCGAGGTCGAACAGCAGCGGCGAACCGAGCGCCAGCCCGCCCGGCGCAATCCAGCCGCCGGTGAGGAAATCCCCGCCCCCCGCCAGGCCGAACAGCCCCGCGCCGGCCGCGCAGGCCAGCCCCAGCCCGGCCACCCAGGCCGGCGGCACGCGCAGCAGGCGGCGCGCCATCGGCACGCCGAAGGTCAGCGCCAGCAGGACCAGCGCGCAGGCCGCCACCAGGCCGCCGATGAACCCGCCGCCCGGCAGGTTGTGCCCGCGCCACAGCAGCACCACGGAAACCAGCAGCAACAGGCCGGCGAGGGGCTTGACGCCCACGCGCAGCAGCACGGAGCCGAACTCCTTGCGCCCGCCCGCGCCCGTGTTCTCCGCTGCGCGTCCGCCTCCCAGCAAGGGCGCGGCGGCCAGCCCGGCGAGCACCACCACGAGGATCTCGCCCAGCGTGTCCATGGCGCGGAAATCCACCAGGATCACGTTCACCACGTTGGCGCCATGCCCGCCCGGCAGGCTGTTGGCCAGATACCATTCGGCGACGTCGCCGGGCAGCGGACGGCCCAGCACCACCAGCATCACCACCGCCACCATCAGGCCGAAAGCCGCCGCCAGCGCGGCATGCAGGCGGCGCGTACGCGGCGTGCGCGAGCCCACCCCATCCACCGGCGGCAGGCGGCGCAGCACCAGGGCGAGGAACAGCACAGTGAGCGTTTCCACCATCAACTGGGTGACCGCCACGTCCGGCGCGCGCGCAGCCAGGAAGAACAGCGCCAGCCCCAGGCCGGACAGACCCAGCGCGCCCATCAGCGCCAGCCGGCCGCGCATCACCGCCGCGCCGGCGGCGCCGGCCACCGCCAGCGCGCAACCGGCCAGCCCGGCCACGGACAGCGGCGAGAAGCCACCCAGCCCTTCGAATGCACCGCCCACCGAGGCCAGCACGGCCGCGCCGGTGGCGGTGGCCACCACCAGCAGCAGGCTCATGTGCCGGCGCAGCGAGCCGTGCTGGAAATTGCCCGCCAGCGTGCCGGCGAACAGGAAGACGCGTTTGAGCAGACGGTCCCACAGCAGATCGCCGCTGATCTGCCAGAACACTCGCCAGCGCGCCAGATGGTGGCGCACCGACTGGCGGCGGCGGTAGGCCAGCACACCCAGGGTGATGGTCAGCGCGCTGGCCAGCAGCGCCGGGGTCAGCCCGCCCCACAGATACAGGCGCACCTCCACCGGCCCGTGGGAAACCGCCTGCACGGCGGCATTGACCAGCCAGATTTCCGGCAGGTTGTTGAACGCGCCGAGCATGAAGCCGCCCAGGGCCAGCACCATCGGCCCCGCCCACATCGGCGCGCTGACCTCGTGCGGCACGCGCGGGTAACGCCCCTCGCGCCCCAGGAAGGCACGCAGGAAGACCAGCCCGGCGGCGGCCAGCAGCAGCGCGTTGGTGGCGACCATGACAGCGGTGGTCAACCAGCCCAGCGGGCCGAGTTCGATCAGCCCGATGTACTTGAACTCCTTGGCGATGAAACCGAAGAACGGCGGCAGCCCGGCATTGGAGAAGGCCGCCAGCGCCACCGCCGCGCCGGTCAGCGGCATGTAGCGGATCAGCCCGCCGAGGCGGCCCAGTTCGCGCGTGCCGGTGGCGTGGTCCACCGCGCCCACCGCCATGAACAGCGCGCCCTTGTACAGCGAATGCGCGAGCAGGTAGATGACGAAGGCCTGCAGGCCGTAGGTGGTGTTGGTGCCGATCAGCATGGTGAGCTGGCCCAGCACGGTCACCGTGGTGTAGGCCAGGATGCGCTTCAGGTCGCTCTGGCGGATGGCCAGCACCGCGCCCACCAGCGCGGTCGCCGCGCCCACCACCACCAGGATGGTGCCCCAGCCTTCCGGCCCGCCGAACACCGGGTTGAGGCGCGCCATCAGATAGATGCCCGCCTTCACCATGGTGGCCGAATGCAGGTAGGCGGATACCGGCGTGGGCGCGGCCATGGCATTGGGCAGCCAGACGTGGAAGGGCAGTTGCGCGGACTTGGTGAAGCAGCCGAACAGCACCAGCGCCAGCATGGCTGGGTACAGCGCATGCTCGGCGAGCACCGTTCCATCCAGCGCGGAAAACCGCCAGGCATCGCCAGCGATGCCGATCAGGATCAGCCCGGCGAGCAGCGCCAGCCCGCCACCGCCGGTGATCAGCAGGGCCTGCAGCGCGGCGCGGCGCGATTCGGCCTTTTCGTGCTGGAAGCCGATGAGCAGGAAGGAGAACACCCCGGTCAGTTCCCAGAACACGAACAGCGCGATCAGATCGTCGGCCAGCACCAAGCCGAGCATGGCCGCCATGAAACCCAGCAGGTAGGCGTAGAAGCGCCCGAGGTGGTGGTGATCGGAGAGATAGGCGCCGGCGTACAGCACGATCAGCGTGCCGATGCCGCTGACCAGCAGCGCGAACAGCAGCGACAGCCCATCCAGGCGGAAAGCCAGCTCGATGCCCAGCGCCGGCACCCAGGCAAGCGCTTCGTACAGCACACCGCCGCCGGCCACGGTGGGTACCTGGGCGAGAAACCAAGCGAAGGCGGCCAGCGGGGCGAGCGCGAGCACGAAGCCGGCGCGGTCGTCCATGCGGCGCGACAGCAGCGGCGCCGCCAGCATGGCCAAGGCGATGCCCAGCACCGCGTTCAGCATGCCCCGCCCCGCTGTTTCGCTCCGCCGCCCATGCGCGCTCCCCCTTGTACAAGCAAAGCGCCCGGAGCGAGCGCGGATGCTGTGTTTTATTGATGCCAGTGTACTGGCTGGAAGATGGACCGGGGGATTGCGGCCGGGGTTCCCGTCGGACGTCCGCCTGCATGTATGCGGACGGAAGGCCACCGTTTCATTGCAGTTTTCGGAAGGGAGTTCATGGCAATGGCCGCCGGCTCATACGCTCCCGCCCTCCGGGTTCCCGCGTCGGGAGCCGCTCTCCCGGCCGGGCCGGAACTCGGGCGCTGCGCGCCCTCAGACAGCCGGCCCGGACTTCTCCGGGAGAGCGGCTCCCGACGCGGCGGTCGCGAAATCGCCGCCGGCCATTGCCATGAACTCCTGGAGCGGCTGTGGACTCACCCCGCAGGAAAAGGCCCGCTCTACGCTGAAGTCGTACTGCGCCTGCCCTCGTGTTTCTTGCGAAACCTGCCGGGTTGTTCAGCCGGCAATGCGTTCCAGCGCCTGCGCCAGATCCTCGCGCAGGTCGTCGACATCCTCGATGCCCACGGAAAGGCGCACCAACGCATCGCCGATGCCCAGTTCCCGGCGCTGTTCGGCGGGGATGGTGGCGTGCGTCATGATCGCCGGATGCTCGATCAGGCTTTCCACCCCGCCCAGGCTCTCGGCCAGCGCGAAGATGCGCACCGCCTCCAGGAAGCGCCGCGCGCCGGCCAGGTCGGTGGCCAGATCGACGGTGATCATGCCGCCGAAGCCGCGCATCTGGCGTTGCGCCAGGGCGTGCTGCGGATGCGACGGCAGGCCGGGGTAATGCACGCGGCGCACCCCGGCGCGGCCCTCCAGCCAGGCCGCCAGCGCGGCGGCATTTTCGCAGTGGCGCTGCATGCGCACGTTGAGCGTCTTCAGCCCGCGCAGGGCGAGGAAGCTGTCGAACGGCCCGGAGATCGCCCCCACCGCGTTCTGCAGGAAACCCAGACGCTCGGCGATGGCCTCGTGGCGGGGTTCGGCGCCGACCACCGCCACCCCGCCGATCACGTCGGAGTGGCCGTTGAGGTACTTGGTGGTGGAATGCAGAGAGATGTCGAAGCCCAGTTCCAGCGGACGCTGGATCCACGGGCTGGCGAAGGTGTTGTCGGCCACCGCGAGAATGTCGTGGCGGCGGCAGATCTGCGCCAGCGCGGCCAGATCGACCAAGCGCAGCAGCGGATTGGTGGGGGTTTCCACCAGCAGCAGGCGGGTTTCCGGGCGGATCGCCGCTTCCAGCGCGGCCGGGTCGGACAGGTCGACGAAGCTGAACGACAGCCCTGCGCTGCGCTTGCGCACGCGCTCCAGCAAGCGGTAGGTGCCGCCGTACAGATCGTTGCCGGCGATCACGTGGGCGCCGGCATCCAGCAGTTCCAGCACGGTGGCGATGGCCGCCAGCCCGGAAGCGAAGGCGAACGCGCGCGAGCCGCTTTCCAGATCCGCCACGCAGCGCTCGAAAGCCCAGCGCGTGGGGTTGTGCGAGCGCCCGTAGTCCAGCCCCTTGTGCACGCCGGGGCTGTCCTGCACATAGGTGGAGTTGGCGTAGATCGGCGGCATGATGGCGCCGGTGCTGGGGTCCGGCGACTGGCCGGCATGGATCACGCGGGTGCCGAAGCCCTGGCGGCGGTCTGAACTCATGCGATGGTCCTGCGCAGATGGTTGAGGAGGTCGAAGCGGGTGATCAGGCCGTGGAAGGCCTGGCCGTCGGCGACGATGGCCACCAGGCCGCGGTCGAGCACGCGCTGCAGTTCGTCCAGCCCGGCGTCCGGCGGCAGGGTTTCCGGCGAACGCGTCATCGCCGCGTCGACGCGCGTGTCGAACTGCGCGGGATCGTCCTGCACGCGCAGCAGCACGTCGGATTCGTCGATGATGCCCACCACGCGTCCGCCATCGACCACCGGCAGTTGCGAGACGTCGGCATAGCGCATGCGCTGGAACACGGTCTTCAAAGTATCGTCGGGCGCGGCCTTGACCACCGAGCCGTCCTCGAAGCGGCGCGCGACGATGTCGCGCAGATCGCCGAAGCGCGGGCGTTCGAGCAGGCCCTGGTCGATCATCCAGTGGTCGTTGTACACCTTGGAGAGATAGCGCGTGCCGGTGTCGCAGACGAAGGACACCACGCGCTTGGGCTCGGTCTGTGCGCGGCAGTAGCGCAGCGCGGCGGCCAGCAGCGTGCCGGTGGAGGAGCCGGCCGGAATGCCCTCGGCGCGCAGTAGTTCGCGCGCGGCGGCGAAGCTCTCGGCATCCGGAATCGAATAGGCGTGGCGCACGGCGGAGAAGTCCGCGATGGCGGGGATGAAATCCTCGCCGATGCCCTCCACCGCCCACGAGCCGGCCTCGCCGTATTCGCCGGTGTTCACGTAATCGACCAGTACCGAGCCCTGCGGGTCGGCGAGCACGAATTCCACGCTCGGGTCGGCCTCGCGGAAGAAGCGCGTGAGCCCGGTCAGCGTGCCGGACGAGCCCACGCCGCAGACGATGGCATCGAGCTTGTGTGCGGTCTGCGCCCAGATCTCCGGGCCGGTGGATTGCTGGTGGGCGGCCGGGTTGGCGGGATTGTTGAACTGGTCGGAGAAATAGGCGCCGGGAATCTCGCGGGTGAGCCGCGCGGCGTAGTCCTGGTAGTAGTCCGGGTGGCCCTTGGCGACGTCGGAGCGGGTGATGTGCACCTCGGCGCCGAGCGCCTTGAGGTGCAGGATCTTCTCGGTGGACATCTTGTCCGGCACCACCAGCACCACGCGGTAGCCCTTGGCGCGCGCCACCAGCGCCAGCCCCAGCCCGGTGTTGCCGGCGGTGGCCTCGACGATGGTGCCACCGGGGGCGAGCAGGCCGCGGCGCTCGGCGTCCTCGATCATCCACAGGCCGATGCGGTCCTTGATCGAGCCGCCGGGGTTCTGCGATTCCAGCTTGAGGAAGAGCCGGCACGGGCCGGTATCGATGCGGGTGACCTCGACGAGCGGCGTGTTGCCGATCAGGTCGAGCACGGCGGGACGGTTGGAACGGGTCATGGTCTGCGGCCGGTGGCCCCTGCGGGCGCCTGTGAAGGAAGCTGCGCGAAGAGGCCGTCGGGGCGGCGCGCCCGGCCGGCTCCGTCCGCGAAAGCTGGGCAGCTTAGCGGCGCCGCCGACCACACCCAACGAAGAAAAACTGCATTTCTTATGACCCACAAAGAAAAGGGCCCGCGCGAACGCGGGCCCTGACGGCCACTGCTCGGACAGCGACTCAGCCGGCCAATGCGGCCTTGATCTGCTCCAGCGTGGAGGGATCGTCGATGGTGGTCAGGTCGCCCGGATCGCGCCCCTCGGCGAGCGCCTGGATGGAACGGCGCAGCATCTTGCCGGAACGTGTCTTGGGCAGGCCGGTGATGAAGTGCACGCGGCTCGGGCGGGCGATGGCGCCGAGCAGATTGTCCACGGTCTTCATCACATCCTTTTCCAGCGCGGCGCGCTTTTCGGCCGTATCCACGTCGGCGGCGTTCTTCACCACCGCGAAGGCCATCGGCATCTGGCCCTTGACCTCGTCGGCCACGCCCACCACGGCCACCTCGGCGATGGCCGAGTGGGCCTGCACGGCTTCCTCGATCTCGCGGGTGCCCAGGCGGTGGCCGGCGACGTTGATCACGTCGTCCATGCGGCCCAGGATGGTGTGGTAGCCGTCGGCATCCTTGATGCCCCAGTCCGACGAGGAATACACCACCGGGTCCTGGAACAGGCTGAAGTAGGTGGACACGAAGCGCTCGTCCTGGCCCCAGACGGTGGACAGGCAGCCCGGCGGCAGCGGCGGCAGGATGCCGACGATGCCCTTCTCGTCCGGCCCGCACTCGGTGCCGTCCTCGCGGAAGATGCGCAGGTCGTAGCCATACACCGGGAAGGCGGGCGAGCCGAGCTTGATGCGGCTCTGCTCCACGCCCCGGCAGATCGCCAGCATCGGCCAGCCGGTCTCGGTCTGCCAGTAGTTGTCGATGACCGGGATGTTCAGCTCGTCCATGATCCACTTGTGGCTGGTCTCGTCGAGCGGTTCGCCGGCCAGGAACAGGTGCTTGAGCGAGGACAGGTCGTACTTCTTCAGGAAGGCCGGGTCCTGCTTCTTCAGCACGCGCACCGCGGTGGGCGCGGAGAACATCACGTTGACCTTGTGCTTCTCGACGATCTGCCACCAGATGCCGGCATCCGGGCGCAGCGGCGTGCCTTCGTACATCACCGTGGCCATGCCGGCGATCAGCGGACCGTAGACGATGTAGCTGTGGCCCACCACCCAGCCGATGTCCGAGGTGGAGAACATGGTCTCGCCCGCGAAGCCGGTGAAGATGTGCTGCATCGAGGCGGCCAGCGCCACGGTGTAGCCGCCGGTGTCGCGCTGCACGCCCTTGGGCTTGCCGGTGGTGCCGGAGGTGTACAGGATATAGCTGGGCTCGGAGGATTCCAGCCAGGTCACCGGCACCCGGGCATCGATGTGCTTGGCGCGCAGGGTGGCGTAATCCACGTCGCGCCCTTCGACGCGCGGGAAGCCCTTGTCCAGGCCGCGATCCACCAGCAGCACCTTGGCGGGCGGGAATTCCGCCAGCTTGCAGGCCTCATCCACCAGATGCTTGTAGGGCACCGGACGGCCGTTGCGCATGCCGGCGTCGGAACTGACCATCAGCACCGGCTTGGCGTCGTCGATGCGGGTGGCCAGGGAACCGGCCGCGAAGCCGCCGAACACCACCGAGTGGATGGCGCCGATGCGCGCGCAGGCCAGCATGGCGAAGGCCGCCTCGGCGATCATCGGCATGTAGATCAGCACGCGGTCGCCGCGCTGGACCCCGAGATCCTGGTAGATCGCCGCCATGCGCTCCACCTCGCGCTGCAGCTCGGCGAAGGAATACACCTTCTCCTCGTTGGTCTCGGTGGAGATGTAGATCAGCGCGCGGTCGTCCGGACGCTTGGCGGCGTGGCGGTCGACGGCGTTGTGGCACAGGTTGGTCTCGCCGCCCTTGAACCACTTGACGAACGGCGGGTGCGAGAAATCGCACACCTGCTCGGCGGGTTTGTGCCAATCCACCAGCCGGGCCTGCTCGGCCCAGAACCCATCGCGGTCTTCGATGGAACGCCGGTGGAACTCCTTGTAACTGCTCATGTGCATCTCCTCCCTCGATTCAGTTTGCACCCTGTTTTGCCTTGCTGTTCGGCGGCGCGGCCGGGCAGCCGCCTCCGCAACACGCCCGGCTCGCCATCGGGTCGGCCGGGTCTTCTGATTCAGATCGATGTTCGGGTCAGGTCGGTATCGTCGCCCCCGGCGGCGCGCTCGCCGGCATGCTGCCGGAGCGCTTCGAGGGGCAGACCGCACTGCAGCCTGGATTCTATCAATTCGAGCAGCGGCAGCACCGTGCCCAGCACATCCGGCATGCGTTCGGCCACCTCGTCGGTGGCGCCGGCCTTGATCTGGAACAGCGCGTGATCGATGCTGACCGCCTGGCGGAACACCTTCTCGACGAAATCGCGCCCCACCTCGCCCTGGTCGGCCACCACACGGTTGCCGCCCGCCTCCTGCCCCTGATGGGCGCGCTGCACGGCCAGGCCGATCAGATGGCTGACGGTGTGCATGCCATCGACCGCCGAACACGCCACCCCGGCGGTCACGCTGATGCGGATGCGCTCGTCGCGGTAGGTCATCACCACCTTTTCGATGGCGCGCTGCAGGCGCAGGGCGAAGGCGCAACAGCCGACCAGATCGGTGCTCGGCGAGAGCACGGCGAACTGGTCCGGGGCGAGCTGGGCGACGGTATCCTCCTTGCGCACCTTGGTGGCGAGGATCTTCGACAGCTTGCGGGTCACCAGCTGGGCAATGTGGGTGCCGTGCCACTCCACCAGCTGTTCGTAGTGGTCGATCTCCACCACCATCGCGCTGATCTCGGCCAGGCGCTCGCGCACGTCGGTGCCGTGGCGGCGGGCCAGGGCCATTTCCTGCTCGGCGTGCCAGGCCAGGTAGGCCTCGGTAGCCAGTCCGGTGGCCGGGTCCACCGGGCTCTGCGCGGCCAGCGCGGCGCGGCTCTCCTCCAGCTCGCGGCTGGTGCGCGACAGACGGGAGAGCGACTCCAGGCGGGCCACCAGCTCGGTGGCGCCGATGCCCTTGGTGATGAAATCGTTGGCGCCCAGCTGGTAGGCCTTCTCGCGCGACTCGTCGTCCTCCTCGCCGGAAATCACCACCACCGGCAGGTCATGCACGCGCGACAGACGCGAGCCGCGGATGCGTTCGAGCAGTCCGTAGCCATCCAGCCGCGGCATGCCGATGTCGGTGATCACCAGCTGGATCTCCGGGTCGATCACCAGTGCTTCCCAGCCGGCCTCGCCGTCGGTCTCCTCGCGGATCACGAAGCGGTCGCGCAGATTCTTGATGATCAACGCGCGCACCATGCGCGAATCGTCGACGATCAGCACCTTGGGCAGCGTTTCGGTAGCCTGTTCGGTCATCGTTCGGCGGGCTCCACTCGGGCGGTCAGGAAACGCGCACGACCGTGCGCCCCTTGACCTCGCCCTGGATGTAGGCCGCGAACGCGCCGGGCAGTTCATCCAGTTCGATCTGTCGGGTCATGCGCGCCAGATGGCGCGGCTTGAGGTCGGTGGACAGGCGGTCCCACACGCGCTGGCGCAGCGGAAAACCGATGTAGCCCGAATCCACCCCGAGCAGGCTGACGCCGCGCAGGATGAAGGGGAACACCGTGGTGTGCAGTTCGTGGCTGGCGGCGTTGCCGATGCTCGCCACCGTGCCGGCCTGCTGCATGGTGGCCAGCACCCAGTGCAGGATCCTGCCGCCGACGTTGTCCACCGCGCCGGCCCAGCGCGCGCCTTCCAGCGGGCGGGTGGCCTCGAAATCGATGGAGGCGCGCGCCAGCACCTCGGCCGCGCCCAGTTCCTTGAGCCAGGCGGTTTCGCCTTCCTTGCCGGTCAGCGCCGTCACTGCGTAGCCCAGGCGCGCCAGCATGTCGATGGCCAGTCCGCCCACGCCGCCGGTCGCGCCGGTGACCACCACCGGGCCGTTCTGCGGCGCCAGGCCGTTGTCTTCCATGCGCACGATGCCCAGCGCGGCGGTGAACCCGGCGGTGCCCAGGGCCATGGCCTCGAACAGATCGAGGCCCGCCGGCAGGGCCACCACCCAGCGCGCCGGCACGCGGGCGTACTCGGCATAGCCGCCGTGATGCGCCACGCCCAGATCGAAGCTGGTGGCGATCACCGCGTCGCCCGGCCGGAAGCGCGCATCGGCACTGTCGACCACCTCGCCGGCCAGATCGATGCCGCCCACGCAGGGGAAGCGGCGGATGATCCTGCCCGCGCCGGTGGCGGCCAGCGCGTCCTTGTAATTGATGCTGGAGTAGCGCACGCGGACCAGCACCTCGCCCGCGTCGAGCTGGTCCAGGGTCAGGTTCCGCAGCGCGCTGACGACCTTGCGCTGGTCATCCTGTTCGATGAGCAGTGCTTTGAAGGAAGCGGTCAAGGCGGAGTCTCCTGAAGGACGGCCGCCGGGCAGCCGGCGGGTACCGATGATTCTGGACGATTATAGCGAAATCGCCCGCCACTTCCCCGCCCGCCATGCGGATGGCTTCCAGTTCCACGGCGACCGGCCGATAATCCCGCCATCACTCTCCGGAGCCACGCCCATGGCCCTGCTCGCCCGACCGCTCGAATCGGTACAGAACTACGTCGATTTCTTCACTGCCCAGCCCCTGCCGGTGCTCAAGCGCACCGTGCGCGATCTGGCGGTGCTGCGCGAGGACATGGAGACGGTGAGCGGCAAGCGCGTGGCCGCAGTGGTGCTGGGCGACCCGCTGATGACCATGAAGCTGCTCACCTACCTGCAGACGCACCGCCGGCAGGCGCAGAACCACGACATCACCACCATCGACCGGGCCATCATGATGATGGGCCTGGAGCCCTTCTTCCGCCTGTTCGGCGACCTGCCCACGGTGGAAGATACCCTGGCCGGTCATCCGCAGGCGCTCATCGGCGTGCTCAAGGTCATCGGCCGGGCGCGCCGCGCCGCGCACTACGCACGCGACTGGGCGGTGGTGCGCCACGATCTGGACGTCGATGAGATCACCGTGGCCGCCCTGCTGGTGGAAGCCACCGAGATCGTCTGCTGGGTGTTTGCCCCCACGCTCACCGAGCGCGTCTATGCCATGCAGCGCGCCGACCGCACGCTGCGCAGCACGGCGGCGCAGACCGCCGTGTTCGGCACCACCGCGCGCGACATCCAGCAGGCCCTGGTGCGTGCCTGGAAGCTGCCCGAACTGCTGATCGAGCTGATGGACGACAGCAAGGTCGACCACCCGCGCGTGCGCAACGTGCTGCTCGCCACCGATTTCGCCCGCCACGTGGCGCACGGCTGGGACGATGCCGCGCTGCCGGACGATCTGGCAGCCATCGAGAACCTGATCCGCATCAGCCGTGAGCAGCTCCTGCACCGCCTGGGCGCGCCACCCGATGCCCAGGCCCGCTTCCTCGGCACCGACGACCAGGGCTGAGCCGGTACCTCCCCGATACGAACCCGGAATCCGCACATGAGCGTTTCAAGCGCGCTGGGCCTGGCCCTGCTTGCCGTCGTGCTGACCTACGGCGTGCTCATCTACAACGGCCTGGTGCGCCTCAAGCACAACGTGGCGCGCGCCTGGTCGAACATCGACGTGCTGCTCAAGCAGCGCCACGACGAACTGCCCCGGCTGGTCGAGGTCTGCCGGCACTACAAGCAGTTCGAGCAGGACACCCTGGTCCGCGTCAGCGAGGCGCGCGCCCGCGTCGCCGCCGCCCGCGAAGCGCACGACGTGCCCGCCCTGGGGGCCGCGGAAGGCCAGCTGCGCAGCGGGGTGGACCGCCTCTTCGCGCTGGCCGAGGCCTATCCGGAGCTCAAGGCCAACGAGCACTTCATGCGGTTGCACAGCCGCATCACCGCGCTGGAAAACGCCATCGCCGACCGGCGCGAGTGGTACAACGAATCGGTCAATGTGCACAACATCCGCATCGAGCAGTTTCCGGATCTGCTGGTGGCCCGCCTGTTCGGCTATGCCACCCAGCCCCTGCTGCGCTTCTCCGCGGCGGAAAAGGCGAATGTATCCATGAACGCGCTGCTGCGCGCCTGATCCGCGGCGGATCATGCTCGTCCGCCTGCGCACCGACCTCGGCGAAATCGGCGTCCCCATGGCGCAGATGGTGCTGTTCGTCGCCGCTCTCGGCATCGGCCACGGGCCGGGCATGCTCGGGATCTTCGCCCTGCTCATCGCCACCGCCTTCTTCGGCTGGCTGCGCTCGATCCGCCACGCCCGGCTGATCGCCGACACGCCCACCGCACGCGTCGCCTCGGCCGCCCAGGGCTACACCGAACTGCGCGGCAGGGGCCGGCCGCTGGGCGGCACGCCGCTGCGCTCGCCGATCGACGGCCTGCCGGTACTGTGGTACCGCGTGGTCACCCGACAGCGCGGCGCGGACGGCAAATGGCGCCACCTGCGCAGCGAGGAAAGCGACGCCTCCTTCCTGCTCGACGACGGCAGCGGCCTGTGCGCGGTCGCCCCGGAAGGCGCCGAGATGCTGGTGCGCCGCCACGACCGGTTCCAGCGCGGAAACCTGCGCCATGCCCAATGGGCGCTGATCGACCAGGACCCCATCTACGTGCTCGGTGAGTTCAGCACCCTGGGCAGCATTTCCCCGGCGCTGGACACCCCGCGCCAGGTCGGCGAACTGCTGGAAGCGTGGAAGCGCGAGAAGCCCACCCTGCTCGCCCGCTTCGACCTGAACGGCGACGGGCAGATCGACCTGAAGGAATGGGAACTGGCGCGCGCCCAGGCGCGCCGCGAAGTGCTCCGCCAGCAGCGCGAACTGCTGGCCGCGCCCGAGGCGCACGTGATGCGCAAGCCGGAAGGCAAGCGCCTGTACCTGATCTCCGACATCGACCCGGCGCGCATCGCGCGGCGCTACCGGCGCTGGGCGCTGTTCCACCTCGCCGTGCTGCTCGGCGCGGCGGCCGGCGCCGGCTGGTTCGCGCGCATGGGCGCGTTCCAGAACGTTCTTTAAGAAACGCCCGCCTTCAACCCCCGGCGCGGGTTTCCAGCACTTCCCAGCGCACCATCGCCGCCTCGATCTCGCCCTCCAGCGCCTCCAGGCGCGCCTTGCACTGGGCGACCTCCTGCGGCGCGTTCTGGTACAGCGCGGGATCGGCCATGCGCGCGTGCAGCGTGGCCTGCTCGGCCTCCAGCGCGGCGATGCGCTCCGGCAAGGCCTCCAGCTCGCGCTTTTCGTTGAAGGACAGCTTGCCGGGGCGCGGCGCGGCAGGCTTCTCGGCGGCCGGCGCGGCGCGCGCCGGGGCGGCCGGTTTTTCCTCGCGCACGGCGCCGTCCTCGCGCGCCTGGCGCACGCGCTGCCAGTCGGCGTAGCCGCCGGCGTATTCGCCCCAGCGCCCGTCGCCCTCGTAGGCGATCACCTGGGTCACCACGTTGTCGAGGAAGGCGCGGTCGTGGCTGACCAGGAACAGCGTGCCGTCGTAGCCGGCCAGCAGTTCTTCGAGCAGGTCCAGGGTCTCGATGTCCAGGTCGTTGGTGGGCTCGTCGAGCACCAGCACGTTGGCCGGGCGGGCGAACAGGCGGGCCAGCAGCAGGCGGTTGCGCTCGCCGCCGGACAGCGACTTGACCGGCGAGCGCGCGCGCTGCGGGGCGAACAGGAAATCGCCCAGGTAGCCGATGACGTGCTTCCTGTCGCCGCCGATCTCCACGTAGTCCGAACCCGGGCTGATGACCTCGGTGAGCGGCGCCTCCGGGTCGAGTTGCTCGCGCAACTGGTCGAAGTAGGCCACTGCCTGGCGCGTGCCGCGCCGCAGCGTGCCTTCGTCCGCTTCCAGCTCGCCGAGGATGAGCTTGAGCAGCGTGGTCTTGCCCGCGCCGTTGGGGCCGATCAGGCCGATGCGGTCGCCGCGCAGGATGCGCGTGGAAAAGTCGCGCACCACCACGCGCTCGCCGAAGTGCTTGGTCACGTTGGTGAGCTCGGCGACCATCTGGCCGCTCTTCTCGCCGCTGTCCATCGCCAGTTGCACGTTGCCCAACCGGTCGCGGCGCGCGGAACGCTCGCGGCGCAGCGCCTCCAGCCGGCGCACGCGGCCTTCGTTGCGGGTGCGCCGTGCTTCCACGCCCTTGCGGATCCATACCTCTTCCTGGGCGAGCATCTTGTCGAAGCGCGCATTGGCCTTGCCCTCGGCCTCCAGTTCCTCGGCCTTGCGGCGCTGGTAATCGGCGAAGCGCCCGGGGTAGCTCGCCAGCCGGCCGCGATCGAGCTCGATAATGCGGGTGGCGACGTTGTCGAGGAACACGCGGTCGTGGGTGATCACCACCACCGCGCCGCGAAAGTCGCGGATCAGCCCTTCCAGCCACTGGATGCCGTCCAGGTCGAGGTGGTTGGTGGGTTCGTCGAGCAGCAGCAGATCCGGCTCGGCCACCAGCGCGCGCGCCAGCGCCACACGCTTCACCCCGCCGCCGGACAGGCTGGCGACGCACGCATCGGCGGCCAGCCCCAGACGGGCCAGCATGTGCTCCACGCGCTGGTTGAGCCGCCAGGCCTCGGCGGCCTCCACCTCGTGCTGCAGGCGTTCCAGGCGGGCCAGCGCCTCGGGCGTGGCGGACTCGGCCACCGCGTGCATGGCGGCGTGGTAATCCACCAGCAGGCGGGCGGCCTCGCCCAGCCCATCGGCCACGGTGGCGAACACCTCGCGCTGCAGATCGAAATCGGCTTCCTGCGGCACGTAGGCCACGCACAGGCCGTCCTGGCGCCACACCGTGCCGTCGTCCAGCGCGGCCTGCCCGGCAAGCGCGCGCAGCAGGCTGGATTTGCCCGAGCCGTTGCGCCCGATCAGCGCCACGCGCTCGCCGGCGTCGAGCTGGAATTCGGCGTGGGAGAGCAGATCGACGTGGCCGAAGGCAAGGCAGGCGTTGTCTACGGAAATCAGCGGCATGGCGGTGGCGGCAGCGGTGGCGGATCGAAGGCGCGATTCTACCGGCGCGCCACCGCGCTGGGGCGGCGGGCGCCGACGGCACGCTTGGACCCCGCCCGCCAAACGGCTAGAATGCGCCGCTCTCCTCGTAGTTCAATGGATAGAACGGCCGCCTCCTAAGCGGCAGATACAGGTTCGATTCCTGTCGAGGGGACCAATTCAAAGCATCAGGAAGCACCAAGCAGACACACAAACCCGCTCAGCCACTGGCTCAGCGGGTTTTTTGTTGCATCAGTTTGCACCATACCAATACCCCCACGGCAAGTCAGCGATCAACCTCCAAAAAACTTTGAAAGGGATGGTCGTAAGGGGTGAATCGAATTGACCACTGAAACGCTACGCTATACGATCCGGCCATGATCAAACACTTTGCCCACAAGGGGCTACAGGCGTTCTTCCTGTCCGGCAGCAAGGCAGGCATTCAGCCGCACCACGCAGCGCGGCTGCGCCGGCAACTGGTCCGGCTGGATCTTGCCCAAAGCCCCGAGGACATGAACATGCCCGGCTGGCGGTTGCATCCGCTCTCGGGCGATCTGGCCGGGCAGTACTCGATCACGGTCAACGGCAATTGGCGTCTCACCTTCCGTTTCGAAGGCCCGGATGCCGTTCTCGTCGATTACCAGGACTACCATTGAGGACACGCGCATGACGACCATGCACAACCCGCCGCACCCCGGCGAAACCCTGCGGGAAGACATCCTGCCCGCGCTCGGCACCACCGTAACCCAGGCCGCCGCGCAGCTCGGCGTGACCCGCGCCGCCCTGTCGCGCGTGCTCAACGAGCGTGCCGCCATCTCGCCGGAGATGGCCCTGCGCCTGGAAGGCTGGCTGGGTGTGGAGAACGGCGGGCGTGCCGATCTGTGGATTGCGCAGCAGGCCGCCTACGACCTGTGGAAGGCCCGCGCGGCAGGCGCGCCGAAAGTGAGCCGCGCAGCGGTGAACCATCCGGCGCGGTGAAGCGGTAAGGCCCTTCCCGCACACCGATGTGCCGATGATCGCCCTTGCCCCGCTGGGGTGCTCAAAACGCCTTCCGGACGGTCGACACGCGGCGTCTCACAAACCGTCCAGCAAGGCGCGCAGATAGCGCGACGGAATCGCGTAACTGATGCCGGACGGATCGCTGAGCACGCTTTCCTTGGTGCCCTTGACGAACACCATGTTGATGACGCCGACCACGCGGCCGCTGGCGGGGTCGAACACCGGGCTGCCGCTGTTGCCCGGATAGGCGGTGGCGTCCAGCTGATAGACCTCGAAGCGCTCGCCGGCAAGACGGCGCACCAGCGCGGGGTTGAGGTCGCGCGCGCTGGCCTGCGGAATGCCGATGGGGGTGATCGCCGAGACGATGCCCCGGTGGGTGACCGGCGACAGCCCCAGCACGTTGCCGATCGGGTAGCCGGTGAAGGCGATGTCCTGCCCTTCCCGCACGCTGCCGTCGGCGGCCAGTTCGAGCGCCGGCAGCGCCTCGCCGCCGATGCGCAGGATGGCCAGATCGCGGTCGCGGTCCACCGCCACGCGCTCGGCCCGCCGCGCCGCGCCGCCCTGCGTGGTGGGCGTGGCGATGGCCAGGCTTTCCATGCGTTCGCCGTCGAGCGCCTCGGGCAGCACGTGCGCGTTGGTGGCGATCAGGCGGCCGTCGCCGACGGCGAAGCCGGTGCCGAGGAAGCGGAAGGCCGGATTGCGGTTGGCCATCAGCGTGCCTACGGCGACCACCGCGGGACGGATGCGCGGCACGGTATCGATCAGGCTGGCGAGCGCGGCGCGCGGCAGCAGCGCAAGGCCGCCTGCCAGCGTGAGCAACTGGCGGCGGCGCAGGAAAACGGCGGTGTTCATGATCCCTGGTCCTCCTCGCGCGCTGGCGCGGCCACCGGGCTGGGCCCGGCCACGGCGCCGTCGTAGGGATGGCTGCGCTGCTGCGCGAAGGCCAGCACGCGGTCGACATACTGGCGCGTCTCGCGGTAGGGCGGCACGCCGCGATGACGGTCCACCGCGCCCTCCCCTGCATTGTAGGCGGCCACCGCGAGGGTGACGTCGCCACGGAAATAGGCCAGCAGCCAGCGCAGGTAGCGCAGGCCGCCGCGGATGTTCTGCTCCGGATCCCACGGCTTGCCGACGGCGAAACGCTCGGCGGTTGCCGGAATCAGCTGCATCACGCCCATGGCCTGCCTGGGTGACAGCGCGCGCGGATCGAGCGCCGATTCGGCCACCGCCACAGCCAGCGCGAGGCGCGGATGCACGCCGTATTCGGGCGCCAGCCCGGCCACCAGGCGGCCGACCTCGCGGCGCTCCGGCCCCAGCGAGGCCAGGAAGCCTTCGACGTCCCAGGGTTCGCGGCCGTCCTGGGTGTCCGCCACGTGCAGGCAGTCCGGCAGTTCGCCGGGCTCCTCGCCGGTGAAGCGCGCCATGCGCTGCGCGTATTCATGGCCGAGGAAGGCCGCCATGGCGAACAGCGTGGCGGCGTAGCCATCGTTGCGCGCCACGCCGCGTCCGTTGGCGTACATCCAGCCCAGGCCGTACAACCCCTCGGCATCGCCCAGGCGGGCAGCCTCGCAGTACAGCGCTGCGGCACGCTCCGGCGCGCGCGGCACGCCTTCGCCGTGTTCATGGGCGACCGCCAGGCGCACCAGTTCGGCCGCGCCGCGCAGCGGCGGAGCGTCAGCGCCACGCGCTTGGCCGGCGCCCAGCACGGCGGCCAGCGCCAGCACGCCGCCCCAGGCACGCCGGGCGTTCATCGCCCGCTCCGCCGGCCGCGGCGCGCGCCCATGGCCTTACAGCCGCCAGACCCGCGCACCAGCGGCGCTCAGGGCCGCGGCGTCGTGGCAGGATTTGACGTCGGCGAACACGCCGCTGGGCACCAGCTTGGCGAGCAGCGCGGGCACGCCCATCTTGCGGTATTCGGCATGGCCGACCGCCGCGACGATGGCGGCGGCGCGCGGCAGCGCGTCCCAGTCCGCCAGTTCCACGCCGTATTCGTGCACGGCCTCGGCGGGCTCGGCCACCGGGTCGTGCACCCGCACGCGGCAGCCGTATTCGCGCAGTTCGCGGATCACGTCGATGACCTTGCTGTTGCGCAGGTCCGGGCAATCCTCCTTGAAGGTGAGACCGAGCACGATCACCTCCGCGCCATGGGCGGACAGGCCGGCGGCGGCCATCTGCTTGACGGTCTGCTCAGCCACGTACTTGCCCATGGAGTCGTTGATGCGCCGGCCGGCGAGGATCACTTCCGGGTGATGGCCGACCATCTCCGCCTTGTGCGTGAGGTAGTAGGGATCGACGCCGATGCAGTGCCCGCCGACCAGGCCGGGACGGAAGGGCAGGAAGTTCCACTTGGTACCGGCGGCCTGCAGCACTTCCAGCGTGTCGATGCCCAGCTTGTGGAAGATGATCGCCAGTTCGTTCATCAGCGCGATGTTGAGGTCGCGCTGGGTGTTCTCGATGACCTTGGCGGCCTCGGCGACCTTGATCGAGCTGGCCGCGTGCACGCCGGCCGGGATGATCGAGGCGTAGGTGTCGCGTACCCTGGCGAGCGTGGCCGGGGTGTCGCCCGACACCACCTTGACGATGCGCGTCAGCGTGCGCTCGCGGTCGCCCGGGTTGATGCGCTCGGGCGAATAGCCGACGAAGAAGTCCTGTTTCCACTTGAGGCCGGATTCACGCTCCAGGATGGGCACGCAGACTTCCTCGGTGGCGCCCGGATAGACGGTGGATTCGAACACCACCACGGCGCCCGGGCGCAGGTTGCGCCCGACCATTTCGGATGCGCCGACCAGCGGGGAGAGATCCGGCTGATGCGCCTCGTCCACCGGCGTGGGCACGGCGACGACGATGAAATCCGCCTCGCGGATCACCGCGGCGTCGGTATGGCAGCTCAGTCCGCCGGCGGCACGCAGGTCGTCGCCCGACACCTCGCCGGTGGGGTCGATGAAATCGCGGTAGCTGGCGACCTTGGCGGCGGACAGATCCACGCCCAGGGTCTTGTACTGCTTGCCGAATTCCACGGCGAGCGGCAGGCCGACGTAGCCCAGGCCGATGACTGCGATGGTGGTCATGATGGGAGATTCCGTAGCGTTTGTGGGGAATGGCGACAGACCTACAGCGTGGCGCGCAGCGCGGCGGCCTCGCGGTGCACCGGCGAATCGGCGGGCAACTGGCCGAGCAGCGCATCGAGCGTGCCCACGGCATCGCTGCGGCGTTCGAGTTTCAGGTAAGCCTTGGCAAGATTCAAGCGCAGCTGCGGCAGCGCGGGCGCCAGCGACACCGCGCGGTTCAGGTTGGCCAACCCCTGCTCGGCCTGGCCGCGCTCGATCTGCAGCATGCCCAGGGTATCGAGCACCACCGGATTGCCGGGCGACAGTTCCAGCGCGCGCTCGGCCAGCGCCACGGCCTCCTTTTCTCCGCGCCGGCCGGCCACCCAGGCCAGGTTGTTGAGCACCAAGGCGTTTTCCGGGGTAATGGCCAGCACCTCGCGATAACGCTGCGCGGCCTCGTCCAGCCGTTCCGCGTTCAGCGCCTGTTCGGCCAGATAGACGCGCAGCACGGTGTCGCGCGGCTGCGCGCGCAGCCACTCGGCGGCCAGCCGGTTGGCCTCGGCGCCACGCCCGGCGCGGCTCAGGGCGGCATGCTGCTTGGCGATCAGTTCGGCGCGCGGCGCCTGCCCGGCGGCCTTGCGGAAGGCGGCCAGCGCAGCCTCCCATTCGCCGCGCCGCATGTGCACCTCGCCTTCGATTTCATTGCCCAGCGTGACCAGCGCCGCGCGGCCCTGCATCTCGCGCGCCAGCGCCAGCGCGTCGTCGAAGCGCTGCTGGTCGGCAAGCACGGCGGCCAGGCGCGCGCGCGCCAGCGGCGCATCCGGCTGCACGGCGATGGCACGGCGCAGGCTCTGCTCCGCGCCGGCCAGGTCGCGCATGCTCAGTTGCGCGCCGGCCTGCTCGATCAGCGGCGCCGGGGAGGCCGGCAGCAGACCGGCCAGGCGGCCGTAGCTGCTGATCGCCTGCTGGTGCTCGCCGACCGCCAGTTGGGCGCGCGCCAGTGCCTCGACGGCACTCGGGTTGTTGGGATTGGCCGCGGCGGCTTCCTGCGCGGCCGCCAGCGCACGGCGTGCGTCGCCGGCACGCAGCAGTTCGCGCACCATGGCGAGGCGGATGGGCTGCGCGCCCGGCACGGCGCCCAGGCCGCGTTCGAGCACGGCGAGCACTTCGGCCGGCGGAGCGCCGGCGGCGGTCTTCAGGTCGGCATGGGCGACGTAGGCGTCGACGTTGGCCGGATGCGCCTGGTGGAACGCATCGAAGCGCGCTTCCAGGCCTTCCAGGCGCTGTTCGGCGATATCCACGCGGGCCAGGTTGATGACCGCGGCGAGCAGGTCCGGGCGCAGTTCCAGCGCCTTGCCGAAATCCGCGCGCGCGGCCGGCCAGTCGCGCCGGGCCATGTGCACGCCGCCGCGCAGGTTGTGCGCCTCGGCATTGTCCGGATGGCGCGCCACCAGCGCATCCGCCGCCTTCAACGCGCCCGCCTGGTCGTTGGCGCGCAGGCGGGCGAGCACCAGCGCGGTATCGGCCTGAATGCCGGCGCCGTCCATGGACGCGGCCACTTCCAGATCGGCCAGTCCTTCACTGAGATCGCCGGTGCCCACGCGCGCCACGCCCAGACGCAGGCGCGCGCCGGGGCTGTCCGGCGCGGCCTTGGCGGCCCGCTCGAAGTATTCCGCCGCGCGTTCGAAATCGCCGGCGGCGAGCAGCGCCTGGCCGATCACCGTGAGGCTGCGCGCATCTTCGGGCGCGGCGTCGATCAGCGGTTTCAGCGTTTCCAGCGCGCGGCCGCCCTGTCCGGCGGCGATCTGCGAGAGCGCGAGCTGCTGGCGCGCCACGCGGTGGCCGGGCAGGCGGTCGAGCACGCGGGCAAGATGGGTCTGCGCCTGCTGATGGTCGCCGAGGCGGAACAGCACGCTGCCGGCGAGCAGATGGGCGGGCAGAAAGTCCGGCGCGTCGCGCAGGGCGCGCTGCACGTCTTCGCGGGCGGCGGTCTCCTGCCCGTCGCGGTGGGCCATCAGGGCGAGCAGGAAGCGGGTGGCCGGGCTGTCCGGGCTGTGCGCGCGCAGCGCCTCGATCTGCGCGCGGGCCTCGTCCTCGCGCCCGCTGCCGAGCAGCAGGCCGACCAGTTCGTAACGGTAGGCGACAGCGTC
The DNA here is from genome assembly GCF_004801295.1 of Pseudothauera nasutitermitis. GTDB lineage: Bacteria > Pseudomonadota > Gammaproteobacteria > Burkholderiales > Rhodocyclaceae > Pseudothauera > Pseudothauera nasutitermitis. Next base: position 156,976 of record NZ_SSOC01000003.1, read on the forward strand.
CGGACGCACGCGCACGGCTTCGGCCAGCGCCTTCAGGGCGTCGTCCTGCTGGCCGGCGGCGATCTGGATTTGCGCGCGCAGGGCATGGGCATCGGCGTTGTCGGGCGTCTGCGCGATCACCGCATCGACTTCGCGCCGGGCGCCGTCGAGGTCGTCGGAGAACAGCCGGGTGCGCGCCAAACCGAGGCGCGCCTCGGTATCGTCGGATGCGGCGGCCAGGGCCACCTCGTAGGCCGCGCGCGCCTCGGGCAGGCGGGCCTTGCCCAGGTAGGCGGTGCCCAGCGCGCCGGACACACGGGCCTGCGCGGACGGCTCGGCGAACCGGGTGGCAGCATACCGGTCGATGACGCGGTCGAACTCCCCGGTGCGCACCAGGGCGGTAGACAGCAGCGGGGCGATGCGTTCGGCAGGGTAGCCCAGCTCTTCGGCGCGCTGCAGTTCGCGCGCGGCACCGCTCATGTCGCCCAGGCCGAAATTGACCTGGCCGAGCAGGAAGCGCGCTTCGGCGAGCGCGCCGTCCTGCTGCAGGGCGTTCTTGAGCTGGATGGAAGCGGCCTGCAGATCCTGGCGCTCGATGTAGGTGCGCGCGGAATCGACGAGCTTGTCGGGCGAATCGCCGCAGCCGGCGAGCAGCGCGCCGGCGAGCAGCATGCCCAGCAGGGTGGCGGCCGGATGCCGGCGGCCGGAAGGGGAAAAGGAGCGCGGCGCGCTCATGGAGAAAGACACGGTCAGGACTCCTTCTTGAGGCCGAAGCGGTTCAACAGGTCATACAGCGAGGGGCGGCTGATGCCGAGCACCTCGGCGGCGCGCGCAATGTTGCCGTTGGTGCGCGCGAGCACGCGCACCACGGCCTGGCGCTCGGCCTCGTCGCGCACCTGGCGCAGGTTGAAGAAGCCCGGATCGAGCTCCGCGCTTTCCAGGCCGAGATCCTCCGCGCTGATGCGGTTGCCGTCGGCCATGATCACCGCGCGCTTCAGGCAGTTTTCCAGCTCGCGCACGTTGCCCGGCCAGCCGTGCGCGGCGATGGCGTCCAGCGCGTCGTCGGTGAGCTGCATGGCGCCGCGCCCGTTCTCGCGCGCGAAGCGCCGGGTGAAGGCGTGGGCGATCAGGCTGGCGTCGCCCTCGCGCTCGCGCAGCGCGGGAATGTCGATGATGATTTCCGCCAGGCGGTAGTACAGATCCTCGCGGAACAGCCCCTCGGCGATGCGCGCCTTGAGGTCGCGGTGGGTGGCGCACACCACGCGCACGTCCACGGCGATGCCCTCGCGCCCGCCGACGCGCTCGATCACGCGCTCCTGCAGGAAGCGCAGCAGCTTGGCCTGCAGGGCCATCGGCAGATCGCCGATCTCGTCGAGGAACAGCGTGCCCTTGTGGGCCAGTTCGATCTTGCCGGGGGTCTGCTTGACCGCACCGGTGAACGCGCCCTTCTCGTGGCCGAACAGTTCGCTTTCCAGCAGGTTCTCCGGAATCGCCGCGCAGTTGATCGCCACGAAGCGCCCGGCGGCGCGCGGCGACAGCGCGTGCAGGCCGCGCGCGAGCACTTCCTTGCCGGTGCCGCTCTCGCCCAGCAGGGCCACGGTGACCCCGGCGGTGGCCACTTTTTCGACGGTGCGGCAGACCTTGAGCATGGCCGGATCACGGGTGATCAGCCCGTCCAGCGCGCTGCCGGAAGCAGCCTGCAGGCGCTGGTTCTCGCTCTGCAGGTCGTGCAGGCGGAAGGCGCGCTCGATGGTCAGCGCGAGCAGTTCGGGTTCGAAGGGTTTGGCGAAGAAATCGTAGGCGCCCATGCCCACCGCGCGCACGGCGTTTTCGCGGTCGTGCTGGCCGGTGAGCACGATCACCTTGGTGTCCGGCGCTAGCGCGAGCATCTCGCCGAGCAGGCGGAAGCCCTCGCCGACGTCGTCGGGCTCGGGCGGCAGGCCGAGATCCATGGTGACCACCGCGGGCTCGAAGCGGCGCAGTTGCGCGATGGCTTCCTCGCGGTCGGCGGCCACCACGCTGTCGAAGGCGTCGAAGGCCCAGCGCATCTGCTTCTGCAGCGCGGGATCGTCCTCGACGATGAGCAGGGTACGGCGTTTGTCGGACATGGGTTTCAGGCTCGCAGGGGTTCGGCGGCGGAGGCCGGCGCAGCGGCCCGTTCGGCGGGATCGGCATCGGCCGGGCGGACGCAGCGCGGCAGGCGCACCTCGGCGCGCGTGCCCCGCCCTTCCTCGCTGTGGTAGCGCAGGCTGCCGCCCAGTTCGCGGATGTACTGGCTGGCTTCGTACACCCCCAGGCCCATGCCGCCCTCCTTGGTGGTCTGGAACGGCCGCGCGAGGCGTTCGCGGATGAATTCGGCCGGCATGCCGCAACCGCTGTCCTCGACCTCGAAGGCGACGAAGCCGTCGCCGCAGTCGCGCACCGTCAGGCGCACGTTACCAGCCTCCGGTGTGGCGTCCAGGGCATTTTGCACAAGGTGGCCGAGCACGCGCTCCAGGCGTTCGGCATGGGCGCTGACCGGCAATCCGGCGGCCGCCTCGGCAGCGCTTTCCACCACCGGCGCCGGACGCGCGCCGCGCCGGGCGAAGGCGATGCGCTCGGCCACGGCCATCAGGTCCAGCTGGCGCGGCGCCTCGATCGGGCTTTTCTCCTGCAACTGCGCCATCAGCGCGCGCATGCGGGTTTCCACGTGCGCCACAGTTTCCAGCATGTCGCGCTGGAATTCCGGATTGTCGCGGTGGCGCTCGGCGTTCTTGAGCATCAGCGAGAGCTGCGCGACCAGGTTCTTCAGGTCGTGCACCACGAAGGCCGACATGCGGTTGAAGGCATCGAACTTGCGCGCCTCGATCAGCGCCTCGGTGACCTGCATGCGCGCCAGATAGCTGGCCGCCTGGCGCTGCGCGGTCTTCAGCAGGTCGAGCACCTCCCAGTCGATCTCGAAGGGCGCGCGCGGCGCGTTGAGCACCACGAAGCCCACCAGCCGTCCGCCGGATTTCAGCGGAATCACCAGCCAGGCGCTGTCCAGGCGCAGCAGCCAGTCCGGCAGTTCCAGGCTGCCGTAGTGGGAGCGGCGCATGCGGAATTCCTCCAGATTCACCACCCACTCGCGTGCCGCCAGGAAAGCGCACAGCGCGCCTTCGGCCGGTTCCGCCGCAGGGCACGGCGGCGTATTGAGGCGTGCGTGCTGCACGTAGCGCCCGTCCGGGGTGCGCAGCCACAGGCCACCGCCCGGACTTTCCACCAGGTCGGAGAGCGCCTTGATGACCGACTGGCCGAGATCCAGCGCATCGTCGGCCGAGGACAGCGCCTGGGTGAAGCGCAGCCATTCGTTGCGGTAGTCGTAACGGTAGGGGAACAGGTGCTTGTCGAGCAGCACGCGCAAACGCGCGCGGCTGGCGCCGGAACCGATGAACAGCCCGAGCAGCAGCAGGCCGGCAAACAGCAGCGCCACCTGTAGTGCCCGCCCCCAGTCGCCGCCCAGGTAGCGCACGTAATAGCCGGCGGCGGCGATCACCAGCAGATAGGCGCCGGCGACCACCAGGGCGGTGGAATGGAAGACCACCTCGCGCGACACCGCGATGCGCGAAGTCCACACCGGATTGCGCGCCGCCGACATCGCCACCAGCGGCACCACCATGGCATGCACCAGCCCGCGCACCGCCCATACGTCGCCATCCAGGCGGGCGAACAGGAAGCCGTCGGCAAAGAAGTACAGCTCGAACATCCAGCCCGCCGCCAGCCCCAGGCACAACGGCTTGAAGCCCCAGCGCGACTCGCCCGGCAGGGCGCGGAACAGCTGCTCCACCAGCATCAGGCCGAGCACCGCGGCGGCGAGGAAGCTGCCGAGCAGGAACTTGCCGCCGGCCGGCAACAGCACCGCGGCGAGCATGGCGCCGACCACCGCGGCGCAGGCCACCAGCATCCAGCGCAGCGGCGGCGTACCGGGCGAACGCAGCAGCACCAGCAGGAAGGCGTACCAGCACGCCACCCGCAGCACCTCCAGCAAGCCGCCCAGACGCGCCGGCGCAGCCCCCGGCGCCCAGACGAACAGCGCCGTGCCGGCTGCCCACAGCAGACTGGCGACCACCGCGAACAGCAGCATGCGCGCCGCCAGCCCGCTGCGCCAGCCGCCCAGCAAGTACAGGGCGAACAGCGCATGGACCACGGCGGCGAGGCCGTACCCCCAGAGCGCGACGGTGGAAAATTCGGCGTACATCGTGATTGTCCGGAGTGCGGGCGCGCTCAACGGCGCCCCGCTCCACCGGCCGGGCGCCTCAGTGCGCCCCCTCGCCGGTCAGCACCACCCGCACGGTTTCCATGAGGATCAGCGTGTCGAGCAGCAGGGTGTGGTTCTTCACGTAGTACAGGTCGTACTGCAGCTTGTTGACCGCGTCATCCACCGAGGCGCCGTACTGGTAGCGCACCTGCGCCCAGCCGGTGAGCCCTGGCTTGACGCTGTGGCGCACGGCATAGAACGGAATGTCGCGGGTCAGCCCGTCGACGAAGAAAGGCCGTTCGGGGCGCGGCCCCACCAGGCTCATCTGCCCGCACAGCACGTTGAACAGCTGGGGCAACTCGTCGATGCGCAGCTTGCGGATCAACCTGCCGACGCGCGTCGTGCGGTCGTCGTTGGCGCTCGCCCAGCGCGGCTGGCCATCGCGCTCGGCATCGCGGCGCATGCTGCGGAACTTGATCACCTTGAACACCCGGCCGCCCTGCCCCACGCGCTCCTGGCGGTAGAACACCGGCGCACCATCCTCGATCAGGATCGCCAGCATGGTGACCAGCATCACCGGCAAGGCGAGCAGCAGCAGGACGCAGGCGGACACCAGGTCGGAAACGCGCTTGACCAGCACCCGGGCACGCCCCTGGCGGAAGCCGTCGCCATAGATCAGCCAGCTCGCCTTCAAGGAATCCAGGCGTACCTGGCCGACCACCTGTTCGAAGAAGTCGTTGAGGTCGTATACCTTCACCCCGCGCAGTTTGCAGTCGAGCAGTTCGCGCAGCGACAGGGCGCCGCCACGGCGCTCGCGCACGGCGACGATGACCTGGCCCACGCGCTGCTCGCGCACCACGTCGAGCAGGCTGCCGCCCTGGAACACCTTCTTTTCAGCGGCCAGTGCCGGCGGCGAATCGGTGTTGGGCAGATAGAAGCCGACCAGTTCCGCGCCCCCGTTGGCCGGATGGCGCAAGGCGTTCTCCACCGCCAGCGCCTCCGCGCCGCCGCCGACCACCAGCGCGCGGTGGGCGAACAGGGCGCGCTCCTGGCGCTGGTTGAGCGCGCTGCGCAGCGCCAGCACGCCGCCCAGCAGGGCCAGCAGGGTGAGCTGCAGGAGTTCGGACGAGAAGTAGCGCAGCGGCAGCAGCAGGAACACCAGCAGCGCCGCCGGCACGCTGACCACCACGCCGAGCGCCAGACGCAGCACCGGATTCCAGCGCGAACCGTCCACCGCCGGGCGGTACAGGCCGAGTACGCCGTTGAGCAGGATCATCACCAGCGCGAAGACGATCGCCGAGGGCACCACCACCTTCCAGTCGGCCATGGCCGCGTCGACCTGGAAGGCAATCGCCAGCACCACGGCGAACGACAGCAGGATTGCGTCCGTGAGGATCTGGAACAGCGTGTGCAACGGAAAATAATGGCTGAAGGCCTTCAACATGCCCCTTCCCTCCGGCCCGCGGAAAGCCCGCGACGGCCTGCTCGACGACCTGGATGGGGCACACCTTAGCCGACGTCCCGGAGGGCCGATGTTAAACCCGTCACGCCCCTTCCCCGGGGCACGGTTTATGACGATTTCAACATGCAGCAGTACCGCTTTCGCCCGTGAAGGACGTCACACCACGACCCGGTGCTTGCACTCCGCAACAATACTGTCTACTCTTACAGCTGTATTTAAACACACCTGTTGTAAGGTATCCCGCCATGGAACGCATGCTCTCTCATCTGCCCACCCTGTGCGGCGCCGGCGCCGGCCTGCTGGTCGCCACGGGACACGGAGCGGCCGGTGCCGCCATGGCCGCGCTCGGCATCCTGGCCAGTTACGCGCTGCGCACCCAGGCCTGGCAGACCGAGGACGCCTGAACACCGCCCCGGCCCCTCTTCCACCGCCCGGGCCTTATGGCTATAATGGCGGGCTTCCACGGAGAGGTGGATGAGTGGTTTAAGTCGCACGCCTGGAAAGCGTGTTCAGGGTAATACCCTGACGCGGGTTCGAATCCCGCCCTCTCCGCCAGAACATCAAGAAAGGCCCGCCGGACTTCTGGTCCGGCGGGCCTTTCGCTTGTGCGGGCGCAGCGCGGGCAATGCCGTCCGCGCCGGCGACGGTTCAGGTCCGGAAGCGCCCCACTTCTCCGCTCAGCGTCTCCGCCAGTTGCAGCAAGGCGTCTGCGGTCTGCGCATTGCTGCTGGCAGCGGCGTTGTTCTCCTCCGCCATCTGCGCGATGTGCTCGACGTTGCGGGCGATTTCCGTGCTGGCCGCGGCCTGTTCGCGCAGTGCGCTGGTGATGTCGACCACCGAGGCCATCACGCGGCCCGAGTGTTCCTGTACCTGCCGGATGGTCTCGCCCGCGCAGCGGGCCTCCTCCACGCCGCTGGCAACGCAGTCGACGCCGTGCTTCATGCTGTCCACGGCGGTCAGCGTGCCCTCCTGCACGGCACGGATCATCTCGGCAATCTCCTGGGTGGATTTGGTGGTGCGCTCGGCGAGCTTGCGGACCTCGTCGGCGACCACGGCGAAGCCACGGCCCGATTCCCCGGCGCGGGCCGCCTCGATGGCCGCGTTGAGGGCGAGCAGATTGGTCTGGTCGGCGATCTCCTTGATGGTGCCGACGATGGCGGAGATCTCGTCCGACTGCCGGCCGAGCGCCTCGATGAGGCTGGAGGAGCGATTCACCGTATCGGCGATCTCGCTGATTTCACTCACCACATGGCCGACGATCCGGCCGCCGTGTTCGGCCACGCTGCCGGATTCGCGCGAGCAGGATTCGGCGTCCTGCGCGCTCTTGGCGATGTGGTCGACTCCCACGGTCATCTGCTCCACCGCCGCCGCCATGTTCGATGCGGAATCGCTCTGCGACGCGGCGCTGTCGGCGATCTGGTGGCTGGAGGTGGCCAGTGTGCCGGCGGAGCCGCGCAGTTCCGCCGCGCTGCCCTGGATGCGCACCAGCAGTTCGCGGATCGAGACGGCCATGTGGTTGAGGTCGCGGCCGGCGGCGTGCAGTTCGTCGTGCCCGGCAGTAGCGAAACGTACCGTCATGTCCCCGCTCGCCATGCGGCGGGCGCCGTCCGAAATCACCCGCACCGCGCCCAGCACCCCGTAATAGGTGCCGATGCCCAGGTAGGCCACCAGCACCACCACCACGCCGCATAGCGCGAATTGCCCCAGCAGCGCCTTGCGGGCCTGTTCCTTGTTGGCGTTGAGCTGCGTCTCGAACTGCGGGAGGAGCGTTTCGAACATCGCCCGGTAGCCGGTATCGATGGTGCCGGTGGTCAGCGCGTAGTACTCCGCCGGCAGCGTTGCGAAGCGTTCCGGCAGGATGTCGTCGCGGACCACGGCGAAGATGCGGCTGGCCGCCTCGGAGAATTCGCGCATCGGCGCGTCCAGCGCACCGCGCATCTCGGGCGCCAGATGCATCAGTTTTTCCATGCTGATGTTTTGCTGGTCCAGGGTGTGTTCCAGGCGGTCCAGCAGCGCGGTCAGGCGGCGGCGCGCCTCGAGGTCGATTTCCTGCGCGCTGAGGATGCCGGTGCCGCTGGCGCGCAGAATGCCCAGCGACTCCATCATCACCGGCATCTTCTCCACCAGGGTGTCCATGAAGTAGTACGCCCGCAGTTCCCCTGCCGCGGTCAGTTGCGCCTCGTCGGCCAGATCGGTCATGAACGCCAGAATCCTTGCGACCAGGCCGCTGTGCCGCTGGAGGTTCTCGGCCGGCGGCCAGCTCAGGCCTTGTGAAGAAATCTCCGCCCAATCCGCGCGGATTGCCCGCCACCCCTCGCTGCCACGCAGCGTCGGGCTCAACGCCGCCTCGGTGCCGTCGAGCGCGGCGGCAGCATCCTTCTCGATGGCCGCGCGGCGCTCGCGCATCGCCTCGTTGCCGTTGAGCACGCCGGCGGACAGGCCGCGGTGCTGCTGGATCAACTGCGTGGCGCGATTGAGCGGCTTGAGCATCTGCAGGCCGGCCAGTTCCTGTTCCGCCATCTGGATGTCGTGATCGAGATTGACGAACAGGGTGTACAGCGGTACCAGCAGCACCAGGGTCAGCGCGCTGCCGAGCAGCATGAACTTGGCGCGATAGCTCAGGCGGTCCATCAGCCCGACCGCGGGAAGGAAGAAAGTACGCATGGATATCTCCCCGGCCGCCGACGCGGCCGGAAACTTGTTGTTCGAGGCCGGCGCCGGGTACGGTGCCGGGCGCTGCGGTTCCCGCGTGACCAGGCGCCGCCCGCCCCGGAGCTCTCCGCCCCGGATCACGTCGAGAGTCCCCGGCCCTGTGCACGCACGCCGGACAAACCCGCTTCGCGGCGGAACTGTCGCCCAAGCACGCCGTCATCCGCCTTGTGGTGCATCAATTTCCCCGGAACACGGATGACGGCACGGGTGGCCCACCGCCTTCACCGGCCGTTCAAATGAACGTCATCGACGCGCAACATCGCGCAGCGAAGCTGTTCATATGAACAATCCCTGGCCCGCCTCCCGTCCGCTTGCCCGCACGACCATGCCGCTCGCCCTGTTCGATCTCGACCACACCCTGCTCGACGGGGATTCCAACTGCCTGTGGCTGGAATACCTGGTGGAAGGCGCCCACCTGCCACCGGCCATCCTCGCCCGCCAGGCGGACCACATGGAGCGCTACGCCGCGTGCCGGCTCGACATCGCCGATTACCTCGCCTTCCATCTGCGCCTGCTGGACGACCGGCCGCTGGCCGAATGGGAAGCGCTCCGCGCGCGCTTCCTCACCGACGTGGTGGCCCCACGCATCCCGGTGGCCGCGCGCGCGGCGGTGGAAGCGCACCGTCGCCTCGGCCACCGCCTGGCCATCGTCACCGCCACCCACGGCTTCCTCGCCGACGCCATCGGCGGCCTGCTGGACCTGCCGGTGATCTGCCCGCGCGGCGAGCAGCGCGACGGCCGCTTCACCGGACACGTCCCCGGTCCGCTATGCTTCGGCGCCGGCAAGATCGATTGCGTGGAGCACTGGCTGGCCGCCGCCCACCCCGGCACGGCGCCGCGCGAGCGTCATTTCTACAGTGATTCGGCCAACGACCTGCCGCTGCTGCGTGCGGTCAGCCATCCCGTGGTGGTCAACGGCGACGCGCACCTGACCGAGGTGGCGCACGAACTGGGCTGGCCCCGGCTGAGCTGGCGTGCGGGCTGAACCGCCGGCCGGGTTTCGCTCAGCCCGCGCGTGGCGCGGTCATGTCCGTCGAATAGCGCCGCCAGCCGTTGCGCCCGGACAGCTTCACCGAGTACAGCGCCAGATCGGCATGGCGCAACAGATCTTCGCTGCCCTCGCCATCGGCTGGAAACAGCGCGACCCCGACCGAAGCGGACACCCGCATCATGCCCGGCGTCAGCAGATACGGCTCGGAGAGCAGCTCGGCCACCCGCCGGGCCACCTTGCCGGCCTCCACCTCGACGCCCTCGTCCGCCTCGACGAGCAGCACGGCGAACTCGTCGCCACCCAGGCGTGCCACGGTGTCGGACACGCGCACGCAGCTTTCCAGGCGGCGTGCCACATCCACCAGCAGTTCGTCGCCGGTGGCATGGCCGAAGGCGTCATTGACCTCCTTGAAGCGGTCCAGATCCACCAGCATCAGCGCGAAACTGCGCTGGTAGCGGCCCGCCCGGTTCAGCGCGGACTCCAGCCGGTCGTTGAACAGCAGGCGGTTGGGCAGCAGGGTGAGCGGGTCGTGATGCGCCTTGCGGCGCAGATCCTCGTTGAGCAGCTTGAGCTCGCGCGTGCGTTCGACGATCACCGCCTCCTGCCGGGCGCTGAGTTCCTCCAGCGCGAGCGTGTGCCGGCGCAGGCGGGCCATCAGCACATGCAGCAGCCCGCCGGTGAGCAGATAGCCGCCCAGCAGGGTCAGGGCCGACTCCATGCGGCGCTTGTCGCGATACGCCAGCAGCCCCTCGGCCGGCATGCTGATCGAGATGCCGCCGGGAATGTCGCCCAATCCGTACCCCTGCGCCATGTGGCAGTCCAGGCACACCCTGGTGATGTGCAGCGGCGCCATGTAGCGATATACCGGGCGCTGCGCGCCGGCCACCGGATGGTTGGCGAAGAAGTCGATGCGCTCGTCCTCTTCCCCGCGCCGGAAGCGGCCGAGCGCAGCGGCCTCCCAGGGATCGGCCATGTTGCCCGGGCGCAGCGGCTTCAGCCCGGTGATGCGCAGCTGCACGCCGGAATGCTCGGCGGCCAGATCCGCCAGTTGGCGCGTCATGTAGGCCGGATTGACCAGAGTGAGCGGCTGGCCGTCGGCGGTGACGAGGTCGCGGCGCGCATGGATCAGATAGGGGTTGGGCGGCGACGCCTCATCCACCGGCACGTATACCCCGCCGTGGCGGGCATTCCATTCGCGCGTCAGCTCGATCAGCCCGAACAGCGCCTGCCCGCGCTCCTTGGCCAGCGCAGCGGTATCGTCGGCGATGCGCCGCCAGTCCAGCACGCCGAGCATCAGGAAGGGCGCTGCCAGCAGCACCCACAACGCGGTCAGCAAGGCCACGTAGGGACGAAAATGCCCCAGCAGCCGGACACCGGCAGGAAGACCGGTGATCGACGCGCCACCTCCAGGACGTGACGCACCAGCCATGTTCCGGGTTTCACGCGCATGCCACATCGTTTTCACCCAGGCGTGCTCCATGCACGCTTGATATTATCGCGCCGTCCGCACCCGAAGAACATGTCCATCACGCAAAACACCCGGGCTGTTACACCTTGCCGGACACCTTGAATTCGCCGCATCGCACCCGATCTGCCGTCCATTCCCCCGCGCAGGACGCCCCGCCATGACCTCCGCCGCCCCCCCATGTCGTCTGCCCGCATTGCGACGCGGTCAATCGTGTACCCGCCGAACGGCTCGCCGACGCACCGAACTGCGGCGCCTGCCGCCGCCCGCTGTTCATCGGCGAGCCGTTCGCGCTCACCAGCACGAACAGCGCCGCGCATCTGACCCGCAACGATCTGCCCCTGCTGGTGGATTTCTGGGCGCCGTGGTGCGGCCCCTGCCGGATGATGGCCCCCGCCTTCGCCGAGGCCGCCCGCCTGCTCGAACCCCGGGTACGCACCGCCAAGATCGACACCGAGGCCGAACCCGCGCTGGGCGCGCGCCACGGCATCCGCAGCATTCCCACCCTGGTGCTGTTCGCCGGCGGCCGCGAGATCGCCCGCCAGTCCGGCGCGATGAACGCGCGCGACATCGTGGCCTGGGCACGCGGGCATCTCTGAACGCCGGGAACGAACCGGCGGACGTTTACTCCACGCGTTCGAGCAACCAGGTGACGGCCACCGCCGCCGCATCCTCGGTGAATTCGCCGGCCAGGATGCGCCCGGCCAGTTCATCGGCGCTGACGCAGTGGAATTCCGCGACCTCGCCGTCGCAGTTGCGGGGCTCGAAGGACTCCGGCACGTCGAGCCGCCAGACGTGCAGCCACTCGTCGTGGATGCCGTCGTCCTCCATCCGGCACGCATGCAGGGTGGCGGTCGGCCGTGCCTGCGCGGCCAGTTCGGCGGGGATGCCGGCCTCTTCGGCGCATTCGCGCAGCAGGGTGTCGGCGGGCGCTTCCCCGCTCGCCATGCCGCCGCCCACCAGATTGTCGAGGCGGCCGGGGTCGACGGCCTTGCTGGCGGCGCGGCGGGCGATCCACATGCGCCCATCCGGGGTCAGCGCATTCACATGCACGGCGCGGCTGCGCAGCCCGTAGCGGCGGAACGCGCCGCGCTCCAGGCGGCACAGCCGGGGCGCCTGCCCGTCGGCGGCGCCCAGGCGCACGTCGTAGTCCTCATCCCGCCAGGCGCGGAACCAGCCTTCGGCGCGCAGCGCCTCCAGCTGCGCCCGCCAGGCTTTGGACAGGGCCTCGCCATGCAGGCCGGAAGCGATACGCAGGCCATCCGCGCCGTCGCGTTCGATGGGGCCGGCGGCTGCAAGCACGCGCGCGGCGAAGGGCGGCGCCAGCGCGCCGATGGCTTCGCCGCCGGCACGCAGGGGCAGCTGGCCGTCCGGCAGCGGGCGGTGCAGGGTATCGAGGATGCGGCGCAACGCGCGCCGGGTGGCCGGGGTCATCGCGCGGCCGGCCGCTTGCCTCAGGCGGCGGGGCGCTCGCCCATCGCTTCGCCCATGCGCACCGGCGCGGCCGGCTGCCACGACGGGTCGAAGGCGATGGTGCCGCGCGGGAACAGCAGGACCACGGTGGAGCCGAGCAGGAAGCGGCCCATCTCGGCGCCGCGCGCCAACTCCACCGGCGTCTGATCGTAGCGCCATTCGCGCAGCGCGCCGGTGCGCGGCGGGTTGACCACGCCATGCCAGACGGTGGCCATGCTGCCGACGATGGTGGCGCCCACCAGCACCAGCGCGAAGGGGCCGGCCTCGCCCTCGAACACGCACACCACGCGCTCGTTGCGCGCAAACAGCCCGGGCACGCCGCGCGCGGTGGCGGGATTGACCGAGAACAGCTCGCCCGGCACATGGATCATGCGGGTCAAGCGCCCCGCGCAGGGCATGTGGATGCGGTGATAGTCACGCGGGCTGAGGTAGATGGTGGCGAACGCGCCGTTGTCGAAGCGTGCCGCCAGTCCGGCGTCGCCGCCGAGCAGCGCGGCGGTGCCGTAGCGGTGGCCCTTGGCCTGGAAGATCTGGTCGCGCTCGATGGCGCCGAACTGGCTGATCGCGCCATCCACCGGGCAGACGAAGGCGCTGCCGGCCAGCGGGCGGGCGCCCTCGCGCAGCGGGCGGGTGAAGAATTCGTTGAAGGTGGCGTAGGCGGCGGGATCGGGCTGTGCGGCTTCGTTCAGGTCCACGCCGTAGCGGCGCGCGAACCAGCGGATCGCAACGGTGGTCAGTGCGCCGCCCCGCCAGCCGGCGAAGCGGCCGGCAAGCACGGTGAGCGCCTGCTTGGGCAGGAGATATTGCAGGGAGACGGTCAGGCGTTCGGACAAGGCGGCATTCCGTGGAGGGCGAGGCCGGATTATAGCGGCTGCGTCCGCCCTGCCCGATGATGGAATTGAGATCGATCAAGGGAATTCGTCTATAACCGAGCAAAATACTCAACTATTGCAACGCCCGCAGGAGATCGACTGTGCCCTTCCCATTCACCCGCCGCCGCACCGAGGCGGAGGACCGCCTGGCCGGACTGGCGCGCGACAACGCGGCGCTGTCCGAACGTCTCGCCGCGTGCGAGGCCGAACTCGCCGCCGAGCGCGCGCAGCTTGCCGCCTTGCGCAACGAACGCGCCACCCTGGACGGCGTGTTCCGCAGCCTGGGCAGCTTCGGCGAATCGCTGGCCGGCGTGCGTACGGCCTTTCTCGGCCTGACGGAAACGCTCGGCGCCGGCAAGCAGTCGGCGGTAGACGCGGCCGAGCTGGCCGACGCCAATCGCGTGGGCTTCGAACGCATCACCGGCAACCTGCGCGGCATGTTCCAGACCATCGACGAGGCCTCGCGCAGCATCGACGGCCTGCACCGCCGGGCCAGCGAGATCGACGGCATCGTGCGGCTGATCCGCGAGGTGGCCGACCAGACCAACCTGCTCGCCCTCAACGCCGCCATCGAGGCCGCGCGCGCGGGCGACGCCGGGCGCGGCTTCGCCGTGGTCGCCGACGAGGTGCGCAAGCTGGCCGAACGCACCGCCAAGGCCACCGCCGAGATCGGCACCCTGGTCGATGCCATCCAGGGCGAAACCGAGGCCGCGCGCGCCACCATGCAGCACGGCGCGCGCGACGCGGCGAGCCACTCGCGCGACAGTGAACAGGCCATGCACAGCATGCAGCGGCTGATCGCGCTGTCCGGCGGCATGGAACACGCGGTGGGCGACGCCTCGCTGCTGGCCAACGTGGAACTCGCCAACATCGAGGAACTGATGCTGAAACTGGAGGTGTACAAGGTCTTCCTGGGCATCTCCACGCTGCGCCCGGAAGACCTGCCGGACGATTCGCAATGCCGCCTGGGACGCTGGTATTACGACGGCGAGGGCCGCGAGCGCTTCGCCCGCCTGCCCGGCTATGCCGCGCTCGAGAAGCCGCACCGCGCCGTGCACGAACACGCCCGGCGCGCGCTCGCGCTGCACGCGGAAGGCCGCAAGGCCGAGGCGCTCGAAGCCCTGGCGGCCATGGAAGCGGCCAACCTGCGGGTCATGGAAGGCGTGGCCGCCATGCTCGCCCACGCACTCAGCGAAACGCCCTCCCCGCAACTGCGCATCGCGGCCTGAGCTTTCGAGCGATTTTTCGCAGGATGGCGGGCATTCGCGAGAATCGCTATGCTCACCGCTTTCTCACATTTCTTGCGAGCGGCGTTCCATGGCGGACTGGGGTCACGGCATCCGGGCAAAATCCACGATCGCACTGCTGCTCGCCTGCCTGGTGGCGCTGGTCCCGGCGGTGTTCATCGGCCTGCAGATGGTCGAGCGCATTCGCGACCACTTCGGCGAAGCCTACGCGCGCAACTTCACCGAACTGCACGGCGAGCGCATCCTCGGCCCGCTGGCGCGCGAACTGGCGCTCACCCGCCGCCTCGCCAATTCGGTGGCGATGCGCGAATGGCTGCACGACGAGGACAACGAAGTCCTGCATGCACGCGCCTTCCGCGAGGCCGAGAGTTTCCGCCAGGATTTCCTCGGCCGCAGCTACTCGTTCGTCAGCAGCCACGGCCTGGCCTACTACTACAACGACGACGCCACGCCCTACAGCGAAGCCCCGCGCTACCTGCTCGACCCGGACAAACCGGACGACGCCTGGTTCTTTTCCACCATGCGGGCCGAGGCCACGCAGAACCTCAACCCCAACCCGGACCGCTGGCTGCAGAAGATCATGGTCTGGATCAACGTGGTGATCGAGGACGGCGGCGAACGCTTGGGCGTGGCCAGCACCGGCGTGGACCTGTCCACCTTCATCCAGTCCTTCGTGCGTACCTCGGAAACCGGCGTGACGCCGATGATCATCGACGCCGCCGGCGCCATCCAGGCCCACCCGGACAGCGCACGCATCGCCCTCGGCTCCGGCGCCACCGGCGCGGCGGCCGAGGCCGCCACGCTGAACAGCCTGCTGTCCTCCCCGGAAGAGCGCAGCGCGCTGGCCGACGCCATGCAGCGCGCCACCGCCACCCCCGGCCAGGTCCAGGTGTTCGAAGCGGTGCTCGACGGCCGCCGCCAGTTGCTCGCGCTGACCTACCTCGACGCGCTGCGCTGGTACATGGTCACCGCGGTGGATCTGAACACCGCGCAGATCATCGAGGGCGGCTGGCTGAAGGCCGCGCTGGGTGCGCTGGTGGCCGTGGCGGTCCTGCTGCTCGGCGCCTTCACCTTCGCGGTCGACCGCCTGCTGCTGCGTCCGCTGCACGGCCTGCACCAGTCCGCCACCGCGCTCGCCGAAGGGCACTACGACGTCACCCTGCCGCCGCCGGGGCGCGACGAACTGGGCGACCTCAACCGCGCCTTCGAGCGCATGGCCAAACAGATCAAGACGCACACCGAGGAACTGGAAGAAAAGGTGCGCACGCGTACCCAGGCGCTCAGCGAAACCAACGCGGCGATGGCCGAGGCGCAGAAGAAGATCGGCGACTCCATCCAGTACGCCAGCCTGATCCAGCGTGCCCTGCTGCCCGACAACCAGCTCACCGGCCAGCTCGGCGAACACCACTTCGTGCTGTGGCGCCCGCGCGACGTGGTGGGCGGGGACTTCTACCTGTTCCGCGCGGACGGCGAGCAATACCTTGCCGGCGTGGTCGACTGCGCCGGCCATGGCGTGCCCGGCGCGCTGATGACCATGCTGGCGCGCGCCGCGCTGGACGACGCGATGAGCCGCCACGGCCTCGACGCCCCGGCCGCCGTGCTCACCCAGGCCGACACCACGCTGCGCGGCATGCTCGACCAGTCCGCCCTGCCGCGCGCCATCGCCACCAACATGGATGCCGGCCTGGTCAGCGTGGACCGCACCAAGGGCCGCCTGCGCTTCGCCGGCGCCAAGATCTCGCTGTACTGGAGCGACGGCAAGGAAATCGGCGAACTGCCCGGCGCGCGCCGCGCGCTGTGCGACCGCCGCGTGGGCAGCTACCATCAGGAAGAAATGAGCCTGGTGCCGGAAGCCACCTACTACCTGGTCACCGACGGTTTCCTCGACCAGGCCGGCGGCGAACTCGGCTTCGGCTTCGGCAACAGCCGCCTGAAGAACCTGCTGCTCGAACACGCACGCCTGCCCATGGACGAACAGGCCGCCGCGCTGGACGATGCGCTGGAGCGCTATCGCGGGGCCCACCCGCAGCGCGACGACATCACCATCCTCTCCTTCCGCATCCACTGACCCGCAACGGACCCCCGCATGGACGACATCGATTTCTTCGGGCTGCGCGAACTGTTCACCCGCAACCGCATCCTGTTGTGCTTCAACGGGCCGATCTCGCGCAGCCTGATCGAGGAGATCGGCAACGCGCTGAAGAACTACCTGCACGCCGACAATGCCCAGCCCTCGGCGGCCATGGACGTGTTCGGCGCCTACATCGAGATGACCCAGAACATCCGCCACTACGCGCTGCGCCAGGGCTACGGCGAGGCCGAAAGCTCGGCCACCATCCTGGTCGCACGCGACGACGGCGGCGCCTACGTGGTGCAGGCCGGCAACGTGGTGGAAACCGCCGACGGCGAGCAGCTCACGGCCCGCGTGGGGCAGTTGGCCGGGCTGGACAAGGCTGCCCTCAAGGCCGCCTACAAGGAACAGCTGCGCCGCCCGCGCGACGAGGCCGCCAGTTCCGGCGCCGGCCTCGGGCTCATCGACATCGCGCGCAAGTCTTCCCGCCCGCTCGCCGCACGGCTCATGCCGATGCCGGACGGCAAGGCGTTCTTCAGCCTGCAGGCCGTCATCTGACGATCCATGACGAAGTACAATTCCGACCATGACCACGAGTTTCAATATCCCGCCCAGCCAGTCCACCCCGGCCATCTCGGCCGATTGGGACGCTGGCGTACTGGCCATTTCCGGAGACTCCTACCCGGAAAACTCCTTCGACTTCTTCACCGCCACCATCGAATGGATCGAGTCCTTCCTGGCCGCCTCAGGTAATCGCGCGCTGCGCCTCGATCTCAGCCTGGTGTATATGAACACCAGTTCGGTCAAGGCCATGATGGACATCTTCGACCTGCTCGAAGAGGCCCACGCCAAGGGGCGCGCCGTCTCCGTCGACTGGTACTACGATCCGCGCAACGAGCGCGTCGAAATACTCGCCGAAGAGTTCCGCGAAGACTGCAGCTTCCCGTTCAACATCACCGCGCGGAACTGAGCGATGAACGCGGAGCGCCAGCAGGCACGCGAGGAAGACGCTCTCCTGCGTGAACTCGACACCCTGCTGGCCGACCCCGCGCACGCCGCCGATCCGCTGCGCGCACCGCTCGCCGAGCTGCTCGCCCTGTACCGCCAGCAGCACGAGCGCATCGAACGCCTGGTACGCATCTCCGACGGCTACCACGGCATGAGCCGGCTGCATTCCGACAGCCTGGCCGACAAGTTCGACCGCCAGGTGCGCCGCCTGGAAAAGCTCGCGCGCATCTCCGACATGTACCAGAGCAACCTGCGCGAACTCACCGAGGCCCTGCGCGAAGCCTCGTTCAAGGACCCGCTCACCGAACTGGGCAACCGGCGCTACCTCATGGAGCGCCTCAGGGAAGAATACGAACGCTCGCGCCGCAAGGAACTGCCGCTGTGCGTGGCCATCCTCGACGTGGATCACTTCAAGCGCATCAACGACGCCCACGGCCACGACGTCGGCGACGAGGCGCTGCGCCGCGTCGCCGACGCCCTGCGCCACGCGATCCGCCAGTACGACACCGTCGGGCGCTGGGGCGGCGAGGAATTCCTCATCCTGTTCCCGGAAACCCGCATCGACGAAGCCCTGCACACCGCCGAACGGGTCCGCACGGCCATCGGCGCCATCCACATCGAATCGCCCGACGGCGGCACCACCTTCCCGCTTTCCGCCAGCCTGGGCATCACCGAGCGCCAGCCCGACGAGGCTGTGCTGCTCGCCGTCACCCGCGCCGACAACGCCCTGCTGGCCGCCAAGCGCGCCGGACGCGACCGCAGCGTGGTGCTCTGAGGCGGATGCCGCCATGCCCTTCCGATGCGGGTAGAATGCCCGCGATGCAGGATCAACCTTCTGGGAGAACGGCCATGGAAGACCAAACCTCGACCCCCGAACCGAGCCCCACCCAAGCCCCCACCCCGCCGCGCGACCACTCGCCGCTGGCCCGCCTGCAGGAGATCAAGCTGCCGCTGTGGGCCGGCCTGGCGCTGCTGGTGCTGGTACTGCTGGTGTTCGCCTGGAAGAGCTTCGCGGTGGCCGCCGTCGAGCGCAACCTGGCAAACGAACGCCAGGCCGTCGCCGAGGAGCGCGCCGCCATCCAGAACGAAACCGCGGAGGCCCTGCTGCGCGCCAGCGACGCCGACCACGCGCTGTTCGGCACCGCGCTGGCCTGGGCGGTGCGCGGCGAGATGATCCGCAACAACCTCGATCAGATCGACCAGTACTTCAACGAACTGGTGCGCGCCGGACGCATCCAGCTGGTCGTGCTGGCCAACCAGGACGGCAAGATCCTCGTCTCCAGCGACCGTGCCCTGATCGACGCGCCGCTGCCCGCCAGCCTGCCCGCCGAACTGCTGCAGGTTCCCGACGTCACCGTGCAGCCCGCCGCCAATGCCGACGAACGGCGCATCGCCATTCCCATCCAGGGCCTCAACACCCGCCTCGGCACCGTCCTGCTGACCTACCGGCACAACGGCTGACCGCCCACACCCGCCACGCCACGGCCGCCCACGGGCGGCCGTTTGTTTTGCAAGAAAATTCGGCCAAATGCATCGGCGGCTGCAATGTAGCGGTAACATTCGCCTCCCCAGGCCGAATCTCCGATGCCCATGCTCCACCAGCCGCGTGCCTTCCTGCTCGATCGTCTGCTGTGGCCGGCAATCATCGTCGCCACGCAGTACTTCGCCCTGCAAGCGCTCGCCGTCCATCTGTTCGGCGTCGAGCTGGACCGCGCCGTGCCCGCCGTCGACCTCGGCCTGCACATCCTGCTCGCCGTCGCGCTGCGCGGCCTGGTGCGCAGCCAGCTTGCGCTGGCCCTGCTGCTGCTCCCGCTGATGCTGCTGATGCATCTGGGCAACGCCTTCAAGATCGCCGTGCTCGGCGCGCCCATCCTGCCCGACGACCTGGCCGCCCTGCCCGCTCTGCTGCGCATTCTCGACGGCGGCTGGCTGTGGCTGGCCGTTGCCCTCGGCCTCGGCACCCTGGCCGCACTTGCCTTCACACTGCGTTTCGAACGCCGTCCGATGGCCGGCGCGCTGGCCCTGCTCGCCCTGCCCGCGTTGCTTCTCGTCCTCGCCCCCGGCCACGTGGCCAGCCTGATGGACGGCTACTTCGGCCACAGCGTGTGGAACCAGCCGGGCAACTATCGCGAACGCGGACCGCTGGCCTACTGGCTGCAGGAAGGCGCCCGCCACCTCGCCCGCCAGGAAGGTCCGCCCGATGCCGAAACCGTGTACGCCGCCCACCGTCTCCTCGCGCCCGACCCGCTGCTGCCCGCCAGCGCCAGCGGCGGCGAAGCGCGCGCGACTCCCACGGCAGACGGCCGCCCTGGACGCAACGTGCACATGATCGTGCTCGAATCCTTCTGGGATCCCTCGCAACTGAAGGGCGTGCGCTGGTCGCAGGATCCGTTCGCGCGCGACTTCCGCCGCCTGTGGAAGTCCGCCGGCAACAGCCGCGCACTCGCCCCGGTGTTCGGCGGCTACACCGCCAACTCCGAATTCGAGGCACTGTGCGGCCTGCCGGTGGTGCACGACGAGGTGATCTTCGAAACCCGCCTGCGCAACCCGGTGCCCTGCCTGCCGGCCACGCTGCGCGCGGCCGGCTACGCCACCATGGCCTCGCATCCCAACGTGCCGGCCTTCTGGAACCGCCACAACGCCTACCCGCGCATGGGTTTCGATCTGTTCCTCGCGCAGAGCGACTTTGTGCTGGACGACATGAACGACGAATACCTGGGCGACGCCTCGCTGTACCGCCAGGTGCTCGAACGCCTGGATCCGCTGCTGGAAAGCGGCGTGCCGGTATTCAACTACGTGCTGACCTTCTTCGGCCACCTCGACTACCCGCTCAACGAAAACCGCCCGCCGGTGATCTCCGCGCCCGACGCCGACGAGCGCCTGCTGGCCTACGCCAACACCGTGCATTACAAGACGCGCGAACTGATGGACTTCCTCAAGCAGTTGCGCGCGCGCGATCCGCAGGCGCTGATCGTGGTGTTCGGCGACCACCTGCCCTTCCTCGGGCCGAACTACGCCGCCTACGCAGACGCCGGACTGCTGGCGCCCGAGCGCGGCGAATTCACCGACACCATGTTCGTCGACATGGTCGCCACCCCGTTGCTGGTCTTCGACGGCGGCCCGCGCCCGCTCGCCCTCGGCGACCTGCCGCTGTACCAGTTGCCGGGGCGCATCGTCGCGGCGCTCGGCCTGTCCGCCGAAACGCCCTTCGCGCTCACCGCCACCCCGCCGGGGCTGGCCATCCGCCCGCTGCCCGGCCTGCACGTGGTGCGCGACGCGGATGGCAACACGGTGGCCTGCCGGGGCGACGAAGACACCGCGCCGGAGCACGCCGAACTCTGCCAGGGCACCGCCGCCTGGCTGGCCCAGGTGGGCACCATCAAGGCCGATCTGCTGTTCGGCCACCAGTACGTGCTGAGTGCCCCCCGCGACGACGATCCGCGCATCTGAGATGCCCTGCCTAAGGGCGCGAGACTGCAGCGATTCAGCGCGGATCGCCTCCGGCCGGCAACTGCGGATAGCGCACGAAATCCACCAGGTCCTGGATCTCGCGCGGCGGCGGCCGGGTGCACAGGCTGACTGCCACGATGGTGGCGAAGCCCAGCGGCACGCCGAAGGCACCGGCGGCGATCGGGTTGATGCCGAACCAGGCGTTGTCCATCGACCCGCCGAAGAAGGCGTGGGTGCTGGCCAGGTAGTACAGCGTGACGCCCAGGCCGGCCAGCATGCCGGCGATGGCGCCGGGCCGGTTGGCGCGCTTCCAGAAGATGCCCAGCACCAGCGCCGGGAAGAAGGCCGCGGCGGCGATCGAGAAGGCCATGCCGACCATGAACAGGATGTGGTCGGGGCGCAGCGAGGCCACCCAGGCCGCCACCACCGCCACCACCAGCAGTTGCGACTTGGAGATCATCAGCCGGCGGTGTGTGGACGCCTTGGGGTTGATGACCTTGTAGTAGAAGTCGTGGGACAGCGCGTTGGAGATGGTCAGCAGCAGGCCGTCGGCGGTGGACAGCGCGGCAGCCAGCCCGCCGGCGGCCACCAGCCCGGCCACCACGTAGGGCAGGCCGGCGATTTCCGGGGTGGCCAGCATGATCACGTCGGTGTCGATGGACAGTTCCGCCAGTTGCAGCACGCCGTCGCCGTTGAGGTCCTCGATCTTCACCAGCCCGACCTTGCCCCACGAGGCCACCCAGGCGGGCAGTTCGGTGAGGCTGGAGCCCACCAGGTTGCTGTACACCTCCCACTTGGCGAACACCGCGTAGGCCGGCGCGGTGATGTACAGCAGCATGATGAAGAACAGGCTCCAGAACGCCGAATTGCGCGCCTCCACCACGCTGGGCGTGGTGTAGTAGCGCATCAGGATGTGCGGCAGCGCGGCGGTGCCGACCATCAGCACGAACACCAGGGCAATGAAGTTGTTGCGCGCCACGGCGGACGCCTCGGGCGAGTTGCCCGGATGCGCCTCCGCGTGGCGCGGCGGCGGGCGCGCGCGCTCCAGCGCGTGCTGGCGCTCCTTTTCCCAGCGCGCGCGCGCTTCTTCCACGGTGCGCGGCAGATCGCGCAGCGTGCGTTCGAGCAGGGCGATCTCGCGCGCCGGCGCGTTGTTCAGGCGCAGCGCGTTGAGCCGTTCGATCAACGCCGCGCGCTCGGCCTCCAGCGACACCGGCAGCTGTTCGATCTTGTGCGCATATTCCTCCGCCCGCTGGCGGTACTGGTGGCGCACACCGATTTCCGCCGGGTCGGTCAGCAGTTCGGACTCGCGCTCGCCGATCTGGCTGAGCACCGAACCGTACACCGCCGGCGGCACCGGGACGCCGGTGACCTTGTAGGACAGGATCACCACCGGCACCAGGTAGGCGATGATGAGAATCACGTACTGCGCCACCTGGGTCCAGGTCACCGCGCGCATGCCGCCCATGAAGGAGCACACCAGGATGCCCGCCAGGCCGATGAACAGGCCGATCTCGAATTCCACGCTGACGAAGCGGCTGGTCACCAGGCCCACGCCGTAGATCTGCGCCACCAGGTAGACGAAGCTGGCCAGCACGGCGGCGAACAGGCCGACCACGCGGGCAAAGTTGCCCTGGTAGCGCTCACCGAGAAAATCGGGAATGGTGTATTGGCCGAACTTGCGCAGGTAGGGCGCGAGCAGCAGCGCCACCAGCACGAAGCCGCCGGTCCACCCGGTGACGAAGGCCAGCCCCTCGAAGCCGGAGAAATACAGCATGCCGGCCAGCCCGATGAAGGTGGCCGCGCTCATCCAGTCGGCGGCGGTGGCCATGCCGTTGAACAGCGCGGGCACGCGGCGCCCGGCCACGTAGTATTCGGTGACGTCCGAGGTGCGGCTCATCACCCCGATGCCGGCGTAGATGGCGATGGTGGCGAACAGGAAGACGTGGCCGATGGCGGCCTGCGACATGCCCAAGAATTCGCCGATGGCGAGCAGCAGCACGAAGGCGATGAAGCTGCCGGTGTACCAGCTGTAGTAGCGGCGCAGCTGCCGGTTGAAGCGGTCTCCGGCGCTCATCGGGCCCGGACGTGGCGAACTGCGCGCATCAGTACTTGAGCCTCGCGTAGTAGGTCTTCTCGGCGGCCTCGCGCGCCTCGCGCAGCGTGCGGATGCCGCGCTCGGCGAGTAGCGGGATGAGCTTGATGAGCACCTCGGCGGTGACCACGGCGTCGGCCAGCGCGGTGTGCCGGCCCTCGTTCTTCAGGCCGAAGCGCTGGGCGATGGCGTCCAGGCTGTGCGATTCCTGGTTGGGATGCACCACCGCCGAGAGCAGCAGGGTGTCGAGCACCGGCTGGTCGAAGGCCAGCCCGGTGGAAGCCTCCTTGAGCTGCAGGAAGCGCATGTCGAAGGCCGCGTTGTGCGCCACCAGCACGGTGTCGGCGGAGAACGCATGGAAGGCCGGCAGCACCTTCTCGATGGGCGGCTGGCCGCGCAGCATCTCCGGGGTGATGCCGGTGATGTCCACCGCCTGGCGCGGCATCGGCCGGCGCGGGTCCACCAGCTGCTCGAAGGATTCCTGGCGCAGCAGCTTGCCGTTGAGCACCCGCGTGGCGCCGATCTGCACGATCTCGTCGCCTTCAGAGGGGTTCAGCCCGGTGGTTTCGGTATCGAACACCGTGTAGGCCAGTTCGGTGAGCAGGCGGTCGTCCAGGCCGTGGGCGCGCTCGGACCACGAGAACAGGTCGAAGTCGTAGTATTCCGGGCGCCCGGCACGCAGGCTGTCGCCGGCGTCGGGCTGCTCCTGCGGCACCGCCGCCGGCAGCAGGATGCGGAAGAAGGCGCGGTGGCGCACCTTCTCACGCTCCAGCCACATCTCGCCGCCATGGCGGTCGATGACGTCGCGCACCGCCAGCGGGCTGTTCTCCCCGGCGAAGCGCATCGGCTCCAGTTCCCAGCTCATCACCGTCTCGGTGCTCATCGCCTGGCCGGACCAGATCAGGTCCAGGTGCACCAGACGGCCCGAACCGGTCAGGCGGAAGCGCACCTCGCGTACCTCGAATTCGTCCGACAGGCGGCTGGCCAGGTAGGTGAGCGCCTGCAGCAGCGAAAAGCTGTCGACGCGCATCCACAGGCTTTCGTCCACTTCCTCGACCTTGGTGGGCAGGCCCAGCGCAGCTTCGATGCGGCCCTGCACGGCGGAGATCAGGTCGGCACCCAGCATGTCCTCCAGCGGCCAGCGCGACTTCAGCGTGTCGGCGAACTCGGTGGCGGCGCCGTCCAGGCGGGCGCTCATGGCCTGCACCTCGTCGCGGATGACCTTGCGGAAGCGCTCGCGCAGTTCGTCCTGCAGATCCGGGTAGTCGAGCATCTCGGCGGCCGCGCGCACGTTGGCCAGCGATGCCCGGTTGCCCTCGGTGAGCGTGTGGATCATCTCGTCGCGGCGCGATTCGCTCTCGAAATCGCGGGTGATGTTGTCCAGCAGCAGGATGAAGCCGGTGACCTCGCGCGCGCCCTCTCCGCCTTCCTCCCCTTCGCCGCCCGACAGCACCGGCGACATCTGCACGCGGATCAGTTGGCCGCCGCGCAGCGCGGTGACGAAGTTGGCCACCGCCTGCCCGCCAGGGCGGCGCAGGCGCTGCTGGATGGTTTCCAGCGCATGGGCGATCAGGTTGCGCTCGAACACCGCGTAGATCGAGCGCCCCAGGCCGATCAGCTCGCCGCCGCCGGCCACCCCGGGCGCCTCGGAAAGCGCGCGGAACTGGGCGCGCGCGCGGTTGTTGTAGAGCAGGATGCGGCCATCCAGGTTACAGACCACCACGCTCTGGGTGAGCTCGGACATGAGCGCCGCGAGGCGGTTCTTCTCTTCCTCGACACGGCCCTTGGCGCGCTCGATCTGCGCCTCCACGTCGTCCATCATGCCATCGCGCTGGCGGGCCAGTTCGTTGGCCACGCCGACCACCTCGCACACCTCCGGCGGGCCGGACGGTTCGACGCGGAAATCGCGGTTGGCGCCGAGCATCAGGCGCAGCTGCTCGCCCAGGCGCTCCAGCCCTTTCACGTACTGGCGGAACAGGTTGCGCACCACGGCCACGCCCAGCACGAAGCCGAAGGCGGTGACCAGAGTGCCCAGCGGCAGATGGGGCACCACCGCCTGGATCAGCATGTCGCGCTCGGCACCCCGGGATTCGAACCAGATCAGCGCGGCGGTGAGCAGGAAAGGCCCGGTCATCAGCAGGCCGAGCACCACCACCGCGAGGATGAAGCGGGTGCGCGCCGACATGGCTCAGTGCTCCGCCAGCAGGCCGCGTACCTTCTCCACCAGATCCTTGGTGGAAAACGGCTTGGTCATGTAGGCGTCCGCCCCCATCGCCAGGCCCTTGGCCACCTCGGTGTCACGCCCCTTGGCGGTGAGCATGAGGATGCGCACGCCCTTCAGCGCCGCGTCCGATTTCACCTCCTGACAGACTTCGAAGCCGCCCTTCTTGGGCATCATCACGTCGAGCAGCACCAGGTCGGGCTGCTCGGCACGGATGCGCGCGACCGCCTCCTCGCCGTCGCTGGCCACGGAAACCTCGTAGCCTTCGCGCTTCATCAGGAATTCCAGGGAAATGACGATGTTCTGCTCGTCGTCGACGATCAATATTTTCTTGGTCATGTTTGCCTCTCTCCCGCTCGCTATTCTATTTCATTGTGCGCCGCCGCTGCGGATTCCCCCCGCCCGCCCAGCGGCAGGGCGAAAGAGAAGGTCGCCCCGCCGCCCGGCGTGGACACCACCCACAGACGGCCGCCGAAATGCTCGACGATCTGCTTGCTGATCGGCAGCCCCAGCCCGGTGCCCTGCGGGCGCGAACGCTGGTCGCCGCCCTGGCGGAACTTCTCGAAGATCACCACGAGGAACTCCGGCGGGATGCCCGGACCGTTGTCGGTGACATCCACGCGCAGCAGATCGCCCTCCCGGCGCAGCGCCACGCGCACCCGCCCTTCGTCCTGCGGCACGAACTTGGCCGCGTTGGACAGCAGGTTGAGCATCACCTGCATCACGCGGTCGTGGTCGGCACGCAGCGTGGGCACCGATTCGGGCAGGTCCTGCTCCACCCGCGCGCCGCGGTCGCGGAACAGCTGCGCGGTGGTGTCCACCGCGTGCTCGACCAGTGCGCGCAGGTCGATGTCGCTGTTGTGCCATTCGGCATGGCCGGATTCGATCTTGGCCATGTCCAGCACCTGATTGACCAGGCGCGTCAGGCGCTCGGTCTCGGACACGATGATGCCCAGGAAGCGCGTGCGCTCGGCCAGGTCGATCTGCGGGTCGTCGAGCAGCATCTCGGAGAACGCGCGGATCGAGGTCAGCGGCGTGCGCAGTTCATGGGTCACCGAGGACATGAAGTCGTCCTTCAGGCGGTCCAGTTCCTTCAGCTGCTCGTTGGCGCGGCGCAGTTCGTCGGTGGCCGCCTCCAGCGCGCGCGACTTCTCCTCCAACTGGTGCGAATAGGCGCGCACCTGCGAGGCCTCGTCGAGGATGTTCATCACCTCGTCCAGCCCCAGCGGCTCCTCCTGCGCCACCGAGGACACCATGACGCGCGCCGAGGCGCTGCCGATGGCCCCGGCCAGCTGGGTCTCGGCGAAATGCACCAGCCCGGCGTCGGCCTTCAGATCCTCCACGCGCGCCACTCCGCGTTCGCGCGCATAGGCGGAAAACACCTCCATGGTCCGCCGCGTGCCGAGGAAGCGCGCCACCAGCGGCAGCAGATCGGCCACCTGCGCGCTGCCGCGCCAGAAGCTCGCCGGCAGGCCGGCCTGGCCGCGCTGGAAGACATCGACGAACAGCGTGGCCTGACTGGCCTCGCGCCCGGTTGGCGAGCGCAGCACGGAGACCAGCACGTAGCAGCCGATGTTGGCGGCCAGGCTCCAGAACAGCGCATGGCTGATGTTGTCCAGCCCTTGCAGGCCGAACAGCTGCTCGGGGCGCAGCCACGCTAGGCCGAACAGCCCGTGTTCGAGGAAGCTCGCGTCCAGCCAGCCGGACTTGGCGAACGAGGGCAGCATCAGCGTGTAGGCCCACAGCAGGAAACCCGCCGCCAGCCCGGCCAGCGCGCCGTCGCGCGTGCCGCCGCGCCAGTACATGCCGCCCAGCATGGCCGGGGCGAACTGCGCCACGGCGGCGAAACTGATCAGGCCAATGGACACCAGCGCGTAGGCTTCGCCGGCTAGGCGGAAATACAGATAGCCGAGCAGCAGCACCGCCAGGATGGCGCCGCGCCGGATGCCCAGCAGCAGTCCGGTGAGATCCGGGTCGGCGGCCTCCTTGAAGCGCCGCAGGCGCAGCAGCAGCGGCATCACCAGATCGTTGCACACCATGGTGGACACCGCGATGGTTTCCACGATGACCATGCCGGTGGCCGCCGACAGGCCGCCGACGAAGGCCAGCAGCGCCAGCCACTCCTGCCCGTGGGCCAGCGGCAGGGTGAGCACGTAGGTGTCCGGATCGGCCTGTCCGGCGCCGAACAGCAGCAGGCCGCCCAGCGCGATGGGCAGCACGAAGATGTTGATCGCCAGCATGTAGGCCGGGAATACCCAGGTGGCGCGGCGCAGATGCTGCTCGTTGACGTTTTCCACCACGGCGACCTGGAACTGGCGCGGCAGGAAGATTACCGACAGCATGGCCAGCAGGGTCATCGCGAACCAGCCGCCGTAGCCGGCGTCGCCGGTGCCGGCCAGGGTGAACAGGCTGGCCAGTTCGGCATCGGCGAACGCGCGCGAGAAGATGTCGCCGAAGCCGTCGAACAGGCCGTAGGTGACGAACAGGCCGACGGCCAGGAAGGCCACCAGCTTGACCACCGACTCGAAGGCCACGGCCGCCACCATGCCCTCGTGGCGCTCGGTGGCGTCGAGGTGACGGGTGCCGAAGAACACCGTGAACGCGGCCAGCACCAGGGCGATGTACAGCGTGCTGTCCTGCATCCAGCTGCCGGTGTGGATGGGCCGGTAGGCGCCGTCGTGCTCGCCGATCAGTAGCGCATAGCCGCTGGAGATGGCCTTCAGTTGCAGGGCGATGTAGGGCACCGTGCCGACCAGCGCGATGATGCTGACCAGCCCGCCGAGCAGATGGCTCTTGCCGTAGCGCGAGGCGATGAAGTCGGCGATGGAAGTGATGCGGTAGGTCTTGGCGATGCGGATCATCTTCAGGATGATCAGCCAGGACAGCGCGAAGCCCAGCGTGGGGCCGAGATAGATGGGCAGGAACCACA
Organism: Pseudothauera nasutitermitis; assembly: GCF_004801295.1. Taxonomy (GTDB): domain Bacteria; phylum Pseudomonadota; class Gammaproteobacteria; order Burkholderiales; family Rhodocyclaceae; genus Pseudothauera; species Pseudothauera nasutitermitis. The sequence continues at coordinate 185,167 of NZ_SSOC01000003.1, forward strand.
CCCCGCCGGAAGCCGCCCGCCCGACGCTGCCGAAATAGGTCCATGCCGTGCAATACACCGCCAGCGAAAGCGCGTAGGTCCACGGGTTGGCGATCACCGAACGGCCCTCGCCGGCCCGCCGGTCGGCGAAGTGTGCCACGGCGAAGAGCAGCAGCAGATAGGCGAAGGAAACGCTGACGATCAGCCCGCCGGACAGCATCCGTCCGTTCTCCTCAGCGTGCCCCGCGCTCGACGATCCAGGCCACCAGCGCGATCAGCGCGGCCCACACCGCGAATACATAGACGTACAGCAGCGGAAAGCCGAAGGCCAGCTCCAGCCGGTCGAACAGCGACAGCACCGGGTAGTTGAACAGCAGCATGCCGGCCAGGAAGACCGTCACCAGCCGTTGTCCCGCAAGCCCTTTGCGCATCACCCGCCTCCTGATGTGACGCTGCCCTCGATGGCGCCGGCCTGGGCCGGCGGCCGTGCCGCTCGTTCGGCGGCATCCATGCCGGGCACGTGGTCATTGGCCTTCCGATTATAGCGATGGGCGCCGGCATGGCAGCGCCACCGGGCATGCGCGGCCGAAAAAAAGCCCCCGCGCGCTCCCGGGGGCGCTTTTTCCTTGGGACGGCCCGGCGGAAAAAAAGGCGCGTCTGCGCGCGCCTTTCTCCTCCTCCCCACGCCGGCACGGAGCCGGCCTTTGCCTCATCATCCAGGCCGGGCCGGCCTCTGCGGGCCGCTACCCGGCTTCACGCCGCTCAAGCGGACTGTTTCAACTGATCCAGGATCGCCGGATTCTCGAGGGTCGACGTATCCTGGGTGATCTCCTCACCCTTCGCCAGCTGTCGCAGCAGGCGTCGCATGATCTTGCCGGAACGGGTCTTGGGCAGGTTCTCGCCAAAGCGGATGTCCTTGGGCTTGGCGATCGGGCCGATTTCCTTGCCGACCCAGTTCTGCAGTTCCTTCACCACGGCCTTGGCTTCCTCGCCGGTGGGGCGCGGGCCCTTGAGCACCACGAAGGCGACGATGGCTTCGCCGGTGACATCGTCCGGACGGCCCACCACGGCGGCCTCGGCCACCTTCTCATGGGCCACCAGGGCCGATTCGATTTCCATCGTGCCCATGCGGTGGCCGGAGACGTTGAGCACGTCGTCGATGCGGCCGGTGATGGTGAAGTAGCCGGTGTCCTTGTCGCGGATCGCGCCGTCGCCGGCCAGGTACAGCTGGCCCTGGAAGTCGGCCGGGTAGTAGGACTTCTTGAAGCGCTCGTCGTCGCCCCACACGGTACGGATCATCGACGGCCACGGGCGCTTGATGACCAGGATGCCGCCCTGGCCGTTGGGCACCTCGGTACCGGTCTCATCGACCACCGCGGCCTGGATGCCGGGGAAGGGCAGCGTGCACGAACCCGGCACCAGCGGGGTGACGCCCGGCAGCGGGGTGATCATGTGGCCGCCGGTTTCGGTCTGCCAGAAAGTGTCCACGATGGGGCAGCGGCTACCGCCGACGTTCTCGTAGTACCACTCCCAGGCCGCCGGGTTGATCGGCTCGCCGACCGAGCCGAGCAGGCGCAGGCTGGACAGGTCGTACTTGGTGGGATGCACCGCCGGGTTGTTGTCGGCCGCCTTGATCAGCGAACGGATGGCGGTCGGCGCGGTGTAGAAGATGCTGACCTTGTGGTCCTGGATCATCTTCCAGAAGCGGCCGGCGTCCGGGTAGGTGGGCACGCCTTCGAAGACGATCTCGGTGGCGCCGCAGGCCAGCGGACCATAGGTGATGTAGGTGTGGCCGGTGACCCAGCCGATGTCGGCGGTGCACCAGAAGACATCCTCGGGCTTGATGTCGAAGGTGTACTTCATGGTCAGCACGGCCTGCAGCAGGTAGCCGCCGGTGGAATGCTGCACGCCCTTGGGCTTGCCGGTGGAACCGGAGGTATACAGCAGGAACAGCGGGTGTTCGGCCTCGACCCATTCGGGTTCGCTGGTTTCCGGCTGGCCGGCGACCACGTCGCTGTACCACTTGTCGCGCCCGGCGACCACGGTGACGTCCGCGCCGGTGCGCTTGACCACCACCACGTTCTTGACCGATTCGCAGCCGCCCAGCGCGATGGCTTCGTCGGCGATGGGCTTCAGCGGCAGCGCCTTGCCGCCACGGAACTGGCCGTCGGCGGTGATCACCGCCACCGCCTGGGTGTCGGTGATGCGGTCGCGCAGCGCCTGGGCGGAGAAGCCGCCGAACACCACCGAGTGGGTGGCGCCGATGCGCGCGCAGGCCTGCATGGCCACCACGCCTTCGATGGACATCGGCAGATAGATGACCACGCGGTCGCCCTTCTTGATGCCCAGCGCGCGCAGGCCGTTGGCCAGCTTGCACACGCGGGAGAGCAGATCCTTGTAGGTGACGCGGGTGACGTCGCCGTTGTCGGCTTCGAAGATCAGCGCGACCTTGTCGCCCAGGCCCTTCTCGACGTTGCGGTCGAGACAGTTGTGGGAAACGTTGAGCTTGCCGTCGGCGAACCACTTGAAGAACGGCGCGTTGCTCTCGTCGAGCACCTGGTTGAACGGCACCTTCCAGTCGAGCAGTTCACGCGCCTGACGGGCCCAGTAGCCCTCGTAATCGCGTTCGGCCTCCTTGCACAGCGCCAGGTAAGCATCCATGCCGGAAACCGCGGCGTTCTTGACCACTTCATCGGACGGGTAGTACAGACGGGCTTGCTGCTCGTTCGACATATCTTCCTCTCCTAACCTAACAGGTTGATTCTGCCCTCGTTTTCCGGGGCTGCTGGATGTTTCCAGTCTGGGGTCCGATTCGCCGTACGACACGCGAACTGCGCGTATTGAAGAACATCTATCTTACACACGACTTACAGTGTGAAACCACCCTGGAGTACCCGCGGCGGGCAGTATCGGCCGGCCGGCGGACGCGCCCTGCCTCCACCGGCATCGCATGGAAATCCATACGACAGAAAAGCCGTAATTATGGATTTCCATAATTACGGCGAGCCATCTATGACACATCTCCGCAATATTCATTTCTTTCAATTACTTACCAATTTGGTCTTATAAAAGACATCTGGCACCTCTCTTGCTGAAGCTGCGCCCGCGATCCCTCTGCCGCAGCGGAGGGCCTCGACGAAGCTTCTACAAAGCACGACGCGACCCGTGCCCCGCACGCCGCGTTCAGCACTTACACATCAGGAGAGAGCATGAGCAGTCCTCAGGAGCAACATAAGCCGCTGTACCGGTCGCTGTACTTCCAGGTCATCGTGGCGATCGTCATCGGTGTCATCCTCGGGCACTTCTATCCCGACACCGGCACGGCGATGAAGCCCTTCGGCGACGCCTTCATCAAGCTGATCAAGATGATCATCGCGCCGATCATCTTCTGCACGGTGGTGATCGGCATCGCCGGCATGGAAGACATGAAGAAGGTCGGCAAGACCGGCGGCCTGGCCCTGCTGTATTTCGAGGCGGCCAGCACCATCGCGCTGATCATCGGCCTGGTCATCATCAACATGGTCAAGCCGGGCGTGGGCATGCACGTCGACCCGGCCACGCTGGACTCCGCCAGCGTCGCAGCCTATGCCGACCCGAACAAGATGATCACCACCACCCAGTTCCTGCTCAACGTGATCCCGAGCACCGTGGTGGACGCCTTCGCCAAGGGCGAGATCCTGCAGGTGCTGCTGTTCTCGGTGATGTTCGGCTTCGCGCTGCACAAGTTCGGCGGGCGCGGCACGCTGGTGTTCGACTTCATCGAGAAGTTCTCCCACGTGCTGTTCGTCATCGTCGGCTACATCATGCGCGTCGCGCCCATCGGTGCCTTCGGCGCGATGGCCTTCACCATCGGCAAGTACGGCCTGGGCTCGCTGCTCTCGCTGGGCCAGCTGATGGCGACCTTCTACGCCACCTGCCTGATCTTCATCTTCATGGTGCTGGGCGCCATCGCCCGCTTCCACGGCTTCTCCATCATCAAGTTCATCAAGTACATCAAAGAAGAACTGCTGATCGTGCTGGGCACCTCGTCCTCCGAGTCGGTGCTGCCGCGCATGATGGCGAAGATGGAAAACCTGGGTGCGCGCAAGTCCGTGGTCGGCCTGGTGATCCCCACCGGCTACTCGTTCAACCTGGACGGCACCTCGATCTACCTGACCATGGCCGCGGTGTTCCTCGCCCAGGCCACCGACACGCCGATGACCCTGGTGCAGCAGCTCACCCTGCTGGCCGTGCTGCTGCTCACCTCCAAGGGTGCGGCCGGCGTCACCGGCAGCGGCTTCATCGTGCTGGCCGCCACGCTGTCGGCGGTGGGCCACGTGCCGGTCGCCAGCATCGCACTGATCCTCGGCATCGACCGCTTCATGTCCGAAGCCCGCGCGCTGACCAACCTGATCGGCAACGGCGTGGCCACCGTGGTGGTCGCCAAGTGGACCAACGACCTGGACACCGACCGCCTGCAGCGCGTGCTCAACAACGAGAAGGAGGAAGAGGCGGACGAGCCGGAAGAAGTGCTCGACCGCGTCGACCAGCACATGCCCAAGACGGTCTGAGCGCACCAGCGCGCGCGACCGCTGGCCGGTGCGCGCGTACAGCCCTTATACTGCCGATGCCCCGGCGCGCCCTGCCGCGCCGGGGCATTTTTCTTCCGGGCACCACCCACCGCACAACCGCCCCGGACCGCCACCGGATGACCACCCGATGATCCGCGTCCCGCGCCTGTCCCTGCCGTTCCGCGTGCTCGCCGCCGTTGCCCTGGTCTGCGCGCTGGCCGCGTTCAGCCACCGGATCGCGCTGGACAACGGCCTGCGCAAGCTGCGCGATGCCGAGCGCCACCGCCTGGAACTCATCTCCCTGCGCGTGCAGGGCGTGCTGGCGCGCTTCGAATACCTGCCCTCGCTGCTGGAAACCGCGCCCGACGTCATGGCGCTGTTCGACACGCCCGCCGACGACCGGCTGCGCGACACCGTCAACCGCTATCTGCACGGCGTGAACTCCACCGCCGGCGCGGAAATGCTCTACGTGCTCGACCTGGAAGGCCTGGCCATCGCCGCCGCCGACGCCGACCAGCCGGGCACGCCGCTGGGCACCGACCTCTCCTTCCGCCCCTACGTGCGCGACGCGCTGCGCACCGGACACGGACGCTTCTTCGGCCTGGGCGTGACCAGCGGCCGGCCCGGTTACTACCTGTCCTACGCCCTGCCGCGCGACGGCGCGCAGCGCGGCATCGCCACGGTGAAGATCGGCCTGGCGGACATCGAACGCGACTGGAAGCAGAACGGCGGCGAGGTGCTGCTCACCGACGAAAACGGCGTGGTCATCCTCACCAGCCGCCCGGAATGGCGCTTCCGCCCGCTGCGCCCGCTGTCCGCCGCGCGGCTGCGCGACATCGGCGAGGCCCGCCCGTATGGCGACGCCCCCCTCGCAGCGCTGGACTGGCGCGAACTCTCCGGCCCCGCGCAGGAACCCCGCGAGGTGGTGCTGGAAGGCAAGCGCTACGTGGCCTCCTCCCGCGCGCTGGAACACGGCGACTGGCACGTCTATGTGCTCGACGACGAAACCGCGGTGCGCAACCAGGCGCTCTCCGCCGCGCTGATCGCCGCGCTGGGCGGCACCGTGCTGCTGCTCGCCGGACTGCTCGCCTGGCAGCGCCAGCGCACCATCCGCGCGCGCCTGCGCAACCAGGCCGCCCTGCAGGCCGCCCATGCCGAACTGGAAAGGGACATGGCCGCGCGCACCGCCGAACTGCGCGCCGCGCGCGACGAACTCGTGCAGGCCGGCAAGATGGCCGCGCTCGGACAGATGTCCGCCGGCCTCGCCCACGAACTCAACCAGCCGCTGGCCGCCATGCACGCGCTCGCCGACAACACCGTGGTACTGATGGAGCACGGGCGCGAGACCGACGTGCGCAGCAACCTGCAGCGCCTCACCCAGCTGGTCGACCGCCTCGCGCGCATCACCCGGCAGCTCAAGGTGTTCTCCCACAAGCCCAGCGCACCACCCGCGCCCACCTCGGTGGCCCGCGCGCTGGCCAACGCCGAATTCCTCGTCGCCGCCAGCCTGCGCCAGCACGGCGTCACCCTGCGCACCGAGATCGACCCGCCCGTGCTGCAGGTCCTGGCCGACGAAACCCGCCTGGAACAGATGCTGGTCAACCTGCTGCGCAACGCCATCGACGCCGTCACCCACGGCATCGACCGGCGCATCCACGTATGCGCGCACATCGACGGCGAGCGCGTGCGCATCCGCGTCGACGACAGCGGCCCCGGCATCCGCGCCGACATCCTGCCTCGCCTGTTCGAACCCTTCACCACCAGCAAGCAGGCCGGCGTGGGCCTCGGCCTGGGGCTGTCGCTGTCCGCGCACATCGCGCGCGAACTGGGCGGCTCCCTGAGCGGCGGGAACCTGCCCGGCGGCGGCGCCCGCTTCGAAATCGTGCTGGCCCGCGCGCCGGACGCCCCCACACCATGACGGACGACATGACCGACGACATCCCCATCCGCGTCCTCTTCGTCGAGGACGACCCCGACGTGCGCCTCGGCTGTACGCAGACGCTGGAACTCGCCGGCTTCAGCGTAGACGCCCACGCCAGCGTCGAGCAGGCCCGCCCCCACGTCGCCCCCGGCGCCCCGCTGGTGGTGCTGTGCGACGTCCAGCTGCCCGGCACGAGCGGCCTGCAATGGCAGGCCGAACTGCGCGGCCTGGATGCCGACCTGCCGGTGATCCTGGTCACCGGCCACGGCGACATCGCCATGGCCGTGCAGGCCATGCGCGACGGCGCCTACGACTTCATCGAAAAGCCCTTCCCCAGCGACCAACTGATCTCCACCGTGCGCCGCGCGGTGGACAAGCGCCGCCTCACCCTGCAGGTCCAGGCGCTGCACCACCAGTTGGAAAGCTGGCACGGCATCCAGTCCGCGCTGATCGGCCGCTCCGCGCGCATGGAGCAGGTGCGCCGCACCCTGCTGGCACTGGCCGATACCTCCGCCAACGTACTGATCTACGGCGAAACCGGCACCGGCAAGGAACTCGTCGCGCGCTGCCTGCACGACCACAGCGCGCGCCGGCGCAACCCCTTCGTGCCGCTCAACTGCGGCGGCCTGCCGGAAAACCTGGCAGAGAGCGAACTGTTCGGCCACGAGGCCGGCGCCTTCACCGGCGCCAACAAACTGCGCATCGGCAAATTCGAGTATGCCCAGGGCGGCACCCTGTTCCTCGACGAAATCGAGAGCATGCCCGCCGCCGTGCAGATCAAGCTGCTGCGCGCCCTGCAGGAACGCCGCATCGAGCGCATCGGCAGCAACAAGCAGGTCGAGGTGGATTGCCGCGTGGTGGCCGCCAGCAAGGACGACCTGAAGGCGCTGAGCGACCGCCAGGCCTTCCGCGCCGACCTCTACTACCGCCTCGGCGTGGCCTTCATCGACCTGCCGCCGCTGCGCGAACGCCGCGAGGACATCCCCATCCTCCTCGAACACTTCATCCTGCAGGCCGCCAGCCTCTACCAGCGCCCCGCCCCTGCGCCGGACGCCGCCCAGCTCGCCCGCCTGATGGCGCACGACTGGCCCGGCAACGTGCGCGAACTGCGCAACGTGGCCGACCGCCTGGTACTCGGCCTGCTCGACGACACCCTCGGCCTGGGCACCGCCGCCGGGGCACCCGCCGATACCGTCGGCCTCGCCCGCCAGGTGGAGGAATTCGAGAAAACCCTGATCCGCGAGGCTCTGCGCCGCAACCAGGGCGACATCGCCGCCACCGCCGCCGAGCTCAAGCTGCCCAAGCCCACCCTGTACGACAAGGTGCGGCGCTGGCGGCTCAATGCCCCGCCCGCGTAACACACCTGCGGCCCAGCCGCCAGCCTGCAAAGCCCCCGTCCGGACAGCGGTGGCAAAAAGGGTAAATTTGCCATATTGGGAAATAAGGCTATATTTACCTCATTGTCTCCGGAGACCGTACATGGCCCAAGCGCTCAAACTCGATGCCATCGGCACCCTGCCTCGCACGCCGGCTTCCGACCTCAAACGGCTGGGCTGGCGCGGCGTGATGAAAACGGTCAGTCGTACCGGCAAGGTCGTCGTCACCAATCACAACGAGCCCGAAGCGGTCATCCTCTCCGCCGACGAATATGCCGCCATCGTCCAGGCCCTTGCCGACAGCGGTGACGATGCCGCGCTGGACGCCCTGCGCCGCCGCTTCGACCAACGTCTCGCCGCCCTGCAGGCCGACGACGCCAGCGAGCGCCTGCGCACGCTGAGCCGCGCCCCCGTCCGGCTCGACGGCCGCGTGAAGGCCGGCAGCGGCTTCTGATGCCCCGTCCGGTCATATTCATACTGGCCGGCGTCAACGGTGCCGGCAAAAGTTCAATCGGCGGGCACCTGCTGGAACGGGTCGGCCTGAACTGGTTCAATCCAGACCAGTTCGCACGCGAGCTGGTCGCAGCCACCGGTTGCGGCCAGACCGACGCCAACGCCCGGGCCTGGCAGGAAGGCATGCGCCGCCTCGACCTTGCTCTGGCGCACGGCCACGCCTACGCTTTTGAAACTACGCTTGGCGGCAACCAGGTTCCCGAGCGCCTCCGGGCCGCCACCGCCAGCCACGACGTCATCATGTGGTTCTGCGGCCTGTCCTCGCCCGAGCAGCACATCGCCCGGGTCCGGGCGCGCGTCGCGGCCGGCGGGCACGACATTCCGGAAGCCAAGATCCGTGAACGCTGGATCCGCGCCCGCGCAAACCTCATCGCGCTGATGCCCCACCTCGCCTATCTGCGCGTATTCGACAACAGCACCGACGCCGCTCCCGGCGAGCCCATCCCAGACCCCACCCCGATCCTCGAAATGCAGCACGGTCAACTGCTCTGGCCCACCGTCGCGGCAGACCTGCAACACACGCCGGATTGGGCCAAACCCCTGGTGGAAGCCGCGCTGAGCGCACCCCATGTTTAAGAATGGTTCTCGTTTATAATCCGCCGAACCCTTCTTCACCCACAGCCGCCCGATGGAAAGCAGCCCCGCCGAGTTCGACACCCGGTTCGAGCAGATCTACAGCACGCACCACGGCTGGCTGCGCACCTGGATACGCCGCCGCCTGCAATGCACGGACCAGGCCTGCGACCTGGCCCAGGACGTCTTCCTCCGCGTGCTGGTGCAGCGCCGGGCCGACGAACTGCGCGAGCCCAAGGCCTACCTGAGCAGCATCGCGCGCAACCTGCTGGTGGATCTGTTCCGCCGGCGCAGCATCGAACAGGCCTACGCCGACGCGCTGGCCATGCGCGCCGACGCAGCCGCGCCCTCCCCGGAAGCCCGCCAGCAGATCGTCGAAACCCTGCTCGAAATCGACCGCCTGCTCGACCAGCTCGGCGAGCGCCCGCGCGACATCTTCCTGCGCGTGCAGCTCGACGGCCTCAGCCTGGCCGAAGTCGGCCGCCAGATGGGGCTGTCCACCAACACCGTGCGCAAGCACTTCATCCGCGCCATGGCCCAGTGCCTGGCCCTGATCGATGACTGAAACGTTCGCCCGGCGGCCGGACGCCGCCACGCTGGAACGGGCCGCCGCCTGGTATCTGGACCTGCGCAACGCAGGGCCGGACGCCCCGGAACACCAGGAACACGCCCGCTGGCTGGCACTCGACCCCACCCACCGGCAAGCCTGGGAACGCGTCCAACGCCTGCGGCATACGTTCGATCAGTTGCCGGAAGCCGTCGGCCGCGACACCTTCCACGCCGCGCACAGCGCACGCCGGCAGATGCTCAAGACCCTCACCGTGCTGCTGATGACCGGCGCCACCGGCACGCTGGCCTGGCGAGAAAAGGAAGCCATCCAGGTCCTGACGGCAACGCACCGCACCGGCACCGGGGAACGCAGCGAGATCACGCTGGCCGACGGCGGGCAACTGCAACTCAACACCGCCACCGCGCTGGACGTGCGCTACGACGCCAGCCAGCGCGAAATCCGCCTCCACCACGGCGAAATCCTAATCACCACCGCGCCCGACCCACAGCAGCGACCCTTCATCGTCCGCACCCGGCACGGCAGCATCCGCGCCCTGGGCACCCGCTTCGCGGTACGCGCCGATACCGGCGACAGCCTCGTCCAGGTGTTCGAACATGCCGTGGAAATCCGCCCGGCGGATGGCGCTACCCCCCTGCTGCTGCAAACCGGCCAGCAAGCCCGCTTCTCCGCCACGGCAACACAACCCGCCGCACCACTCGAAGCCAACGCCGACGCCTGGAGCAACGGCCTGCTGGCCGTGGACAATTGGCCACTCGGCCGCGTCATCGACGAACTGGCTCGCCACCACAAGGGCCACCTCGGCTGCGACCCGGCCATCGCCCACCTCACCCTGTCCGGCGTCTTCCACCTCGACGACATTCCCGGCGTACTGCAGAACCTGTCGGCCACACTGCCCATCCGGGTCGTCTACCGCACCCGTTACTGGGTGCGCGTCACCGCCTCGTGAAGGTGCGGGAAAAAATTTTTGCCAAGTGTTGTTGATTTGCGTTTCTCGAACGACTTGAAGGCATGAGCGCCCCATGCGCGCCATGCCATCCATTCTTCGAGGAACCCGCAACATGAGCAAACATCCGCCCAAACTGCTGCGCCCGCTGGCGCTCGCCCTGCACCTCGCCTTCCTCGGCGCGGCCGGTACCACGCTGGCCCTGCCCGCCACCGCGCGGGCGCAGGAAGCCGCCTTCGACTTCGCCATCCCCGCCGGCCCGCTGCAGAACGCGCTGACGGCATTCTCCGCGCAAACCCGCATCAACGTGTCCTTCACCCCGGAGATCGCCGGCGGCGGCAAGCACAGCCCCGGTGTGCAAGGCAGCCATACCGCCGCCCAGGCGCTGGCACGCCTGCTCGTTGGCAGCGGGCTGGTTGCGGTGAGGCAGGGCAACGGTTTCACGCTGGAGCAGGCGCCGAGTGGCGGCGATGTCACGCTGACACCGGTGACGGTGAGTGCCTCAGCCGACCGCAGCGGCACGACCGAGAGAACCGGTAGCTACACCCAGCGCGGCCCGAACCGCACTGCCACCGGTCTTGGCCTGACGCTGCGTGACACACCGCAGTCCGTCACGGTGGTCACGCGGCAGCAGATGGACGACCAGGGGCTGACCACGCTGACCGATACCCTGGAGCGCACGGTCGGCATCACCATGAACCAGTACGAAAGCAACCGCACCCTGCCCAGCGCACGCGGTTTCGAAATCACCAAGATCCGCCACGATGGGGTGTCTTCGTCGGACAACGGTTTCGGATTCAGTAACGACTGGTTCTCCGACAACGCCATCTACGATCGGGTAGAAATCGTGCGCGGCGCGGCCGGCCTATTGAGCGGCACGGGCGAGCCTTCCGCCGCCATCAACCTGGTGCGCAAGAAACCCACCCGGGAATTCCAGGGGCACGCGCAACTGAGCGCCGGCAGCTGGGATGCCTATCGGGGCGAGATCGACCTGTCCGGCCCGCTGGCGGCGGAAGGAAAAATCCGCGGACGGCTGGTCGCCACCCATGCCGACCGGAAGTCCTATCTGGACTACTACGACAAGCGCAGCACCGGGGTGTACGGCGTGCTGGAAGCCGACCTGCCTGCCGACATGCTGTTCACCCTGGGCGTCGATTACCACGACAGCCTCACCAGGGGTGCCACCTACGGCGCGCCGGTGCCGATGTATTACGCCGACGGGAGCAGGACGAATTTCTCGCGCTCGACCACGACCGCCGCGGACTGGACCTACATCGACTCCGAACGCCTGGCGAGCTTCGCCAGCCTGGAGAAGCGATTCGCCAACGGCTGGCAGGCCAGGCTGCAGTACAGCTACCGGAAAACCGAGACGACGCCCAAGCTTCGCACGCTCGAAGGGGTGTTCGACCGCGAGACCGGCGCTGGCAGTTTCTGGCTGGGTGGCATGTATTACGACATCGACAAGCAGGAAGACACCTTCGATCTTTCCGCCTCCGGCCCCTTCACCCTGCTCGGGCGGGAACATGAACTGATGCTGGGCTACTCCCACTACCAATACGACGAAAGCCGGCTCTTCTACGAGCGCCTGCCGGTCCCGCCGCTCGACAGCTACTACAACCAGGGTTCTTACCCCTATCCGCAGTTCGGTACGGTCCACCGCACCGACAACCCCATCTACATCGACCACAGGGAAAAAGCCGCCTATGTCGCCAGCCGCCTGAGCCTGGCCGACCCGCTCAAACTGATTCTGGGCGCGCGCCTGACCAACGTCGATTACTCACTGACGAATTGGGGCGTCACCTCGACCGCCAGATATCATCAGGAACTGACCCCCTATGCCGGGCTGATCTACGATGTCTCGGACAACTACTCGGCCTACGCCAGCTACGCTGACATATTCAATACACAGACCGTCCGCGACCGCAACGGCGCGCTGCTCGACCCCATCATCGGCACGAACTACGAAGCCGGCCTCAAGGGTTCGTTCCACGGCGGCAGACTCAACGTCTCGGCGGCGATCTTCAAAGTCAAGCAGGACAACCTGGCCGAGTTCGACGCCATCATAGACAGCGAATACCGCTACAAGGCCGTCGATGGCACCACGACGCGCGGTTACGAGCTGGAAGTCTCGGGCGAACCGCTGCGCGGCTGGAACGTGGCCGGCGGGTTCACCCGGCGCATCTCCAAGGATGGCGACGGCAGCGCCGTGCAGACCATCCAGCCGCAGAACCTGCTGCGCCTGAGCACCTCCTACCGCCTGCCCGGCGAATGGAACCGCTGGACGCTTGGCGGCCATCTGAGCTGGCAAAGCCGGATCTACGAAAAAGACAAGCGCCCTGGCGGTGGTGACACAGAGCAAGCAAGCTACGCCCTGGTTCATGCGTTCGCCAGCTATCAGGCCGGCAAGGATCTGAGCCTGCAAATGAACATCAACAACCTGTTCGACAAGAAGTACTACACGGGCTTCTACAACAACTACGGCCGCTACGGTGATCCACGCAGTTTCACCCTGACGGCCAGGTACACTTTCTGATCCATTCCAGAAGCACCACGGCCCCGGCGGAAAACCCGCCGGGACCGTTTTTCATCCTTTTCCGCAGTGACCGCGAATCCTCCGATTTTCCGCTGGTTTCAGCCCTGGCTGAAAACCTCCTCCAGCGTCCGCGCATCGAGAATGTTGTCGGTCCATTGCTCCAGTTCAACCGAAGTGGCCGTGCGCAGCCTCTTGGTGGTCGAGGCATCAAGCGGGCCAAAACGGCGGACGAGCAGGATCTGCTCAGTTTCTTGACGCCATCCGCGCTTGTGCTAATGTGGGTTTGTGGGAACACTGGGAGCCGTCACATGAGCCGTCTGACCATCGACATTACCGATCAGCAGCACCAAAGCCTGAAAGCCCTGGCCGCCTTGCAGGGCAAGACGATCAAGCAATACGCACTGGAACGTTTGTTTCCCGGCGATGCAGACGGCGATCAGGCTTGGCAGGAACTGAAAGCCTTGCTGGCGGTACGCATCAACGAAGGTTTGGCAGGAAAAGTGTCCGGCAAGCGCATCGGGGAAATTCTCGATGAAGAACTTGCCGAGGGCCGCCGCACTTGACGGCTTACACACTGACGGATGCGGCGGAAGCGGATCTGCGCGCAAGCAATGGGGCGATGCGCAGGTGCGCAGCTACATCACCCGGCTAAAACAAGGTATTGAGCGCCTGGTTGCCGGTGAGGGTGCTTTCAAGGACATGAGCGCAATCCATCCGGCGTTGCGCATGGCGCACTGCGGGCATCACTATGTGTTTTGCCTGCCGCGTGAGGGACGCCCACGTTGATCGTGGCGATTCTGCATGAACGCATGGACTTGATGGCGCGACTGGCTGACAGGATATGAAACCCCAAAGAGGGGCAGGCCACGGCTCTATGACAAAGCCGGCGAGTTCATAGGGCTTCGCGTTCGTCCTGGTCCTGGCTGGCACGCTCGCTCATGAAATCTTCGGTAGCGGTGACGCCATCGCCGAGGAAGAAGGGTTGTTGGTGAAAACAGTGCTGGTGGCCATGTGACTCTCCCGAAACGCTATATGCGAGGACTAGATACCCACCATCCAGCACCTTCAACAGCGGTCAGACGGATCAGCGGCGCGGTGCCGGCACGCTTTCCAGGCCGGCCGCCCACACCCGGTAGCGCACCTCCACATCGCTCGGCGCGTACAGCACCAGCGGCAGCTTGCTGTTGTAGCGCACCAGCAGCGGTTCGCCGCCCACCTGCACGAAAGCCTGCCGGGTGCTGCCCGGCGGGCAGGCCATCATGGTGCTGATGCCGGGGCCGACCTTCTCCAGCTCGTAATAGGTGTAGCCCCAGCCCTGCACGGTCTTTTCCTGCCACTCGCCGCCCAGGCTGCGGTGGTTGCAATCGACCTCCATGGTCTTGCCGGCGATCAGTTCGACCTTGAAATCGTATTCGTTGGCCTGCTGCGGCAACTGGATGACGTGGCGCACCTGGCCCTCGGCCGCAGGCGGATAGGGCTTGATTTCCGCCTCGGTGGTGGCGCAGGCGTTCAGGCCCATGCCCATCGCCAGGACGGCGAGGCAGCTGTGTGTTTTCTTCTTCATGATCGGGCTCCTGTGGAAGTCGGGGGCGTGCATCCGGTAGGCCAGGCCGCCATCCGGGGCCGGCGCACCGCACGGCAGCCGATCTTACGGCCCTGGAATGGCCGCGTACAGCGCATCCGACACGGTCGCCCACCCGTCCAGGCACGCCGGGCATCTGCCGCGCGGTGCTAGAATTCCGCGCTTCGACGCCACCCCGCAACGGGCCCCGCCCCTTCACTACGGAGAACCTCGCCATGACCGTGATTCGCGAAGAAGACCTGATCCAGTCCATCGCGGATGCCTTCCAGTACATCAGCTACTACCATCCGCTGGACTACATCCAGGCGCTCGGCGAAGCCTACGAACGCGAGGAAAACCCGGCGGCCAAGGACGCCATCGCGCAGATTCTCACCAACTCGCGCATGAGCGCCGAAGGCCACCGCCCCATCTGTCAGGACACGGGCATCGCCGTGGTCTTCCTGAAAGTGGGCATGGACGTGAAGTGGGACGCCAAGCGCAGCGTGCAGGAGATGATCGACGAAGGCGTGCGCCGCGCCTACAACCACCCCGACAACAAGCTGCGCGCCTCCGTGCTGCTCGATCCGGCCGGCAAGCGCCAGAACAGCAAGGACAACACCCCGGCCGTGGTGCATTACGAGATCGTCCCCGGCCACCACGTGGAAGTCATCTGTGCGGCCAAGGGCGGCGGTTCGGAGAACAAGACCAAGATGGCCATGCTCAATCCCTCCGACTCCATCGTCGATTGGGTGCTGAAGACCGTGCCGAGCATGGGCGCCGGCTGGTGTCCGCCCGGGATCCTCGGCATCGGCATCGGCGGCACGCCGGAAAAGGCCCTGCTGCTCGCCAAGGAATCCCTGATGGCCCCGGTGGACATCCATGAACTGAAGGCCAAGGCTGCTTCCGGCGCCGCGCTCAACCGCGTCGAGGAACTGCGCCTGGAACTGATGGAAAAGGTGAATGCGCTGGGCATCGGCGCCCAGGGCCTGGGCGGCCTGACCACCGTGCTGGACGTGAAGATCATGGACTACCCCACCCACGCGGCCAGCCTGCCGGTGGCGATGATCCCGAACTGTGCGGCGACCCGCCACGTGCACTTCCACCTGGACGGCTCCGGCCCCGCCAAGCTGCCCACGCCCAAGCTGGAAGACTGGCCGCAGGTCACCTGGAAGGCCGACACCAACGTCGCCACCCGGGTCAATCTCGACACGCTGACCAAGGAGGAAGTGGCCGCCTGGAAACCTGGCCAGATCCTGCTGCTCAACGGCAAGATGCTCACCGGCCGCGACGCCGCGCACAAGCGCATCCACGACATGCTGGCCAAGGGCGAGAAGCTGCCGGTGGACTTCACCAACCGCGTGATCTACTACGTGGGCCCGGTCGATCCGGTGCGCGACGAAGTGGTCGGCCCCGCCGGCCCCACCACCGCCACGCGCATGGACAAGTTCACCCGCATGATGCTGGAGAAGACCGGCCTGATCTCCATGATCGGCAAGTCCGAGCGCGGCCCGGTCGCCATCGACGCCATCAAGGACAACCAGTCTGCCTACCTGATGGCCGTCGGCGGCGCCGCCTACCTGGTTTCCAAGGCCATCAAGGAAGCCAAGGTCGTGGGCTTCGCAGACCTGGGCATGGAGGCCATCTACGAGTTCACCGTGGAAGACATGCCAGTGACCGTGGCGGTGGATTCCAGCGGCACCAGCGTGCACAACACCGGGCCGAAGGAGTGGCAGGCAAAGATCGGCAAGATTCCGGTTGCCGTGGCCTGATCCCACACAGGCCGCACCGCGGGATAGAGGCCCGGCAGTTGCCGGGCCTTTTTCATTTCACCGCTCGCGCAGGCTTTCGTCGGCGTAGCGCAGCAGCGGCCCGAGGAAATACTCGATCAAGCGCCGCGTGCCGGTCTTCACCTCCACCGTCACCGCCATGCCCGGCGACAGCCGCAGCTCGCGGCCATCCACCCACAGGGTGTCGCGCTCCAGACGCACCCGCGCGGCGAACACCAGGCCGAGCTTCTCGTCCTGGATGGCATCCGACGAAACATCGATTACCTGGCCGGCCAGCGTACCGTACTTGGTGAACGGGAAGGTTTCCACCTTGATTTCCACCTCTTGCCCAGCATGCACGAAGCCGATGTCCTTGTTCGGCACCAGGGCTTCGACTTCCAGCGGATTGTCGAGCGGCACGATCACCATCAACGGCTGTGCCGGGGTCACCACCCCACCCAGGGTATGCACCGCCAACTGCTGCACGCGCCCATCCACCGGCGCAGACAACAGCATCAGGCGCCCCCGGCTTTCCGCCTTGACCAGTTCTTGCGCCAGGGCCGCCGCACGCTCCTCGGCCGCCTTGCGGTTTTCCAGCCATTCCCGTCGCGTTTCCGCCTCCAGGCGCGCTCTCTGCCGCTCGGCCTCCAGCCGCGATGCGGCGATTTCCGCCAGCTTCTCGCGCTGCGCGGCCAGATCGCGCTCTTGCTCGATGCGCGCCTGCTCCAGTTCCAGGTAGCCGTGGCGCGAGACGAAGCGCTTTTCCATCAGGTCCCGGTAGTCGCGCGCACGTTGTTCGACGATCGGCAGAGTCTGCCGCAGCTTCTCGACCATGGCCAGTGTGGCCCGCCGCTCGGCCTCCCGCCGCGTGACTTCGGCGTCGAGCTGGGCCAGCGCAGAAGCATGGG
Organism: Pseudothauera nasutitermitis; assembly: GCF_004801295.1. Taxonomy (GTDB): domain Bacteria; phylum Pseudomonadota; class Gammaproteobacteria; order Burkholderiales; family Rhodocyclaceae; genus Pseudothauera; species Pseudothauera nasutitermitis. The sequence goes on from NZ_SSOC01000003.1 coordinate 202,361, forward strand.
CCACATGCGTGCCACTCACCAGACGGTACTCGGATTCCCTGCGTGGCGCGTCCAAGTCTGCCGGCAGGGCGGACTCCAGCGCCTCCCGCTCCAGCCGCCCCCCATTCTCGAGCGCCCCCAGCAGCACCGCATTGCGCACGCTTTCAAGCAATGCGGACAGCAAGTCGCTGCGCAAACGCTCCACATCCGCAAGCGCCGAGGTGGCGTCGAGTTCGATCAGCAGCTCGCCCGCACGCACGACCTGCCCATCGCGTACGTGAATGGCCTGGATGGTCCCGGTTTCCTGCGGCTGCACCACCTTGCTGCGGCTGTCGGGCACGATCTTGCCGGCGGCCGTGGCCACCACGTCCACGTGGCCGAACACCGCCCACAGCAAGGCGAGCAGCGCGAACAGCAGGATCAGCCCCATCGCCACGCGCGGCGCCGGGTGCACCGGCGTCTCCTGCAGCGCCAGCGTGGCGGGCAGAAAGCGCGCTTCGTGCGGCAGGCGCGCGGGTGGGTCCATTTGGTGCCGGTGGCGCCAGGCATGGCCGAACACCGCACGGTAGCGCGCGAACAGATCGCGCAGGGCTTGCAGGCGCGGCTTCATCCGGCACCTCCCTGCAGGGCCAGCAGATGCGCGTAGCGCCCGCCTTCGAGCCCGGCGAGTTCGTCGTGCGTGCCGGTTTCGACGATTTCGCCCTTGTCCATGACCACGATGCGGTTCGCCCCGCGCACGGCCGACAGGCGGTGGGCGATGATGATCACCGTGCGCCCGCGGCAGATGGCGCGCATGTTGGCCTGGATGATGCGTTCGGATTCGTAGTCGAGCGCGCTGGTGGCCTCGTCGAAGATCAGGATGCGCGGCTGGCCCATCAGCGCGCGGGCAATGGCGATGCGCTGGCGCTGCCCGCCGGAGAGCGTGGCACCGTGCTCGCCCACCACGGTGTCGTAGCCGTCCGGCAGTTCCAGGATGAAGTCGTGCGCGCCGGCCAGCTTCGCCGCCTCGATCACCGCCTCGATGGGCGCGCCGGGGTCCACCAGCGCGATGTTCTCGCGGATCGTGCGGTTGAACAGCAGGTTCTCCTGCAGCACCACGCCGATCTGGCGGCGCAGCGAGGCGGCGTCGGCCTGCGCCAGGTCGATGCCATCGACCAGCACCCGCCCGCGCTCGGGCACGAACAGGCGCTGCACCAGCCGCGTGAGCGTGCTCTTGCCCGAACCGGAACGCCCGACGATGCCCACCACCTCGCCGGGCGCGATCGTCAGGCTGACCCCACGCAGCGCCTCGGGGCCGTCCGGGCGGTAGCGGAAGCGCACCTGGTCGAATTCGATGCGCCCGGCCAGCGGCGGCAGGGTCGAGCGGTTGCCGGTGGCCAGTTCCGTGCGCGTGTTGAGGATGTCACCCAGGCGCTGCACGGAGATGCCCACCTGCTGGAAATCGGTCCATAACTGCGCCAGCCGCATGATCGGCTGCGCCACCCGGCCGGCCAGCATGTTGAAGGCGATCAACTGCCCCACGCTCAGTTCGCCTTCGATGACCAGCCGCGCACCCAGCCACAGCGTGCCCACGGTGACCAGCTTGCCCACCAGATTCACGCCTTCGTGGGCGATGGTGGACAGGGTGTTGGCGCGGAAGCTCGCCGACACGTAGGCCGCCAGCTGGTTGTCCCAGCGGCGGGTCATCTGCGGCTCCACCGCCATGCTCTTGACCGTATCGACGCCCGATACCGCCTCCACCAGAAAGGCCTGGTTTTCCGCGCCCCGGTTGAACTTCTCGTGCAGGCGCGCGCGCAGCAACGGGGTGATGGACAGGGAAATCACCGCGTACAGCGGCAGCGAGGCCAGCACCACCAGCGTGAGCCAGCCACTGTAGAGCAGCATCACGGCGATGAACACCACCGAGAAGAACACGTCCAGCACCACGGTGATGGCGTTGCCGGTGAGAAAGGCGCGGATGTTCTCCAGTTCACGCACGCGCGCCACCGAATCGCCCACCCGGCGGGCCTGGAAGTAGGCCAGCGGCAGCGCCAGCAGGTGGCGGAAGAGCCGCGCGCCCAGTTCCACGTCGATGCGGCTGGTGGTGTGGGCGAACACGTAGCTGCGCAGGCCCGAGAGCAACACCTCGAACACCGACACCGCCAGCAGCCCGATGGCGATCACGTCCAGGGTGGTGAGCCCGCGATGCACCAGCACCTTGTCCATCACCACCTGGAAGAACAGCGGCGTGACCAGCGCGAAGAGGTTGAGCGCGAACGACACCGCCAGCACCTCGCCGATCAGCCGCCGGTGCTTGACCAGCGCGGGCACGAACCAGGAAAAATCGAAGCGCGCCATCTCGCCCGCGAGCGAGGCGCGCGAGGTGAACAGGATCAGTTCGCCCGTCCAGCGTTCCGCGAACTCCGCGCGCGCCACCACCTGCGGGCGCCCGGCACGGGGGTCCTGGATCAGTACCTTGTCTTCGTCGGCGCGCGCGAGCACCACAAAGCCGCCTTCAGCGGTCAGCGCCACGGCCGGCAGCGGCGTGCGCGCCAGGCGCTCCAGCGGAGTCGTCACGCGCTTGGCCTGCAGGCCGAGCTTCTTCGCGGCCAGCAGGATCTCGGCCACGCCGAACGGCGCGCCATCCACCACGTATTCGTGCGCCAACTGGTCCGGGTCGGCCGCCACGCCATGAAAGCGAGCCAGCATCACCAGGCAGGCCAGACCCGTATCGGGCTGGCGCGCGCTGGCCGCATCCTCCGGCGCAAGGGCGAGGGATTCTTCTGTCATCGGGTATCGGGGCGCGCAGGGAGCCCAACGCGGGCACCTGCGCGCGAAACGAGGGGAATCGGAACCGCCACGGCCGGCCTCGCAGCCCGCCGTGGCGCCTTCGGCACTACTGCCAGTTGGCTGCGATCACCGCATCGAGCGTCTCGCGGTAATTCCCCGACAGGCAGGTCTCACCGGCCGCAGGCGGCGAGAAGGCCGCCATCGCGGACACCAGCGCCGCGACCTGGCCGTGCAACAGCACCGCCCCACCACCAGCATGGAACTGCTCGACGCGGTAGGCCGAACCGGAGTACCAGTTGTTGATCGTCACCTGGTCGTCGGTGCCGATCACGCTCACTTGCAGGTGATTGCCATTGCGGCTGAACCAGAGCTGGTCGGATGCGATGTCGTCCCCGAAGAACAGGCGATCGGCGTTACCTGACGTCGTGTCGTAGTCGTACACCGTGTCCTGCCCGTATCCGCGTCCGAACAGGTAGGTGTCGCTCCCGGTGCCACCGACCAGGTAGTCGTTGCCGGCGCCGCCGTCCAGGGTATCGTTGCCCGCCTCGCCGTACAGCGAGTCATTGCCCTCCCCGCCGTACAGCACGTCGTTGCCCGCGCCGGCGTAGATCACATCATCACCCGCACCGCCGTCGATGCGCTCATTCGACGCCGTGAACGTGATGCTGTCGTTGCCCTCGCTCAACTGGATATCGTAGGCCGCGTACAGCTGATTGACCGTCAGGCTCTTGCCGTCCGAGAACTCGAACCGATTGACCTGGTAGTTGCTCCCCAAGTAGTGGCTCCTGAGTGTCACCCGGTCCGACTCCCCGTACGCCAGGATCAGGTCGTCGCCCGCACGGAACACCCCGCTCAGGCCATCCGAGGCCACATCCTCGAAACGCACCACGTCGATCCGGTTCGTGGAGGCATTGTAGTTGTAGACCCTATCCTGGCCCGAACCCACCCGGAACAGATAGGTGTCACTCCCATTGCCACCGACCAGATAGTCATTGCCGGCGCCGCCGTCCAGGGTATCGTTGCCCGCCTCGCCGTACAGCGAGTCGTTACCCTCCCCGCCGTACAGCACGTCGTTGCCCGCGCCGGCGTAGATCACATCATCACCCGCCCCGCCGTCGATGCGCTCATTCGACGCCGTGAACGTGATGCTGTCGTTGCCCTCGCTCAACTGGATGTCGTAGGCCGCGTACAGCTGATTGACCGTCAGGCTCTTGCCGTCCGAGAACTCGAACCGATTGACCTGGTAGTTGCTCCCCAGATAGTGGCTCCTGAGTGTCACCCGGTCCGACTCCCCGTACGCCAGGATCAGGTCGTCGCCCGCACGGAACACCCCGCTCAGGCCATCCGAGGCCACATCCTCGAAACGCACCACGTCGATCCGGTTCGTGGAGGCATCGTAGTTGTAGACCCTATCCTGGCCCGAACCCACCCGGAACAGATAGGTGTCACTCCCATTGCCACCGACCAGATAGTCGTTGCCGGCGCCGCCGTCCAGGGTATCGTTGCCCGCCTCGCCGTACAGCGAGTCGTTGCCCTCCCCGCCGTACAGCACGTCGTTGCCCGCGCCGGCGTAGATCACATCATCACCCGCACCGCCGTCGATGCGCTCATTCGACGCCGTGAACGTGATGCTGTCGTTGCCCTCGCTCAACTGGATATCGTAGGCCGCGTACAGCTGATTGACCGTCAGACTCTTGCCATCCGAGAACTCGAACCGATTGACCTGGTAGGAATTTCCCAGGTAGTGGCTCCTGAGTGTCACCCGGTCCGACTCCCCGTATGCCAGGATCAGGTCGTCGCCCGCACGGAACACCCCGCTCAGGCCATCCGAGGCCACATCCTCGAAACGCACCACGTCGATCCGGTTCGTGGAGGCATCGTAGTTGTAGACCCTATCCTGGCCCGAACCCACCCGGAACAGATAGGTGTCACTCCCATTGCCACCGACCAGATAGTCGTTGCCGGCGCCGCCGTCCAGGGTATCGTTGCCCGCCTCGCCGTACAGCGAGTCGTTGCCCTCCCCGCCGTACAGCACGTCGTTGCCCGCGCCAGCGTAGATCACATCATCGCCCGCACCGCCATTCAGGGTGTCGTTGCCTGCATCCCCGTACAGCGTGTCGTTGCCACTTCCTCCAAGCACTATGTCTCGACCGCTACCACCCGACAGCGTTACACCTTCCGAAGACCCTATCAGTATTTCATCCGCAGAAGTACCGCTGACATTAGCCCCTGGCTCTCCATAAACAACTTTGGCATTCCCTGCCAAAACCACGGCCGCCAACAAACTGCCCGAGCCCCCCAAGTGATGAACAAAGGAATCAATTTCCAGTCCCTCAATACCCTCCACTGCAGATAACAGATGACTAAATGATTGTGCCAGACCGACCGCTTGCAATCTGTCTGTCGCATACAGCTCATTCAAATGTTCCGCTACTGTCGCAAGACTGAATTGCAGACCATCATCGCTCCAGACCAGTCCGATCTGCTCGATCAGTGCCTGCAAGTGTGTACCCCGCATCAACCCCTGGTAAAGCTCGGCATGGAGAGTCTGAAAAGCCTCTTCGAGCACCAGCGCCGCCTGAGGTCCCGGATTCTTACCCCAGCTCCCTGTTTGATTGTAGCCATCCCCCAAAAAGGTTTCGAGAGCCACCAATTTGCGCGCATCGATGTTTGCACCCCGACTGTTCGCCGCGATGTTCCCTGCCCCCGTCCACGCGTACAGGATCTCTTCCATTAGCTGGTGACGCACACGTGGATCGGTTTCTGCCCCGAACTGCTCGACCAAAGCACGCAACTGTCCGCTTTCATCCCGTGCCATCGCTTGATGCAGGCTGCGCACATTGCCGAAACCAGCCAGGTTGGGCAATGCGGCAATATCTTCGGGGACTTCGATCAGATCCAGTTCCACGGTGTCCGCATAGTCGACGGAAAACCACACGTCGGTAGCCGTACCAGTACTGCCGTCGGCCCAGGTAAAACTGCCGACCTGTTTGTGCGCATTGCCTTGCGCGTCGATATAGGTGGAGTTGGTGTAGCCAAGATAGATCGAGGCGATACCCAATTCGTCCAGAGTCAGCAGCTCATCGGCCTGCGAGACGCCGTCCTGGTTTTGGTCTCGCCACACCCGCAGCTCCGACCACAGCACGTCGTAGGCATCGAACACGCCATCGCCGTTACCGTCCAGATCACGCAGCGCCGCAAAGCCGTTGGCCGCCTTCTGTCCGGTCGACAGCAGCGTGTTGTTGCCGAACAGTTCCGCCCCATCATCAATCACGCCATTACCGTTGCGGTCCCAGACCAGCAGGCCATCGCCCGCACCCACCCAGCCGCTCAGCTCCGCGAAACCGTTACTGTCATGGTCGAAGTGGATGCCGGAAGTTTTAGAGACAGTGGTGACGCCGTCGCCGTCTAGGTCCAGGATGATCGGAGAGGCTTGGGATTCGGCTTTGTTGAAGAGGTCTTTTATACGTTCGATGAAGCGGTCTAGTGCATCGGATATACCATTCCCTATTTTGTCAAAGAGCTGACCACCTGAGCCATTCTGCGGCTCGCGCACAAGTCGGCCATCCTCTAACGCTTTACGTACTGCATCAGCGAGTTGATCGTTAGTTGCATTAGGACCAAGCTCCCGGGCTATTTCTCGCCCTACGTAATTATTCCACGCGTCCATTCTTGCCGCGCTTTCTTTTTCTCCATTTATCAATCCAAGTATTTCCCACCAAGTACCTGCATGATATGCGCTCTCGTAGCCATAATCCCTAGTCATCTGCGCGCTTGAATAAGCATGTCGAAATGCATCTGCATCGCCATTGACCGGACCAGACAACCCGAAATTATCCGCGTATTCAGAAGAAATTTTGTGAAGCTCATCAAGATAGGACACACCAACCTCCCCTTTAATTAGACACGATACCTACTCTACGTTCTTCAGTTCGTTCATTAACAAAAACAACAAATTTCACATTTCCCCCGCTAACACATTCCTCAGAATTTTTCCCCACATCACTCCGCCATTCACCCTGATTACCATCCAAAGGGCTATGAAGAGGTGCAACATATCGGTCAACAGCATCAACAAATATCCTGCCATCTGACAATATAACCAACTGCCACTTTCCTTCTGAACCCACAAACCCAACCCTCTCTAACTCAACATTTATCAATTCCACAAAATTTACATTTTTCTTACTTTTCACCCTATTTTGATATGCCTGAAGAACGCAAACAAATTCAATTCTTTTTTCTTTGTAAGGGAAAACACCTCCAGAATGCCCATTAATAATATTACTGAAATACACATCCAAATCTGACCTTCCAATTGAACAAGCAAACAAAGCCTGACAGACAACCATTAAAACAACAAACCTACTCACCATCATATTTGGCACCGTCATTCAATTATGCTAAACGTGAAAATAGTAAATCAATGAAACCAAAACAACGAAAAACACCCCTCGCTTATTTGGCCAACGCGCTTCAGATGCATCAGATAGAAACTATTTTTTATCGCCCTACCCTCCACATTCATGACACGAGAAATTTCAGAAATTTTCCCTTCGAAATCGCTACGATATATATCGCTATCGCAAACACTTTCAATAATTAAATCATAAACATATACAACCATTCCAGATGGTCCAAATTTATAGACACCCTTATATTCAGCACCATTTTGCAATAAAGACAATATAACATTCAAATAATCAAACACCCTTTCCAACACCACCTCTCCATTACTGGAGTAATACACATGCGGCCCGCCAAGCCCACTCAACGCATAGCTCAGAGGTGTCTTATCAAAATCCACAGTATCATTTGGGTCAGCACCAGCACTAAGTAAAAAATTAACCATACTCTTCCTCCCCCAGTACGCAGCCACAGCCAAGACCGTCCTCCCCTCATATACCTCTTTTATTAGATAAGGCTTCTCTTCAATATACCCAGCGAATTCTTTATACGAACCATACCTTATTAGCTCAGAAATATATTTCCAATCACCATTACTTCCAGAAAATGAAGGCATGCAATAAAAAACAGACATCATTGCCACAAAAAATCTATAAAAATAGAGCCTCATATCAGCTCCTTTTAAATTTCGCACATTTATTCAGAACGACGTTCGACAAAAAACTAATGAACGACGAAAAAAGAATTGACATAAAGACCCATGTAAGCAATGCAGACAACAGAGCAAAAGAAAACAACGAAAAGAAAATGAACTTTGCCGGCCCGCCCTCCCAAACAGGAAAGAATAATATTCCAACGCCTATGAGCCCACAAAGAAACCAATCCATAATATTAGGCACGGTCTTATCCATCTTACATATCATCAATGTCTGCCAAGAGTTTCGCCTAAAGAGAACAAAATATACAAACAGGAGCGGGGATAACAGCCACATGACCGCATAGTGATGGACAGCATCTAGACCGACGAAACTATTAGCAGGATCTGCATACCTTATAACCGGTACAACAGCCGCCACATGGTGGTATACGGCATCAAAAACATGCTTTACCCCGAAATCAAATTTTATAATCAAAGCAAAGATTTCAGAGAAAACAACCCACACCAATAGCGAAGGCTCTGATAAAGCAGCCTTCACTATTTCATTCTTACTGACATTGCGTACACTCATCCAACCCCCTTCATGCGGTCACATTCCCCACAGATAGTCATTACCTTACCCCCAGCCTAATCGTGCCCGCATTTGTAACAACTCATCCCATTTTATGAAACCCATGCATCAGCCATGCACCACCAAGCTAATCAGCCTTTTCATTAGAACTCATTTCTTATCTCCTGATGAATTACCTTCCCAAGCCACCAAAAACTTAAAAACAAAAAAAACCGCCAAAACCAACAAAGAAACGATAATCAACCCGAACTTCCTTGGCGCTGCAACCCATAACACCAGAGCAGCCAACATGACAAGAATCACCGACAACAAACCAGCACCTATCAAATCAACCGACCTTAGGCTTTTCCGATCATGCACATCGCAACCTTCCTCTGCTTCCAAGGCGTCCTTTTTATTCCGATTTTCTTTCGCAGAAAGCCTACTATGTTTATTAATTATGACATTCATCGCGCAATACAATTGTTTTGAGTAAATTCATAAAGCATTACTATCTTTAGCCCCCGCCGTCGAATTAACAGCATTATCTGTACATGCATTAACAAACCCCCTCCAAGAACCATAGACATCATGTACCGAAGATGTCGTACCAGCCCCTTTCAGCCAGTTCCAAAAATCTTTAAAAGAAGCCATCTCATCCCTCTTTAGCAAAAGTCAGCACAACAAACTATCTAAACAAAACACCCCTATCCTTTAACCGATCCATATATTTAACCAACAAATCTGCACATTTAACGGTAATATTCGTAGCGTATTCATGAATAAACCTTCCATCAACACCAGAAATTTCTTTTAATATTTTGTCCCGCTCAATCAGTGTGGCATTTTTCGCATACAGCTCACTTGAAAAAACAACGGAGAAGTTATAGTTGGATTTCGAAATATTCAAATACCCCTCCTTCTTTGAACCATCTTCCTCACCAGCAAACCTCAAGAAATAGTACGCAGCACAACGTGCAAACCCATCCGCCACTTTTTCGTCCCTCCCCTCGCCATCATCTGAATCAGCAAAAGCGGGCCACGCAATTAACATTGCAACAAATATCAAAACAAATCTAAAGATCACAATCATCCAAAATCTATAAAAACCCAACAATTCACTGTAAAATTCATATTTATTTTTCTCATATTTCATATATCTACCAGCAGACCATATCCAAGCACCCCCTCTCCTGCACCATATCGGAGCTTTGCTCCACATGCGGTATCACAAATTCCCACGTAGCTATCCGGTTTCTCCAACCCCCAGCAGACGCGCTCCACCAGCGCCTCCGTATCAAAAAAATCCACCAGTACCCCGTTCTCGCCATCCCGCATCACCTCCTCCACCGGCTCCGTACGCGAACCAATCACCAGGCAGCCGCTGGCCATCGCTTCCAGCAGCGACCAGGACAACACGAAGGGATAGGTGAGATAGACGTGGACGGCCGAGACCTGCAGCACCTTGCAATAAGCCGCATGGAGCAGTTTGCCGGTGAAGTGGGTGCGGGCCGGGTCCAGGCGGACCTCTTGCAGCATCTTCTCGCGCCAGTTCGGTGCGTCCGGCGGGGGCTTGCCGTAGCTCACTTCGTCTCCGCCCACAATGATGGCGTGGCAGTTGCGGTGGCGGCGCTGCACCATTTCCAGGGCGCGCATGAAGCGATGGAAACCGCGATAGGGCTCCAGGTTGCGCGCCACGTAGGTGATCACCGGGTCGCCCGCCTTGAGCACGGTGCCCGAGGGGGTGGTGAAGGCGGCGGATGGGTCCGGGCCGAGCAGGTCGGTCTGGATGCCTTCGTGGATGACCTGGATGGTTGGCTGGAAGACGGCCGGGTGGCGGCTGCGCTGCCAAGCGGTGGGGCTGACGCCGGCGTCGCAGTGGGTGAGGTTGAGGGCGTGCAGCGCGTTCCAGGTGCGCATGCGGGCGTGGTCGTCTTCGGTGGCGGGGAATTCGGGATCGAAGCCGACGTCACCGCCGGGGGCCCCGTAGTACCACTCGCACAGGTGGATCAGGCGGGCGTCGGGAAAGACTTCACGCAGGTAGAGCGTTTCTCCCCAGCCGGGATGGGCGATGACCACGTCCGGCACAAAGCCGCGCCGACGCAGGGCCTGCAACGCGCGGGCGACGGCCTGGCCGTGCAGCACGGCATCTTCCATCTGGCGCAGGTAAGGGTGCTGGACTTCCCGTGGCTTGCGGTGCAGGCGGTATTTGTACCAGCGCACGCCGGGCATGCCGGGCGCGGTTTCCCGCCCGAGGCCGATGACTTCGCAGTCCGGGCGCTGCGACCAGGCGTGCGCGAGGTGGCGGAACTGGCCGGGAAAGTTCTGGTGGATGAGCAGGATGCGCACGCTGGAGACAGAAGAACGAGCCATTTGGTATATTTTGAGCAGCCTATCATAGTCGAAGCAGATATGTATCTGAATTTTTCAAATCCATATTGCAATTTCCTGGCAAACTGGGCCGCAGCAGATCACGGACACCTCCGCCCATCGCGGATACGTTCCGCCCCGGTGGAGCGGAAGTAACACTTGCCGCGCAAACCATGATGCACATCAATGACCACACCCCCCATGAAGCGGCAGGGTGTGCTCCGCCCAATTCGCGGAGAACGACATGCGCATCCCATTCGCCCTGCTTCTGCTCGCCTCGCTGCCGTTCGCCGCGCCGGCGCACGCCGGGGCCGAAACGCTGACCTGCCCCGATCTCGCCCAGGCGAAGCAGGTGGCCACCTGCCCGGCGCTGGAGGAGCTGCGCTACACCTATTCCGGCTACTGCGGCGACAACGCCCGCCTGTACGGGCGTGACACGGAGGTGTGTGCGTCATTCGAGAGCTACCGCGCATTCAAGAACATCGCGCTGTGGGAATCCGCCGACGGGCGCTTCAGCGGCTATCTGTCCTGCGAGGAGGATGCCGGGGAGGCGGCAAAGGCCCGTGCCACGCGCCTGTCGGTGTCGCGGCGCGGTTCGATCACGCTGGTGAAGTGCGAGTACGAGGGCGGCATCCAGCTGGCCCACCGCACACACGCGAGCTGCGCCGTGGCCGAGGAGGACTGCGCCACCGGCGAATGCCGCGCACGCTGCGAGTAGACTGCCCGGCGGCGCGTCCGCGCCGGTTCCCATGCTGCTTCGCGCCCCTCCCGCCACCCCGCAGGGTGGCCGAGGGGGGTGTGCCGTTTCGGCCGTTTTGATTCAAATCATGGAGCCCACCCCCACTCGAAAAATACAGTGCGCCGGACCTTCGGGTTCGTATGACCGGTTCAAACACTCACATGGACGCACAAAACAATGAGGGGTAAACCATGAGCGGCACCTTCACCAAGGCGATGGCCCGCAACATCTTCTACGGCGGGACCGTCTTCTTCTTCCTGCTCTTCCTGGCGCTTACCTTCGATACCACGAAGGCGCTGCCCAAGACCGACAACCGCCACAACATCACCCCTGCGGTGGCCGCTGGCAAACACATCTGGGAAACGCGCAACTGTTTGGGCTGCCACACCATGCTTGGTGAGGGCGCCTACTACGCCCCTGAGCTGGGCAACGTGTATACGCGTCGCGGGCCGGAGTTCATCAAGGCCTGGATGATGTCGCAGCCCACCGGCGCTCCTGGCCGCCGGCAGATGCCCAACTTCAATCTGTCGGATGAGGATCTGAACAATCTCGTCGAGTTCCTCAAGTACACCTCCGAGATCAACACGCAGAACTGGCCGCCCAACATCGAGGGCTGAAGGACGCGCGCACTGAAAACTCCAAGGGGAATGTTGTCATGAAATATCAATCTCAAGCGGTCGCGATGCCGTACTTCATCGCGGCGATCGGGCTGTTCGTCGGGCAGATCGTCTTCGGTCTGATCCTCGGCCTGCAGTACGTCGTCGGCGATTTCCTGTTCCCGGAAATTCCGTTCAACGTGGCCCGCATGGTCCACACCAACCTGCTCATCGTCTGGCTGCTGTTCGGCTTCATGGGCGCGGCCTACTACCTGGTGCCGGAAGAGTCGGAAACCGAGCTGTTCAGCCCCAAGCTGGCGCTGCTGATGTTCTGGGTGTTCCTGGTGGCCGGCGCGCTGACCATCGTCGGCTACCTGACGGTGGATTACGCCACGCTGGCGCAGTACACCGGCAACGACATCCTGGCGACGATGGGACGAGAGTTCCTCGAGCAGCCGCTGATCACCAAGATCGGCATCGTCGTGGTGGCGCTGGTGTTCCTGTTCAACGTCACCATGACCGTGCTCAAGGGCCGCAAGACCGCCATCAACGTGGTGCTGCTGCTCGGCCTGTGGGGCTTGGCGGTGTTCTTCCTGTTCTCCTTCTACAACCCGACCAACCTGGTGCTGGACAAGTACTACTGGTGGTGGGTGGTGCACCTCTGGGTGGAAGGCGTGTGGGAACTGATCATGGCCGCGCTGCTCGCCTTCGTGCTGATCAAGGTCACCGGCGTCGACCGCGAGGTCATCGAGAAGTGGCTGTACGTGATCATCGCGCTGGCCCTGGTCACCGGCATCATCGGTACCGGCCACCACTACTACTGGATCGGCACGCCGCAGTACTGGCAGTGGTGGGGTTCCATCTTCTCCGCACTGGAGCCGATCCCGTTCTTCGCCATGACCGTGTTCGCCTTCAACATGGTGAACCGCCGCCGCCGCGAGCACCCGAACAAGGCTGCCGTGCTGTGGGCGCTGGGCACCGGCGTGATGGCCTTCCTGGGCGCCGGCGTGTGGGGCTTCCTGCACACCCTGGCTCCGGTCAACTACTACACCCACGGCTCGCAGATCACCGCCGCGCACGGCCACATGGCCTTCTACGGCGCCTATGTGATGGTGGTCATCACCATCATCAGCTATGCCATGCCGATCCTGCGTGGCCGCGCATGCAACAGCCCGAAGGCGCAAGTGCTGGAAATGTGGGCGTTCTGGCTGATGACCATCGCCATGGTGTTCATCACCCTGTTCCTCACCGCCGCCGGCATCCTGCAGGTGTGGCTGCAGCGCGTCTCCGACTCGCCGATGCCCTTCATGGCGGTGCAGGACCAGGTCTCTCTGTTCTACTGGATGCGTGAATGGAGCGGCGTGGTGTTCTTCATCGGCCTGCTGGCCTACGTGGCGAGCTTCTTCGTCAAGGGCGAGGAGAAGGCCACCGGCGCCTGAGGCGTCCGGTGATTCCCGGGGCGGCCGTGGCCGCCCCGGCAGAGTGTCTCTCCCCTCCTTCAAAACGATTGCAGAAGGAAGTGGACTTGCAGGGCGGCGCGAGCCGCCCTCTTTTTTTGCCTACTCCAAAGCCATGCCCGCACCCTCCGCCCGGCTCGGCATGGACAGGGTACGCATGTCCGAAAACGGCTGGAAATGCCGGATGCGGCTGGTAGAGTTTCCTTCGAGGAGGAAACAGCCGTGCAGAACGACAGAGACTGTGCCCGGTACGCGGCATTCAAGGCGAAGGACGCCCGCTTCGACGGGCACTTCTTCGTCGGCGTGTCTTCCACGGGCATCTATTGCCGGCCGGTGTGCCGGGCCCGCTTGCCGCGGCCGGAGAACTGCACCTTCTACGCCAGCGCGGCGGCGGCCGAACAGGCGGGCTTTCGCCCCTGCCTGCTGTGCCGCCCCGAACTCGCACCGGGCAACGCGCCCGTGGATGCGTCGGCCTCCCTGGCGAGGCGCGCGGCGAGGCTGCTGGAGGATCACTGCGGGAGCGAACACTCCGTCGAGGAACTCGCCCATCGCCTGGGCTGCACCGACCGCCACCTGCGGCGGGTGTTCCTCAACGAATACGACGTCTCGCCCATCCAGTACCTGCAGACCTGCAGACTGCTGCTGGCGAAGAGCCTGCTGACCGACACCGGCCTTTCGGTCATCGACGTCGCCATGGCGGCCGGCTTCGGCAGCCTGCGGCGTTTCAACGCGCTGTTCAAGAAACAGTACCGCCTCACGCCCACCGCCCTGCGCCGGGAAACGGCGCGGCACGGGGAACGCGGCACCGGCATCACGCTGACGCTGGGCTACCGCCCGCCCTACCCGTGGCAACAGATGCTGGACTTCCTCGCGGGGCGCGCGATTCCGGGCGTGGAACTGGTGCGCGACGGCGAATACCTGCGCACGGTGCGCTTCGCCACCGAGGCACGGCAGCCCGTATGCGGCTGGATCCGGGTGGGGCACCTGGTGCACAAACGCGCGCTGAGCGTGACCGTGGATGCGGCGCTGCTGCCGGTTCTCTCCCTGGTTCTGGCGCGCGTGCGCCACCTGTTCGACCTGTGCTGCGATCCCGACACGGTGTACGCAGCCCTGGCGCCGATGAACGCCATCCGGCCGGGCCTGTGCGTGCATGGCACCCGGCTGCCCGGTTGCTTCGATGCCTTCGAGATGGCCGTGCGCGCCATCCTGGGGCAGCAAATCACGGTGAAGGCCGCGCGCACGCTGGCGGGCCGCATCGTGCAGGCCCACGGCACGCCGCTCGCCACCGCCATCGAGGGGCTGACCCATGTCTTTCCATCGCCCGAAACCATCGCCGCGCTGGATGGCCCCATCGGCGAACATCTCGGCCCCCTGGGCATCACGGGCGCACGCGCGCGCAGCATCCAGGCCCTGGCGTGTGCGTTGGCGGCGGGGGAGATCGACTTTGGCCACGGGTCACCGCCGCAGGCGCAGATCGGCAAGCTCATGGAGATGCCCGGCATCGGCGAGTGGACGGCGCAATACCTCGCCATGCGGGGCATGGGTTGGCCCGACGCCTTTCCGCACACGGATTACGGCGTCAAGAAGGCCCTCGCCCCCCGCAGCCCGGCGCAGATCCTCGCCCTGGCGGAGTCGTGGCGGCCGTGGCGCGGCTATGCCACGGTGAATCTATGGAATTCCCTTTAAGAGCCTGCTCTTGAGCAAGGAGGCATCATGTTCCATTCGACGAAATACCGCTCCCCCATCGGCCCGCTCCTGCTGGCCAGCGATGGCAGCCATCTGGTGGGATTGTGGATGGAGGGGCAGAAGTACTTCGGCAGCAGCCTGCCGGAAGCGCCCGCCGCCAACGGCGACCTGCCCGTGTTCGCCGCCGCGCGGCAGTGGCTGGACGAGTACTTCGCCGGCCAGCAGCCTGCCATCGCGCGGCTGCCGCTGGCACCGGCCGGCAGCGCCTTCCGCAAGGCGGTGTGGGCGCTGCTGTGCGAGATCCCCTATGGCGAAACCACGACCTACGGCGAGATCGCCAGGGCGGTCGCAGCACGGCTGGGCAAGCCCGGCATGTCCGGCCAGGCCGTGGGCGGGGCGGTGGGGCACAATCCCATTTCCATCATCATCCCGTGCCACCGCGTGGTGGGCGGCGACGGCAGCCTGACGGGCTACGCGGGCGGTCTGGACAAGAAGATCGGGCTGCTCCGGCTGGAGGGGGCGGACCTGTCCCGCCTGTACGTGCCCAGGAAAGGCACGGCGCTCTGAAACGCTGCGCAGGCATCGGCGGAATCCAGGCCCGCCTGCGCGGCCCCGGCGGCGCCCCGCTCAGCGCCCCGCCGCGTAGTCGGCCATCAGCTCGTCCAGGAAAACGAAAAGCTGCCGGTTCATGGCGTCGTACTCGTTCGCCCGCAGCGCGTCCGGCTGCTGCACGAAGCGGTGGGCGGTCAGCGCCGCCAGTTCCTGTGCCGAGGCGGCGATCAAGCGTTCCACCACCTCCGGGGTGAATTCCATGTGGCACTGGAAGCCATAGGCCAGACGGCCGTACTCCACGATCTGGCGCGGGCAGCCCGCACTGCGGGCGAGCACCTTGGCATCCGGCGTCAGGCCCGGCATGTCGCTGTGCCAGTGGCCGACCTCCAGGATGTCGCCGAAATGCGCGAACTTCGGATTCGCCCTGCCCTCCGGCGTCAGCGTGATCGGGAACTTGCCGATCTCCTTTTCCGGGCTGTGCTCGTGGGCCGCGCCCAGGGCCGTGCCCAGCAACTGCGCGCCCAGGCACACGCCGACGACGGCCTTGCCCGCGGCAACGCAGCGGGCGATCAGTTCGCACTCGGCCGCCGCATCGAAGTGGGGGCATTCTTCCCGGGTGGTGGTTGGCGACTGTGGCCCGCCCAGCACCACCAGCAGGTCGATGGCGTCGATCGTGCGCGGCAACGGCTGGCCTGCATGGACATGCGAATAGGTCGCGGCATGCCCGCGCTCCCCGACCCAGGCCTCGAAGGCGCCGGGCGTCTCGAAGGCTTCATGCACGACGAAGTGGACTTTCATGGGGACTCTCCTGGTTCTTCCCTGTGGTGGAGCGGGTGAATGGCGTTGCGTCATTCCAGGCATGATTGCAGATCCCGCGCGAAGCGCCGCGCCAGATCCTCCTCCAGCCTGGACACGGTGACCCGCAGGGCGCGGGACTCCCCCTGCACGTCGAAGGCACTGCCCAGGCGCACCAGCCACCCGCGTTTGGCGAGCGCGTAGCCCACGTCCCTGGCGTCCTTCGGCAGCGGTATCCAGAGATTGAAGCCGCCGCCGGCCGGCGCATCGATGCCGTGCGCCAGCAATGCCGCCCGCAGCATCGCGCGGCGGCGCGCGTAGTCGTCGCGCGCCTCATCCATCTGCCGGCGTACATCGTCCGACTCCAGGCCGGCCGCGACGATGGCCTGCAGGATGTGGCTGACCCAGGTCATGCCGGGCGCCAGCCGGGTGCGCAGCCGCTCCCCCGTATCCGGATCGCAGGCCACCAGCGCGACGCGCAGGTCCGGCCCGAAGCCCTTGGAAACCGAACGCACCAGCGCCCAGCGCTGGGCGGCGGCGGGAATCACCGAGTGATACGGCGTCTCCGCCAGCAGGGCGAAATGGTCGTCGACGATCACCAGCACCCCCGGGCTGGCGGCCAGCACCCGCTTCAGCGCATCGGCGCGGCGCCGGGTGAGGCTGCATCCGGTCGGATTGTGGACGCGCGGGGTGAGCAGGACGGCGCGCGCGCCCGCCTGCAGGGCGGCCTCCAGCGCATCCGGGCGCATCCCCGCCTCGTCGATCTCCACCCCCAGCGTGCGCAGGCCGGCCAGGCGCAGCGCGCTGATGGTACCGAGGAAGCACGGATCCTCCACCGCCACCTTGTCGCCGGGCACCAGATGGGCGGCCGCGAGGCGCTCGATGGCATCCACCGCGCCGTGGGTCAGCTCCAGCGTGCGCGCGGGCGGGCAGTCGGCCTTGAACCAGTCTTCGCCCAGGGCGCACAGCTCGGGGAGGATCGTGTCCTCGCCATAGAGGAAGGCCTTGGGCCGCCGGGTCGCCAGCAGGGCCGCCGGGTCGGGCAGCCATCGCGGATTCGGGTTGCCGTCGGCCAGATCGATCAGCGCCGTCCCGCTGCTCAGGCCTTCCTGCTCGCCTGCGCTGGGCGGCCTGCTGATGGCCGTCCCCAGACGCCCCTGGGTGATGGCGACCCCCGCCTGCACCAGCCGCTGGTAGGCGGCCGCCACGGTGTTGCGATTGACGTCGAGCGCCTCGGCCAGCTCGCGCACCGGCGGCAGCGCATCGCCCGGCCGCAGTTCGCCGCGCTGCACGAGCGCGCGCACGCAGTCGGAAATCTCGATGGAGGTTCTGCCGGTGATTTTCATTTTGTCCTAGGACAATATATGATTGTTCCAGGACAATTCTACTCCAGGACGAAAAGCGTGAATACGCAAGGCCGCGAGCCCCCTTCCGACACGTCCACGCTGCACTACCGGCATGGCCAATGGCCCCGGGCCGCCACGGTGGAGGACTTCCGGCGCAACCTGGCCGCCGTGCAGGCCCGCATCGATGCGGCGTGCCGGCGCGCGGGCCGCCCGTCCGCCAGCGTGCGCCTGCTGCCGGTGAGCAAGACCGTGGATGAAGCGCGCATTCGCCTGTCGTACCAGGCCGGCTGCCGCTTCCTCGGCGAGAACAAGGTGCAGGAAGCCCAGCGGAAGTGGGAGGCGATGGCGGATCTGACCGACCTGCGCTGGTCGGTGATCGGCCATCTGCAGACCAACAAGGCTGGGCTGGTGGCACGCTTCGCCGCGGAGTTCCAGGCGCTGGACAGCCTGCGCGTGGCCGAGGCGCTGGAGCGCCGGCTGCAGGCGGAAGGGCGCTCGCTGGACGTATTCGTGCAGGTGAACACCTCCGGCGAGAACAGCAAGTACGGCCTGCCGCCGGACCAGGCGGGCGCCTTCCTGCGCGCACTGCCGGCATTCCCGGCCCTGCGCGTGCGCGGGCTGATGACCCTGGCGGTGATGTCGGCCGAAGCCCCCCGGGTGCGCCGCTGCTTCCGCCTGCTGCGCGAACTGCGCGACCGGCTGCGCCAGGACGCGCCGGCCGGCATCGGGCTGGACGAACTGTCCATGGGCATGTCGGGCGACTACGAGATCGCCATCGAGGAAGGCGCCACCGTCGTCCGCGTCGGGCAGGCGATCTACGGCGCGCGCAGCACGCCGGACAACTTCTACTGGCCTGCCCCGAGCTAACCCCCCGTTCAAGCAAAGGAGCTTCCCATGACCAGCCATCGACTCATCATCTGGCGCCACGACCGGCTGCTGGGCCATTTCGATTCCCACACACCGTGGTCGCGCGAGGCCGTGGAGGATATCGCCGCGCGCCTGGGCGAAGGCGACGGCTACCGCCTGGAACGCCAGGCCGCCGAAGGCGAGCGGCGCCTGCTGGAGAGCACCCCGGGCGGCATCCGTGTGCTGGGCATCGAACCCTTGTTCGCCACCATCCCCCTCAATCCCTGAACTTTCCGGTGCAAGAAATGGCCACACCCTCCGACGCCCACCTGATGCACACCTACGCGCGCGCAGCGGTTTCATTCGTCCGCGGCCGCGGCGCCCGCCTGTGGGACACGAATGGCATCGAGTACCTCGATGCGATCGCCGGGGTGGCCGTGACCAATCTCGGCCACGCCCACCCCGCCGTCACCGC
The DNA here is from genome assembly GCF_004801295.1 of Pseudothauera nasutitermitis. Taxonomy (GTDB): domain Bacteria; phylum Pseudomonadota; class Gammaproteobacteria; order Burkholderiales; family Rhodocyclaceae; genus Pseudothauera; species Pseudothauera nasutitermitis. The sequence continues at coordinate 221,586 of NZ_SSOC01000003.1, forward strand.
CGCGATCCACGAGCAGGCCGGGCAACTGCTCCACACCTCCAACCTGTTCGGCATTCCCTGGCAGGAACGCCTGGGCGGGCAGCTGTGCCGCCTGGCCGGCATGGAACGCGCGTTCTTCTGCAATTCCGGCGCGGAAGCCAACGAGGCGGCCCTGAAGCTGGCGCGCCTGCATGCGCGGCGCCTGGGGGTGGCGCATCCCCAGGTGCTGGTGATGGAAAACAGCTTTCACGGCCGCAGCCTCGCGACCCTGGCGGCAACGGGCAATCCGGCCGCGCAGCAGGGCTTCGAGCCGCTGATGCCGGGTTTCGCCCGCGCGCCCTACGACGACATCGATGCGCTACGCATGCTGGCCGCCGGCACGCCGGGGATCGTCGCCGTGCTCGTCGAACCGGTGCAGGGCGAAGGCGGCGTGCGGATCGCGGCGCCGGACTATCTGCGCGCGCTGCGGGCGCTGTGCAGCGAGCGCGGCTGGCTGTTCATGGTGGACGAGGTGCAGACGGGAATGGGCCGCACCGGAGCCTGGTTCGGCTTCCAGCATGCGGGCGTGGCGCCTGACGTCATTACCCTGGCCAAGGGGCTGGGCAACGGCTTTCCCATCGGCGCGTGCCTGGCGCGCGGCGAGGCGGCCGGCTTGTTCTCCCCCGGCCATCATGGCTCGACCTTCGGCGGCAATCCCCTGGCCTGCCGCGTCGGCTGCAGCGTCGTCGAGGCGATGGAGCACGAGCGCATTCCCCAGCGCGCGGCCGAACTCGGGGCGCGGCTGCTGCACGGCCTGCGCCAGTCCCTCGGCGGCCTGCCGGGCGTCCGGGAGATTCGCGGGCACGGCCTGATGGCCGGCATCGAGATGGCCTTTCCCTGCGCCTGGCTGGTGCCCTTGGCGCTGGAACGGGAGCGCCTGCTGATCACCGTCACGCGCGGCAACACCATCCGCCTGCTGCCGCCGCTGATATGCAGCGAAGGGGAGATCGACGACATCGTCGCCCGCCTCCGCCGCCTGGTCGCGGACGCGGCGGCGCGCGCCGGGTCGCCGGGGACGGCCGTTTGACGCGCCCTCCGCCTCCGCTCACCATACGGATACAACAACACCCAACCCCGAGGAGGAACCCACCATGTCCCAGCACCACGGCAGCATCGCCTGGCAGCGCACGCCGCACGCCATCGAGGCCGACACCTACTCCCGCACGCATGTGGCCGATCTGAACGGCGGGCAGCGCATCGCGGTATCCGCCACGCCGGAGTACAAGGGCGACGCGGACCGCACCGACCCCGAGCAATTGCTGCTCACCGCGCTCGCCAGTTGCCACATGATGACCTTTCTGGCCATTGCCGAGGCACGCGGCTACCGCGTCGAACGCTACCAGGACAATCCGGTCGCCCACCTGGAAAAGGATGCCGACGGACGCCAGGCGGTCACCCGCATCGAGCTGGCGCCGCAGACCACCTTCAACGGCAAGCTGCCCACCGAGGCCGAACTGGCGCGCCTGCACGACAGCGCGCACCGCAACTGCTTCATCGCTCATTCCATCGTCGCCAAGGTCAGCATCGCCCCGCAAGCCACGGCCGGCTGATCCGCCCCGTTCCGTCCGGAAACTGCAAGGTCTTGCCCTGAATCAAGAAAATCAAGGGTTTGCAAAGTTAACCGGAATCAAGTGAAAACCCGTGCGCGGCACCCACAATGCCGCGCATGGACACTGCCTGCACCACCGATCACGCCGCCTCGCCCACGTTCCAACCCCGGCTGGCCGGCGACCTGGCGATCTGGATCTTCATCCTCGCCGAACTGCTGGCCTTCGGCGTGTTCTTCGCAGCCTACGCCTTCGCGCGCGCGGCCGACCCGGAACTGTTCGCCCTCGGCCAGGAGGGGTTGAACCGCAACGCCGGCGCCTTCAACACCCTGGTGCTGCTCACCGCCAGCTACTGCGTGGTGCGCGCCGTGCACGCCGCCGAAGCCGGGCGCGGGCGCCAGGGCGCCCCTTGGCTGCTCGCCGCGCTGGGCTGCGGCGGCGCCTTCGTGGTGGTCAAGCTGGCCGAATACTCGGCGGCCTTCGACGCCGGCATCAGCCTGTCGAGCAGTACCTTCGACATGTTCTACCTGTCGCTTACCTTCTTCCATTTCATGCACGTGCTGCTCGGCATGGTGATCCTCGGCGCGCTGTGGCTCAACGCCCGCCAGGGGCGCTATGACCCGGACAACCTCAACGGCATCGAAAGCGGCGCGGCCTACTGGCACATGGTGGATCTGGTGTGGCTGGTGCTCTTCCCGCTGGTTTACGTGATGCGCTGAGGGGCCCGCCATGCACGCCAACGCCACTCATTCGCCGAACCGCCGCAGCACCGTACTGTGGGTGCTGTTGCTCGCCGCCACCGTGTTCACCTGGGCGGTGGGCGAAAACGGCGCCGGCGGCCCGGCCATCGCCGCGCTGCTGCTCGGCGTGGCCGCGCTCAAGGGCGCGGCCGTCATCCTCGACTTCATGGCGGTGGGCCGCGCGCCGCTGCTGTGGAAAGCCCTCACCCTGGGCTGGCTCGCGCTGGTATGCGCGCTGATCGCCCTGGCCTACTGGAAAGGAATGCCCTGATGGACCTCAACACCCCCAACATAGACATCCCCTTCTACCAGCCCGCCGGCGACGAAATCGAAGTCTTCGAGCACGCCTGGAAGAACCGCCTGCCGCTGCTCATCAAGGGCCCCACCGGCTGCGGCAAGACGCGCTTCGTCGCGCACATGGCCGCCCGCCTGGGCCGCCCGCTGTACACCGTGGCCTGCCACGACGACCTCACCGCCGCCGACCTGGTGGGCCGCCACCTGATCGGCGACGGCCAGACCGTGTGGTGCGACGGCCCGCTCACCCGCGCGGTGCGCGAAGGCGGCATCTGCTATCTGGACGAGGTGGTGGAAGCGCGCAAGGACACCACCGTGGTGCTCCACCCGCTGGCCGACGACCGCCGCCTGCTGCCCATCGACCGCACCGGCGAACTGCTGGAAGCACCGCCGGGATTCATGCTGGTGGTGTCCTACAACCCCGGCTACCAGAACCTGCTGAAGGGCATGAAGCCCTCCACGCGCCAGCGCTTCGTCTCCCTGCGCTTCGACTTCCCCGAGGCCGCGCGCGAAGAGGCCGTGCTGCGCGGCGAAACCGGCTGCGACGCCGACCTGGCCCGCCGCCTGGTGGGCATCGCCCGTGCCTTGCGCGCGCTCAAGGACCAGGATCTGGAAGAGGCGGTGAGTACCCGCCTGCTGGTGTACGCCGCCACCCTGGTGGGCGCCGGCATGGCGCCGCTGCCCGCCTGCCGTGCGGCCATCGTGGAAAGCCTGACCGACGACGCCGAAGTCGCCGAAGCCCTCATGGAGGTGGTTGCCGCCACCTTCGGCCATTGACCGCAGCACCCGCGCGAGGAACGCCCCGATGACCGAACGCGACCCCGACCTGCTCAAGGAAAACCTGCCCGGCCCGACGGTGGCGATCGCTGCCGAGGCGCTCTTCCTGATCAACCTGATGCTGCTGCCCGGCCTGGGCTTCGTGATGCTGATGGTGCTCTGGCTGGTGCACCGCAAGCACCCCTCGCCACTGGTGCGCAACCACTTGCAGCAGACCGTCACGGTCAGCCTGTGGGGCGGCGGCATCCTGGTCGGCCTGACGCTGCTCGCCCTCTGGCTGGGCGGCCTGGCCAACCCGTGGACCTGGGTCATCGCCATCCTCTACTTCGTCTGCCTGCACGCCACGCTGATCATCTTCGGGGTGATGGGGCTCAACGCGGCCATCCTGCGCCATCCCTACCGCTACCCGGTACTCGGCCCCCGCCTGGAAGACTGAGGCCGCCATGTCCGCCGCCGGGCCGCGCAAGATCATCCCCATCGTCCAGACCGCAGCCCCCGGCGGGCGCGCCGGGCTCAACCGCGTGCAGAAAGGCCGGCTGGCCGCGCAGGCGGGCTTCTTCGCACTGTTCATCCTGGCGCCGGTGTTCGATCTGTTGCGCTACGACCTCGACGCCGGCCACGCCTGGCTGCTGGGCATGCCGTGGCGGCTGGGGCTGGACGACTTTCTGGCCGGGCGCATCGGCGCACTGGAAGCCGGCGCCAACGTGCTGCTGCGCCTGTTCGTGCCCATCTTCACGGGCGCGGCGGTCTTTCTGTGGGTGGCATGGAAGTGGGGGCGGCTGTACTGCGGCTGGCTGTGCCCGCACTTCTCGGTGGTGGAAACCATCAACAAGCTCATGCTGCGCGCCAGCGGCAAGCCCAGCGTGTGGGAGAAGAAGCCCCTGCCGCCCTGGGAGGCGGACGGCACGCCGCGCCGCCGCGACGCGCGCTGGTGGCTGCTGGTGGTGCCGGCGGCGGTGTTCTTCGCCTTTGCCTGGGCGGTGGTCTTTCTCACCTATCTGCTGCCGCCCGGCGAGGTGTACGGCAACCTGCTGCACGGCACGCTGACGCGCAACCAGGGGCTGTTCATCGGCGCGTTCACCGCCGTGCTCAGCCTGGAATTCCTCTTCGCCCGCCACCTGTTCTGCCGCTTCGCCTGTGCCGTGGGCCTGTTCCAGAGCCTGGCCTGGGTGAGCAACCGCGACGCCATGGTGGTCGGCTTCAAGCGCGAGCGCGCCAGCCAGTGCGCCACCTGTCTGCCCAACCGCGAATCGGCCTGCGACGCGGTCTGTCCGATGCGCCTGAACCCGCGCAACATCAAGCGCCACATGTTCACCTGTACGCAGTGCGGCCAGTGCCTGCAGGCCTGTGAACAAAGCCAGCACGACAACCCGCAGGGCCCGCTGCTCGCCTGGGTGAGCGACGAGGCCGCACGCCAGAACGAAGCCGGCTTCCGCGCCGGGCGCGGTCAATAGGAAAGAGACATGGAAGAAACCGTCGGCAAGCTCTGGCACCGCCTGATCACCCGCGCAGCGGGGGTCAGCTACCCCGATGCCGCCGTGCGCCTGAAGGAAGTGGAGCGCACCGCCGGGGTGTTCTTCCGTGCCCTGGGCGGCGACCCCGGCCTGCGCGTGGCCGCCGCCACGGTGGACCCGCACGCCGCGCGGCGCAGCTTCATCGCCCGCGTGGCCGGCGTGGGCGACCGCGCGGCGCACGCGCGCATGGACGACGTGACCCTGCGCCTGCCGCCGTGGATCGACGCCTTTCCCGAACGCGCGCTGAACCGCGACCTCTACCTGTGGCTGGCCGCGCTGGCCGCCGCGCAGGCGCAGCTGGCAGACGGCCCGGCCGATGAAACCGCCTTCCAGTACAACCAGCGCGCCGTGCTCGCCGCGCTGGACACCTGGCCGGGCGTGGTGGCGCGCTACCGCCGGCTGGTGGATGCCTACGCCCCGCGCCGCCTCAACATCACCCGCATGCCGCCGGCCGAACGCGCGCGCGAGGAAGCCATCGTCGCCGCGCTGCGCGCGCCCGGCAGCGTGGATGCCCTGCCGCCGGTGCCGCCCGACACCCCGCCGCCCGCGCCCGTGCTGCTCTGGCTGGGCGGCGCCGACGCGGCCCCCGCGCCCTTCACCCGCGCCAGCAACCCCGACCCGGAAAACACCGCCAACAGCGGCCCGCCGCCCAGCGAGGAAGAACTGGAGCGCCACGCCCACCGCGCCGAGCGCGTCGATCTGCCGCAGGAAAAGAACGGCCTGATGATGGTGTTCCGCGCCGAAAGCCTGCTGGCGGTCACCGAATTCCTCAAGATCAACCGTCCCACCGACGACGAGCCCGACCCCAACGCCGCCGAGGCCGCGCGCGACCTCGACCAGCTCGCCCTGGCGGAAGACACCGACCGCGTGGCCTCCAAGGTGCGCTTCGACCTCGACCTGCCCTCCGCCGCCGAGGACGACGTGGTGCTCGGCGACGGCATTCCGCTGCCGGAATGGGACTACCGTAAGCAGACCCTGCTGGCCGAACACGTGCGCCTCACCGAAATGGCCGCGCGCCATGCCCCGCCAGCCACGCTGCCGCTGCACCTCAAGCACACCGCGCGCCGCCTGCGCCAGCAGTTCGCCGCGCTCGCCCCCGGCCGGCGCTGGCTGAAGGCCCAGCCCGACGGCAGCGAGCTGGACGTGGATGCCGTAGTGCGCGCGCAGACCGACCGCAGCTGCGGCCGCCACCCCTCCGAACAGCTCTACCTCTCGCTGGAAAAGCGCGAACGCGACCTGGCCTGCCTGGTGCTGGCCGACCTGTCGCTGTCCACCGACACCTGGGTGTCTTCCGAAGCGCGCGTCATCGACGTCATCCGCGACGCCCTGCTGCTGTTCGGCGAAGCGCTGGGCAGCACCGGCGACGCCTTCGCGCTGGCCGGCTTCTCGTCGATCAAGCGCGCCAAGGTACGCTTCCACCGCCTGAAGGACTTCGACGACCGCTTCGACGACCGCATCCGCGGGCGTATCATGGCCATCAAGCCCGGCTACTACACTCGCCTGGGCGCGGCCATCCGGCGTTCCACCCAATTGCTGGAAAAGCACGGCGCCGCGCGCCGCATCCTGCTCATCCTGTCCGACGGCAAGCCCAACGACCTGGACCTGTACGACGGCCGCTACGGCATCGAGGACACCCGCATGGCACTCATGGAAGCCCGCCGCGCCGGCCTCACCCCCTTCTGCGTGACCATCGACCGCGAAGGCGCCGGCTACCTGCCCCATCTGTTCGGTCCCGGCGGCTACGCGGTGATCCGCAAGCCCGAGGAACTGCCCGCCCGCCTGCCCCTGTTCTACGCCCAACTGACGAGGTGAAGCGATGATCCGGCCCGCCCATCCCCCCTGTGCCCCGCTGTTCGTCCCCGAACGCCCCAACTGCTGTACGGACGAACGCCCGCCCCAGCCCCAGTCGGAGGCCGAGCGCATCGCCGCCCTGCTCGGCCAGGCCCCCCTGTTCAACGGCCTGGCCCCCGGCGAAGTGGCGCGCTTCGCGCGCGGCGTGCGCGAACAGCGCGCGGAAAAAGGCAGCGTGCTGTTCCACAAGGGCGACCCCTGTCATGGCTTCCATCTGGTGCTCAGCGGCCAGATCAAGCTCGCCTTCATCTCCGCCGACGGCCACGAGAAGGTCATCGAAATCATCCGCGCCGGGCAGACCTTCGGCGAAGCGGTGATGTTCATGGACAAGCCCTACGTGGTCATGGCCCAGGCACTCACCGACTGCACGCTGCTGCACATCGCCAAGCAGGTGGTATTCGACGAAATGGCCCGCGACCCCTGCTTCTGCCGCAAGATCATCGCCGGCCTGTCGCAGCGCCTGCACCACCTGATCGCCGACGTGGAAACCTACTCGCTGCGCTCCGGGCGCGAGCGCATCATCGGCTACCTGCTGCGCGAGGACGAAATGGACGGCGAAGGCCACGCCGCCGGCGCCGTGTCGGTGCGCCTGCCCACCAGCAAAGGCACCATCGCCTCGCGCCTCAACCTCACCCAGGAACACTTCTCGCGCATCCTGCACGAACTCACCGACGCCGGCCTGATCGCCGTGGAAGGCCGCACCATCCACATCCCCGACATCGGCCGGCTGCGCAAGAGCCTGAACTGAGCGTCGGCGGGCGCATCCGGCGTGTATCATCGCCCCCAACCCCAAGGATGCCCGCCCCACCGACGCCGTGAGCGCCCAGCCCCCCGAGCGCAAGCCCAACTGCAACGCCTGCGCGCACTTCTACATCACCCACGACCCGGCCTTTCCCTACGCCTGCCGGCGGCTGGGCTTCAGGAGCAAGCGGCTGCCTGCGCGGGATGTGGAGGAGTCTTCAGGAATGGCTTGCCTGGTGTTCGAGGCGAAGGAGAAGGGGCGCAGCGCGGGGTAGGCAGCCCGAAGAACGACCGGCTTCACCGGCACGCAACGCCCCTTCAATCAAGTATGCGCATCGCCGCGCTTTTCCTGCGTGGAGGGGTGCCTTTCAAGCCAGTCCTTCAAGGCCGCGTTCATGCGGGTCTGCCAGCCTTTGCCGGTAGCCTTGAAGGCTTCCACCACATCGGCGTCGTAGCGCACCGTCAGGGCGACTTTCGGCCTGACGGCCCTCGGACGCCCACGCCGCACCAGCTTGTCGCCAAGGTATTCATCCGCCCGTTCGAAGAACTCATCGGTCAACTCCGGTGCGTCATCGGTGTCAATCCACTCGGTGGGCGTAGCGTGCCTGTTCGCGTTCATTTGCTTTCCTCATGCTGATGATCCGGCGTGCCTTGCTGCGCGGGGTCCAGACCATGACCACCATCCGGCCGTCGAGTTTGCCGACGGTGATGTAGCGCGGCTCGCTGTATTCCTCGCGCAGATCCTTCGCAGTGAAATGTCGGCCCGCAAAGACTTCATTGGCACGGGCGAAATCCAACCCCCGCTCGACGAGAGTCTTGTCGCGCTTGTCAGGATCGAACTCTGCGAGCATGGAACCGAGTGTAGTCACAACAATTCCAGCATCCAAGATTTTTTTGTAACTACGCAATGGTCCAGGTGCAAACCAACTCGTTGCGGATCACCGGTCAATGCACAGGAGGTACGCAGCGGGAAAACTCACAACGGCGTGCCGGATCAATGGCCCTGCACGCCAAGCTGCTGGCGGCGGTATTGCGTGGGCGAGCGGCCCATCGTCCGCTTGAACGCGGCGCTGAACGCGCTTTCGGACTCGTACCCCAGCGAGAACGCGATCGCCGCCACGCCGTCCTTGCCGTCGCGCAGGCGATCGGCGGCGATCAGCATGCGCCAGCGGGCGAGATAGTCCATCGCGGTGGTGCCGACCAGGGCCTTGAAGCGTTGCGCGAACACGGTGCGCGAAACCCCGGCGATGCGCGCTAGCGATTCCAGCGTCCAGGCGCGGGCCGGCTCCGCATGCATGGCGCCGATCGCGGCACCGATCCGCTTGTCGGTCAGGGCGAGGAACCATCCTTTCGGCAGTTCGCTGGAGGACGCCAGGAACAGCCGCAATACCTGGACCAGCATCAGGTGAACGAGGTGGGTGGACAGCAATGCGCTGCCCGGTTGCGGATGGTGCAGTTCGCTGGTCAATTGATCGAGCGACCAGCGCAGGATCTCGGCCTGGCTCGATGCCTTGGGGATGTTGATGATGGGCGGCAGCGCATCGAACAGAACGGCGGCATGGTTGCCGGAAAAGTCGAAGCGCCCGCTGATGAGGAACACCTCCCCGCCGCCGTTATGGACGGCGATCCCGTCGCGGCCGGCAGCGTCCAGGATGTGTCCGGCGTCTTCCGGGGGCAGCGCCGGATCGGATGACAGCACGAAGCGGCGCCTGCTGTTGAGCAGGAAACAGTCCCCCTCGTCGAAGCGGACCGGGTGTTCGAGGTCATCCGTCCTGCCCCAGCAGGCGCCGCGCATCACCGCCGTGAACTTGATGCCTTCATGGGGCGGAAAGTCGAACGACCAGGCCCCGGCGGCATCGAAGCCCGCATAGAACTGGCTGCGGGGCTTGAGCAAGGAGAGCACATCGGAAAGCGGGTCCATGAAGATCCGTACGATTGCGATGGAAATACGTACTTTACTGCATGGTTCATTCGAATCATGCCCATTAAAGTCGCTGCTCAAGGCATTCGACCGCTGCCGCCCAGCCCTTATGGAGTCTCCCCAAATGAACTCATCCGTCACCTTCAAGCACGGCGCCTGGGACGTGGCCGCCACGCTGCGCCTGCCCGCAGGCTTCGATGCCGGCAAGAAATACGCCGCCATCGTCTGCGCCCACCCCATCAGCAGCTGCAAGGAGCAGACCTCCGGTGCCATCTATGGCGAGGCGCTGACCAGGGCCGGCTTCATCACCCTGGCCTTCGACGCCTCCACCCAGGGCGCCAGCGGCGGCGAACCGCGCTTCAGCGAAGACCCGGGCACGCGCGTCGAGGATTTCCGCTGCGCCGTGGACTACCTGGTCACCCTGCCCTACGTGGATGAAGAAAGGGTCGGCGTGCTGGGCGTATGCGGCGGCGGCGGGTATGCCGTCAGCGCCGCAATGACCGAGCGCCGCTTCAAGGCCGTGGCCACCGTCGTTGGCGCCAACTACGGCCGTCTGATGCGCGAGGGCGACATGACGCCCGATGCCGCGCTCAAGACGCTGGACGCCATCGCCAGGCAGCGCACCGCCGAGGCGCGCGGCGCCGAGCCACTGATCGTGGGCTATATCCCGAACGCCGAAGAGGCGCGTGCGAAGGCGGGTCTGGACGACATCGACATCGTCGAAGCCGTGCAGTACTACACCACGCCCCGCGGCCGGCAGCCGGGCTCACCCAACAAGCTGCGCTTCACCAGCACTGCCGCGGCCGTGGGCTGGGACGCCTTCCACCTCGCCGAAGTGCTGCTGACCCAGCCGCTGCACATCGTCATCGGCGGCGTGCCGGGTGGCTTCGGCTCCTACCGCGACGGACTGGAACTCTACGGCCGCGCGCGTTCGAGCCAGAAGAGCATCCAGATCGTCGAAGGTGCGAGCCACTACGATCTGTACGACAAGCCCGAGGCCACCGGCAAGGCGCTGGAGCAACTGGTGCCCTTCTACAAGAAACACCTGGGCGCTTGAAGCCACCAGCCCCGCTGGCGCTGTGCATATCGGCGCAACCGCATATTTCCTGGTTCCGCCCCCTTTCCCCCATGACCCTCTTTCGTTGCCGTGCGGGCACCGCCGCCTTCATTGCACTCACCACCTGGAGCGCCTGCGCCATGTTGCAGCCCGAGATTGGCGACTACTCATCGTCGCCCCAGTCGCGCGACGGACGCTTTCACAACCCGCGCCCGCCTGGCCCCGGCGACCTGCCCGAATCCACGCTGCGCGTGTGGTGGAACTTTCTCTTCAACAAGCCTGCAGGCACGGTGCCCGCGTCGCCCGTGCCCATCCACCGCCTGACCCGTGCCGAACTGGACGCCGCACCCGAGCGCAGCCTGTACCGCCTGGGCCACTCCACGGTGCTGGTGAAACTGCGCGGCCAATGGTGGCTGACCGACCCGGTGTTCTCCGAGCGCGCCGCGCCCGTGCAGTTCTTTGGCCCCAGGCGCTTCCACGCGCCGCCCATCGCCATTGAGGACTTGCCGCCCATCCGCGCCGTGATCCTGTCGCACGACCACTACGACCACCTCGACCATGCCGCCATCCGGGCGCTGAACGGCAAGGCGCAACTGTTTCTCACCCCGCTGGGCGTCGGCGACCGGCTGGTCGACTGGGGCATCGCACAGGACAAGATCCGCCAGTTCGACTGGTGGCAGGGCACCGAAGTGGACGGCCTGCACCTGACGGCCACGCCCGCACAGCATTTCTCGGGGCGCGGCTTCACCGACGGCAACCGCACGCTGTGGGCCTCGTGGGTGATCGAGGACAAAGGCGACGAGGGCGGCGGCCTGCGCGTCTTCTTCAGCGGAGACAGCGGCTACTTCGACGGTTTCGCCGAAATCGGCGAGCGCTTCGGCCCCTTCGACCTGACGCTGATGGAAACCGGTGCCTACGACGCGCAGTGGCCCTATGTGCACATGCACCCGCCGCATACCGTGCAGGCCCACCAGGACTTGCGCGGACGCTGGCTGCTGCCCATCCACAACAGCACCTTCGATCTGGGCATGCACGCCTGGGAAGACCCCTTCGACCAAGTGCTGCGTTTCGCCGCCGAGCGTGGCGTACCCGTGGCTACGCCGATGATGGGCGAGCGCATCGACATCAACGCGCCCCATGAAGGCAGCCGCTGGTGGCGCGCATTGCAAACACAACCGGAAGACAAGGAAAGACCGCTATGGGCAACGCAAAGAAAGTCTGGCTGATCACCGGCGCATCCTCGGGCTTCGGCAAGGCTCTGGCCGAGGCCGCCATCGCCAACGGCGATTGCGCGGCCCTCACCGCCCGCCGCCTGGACCGCCTGCAGGCCATCGCGCAAGGCCATGAAGACCGCGTGCTGCCGCTGGCCGTGGACGTGACCGACGCCGCCGCGCGCGACAAGGCCGTGGCCGACACCCTGGCACGCTTCGGCCGCATCGACGTGCTGGCCAACGTGGCCGGGCGCGGCGTGGCCGGCGCCTGCGAGGAATTCAGTCTCGACCAACTGCGCGAGCAGATGGAGCTGAACTTCTTCGCCGCCGCCGAAATGACCCGCGCCGTGCTGCCGCAAATGCGTAGGCAGGGCTCGGGCCACATCCTCACCGTAAGCAGCATCGCCGGGCTGGTGGCGATGAATGCCGCCGGTCCCTACTGCGCCGCCAAGTTCGCCATCGAAGGCTGGACCGAATCCCTGGCCATCGAAGCCAGGCCGCTGGGCATCCACGTCACGCTGGTCGAACCTGGCGCGTTCCGCACCGAGTTCGCCGGCGACGTCAACATGCGCCCGGCGCGGTGCATCGACGCCTACCGGCCGATGGTCGAGCCGTTCGAGACCTACCTGGCAACCTCCGCCGGCAAGCAAATGGGCGACCCGGCCAGGGCCGCCCGGCGCATGCTGGAAGTGGTGGCCAGCAACGCGCCGCCGGTACGCCTGATGCTGGGCCGCGATGCGTACTCGATCTGGGACGCCACCATCGCCAGGCGGATCGAAGACATCAACGCTTGGCGCCCACACGGCGAGGACACGGCCTTCGACGGTGCCGAGGTGGTGGAAATCAAGCTGTGATGCGTACGGGCGCCGGGGCCATGAAGCCGGCCCGCCCTGCTCACGAGGAAACCATCATGCAAGACCAAGACCCACAGACTCCCCTGCGCCTCGGTGCGCGCAGCACGGCCACCGGCGCGCGGGCCGGCATCACGGGCGTCCAAATCGCCCGGACCGTTCCGGCATCCACCTCTTTATGGAGAGTTCAACCATGAAAACGTCCAGCTACGCCGCACAGTCGGCAACTTCACCCCTGGCCCCCCACACCATCGAGCGCCGCGAACTGCGCCCCGACGACGTGGGCATCGAAATCCTCTACTGCGGCGTGTGCCACTCCGATCTGCACATGGCGCGCAACGACTGGGGCCGCGCCATGTATCCGGTGGTGCCCGGCCACGAGATCATCGGCCGCGTCACCGCCGTCGGCCCCGAGGTGATCAGGCACAAGGTGGGCGACCACGTCGCCGTGGGCTGCTTCGTCGATAGCTGTCAGCACTGCGACCAGTGCCACCAGGGCAACGAACACATGTGCCGGGAAATCCTCACCGAGACCTACAACGGCAGGGACCGCCTCACCGGCGAGACCACCTACGGCGGCTACTCCAAGCACATCGTGGTCAAGGACGATTTCGTCCTGCGCGTGCCCGAGGGGCTGGATCTGGCACGCGCCGCGCCGCTGCTGTGCGCGGGCATCACCACCTACTCGCCGCTGCGCACCTGGAACGCCGGCCCCGGCAGCCGCGTCGGCGTGGTCGGGCTGGGCGGCCTGGGCCACATGGCGGTGAAGCTGGCCGTGGGCATGGGCGCGCACGTCACCGTGCTGAGCCGTTCCAAGGCCAAGGAGGCCGACGCACTGGCGCTGGGCGCCGATCGCCTGCTGGATACCTCCGATGCCGGGGCGCTGGCCGGGGCGGCGTCCGGCTTCGACCTGATCATCGACACCGTGCCGGTCAAGCACGACATCAACCCCTACGTGCCGCTGCTGGACATCGACGCCACGCTGGTGCTGGTCGGCCAGCTCGGCCCGCTGGACGAATTGTTCACCGTCCCGGCCATCATGGGCCGCCGGCGCATCGCCGGTTCGATGATCGGCGGCATCCCGGAAACCCAGGAGATGCTGGATTTCTGCGCGCGGCAGAACATCCTGCCCGACTGCGAAATGATCCGCATGGACCAGATCAACGAAGCCTTCGAGCGCATGGAGCGTTCCGACGTGCGCTACCGCTTCGTCATCGACATGGCCAGCCTGCCGGCCCGGGCCGGCTGAGGGGCCATAACACGGGCGGCCTCGCGGTTCGGCCTCGACCACGATCCGGCCTTTCCTTACGCCTGCCCGCGGCTAGACTTCAAGCGCAAGCGGCCGTCTTCGCGGGATGTGGAGGAGTCTTCGGGGACGGATGTCTTGCGTTCAAACCCAGGCATCACGGCCCGCGCGAACCAGGCCACTGCCCCCCGGCGAGTCCATACGCTTCGAATATTTGACGCTGCCACACAATTATATAGAATGAGAACAATTCCTAAATAAGAATAGCCAGCCACCCCTCCCGGGCCAGCCAGCGCTCTTGTCTTCCGGAGGTTCTCTTGAGCACCGCTGCGCCGCCCGACGGGTTCTCCGCCCTGTACCGCGACCACCATCGCTGGCTGCACGGCTGGCTTCGCCGCAGGCTCAATTGCACCGAGCAGGCCGCCGATCTGGCGCAGGACACCTTCCTGCGCCTGCACATCGCCCGGCAGCAGCGCCAGGACGCCCTGTCGCTGCGCGAACCGCGCGCCTATCTCACCGCCATCGCCAAAAACCTGCTGGCCAGCCACTGGCGTCGCCAGGAAATCGAACGCGCCTACCTCGCGGCGCTGGCCGCCCGGCCCGAACCGACCGCAGCGTCCGAAGAAGCCCGGCTGGAAATCCTGCAGGTGCTGGAACGCATCGACGCCATGCTCGACCGTCTCAAACCCCAGGTGCGCGAGGCCTTTCTGCTCGCCCATCTCGAAGGGATGACCTGCCAGCAGGTGGCCGTGCGCATGGGCCTCTCGCGCGCCACCATCGAACGGCACATCGCCACCGCGCTGCGCCACTGCTACATCCAGACCATGCAGGGCTGAAAAAAGGCCAGGCCATGTCCCGCCCCGCACCACCGCTCGAAACCGTAGACCAGGCCATCCAGTGGATGATCGCCCTGCACTACCAGCCCGCCGATGACGACACCCGGACACGCTTCGAAACCTGGCGTGCCGCCGACCCGCAGCACGCCCTCGCCTGGCAGCAACTGCAGGACATCGGCAACGGCCTGCGGCAACTGCCCGCCGGCCTCTCCCCCCAGCTTGCCAGCAGCGCCCTCGCTCACGCCGCACCACGCACCGCCGCCCGCCGCCGCGCACTGAAAACCCTGGGGGGCGGCAGTGCCGCCGTGGCCGCCCTGGGCGTGGCCCTGTGGATCACACGCGACACCCCCGCCTGGCGCCCGCTGCTGGCCGAACACCGCACCCGGCGGGGCGAACGACGCACCCTCACCCTGGCCGACGGTTCCACCCTGCACCTGGGCACCGACAGCGCCGTCGACATCGACTACAGCCCGCAGCAGCGGCGCATCGTGCTGCGCCAGGGGGAAATCCTGCTCGACAGCGCCCCGGACAGCCACAGCGTTCCCCGCCCCCTGCTCGTCGCCACCCGCCACGGCCTGCTGCACGCGCTGGGCACCCGCTTCACCGTGCGCCTGCAAGCGGACGCCACCCTGCTCCACGTCCTGCAGGACCGCGTCGCCCTGCATCCCGCCGGGCAGCCCGCCGCCGCCCCGGTCATCGCCACCGCCGGGCAAGCCTTCCGCCTCACCCGCGAGCAGGCCGTCCCGGCCGACATCCCGCCCCACGACCCCGCCGCCTGGGCCGACGGCGTCCTCTCCGTGCGCGACATGCCGCTCCCGCGCCTGCTCGACGAACTCGCGCGCCATTACCCCGGCCGCCTGCAGTACGCCGACGGCCTCGCGCCGTTCACGGTCTCCGGCACCTTCCAGCTCGACGACATCCCGCGCACCCTGGCCCTGCTCGCCGAATCCCTGCCGCTGCACATCGAAGCACGCAGTGTCTGGTGGCGCGACAGCCTCCACGTCAGCCGCCGCCCGCCCCCCGCAGCGCCGGTGCGCTGAAGCACGGCGGCTGCGTCCCAGTTCGCTCCCGCCCTTGCGGGGCAGCCCCCTCTCCCCCGGCGCCCCACAACACATTCATGCCCATATACCCAAACGGCAACGAAAAAATTTGAGGGCTTTTTCGCACTCACCCGTCAGACAGATTGAATCAACGCCCATCAACCTGACTGACGATCACGAGGTTTTCCATGCGAACCGGCCGCCGCCGTCCCCTCCACCCCCTGCCCGCGCCACGCCACACCCGGCTTGCCGCCGCCCTGTGCCACGCCCTGCTTTGCACCACGCTCGGCGCCGTTTCACTGCCGCTCGCCGCCCAGCAAAACGCTCCCGCCGATGCTTCGGCCACCTTCGACATCGCCGCCGGGCCGCTCGACACGGCCCTGGACACGCTCGCCCGCCAGGCCGGCATCTCCATCCTGTACGACAGCCAGGCCCTGCACGGCCACTCGGCCCCCGCGCTCAGCGGCGCCCATCCCATCGAAGCCGCGCTGACCCGCCTGCTGGCGGGGAGTGGTTTCATGGCGGTACAGACCGAACGCGGCGACTACCGGCTCGTCCCCGCACCTGCATCCCCTGCCACGCAGTTGCCGGAAGTCGCGGTGACCGCAGCGGCCGAACGCGCTGGCGTGACGGAGGGAACCGGGCGCTATACCACCGGCAGCACCCGCAGCGCCACCGGCCTGAACCTCTCGCTGCGCGAGACACCGCAATCGGTCAGCGTGGTGACGCGCCAGCAAATCGAAGACCAGGGTTACATCACGGCCAAAGAGGCCTTGGACAACGTTACCGGGGTCCATGGACTGGCCTGGGACACCAAGCGAACCTATTACTGGGTGCGGGGCTTTTCCGTAGACCGGGTTTCCTACGATGGCGTCGTCAGCAATGACGTCAGCGGTGGCAGCTATGGCGATAACGCGCAGGACCTTGCGTTCTACGACCGTGTCGAAGTGGTGCGGGGCGCTACGGGTTTGCTGACCGGCGCGGGAGAACCGTCCGCCACCATCAACTACGTGCGCAAGCGCGCGAACAGCAAGACGTTCCAGGGCGAGGCCAGTGTGGATGCCGGCTCCTGGGACAACCTGCGCGGCAGCGTGGACTTGTCCACCCCGCTGACCGGCGATGGGCGGGTGCGTGCCCGCGTGGTGGCCGTGGCGCAGGAAAAGGAATCCTTCCGCGACTATTACGAAGGCAGCAAGCGGGCGCTCTACGGCACCGTCGAGGCGGACATCACCTCGCAGACGCGGCTGTCGCTTGGTGTGGAATACCAGCGCGACAAGCCCACCGGGGCGACCTGGGGCGGCCTGCCGCTGCTCTACAGCGACGGCACGCGCACCAACTGGTCCCGGTCCATGAACGCAGGCACGCGCTGGACCCGCTGGGACAGCACCACCCAGTCGGTATTCGCCGATCTGGAGCATCATTTCAACAATGGCTGGAGTCTCAAAGGCAACCTGAATTACCGGGAAATGGACTACCAGACCAAGCTGTTCTACCAGTATGGCAACCTGGACCGCGATACCGGGATCGTGCCTTCAGCACCATACCCCTGGAAAGGCGATGCCACCTATCGGCAGAGCACCGGTTCCTTGCAGGCCAGCGGGCCTTTTTCCCTGCTGGGGCGCGAGCATGAACTGATGGTGGGGTTCAACAGTACCCGGCGGCGTGCGCAGGACGAAAGTTGGAATGCCATCAATGCTGCGGCAATCGGCGACTACCATCAATGGGATGGTTCCTACCCTGAACCCGACTGGGGCAACTACACCCGCAGCGACGTGACGCGCACCCGCGAAAACGCGCTCTACGTGGCCACGCGCCTGTCGGTGGCCGACCCGCTCAAGGTGATTCTGGGCGGGCGCCACACGAGCTGGCGCAGCACGGTCGCCACCACCCGGCGCGCTCACAAGGAGTTCGCGCCCTATGTCGGCGTGGTTTACGACCTGGGGCAGGCCCATTCCCTGTATGCCAGCTACACCGAGATATTCAGTCCGCAGAATTACCGCGATGTCCATGGCCGCTACCTCGATCCCGCCACCGGCTCCAACTACGAGATCGGCCTGAAGGGCGAATACCTGGAGGGCAGGCTCAACGCCTCGGTAGCCCTTTTCAGGACGCTCAAGGACGATGTCGCCACACAGGACGGCACGAACCTGGTGCCGGGCACGACCAGTTATGCCTATGTGGGAGCCGATGGCGTGAAAAGCCGCGGCATCGAGGCCGAGATTTCCGGCGAGTTGCTGCCGGGGTGGAACCTGACTGCGGGCATTGCGCGCACGCTGACGAAAAATCCGGATGGCTCCGCCTTCAATCCCTATCTGCCCAGAACCCTGTTCAATGCAGGCACGTCCTGGAGGCTGCCCGGCGCATGGAACCGCCTGACGGTGGGCGGCAACGTCCGGTGGCAGAACGCGACCTATACCAATCTCACCGTCACGTCCGGCACCTACCGCTACGAACAGCCTTCGTTCGCCGTCGTCGGCCTCATGGCGCGCTACGAATTCGCGCCGCAGTTGTCATTGCAGGTCAACGTCAACAATCTGTTCGACAAGAAATACTGGGCTCACTACTCAGGCCAGGGGACCTACGGAGATCCGCGCAATTTCTACGCCACGCTGAAGTACAAGTTCTGAGCAGACGGCGCATTCCCTTGAGGCCGCTGCTGCGGCCTCAATTCCGGAGAAAAGGAATTCAGAATAATATCGACTTCAATGAATTTCAAAATACAGCAATATTGATCCATCTCAATAAATCACAGCCCAACTAATCCACTCCCACTCGTTCGTCTGAGTTTAATACCCGATCGTCCAAACCGTCCCCTGCCGCCTTTTTTCACCTTTCTCCCAGGAATACACTGGCCGAACGAAAGAGGCAGGAGGACAGAATGCCATATCGAGAAGCCAGCAATCCTTCAACAGGTGAAGATTCCGTACGGCATCTCTATGCTGTTGCATCCCCCCTTCAGGGCAATTCCAGCGAAGAGCAACTGGCGGAAGCGGTTGCCCGCATCAG
The DNA here is from genome assembly GCF_004801295.1 of Pseudothauera nasutitermitis. Classification (GTDB taxonomy): domain Bacteria; phylum Pseudomonadota; class Gammaproteobacteria; order Burkholderiales; family Rhodocyclaceae; genus Pseudothauera; species Pseudothauera nasutitermitis. The sequence continues at coordinate 240,236 of NZ_SSOC01000003.1, forward strand.
CAATGAATTCTCCGCAAAGGGCGGATTCATCACAAACCAGACGGTATTCCTCCGAGATCCCGATCAAATCGAAAGCATAGAACGGCGGCTGGCCACACTCCATGGAGAGGGGAAAATACCGGCCACCAGTTACATCAACCAAGCCCCCTGCGAACCCCGCAGCCTGCTTGCGATCGAGGCGGTAGGCATTACGGGCGCAAAGGTTGAATACCATGGGCCGCATGCCACACTGGTACACCACGACGGCATTACCTGGATTCAGACCGCTCACCGTGCGCCGGTACCCGGGAAAACCGGTGGCGCATACGATCATACCTTGCACACCCTGACGCATACCCGCAGGATGCTGGAAGGCATCGGAGCCGATATCGGGCAGGTGGTGCGCACCTGGTTCTATGTGGGGGGCATCACATCGGATGACCTCCACAGCGTTCCAGTCACCCAGCGCTACAAGGAACTCAATCGGGCACGCAGCGACTTTTTCCGGAACATCGATTTCCTGGCCAACCGCGTCCCCAAAACCGTCGGGCACACGGTATATCCGGCCTCCACCGGAATCGGAATGGCCGGAGAGGAAATCCGCCTTTCCACACTTGCCCTGCTCACCCAGCGCAGCGATGTGGTGACCGTGCCCCTGGAAAATCCCCGCCAGACAGCCGCCTTCGATTACGCCCGGCATTACAGCCCTCAATCGCCCAAGTTTTCCAGGGCCATGGCCGTGGTAAACGGAAACCAGGCAATCACCTACGTTTCCGGAACGGCCTCGATCACCGCATCGGAAACCCGCCATGCGGGCGATGCCGCGAGGCAGACCGAGGAAACGCTGGAGAATATCCGCGCCCTGATCGGCGAGGATAATCTGGCCAAACACGGCCTGCCCGGATTCGGCACCGATCTGGACGGATTGGGCCTTGTGCGCGCGTATGTGAAAAATGTCGAGGACTATCCCGCGATACGTGCTGTTTGCGAGAAGCGGCTTGGTACGCGGCCCATCCTCTATGCCATCGGCGATGTGTGCCGCGATGATTTACTGGTGGAACTGGAAGGCATCGCACATTCGACCAGGGCAAGCACGGCCGGTTGATGAACACGGCCGCCTGTTTTCGATTCAATCACCCAGCCGGAGAGACAAGGATGTCGAAAGCCATTTACCAGGTCAGCGAAGAAACCACCCTGGACGATCTGTACGATTTACTGGAAAAGGCGATCGCACTGGTGGAGAGCCATAGCGGAATCGTGCACCGCCGCGCCCGGCCCTCCGTCGAGGCCGCCATCAAGGATTTCCGCAGATTCCGGGAGGGCGAACTGGATACCGATCTCGGCTCGAAGCGCTGGTTCAAGGCGCTTGCCAAGCTGGCCGAGGAAGTGGGCGACATGAGTCCCGAGCAATCGGCCTATGTGCTGGCGGTTGCCGAGGTTGCGCATGCCGCCGCGCACCTGGGTCACCTCAATACCGCGATGAGCCGGGGCGACCGCACCGAGGCCGACCGCAGGTATGTCGTGCTCCAGAGGGCGTATGTGAATTTCGGCCTCCAAGGCGTCAAGGAGTTCATCGGTCTCGTGGCCCCCGATGGACTCGCCGGACACCCGGCTGGGGCGGGGAAAGGCCTGGCCTGACGATCCCCCGAAGCCGAGGGCTCAGTGGCTCGTCCCCTCCTCCCGCATGACCTTGTTCCACACGTTGTACTTGCCCACCGGCTTCTTCATCGGCAGCCGCTTCACTTCTTCCAGCGTGGCGGCGTCGTACACCACGATGGCGCCGTCGTCTTCCCACAGGCTGGCGAGCGCGTAGCGGCCGTCGCGGGTGAATTCGACGTGCGCCAGGGTACGGCCCGGTTCACCCGCGATCTCGCGGACGACTTCCAGGGTTTCCTTGTCGATGGCCTGCAGGATGTGCTTGTTTTCCGGGCTCATCATGGAGTCAACAAAGGCGTAGCGACTGTTTTCGTGGCTGCGCAGGAAGAAGCCGGGGCCGCGGATGGGGATGCGGCGCAGGACTTCCCAGGTCTTCAGGTCGATCACCGTGACTTCGGCGGTCTTCAGGTTGGTGCTGGCCATGACGCGGCGGCCCTGCCAGTCCCAGGTGATGCCGGAGCCCAGGTGCGGCATGCCGGCCAGCGGCAGGTCGGCCACCTTCTTGCGCACGTCCAGATTGACCACCTGCCCGGCGCCCTCGCGCGAGGCGCCCATGAGTTCCGAGTAGTCCTGGGTGAAGAAGAAGTCGTCCAGCACATCGGCGAGCTGGGTGCGGCGCGGGTTGAGGTAGCCGGGGATGAAGGCGCCTTCGCGCTGCTTGTAGTCGTGGATGAAGCCCACCGGGATGTCTTCCACGGCGCGGGTGTAGCTGATCTCCCAGACCTCCGGCACGTCCTTGAGCGCGGCGATGAAGGACTGGCGCGGGGTGGCTTCATAGACGGCGGAGACGCGCGAGCTCTGCTTGCCGTCGCGGTCGGTGGCATCGAGCACCTTGAGCAGGTTCAGGTCGCCGTCGAGCAGCACCAGGGTGTGCGGCAGGTAGTTGGCCACGGCGACGTGGCTGCCGTCCGGCGATACGGCGACGTTGCGCGTGTTGATGCCGGCGCGCACTTCGGCCACCACCTGCAGGTTCCACAGGTCGTACTTGGTGACCCAGCCGTCGCGCGAGCCGAAGAACACGTAGCGTCCGCCCTGGGCGAACTTGGGGCCGCCGTGCAGGGCGTGGCGGCTGGGGAAGCGGTGGATGGGCTCCAGGCGGTCGCCGTCGAGCACGGAGACGTGGTGGTCGCCGGCTTCCACCACCAGGAACAGGTTGAGCGGGTCGGCACTGAACACCGGGCGCTCGCCGAGCTGGGCGGGGTCGGCATGCTGGATGCGCGAGGCGCGGATGTCGTCCGCGCTCCAGCGCGGCGCGGGGACCACCGGGGTATACACCCAGTCGAGCAGCTTGGTGAGCGCCTCGCCTTCGATCACCTCGGCGAAGGGCGGCATCTGCGTGGCGGCGCGGCCTTCGCGGACGATCTTGAGCGCTTCGGCCTTGCGCAGGCGCGAGAGGTTTTCCGGCAGCAGCGCCGGGCCCATACCGCCCAGGCGGTCCACGCCGTGGCAGGCGGCGCAGTGCAGCAGGTAGTCGGCGGCGGGATCGGCGGCCCGCGCATGCGCCGGCATGAAGGCGATGGTGAGCAGGAAGGCGAGCCAGGCCAGCGCCAGCAGGATCAGGCGGCGCGCGCCCTTGGGCAGCTTGGTGGCGGACGGCGGCAGCGGCCCGGTGCTGGGCGGCTTGGCATCTTCTTCCACCCAGGGCTCCAACGGGCGCGGCATGTAGTCGCGCAGGGCTTTGTATTCGGGGTCCTTCTGCGGAGCTTGCTGGCTCATGGGGTCACCGTGCGGGCGGCGGAACGCCGGATGGGGATGAAGGGGGTGGTGAGCACGCGCTCACCCGCATCGTCGTCGGCCACGCCGATTTCGTCGTTGGAGAGGTAGCAGGCCGGGTCTTCGGCCCACACGTCGCCGGTGATCTGCCCGGCGCGCACGCGCGAGCTGCCGTTGCACACCTCCAGCCAGGCGCATTGCCCGCAGCGCCCGCCGACGCGGCGCGGGTGCTGGCGCAGGCCGGCCATCAGCGGGTTGGAGAGGTCGCTCCAGATCGCCGAGAACGGCCGCTGGCGCACGCTGCCGAGCGCTTCGTGCCACCACATGGTGTCCGGGTGCACCACGCCCAGGTTGTCGATGTTGGCCACGTTGACGCCGCTGGCGTTGCCGCCCCACTGGCGCAGGCGGGCTTCGATGTGGGCGGCGCGCTCGGGGAAGCGCTGGCGCACCCAGTGCAGCAGGTAGATGCCGTCGGCGTCGTTGTTGCCGGTGACGAATTCGTGCTTCACGCCGGCGCGCTCCAGGCGCAGACAGGTGTCGAACAGCAGGTCCATGGCCTGCCGGGTAGTGTGGTGGCGGGCGTCGTCGGCACGGTACTTGTTGCCGCGCCCGGCGTAGTTGAGGTGGGAGAAGTAGAACTTGTGGATGCCTTCGTCCTCCACCAGGCGCAGCAGGGCCGGCAGGTCGTGGGCGTTGTCCTCGGTCATGGTGTAGCGCACGCCCACCTTCAGGCCGCGCTCGCGGCACAGGCGGATGCCGGCCAGCGAGGCGTCGAAGGCACCCTGCAGGCGGCGGAAGCGGTCGTGCGTGGCACCAATGCCGTCCAGGCTGACGCCCACGTAGTCGAAGCCCACGTCGGCGATGGCGCCGATGTTGTGTGCGCCGATCAGCGTGCCGTTGGTGGACAGGCCCACGTAGAAGCCCATTTCCTTGGCGCGCCGGCCGATGTCGAAGATGTCCGGGCGCAGCAGCGGCTCGCCGCCGGAGAGGATCAGCACCGGCACACGGAAGTCCTTCAGGTCGTCCATGACCCGGTACACCTCGGCGGTGCTCAATTCCCCGGCGAAGTCGGTGTCGGCGGAAATCGAGTAGCAGTGCTTGCAGGTGAGGTTGCAGCGCCGGATCAGGTTCCAGATGACCACCGGGCCGGGCGGGTTGCGCCGCGGGCCGGGCGCGACCGCACAGGCCGGGTCGAGTTCGCGGATGAACTGGGAGATGCGGAACATGGCGGTTCTCGTGTGGATGGCCGATGGGGCCGATTACAGCCGGACGCGCCGCCGGGCGGAATGATGCGTATCAATCCCGCAGCCGCAGCCCGGTCTTTTTGAGGATGGCGGTGGAAAACAGCACGTCGTGGGCACGCACGGCGCCGGGGCAGGCATGCGCGAGCAGCGCGCGGATTTCATCCACACGGGCCAGCACTTCCTCGCGGCTGCCGCCATGCACCATGGCGAACAGGTTGTAGGGCCAGTCCGGCGGGCAGCGAGGACGGCGGTAGCAGTGGGTGACGAAGTCCAGCGCGCCGACGCGCTCGCCGGCCGCGTCGACGGCGGCATCGTGCACGTCCCACACGCTCATGCCGTTGGCGGTGTAGCCCAGCGCATAGTGGTTGGGCACGGCGCCGATGCGGCGGATCACGCCGTTGTCGAGCATGGCGGAGAGGCGGCGGATGACTTCCGCCTCGGCGATGCCCAGGCGCGCGGCCACCGCCTCGTAGGGCTTGGGCAGCAGCGGCAGGCCGCCCTGGGTGGCGCGGATCAGGCAGCGGTCGATGTCGTCGAGTGCGACCGCCTGCGGGGCGGCATCGTCCTGGCCGGGGGCGTTCATCGGACCTCCAGTTGCATGCCCACGAAGTACTCGCGTTCCTTGGGGAAGAGATGCACGGCCAGCCCGGTGCGGCGTTCGATTTCACGCGCGCTGGCGTGCACGTCATCGGGCGTTTCGGTGGCGAGCACGAACCACATGTTCAAGCGGTGCTCACGGCGGTAGTTGTGCGCGACCTCGGGAATCTCGTTGACCTGGACGACCACCTCGCCCCAGCGCGCCTCGGGCACTTCCATGGCGGCCAGGCAGAAGGCGCCGCCGGCGCGCTCGATCTGGAACATCGGGCCGAAACGGGACAGCACGCGATTGGCGAGCAGGCGGCGCAGGCGGCGGATGACTTCTTCCTCGCCGATGCCCAGGCGCTCGGCGACCACGCCGTAGGGCCGGTGGGTGAGCGGAAAGCCGCCCTGCAGGCTGTTGATGAGCCGGCGGTCGATGTCGTCCAGCGGGTCGCGCGGCGCTGGTGGCGGCGTTTCAGGCATGCGGCGCCTCCGTGGGGGCCAGGTAGCGCGCGCCGCACTGCTTGAAGCGGCGGCGGCTGAACAGCACGGCGTGCGACCAGCCGTCCAGCCCCAGTTGCGCGGCGAGGGCAGCACGGCTGGCGAGCACTTCCTCGCGCGCCTTGCCGTGGATCATGCAGAACAGGTTGTAGCGCCAGTGCGGCGCGGCGCGCCGGCGGCGGTAGCACAGGGTGACGCCGGGCTGCGCACCGAGCAGGCGGCCGAGTTCGCCGACCCGTTCGTCGGGCACGTCCCACACGCACATGGCGTTGGCGGTGTAGCCCAGTTCGTGGTGGCGCACCACCACGCCGAAGCGTTGCAGCAGGCCGGCGTCCAGCCATTCGTCGATCAGCGCGCACACCAGCGCACCGGAAAGGTCGGCACGTTCACCCAGTTCGTCATAGGGCCGGACGCACAGCGGCAGGCCGTCCTGCAGGGCGGCGAGCAGCACGCTTTCGATTTCCGGCAACGCGCACGGCGTGCTGCTCGGCAGCGGCGCGCGCGCAGTGGGGGCAGCGGCGCCCGCCATGCCGCCGCACAGATCGAAGCCCAGATCGATGTGATAGGCCTCTTCCATCGGCAGTACGATGGGCTGCAGGCCGGTGTCGGCGGCGATGCCGGCGGTCACCGCCGTCAGGCGTTCCTGCGTGGCCGCGGTGAGCACGAACCACAGGTTGTAGTGGTGTTCGCGCTCGTAGTTGTGATTGACCTCGGCGAGCGCACTGACCCGGGCGGCCACGGCGTCCAGTTCGCCTTCCGGCACGGCCAGCGCGGCCAGCGCGCTGGCGCCCAGGCGGCGCGCGGCGACCACCGGGCCGATGCGGCTGACCACGCCTTGCGCCTGCCAGGCACGGAAGGCCTCCAGCACGGCCTGTTCGTCCAGGCCGACCGCCTCCCCCAGTTGCGCGAACGGACGTTCGACGCGCGGAAAATCGTGCTGCCAGTCGTTAAGCAGGCGCAGGCGGGCGGCTTCCATGGCGCTCAGAATCCGATGCGCACGGCGCGGCTGGTGAAGAAGATGCCGCTGGGGTGGGCGGCGGGCAGTTCGGCGACCGGCTTGCGGGTTTCGGTGTCGTACACCACCACCTTGTTGTCGTCGCGCGAGGACACCCACACCGCTTCGCCGCGCGGGGTGAATTCCATGTGCAGCACGGCGCGGCCCGGTTCCAGGGTGTCGATGACGCGGCGTTCCTGGGTGTCGATGACCTGCACCTTGGCGTTGTCCGGGAAGGCGAAGTTCACCCACACCTGGCGGCCGTCCGGGCGCGCCATGACGAACACCGGCTGGCTATGCACGGGAATGCGCGCCACCTCCTGCCAGGTGCGCGTATCGACCACCAGCACCTCGTGGCGGCCGATGGCCGGCAGGTAGGCATGGCCGCCGGCCACCGCCCAGCCGCGCAGGTGGGGCATCTTGTACACCGGCAGGGCTTCCTCGCCCTTGCCGTAGCCGGCGAGGATCTTCTGCACGCCGCGCTCCTTGTGCCAGATGTCCAGCATGGCCAGGCCGTCCTCGCCGAACAGGCCGGCGATGAAGTGGCGGCCGTCCGGGGTCACCAGCGCGTCGTAGGGCTGGCGGCCGGCGGTGAAGCGCTGGGTGCGCGGCTTGCGCGGATCGGAGAGGTCGGTGACCCAGATCTCGCCGGCCTCGAACAGCGCGTAGGCGAAACGCTGGCCGGGCAGATCCGCCAGGCCGACCACCTTGGCGCGCTGGCCGGGAGCGTATTCGGCGGGCACTTCGGAGAGTTGTTCCAGGGTATCGGCATCGAACACCTTGATGCCGCCCGGATCGTAGTTCTGCGCCACGACGAGGCGGCCATCCTGCGAGATCGATCCGCCGATGGAATTGCCCGCCTGGATGATGCGGCGGTCGATGCGCGCGCGCAGCAGGTCCACCTTGGTGAGCCCGCCATCGCGCCCGAACACGTAGCCGTAGCGCCCGTCGCGCGAGTAGGTGACGTGGGCATGCGACAGATCGCCCAGGCCGGGCACGGTGGCCAGCCGCTCGCGCGTGGTGTGCGAAACCACGGCGACCTGACCGTTGGCGCGCTCGATGATCAGACCGAGATCGCCGGTGCCACGCGGGGCCGGGTTGCTGGCGCAGCCGGCCAGCAGCAGAGCCGCGCAGGGCACGGCGAACAGAAGACGGGCGAGTTTCATCGGGCTTCTCCAGCGGCGGGGAAGCCGCGCATCAGTTCTCGCACCACCCATTCGGCCTCCGGTTCGCTCATGAAGCGCGACCAGCCGGGCATGGCGGTGCCGGGGCGCCCGTTCATCACCGTGGCGACCATGGAATCGACCGGTTTCTCGGCCAGTGCGTGCGGCAGCAAGGCTGGCCCCAGCCCGCCGGCCAGGGTCAGCCCGTGACAGGAGCCACAGTCCTGCCGCACCATGCTCACCAGTTCACGCTGGCGCGTCGGTTGCGGATCGGCGGCCGCCGCGGCGTAGGCGGCGGCGAAGGCCGCGCCGAGCAGTACCGCGACATGGACGAGGAGAGGGGGAGGTTTCATCGCCGTATTTCCGCTACTCTGAACATGGGCATTACGATGGGCCGACGGGGCGCGAAAAACCTTGACTCGCATCAACCCACACCGGCCGGCCTTCGCCTTGTCGCCCCGCAGCCAGGGCTGCCAATATGAAACATGCATCCACTCAGAAGACCTGCATCAGCCGCAGATTGACCCGGCTGTTTTCCTTGAAGCCGTTCTCCACCTTGAGATCGCGGCCGAGCGCCAGCAGCAGTTGCGTCTTCGGGCCGATGAAGTAGCCGCCGCCGATGCTGGCCTTGCGCTGCCGGGCTTCGTCGTCCTGGCGGACACCGTCGACGCGGGTTTCTCCGCCCCAGGTTTGCGACAGGCTGACGAAGGCGTTGGCCTTGGGCGTGAACTGGTAGCGCAGGTAGGCCTGCCCCTGGTAGAGCCGGTCCTGCTTGAGCGTGGCCTTGGCCGCGCCGTAGTCATCGTTCTCGCCGTGGAACATGACGTCTCCGGTCAGCTCGACGAACCAGTTCTTCGCCAGTCCCTTGACGAAGCCCACTTGCAGGTTGAACTTCCAGCGGTTCTCGCCCAGGTTGAGCGGGCGGTCGTGGTCGTAGCGGCCCGTGGGCAGATACAGGTAGGGAGAGATGCCCAGCCAGGTCCGGGAGGCGGTGTCATTGATCAGCCAGACCGGGGCGGCCAGGATGATGTCGCCCACGCCGCTCGTATCGCCCAGCGCGCGCGTGTCCCGTCCGGCCTCCATCTGGCCGAACGGCACCAGGATCTGCGGCCCGACGATCAGCCCGCCGACCTTCGTGTAGTGCACCAGCCTGGCGATGCCCACGTCCGACACCAGCCGGTGGTCGCCCGCGACCTGCCGCCCTTGCGCGTAAAGCTTGTTGCGCTCGGCATGCTGGTAGTAGATCAGCCCCGCCGTCGTGCCCTCCGGCGCCGGGACGAAGTCGCCCGTGTCGACGTCGATGGCATGCGCGGCCAGCGGCGCCAGTGCGGCCATCAACAGTCCGATCCAGGCCATGACCTTGGGCGCACGGCCGCCGGGCCGCCCCCCTGCCCTATTGGCTTGAGACGGAACACAGCCGTGCATCGGACACGGCGCACAGGGCATGGCGGGCCGGCCATGCTTGTTGGCGAACAGCAGATACATCATGGAATCCTTTCGAGGCGGCGCCTCGGACCTGGCTCAATGGATGAAGCAGCGCGGCCGCAAGCCCGGGACGCCCCCGCCGCCGCGCAACGGACGCCTGTCCACGGCGAGGGCAACCGGCCCGGGAGTCAGCGGGGAAGGTTCGCGTTGGTGATGATCCAGAACTTCTTGACGAAGGGCCCTTTCGAGGTCCACTTCACCGGCAGGCCCGACGGCAGCGCGATGACGTCGCCGGCCTTGAAGTCGTATTCCTCGCCGGTTTCCTCATTGACCAGATGGGCCTGGCCTTCGAGCAGGAACATGGTTTCGTCGCCCAGCGGCGCGGTATACGGAATGGTGGAGGAGCCATCCGCATTGCAGCCCGCGATGCCCACGCCGGTGCGCCACAGGCCGCACATCAGCGTGCCCGTCGAGCCAGTGGCGCGCAGCATGAACAGCTCGCCGCAGACCTGCGGGCCGTGGGCCGGCTCGACCCATTCATAGGCCGCCCATTCGGCGGGGTTGTCGCTGATGCTGCCGACGAAGACGTCGTCGCTCTTGGTCGCCGGCGTCGGGCTGTCCCACATCACCCAGAATTTCTTGAGGAAGGGCGCATCGATGTCCCAGGTGATCTCCAGGCCCTTGGGGTGGCTCATGATGGAACCGGCTTCCAGGCGGTATTGCTTGCCGGTGGCCTTGACGGTGACGGTCGTCGAACCCTCCAGGATCACCACGGTTTCGTCGCCCAGCGGCGCCGAATAGTCCACGTGGCAGGAACCGTCGGGATTACACCCGGCGATACCCCTGCCGGTGCGCCACAGGCCGGCCTGCAGCGTCCCGGAGGTACACAGGCTGCGGATCACCGCGACCTCGCCCTTGACCTGCTTGCCCAGCCTGGGCTCTTCCCACGCGAAGGGGGTCCATTCCGCGGGATTGAAACTGCGGTTGCCTACTTCGATCTTGCGAGCGGTCGTGTTCGACATTTCGCTTCTCCTTTCAGACGTCAAATTCCGGCAGGGCGTGAATGCATCCATTGCGCCGGGAAGAATGGACACGGGAGTCATCGACGAGCCTCACCGACGGGGCGGAGGGCTGCTCCGCCATCCGGCACGGGACCCGGGCGACGCTCAAGGCAGCTTCTGCGACGCGTAGTAGTCGGCCAGCGCCTTGATGACCGGCGCATCGAGCGCGGTGACCATGTTCATCATGATGTCGTCCTGGCGCGTGCCGTCCCGGAAGGCATTCATCTGCTTTTCCAGGTAGGCCGCTTTCTGCCCGGCGAGGCTCGGGTAGTGGTCGACCACGCTGACACCGTTGCTGCCATGACAGGTGACGCAGAACGTATCGGCGATGGAGCGGGCCTGCGCCATCGCCGTGTCCTGGCCAGCCGATGCGATACCGCAGCAGGACATGGCCGTCATTGCCAGGAGGCGGATCGGGAATCTCATTTCATTACTCCGAAGGCTATGGAAAACAATTCATTGCCGGGGCTGGGCGCCCCCGCGTCCCGCTTGTCCGGACGCGCATTGCGCTGAAGGGCTGGAAGGCAGTCTAAGAAAGGCGCAACGGGGGAATGGGTATGCTTTACCGCACACCCGTGGTGCAGGCTCTTCGGGGTTGACCCATCTCAAATGCCGCGTCGTGGGCCGGCGAAAAGCCGCCGTGCGGCAGCCTTGCCGGATCGGCGGGAGGGAGAAATAGGGTCGGTCAGCCGCCGTGGCGGGGCGGCTGCGCGCAGCCCGAACGGGCCATGGGTCGTGGATCGCCGCGTCGGACGAGGCCGGCCGCCGGCTGCGCGCGCCGGCGGCCGGCAGGGGCGTCGCCCTTACCGCAAGGCGCTGTCCGTCGTGGACGCCGGCATTTCCTGCGTGCTGGCCGGCGTGCCGAAGATGCGCCGCAGCGCGGCGTGGAGGTGGGCAATGTCGCCGAGGGAAACCCGCGCATAGCCGAGGAACAGGCTGCGGGCCGAGCGTTCCGGACAGCGGTGGATGGCCACCTCGTCCATGGTGTACACCCGGATGCCGGCGCGCATCAGCCGGTCGCGCAGTTCCACCGCCGCGGGCGCGCAGGGCGGCAGCGTCCAGCACAGATGCATCGCGCCCTGCGCGCCCTCGATCCTGCCGCCGAACCCGGCGAGCACCTTGAGCAGGGCGTCGCGCCGCGCCATGTAGAAGCTGCGCATGCGGCGCAGATGGGCGCCGAAGGCGCGGGTGTTCATCATCTCGGCGACGATGGTCTGCTCGAACCAGGAGGAGCCGGTGTTCAGCAGGGACTTGGCTGCGGAAACCTCATCGACGAGCGCCGGCGGGCAGATCATGTAGCCGAGCCTGAAGCCGGGGCCCAGGGCCTTGGAGAACGAGCCCAGATGCACCACGTTGCCGGGCGCCAGCGACGCCAGCGCGGTCTGCGCCTCGCCGCGTTCGTATTCGTAGCAGAAGTCGCCGTCGTAGTCGTTCTCGATGATCAGGCTGCCGGAGGCCTGTGCCCACGCCACCAGTGCCGCGCGGCGCGCCGGTGTCATCACCACGCCCAGCGGGTACTGATGGGCCGGCGTGACGTGCGCGATGCCCTTGCCGGCGGCGGGCATGCCGTCGAGGATCATGCCCTCGCCATCCACGTCCTGCAGGTGGATGCGGGCGCCGTAGGCACTGAAGATGTTGTAGGTGCCGTGGTAGCCCGGGTGTTCCATCCAGACGTCGGCGTGCTCGTGGAGGAACAGATGGGCAAGCAGGCTCAGCCCCTCCTGCGCGCCATTCACGATGACGATCTGCCGCTCGCCGGCCTGGATGCCCTTGTTGATCGCCACATACTGCGCGATCGCCGAGCGCAGTTGCGGCATGCCCTCCGCCGACTGGTAGGCGCACAGGCGCTCGGCGCCGCGGGCCAGGGCATCGGTATAGCGGCTCAACAGCTTGCGCGACAGCATTTCCGGCGCGGTGACGCCGACCTGGAAGTCCACCGCCGCCGTACAGGAAGTCTCGGCGCGCGGGAGCGGGAACAGGCCGGACTTTCTGACCGGCCGGATGAGCTCGGCGTGGACCTGCCGCGCGCCCGGCACGGCAGACGGCGCGGGCCGCCGGCGATGCGTCACCGGGATGTGGCGCGCCACGCGGGCCAGCGTGCCCGGGCGGGTTTCGATGTAGCCTTCGTCGGCCAGCCGCTGGTAGGCCAGCACCACGGTGTTGCGGGACACGCCGTAGGTTTCGGAGAACTCCCTGATCGAAACCAGCGACTCCCCCGGCGGCAGGATGCCCGCTTCGATCAAACGCCGGAACTCGCTGGCGATCTGCTCCTGCAGGGAACTCGAGGCGTCTCGCCGCAATGCGAGCGGCAGATGCAATATCCGGGTCTTCACGCACGCATTCCCCATCCAGAGTGCTCCAATTTATCACCAAGGGGGCACAGTTTCCGACCCTTGTGCCTTCGTCTACCCAACAACCCGCAGCGGTGGCGGCACGTCATGCCGATGCCGCGACACACACGACCGATGCCGCGGACTGCGGGGCTGGCGCGGCATCCCCGACTGCGATCGGAATGCCGCGCGGCACCGCATGGCGCAGGGAGACCACATTGCCGACGATCAAAAGAGCCGGGGGCTTGAACAGCGCAGCCGCCTGCGGCACCCGCGAGATCGGCATGGCCCGGGACGCCTGCTTCGCGGTGGTGCCGGCACGGACGAACATCGCTGGCGTGCTCGGTGGCATGCCGTGCGCGACCAGCGCCGCGGCGATGGCGGCGGCGTTCGCCACCGCCATATAGAACACCAGGGTACAGTCCGGGTCAGCCAGCGACCGCCAGTCGAGATCGAGGTCCGCGTCGTCGCGCAGGTGGCCGGTGACGAAACGCAGGCTGGTGGCCACGCCCCGGTGCGTCAAGGGCAACCCCAGCGCGGCCGCGCACCCCGTGGCGGCGGTGATGCCGGGCACCACTTCCACCACGATGCCGTGTTCGGCCAGATAGAGCATTTCCTCGCCGCCGCGGCCGAACACGAACGGGTCGCCGCCCTTGAGCCGCACCACCGTCTTGCCCTCGCGCGCCAGGCGCAGCAGCAGCGCGTTGATCTCGCGTTGCTGCAGGTGGCTGCAGCCGGCCTGCTTGCCCATGCGGTGCCATTGCGCGTGCGGGTTGGCATACGCGGCCACGCCGTCGCCGACCAGGCGGTCGCAGACGATCGCGTCCGCGCCGGCCAGCAGGCGGGCCGCCTTCAGCGTCAGCAACTCCGGGTCGCCGGGGCCCGCGCCGACCAGATAGACCGTCCCGTTCAAGGCCGCGCCCCCCTGGAAAAGTGCTCGGCCAGCGCGCGGATGAGCGCGTCGTCGAGCGGGGCCGCCATGTTGTTCATGACCGGATCCTTGCGCCTGCCGTCGCGGAAGTCCTTCAGCTGTTTTTCCAGGTAGATCGCCTTCTGTTGCCGGAGGTTGGGATACAGGTCGACCGGGCTGGTGCCGTCGGCGCCGTGGCAGGTGCTGCACAAGGTGGCGGCGAGTTCCCTGGCCTTGGCGGTGGCGTTGTCTTGCGCGGCCGCGCCGGCACAGGAAAAGAGCGCCGCCAGGGCGAGCGCGCAGGCGAATGTCGATGAGGAACGCATCGGGAGTGCTCCGATTGATGGGGATGAGGGATGGGCCGGCGGCCTGCGCCACCGGCCCCGCCGCCTTACTTCCTGGTTTGCGGCAGCTTGTCGAATGCCGTGCCGAGCGGCCGTTCAGGCGCGCCCTTGACGCCGCCCCATAGCACCCGGGCATGGGCAAACGTGCCGCCAGGCGCGATGACGCGATCCTCGGCGACCATTTCGAATGTCCTGGCGTCGTAAATGCGCAGGTGGTCGCCCATGTAGCCCGCGGCCACGTACACGTAGCGCCCGTCGCGGGTGTATTCCGGATAGCCCGTCGTGCCGCCGACCTTGACCGTCTTCACCACCTCCAGGGTTTCCTTGTCGATGAACTTGAGCTCTCCGCCGTCCTTCTGGCGGGCGTCTACGACAAGGTATGGGGCATTGGGGTTGGAGGCCATCTGCATCGTCGTGGTGCCGCCGATCGGGATGTCCTTGACGAACTCGCCCTTCTCGTTCCAGACGGTGATCCCGGAGCCGCCGCTGCAATCCTTGGGGGAGCCCTGATGGGGCGAGAAGTACAGCGTTCCGCGCTTGGTCTCCAGCACGCTGCCGGAGCCGACATGGGGAATACAGCCGGACGGAATGGACCCCAGGTATTTCTTCTCGACAAGATCGATGACCTTGATCTTGTTGTTGGGCAGCATGTCGGTGAGGTACATGTACCGCTGATTCTGCGACGTATAGGAATCGTACAGATACCAGGAGGTCTCGCCCGGATCCTTGACGCTGATCTGGGTCACCGGCGTACCGGGCTTGTTGGGCTCGACCACCCACACTTCGCCAAGCGTTCTCGCCGCGACGGCAAACACATTACCGCCTACGGAGGAGGCCCTGACGGTGGACGCGAATCCTTCGACGTCCTTTCCTTCGGCATCCTTGGAGGCCACCTTGATCTGCTTGACCGGCTCGAGGGTGTCCGCATCGAGGATCATGATCTTGCCGGGGACGATGGAACCCGCCGCAATCCACTTACCATCCCAGGATAGATCGAAGAAGGGACCGGACAGGGCGGTTTCTATACTCCTGACCGCCTGCATGGAGTACAGGTCGATCTTGTAGATCTCCGCCGTATCGGTCTTGACATAGGCCCACCGGGGGTTCGTGGGGTGATAGCGGAGGATGTGCGGCGCGCGCCGCACCGGAATCTCGCCGACACGGGTATTGGTGGCGCCATCGTAGAACACGACGCGCGACTCCGGCTCCTGGGCGTGCCGTCCGCGCTGCATGACCGCCATCAAATCCATGACGTCGGCTTTGTCTTTATAGGTGGGGGCTGCCGGCAGCGACTTCTCGTCGACCAGGACCTTGAGGGAGTTTTTCGCTTGTTCCAGCGTCCAGTCCAGCTGATCCGCACTATTGGTCCGGATCAGGGTCGCCAGTGCGGTGATTTCGTCTGCCGACAACTTCCCCACCCACGGCGGCATCAGCGTACCGGGGATGCCGGTCATGATCATTGCGCTGACGGAGTTGTTGGACAGCGCCCCCAGACGTTCTTTCGTCAGAGGCGGGAAGAGCAGCGCGCCGACGCGCCCCCCCTGGTGACAGCCCGCACAGTTGTCCGCATAGAGCTGGCGCGCGTCGATCGCCTCCTGCGCAAGAACCGGCGAGAGGCTGACTGCCGCCACGCCCGCCAAAACAAATCCTGGAAATCGCATCTTGTTTCTCCTTTTACCGTGTAACACCCGTCGAAGCTCGACTCCGTGGTGAAAGTTACGGGAGGGAGAAAGGGGCGATGGGTACAGTTGGAGCGGTGCGAATGGGGCTGGCAGGAAGGGGTTGACGCATGTCAACCGCCCACCGTGGCGCGCGCCGGGGCGGCCGGAACCGGCCAGCCGCACCCGCCCTCCCGGCGGGCTTGCCTCATTCATCCGTTCCATGGTTTTCCATCTCCTCGGCAAGACTGCGGCTGGCGGATCAGCGCCCGGGTTCGAGGGCGGAGAAATACGCCGCCAGTTCGCGGATCAGCGCGTCGTCCAGGGGCTCGGCCATCGCGCTCATGACCGCATCGTCGCGTTCGCGGTGCTTGAAGGCGTTGAGTTGCTTGACCAGGTATTCGGCCTTCTGCCCGGCCAGGTTCGGATACAGGCCGACGCTGCTGATGCCGTCGACACCGTGGCAGGAGGCGCACAGCGGCAGCGTGGCGGCGGCCTGGCCGGACAGGCGCGGGCTTTCGGCGGCAGCCTGGGCGCACAGCACGCCGAACAGGAGGGGGATCAGGTTTGCTGCGTGTTTCATCGTCGGCTCCGCTTCAGAACGGGCGGGTTTCGGGCAGGCCGACCGTCACCCAGCGGGTGCGGGCGCGCGAAAAGATGCCGGCGGGGCTTTCCATGCGATGCTCGGCGAGCAGTTCCAGCGTGGTGCTGTCGTAGATGCGTACGCGGTCGCCCCAGTAGCCGGCGCTGACGTACATGGCGTCGCCGGCGCGGTTGTATTCGGGGAAGAAGGCGTGGCCGCCGACCTCCAGCGTCCTGGCGACTTCCAGGGTGTGCTTGTCGATGAGTTGGATCAGCGAGGCGCGCTTGTCCTTGTCGACGATGTCGACCGCCACGTAGGGCGCGTTGGGGTGCGCCGCCGGTGACTCGGTCGCGCCGGCCACCGGCACCTGCTTGACCAGCGAGAAGTCCTTGGTGTCCCACACGGTGACCACCGAGCCCTTGTCGCAGGTGCCGATGTTGGTGCCGAAGGCCAGGAAGCGGCCGTTGACCTCGGTGACCGCGCCGGAGCCGACGTGCGGCTGGCAGCCAGCCGGAATGTCGCGCGCCACCTTGTCCTCCTTGAGGTCGATGGCGACGATCTTGTTGTCGCCATAGGAGGCCACCATCGAGTAGCGCCCGTCCGGGGTGAGGAAGGTGTCGTGCAGCATGCGCCCGACGCCGGCGAGCTTGGTCACCGGCATGCCGGGCTTGTCCGGGTCGATGATCCAGATTTGCCCGGCCTGGCGCAGCGTCAGCGCGAACTTGTTGTTGATGCGGCTGCCGATTACCGGCCCGCCTGCCGACTGGATGAAGTTGCCGTCCGGGTCCTTGCCTTCGAGCGTCAGGTACTTGACCGGCTCCAGCGTGTCGGCATCGAGGATGGCCACGCTGTTGGGCACGAAGGAACTCACCGCCAGCCACTTGCCGTCGTTGGACAATGCGATGCCCGGCCCGGTCAGCCCCGCCTTGGCGCGGCGCACCACCTGCAGGGTGTACAGGTCGACCTTGTGCACCACGCCGTCATCGCTCTTGAGCCAGGCCCAGCGCTCCGCGACCGGGCTGAAGTCCATGATGTGCGGGGCATCGGTTTTCAGCTCGCCGACCACGCGGTGATTCTTGCCGTCGAGGAACACCACCTTGGCGTTGCCTTCCTTGCCGCCCTTGCCGTAGCGCCCGCGCGCCATCACCACCATCAGGTCGTACACCGAGTCGATGCGGTAGGCAGGGCTGTCCGGCAGTGTCTTTTCGTCCACCAGCACTTCGACGCTGGCGCGGATCTTCTCCAGCCCCCATTCCGGGGCGCTGGCGGGCCGGGTCTTGATCAGGCTGGCGAGCAGGCGGATGTCCTCGTCCGGCAGACGGCCGACGAAGGGCGGCATCAAGGTGTCGGGAATGCCGGTCATGATCGTGCCGCGCAGCGCGCCCTCGCTCTGCACCAGCCGGTCGCGGGTCAGCGCCGGGGCGATGTAGCCGCCCCGGTTGGCGGCATGGCAGACCGCGCAGTTGTCCTGGAACAGGGCCTCAGCCCTGGACTGTTCTTCCGGCTGCAGGCTCCAGGCCGCGCCACAGGCTAGCGACAGCAGAGCGCCCGTCAGCAATCGCGCGTATCGTGGTGTGTGCATGATGTCCTCCCTGGACATGGCTGTGGTTTGTCGTGCGATGACCACTATGTCGAAGTGGATTTCGCCTGTAAGGACACAGCCGCACCCAATCGGCGGATACAGCGCAGGGCGGCGGATGCGGCACAATCGCGGCAAGCACGCTCATGTTTCCGGCATGGCGTGCCCCTCCCCCGCACGGACCGACGCCATGCGCAACCGACTGCTTTCCCTGCCCATCCAGCTCGCGCACGACGGCGGCGAGCCCTACAAACAGCAGATCGCCCGCGCCATCGAACAGCTGATCGTCGCCGGGCGGCTGCAGGCCGGCGACCAGTTGCCCTCCATCAGCGAACTGATGGCGATGCTGAAGGTGTCGAAGAACACGGTGCTGGCCGCATATGAATTGCTGCACAGCGCGGGATTGATCCACAGCCGGCCGCGCGGCGGCTTCTTCGTCGAAGCCGGCGGCGCCTGTCTGGCCAAGCCGGCCGAACTGGCCTTCATGCCCCCGCTGCCGCCGCCGGTGTATGCGGGCGCGGCGCGTCCGGCACGTGCGCCGGGCGTCCATGCACTGCCGCCGGCGGCACCGGTGCGCTTCGATTTCAAGGTCGGGCGCCCCTCGCCCCACGCTTTTCCGTGGCAGCGCTGGGCCACGCTGTCCAGCCAGTTGCTGCGCCACGCCGGATGCGCGATCGGCGAATACCCGCCGGCCGAGGGCCTGTGGGGACTACGCATGCAGTTGGCCGACTATCTGGCCTCGGCCAAGGCGCTCGCGGTCGAGCCGGAGCAGATCGTCATCGTCGCCGGCAGCCAGGAGGCGCTGAGCCTGCTGGTGGCGAACTGCCTCGACGACGGTGCCGAGGCGGTCATGGAAACCCCCGGCTACACCGGCTTCAGCCACCTGCTCGCCCAGCACCGCGCCCGCAGCGTGCCGATCCCGGTGGATGCCGAAGGGCTGCGCACCGAACTGCTGCCGGAGCGGGCGCTGCCGCTTGCCTACGTGACGCCCTCGCACCAGTATCCGCTCGGCCACACCCTGTCGCTGGCGCGCCGCCGGCAATTGCTGGAATGGGCGGCGCGCAACGGCACGCTGATCGTCGAGGACGATTACGACGGCGATTTCCGCTACGAATCCGTGCCGCTGCCGCCGCTGATGGCCATGGACCCCTCACGCGTGGTGTACCTGGGCACCTTTTCCAAGGCGCTCGGCCCGGGGCTGCGGCTGGGCTACATGGTCTGCCCGCCCGCACTGGTCGATGACATCGCCCGGCGCAAGGCGCTGCTCAACAATGCCTGTCCGTGGCTGGAGCAGGCGGTGATGGCGCGCTACCTGGAAAGCGGCGAATACTCCCGCCACCTTCACGGCCTGCGCAAGCGCTACCGCAGCCAGCGCGACGCGCTGCTCGATGGCCTGCACGGCATCTGGCAAAGTGCTGGGCGGGTCGGAGGAGACAAGGCCGGCATGCACATCGCCTTTCATCTGCCGGGTAACGGCCCTTGCGCGGCCGAAGTGGCGCAGCGCGCGCTGGCCTGCGGCGTGCGCCTGTATACACTGTCCGAAGCCGCCAGCGGCGATGGCAGCGCGGGGCACGACCACACGCTGCTGTTCGGCTACGCGGCGCTCGGCACGGACGAGATCGGTCAAGCCATGCAGCGCCTGTCGGCGGCGCTAAACTGAGGCGCCGCCGCACCGCGGCAGCGCCATGCCCCAGGGACTATTCCTCCACCACGATGCGGCCGCGCATCTCGGGATGGGGGCCGCAGCGGTAGGCGTGTTCGCCGGCCTCGGTGAAGGTGTGCGACCAGCGCTCGTCGGGAAAGAAGCGCTCGGACTCCTGCCCGGTGGCGTCGAACACCACCGAGTGGCTGGTGCGCTTCTCCCGGTTCACCCAGGTGACGGTATCGCCGGGACGGATGCGCAGTTCGGCCGGGTTGAAGCGATAGTCGACGACTTCCACTTCATGCTCGGCCGCCCACGCGCCCGGCGATGCCGCCAGGCACAGGGCGGAAAAAAGCGCGGCGGCCGGCAGGCGGTGCCATGCACCGCCTTTCGCCTCCCGTGGCCGCCGCATACCCGCCTTCACTGCTTGGTGGCCTGGATGTCGCCCTTGGCGTCGATGCCCAGCTTGTAGCCAAGAGAGACGTGGTGGAAGCGGCCTGTGGCATGGTCGTCGTGGATGGCGAAGCCGAAGTTGTAGGTCTGGCCGGCGGCCAGCGCCACGTCCCCTTCCCCGCCGGCGAACTTGCGCGCGAACACCACGGACCAGGTGTCGCCGTCGAGCTTGCCCTCAGCGGAAACCAGCGCCTTGCCGCCTTCCATGACGCGCGTGTCGGCGACGTAGCCGTCGAAGCCCTTCTTCTCGCCGCTGCGCCATTGCAGCAGGTCGTAGAACACGCCTCCGGCGAGGTCGGCATTCTTCACGTATTTCTTCTTGGTGTCGGCCGCGCCCGGCATGGTGCGCGAGTCGGCGTGGCAGCTCGCCCAGCAGCCGCTCTGGTCGGCGCCTTCGACCTTGCCGGCATCCAGCATGAAGGCGATCTTGACCGGGTTGGCCTCGTCCATCTTGGCCCCGCCGGCGGCTGCGGGCTGCTTCCAGGAGAAGCGCACATACAGCGTGTCGCCGTCATGCGCGGCCTGTACCTTGACCGGGATGAAGCCGACCTTGCCGGCGATCGGCGAGGGTTCGATCTTCTGCCCGCTGGCGATCAGCTGGCCCATCTTCATGGTTTCGTCGCTGTGGCAATCGGCACAGGTGTCGCCCTTGCGCAGCGCGCGCGCGCCGCCGTGCTCGGTGCCCTTGGTGATCCATTCCATGGGCGAAACGCCCGGATGGAACAGGGTGATGTCCTTGGCGGCCACCTTGCTCCAGTCGGCCGGGGGGGCGGCGTGGGCGGTACCCAGGGCCAGGGCGCAGAGCGCGCCGGCGATCATCGTCCTTTTCATGTTCGCTTCTCCAATCTCGAAAAAAGACCCGTGGCCGGCGGAGGCCACGGGTCCGGTTACTCTTCGTCTTCCTCGGTCATGCCCTCGGGCTTGTGGTGCGCAATGCCCTTGTGGCAGTCGATGCAGGTCATGCCGTCCTCGCGTGCCATGTCGTGCTGGCGGCGCGCGCGTTGCTGCTGGGCTTCGGTGTTCATGCTCTCGAAGCTGTGGCAGTTGCGGCATTCGCGCGAGTCGTTGGCCTTCATGCGCGCCCATTCGCGCCGCGCCAGGGTCAGGCGCTTGGCCTCGAACTTCTCCCGCGTGTCGATGGTGCCGGTGATCTTGCCCCAGACTTCGCGCGAAGCCTGGATCTTGCGGATCATCTTGTGCGTCCAGTCCTTGGGCACGTGGCAATCCGAGCACACCGCACGCACGCCGGTGCGGTTGGAGTAATGGATGGTTTCCTTGTACTCCTGATAGACGTTGTCATACATCTCGTGGCAGGAGATGCAGAACTTCTCCGTGTTGGTGGCTTCCATCGCCGTGTTGAAGCCGCCCCAGAAGCCGACCCCGACGATGAAACCGATGCCCAGCAAGGCCCCCAGCGAATACCGCGCACTGGGCCGCCGCAGGCGGGAGAACCACCCGCCGGACTTGCCGGGGTGCTCGTTGTTGTTTTGTTCGCTCATGTCTTCTCTTCCCGCAATGTGATGATCCGAACGGCTGACGCGATTGCCGCCGCGTGCTGCTGCGACGGCAATCGCGGGCCGTAGGAGAGATCAATACACGTCGTGCATGGTATTGAAGACGTTGAACTTGCCGGTGGGGGTGACGATGGCCGGATCGGTGATCACCCGCTTGACCTTCAGCGTCTTGTCGTCATAGATGACGATGGCGGACTGGTCGGTCTTGCCGCCCCACAGGGAGATCCACACTTCGTCGCCGGCGATGTTGTATTCCGGCTGCACAGCGCGACGGATCGCGGTGGTTTCCGGCAGGCCGGAGTCCTTGGCGACGTTGAGCTGCTTGGGCTCCTTGTTGAGGTCGTTCATGTCGAACACGTACACCGACTCGGCAATCTCACGCTCCGGGTTCATCGGCGCATCGGCCCAGAAGTTCTTGGACTTCGGATGCGTCTTGACGAACAGGTTGCCGGCGCCCGGCATCTTCAGCTCCTGCACCACCTTCCAGTTGTGTTCCTTGTACTTGGCGTACTTGGCTTCCTCGGAAGGCGTGGAGATCAGCGACACCACGGCGTCGCCCAGGTGGCCGGTGGACCACACCGGACCGAACTGCGGGTGGACGAAGTTGGCGCCACGGCCCGGGTGCGGGATCTTCGCGGTGTCGACCAGCGCTGCCAGCTTGCCGGTCTTGGTATCCACCGCCGCAACCTTGTTGGAGGCGTTGGCCGCGACCAGGAAGTAGCGGCCCGAGGCATCCCAGCCGCCATCATGCAGGAACTTGGCGGATTCGATGGCGGTGCTCTTCAGGTTCTTGATGTCCGAGTAGTCCACCAGCAGGATCTGGCCGGTTTCCTTCACGTTCACCACCCATTCGGGCTTGATCGTGGAGGCCACGATGGACGCCACGCGCGGTTCCGGGTGGTAATCGCCATCGACGGTCTGGCCGCGGGTGGAGACGATCTTGATCGGCTCCAGCGTCTCGCCGTCCATGATCGAGTACTGGGGCGGCCAGTAGGTGCCACCGATCAGGTACTTGTCCTCGAAGCCCTTGAACTTGGACACGTCCACCGAGCGGGCGTCCGAACCCAGGCGCACCGAAGCCACGGTGGTCGGCTCTTCGAACCACATGTCGATGATGGTGGTCAGGCCGTCGCGGCCCACGGTATAGACGTAGCGGCCCGAGGCGGACAGGCGGGAGATGTGCACCGCGTAGCCGGTATCCAGCACCTTCCAGATCTTGTGCGTGTCGCCGTCGATCAGCGCCAACTTGCCCGCGTCACGCAGGGTCACCGCGAAGACGTTCTGCAGATTGACCTTGTTCAACTGCTTCTTCGGGCGCTGATCCACCGGCACGATCAGCTTCCAGCTGTCCTTCATGTCCTTCAGGGAGAACTCCGGCGGCACATCCGGCTCGAGCTGGATGTAGCGCGCCATCAGGTTGATTTCCTCCTTGGTCAGGATGTCATCGTAGTTCACCATGCCGCCTTCGGTACCGTAGGCGATGATGCGTTCCAGGCGATCGGTGCCCAGTTGCAGCGTGCCGCCCTCCATCTTGGTGCCATCGTCCAGCGTCTTCGTCCAGTGCGGCTCCAGATTCTTGCCGGTGGCGCCCTTGCGCAGCACCCCGTGGCAGCCCGCACAGCGCTCGAAGTAGATCTGCTTGGCCTGCGCACGCTCGTCGGCCGTCATTTCCGGCGCGGCGGCAAACGCGCCGCTGGTCGCCAGCGGCAGCGTCGCCAGTGCCATGGCACTCATCAACCCTTTGAGTTTCATAGATTTATCTCCCTGGTTAATCACTTGAATCGGCTCACGTGAAGCTCCCGACAGAGGGCCTGTCGAAAACCACGCTGGACCCGTGGTCAGCCAGGGCGGACTTTGTTCCCCTACGAAAAGTGCGTCTTTAATATGTGTCAATTTCAGCCATTCCCCCCCGCTGCTAGAGTCCGCCACACGCTTTCGGCGAGAGGAATGACCATGAATGCCCGCCATCCCAGTATGCTCCGCTACCCTTACGGCATCGTTCGTAAGCAACCTGGCAGGCAATCCGCCAGCCCCGCCCCGCACGGCTTCGCGGCACGCGCCTACACGCCGGCCAGCGAACCGCCTCCTCCCGCGCACGGCGGCGAGCACAGCGAGATCAGCGGCATCGAGCACAGCACCACCCTGCCCGGCCGGGTCAGCCTGGTCGGCGCCGGCCCGGGCGACGCGGAACTGCTCACCGTGCGCGCCGCGCGGCGCATCGCCGAAGCCGATGCGCTGGTCTACGACCATCTGGTGAGCGACGACATCCTCGAACTCGTGCGCCCCGAGGCGCAGCGCATCTACGTCGGCAAGGAAGCCGGCAACCATGCGCTGCCGCAGGAGCAGATCAACCGCCTGCTCGTGCAACTGGCCCGCCAGGGCCTGCGCGTGGTGCGCCTGAAGGGCGGCGACCCGTTCATCTTCGGGCGCGGCGGCGAGGAAATGCAGGAACTGGTGGAAGCCGGCATCCACTGCGAAGTCGTCCCCGGCGTCACCGCCGCGGCCGGCATGGCGGCCTGTACGGGTATCCCGCTCACCCACCGCGAGCACGCCCAGACGCTGGTGCTGACCACCGGTCATCTGAAGGACGGCACGGTCAACCTGGACTGGCCCGCGCTGGCCCGCCCGCATCAGACCGTGGTGATCTACATGGGCCTGGGCGCGCTGGAAATCATCTGCGCCGAACTGACCGCACACGGCCTGCCCGCCGACACGCCGGCCGCCGTGGTGCACGCGGCCACCACTCCGCGCCAGCAGATCGTCACCGCGCCGCTGCACGCCCTGCCCGCCAGCGTGCGCGCCGCAGGCCTGCGCACGCCCTCGCTGATCGTCATCGGTCCGGTGGTGGACCTGCACCATGTACTCTGTACCGCCGTGCCGGCGGCAATGGCGTTCTCCGCGTAAACCGCGCTGCGCTATAATCCGCCCCGCGCCGGCATAGCTCAGTTGGTAGAGCAGCTGATTTGTAATCAGAAGGTCGTGGGTTCGATTCCTATTGCCGGCACCAAACTTTTTCGGACTGGATTCTTGACCCGGATCACCGGTTAAGCTATAGTCTTTCTTCTCCGACGCGGGGTGGAGCAGTCTGGCAGCTCGTCGGGCTCATAACCCGAAGGTCGCAGGTTCAAATCCTGCCCCCGCAACCAAATAAAATCAAAGGCTTACGCACTGCGTAAGCCTTTGTTATTTGTGGGTCTGGCGTAAATTGGCGTAAATCGCCTTCGGCCACCTCCCTCTGCGGGGGTGCCCGAAGGGCCTCCGGGAACCCCGGACACGCCTCCTGCCGGACCTCACTTCCGCACCTTGGCTTTCGCACACCGGGCAGAGACGCGCACCCGCCCCTTGCCGTTCGTCAGCGCTTTTTCCACTTTCCGGAGACAAGCGTCATGGCAAGCATCAAGCAACGTGGCAAGGGATGGCGGGCCGAAGTGTGCGTCGAGGGCGCCCGCCGCTCGAAGACCTTCGCGACCAAGGATGAAGCGAAACGGTGGGCGCGGCGGCTCGAAGCGGCCGCCGACGATGGCGTGCTGATCGCCAGGTCCGCCGATCAAGACTGCACCCTGGCCGAACTGATCGAACGCTTCATCGAGGAGCGCGTCATCGGCTGGCGGCGCACGCCGACCACCGAACATCGCGAAATTTCCCGCCTGGGCGTACTGGCCCGAACCGATCTGGCCCAGAAGAAGATTTTCCGCCTCACCGCCCAGGACTTCGCCGATTACCGTACGCGGCGGATGCGCCTGGCGAAGCCCTCGACGATCTGCAAGGAACTCAATACCTTCAGCCTCGTCCTCAAGACTGCGATGACCGAGTGGGGATACCGCCTGCCGGCCAACCCGTGCGACGCCAATGTCGTCCGCCGCCCGCGCTTCAACAACCAGCGCGACCGGATTCTCACCCCGGAGGAAACCGAACGGCTGTGGGCCGAACTGGGACGCTGCGACAGCCCCTACGTGCTGCCCTCGGCTCAGTTCGCAGCCGAAACGGCGTTGCGCCGCGGCGAACTGCTCGGGCTCAAATGGGCGGATTTCAACTTGGCGGCACGCACGATCTGCGTGCGCCGGGTGCTCGATCAGTTCAGCGGGGCGTTGCAGCCTTTCACGAAGAACTCGGGCATGCGCCACGTTCCGCTCACGTCCACGGCGGTTGGGGTTCTACAGAAGCTGCCGCGCCAGGGCGAGCGCATCTTCGCAACCACGCACGAAGTGCTCGACGGGGCGTTCGTGCGTGCCCTCAAGCGCGCGGAGATCGAGGATTTCCGCTGGCACGACCTGCGGCACTGCGCCGTGACCGCACTGGCGGTCCATATCCCGATTCCGATGGACCTGATGTCAGTCACCGGGCACAAGACCTTGCAGCAGGTGGTGCGCTACTACACCGCCAGGCAGGCGGCGGAACTGGCTTTGCGCTTGCCTTGATCGACCGGGGCCGCCGCAGCGGTCGTCCCCGCCCAAGCCCCTTTCCGTGGTGCTTCAGCACGCGATTCCGGGGACGCATGACCATTCCCGGGGCTCGAGAACATTCCCTGCAAGAATGATCGACGATGACGAAAGGATTTTTTCGTGCAAAAGCTTTACATGACCGATCCGGCGACCTGACAATCTTTTCGCTGGTATCGCATGACTTCCCTGCATCTGCGCCATTCAGTTTTTTCAATGGCATGGAGGTGCAGGGATGTCGCATATCAGACGGCGTGGACAGAAATGGCGTATCGAGGTGTGTATCCACGGAATCCGGCAGAGCCGTTCCTTCGACACCGAGTACGAAGCGATTCGCTGGGCGCAGCACCAGGAGGATTTCGCGTACGAAGGCGGCCCCGTCAGCACGGTGCGGACGGACGAGCGCACGCTCGCCGAGATCATCCAGTGGTTCATCGATGAACGGGTGAAGCAATGGCGCCGCACCCCAACGGCGCAACAGCGGGAGATCGCCCGACTCAATCGGCTGCGGCGGGACAAGGTCGCGACGAAACCTGTCACAGAACTGGACCCGATGGATTTCGCGGACTTCAGATCTCGGCGCATGAAGACCGCCGCGCCCTCGACAGTCAGCAAGGAACTGATCGCTTTCCGGCAGGTGATCGACGCCGCGACCAAGGAGCTTGGGTGTCAGTTGGCCGTCAATCCTTGCCACCCCGACCTCATCAAGCGGCCAGTCTTCCAGAACGTGCGCGACCGTGTACTGAGCGACGACGAACGTACCCGGTTGCACGCCGCTTTGCGCGAATGCCGCAACCTCAACGTGCTGCCAGCCGTCAGGCTGTCCGAACAGACAGGGCTGCGGCTGAGCGAGCTGCTTGGCCTGACATGGCGGGATGTGGATTTCGACGCCCGTCTGCTGCATGTCCGGCGCGTCTTCGATCAGCTTACGCACCAACTGATCGCAGGCACCAAAAATGGTGATCAGCGTGTAATCCCCCTCACGACCGAGGCGGCGCAGGCTCTGCAGTCAATGCCACGCGCAGATATGCGGATCTTCCCTGTGACCCATGACGTCTTGCAGTCGGGACTGAAGCGGGCGCTCAAGCAGGCGGGGATTGCAGATTTCCGGTGGCATGATCTACGTCACTGCGCAATCACCATGCTCGCGGGCTTCATCCCGGTGCCGATGGACCTCATGCAGGTCGCGGGCTTCCGGACCTTGCAGCAAGTTCTGCGGTACTACAAACGGCGGGATGCTGCGGATCTTGTACGGCTGTTGCCGTAGCCCCAAAAAAGGGCCGGCGTCAAGCCCCTATTTTGCTGTACTCGATCCCAAGGGCTTCGAACGGGCATTTCGCGCGTGGGTGGCGGGCGTCATGCCGGTACTTAAGCTGGAGCATCCTTCGTCGGCATAGCACTGACCAACTGCAGGCACATGCTGTCACGCAGGTACCGAAGAGCCCGCGAGCCCGACGGCGGAACACCGGGACGACCGTCACATTCAGCCCCCCCCCCGGAAGGGAATTCGCTGCGCAGCGAATATGGTTCTTATGCCAAATATTCGGTATAGTGCAGTTATTCGCTGAACAGGAAATAACGGCCGTCATGACCGAATCGACCTTCGTGGAACACGCTCTGATCCAACAGCTCTTGGATTCACTCCGGGAGTTGCCGGACGTGCATGCCGAGTTGACTCAGTTGGAGCCTGCTATTCAAGCCGCTGGTCGCGCCGACGCGAAGATTGATCTGCACGTCGCCGGTAAATCGATTGTCTTGCTGGTTGAGGCAAAGAAGTCCATCTATCCCCGAGATGTGCGCCAGGCGTTGTGGCAGTTGAAGTCGCTGCAGCACGGTCACTACGCCGATGTGCAGCATCTGCTGATCGCCGAGTCGCTTTCACCGGGGGCGAAAGAATTGCTCAGAGCCGAGCGCATCGGCTACTTCGATAGTGGCGGAAGCTTGTTCCTGGCGGCCGCTGGCGCCTACATCTACATCGACAAGCCGGCTCCGAAGACTTTGGAAAAGTCGGTGCGATCACTCTTCTCCGGGCGGCGCACCCAGGTTTTGTACGCGCTCCTGGTCAATCACGAGGAGTGGTTTGGTGTTACCGAAGTGGCCGAACGGGCACAGGTGGCCCCGTCCACGGCCTCGGACGTACTAAGCGAGCTGGAGCGGTTCGACTGGTTGGTGTCGCGAGGACAGGGGCCGAGCAAGGAGCGGCATCTGCGCGATCCAAATGCGTTGCTCGATGCTTGGGCGAAACAGCTCGCCACACAGCGCGCGCCAGTGCTGCGCCGGTATTTCGTGCCCGGATTGAAATCTGATGCACTGATCGAACGCCTCGGCCAGACACTCGATACGCATCAGGTCGCCTACGCGGTGAGCTACGAAGCCGCTGCGCAGCGCTATGCCCCCTTCTTGTCTGGCATCTCGCAGGTGCGAGCTCGACTGCTACCCAGCACCAGTGCCGAGACGGCAATGGCTGAATTGGGTGCGCGCGTCGTCAATGAAGGGGCGAACCTCGCGATCATTGAGACAAAGTCGGCGGGAGAACTGCTATTTCGGCAAAACGTCGGTGGTGTTTGGCTGGCCAGCCCGGTCCAGGTCTATCTCGACCTCTTGCGCGGCGAAGGCCGCGCCAAGGAAATGGCCGAGCACTTGCGCAAGGAAAGGATCGGATTCTGATGGCAAAACCCGCAACGCTCGATGGCTACAGCGACCAGTACACGGTGGACTGCGAACGCGTCCTCGTGACGCTGCTGCGCGGACTCGGACCGTGGAAAGAATCGATCTACCTGATCGGTGGACTCGCGCCGCGATATCTCGTTGCCGCGCGGCCTCCGGTAGTGCCGGCG
This sequence comes from Pseudothauera nasutitermitis, assembly GCF_004801295.1. Lineage (GTDB taxonomy): Bacteria > Pseudomonadota > Gammaproteobacteria > Burkholderiales > Rhodocyclaceae > Pseudothauera > Pseudothauera nasutitermitis. The sequence continues at coordinate 268,840 of NZ_SSOC01000003.1, forward strand.
CACGCAGGCACTCTCGACGTGGACATCGTGATCGACCTGCAAATCCTGGCGGATACCGAGGCGTATCACACACTCGAAGACAACCTCAAGAAGATGGGGTTCGAGCGGGCCGAGAACAGTGCCGGTACAAAGCTTTCCTGGCGTTGGCAGACCCGCACTGAACATGGCGCTTTGATGGTTCTGGAACTGCTGGCGGATGCACCGGACATCGCTGGTGGCAAGGTACAGCCATTGCCGACTGAAGGCACGATCTCTGCACTGAATATCCCGTATTCGTCCATCGTTTTTGACCTTTACCAAATCACAGAGATTCAGGCTGAACTCCTCGGCGACAACGGAAGCGCGACGGAACAGATCAAGCATGCCAACCTGGTCAGCTTTACCTGCCTGAAGTCGTTTGCGTTCGATCAGCGCTTCGAACGCAAGGACGCGCACGATCTGATCTATTGCATTGAACACGCATCCGAAGGACTGGACGCCGTGGCTGCGGCTTTCCACAAGGAGCGCAACGGCAAGCACGGTGCCGTCGTCGCGGCCTCGCTGGCGATTCTGCGCAGCCGCTTCGCAAGCGACAAGAAAGCCGAGGGCTATCGCAAGGACGGTCCGGTGTCGGTCGCAAAGTTCGAGCTGGGCGAAGGCGATGAACCAGAGCAACGTGAGGCGAGGATGTTGCGGCAGCGGCAGGCGTGCGACGTGATCGAACAACTCCTTGCTCGAATCGGAAAAGAACTTTAGGGGAGCGTAGATCGTAGCGCATTTCAATGACTGGTGTCTCTCGGTAGACTCGCCGGTAGGGAACCAGCGTATCCCGGAGTTCGACGGCCTGCGCCTGGGGTTGTGCCGCATCGACAGCGGACTTGGTGAGTTTGATTTTTGCCATGATGACTCCTCGGAAAGACCCGGTTTCCAGGAGCCTTCTAGGGGCCAGCAGAGTGGAAGTCGGGTCAAGTTTCAGAAAGCACCGGCATATAATGAACTCGCCTAAGTTATTGATAAAACTGAATCATCTAATCTTGGCGTAGTCCAGCGAAGTACCGGACTGGAGTCATGGTGAAACTAAAAAAACCGCCTCAAGGCGGGTTTGTTCGTTGTGGGCGGCTACCTATCAAGCAGCTTTCGCCTGCGCCTCCAGGAGCGCCGGTGGAGCAATCAGACCATCGGAAAGAATCAACAGCTCAGACGCCGACCTCTTCACCTGGGCATAGTACGTAAGCGTTTTGTGGTACTGCCTCAAACCGTCGTACATCGCGCTGATCTCTGGAGCATCGTCATACGTCATCATCCAGCGGTGCGGCATTTTCCGCACTTCCGCTGCCAGTGACAGATGGTCATCGTGATTGTAGGCGTTGGTGTAAAGATCAGGTCCGGCCCTGTAATACGGCGGGTCGACGTTCACAAGTGCGTGTTCAGGCAACTTCTTGAGCTCGCTGGCGATGTACTCGCGTGCGTCAATGCACGTGAGGTAAATCTGCTCTTTGTACAGCGCAATCCGCCTGATCTTCCGAATCAACTCAGCACGGCCGAAGCGGCAATCAATCAGATACTTGCCCGTCTGATTAACCCCACCGATAACCCCTCCTTTCAAAATCCCGGATCGGTTGGTGCGATTCAAAAAGAGGGTTGCGAAGCCAAGATCAAGGGTGTCAGCCGTTTTGTCTGCATACACTTCGCGCTGCCGGTGCCATTCAGCAATGTCCACCAGAGTGCCAGAAATGCGCTGACACAGCGCATCTGTCGAGTTCAGAACGCTGTGCCAGAAGGCATGGATAGCGGGGTCTATATCGTTGATCCACGCCTCCGCAATCGTGCCATTCAGTAGCAACCTGCAGGCGATACCGGCCCCACCCGCAAACGGCTCGCAGTAAACGCTCTGAAGCAGGTTGTTGGAGCGGAGCAACTCAACCACAAACGGGGTGAGTTGGGTCTTGCCACCAGGGTAGCGCAGAGGGGTATCGGTGATCGGCATGCTGGTACCTTAGCGAAAACAACCGTGGCTGGCCAGCACTATTTCAACTTCGACAGAAGGTACTCCAGAACCGGCTGGAGGTTCTCCCAGTTGCTCTTGTTGTCAGCCCCTGAGGGGATAGAGCCACCATGCACCGGGTTGCTCATCTGCTCGTACGAATAGGAGGTTTTCTTGTCTGCTGTCTTGGTCAGCACGTTCGCAATACCCTTGGATGGCGGCTGGGCAGACGCCTTTGCATGGTCAATTACACGCTGCACCACTTGCCCGAAATCCCCATCCCGCCCTATCCCGTGCTTGGTTGCGTACAGATGTACCACACGCTCCAGAATCACGCGGTTGAGGTAGTTGCAACTGAACCGCGCCTCATCAGGGTTAAGTTCCTTTCCTTCAGCCACCAAACGCAAAAGCACCGGGTCCTTAACCGGGACGACAAACGAACTTAGAACGAGCTGTTTTCGCTTACCCGGATGGACTGGATTCCTGGGTGCAGCTTTGCCTTTGCCTTCAGGCTTGGGCGGCGGCACAGCCGACGGGTCGTAGGCGTCCTGGTCCCGGTTTCTAGGCGAAAATCCTTCCCCTCGGAGCTTCTCCGCGTAATCTTTGCGCTCATCGGAGTTCGAACGCGAATGCACTGGGGCCACACCGTTTGGCTCAGACGGCTGTTTCGCATCCTTCAAAAACCGTTGAAGCGCTGCGTTGAACTCTTCGCGCCGGGCATTGGTCGTGCAGTCTTCCTTGTTCAACAGAGCAAGCGCCGTGCGCACATTCGGCAGATAACGGGTAACAGTAGTAAGTGAAATCAGTCTGCGCTCTTCCGCTGAGATCAGCTCCTCGTTAACTGCATAAGTCAGCAACGCCTCTGCTTGCCTGTTAGGGTTTTTGGGGCGCGTCTTACCTGTTTCCCCTTCTCGGTTGAATCGGGTTTTCTCTGTTGCCCCCCATGAGAGAGTCCCTAAACCATTTTGGGGCCCCTCATGCTTGACCGACATCCAGACACGCTCTTTACCTTTCGCATAAAACAAGACTGCTTGTACGTTGCTGGGAATCTGACGCCCGGATTCGGCCAAGCGTCGATAGGCCTTGCGTAACTCTTCACTAGGAGCCCGCTCAGGATCTCGGAGCAACTGCATCGCGCAGAGCCGCCGGTTTCCCTCGCGGACCAAATAGTGGCCTGGCAGCTGGGAGTGCTCAATTATTGCGAGACGATCCAACGGGTTTTGGCCATGCTCTGCCATATGAGTGGCAAGGATCAGGGTTTCAGACTGGGATCCGAACAACTCCCTCACCTTACCCTCATCCGCTTCAGGCTCACCGCGCGGATTGACTGGATCAAAGTGCAGCTTGCTAAAAGAAACCTCAACGTCCTCATGTACAAGATCAGCTTCTTTTTTCTTGTTTGCCACCCTCAAACCCTCCTTAAGACATCAATCTACCTGTGGCTCTGCCGTGCCTTCTTCACCGCCTCATCGCGTTGCGCGAACGAAGCCCCAACTTCCCTCAAGGCACTCTGCTTCTCTGGTGGCGAGTGCCGGTAGTTATCCAGCAGCGCAGCCTCATCCGGTGCCAGCTCTCCTACCGAACGCTGGCCGGTGAGGATGTAGAGCACGTCTCCACCGATCTCTGCGACTTTCGCCAAGTATTCGGCGTCAGGGGAGCGCTTGCCGGCTTCGTAGTTGTGGACGGAACTGGAGGACGCCCCAATTTCAGCAGCGAAGTCCGCTTGGCTACTGAAACCAAGACGCCTCCTCTCCTCCCGAAGCCGGGATGAAATTTGCTCTCTCATATAATCTCATGTTGATTATTTGCACGATCGAACAAATAATGTGCTTGTCTTTATCTCTGTTCATGACTTTACACCATGACCCCAGCATCAATTCCCTTCCGCGAAGGCGCACAGCGAAGCCGCTCCCCCAACGGCGTTGATCAACTGCGCCGCGTCAACATCGCCTTTCTGCCAGACGAGCGCGACCTGCTGGCCGAAATGCCCGGCTGGAAAACTGCACGGCCAGCGCCGCAGCACGCCATTTGATGGTGCTGGGCGCCAGCGCGGGCTACCCCGAGCTGACAGAACAGTTCATCCAGCCCAGCCCGAAAACCGGCAAGAAAGGCTGAAGGCGCAAGGCAAACGCATGCAGAGCTTGGCCGCAGCGCGCACGGAGTACCAACGCACGCTGGCATCATACCGCCTCACTGAGCATCTCCCATCGCATCGCCTTCCCATCTGGCAGACATCGCCACAGCCCCCGCCACATGAAGCACCTCAGCACCTACCGAGCCCTCTTCATCGCGCTGCTCACCACTACGGCGTTTACCCTCGCATCGCCAGCCCACGCCACATCCCAACCACTGCCTGAAACCACCTACGCCCCACCCTCAGGCGCAGCCAGCACCGCCCCCCTCGACCGCCACGGCCTCGACCGCGCCCTCGGCACCCGGGTCTCGCTGATCCTCGCCGACCACCCCAGCCGCTGCCTGTCCGATCAGCCGACGCTGTTCTGGTACGCCTCCGGCGGCATCGAGCGAATTGAGCACGTGGTATCCGAAGCAGACACCGGCAAGCCGCTCCTCCGCCACGTCCTCCAAGCCACGCCGGACGAGGGCGGTTTTTTCGCCTTGCCGCTGGCCGACTTCGATGTGCGGTTGCGTCCGGGCATCTCCTACCGCTGGACCGCCACCCTGGCCCCGGAAGGCACCGGCCAGACAGCAACCGTGCTGGGCGGCGAGTTCTATTTCGCGGAAGCCGATGCAGTGCTTCGTGCCCGTCTTGCCGGGGCACCCAAGGAAGCACTGCCGGCCCTGTACGGTACGGCAGGCGCCTGGTGCGACATGCTGGCGTCCCTCACGGTGCTTGCGCAGACCGATACCGACCGCGCCGAAGAATGGTTCGCCCTGCGCGCACGCAGCCTGCGCCAGGTGGGGCTGGTCGATGCTGCGCGCGCCGACGAGGCGCGGTTGCCGCTGCGCGCCTTCCTGCAATCGCCCCGCGACCGCTACCGCGCGGGGGAGCGCATCCAGCTCACCTTCGGCGCCAACCGGCGCTTTCACGCACGGCTGATCTACGAGGACGCCGCAGGCCAGCGTATCCAGGTGCTGCCCAACGCCCACCGGATCGACAACGGTTTCGACGGTCACACGCGCTACCACTTCCCCACCGAATTCGACCAGGCACTGACCGTTGCCGCACCGTTCGGGCGCGAGCGCATCACCCTGCAGACAGCCGTCGATACGCTGCCACCTCTGCCGGGTCAGGTGCTGCCCAACGGTTTCGTGCTGCTCGATGAGATTGCGAACCCGGCCGATGGGCCGCCACTGGTCGAGCAGGTTCTGCATCTGGAGACCACGCCTTGACGATGAAACACTGGATCGGCCTGTGTGCCGCGCTGCTCCTTGCCCCGTTGCCTGTTCTGCCTTCGGACCGGGGGCTGGATACGAGCCGCCCGCCGGCCGCGCTGGACATTCCCGCCGAGCGGCGCGTGGCGCTGGTCATCGGCAATGCGGACTACGATCTGTGGGCGCCGCTGGCAAACCCGGTCAACGATGCGCGCGCGATGGCCGATACGCTGGGGCGCTTCGGCTTCGAGGTGATCCGCCTGGAGAACGCCACCCGCCTGCAGATGGTGCAGGCCCTGCGCGAGTTCGGCGGCGGACTGGCGGATGGCGGGGTCGGGCTGTTCTACTACGCCGGCCACGGCACCCAGGCCCATGGCGAGAACTTCATGATTCCGGTGGATGCGGACATCGAAGACGAGGACGACATCCGTCCGGCCGGAATCAGCGTGCAGGACGTGTTCAGCCGTTTCCAGCGCTCGGACAACCGCCTCAACCTGATGATTCTGGATGCCTGCCGCAGCTTTCCCGTACGCCGGGGCACGCGCAGCCCGTTGCAGGGGCTGGCACGCATGAGCAGCCCCAGCGGCACGCTGATCGCCTATGCCACGGCCCCCAACGACGTAGCCAAGGACGGCGGCGGCAAGCACAGCCCCTACACCCAGGCGCTGCTCGACACCATCAACCGCCATCCCGGCCTGAAGGTGGAAGACGTCTTCAAGGCCGTTGGCGCGCAGGTGCGCAGTGCAACCGAGGGCCGCCAGCAGCCGTGGATCGAATCCTCCATCGAAGGGGATTTCTTCTTCGATCCCCGCAAAGCGGCACCGGCCACCGTGGTCGTCAAGCTGCCGCCGCGCAGCGAGCGGCCGGCCGCACCCCCACCCGATCCGCGCAGGGAACTGGTCAAGCTTGGCATTTCATGGAGCAACCAGGGATTCGGTGACGCGTTGATGAACAGCGACCTGCAGGCGCTCGAACTTTTCTTCGCCGCCGGCTGGAATCCGCTCAGCCTCTACGGCGAGGAAGGCAATGCCCTGGCCCATTACCTCTGGCTGGCCGGCCCGATGGATGCACAACAGGCCAAACGGGTGCTGCGCCTGTTCGTCGATGCGGGGGTGGATCCCAAGGCGCCGGTGGTGCGCTTTCGCCGCCTGGATCCGATGGATTTTGCCAGCGCGGCGGCGGTGGCCTGCAATGCCGGCGCGCTGGAGGCAGCACTGCAGTCCGGAGCCGACAAGCAGGCGGCGATCGCCACCGTCCGCGCCCAGCGTGGCATCTCCCCTCCGCCGGACGGTGTGGTGGACTGCCCAGCGCAAATCGGGCGGATCGGCGAACTGCTGGGGCTGAACTTCAACTGCCGCGGCACAGCCTGGGACCGCACGGCGGTCTGGTGCGACGTCCTGTAGCGGATGGCAGATCAGCCCGCCTACGGCAAGCGGGTGACGAACTCCGCCCCGCCCTCGGACCGGTTGCCGCTGAGGACCACCCCGCCCATGTGGTGAATGACACGGCGCGAGCTGGGCAGGCCGAGCCCTGTGCCAAATGGCCTGGTGGTGGAGAAGGAAAGGGACAACTGCCCCAGGACACGGTCGACCAACCCCGGCTCGTTATCCGACACCGGGATTCTGGCATGCAACCTATCGTCCACCAGCCGCGAGCCGACTCGGACGCACCCGGCGCGCCGGCCGATCCTGAGGCCGGGGAAGATTTGTTCGGTACCGATGGGCGGCGGGTTGTCGGCCAAAGCAGTCGTACGGCGTTTGGCTTCCGAATTACCGCTATCGACCCATTGCGGTCCTTCACGTGTCAGCAGCCAACGCCTGCTGCGCAGCGGTTGCAGTTGGTCGCCCATGGGAGATCGACGGCTGCAATGGGGTCAAGAGCGGAAGTTCGTGCAAGCCCCCAGTTTGCGGAAATCGGCAAACTACCTAGCAAAGGCTTTTGACAACGCGGCCGCCAAGTAGTCAGTCGTCACTACTTCCGACGACTTCAGCGGCTACCGCGTGCAACTCGTGGGTCGCAGGCCCGGCACAAGCTATCGGCGATGGTACAGGTGCGCGTGCAGCAGGCACAACGTCGGCAAAGAGCAGCACATGCGAGCCCCAAGGCACGGAATGGCGATGGATTCGCAGGGGCTGCTGCGCGCCGATGACTGCTTCAGTGCCCTCATGTCAGCTCAAGCCAAGCACGGCTACGAAGGACTTGTGCAGAGAATCCCTGATGGTTCATCTGTTGACATGCTAGTATGTTTAGGGTACATCGAAAAACCCCAGTTTTTGCAGAAAAACCCTGCGCAATTTATTGTTTTTACATAGGCCGATTTTTGAAAATGAGGTTTTTCGAGGTACCTTTAGTGTAGGAGTGAGATATGCCGGCACTTGAACAAGAGCTTGTTAAGAATCTCAAAGAACGTCTAGTCAAGCATCTGGAATCTACGGGCGGCTATGAGTCCATTGATTTCGTTGATGCAGGAGGTTCTGCGGCAATATTCAAGGTTCAAAGAAATGACGGACTCAGGGCTGTTAAGGTTTTCAATCCTAACCTATTTTTTGGAGCACCCGCCGCAGCGAGTAAACGACGCCTTGACGTCCAGCGGCGGCTAATTGACCACAAGTGCCCCAGCCTCATCCAGACCTATTTTGCCGATGAGTCACAAGGTACGGCGATTATTGAAATGGAATTCAATGATTGGCCGCAGCTTTCGAAGCAACTTGGCAAAGTCCCAGATGATGCCATCGGTCGACTTATGGGCCAACTTGTGGATGCGGTCAAATATCTTGAAGGCATGAATATTGTTCATCGGGACATCAAACCAGAGAACATTCATATATCCACCGATTTCCAAGAGTTGAAGCTACTTGATTTAGGCGTTGCTAGAGAATTCGACAATTCTGACGAGAACGACGCCGCAATAACTGACGCGGGCGTTGGTCGACCGTTTCTTGCAACAGCACAATACAGCTCGCCGGAATATCTATTCCGACTTGATGAGCCTACCGATAAATTATGGAAGGGCTTGAACTTCTATCAGGTTGGCGCAGTTCTGCATGACCTCATTAAGAAGGAGGCGTTGTTTCAATATGAAATTCTCCTCGAAAATCGATGGCTAGTTGCTCGCGCGGTCCTCACAAAGCAACCCAGCTTCTCCGATACTGATGCGAAACGCCTTTCGGCAGAAAAGGCGCTTGCGCTTCGTTGCTTGACCAAAGATCTCGATACTCGTTTGTCTTTGGTTGGCTGGGACGAATTCCAATTCAATAAGATCGATGATCCATTAACTACTTTGAAGACCAAATTATCGAAAGGATTGGGGCATTTAGGGGAGGTCTCAAAATCAACTTCCACTGCGCGACTCGCTTACGAGCGACAGGAGTACTGCACTCGAATATTTGAGAGAGTCCGCACCGAGCTAATCGCAGCCTGCGGCACGGAATTGCCGGTAACTATGATTACCGACTACGCGAGCAATCCTGCGAATATTGCGTTCACCGTCAGTCCGGAGAAATCAATTCTTGTCCGTATCGACTGCGACGTATCCTGGAAATCTGGAGTCTATGAAAAGTCTGCCCTAATGGAGGCCGGAGCGATGTTTCAGTCGAATTCATCCGCAGCCAGGCACCCAGAAACTCCAATGAAGGCTTGCTTAGAGATGGGCATTGGAGCCGCTGAGGACGAAACAGTAACGGCTATCGCGAATAAGGTTGCCGAACTTGTAGGGCTTGCACTTTCGCGCATTGAGGCAACAGGTGGAGACGCGAGCACGCTTCAAGGTACTTCAGTCTAAATAAAGGGAGGGAATAGGTGAGATCGAGTTGGTGGCGCAAGAAGAGCGAACTGGTCCCGGAGCAAATTGATTTTATTAATTTACCACCCCAAGGGCGCTATTCGCTGGTAGGCCCGCCGGGCTCTGGCAAGACCAACCTATTGCTATTACGGGCCCAGTTCTTAGCTGGTAACGGCGATAAGAATGCTCTAATCATTACATTTACTAATTCCCTTTGCGATTTCATCCGCTCGGGGATTGGGAAATCAGGACACATCTCCGCGGGTCAAGTGATGACGTTCCACTCGTGGGCGGGAAATTACATCATTGACCAACTAGGCGTCAGCAAGAAGCCCAAGGGGAGTGCCTTTGACGAAGCAACTCGAGCCGAAATTCTTGAAAAGCTGAAGGAAGCAAACTCAAAGCGGCCATCAGAAAAGATGTACAGCGCGATATTTGTCGACGAGGCTCAGGACCTGTCGGCGGATGAACTGGAGCAGTTACTCTGTCTGAGCGACAAAATATGCATATGCGGTGATGATAAGCAGGGCATCTACTATCAAAACGGGCTGTCTATTGCGGAGAAATTGAAGCTCGAAAAGCATGAGCTGACGAGCCACTTCCGCATCGGCCAGCGAATTGCTCAGGTAGCAGATAGATTGGTTCCGCCCCCCGAAGGAGCGGCGGGGCTTGCAGCTCGAGCGAACTACAACGAAAAGCTGCAAGGTAAGTCCACCGCTGAGCTACATCCAAAGGATAGCCGCGACGAGCAGTTCGCCAAGATGGCAGAACTAATTCGTGTGCAATTGGTGGCTTTCAACGATGACAATATTGGCGTATTCGCTGGAACCAATGAGGCTATCGCGGAACTGAAGGAACGATTCGACAAAACCGAACTTGCCGGCTTGGTGGCCTACCACGGCCAGGAAGGGGGTGGTTCATTTTCGTCGGATGCACGAATTCATGTGATGACCCTCCATGGCTCGAAAGGCACAGAGTTCCGGGCCGTACACATCTTCGCAGCAGAAGAGCTTTATGGGTATCCCCTTCGCCGAACAAAGTTGGCCTATACAGGTATCACCCGAGCGCGCACGGCGTTGAACGTGTTCCGGACAGGTCCCACTAGTACAGCGATCGAAAACGCCTTTGCGAAACCTGCGCTCATGGATATGGATGCCCTCTTTGAGGAGGACGCATGACCGAAGTGATTCGATGGTTCGCCGTCGGTAGGGAAGATTTACTGGATGTGCTTCTCGGCGAAGCCTCGCCGAGCGGGCAGTCCTCTAGCAGTCCGCCTCTACCGGACCTTCGGGTAGGGAAACTAGCGCTTGGGTACTTGGACAACGACGGGGCGGAGATGTCCTCAATGTCTGGACCCTCGCTGGTGATTGTTGAGGACGAGTCCGCCACCGAAACGATGTCGTGGCTCCGAGCGTTCGCCGACGAAGCGTTTCCCATAAGCCAGTTCGCGCGAGTAGTGAAGCTCAGTGACTGGGTCACGTTCTCGTCGAAGAGGAAGAACTCGAGCCACGTTGGGAGCTTCTACCCGGAGAGGTGGGCTTCGGTCTCGATTGGTGAGGTGCTGGCCCAGGCCGAGTCGGACGTCGATTTGCGGAACATGCCGCTGTCCCGCCTCGCAAGTTCACTGACATTGCCGGTTGGACGGGCCTTCCACCTGTTTGGCAGCGGCGACGCGACGCAGCAATGCGTGGACAGACTTCGGACCATATCGAGCGATTCGAGGTTCGCCCGTAAACCAGTAACCGTTTCTCAGTTCACCCCTATATGGGCTCTATGCAACGCCAGGATTGAGGGCCATTTCGAGGTGCATGAGTCAGTTCTCATAGTAGCTGAGGCGGCGAGCGGATTTCTTCGTGACCAAGTGGACCCAGTGTCCGTAGAAGGCGGCCTCTTTCTAGAGCGGTATACGGGTCTCCGAAGCGATTCCGCGGAGGAACGCGTCATGGCATTCAACGAGTTCTCCGACGATGTTCTCAGGCTCCCTGCCTCGCAGTTGGCGTCGTCGGGTGCGTTCATGCTCGCTGCTGCCGCCTTCATGGTGGGTCGCAGCACGTCTCATGCGTTCCTATTGAATCGATTTCGGAGGGCAGCACCCGCGGCGTTTGCTTGGTTTGGCCTGATAGCCGCACTTGCCGGGTCACGCTGCTGGGATGGCGCATGGCTGCGCGCTGTCAAGGGTGCGGAGCGCCTTCTCAAGCCTCGGTTCGAATGGACCGACACCTCATCAGCAGACATTGGATGGGCTGAGTTCGCATGGCTCGCTGGCTCGCTCGACGACTTGGACCAGTTGGTAGGATTGCCCAAGATGCTACCGCGCACACTTGGGGTCGAGGTTGTACCAGGTGTTGTGCTGCAGGTTCGCCTGGGCCAGGGAAGCGGAGGCGATGAGATGCGCGCTATTCCTGAGATCTCTGCGAGGGAGCGTGCATTGACGGATGCGATCAACCAAATCCTCGAAGTTGCCCTACAGGTCCGAGGACACGAAGTGCGAAGGGAGTCCCCTGAGCGTGGTCGCTATGCTGTGCGGGGCCAGCAATCTCAACAATCACTCGACCTTGAAAACCGCTCAAGCGTCACCACAGGTAAAACGTCTCGCAGCAAAAAGGGCAAGCGTGACGCAGAGAGCACCTAAATTTGATTTCCATGCAGTCCTAACCCGAGACCTTACTGGGTCACTTCTGGATGGAAATCAACAGCGCTTGCCTTCCGTTCTTCGTCAAGCAGTGGTCGTTTACCGAGGAATGTGTGACCGGCAGTTCTCAGCCTGAAGCAGCCAGCCATGTGAATCTGCTGACCGGCTGCTAATGGCCGGCAGCGGCAGTCGCCAGCATGGCAACCCACCGACCGCTCCGGCCGAGATGCCGCCCTTGTGAGAGCGCATAGGCTGTCTGCTTCCCTCAGACACATCCCATTGACCGTGGGCAAGTGCCGATTCAATTCGCCCGCGGTAGCCGAATAACGAACTCCGCGCCGCCCCCCGGCCGATTACCCCCGTCGATGGTGCCGCCCATGCGGTGAATCGCCCGGCGTGAACTCGGCAGGCCGAGCCCGGTACCGAAGGGTTTGGTGGTAGTGAAGGAACGGAACAACTGCCCGAGCACCTGTTCGTCCAGCCCCGGCCCATTGTCCGACACCACGATCTCGGCGTGCAGCTCGTCGTCCGCCGGACGCGCGCCGACCCGGATGCGTCCGTCGTGCCGGCCGGCCAGTTCGATGGCTTCGCTGGCGTTGCGCACCAGATTGCTCAGCACACCCACCAGCGCAATGCGGTTGCCCAGCACCGCCATAGGTACCTCCGGCGCGCGCACTGCCAGTTCGCAGCCGGGGCGGCGGCCGTCGAGCAGGCTCACTGCTTCCACCTCGCGCAGGATGTCACCGACGTCCATGCGGGCCGGCGCTGGATCGACGCGATCGGCGTGCATCTGCCGGCGGATTTCCTCCAGCCGGCCCATCGCCTGGCCGACCGCCGCGTCCATCTGCGTGAGCAGCGCGGCCAGCCTTTCCGGAGGCAGGGTGTGCTCGCGGGCGCGTAGTTGGATGGTTTCGATGCCGCTCACCACGCCCTGCAGCGGCGAATGCACTTCGTGCGCGATGGCTGCGGCCAGTTCGCCCATCAGCAGCACGTGGGCGTACTGTTCGATCTGACGCTCGTTCTCGCGCAGGCGGTGCTCGTAGCGGCGGCGGATCTGGCTGGCCAGCAAGGCGCTCAGCAGCACGCCGAGCAAGGTCACCGTGGCACCGACCAGGAAAGGCTGGGCGCGCAGCCAGCGGTCCGGCGTGGCCAGCACGGAGAGTTCGAAGTGGTGGTCGGCGAAGGCGATGCGCTTGCTGCCCAGCAACCAGCCTGGTTCGCCGCCGCGGCTGTCGAAGATGGTCGTGTGCAGGATGGCCTCATCCGCCTTGCCAGGCTGGTCGATGCTCACCCGTAGCGCCACGTCGCGGGTTGCGCTGTCGGCCAGCGCTTCCTCGAACATGCGCCCGATGTCCAGCCATGCGCCCACCCAGCCGAGGTAGTCGCGCGCCGCCGCCTCGCTGCCGGCACGAAAGGCGGCCGGACGGTAGACCGGCAGCTTGTAGCCCAGCCCGACCCGTTCGCCGGCCAGCCCGTCGGAGACCACGCCGACCCGCCCGAACCCGGCCACCGTGGCCGGGTCGTCCGCGCTCAACGCCAGCGCGCTCGATTCCAGGCGGATGCCGCCGAGCGCGGACTCCATGCCCACCGCTTCCTGCACCGGCACGTACAGGGTGGCCGGGACCGCTTCGGTGTCCGGTGCGCTCACCTCGGGAATGCTGGCCACGTATTCCACCCGCACCAGGCCGGGGTAGCGCGCGTCCAGGCCGAGGTTGTCGATATACTGCTGAAATTTCTCGCTCGGCAGGTTGCCGAAGGTGTCGAACAGGCTACGCAGCCCGAGCAGCATCGAGCGGTATTCGCCCACCCAGCGTTCCGTGCGGTTGAGCAGGGTGTCGGCCTGGAAGCGCAGTTGCCGCTCCAGCATCTGCTGCGCCAGGTAGGTGCCACCGGCGCCCAGCAGCACCGCCAGCCCGATGCCGATGGCGAGCGTCCAGCCCGACAGCGAATGCTTGCCCGTGTTCAACCCGTTTCCATCCCGCTCCGATCACGCCATGAACGCCCTGCGCATCGCCATCATCGACGACGACCCGCACGTCCGCACCGGCCTGGGCAACACGCTTGATGCCCTGGGGCACCGGGCCGACGGCTTCGATTCGGCCACCACCTTCCGCGATGGCGCCAACCCGTGCGATTATGACGCGATTCTGCTGGACTTTTTCATGCCGGGGCTGAACGGGCTGGATCTGCTCCGCCATTTTGCCGATACCGGCGTGGATACCCCGGTGATCATGATCAATGCCGGCGCCGACGGCGAGGTCGGCCACCAGGCCCACGAACTGGGTTCGGTGCAGTGGCTGCCCAAGCCGGTACGCCAGATTCCGCTCATCGAGGCGCTCAACCGCTCGCAGGAAATCCGCGCCGCGCGGCGCAGTGCCGGCATGGCCAGCGACGACATCGGCGCGGCTGAAATCTCCCGCCTGGAACAGATCACCACTGCCGAATGGAAGGTGCTGCGCCTGCTGGTCAAGGATCTCTCCAGCAAGGCCATCGCCCGCGAACTCGGCATCTCCGACCGTACCGTGCACAGCCATCGGGAGAGCATCTACCACAAGCTCGACACCCGCTCCACGGTGCGCATGTACCGCCTGCTGTGCGCAGCGGGGCGGTGTGCCTGAGCCGCCAGAACGGGCAAGGGCCATGGATCGTTGATGCGGATGCTCCACTGCCCGGTACGGTCGCCCACCAGCTTTTCAAGGCGATTGCTGGGCGGAATACGCAAGTCCTCCATCCGTTCGGCCCGATTCGACCCCCCAAAAATGGCCTGCGTCAAACCCTTCGTGCAAATCAAGTGAGGCTTGAAACCATATATCGGGCAATAGGTTAGCTCTGTTTCGTGCCGCTTGCAGGGGGGCATGGTTGTGGCCTAGGAGCCACATGAGAGCCTGGGGAAACCAAGCCGAAGCGCGCTGTGGCGGGGCGAATATCAAAGTGCCAACGGACTTGTTGCTCTACCTGGCCTATCTTTTCGCAAGCCGATCGGGCGTATCGCTCATGGGGTCCTTGCTGCTTCTGAATTGCACTCTTCGGGTTCCATTCACCGGGGCCGCCCCTTGTATCCAGCCGGCGGCGCCTTTAAAGCTTTCGGAGCCTTGGCTATGGATGTGGATTTGAATAGAGAAGGGTCAACTTCGAACACGCTGACAGCGACTTGCTGATTTCCATGCACATGTGCAATGAGGCGCTCGTGCTTGGGTAGAGGCACCTGCGCGGTCGACCCGCCAAACTCGCCTGAGTTGGCAAGGACAACTGGTTGATACATGTGGAAATGCAACGCAGCCACCATATTGTCGAACGTCTGCACGTCTTGGTTCAGCGCTGCGACCAAAAACATATCCGACCTGTCGCGAAGGTCGGCCACAAGGTCCAAGTCCGTCGCGTCGTAGCAAATGGCCGCTGCAATGCGTGTGCGGGTCTTGGCGCCAATCGGCAACTCGACCAGCGTCACATGTGGCCGGTGGCCCTTCACCCCCATCCTCACCTCGTCCTTCATCGGATGCTGCTTGCCTTGCCAAGCGTACTGGAATGCCCGCCCGTGGCCTGCAGACTCAGTTCGAATCAGCCACAGGCCTTGATTGACGATGCCGCCAGCCTTGCGCGAATGAAGGAATGTCAAGCCGGTAAAAATGTTGGCTCGGATCTTGTCTGAAAGTCGTCTCAGCAAAAAGACGTGCTCCGGATGCACGGCCAACTCTGGGAACAGAATGACATCGACTACCGGATCATCGCTCTTGTTGGATGTGGTCGCAGAGCTTGCCGATGACCAGGTCTTGAGCTTCTGATGAGTCAGCCTGCAAACCTCAGCCAGATGGCGGCGATGTTCTGCCAAAGTTCCCGGCGTCCAATGCGTCGGGTCTTTGTCATCAAACTCTTCTCGCCGCGGGCGCATCGGCTGAACGATGGCCACGCGCAGTGGCCTATCCTGCAAGGGCTCATGATCATCGACAGGCACCACGTACATCGGTGTCTTGCTTCGGTGGCCAAACAGTCTGCGCTGCGCCACGATGCGCTCTTGAACAAGCGCGAGCAGTTCGGCTGCGGTCCGAACATCGCCCGCTGCCGACGCTGCGTTTGCGCGAAACTCAACTCCTGGCCATTGCAGGAGCGTCGAAAGCAGGCTGGAGAGCCACGGCGACACTGGCCCAGGCTCGTCCAGCAACCCACGTCCGGAGTTCAAAAGGCCGAAACGACGTTTGAACCAGGTGCTGCGCAGGCCACTGTATCGGCCCACCTCCTCAGTGACAAGGTAGCGACGGCTCGTGAAGTCAAACTCTCCGGTAAGGGCCGAGCGCAGGATGCGCCCCAGTCCGTAGAGCCAAGCCTTTTCGGGTGCCACCCAAGGAGGACTGTCATACAGCGGGTTTGTCGCATCGCCTCCTTCAATTGACTCCACATGCAGGAAGCCCGGCTGCTCAGGCATCTCCGATAGTTTTTGCCAATCCTCGCATCGAAGCATGATGTCAACGGCGCTCTTCCCAGCGGATAACTGCTCTTCTACGCCCTGGTAACGAAGTAACGCATCAATCAGCATGAGCAGAGCATTTTCCTGGTCGAAAAGGTTGCTAGGCTCGCTGATGATTTGCAGGAGGGACTGGGCACCCTTCAACTTAGCCTGGGGCCTCCGAGAGTTGCTTGTCCGCTTGCTGGCTTGGACCAACGCGGCTGGCACAAATTGGCGCCAGTTCGCGGCCCGTCGCCCACTCAGCGCTGCCATCAACAAGTCCGGACGACTCAGCGCCACGGATTGCACAACAGCCTCCCGAATCCCTTCGTCATCTGTGCGCCGCAACCCTTCCGACAACCACACACCGAAGCGCCGTACATTCGGCTGCAGCTGCTGCGCCACGATCGCTAAGGGTATGACATCTCTCAGCGCTTCACCCCGCACGGACTCAAACAGGGCCGCGCGTTGCAATGCGGCGTACGTCTGTACCTCGGGAGCAACTTCGACCACCATAGCGAGTGACGCATCACCGATAGAAGCCAGATAGAGGTGGGCCTGCTGGCGGAGATACCAAGGCGATGAAGTCCGTTCGGTCAAGATGCGACGCGCGATTCCGCCGAGGTCCTCGCGGTAACCTTGAATATCAACGCCCTCCGGGTAATCCTCCGGCTCACGGAAGCCAGTCTCCACCGCACCCGCTCGCAAAAGGTCCGCCAGGACATACTCTGCTACGCGCACTTGCCTGCGCTTTGCTGCGTCCAGATCCGCCGCCACGTCGAAAAGCTTGATGCTGAGTGCCTCGGTCACGGGACTCAACAGGCGGGGGTGAGGGAACAGGTCCAAGCCACACCGCAGCAGCAAGACCAGCGCAGGATTCTCGGCCCAGCATTTGATGAGCTTGCGTGCCGTGGATTCGAACTCATGAGACAGCACCACTCCCTGTGTCACGTGGTCACTAATAGTCTCGGACGAGCCAGCCGGACTTTCGAGGTGCGTCATCGCCAACCGATGCCGCATCAACTGGACAATTCGCGTCGCGACGAACCGTTTCACGGTGTCGTCTCTCACGTCAGTGTTGGGCACGGCAACCGTAGCCAATCCCAATCGAGATGGCGCGGGATCGGCGACGCTTTCAATCTGCTCAGATACCCACAACAGCCCATCAAGGCCGCCCGCCGCCTGTGCCAGAGACTCTAGGTCAAAGGTCCCACTCAACTCTGCGTTAAGCATCTCCATCAAAGCCGACACGTGACTCTGCGCCGAGATCGCTCGGTATGAGGTGGTCACGCACTTATCTAACGACAGTTCGAGTGATCTCCGCGCACCGATGCGCTCGCAATGTGCCTTCAGAACTGAGGTCACATAACTTTTGACATGTCCCAACAACGCAGCCTGACCAAGCCCGCCAGCCCCACTCTTGGCCTCGACAACGAGACGCATGTCATCGACATATCTGCAGTAGTCCAGCAGCTTGACGTCGCCGCCGACCATGGCGCCATCGGCTGCAGACTTCTGCATGTCGCGGTCGAAACGAATCAAATAGGCGTTTGCCAGAAAGCCCGAGGCGACGAGTCCTTGGGGCAACCCGAGCTCAAGCTCTTGATGCTCTTCGCCGCGAATCAATGCGGCCTCTTGCTGATCATCAGCGCGCCACTGCCAAGAGAAGATTCGCGCAACTCGCTCCCAGAATTGTGCGTCTGCCGCCACCCAGTCAGGCAACCCGTGTTCCGACTGATGCTCCTCCTCAAAGACTTTCAACTCTGCGAGCAAGGCGTCGCGATCGACATGATCAAAGAACGACTTGATATCCAGAGACACCACGAACAGCTCTCGCCGTGGCCGCAGTTGATGCGCCAAATCCGCACATACACGACGAGGGCGTGCGAGGAAAGCCCGGTAATCTTGGAAGTACTGGCGATATGTTCTGCTGTTTCCCCAGGAAAATTTGGCCCGGGGCCGGACGCCAGCATTAGCTTCCCATGTGCAGTGCAGCCGATTGCCATAGCTCACCACCCCACTGGCGCGCATTGCCCCTATATCTGCGCCCGTCGTATCGCCCTGCGCGGACTCAACAGCTTCCGCCAAGCACATCATTACCGCCGTCGCCAAGGTTTGGTCACGAATAGACAAGTGGGCCAGTGGTCGCAGCTTCAGGCGTGGCTGTTCTTGTTCTGTCTGCACACCAGGATTTTCTCCCAGACTTGGCTCGCTGGGCGTCCAATCGTCAAACGTCGGCTCACTGCCTAGGTCATCGACGTTAAGCTCCAACAACTGTGCGGAAGTAATCGTGGGTGTCGGGCGAAACCACCAATGAGCGTTCTTGGGCGCGGGAACGAGCTGCAAATCCTTCGGTCGGAAATCGGCTTGGCAAACTTCCACTGTCCATTGCTTTAGTTGGTTTTCTAGGTCGATGGTCGAAGCGTCCAACTCCAAGACATCCGCATACCAGTTGTGGCGGCGGATGTAGGTGTGCGACTTCTTCCATGCCTGTGCGAGGACAACCACGTCGCAGAGCTTATCGCCTCTCGGCGGAAGATCTCGATACTCTTCTTTGATGATAGACACTCAACTCCCCCGTTGTTCTTGGTGCGCTCGCGTCCCCCGAACACCTGTCCGCATAGGAAGTCAGGCTAAATCCCAACAGGTTAGGATGAAGCTGCAGCTTGGATTGCAGTGCCTGCGCTGCGCATTAGCCAAATTCAACGCAAAATGTTGCGCGCCACGGCGCTTCTAGGGCGCAACAGATACCGTCATGACGATGCGCTGAACTGGCCGACTCCAGACATTATAAAATTCAGTTTAGGTTTTGTTACTTCCTATCTAGTTTATCTTTTCCTGAACCCTCGATCCCCCGCCATGAAGGCTTCGAGCATGTGTGGGATCAGCGTCGGCGCCTCAACCGCTTCGCCGTAGGTCTGCGCGTGCAGCGCGGCGTAGCGGCCGAGGTCGGTTTTCAGGCTGGCCGGGCAGGCAGGCAGGCAAAGGTCAGCTTCGTGGATTCCATCTTCGGCAGCGGCCCCAGCCGCAGCTTTTTTGGTCGTCGTCATCGTGAAGTCCCCTTGTTGAAGAAAAGCGGCTGGTACGGCCGCAACACCAGATCGCGGTTGACGATGATGCGTACCGGGAAGCTGGGGCGCTGTGTCAAGGTGGGCTGGATGTTGAGATTGCGCCAGGTCACTTCCTAACCGACCTTGGTCACCGTGTCTTGCAGGCTGTCGCGGCCGGCGATGATGACGCGGTCACCGTCCTGCCGGTTCTCCGGTGCGGCCAGCTCGGCACCGATGCCCAGCAGCGTCGTCAGCGCCGCACCGGCAAAGATGCGATCCCAATGCCAATCCACGTCATCCTCCAGGCCGGCATAGCCGGCCGGGTCGGTGCCTGCCAGGTTGTCGAGCGTGAGCGAAGACGTGTCGAGCAGGATGATCCGGTTCCACACCACCTGCACGCGGCTCTGCCCGTAGCTGACCTGGCTGTTGTAGCGCCCGAGGATGCGCGAACCCTGCGGGATCAGCAGGAACTTGCCGGTACCCGCTCCTCACGCAGCCGTGCGGCTGGAACACCGCCCTTGATTGGCACCCTGCGGGTGGGCATCTCGGTATGACCGGCCCCAGTACCCGCAATTTACGGATCACCCCAGGCAATATTGCCCACCATCTACCCCTATGCACCGGTAATCCGACGAATGGGCGCGCCGCCGCCCGCTCCCTACCATCCGTCATGTCCTCCACAGCCTCCGAAAAGGGTTCGACATGCGCGGAAAGATCGTCCATTACAGTGCCGACGCCGGAACCGGCGTGGTCTTCGCCGACGGCCGGCAGTTCGACTTCAGCATCCGTCACTGGCGCCACGAGAGTGCCCCGCAGCTCAATCGCACCGTCGAGCTGACGTTTGACGGCGAGACCCTGACGGCGCTCGCGCCGGTGGGCGAAGACGTGCTGCTGAAGGAGAAGGCCGCCGCGCTGAAGGAGAGGCTGGGCGGCGCCGGCCAACTGATGGGCAGCGCCGGCCAGTTGATCGGCAGCAACGGCGGCGAACTCGGCCGGCGTACGCTGGCGGCCGTGGGCCTGCCGGTGCTCATCGGCTACGCCGTATTCCTCGTCGGCAGTTTATGGTTCCAGCGCCAGATGAGCGCCGTCACGCTGCTGGGCTGGGGTTCCGTGCTGCTCCTGCTGCTCGCCTATGTTTCGCTGCTGGCGCCGGTCTTCCTGCCCGACCGGCGTGCGCCGCTGGCCTGGCTGGCACCGCTGGCCGTGAGCGTGCTGCTGGCGCTCAGCGTGTGGGTGGCCTTCCCGTCGCAAGGCGAGCGGGACCGCTTCGACGCCATGAACACCGGGCTCATCGTCAGCGAGATGAAGGGCCTCGCCGCCGAGTTCTCCCAGGCGGGCCAGGGCGCCAGGAATCTGTTCGGCGACCTGCTGCCCGGCGGCAACCTCTCGCGGTCCACCAACAACATGATCATGCGCGCCTACCCGCAGGAATACGAAGAGGCCGTCACGCGCTTCCTCATCAAGAGCGCGATCGCCGCGCTGCTCACCTTGGGAGCCGCCATCGGCCTGGGGGTCGCCGGCCTGCGCCGCGCACGGCGCGCCTGAACCCGCCGGGCGCCATGCGCTTCCCGCATCCGCGCGTGTGGCTGTGTGCCGCGGCGGCGGCCCTGCTCGCCGCCTGCGGCCCGGCCGATGCCCCGGATGCGCAACGCGCCGCGCCGCCCGCGCGCAGCCAGCCCGACCCGCACACCCCGGCCGGGCAATACCTCGAAATCAGCAACGGACTGCACCTGATGCTGCACTACCACGCCCTGTCACGCGACAACGTCCCGTGGGACAAGCTCGCCGCCGCGGCCGATCCGGCCTTTCTGGCCACGGAGAACCGCTTCGAGCGCCAGGAGTTGCTGCGCAGCCTGCGCCCGCAGCTGGAGGCGCAACTCGCCCAGCACGGCGAGAACCGCTACATCGTCATCCCCATGCAGGTCCAACTGGCGGCCTACGACTTCCACCGCCGGGGCTTCCCCGTACATGGCTTCGCCGCCGACAGCTACCTGCGCTTCGGCCCGCAGGACTACGCGCTGAGCTTTACCAACGGCGCGGAGTTCTCGCTCGTGCCCATCGCCGACGAACAACTGGCGCGCGAAATCGAGAACCTGCGCGCGGCCCGGCCCAGCGAACGCTACCGGGCGCGCGTGCATGCCTACGCCCAGCACACCACCGAGCAGGCCGGGCAGTACACCGTGCGCGCCCAGTTGCTGAAGGTCAGCATTGAGCGGCCGGATGGTTCGGTCTGGTTCACCTACTGATTCCCCCGTCTGGAGTACCCACATGAAAGGCAAGATCCTCGCTTACGACGCTTCCACGCAAACCGGCCTGATCGCGGGCGCAGACGGCCAGCGCTACCCTTTTCCGGCGGGCGAATGGCAGTCCCCCGGCACCCCGCGCACCGGCGGCAGCGTCGATTTCACGCCCCACGACGGCGAGGCCCGCGGCCTCTACGCGGACACGGCTGGCTGCGGTTCGTCGAAGAAGATTCCCGCCGCGCTGCTGGCGCTACTGCTCGGGGTGTTCGGCGTGCACAAGTTCTACCTGGGCTACACCAAGCAGGGGCTGATCATGCTGCTGGTGTTCCTGTTCGGCATCGTGCTGCTGGGCATCCCGTCGATGGTCATCGGGATCATCGCCTTCGTCGAATTCATCCTCTACCTGATCAAGCCGGACGAGGAATTCGAGCAGACCTACGTGATCGGCCGCCGGCCCTGGTTCTGACACCGTGCCTCCGCTCCGGACCTTCATGAAACGCGGCCTGCTGCTGTTCGCCAGCCTGCTGGCACTGGCGTGCTCGCCGCCGCCCGGCACCCCGCCGATCGACGACCCCGCGCTCGCCCGCCAGATCGCCGAACGCTGGATGGCGGACAACATCGACGAGCTGGCCAGCTACATGGCGGCGGAACTGTCCACGGATTTCTCCGCGCTGCTCAGGCCCGTGCTCGCCGCCGCGGTGAAGCACGGCATGCATTACAGCTACCACCCCAGCCGGCTGGATGAAAGAACCTGGCAGGTTCGCGTGGAAGCCTTCAACTCGTTCGACCTGTCCCCGTTCGGCGTATCGAAGGACGTCTCCGCGAAGGCGCGCTTCGACCTCGCCATCGATGCCCAAAGCCATGCCGTGCGCAGCTACAGCTTCAAGCCTTCGGACATGGGCTTCACCTTTACCGCCCGGTAAGCGCCATGCCGGCCCTTTCCCTTGCCTTTCTTCGGAACAGAACCCACCGCCACAAGGAGCATCCGATGTCTGCCACCCGCCTGCTTGCCACCTTCGCCGCCGCCACGCTGCTTGCCGCCTGCTCGGACGGCGGGCGCCCCGACGCGCAACTGACGGTGCCCGACAACCCGACCACCCGCGCCATCGCGGAGAACATCCGCCAGAACGACGAGGCGGCGCAGCAGCGCCAGGAGGCTGCGGAACTGGAACGCAAGCGCCAGGCGGCGCTGCCCGATGCCGATTTATCCACCCCGCTGGAAAGCTACACCCCGCTGCGCTCGGGCGCCCAGTTGATGCAGCTGTACTACGCCGTCTCCGGCCTGCCGGTACCGTGGGAACGGCTGGCCGGAGAAGTCAGCAACGACTATCGCGCGACCAGCGACAGTTTCCAGAAGCAGGACATCCTCCAGGCCCTGCGCCCGCGCCTGGAGAAGGAGATCGCCGACTTCGCCGCCAACCGCTACATCGCCTTTCCGGTGCGTTTCGACGTGCAGCCCTATGACCACGAGCGCGGCGGCTTCCCGATCCACAGCATTGCCGCCGATACCTCCTACGGCTTCGGCGGTTCGAGCAGCCGCTACGCGCTGTCCTTCCTCAATGCGGAAACGTTCCGCTTCGCCCGCATCGAGGATCAGGAACAGGCACGCACCATCGAGGCCGAACGCGCGCAGCGGTACGGCCGCTTCAACGCCACGATCCACGCTTTCGTGCGCGATGCCGTCGACGAGTCCGGCCGCTACATGATCAAGGGCCAGATTGCCAGGATCGTCGTCGAAAGCCAGGACGGCCGCATCCGCTTCGAATATTGAGCCGATTGGCGCACCTACCCATCCAGGCCAGCACGATGAGCGACTTTATCCACGACGGGAAACGCCTGCGTTTCTGGCCGGTGACCGGCGAGGTCATCGGCAGCAGCAAGCACAGCCAGACGCAGGTTTACGGCGGAGGCGGCGGAGGCTACCTCCACCAGGGCACCGGCTACCTCAGCGGCGGCCAGATTTCCAGCAGTTCGGTGACCTGCCATGAGTTCTGGCTGCGCCTGGACGACGGCACCGAAATGCCGGTTTCGCTGCGGGGCGTGGACATCCCCCTGCGCGCCGGCCAGCGCATCACACTGATCGCGGGCGGGCCGGCGAACGTGGATGAGGGCCAGTACTGCATCCTCGTCAATCACTCGGCGAATCGCTACTGGTTCATCTACGGCGCGAAGGGTCTGAACGAGCGTTACGGCATCGAAGTGGCCAAAGGGCGAACCATCGGCCTCATGCTTCTCTATGCTTTCAGTCTGATTGTCCTCGACGGCATGCTCGGCTTGAACGATTGGTTCAGTCAGTCCTTCAACAATGATCAGCAGACGCTGATCGTGTTGGGAGGGCTGCTTGCCTACCCGATCTACCGCCACATTCGGCGCAAAGTTCGCACCGGCCGGCTGGTGCGGCGGCTCGAAGCACACTTGCGCAACTTGGCGCTGCAGGCGTTCGGACAAGCCTGAACGCGCGGCAGGGCAAAGGCCCTTTCGCCGTCACCCCTCAGATGGCATCTCCACCACGCCCGGCTGGCCGCCGGGCTTTCTGCGCTCGCCCCTGCGGCCGGATGTATGCAGGGCGACCAGCATCGCTGATGCTTCCTACGACGGCATTTGTTCGTCGGGGATGTATTCGACCAACTGTTCGATGCGGCAGTTGAAGTACGCGCAGAGTCGGTCCAGTACATCCGACGTCACGTTGTAGCCCTTCTTGTTGGCCAACTTGGAAAGCGTAATCCGATGCACACCGGCGCTTTCCGCTATCTCCAGCAGCGTGATCACCCGTCCCTCTTTGAACTCGCGGTCGGCGATCAACTCCTTCAAGCGAAATCTGAGCATCGCATCACTCAATAAACATCTGTAGCGCAATCCTAGCAGATGTTGTTGACAAGCTTCTCTTGGTGTGCAAAGCTGCATTCCAATGTATATCAAACGCTACGTTTGAATTCCGAAAAATCATTCCAAAGAACCGGCGTAGTTCATCCCAATTCAACCGAATCATTCTTCCATCCAGTGGAGACAAACATGCAACCCACCACTCAACCCCCATCCCCTCTGCCCACCGTCTTCGGCTCGGGCCTCTTCCTCTACTTCCTGGACGACCAGGAATCCGGCCTGGTCAAGATCGGGCACACCGAACACCCCTGGCGGCGCATCGCCACGGTGGCCGGCCGCCATCTCAGCATCGACCTGGCCGAGAGCATGCTGATCGAGGTCGATACGCGCCAGCTCGAATTCATCGTGCACTCGGTGTTCAGCGACGCCCGCCGGCCGCGGCGCGAGGGTGGCGAAGGCAGCACGGAATGGTTCGAGCGCTCGATCCTGCCGGAGGCGATCGAACTGTGCCATTACGTGGGGCAACTGCGCGGGCGCCAGTATGTGGTTCAGCGTGACCTGCGCGGCTTGGTCAGTACCGCGAGCAGGATACGGGCCCGGGAGCTGGAACGGCGCAGCCGCCCGCTGAGCCGGGCGGTGCGCCAGCAGTGCTCCCCCGAACGGGCCGCACAGCAGTTTCTGGCGATCCTCGCCGAGCGCACGATCGACCTCGTGGTCACGAATGGCGAATCCACGGTCCTGTGCCGCCGCGTCGATGACGACGAGCCGCATCGCCGGGGCCGGCGGCTGGACGACCCGACGCGCTGGGCGGTCCGCCTGTATGCCGCTGCGGAAGTGGTGAGGCCCGGCAGCAAGCACAACTTCCAGGCGATCACCTCATTGCCCGTCCAGCGCCAGGGGGACCATTACATCGAATACATCAGCCTGGTGGATCGGTGGCAGAACATCGTGGCACGCCAGGACGATTCCCCGGAATGCCGGTTCCTGACCCCGGTGGCCGAGGCCCTGGCGAAGTTTCCGACCCGGCGCTTGCCGAAAGGGCGGGACGTTTTCGATGCCTATCCCGAACGCGTGCGCGGGCGGATGTGATGGAAGGGACGCGGGTACACCGCAGCATCACGCGGCGCACCGCTGTGCCGGCATCTGCGCCAAGCGAGGTGGTGAGCCCGGCCCTGGCCGCGTTGCGCGAGGGCGTGAGGGCGTTCCGCCTGCGCATGCGCGTGGCGCGCGAGGCCGAAGCGGAAGCGTGTACCTACGGGCGGGAGCGCATGGTGCGCGTGTTCGATCCGACCCGGCAGCCCGGGAAGACACTATCGGGGGAGCGGGACATCCGCCGGCGCCAGGAGGAAATTCTGGCGTTGCTGAAGCAGCGCGGCCCGCTGCGCCTGATCGGGGCGGAAAGCGGCCTCGCCTTGGCGGAACGGCTGTCCGTACTGTACGACTCGCATCCGAACTTCAGCGCGGCGACGGACTACGTGCTGCAGGAAGAGATCCTGGCTCGGCACCGTGGTGAAGGGTTGTGCGGGCTTCGTCTGCTGATTCACGGCGGGGCGGGGCTGGGCAAGACGGACTACTGCTTGCGCCTGGCGGAACTGCTCGGCTTGCCGGTACGGGTGATGGGCATGTCGAGCGCGCAGGCAAGTGCGGGGCTAGGCGGGTCTGAGACCTATTGGGGGAATACTCAACCCGGGCATGTTTGGAGCGACCTGATTCAGGGCGACTATGCGAACCCGGTGTTCGTGCTCGACGAGATCGAAAAATCCGACAAGCGGGCAGGCGACCCGCTGGGGGCCCTGTATCAGCTGCTCGAAGAGCGCACAGCACGCGCATTCGAGGACAAATCGGTACCGTGGTTGCCTGTCGATACCCGCTACGTAATCTGGCTGGCGACCGCGAACGATGTTTCAGGGCTGCATCCGGCCATGCTGTCACGCTTCACGCTGATCGAGGCTCGGGAGGCGACCCGTGGACAGCGTGAACAACTGGCCCAGACCCTGTACCAGGCGGTGCTCGATGAACATGGACTACGCGGAAAACTGCCGGAGGCACTGGACCGCAGGGCGCTGGAGCGACTTTTGAATGGCAGCGTACGGGACATGAAACGGGTTCTGCGCAGTGCGGTGGCCTGTGCGCTGCGCAGTGGGGACGGGCGTATCCAGGTGCCGCTGGCGCAGGACACGGGGCCCCGGTGCATCGGCTTCATTCAGTGAAGGGAGGACAGTATGGAAACGACCATCGACTGGAGCCAGATCATGGCGTGGGGCACGGACCGTGCTGACTTGCCCAATGCGCTCGGGCAGCAGGTGCAGTTGCTGTCGAAGGTACAGCATCCGCAGCGCAGTGACTTCGCGGGAAAGCCCGGCGATGAAGCCGTGGAGATTCCGGAGCGGATGGGAGAGCGGCTGGACCTGCTCGCAAAACGCAATGAAACCTTCGATCCGGCCGTTTCCATGCTCGCCCTGCAGGTCACACAGAGGGTGCTGCTTACCGCGGTGAAGGACATGGGGGCACGGCGGGTCGTCGAAACCATCCTGGGCGAGAAGACGGAGCTGTGCCTGGCCAAGGACTGGGCGGAGTGGTTCGAGGAAGGTGCGTACTGGCCGGACCTTCTGGTGCAGCACTGGCGTACGGTCCTCAAACAGGCGGTCGAACAGTTGGCCGAATGGGCCCGGGAGCAAGGCAGTGAGGAGGTCGATGGGGCGCAGGAGGCGGTTCAGGAGCTGGCCTCCACGGTCATGCGGCTGACGCCGCGCGAGGTGATCCCGCAGGCGGTGTTCGAGAAATTCTTCGAAAAGACGGACGGCCCCGAGGGGGAACAGCAAGCTTCAGAGTGGTGAAATACTCTACCCTTGGGCAGAACTGCTTCCTTACCAAAGCTGCTCGCTCTTCTCTTTCTGGCCTTCTCGGCAAGACCCACCCTATTGCACTTGCGCTCAAACACCCGCGGAGATATATTTTTGATATATCTCATTAGGAACGCTAAACATGGATACCGCCAAGATCTTCTGGTCCGGCCGCTCGCAGGCGGTACGGCTACCCAAGGAATACCGCTTCGAAAGCGACGAAGTGCGCATCCGGCGACATGGTGCCGCCATCATCCTCGAACCGGTCAGCAGCGACTGGGCCTGGCTGGATGCCTGCGCAGGCGAGGTGGACGCCGACTTTGCACAGGCCACAGAGGAACACCCTGCTGAGCAAGCACGCCCGGAACTGGACCACCTGTTCAAATGACCCCCCGTTACCTGCTGGATACCAACGCGGTCACCGCCCTGCTCAGCGGGATCGACAATCCTGTGAGCCAACGGCTGCGCCAGCACACTCCGGCAGAGGTGGCCATTTCCTCGATCGTCAGCCACGAATTGTTCTACGGCGCTTTCAAAAGCCAGCGCACTGAGCATAACGTCGCGCGCGTCGATGGCTTGCGTTTCGAAGTCCTTCCCTTCGACCACGAAGACGCCCGCTGCGCAGGCCAGATTCGCGCCCAACTGGCCAAAGCCGGCACGCCCACCGGCCCCTACGATACCCTCATCGCTGGACAGGCACTGGCCCGCGGCATGACCCTCGTCACCCACAATCTGGCGGAATTTCGCCGCATCGGCGGATTGCTGGTCGAAGACTGGCAGCGCTGAGCCGGGCGTCAGAATTGCCTCTGGCAAACCCCAGCAGAAAACTCCCAGTCCTGTTACAGCTGCGCAGCCTGAGAGCTCAGGCGCATGAATTCTTGCAGGCAATCTTCCTTGCCAGCACCGCGGCAATAGCTTCCATTATTGTTTTCAAATCAATGCCGGCACATAGGTGCCGGCATCCGTTACTGCAATGGCCTGTCAAGGATATATCCTTGCATTGCCCAAGCGTTACCGAAAGAAATGCAAGGATGACATAATTGCAGTAACGGGGGCAGGTCTCCAAGTCCTGTTTTAGATACGTTACCTGCCCCACCTTGAAAACAAGAAATCATATTCATTTTTGCCTGCAAGCCGCGATCTGTTCCGGGCTTGTTGGACCAGTTGAAACTTGAGAGGGTGGCTTCCAAGAAGAAGAGGAAGTCATGCGCAAGAGCCGTTTTGCAAAAGAACGGGTGGCCAAGATCCTGCGGGAGGCTGGCCGCTCGCCGGTCGTGCAAATATCGAAGAAGCACGGGGGTGAGCGAGCAGACGATCTACATGTGGCGCAAGCGCTTCGGCGCCATGAGATCGGACAAGGTCACGCAACTGCAACGACTAGAGACGGAGAACGCGCGCCTCAAGAAGATGCTGGCCGGGCGGGATCTGGAAATCTACGCTACGACAGAGATTGCACAAGAAGTGGGAATCTGCACTCGGCAAGAATTGGCGTTTTTTGTCTAGAGCAACTATCCGCCGAACCCGCCAAACAGCCCCGTCACGACTGTGGATATCAAATTCGAGCGACTGAATTCACCATCCACAACGGACAAATCCATCCTTAGCACCCAGACCATCGTGGCACATCCAATGTCCCTGAAAACAAAAACTTGAAATCAAGTAAAAACAGCACAATAAAGAAAGTCACTGGGAAGATTTATCCGCAAAACCAAGGCAGATTTATCCACTTCGACAGGACAAATCCATCCCGTCAAACGGGACATATCTTGCACTATCAGCGCAAATTGAATTGGGAGGAACTGCGTGCGATCGGCTTCTGGCTCTCATCTCGACGAGAACATGTTCGGCCGGCCACTCGGGCACACCCTGCAACTCGCAGCGGATGGAGCATTATTCATCGCCAATGCAATATGCCCAGATGCAGCCGACAGCAGCCGATGCTTCGGCGGGCACGCGGTGAATGGCGCGGCGCGAACTAGGCAGGCCGAACCCGGTGCCGAAGGGCCTGGTGGTGAAGGAACGGAACGGTTGCCCCAGCACCTGTTCGTCCTGTTCCGGCCGTTGTCCGATACCACGATCTCGGCATGCAGCCCGCCGGCCGCGCGTCGCCCCGGATGCGTCCGCTGCGCCAGCCGGCCATGACGCTGGGGAGATTTGTTCGGTAGCGGTAGGAGGCGAGTTTTCGGCCATTGCTACCGTTCGGCATGCAGCTTATGAGTGGCAGCTCTTTACGGTTTTTTCGCAGCCTCGGGACAAGGGGGTAGCTACTTTCGTTAGCAACTACGCAAATCTGCGTATGTATGATTTTTTCTTAGAAATTCATACTCACGGACATCTCAATGCCCTTGCGACACGCAAACGATCATGTCCACTTTTCCCATGCCAGCCTTCTGGACTATTGCTGACTGGCGCACAGCGTACCTTGGGGGCCGAAATCCCGACGGTGTACTTTCCGGACTTCTTGCCTCGATGCCGGACCACGATGTGGCCTGGATCACCCGCGTCAGCCTGGCAGACCTGCAACAGCGCCTGAGCCGCCTTGCCGCGCAACTGCAAGCAGCGGGCGGAGATATTGGCAAGTTGCCGCTTTACGGTGTGCCCTTCGCTGTGAAGGACAATATCGATGTGGCCGGTCTGCCGACCACCTGTGCCTGCCCGGAATTCGCTTATATCCCTGAGCGCAGCGCGACCGTGGTCGAGCATCTCGAGGCCGCTGGCGCGGTGGTCATTGGCAAAACCAATCTGGATCAGTTCGCCACTGGGCTGGTCGGAACCCGCTCGCCTTATGGCCCGGTGCCCAACACTTTCAAACCGGAGTACATCAGCGGCGGCTCCAGTTCCGGCTCGGCTTCGGTGGTGGCACGTGGCTTGGTGCCGTTTGCCTTGGGTACAGATACGGCCGGCTCTGGCCGGGTGCCGGCCGGGCATAACAATCTGGTCGGTCTGAAGCCCACGCGCGGGCGGGTCAGTACCACCGGACTGGTGCCAGCATGCCGTACGCTCGATTGCATCACGGTGTTCGCGCTGAGTGTGGAGGATGCCGAGGCCACCTTGCGCGTGATGGGCGGGTTCGACGAAAGCGATCCGTATTCACGCCACGCGCCCGCCCGCCCCGCCGCCTGGCCGGAGAAACCGAGGCTAGGTATCCCCGCTCGGATGGACTGGTTTGGCGACGCAGCGGCTGAAGGTGCGCACGACGAGGCTCTGTGCCGATTGGATGCCATGGGAGTCGAACTGATGCCGGTCGACTTCACGCTCCTCTTCGAGACGGCAGCCTTGCTGTATGAAGGACCTTGGGTGGGTGAGCGCTATGCCGCACTTGAACCATTGATGAAAGAGCGCCCCGAGGTCGTGCATCCGGTCGTGCGCGGCATCGTCAGCAAGGCCGTGAACTTCAGTGCGGTCGACACCTACAAGGCCGAGTACCGACGCATGGAGTTGGCGCGCAAGGCCGAAGCCCTAATTCGTGGGCTCGATGGCTTGCTGGTGCCGACCTCGCCGAGCATTTACACCATCGAAGCCGTGCTGGCCGATCCGGTCACGCTCAATTCGCGTATGGGCGTCTACACCAACTTTGTGAATCTGCTCGACTGGAGCGCCATCGCCCTGCCTGCTGGCATGCGCGGCGACGGCTTGCCAGCAGGCATCACCCTGATCGCGCCGGGCTGGCACGAAGCGCGGCTCATCGAATTCGGACGCCAGTGGCAACAAGCTGCGCCCTGGCGGCGCGGAGCATCCGATCAGGCCTTGCCGCCGCCGGCCCCCGTTGCACCCACCATGGACGGGCAGGTGGTGGTAGCCGTGGTCGGCGCGCATCTTTCCGGCATGCCGCTCAACTGGCAACTCACAGAGCGTGGCGCGGTGTTGCTGGAAACCACGCAGACTTCGGCTGCTTATCGCTTCTATGCCTTGCCCGGCACTGTTCCGCCCAAGCCGGGGCTGGTGCGCACGGGTGATGGCGCGCCGATCACGGTGGAGCTGTGGGCCATGCCGGCGGAGCGCTTCGGCTCCTTTGTGGCACTGATTCCTTCGCCACTGGGGATCGGTTCATTGGAACTGATCGATGGTCGCCGTGTACAGGGCTTCGTTTGCGAGAACTGGGCGACAGAGGGCGCGGAGGACATCACCGCGCTGGGCGGGTGGCGTGCCTACATGACCCCCCGCTGATTCCGATACCCCCTTCGTTTTGCGGTGGCCTGTACTGGGGCCAGGCCACCGGCTTGCCTGGAGAACGCCCATGTTCAAAACTGTTCTGATTGCCAATCGCGGCGAAATTGCTGTCCGCATCGCCAGCACCCTGAAGAAAATGGGCGTCCGCTCGGTGGCAGTGTATTCCGACGCGGACCGTGACAGTCTGCATGTGGCCGCTGCTGATCAGGCCGTGGCACTGGGCGGCAACTCACCCGCAGAAAGCTACTTGCGCGGCGAACGCATTCTGGAAATCGCCAAAGAGACCGGCGCCGAGGCCATCATTCCCGGCTATGGGTTTCTTTCCGAGAACACCGAGTTCGCCGAGCAATGCGCAGCAGCCGGCATCGTATTTGTCGGCCCGACGCCCGATCAAGTGCGCCGCTTCGGCCTCAAGCACACCTCGCGCGAAATCGCCGAAGCCGCAGGCGTGCCGCTCACCCCCGGCACCGGCCTGCTGAGTGATCTGGATGAAGCCAGGCAGGCGGCGCTGGAGATCGGCTACCCGGTGATGCTCAAGAGCACTGCAGGGGGTGGCGGCATCGGTCTGTCGCGCTGCGAGGATGAAGCCGAACTGGTTGCCGCCTTCGAATCGGTGCAGCGCCTCGGACAGAATTTCTTCAAGGACAGCGGCGTATTCATCGAGCGATTCGTCGCCAACGCGCGCCATGTGGAAGTGCAGATCTTTGGTGACGGTCACGGCTGCGTCGTGGCCCTGGGCGAGCGCGATTGCTCGGTGCAGCGGCGCAATCAGAAAGTGATCGAGGAAACCCCAGCACCGCATCTGCCACCCGCCACGCGCGCCGCGCTGCTGGCG
This sequence comes from Pseudothauera nasutitermitis, assembly GCF_004801295.1. GTDB lineage: Bacteria > Pseudomonadota > Gammaproteobacteria > Burkholderiales > Rhodocyclaceae > Pseudothauera > Pseudothauera nasutitermitis. The sequence continues at coordinate 300,954 of NZ_SSOC01000003.1, forward strand.
GCTGCAGTGAAACTCGGCGAAGAGGTGGGTTATGTGTCTGCCGGCACAGTGGAATTCATTTATGACGCTGCACGCGATACCTTCTATTTCCTCGAAGTAAACACGCGCCTTCAGGTCGAGCACCCGATCACCGAAGCGGTAACCGGGCTGGACCTCGTCGAGTGGATGATCCGTATCGCAGCAGGAGAGCCGCCTTCCTTCGACGCCCTGCCAGAACCACAAGGCGCTGCCATCGAGGTGCGCGTGTATGCCGAAAATCCGGTACGCAATTTCCAACCCGCGCCCGGTGTGCTGACCGCAGTGAAATTCCCCGAAGGCGTGCGTGTGGATAGCTGGGTGCAGACCGGCAGCGAGGTCAGCGCCCATTACGACCCGATGATCGCCAAGATCATCGCTTACGGCAGTGACCGCGAAGATGCTCGCCGCAGGCTGCTTGTGGCGCTGGAGGCGACGCGTCTGGATGGCAGCGCCACCAATCTCGATTACCTACGCAGCATCCTGCTAAGCGACACCTTTGTGGACGGCAAGGTCTGGACCCGCTTCCTGGATCAGTACGCCTATGTTTCGCCCCAACTCGAAGTCCTGGAATCGGGCTCCTACACCACGGTGCAGGATTGCCCGGGACGCACTGGCTACTGGGACATCGGCGTGCCGCCATCCGGCCCGATGGATGACTACGCCTTCCGCTTGGCCAACCGCATCGTCGGCAACCACGAAGCCGCTGCTGGCCTGGAATGCACGCTGCAGGGGCCAACGCTGCGTTTCCATGCCGATGCGCTGATCGCGCTGACCGGTGCGCCAGCCACCGCCACGCTCGATGGCGGCGAGCCGCTGCCCTGGTGGCAGCCGATTGCGGTGCGCGCGGGGCAAGTGCTGCGCCTGGGCAAGGTCGAGAGCGGCTGCCGCAACTACATTGCCATCCGTAACGGGATAGATGTACCCGATTATCTGGGCAGCAAATCCACTTTCGTGCTGGGCCAGTTTGGCGGCCATGCCGGACGCACGCTGCGCGTGGGTGACCTGCTGCCGATCAGCCGACCGGACATGGCGGCCTGCAACACGCCCGCTCCGGCCTTCGCACCCGAAGCCGTACCGCAAGCCCTGATCCCGGCCTACGGCAAGCATTGGAAAATCCGCGTGTTGCATGGCCCGCACGGCGCCCCGGACTTCTTTACCGAAGCGAGCATCGCCAGCTTCTTCGCCACCGACTATCAGGTGCATCACAACTCCAACCGCCTCGGCGTGCGCTTGGTCGGCCCGAAACCGGAATGGACGCGCAGCGACGGCGGCGAGGCCGGGCTACATCCCTCCAATGTACATGACTGCGTGTATGCCATCGGTGCGGTCAATTTTACCGGCGACACCCCGGTGATCCTGACTTGCGACGGTCCCAGCCTCGGAGGCTTCGTCTGTCCGGTCACCATCGCCAAGGCTGAATTGTGGAAGGTCGGCCAGGTCAAACCGGGCGACACCATCCGCTTCGAACGGATCGGCTTTGATGAAGCGCTGGCGCTGGAACTGGCACAGGACGCGGCGATTCATAGCCTGCAGCCGCTGGCGAAGTTGTCGGCACAAAGCCTGTTGCCCCGGCCCGCCACTGTGGCGGAATGCGTGCTGGCCGAGTTGCCGGAAACAGGCACGCACCCGGCAGTCGCCTACCGTCAGGCTGGCGACAAATACATCCTGCTCGAATACGGCCCGAACGTGCTCGACCTGCGTCTGCGTCTGCGCATTCACCTCTTGATGGAAGGGCTCAAGGCGTTGGCGCTCGATGGCGTGCAGGAGCTCTCGCCCGGCGTGCGCTCGGTGCAGATCCACTACGACAGCCGCATCATCGCGCAGTCCGCACTGATCGAACAGTTGATCGCGCTGGAAGCGCATCTACCCGATGTGGAGGGGGTACAGGTAGCCAGCCGCATCGTGCATCTACCCATGGCCTTTGAAGACTCCACCACATTGGCCGCAGTACAACGCTACCGCGAAACCGTGAAGGCTGAAGCTCCCTGGTTACCCAATAACGTGGATTTCATCCAGCGCATCAACGGACTGCCCAGCCGCGAAGACGTGCGCCAGACCGTGTTCGACGCGAGTTACATGGTGATGGGCCTCGGTGATGTGTACCTGGGTGCGCCCTGCGCGGTGCCACTTGATCCGCGCCATCGCCTGCTCACCTCCAAATACAACCCCGCGCGCACCTTCACCGCAGAAGGCACGGTCGGCATCGGCGGCGTGTACATGTGTATCTATGGCATGGACTCGCCCGGTGGTTATCAACTTGTGGGCCGCACCGTACCGATCTGGAACAGGTTCCTCCAGAACCGCCAGTTCGGCCGCGCGCCCTGGTTGCTGCGCTTCTTTGACCGCGTGCACTTTTACCCGGTCAGCGAAACCGAACTCGACCAGTTTCGCGCAGATTTCCGCGCCGGCTGCGCCCAGGTTCGCGTCGAACAAGCCATGTTCAACATAGCCGAGCACGAAGCCTTGTTGGCCGAGAATGCAGCCGAGATTGAAGCCTTTCGCCTGCGGCAGCAGCAGGCCTTTACTGAAGAGGTGGCTCACTGGCAGAAATCAGGGTTTGGCAATGCAGAGGAAGCCAACGAACCGCAGCAAATTGCGGCGGCTGGGGACGGTACTCAGGTGCAGGCCGAAATGTCCGGCAGTGTGTGGTCCTTGCTGGTCGAACACGGCGAGCGGGTGCTGGCAGGTCAGGTCCTGGCAGTACTTGAAGCCATGAAAATGGAGTTCACGGTACTCGCGCCACATGATGGGCTGGTCTCGGCCATTCACTGCCGGAAAGGCAGAGTCGTGGTCGCCGGGGATCTGTTGATGGAATTGCAACCCGTTTCATGAGTCGTGAGCATTGGTCTATTCGGACTCGCTCGAAAGCACGGCAATGGGGCAGCGCACAGAATGGGGCACAATATGCATCCGCTGACCGCTTGGTAAGACCAACACATGCAAAGACTTACCATTTCGCTGGACGACGATTTGGCCGAGGCCTTCGAAGAGCTGATGCGCCGCAAGGGCTACGTCAACCGTTCGGAGGCGATCCGCGACCTGTTGCGGCGCGAACTGGGCGAGACCTCGCTAGCCGAGGGGGCTGCACGGCAGTGCGTGGCGGTGCTGAGTTATGTGTTTGACCATCACGAGCGCCAGCTCGCCAGCCGCTTGACCGACATCCAGCATGATCATCACAACCTGACCGTATCGACCATGCATGCCCATCTCGATCACGCCAATTGCATCGAAGCGGTATTCCTGCGGGGCGGCACGCACAAGGTGATGGATTTCGCAGAATCGGTGAAGGCACAGACTGGCGTGCATCATGGGCATGTGCATGTGGTGCCGGTGGAAGGTGCGACTTCTGGCGGCTACTTCAAGCGACGCTGAAGGTCGGGTGTTCACACCTCGTCAGCCACCGGCAAGCCTCACCGCATCAGCAGGTCAGGCCCAGCAGCAAGTGCCTGCAGACACGGCCAGCCAAGGCAACCAGCTGCAATTTTCAGAACGGCTGAATCAAGTCACATCATGAAATCGACTCAAGTCTCTTGGGTACTGAGATGTCCGCTTTGCCTTGCAAACCAGCCACGTTGATTGGAAGGGCAGAACGGCAACAATGGCCGACTAGCTGCCTCACAAAACCCAACACTTCGACGCATACTGTATCCCGAGTCGGCTTTCTCCAAGAAAGCCAGCGTTGACACACTACGCTATTGATTCAAATATTCTTCCAATGCGTTACTCCCGTTGTCACATAGTCTTCCTCCTGCGCCAATTAATTTCAGTTTGGCCAAGAAGAAATTCAGCGCACGCGCCTCCAATCGCCAGTTATCTGGATATGAGCCCTTTCCTGTTCAATTCAAAATCTGTTTTTTACGCGGCCGTCCACAGCGCCTTTTCACAGGCTTCGGACACGACGCGGGGGACGTGTCGGCCGGTTGATTGGCAGCTAGTTTCGGCTGTTCTCCCGAATGGATAGCATTGAGCACAGCAAGTTTGCTGTAGCGAATCTGCCGTCCAACCGTCAAGCACGGCACAATTGGCTCGCCTTTCTGGCGGGCTCTCTGAAGAGTTTTTACGTGAACTCGCAGTAGTGCAGCACATTCAGATTCGGTCAATATTTGGTCTTCAAGCACATTTTCCATTTATTTTCAAAATTGGATTCAGGGTCGTGCTCTGATTCTAAATACGCTCGCCTGTATTGAAAAGCTTTGCGTTGCCGCCTGAAATGGGGCGGATGACTACGCGGGGCATACCCGATGCTGGTCTTCAAAGCGGGGAAACTGACCTCGGGCGATTTAGGAGTGAGCTTTACGCTCTGGCGCAGGCACACAGTATCGTAGGGCAGATGCCAAATGGACATTAGCCGACGCGATTGCCGCTCGCGTACCCCTCTTACGCACGGCGGAGTCATCGTCGCGGAGGATATTCTAGGATTCAAGCCAGAATTCTGTACATTGAGGTATCCGTATGCCGATCACAGCACAGGACATCGTCTCGCTGACCACGGCCCGAGCCCAACTGTCCGAGTTGGCCGATCAGGTCAAGGCCGGGGCGGAGAAAATCATCACCAAGAATGGCGAGGGTTATGTCGCACTCGTCGATACGCGCCGACTCGACTACTATCACCGGCTGAAACAGGCCCGCATCCACCTGTTGATGCTTGATGAAGCCCAGCACGACCTTGAGGACGTCGCGGCGGATCGAACACACGACGCGCGGGAAGTGCTGGCCGAACGCAAGCAGGCACGCTCGCGGGCATGAGCGTCCGGGCAACGGTGCGGATCACTCGCAACTTCGAACGCGACCTGGATGACATCGAGGGCTTTCTGGCGTAGGCCGATGTACCCGGCGCATTCGACAGGCTGCTGGAGGAGTTGGAAACCAGGTGCTCTCACGCGCCATGGTCGTGCAGCGGAAGACGCAGCGGCCTGTGCAGTTCGAACTGACCGAGCCTACGCGCACGGCCGTGGCAGTGTGGATCGCGCAGGCGGGCCTCAAGTCGGAAGACTTCCTCTTTCCGGGCTGGCTGCACGAGTCCCCGCATGTCTCCACCCGGCAGTACGCGAGGATCGTCGAGCACTGGGTGGTGGCGGCCGGCCTCGATCCGTCCGCCTACGGTACGCACTCTATGCGGCGCACGAAGGCGACATTGATCTACAAGCGTACGAAGAACCTGAGGGCTGTTCAGCTCCTGCTGGGCCACGCCAAGCTCGAGTCGACGGTGAGCTACTTGGGCATCGAGGTCGATGATGCCTTGGATATCTCTGAGCAGATCGAGATCTGACGCTGGAGGAGTCGCCCGCCAAGCACCCTTGAGGCGGCGGGCGGCAGCTTACGATGGTGATGCCGAGACGGTACTATCGGCCAGATGCAGACATAGCTGTATGGAATAATCTGGTGGTACGAATGACAGGTAACTGATCCGGCACCTGCCGCTCGGGAGCGTCCAGGCCAACCGCGAAAGTCAGTCTCGGCGATACGGTGGCAAGAGTTTTACCCGGCAGGATCTCGCGCGGAGTAGCCGGCCTCACGCTGGCTGCGTATCGCCAGCACGAACACCGTATCAATCTCGGGCACATAGCGATACAAGGCTACATACCCATGTAAACGACGGCCAATTACCAGTTCGCGCTTGGCATTTGCCACCAGACGACCTATCAACGGGTTCTGCACCAGAATTTCCAGGGCAGCAATGATTTCGCCAATGCGCTGCCCAGGATTTTCTACCTCATAGCTAGCCAGATGATCGAGGATGCGATCAAAATCTTCTGCAACCTCCGGTGCCAACTCGATGCAGGACACCTTCAGCGTGCCAGCTTGCGCGCAACGGGGCGCTTCGCTGCCTTGCCAGCCATGCGCGCTTCCAGATAGCCGCGCATTTCCTGCCACGGGATGGTCTTACCGGTGGCCACAATGCGGGCATAGCGAGCTTCCGCTACCGCATCGAAATCAGCACCACGTTCCGCTTGCTCGGTCTTCTCGGCGATCGCTTCGAGAATGAAGCCATGAGCCGTCGTTCCGGCGTGCTTCGCCGCAGCTGCGATTCGGGCTTTCAGCTCATCCGGCAGGCGAATGGTGGTCGTGGACATGTCAGACTCCGAACAAAGTACAGGACGCCACCGTAGCACATTTGTGCTACGGCACGCAAAGCGTAAGTCCGTATAGGTCGGAGCCGGCGAGACGGCGCATCCAAACAATCGTGGCCGCCATACGGGCCCGTCACTACTTGATCTTGTATGCGCGACTTCCGGAGACCGTCCACTTGCTCTCGATCCGCCACCAGCAGCAGTTGGCCTTCCACCTCGGCAGCCCTGATCAGACACCCTGAACGGGGAGCGGAAGGGCCGCTCGGATACACGGCACCTGGACGCAAGATTGACCAAAAACAGGGGCTGGATATTGCGTCGGAATGGCGTAAAATGGCGAAACGCTGACGGACGAAGAGGGTTTTGGTGGGTTTTTATGTCCTCTCGTGTCCATGCGTAAGATTTTGATTTAATTGAATTGCGGATAAATTCAGCAGGTTATGAGAATGACAAACGGGAACTCATAACCCGAAGGTCGCAGGTTCAAATCCTGCCCCCGCAACCATTCCCAGAGACAGGCCGACAGCGATTGCTGATCGGCCTGTTTCGTTTTCGATCCACACCTGCCCGCCGTCCTCGATCATCACTCCCCCTCCTCGACCAGCGGGCGGACCAATTCGCGGGCACGGCCGATGCCGGTCTTCAAGGCGTGGCCAGTTCGGCCGTGAAGGTCTTCGATGCACTGGCTGCATCCTGTTCCATCTTCTGCGCGACGGTACGCGCCTTGGCATGAATGGCGGACAGGCGGCGGTCGGGCGAGAGCAGCTCCGAGCGGATATCGCCCATCAGCTTGCTATCGACCAAGACACGTTTGGCGGTGGCGCCTGTGCATACTGTCGCCTCGGGCCGCTTGCCCTTCCCCGCCCCGCCTCTGGTATGCGCCGGCCGCGCGCCGCGATCACGCACGGCGTTCCACAGCGCCTGTTCGACGATCCGCAGTGCCGGCCGCTCTTCGATCCCCCATTATCGAACCGGGTGGGGGTGCCTGCTTTGGCCCGTTGGGCACGAGTGCAGGCGTAATGAGCGGGCTCTCCAAGCAGGCCAGAAAGAGAACGGAAACAGCTACTCGCCCCAAGCATGATCCGCGTCAGCAAGTCATACTGCGCATGCCTCTGCCCGAGTCCCACCGGGCTCCCGAATTAGCAAACCTGTTGGGTTGATGTCGCGAAGCTGCCGATCCGATGCTCGATGCCCAGCTCAAGGTACCGCATGCCGCGGTCGCACTCGGCCAGCCGGTCCATGGCACGCTATTGCAGGACTTCTCATTTGCGTATGCACTGATGATTTACTGTGCCCTGGCAAACAGCCTGCCTGCCAAGGGACAAACGGCATCGGGTAAGAATTTGGACAGATACTGCGAACTTCACCGCCAAATGATGCTGGCCCTTTTGCGCGTGCCGGCAACGACAGAGGGTATTCCGTGTTCAAACATTGGATTGCGATCATCTTGATGTCAGGAATGTTGTCGGCCTGCAGTACGCTTCCCCCACTTGACGGGCGAAACCCTTCCAGAGCATTGCTGTCCCAGGATGGCGCTGATACGCGCTTGGGGCGTGGTCTGGCTCCTGCGGTTGAACAGCATCCCGGACTTTCCGGCGTGGCGCCGCTGGTGGACCCGCTGGATGCGTTTGCCGCACGCATGCTTCTGATCGCCGCCGCGCAGCGTACGATCGACATCCAGTATTACATCTGGCGCGACGACATCACCGGCAATCTGCTGCTGAATGCGCTGCACGAGGCTGCCAGGCGCCAGGTCCGTGTCAGACTCCTGGTTGATGACAACGGCACTTCAGTGCTCGATGAGAAACTCGCGCTGCTCAATGCGGAGCAGAGCGCAGAGGTCAGGCTGTTCAATCCATTCCCATATCGCCGCCTCAAGCCACTGGGGTTTCTGACGGACTTCAGCCGCTTGAACCGCCGCATGCACAACAAGTCGCTCACCGTGGATGGCCAGGCCACCGTGGTGGGCGGACGAAACATCGGCGATGAATATTTCGGCGCGACCCAGGGCATTGCGTTTGCGGATCTGGATGTGCTGGCTGCCGGGGCCGTCGTCGATGAGGTATCGAGGGATTTCGACCGCTACTGGAACAGTGAATCGGCCTATCCCCTGGAAACGCTGGTGAGCGTGCCGGACGGACATCGGTCGAAACGCTTGCGGGCAGATGAGTCTGCCAGCGCCATCGGTCCCCGGGCACATGCGTATGTGAACGCGATCACGCAATCGCGCTTCATCGAGGATCTGACCGCCGGCAAGCTGGAACTCCAATGGGTACCGGTACGCATGGTCAGCGATGATCCCGGCAAGGTACTGGACAAAGCGCCACAGGAAACGCTGCTGCTGCCCCGCCTCGCCCAGATGCTGGGCAGGCCAACGGAATCGGTGGATCTGATTTCTCCTTATTTCGTTCCCACGAAGCAAGGCGTCGAGGCGTTCGGCGCGCTGGCCGAACAAGGTGTGAGACTGCGGGTACTGACCAATGCCATGGAAGCCACGGATGTCGCCGCCGTCCATGCGGGCTACGCAAAGTACCGTGTGCCCTTGCTCGAAAAGGGGGTTGCACTGTTCGAAATGCGGCGCCAGGGAAATCAGGACATCCCGAAGGAAAAAGCGGGGCCGTTCGGCAGTTCGGGTTCCAGCCTGCACGCCAAGACCTTTGCGGTGGATGGCAAGCGGGTATTCGTGGGTTCATTCAACTTCGATCCCCGCTCGGCAAGGCTGAACACGGAACTAGGCTTCGTGATCGAGAGTGAACCGATGGCACAGGCGGTTGCCAGGGCCTTCGAGGTCGATGTGCCTGATCATGCCTATCAACTGGAACTGGGCACGGATGGTCGGATCATCTGGTTGGAGAACGGGCGGGAGGGAGTGCAGCGGCTCACCGTGGAGCCGTCGTCTTCTTTCTGGCGGCGTCTATATGTGAATTTCTTGTCGCTGCTTCCTATCGAACCTTTGCTGTAACGGATGACGCTCAATGCACACACGGAAACGCCGGCCTATCGCATTCGCGTCAGGCTAGTCCGGGGCCGACCATCTTCAACGCGAGCTTGATGGAGACCCGGGTGGCGGGCGAGCTTTGGTGTTCATCGGCCACGGCCAACCCGACGCGGCGTGCCGCATTGGGCAGCAAGGGGCGGCTGACGTACTGGGCACCGTTGTTCGGCGGCAAGGCCGATTCGGCCAGAATGGTGACGCCATCGCCGCGCGAGACGGTAGCCAGCGTCGTGAGCAACTGGGAGGTCCGGTACCCATGCTGCTGGGTGGTGCATTGATCATCGGCGGAATCATCGTGTGCAACCGGATGCCGGCTCCCGCCCGGCCTGCTCATCCGGAAACCGAAGCCAAATCCTGAACGCGGCGGGTTTCCACCCCTGACGCAGTGCATTCTGGCCGGCCTCCACCGGCACCAGCCGTTCGGCCCCGCACCGTGCCTTGCAGATGGCGCGCGGCTGGCGCCGGAACAGGAATCCGGCACCGGTCCACACGCCCGCAATAACACGCCCTGGCGCTATGGCTGCCGCTTGCAGGTGATCGACAGCCCTGCCCGGCTGCGCGTGTCGATCGTCGTGACGGCATCCGGCACGCTGCGGACGTGGTCGAGAAACTCGCGGATGCCGAGCTGATTCATCGACACGTTGTGCGCGGTGAAACAACCGCCGGGCACGATCTTCGGCCACAGTGCATCGAAGTAGTTGGTGTACCAGTCCTTGTCCGCGTCGGAGAACACGAAATCGATCGGCCCCTCCAGTTGCGGCACGAGGTCGTGCGCATTGGCCAGCCGCGCATCGATGACGTGGTCCAACCCTGCCGTCGCGAAATTCTCGACCGCGATGCCGTGGCGCCGCGGGTCGATCTCGATGGTGGTCAGACGGCCGCCGGTCCGACCCAGCGCCCAGCCGATCCAGATCGCGGAGTGGCCGGTCGAGGTACCGATCTCTACGGCGTTGCGAAAGCCGTTGGCAACGATCAGTTCGTACAGCGTGCGTCCGTCCACCTCCGGCACGTTCAGATCCCGCCAGGTACCTTGGCGTTCAGCGAGGAAAGCCTGCACGCGCCGGTCGAGTTCGGTATCGACAGCGGGCTGCGCCGTTGCAGCGGTCGGCACGATCAAGGCGGTGAACAGGACGATGACGATGCGGGCGAGGCGGATCATGGGCGACTCCCAGCGTTGGTGGTGGTGCGGGATTGGAACGTCGGGCCGCCCTGGTGTTCCCTCCCCTCTCCGACGCCTCGGCCGCTCGCTACCGCAGCATGCCTCATGACGAGGATCGGTGCATCCCGCGTGCAGGCTATTCCTCAAACTCCTGCTGGCTGCGCGGCGCCTGTGGGCATTGCGTATCCAGCGACGCGCGGTACTTCACGCAGCCGCGCATGAACTGCGGCCAGTCGGGCACGGTCGGGACGGACTCCCGCTTTTCGGGGAGCAAGGCCCACAGCTGCGGGTGATACCAGCACAGGTCATGACCTGACGTGTCACGGTGGGTGCGAATACCCGCACGCAGCTTCTTCACTTCCGCGATCAGCTGTTCACGGTCCATCGTATCGAGATCGCTGTCCATGGAATGAGCCTGTTTCATTGTTGTGGCATGCATGGGTCACGCGGCGCCGGCCGCCTTCTTCGACAGCAGCAGACCGCCGCCGGCAAAGCCGAGCAGAGAGGCACATGCCCGGTTGAAGAGGCGCTCGCGTGCCGGCACGGCGAACCACTTGCCCAGATGCGATCCCATGTAGGCATATGCGGCGATGGCGACCCATTCCAGCACCAGAAAGAACGAACCGAGGATGACGAACTGGGGGGCGGCGGCTTCTGCCGGGTTGACGAACTGGGGCAGGAAGGCCGTGAAGATCAGAATGGCCTTGGGATTCCCGGCAGCCACCATGAACTCCTGTCTGGTCAGGCGCCACAGGCTGGCGAGCCGCATGCTGCCCGCGGTGGTGCTGACCTGCAAACCGGCAACGGGCGCACGCCAGAGCTGTATCGCCAGGTAGAACAGGTATAGCGCACCGATCACTTTGACGACGGTGAAGGCCAGGGCTGAGGCTTGCAGGATGACCGCCAGTCCCGAGGCCGCAATGGCAATCATGCCGACGAACGCGGCCAGGCGGCCGATGCCCGCCATGCAGGCCGCCGCAAAGCCGAAACGGCTGGCATTGGATACGGAAAGCAGGTTGTTTGGACCGGGCGCCATGTTCAATGCAAAACAGGCGGGAACAAACACCAGGAGCATTTCTGGCGACATGGGGCAATTCCTATTGCACTTGGGCACTGCACTCGGTTGGCAGTTGCCCGCAATTTTACGGTGTAGTGCCGATTGCGTTGTGCGTACTACTCGGTCCGCCACCGTATCAGGGTCTGTTCGACAGCGCGCACAGCAGCGGCCGGACTCTTGACCCAGACCGCCCACATCCCCCTTCGCAGTGGCTAAAGTCTCCCACAGAATGACCGATACACTGTCATATCAACCAGCTCTGCCAGGCTTCACCATGAAATCCATCAAGACCACTGTCATCGCGTTGCTGCTCGCCGTACTCGCACTGACCTCGATCATCCTGCTCACCATCTCCACCCTGCAGTTGCGCGCCCAGTTGCTGGATTCCGTGGCGTCTTCGACCCGCCTCGCCGCCACGAGCTACGGTGACGCCATCGCGCAATGGGCGGCCACCCGCCGGCGTGTAGTGGAAGCGCTGGAGCCAATCCTCTTCGACGACGACCCGCTCCCCTTCTTCAAACAGGCCGAGGCGGGGACTGGCCTGGATCTGGTATTTGCCGGGTACGCGGACAGGCACTATCTGTTCTCCAAGCCGCGCAGCAATACGGCGGACTACGATCCCACCGCGCGCTCCTGGTACAAGACCGCCGTGGCCAAGGGTGAATCGACCATCACCGCCCCCTACATCGATTCAGCCAAAAATCTGGTCATCAGCTTCGTCACCCCGGTCATGCGCGGCGGCAGCGTTGCGGCGGTCATCGGGGCGGACGTATCGATCAAGGAAGTCGTCGACACCGTCAGTTCGCTGAAGCTGGACGGCGGCTATGCGATGCTGGTGTCGAGGGACGGCAAGATCATCGCCCACCCCGATGTGACGCTCACCCTCAAGGAACTATCGAGCGTTTCAGCCGAATTGGCAGGCAACACTAGCCAACTGGGCCACGCACCGGACGGGCTGGTCGAACTGCCGGTAAGCGGCAAACCAAGTTACGTGACCTGGCAACCGGTTTCCGGAACAGACTGGACGCTGGTCCTGATCGTCGACCAGACGGTGGTCAGCGACCCACTGACCGCCCTGCTGCTGAAGACCGGTGTCGTCGTCGCCCTCGTCGCCCTGCTCCTCGGCGGCGGCGCGGTCGTGCTGCTGCAGAACATCCTTGGCGGGCTCACCAAGATCCGCGATGCGATGCGCGCGATTGCCGGCGGCGGCGGCGACCTGACCCGCCGGATCGACGTCGATGGACAGAACGAAGTCGGTGGAACGGCCGCCGCGTTCAACGATTTCATCGGCGGCCTGCGCAACACCTTCGGCACCCTGCACGCCGAGGTGGCAAACCTGGTCGATGGCGTCAAGCAACTCGATCAGCGTATCGACAGCATCGCGGGTGACTCCCTGGCGCTGTCGGACATTTCCAGCAGCAACGCGGCCAGCATCGAGGAAATCACCGTCAGCATCGCCCACATCGCCGACAACACCGCCGATGCCGAGACGCTCGCCGGCGAAACGGGACAGCTCACGCAGCAGACCGCCAGCCAAGTATCGTCCATCGTCGAAGAGATCGCTGCTTCCGCCGCGCAGGTGAAAAACATGGCCGAATCGCTGAAAGGGCTGGCCGAGCGCTCGACAGAAATCGAGAGTATCGTCGGCGTGATCCGGGAGATCGCCGACCAGACGAACCTGCTCGCGCTCAATGCGGCCATCGAAGCCGCCCGTGCCGGTGAGCAGGGACGCGGCTTCGCCGTGGTGGCCGATGAGGTGCGCAAGCTGGCCGAACGCACCGGCACGGCTACCCTGGAGATTTCCGGCAAATTGGGGGCAATCCGCAAGGAAACCGATGCCGCGGTCGACAAGATGCATACGACTGTCGAGACGGTCGAGCACAACGTGCAGCGCAGCGAACAAGCCTCCCGGCTGGTCGAAGAGATTCATGCGAAGATCGAACACGTCTCGCAGCGCATGTCCGAAATCGCCTTGTCCGTGGCGGAACAGCGCAGTGCCACGACCGCCATGGCGCAGAGCACCGAAGGGATCAGCTCCCGGGTACATGAAACCGATGCGGCAATCCAGGGCACCCGTGAAACCCTGCACGCCCTTGCGGAAACTGCAGGGCGCGCCGGCACGCTGCTGAACCGGTTCCGCACCTGACCCAGTTCCACCGTGCCAGCACATTCATGCGGATGCCGGCGGCGCACGCCACCAGATAGTAGGCGTACTCGATACGGCGGTAGTGCCCGGTTCCTGGTCCGTACCCATACCGTCGGACTTGAGCAGCCAGCGCTCGAAGCCGTCGCGCACATCCAGTTGGCCGGGACGCATCTCCCCGTCTGCGGATGCAAGGCGATGACAGCCTTACCCCACCAGTTCAACCGAACTGCGCAGATGCCCATGCCAGCGTGCATCACCCAGCATCGACTCGGCCCATTCGCGCGGCCTCGCGACCTTAGCGCTCATGTTGCCACACGCCTTGGCGACGATCTCGGCTTCGTTCATGGGCCTGGCCGAGCTTCCCAACGGGACACTCAGTTCCTGGGTCACAGCCTGGCCATCCCGGTGGCGTACCGTCACCCGGGCCCCAGGCTGCCGTCCAGGGCCGCCCATGCGTTGCTCGAAAAACGGATCGACGACCGCCCTGACCTTGGACATCACATCCCGCACGCGGGCATCCCGCATGATCTCTTCGGCGTACCAGTCCGCGCCGGGGAACAGGCGCAGGGCGACGGTGGCCAGGGTGTAGGGCAGGCTGAACTGCGCATCCGCGGGACTACCCGGCGCCATGTCCATGAAGTCCTCGGCCAACCGGGCGAACGTCCGGACTTCGATCTCATCGATCTCTTCCGCCTGCCACCCGGTATTCCGCACGATGGTTTCCATGCACTCCAGGGCGCAGGCTAGCCACCGGCAGGCCGGGTATCGCTTGAAGCTGCCGTGGCCGATGTACCACTGCTCCCCCAGGCCGCGCATGAGCACCTCGGGATCGAAACGGTCTGAGCCGATCATGCGCCAATAGCCTTGGGGACCGTCGAACACATCCCGGCTGCCGACGAAGCCGAGTTGCGCCAGCAAGGCTGCCTGCACGCCGGCCTGGGCGGCCGAGGCCACACCGTCCTTGAGCGTGACCAGCGGGCGGGCGTGCCAGTTGTATTTGTGCAGACTGGGAAGACAGGTGAAGGCCGCGGCCAGCCCCACCGCCTGACCGAGCAGGTCGTCGCTCAACCCAAGAATCCGTCCGCCCACCACCGCTGCACCGATGGCCTGGTGCTGCGCCACGCCATAGACCTGGGCAAAGCGCTCCGCGCTCGGCTGCAGCGCATGGATCAGGCGGTTATTGACCTCGAAGCCCGCCGCCAGGGCGGAGAGCAAGACCTGCCCCTCCACCACGCACGGAGATTGATCCAGCGCCGCCATGGCCGCCGACACCAGGGTGGCGCCCGGATGGCCCAGCCCCTTGCCGTCGATTTCCACTCCATCGTCATGATCCAGGCCATTGATGAGCATCGCGTTGGCGAACGCGGCGGCGGGCGCCGAATACTGCCGCCGTACGCCGAAAACATGGCAGTTGCCGTGCCCGCCGAGCAGCCCGGCAGCATCGCGGGCCAGGCTTGCGGCCGCGGTTCCGCTTGCGGCCCAGCCACAGCCGAGCGCATCGAGCAGGTGGAGCTTGAGCTTGTGCAGGATGGGCTCCGGCACGCGGTCGATGGTCAGTTCGTGGGCAAACCGGACGAGCTGACAGGTCACACTGTCGAATGTCATGGCGTCGGGGAGTTGAAAGACAAGGAGATTGCTCCAGTGCCGGGCATGCTCCGCCGGTTCGGCTGACCGGTGCTGGAAATTCAGCGCCGGAAATAGCGCCCGTGAATGCGCCGCTCGATGCTGCCGGCCAGCAGCGAGAGCGGCAGAATGGTCACCACGAAGAACAAGGCCACCAGGGTCAGCACCTCCAGCGGCCGGAATGTGGCCGTGCTCAGGCGCTGCCCCTCGTACAACAGCTCGCCGACCGCGATGTAGCTGCCCAGTACCGAGTTCTTGACCGCCATGACGGATTGCCCGACGAAGGCGGGCAGGATGCGCAGAAAGGCGATCGGTGCGGCCACACGCATCAGCGCCTTGAACGGCGTCATCCCCACCGCCAGCGCAGCCTCGACCAGCCCGTGATCGACGGACTGCAGGCCGGACCGGAAGATCTCCGCGAAGAACACGCTGCCGTACAGGCCCAGCGCCAGCACACAGGTCCAGTATGCCGACAGCTTCATGCCGGTGAGAATGGGCAGGCAGTAATAGGCCCACACCACCAGCACCAAGGGCGGCACGGCACGCACCACTTCGATGAGCGCCTGAACCGGCCAGCGGACCCAGCGCGAGTGTGCGGCGCGCAACGGCGCCAGGACCAGTCCGAGCGCCACCCCGATGGTGACGGAGAATGCCAGCACCCGCAGCGTCGTCAGCATGCCCTCGACCAGCACCCCCCGATACTGGAAGATCGCGTCGAAGTCCCATTGATACTCAGGCATGACCGATGTCCTCCAGCATCCGGACGGCGGCGCCCAGGAAACCGCGAACCGGCGAACCCGCCGGACGCGCCAGCAGCGCCGCGGGTGTTCCTCCGTCCGCCACCCGCCCCTGGTCGAGATACAGGATGCGATGGCAAACCTCGAAAGCGAAACGCATCTCGTGCGTCACCACCAGCATGGTCGTACCACTGCGTGCCAAGTCGGTCATCACGGCCAGCACCTCGGCCACCAGTTCCGGGTCCAGGGCCGAGGTGGGCTCGTCGAACAAGATGAGCCGCGGCTGCATGGCGACCGCGCGTGCGATCGAGACACGCTGCTGCTGCCCGCCGGACAGCGTCACCGGGTAGGAACCGGCCTTGGCCGCCAGGCCGATGCGCTCCAGAATCACCATCGCGCGGGAGGCGGCTTCCGCGTGCGGCACGCCCAGCACCGCGACCGGCCCTTCCATCACGTTCTGCAAGACGGTGCGGTGCGGCCACAGGTTGAAGTGCTGGAACACCATGCCCATGGCGGCACGCTGGCGTGCCAGTACGCGCGCCGGCACCGCTCTGCGTTGCCCCCCCTGGAAGCCGATCTCCTCGCCGTCGAGGCGGATGCGGCCGACATCCGGGCGCTCCAGCATGTTGAGGCAGCGCAGCAGCGTGGACTTTCCGGAACCGCTGCGCCCGATCAGGCCGATCACCTCGCCGGCCCGGACATCGAAAGAGATGTCGTCGAGCACCCGGCGACCGTGGAACGACTTGCCCAGGCGCTCCACGCTCAACAGAGGTCGCGGCCCTCCGCCATCCGTCACTTGGCCGCGGGCACGTACTTGGCCCAGATGCGGTCCAGCGTGCCTTCCTTGTCCAACGCCTCCAGCCGTTCGTCGAGCCAGTTGCGCAAGGCTTCACGATCCTTGGCGAGGCCGATGTTGGTGGCCTGCGCCTGGATCGGCGCCGGAAACACCGCGTGGCCGCGGCCGCGCCGTTCGATGTACAAGGCCATCTGGATGTCGTTGGTGAGCAGCGCATTGGCACGGCCGCTTTCCACTTCCAGTTGCATGGCTTCGCTGTTGGGCACGATAACCCACTGGGTGCGGGTCAGCTTCGGCTGCAGCAGGGTGACCGCGGCCGAGCCGTCGATGGCCGCAAGCCGGATCGCGGGGTCGTTGATGCCATCCCACGTCCGGTACCGCGACAGGTCATCCTCCAGGGTCAGCACCCCCATCTTGTGCGCACCGATTGGCCGGGTGAAGTCGACGGCCCTGGCCCGCTCCGGCGTCTTGTTGAAGCCCCCCAGCAGATCGAAGCGGCCGGCCTGCAGACCCGCCGCGGCCGTTCCCCATTGAGTATCGACGTACTCGATGGCGATGCCGCTCGGCTTGAAGATGGCCTGCGCCAGATCGGGAACGAGGCCGGTCCACTCATTGGTGCGCAGATCCTTCTGGTACCACGGCGGCGCGGACACCGCGCCGATACGCACGACGTCCCTGCCCAGAATACCCCGCAGGCTGTCCGCCGCCAGGGCCTGCGTTCCGCCCAGCGTGGCCCCGACCAGGGTGAAGGCGGCAAGGGAGGTCTTGATGAACGACAGCGCTTTCATGACATACTCCAGAGTACATACATGGCGCCAGTTTATGAAGCGCAACACATTCATCAAAATACATAATTTTGAATTATATATTCCCCATAAAGCATGAGCCCAAAACAGCTTGAAGTCTTCGTCCAGGTCGTCCAGCTCGGGTCGGTCACCGCCGCCGCCCAGGCACTGGGCATGTCCCAGCCCTCGGTCAGCAAAAGCCTCGCGCTGACCGAACAGCAACTGGGCTTTGCCCTGTTCGAACGGGCGAAAGGACGGATGCAGCCGACCCCCGAAGCACGCCAGGTCTTCGAGGAAGCGCGCCGCATGCAGCACAGCATGGCGCGCTTCGACCGCTTCCTTGAACAGGTGCGGCGCTACAGCGTCGGCCAGTTGCGCGTCTGCGCCACGCCTGCCCTGGCGATCAACCTGCTGCCCCAAGCCGCGCGGCAGTTTCGCGAGTCTTTTCCCGAGTACGGCCTGGCGGTCGACATGTATCTCAACAACGAAATCGAAGATGCTGTCGCCCACCGTCAGTACGATCTCGGCTTCCTCCTGCAACCCATGGACGAGAGCCTGCCGGCGCAAAGCGTGGTGCGTACCGGCCAGATGGTCTGCGTCATGCCGGCCTCCCATCCCCTGGCTTCCCGTCAAACGGTGCGCTGGGACGACTTCGACGCACGGGAACTGATCTACATCACCACCGACCCCCGCATCATCGCCACCATGGCCGCAGCCATCGAGGGCTTTCGCGAGCGCCCCGTCTCTGCGCTGGAAACCAATCGCTACAGCATGGCGATCAACCTGGTGCGACAGGGGATGGGGATCACCCTGGTGGACGAATTCGCCTTGGCCGGCACCGACCTCGGCAGTCTGGCCATACGTCCTTTCATGCCGCGAATCCCGGTCATGGTCAGAGCGGTCACCGGCGAACGCCAGGTGATCCTCAAGCCTGCGCAGGTCTTCATCGACGCGATGTCCCGGCTCATGCCGCCACTCGATCTGACTTGTTCCCCCGGCACGTCTCCATCAGTCCAACAAACGGCAGGACAGGCCCGGGATTCGTGAGGCGCCGCCGGTTGATCTTGCCCGGATTCACGCAGGATTCGGCCACGAATCGTGCAGTGCAGCACGCGATCCGGCACAATCGCCAATTCGAATCGACTACCGGAGCAGAACCAATTGAGCGTGCGGGAGCGGCTGGAAGTACTCCGGGAGCGGGATTTCGTCTTCTTCCTGAGCGCGAAGCTCCTCGTCACCCTGGCCGCCGAGATGGTCAATGTGGCGGTGGGCATGCAGGTCTATGAACTCACCGGCGACCTGCTTGCCCTCGGGCTGGTCGGGCTGGCCCAGTTCGCCCCCTTCGTGCTGCTCATCCTGCCCGCCGGGCAGGTCGCCGACCGCAAGGAACGCAGCCGCATCATCGCCTTCTGCTACGTCCTGCAGGCTACCGCCTCGGCCGCGCTGCTCGCCATCACCCTGTCCGGCATGCACGAGGTACTGCTGGTCTACGCGGTTTTGGTACTGCTCGGCTGCGCCCGCGCCTTCATGATGCCGGCCAGCCAGGCGGTGCTGATCAACCTGGTATCCGCGCCGCGCTTCGCCCAGGCCGTGGCGTTGCATTCCTCTTCCTTCCACGTCGCGGTGATCGTCGGCCCGATGCTGGGCGGCCTGGTCTATCTGGGCGGCCCGGAAGCCGTCTACATCACCTCCACCACCCTGTTCGCCAGCGCCGTGGTGCTGATGAGCCGCGTGCGCAGCGGTGTTCCCCAGGCCTCCGGCGACGCTGGATCGGGCGACGCCGGCGCCGTGTTCGAGGGGCTGCGCTTCGTGTTCTCGCGCCCCATCATCCTCGGCGCCGTGTCGCTCGATCTGTTCGCCGTGCTGTTCGGCGGCATGATCGGCCTGCTGCCCGCCATGGCCACCGACGTGCTGCACACCGACGCCACCGGGCTGGGCATCCTGCGCTCGGCCATGGCCGTCGGCTCCGCACTGGCCGCCGCCGCCCTGGTCTGGCACCCCATCCGCCGCCACGTCGGCTACTGGATGTTCGGCGGCGTCGGCCTGTTCGGCGCCGCAACGGTGCTGTTCGGCCTGTCCACTAGCCTGTGGCTGTCGGTCTTCGCTCTCGCCCTGGCCGGCGCGGGCGACATGGTCAGCGTCTATGTGCGCCACATCCTCGTGCAGCACGAAACCCCGGACGCCATCCGGGGTCGGGTCAGCGCGGTCAACTCCGTGTTCATCGGCGCCTCCAACCAGCTCGGCGATTTCGAATCCGGCGTCGCCGCCCGCCTGCTCGGTCTGGTCCCCGCCGTGGTATTCGGCGGCGCCGCCACGCTGGCGGTGACCGGCGCATGGATCAGATTCTTTCCGGTGCTGGCCCACATGGACCTGTTCCCGCACCTGCGCACCGCCACATCAGCGGCCGGGGAGGCAGAGCAAAGCACGCATGGAAGCTGAAAGCCGCCGTCCTTCCGTACGAAGCTAAAACGGCAAGCGCCTCCGCGGCGGCCTTTCTGCCGGCTGGCTTGCCTGCTTCGGCGTCGCGCGTACCGGTTTGCGCGGCTGGTTCATCTCATCCCGGGCAAAGCGCACCTTGCCTTCCAGGGTACAGCCGCGCATGCCGGGTTCGCAGACGGCGCCGCGCACGCGCTGGCAGACACCGTCGAGATCGTGGGGGCAGCTCCAGGCGCTCATGGTCGGATTGGCAGAGTCAGGCGTTGGGGTCCTGCGAGCGGAAACGCAGCAGGCGGCCGGGGTCGGGGATGGTGACGTAGCGCCGGTTGATGGTGATCAGGCCGTTGTCGGTGAGTTGCTGGAAGGCGCGCGACAGCGTGGGGGGGCTGATGTTGAGGTAGGAGGCGATGACCTGCTTCTGCGCCGGCAGGGTGGCTTCCATGACGCCGTGGGCATTGATGCTGGCGTGCTCCAGCAGGTGATCGATGATGCGCTCCATGGCAGTGTGCAGGGTCAGCGCTTCCAGTTCGCCGACGACGTGCTGCAATCGAGCGCCCAGGTGCTGCACGGCAGCCGCCGCGAACGGCAGACTGGTGGCCTGCAGGCGCTGCAGCGCTGCCGCGGGGATGAGCAGCAGCACGGTGGCGGTAAGGCTGTAGGCGGATACACGGTAGCGCTGGCGAGTGAGCGCCTCGACCTCGCCGAACACCTGCTGGCGATCGACGATGTCCAGCACCTTTTCCGCGCCGCGCGAATTGGACACCACCAGGCTGATCTGTCCGCTGACCACCAGGTAGGCGCCGTCCGGTTCATCGCCGCGGCGGAACAGGGTCTGCCCCTTGTTCAGACGGATCAGGCGCGCGGCGCGCTCCAGCCCGGCCAGTTCGCCGCGGTGCAGGTCATGGAACAGCGCGTGACGCGACAGCACGGTGCCGCCGATTCCCGGCGCTTCGGCATCGGCCGTATCGCTGGCCTGCGGAACGGGCGCACCACCGGCCGCCGGTTCCAGCACCAGCAGCATCACCATCTGCCCATGCAGCGCGAGGTAACTGACGCGCGCCGGATAGGTGGCCGCTCCGCCCGGCGCGCCGGCGCATTCCAGCGTACCCTCGAAGCTGCCGCTGACCAGCACCTCGCTCATCAGTACCGGAAAGCTTTCCGCCTGGCGGGGGCCGAACAGTTCGGCCGCGCCCATGCCGCGCAGGGCGCTGGGCGACAGGCCGAACAGGCGCGCGGCGGCATCGTTGGCGCGCAGCACCTCGCCGGGCAGCAGCGCGGTGTCCAGCGCGATGACCAGGGCGGCGTGATCGTCGCCGGCGATCAGTTCGAGGACCTCTTCCTCGGTGGCGTACAGCGCGGCACTGCCGCGCGCCAGCATGTCGGTGAAACGGGTGGGCGCGGGCTCGCCCGGCTGGGTGTCGTCCTCGCTGCGTGTGGCGTTCAGCGTGGAGGCGGCGGCCAGATGGGCGGCGCGCAGCCGGCGGGCGAGTTCCTGATCCTCGCCCTTGATGTGGCGCAGCAGCCAGTCGCCCAGGAAGGCGAGCAACTGGCGGCCGTCGGGCACGGCGTTTTCGCTCAGATCGTCGAGCATGTCGCCGACGTGGGCGAGGAAACGCTCGTGGTTCTCGTGGTGGCGGCAGGCATGCTCCGAGTTCAGCCCACACAGCGCCATCAGCGCTTCCTCGGTGCCGAAGTGCACCTCGGCGTAGTCCTTCAGATAACCGAGCAGCAGGCGCACCTCTTCCACGCCCAGCGAGGCATCGCCCGCCAGCCGGCCAGCGGCGGCGTTCACCATATCGACCAGCCCACGGTGCTGGCGGTCGATCACGTCGATATCGGTCTTGAGCGCGTCGCTCCAGGCCAGAAGCTGCATCCTGCAATCCCCGGTCAATCGTCTGTCGGCACCGTTCCTACAACGGCGCCCGCAGGATTCTCACGAAGCACGCTGCCCAACATCTTGACGGAGGTCAAGCCCACCCGTACAGGCAGTGCAATTCCGTCGTCCAACAGAACACTGCTGGACACGGCAGGCACGGCCACATGGCCCCCGCAAGCACCACCGGATAAACATCCGTACCGGCAAAAACAGACGAACTGTTCCGAATAATGGAACTATTGATATCGTGCAAGCTACTTTATCGTCATCTATCCTCACAATAAAGTAGCGGCAAGTCCGGTGCATGACCGGCCCAAAAACCTGCCCGCACCCGACGAAGCACGTGGGCGCAATCCTGGAGAGTCACCATGAGCAACCCTCTGATCAAACGCCTGTTCGCTTCCGACGCCGGCTGGGCCCCGCTGGCCCTGCGCATTCCGGTAGGCATCATCTTCATCGCGCACGGTGCGCAGAAACTGTTCGGCTGGTTCGGCGGGCACGGCCTGGCCGGCACCGGCGGCTGGATGGATTCGATCGGTCTGTCGCCCGGCTACCTGATGGCCCTGATGGCCGGCAGCGCGGAGTTCTTCGGTGGCCTGGCCCTGCTGGTCGGCCTGCTGGTGCGCCCGGCGGGGGCAGCGCTGGCCTTCGCCATGCTGATTGCCATCTTCGCCGTGCATATCGATCATGGCCTGTTCGTCAGCAACAACGGCTACGAGTTCGCCCTGGCCCTGCTTGCCGCCGCGGTTTCGCTGGCGCTCAGCGGTGCCGGCCGTGCCTCGCTGGACCGCTGGATCACCGGGCGCCTCCAGTAATCCCTCTGGCAAAGCAACTCCGGGCCGAAACGGCCCGGAATGTCTTGGTGGAAACGGGGCACGCTCAGGCGCGCCCCGCTTCCGACAGGCGCAGCAGCCGTTCGGCCAGCCGGCGCTGCAGCACCACGCGCCGCGCGCCCTCCGGCATGCCGGCCAGTTCGCCTCGCAGGGCGGCGATCTCGCGCCGCAGGCCGACCTGCGCCGGCGCCCAGCCGGCATTCTTCAGCACGCGGTTCAGCATGCGGATCTCCGCCGGCACGAGGGGATCCTCCCCGTCGGGCGGCAGCGGCCGGCCGGCGCCCGGGAGGCCATCCAGCTCTCCGCGCCCGATGGCATCGACGATGCGGCGCTCGGCCAGCAGATCAAAAATGTGCATGCAGGCATTGTAAAGCCGGGCCGCGCGCCCTAAAGTCAGTCCTTGCGCCTTTGGCGCTCGTTTCCCGTTTACGCCCTGTTCCACCATCGATGAAATTGCTCTCGAAGTTCGTCAGCCTGTTCTCCACGCCTCCGCCGCCGCCTCCCGAGGTCGGCGAGGGCTTGAACCGCATCGGCGAGCTGTTCGGACCGTCGGTGGCCAACGAGCGCAATTTCGAGCGCCGGCTCGCCGAACCGGTGGCCAACGCGTTGAGCTACTGCGACAGGCTGGTCGCCGCCCTGCCGCCGAGCATCGACATCCATCGCGCGGCCTTCGCCGAGAATCCGCTGGTGCACGCACTGTTCGCCAGCGCCGACGACATTCCGCTGACCCTGGCGCGCAGTGCCGCCCTGCGCGAGTACATGGAACAGCCGCAGGCCTGGCTGGACGATCACTTCCACGCCCTGCTGGCCGCGCGCCGCCATGAGAAGAAGGTGCTTGGCGCGGCCAACCGGGGGCAGATGATCGCCACCGACGTTCCCCAGCGCCTGCTGTACTTCTCCGACCAGGCGATGACCCTGCCCGCCGCCGACGAGGCAGGCGCGCGCGCGCGCCTGCGTCAGGCCGCCTTCGACAGCCTGCTGCAATCCTTTGTCAGCCATCTCGACACCCTGCGCCACGGCCGCGAGGATCTGCTGGTGGAACGCGAGCTGGAACGCGTACGCCTGCGCACCTCGCGCGATGCCGAGATGCAGGAGCGCTACGCCCGCCGGCTGGATGAACTGGATGCGCGCCTGCGCGCCGACAGCGACGCCCTGCAGCCGGAGCATCAGATCGGCGCGCTGGCCGAACTGCTGATGGCACCGGAGCAGGCGCTGAGCATGGCACCGCTGTCCTTCCGCGTGGATCGCGCCGGCAAACTGGTGGAGGGCGAAGCGCCGGCCGGCGAACCGTTGCACACCCTGTCGTTCATCGAACTGACCTCGCGTGACCGCCGCCGCCACGTGGTGCTGCCGGTGCGCATCCCGCGCGAGGACCTCACCCGCGCACTGGAGCAGGCACGCGTGGAGCGCGACCGCATCGTGCTGATCTGAGAGTCTGTCTACGGTTCAGGCCGGCGAGGTCGGCAGGTACAGGCTTTCCTTGATCTCTTCCATCACCACGTAACTGCGCGACTCGGCCGCCGCCGGCAGCTTCAGCAGGATGTTGCCGAGCAGGCGGCGGTATTCGCCCATCTCGGCGATGCGCGCCTTCACCAGGTAGTCGAAATCCCCCGACACCAGGTGGCACTCCATGACCTCCGGCACGTAGCGGATCTCGTTCTTCACCCGCTCGAACACCTCGCCGGATTTCGCCGACAGCTTGATCTCCACGAACACCAGCAGGCCGCGTCCGAGCGCGTGCGGGTCGACGTGCGCGTGGTAGCCGGTGATCACGCCCTCACGCTCCAGACGGCGTACCCGTTCGGTGCACGGCGTGGCGGAAAGCCCGACTTTTTCGGCCAGTTCCGTCATCGGAATACGGGCATTCTTCTGCAGCAGATCGAGGATCTTGCGGTCCACACGGTCCAGTTCGCGCATTTCACTTCCAGGTCCGGCCGGCAGGCCTAAAATTGGTGATTTCCACTATCTATATCATATAGATTAGTGAAATTCACCAATGATTGACCTCTAGACTTCGCATATTCAATGAAAGCGTAGCCCATGGAGGCTCACATGCACGTCCTCGTCCTCGGCAGCGGCGTCATCGGCACCACCACCGCGTATTACCTGGCGCGCGCCGGTGCACGCGTCACCGTGGTGGACCGCCAGCCCGGCCCGGCCATGGAAACCAGCCACGCCAACGCCGGCCAGGTTTCTCCCGGCTACTCCACCCCGTGGGCCGCGCCCGGCATTCCGCTCAAGGCGGTCAAATGGCTGTTCCAGCGCCACGCCCCGCTGGCCATCCGCGCCGACGGCAGCCTGTTCCAGCTGCGCTGGATGCTTTCCATGCTGCGCAACTGCACGGCCGGCGCCTACACGGTGAACAAGGAACGCATGATGCGGCTGTCCGAATACAGCCGCGACTGCCTGCGTGAGCTGCGCGCCGAAACCGGCATCCACTACGAAGAACGCACCCGTGGCACCGTGCAACTGTTCCGCACCCAATCCCAGGTGGATGCCGCCGCGCGCGACATCGCCGTGCTGGAAGAATGTGGCGTGCCCTTCGAACTGCTCGACCGCGACGGCCTGGCCGGCGCCGAACCAGCGCTCGCCCGCGTGCGCGGCAAACTGGCCGGCGGCCTGCGCCTGCCCAACGACGAGACCGGCGACTGCGCGCTGTTCACCCGGCGACTGGCGGCGATGGCCACCGAACTGGGCGTGGAATTCCGCTACGGCGTGCCGCTGGACGGCTTCGAGATGGCCGGCGGGCGCATCCAGGCCCTGCGCGCGGGCGGCGAACGGCTGAGCGCGGAGCGCTACGTCCTGGCCCTGGGCAGCTATTCGCGCCCCTTCCTGCGGCCACTGGGGCTGGACCTGCCGGTGTATCCGCTGAAGGGCTACTCGCTCACCGCCACCCTGCTCGACGAACAAGCCGCGCCGGTATCCACGGTGCTCGACGAAACCTACAAGATCGCCATCACCCGCTTCGACCAGCGCATCCGCATCGGCGGCATGGCGGAGCTGGCGGGTTTCGACCTGTCGCTCAACCCCCGCCGCCGCGCCACGCTGGAAATGGTGACGCGCGATCTGTTCCCCGGCGGCTGCGATCTGCCGCAGGCCGAGTTCTGGACCGGCCTGCGCCCGATGACCCCGGACGGCACGCCCATCGTCGGCGCCACCCGCGTCCCCGGGCTGTACCTCAACACCGGCCACGGCACCCTGGGCTGGACCATGGCTTGCGGTTCGGGCCGTCTGGTGGCCGATCTGGTCACCGGCCGCAACCCGGCCATCCGGGCCGACGATCTAAGCCTTTCGCGATATGGCAGGCAGGCGGCCCCGCCGGCCGCGGCGGGCACGCTGCACGCCAGCGCCTGATCCCCGGAGGCAAGCCCGTTCTGCCTCCGAACGGCCCTTGCAATATTCCGCTTCGTACCCTGGCCGAGACTCCCCGGCGCATCCGTCTACTGGCATAGTACGCGGATGCAGTCGCTGCTCCTGTATCCCTTCCGTTCGCCCTTGCGGTTATCGCTGTTTGCGCTGGCCGCCGCCGCGCTGGCGTTCACCGTGCTGCGGCCGGACCGCCCGCAGCCGTTGCGCGTGGGCGTGGTGCACGCGCTCAGCGGCGCGATGGCCGACAGCGAATACGTGCTGGTGGATGCCCTGCGGCTGGCCGCGGAGGAAATCAATACGGCCGGCGGGGTGCTCGGACGCCCGGTGGAACTGATCGTTGCCGACAGCCGCTCGGACTGGGAGCACGCGGCGGCCGAGGCCGACCGGCTGATCACCCGCGAACGCGTCAGCGCCCTGTTCGGCTGCTGGACCTCGGCCTGCCGCAAGGCACTGCTGCCGGTGGTCGAGCGCCACCGCCACCTGCTGTTCTACCCCTTGCAGTTCGAGGGCATGGAGCAGTCGCAGCACATCGTCTATCTGGGTGCGGCCCCCAACCAGCAGATCATTCCGGGCGCGCGCTGGGCCATCCAGCGCCACGGGCCGCGCATCTTCCTGCTGGGATCGGATTACGTGTTCCCGCGCATGGCCAACCGGCTCATCCGCGATCTGACCACCACCACCGGCAGCTCGGTGGTGGGTGAAGCCTATCTGCCCGCCGGCGCCGACGACGCGGCATTCGCCCTCGTCACGGAGGAACTGCGCCGCAATGCCCCCGACGTGGTGCTCAACACCCTGTACGGCGACGCCAACCGGCGCTTCTTCGCGGCATTGGCCGAGGCCGGCCTGGGGGAACAGCCGGTGGTTTCGTTCAGCATGGGCGAGCCGGAGCTGGCCACCTTCGGCCTGCCCCGCGCGCATCCGGCCCATCATGCGGTATGGGGTTACTTCCAGAGCCTGGAAGATCCCGCCAACCAGCGCTTCGTCGAACGCTTCCAGGCCCGTTACGGGCAGCACCGGGTGCTCAGCGACCCCATGGTGACCAGCTACAACGCGCTGCGCCTGTGGGCCGCCACCGCGGAAAAGGTCGGCACCGATGAACCCCAGCAGGTCGACCTGGCCATCCCGCGCATGAGCATCGACGGCCCCACCGGCATCGTCGCCCTGGATTCGACCACGCGCCATGCCTGGCGGCGCGTGTTCATCGGCCGCGCGCGCGCGGATGGGCAGTTCGACGTGGTCGAATTGTCCGAAGCGCCGGTACGCCCCACGCCCTTCCCGGCCTATCGCGGCCGCCGGGGCCTGCTGCGCGCGGCGCAGGATCCGAACGCTCCGGCGGCGGTACGGTGAGGCAGCCCAATCTGCAGACCCGCCTGACGATCGGTTTCCTGATCGTCGCCCTGGTACCGCTCGCCGGGCTGGCCTGGGTGTATCTGCAATCCTTCGAACGCGCGCTGACGGCCGCCGTGCTGCAGAACGTCTCATCGGTGGCCGACAAGAAGGCCGACCAGATCAACTCCTTCATCAACGAACGTCTTGCCGACGTACGCTCCAAGGCCCGTCAGCTCTGGCTGGGCGACGCCCTGCGCGCCCACGCGCGCGCGCATCGCCAGGACGAGAATCCCGCGACCGCCCCCGGCGCGGTGCGCTATCGCGCCGAACTGGCGGCCCTGGGCGATCGCAGCGAATACCACAACCTGATGCTCATCGACGTCGACGGCAACGTGGTGTTCTCCCTGCACGACGGCCCGGAACTGGGGGTCAACCTGTTCGACGCGCCCTACCGCAACAGCGGACTGGCGGTCGGCTTCCGGCAGGTGATGACCTTCCTGCACGTCGACCTCACCCGCTTCACCCCCCACGGCACCGTGCCGGGCGACATGGCCGCCTTCGCCATCGCGCCGATCCTGCGCAACGGCAGGGCCATCGGCGCGCTGGCCCTGCAGGTCAATCTGAGTACGCTGATGCACGTGGTGGCCGACCGCAGCGGCCTGGGCCAGAGCGGAGAGACCGTCCTGGGCTTCGAGGAAGGGGAAGAAATCCATTACATCGTTTCCCAGGCGCCGCACTACACCACGCCGGTCTTCATGCGCGCCTCGGAAGCCGGCGCCTCGGCCCCCATGCGCCGTGCGCTGGCTGGCAAACAGGGCGGCGGCGTCGCACTGGATCTCCGTGGCGTGGAAGTGGCCGCCAGCTGGCATTTCCTGCCGGCGCTGGGCTGGGGCATGGTGGTGAAGACCGACACCTGGGAAGCCTTTGCCCCCCTGCACAATCGCCAGCGCATCACCATGCTGGCCTTCCTCGGCTTTCTGCTGCTGTCGAGCGCCGCCGCCCTGATCGTGGGCCGTCGCTTCGTGCGCAGCGAAGCGATCATCGCCGACCAGGAAGCCCGCTACCGCGCCATGTTCGACAACATGAACGATGGGGTGGCGCTCTACCGTCCGACCGCCGACGGGCAGGAATTCCAGATACTCGACGTCAACCCGGCGGCCGAGCGCATCGTCGGCCAGGCGCGCGGCGAACTGCTCGGCAAGCGCTCGCGCGACGCCTTCCCCGGCCTGCAGGACGCGGGCATCTTCGACGCCTTCCTGCGGGTCAGCCGGAGCGGACGCAACGAATCGGTCAGCCTGGCCACCTACCACGATACCCATGCCCGCCTGTGGGTGGAAAACGACGTGATCCGCCTGCCGGGCGGCGAAATCCTCTCCGTATTCCAGGACATCACCGCGCGCAAGCAGGCCGAGGAGGCCCTGCTGCTCTACGCCCGCATCTTCGAGCACAGTGGCGAAGCGATCATGGTGACCGACCACGACAACCGCATCGTCGCCATCAACCCCGCCTTCACCCGCCAGACCGGCTACCGGCTCGAGGACATCGCCGGCCAGGATCCGCGCATCCTGGCCTCCGGCCGCACCCCGCGCGAAACCTACCACGCGCTGTGGCAGGCGCTGGGCGAGAGTGGCTACTGGCAGGGCGAAATGTGGGACCAGAACCGCGCAGGGCACATCTATCCCAAGTGGGCGGCCATCTCGGTGATCCGCGACCCGGACGGACAGATCAGCAACTACATCGCCAGCTTCACCGACATCAGCGAACGCAAGGCGGCCGAGCAGCGCATCGAGCACCTCGCCCACCACGACAGCCTCACCGGCCTGTTCAACCGCTACAACCTGGAGATCCGCCTGGCCCAGTCAGTGCTCGCCGCGCGCCGCGAGCATATCCGCCTGGCGGTGATGTTCATCGACCTGGACCGTTTCAAGATCATCAACGACACCCTGGGTCACCACACCGGTGACCTGCTCCTCGTCGAAGTGGCCGCCCGCCTGCGTCAGTGCGTGCGCGAGAGCGACATCGTCGCGCGCCTGGGCGGCGACGAGTTCGTCGTCGTGCTGACCCGCCTGCTCGACGCGGGCGACGCCTCGGCGGTGGCCGCGAAGATTCTCGAAACCCTGGGCACCCCCTACGAGATCAATGGCGACCGCCTGCATACCAGCCCGAGCATCGGCATCAGCGTGTATCCGGAGGATGGCGACGATGCCGGCACACTGATGCGCAACGCCGACGCGGCCATGTATCACGCCAAGGAACAGGGCCGCAACAACCTGCAGTACTTCACCAGCGCGCTCAACGCGGCGGCGGCCGAACGCCTGACGCTGGAACGCGAACTGCGCATCGCGGTGGAAGAACGGCAGTTCGAACTGCACTACCAGCCGCAGTACGCCGCCGGCGCCGACCCGCGGGAACGCCCCTGCGGCGTGGAGGCGCTGGTGCGCTGGCGGCATCCGCAGAAAGGCCTGGTGCCCCCGGTGCGCTTCATCCCCGTGGCCGAGGAAACCGGACTGATCGGGGTCATCGGCGATTGGGTGCTGGATTGCGCCTGCCGCGACTTCGCCGCCTGGAAAGCCGCCGGCATCGCCCCGCGGCGGGTGGCAGTCAACCTCTCCGCCCACCAGCTGCGCAACCCCGCGCTGGTCGACAACGTCGGCGCCGTGCTGGCCCGCCACGGGCTGCGCCAGGGCGAACTGGAACTGGAGATCACCGAATCGGTGGCGATGAGCGACCCGGCCGGCGCCATCGAGAAACTGCAGGCCCTGCGCGCGCTCGGCGTCGATCTGGCGATCGACGATTTCGGCACCGGCTATTCCTCGCTGGTCTACCTGAAGCGCCTGCCCATCCAGGTGCTCAAGCTCGATCGCGAATTCGTGCGCGACATCGAAAGCGACGCCAACGACGCGGCGATCAGCGTGGCCACGCTGACGCTGGCCCACAGCCTGGGCCTGCAGGTGGTTGCCGAAGGGGTGGAAACCGAGGCGCAGCGCGACTTCCTGGTATCGCACGGCTGCGACATGCTGCAGGGCTACCTGCTCGGCCGACCCGAACCGGCCGCAGTCCTCGAACAGCGCTGGCGTGCGCAGGACTGAACGGGCAGGCCCGCTCAGCCCTCCTCTTTCGGCTCGCGCATCAGGCGCAGCATCAGCACGATGCCGAACAGCGCATTGCCCAGCGCGAACACCGCGACCAGCGCAGTCGCCACCCCGTTCAGCGGCCGGTTGTGCAGCAGCCAGATCAGCACCGACGACAGCAGATTGAACACCACCATCAGCCAGAACAGCGGATTGCGCGGCTGGTACAGACGGGACAGCTTGGCAAGCCAGGGCACGACGATCAGCGCGAGAACTTGTTGACCAGCTGGTTGAGCTTGTCCTGCCGGCGGCGCTCGTTTTCCTCCGCCTCGCGGCGTTCGCGCTGCTCGCGCGCGGCCTTGGCAAAGCGCTCCTTCAGCGTGGCGGCGGCGTGGCTGCGCTGCTCGTCGGTGATCTCGCCGGCCGGCTGGCCGTCCAGATCGAAACGCTGGGTGCCTTTCTCCACCGCCTTCAGATAGCGTGTGGAAGCGGTATGCAGGCGCAGCGCACTGCGCAGCGCCTTGCGGCTCACTTCGGGGAAGCGCTCGTGGATCGCCGCGTCGATGCGCAAGGCCAGCGGGCGACAGTCCTTGAAGGTGGGCGATACCGACTGCAACCATTTGAGCAGTTCGCGCGCCTCCGTGGCGGGTGACGGGCGGGAGGCAGGCTGGTCCGGAGCAGTATCCGGCGTGACTTCGGCATTCATGGCGGCACGGGAAAGCGGAAAGGAAGACTCTCCCGGCATGCCGGGAGAACCGGGCGCATTCTACCCCAGCGGGCACGGCGCGGCATGCCGCGCACCTTGATGCGAACGGTTGTTA
The DNA here is from genome assembly GCF_004801295.1 of Pseudothauera nasutitermitis. Classification (GTDB taxonomy): domain Bacteria; phylum Pseudomonadota; class Gammaproteobacteria; order Burkholderiales; family Rhodocyclaceae; genus Pseudothauera; species Pseudothauera nasutitermitis. Next base: position 332,076 of record NZ_SSOC01000003.1, read on the forward strand.
CGCGCGCCGTGCTGGTGCAAGCTGGACGCCATGTCCATCCCGGCGGCCCTGCCGCCCCGCCCATTCATGCCCCTGCTGCGCCTTGCCCTGATCCTCTATCTGCTGATGCTGCCGGTCACCGGCATGGTGCCGGTGCTGCACGGACTCACCGAAGGCCGCCACCCCGGCACCAGCGATCTGGCCCGCCACCTGTTCATGTCGATCAACATGATCGGCGCGCTGATCGCCGCGCCGCTCGCCGGACTGGCCTCCGACAGCCTGGGGCGGCGCGTGCCGTTGATCGCCGGGGCGCTGCTGGTCAACGCGGCGGCCCTGCTGCTGATCACCGGGCCATGGTCCTATGCGGTGATCCTCGCCCTGCGCTTCGTCGAAGGCTGCGCGCACATGACCGCCCTGTCGCTGCTGATGACCCTGGGCGCCGACCACGGCCGGCGCGCCGGCCTGGGCGCCTCGATGGGCGCGGTGGGCTCGGCGATCAGCTTCGGGGTGGCCAGCGGCGCGCCGCTGGGCGGCTGGATCGGCGCCGCGTCCGCCACCCAGGTGCCGTGGCTGGGCGGCTGGCTGATGCTGGCGCTGGCCGCCGCCGTGCCGCTGCTGCTGCGCGAGACGCCGCGCGAATCCGCACGCCCGTCGCCGACGGAACTGGTACGCCAGCTGGCCAGCAACCGGCTGCTCGCGGTGCCCTATCTGTTCGCCTTCGTAGACCGCCTCACGGTGGGCTTCATCGTGTCCACCTTTTCACTGTATCTGGGCGCCGTGCTGCTGCTCGACGCCCGCCAGATCGGCCTGGTGATGGCTGCCTTCCTGATTCCCTTCTCCCTGCTCGCCTATCCTGCCGGCCGTCTCTCCCAGCGCTGGGACCGCCTGGGCATGATGATCGCCGGCAGCATCCTGTACGGCCTTTTCCTGATCGCCCTGGGCTGGGCGCCGGCCGGCGCGCTGGCCGCGCTGATGGCCGCCGGTGGCGTGGTCGCGGCGATCATGTACGCGCCGTCGCTGGTGCTCACCGCCGAGCTCGCCGGCCCCAATCAACGTGCCAGCACCATGGCCGGCTTCAACGTGGCCGGCTCGCTGGGCTTCGCCCTCGGGCCGCTGCTCGGCGGCACGCTGGTGGGCACCTTCCGCGCCGCGGGCATGGACCCCTACCTGCCGGTGTTCATCCTGGTCGGCGCGCTGGAAATCCTCATCGCCCTGGCGGTACTGCCGCTGTGGCGCCGCGGCATCGGCTCTGCATTGCCCACGGGACGGGCCGGCGAAGCTTCCCGAACGGGCTGAATCCCCGGTCCGCGGCCGGCGCGGTTTACGCTGCATCGCAACAAACGTATCATGTCGGCCTGCCATCCGGTGGCCGCCAACCCTGCGCAGCAAGTTCCCCTCCCCGGCCACCCGGCCGCTGGTTTACCCCCAGCGGCGTATTCTTCGGCCCCGGCATCCGGGCCGACAGCTTGAGTTCACGCATCGCAGACCACGGACCGCGTCCTGCCGCCCGCCCCCGCGACGCACCTGCCCAGGGCCCGCAACGGCCCTGCCAATACGGCTCACGGATCATTCGCCCCGCCCGGCCACAACCCGCGCGGGTGCGTCGCCTTTGCGCCCGACTCGCGCAAACCGCGATCCGTCGCCGCCAATCCGCCCGACAGCCAGGCCGCCGGGCGCGCACAAGGAGTACTGCATGTCCAAGGAAGACCTGATCCAATTCGAAGGCGTGGTGGAAGAAGTGCTGCGCGACGCGCGTTTCCTGGTCAAACTGGAAAACGGCATGGACGTGGCGGCCTACGCCTCGGGCAAGATGCGCAAGTTCCGCATCCGCATCCTCGCCGGCGACCGCGTCACCCTGGAGATGTCGCCCTACGATCTGAGCAAGGCGCGCATCTGTTTCCGCCACAAGGACGAACGCCGCCCCCGTCCAAACTGAGCCGCTCTGCCACGCGCGCGGCCTTCGGGTAACATCGGGCGCATCCCTTTCGACAGGATGCCTCCACCGTGGCCCGCATCGTTCCCGACGGCTGGCGCGAACTGGCCGTCACCGGCGCCGCGCAGCGCGAAATCGACACCCTGAACCGGTTGGCCTCCGCCCTGCCGGCCGGCTACACCGTGTATCACGCGGTGCATTGGACCAACCTGGAGCGCGGCTACGCGGTGCATGGCGAGGTGGATTTCGTCGTGGTGAACGCCGCCGGCGACCTGCTGCTGATCGAACAGAAGAGCGGCTTTCTGGACGAAACGCCCGAGGGCATCGTCAAGCGCTACCCGGGCCGCGTGCACAGCATTCCCGCCCAGCTCGCGCGCAGTGCGGAGGCACTGCGCGGCAAGCTCGCCGCGCGCCCCGGCTGCGCGGGGGTGAACATCGACTTCCTGCTGTACTGCCCCGATTATCGCGTGCGCCAGCCGCAGACCGCCGGCCTGACACCGGAGCGCATCGTCGACAGCGCGCGACGCGACGCGCTGGGCAGCCTCATCCAGGAAATCCTGCCGCTCGGCGAACCCACCCCGGCCACACCGGAAGTACACCGCTTCCTGCGCGACGTGATCCAGCTCGAACCCGACGTCAGCGCCCTGGTCGGCCGTGCGCGCGACATGGTCACCCGAGTGGCCGGCGGGCTGGCACACTGGGCCCGCCAGCTGGATTTCGAGCCCTTCCGCCTGCGCGTCACCGGCACCGCCGGCTCGGGCAAGACCCAGCTCGCGCTGGCCGAATACCGCGCCACCGTGGAAGCTGGCAAGCGCCCGCTGTACGTGTGCTTCAACCGCCCGCTGGCGGACCATTTCTCCGCCATCGCGCCGGCTGGCGGGCTGGCCTGCTCCTTCCACCAGCTCTGCCATCAGCGCCTGCGCGCAGCCGGGCGCGGGCCGGACTTCTCTGCCGCCGGCGCCTTCGACCGCATGGTGCAGGAGGCGGAGAAACTGCCGGTGGGCGAGGATTTCCGCTTCGACAGCGTGATCGTCGACGAAGGGCAGGACTTTCCCGAAGCCTGGCGCGACCTGGTGCTCGCCCATGCCCGCCCGGGCGCCCGTCTGCTGTGGCTGGAAGACCCGCTGCAGAACCTCTACGCCCGCGATCCGGTGCCGCTGCCCGGCTGGGTGGGCCTGCGCGCCACCAGCAACTTCCGCAGCCCACGCCCGGTGGTGCGCATGCTGCAGGCCCTGCTGCCCGAAGGCACGCCCATCGAGGCCGCCTCGCCGCTGGATGCCGCCGAGGTCGAACTGATCGACTACGCCGACGCGGACGGCCTGCTCGCCGGCGTCAAGGAGGCCATCCGGCGCTGCTACGCCGCCGGTTTCCGCAAGGAAGACCTGGCCGTCGTCTCCTTCCGCGGGCGCGAGCATTCGCGCCTGTTCGGCCACCCCCAGATCGGCCCGCACAGCCTGCGCCAGTTCACCGGGCGCTACGACCTGCTCGGCCATCCGGTGTTCACCGAGGGCGAGGTCCTGCTCGAATCGGTGTACCGCTTCAAGGGCCAGGCCGCCGCCGCGGTGATCCTGGCGGAAGTGGATTTCGACCGTCTGGACGACGCCACGCTGCGCAAGCTGTTCGTCGGCGCCACGCGCGCCACCATGAAGCTGGTGGTGGTGGCTTCGTCACGCGCCGCCGCCGAACTGCGCGCGCGTTACGACATGCGATAATTCCGCCCACCGTCCGCGCCCCGCCCTCCACCATGGCCGTGCTCGCCGAAGCCATCTCCGTGATCGTCCGCAAGGATGCCGTCGCCCAGCGCCTGCCCGGCGGCACGGCGGCCTTCCTGCACGCCGTACCCAACCGCACGCTGTGCGAGGACGCGCACTTGTACCGCATCGGCTTCCTGTCGCCCGACGAAACCGCCGATTTCACCGACCTGCTTGTCACCCTGGGGCTGGTGTTCCTCGATGAAAACGGCGTGGCCACCGATCTGGCTGTCGCCGACCAGCAGCACGGCGCCACCACGGCCTGCCCGTGGCTGGGCTTCGGCCAGGTGGAACTGGCCGACGGCCCCCGGCGGGTCAGCGCCTGCTGGCTGCGCGATGCCGGCGGCCACCCGGAAAACACCGCCGCGGCCCTTGCGGCGGAGCCGTTGGCCACGCCTTCTGGCTGGCGGTATGAAATATCTCTCAGTCGACAATTCACATTTACCCCCAACGCGTCCGAATAAGCCATGATTGCCGTCGGTCATACGACTTATGGCGTAACTCGCTGAGTTTCTTGCTTGTGATTAAGGAAGTTCGCGACTTGCCGTAATAGTGTGCATCGATATTGCTTGCTTATTAGGCATCGTCGGCGCCGCGTGCGCGCCGACGTCCACGCGAGGACGCAGCATGAAGATCAACCAGCCCGTCACCGACCGCGAGGTGCCGTTTCCGCCCGGCACCTATCTGGTTTCGCGCACTGATCTGAAAGGCATCATCACCGAGGCCAACGACGCCTTCGTGGCGATTTCCGGCTACTCCCGCGAAGAGCTGCTGGGCACCAACCACAACATCGTGCGCCACCCGGACATGCCGCCGCAGGCTTTCGAGCAGATGTGGCAGACCATCAAGGACGGACGCCCGTGGCGCGGGCTGGTCAAGAACCGCGCGAAGAGCGGGGATTTCTACTGGGTGGATGCCACCATCGTGCCGGTGACCCAGAACGGGCGCATCACCAGCTACATGTCGGTGCGCATACCGCCCGACCGCAGCGCCCTGCCCGGCGCCGCCAAACTGTACGCCAGCCTGCTCGGCGGCAACGCCCGCCTGCCGGCCCCGCGCCGCGCGCCCCTGCCCAGCGCGCTCAAGCTGGTGCTCGGCCTGCTGCTGCCCGCGCTGGCCTGCGGCGGCGCGGCGTTGAGCGTCGGCACCACCACGCCCCTGGGCGCCGCACTGGGCGGCGCCGCGGCGGCCTTCGCGCTGGCCCTGTTGCCCGCCGGCCTGATCCTGGGCCGCCTGACCAGCGGCCTGACGCGCGCCAACCGCTACTTCGACCGCATGTCGGAAGGCATCATGACCGACGACATCCCGCTCGACGGACGCGACGAGGTCGGCGCCATGCTCTCCCGCCTGGCGGTCACCCAGACGCGCATCAAGGAAATGATGGACCGCATCAGCGCCGCCGCGCGTTCCATCGAGGCCAACACCACCCAGCTGCGCCAGGAGATGCAGCAGGTCAGCAAGCAGTCCGACGTGCAACTGGAAAGCCTGCAGGCGGTGGCGGCGGCGGCCGAGCAATTCAGCCAGTCGGTGGGCGAAGTCGCCGAGCATGCGGCCGATACCGCCCACTCCGCCTCCGGCGCGCGCGAGCAGGTGCATGCCAGCAACCAGGGCATCGAGCGCAGCATCCAGGCCACCTCGCGGGTCATCCATTCGGTGCAGCAGTCCAGTTCGACGATCCATGAACTGGATGCCGCGGTCGCGCGCATCGGCGACATCACCCAGAGCATCCGCGAGATCGCCGACCAGACCAACCTGCTCGCCCTCAACGCGGCCATCGAGGCCGCGCGCGCCGGCGAACAGGGACGCGGCTTCGCCGTGGTGGCCGACGAGGTGCGCAAGCTGGCCGAGCGCACCAGCACCAGCACCGGCGACATCACCGGCATGGTCGCGGAAATCCAGGCGATCACCCAGCGCGCCGTGCAGGTGATGGGCTCGGCGGTCGGCGAGGTGGAAGCCGGCGTTTCGATGATGCAGCAGAGCGTGAGCGGGCTGGACGGCATCTCCGCCGCCAGCGACGACGTGGCCGACCGCGCCGGGCAGATCGCCTCGGCCGCCACCCAGCAGGCCCAGGCCAGCAACGAAGTGGCCGCCAACGTGGAGCGCATCGCCGCGCTGAGCGAACAGAACACCCGCACCGCCCGCCAGGCCTACGGTCAGACCGAGACCTTGCAGACGATGACCGCACGGCTGAAGGCGCTGGCCAGCGAATTCGAACTGCTGCGCTGAGCGGCAGCGCCGGACACATGGCGGCGGCCGGGGGAAGACGACCCGGCCCGCCCCACACTGGGCCATATCGCGACGCGGCGGCCATCGCCCGGCCTGCTATCATTGCGGGCTGATTCCATGCCTCCGCCGCCAATGCCAGCATGATTCCACCCGGGCAGCCTCTCGACTCCAGCACCGATCGCCTCAATTCCAGACTGGCGGCGCTGTCCAACCATTTGGAAGTGGCCCGCGAGGAAGAGCGCGAGCGCATCGCGCGCGACATCCACGACGTGCTGGGCGGCCATCTGGTGGCCATCAAGATCGAAACCGCCCTGCTTGCCGCCCGCCTGGACGGCGATCCCGCGCAGCTGCGCAAGCGCGTGCGCGGCATCGAACGCCTGCTCGACGACGCCATCGCCACGGTCAGCCGGGTTACCCGCGAACTGCGCCCGGGCATCCTCAAGGACTTCGGCCTGGGCGCGGCCATCGAATGCCAGGCCGAGGATTTCACCCAGCGCACCGGCATCGCCTGCCGCATCGTCTGCGCCGACCACGACATCCAGCTCGCCCGTGACGCCGAAGTGGCCCTGTTCCGCACCTTCCAGGAAGCCCTCACCAACGTCTGCAAGCATGCCTGCGCGAGCAGGGTGGAAGTACGCCTGACCGAGGAAGGCGACGACGTCCTGCTGGAAGTGCGCGACGACGGCAAGGGGTTCGACCCGGCCGACATGGACAAACCGCGTTCCTTCGGCCTGCGCGGCATGCGCGAGCGCCTGGCCGCCTTCGGCGGACGGCTGGAGATCGACTCCATGCGCCCCGGCGGCACGCGCCTGCTGCTCGCCGTGCCGCTGTACGACGAACGCATCCGCCACGATTCAGGGGAGCAAGACCGATGATTTCCGCCAGCCGTCTGCGCGTGCTGATCGCCGACGACCACGCCATCGTGCGCCAGGGCCTGCGTCAGATCCTTTCCGAGACCGGCGACCTGGAGGTGGCCGGCGAGGCGGGCAACGGCGTGCAGGCCCTGCAGATGGTGCGCGAACAGCCCTGGGACGTGGTGCTGATGGACGTCTCCATGCCCGACCGCAACGGCATCGACGCGCTGAAGATGATCCGCAAGGAAGCGCCCCGCCTGCCGGTGCTCATCCTCAGCATCTACCCCGAAGACCAGTACGCCGTGCGCGCCCTGAAGGCCGGCGCGGCGGGCTATCTGTCCAAGCAGAGCGCCCCCGAGCAACTGGTCACCGCGATCCGCCAGGTTGCCGGCGGCAAGCGCTACGTCAGCCAGGCCGTGGCCGAGGCGCTCGCCAATGCCGTGCTGGAGGACGGCGACCGCCCCCTGCACGAAAAGCTTTCCGACCGCGAGTTCCAGACCCTGCGCCTGATCGCCAGCGGCCGCACCCCGGCACAGATCGCCGAGGCGCTGGGCATCAGCGTGAAGACGGTGAGCGTGTATCGCGCCCGCCTGCTCGAAAAGATGAACATGCGCAACAACGCGGAACTGACCCATTACGGCATCCGCCACGGGCTGGCGGAGTAGGCGCCGCCACGCTTTTTTTCGCAGGGGATGGAGATTCGCGGAGCGTTTCATTCTGTCAGGCGCCCCAAGCTTCACACTCAGCCGCCGGCGGCGATGGTAAAGTCCGTACAGACCCTGCTCGTCCCCTGCCGAGTACCATGCCGGACTTCTCCTCGCCCGCTGAAATCGCCCGTGAAGCCCTGCGGCGCTTGACCGCCAAACGCATCCCGCCGACCCCGGATCAATACCGCGCCCACTACCACGAAATTGCCGGCACGCCGGAAGACGAAGCCTTCCCCAGCGGCCAGTTGAAGGCCATTTCCCACGCGTTGCCACGTACCACACCGGCCACCCTGCGCGCTGCGCAGCAGTTCGAAGCGGCGGTGGACAGCGGTAACTGGCCCACACTGCGGCGCGCCATCCTGGCGCTTGCCGAAAGCGCCGGCAACGATTGCCTGCGGCAGCTCTCCCGCCTCCTGCATCCGGCGATTTCCGCGCTGCTCGCCGACCAGCCGGAGCTTGCCGCCGAGGCCCGCCTGCTCGCGCAGGAGTTCGATGGCGACGTGGCGGAACACCAGGAAGCCCTGCTGCACCGCCTTGAGCAGTTCATCCACAAGCTCGAATGGGCCGGCGCGGATCTGCACTCGATACGCGCCGGGCTGCTCGAACTGCTGCGCCTGATCCTGCGCAACATCAGCGAACTGGTGCTCGAAGACCGCTGGCTGCACGGCCAGCTCAGCGTGCTTTCGGAAGCCTTCGCCGGCCCGCTCGATGCCCGCATGCTCGACGAGGTGCAGCGCCGCCTGCTCGACGTGATCGACAAGCAGAGCCACCTCAAGCGCCAGCTCACCGACGCGCAGGAACGCCTGAAATCCATGCTCGCCGGCTTCGTCGACCGGCTGGCCAACTTCGGCGCGGTCACCGGCGACTACGCCAGCGTGCTGGCGCGCGGCACCGAGCGCATCGAAGCCGCGCAGGACATCGGCGAACTGTCCGAAGTGGTCGGCGAACTGCTCACCGAAACCCGTCTTGCGCACGATGTCGCGCAACGTTCCACCGAGGAGATCGCCGCGCTGCGCGGCGAGGTCGATGCCGCCAACCAGCACATCCTGCGCCTGCAGCGCGAACTGGACGAAGCCAGCGAACTGGTGCGCCACGACCCGCTCACCGGCACGCTCAACCGCAAGGGCCTGGACGAAGCGCTGGAGCGCGAGATCGCCCTGGCCCGGCGGCGTGGCACGCAACTGAGCATCGCCCTGCTCGACGTGGACAACTTCAAGACGCTCAACGACACCTACGGCCACAAGACCGGCGACGAAGCCCTGCGCCATCTGGCCACCGTGGTGCGCGAATCGCTGCGCCCGCAGGATTCCGTGTGCCGCTACGGCGGCGAGGAATTCCTCATCCTGCTGCCGGACACCGTGCAGGCCGACGCCGCCGCAGTGCTGGTGCGCCTGCAGCGCGAACTGACCCGGCGCATCTTCATGGCCGACCAGGGCCGCCTGCTGATCACCTTCAGCGCCGGCGTGAGCACGCTGGATCCGAACGAACCCGCGCACATCGCCATCGAGCGCGCCGACCGCGCCATGTACGCCGCCAAGCACGCCGGCAAGAACCGCGTGCTGGTCGCCGGCTGACCCCTCCCGACCCCATGTCCACGCTCAGCAATCCGCCCGAAATCGCCCGCGAGGCCCTGCGCCAGCTCGCCCTGCGCCGCGTGCCCCCGACGCCGGAACACTACCGCGCGCTGTACAACGAAATCGCCGGCCAGGCCGACGAGGACGAAACCGCGCCGGAGAAGTTCTATCGCGCCCTCGCCCAGCAACTGCCGCGCGACAGCGCGGAGCGACAGCGCCATGCGCGCATGCTCGACCAGGCCCTGGCCGCGCAGGATGCAGCCGGCTGCCGCGATGCGCTGTGGCAGTACCTGGGCAGCCTGGAGCCCGATGCCCCACCGGCGTGGAACGAATTGATCGGCCAGTTGCTGCGCCAGTGGGAAGCCCGCCAGGCGGGCTGGACCACCGCACGCAAGCGCGAATCGCTGGAACGCGTGCTCGGCGCCAACGACCCCAGGACGCTGTTCACCCGCCTGCAGGGACTGGTTCGTTCGTGGTCGCAGGCCCCTGCCGAACCCGGATCGGATCTGCCTGAAGCCTCGCATGGCGGAAATGCGCCGGCCGCGCCGGCCTCCGTTCCGGGCGCGCCGCCACCCGCGCCGCGTCTGGTGGCCCAGGGCGAAGCCGGGGAACTGGCGGAAACCCTGCGCGCACTGCTGCACCGCACCCTCAACGAAGTGGTGCCCGCCTCGCTTGCCGAACAGCCGGACCTGGTCCGCGAGGCCGCCGGCATCGCCGCGCGCATCCAGGGCGCTGCCAGCATCGACCAGTTGCGCCAGATGGGCGAACTGCTGCGGCGCTTCGCGCTGAAACTGGAAATGGCCGCCGGCGACGCCGCCGAAACGCGCGCCGGCCTGCTCAACCTGCTGCGCCTGCTGCTGCAGAACATCGACGAACTGGTGCTCGACGACCAATGGCTGCACGGCCAGGTGGAAGCCCTGCGCCGCGTGCTCGACAAACCCGCCGATCCGCGCAGCATCGACGACGCCGAACGCCGGCTGAAGGAAGTCATCTACAAGCAGAGCCAGCTCAAGCACAACCTCTCCGAAGCCCAGCAGACCATCAAGGCAATGATTGCCGGCTTCATCGACCAGCTTGCCGATTTTGCCGAAAGCACCGGTAGCTATCACGACACCATCGGCGCCTGTGCGCAGAAGATCGCCGCCGCGCGCGACATCACCCAGATCGGCGGCGTGCTCGACGAAGTCATGCGCGAAACGCGCGGCATCCAGCAACAGGCCGCACGCTCGCGCGCCGAACTGCTCGCTGCGCGCGAACGCGTGCAGGAAACGGAAGCGCGCATCGCCGCCCTGCAGCGGGAGCTGGACGAAGCCAGCCGCCTGGTCACCCAGGATCCGCTCACCGGCGCGCTGAACCGGCGCGGCCTGGAAGAGATGTTCACCAAGGAAGCCAGCCGTGCCGCCCGCCGGCGCAGCCCGCTGTGCGTGGCCCTGCTCGACCTCGACAACTTCAAGAAACTCAACGACACCTATGGCCACCAGAGCGGCGACGACGCCCTGACCCATCTGGTGCGCGTGGTACGCGAAAACCTGCGCCCGCAGGACAGCGTGGCGCGCTACGGCGGCGAGGAGTTCGTCCTGCTCTACCCGGACACCGAACTGAACGAGGCCGCCGCCGCCCTGACCCGCCTGCAGCGCGCGCTGACCACCGCCTTCTTCCTCGCCAACAACCAGAAGGTATTCATCACCTTCAGCGCCGGCGTGGCGGCATGGAATCCCGGCGAAGCGCTGGAAGCCGCGGCCCAGCGCGCCGACGCGGCCATGTACCGCGCCAAGCAGGGCGGCAAGAACCGGGTGGAGATCGCCCCTCCCGCATGATCGCCCCGTCGGCGAAGCATGCGGGCCACATGCTCCGCCGCAGCCCGTCTGCACACCGGCAGGGGACACCGGCAACAACCGGCAAAGCCGCGGAGAGCGGGGCGGCAAACAGGCAAGCTTTGCCGCCCACCCATCTAAGATGCGTGCAAACAAAAAACAAACTATTGTTTTCAAAGGAAATTAAAAATCTGGCACGCCTCTCGCTTAAGAGAGCGCGTACAGCTCGGCGCACAAACACAATGGGGTGTTGCCTTTCGAGACGTCCGAGCCATTGAACAAACCAGATTTCCAAGGAGATCGAAAATGGCACAGGTCATCAACACCAACATTGCGTCGCTCAACGCGCAACGCCATCTGAATACTTCTCAGGGTTCGCTGGCCACGTCTCTCCAACGTCTGTCCTCCGGCCTGCGCATCAACAGCGCCAAGGACGACGCCGCCGGTCTGGCGATCTCGGAACGCATGACGTCGCAGATCCGCGGCCAGGACCAGGCCCGCCGCAATGCCAACGACGGCATCTCGCTGGCGCAGACCGCCGAAGGCGCGCTGCAATCCGCCGGCGACGTGCTGCAGCGTATCCGCGAACTCGCGGTGCAGTCGTCCAACGCGACCAACTCGGCTTCCGACCGTCAAGCGCTCAATGCCGAAGTGAACCAGCTCACCGCCGAGCTGGACCGCATCGCCAAGACCACCGAATTCAACGGCCGCAAGCTGCTCGACGGCTCCTTCACCTCGGCCAACTTCCAGGTGGGCGCCAACGCCGGGCAGATGATCACCGCCACCACGGCCAACTTCAGCACCAGCCAATATGGCGGCTACCGCATCGGCGCGCTGGCGGCCACCACCACGGGCGGCAAGGGCGACCTGACCCCGGGCAGCACGGCTTTCGCGCAGCCCTCCTCGGCGGCCGCGACCAACCGCGTCGTCGGCGGCACCGTGACCATCAACGGCTCCACCGGCGCGGCCTCGATCACCATTCCCGCTGCTTCGTCCGCCAAGGCGGCCGCACAGCTGATCAACGGCGTGAGCGGCACCACGGGGGTGACCGCCACGGCGAAGACCGAGATCGACCTCGATTTCAGCACGCCGAACGCCAGCTACCGTTTCGACCTGTCGTCCGACAATGCCACGCCGATCACCGTGTCCTTCACCATCGGCGCGGCAGACGCGGACGGTCTGGCCGCCGCGGTCAACGCCTTCAACGACGTCTCGGCAAAGACCGGCGTCACCGCACGCATCAACGACTCCGGCGACGGCCTCACCCTGCTGAACTCTTTCGGCGAAAACATCACCCTCGCCAACGCGGCCTCCGGCTCCAACGACGCGACCATCGGCGGCACCGCCACGGCGGCCGGTGCGACGGCGATCGGCACCGGCCAACTGGTGGTCGATTCGGACCGCTCCTTCAGCATCGAGGCCGACAACGCCACCGACTTCTTCACCGCCACCTCCGCCACCTCGCAACTGCAGAAGGTCAGCGACCTGGATGTAAGCTCGGTGGATGCCGCGCAACGCACCATCGCCATGGCGGACGCCGCGCTGTCCGCGATCAACGGCCAGCGCGCCAAGTTCGGCGCCCTGCAGGCCCGCTTCGAGACCACCATCGCCAACCTGCAGATTTCCTCGGAAAACCTGTCGGCCTCGCGCTCCCGCATCCGCGACACCGACTTCGCCGCGGAAACCGCCAACATGACCCGCGCGCAGATCCTGCAGCAGGCCGGTACGGCGATGCTGGCCCAGGCCAACGCACTGCCGCAGCAGGTGCTGCAGTTGCTGCAAGGCTGAGGAAAGCCGCCACGCACCCTCCAAAGCCCGCTTCGGCGGGCTTCTTGCATTAAACTGGCGCGATTTCGTACAGACCGTCTTTCCAGACGCGGCATGACGGCCCGCTCCAGTGACTTCAAAAAATATCGTCCGGCATCCTTCCATCGGGTATCACCCATGAAATGCGTCATCCTCGCCGGCGGCTTCGGCACCCGGATCAGCGAAGAATCCCATCTCAAGCCCAAGCCCATGGTGGAGATCGGCGGGCGTCCGATCATCTGGCACATCATGAAAGTGCTATCCACCCAGGGCATCCACGAGTTCATCGTCTGCCTGGGGTACAAGGGCTATCTCCTCAAGGAATACTTCGCCAACTATTTCCTGCACATGTCGGACGTCACCTTCGACATGCGCAACAACCAGATGGTCGTGCACAACAAGCACGCCGAGCCCTGGCAGGTCACCCTGGTGGACACCGGCGAACACACCATGACCGGCGGCCGTCTGCGCCGCATCCGCGACTACGTCGGCACCGACACCTTCTGCTTCACCTACGGCGACGGGCTGGCCGACATCGATCTGGCGGCGCTGCTCGAACACCACCGCGTGCACGGCTGCCACGCCACCGTGACGGCCGTGCAGCCGCCCGGGCGCTACGGTGCCCTGACCCTGGAAGGCGAGCGGGTGAGCGGCTTCCAGGAAAAACCGCTGGGGGACGGCGGCTGGATCAATGGCGGTTTCTTCATGCTGGAACCCACGGTCTTCGATTACATCGACGGCGACCACATCATCTGGGAGCAGCAGCCCATGCAGCGCCTTGCCGTCGAACGGCAGCTCGCGGCCTACACCCACCGCGGCTTCTGGCAGGCCATGGATACGGTGCGCGACAAGGCTTACCTGGAACAACTCTGGCAGGACAAAAGGGCCCCGTGGCGCATCTGGGACTGAACGCCGGCTTCTGGCACGGCCGCCGGGTGCTGGTCACCGGCCATACCGGCTTCAAGGGCGGCTGGCTGAGCCTGTGGCTGCAAACCCTGGGCGCTGAAGTCCATGGCTTCGCGCTGCCGCCCGGCACGCAACCCTCCTTGTTCGAGGCGGCCGGCGTGGCCGGCGGCATGGCCCACCGCATCGGCGACCTGCGCGACGCCGGAGCGATACAGGCAGCCCTGTGCGACGCCCAGCCGGACATCGTGTTCCACCTCGCCGCCCAGCCGCTGGTGCGCGAGAGTTACCGCGACCCGGTCGGCACGCTGGCCACCAACGTCCTGGGCAGCGTGCACCTGTTCGAGGCCATCCGCCAGGCGCCGAGCGTGCGCGCGCTGCTCGTGGTCACCAGCGACAAGTGCTACCAGAACCAGGAATGGCCCTGGCCTTATCGTGAAAACGAGGCCCTCGGCGGCCGCGACCCCTACTCCGCCAGCAAGGCCTGCCAGGAAATCATCACCGCCGCCTGGCGTGATTCCTTCCTCGGCGAGCGCGTGGCCGTGGCCAGCGCGCGCGCCGGCAACGTCATCGGCGGCGGCGACGGGTCGGCGGACCGCCTGATCCCGGACGCCCTGCGCGCCTGGAGCGCCGGGCAGGCGCTGCAGCTGCGCTACCCGCAAGCCGTGCGCCCGTGGCAGTACCATCTGGATGCGCTGGCCGGCTACCTGATGCTGGGCGCGGAACTGCTCGCCGGCAGGGGCCACGGCGCATGGAATTTCGGCCCCGCCGACACCGACGCGCTCACCGTCGAAGCCGTGTTGCAAGCCCTCGCCCGTCACTGGGGCGACAACCCCGGATGGCGCTGCGAACCGTCCCCCCAACCCCACGAAGCCGGCATGCTGCGCCTGGACAGCAGCAAGGCCCGTCAAGAATTGGGCTGGCGCAGCCGTTATGGTGTGGACGACAGCCTGGCCGCCATCGCCGCCTGGCATCGCGCCTGGCAGGCCGGCACGGGCATGCGCGCCTTCAGCCTGCGGCAGATCGACGACTATCAGAATGCAGAGCAATGACCGCTGACAGGCACACAGACCCCGCGCGCGCGCAATTGCTGGAACAGGTCCGCCAGTACGCCGAGCACGGCGCCCGGGTGGCGCCCTTTCGCCCCGGCATCGATCCGGTCCCGGTGTCGGGCAAGGTCATCGGCGCGGACGAAATCGTCAACATGGTCGACGCCGGCCTGGAAGCCTGGCTCACCACCGGGCGCTTCAACGACCGTTTCGAGCAGGACCTGGCCCGCTACATCGGCATCGCCGGCGCACGCACGGTCAATTCCGGCTCGTCGGCCAATCTGGTGGCGCTGGCAACACTCTGTTCGCCCAGCCTCGGCGAACGCGCACTGCGCCCCGGCGACGAGATCATCACCGTCGCCGCCGGCTTCCCCACCACCGTCAATCCCGCGTTGCTGTACGGGCTGGTGCCGGTGTTCGTGGACATCAGCCTGCCCACCTACAACATCGACGTCGACCAGCTCGAAGCCGCGCTGTCGCCCCACACCCGCGCCATCATGCTGGCGCATACGCTGGGCAACCCTTTCGACCTCGACGCCGTCACCGCCTTTGCCCGCAAGCACGGCCTGTGGCTGGTCGAGGACTGCTGCGACGCGCTGGGCACCACCTGGCGCGGCCGCCATGTGGGCACCTTCGGCGACCTCGGCACGCTCAGCTTCTATCCGGCCCACCACATCACCATGGGCGAAGGCGGCGCCTTCTTCGCCAACGATGCCAGGCTGCTGCGCATCGCCGAATCCATCCGCGACTGGGGCCGCGACTGCTGGTGCCCGCCGGGGCGCGACAACACCTGCGGCCAACGCTACTGCTGGAAGCTGGGCGACCTGCCCGAGGGCTACGACCACAAGTACGTATATTCGCAGCTCGGCTACAACCTGAAGATCTCCGACATGCAGGCCGCCTGCGGCGTGGCGCAGCTCCAGCGCGTGCCCGAGTTCGTCGAGCAGCGCCGGCGCAATTTCGCCTACCTGCACGAGCGCCTGCGCGCGATCGAAGAGCACCTCATCCTGCCGGAAGCCACCCCGAACAGCGATCCCTCGTGGTTCGGCTTCCTGCTCACGCTGCGCAATCCGGGCGAGACGCGCCGCGCCGACCTGCTCGACTACCTGAACCAGCATAAAATCGGCACCCGCCTGCTGTTCGGCGGCAACCTGCTGCGCCAGCCCTATTTCCGCGACCGTCCGCACCGGGTCGCCGCGCCGCTGGACAACACCGAGCGCATCATGCACCACACCTTCTGGGTCGGCGTGTACCCCGGCCTGGACACCGATAGGCTGGATTACCTCGCCGACACGCTGTGCGGCTTCTTCGGCCACGGCTGGTAAGCACGTATCGAGGACCATCATGACCGCAGCCCCGCTTTTCATCTTCGAACTCGCCAACAACCACATGGGCAGCGTCGACCACGGCCTGCGCATCATCCGCGAGTTCGGCCAGGTCGCGCGTGAGTTCAGCCGCGACCACGCATTCCGCTTCGCCTTCAAGCTGCAGTACCGCGATCTGGACAGCTTCGTCCACCCGGACTACCGCACGCGCACCGACCTGAAGATGGTCAAGCGTTTCATGGAGACTCGCCTGAACGACGCGGACTTCCAGGCGCTGGTCGCGGAAATGCGCGCCAACGGCTTCACGCCGCTGTGCACGCCCTTCGACGAGCCTTCGGTGGCGACCATCGAGCGCCACGGCATCGACTGGATCAAGATCGCCAGTTGCTCTTTCACCGACTGGCCGCTGCTGGAGCGCATCGCCGCCTCCGGCAGACCGGTGATCGCCTCCACCGCCGGTGCCGACCTGGAAGACATCGACCGCGTGGTGAGTTTCTTCGAGCACCGCCAGTGCCCGCTCAGCCTGATGCACTGCGTGGGCGAGTATCCGACGCCCCACGCCCACTACCATCTGAACCAGATCGACGTGCTGCGCCGGCGCTACCCGCAGGTGCCCATCGGCTACTCCACCCATGAAGACCCGGACGACACCCTCGCCGTGCAACTGGCCGTCGCCAAGGGTGCGCGCCTGTTCGAGAAGCACGTCGGCGTGCCCACCGCCGAGTGGCCATTGAACGCCTACTCCGTCACCCCCGGACAGGTGCGCGCCTGGCTTGCCGCCGCGGCCAATGCCTTCGCCCTGTGCGGCCCGCAAGGCGGACGCCACACCGCCGGCACGGCCGAGCGCGACAGCCTCGACGGCCTGCGCCGCGGCGTGTTCGCCCGCCGCCCCCTGCCGGTCGGCACCACGCTGCGCGACGAGGACGTGTTTTTCGCCTTCCCGCCGCAGCCAGGGCAGTTGCTCGCCAACGACTGGTCCAAGTACGCCCGCCACGTGACCACGGCGGACGTGGCCGGGAACGGCGCGGTGCTGCGTACGCAACTCGCCACCACCCATCTGCGCGAAAAGGTGCAGGACGCGGTGCGCAAGACCAAGGCCCTGCTCGAAGCCGGCCATGTGGTGATCCCCGGCCAGTCCGACCTGGAAATCTCCCACCACTACGGCATGGACCGCTTCAACGAATTCGGTCTGGTGATGATTACGGTCATCAACCGCGAATACTGCAAGAAGCTGATCGTCATGCTGCCGGGGCAGACCCATCCCGAACAGCACCACCTCAAGAAGGAAGAAACCTTCCTGATCCTGCACGGCGAAATCCGCATCACCCTCGACGGCGAGGCGCGCACCTGCCGCGCCGGCGACGTGGTGGTGGTCGCGCGCGGCGTGCGCCACGAATTCCACACCGACACCGGCGTGGTCTTCGAGGAATTGTCGTCCACCCACTACCCGGACGACTCCTACTACACCGACCCCACGATCCAGCACAATCCGCAGCGCAAGACGCTGCTCACCTACTGGATGTAAGCCGATGAGCCAGACGATACGCGTCGCCGACTACCTGATGGCCGCCCTTGCCGAGCACGGCGCCGAACACGTCTTCCTGCTGCCGGGCGGCGGCGCCATGCACCTGAACGACGCGCTGGTCTGCGAAAAGCGGCTGGTGCCCGTACCCTGCCACCACGAGCAGGCCTGCGGCATCGCCGCCGAAGCCTGGGGCCGCGTGCGCGAAACCTTCGGCGTGTGCATGGTCACCACCGGCCCCGGCGCCACCAACGTCATCACCCCGGTCGCCGGTGCCTGGATCGAATCCGTGCCGATGATGGTGATCTCCGGCCAGGCCAAGCGCGCCGACCGCCTCGCCGGCCGACCGCTGCGCCAGGGCGGCGTGCAGGAAGTCGACATCGTGCCGATGGTGCGCTCGGTGACCAAGTACGCCGTCACCGTCGACGATCCGCAGCAGATCCGCTACCACTTCGAACGCGCGCTGCACGCGATGCGCAGCGGCCGCGCCGGCCCGGTCTGGCTCGACATCCCGCTCGATGTGCAGGCAGCGCCGATCGACCCCGACACGCTACCCGGTTTCCCCCTCCCGCCCCGGCCGGCGCCGGATCTGGCCGGGCCGTGCGCCCGCATCGCCGAACTGCTCGCCGATGCCGAACGCCCCCTGCTGCTCGCCGGGCACGGCGTCAGGCTGGCCGGCGCCGCGCGGGATTTCGCCCGGCTCGCCGAAGACCTGCAAATCCCGGTGACGACCACCTGGAACGCCCTCGACCTGCTGCCCTGGGAACACCCGCTCAACGTCGGGCGCCCCGGCGTCGTCGCCCTGCGCGCTGCCAATTTCGCCGTGCAGAACTGCGACCTGCTCATCAGCATCGGCTGCCGGCTGGACAACATCATCACCGCCTACAATCCGCGCGGCTTCGCCCGGGCCGCCAAAAAGGCCGTCATCGACATCGACCGCAACGAAATCGACAAGCTGGACATGGCCATCGACATCGGCCTGGAAGCGGACGCCCGCGACTTCATCGCGGCCCTGTCGGCGAACCGGCCGGCGGCCGGGCAGCGCGACCGCGCGGCGTGGATCGCCTGCTGTGCGGACTGGAAACGGCGCTACCCGGTCAACGACGGCGCCTCCTTCCCGAACGCCGGCCCGATCGACCACTACCACTTCGTCTCGGCGCTCTCCGACGCGGCGCCGCCCGACACCATGATCGCCACCGGCAGTTCCGGCCTGGCCGTCGAGGTGTTCTACACGGTTTTCCGCAACAAGCCGGGGCAGCGCGTCTTCCTGACTTCCGGCCTCGGCTCGATGGGCTACGGCCTGCCGGCGGCGATCGGCGCCTGCCTGGGCAACGGTGGCCGGCCGATGATCGCCGTCGAAAGCGACGGCAGCCTGCAACTGAATCTCCAGGAACTGGCCACCCTGGCCGCGCACCGGTTGCCGATCACGCTGATCGTCATGAACAACGGCGGTTACGCCTCGATCCGCAACACGCAGCGCAACTACTTCGCCGGGCGCCACGTCGGCACCGGCCCGGAAGCCGGCCTGCTGCTGCCGCCACTGGACAAGCTGGCGGCCACCTACGGGCTGCCCCACCTGCGGATCGCCGACGCCGGCGAACTGCCCCGCCTCGGCGAACGGCTCGACCGGCCCGGTCCGTGCCTGATCGAGATCGTCCTGACGCCCGAGGAAACGCTGCGCCCGAAAGTCGCGGCGCTCCCGCAGGCCGACGGCGGCATGCTGTCCATGCCGCTCGAAGATCTGTCGCCGCTGCTTCCGCTGCAAACGCTGGAAAACGAAATGCGGGTGCCGCTGCTGCCGGCATCCCGCCAGGCGCGCGCCGGCGGCGAACGCCAACCCTGATCACCCACCCACCACGACGAACACGGCAATGGCCCTCAACCCACGCTTCGGCAACCCGCGCAAGCCCCTGGTCAGCATCCTGATCTTCAACTACAACTATGGCCCCTATTTGCGCGAATGCTTCGACAGCGTGCTGGCACAGACCTACGACAACATCGAAATCTGCTTCTCGGACAACGCCTCGACCGACGAATCCTGGAACATCGCGCTCGAATACCAGGCCCGCCATCCGAACGTCATCTTCATCGCCAGAAATCGCCGGAACTTCGGCCCGGACGCCAATTTCTCGAACTGCTGGGGCAATGCCCGCGGCAAATATTTCGTCGAACTGTGCTCGGATGATGCACTGCTGCCCGATTTCGCCGAACGCTGCGTGCGGGTCATGGAAAGCGACCGGGAAATCGCTTTCACCCTCGTCCATCGCGCCATCCTGGACGAGCACGGCGAGCGGCACGAGGAACCGCCGTTCTACAACACCAGTTGCCGGATCGAAGGGCCGGAGCAGGCCGCTGTTTACATGATGGCCGCGGTCAACCCCGCCATATCGCAAATCATGTACCGGAAAGCCATAACTCACGGCAAGAGCGTGGTCGGCGGCCTGGCCGCGCGCTGGTACGGAACGCGCATCATGGATTTCAACATCTGCTGCGACTTTCCCATCGCCTACGTCAAGGAACCCTTGATGCTGCACCGCATGCACCTGGCCAACGATTCCTTCGGCGCAGCGAGCAACATGATGGAAGTCATCGGCCCCTACGTGCTCAACCACCAGTTCGCCGACACCGCCAACGCCTACGGGCACCAGAAGGTCGTCGATCGCCTGCCGGCCTCGATCGAGAAAGTCGCCGGGCTGGCGTTGCGCTACAGCGTGCGCGCCCTGCTGGCAGGCCACGAACGCAACGCGCGCCGCTACCTGGACATGGCGACCGCCTTCTGCCCGGAGATCCGGGACAACGAAACCTGCATCCGCCTGAGCCGCTACTGGACGCTCCAGAAACCGGAAGAACGTCGCGACATCCTCGACACGCTCGCCATCCAGGACAATCTCGTCACCCGCTCGGTTTCCTACGACCCGCCGCCCGGCAGCACACCCCTGCCATGAATCCCGCATCGATTTCCGGCCAGCCGGCCGGATGCCTCTGCTTCTTCGGCGTCGGCGCGCTGCTCGAAGCCTGCTTCGAGCAACTCGTCATGGCGGCGGGGCGTCCCCCGGACGTGCTTTGCGACAACTCGCCGGACAAATGGGGCCAGCGCTTCCGGGGCATCCCCTGTGTCGCGCCCGGCGACATCCCGGCCGCAGCGGAAGACACACTCGTCGTCCTGTGCCTGCGCAACTACGAGGCACCGCTCGCCCAGCTGCGCGCGCTGGGATACCGCCATGTCCGGCTGGCCTGTTTCGACCGGGGCTATCATCGCCTCTCGGCCCTGCGCGCCCTGGACGAAACACTGCCGGACACCCCGCCACCGCTCTCGCCCCGTGGCCGCCGGGCACTGGTCACGGGCGCGACGCGCGGCATCGGCCGGCAGATCGCCCAGGCCCTGGCGCAAGCCGGCACCCACCTGATCTGCCACGGCCGCACCGAAGCGGCGGCCATCCAGGCATGCCGGGCCGTGGCGTCATACGGCATCGAGGCGCTGCCCGTCGCCGCCGACCTGGCGGACGCGGCAGCGACCGACCGCCTGTGCCGATGGCTCGCCGACCTCGCCCCGCCCGTCGACATCCTCTACAACAACGCCGGCATTTCCCCCCCCTGCCCGGAAGGCTTCTGGAAACAGGACGGCAGAGAATTCGCCTCGTGTTACGCGGTCAATGCCATCGCACCGATCAGAATTTGCCAGACGCTGATTCCCGGCATGCGGGAAAGGGGCTTCGGGAGGATCGTCAATGTCTCCAGCAGCATCCAGAAACGACCGGACGAAATGGCCTACGCCTGCAGCAAGGCGGCGCTGGACAAGTTCGTCCATGATCTCGCCCCGACGCTGGCCGGCAGCGGCGTGATGATGAGCCTGCTCGACCCCGGCTGGCTGCGCACCGACATGGGTGGCGCCAACGCACCGCACGCCGTCGACAGCGTCCTGCCGGGCGCGCTGCTCGGCGCCGTCGTCGATGGCGACGTCAACGGCCGCTGGATCAGCGCCCAGGATTACCGGGGGCTGTCCCTGGAAGCGGCCATACACAAGGCATTTTTCATCAGAGCCTGCTAAGGGCCCCACAGAGAGCGACGACACCATGGCTGACAACGAAAAAAAACTGGTCAAATCCTGCCCGAAACTCGAAAGCGGCCTGCGGCTCGGGCAGGAAGGCATCCACGCCTGCCAGCTCGGCCCGTTCTCGTCGCCGATCTACTGGACGGCGGAAGAAGCCGCCAGCACGACCATCACCCGCGAAATGATCGCCGAAAAAAGGCGATGGATTTTCGACCTGCTCAACGACGATCACAGCGAAACGCCATGCAAGCACTGCCACATGGTCGTCCTGAAAGAACCCGAGGAGGTCCGTTTCGACCGGCTCGGCCACATCGACCTGGCGGCAACGACGACCTGTAACCTGCGCTGCACCTTCTGCGGCTACACCCAGCAAGACTCGTTCGCCGAGGCCCAGTACGACGCACTCACCGTACTTCGCCTGTTCGAACCCGAGGACGTCGTCTGGGACGCGGCCGTCGACTTCAACGGCGGCGAACCGACCCTGCTCAAGGATTTCGACGCCTACATCGACTACTTCGCCTCGCGCCGGATTCGGGTCTTTCTGTACACCAATGCCGTCATCTACAAGCAGTCGGTCTACGACGGTCTGGCCAAGGGCACCATCCGCTGGGTCTGCGCCTCGCTCGATGCCGGCACGCCGTCGACCTACAACGCGCTCAAGAAAAGCAAACGCTACACCGATGTCCTCGAAACAATCACCCGCTACGCCCAGGCCGGCAACCAGGGAGGCGGCCAGCTCTCCGTCAAGTACATATTCTGTCAGGATAATTGCGGCGACGACGACGTGGTCGGTTTCACCTACGCCATGCTGGCGATCCGGCCGCAGGAGGTTTGGCTGACCTTCGATTTCGACCCCCTGTGCAACCTGCCCGGCGATTGCGCCGACTTCGGCGGGCACGACTACACCCGGCATGTCGCCGCCTATGCAAAAACCTATCTCATGCTGGAAAAGCACGGGCTGAATGCCGTGCATTTCCCCGAAAAACACCTGGCCGTGGTCAGCCTGCAAGGCAAGATGCTTCTCGAATCGGCAAAGGCGGAAATCGCCCGTTCGAGGAAGGGCCCGCGTCACCCCACCATCAATCTCCGCCTGGAGAATTTCCGCGACGCCGATGGCGCGCGGGCAGCCGGCGAGGCCGCCGGATTCTCGGTGTCGCCATTGCGCATCCGTCCCCCCGGGCAGGATTGGCAAGCCATATCGCTGGCCGGGAAACGCCTGGCCCTGGCACCGGCATGCACATTGGCACGGCGGCTGCTCGCGCATCCGGAACTGGCCGGGGCCGAGATCGTCGGATTCTTCGATCGCGACACGGTGCTGCACGGCAAGCAGATCGACGGCGTGACGGTCTATCCCTACGCGCAACTCGCCGAACAGGCGCCCGACCTGGTCATCGTGGCAGTACCCGAACACCACCGCAAGGACATCGCCGCCACCGTGGCGAAACACCTGGATCGCGCCGCCGAAATCGCAGTTTTCGAAGAACATTGCGAGGAGCAGACGGGGTCATGAACGACATCCTGTCCCGGATCAGCGGAATCGTCGACGCGGCGGCGGGCACGCCGGGCTTCCTCGAAGCCGTGTTCGGTGAGCACCTCGGCGAGGCGCGGAGCGGCCGGATGCCGGTCGTCGTCTTTGGCGCCGGCGGACTGGGCCGGGAGATGAACGACACCCTGCGCAAGCACGGTATCGCCGCCGTCGCGTTCTGCGACAACGGCCCCGGCAAGGCCGGCACGCGGGTGGATGAGCTACCCGTGATTTCCTTCGCTGATCTCCGGGCCCATCACCGCGACAGCCTGGTCGTCATCGCCGCACTCCGGCATCGGGACTCGATCGCCCGGCAACTGCGCGAAGCGGGCTTTCCGGATGCCCACATCCGCTGCCAGGACGACACGGCAGACTTCATCTACATGTACGCCACGGTCGGTACTCAAGCCCTGTTCCAGATCCACGAAGCACAATGCAGGCCGCGGACCTGCCTGGAACGCTTCATCGACGACCAGGCGCTGATCGCCGATGCCCACGATCTGCTCGATGACGAAAAATCGAAGAAATTGCTGATCGCAAAACTCGCGCTCATGGCCTCGGCAGGCAACTTCTCGCTATTCAGCGATTTCATCCGCAACTTCAGCGAACCCTACCGGGATTTCGGCCTGACCGGCTACGAAGGCACACCCGAGGACCATTATTATTTCAACAGCGATGTCCTCGCACCGGAAAACGATGAAATTTACGTCGATGTCGGCGCCTACGACGGCGACACCATCGTCACCTTCGCGGAAGCCTGCCGCGCGCGCGGCATCACCTGGAGGAAGGTCATCGCCTTCGAGCCCGATACGGCCTGTCATGACCGCTTGCTGCGCACCGCGGCCGCCTATCCTGAAGTACATTGCCAGCCACTGGGCGTATGGTCGAACACTTGCAGGCTGCGTTTCCTGTCTTCCGGGACGGCGGTGCACGACCAGGCGGCAGCGATTGCCAGCAACGGCGACGTAGACATCGAAGTCACCAGCCTCGACGATTTCCTGGCCGGTGAACGGGTCACCCTCATCAAAGCGGACCCCGGTGGCAACATCATTCCCGAAGTACTTCTCGGTGCCCGGGAAACCATCCGACGGCATAAACCAAAACTGGTGATCGGCGCTTACCACGGCGTCGCCTCGATCTACGCACTACCCATCCAGATCAAGGCGCTATGGCCCGGATACCGCATTGCGCTGCGGCACAACACCTTGCACCTGTGCGACACAGACTTGTATGCCGTCCCCGAATGGGCGGGAGAAGAAGAAAGACATGAGCATACCTGACGATCCACGCTTGGCGCTCGTTGCCGCATTCGAATCGATCCCGTCGCCCGCCGGGCTCAACCTCGCCGACGGCGTCCTCGACAACCGGCCCATCGTTCTCTACGGCGCCGGCGAATGCAGCCACTGGTTCCACGAGATCGCCATGAAGCGCCACGGCTGCCGGCCAGTCGCCGTTCTCGACCGCCGTTTCGCCGGCGGCGGCGAATGGCAGGGCATTCCCGCCCATGCGCCGGAAAACTGCCCCCTAGACGCCGAAACGCGGCGGCAAGCGCGCGTCGTGATCTGCGTCGGCAATCGTGCCCTGCACGACGAAATCCGCGCGACGCTGGCGGCCATCGGACTGCACGACGCCGTATCGCTGCACGACATCTACGAGATCCACAACCCCTTCGACGAACCGCCCGAGGCCGGACTGCGCGGCCCTGCTTTCTTCCACGAGCAGCGGGCGGAGATTCTCGCGGCCTTCGACCTGCTCGGTGACGAGGAAAGCCGGCGGGTGTTCCTGAGCGTACTGCGGACCCACATGCACCGCAGGCCGGAGGCGATTCCCCTGCGTCCCAGGGAAGAGCAGTATTTTCCCCGCGACGTTCCGCTCGGCCGGGGGCACACGCGCTACGTCTGCTGCGGCGCCTACGATGGCGACACCGTCCGCCTGTTGCACGCGACGCACGGCAAGGTCGACACCATCGCCTGCTTCGAGCCGGAGCCCCATATCTACCACCGCCTGATCGACTATCTCGAAAGGGAAGGAGACGCCCTCGCCGACCAGATCCTGACCTGGCCCTGCGCGGTCTACGGCAGCGCCGGCCAGAAACCCTTCATGCCGGGCGATGGCCTGGGCTCCCGCCTTGCCGCGGCGGGCACGGCACAGGCCCAGTGCGTAACGCTAGACCAGGCCCTGCCGGGGATGAACCCGACCTTCATTTCGATGGACGTCGAAGGCGCCGAACCCGAGGTGCTCAAGGGGGCGGAAGGCTTGCTGCGGCGATGCACGCCCGACCTGGGCATCTGCGTTTACCACTCGGCGGCGCATCTCTGGGAGATTCCGCGCCAACTGCACGCCCTGGGGCTGGGCTACCGCTTCCACTTGAGGAACTATACGGGTTTCTGCATAGAAACCGTGCTGTATGCCAGCGCAGGGGAAAAGCATGAAGGATGAATCCGGGCAAAACCGTTTTGCCGGGGCGGAAGCACTGCTTCATGACGTTTCCGGGCTGCTTTGGCATGCCCCCAGAGAAGCCGTCGAGAAGCGCCTCCCGCCCACCGAGGGAGAACACGATTACACCATCGGCATGACGGTGGAAGAATCCGCCTTCATTTGCGGTCTGATTCGGGAAAGAAAACCGCAAAAGATTCTTGAGGCCGGCGTCAACAAGGGCGGTACCACCGCCGTCATTCTCCAGGCACTCGAAGAGATCGGCTCGAATTCCGCGCTGTACTGCGTGGACCTCAATCCCGAGATCGAAGTCCGGAACACGATGGCAATCTTCCCGGAATTTTCCGGACGGGCGCGCCTGATGCTGGGCAGGGATGTTTCCGCGTTCCTGGAAGAAATCGGTGGCGACATCGATTTCTGTATTCTGGACACGGCCCACTACCTCCCCGGAGAAATCCTCAATTTCCTGTGCATCCTGCCCTACCTGAAAGATGGCGCGACCGTCGTGATTCATGACCAGACGGTGTTTCTCGAGGCTGACCACCCATTTGTCCAGTACATCGGCCCGGCTTCGATCATTGCCTGCCGCGTTCTGTTCGACTGCATCATCGGGGAGAAACTGGTTCCCAATTTTGCACGGGGCGAAAACATCTCCATCCCCAACATCGCCTCGCTGATCATCACCCGCGAAACCAGGAAATACATCGGCAACCTGCTTTCATCCCTGATGCTTCCGTGGCGCTTCCTGCCCGATAGGAAGATGATCGACGATGTCTCGACATGCCTGAGAAAAAACTACCCGAAGCATTATGTCGATTATTTTTTCGAGGTCGTCCAAAGACAGCTCGACTACCACCTGAGGACCGGAAAACCCAACCAGCATTACTGGGAAACAACGCTGAAGAATCTGCAAACCCGCTTCCGCCCCGAACAGATCGCCTTCTACGGTGCCGGGGATTACTGCCGCAAACTCCTTGCATCGGTCATTCCCGCCAACCTGCATCCGGGCAGGATATTCGACAGATCCCCGGGGACCGATACCCTGGCCGGAATCCCCGTCCTGTCCGCCATGGACCTGCGTTCAGGAAACCGGCAAGGTGAAACATCAGCGATCGTCATCACCAGCAATGCGCACCACGCGGAAATTTACGCCGAACTGCTCGACGCGGAACTCGGCATTGAAATCATCGACCCATTCAACCCCTACAGGGATCCGGAGCGTCTGTCCTTGCCAAGCCATGGCGTGCAATGCACGAATCCAGAATGGTGAAACCCGGCCATCCGGAGCAGATTGAACCTCATGACGAAACATCCCTCCCCTTCCGCGACCAGCGTAGCGCACGCCTCCGCAGCGCCACGGGTCTCGATCATCCTGCACTGCAGGAACCACGGGAAAACGCTTGCCCGCTGCCTTGACAGCCTTCTTGCGCAGAGCCACCCGAACATCGAAATCATCGCGTACGACTTTGCCTCGACGGACGACACCTGGCAAATCGTCACGGACTACCAGGACAGGCATCCAGGCATCATCACCGTGCTGCGCATCCGCAAGGATTACTTTCCGGATGCCCTGGTCGAGCATCTGCAGAACGCCCGCGGGAAATACGTCATGAGATTTCATGGCAACGCCGTGCTGCATTCCGACCTGATCGAAACATGCCTCCGGCAGATCGAGGCGGAAGCGGACGTCGCGCTGGTGAGGGTGCGCACCATGCGGCTCGATGAACAGGGCGGACAGATCCCCGAAATGCCTTTGTACGATCAGTCCGGTACCGTATCCGGGGACGAGCATCTCGTACGATTATTGATGGAAGCCCCCTCCCCGTTCTCGAACGTCTGCCTTTTCAATACCGACATCCTCAAGCTGCACGGCGGCCATTCGAATCACTACACGGAACTGCTGCTGGCACTGAAATACAGGGCCGGATACCTGCTCGATCCGTGGCTTCTCTTCATCAGGCCGGAAGCGGACGAGGAAGGCGACGAAAGCATCATCGATCACTACATCCGGCTCTATCTCGACAAACGCCGGATCGCCACCCACATCGCACAATGCGGCACGGGCTGCCCGGAAGATGCCTGCGCGGCATCGATCATCCAGCTCGGACGGCACCTCCTGCACGAAAGCGGGGCCGCCCGCGCCAGGGGGCAGGACGCCCTGTCCGGAAGGCTGGCGCATCTCGCCGCAACGATTGCGCCAGCCGTCGGAGCGGAGGCATGCTTTGAGGCCGCCACATCTCCGGCGGACCATTCATTCACGCCTCGCCCAAAGGCGGATTGAGCCGGAATGATGAACCGTAGCCGAACCTCCCGGAGCCGTACCGCCGACCCTCTCGTCAGCATCCTGGTCTTCAACTACAACTACGGGCGATACCTGCGAGCGTGTTTCGACAGCATTCTCGAGCAGCGCTACCGGAATATCGAGGTCTGCTTTTCCGACAATGCTTCTTCGGACGATTCCTGGGAGATCGCCACGGCCTATCGCCGGAAATATCCGGACATTTTCAACATTGCGCGCAACCGCCTGAATTTCGGTCCGCACGCGAATCTGGCCAACTGCGCCTTCTCGAAACGAGGGAAATATCACCTGCAGCTTTGTTCCGACGACATGCTCGAAGCGGACTACATCGCCCGTTGCGTCGACGTCCTCGAAGCCCACCCGGCATGCGCCTTCGCCATGGTCAACCGCTCGATCATCGACGACCGGGGCCACCTGACTCCGGAAGCCCCGTTCTACGACCGTTCGTGCATCATTCCCGGAGCGGGCCAGGCCGAGGTTTACATGATGGCGGCGGTCAATCCCAGCGTTTCGCAAATCATGTACGTTTCGGGCAAATCCGCCGTCCACGGCAAGGACGTCTCCCGGGAACTGGCCGGGCGCTGGTACGGAACCCGGCTGCTCGACTTCCACCTGTGCTGCAACTACCCCATCGCCTACATCAAGGACGCGCTTCTTCGACACCGGCTGCACGCCGAAAACGATTCGCTGAAAGCCGCCGGAAGCCTGCTCGAAATTCTCGGCCCGTATGTGCTGAACCAGCAATTCGCCGAAACAGCAGGCACCTATGGACTGCAAGGGGTTCGCAACCGGCTGCCGGACTCGACGGAGAAACTGGGCAAGCTGTGCCTGAGATATTGCGGCAAATTCCTGGTCGCCGGCGATGAAACGACGGGGGCACGCTATTTTCATCTTGCGGCGGCCCTCTCTCCGGGCATCAAGTCCGAGCCCATCCATGCCCTGATTTCCGGCTACTGGGACGGCTCGGCAACGGACAGGAAGAAAATACTGAATGAATTGAAATCCGAGCTGAATTTCATCAGCCGGCAAATATCGTATGCCCCGCCGGAAGGCAGCATTACCTTGCCATGAACCTCATGCGGATACCGATTCAGTGTCGATGAAATTGACAAAAAACTGCATGGCCCCCTGGCGAGCCGTGGAATTTCTCGCCGACGGCAAGATATCGCCGTGCTGCGGGCCGATCAGAGGGGATTTCGGCAATCTGCAGCAAGACTTGCCGACCCTGGGCGCCGAACGGGGGCTGTTCAGGAACGCCGACTACCGGAAACTGAGGAATGCCCTGTTGACCGGCGACCTGCCGGATGCCTGCAAGCAATGCAGGGCGGTCCACGAGCCGGACATTCCCGCCGAAGCGCTCGCCGCCAAGGTTGCCGCCTATCTGGAGGCGCGGGGCGTACCGACGGCCGGCGAAGATCTCGCCGGTCTGTACGCCTTCGACGAATGCGGTGGAAACATCACGAACCGGTGCAATTTTTCCTGCATCTACTGCTCGCACTCCGGCCCCGACGGGCACCGGGGCACGCTGGCGCAGGTGATGGACCAAGACTTCTTCATGGCGGTCCTGGACGAACTCGTCGCGCGGGGGCTGCAAATCTTCAACTTCTGCGGCTTGGGCGAACTGACCACCTATCGCCACTGGCAGCGCCTATGCCAGGAAATATTCGCCCGCCACCCCCGCCTCAGGCTGCGGCTGATAACGAATTTCGGCCGCAAGCTCGATGCCGACGAATTGCGGCTGCTGACCCGCTTCGAAATCGTCCAGATCAGTTGCGACACATTCGACGAGGAACGCTTCGCCTGGCTGCGCACCCATGGCAAGCTGCCCGTTTTGCGGCAGAACCTCGAAAACCTGCTGGCGGCCACCCGGGAACATGGACGGTCGCCGAGGATCGTTTTCAACGTCACGGTATCCAATGCCAACGTGGACGACATGGTCGAGGTATTTCGGTACGCAGCCGGCAACGACATCCATATCCACCTGAGCGCGCTCTTCGACATGGAGGGCTCGATCACCCAGGGAAAGGCCATCCTGGGGAAAATATGGGAAGTCTCCGACGCGGCACTGCTGCATAACCGCGAGGTCTTCATCGATCTGCCGAGAAGGGCGCTAGCCGCGAACCCCTCGATTACCTGTTGGGAATACCGGCACCTCCACGATCAAATCATGTCCCGGGCGGACCGCATCACTTTCGACCAGTTCGTCCCCGCAGAGCAGGAAATTTTCTACTCGGCATTTTTCTCCGCCCGCCTGTCGAACCAACAAACCTACCTGCGCAAGATCTGGCTGGGATTCGACGATTCGATTCGGGGAATCTGGATCGCGCCCGGAAATCGCTTCGTGATTCCCCTGCCCGCTCCGTCCGCCAGGCTGAGCTATCGCTGCCATACCGTTCGAACGCGCGTCGACGGCACACTCATCCTTGCCCAAGGCGAATCCCGCAGCGCGCATGTCGGCAAGCTGCTGACCGTCTCCGCACCGCGCGGCGGGGACGTCGACCATTTTCTCGAAATCACCGGCTACACCCCCGAGGAATCACTTCCGCCGCTTGACGAAATCGTTCTGGAAAACGGGGCATCCGTCCCCGCCGGATACCATGCGGTGCGGGAATCGGCGGACAGTTCGGGCGTCGAACGGATCGCCGCGCATTTCGCCGCAAGCCAGGAACCGCTGATCATCTGGTGCGCGGGCCTGAAAACCTTGCAGGCGCTATCCGACACACGCCTCGCCGAGGCGAACATCTCGATGATCGTCGACAGCGATGCGCACAAGCATGGCCAATCGATTTGCGGGCATGTCGTCCAATCAACGGAGCGCGTCCTGGAATGCGATCATCCGATCCTGATTCTCCATGCCTCCGAACCCCGAAGAATCGAGCAGCAAATACGGACAATGGGCATCGAAAACGAACTATTGATTCCATGAAGAAGCGATCCCTCACCGCCGGCTTCGGCCATCGTTCCCTGGCGGATGTGTAGCCGATGAACTATTTCGTCATCGCCCACCGATACACCGCCGGAACGAACTGCAACCTGGGCGACAGCATTCAAAGCATCGCGGTCGAACACCTGCTGCAAGACTGCGGGGTCCAGAAAACTGCCATCGGCCGACTGATCTGGGAAGAACTGGGCCTGCCCTCCGGACACCGTGGGATCTTGATCGTCCAGGGATGGTTCGGCTGCCGGCCCGGCACGTTTCCGCTGCCGATCTGCGACGAGGGAATTCTTCCCCTGTTCCATGGTTTCCACCTGAACGAGGGAAGCTGGGAATATCTGGCGGACAACCGGGCCTTCCTGGAATCGATGCAGAAACATGCCCCGATAGGCTGCCGGGATCTCGGAACGCGGGATTACCTGCGGAGCCTGGGGATCGAAGCCTATTACTCCGGCTGCCTCACCCTCGCCTTGCCGCGTCGGCAAGCACCCGGAAATCCCGAAGGGATTTACCTGATCGACCCACTGGGTGACATCGAACCCCATCTGCCCGCGGCCCTGCGCGATAGAGTCGTTCGCCTGGAACAGGAAGGGCCGCTGCCTTCCGGGAAATTCCCGATGTCGGACGAAGACATCGCCACCGTCCAGTCAATGGCTCACCAGCGCCTCGCTGAAATCCGCGACCGGGCAGCGCTGGTGGTAACCCGCCGCATCCACATTGCCCTGCCCTGCCTGGCAATGGGCATTCCCGTCGTCTTCACCTTCGGCCAGCCGGAAAATCCACGTGTGTCGATGCTCCGGCAATACCTGCCGATCCATACCCCCAACGACTACCCGACAATCGACTGGAACCCGCCCCCCCCGGATGTTGAATCGGAAAAGGCACGGATGGTGCTCATGTTCCGTCACAGATTACAAACCGTCGAGCGCAGCGCCGGCTACCCGACGAAGCGGTTGACCGAGGAAGAAGAACGGCAGGCCGCCGCTTGGCTGGACGCCGCCTGCCGGCAAGGGATGGCGTCGCCGGCCTTCACCGCCACCACTTTTTCACCTGCCCGTTTTTCACGTGCCCGCTTTTCACGTGCCCATTTCATCGAAACGGCCTTTACCCCCGAACAGCTCGGGCGGCTGGCGGCCGGCGCCCCGCTCATCCTGTTCGGCGCCGGAGCCGCCGGCATCCAGCTCAAGAGAGTCCTGGAATTCTTCGGCTTTGCCGTTGATCGATATTGCGACAACGGCGTGGCGGACGAAGATTCCCGTACCTGCGATGGCTTGCCGGTAATCGGCTTCGAGCGCTTGCTCGCCATGCCGGCTGAAAGCATCGTCTTCATATCGACACTCGCAGGATTCGCCGCAATCAACGCCCAGCTCGTTACCGCCGGCTTCCCGGCCGCACGCATGGCGGGGAGCCCACGGCTGATCGACGACTTTTCCCATTTCGTGGTCCCGTCGAAGACCCCTCTCGGATCGCCAGGCCATGCGACAAGATAAAAGCGGGCGGGAATGCCCACCGTGCGAAGGCTTGCCGCCGCTGGTCAGCGTCCGCATCCACAACTACAACTACGGCCGTTTCCTGCGCCAGTGTTTCGAGTCCGTCCTGGCCCAGACCTATCCCAATTTCGAGATCAGCTTTTCCGACAACGCCTCGGAAGACGAATCCTGGAAGATCGCACTCGAATACCAGCGGCGCCATCCCGACCGGGTCAGCATCGCCCGCAACCGGCAGAACTTCGGGCCGGACGCCAACATCGTCAACTGCGTCTTCCAATCGAGCGGCAAATACACGGTGCAGATGTGCTCGGACGACGTCATGGCACCGGATTTCATCGAGACGTGCGTTCGTACGCTTGAGGCGCATCCCGACTGCGCATTCGCCATGGTGCATCGCGGCATCATCGACGGCGACGGCGAGCCGCGCACGGAACCCCCTTTCTACGATCGCTCCTGCATCATCCCCGGGCATGAACAGGCGGCCGTCTACATGATGGCCGCCATCAACCCGAGCATCTCTCAAGTCATGTACGTATCGGCCCGCGAGGCAGCCCATCGCGTCGATTTCTCCAAGGTACTCGCGGGCCGCTGGTACGGCGCGAGGATCATGGATTTCAACCTGTGCTGCGATTACGACGTCGCCTACATCGACAGGCCCCTGCTGTACCACCGCCTGCACGGCGCCAATGACTCCCACGCAGCGGCCAGCAACCTGATGGAGGTGATCGGCCCCTACCTGCTGCATCTCCAGTTCGCGGAAATTGCCCGTACCAGGGGCATGCACGGAGTGCTCGAAAATCTGGACAGATCAACGGAAAAACTCGGCCAGCTCTGCCTGCGCTACAGCACGCGCGCTCTGGTGGAAGGTTTTTCCGAGGTTGCCGAACGCTACTTCCATCTGGCCCAGGCGCTCTCCCCGCGCGTCGCGGAAGAACCGGCATTCGCGGCGCTCGGGAAATTCTGGCACGCGGACGAAGATGAACGCCAGGGCATTCTCGACGCGCTGAAAAACAGCGAAAACCTGGTCGAACGGGCCATTTCCTATCCGCCCCCGGCCGGCAGCAGAAGCATTGGCGCGCAGGCGCTCTCCCGAAATCCAGGAGCCGAAGCATGAACATCATCGATCTCGTCACCGCCGCCTCTCCGGCGAAAGATCATGCGGATTTCATCGAGAACACGCTTGGCAGCCGCTTCGCCGAGGTTCGTGACGGAAAAATACCCTTCATCGTCCACGGCGCCGGCTCCGCCGGAGCGCGCATGGTTCCCGTGTTCCGCGCCCTTGATCTCGAACCCGTCGCCGTCACCGACAACGCCCCCGAAAAAATCGGATCGTCGATCCAGGGGCTTCCCGTCCTCGATCCGGAAACGGCCCACGCGCGACATCCATCGGCCATCGTCACGCTCGCCGCCGGCAAGTACCAGCAGGAAATCGCGGAACGCCTCCGCTCCGCCGGATTCGGGGAAGACCAGATCGTCCGGACCTCCCCGGACGCCCTGCGCTTCTATACGCACATCGAACAATGGCGATGGACGACCGCCGATCTGGCGCGTCACGCACCGGATCTGGAAAAGACCTACGCCCTGCTCTCCGACGACGAGTCGCGGCGC
Organism: Pseudothauera nasutitermitis; assembly: GCF_004801295.1. Lineage (GTDB taxonomy): Bacteria > Pseudomonadota > Gammaproteobacteria > Burkholderiales > Rhodocyclaceae > Pseudothauera > Pseudothauera nasutitermitis. Next base: position 365,863 of record NZ_SSOC01000003.1, read on the forward strand.
ATTTTCGTGCAACGCCTCGCCCTGCTCCACAACCCCGCGGACTACCGGAGCTGGCAGCGACACCTCGCGGAAAATTCCTTCGTCAGGCGCTACCCGCCACCGCAGGACAAGGGCGCACCGGAAAGCCACTACTATTTCAACAACGACATCCTCCGGCTCGGCACCGGGGAAATACTCGTCGACTGCGGCGCTTTCGACGGCGACACCCTATATCACTTCCTGAAAAGGAAGCCGGCCGGCGGCAAGTACGTCGCCCACTGCCTCGAACCGGATTCCCACAGCTTTGCCAAGCTGCACGAGGTTGCACATGCCGACCCCGACGTTTTTCTTTACCGGATCGGCGCCTGGTCGGAAAAGGCAACCCTCTATTTCGAAAACCTGGGCACCACGGATTCCAGAATCAGCCGGGCGCCAACGCCCACCCGGATCGAGGTCGACCGGCTCGACGACCTCCTGCTCGGCCGGCCGGTCTCCATCATCAAAATGGATATCGAAGGTGCCGAAAGACAGGCTCTGCGCGGTGCCCGCGCGTTGATTCGCGAGAATCGACCGGCGCTGCTCATCAGCGTTTATCACCGGCGCGACGACCTGTTCGAGATTCCCGGGCTGATCGACGAAATCGTCCCGGGATACCGCTATTACTTGCGATTGTTCAGCGACGATTTCACGGAGCTGGTCCTGCTGGCCGTGCCGGAACGAGACCAAGACGAATGATGAACCGCGTGCCAAACCTCCACACCCCCTTTCACCTTCCGTCTCGCTATGTCGCCTTCCCCACCCCGTACGCCGCCCGGGCAAACACCGGAGATCAGCATCGTCGTTCCCGTGTTCAACGCGAGCGCCTTTCTCTCTTCTGCCGTCGACAGCGTGCTCGGACAAACTTTCGGTGGCTGGGAACTGATCCTCGTCGATGACGGCTCGGTCGACGACAGCCTCGCCCAGTGCACCACGTACGCCGCCCGCGACGCCCGGATTCGCGTCGTCGCGCAGGCGAACGGCGGCCCTTCGGCGGCCAGGAACCGGGGGGTGCGGGAAGCGCGCGGTACTTTCGTTTTCTTCCTCGACGCGGACGATCGCCTGCCCGCCGATGCCCTGGCCCACCTGAGGGAAGCCGCCGCCAGGGAAGGCGGCGACCTGATCCTGGGCAACTTTCTCAAGCAGGAAAATGATGCACCGCCCAAGGCGCAACCCGTCGTCTTCGCCGTCGACGCGCCGCCCTTCACGGGCGAAACCCGGATACTGGCCGGCCAGGCATTGCTCGATTACGTCCGGCACTTTCTGAATCATCCCAGCAATCATCTTGTCAGTTACTGCTGGGCCCGGCTGTACCGGCGTGCCGTAATCCTGGCGCACGGCATCGCAGCCGACGAGTCGATGCGTCTGTTCGAGGATTTCGCCTTCAATCTGGCTTTCCTCTGCCAGACGCGCAAACTGGTTTTCGTCAATCACCCGGTTTATGTTTACACACTGCGCAGCCAACACGCTTCCGCCAGCATGAGCATCCTGCACGCAGACAGCCTGACACGCGACATGACCGCCTTCAGGACGATGGTTGGGCGCTTTGCCGACGCCCTGTCACTCGCCGGCACGCCACGCCAGCGCTTGCATCAGGAAGCAGGGCACACCCTGATCCATTACGCGGTTATTTTCATCATTCGCACCTGCCGGCAGATCGCGCCCGACAACCACACGAAGATTCTGGGAGAAGTGCAACGCTTGGTGACGGCACCGGTGATCCGCGAGGCTTTGCCGTGTTACCGGCCCCGGCCTGGCACCAGCCGGCTGATCCCTTTTTTGATGCAGCTCAAGTTCACCCGGCTTCTTGCCGTAGTAGCCAGGGTAAAGGGCAATCGACGCTACGGGAAAATAGAACGGAAACCATGAGAACAGCCATTCTTGAACGCCTGCGCACGGCCCGCAAGCCCATCGTCCTGAGCGGCGCGGGCATCGTCGGCGAACAACTGATCGGCCTGTGCCGCGATCTCGGCATTCCCATCGCCGGGGTCTGCGACGGCAGCGTCAGGGTGATCGGCACCGACTTCTTCGGCCACACCGTCATCCCGACGGCCGAAGTAGCACGGCATTTCCCCGACCCGCTCGTACTGATCAGCGTGGCGGCCATCCGCGACGTAGTCGACCTGCTGGCCGCGCAGGGCATCGACGACTGGGTTGCGGCCGGCCCATTGCTCGAAGGCATCGACCTCGCGCAGGAAGACACCGAAATCGACTTCGTCAAGTTCTCCATCGAGAGCTGTATCACCATACATCGGGCCTTCCTCGACCCGGCGCAGCTTTTCCTGCGCAGTGTCGATCTCATCATCACCGAACGCTGCTCCCTCAAGTGCAAGGACTGCTCAAACCTGATGCAGTATTACGAGCAGCCACGCAACATGACGGTCGAGGAAATCCTCCACTCCATCCAGACCCTGTGCGCCCTGGCCGACGAGATCATGGAAGTACGGATCATCGGCGGCGACGCGTTCATGCACAAACAGTGGCCCGAAGTAGTCGGCCAACTGGTGGGCGAGGCAAAAATAAAGCGGATCGCCATCTACACCAATGGCGCCATCGTCCCTAAGGACGAGCAGGCCGCTCTGCTCCAGCATCCGAAGGTACTGCTCGTCGTCACCGATTACGGCCAGCTGTCACGCAACATGGGGCCTCTGCGGGCCTGGCTGGCACAACATGACGTGGCCCACCGGATTCTGACCGTGGATAGCTGGCTCGATTGTGCGAGCATCGAAAAACACAACCGCCCACGCGCGGACAATGTCGCCGTCTACCAGGAATGCTGTGCCAAGAACATGCTGACGCTCTCCTCCGGCAAACTGTTCCGCTGCCCATTCGCTGCCAACGCAGACCGCCTGGAAGCGGTACCCGATCTGCCCGGCGACTATGTCAACATCCTCGACGCCGACCTCTCCTCGCGCGATGAAATGCGTCGCCGCATCGGCCATTACACAACCGATCTGGAGTTCCTCGAAATCTGCGACTACTGTGCTGGCCGGCCCCTTGCCGGCAAAGAAGTCCCACCGGCGGTGCAAACCAGCAAGCCGCTGCATTACATCAAATACCCCCGCACATGAACGATCAGATCACCCAAGCCGTGGAGACACTCGTCGCGGCCGTTCCCGATCCCGCCCGGGGGCTGCCGGACGACATCTTCTATTACATCAGCCGCACCACGCCTTTCATCAATGTCGATCTGCTGATCCAGGACGAACGGGGACGCACGCTGCTCGCCTGGCGAGATGACATCCATTCAGGAACCGGCTGGCACATCCCCGGCGGAATCATCCGCTTCAAGGAAACCATTGCATCGCGTATCCAGCAGGTGGCGCTCTCCGAAATCGGCACACCGGTCGAATACGACCCGGAGCCGCTCGCACTCAACGAAATGATTCACCACGACCGCGATCTGCGGGGGCATTTCATCTCACTGCTATATCGCTGCCGCCTGGATAGCGCATTCATCCCGAAGAACGCCGGCCTGACACCGATGGATGCCGGCTATCTGAAATGGCATGAAGCATGCCCCGCCAACATGATCGCCTATCATGACGTCTACCGGGCGTACATCCGACAGCCATGACCGAAACCAAAATACAAGGAAAGGACATCAGCGGCCACGCGCCGGGCGGCCAGCGGCAACGGCTGGCTGACGCCCTGCCGCTGGATACGCCCTTCGTGGTCCAGATCTTTCCGGTCTACGCCTGTAATTTCAAATGCGGCTACTGCATTTTTTCCGTCGAGAAAGAAAGCCGCGGTTTCATCTCGGACAAGAACCTGATGGACTTCACGCTCTACCGCAAGTGCGTGGACGAGATGGCCCAATTTCCCCGGCAGATCAAGGTGCTGCGCTTCGTCGGAATCGGCGAACCCTTGCTGCACAAGAAGATCATCGACATGGTGGGCTATGCGACCGAACGGAATATCGCAGCGACGACCGAAATAGTCACCAACGGCCTGCTGCTGGATCAGCGCATGGTCGACGGCCTGGTTGCTGCCGGGCTCAAGCGCCTGGTCATTTCGATACAAGGGACCAGTGCAGAAAAATACGGTGAAGTCGCCGGCGCCAAGGTCGATTTCTCCCGCCTGCTCGACAATCTCGCCTATCTCCATCGTAATCGTGGGGAAACCCACGTCTACATCAAGATCATCGACACCGCGCTCGATGGCGAGGCCGACAGGGAGAAATTCCATTCTCTTTTTGGCGAGTATTGCGACACGATTGCAGTGGAGCAGACGGTCCCCATTCACAAGGCCATCGATTTCTCCCTCATACTCAAAGACAAATCCAACGCCCTGACCCAGTTTGGCCTCCCACTCGGGCAAGTCTCCGTTTGCCCGCAGCCTTTCTTCCACATGCAGATCAACCCGGATGGCAAGGTGGTCCCATGCTATTCCTGGGACTACCCGGCCATCCTCGGCGATTGCAACACGGAAAATGTCCGTGAGATCTGGAACGGAGAAAAATTCCGCCATTTCCGGCGCGCAATGCTGGATGGCGTTCAGCATGCGTCGCAAACCTGTATCGGCTGCAATATCATCCGCTACCGCTGGTTCCCGGAAGACGACCTCTCAAACGATACAGACCGGCTCAAACCGGCCTTCGATTGCCCCTCTTCCAAGTGTTGAGGGAGAACAACACCCGCGCACCATCCAGCCAGCGGATAAAAATGATTATTAAAAACACACCCCAATGCCACAATCGGCGCTTTTCAATTCGTACATAAAGGACTTGATCGTGAATCCAATTGAAGATCCGGCCGACCAATTACTGAGCGACGCCGAAAAGGAGCGCAGAAACGGCCTCCGCGCCCGCAAGCCTTACGTCGCGGCCAAGCTGGCGGCAATTGCAGACATGGAAGAGCGGGGCGAAATCAGCCCGATCATCCGTCTTGAGAAAAGCTATCTCTGCAACTTTCACTGCACCCACTGCTCCGCCGAGTTCTACATGGACAGGCATCTGGAGAAAGTATTCAAGATCACGGATACACGGCAGCAGATGAATCTCGATGACGTACGCGCGCTATCGAAACAGGCCGACGAACTGGGTCTGGCCAGGTTCGTGATTACCGGCGGGGAACCGCTCGTAATGAAAGATTTCGATGCCGTAGTGGAAGCCATTGACCCAGACAAGCATTACGTCATCACGGATACGAACGGCTGGTTCCTCGACCAGAAAAAAGCGCAGCACCTGAAGAAAATCGGCGTTGAAAAGGTTCAGATTTCCATCGACAGTTTTGTCGAGGACGAACACGATTCATTCAGGAACAAACCCGGATCCTATAAGCGCGCGATGAGAGCAATCGACGCAGCGCAGGAGGCAGGGCTGAACCTCATCATCCAGACCGTATTGGTAAAGGGTCGCGCGCGAACCAAGGAATTCCGCGATTTCTGTGAGTTCTCAACGAAACGCGGCATCGGCCTCTATGTATCCTATGCAAAGCCCACCGGCGCCTGCAAGGAACACCCGGACTTTGTCATCGACAAGGAAGAGGCGGACATCGTCCGGGAACTCGAAAAAGAATTCAACGTATTCACGCACATGACTCCATCGTATGGATCATACAAAGGATGCATTACCGTGAAAGGCATCATCACGGTAACCTCCTCCATGGAAGTCACTCCATGTCCGTATATTGATTTTTCGCTCGGAAACCTTCGTCAAACCTCCTTGAAGGAAATTCTCGCACGCGGCATGCGCAACCCCTGGTTAGGCCCCTATCGTCCAGACTGCCTGATCGGAGAGGATTTGAAATTCATGCAAATTCATGCCGAAAAAACCAACGGCGTCACCCTGCTGCCGGTACCTTGGGGAAAAGGATTCTCCGATGAAGACAGCGTAACCGGATGACCCACGAATCAAGATCCAGCCTTCAATGAAAAATTCCGCATACAGCACAAGCTCTCCGTTCGACATCCATGGCCGGTTGATTCCATCGGCACTCACCCACCCCGCCAACCTGGAGTCGCGGCGTTATTTCAGGATAGAGCAACCCGGGATCGACTACCCTGCGATCTTCAATCGCATAAAAAAACACCTGGGCCCGCCACTTGCACTGACCCATGAACAGTTCGAGCAGCGGGCGCAAAGCATCCTGACACGCCTGCAAGAAACCCCATGGGCGGAAAACATTACCCGTGGCACTCACGTACCCTTCTTCCTGCCGCGCTCCGAACGAATCGGCGACATTGGCGATTCGCTGGAAAAGACCTATCTGCCGGCAGTTGAATCATCCTTCTCGGAAAGCTTTCCTCAATACCAGTTCTCCAATCACCACCAGACCGGCCTGAGCGGAAAACTCTCCGTTCATCCCGACTCCCGCCACCAGAGTCTGCTCGATGCCATGCACGAACAGGATGTGGTCGGGTATTATTTCCCATGTCTGACGGAATATGCCGTACCTGCAGCCCAGGAACAGATCTCGGCACTGCCGGACATGTTCCACCTTGCAGGCGGCCATGACACCTGCGCGGCGCTTGTCGGCTCTCCAGGTCTGCTGCAACGCCACAAAGGCTATTCCAACATGCTCTGGCTGGCTGCCCTGCAAGCCGAGAAGGAAACTGCTGGCTACTATTTCGAACCCTACGGATTGAACCTGACGTTCAACAGAAGAGTGCATTTCGGAACAGCGTCGGAATACTGGGCAAGCGCGCTCGTTGTTCTGGGATAAGCCACACCACCGGAGAACCATTACATTGGCCCAGCAGGAAAGATCCAGCCTTGCCGGCGATCTCGAAGAAATCGTTTCAAGGCTGGCTCCCAAACTCAAGGAATTGAGAGGAGAACGCCTGTTCATCACCGGGGGAACCGGTTTTTTCGGCAAATGGCTGCTGGAAACCCTGGCATGGGTTAACAAGCGGTTGGCAGCGGATATCTCCGCCACCGTGCTGACACGGAACAGTGGGCGCTTTCTCGAGAAAATGCCGCAACTCGCCGGCAACGGCGCCATCGGCTTCGTACACGGGGATGTCCGGAATTTCTCCTTTCCTCCTGGCCACTTCTCCCATCTCATCCACATGGCGACAACCTCGGCCGAAGCCACCTTCGCCAACGAACCGCCCCTGGAAAAATTCACCACCACGGTTCTGGGCACGCAGCGCATGCTTGAATTCGCCGCACGCTGCGGTGCCGGCAAAATTCTTCTTACCAGTTCCGGAAATGCCTATGGACCGGTCACGGATTACCCGCTTCCGATAAGCGAAGAGTATCCGGGAGCCCCCGACATTACCCGGCCGGTCGCATCCGCGCTTGGCGAGGCCAAACGGGCAGCCGAACTCCTGGCCCGCATCCATGCCGGCATGAACGCCTACGAAGTCAAGATCTGTCGCTGCTTCACGTTCATCGGCCCCTATCTCCAAACTGACATCCACTATGCAGCGGGGAATTTCATTCGAGACGCGATCAACGGCGGCCCCATTCGTGTCCGAGGCAGTGGAACCCCTGTTCGATCCTTCCTGTATCCAACCGATCTGCTGGTATGGCTATTGACCGTCCTGTTTGATGCACCCTCGGGCCGGCTGTACAACGTGGGGTCGAGCGAACCGGTTTCAATCGGCGAACTCGCCGGGAAGATCGCCGGACAGGCCGGATGCACCGCGATTATCGAAAATAATTCAGATGAAAAAGAAACCTCATCACCGGACAATTACCTTCCAGAGACGACCCGGATAAGAAAAGAACTCAATGTCGAACAAACCGTCGACCTCGACACCGCGATAGCCAGAACGCTGAACTACTATCGCACATCCGGATTCCAGTAAAAACCGTAACGAGAAAATCCACCCTCGGAGTGAATGCGGGCCATGGCAAGAAAACAAATAAAACATTGCTTCCAGGCGGAAAACAACCCCTATTACATATTCGCGCCCGGCTACACTCACAGGGCCGCTGGCGTCCGCTGTTTGCACTATCTGTGCCATATCCTGAATGAACTCGGGTACGAAGCCTACGTACCCCACGGCACAAGGATCAGCCCTCATCTCAGAACGCCACGCCTGGATCCGGAAACCATCAAGAACCACTTCCTTAGCGGGAAAACTCCCATCTCCGTATATCCGGAAGTCGCTTATGAATACTCCTTCCAGACGCCCTCGAAGGCCCTCTGGCTCCTGAACACCCCCGGCACCGTCGGCGGCCCCAAGATCCTGCCGGCAGATGCCCTGATTTTTCACTTCGCCGAATGGATCACCCCCCAGGAGCGGGAATCGGCCCGGCTCACCACGCCTCTGGTGGACCTGAGAATATTCAACAATGACAACAACGAGCATGACCAGTCGAGAACCCTGACATGCTATTACGCACACAAGTATCTCATCGCCGGCTTTCAGGTACCTGATGCCATAAAAGACGGCTCCATCAGTCTTTGCCAGGACATACCGCGCTCCCCGGAAGAGATTGCAGCCATCCTCAGGCGATCGAAGGTCCTGTATTGCTACGAACAATCCTCCATCACCAATGAAGCCCTCCTGTGCGGCTGCCCGGTACTTCGGGTGCCATCCGACTATTTGACAAAAGAGGGATGGAACCCTCCCGGAACCGGCTGGGCGGACGAGCCGGGAATTCTTGAAAAGCTGACACGCGAAGTCAATGACTACAGGGCTCTCTATGAAAATAGCAATTCGTACATGCTGGACTCAATCCTGGATTTTGCATCTTCGACCCAGCAACGCCTGCCCCTGCACCAAGCACGGGAGCGCCCGTCCAAAATAGAAGCACTCTGGCTGCTGGCTCCGGAGCAGCGGGCGAAACACGTGAATCAATTCCTCGAAGCCCTGTCCAGGGAAGAGTTCTTCGCCCATCACGCATCGGCGACGGATCCCGCGTTGGTATTTTCCGCATGGATCGACCAGTCCGTTGCGAAAATCATCCCCAGCTCCGGGCCGGCGACCACAACGGCCCCTCCCCCCAAGACATCGAATGTGGAAACCATTTCCGTTTCCGACGAAAACAGACTCATTCAGAAGCTGGACAAACTCATCCGCCAGGGAGCGGATGAAGAAGCCATCCAGTTGATGGAACTTCTTATCGAACGCCAAACGACCCGATGGGAAATCCATGACATGCTCGGAGGCATTTACATCGAGCGAGGCCTCATGGACAAGGCCATTTCCATCCTGCCGCAAGGCGCGTCACTGGAGTTCTCCTCGACGAATTGTCTGCGCAAGCTTGCCGCTGCATTTACCCTGCAAAACCGGCTATGGCAGGCACTCGCCACCTGCGCGCAAATCCTGAAGCGCGAACCGGATGACGGAGAGCTTCATATTTTTGTCCGGGACATTCTCGTCTCCACGAACCCTCGCATCGACAACATTTCGTGGATTGAACCAGAATGGAACGTCTTGCAGGAAGAGTTGGCGCATTCCAGACATTGCGCAGATCAGGCTCATGCCTTCCTGACGACCCTTCAGGAAAAGGCCCGCAGAATGCTCGAAACGCAAAACCCATTTGAAACCCTCAAGGAAACGCGGCAGCACACCCCATTCACGCCATGACACCATCCGACACCTACCAGGACTGGATCGCCACCCACCGCTTCCACGCAAGCGACGCCAGGGCCTACGAACAGCGTATCCAGACCTGGGACACGCCGCCGCGCTTCCACCTCGCCGTACTCGACGAAGGCGGCGACACGCAGGCATTGGCCCGCACCCTGCGATCCCTGGCGGGGCAGTATTACTCCGGCGTGTTCGTCAGCGTCGCCAGTCCGCAGCCCGCCCCCGAAGGCTTGAACGGTGACCGCCTGGCATGGCACGCCGGGGAAGCGGTAGGGGAAAACGCCGCCCGGGCATTGGCCGACGCGCCGGAAACCCGCTGGGTCGGCATCGTGCGCGCCGGCGATCTGCTCGCGCCGCATGCCCTGCTGGTGCTGGCCGAATACCTGCACTCGAACCCGCAATTGCATGCGGTCTATACCGACGAAGACATCGTCGAGGCGGATGGCGCCCGCCATTCCCCGCGCTTCAAACCGGATTTCGATCTCGAATGGCTGCGCGGCAGCGCCTACATCGGTGGCCTGTTGCTGGCCCGGCAGACCATCTGGCAGGCCGCGGGCGGCTGGCAGCTTCTGCCCGACCGGCAAGGCGAATTCGATCTTGCCCTGCAGCTGGCGGAGCACCTGCCGGCGGCCGCCTTCGGCCATCTGGCGGACGTGCTGTATCACCGCAGCGCGGCGCATCCGGCCCTTCACCCCTTGCCGGAGGGCAGTTACCCGCAACTGCCCTGCCTGCAACGCCACCTGGCCCGCCAGGCGCCGCAAGCCCAGGCCCATCCCGGCCTGGCCGCCGGCACCGCCCGCATCCTCTATCCGCTGCAAGCGGCGCCACGGGTTTCCATCCTCATTGCCGCCGACGACCGGCTCACTCACCTGCAACGCTGCATCGAGAACCTTTTCGAGCAGACCGACTATCCCGATTTCGAAGTCGTCCTGATCGGGCATCAAGCGCTTGACACTGACACTCAGGCTTACCTGCAAGCCTTGCGGCAACTGGGCGACGACCGGCTCACCGTACACACCGATGCGCCGGCCACTTCTCCCTCTGCGCGCATCCATTTCGGCGCGCAGGCAGCCAGTGGCGCGCTGCTGCTGATGCTGGCCCCGAGCACGGCCGCCCTGCACCGCGACTGGCTGGGCGAGATGGTTGCGCTGTCGCAGCAGCCGGAAGTCGTGGCGGTCGGCGCCCGCCTGCTGCGCAGCGACGGCAGCCTGCAACATGGCGGCTATCTGCTCGGACTCGACGGCGCGGCAGCCACGCCATTCGCCGGCAAGCCGGCCGACGAGGCGGATGTGCTGGCGCGCAACCAGGTCAGCCACCAAGTTTCCGCCGTCAGCGGCGCCTGCCTGCTGGTGGCGCGGGAGGCTTACCTGTCCGCCGGTGGCTTCGACCACGAGGTTTTTCCGGACGCCTGGGCCGATGTGGACTTCTGCCTGCGGCTTTCCGCCGACGGCAAGCGCATCCTGTGGACACCCTTTGCCACCTTGCTGCACTCCGACGCCGAGACGCCGGCCCCGGCGCAGCACGATACCAGCCTGGCACTTCAGCAACGCTGGCTGAGCCGCCTGGCCCGCGATCCGGCCTCCAATCCCAACCTCAGCCTGCGCGGAACGGCGCTCCAGCCGGAGCCGGAAGCGGTCCTGTCGTGGAACCCCACCCCCTGGAATCCCCTGCCGCGCATCCTGGTCCATCCCATCAACCGCGCGGGCAGCGGCGAATACCGCATGCTCGTTCCCGCGCGCGCCCTGCAGGACGCCGGCCTCACCCGCAACTATGCCAGCCAGCGTTTTCTCATCCCGGTCGAAACCGCCAAGGCCGACCTATCGACCATCGTGGTGCAACAGCCGACCAGCGAACGCCATCTGTGCGCGCTGGAAATCTATCAGGCGCACAGCCGCGCGCTGCGTATCGTCGAGGTAGACGACCTGGTCACCCAGGTTTCGCCGGAAAATCCGGCGGCCAGGCATTTCGGCGATAACGCCCTGCGTTGCTTCGAAGCCTCGCTGCGGCGATGCGACCGCCTGGTCGTTCCCACTGCCCCGCTGGCGGAAGCCTATGGTCCGCTGGTGCCGGAAGTGCGCATCGCGCCCAACTATCTTCCTGGAGCGGTGTGGGGGGCGGTCGCCCCTCCACGCAAGCAGCGCAAGAAGCCCCGTGTCGGCTGGTCGGGCAGCGATTCCCACCTCGGCGACCTGCAATTGCTGTCGCAGATCGTTCCGCTGCTGTCACGCGAGGTGGACTGGGTGTTCTTCGGCATCGTCCGGCCGGAACTACGCCCCTACATCAAGCAGATCCATGGTGCCGTACCATTCGATGCCTATCCCGCGCAACTGGCCGCCATGGATCTCGACCTGGCGCTCGCCCCCATCGGCGCAAGCGCCTTCAACGAGGCCAAGAGCCCGCTCAAGCTGCTCGAATACGGCATTCTCGGCTACCCCGTGGTGTGCTCGGACGTCGGTCCCTACCAGCAGCCGGACTTCCCGGTGAAACGCGTCGCCAACACCGCGCAGGCCTGGATCGCCGCCATCCGCGAGCGTATTCACGATCTCGACGCAACCCGCGCCGAAGGCCAGGCACTGCAGGCCCACGTCCGCCGACACTGGATGCTGGAAGACCATCTGGACGAATGGCGTGCCGCCTGGACGCGCTAGCAGGCCGGGCCGCAGGAGCGGCCTTATTCACCCGGCAATGAAACACGCCCTCAGCTTGTCGAGGGATGTTGGCCACTCGTCAGTCCAGCACAGCAGGCGGTCAGCCATCCGCCAACTCGCACGGCACGGCCGGCGCGGTACCGACCCAAACCGGACCTCATACAACACCTGATACCAGGGTAATCGCAGGAAATCCTTTACAGGCGTTTGCCCTGCCATGGCAGGAGCGGGCTGCCGCCAGCCGCGCATCGCTCCGGGCGGGCAAATGATGTTAATGGCATTATTGATATAGAATTCCCGCCATTTCCCCGCCCCGGCCACCGCCATGTCCCGCCCCCTGCTCGATCCGCGCAACGATTTCGTCTTCAAGCGCCTGTTCTCCGCCGCCCCGGACCTGCTCGCCGACCTCATCAACGCCGTGCGCGCCGACGCGCCCCCGGTGGAGGTGGTCGACATCCTCAACCCGAGCATCGAACCGGCCGAACTCACCGGCAAGTTCATCGTGCTCGACGTACTCGCCCGCGACGCCGCCGGGCGCCTCTACAACGTCGAGATGCAGGTCCGCCGCCATGCCGGCTGGAACGCCCGCAGCGCCTACTATCTGGCCCGCCTGCTGGCCGGACAGTTGAATGGCGGCGAGGACTACACCCGGCTCAAGCCGGTGATCGGCATCCACCTGCTCGATTTCACCCTGTTCGACGAGCCCGCCCAGGCACACTGGTGCTTCGAACTGCGCGACCGCCGCCAGCCGCGCATCCTGCTGGGAGAGGAACTACAATTGAACGTGCTCGAACTGCCCAAGGCCGACCGCCTGCTGGCGCACAGCCATGGCGTGCTGGCAGACTGGGTGACTTGGTTCGAGCACTGGCAGGAGGACGACCGCATGCGCCACATCACCCACGAACCGGTCCTGCAAGCGCAGGACTACCTCGACGCCCTGTCGGCCAACGACGAAGCCCGCCGCCTGGCCTTCGTGCGCGAACGCGCGCTGCGCGATGAGAAGACCGAACTAAAGGTGGCGCGGGAGGAAGGGCTGGCGAAAGGTCGCATGGAAGGCCAGTCCGCCGTGCTTCTGCGCCTGCTCGAACGCCGCTTCGGCCCATTGCCGGACACCCTGCGCGAACGCGTCGCCCAGGCCGGCGAGGCCGAGCTGCTGGAATGGACCGACCGCGTGCTGCTTGCCGGCAGCCTGGAAGACATACTCGGCGCTTGAATCCGCAGCACCGTCACTGCTTCAGACGGAAACCATGGCCGGCACATCGATATGCGCCGCCGGCAACCCCTGCCGGTGGCGTGCCCAGGCCATTTCCAGGCCCGCGCCGAAATGGCGCGCGAAGGCCCGCGCGTCGAACAGCGCGACCCGGTCGCGGGTTTCGCGCAACTGCGTACGCAAGGCGGCGCGCTGCGCACCGTCGCACACCAGCCTGAACACCAGTGCCTCATAATCGGCCGGATCGTGCGCCACCAGCTGCGGCAGGCCCGCCGCGCACACGATACTGGCCGATACGCGCGACACGAAGGTCTCGCCGCAAAGCGCCACCTGCGGCACGCCGGCCCACAAGGCGTCGCTGGCCGTGGTGTGCGCATTCACCGGGAAGGTATCGAGGGCGATGTCCGCCTGCGCCAGACGCCCCAGATGTTCGGCCACCGGCAGGCGCGGCGCCCACACCAGCCGCGCGGGATCGATCCCGGCCGCCTGCGCCTCGCGGACGAGAACCGCCTTTGCGCTGTCCGGTCCGTCGAGCAGCCACAGCACCGCCTGCGGACAACGCGCGAGCACGCGCAGCCACAGCGCGAACAGCTCGCGAGTGATCTTGTAATACTGATGGAAGGCCGCCAACACCACCGCGTCCTCCGGCAGTCCCAGGGCCGCGCGGGAAGGCATGGCGCCAATGACGCGGTGGCGATCGTTGGGCTGGTAGCAGCCCGGCAGGCGCAGCACCTGCTCGCTGTAGCCGGCCTCTGCTCCATGCGGAATCACTACCGCATCGGCAATGATGTAGTCCAGCCAGGGCGCGCCCATGGTGCCCGGGAAGCCCAGCCACTGCATCTGCACCGGCGCGGGACGGTAGGCCAGCACCTCGGTCCGCGCGCCTTGCGTCCAGCCCTTGAGATCGATCGCGATCCCGACGCCGTCCGCCCGCATGCGTTGCGCGGCTTCCAGGCCAGCCATCGACGCGATCGGCACCCAGTCCGGAATGGCCTCGCGCAAACGGCGGCGGTAGGCGTCGCCTTCCCCGGCCGGCGGACCATAATCGTAGGCGATCAGGTGGAAGCGGCCGGGGTCCAGCGCCTCCAGCATGCCGGTCATCAAGTGCGCGGTGGCGTGATCGCGGAAATCCGCGGACAACAGCCCGACCCGCAGACGCTCCTGATCGTCCGTCCCCACCGGCGGCGAAGCCGGGGCAAGCGCGGGCAGTTCCGCGAACCGATCGGCATAATTGCGCGCCACCTGCAACTGGGCTGCGGCATCCGTCCCCGGGGTGGTCAGAAAGGCAAACGGTGACGGACGGCATTCATCCGCCGCGCGCAGATTACCCGCGCTCAATTGCCGCCCCAGTTCGCCTTCCATCAACTGCGCCGCATCCCAGTCAGCGACCTGGCGGCAGGCATGGGCGGCCTGCAACAGCCAGGCGGGGTGCTGAAAGCGTGTAACAGCCTCGACAAACGCCGCACGCGCATCGTCATGCTCCCCCAGGTCCACGCAGACACAGCCGAGGTTGTACCAGGCATCGGCGCATTCTCCATCATGCGCCAAGGCCTGCATGAACTGCTGCTTCGCCTCTTCCCAGGCACCCGCGTCGCGCAAGGCAGTACCCAGGTTGTTGAATCCCGGCGCCCATTGCGGGGCCAGGGCCACCGCTCTCCTGCCGGCCTTGATCGCCTCTTCCAGCCGGGTCTGGCTGCGCAGCAGCACGCACAGGTTCGACCAGATCACCGCATTGTCCGGCGTCTCGTTCAACGCCGCGGCAAGCAATTGCTCAGCCTCTTTCTGTTCCTCCGGAGAACCGTCTACCAGCAAGGCCCCCAGCACCCCCAATGCCCCGGCGTCTTGCGGCAAATGCTGCAGGTTCAGGCGGCAAAACCTGCGCTGCAGGTCCGCATCGCCCACTTCGAGGACCAGTTCCCGGCACAAGCGCGCCAATTCCTCGTCTTGCGGAGAACGCTCGTAGGCCAGCCAGAATTGCTCCAGCGCTTCGATACGCTTGCCCTGCTGCAGCAATGCACAGCCCAGGTTGTGACGGGGGGTGGCGGCATCCGGCAACAGCTCCACCGCCCGGCGGTGCGCGGCAATCGCTCCTTCCGCATCACCCAGCGCGTCCAGGGCGTTGCCGAGATTGCTCCAGGTCTGCCCGTCTCCCGGCAGGAGTTCAACCGCAAGGCGTAGCACCCGCACCGCCTCGTCGTGTTCACCAAGCAGATGCAATGCACTACCGAGCAACTTGTGCGCAGGGCCGAAGCGCGCATGCCGCGCACACAGTGCACGGGCCAGCTCAGCCGCCTGTGCAGGACGGCCGGAGACGAAATGCGTCGCGGCCTCGCTCAAGAAAGCCTGGTCCCGTGCCGAAAGAGAACTGTGTCCGGTCATAAAGCGCGGCACCCATGTCAGTTCGGAGAGTGCCGCATCTTACCGTGCCGCGCGGACCATCCCCGCGCACAAGATTGCCGGCCACCGGCAAAGCCGGCAAAAAATTCCTAAAGTTCGCACCCCAGGGGTCGTTAATGGACCCAAGAGCACAGGAATCGGATTTGCAGACTGGCTCGTAGCAGGTTCCCCGGCAAACGCCGGCCCTTATTGGTACTTCTTCTCTACGTCGGGAGAAAAATCATGGCACAAGTCATCAACACCAACGTTCAGTCGCTCAACGCTCAGCGCCACCTGAACAACTCCGCCAGCTCGCTGTCCACCTCGCTGCAGCGCCTGTCGTCCGGCCTTCGTATCAACAGCGCCAAGGACGACGCCGCCGGCCTCGCCATTTCCGAGCGCTTCAGCGCGCAGATCCGCGGTCTGGATCAAGCCCGCCGCAATGCCAACGACGGCATCTCGCTGGCGCAGACCGCCGAAGGCGCGCTCGAATCCGCCGGCAACATCCTGCAGCGTATCCGCGAACTGGCCGTGCAATCGTCCAACGCGTCCAACTCGGCTTCCGACCGTCAGGCGCTGAACGCCGAAGTGAACGAGCTCACCGCCGAACTCGACCGCATCGCCAAGACCACCGAGTTCAACGGCCAGAAGCTGCTGGACGGCTCTTTCACCTCCGCCACCTTCCAGGTCGGCGCCAACGCCGGCCAGAGCATCACCGCCACCTCGGCCAACTTCAGCACCAGCCAGTACGGCAACTACCGTATCGGCTCCAAGGTGGCCACGGATGCGGGCGCCAAGGGCGACCTGACCGCCGGCAGCACCGCTGCGGCGATTGCCTCGAACGCCGCGGCTACCAGCCGGGTCGTGGGCGGCACCATCACCATCAACGGCGCGGCAGGCCAGGCCACTGTCGCCATCGCTGCCGGCGCTTCCGCCAAGAAGGCTGCCGAACAGATCAACGCGGAAACCGGCAAGACCGGCGTGAAGGCTTCCGCCAAGACCGAAATCGACGTGACCGCGATGACGGCGAACACGTCCTACAAGTTCGATGTGAAGTCGGACAACGACACCGCGGTGACGATCTCCTTCACCATCGGTAGCGCGGTCGATCAGGACGGTCTGGCAGCCGCGGTCAATGCCTTCAACGACGTGTCCGCCAAGACCGGCGTGACCGCCCGGGTCAACGACGCCGGCGACGGCATCACCCTGCTCAACGCCAATGGCGAGAACATCACCATCGAGAACGCGGCGAGCGGCTCTGCCTCGGCGACGATCGGCGGCACCGCCACCGCCACCGGCGCCACCGCTGTCGCCACCGGCCAACTGGTGCTCGACTCCGAGAAGTCCTTCAGCCTCGACGCCGCGAACACCACCGACTTCTTCAGCGCGGCAGCGGCATCCGGCCAGCTGCAGAAGGTCGCGGACCTGGACGTGAGCTCGGTGGATTCCTCGCAGCGCACCCTGGCGATGGTCGACTCCGCCCTGGCCGCGGTGAATAGCCAGCGTGCCAAGTACGGCGCCCTGCAGTCCCGCTTCGAAACCACGATCGCCAACCTGCAGACCACGTCGGAAAACATGTCGGCCTCCCGCAGCCGCATCCGCGACACCGACTTCGCCGCGGAAACGGCCAACCTGACCCGCGCGCAGATCCTGCAGCAAGCCGGCACCGCGATGCTCTCGCAAGCCAACGCCCTGCCGCAGAACGTGCTTTCGCTGCTCGGCTAAACAGAGTAGGCTGATGCACAATGCACGGCGCGGGGCTCGCAAGAGCCTCGCGCCGTTCCCCCATAGAGGAGGAAAACGATCATGAGTACTCCTGCCCTGGGCGGCCTGCCGGCCGCCGATCTCCGGCAACTTCCGCCTCTGGCTCCCCTGCCCTCCGCCGCGCAGCAGGCCGGTGCAGCACTTGCCGGGCAAAAGACCACCGAAACGTCGAAGGCCGAACAAACCAAAGACGTCGCCGAATCCGCCGCCAAGACGCCGGCCACGGTATCCGACATCCAGAAGGCACTGGATGAAGTGCGCGAAACCATTCAGCCCGTGGCACGAAATCTGCTTTTCTCGCTTGACGAAGATACCGGAAAGACCGTGGTCAAGGTGATCGACACCAGCACGGACGAAGTCATCCGGCAGATTCCATCCGAGGAAATCATTTCCATCGCCAAGGCGTTGGACAAGCTGCAAGGGCTGTTGCTGCGCCAGGAAGCCTGAGCGGCCCATAGAGAAGGAGAAGCACATCATGGCTGCGATTACCACCGGCGGTTCCGTCATCGACATCAACACCATTGTTTCTGGGTTGATGACGGTCGAACAGCAACCGCTTGCCCGGCTCGCCACCAAGGAGGCCGCCCAGCAGGCCAAGCTTTCCGCCTTCGGCCAGATCAAGAGCTCGCTGGCTTCCCTGCAGACCGCCACCGATGCGCTGAAAAAGCTGGACACTTTCACCGCCACCAAGACCACGGTGAGCAGCGATGCTGGCTTTACCGCCACATCGAAGGCGGGCGCGGCCAGTGGCAGCCATACCGTGGAAGTGCTCAACCTTGCGCGCGAGCAGCGCATCGCCACGGCGGCGGACAGCACCTTCACCCCTGCCGCCGGCAAGCTGACCGTCCAGTTCGGCACGATCACCGATGGCGCCTTCGTCGCCGACGGCGAGCGCATGGCCTCGCTGGAGTTCGAAGGCAGCACCCTGGAAGAATTGCGCGATGCCATCAATGGCGATGCCTCCCTGGGCATCAAGGCCAGCATCATCAACAACGGTACGCACAACCAGCTCGTCCTGACCGGCAGCGCCACCGGCGAGAACATGGCCTTCCGGCTGACCGGCGAAGATGGTCTGGCGGATCTCAGCTATGACCCCGCCGCAACCCCGGCCACTGGAGACAAGCTGTATTCCGTGCAGGCTGCCGAAAGCGCCCGCCTCAAGGTCGACGGCATCGAAATCACCCGCAGCAAGAACACCATCGACGACGTGATCGACGGCGTCACCCTGACCCTGACCAAGGAGCCCACGGGCACCGCCACCAGCGTCAAGGGCACACTGAGCATCACAGAAGATACCAGCGCGGCCAAGAGCGCCATCGAAGCCTTCGTGAAGGCCTACAACGAGGCGTACAGCACCATCCGCTCGCTGACCTCCTATGATGCGGAAAACGAGCAGGCCTCCACGCTCACTGGCGACTCCACCGCGCGCAACATCCAAAACCAGCTGCGCAACGCCCTCAATGCCACGTACGCCAACGACGGCCTCACCTCGCTGTCGCAGCTCGGCATCTCCTTCGACAAGACCGACCGCACCACGCTGGTCATCGACGACACCAAACTCGAGGCCGCACTCAAGGATCCGAGCAAGAATGTCGGCAATTTCTTTGCCGGCGAGGCAGGCTTCGCCACCTCCCTCAGCGCCCGGCTGGAAAGCTTCCTGGACTCCAAGGAAGGGGTCATCGCCGGACGTACCGACGGCATCAACACCACGATCAAGGCGCTGACCAAGCAGTACGATGCGCTGGAGGCAAAACTGGTCACGGTGGAAGAGAACTACCGCTTGCAGTACTCCAAGCTCGACACCCTGCTCGCCAGCCTGACCCAGACCAGCACCTATCTGACCCAGCAACTGGCCAGCCTGCCGAAGATCGGTTCATCCAGTTAAAAACCGGGAATCAAGCCATGTTCGGTACCCGCTCCTATGCAAACCGCGCTTCGGCCTACACCCGGGTCGGCACGGAAACCGGTGTCGAGGCGGCCTCTCCGCATCAGTTGATCCTGATGCTCTACGACGGTGCGCTGCTGGCATTGCGCACCGCCGAGAGCGCGATGGAGCACGACGACATCCCCCGCCGGGGCGCCGCCATCTCCAAGGCCATCGACATCATCACCAATGGCCTCAAGGTCAGCCTGGATCTGAACAGCGGCGGCGAACTCGCCGTCCGGCTGGATGCGCTGTACGAATACATGGCGGACCGCCTGCTGTATGCCAACCTGCACAACAGCCAGGCCGCGCTGGACGAAGTTTCCGGCCTGCTGGCGGGCTTGCGTGAAGCCTGGCAGGGCATTGCCGACCAGGTCGGCTGAAGAAAAGGAGGTTCCCGCATGCTGACCAGCACGGAAGCCAACCGCCTGCTGTCCCTGTATGAAGCCATGCTCGGCGTGGCGCGCGACAATGACTGGGACCGTCTGGCCGAGCTGCAGCAGCAGGCCGCCGATCTGCGCGATCAAAGCCAGGCCCGCGCGCCCCTCGAACTGACGCATGCCGATCAGGAAGCCGTGACGGCGACGTTGCAGCGCATCCTCGAACTCGATCGGGAAATCCGTACTCATGCGGAGCCCGCCCTGGAAAGCACCCGCAAGCTGCTCTCCGGCTCGGTTCTGGATCGCAACGTCCGTAACGCCTATGGGAAGTTCGGAGGTTAGGGTCTGTTGTCATAGGTTTCATGGGTCGCGTTGTGTCCAAACGCGCTCGCTACAAGGCGCGCGACGCAGTCGATGGTGGTTCCCTCGACAAGGAGCGCAACGCCGTAGCGGGGGCGTTTGGACACAACCCGAAGGGCTCGGCCGAGTGGGCTTCCATTGCCGCGTTGCGGCTCCTCGATTGGGAACCACCCAATCCACGTCGCCGCGCCTTGCACTGGAAGCCCACTCGGCCGAGCGCGACCCATGAAACATATGACAACAGACCCTAGAGCCGGATTCTGAACGGATAACCACCGCCATGATTCCCGCCGACCTCGCCGCCCGCCTGCGCCTGCTCACCGAAGCAAGCTTCTTCGAGACCGAACCGCCGGTCCCCGGGCTGCAACGCGCGCGGGCGATCCAGGCCCAGTTGCCGGACCTGCTGCCCGGCCAGCGTTTCACCGCCGCACTCCAGCGCACCCTGCCGGACGGCACCTTCCAGGCCATCGTCGCCGGGCGGCAGATCACCCTGGCCCTGCCCCACTCCGCCAAGGCCGGGGACACCCTGGAACTGGTCGTCACCCATTCCACGCCCCGCGCGGTCTTCGCCCAGTTGGCGGACGCCGGCGCCACGGGCGCCGCGCGGCCGGAACTCAGCCCCACCGGACGGCTGATCAGCTTCCTGCTCACCGGACAGCCCGCCGCCGAACCGGCACGCCTGGCCGAAGGCCGGCCCTTGCTCAACACACCACCCGCCAACGGCGCGGTGTTCGCCCCGGTCCTGCGCCAGGCGCTCGCGCAGAGCGGGCTGTTCTACGAAGCCCAGCAGGCGCGCTGGCTCGCCGGCAAGGTGGATACCGCAGCCCTGCTTTCCCAACCGCAGGGCCAACTGGGCATGGCTGGCCGGCCACTGCCCGGCGGCATGCTTCCCCAGGGCGGCCTGCCCGGCCAGCCAGCGACTGCCGGCACGGCTGCCGGCACTCCGCAAGGCCCGGCATCCGCAGCCTCCACGGCCGGCACCTCACAGACCCAGGGGGCGGCGAGCCTCACCCAGGCCCGCGCCGCCGGTGCCGTGCCGGCGGTCAACGGCCCCGAACGCTCGTCGGCTCAGACCGCCAGCCAGATCGACAATACCCAGCCTGCGCGCCTGGCACCGATTCCGGAACGCGTGCTGCCCGTCGTGCATCAGCAACTCGACGCGCTGGCCACCCAGCAATACGTCTGGCACGGCCAGGCCTGGCCGGGCCAGCACATGGAACTCAGCATCGAGGACCCCAGCGAGGGTGAAGGCGATGGCAGCGGCGACGGCCGTGAATGGCACACCACCTTGCGCCTGTCGCTGCCCCGCCTGGGCGGGGTGGATGCCCATCTGTACCTCGGTGCGGCCGGACTGGCGCTGCGCCTGCAGGCCGACGACGCGGATGCCGCCCAGGCCCTGCTGGATGGCCGCGCAGCCCTGGAAGAGGCCCTGGAAGCCGCCGGCATCGCCTTGACCGGCATGGCCGTGGAGCTGCGCGATGTGTCCGCCGGATGAACCCTTCTCCGGCACCGGCCGTGGCGAGGCGGTCGCACTGACCTACTCCGCCGGCGACGCGGCACCGCGTGTGGTGGCCAAGGGCCGGGGCCTGATCGCCCAGGAAATCATTGAGCGCGCCCGCGAAGCCGGGGTCTATGTCCATGAATCGCCCGAGATGGTCGCCCTGCTGATGCAGGTGGATCTCGACGAACGCATTCCTCCCCAGCTCTACGTCGCCGTGGCCGAACTGCTGGCCTGGCTGTATCGCGTCGAACAGGGCGACATGAGCGCCCCGCCGCCCGACCATTCGCGCCTGCCCGGCCTGCCCGCCACGCCGGAAAAACCGGACCGGGACACCTGATCCACCGAATACCGCCGGGAATCCACCGATATCCGTACGAATGCGGACGGACCCTTGCGCTAGAATTCCTCCCTGCCCCAAGCGCCGCACCGATTGCCGGACCCCAGCATGACCACCGAACACAGCACCCGCGTCGAATTGCTCCGATCCGACGACTTCGCCCAGTACCTGCTGCATGATCCCAAGCAGATCAAGCAGATCGTACGCACGCTGGTCGAAAGCCGCGCCTTGATCACCACCTATCTGCCGTCCGGCAACCAGTCCTTCCTGACCGCCTTGCTGGCGGTGATCAACAACGAAGAGCAGGTGGTGTTCGACGCCAGCCCGGATGAGGCGGTGAACCGCCGCGTCGCGGAAACCGAGGAGCTGATCTGCGCCACGCAGATCGAAGGCATCAAGATCCAGTTTCCGCTCGGTGGCATCCAGGAAGTCACCTACGAAGGCCGCGACGCCTTCCTCGCCGGCCGCCCGGAACGCCTGCTGCGCCTTCAGCGCCGCGAGTTCTACCGCCTGATCACACCGGTCACCCACGCGCTCACCTGCATCATTCCCCTGCTCCCGGGGCCGGACGGCGAGCCACGCTCCATCGAGGCCCGCGTGCTGGACATTTCCGGCGGCGGACTGGCGGTCGTGGTACCGCCCGACGACGTGGAGTTCACCCCGGGCATGGAATTCGACGACTGCCGCATCACCCTGCCCGATTTCGGGCCGGTAGCGGTGCGCATGCGGGTACGCAACCTGTTCCGCCTGACCAACCGCAGCGGCACCGAGGTCCTGCGCGCCGGCTGCGAATTCGTCGACCTGCCCAACAGTGCCAACAACCTCATCCAGCGCTACATCTTCAAGGTGGAGCGCGACCGCAGCGCGCGCGAGCGCGGCATGTGACGGTTTCCCCGAATCGGCCGTAAACGACAACGCCGCCCGAATGGGCGGCGTTGTCGTTCGATGCTGCGGTCCGGACGCTCAGACCGGCATGTTCATGATGTCCTGGTAGGCGGTCACCAGGCGGTTGCGCACCTGCACCATCTGCTGGAAGGACAGGCTGGCCTTCTGCAGGTCCACCATCACTTCCTGCAGATTCACGTTGGGGTCGCCTGCGGTGAAGCTTTCCGCCATGGCGCGCGCCTCTTTCTGCGCGCTGCTCACATCCACCAGGGCGTTCTGCAGCACCTGGGCGAAATCCACGCCCTCGGCGGCCGGCTGCGCTCCGCCCGCCGGCTTGCCTGTGGCCGCCTGCGATACCGAGCGCAACTCGTTGAGCATCTGGTCAATTCCGCGGGTATCCATCATTTCCCCCGGTTCCGGGTTTCCTTGTCTTTCAGTCTAGCAGAGCAATCGCCATGCCACCAGCCACGTGCGTGCGTACCCGCACCCACGCCGCAACGCCCCGGTCGATCCCTGGGCGCACGCGTTTTCAGTGAATAGATAGCAAGAGACGGGCCAGACCCCCCCGGCGCTCAGACGTCGTATCCTTCGTCGCGGTACTGCTGCAGCTTGTAGCGCAGCGTGCGTTCGGAAATCCCAAGCTTTTCAACGGTCTTCTTGCGTGAGCCGCCGAATTCGCGCAGCGTGGAAAGGATGTGCTCGCGCTCCAGATCCTTCATGTTCGCCGGACGCGCGGCCGCCGTCGGCTGCCAGGCGGCGGCAAGATTTGCCGGTTCATTTGCCGGTGCCGGCCACGGGGCGCTCGCCAGTGCCGGCGATGCCGGCATGGGCGGCGGCACCACGAACGCCGGCTGCGCCGGCACGGCAGGCGCGGACGCTTCGCCGTTCCAGTGCGGCAGGCACAGGCGCACGGTTTCCGGCACCACGCTGTCGCCGGCGGTGAGGATCAGCACGCGGTGCATGGTGTTTTCCAGTTCGCGCACGTTGCCCGGCCAGTGGTAGGCCTGCAGCAGGGCTTCGGCCTCGGGGGAGATGCGTGCCTGGCGCTTGAGGCGCTCGCCGTGGCGGGCGAGGAAGTAGCGCGCCAGCGGCAGCACGTCGCCCTGCCGTTCGCGCAGGGAGGGGATGGCCAGCGGGAAGACGTTGAGGCGGTAGTACAAGTCCTCGCGGAAGCGCCCGGCGGCGATCTCGCGCAGCATGTCGCGGTTGCTGGTGGCCAGCACGCGGATGTCCAGTTCCACCGGCTTCTTGCCGCCCACGCGCTCCACCTCGCGTTCCTGCAGCACGCGCAGCAGCTTGGCCTGCAGGCCGAGCGGCATCTCGGAGATTTCGTCGAGCAGGATGGTGCCGGCCTGGGCCTGTTCGAACTTGCCGGGCTGCGCCGTCTGCGCCCCGGTGAAGGCACCCTTCTCGTAGCCGAACAGCGTGGCTTCGAGCAGGTTCTCCGGAATCGCCGCGCAGTTGATCGCCACGAAGGGGCCGCGGGCGCGCGGGGAATGGTGGTGGATGTAGCGCGCGAAGACTTCCTTGCCGGTGCCGGATTCGCCGGTGAGCAGTACAGTGGCGTCGGTTTCCGCCACGCGCGCGGCCAGCGCCAGCAGATTGCGGGTGTGCGGATCCTCGGCCACGGTGTCGTCGGTGGAGGGCGGCACGGCGGCATAGCGGCGCACGTGTTCGAGCAGGACTTCGGGCTCGAAGGGTTTCATCAGGAAGTCGCAGGCGCCGCCGCGCATCGCCGCCACGGCCTTGTCCACGTCGCCGTAGGCGGTCATCAGCAACACCGGCAGCTGCGGGTGGCGGGAACGTACTTCGGCGAGCACTTGCAGGCCGTCCATGGGCTGCATGCGCAGGTCGGTGATCACCAGATTGAAGCTCTGGCGCTCCAGTTCGACCAGCGCCGCGGGTCCGCCGTCGACGCCGGTGACGCCGTGGCCGGCCATTTCCAGGGTCAGGCACACCGCGTCGCGCAGCGCGTCGTCGTCTTCCACGACCAGGATGTTGAGTTGTTCGATCATGCTGAGGCCTTGTCGGCGGTTTCCGCATCCGCACGCGGCAGCGGAAGGGTCAAGGTGAAGGTGGAGCCCTGCCCGGGCGTGGATTCGAGGGCGATCTCGCCGCCGTGCGCGCGTGCCACGCCCCGGGCGATGGCCAGCCCCAGGCCGGTGCCTTCGGCACGGGTGGTGAAGAAGGGGTCGAACAGGCGCTCCTGCACGGCGGGGTCGATGCCACGGCCGTTGTCGGCGACGGTGAACACGACTTCCTCGCCGCGCTGGGCGACATGGCAGCGCACTGCGCCGCCCGGTTCGGTGGCCTGGATGGCGTTTTCCAGCAGGTTGGTGATGGCACCGCCCAGGGCCTTGCGGTCGCCGAACAGGGTGAGTTCGCCGCATTCGCAGGCGCTGGAGAATTCGATGCGCCGCGCACGCGCCACCGGCTCCAGGGTGTGCGTGAGTTCGGCAGCCAGCTCGCACACGCCGAAATGCTGGCGGCCCACGCAGTCGCCGCGCGCGAAGGCGAGCATGTCGCGGATCAGGCGCTCCAGGTAGCGCAGGCGCTCGATGGCGCGGTCGGCCACCTTGGTGCGTTCGGCCGGGCCGAGTTCGGGCTGGCGCAGGTTGCCGGTATACAACAGCGCGGCGGACAGCGGCGTGCGCAGCTGGTGGGCCAGGCCGGCGACCATTTCGCCCATCGCCGCCAGCCGTTCGTTGCGCTCGGCGGCGATGCGCATGCGGTAGGTTTCGGTGATGTCGTGCAGCAGCAGGATGCGCTCGTCGCCGGACTCCAGCGGAGTTTCCGACACCGACAGGCGGCGCGTGCCGTCGGCCAGTTCGATGCGCTGCTCGCCCGGCGTTTCGGTGGCTTCCAGGGCGCTGCCCACTTCCCGCCAGTTGCGCCCGGTGATGCCGGCGCCGAGCAGATTCTCGGCGGCGCGATTGACCTGCACCAGATTGCCCGCGCGGTCGAGCACCACCACGCCGGCGGGCAGCGCGCCCATCAGCACGGTGAGACGTTCGGTGAGTTGCTCCACGCGCCCCTGCAGGCCGTTGTAGGCCTGCGAAAGTTCTTCCGAGGCGCGGCTGAAGGCCTGGAAGGCTTCGGCCAGTTGGGCCGCGTCCAGACGTGCCGCGCCCGCCACGGCGGCATTGCGCGCGTCTGCGTCCGTTGCGGTGGCGGCGGTCTGTGGCGACATGGGCTCGGGCTCCAGTAACACGGCTGGCAGTCTAGCCTTGCGGAAGTGTATGGTAACCGGCAAATAGGCGGCAAAAAATGCCGCTATTTCGATGAACGGACTTGCCGCCGGCGACGGACAATGCCGCCATCCGTAAAAGGGACCGCAACAGGAATCCAGCATGGCCACCGCAGAGACCGCTACCGAAGCCGACGTCGCCACGCCGCCGCCGACCCCGCAGTCGCCGCTGCGTCAGGCGCTCGACAACATCAGGGCGCTCGATCAGCGCCAGAAGCTCGCCGCCGGGGCGTTGGTCGCCATGCTGGTCGCACTGGTGATCGGCACGCTGCTGTGGCAGCGCGCGCCCGACTACGCCGTGCTGTTCTCCAATTACGACGAGCGCGACGGCGGCGAGATCATCGCCGCGCTGCAGCAGCAGAACGTGCCCTACCGCCTGTCGCCCAGCGGCACCGCGATCATGGTGCCGTCCGCGCAGGTACACGACGTGCGCCTGCGCCTGGCCGCCGCCGGGCTGCCCAAGGGCGGGCTGGTGGGCTTCGAGGTCATGGAAACCCAGAAGCTGGGGGTTTCGCAGTTCCACGAGCAGGTGAACTACCAGCGTGCGCTGGAGGGCGAGCTGTCGCGCACCATCCAGTCCATCGCCTCGGTGGCCAGCGCGCGCGTGCATCTGGCCATGCCCAAGCAGACCGCCTTCCTGCGCAACGACCAGGCGCCCACCGCCTCGGTGATGGTGAACATGCGCCCGGGCCGCTTCCTGGATGCCGCGCAGGTGGCCGGCATCGTCCATCTGGTGTCGTCGAGCGTGCCGCGCATGACCGAGTCCGGCGTCAACATCGTCGACCAGAACGGCAACCTGCTCACCAAGAAGCCCGATCCGCAGGAGCGTCCGGGCCTCGACCCGAACCAGCTGCGCTACATCGAGGAGGTCGAGGCGGCCTACATCCGCCGCATCGAAACCATCCTGACGCCGATGGTGGGCGCCGGCAACTTCGGCGCCCAGGTCACCGCCGACATCGATTTCAACCAGGTCGAGCAGACCGCCGAGACCTACAAGCCCAACCCCACGCCCGACCAGGCCATCCGCAGCCAGCAGATCAGCGAATCCAGCGAGCGCGACCGCGGCCCGCAGGGCGTGCCGGGCGCGCTCACCAACCAGCCGCCGGTGCCCGCCACCGCGCCGGTCACCGCGCCGCCGGTCGATCCCAACGGCGGCAACGGCAACCCGCTGCTGAACCATAGCCGCAACGCAACGATCAACTACGAACTGGACCGCACCATCCAGCACATGCGCCAGTCGCTCGGCCAGATCCGCCGCCTGTCGGTGGCCGTGGTGGTCAACCACCGCAGCGAGGTGAATGCCAACGGCCAGGTGGTGAACGTGCCGCTGACCGAGGAGGAGATCGCCCGCATCACCAATCTCGTGCGCGAGGCGGTGGGCTACAACGCCACGCGCGGCGACAGCCTGAACGTGGCGGCGAGCCCCTTCGTGGCGACAGGTGGCGGCCCCGTCGGTCCGCTGTGGAAGGATCCGCAGGTGATCGGCATGGGCATGGAAGCCGGCAAGTATCTGCTGATCGCGCTGGCCGTGCTGCTCGCCTACCTGGCCGTGATCCGCCCGCTGCTGCGCGTGGTGGTGCCGCCGAGGGAAGAGGCGGAGGAAGAGGAAGAAGACGAGGACGCCTACGAGGACGACGCCGAGGTCACCCTGTCCGAGGAAGCGCTCGCCGGCGAAACCTTCGAACAACGCGTGGAACGCGCGCGCGAACTGGCGCGCGACAATCCGAAGCTGATCGCCGAGCTCATCAGAACATGGATGGGCGTGAATGAGGAGGGCCGCAAGTGAGCATCACTCCCGAAGAAGGCCTGGAAAAATCCGCCCTCCTCCTGCTGACCCTCGGCCCCGACGGGGCCGCCGAGGTGCTCAAGCACCTGGGCCCGCGCGAGGTGCAAAAGCTGGGCATGAAGATGGCCACCATGGCGCCGCAGCCGCGCAGCAAGGTCGAACAACTGCTCGACGAACTGGACGAACATGCCGGCAAGGGCGGCGCCATCCATGCGGACGAGGAAGCCATCCGCGAGATGCTCACCAAGGCGCTCGGCGACGAACGCGCCGCCCATCTGCTCTCGCGCGTGCTGCAGGGCTCGGACACCGCCGGCATCGAAAGCCTGAAGTGGATGGACGCGCCCACCGCCGCCGACCTGATCAAGAACGAACACCCGCAGATCATCGCCACCATCCTGGTGCACCTGGAGTTCGACCAGGCCGGCGAGATCCTCAAGTACTTCCCCGAGCGCCTGCGCAACGACGTGGTGCTGCGCATCGCCACGCTCGACGGCGTGCAGCCGCAGGCCCTCAAGGAACTCAACGACGCGCTCACCCGCATGCTGTCCGGCGCCTCCTCGGTGAAGAAGGCGGCCATGGGCGGCGTGCGCCACGCGGCGGAGATCCTCAACTTCGTCGGCTCGGCGGCGGAAACCGCGGTCATCGACAACGTGCGCGAGTACGACCCCGATCTGGCCCAGCGCATCCTCGACGAGATGTTCGTGTTCGAGAACCTCATGGACATCGACGACCGCGGCATCCAGACCATCCTGCGCGAGGTACAGTCCGATTCGCTCATCGTCGCCCTCAAGGGCGCCGCGCCGGACCTGCGCGAGAAGATCTTCAAGAACATGTCCAGCCGCGCCGCCGAAATGCTGCGCGAGGACCTGGAGGCCAAGGGCCCGGTGCGCCTGTCCGAGGTCGAGGCCGAGCAGAAGGAAATCCTCAAGATCGTCCGCCGTCTGGCCGAGGAAGGCCAGATCATGCTGGGCGGCAAGGGAGGCGACGATGCCTTCGTGTAAGCCCATTGGCAGCCCCCGATGAGCATCACCCGCCACCAGGCGGTGGGCGCCTACCGGCGCTGGGATCCGCCCACCTTCAACGAACGCGGCGAAGTGGTGCCCCCGGCCGAGCCCGAACGCCCCGCCCCGCCACCCGAGCCGGCTGCCGAAACGCCGGCCGAACCGTTGTTTCCGCCGGATTTCCAGCTGCCCACCGCCGAGGAAATCGAGCGCATGCAGGAGGCCGCGCGCGAGGAAGCGCGTGCCGAGGGCCATGCCGAAGGACTGGCTGCCGGCCAGGAAGAAGGCCGCCGCCAGGGCCACGAGGAAGGCCTGCTGCGCGGCTATGAAGAAGGCCGCCAGCATGCGCAGGAGGAAGCCGAACGCTTCGGCGCGCTGGTCGGCGACCTGGACAGGGCGCTCACCGAACTCGACCACGGCGTGGCCGAGGAACTGATGGCGCTCGCCCTTGCGCTGACCCGCAAGATGGTGCGCCAGACCTACGAATTGCATCCCGAAGCGGTTCTCGAGATGGTCCGCGCCGCGCTGCACGAACTGCCGCAGAACGGCGCGCGCATCCGCCTGCATCCGGACGACGCCGCGCTGGCGCGCGAATACCTTGGCGAGCAGCTCGAACACGGCGAGCACCGCCTGGTCGAGGACGACACCCTGACCCGCGGCGGCTGCGTGGTGCAGGCCGGCGACACGCAGATCGACGCCAGCATCGAAACCCGCTGGCGGCGCGTGGTGGAAAGCCTGGGGCGCAGCGAAACCGACTGGGACGAGCCCGCATGAATCCCGCGCTGGCCGATTCCTGGCGCGAGTATCTCTCCGGCAACCGCGCCATGGGCGAGGATGCACAGCCCTTCGAACGCTCCGGCCGGCTGATCCGCATCAACGGCCTGGTCATGGAAGCCGCCGGCCTGAAACTGCCGCTGGGCTCCGGCTGCCGGGTGATGGTGCCCGGCGGCGGCTCGGTGGAAGCCGAGGTGGTCGGCTTCAACGACGAAAAGCTCTACATGATGCCCACCGAGGACGTTTTCGGCCTCGCCCCGGGCGCCCAGGTACTCCCGCTGGAGAGCCCGCCCAACCGCCTGCTGCCCGGCCAGGGCGCGCCGCGCAACCGCCGCGCCGCCGACCGCGCCAAGCACCTGCCAGTGGGCGAAGGCCTGCTTGGCCGCGTGGTCGATGGCGGCGGCCGCCCACTCGACGATCTCGGCCCACTCGATACCGAACTCACCCGCTCGCTGCAAAGCCGGCCGTTCAACCCGCTCACCCGCGCACCGATCTCCGCGCCGCTGGACGTGGGCATCCGCGCCATCAACAGCCTGCTCACCGTGGGACGCGGCCAGCGCCTCGGCCTGTTCGCCGGCTCGGGCGTGGGCAAATCGGTGCTCATCGGCATGATGGCGCGCTACACCTCGGCCGACGTGATCGTCGTCGGCCTGATCGGCGAGCGCGGCCGCGAGGTCAAGGAATTCATCGAGCACAGCCTGGGGCCGGAGGGCCTGAAGCGCTCCGTGGTGGTCGCCGCGCCGGCCGACACCAGCCCGCTGATGCGCCTGCAGGGCGCGGCCTACGCCACCACCATCGCCGAGCATTTCCGCGATCAGGGCAAGCAGGTGCTGCTGATCATGGACTCGCTCACCCGCTACGCCATGGCCCAGCGCGAAATCGCCCTGGCCATCGGCGAGCCGCCGGTCACCCGCGGCTACCCGCCCAGCGTGTTCGCCCGCCTGCCGGCGCTGGTGGAGCGCGCCGGCAACGGGCAGGAAGGCGGCGGCTCGATCACCGCGTTCTACACCGTGCTCGCCGAGGGCGACGACCAGCAGGATCCCATCGCCGACTCGGCGCGCGCCATCCTCGACGGCCACTTCGTGCTCTCCCGGGCACTGGCCGACCAGGGCCACTACCCGGCCATCGACATCGAACAGTCGATCTCGCGTGCCATGCACAACCTGGTGGGGGACGCGCACTTCGATCTGGTACGCCGCTTCAAGCAGTTGTTCTCGCGCTACCAGCGCTCGCGCGACCTGATCGCCGTGGGTGCCTACCAGCCCGGCTCCGATCCGATGCTGGACACGGCCGTCGCGCTTTATCCTAGAATTGAAGCCTTCCTGCAGCAGCGCATCGACGAGCGCGAGGATTACGCTGGCGCGGTCGCCAAGCTGACGCAGTTGTTCCCCGCACCGGGCTGACCGGCACCGGCCGGGCAGAACCTGATCAAGCACCAATAAAAAAGGGTTCGCCATGGATCATCACCGACCCCGCTCTCAACGGAGTCCGCGTTGAGCGCCTTTCCCCTGCAACCCCTGCTCGACCTCGCGCAGACGCGCATGGACGATGCCGCGCGCCGCCTGGGCGAGCTGATCGCCATGGAAACCGAAGGCCAGCGCAAGCTGGAGATGCTGCAGGCCTACCGCGACGAGTACCACCAGCGCTTCGTGCAGGCGGTCAGCAACGGCATTGGCCCGGATGCCTGGCGCAACTACAGCGCCTTCCTCGCCCGCATCGACGACGCCATCGCCGCGCAGCGCAGCGCCGTCGAACAATCGCGCCAGCGCACCGCGCAAGGCCAGCAAGTCTGGCTGGCCCAGCGCAACAAGGTCAAGGCCATCGACACCCTCTCGCAGCGCCACAAGGCCGCCGACCAGCGCCTCGAGAACAAGCGCGAGCAGCGTCTGCTCGACGAACATTCGGCCCGGCTGTTCTCCAGAAAACACGGGGAATAGCGCCTTTCCACCCACCAGCGGAAAAACTGGCACGTCGCTTGCTGATTGACCGGCGAACAAACGCCAATGAGGTAAGCGAGCATGTCATCGATGATCCTGCAACAGTCCCAGGCGGGCACCGGCCCCCAGAACAGCCTGCTGTCGTTCATGGCCACGCGGACCACCCAGGGCAACGGTGAGCCCGATCCCTTCTCGCGCACCCTGAGCAACCGCCTCGAGGGTCCGCGTGAACGCACCCCCGAGCGCCAGACCGAACCCACCCGCGAAACCCAGCCCGCGCGCCCGGACGAGGCGCCGCGCAAGGCCGAACACACCCGTGGCGGCGAGCGCAGGACGACCGCTTCGAACACCGACCGCTCCGCTGACGGCACGGCTGCCGCGCAGGATGCTGCGGGCACGGATACCGCCGTCCCGCCTCCCGCCACCACCTCCCAGCAAAGCGGCGAGGCCCCGGCGGAAGATGCACAGACCGGCGCCGACGATCCGGCAAACCCGGCCGATGCGGTTGCCGCATTGCCGGCAGCCCTTGCCGCGCTGCTCGGCAAAACCTCCATGGATACGCCCGAAGATGTTTCCGGCGCCGAAGAACCCGCGCTGGGCGACGTGCTGACCGGTAAGGGCGGCCGCAAGAACGCCGCCAGCGGAGATGACATCAAGGGGAAATGGCTGCAGAATCTGCGCGGCGACAAGACGGCGCCCGGCGCGGACGCGACGGCCAATGTGAATGCGGGCGGCAATGCTGCCAAGATCGCCAGCCTGGTGGCCCAATTGCAGCCGAAGACCGAGGCATCGGTCGGCACGCTGACCGCCGAATCCGGCACCAAGGCCATTGGCGGGGATACTTCGACCGCGCTGCACGGCCTGCTGTCGCCGCGTACGTCCAACCCGCTGCAGCCGGGGCCGCAGTTGCAGGTCGCCACGCCGCTGGGCCAGCGCGGCTGGGCGGAGGAAGTCGGCAACAAGCTGATCTGGCTGACCAACCGGGGCGAGTCCAAGGCTGAACTGGTGATCACCCCGCCGAATCTGGGCAAGGTGGAAGTGTCCATCAACATGAACGGGGACCAGGCCACCGCGCACTTCGTCGCCGCGACACGGGAAGCCAAGGAGGCGCTGGAAGAGGCCCTGCCCCGCCTGCGCGAGCTGATGCAGCAGTCCGGGGTGAATCTGGGCCAGACCAGCGTCAGCACCTCGGGCGGGCAGCACGCCCATGCCGGCAGCGACAACCCGTCCGGGCAGGGGCATGGACGCGGTAACGGCAGCGGCAACGGCGAGCAGGCCGACGGCGGCGGTGGAGCGGCCGAACAGGGCGGGTGGACTAAACAAGGAGAAGGTTTGGTCGATATATTTGCCTGAGGCGCATGAATTGGGGTCGCTCTGCCCCATTTATCCGCGCTTCGGATTCGGCCGGACGGACGCATAATCCGTTTACGATTTCAGGAGAACGGCATGGCCAAGGCGCCAGCAAAACCCGAAGTGGCAGTAACCCCGGACGCTCCGGCCCCCAAGAAGAGCAAGCTTCTGCTCGTCATCGTGGTGATCCTGGTGCTCCTCCTGCTGGTCGCCATGGCCTTCATCGGCGTATTGTTGCTGCTCAAGAGCAAGGGCGGCAGCCACGACGGCGAGCCGGCGCCGGTCGCCGCGCCCGCGCAGCAGGCCGCCGCGCCGATGGTGGTCGACCTGTCCAAGCCGCCCGCCTTCGTGCCGCTGGAGGTGTTCACGGTGAACCTGGCGCGCGAGGGCAATTCCGACCACTACCTGCAGACCACCATCGTGCTGCGCGTGGCCGACGCCAAGGTGGCCACGCAGATCACCGCCTTCATGCCGGAGATCCGCCACCGCATCAACCTGCTGCTGTCCAGCAAGGCGCCCTCCGAGATTGCCACCGCCCAGGACCGCGAAGCCCTGGCACACGACGTGCTGATCCAGGTGAACGAGGCGCTGGGCATTCCCGCGCCGCGCGATCCGCGCCCCAACCTGCCCTGGGGGCCGGTGCACGGCGTGCTGTTCAACTCGTTCATCGTTCAATAAACCGCGAGGACGACCATCATGTCTTCGGACTTTCTCTCCCAGGATGAAGTTGACGCCCTGCTGCGCGGCGTCAGCGGAGAGTCCGACGAACCCGAAGCCGAGGAAGGCGAGGGCGGCGGCGGCATCAAGCCGTACAACCTCGCCACGCAGGAGCGCATCGTGCGTGGGCGCATGCCCACCATGGAGCTCATCAACGAGCGCTTCGCGCGCTACCTGCGCATCGGCCTGTTCAACTACATGCACCGCAACACCGAGGTCTCGGTGGGGCCGATCAAGGTGCAGAAGTACGGCGAGTTCGTGCGCAATCTGGTGGTGCCGACCAACCTCAACCTGGTCACCGCCAAACCGTTGCGCGGCACCGGGCTGGTGGTGTTCGACCCCAACCTGGTGTTCCTGGTGGTCGACAACATGTTCGGCGGCGACGGGCGCTTCCACACCCGCGTGGAGGGGCGCGACTTCACCCCGACCGAACAGCGCATCATCCAGGGCATGCTGGGCGTGGTGTTCGCCGAATACGGCAAGGCCTGGGCGCCGGTGTACAAGCTGGAGATGGAGTATGTGCGCTCCGAGATGAACTCGCAGTTCGCCAACATCGCCACGCCGTCGGAGATCGTCGTGTCGACCAGCTTCTCGCTGGAGATGGGCGGCGCGCAGTCGGAGATGCACATCTGCTTCCCCTACTCCATGGTCGAGCCCATCCGCGAGATGCTCTACTCGACCATGCAGAGCGACCACCTGACCCAGGACAAGCGCTGGATCAACCTGCTGTCGCGCCAGCTGCGCACCGCCGAGGTCGAACTGGTGTGCAACCTGGGGCAATCCAGGGTCACCCTGCGCGACATCGTGAACCTGCGCGTGGGCGACGTGATCCCCCTGCAGGTGGACGAGATGGTGCAGGCCGAAGCCGAGGGCGTGCCGGTGTTCGAAGGACGCCATGGCGTGCTCAACGGCCAGTACGCAGTCAAGCTCGAACGCTTCCTCGCGCAGGAAGAAGCCGATCCCCCGCCGATACCGGGAGCCCAAAATGGCTGAGAACGAAACCGAAGAGAACCAGATCACCGAAGACGACTGGGCTGCCGCGATGGCCGAACAGGCCGCCACCGAGGCGGACGGCGCCGATGCCGAAGCCGCCCAGGTGGCCGCCGACCTCGCCGCCGCCGCAGCCGAGGGCGAATCGCCCTACCAGGCCAAGCCGGCCAGCCATCTGTTCCCCGACTTCGGCGCCGCCGGCGCGCGCAGCGGAACCATGAACGACTTCGACATGATCCTGGACATCCCCGTCCAGCTCACCGTCGAACTCGGCCGCACCAAGCTGTCGATCCGTAACCTGCTGCAGCTCGCGCACGGTTCGGTGGTGGAACTGGACGGCCTGGCGGGCGAACCGATGGACGTGCTGGTCAACGGCACGCTGATCGCCCAGGGCGAGGTGGTGGTGGTCAACGACAAGTTCGGCATCCGCCTCACCGACATCATCACCCCGGCCGAACGCATGCGGAAGATCCGCAACTGACGGGTCCGCGCGGCCGGCAGGCCGCGCAAAACGGACGAATAACCGGCCTTTTCCCCGCCTGTTCCACCCGCCCGCGGGCGGGCGTCGGCGCTATGCTGGGCACGTCGACATCCCTGCCCGCCCACCGTGCGCCGTCTCCATTTCCTGCTTTCCGCCCTGCTGTGCGCCCCGGCCCTGGCCGTGGCGCAAGGCAGCGAACCCGCCCCCGGCCTGGGCGCCAGCCTCGGGCAGATGCTGTTCGGCCTGACGGTGGTGCTGGTCATCCTGTTCGCCACGCTGTGGGCGCTCAAGCGCCTCACCGTGGCGCGCGGCACCGCCGGCCATCTGAAGGTGCTCGGCGCGACCGCCGTGGGTCCGCGCGAGCGTGTGGTGCTGGTCGAACTGGCCGGCAAGGTGCTGGTGCTCGGCGTGGCCCCGGGCAACGTGCGCACCCTGCACACACTGGAAGCCGGCGAGCTGCCGGCCGCAGAAACGCCCCAGCCCGGCCTGGCCGGCAAGGATTTCGCCGCCTGGCTGCGCCAGTCGGTGGAGCGCCGCAAGCATGAAGACTGAGCGCGCCCTGCCCCGCCTGCTGCTCGGCCTGGCCCTGCTGCTCGGCCCGGCCGCGGCCTTCGCCCAGGTCATGCCGGCCCTGACTGCCACTCCCGCACCGAACGGCGGCACCAGCTACAGCCTCAGCGTGCAGACGCTGCTGCTGCTCACCTCGCTGACCTTCATTCCGGCGGTGGTGCTGATGATGACCAGCTTCACGCGCATCATCATCGTGTTCTCGCTGCTGCGCACCGCCATGGGCACGCAGACCTCGCCGCCCAACCAGGTGCTGCTGGGGCTGGCGCTGTTCCTCACCCTGTTCATCATGGCGCCGGTGGCCGAACGGGTCTACACCGAGGCCTACCAGCCGATGGCCGCGGGCGAGATCGGCTTCGACGTGGCGCTGGAGCGCGCCTCGGTGCCGATGAAGACCTTCATGCTCGCGCAGATCCGCGAGCCCGATCTGTCCCTGTTCGCCCAGCTCGCCGAGGTGCCGCCGGTGGATCGCGCCGAGGAACTGCCGATGCGCGTGATCGTGCCGGCCTTCGTCACCTCGGAGCTGAAGACCGCCTTCCAGATCGGTTTCATCATCTTCATCCCGTTCATCATCATCGACATGGTGGTCGCTTCCGTGCTGATGTCGATGGGTATGATGATGATGAGCCCGATCATCGTCTCGCTGCCTTTCAAACTGATGCTGTTCGTGCTGGTCGACGGCTGGACGCTGCTGATCGGTTCGCTGGTGCGCAGCTTCGCGGTATGAACGCCATGCGCCACGCCCACGGAGGACGCCTCCCATGACTCCCACCACCGTCGTCGATCTGGGCCGCCAGGCCATCGAGGTCGCCCTGATGGTCGCTGCCCCGCTGCTGCTCGCGGCGGTGGTCACCGGTCTGGTCATCAGCATCTTCCAGGCCGCCACGCAGATCAACGAGATGACCCTGTCCTTCGTGCCGAAGGTGGTGGCCATGTTCATCACCCTGGTGATCGCCGGCCCCTGGCTGCTCACCGTGCTCACCGATTTCATGCGCCGGCTGTTCGAATCGATTCCGAGCATGATCGGCTGACGCCGCGCACCCATGCTCAGCTTCACCTACGACCAGTTGGCCGCCTGGCTGGGCGCGTTCCTGTATCCGCTGGCACGCCTGCTGGGCATGTTCGCCAGCGCGCCGGTGTTCTCCAACCGTTCTGTCCCCGTGCGCGTGCGCCTGGCCCTCGGGCTGGGCATCTCCATCGCCATCGTGCCGGCCCTGCCGCCGATGCCGCCGATCGATCCGGGCTCCTACATGGGGCTGCTGGTGCTGCTCTGGCAGATGCTCATCGGCATCGCCATCGGCTTCATGATGCGTCTGGTGTTCGCCGCCGTGGACATGGCGGGCTCGCTGGTGGGCATGCAGATGGGCCTGTCCTTCGCCATCTTCTTCAGCCCCACCGCCGGCGGGCAGACCGCCGTGCTGTCCGAGTTCCTCGGCCTGGTGGCCACCCTGCTGTTCCTGTCGATCAACGGTCATCTGCTGATGGTCGATGCGGTGGTGCGCAGCTTC
Organism: Pseudothauera nasutitermitis; assembly: GCF_004801295.1. GTDB lineage: Bacteria > Pseudomonadota > Gammaproteobacteria > Burkholderiales > Rhodocyclaceae > Pseudothauera > Pseudothauera nasutitermitis. The sequence goes on from NZ_SSOC01000003.1 coordinate 403,110, forward strand.
GAATGGCTGCCGATCTCCACCGCGCCGGTGGCCGCCGAGGGCTGGGCCTTCATCGCGCGCTACGCGGTGACCATCTTCGCTCTCGGCCTGCTGTTGTCGCTGCCCATGCTCACCGCGCTGCTGGTCACCAACATCGCGCTGGGCATCCTGACCCGCGCGGCGCCGCAACTGAACCTGTTCGCCATCGGTTTCCCGATTTCGCTGGCCATGGGCATCCTCGTGCTGATGCTGTCGATGAACTACCTGGGGCCGGTGATGGTGAGCTTCTTCGAACGCGGCTTCGGCGCCATCGACGCGATGCTGATGGCGCTGGGGCGGGTCTGAGTGCGTCTCAGCGCAGGGCGATCACCTCGACACGGCGGTCGGGCTGCAGGCAGGCGATCAGTTCCGCGCGGTTGACGATGGCATCGCACGCGGTGCCGGTGAGCGGCTGGCTTTCGCCGCGCCCTTCGGTATAGATCCGTCCGGCCTCCACGCCCTGGCTCACCAGATAGCTCTTCACCGCGGCGACGCGGCGCTCGGACAGGCGCTGGTTGTAGGCATTGGAGCCCAGGCGGTCGGTATGGCCGACGGCAAGGACCACGTTGAGGTTCAGTTCGCGGATGCGGTTGGCGAGTTGATCGAGCTGGATGCGGCCCATCGGGCGCAACTCGGCCTTGTCGAAATCGAACAGGGCGTCGGCCGACAGCGAGGGACTGCCGGTACCGGCGAGCGATTGCGCACTGGCGGCGGACACGGAATCCGCCGCGGAGGCAACGGCAAAGGCCTGCGCACCGGCAATTCCTGCCTGCGGCGGCAAACCGCCGCCCTGCAGGCCGCCGGGAAACTGCCGGGAGCCGACCAGGCGGATCTCGCCCTGGGCGATGCGGCGCGCCAGCGGACGCTGGGAATCCACCCCTTCCTCATAGCGCAGCACGTCGAAACCGGCATAGCCGCCTTCCGCCACCAACTGGCGCGCGGCACGCTGGAAGACCTGGCGGGCTTCGCCTTCGCCGCCGGTCACCATGCGCTTCATGCGCAGATCGAGTTGCCAGACCTCTTCTTCGCTGCGGCTGGCGCTGATCTGCCAGTTGGGCGTCAATGGATCGTGGATGGCATAGGCGATCAACGCGCCGCTGAACAGGTTGGTCGTGGAGATGCCGAGTTCGGAGGCAGCCGCCGTAGACAGCTTGTACCCGCCCAGGACGCCGGCCGCGTTGGCGCCCTGCTCGGTCCCCCAGCGCAGCGCGGTTTCCTGATCCGGCAGGCTGGCGCAGCCCGCGCTCAGCAGGGCCAGGGCGAGAGGAAGAATCCGGCGCATCGCGCCCCCCTTGGTTTTCACAGGTAATCGAACAAGGACAGCCGGGAGACCTGCATGAAGGACTGCTGTGCGGCCTGCAGATAGGTCTGCTGCTGGGCGAAGCGGGAAAGCGCCTCGACGTAGTCCACATCCATCAGATCCGAGATCGATTCCTCGTACTGCAGGTTGAGGTCGCTGCCCAGGCTTTGCAGGGCCTCGGTCTCGACCAGTTGGGAGCCGATGCGCGCACGGGTCTTCAGCACGTTCTCCAGGGCGCCGTCGATATTCTCCAGCCCCACGGCCACCGCGCCGGCCGCCATGCCGGCCGGGCCGGGGCGTTCCATGGCGTCGATCAGCATGCCGAGGTTGTCGAAGATGTTCGGCGACGAAGCGAACACCTCGAACTGGTCGCCATCTTCCGGCGTGCCGCTGGCCAGGTCGAGTTCGAAGCCCAGCGCGGCGGTGATCGCCGGGTCGTTGAGCGCGGTGGCGCCAACGGCCACAGGAATCTTGTCGGCCACGCCTGGGCGGTATTCGTAGATGTCCCAGGTCGGCGGATTGACGCCATCGTCGTGGTAGGTGACTTCATAGCGCCGGCCGAGCAGGCTGGGGTCGGCCGGGTCCGGCAGGGCCGCGCTCAGCGCGCCATTGCCCACGTTGTTGGTACCCGCCGGCATGGCGATCAGGTCGTTGCTGTAGGCGCGGGTGTTGGTGAAGATGTCCGAGCCCGGCAGGCTCACCGGCATGTAGCGCGAGGCCGAAACCTGGATGGTCTGGGTACCGTGGTCGCCATGGTAGGTCACCCCGGCCAGATCGCCGGAAAACGGCTGCTGATTGGCCATGTAGCCGGAGAACAGATAGTCGCCCATGCCGTCCTGGCTGTTGGCCAGCGCCAGCATGGCGTCGAACTGGGCGCGCAGGTCGGTGGCCACGTAGGCCAGATCCTTGTCGTCGTAGGAGCCGTTACCGGCCTCGACGGTCTTGGTGCGCATGTACTGGAGGATGTCGCCGATGCCGGTGAGCTTGCCTTCCAGCAGGCCCAGGCGATCCTCGGCGTAGCCGGTATTGACCATGAACTGGGAGTTCACGCCCTTGGACTGCCCGAGTTCGAGCGCGCGCGAAGCGGCGATCGGATCGTCGGCCGGGGTCAGTACCCGCCGCCCGGTGGACAGCTGCTGCTGGGTGTGCAGGAGGCTGCTCCATTGCTGCTGCATGGAGCCCACGCCCTTCTGGTAGATCATGTTGCTCGAGATACGCATGATCGTTCTCCTTAGCGGGCAATCGTCAGAATGGTGTCGAACAGCGTCTGCGCCACCGACATCACCTTGGCCGAGCTCTGATAGGCCATCTGGTAGCGCACCAGGTTGGCGGCCTCTTCATCCAGGTTGACCCCCGACAGGGAGTCGCGCGCATCCGTGGCCTGATCCAGCAGGGCCTGCTGCGCGGTCATGTTGACCTGCACCTCGCGCGTCTTGTTGCCCACCAGGGTCACCATGCTGGCATACACCGACTGGAAGGTGGCGGTGGGGTTGCCGGCGCTGCCGGAGAGCATCAGCTTGGTGGTCTGCAAGGCCCCGAGATTGACCGCGTTGCGGCTGTCCGCGACCCCCGCCTCAGTCGGCGCGAAGGCCACTTCGGTGGTATCGGTCCAGGAGCCCTTGGCGGTGAATTCGAAGGCGAACGCCGCCGGGTCGTTGGGATCGTCCGCCGGATCGCTCAGATAGCGGAAGCGTACCCCGCTGCTGTCCACATCCGGATCATAGGCCCCGCCGGCCACCCAGCTCTGCGAGGCGGTGTCGAAGCGGTACAGCGTGCCGGTACCGGTCACGCTGAGCGTATCGGTGGCGGTGTCGAAGCTCAGCCCGATGGAGGCGAAGTCGGCCTTGCCGTCGCCATTACCGTCGATGCCGTTCACCGACAGGGTACGTACGCCGGTGATCAGATCCGACAGCGTGCCGTTGCCGGTACCGGTCACCAGCGCGGCATTCACCGGATCGCCGGAGGCCAGCTTGCGCGGGTCGGAGATGCCCACCGAGATGTCGCGCGCGGCAAAGCGCACCGGCTGGATCAACAGGCCGTGCGCGGGGATGTCCGCCGCGCCGTTGGGCAGGGTGATCTGCACGCCGCCGCCGCTGAAGCTGGGTGGGGGGCCGGCATCCACGGTCAGTGCGATGCTCTCGCCGGCCGTGGTGCGCAGCGCGTAGTTGGTGCCGTCGTAGGTGAGCAGGTAGTCGCTCGCGGTGAGCGCCGAGTAATCGGTGATCGCCGCAGTGGCGCCGGTCACCGCAGGCTTCAGCACCGGGGTGGGGCTGTTGAAGAAATCATTGCCCAGCACGCCGTCCAGATCCACGCCAAGGCGGTGCTGGGCGTTGAAGGCTTCGGCGATGCCCACGGCGATCAGGCCGAGGGAGTTCTGCGCGACGTCGAGCGTCTCGCGGCGGAAGGAGAGCAGGCCGCCGAGCGAACCGCCGGTCAGCAGGCTTTCCGGCAGGATGTTCTCCACGCCGGACTGGCTGACCAGCGCTACCACATTGCGCTGCGGGTCGTTGGGGTCGCGCACGGCGGCCAGTTGGGTGGCGGTGTTGCCCACCACCAGCCCCTGGCCGGAGCCGATGAACACGTTGAGCGCGCCGGAATCATCTTCCACGGTCTCGACGCGGATCAGCTTGTTCAGTTCGGCCACCAGCTGATCGCGCTGGTCGAGCAGATCGTTCGCGGCCACGGTCGGCCCGCCCACCTGCGCCAGCGTGATGCGCTGGTTCATCTCGGCGATGGCCTGGGCGTACATGTTGATCTGCGCGACGGTGGAGATGATCTCGCTCTCCACCCCTTCACGCACTTCGCTGATCCGCGCGTCCAGCGTCTGGAAGCGCGACACCAGCGCCTCGGCGGTGGAGATCAGCGACTGGCGGGCGGCCTCGCTGGTGGGGTTGGCGGCCATCTCCTGCACACCCTGGAAGAACCCTTCCAGCGCGGGGGAAAGACCGGAGGTGGCATCGCCGAGCAGATTGTTGATCTGGCGGATATGGCCCTCATAGGCGGTGAGCTCGGCCAGCCGAGTGCTGCTGGTGAGCACCTGGTTTTCCAGGTAGGCGTTGTACGAGCGGGTGACTGCGGCGATCTTCGTGCCCTGGCCGAAGAAGCCCACCCCGGAGTAGTTCGGGTTCTGGGTAGTCTGGACGACCGTCTGCCGGTGGTAGCCCTCGACCGCGGCATTGGTGATGTTGTGCCCGGTGGTGAGCAGTTGCGCCTGGGCGGCGTTGAGACCGGTCAATCCGATATTGAGCAGGCTCGCCATGATGTTTTCCCTGATTCCTAGGTTTGCCCTACTCTCTGCAAGAAGCTTGCCAGGGAAAAAGCGGCAATTTCAGCCGGGGGGAATCAGGTGGTCAGCGCCTTGTTCAGCGTGGGGCCGGTGATCACGCCGGCAAGCTTGGCCGCGTAGCGCGGATCGGTAGCGTAGCCGGCCTGTTGCAGGCCGCGCGCGAAGCCGTGGGCATCGGTCTGGCCGAGCACGCGGGCATAGCGGGAGTTGTCCGAGAGCAGGCGGGCGTAGTCGCTGAAGGCTTCCGCATACGACTCGTAGCTGCGGAAGCGCGCTTGTTCCACATACGGCGTGGAGCCCGAATACTCGGTGACCGCGCGGCCCAGGGAATCGCCGTTCCAGCTCGAACCGGCCTTGATGTTGAACAGGTTGTAGCTGGAGCGTCCGTCGGCATGGCGCAGCACCTTCTCGCCCCAGCCGGTTTCCAGCGCCGCATGGGCGACGATGAAGCGCGCCGGGATGCCGGTGGCGCGGCTGGCGGCCTCGGCATGCGGCCAGACCTCGCGAACGAAGGCGGCACGGGGGTCGATGGCGGACGCATCCTCCTGTGCGGAGGAAGAAGAGGCCGCGCCGGCCTCCACCGCACGGCCCGCGCCCGTCGCCGGCGTGGCGGCGGGCGTTGCGGAACCACGGAAGCGGCGCGCGGCCTCCAGCTGGGAGATCAGCGCGCCGATCGGATCCGCGTCGCTGCTGTCCGCGGAAGCGGCCCGGGCAGGAAGCGCCACACCGGCACCATCGACCGGCAAACCGTTCTGCTGCGCGAGCATGGCGGCAGCGTTTGCCGCCTGGTTCAGCGCATTCACCGCGAAACCCGGCGCCGGCCCGATCGGCAGGCCGGTGGCCGGCGCATCCATCGCTTCGGCGGCGGCATGCTTGCCGTTCAGCCCGCCGAGCTGGCGGAACAGCACCTCGCTCATGCCGTTGTTGCGGCTGTGCGCCATCTCCAGGGCCATCTGCTGATCGAGCAGGGACTGGTAGGTACGCGAGTGCTCGCTGTCGAACATGCTGTTCTTCGGCGTGGCCTCGCGCATGGCCTTCAGCGCCATCTGCCACAGCAGGGCCTCGAACTGCTTGGCCGCCCCGCGCAGCGCCTCCGGAGAATCCGGATTGTCGCGCGCGAGCCGCTGCAGCTCGCTGAGCGAGCGCGGATCGAGCGCGTTGATCTGGAAGCCGGCATCCATGCCCGGGGCCTCAGATCACCTCGAGTTCGGCACGCAGCGCGCCGGCCGACTTCATCGCCTGCAGGATGCTCACCAGATCCATCGGCTTGGCACCCAGCGCGTTGAGCGCCTTGACCACGTCGGCTAGGTTGCTGCCGGCCTGCACGTCGACCAGTTGTCCGGGTTCCTGTTCGATGGTGATCTCGCCGCGTTCGGTGATCACGGTACGCCCCCGCGACAGCGGATTGGGCTGCGAGACGGCCTGATCGGTCATCACCGTGACCGTGAGGTTGCCGTGCGCCACCGCCACGTTCTGCAGCTTGACCTGCTGGTTCATCACCACCGAACCGGTACGCGAATTGACGACGACGCGCGCGGCCTGCTGCACCGGGGTCACGTTGAGGCTTTCGAGCTGGCCGAGGAAGGCCACGCGCGAGGTCGGGTCCGACGGCGCGCGCACCTGGATGGTCCGTCCGTCGAGCGCCTGCGCGGTGCCCGGCATGGTGGCCAGGTTGATCGCATCCACCACGCGGCGCGCGGTGCCGAAGTCGGTGTCGTGCAGTTCCAGCACGATATGGTCGCCCTGCCCCAGCATGGTGGGCACGGCGCGCTCCACCGTGGCGCCGGCCGGAATGCGCCCGGCGGACAGGTGGTTGATGGTCTGCGAGGCGCCACCGGCCTGGCCGCCCGCGCCGCCGACCACCATGTTGCCCTGGGCGATGGCGTAGATCTGCCCGTCGGCGCCCTTCAGCGGGGTCATCACCAGCGTGCCGCCGCGCAGGCTCTTGGCGTTGCCGATGGAGGACACGGTGACGTCGATGTGCTGGCCCGGCCGGGAGAACGGCGGCAGGTTGGCGGTGACCATCACCGCCGCCACGTTGCGCAGCTGCAGGTTGGTGCCCTGCGGCAGGGTCACGCCCATGTTGCCCAGCATGTTGATGATGCTCTGCACGGTGAACGGCGTCTGCGTGGTCTGGTCGCCGCTGCCGTCCAGGCCCACCACCAGCCCGTAGCCGACCAGCTGGTTGTTGCGCACCCCGGCCACCGAGGCCAGATCCTTGATGCGTTCGGGCGCGGCGTGCGCGCCGGTGGCGAGCAGCAGGCCGAGGATCAGGGCCGGGAGCGTGGTGCGGAAGAAGGAAGGGGAAGCCATGATCGTGCTCCTGCCAGTCATCAGAACGGCGAGATCGCCACGAAGAAGCGTTGCAGCCAGCCCATGGTGTTGGCTTCGTTGATGAAGCCGCTGCCGCGGTACTCGATGCGCGCGTCGGCCACCTGGGTGGATTGCACGGAGTTGGCCGAACTGACGCTGACCGGGTTGATCACGCCGGAGAAGCGGATGTATTCGTTGCCCTGGTTGATCGCCACCAGCTTCTCGCCGGACACCAGCAGGTTGCCGTTGGGATAGACGTCGATGACGGTGACCGTGATGGTGCCGTTGAACACGTTGTTGGCCGCCGCCGCGCCCTGGCCGGAGAAGTCCGAATCGGCGCTGATGTCCAGGCCGGCGCCGTTGAGGCGGTTGGTGGCCACCGAGGGGATGTTGGGCGCGGTCAGGCCGATGCTGGCGCCGAGCGAACTGGAACGCCCGGTGGAAGCATTGGCGCTCTTCGAGGCGGTGTTGCGCTCGACCAGGTTGATGGTGATCAGGTCGCCGATGTTGCGCGCGCGCCGGTCTTCGAACAGCGGACGCGCCTGGGCGTTCTGGAAGATGCCGCCGGTGGCCGGCACGGCCTGCGCGCGCATTTCCGGGCGCATGCTCATCGGCTGATGCACGGCGGTGGGCGGGGTGGAATAGATCGACGCGCAGCCGCTCAGCAGCGCGAGGGTGAGGATGGCGAGGATTCTCATGGCGGCTCTCCCGCGCTTACAGCTGGGTCAGGCGGCCGAGCATCTGATCGGACGTCTGGATGGCGCGCGAATTGATCTCGTAGGCGCGCTGGGTGACGATCATGTTCACCAGTTCCTCGGCCACGTTCACGTTGGACGATTCGATGTAGGCCTGATTGAGCACGCCGGCGCCGTTGAGACCGGGCTGCAGCGGGGTGGCCACGCCGCTGGAGGCGGTTTCCAGGAACAGGTTCTCGCCCATGCTCTCCAGGCCGCCCGGATTGATGAAGGTGGCCAGCTGGATGTTGCCGATCTGCACCGGCGCGACCTGCCCGGCCAGCACCACGCTGACCGTGCCGTCCTTGCCGATGGTGAGCGTCCGGGCCTCGGCCGGAATGTTGATGTTGTCGGCCAGCAGGTAGCCGCTGGCGGTGGTCATGTTGCCCTGGGCGTCGCGCTGGAAGGCGCCGTCGCGGGTGTATGCGGTGGTGCCGTCGGGCAGTTCGATCTGGAAGAAGCCGTCGCCCTGGATGGCCACGTCGTAGGCGTTGCCGGTATGCACCGGGTTGCCCTGGGTGAAGATGCGCTCGATGGCCACCGGCCGCACGCCGGTACCGAGCTGCAGGCCGGAACCGATCTCGGTCTGCTGCGTGGACTGGGCGCCCGGCTGGCGCATCATCTGGTACATCAGATCCTCGAACACCGCGCGCTGGCGCTTGAAGCCGTTGGTGGACACGTTGGCGAGGTTGTTGGAGATCACGTCCAGCGAGGTCTGCTGGGCATCCAGCCCGGTGCGGGCGGTCCACAGTGAGCGGATCATGATGGCTTCCTTTCTTGCGATGCCGGTGGCCGGGGCCACCGGAAGAATGATCAGGCTTTCAGTCTAGGCCGAAGGTGTCATCGGCCATCCCGGGATTAGCCTTGCAAAAACCATGCTAATCCGCCTTCAGGGCCCGCCCGCGGATCACGCCCGCCCGCTGATGAGCTGCGCCGCCGCGCGGTCGTTCTGCTCGGCGGTCTGCATCATGCGGGTCTGCATCTCGAACTGGCGGCCCAGCGAGATCATCGTGACCATCTGTTCCACCACATTGACGTTGCTGCCTTCCAGGTAGCCGCCGGCAACTTTTACCGTTTCGTCGGCAGGTTGCGCCAGGCCGTCGGCAGTGCGGAACAGGCCGTCGTCACCGCGCACGAGCTGGTTCTCGGGTGGATTGACGAGCTTGAGCCGGTCGACCACGTTGACGATGTTCTGCCCTGCCTGCCAGGCGGAGATGGTGCCATCGCTACCGACTTGCATGGCGCTGTCCGGGGGAATGGTGATCGGTCCGCCTTCGCCCAGCACGGGCAGGCCGCTGCGCGTCTGCAGCACGCCGTTGGCACTCACCATCAGGCTGCCGTCACGGGTGTAGGCCTCGGAGCCGTCGGGCATCTGCACGGTCAGCCAGCCCTTGCTCTCCACCGCGACGTCCTGCGCCCGTCCGGTGTGCTGCAGCGGCCCGGTGGCGAAGTTGGTGGCGACGCTGGCATCGACCACGAAGGCACGGGTGGGCATGGCCTCGGTCTGCACCTCCACCGCACGCAGCTTGTGCATCTCGGTGCGAAAGCCGGTGGTGGTGGCGTTGGCCAGGTTGTGCGACACCGCAGCCTGTTGGCCGAGGGTGTGCTTGGCGCCGGTCATGGCGGTGTAGATGACGCGGTCCATGGCGTTCTCCTAGACGGGCACTATGCTCAGCGCAGATTCACCAGGGTCTGCAGCAACTGGTCCTGGGTACGGATCGATTGCGCGTTGGCCTGGTAGTTGCGCTGCTGGACGATCATGTTGACCAGTTCCGCGGTCAGGTCGACGTTGGATTCCTCCACCTGGCCGGAAGTCACGCTGCCCAGCACCCCGGTTCCCGGCGCCCCCACTGCGGGTTCTCCCGAATCGTAGGACTCGGCCCACATGTTGCCACCCAGCGAGGTCAATCCCTGCGGGGCGGCGAATTCAGCCAGCGCGAGTTTGCCGATGGCCTTGGTCTGCCCGTTGGAATAGGTACCTTCCAGGATGCCGCTGGAATTCACCGACACGCCGGTAAGACGGCCGGTGGTGTAGCCATCCTGACGGGGCGCGGTGGTCACGCCATTTGTCGAATTCCACTGCGTGGAACGGCTGAGATCAAGGGTGAACGTCAGCCCATCGGCCCCTGTGGCCAATTCAGCTGCCGTGCGGCTCATCGAGAAAACGCCGTTGTTGGCCACCGTGGTATCCGGCACGCCGAATTCGGTGAACACGATCTCGCCAAGATGTTCCAGCGGCAGGCCCGTGTTGACCGTGGGGTCGGCCGGATCGGGCACCACATCGTTATCCAGGCGGGCGTATACATCCCAGGTGTTCAGCGGATCGCCCGTTACGGGATCGGATTGGCGCACGAAGTACATGCTGAGCATCGATGCGTTGCCCAGACTGTCATACACCGTCATCGAAGTGGTGTAGTTGTAGCTGTCGACAGGGATGCTGGTAGCGTTGAGATAGGCGGTGATGTCGCTGCCGGGAGGCGTCTGGGCGAGCGGATTCGTTGTAGAAGAATTCAGGTTTACGCCGACCGAGGCCGCGCCGGTTTCGCGCGGGGCAACGTTCGTGGTGTCCACGTAGAGCACCGACGGCTCGCCCTGGAACACCGGGGGCGAAACGTTCGCATCGGCCACTGCGTAACCCGTCAGCCTGTAGCCGGTGGTATTGATGATGAAGCCGTCGCGGCTCACGTCGAACTGGCCGTTGCGCGTGTAGGCGATGCTGCCGTCGGTGCCCATCATGCGGAAGAAGCCGTTGCCGGAAATCGCCATGTCCAGCGGGTTGCCGGTCACCGTGGGGTTGCCCTGGGTGAAGTTCTGCCACACCGCGGTGACCTGGCTGCCGTTACCGACCTGCAGCGAGGTGGAACCGCCCAGCATGGCGCTGGCGTACAGATCGCCGAACACCGTATAGCCCGACTTGAAGCCCACCGTGCTGGCGTTGGCGACGTTGTGGGAGATCGTGTCGAGCGCCTTGGACGAAGAGCTCAGTCCGCTCAAACCTTGGTGGAAAGCCATGATCGCTGCTCCAAATCAAAGAATCTGCTTGATGTCGCCAATCTTGAAGATCCCCAGGTCGCCGACCTGCAGATCCGAACCGCTGGCATTGCGGATGACGCTGGTCACCGCGCCGAACTGCAGGGCGCGCGAAGAGACCGCCACGCCGCCCTGGGTGGCGCTCACGGTGACCGTGTACACCCCTTCCGCAGCCTGACTGCCGTCGCTCGCGGTACCGTCCCAGACGTAGTTGTGACTGCCCGCCTCCACGCCGCTCAGTTCGAGCCTGGCCACTTCCAGGCCGGAGGCGTCGGTGATGGTCAGCACCACCTCGTCGGCCGGACCATCCAGCTCGAAACCGCCGATCGCACCCGCCTCGGTGAGCACCAGGCCACGCCCTTCGACCAGTACCCCGCGGCCAACCAGCGCCGCACTCTGCAGGGCCTCGGTAGATTCCTGCGCCGCCAGCAGCTTGCCCATCATGGTGTTCAGCTTCTCGATGCCTTCCACCGTGGACAGCTGCGCCAGCTGCGAAGTGAGCTCGGCGTTTTCCATCGGGTTCAGCGGATCCTGATTCTGCAGCTGCGTGGTCAGCAGCTTCAGGAAACGCGTCTGCATCTCCTGGGCCTCGCTCTGCTCGGTGGTCGAGGTCGTGCGCGCAAGGCTGGCGAGGATGTCCTGCGCGGACTGGGTGGTGGAACTGACGGTGCTCATGGGTATCTCCAGCGTTCAAGGCTTGGCGCGGCTTCCGGCGCCTTACTGACCAATCTGCAAGGTACGCTGAAGCAAGGTTCGTGCCGTACTCATCACTTCCACGTTGTTCTGGTACGAACGCGAGGCGGAAATCATGTTCACCATCTCCTCCACCACGTTCACGTTGGGCATTTCCACATAGCCCTCGGCATTGGCCGCCGGGTTGTGCGGCTCGTACACCATGCGCATCGGCGCGGCGCTCTCGACGATCTGGTTGACCTTCACGCCCACCGAGCCTTCGCCGGCATTCGGCAATTGCCGGGCGGCAAAGACCACCTGCTTGGCCCTGTACGGCTGGCCATCCTCGGCGATCACGCTGTCCGCGTTGGCCAGGTTGGAGGCGGTGGTGTTCAGGCGCATCGACTGCGCGGTGAGCGCCGAGGCGGAAATATTGAAAACGTTGAGCATGCTCATGGCCGCCTAGCTCCTTACTGGCCCGAGATGGCGGTCTGCATGCCGCGCAGCAGGCCGTTGATGAAGGTCACGCTGGCCTCGTAGTGGATCGAATTCTCCGCAAACGCGGCGCGCTCCACGTCCATCTCCACCGTGTTGCCATCCACCGCCGACTGGTATTCCTGACGGTACAGGGTATGTGCCTCGAGCGAGTCGGCAACCACCGGCTCGATGTGGCGCGCCGAGGTGGTGGCCAGCGCCAGCGGCTGGCGCTGCTTGTCCAGTGCGCCCTGCAGCAGGCCGCGGAAATCGACGTCGCGCGCCTTGTAATGCGGCGTATCCGCGTTGGCGATGTTGGAGGCGAGCAACTGCTGCCGATAAGCCTGGACGTTCAGTGCCCGCATGTGATTCTGCAAATTGTTGTCGAGCAGGTTCTTCATGGCTTCACCTCATGTTCTGGCACCGGCCGCACGCGCGGGGAAAATCCGGCAGCGACACCAATGCACCATCCATGCCAGCCATCTTAGAGGCGTGCCAGCCCTTCCCTAGGCGCGATAAGACCGGTAAACCCCGGCCAATTTGGCCGCTTGCCGGCACGCGACGGCAATCTCCGGCAAAGCTTGCCGCGCGGCCGCGGGGCTTGCCCAGGGCGCGCCGGACATGGTGCAATCGCCCCATGACCGCCCGACTGCCCAAGAGACTGGCCGCCCTGCTGTGCGGCCCGCTGCTCACCGCACCCGCGCTGGCCCAGCAGGCCGCCGAGCCGGTGCGCGCCATCGCCCAGCGTTTCCTGGAAACGGAAGCCGCCGGCCTGCCGGGGCAGGTCCAGGTTTCCGTGGGCGAACTCGACCCGGGCAACCGCCTGCCGCCCTGCGCCGAGCTGGCCGCCTTCTTTCCCGCCGGCGCGCGCGCCTGGGGACAGACCAACGTGGGCATCCGCTGCGATTCGCCGGTGACCTGGACGGTCTATCTGCCCGCGCGCGTGGAAGTCCTCGCCCAATACGTAGTGCTCGCCCGCGCGCTGCGTCCGGGGCAGATCGTCGGCCCCGACGACGTCCGGCTCGAACGCGGCGACCTGGCCGCGCTGCCCGACAACGTGCTCACCGACCCCGTGCAGGCCATCGGCCACCATGCGCGCATCGCCGTGGCCGCCGGCGCGGCGGTGCGCGCCACCCACCTGCGCCTGCCGCAGGCCGTGCGCCAGGGGCAGGACGTGCGGGTGGTCAGCCGGGGGGCTGGGTTCACCGTATCCACCGAGGGCCGCGCGCTCAACGCCGCCGCGGAAGGGGAAACGGTGCGCGTGCGCCTGCCCGACGGACAGACGGTTTCCGGCATCGCGCGCCATGGCGGCGAGGTGGAGATTCCGCGCTGAATCTCCGCGGGAAACCGGCGCCGCGGATGGCAATGGAAAAAAATTCATTAAATCGCTAAAGTTTCGCAATCCGAGGCCGAAGTACCTTCCAGAGCCCATCCATCTGGAGTCATGTCATGAAAATCGATAGCGCCCTGAAGTCGCTGACCGCGCCGTCGACCGGCGAGCCCAAGGCCCGCGCGCAGAACGGCCCGGCCGCGCCCGCCGGAGACAAGGTACAGCTGTCCTCCCTGTCCTCGACCCTGCAGAAAGCCGAGGCCTCGATCGCCAACACCCCCGTCGTGGATCGCGCGCGGGTCGATGAAATCCGCCAGGCCATCAGTGAAGGCCGCTTCAAGGTAGACCCCGAGCGCATCGCCGACGGTCTGCTCGACAGCGTGCGCGAACTGCTCGGCGAGCGCTCGGGCCAATCGTGAATCCCACCGAGCGCCTGCAGTTCTCCCGCCTCATCGACATGGAGGCGACGCAGATGCACGCGTTCATCGATCTGCTGCGGCGCGAGGAAGCGCTTCTGCTGGGCGGTGACACCGACGCCCTGCTCACCCTCACGCAGGAAAAGATTTCGCTGTACCACACCCAGCAGCGCCTGCACGAGGCGCGCATGCAACTGCTCGAACGGCTCGGCCTGGACAGCCCGGCGGCGGCCATCGAGGCGTTCTGCCAGGATCTGCCGGAAACCCGCCGGCGCTGGGACGAAATCCTGCGCCTGGCCGCCGACGCACGCGAGCGCAACACCCTCAACGGCAAACTCATCGTCGAGCGCATGCAGCACAACCAGGGCGCGCTCAACATCCTGCTCAAGGCCGCCAACCGGCCGCAGTTCTACGACGCCGACGGCAACACCCGCTCCGGCGGCAGCGGCCGCCTGCTCGGCAGCGCCTGACGCGCGTCCCCCTTTCCCTTTCCGTCCCTCCCGCCTTATCCTTGCGCCCGTCCCACACCGACGGCTCCGCGATGACAGGCAACAAGCAGCAGTACGACGAATCCTCCTTCCGCGTCCTCAAAGGACTCGAACCGGTGCGCGAGCGCCCGGGCATGTACACCCGCACCGACAGCCCGGCGCACATCGTCCAGGAAGTCATCGACAACGCCGCCGACGAGGCGCTGGCCGGCTTCGCCAAGAAGATCCACGTCACCCTGCACCTGGACGGCTCCATCAGCGTGGCCGACGACGGGCGCGGCATTCCGGTCGGCCTGCACCCGGAGGAAGGCGTGCCGGTGGTGGTGCTGGCCTACACCCGCCTGCACGCCGGCGGCAAGTTCAACAAGCGCGAGGGCAATTCGGCCTACGCCTTCTCCGGCGGCCTGCACGGCGTGGGCGTGTCGGTCACCAACGCGCTGTCCACGCGCATCGAGGTGGAAATCCGCCGGGAAGGCAAGCACTACGCCATCGAATTCAACGACGGCGGCGAACGCATCGGCGAACTGCGCACGCTGGGCGACTGCGGCCGGCAAAGCGGCACGCGGGTGCGCGTGTGGCCCGATCCGAAGTACTTCGATTCGCCCCGCATCCCCATCGCCGAAATCGAGCGCCTGCTGCGCTCCAAGGCCGTGCTGCTGCCCGGCGTGGCCGTGCAGCTCGACCTCGAACAAGCCGCCGCCCCCCTGCAGACCAAGCGCTGGAGCTACCCGGAAGGCCTGGCCGGCTATCTCAAGGAACTGGCCGGCGACCTGGAAGCGGTGGCGCCCATCTACACCGCCGAAGGCTATGCCGGCGCCGACGATGCCAGCTTCGCCAAGGGTGAGGGCGCGGCCTGGGCGATTGCCTGGTTCGAGTCCGCCGTGCCCAGCGAATCGTATGTGAACCTGATCCCCACGGTGGCCGGCGGCACGCACGAATCCGGCCTGCGCGCCGGGGTGTTCGAGGCGGTCAAGGCCTTCATCGAGCACCACGCCCTACTGCCGCGCGGCGTCAAGCTGCAGCAGGAGGACGTGTGCGGGCGCATGAGCTTCGTGCTCTCCGCCCGCCTGCTCGACCCGCAGTTCCAGGGCCAGGTGAAGGAAAAGCTGAACTCGCGCGAGGCGGTCAAGCTGGTTTCCGGCCAGGTGCGCGACCCCTTCGAAATCTGGCTGAACAACCACGTCGAGGCCGGCAAGGCGATTGCCGAACTGTCCATCCGCCAGGCCCAGGCCCGGCAGAAGAGCGCACAAAAGGTCGAGCGCAAGAAAAGCTCCGGTGTCGCCGTGCTGCCCGGCAAACTGTCCGACTGCGAATCCGAGGACATCGCCGAGAACGAACTCTTCCTGGTCGAGGGCGACTCGGCCGGCGGCTCCGCCAAGATGGCGCGCAACAAGGAAACCCAGGCCATCCTGCCGCTGCGCGGCAAGGTGCAGAACGCCTGGGAGGTCGATCCGGACCGCCTGCTGGCCAACGCCGAGATCCACGACATCGCCGTGGCCCTCGGCGTGGACGCGCACGGCGCCGGCGGCGAGGCGGACCTCTCCGGCCTGCGCTACGGCAAAGTGGTCATCATGTCCGATGCCGACGTGGACGGCGCGCACATCCAGACCCTGCTGCTCACCCTGTTCTTCCGCCACTTTCCCCGGCTCATCGAGCACGGCCACATCTACGTGGCGCAGCCGCCGCTGTACCGCGTGGACGTGCCCGCGCAGGGCAAGAAGCGCCCGGCCCGCCGCCTGTACGCACTGGACGACGGCGAACTGGCGGCGATCCGCGACCGCATGGAAAAGGAAGGCTTCCGCCCGGAAAGCATCGAAGTGGGCCGCTTCAAGGGCCTCGGCGAGATGAACCCCGACCAGCTGCGCGAAACCACCATGGACCCGGCCACCCGGCGCGTGCTGCCGGTGGCCGTGCGCGCCGGCTCGCTCGACGACACCCTGCGCATGTTCACCCTGCTCATGGGCAAGGGCGAGGCCTCGGGGCGGCGGGCCTGGATGGAGGAGAACGGCGACTCGGTCGAGGCCGACATCTGAGGCCGCCGATGGCAACGGCCCTGCCCCGCTGCGCTGCGCCTTCGGCGATTTCAGGTGCGTGCGTGCTGACTCACCAGCCAGTAGGTCACGCCCAGCGCCAGCACGGTGGCCGCGGTGGCATACACGTAGGCGGGCTCGATGGTGTTGTAGTCGAGCACGATCACCTTGCGCGCGATGGCCATCAGCGCGGTGGCCACCACCAGCTTGACGTGGATCACGTCGTCGCGCAGGTACAGCGAGATGTTCACGAAGATCTCGATGGCGATCAGCACCACCAGGAATGCACCGAAGATCGCGAAGATGTCGCTGATGCCGAGCAGCATGTGCGGCGGTTCGGCCAGGCGCTGGTAGATCACCCAGAGCACGTCCACGGTGCCCAGCAGGATCACCAGCATCATCAGCACCGACAATACGCGTACCGCCTGGCGGATCACGGTGTGCAGGCTGTCCAGCAGCCGGTCGCGGTGCCCGGTGGAAAACCGGCAGTGCGGATCGTCGTCCTCGTTGCCCTTCATCGTCGCCCCCCAATGCGTGCCATGCATTCAGCCTACCGCGTGCGGCACGCCCTGACAAACCCGACGGCCGCCACGCCCGCGCGCCGCCCGCTTCACCGCAGGATCTGCCGATGAGCCAAGACACCCTGGACCTGTTTGCCAATCCACCCGCGCCGCCGGAGCAGAGCGAGGCGCCCGGCGACGACGGCACCCTGCCGCTGGACCGCTACGCCGAGCGCGCCTACCTGGCCTACGCCATGAGCGTGGTCAAGTCGCGCGCCCTGCCGCAGGTGGAAGACGGCCTCAAGCCGGTGCAGCGCCGCATCCTCTACGCCATGAACGAGATGCGCCTGGCGGCCGGCGCCAAGCACGTCAAATCCGCCCGCGTGGTCGGCGACGTGATCGGCAAGTACCATCCGCACGGCGATTCCAGCGTGTACGACGCCATGGTGCGCGTGGCGCAGGATTTCTCGCTGCGCTACCCGCTGGTGGACGGCCAGGGCAACTTCGGCTCGCGCGACGGCGACTCCGCCGCCGCCATGCGCTACACCGAATGCCGCCTGACGCCGATCGCCGAACTGTTGCTCGGCGAGATCGACCGCGACACGGTGGATTTCGCTCCCAACTACGACGGCGCCTTCCAGGAGCCCAGACTGCTGCCCGCGCGCCTGCCCTTCGTGCTGCTCAACGGCGCTTCCGGCATCGCGGTGGGCATGGCCACCGAAATCCCGCCGCACAACCTGCGCGAGGTGGCCGAGGCCGTCTGCCACCTGATCCGCAACCCGGAAGCCACGCTGGACGACGTGCTCGCCCTGCTGCCGGGGCCGGACTTCCCCGGCGGCGGCCAGCTCATCTCCTCGCCGGAAGCCATCCGCGATGCCTACACCGGCGGACGCGGCAGCCTGCGCCTGCGCGCACGCTGGCGCGTGGAGGAAATGGCGCGCGGCCAGTGGCGCGTCATCGTGCATGAACTGCCGCACGGCGTGTCCACCGCCCAGGTGCTCGCCGAGATCGAGGCGCTCACCAACCCGCAGCCGCGCGCCGGCAAGAAAGAGGTCAGCCAGGAGCAGAAGCAGCTCAAGCAGCTGGTGCTGGGCGTGCTGGAAACCGTGCGCGACGAATCGTCCGAAGCCGCACCGGTGCGCATCGTGCTGGAGCCGCGCTCCAGCCGCATCGACCGCGACGAATTCATGGCCGTGCTGCTCGCCCACACCGGGCTGGAAAGCAGCACCTCGGTCAACCTGACGATGATCGGCACCGACGGCCGCCCGCAGCAGAAGAATCTGGTGCAGATCCTGCGCGAGTGGATCGACTTCCGCTTCCGCACCGTGGATCGCCGCACCCGCCACCGCCTGAGCGAGGTGGACCGGCGCATCCATATCCTCGAAGGGCGCATGATCGCCTTCCTGCACATCGAGGAAGTGATCCGCGTGATCCGCGAATCCGACGAGCCCAAGCCCGCGCTGATCGCCGCCTTCGGCCTCAGCGAAGTGCAGGCCGAGGACATCCTGGAAATCCGCCTGCGCCAGCTCGCCCGCCTGGAAGGTTTCAAGATCGAGAAGGAACTGGCCGAGCTCAAGGAAGAACGCGAGGGCCTGCAGCACCTGCTCGACAGCCGCGGGGCGATGACCCGGCTGATCCTGCGCGAGATCACCGACGACGCCAAGAAGTACGGCGACGAGCGCCGCACGCTGATCGAGACGGTGGCCCCGGTGGCCGCCGCCGAAATCAGCGTGGCCGACGAGCCGGTCACCGTCATCGTCTCGAAGAACGGCTGGGTGCGCAGCCGCCAGGGCCACGGCATCGACCCGGCGAGCATCGGCTACAAGGCCGGCGATTTCGCCTTCGCCCTGATCGAAACGCGCACGGTGTGGCCGCTGGTGGTCATCGACACCAACGGGCGCGCCTACACGGTGAAGGTATCCGACCTGCCCGGCGGGCGCGGCGACGGCACGCCGATCACCACGCTGGTGGAATTCCAGGATGGCGGCAAGCTTGCCCAGGTGCTCTCCGCCGCCCCCGAATCGAACTGGTTCTTCGCCAATTCCGGCAGCTACGGCTTCCTCTGCGCGCTGGCCGACGCCACCAGCCGGCAGCGCGCCGGCAAGGCCTTCATGACCCTGGAAAAGGGCGAGAAGGTGCTCGCCCCGGCGCCGGCGCGCGGCAACTGGATCGCCGCCGTATCGGAAAACGGCCGCATCCTGGTGTTCGCGCGCAGCGAGATGAAGGTGCAGGCCGGCGGGCGCGGGGTGATCGTCATGAAGCTGGAAGACCGCGAAGCGCTCGCCGCCGTGGCGGTGCCGGCGGACGATGCCGTCCTGCGCATCGAGGGCATCGGCCGTGGCGGCAAGGTCATCACCATCGAGCTCAAGCCCGCCCAGCGCGAAACCCTGCGCCACCGGCGCACCGCCAAGGGCATGGCGCTGGCGCCGAAGATCAAGCCGGACCGCATGGAGGGCTGAGCGCCCGGTGGTTTTCCAGGGCGCCCACCGGCGCCCGTTTCACTTCCAGAAGCACCACCACGGCGATTCCCCCGCACGCCCGGCGCCTTCGCGGTGGTACCACTCGCCGAAGCGCCGGTCGGATTCGCCGATGTGGCGCATCAGCCAGACCCGCAGGAAATCCAGCAGTTCGAAGCTGATCGTGGTTTCGCCGCTCTCCAGGCGCCGCTGCAGCGCGCGCACCTGGGCGGTCAGCGCTTCATGGTGGATGCGGTGTTCGGCGTACGCAGGATAGCGCGCCTGGCTCATCAGGCGCTCCTCGTCGGCGAAGTGGTTCAGGGTACAGGCCACCAGTTCGTCCAGCGCGTCGCGCACCGCCTCGACGCCGCGCTGCTCCCGCACGGCCGCATGCAGGCGATTGAGCAGACCGACGAGTTCGACATGCTGCTCGTCGATCGGGGCGATGCCCACGTTGAATTCCCTGCTCCAGCGGAACAATTCCGCCATGACCCGCGCTCCGGCTCCTGCACGGCGGAATGATGCAGCGCACCATCCAACGCCGCGTTGACCGGCATCAACCCGGCCCGGCAGGGGTGGCGGCGTTTTCCTCTCCGGGCAGCAGGGAGCGCATGGGGTCGTCGGCGCGGATGCGGCCGGGCGCGTCGCCGGGCTGCGGCTCGGCCAGCCTGGATTCGATCAGGATGGTCACCCGGCGGTTGCGCGCCCGCCCCGCCTCGCTGGCGTTGTCGGCCACCGGACGCTGGTCGGCGTAGCCGGCGGCGGTGAGGCGCTCGGGATTCACCCCGGACTCGACGAACAGGCGTACCACCGACGAGGCGCGCACCGCGGAAAGCTCCCAGTTGGACGGGAAGCGGAAATTGTTGATCGGCAGGTTGTCGGTATGCCCTTCGATGGTCACCGGAAAACTGGCCGGGGCCAGCACCTGGGCCACCGCGCGCAGCGCGGAAACCGCCTCGCTGCCGAGCGCGGCCTCGGCCGGGGCGAACAGCACGCTGGCGTTGATTTCCACGGTGATGCCGTGCGCGCCCTCGGTCACCGTGACCTGTCCATCGCGCGTCAGCGGCAGGAGCACGCGGCGGATTTCGCTGGCCATGTCGCGCATGCGCTGCGCGGTCCGGCGGCGCTGGTTCTCGGCCTCGACCTGCTCGGGGGTGCGTGCCACCGGCTGCACGATGGAGCCGGAAATCACCACCGGCTCGACGACCTGCTGGGCGCCATCGAACAGCGCGCCGCTGCGGAAGGCCTGCACGATGGATTCCGAGAGGATGCGGTACTTGCCTTCGTTGATCGAGCTCAGCGAATACATCACCACGAAGAAGGCGAACAACAGCGTCAGGAAATCCGCATAGGAAACCATCCAGCGCTCGTGGTTGTCGTGCTCTTCTTCCGCCTTGCGCCGTGCCATGGTGTGCGCCCCGCCCTCAGACGATGTAGCCTTGCATGCGCCCTTCGATGATGCGCGGGTTGTCGCCGTTGGCGATGCCCACCAGGCCATCGACCAGCATCTCGCGCTGCGACACCATGCTTGAAATGTGCGCCAGCAGTTTCTTGGCCACGGGCAGGAAGATCAGGTTGGCCGCCCCCACCCCGTAGATGGTGGCGACGAAGGCCACGGCGATGCCCGCACCCAGCTTGGACGGGTCGGAAAGGTTTTCCATGACGTGGATCAGCCCGAGCACCGCACCGATGATGCCGATGGTCGGCGCGTAGCCGCCGGCGGCCTCCCAGACCTTTGCGCACTGCTTCATCTGCGCCTCCCAGGCGCCGATCTCCACGTCCATCACGTCGCGCAGACGGTCGGGCTCCACGCCGTCGACCAGCAGTTGCAGGCCCTTCTGCATGAAGGGCTCGGGCAGGCGCGGAATCTGTCCTTCCAGGGCGAGCAGGCCTTCCTTGCGCGCGGTGTGGCTCCAGCTCACCACCATGGTGATCAGCGTCGCGTGATTGACCCGCGGCGGCACGAATACCCAGCGGCTCATCTTCATGCCATCGACGAACACGCGCAGCGGGCTCTGCAGCATCACCGCGCCAAAGGTGCCGCCGAACACGATCAGGGCCGCGGTGGGCTGGATCAGCGAAGAGACATGGCCGCCTTCGAGCACCTGGCCGACCAGGATGGCGACCATGCCAAGCGCGAGACCGACCAGACTGATGCCGTCCATGCAGTTCCTCCGTGCCTAGAATTCGCGGTTCAACCGCCGCTGGCCTGCTTGGGCGGCCGTCCGCGACGCGGCGCCACCGGGGCCGGCGCGCCTTCGCCGAGCACGCGTGCACGCAGACGGGCGACGGCCTGGCTGTGCAGCTGGCAGACGCGCGATTCGGTCACCCCGAGCACTTCGCCGATTTCCCGCAGGTTGAGTTCTTCGTCATAATACAGCGCCATCACCAGCTTCTCGCGCTCGGGCAGTTCGCCGATGGCGCGCACCAGACTGCTGCGCATGTCGGCGTCTTCGAGCAGATCGGCCGGGTTGGTCTCATGCACGCCGAGGTGGCGCTCGAAATAATCCTCGCCCTCGCCGTCGGTGAAATCCTCGAAATGCACCAGCTGGTAGCCGCGCGCGTCCTGCAGCAGGCGCTGGTACTCGCCCAGCGGCAGGTCGAGCGCCTCGGCCAGTTCCACCTCGGTGGGCGGACGGCCGTGCTGCTGCTCCAGCGCGTGGATGGCGCCCTCGATGCGCCGCATGTCGCGCCGCAGGCTGCGCGGCAGCCAGTCGTTCTCGCGCAGGCCGTCGAGCATGGCGCCGCGGATGCGCTGCACCGCGTAGGTTTCGAACTGGGCGCCCAATCCGTCTTCATAACGGTTGATCGAATCGAGCAGCCCCATCATGCCGTTCTGGATCAGATCCTCCACGTCCACGCTGGCCGGCAGCTTCGCCATCAGGTGATAGGCGATGCGCTTGACCAGCGGAGCGTAGGACTCCACCAGATGGTCTTTGTCGAGATTACCTTCGGCGTCGTACATCCACGTGACCTGAATCTTCTTCCTGCGGGAGGTCCTGGCCGCCGGAGCGCTATGCGTGCCGGCGTCGCGCCATTGTCCCGCACCCTGGCCGCTCTGACCAGAAGGATACGTCAGGCCGAACATGATCATTACCTCCGCAGGGCCGCGCGCGGCACTTGAGCGGCCCCCAGCGCCGACAGGCGGCGCAGGAAGGCGTGCTCGGCCTCACGCGGACTGGATTCGGCGGCCGGATGGGCCAGGCCCGCGGCCAGATCGTCGCGCTCCACCTCGCCCAGCCAGGCCAGCGCGACGCCCACGTGGCGGCGCACCAGTTCTTCCAGGCTGGCGAAGAAGGCCGCCGCGTCGGCGCGGCTGCGCGCGCGCGCCACGGCCACGTGCAGGGAACCGGCCCCGGCCGAGGCCAGTTGCTTGATCACCCGGTAGGCTTCGGTCGCGCCGCTGGCGCTGGCCTCGGCCACCACCAGGCGGCGCGGCGCGGCATACACGAAGGGCGACGGATCGCCGGCGGAGTCGCCCGCCGCGTGGATCAGCAGGAAACCGGCGTGGCGCTGCATCTGGTGCAGGGCGCCCAGCAGCGCCTCCCGGCGGTCTTCGTCGAGCAGCGGCAGCGCCAGCGCGGCGGCCGAGATCGACACGCGGCCGAGCAGGCCGGGCACCGGCTGGAGGATTTCGCCGGGGGTGACGCGGCCATCCAGCACGCCGAGCAGATCGGGGCCGGCGGGCAGCCCCAGGCGCGCGGCCAAGCTGGCCTCGCCCGGCGCCTCGTCGAGCAGGATCACCCGTTCGGCGCGCCCGGCGATGCCGTGTGCGGTACGCAACGCATTGTGGGCGCCGTGGCGGCCGGTGGCGTACAGCGCCACGACCACCGGCGGCGCGCGGCGGAACAACCGGCGCAGGCCGGCCGCCTGGTCTTCGCGCGGGTCGATCATGATCAGGCTCCCAGGCCGCCGGCGGCCAGCATCAGGCCGGCTTCATCGCCCTGCAGCTTCCACGGCGAGCCTTCGGCCTGCTCGCGCATGGCGCGATGCAGCAGGTAGGCGCGGTTGGGCAGGTGCAGGTCTTCCGGCACGCGCTGGCCGTTGGCCACGTAGAACAGTTCGAGTTCGCGGCGCACCGCCACGTCGATGGCCGGCGCCAGCGAGGCGGCCTCGTCCACCTTGGTGAGGATGCAGCCGGCCAGGCCCGGGCCCTTGTAGGCGCGCACCACGTCGTCCAGGGTGTCGCCCCGGCAGGTGGCGTTGAGCAGCAGCAGGCGGCGCACGTTGCCGGCACCCAGCAGCATCGCGGCCTGTTCGGCCACCATGCGGTCGCGCTGGCTGACGCCCACGGTATCGATCAGCACCATGTGCTTGTTGCGCAGTTCGGCCAGGGTCTGGCGCAGGTCGGCGGCGTCGCGCACGGAGAACACCGGCACGCCGAGGATGCGGCCGTAGATGCGCAGTTGTTCCTGCGCGCCGATGCGGTAGCCGTCGGTGGTGATCAGTGCAAGCTTGTCGGCGCCGTGGCGCACCACGCAGCGCGCGGCGAGCTTGGCGGTGGTGGTGGTCTTGCCCACGCCGGTGGGGCCGACCAGGGCGTACACGCCGCCACGGTCGATCAGGTCGGCGTCGGAGGACAGCGCGCGCAGTTCGCGGTTGAGCGCATTCTTGACCGCGCCGCGTGCGGCGTCCGGGCTGGCGTCCTCGGCGATGGCCTCGACCAGGCGGCGGGCCAGCTGGGCGGAGAAGCCGGCCTCCAGCAGTTCGCCGACCAGATCAGCGCGTGCCGGGGCGTGGCGGCGGGCCTCACCCCAGGCGAAACCGGCGAGCTGGCGTTCGATCATGCCGCGGATGCCGGAGAGTTCGGCCATCAGCTTGCCGTTGGCTTCTTGCAGTTCGCGCACGCGGGCATCCTGCTCGCGGCTGTCGCGTTGTTCATTCACGGCGGACGCGCGGCGCGGCGCTTCGCTCTCGCGCAGCGGCGCGGGGCGATCGGGTTCCGGGGCGGCGGCACGCGCGGCGGCGAGCGCCTCGGCCCACGGGTCGGCAGCCACCGACGCGCGCGAACGCGGCGGCGGGTAGTCGGCCTGTTCCACGCGCGGCGGGCTGAACGGGCGCATCACCGGGGCGCTCTGGCGGGCCGGTGCGGCGCGCAGGCTGACACGGTAGTCGTCGTCCGCGTCTTCCACGCGCGGCGCCACCGGTGCGGCGGCGGGAGCCGGCGCACGTGCGGGGCGCGTGGAAGGCAGCGAGCCGACCGCGTCGGAGGGCAGCGCCAGAATCTCCACACCGCCTTCCACCGCCCGGTTGGACAGGACGATGGCGTCCGCGCCGAGCTCTTCCTTGAGCTCGCGCAGGGCCTCGCGGGCAGTACGGGCGAAATAGCGTTTGACGTTCATGGTGATTCTCCAACGACCGCGCTCGCAGCGCAGGATGGTTCCGATTATGGGCGCGGGAGGCGGCGGGGATAGGGTGGAATAAACCGGATTTACCCCGCCTATTCCCCGTCAGCAGCGCAGCGGGCCGGCCTGCGCCGGCGCACGGGATCAGCCGTTGGCGCCGATCATCGCGGTCACGCGGATGGTGCGCGACTCGGGCACTTCGGAGTTGGCGATGACCTTCAGCGAGGGCACCGCGCGGCGCAGGAAGCGCGACAGCAGCATGCGCAGCTGCACCGGCACCATCAGCACCGGCGGCAGGCCGATGTCTTCCTGGCGCTGGGCGATCTGCGCGGTCTGGCGCAGCAGGGTGTCGGCCAGCCCCGGCTCGATGGCGCCGCCCTCGGCACCCGCGCTCATGGCCTGCAGCAGGATGCGCTCCAGCCCCGGCTCCAGCGCCATCACCTGCATCTCCGCACTGCCCGGGAACAGGCCCTGGACGATGGCGCGGCCGAGCGCCTCGCGTACCTTGGTGGTGAGCTCCACCGGATCCTGGGTGCGCGCCGCGTGTTCGGCGAGCACTTCGATGATGGTGCGCATGTCGCGGATGTTGACGCCTTCTTCCAGCAGGTTCTGCAACACGCGCTGGACGGTGGACACGGAAAGCACCTTGGGCACCAGATCCTCGATGAGCTTGGGCGATTCCTTGCCGATGTGGTCGAGCAGCGCCTGGGTTTCCTGGCGGCCGAGCAGTTCGGCGGCGTGATTGAGGATCAGGTGGTTGAGGTGGGTGGCGACCACGGTGCTGGCGTCCACCACGGTGTAGCCCAGCGCGTGCGCCTGCTCGCGCTGGCCGGCCTCGATCCACACGGCGGGCAGACCGAAGGCCGGATCCTTGGTTTCGCGGCCCTGCAGCGTGCCGCTGACGCGGCCCGGATTGATCGCCAGGAACTGGCCGGGATAGGCCTCGCCGCTGCCGATCTCCACGCCCTTCAGGGCGATGCGGTAGGCGTTGGGCTTGAGTTCCAGGTTGTCGCGGATGTGTACCGGGGCGGACAGGAAGCCCACTTCCTGCGCGAATTTCTTGCGCAGCCCGCGGATGCGCTTGAGCAATTCGCCGTCCTGGCCCTTGTCCACCATCGGGATCAGGCGGTAGCCCACTTCCAGGCCGAGCACGTCCACCGGCGCCACGTCGTTCCAGCTGGCCTCCTGGGCCTCGTTCTGCTGCGCGGCGGCGGCCTGCTGGGCGGCGGCCGAGGCGGCCCTGGCCTCTTCCGGCTCGACGGTCTGCTGCTTGCGTCGCAGTGTCCAGCCCAGCCAGGCGATGGCGGCGGCCAGCAGCAGGAAGACGAAGTGCGGCATACCGGGGATCACGCCGAGCACGCCGAGAATGGCGGCGGTGAGGAACATCACCTGCGGGTTGACCAACAGTTGCCCCATCACCAGGCTGCCGATGTCGCCATCGTCGCCCACGCGCGAGACCATCAGGCCGGCGGCCACGGAGATGATCAGCGCGGGAATCTGCGCCACCAGGCCGTCGCCGATGGTCAGCAGGGTGTAGGTGTGCGCGGCGTCGCCCGCGGCCATGTCATGCTGCACCACGCCGACGTACAGGCCGCCGATGATGTTGATGATGAGGATGAGGATGGCGGCGATGGCGTCGCCGCGCACGAACTTCGAGGCACCATCCATGGCGCCGAAGAAGTCGGATTCCTGGGCGATCTCCTTGCGGCGGCGCTTGGCCTCCTTCTCGTCGATCAGGCCGGCGTTGAGGTCGGCGTCGATGGCCATCTGCTTGCCGGGCATGGCGTCCAGGGTGAAGCGCGCGCTCACTTCGGCGATCCGCCCGGCGCCCTTGGTGATGACGATGAAGTTGATCACCGTGAGGATGACGAACACCACGATGCCCACCGCCGTGTTGCCGCCCACCAGCACCGCACCGAAGGCTTCGATGACCTTGCCGGCGGCATCGCCGCCGGCGTGGCCTTCCATCAGCACGACGCGCGTGGAGGCCACGTTGAGCGACAGGCGCAGCAGTGTGGTGACCAGCAGCACGGTGGGGAACACCGAGAACTCCAGCGGCTTCCTGGCGTACATGGCCACCATCATCACCATCACCGACACGGCGATGTTGAAGGTGAAGAACACGTCGAGCAGGAACACCGGCAGCGGCAGCACCATCATCGCCAGGACGATGACGATCAGCAGCGGTGCGGCCATCGGGCGCAGGCGCGCGGGGGAGAACATCTCGCGCAGGTTCAGGATGTCGTTCATTTACGCTTGCAGTCCCTGTTTCAGTCGGGCGAGCCCGGGTCCATGCCTTCCGGCACCTGCAGGTCGACGGGCGCCTCCGGTTTCGGCCCGCCGCCGCCCACCCAGTTGTTGAGCTGGTAGATGTAGGCCATCACCTCGGCCACCGCGGTGTACAGCGCGGCGGGAATGGCCTGCTCCAGTTCGCAATGCGTGTACAGCGCACGCGCCAGCGGCGGCGCCTCGAGCAGCGGCACGTCGTTTTCCTTGGCGATCTCGCGGATCTTCAGCGCCAGTTCGCCGCGCCCCTTGGCAAGCACCACCGGCGCGCCCATCTTTTCCGGGTCGTACTTCAGCGCCACCGAGAAGTGGGTCGGGTTGGTCACCACCACGTCGGCCTGCGGCACCGCCGCCATCATGCGGTTGCGCGCCATCTCGCGCTGGATCGCGCGGATGCGGCCCTTGACGTGCGGATCGCCCTCCTGCTCCTTGTTCTCGCGCTTGACCTCTTCCTTGGTCATGCGCAGCTTCTTCTGGTACTGGTACAGCTGGAAGGGCACGTCCAGCAGGGCCAGCAGGCCCAGGCTGGAAGCGATCAGCAGGGAAGTGAAGGCCACCGTGGACATGAAGTCCGGCATGCTCACCTCCAGCGGCTGGGTCATGAAGTCGAAGATGTGGTCGCGCAGGCTCCACAGCGCCATCGACGCCACTCCGCCGACGATCAGCGCCTTCAGGATGGCCTTCACCATCTCCATCAGCCCGTGGGTGGAGAACATGCGCCCGAGCCCCTTGATCGGGTTCATGCGCTCGAACTTGAAACCCAGCGCCTTGGGGGAGAACACCAGCCCGCCGAGCAGGATCGGCGAGGCCACCGCGGCCACCAGCAGCGCCAGGAACAACGGCGCCAGGGTGAACAGCGCGCCGCCCAGCAGATCGTGCAGGCGTTCGAGCAGCAAGGTGTGGTCGAACGCCGCCTCGCGCTCGAAGGTGAACCCCTTGCGGATCAGCCGGTACATGCGCTCGGCCATCCAGCCGCCCAGCGCCCACAGCGTGGCCACCCCGGTCATCACCACCAGGAAGGTCGACAACTCGCGCGACTGGGGTACCTGCCCTTCTTCCCGGGCCTGTTCCAGTCGCCTGCCAGTTGGCTGTTCTGTTTTGTCTTCGCTGCTGCTCTCGTCGGCCATGACGGGCTCCGCTTCCGTCGCGCCACCCCATGCGGCGCGGACGGATCAATACATGCGGCAATTATCGCCAGCACCCGGCAAGACTTGCCGGTCGATAAAGCGGAGAAAAGGGCGCCTATTCGGCGCTTCAGCGTGGCGCGGGCAGGCGCTCCAGCCCGCGCAGGCGGGCGCCCGCGCCGATGCCCTTGGCGGCGAACCAGCCCTGGTTCATCTCCAGCGCGTAGCGCGCCGGCGCCGCCGCGCAGTGGTTGTCCTCGCTGTGCGGGGTCATGTCGGCGATGTTGAGGATGCGCCCTTCCTCATCGAGAAACGCCACCGACAGGGGAATGAAGGTATTGCGCATCCACATGCAGTGGCGCGCCGCCATGTCGAACACAAACACCATGCCGCGCTGCTGGGGCATCTCGTGCCGGTTCATCAGGCCAGTCTGGCGGGTCTGCGGGGTATGCGCCACCTCCGCCTCGATGCGGTACATGCCCAGCCCCAGTTCGGCCACCGGCATCTGCGCGGACGCGGCGAGCGGCCACAGCGCGGCGGCGCACAGCATGGCCGACACGAAACGCGAACGGGGGAAAACGGCGGACATCTGCATGCTCCTTCCTGCGGCGACGGAGGCTGACATTCTACCCGCGGCGGCGTCCGGCGGCGGCGCGCACCACCACCGGGGCGGCCTCCTCGCGCCATTGCCCGGGCGCCAGACCCTGCAAGCGCCAGTCGCCGATCGCCACGCGCAGCAGGCGCAGGGTGGGATGGCCGACCCTGGCCGTCATGCGGCGCACCTGGCGGTTCTTGCCCTCGCGCAGGACGATCTCCAGCCAGCAGGTCGGCACGCTCTTGCGGAAGCGCACCGGCGGATCGCGCGGCCACAGCCAGTCCGGCTCCGCCACACGGCGCACCGCGCATGGCCGGGTGACGAAATCGCCCAGGTCCACGCCGCGCCGCAACGCCGCCAGCGCGGCCTCATCGGCCTCGCCCTCCACCTGCGCCAGATAGGTCTTGGGCAGCTTGTGGCGCGGATCGGCGATACGGTGCTGCAGGGCCCCGTCATCGGTCAGCAGCAGCAGGCCCTCGCTGTCGGTATCCAGCCGCCCGGCGGCATACACGCCCGGCACCAGCACGTAATCCTTCAGCGTGGGGCGGCCTTGCTCATCGGTGAACTGGCACAGCACGCCATAGGGTTTGTTGAGCAGGATCAGACGCGACATGGACGACGGGCCGGCCCACCGGCCCCGCTGCGGACGAGGCCGCAAGGGTAACGCGAAACCTCCCGCCGGGGCACCGGCAAGACAGGCTGGCACGGTTCTCGCACAACGAACGCCAAACAGCCATCCGGAAAGCGCCCCATGTCCGCCCTGCTGCTGCGCCCCATCCTGCTTCCCCCTACGTTCGCCGGCCACCCCGCGCCCTGCGACCTGTTCGACGAACGCGGCACCCTGCTCGCCCGCGCCGGCACCCCACTCGGCCAGGCGCGGGACACCACCGCCATCGCCCGGCGCTTCTACTGCCGCGCGGGCCAGGCGCCGAGCACGACCCAGCCCGAACCGCTGCGCACGCTGCGCGACATCGGCGAAGCCCTGGCCATGCTCGACACCCTGGTCACCGACGGCACCCCGCCACCCGCCAGCGCCTTCCTGGAGCTCGCGGCGCACTGCCACGCCGCCTGGCGCTTCGATCCGGATGCCTGCATCGGCTATGCGCGGCTGGCCCAACTGGTATCTCCGGCCGTCGACCACCTGCTGCTCGCCACCCTGTTCGCCGCCGAGATCGGCCACGCGCACGGCCTGGGACAAAGCGCGACGACCCACCTGATCGGCGCCGCATTGACCATGAACCTCGGCAGCCTGGCACTGCACGACCACATGCACGGCCTGCGCGAGCCCCCCGACGACGAACGGCGCGCGGCCCTGCTCGCCCACCCCTGGCGGGCCGCCGAACTGCTCGCGGGCTGCGGCAGCCTGCCCGAGGACTGGCTGCGCGCGGTGGCCGAACACCACGAGAACATCGACGGCAGCGGCTATCCGCTGGGGCTGCGGCGTGGCGACATCTCGCTGGGCGCGCGCATCCTGCGCGTCGCGGACGTATTCGCCGCACGCCTGCGCGGACGCATCAACCGCCCCCCGCGCTACTGGAACATCGGCAAGGCTGCCCATCCCGAGCAACTGATCCGCCACGTCTTCAGCGAAGACCTGGAGCGCCTGGACCCGCATCTGGTACGCCTGCTCGCCCACCGGCTGGGCAGCTTCCCGCCCGGCAGCACGGTGCGCCTGTCCAACGGCGAACTGGCGGTCATCCACCGCCGCCCCGGCGGCAACGGCACGCCGCGCCACGCCTTGTCGCTGTGCGACGCACGCGGCCGCCCGCACCGCGCACCGCGCCAGCGGCCGCTGAACACGCACGAATGCCGCATCCAGCGCTACGCCCACGACGATCCGCTGCTGCCGCCGCCGGATTACGACTGGTCCCTGCTGTGGGGATATGGCGAGGAGCCCGAGGCCCCGCTGCACTGAGCGGGATCTGGCGGAAGCGGTGAGATTCGAACTCACGAAGGGTTGCCCCTTGCCGGTTTTCAAGACCGGTGCAATCGACCACTCTGCCACGCTTCCTTGGATTGGTCCGGTCGCCACCGGGCAACCGCCGGCCTTGCGCCGGGACGCCGGATTATACCCGCGAAGCCCCGGCCGGTCGTTCGCCCGCGTATTCGAACAGCGCCACCGATTCGACGTGCGAGGTCTGCGGGAACATGTTGGCGATGCCGACGCCGCGCAGCGCGTAGCCCTTCTCATGCACCAGCACCGCCGCATCGCGCGCCAGCGTGGCCGGATTGCACGACACATACACGATACGCGCCGGCCGGCACTGCGCGCCCAGCGCCTTGACCACCGCGATGGCGCCCTCGCGCGGCGGATCGATCAGCATCTTGTCGAGCGGGCCGAGCGCCGCCAGGCTGTCCTCGGTGGCCTCGAACAGATTGGCCGCGTAGAAACGCGCGTTCGCCGCCAGGCCGTTGCGCCCGGCGTTCTCGCCCGCGCGGCGCACCAGCGCATCACTGCCCTCCACGCCGACCACCTGCGCGCCAGCGCGCGCGATCGGCAGGCTGAAGTTGCCCAGCCCGCAGAACAGATCGGCGATGCGCTCGCCCGCACTCGGCGCCAGCAACTGCATGGCGCGGCGGATCAGCAGGCGGTTGATGCGCGCGTTGACCTGGGTGAAATCGGTGGGGCGGTACTCCATGCGCAGGCCGAATTCCGGCAGCGTGTAGTACAGCCCCGGCTCGTCGTCCGGCTGCAGCGGACAGGCGCTGTCCGGCCCTTCGGGCTGCACCCAGGCGCGCACCTGCCATTGCCCGGCGAAAGCCAGCAGGCGCCGGGTGTCCGCCTGGGTGAGCGGGCGCAGGATGCGGAACACCAGCACCGTCGCCTCGTCGCCGCAGGCCAGTTCGATCTGCGGCAGGCGGTCGGCGATCGACAGACCGGCCACCAGTTCATGCAGCGCCGGCAGCATGGCGGCGACGTGCGGCGGCAGCACCGGGCACACCTGCATGTCGGCCACGTAGCTGGAACGGCGCTGATGGAAACCGAGCAGCACGCCGCCCTGGCTGGGCACCAAACGCACGGTGAGCCGCGCCCGTTCGCGGTAGCCCCAGGCCGGCCCGTGGATGGCGGCATGCACGATGCCCGGACGCACCCGCCCGACGTGCCACAGGGCGTCTTCCAGCACGCGCTGCTTCACCGCGGCCTGCGCCACCGCGTCCAGGTGCTGCATGGAACAGCCCCCGCACACGCCGTAGTGCGGACAGGGCGGCGCCACGCGCTGGGCACTGGGCCTGAGCACGCGCAGGGTGTGGGCCTGCTCGTAGTTCGGCCGGCTGCGCAGCACCTCGTACTCCACCCGCTCGCCCGGCAGCGCCCCTTCGATGAACACGGCCTTGCCGCCCACGCGGGCGACGCCCCGGCCTTCATGATCGAGGGATTCGACGACGGTGACGGGCATGGAAGACGATCCGGCGGGGAAAGGCCGCAATTCTACCGGCAGACACGGGCGCGATGGACCGCCGCCCACTATAATCCGCGCCATGATCGATACCTTCCTCGGGGGCCTCTCGCCCCGCCGGTTTCTCGACGAATACTGGCAAAAGAAACCGCTGCTGGTGCGTCAGGCCATTCCCGGATTCACCGGCGTGGTGAGCCGCGAGCGCCTCTTCGAGCTGGCCTGCGATCCAGACGTGGAATCGCGCTGGGTACGCCACGACGGAGACACCTGGGAAGTCGAACACGGCCCGCAGCGCCCCGGCCGGCTGCGCGGCAAGCGTACGCCGTGGACGGTGCTGGTGCAGGGCATGAACCTGTGGGAAGCGGCCGCCGACGAACTGCTGCACTGCCTGGACTTCATCCCCCAGGCCCGCCTCGACGACCTGATGGTGAGCTACGCGGTGGATGGCGGCGGCGTGGGGCCGCACTTCGACAACTACGACGTGTTCCTGATCCAGGGCATGGGCAAGCGGCGCTGGCGCATCGGCGACCAGAGCGATCATCAACTGGTGGAAGGCGCGCCGCTGCGCATCCTGAAGAACTTCCAGCCCATCCACGACTGGGTGCTGGAAACCGGCGATCTGCTCTACCTGCCGCCGCACTGGGCGCATGACGGCATCGCCATCGGCGAGTGCATGACGCATTCCATCGGCTTCCGCACGCCCACCGCGCAGGAAGTGGGTGCGGGCTTTCTCGACTGGCTGCACGAGCACACCTGCCTGGACGGCGTGTATGCCGATCCCGATCTGGCCGCACAGGACAACTCCGCGCGCATCCCCGAAGCCATGATCGACCAGGTCGATGCCATGCTGCGCCAGATCTGCTGGGACCGCGACGCGGTGGCCGGCTTCCTCGGCGAGTATCTGACCGAGCCGAAAGCGCACGTGTTCTTCGATCCCCCGGAAAAACCGCTCGCGCCCGCGCGCTTCGCCCAGCGGGTGGAGAAATCCGGCTTCCGCCTGGACGCCCGTTCGGTGCTGCTGTTCCACGGCGGGCGTTTCTTCCTCAATGGCGAAAGCGTCGATGCACCGGCCGCGGCCCACGCAACGCTGCAACGCCTGGCGCACGCGCGCCGTCTGCCCGCCGGCGGCGCGCTGGACCCCGCCGTGCTCGCCCTGCTGCATGCGTGGTACCGTGACGGCTACGGCCACCCGGGAACGGACTGAACGCCATGGAACAAGGTTTCGATACCTATGCCGCCTACCGCACGGCCCTGCTCGAAGCCATCGCACGCGGCGCGCGGGAAATCCTGCTGTTCGACCCGGATCTGGCCGAAACCGGCCTGGAAGCGCCCGCCGGCGCCGAAGCCCTCGCCGCCTTCCTGACCCGCGCGGGCGGCGGTGAATGCGTGAAGCTGCTGGTCGCCGACGCCGGCCATCTGGAAGGCCGCTGCCCCCGCCTGCAGCTTCTGCTGGAACGCCACGCCCATCGCATCACCCTGCGCATCGCCGAGGATGCCGCGCAGTCCCCCTCCGCCTACCCGCCCTTCGCGGTCATCGACCGGCACGACCTGATCATCCGCTTCCACCACGAGCGTCCGCGCGGCAAGATCTGTGTGGACGATCCCGGCGCCTGTGCCCCCCGGATCGCACAATTTGAAACAATGTGGATAAACTCCCGACCCGGCCAAACCCGCGCGCCGCTTGGGCTTTGAACGATATTTGAACAATCGTCACATTGCCTCCTGATACGCCCCCCGAGTGGAAGGGCATTCCGCCCGCGTGATAC
The DNA here is from genome assembly GCF_004801295.1 of Pseudothauera nasutitermitis. GTDB lineage: Bacteria > Pseudomonadota > Gammaproteobacteria > Burkholderiales > Rhodocyclaceae > Pseudothauera > Pseudothauera nasutitermitis. The sequence continues at coordinate 436,671 of NZ_SSOC01000003.1, forward strand.
CATTTCTCATTGTGGATCGGCCCGAAAGGCAGGATAGCCGGGCCTGACCCATGACCTGCAGTCCGTTCATCCGATCGAAAAGGAACATAACAATGAAGCAAACCTCCCTGCTGCTCGCCTCCCTGCTCGCCATCGCCGTGACCGCTTGCGGCAAGAAGGAAGAACCGGCCCCGGTTCCGGCTCCGGCCCCTGTGGAGCAGAGCGCTCCGGTCGCCCCGGCCCCGGTCGAGCCGCCCGCCGCGCCGGAAACCGAAGGTGAAGCCCAGCAAGGCGACACCAGCCTGACCGAAGAAGCCAAGCAAGCCGTCGAAGGCGCGGTCGAAGACGCCAAGGACGCCGCCGCCGAGGCCAAGGAAAAGGTGGAAGAAGCCGTGCAGGACGCCACCGAAGCCGCCAAGGATGCGGTCGAGGCCGCCAAGGACGCCGTGGAACAGAAGTAAGCGGCCGGCGCCTTCCGGCGCCCACGAAAAAGCCGGCCCGCGGGCCGGCTTTTTCATTGCCCGGCGCTCCCCAAGTCGCCGCCGGGCCGCCGTCCGCACCGGGCGAGCCGGTACGGACGGGCGCATGCTCAACGCAGTTGCTGATGCAGCAGGCCGAGCATGCGGCGCGCGGTTTCGGAGTTGTCCTCCTCGCCCGTGGTGCTCAGCACCGCAATCGTGGTGGCATCGCCGCTGCCGCGCAGGCGCAGGCGGTATTCGCTGCCGGCGGCGGCGACCTTCTCGCTGCTGCGCCAGAACGCCAGGCGGGAGAGGAAGCCTTCCTTGCGGGCGCTTTCGTTGTCGATCTGCGGATCCACGTAGCGCACGTAGTACAGGCCCTGCGAACGGTCGCGGTCCTCGACGGTGAAGCCGATGCGATCCAGCGCCAGGCCGACGCGGCGCCAGGCGCGGTCGAAGGATTCGTCGAGCGCCAGCACGGTGAGGCCGTCGGCGACACGCAGGTGGGCGCGTTCGGCGTCCGGCGCGCTCGCCAGCTGCGCCTGGGCACGGGCTTCCTCGGCGCCCAGACGCACCATCAGGCGGCTGAGCATTTCGGCTTCGAGCTCGGGGTCGGCCGCGCGCGGCTGCCAGGTGGTCGAATCCTTGGCTTCGGTGGTGTAGATTTCCATCATGCCGCGGTGGCTGATGTAGATTTCCACGCTGCCGTCCTCGCCCTTCTCGATGCGGGTACGGAACTTGTCGCGCTCCGGCGTGGAGAACAGCCCGTCGAGCACCCGGCCAAGCGTGGAGCGGATGAAGTCCTGCGGAATCTTGGCGCGGTTTTCCGCCCAGTCGGTTTCCATCACGCCGATGTCGGGACGATCGATGTTCAGGATGAAGCCCATCTCCAGCCAGAAGTCCTTGATCTCCGGCCACAGCGCGTCCGGCGTGCCGGGCACCACCAGCCAGCGCTGGGTGCCGGCGCGCTCGATGCGCATGCGCTCGACCGTCGGGATGACTTCGAAACCTGCCTGCGGCTGGGTGGCACGATCCGCGCTGTACGCCGAGTAGGTGGCCACGCCGCGCGGAGAGACGTCGGGTACCGTGTAGCGGTCGTCGCCGGTGGGCCCGGTGAGATCCGGGGGGATTTCGAGCGACGGCAGCGTGCGTGCGCTCTTGTAGTCGATCTTCTTCGATTCCGGCATCAGGCTGGAGCAACCGGCCAGCGCCAGCGACAGGGCCACGAGGGAAACGGCGGTACGCGAAGAGCGGTTCATTGGGTTCCTGCGGTCGATGGGAAGGATCAAACGTCGAGGCCGGCCTGGCGCATGGCCAGACGGAGGCGTTCGTGCAGCGTGGGCGAGAACGGGGTGAGCGGCAGGCGAATGCCCGGACCGATCAATCCCAATTGCTCCACCGCCCACTTCACGGGAATCGGGTTGGCCTCGCAGAACAGGTCGCGGTGCAGGCCGGCCAGGCGGGCATTGATCTCGCGCACACGCAGGGCGTCGCCGCGCAAGGCGGCCGCGCACATCTCGTGCATGGCGCGCGGGGCCACGTTGGCGGTCACCGAGATGGTGCCGTGGCCGCCCAGCAGGATGAAGCAGGCCGCGGTCATGTCGTCGCCGCTGTACAGCGCGAAATCCTTCGGCGCGCGGGCGATCAGGTCGCAGGCGCGGTCGATGCTGCCGGTGGCGTCCTTGATGCCGATCACGTTGGGGATCTCGGCCAGGCGCAGCGCGGTGTCATTGCCCAGATCGGCCACCGTGCGGCCCGGCACGTTGTACAGGATCAGCGGCAGCTCGACCGCCTCGGCGATGGCGCGGAAATGCCGGTACAGGCCTTCCTGCGTGGGCTTGTTGTAGTACGGCACCACCGACAGGTGCGCGCTCGCCCCCGCGCCGGCGGCGAAACGCGCCAGCTCGATGGCCTCGTCGGTGGAATTGGCGCCGGTGCCGGCGATCACCGGCACGCGGCCGGCGGCGTGCTCGACGGCCACCTTGATGAGTTCGCAGTGTTCGTCGACATTGACCGTGGGCGATTCGCCCGTGGTGCCGACGATGACGATGCCGTCGGTGCCTTCCGCGACGTGGAAGTCGATCAGGCTGCGCAGACGGACGAAATCCAGGCTGCCATCTTCATGCATGGGCGTGACGATGGCGACGATCGATCCGGTAATCATGGATGAGGGCGAAAAAGGTAAAGTGCCATTCTAACCGATCGGGCACGCGCGGCCAGTGCCGGCAGGCACTTTCCGCGCGAATGGCCGACCGCCCTCAGAGATCGGCCAGCGCCTTGATGTGCGAGACTACCGAACGCGCCAGCGAGGACAGCGAATAGCCGCCTTCCAGCACCGAAACGATGCGCTGGTGCCCGCACTCGGCGGCCAGCCCCTTGATCTGCTGGGTGGCCCAGACATAGTCGGCCTCGACCAGGCCGAGCGAACCCATGTCGTCCTCGTAGTGCGCGTCGAAACCGGCCGAGATGAAGATGGCCTGCGGATTGTGGTTGCGCAGCGCGGGAATCCAGATGTCACTGACGATCTGGCGGAAGGCGTCGCCGCGCGTGCCGGCGGGCACCGGCACGTTGCACATGTGGTCGGGTGGATTTTCCACGCCGCTGTATGGATAGAACGGGTGCTGGAAGATGCTGACCATCATCGCGCGCGGATCGTCGCGGAAGATGTCCTCGGTGCCGTTGCCGTGGTGCACGTCGAAATCGACGATGGCCACGCGCTGCAGCCCGTGCGCCTCCAGCGCATGGCGCGCGGCGATGGCCACGTTGTTGAGGAAACAGAAACCCATCGCCTGGGCGCGCTCGGCATGGTGTCCGGGCGGGCGCACCGCGCAGAAGGCATTCTCCACCTCGCCCTTCATCACCAGATCGGTGGCCAGCACCCCGGCGCCCGCCGAGCGCAGCGCGGCTTTCAGCGTGTTGGGGCTCATCGCCGTGTCGGGGTCGAGGTGGCGGATGCCGTGCTCGGGCACGTTGGCATTGAGCTCGGCCAGATAGCTGGCCGGATGGGCACGGATGATCTGCTCGTCCGTGGCATACGGCGCGTCGTAGAACGACAGATAAAGATCCAGGCCGGCGGCGATCAGCCGGTCGTTGATCGCCGACAGCCGGTCTGGGCACTCGGGGTGAAAAGTCCCCATGTCGTGCAGCCAGCATTCACGATGCGTGATGAACGCGGTTGTGGTCATACCCCCCTCTCCTCGCTGCAGAACTTTTCCGCGCAGGCCCGCTTCCAACCCGCACGAAGCGGCCTCCTGGCGCGGACTACTAGTGTTTGTCGTCTATTATCACCGCTTCCCCGTCAATTTCACAGTAGCCCCCACATGCCCCATCGCCATGCCACCCGGCTGCTCGAGGCCGCCGCGCAGATCATCCTCGGCAAGGAACACGAACTACGCCTGGCACTGGCCTGCATGGTGGCGCGCGGACACCTGCTGATCGAGGATGTGCCCGGCGTAGGCAAGACCACGCTGGCCCACGTGCTGGCCCGCCTGATCGGCCTGCGCTTCCAGCGCATCCAGTTCACCAGCGATCTGCTGCCGGCAGACATCGTCGGCGTATCCATCTTCGAACGCGAAAGCGGCGCCTTCCGCTTCCACCCCGGCCCGGTGTTCGCGCAGTTGATCCTCGCCGACGAGATCAACCGCGCCACGCCGAAAACGCAGAGCGCACTGCTCGAGGCCATGGAGGAGCACCAGGTCACCGCCGACGGACAGACGCTGGCGCTGCCCGAGCCCTTCTTCGTCGTCGCCACGCAGAATCCCGCCTCGCAGATCGGCACCTTCCCGCTGCCCGAAAGCCAGCTCGACCGCTTCCTGATGCGCATCCGCCTGGGCTACCCGGACCGCGCGGCCGAACGCGCGCTGCTGCTCGGCGAGGATCGCCGCGGCCTGCTCGAACGCCGCGAGGCGGTGATCGCCCCCGAGCAGTTGCTGGAACTGCAGCATGCCGCGCGCGCGCTGACGGTCACTGACCGGCTGGTGGACTACCTGCACGCCCTGGTGGACTCCACCCGCCACGACCCCGAACTGCTCGGCGGCCTGAGCCCGCGCGCGGGCCTCGCCCTGCTGTCCGCCGCGCGCGCCTGGGCGCTGCTGGAAGGCCGGGACCACGTACTGCCCGAGGACGTGCAGGCGGTCTTCCCGCACGTCGCCGGCCACCGCCTGCATCTGGCCACCGACGGCCGCCCGGTGCCGCCGGCCACCCTGCGCCGGCTGGTCGAGGCCGTCCGGCTGGTTTGATGGACGCCCCACAAGCGGCCGCCTTCCTGCCGCGATTCCTGCGCTGGAACCGGCGCGCGCCACAGCCGGAAGCCAGTCCCATCCAGCTCTTCCAGCGGCGCATCTATGTGCTGCCCAGCGGGGCGGGACTGGCCTATGCCGCGGCCCTGCTGACCCTGCTGCTGGCCTCGATCAACTACAACCTCAGCCTGGGATACGCGCTCACCTTTCTGCTCGGCGGCGTGGGCGTGGCCAGCCTGGTCCAGGCTTTCCGCAACCTGCTGCATCTGGAAATCCGCCCGGCGCATTGCGCGCCCGTGTTCCAGGGCGAATCGGCGGCCTTCGTGCTGCGCCTGGAAAACCGGCGCGACACCCCGCGCCCGGCCTTGAGCCTGCGGGCCGGCAACGGCGAGACCCTGCTGGAGCTGCCCGCAGCGTCCGCCGCCGATGCCGTCCTGAACCTGCCCGCAACACGCCGCGGCTGGCTACCGATCGGCCGCGTCACGCTGGAAACGCGCTTCCCGCTCGGCCTGGTGCGCGCCTGGAGCATCCTGCATCCGGACCTGCGCGGACTGGTCTATCCCGCGCCGGAAAACGATCCACCCCCATTGCCCGCCGGCACCGGCGACGGCCACGGCCGCCTGGCGCGCGCCACCGGCGACGGCGACTTCACCGGGCTGCGCGCACATCAGCGCGGCGACTCCCCCCGCCACATCGCCTGGAAGGCATTGGCGCGCGGCGGCCCCGTGCTCACCAAGCAGTTCGCCGGGCAGGCGGGCGAACACGTCGAGCTGGACTGGCACGCCCTGCCCGGGGCGCTCGACGACGAGGCCCGCCTGTCGCGCCTTGCCGCCTGGCTGCTGGCCGCCGAAAACGGCGGCCACACCTACGCGCTGCGCCTGCCCGGCACCACGCTGCCCTACGGCCATGGGCCCGCGCACCTGCGCGACGCGCTGCGCCTGCTCGCCCTGCACGGTCATGCCGCCGAACGTTGAAGTCTCCCGCCGTACGGCGTTCTGTCTGCTCGCCGCGGCCAGCGTCACGGTGCTTCCGCATGCAGGGCATCTGCCGCCCTGGCTGGTTGCGCTATGCGTATTGCTGCTGGGCTGGCGCGGTGCGCAGTTGCTCGACCGGGTCAAGGGGCTGCCGCGCTGGCTGGTCCTGGGCGTGGCGCTGGCCGCCGCGCTGGCGATCAAGATCGACTTCGGCCACTTCTTCGGCAAGGACCCCGGCGTGGCCCTGCTCGCCGTGCTGCTCTGCCTGAAACTGCTGGAGGGCGGCAGCCCGCGCGATGCGCGCGTGGCCGTGCTGCTCAGCTTCTTCCTGCAACTCGGCCTGTTCTTCTACGACCAGACCATGGGCGTGGCCGCGCTCGCACTGGCCGGCACCCTGCTCGCCGTCACCGCGCTGTTCGGCCTCCACCAGCCGCGCGCGCCCTTGCCAGGGCTGTTGCGCGGCGCCGCCACGCTGGTCTTGCAGGGGCTGCCCTTCATGCTCGTGCTGTTTGTGTTCTTCCCCCGCATTGAGGGTCCGCTGTGGGGCCTGCCGGCGGACGCCCACAGTGCGGTCAGCGGATTGTCGGACACAATGGAGCCCGGCTCGATCAGCGAGCTGAGCCTGTCCGACGCCATCGCCTTCCGCGCCGCCTTCGCCGGCGAACCGCCGCCCAACGCATTGCGCTACTGGCGCGGCCCGGTACTCACCGAGTTCGACGGGCGCACCTGGCGCGCCGTGCGTACCACCAGCACCGCCGCACCCGCCTATCAACCCGGCGGCCCGGTCTACGCCTACAGCCTGACGCTGGAGGCGCACAACCGGCGCTGGCTGCTGGCCCTCGACTACCCCGATGCCGGCCTGGACGATCTGCTGTACGCCGACGACTTCCAACTGCTCGCCGCCCGCCCGGTACGCGCGCGCGCGCGCTTCGACCTGCGTTCGCGGCCGCATACCCCAGTGGGCATGGAAGAGTCCGCCGCCGTGCTGGCCGCCGTGCGCAGGCTGCCCGCGCAAGGCAATCCGCGCGCCCGCGCGCTCGCCGCCCGGCTGGCGGCCGACGGCGCCGACGCCGGGACCATCGTCAGCCGCGCGTTCGATCACTTCGCCTCGGGCAACTACACCTACACCCTCACGCCCACCCTGCTCGGGGCGCACAGTGTCGACGAGTTCCTGTTCGATACCCTCGAAGGCTTCTGCGAACACTACGCCTCTGCCTTCGTCTTCCTGATGCGCGCCGCCGGATTGCCCGCGCGCGTGGTCACCGGCTACCAGGGCGGGCAAGTCAATCCGATCGACGATACCGTGGTGGTCCGCCAGTCGGACGCCCATGCCTGGGCCGAGGTGTGGATCGACGGCCAGGGCTGGCGCCGTGTCGACCCCACGGCAGCGGCGGCCCCGCAGCGCATCGAGCGCGGCCTGGGCGAATCGATCCGCGCCGGCGATCCGCGCCCCCTGCTGATGCGCCCGGAATTCTCCTGGCTGCGCGAATTCCGCCACCGCTGGGAAGCCGTCTCCAACCACTGGAACCTGTGGGTTCTTGGCTACAATGAGGACCGCCAGCGCGACCTGCTCGCCCGCCTCGGGCTGGAGACGGACTGGCGCACGCTGACCCTGGCCACCGGCGCCGCGGCCGGCCTGCTGATGCTCGCGCTGCTGGGTTGGGCCTTCCACCAGCGCCGCAGCGCCGATCCGCTCGACCAGGCCTGGCAGGCGTTCTGCCGCCGTGCGGCGCGTCATGGCCTGCCGCGCCACGCCTGGGAAGGTCCGCTGGACTTCGCCACCCGGCTGGCGGACCGCTTCCCGGCGCATGCCGGGGAACTGCGGCGCATCGCCAGCGATTACGCGCGCATGCGCTACCGCGCCGCGGACGGCCCGGCGGCCGTGCGCGAACTGAGCCAACGCATCCGGAGAATCGATTTCACATGAGCCGTTCCGCCCGCTGCCTTTCCCGCCTGCTGCTCGTGCTGGCGGCCCTGCCCCTGAGCGCGTCGGCCTCCTCCTTCGTGCAGCGCGACGAAGCCCGCGAATTCGTGCGGGAAATGCATGCCACCCACGGCTTCGACGATGCCGAACTGCTGGCCCTGCTCGACCGCGCGCGCCACCAGCCCCGCGTGATCGAGCTGATCCGCCCCCCCAGCACGCCTGGCGCGCGCTCCTGGCAACGCTATCGCGCGCGCTTCCTCGACGACACCCGCATCAACGGCGGGCTGGCGTTCTGGCGCGCCCATGCCGACACCATCCGGCGTGCCAGCGAGCAATACGGCGTCGCCGAAGAGATCATCGTCGCCATCATCGGCGTGGAAACCCTGTACGGCCGCCACACCGGCAACTTCGAAACCCTGTCGGCGCTGGCCACGCTGGCCTTCGACTACCCGCCGCGCGCGCCGCTGTTCCGCCGCGAACTGGAAAACCTGTTGCTGCTCGCCCGCGAGCAGGGGCGCGACCCGTTCAGCTACTACGGCTCCTACGCCGGCGCGCTGGGCTTTCCGCAATTCCTGCCGAGCAGCGTGCGCGCCTACGCGGTGGATTTCGACGGCGACGGCAGGATCGATTTCGATGCCAGCCCGGCCGATGCCATCGGCAGCGTGGCCAACTACCTGCACGTGCATGGCTGGCTGCCCGGCCAGCCGGTCGCCCATCGCGCCCGGCTGGCGCCGGAGCTCGACCCACAGGCGCTGATCGATGCCGGCATCGACCCCAGCCTGTCGCCCGAAGGGCTCGCCGCCGCCGGCGTGGTCCGCCTGAACGGCGAAGCCGCGGCGGAAACCGCCACGCTGGTGGACCTGCCCACGCCGGGCGCGGAAACCGAATACTGGCTGGGATACCGGAATTTCTACGTGATCACGCGCTACAACCGCAGCAGCTTCTACGCCATGTCGGTGTTCCAGCTTGCCGAGGCCCTGCGCCACGGCTACGGAAACTGAGCGCAGCGTGCCGGCACGGCGCGCCCGCTACAGCAGCACGTCCTTGGAAATGCCGCGCCGCTTGAGGATGCGACGCAACTGGCCGAGTGCCTCCAGCTGGATCTGCCGCACCCGCTCGCGGGTCAGGCCGAGCTGGGCGGCAAGCTCTTCGAGCGTCATCACCTCGCACTCATCCAGCCCATAGCGGTGGCGGATCACCAGGCACTGCTTGTCGTTGAGCATGGCGATCCACTCGCGGATCAGGCTTTCGATCTCGCCGGTATGGATCTGCGACTCCGGGGGCTCGGCATGCTCGTCGGCGAGCGATTCACCGATCGACAGGGAAGGGTCGATGTCCAGCGGCGCGTCGAGCGAGGCGGTGTGCTCGGACAGGGCGAGGATGGCGCGCACGTCCTCGACCGGACGATCGAGCCGGCGGGCGATCTCCTCCAGACTGGACTCCCCGTTGCCGGCAGCCTCCAGATGGCGCTGCGCGCGCAGCACCTGATTGAGTTCCTTGACCACATGCACGGGCAGGCGGATGGTGCGCGACTGGTTCATGATCGCGCGTTCGATGTTCTGCCGGATCCACCAGGTGGCATAGGTGGAGAAGCGGAAGCCGCGCTCGGGATCGAACTTCTCCAGCGCGTGCATCAGGCCGAGGTTGCCTTCCTCGACCAGATCGAGCAGCGGGATGCCGCGGTTGAGGTAATGCTTGGCGATGTTCACAACCAGGCGCAGGTTGCGCTCGATCATGATCTGGCGGGCCTCGAAATCCCCCGCGCGCACCCGGCGCGCCAGCGCGGCCTCTTCCTGCGCGGTGAGCAGCGGGTTGACGCCGATCTCGTTCAGGTAGATCTGAGTGACGTCGCTGAGGAATTCATTTTCCGGCGCGGGTGGAGGAGGTTCGGCGAATACCTCCACCTCGAGGGGCAGATCCGGTTCCTGGCAGTCGATGTCTTCAGGGCTTGCCGGATCCTGCATGGGCCTCCTCTCGTCAGCGCGCGGGCAGGTATTTCATCGGATCCAGCGGCCTGCCCTGCCTACGGATCTCGAAATGCAGCATGGGTCGGTCTGCATCGGTACTGCCCAGTTCGGCGATCTTCTGCCCCCGAGTCACCGTGTCGCCTTCCTTGACCAGCAGTTGCTGGTTGTGGGCATACACGGTCTGGTAGTCAGACTCGTGTCTGATGATGACCAGTTTTCCAAAACCACGCAAGCCACTCCCGGCATACATCACCGTCCCCGGTGCGGAGGCCAGCACCGGCGTGCCCGGCGTGCCGCCGATGTCCAGCCCCTTGTTGAGCAGCTTGCCGTTTTCGCCCTTCGGCTGTTCGAAGCCGAGCAGCACATTGCCGCTGGCGACCGGCCAGGCCCATTGACCTGCGGTGGCCGCATCGGGAGCGGGCACCTGCTGCGGCGCGGGCACGCTCGGCGGCGCGCTGGCCACCGGCGCGGGATGGCCCTGCGTCCTGGCCCAGGCTTCGTCGCTGTAGGGCTGGCGGCCGCCCTTGGGCTCCTGCAGCACGGGCGTGCCGGCGACATCGGCCGCCCCCGGCAGGGGACGCAGCTCGGTGGAATCCGGAATCGCCACGACCTCGGCCACCGCGCCGCCCGGAGGGGACACGCGCAACTGCTGGCCTACCTGGATCTGGTTGGGGTTGGTCAGCCCGTTCCAGGCCACCAGGTCGGCCACGCTGTGACCGTACTGGCGCGAAATCGCCAGCAGGGTCTCACCCGGGCTCACGGTATGGAACGCGTGCGCGTCCTCCACGACCGGCTGCGCCGTCACCGACTCGGGAGGCGGTGCCTGGGTCACATCGCGCACGGGTGCGGCGGTCTTGCCCGCGCACCCCGCCAGCAAACCGGCCGCAACGCACAGCGCGGCAACTCGCAAGAAACCTCCAGACATCGTCTTCGTTCTCATTCCGTTCCAGTCAGCAAGGGCACGAAGCGCACTGCTTCGAGCCGGCTTTCCCTGAAGATGGCACCTTGCCGCTCCACCAGCACCAGGCGTTGCTCGGAAGTGCCCACCGGGATCATCAACCGCCCGCCGGGCGCCAGCTGTTCCTTCAGCGCCGCCGGCACCGAGGTGGCCGCGGCGGCCACGATGATGGTGTCAAAAGGCGCCGCCTCGGGCAGACCGAGATTACCATCCGCATGTTTGAAGCGCACGTTCGGCCGCCGCATGGTTCTCAGATTTTCACGCGCGCGGTCCAGCAGCGGGCGGATGCGCTCCACCGCATACACTTCCTGGGCGACGAAGGACAGCACCGCCGCCTGATAACCACACCCTGCCCCGACCTCCAGCGTGCGGCCGAGTTCCCGCCCGCTGCGCAGAATCTCGATCATGCGCGCGACCACGAAGGGCTGGGAGATGGTCTGCTGGAAGCCGATCGGCAGGGCCGTATCGTCATAGGCGCTGTAGGCCAGGCCTTCCTGGACGAACTGATGCCGGGGCACCTGCTGCATCGCAGCCAGCACCTTCTCGTCACGGATACCCTGCGTGCGCAGGCGCTCGATCATGCGGGCGCGGGCGCGCGCGGCCCCCCCGGCGGCATCCGCCACGGTCCTGTTCATCGTCCCAGCCAGTCCGCCACCGGGGCGATCAGCCCGGTATGGGTCAAATCGATCTGCAAGGGCGTCACCGACACATGGCCGTTGGCGACGGCATGGAAATCGGTGCCTTCGCCCGCGTCGGCGGCCCCCCCGGCGGCCCCCACCCAGTACACCGTCTCATTGCGCGGCGTCACGCTGCGGATGACGGGCTCGGCCTTGTGGCGTTTGCCCAGGCGGGTGACGCGCAGTTCGCCAAGCTCTTCGTAGGGTCGGTCCGGCACGTTGACATTGAGCAGCACCGGACGGGTGAACGGCACGCGCTGGAAGCGTTCGGCCAGGTCGCGCGCGACCCGCGCCGCGGCGGAAAAATCACTGGCCGCCTTGCTGACCAGCGATACAGCGATCGACGGCACCCCCAGCAGATAGCCTTCGGTGGCCGCCGCCACGGTACCCGAATAAATGGTGTCGTCACCCATGTTGGCGCCGTGATTGATCCCGGACACCACCATGTCGGGCAGATGGTCGAGCATGCCGGTGACCGCCAGATGCACGCAGTCGGTCGGCGTGCCGTTGACGAAGTAAAAGCCGCTGGCCGCGCGCCGCAGCGACAGCGGACGGTCCAGCGTCAGGGAATTGCTCGCCCCGCTGCGGTCGCGCTCCGGGGCCACCACGGTCACTTCGCCGACCGTGCTCAAGGCCTCGGCGAGCGCGGCGATGCCAGGGGCGAAATAACCATCGTCGTTGCTGACGAGAATGCGCATGTTCGTTCCGTGTTGATGCGACTTGTGTACCGGCACCGCCCACCGGTGGATTCGCCACCGCACGAGTGGAAAACAAAAAACCGGCGCATGGGCCGGTTTTTGTCTGCGAAGTTTGGTCGGGGCGGCGGGATTCGAACTCGCGACCCCTTGCACCCCATGCAAGTGCGCTACCAGGCTGCGCTACGCCCCGACACAGACAAAAATTATAGCACTTCTCGGAAAGTTTTCCAGCCGAACGCAGTTGCCGGATGTTCTCGGCGGCTCACCCGCGCAATTCAGCGAGCAGGGCTTCAAGCTCGCCACGCACCTCGCCGAGCACCCGCTTGAGGCGGTCGCTTTCCTCCTCGGCCTCGTGCTCGTGGATGGCCGTTTCACCCAGGCGGTTGCGCGCGCCGGAAATGGTGAAGCCTTCATCGTAGAGCAACTGGCGGATGCGGCGCACCAGCAGCACCTCGTGATGTTGGTAGTAGCGCCGGTTGCCGCGCCGCTTGACCGGCTTGAGCTGGGTGAATTCCTGCTCCCAGTAGCGCAGCACGTGCGGCTTCACCGCGCACAGCTCGCTGACCTCGCCAATGGTGAAGTAGCGCTTTGCCGGGATGGGCGGCAGAGGATCGCTGTCCGCGTTATGGCTGCTTGCTTGCATCGCTGAGCTGCTCCACGACGGCCTTCAGCTTCTGACTGGCGTGGAAGGTGACGACGCGGCGCGCGGTGATCGGAATCTCCTCGCCGGTCTTCGGATTGCGGCCGGGGCGCTGGGGCTTGTCGCGCAGCTGGAAATTGCCGAAGCCGGACAGCTTCACGCAGTCGCCGCGCTCCAGCGCCAGCCTGATCTCCTCGAAGAAGCCTTCCACCATATCCTTGGCTTCACGCTTGTTGAGGCCGACGCGCTCGAACAGCAGGTCGGCCAGTTCCGCTTTGGTCAAGGTCACCTTGTTATTCTCCCTAGCCGCGCAACCGGGCACCCAACGTGGTCTCGGCTTGGCGTACCAGCGCCTCGACGGCCTGCTCTACCTCGGCGTCTTCAAGCGTGCGCTGAGTATCTTGCATCAACACCCTGAAAGCAAGGCTCTTTTTCTCCGGCTCGATGCCCTTGCCCTGATACACGTCGAACAGCCCGATCTCGCGCACGATGGCCGGCGCGGCGGTGCGCAGCACCTCCACGACGCGTGCGGCGGAGACCTCCTGGGCGACCACCAGCGCCAGGTCGCGGATCACCGCCGGCTGGCGGGAAATCTCGCGGTAGGCCGGCAGCGCGGCGTGCAGCACGGCATCCAGATCGACCTCGAAGGCCACCGGCGCGCTGCCCAGATCGTAGCGCTGCACCCATACCGGATGCAGTTCGCCGAGGATGCCCACGCGGCGCCCCTGGAACAGTACCGTGGCGGCGCGCCCCGGATGCAGCGCGGGGTGGGAAAGACTCTCGAAGCTCAGTTCGCCGGGGGCGAACAAGGCTTCCAGGTCGCCCTTCACGTCATAGAAATCCACTTGGCGGGCGGGCGTACCCCACTGTTCGCGCACGGCCGATCCGGTGGCCAGCGCGGCGACGCGCAGGGGCTGGTGAAATCCGGCCACCGGCTCACCATCCGCCTTGCGCTCGAAGCAGCGGCCGATTTCGAACACGCGCACGCGGTCCTGCTGGCGGTTGCGGTTGACCAGCACGTTGGCGGCCAGCCCCGGGATCAGGCTGGAGCGCATCACGTTCATCTGGCTGGCGATGGGGTTGGCCAACCGGATCGGATCCGGATTGGCGCAGAAGTCGCGCTCCCAAGCCGCGTCCACGAAGGAGAAATTGACCACTTCCTGATAGTCGCGGCCGGCCAGCAGATGGCGCACGTCCCAGGCGTTGCGCGAGGATTCGCTGCGTTCGAGCATGCACAGGTCGCCGCGCGGCGGCACCGCCGGGATGTTGTCGTAGCCGTACAGGCGGGCGACTTCCTCGATCAGATCCTCTTCGATCTCGATGTCAAAACGGAAGGACGGCGGGGTGACCAGGAAATCGCCGTCCACGCGCCGCACCGGCAGGTGCACGCGCGCCAGCAGCGCGGCGATGGTGTCGTCGTCGAGATCCACGCCGAGCACGCGCCGGGCGCGCGCCGGGCGCAGGCGCACGCCCGGGCGGGCGGGCAGATGCTGCGGCGACACGGCATCCTCCACCGGGCCGGCCTCGCCGCCGCAGAGGTCGAGGATCAGCCGGGTGGCACGTTCGATGGCGGTACGCGCCAGTTCGAAATCCACGCCGCGTTCGAAACGGTGCGAGGCGTCGGAGGAGAACCCGAAGGCGCGCGCGCGGCCGGCGATGGCGGCCGGTGCGAAGAACGCGCTTTCCAGGAAGACTTCGGTGGTGTCCAGGGTGATGCCGCTTTCCTCGCCGCCCATGACGCCGGCGAGCGCCAGCGCGCACGCCTCGTCGGCGATCAGCAGGGTATCGGCGGCGGGGGTGACGGTCTGCTCGTTGAGCAGGCGCACGGTTTCGCCCGCGCGCGGGTGGCGCACGTGGATGGCGCCCTGCAACTTCGTGTTGTCGAAGGCGTGCAGCGGCTGGCCCAGTTCCATCATGACGTAGTTGGTGACGTCCACCAGCGCGCTGATCGCGCGCACGCCGCTGGCCTGCAGGCGCTGCTTCATCCACTCCGGCGTGGCCGCACGCGCATCCACGCCGCGCAGCACGCGCCCGCAGTAGCGCGGGCAGGCTTCGGGGGCGTCGAGTACGATGGCGCGGCGCGCATCGATGGCCGGTGCCACGGCCTCGATGGCGGGCAGCGCCAGCGGCGCGTCGGTGAGCGCGGCCACTTCGCGGGCAACGCCGGCGAGGCTCAGGCAGTCGGCACGGTTGGGGGTGAGCTTGATGGTGAAGCGGATGTCGTCCAGCCCCAGCGCGGCGCGCACGTCCTGGCCGACCTCCAGGCCTTCCGGCAGCGCCAGCAGGCCGCCGTGGTCTTCGGAGAGGCCCAGTTCGCGCGCCGAGCACAGCATGCCGAAGGATTCCACGCCGCGCAGCTTGGCCGCCTTGATGGCGAACCCGCCGGGCAGCACCGCGCCCACCAGGGCGCAGGGCACCAGCATGCCGGCCGCCGCGTTGGGCGCGCCGCAGACGATCTGCAGCGGCTCGCCCTGGCCGGCGTCCACCTTGCAGACCTTCAGCTTGTCGGCATTGGGGTGCTTGTCGGTTTCCACGATGCGCGCGACCACCACCGAGCTGAACGGCGGGGCGAGCGGATCGGCCTCTTCCACTTCGAGGCCGGCCATGGTCAGCAGATGGCCGAGCGCCTCGCTGTCGAGCGCCGGGCTGACGAAGGTACGCAGCCAGTTTTCCGAGAATTGCATGATGGGTTACCTGAATTGGCTCAAGAAGCGCAGGTCGCCTTCGAAGAACAGGCGCAGGTCATTGACGCCGTAGCGCAGCATGGTGAGGCGATCCGGCCCCATGCCGAAGGCGAAGCCGGTGTAGCGTTCGGGGTCGATGCCGCCGAAGCGCAGTACGTTGGGGTGCACCGAGCCGCAGCCGGCGATCTCCAGCCAGCGCCCTTCGAGCGGACCGCTCATGAAGGCCACGTCGATCTCGGCGCTGGGCTCGGTGAACGGGAAGAAGGACGGGCGGAAGCGCACCTGCAGGTCGTCGCTTTCGAAGAACTTGCGCAGGAAGTCGGCGATCACGCCCTTCAGGTCGGCGAAGCTGACGTTCTCGCCCACCCACAGGCCCTCGACCTGGTGGAACATCGGCGAGTGCGTGGCATCGGAATCCACCCGGTACACGCGCCCCGGGGCGATCACGCGGATGTCCGGCATGCTCTCCTGCCCGGCATAACGGGCAACGTGCGCGAGCATGGCGCGCACCTGCACCGGGCTGGTGTGGGTGCGCAGCAGCACGTCATCCTGGCCTTCCAGGTAGAAGGTGTCATGCATGGAACGCGCCGGGTGGTTTTCCGGCGTGTTCAGCGCGGTGAAGTTGTGCCAGTCGGTCTCGATTTCCGGGCCGTCGGCCACGACGAAGCCGATCGAGCGGAACAGCGCCTCGACGCGCTCCAGCGTGCGGCTGGTCGGGTGCAGGCCACCGGTGGTGTTGCCGCGCCCCGGCAGGGTCACGTCCAGCGCCTCGGCGGCCAGCTGGGCCAGCAGCGCGGCCTCGCGCAGGGCGGTGCGCCGGGCTTCCAGCGCGGCCTCCACGGCCTCCTTGGCGCGGTTGATCTCGGCACCGGCGGCACGCCGGGCCTCCGGATCGAGCTTGCCCAGCCCCTTCAGCAGTTCGGTCAGCGAACCGCTCTTGCCCAGATAGCGCGCCTTGGCCTGTTCGAGCTGGGCACCATCGGCCGCGGCGGCGAACTCGGCGGCGGCCTGTTGAACCAGTTGATCGAGCTTGTCCATGTGAAGCCGTAGAGAATCCCAGAAAAAAAAAGGAGGCCAGGCCTCCTTTTTCGGTGCTGCGTTCGATTACGCAGCGAGTTTGGCCCGGGCTTGTTCGGCGAGCGCGGCAAACGCCGGCTTGTCGAACACGGCCAGGTCGGCCAGCACCTTGCGATCCACCTCCACGGCGGCCTTCTTCAGGCCATTCATGAAGGTCGAGTAGGTCAGACCCAGCTCGCGGGCCGCAGCGTTGATACGCGCGATCCACAGGGCACGGAACTGGCGCTTGCGCTGGCGGCGGTCACGGTAGGCGTACTGGCCGGCCTTCATCACCGCCTGCTTGGCGATGCGGTATACGTTCTTGCGGCGGCCGCGGTAACCCTTGGCCTGATCAAGGACTTTCTTGTGGCGGGCGCGGGCGGTTACACCACGTTTAACTCTGGGCATGGCGGTCTCCTATCAAGCGTAAGGCAACATGGCGCGGATCAGCTTTTCGTCGGCGGCATGCACTTCCGTCATGCCGCGCAGCTGACGCTTCACCTTGGTGGTCTTCTTGGTAAGGATGTGGCGCTTGAACGCCTGGGACCGCTTGATCCCACCGCTGGAGCGGACCTTGAAGCGCTTCTTGGCGCCGCTCTTGGTCTTCATCTTGGGCATTGCTAACTCCTGTTTATGAATGCCGTCAGGTAGCGCCGTCGCGACGCTTTGCAAACCTGACACCACTTGTAATGCGGCGCCTCACGGAACCGCTTCAGGGCGTCCGCCCCGATCAGCGAATCTTCTTGATCGGCGCGATCACCATGATCATCTGACGCCCTTCCATCTTGGGCATCTGCTCGACCTGGCCATGCTCCACCAGATCGGCCTTGACTCTTTCCAGCTGGCGCAGACCGAACTCCTGGTGCGCCATCTCCCGGCCACGGAAGCGCAGGGTGACCTTGCACTTGTCGCCTTCTTCGAGGAACCGCTTCAGATTGCGCAGCTTGATCTGGTAGTCGTTCTCGTCGGTACCGGGACGCAGCTTGACCTCCTTGACCTGCACCTGCTTCTGCTTCAGGCGGGCTTCGTGGGCCTTCTTCTGCTCCTGGTACTTGAACTTGCCGAAGTCCATGATCTTGCAGACCGGCGGCTTCGCCATCGGTGCAATCTCGACCAGATCCAGGCCGGCTTCCTCGGCGGCACCCAGGGCCGCGTTCAGGGACACGATGCCGAGCTGTTCGCCCTCTTCACCGACCAGCCGGACCTCAAGCGCGTTGATCTCCCCATTCACGCGCTGCTTCTTATCTTGAGCGATGGTTCGTTCCTCTCCAGAATTACAAAAAAATCAGACCGGGCCGGCTTTCGCTTCGATTTCGCGATGCCAGCGCCCGATCAACGTATCCAGGGACATTTGGCCAAGATCCTGGCCGCCCCGCGCACGAACCGCCACCTTGCCCTCGGCCTTCTCCTTCTCGCCGACGACCAGCAGATAGGGCAGCTTGTGCACGCTATGCTCGCGGATTTTATAGTTAATCTTTTCGTTGCGCAAATCGGCCTCGACGCGGAAACCGGCTTCGCGCAAGGTTTTTTCCACTTCGCGGGCGTACTCGGCCTGCCCTTCGGAAATGTTCAGCACCACCGCATGGCGCGGCGCCAGCCACAGGGGCAGCGCACCAGCGTGGTGCTCGATGAGGATGCCGATGAAGCGTTCCAGCGAACCGAGGATGGCCCGGTGCAGCATCACCGGGTACTTCTTGGTGTTGTCCTCGGCGACGTATTCCGCCCCCAGGCGCACCGGCAGGTTGAAGTCCAGTTGCAGCGTGCCGCACTGCCACACGCGGCCCAGGCAGTCCTTCAGCGAGAATTCGATCTTCGGGCCGTAGAAGGCGCCTTCGCCGGGCTGCAGATCGTAGGCCAGTTGTTGCGCATCCAGCGCGGCGGCCAGCGCAGCCTCGGCGGCGTCCCATTGCTCGTCGGTGCCGACGCGCTTGTCGGGGCGCGTGGACAGCTTGACCTGCACGTCCTCGAAGCCGAAGTCGCGATACACCTTCTGCAACAGGCGGATGAATTCGGCCGACTCCTCCTGCACCTGCCCTTCGGTACAGAAGATGTGCGCGTCGTCCTGCACGAAGTTGCGCACGCGCATGATGCCGTGCAGCGAGCCGGAGGGTTCGTTGCGGTGGCAGGAGCCGAACTCGGCCATGCGCAACGGCAGGTCGCGGTAGCTCTTCAGGCCCTGGTTGAAGATCTGGATGTGGCACGGGCAGTTCATCGGCTTGACCGCGTAGTCGTGCTTTTCCGACTGGGTGGTGAACATCAGGTCGGAATACATGCCCCAGTGGCCGGACTTCTCCCACAGCGAGCGGTCGACGATCTGCGGCGTCTTCACCTCCTGGTAGCCGTGCTGGTCGATGGTGCGGCGCAGGTACTGCTCGACCTGCTGCCACAGCGTCCAGCCCTTGGCGTGCCAGAACACCATGCCGGGCGCCTCGTCCTGCAGGTGGAAGAGGTCCAGCTGGCGGCCAAGCTTGCGATGGTCGCGCTTCTCGGCCTCTTCCAGCATGTGCAGGTAGGCGTCCAGATCGTCCTTCTTCACCCAGGCCGTGCCGTAGATGCGTTGCAGCATCTCGTTCCTGGAGTCACCGCGCCAGTAGGCGCCGGCCACCTTCATCAGCTTGAACACCTTGAGCTTGGCCGTGGTCGGCACGTGCGGGCCGCGACACAGGTCGGTGAATTCGCCCTGGCGGTACAGCGAAACGTCCTCGGCACTGGGGATGGAGGCGATGATCTCGGCCTTGTAGTTCTCCCCCTGGCCCTTGAAGAATTCCACCGCCTCGTCGCGCGCCCACACCTCGCGCGACACGGGAATGTCGGCCTTGGCGAGCTCGGCCATGCGCTGCTCGATCTTTTGCAGATCCTCGGGCGTGAACGGGCGCTTGTAAGAGAAGTCGTAATAGAAGCCGTTGTCGATCACCGGGCCGATGGTCACCTGCGCTTCCGGGAACAGCTCCTTGACCGCATGCGCCAGCAGGTGGGCGGTGGAGTGGCGGATGATCTCCAGCCCTTCCGGGTTCTTGTCGGTGATGATGGCCAACTCGGCATCGGCTTCGATGCGATGGGACAGGTCGACCAGGCGGTCGCCCACCCGGCCGGCCAGCGCGGCCTTGGCCAGACCGGCACCGATGGAGGCGGCCACCTCGGCCACCGTGACCGGCTGTTCGAAACTGCGGACGGAGCCGTCCGGAAGCGTGATGTTCGGCATCGTTCAACCTCGGTCTGACCCCGCGGCAGTGGGGTCGTACAGACGAAAAAAAAGTGCGGTCGAGCCGCACTTTTTCTTGGAGCACTTACACAGCGGGACCCGACTGAAGGATTCAGGACTCGGTAGTGCAAGTTCGGAACATGATCGCCGGCTCCAGATGTCTGGTAGGCGCGATTGGATTCGAACCAACGACCCCCACCATGTCAAGGTGGTGCTCTAACCAACTGAGCTACGCGCCTGCTAAGAGCCGCGCATTATATACGTTCGCGCTCTACTGTAAAGGGTTTTCTCAGCCCGCCGTGCTTTCCGGCCAGGCTTCCAGATACTGCCGCCAGTGCGGTGCGTCGAGACGCGCGAGGGACTCGCGCACCAGCGCCACTTCGGCCGCCCAGGCGGTGGCGTCGAGATGGCCGCGCATGCGCTGGAAGCCCAGATAGACCAAGTAGGTATTGACCACGTCGGTTTCGCAGTAGTCGCGGATTTCCGCCGCCCGGCCCTCCTGCCAGGCCTGCCACACCGCGCCGCCGTCCATGCCGAGCTTGCCCGGATAACCCATCAGCTTGGCCATGTCGTCAAGCGGCGCGTTGGCGCGCGCCTGGTACAGCGCCAGCAGATCCATCAGATCGAGATGGCGCTGATGGTAGCGGCTGATGTAGTTGTTCCATTTGAAGTCACGCGAATCGCCGTAGTCGCCGTCGCCGGTATCCCAGTAGCGCGGCGCGCTGACGCCGTGGATCAATCCGCGGTAATGCAGCACCGGCAGGTCGAAGCCGCCGCCGTTCCACGACACCAGTTGCGGGGTGTAGCGCTCGATGCCGTCGAAGAAGCGCTGGATGATCTGCGCCTCACCCGCATCCGGCTCCGACAGCGAGAACACACGGAACTGCGCCTGATCGCGCAACACGCAGGAAATGGTGACCACGCGGTGCAGATGGTGCTGCAGGAAGTCGCCGCCGCTGGCGGCACGGCGCTGCTGGAAGGCGAACTCGGCGACTTCGTAGTCCGTCAGTTCGTCGGGCAGCGCGTTGAGCGCGCGCACGCCGGCGACATCGGGAATCGTCTCGATATCGAAAACCAGGACCGGGCTCACTTCTGCACCCAGCCTCCCGCGCCCTGCACCCACCAGCCCTTCTGCGCGCGGTCGATCCAACGCTGGGCGAAGGTGGCGCGCACGTCGGCTTCCCATTCCGGGCGGCCGTTGGCGCGCGCGATTTCGCGGTAGAGCGCCGCGCGATCGGCATTTTCGGCGGAAACCAGCGCGTTGATCTGGCCGCGCTGCGCCAGTGGCACGCTGGAGGCATCGCGCAGGGCGACAGTGCCGTCGCGCGCCAGGCCCAGCGCGCCGCTGGCGTACAGGGGCGCGAGTTGCGCGTGGCGCTGCTGCATGGATTTCTGCAAGGCGCTGATCGCCGGGGTGTTGATTTCCAGGTTGTTCTGCGCGGCCGCATGGCCGGCCAGGGAGAACAACAGCGCGGCGAGCAGGACGCGCAAGCGGCTCACGAGCTTCATTGGGCGGCTCCTTCGGGGCGGGCGGGCTGGCCGGCGTTGTCACGCAGTTGCCAGACTTCGTCGATGATGCGGTCGGCTGCCTTTTCGGCCGCGGCCGCCGGAAAGTAGATGTTGATGGTCACGCAGGCGCTGGTGATGGCCAGCAGCATGGCGCACAGGGCAAGGCGCGGAGCGGAATGCATGGGGAAACCCTCTTTGCGACAGCGGTGAGGCGGGATGCGCCCACCGCCTAGCGGACGACCGGCGAGGCGTTGGATTCGGTGACGCGCTGCAGGCGGTCGACCAGTTCGAACCAATCCACGCGGCGATTGTAGCCGATGACATTGAGCGCCGGGATGCCGCCGCCGCGCACCAGCGCATAGCCGCCACCCGCCCCGCCGGCGCCCTCCAGGCCGCCCATGAGGCATACGCCGTCGCGCAGCACGCAGGAGATGCCGATTTCACGATAACCGAAGGATTCGAAGAACCCCAGCAGACTGCGCTGGATGGCCGCGACCGCCCCGGCTCCGCCCAGCGCGCCGATGTTCTGTACCGCCCGCTGGCTGATGCGGCGGGGGTAGCGCCCCGGGCTGCTGGCCACCCGCGCGTCGAAGCGCACCGGCTTCCAGCGCGCCAGCTCCAGCCCGCGCAGGCCCACATCCACCTGCCCGCTGATGCTGCCGAAGGAAAAGGTATCGGTGAGCTGGGCCAGATCCAGGTTGCGCGCATCGATGTCGGCATACAGGTGGGAAGCCACGCCGAAGGGTTCCAGCACGCGCAGTTCGGTGGCCTGCAGATAGCCGCCGAACACCGAGATCACCAGCGCGCCATCCAGCACGATCTCGCCGGGAGACACCTGCATGCCGGGCAGCGACGCGGACAGCACGCCCGCCATGGGCGGCAGACCGACCGCTTCGGTGAGCAAGGGCATGGAGATCGGCTCGACCACCGCGCCGCCGCTGCCATGCCAGCCGTCCGCGCCGTGCCGCAGGTGCAAGTCGTCGAACACCAGCGCGCCATCGAGCAGCGGAATCCGCACGCGTTCGACCGCCACCTGCGGACCATGCAGCCGGGCATGCAGGTCGAAGGCGCCGAGCGCCAGCTTCTGCCAGCGCCCGCCGCCCACGCTCAGCACGGCTTCGGTCGCCTGCTCCGCCCGCCAGGGCAATGCGCCGTCCACCGGGCCGAAAGCCAGTTCTCCACCCTCCAGGCCGATGCCGGCCTGCTCGAAGGCGGCGTCCAGTTCGGCCAGCCTGCCGTCCTCCACCCGCAGCCCCGCGCTGACGTGGCCGGCGAAACGCAGGCCCTCGGCCTGCGCGGGGGCCAGCAGCGGCGCCAGATAACGCGGCCCGACGACCGCCAGGTCGGCACGCGCGATGCCGAATCCGCCGCTGTGCAGCCGCCCCGCCGCCAGATCGTATTCGCCCTGCCCGGCCACGCGTTCCACCCCGTCGAGTTCCAGCGTGGCCTCGTCGATGCGCAGGCGTTCGCCGGCCAGGCGGCCGCGCAGTTGCGCGCGCGGCCCCGCGGTCAGGTACAGCGGATGCAGATAGGCTTCGCCGGCCGACCACTCCAGCGCGGCCTGCCAGTCCCAGCCGCCAGCGCGCCCATCGACCTGCCCATGCAGGCGCAACGCAATGCCCTCGGCCGCCTGCAGGCCGTCCGTGCTGGAAAAGCCGCCCTCTCGCCAGTTCAGATCGAAGCGGCTGCGGCCGGCCGCCCGCGCGCCACGGTGTTCGACCTGCCCGTCGATCCGTCCGGCGGGCTGCCAGCCGGCCAGCAGCGGCGCCAGCGCCCCCAGGCGGGCCACCTCGACGCCGCGCAGTTCGGCACGCAGCACCCCGTCTGCCGCTGCGTTCAGCCGAAGCGCCTCCCCATCCCCGAGCTCGAGACGCAGGGTGCCACTGCGCGCGGCCAGCCGGGCATCCAGTTCCACCGCGACGCCGGACAGCCCGGCCACGTCGAGCCGCCCGCCGGCGCACTGCAGCTGATCGGCGTCGAGCCGAAAGCGCGGGCACTGCAGACGCAGCCCCTCGATGCGCCGCCCGCCTGCTTCCAGCGCGCCGATGCGCAGGCGTGCCGCAGCACCGCCCTCTTCCAGGGTCAGTTCGAGATCGTGGACAACGAAGGCAGGATGTTCGAGGCGTTCGAAATCCAGCACCAGCGCGCGCGCCGCCGCCCCGCCGGCGGCGGACAGCAGTGCGAGCGCCGCCAGGCAGCAGGCAACGAAGCGGAAGAAATCAGGCCGGGAAGACGCCGGTGGACAGGTAGCGGTCGCCACGGTCGCAGACGATGGAGACGATCACCGCGTTTTCGAGCCCGGCGGCCAGGCGCAGGGCCACCTGCATGGCGCCGCCGGAGGAAATACCGGCGAAGATGCCCTCCTCGCGCGCCAGCCTGCGGGTCATTTCCTCGGCATCGGCCTGGCTGACGTACTCCAGCCGGTCCACCCAGGTCTTGTCGTAGATCTTCGGCAGGTAGGCTTCCGGCCATTTGCGGATGCCGGGAATCTGCGAGCCTTCTTCCGGCTGGCAGCCGACGATGCACACCTCCGGGTTGCGCGACTTGAGGTAGCGCGAGGTCCCCATGATGGTGCCCGTGGTGCCCATGCTGCTGACGAAATGGGTGATGGTGCCGCCGGTCTGTTCCCACAGCTCCGGCCCGGTGCCCTCGAAGTGGGCGAGCGGATTGTCGGCATTGGCGAACTGGTCGAGGATGATGCCCTTGCCCTCGTCGCGCAACTGCTCGGCCACGTCGCGCGCCATTTCCATGCCGCCTTCCTTGGGCGTGAGCACCAGCTCGGCACCGAAGGCCCGCATGGTCTGGCGGCGCTCGACGCTCTGGTTTTCCGGCATCACCAGGATCATGTGGTAACCGCGCATGGCCGCAGCCATCGCCAGCGCGATGCCGGTGTTGCCACTGGTCGCCTCGATCAGCGTGTCGCCGGAGCGGATGTCGCCGCGCGCCTCGGCATGCACGATCATCGACAGGGCCGGGCGATCCTTCACCGAACCGGCCGGATTGTTGCCCTCAAGCTTCGCCAGGATCACGTTGCCACGCCCGGCGGTGATGCGCTTGAGGCGCACCAGCGGGGTATGGCCGACGTAATCTTCGAGGGTCTTGTATTCCATTGGGGGCGTCCGTTGTTCGGGAATTCCGGGATGGTAACCCGAGCAAGGGACGCACGCGAGGCTCAGCGCCCGATGCCGTGATACTCCAGGCCATGTCGGCGCACCACGGCGGGCTCGTACATGTTGCGGCCATCAAACACGATACGCTCCCGCAGTTGCCTGCCCATGCGGGCGAAATCCGGACTACGGAACTCTTTCCATTCGGTCACGACGATCAGCGCGTCGGCATCCGCCAGGGCATCCATCGGCTGGCTCGCATACTTCAGCCCCTGCCTGCTCCCTAGCAACCGGCGTGCTTCCTCCATTGCCACGGGATCGTAAGCAACCACACTCGCCCCACGCGCCAGCAGCGCGTCGATCACTACCCGACTGGGTGCCGCACGCATGTCGTCAGTGTTCGGCTTGAACGCAAGTCCCCACAGCGCGAAACAGCGGCCGTGCAGATTTTCACCCATGCGCAGGACAATTTTGTCGATCAGACGCTGCTTCTGCCGCTCATTGACCAGCTCCACGGCACGCAGCAAGGGAAGCTCATGCCCCTGCTGGTTCGCGGTATGCAGCAAGGCTTTCACATCCTTTGGAAAACATGATCCACCATAGCCACAGCCGGCATAAAGGAAATGCCAGCCAATCCGGGGATCGGAGCCAATTCCCTGACGCACCAGCTCTATGTCCGCCCCCAGATCCTCGGCCAGATTGGCAAGTTCGTTCATGAAGCTGATACGCGTAGCCAGCATCGCGTTAGCCGCGTACTTGGTCAGTTCTGCACTGCGCACATCCATCACCAGCAGGCGCTGGTGATTGCGCTGAAAGGGCGCATATAGTTCCCGTAGATAATCGACCGCACGCGTATCGTCCGCACCAACGATGATACGGTCGGGGCGCATGAAATCTTCCACTGCCGCCCCTTCCTTCAGGAACTCTGGGTTGGAAACCACGCTGTACGCCAGATCCACGCCACGCGCGGCCATCTCCTCCGCGATCACCTCGCGCACCCGGTCGGCCGTTCCCACTGGCACCGTCGACTTGTCGGCCACGACCCGGTAGCCATCCATGTAGCGCCCGATGCCACGCGCTGCGGCCAGCACATGGCGCAGATCCGCAGAACCATTTTCGTCCGGCGGCGTGCCGACCGCGATGAATTGCACGTCGCCATGCAAAGCGGCAAGGCGCTCATCCGTAGTGAAACGCAGGCGACCAGCCTGCACATTGCGCCGGACAATCTCCAGCAGGCCCGGCTCATGAATCGGTATGCCGCCGTCCAGGAGAATACGAATCCGCCCCGCATCGACATCCAGGCAAACAACATCGTTACCGACATCTGCCAGACACGCTGCGCTGACCAGGCCAACATAGCCTGCCCCCACAACCGAAACCTTCATGGCGCTTTCCCGTGGTTACGAATCGACGATGGATTCGAACCTAACCATGTCCGGTTACAGCCATATGGCGGCAAACCACCTGCTCATTCAGGGAGCAAGATCGAATTCCTCGGTACGTCGGGGCGGATAGGTTTCCCAGCCGCCGCAGGCCGGGCAGCGCCAGTGGAACTGGCGGGCCTTGAAACCGCAGGCGTCGCAGCGGTAGCGCGCGACCTTGCGGGTATGTCCGTGGATGAGCTGGCGGACCAGCTCGATGTCGCCGCGCTGCTCGGCCGGCGCGGAGATCAGCGCGGCCTCCAGCAGCTTGTCCAGGCCCAGCAGCGTGGGGTTGCGGCGCAGTTCCTCGCGCACGAGGTCGTAGGCCGGACGCGCGCCGCGCGAATCGAGTTCCCATTGGAACACTTCGTCGAGCAGATCCAGTGAGGCGTGGCGCTCCAGCCAGGAGCGCAGCAGGACATGCCCCTGCTCGACCCGCCCCAGGCGGCGGTAGGCCTCCATGATGCGCTCGGCGACCAGCGCCAGATACACCGGATTCTGGTTCTCGATGCGCTTCCAGGCCTCCAGCGCCGCTTCGTCCTCACCCTCGGCGGCCAGCACGTCGCCCAGGATCAGGCTGGCGCGCACGCAGCGCGGATTGAGCGCATGCGCCGCATCGACCTGCGCGCGCGCCTCTTCCAGGCGCGAATCGGCCAACGCGGCGGTGGCCAGTTCACAGTGGAAATTGGCCACCTCGGTACGCCACAGCACGCTCTCGTGATCCGGCAGGGCACGGGCGATGTCGATGGCCTTGGCCCAGTCCTTCTCCTGCTGGTAGATCTCCAGCAGATAGCGCAGCGCCAGGTCGTTGAGCCGCGTTCCGCGCAGTTTGACGAATACCGATTCGGCGCGGTCGAGTAGGCCGGCCTTGAGGAAATCCTGGCCCAGCTCGCCCAGCGCCTGCAGGCGCTGATCCTCGGAGAGATCCTCGCGATCCACCAGATTCTGGTGCATGCGGATCGCGCGGTCGGTCTCTCCCCGGCGCCGGAACAGGCTGCCGAGGGCGAAGTGCAGTTCGATGGTGTGCGGGTCGATCTTGACCGCTTCGATGAAGGCATCGATGGCCTTGTCCTGCTGTTCGTTGAGCAGGAAATTCAGGCCGCTCAGATAGGAGCGTGGCAGGGCGCGCGATTCATGCACGACCTGCTTGATGTCGATGCGCGCAGCCAGCCAGCCGAGCGCGAAGAACAGCGGCAGGGCGAGCAACCACCAGAATTCGATTTCCATGTGCTCAGAACGCTTCGGGGGCCTGCTGCCCATCAGGCCGTGGCGGCTGGGTGCGCTCGCGCTCGGTACGGGCGAGCTGGCGGCGCAGACGGCCGATCTCGCGGCGCTGGCGCAGCAGCGAGCCGAACGTCGCGGTGACGCCCAGCAGGGCACCGCCGGCGAAGACCACCAGGATCACGAACACCAGCGGCAACTCCCACTCGGCGCCGAAGAAAAAGTGCAGGCGTACGAGATGATCGTTCTTGACCGCGAAGCCGAACAGCAGGAAGAACAGCAGGAGACGGAGGATCCACAGTACGAGGCGCATGGGACGCATTATCCCCGACGAAATGACCACGCGTCGAGCATGAATCCGTCCATCAGGACGAATTCAGCGGACAAACGTTCGTTCGAAACCGCAGGTTTCCCCGATTCGTGGCGATACAAAAAAGAAGGCGGCTTGCGCCGCCTTCCATGATTTTCACCGCTTGCCAGCCGTTGCCGGATGCTCAGCCCGCCAGATCGACGCGCTCGCGCAGTTCCTTGCCGGCCTTGAAGTGGGGCACGTACTTTTCGGGCACATGCACCTTCTCCCCCGACTTGGGGTTGCGTCCGACGCGCGGTGGGCGGTAGTTGAGCGCGAAGCTCCCGAATCCGCGAATCTCGATGCGATCGCCGCGCGCCAGGGCGTCGGTCATCGCATCGAGAATCATCTTGACCGCGTAATCGGCGTCCTTTGCGACCAGCTGGGGGAAACGAGCCGCCAGCTGGGCGATCAGCTCCGATTTGGTCATGACGCGGGCCGGTTACTGCTTCTGCTCGTTCAGCTTGGCCTTGAGCAGCGCGCCCAGGTTGGTCGTGCCGGTGGCGGCGGAGCTTTCGGAGGCCAGCTTCTGCATGGCTTCGCTCTGCTCGGCCTGATCCTTGGCACGGATCGACAGGCTGATCGAACGGGTCTTGCGATCCACGTTGATGATCACGGCCTCGACCTCGTCACCGACCTTCAGCACGGTGGTCAGATCGTCGACGCGATGGGCGGCGGCTTCGGAAGCACGCAGATAGCCTTCCACGTCGTCGTTCAGCCCGATCACGGCGCCGCGGGCCTCGACCGACTTCACGGTACCGCGCACCAGCGAGCTCTTCTCGTGGGTGGCGATGAAGTTGGTGAACGGATCACCCTCGAGCTGCTTGACACCCAGCGAGATGCGCTCGCGCTCCACGTCGATGGCCAGCACCACGGCTTCCACCTCGTCGCCCTTCTTGAAGCGGCGCACGGCTTCTTCGCCCTGCTCGCTCCACGACAGGTCGGACAGGTGCACCAGGCCGTCGATGCCGCCTTCCAGGCCGATGAACACGCCGAAGTCGGTGATCGACTTGATCTGGCCGCTGACCTTGTCGCCCTTCTTGTGGTTCATGTTGAACTCTTCCCACGGGTTGGCAGCGCACTGCTTCATGCCCAGGGAGATGCGGCGGCGGTCTTCGTCGATGTCGAGGATCATCACTTCGACCTCATCGCCCAGCTGGACGACCTTGGTCGGGTGGATGTTCTTGTTGGTCCAGTCCATTTCGGAGACGTGCACCAGACCCTCGATGCCCTGCTCGACTTCCACGAACGCACCGTAGTCGGTGATGTTGGTGACCTTGCCGAACAGGCGGGTGCCCTGCGGGTAGCGGCGGGCGATGCCGACCCACGGATCTTCGCCCAGTTGCTTCAGGCCCAGGGAGACGCGGTTCTTCTCCTGGTCGAACTTGAGCACCTTGGCTTCGATCTCGTCACCGACGTTGAGCACTTCGCTCGGGTGGCGGACGCGGCGCCAGGCCAGGTCGGTGATGTGCAGCAGGCCATCGATGCCGCCCAGGTCGACGAACGCACCGTAGTCGGTGATGTTCTTGACGATCCCCTTGATGATGGTGCCTTCCTTGAGGTTGGAGAGCAGCTTTTCGCGCTCTTCGCCCATCGACTCTTCCAGCACGGCGCGGCGGGAAACCACCACGTTGTTGCGCTTGCGGTCGAGCTTGATGACCTTGAATTCGTATTCCTTGCCTTCGTACGGCGTGGTGTCCTTGACCGGGCGCATGTCCACCAGCGAACCCGGCAGGAAGGCGCGGATGCTGTTGGTCATGACGGTCAGGCCGCCCTTGACGCGGCCGGTGATCACACCCTTGACCAGCGCGCCTTCGTTGAGCGCCTTTTCCAGGTCGTTCCAGGCGGCGATGCGCTTGGCCTTGTCGCGGGACAGGCGGGTCTCGCCGTAGCCGTCTTCCAGCGCCTCGATGGCGACGTGGATGAAATCGCCGACGTTGGCTTCGAGTTCGCCGCGGTCATTGCGGAACTCTTCGATGGGCACGTAGCTTTCGGACTTCAGGCCGGCATTGACGACCACGAAGTTCTGGTCGATGCGCACGACTTCGGCGGTGATGACTTCGCCGGCGCGCATTTCCTGGCGGGCGAGGCTTTCTTCGAACAGCGCGGCGAAACTTTCCTGGATGGGGGTGGCAGTAGACATGTGATTGAGGGGAACCCGGGACCACCTTGCGGCGGCCAGTTTGTTGGTTGGCAAAAAACAGCTGCAGGCCCATGCCGGCAACCGCGACGTCAACGGACGCCCGCGCGACCCGGCCTCACGAGGCCACTGGCGCGCGTTCGAGCACGAAGCTCACTGCCTGCTCCACGTCCATGTCGGTGGTATCGAGGAGCACTGCGTCCGGCAGCCTTCTCAGCGGTGCGACAGAGCGGGCGGCATCGCGCGCGTCCCGTTCCCGCAGATCGTCGAGAAGACTTTCCATGTTAGCAGCCATCCCCTTTTCCATCAACTGCTTATGGCGACGCGATGCACGTGCCTCGGCGGTCGCGGTCAGGAACACCTTGAGGGGCGCGTCGGGGAACACCACCGAGCCCATGTCGCGCCCCTCGGCAACAAGTCCGGGCGCGGCGCGATAGTCGCGCTGGCGGTCCAGCAGCGCGGCGCGCACCGCCGGCAGCGCGGCAACCCTGGAGGCGCCGGCGGAGCAGGCTTCGCTGCGGATCTCGTCGGTGACGTCGGTGCCGTCCAGCCACACCCGGCCGTCCTCGAAGGACGCCGGCAAGGCGGCGGCGATGGCCGCCAGCGCGGGCTCGTCGTCCAGCGCCAAGCCGGCGCGCAGGCCGGCCAGCGCAGTCAGGCGGTACAGCGAGCCGCTGTCCAGATAGTGCCAGCCCAGCGCCCGGGCCACGCGCGCGGCCACCGTGCCCTTGCCGGAGGCCGATGGGCCGTCGATGGCGAGCACCGGCACCGCCTCGGCGACTTCGGCAAAGCGTTCGAAGTACGTCGGGAAGGTCTTGTTCACGCACTTGGGATCGTTGATGCGCACGCGCAGGCCGCCCAGGCTGACCAGCGAGAAGCACATCGCCATGCGATGATCGTCGTAGGTGTCGATGGCGGCCACCCGCAGGCGGGCGGGCGGCGCCACCTTGAGGTAGTCGGCGCCCTCCTCCACCGTGGCGCCCACCTTGCGCAGTTCGGTGGCCATCGCCGCGATGCGGTCGGTTTCCTTGACCCGCCAGCTGGCGATGTTGCGCAGGGTGCACGGCCCGTCGGCGAACAACGCCGCCACGGCCAGCGTCATCGCCGCATCCGGGATATGGTTCAGGTCCATGTCGAAGGCGCGCAGGCGGCCGTTTTCCGGCGCGCGCGCCGCGATCCAGTTCGGCCCCATGTCGATGCGCACGCCCAGTTCGGCCAGGGCTTCGGCGAAACGCACGTCGCCCTGGATGCTGTCGCGCCCCACGCCCTCGACGCGCACCGGGCCGCCGCCGATGGCACCGGCGGCGAGGAAGTAGGAGGCCGACGAGGCGTCGCCCTCCACATACACGGTCCCCGGGCTGCGGTAGCGCGCGCCGGCCGGCACAGTGAAGCGCGCCCAGCCGTCGCGACGCACCGCCACGCCGAAGCGTTCCATCAGCGCCAGGGTGATGGCGATGTAGGGCTTGGAGATCAGTTCGCCGACCACTTCGATGACGGTTTCCCCGCCGGTCAGCGGCAGAGCCATCAGCAAGGCGGTGAGGAACTGGCTGGAAACGTCGCCGCGCACCTTCAGCACGCCGCCGGCGCGCACGCTGGCCGGGTGGATGGCCAGCGGCGGGTAGCCTTCGTTGCCCAGGTAGTCGATGGCCGCGCCGGCCTGGCGCAGCGCGTCGACCAGATCGCCGATCGGCCGCTCGTGCATGCGCGGCACGCCGGACAGGCGGTATTCGCCGCCGCACAGCGCCAGCGCGGCGGTGAGCGGACGGAAGGCGGTGCCGGCGTTGCCGAGGAAGAGTTCCGCCGCCTTCACCGGGAAGGCGCTGCCCACGCCGCGCACGGCGTAGTTGTCGCTGCCCGCGCGGCGGGTCCAGTGGACGCCCAGCGCGCGCAGGGCGTCCAGCATGCGCTCCACGTCGTCGGAGGCCAGCAGGTCGCGGATGTCGGTGTCGCCTTCGGCCAGCGCGGCGAGCAGCAGCACGCGGTTGGAGATGCTCTTGGAGCCGGGCAGGCGCACACGCCCGCGCGCACCCGTCAGCGGGACGAGATCGAGGAATTCCATGGATTTACTCGGTAACGATGTTGGTTTGCCGTTCGGCCCAGGCATTGCGCGCGGCGCGCGCTTCCTCGAACAGCTTTTCCAGGCGCGGCGCGTCGCCGGCCAGCAGCAGCGCGCGCAGATAGGCCAGCTCGGCGAGGTACTGATCCAGTTCGCCGAGCAGGGCCTGACGGTTGGCGATGCAGATGTCGCGCCACATTTCCGGGTGGCTGCCGGCGATGCGGGTGAAGTCGCGGAAGCCGCTGGCCGCGTAGCTGAACAGCTGTTCGGCATTGGCCCGCCCGGCCAGGTCATGCACCAGGCCGAAGGCGAGCAGGTGGGGCAGATGGCTGACTGCGGCGAACACGCGGTCGTGCTCGGCCGGCGACATCTGGTGGATCTGCGCGCCGCAGGCGGCCCAGGCCGCGCGCACGCGCTCGATGGCCTCCGGGGTGTTTTCCGGCAGGGGGGTGACGACCACCTTCTTGCCGTCGTACAGCTCGGCGAAGGCCGCGCCGGCGCCGCTCTTTTCCGCACCGGCAATCGGGTGCGCCGGCACCACGTTGCCCAGGCGCGCGCCCAGGTGGCGGTAGATGGCCTCGATGACGTCGCGTTTGGTGCTGCCCGCGTCGGTGACCAGCGTGTCCGGCCCCAGATGCGGCGCCATCGCCGCCATGATGGCGTCCATCTGGCCGACCGGCGCGGCGAGCAGGACAAGGTCCGCGCCATCGAGCGCCTCGGCCCAGCCGGCGGCGATCTCGTCGATCGCCCCCATCTCGCGCGCGTGTTCCAGCGAGGCCGTGCTGCGGCCGATGCCGACGATGCGCCCCACCGCGCCGGCACGCCGCAGGGCCAGCGCGAAGGAGCCGCCGATCAGGCCGGCTCCGCAGACCACCAGTTTGCCGATCGGCGCCATGCGCGCGTCCCCTTTTCCGTTCGCCGGTTCAGTCCAGCGCCTGTTCGAGCGCGGCGATGAAGCGCGCGTTTTCTTCCGGCAGGCCGATCGACACGCGCAGCCATTCCGGCATGCCGTAGCTGCCGATCGGCCGCACGATCACCCCCTGGCGCAGCAGCGCGGCGTTGATGCGCGCGGAGTCGCCCGCCTTGAAGGTGACGAAGTTGCCCGCCGAGGGAATCCATTCCAGCCCCAGACGCCTCAGCGCATCGGTGATCTGCATCATGCCGCGCTCGTTGATGCGCGCGGTCTGGGCGAGGAATTCCTCGTCGCCGAGCGCCGCTTCGGCCGCCGCCAGCGCCACACTGGACACGTTGAAGGGCTGGCGCACACGGTTCATCAGATCGGCCACGTCCGGGTGGGCGATGCCGTAGCCCACGCGCAGCCCGGCCAGCCCGTAGGCCTTGGAGAAGGTGCGCGAGACCAGCAGATTGGGGTAGTGCGCCAGCCAGGCCAGGCTGTCATAGCGCCTGGCCGGATCGAGGTATTCGGTATAGGCCTCGTCGAGCACCACCAGCACGTCGGCCGGCACCTGGGCGAGGAAGGCTTCGATATCCTCGCCGGAGAGGAAGGTGCCGGTGGGATTGTTGGGGTTGGCGATGAACACCACCCGGGTATCCGGCACGATGGCCGCCGCCATGGCCTTCAGGTCGTGGCCGTAGGCCTTCGCCGCCACTTCGATGCCGCGCGCGCCCACCGCGTTGACGGCGAGCGGGTAGACCGCGAAGGCGTAGCGCGAGAACACCGCCGAGCGGCCGGGGCCCAGAAAGGCCCGGGCGACCAGTTCGAGCACGTCGTTGGAGCCGTTGCCCAGCACGATGCGTTCCGGATCCACGTGGAAGCGCCGCGACAGCGCGCTCTTGAGCGCGAAGCCGTTGCCGTCCGGATAGCGCGCGGAGCCGGACAGCGCGGCGACCACCGCCTCGCGGGCGCGCGCGCCCATGCCCAGCGGATTCTCGTTGGAGGCCAGCTTGACGATGCCGGCCTCGGGGATGCCCATTTCGCGTGCCAGCTCGGAAGTCGGCTTGCCGGGCTGGTAGGGGGAAATGGCGCGGATGTAATCGGGCGCCTGGCTGGCCACGCTCATGTTCGTCTCCTGTCTGTCGTCATCGGCGGGCGTGCTCAGATGGCCGCCACGGGGTAGGACCCCAGCACCTTCACGAAAGCCGCCTGTTCGTTCAGTTCGCGCAACGCGCCGGCCACGCCGGGATCATTCTGGTGCCCGACGAAATCGACGTAGAACACATATTCCCACAGGCCGCCGCGCGCCGGGCGCGATTGCAGCTTGGTCATATCGACGCCGTGGCGCGCCAGCGGTTCGAGCAGGGTGTACATGGCCCCCGGCCGGTTGGGCGCGGAGAACACGATGGAGGTCTTATCCTGCCCCGAGGGGCCGGCATCGTGGCGGGCGATCACCAGGAAGCGCGTGCTGTTGTTGGGGTCGTCCTCGATGTTCGCGGCCAGCACGTTGAGGCCGTACAGCTCGGCCGCCGCCTCGCCGGCGATGGCGCAGGATTCCGGGTCTTCGGCGGCCAGCCGGGCGGCCTCCGCGTTGCTCGCCACCGGCACGCGCGGCAGGCTGGCGAGGTTGCGGTTGAGCCATTCGTGGCATTGCGCGAGGGACTGCGCGTGCGAGTACAGGCGCTTGGCCGCGCCGATGCCCTCGGCGCGCGAGAGCAGTTGCTGGTGGATGCGCAGCTTGACCTCGCCGCAGATCTTCAGCGGATTGGCGAGCAGCAGGTCCAGCGTGCCGCCCACCGCGCCCTCCGTGGAGTTTTCCACCGGCACCACGCCGTAATCCACGTTGCCCGCCTCGACCGCGCGGAACACGTCGTCGATGGTCCCCATCGGCAGGAAGTTGGGCGCGCTGCCGAAGTGCTTGCGCGAGGCGCTTTCCGAAAAAGTGCCGGCCGGCCCCAGGTAGGCCACCTTGAGCGGCTGTTCCAGCGCCAGGCAGGCGGACATGATCTCGCGAAAGACCTTCTGCACCGCGGCGTCTGGCAGCGGGCCGGGGTTGGCGTCGGCCAGGCGGCGCAGCACCTGGGCCTCGCGCTCCGGGCGGTACAGATTGCCCTGCTTGATCACGCCGATGCGCTGCGCGCACTGCGCGCGCTCGGCGAGGCGGGCGAGGATTTCCTCGTCCAGATGGTCGATCTGGTTGCGCAGCTTCAGCAGTTCGTCGCTCATCGTCGGCCCGTCCGGGGGTGTTCAGCCGTGGCGCGCGGCAAAGGTCTTGAGGTAATCGACCAGGGCGGCCACGCCCTCGATCGGCATCGCGTTGTAGATCGATGCGCGCATGCCGCCCACCGATTTGTGCCCCTTCAGCTGCAGCAGGCCGGCTTCCCTGGCGCCCGTGAGGAAGGCGTCGTTGAGCGCTTCGTTCTTGAGGAAGAAGGGCACGTTCATGCGCGAACGGCAGACCGGATCGATGCGGTTCTCGTAGAAGTCCGAGCCGTCCAGGTAGTCGTACAGCAGGCGCGCCTTGGCGATGTTACGCGCTTCCATGGCAGCCACCCCGCCCTGGC
Organism: Pseudothauera nasutitermitis; assembly: GCF_004801295.1. Classification (GTDB taxonomy): domain Bacteria; phylum Pseudomonadota; class Gammaproteobacteria; order Burkholderiales; family Rhodocyclaceae; genus Pseudothauera; species Pseudothauera nasutitermitis. Next base: position 471,388 of record NZ_SSOC01000003.1, read on the forward strand.
GCTTGAGCCACTGGAACACCAGCCCGGCGATGTAGATGGCGTAGGTGGGCGGCGTGTTGTACATGGAGCCGGCCTCGGCCACCGTCTTGTAGTCGAAGGCTGTCGGACAGTGCGGTGAGGCGCGCCCGAGCAGGTCTTCGCGCACGATGACGATGGTCAGCCCGGCCGGGCCGATGTTCTTCTGCGCACCGCCGAAGATCAGCCCGTACCTGGACACGTCGATGACGCGCGACAGGATGTGCGAGGACATGTCGGCGACCACCGGCACTTCGGCGCGCCCGATGCGCGCGAGATCGGGGTCGGCCGCGTATTCCACGCCGCCGATGGTCTCGTTGGTGCACACAAAGAGATAGGCCGGGTCCGCCGACAACTGCCAGCTTTCCAGCACCGGCACGCTGGTCCAGCCGCTGGCCTCGGCGCTGGCGGCCAGGTTCACCTTGCCGTAGCGCGCGGCTTCCTTGGCGGATTTCACCGACCATGAGCCGGTCAGCACGTAGTCCGCCGTGTCGCGCTCACCCAGCAGGTTGAGCGGGATGATGGCGTTTTCGGCGATCGCGCCGCCCTGCATGAACAGGACGCGGTAGTCGGCCGGCACCGCGAGCAGTTCGCGCAGGTCGGCCTCGGCCTGCTCGGCGATGGAGATGAATTCCTTGCCGCGATGGCTCATCTCCATCACGCCCATGCCGGCGCCGTGCCAGTCGAGCATTTCCTCGGCGGCCTGGCGCAGCACTTCCTCGGGCAGCGCGGCGGGGCCGGCGCTGAAGTTCCACACGCGGCTCATGCCTGCTCTCCGCCCTCGTCGCTTGCGGCGCCATCGTCCGCCGGAGATTCGCCGGCCCCGTCCCCGCCTTCCTGGGTCTCGCCTTCCAGCGCTTCATCCTCGGATTCGGCCACTTTTTCCAGGCCGGCCAGGAAGGTGCCTTCATCCAGGTTGATCAGCGTCACGCCCTGGGTGGCGCGGCCCAGTTCGCGGATGGCGCGCACCTTGGTGCGGATCAGCACGCCGCCGGTGGAGATCAGCATGACCTCGTCGCGCTCTTCCACCAGCACGGCGGCCACCAGCTTGCCGTTGCGGTCCGAGGTCTGGATGGCGATCATGCCCTTGGTGCCGCGCCCGTGGCGGGTGTACTCGCCCACCGGGGTGCGCTTGCCGTAGCCGTTCTCGGTGGCGGTGAGCACGGAGAGCTCCTCACCCTTGGCGACCAGCATGGCGATCACGCGCTGGCCGTCTTCCAGCGTCATGCCGCGCACGCCGCGCGCCTCGCGGCCCATCGGGCGCACGTCGCCCTCGGCGAAGCGCACCGCCTTGCCGGCGTCGGAGAACAGCATCACGTCGCATTCGCCGTCGGTGATCGCCACGCCGATCAGGTGATCGCCGTCGTCCAGGCTGGCGGCGATGATGCCGGCCTTGCGCGGGTTGGCGAAGGCGGACAGCGCGGTCTTCTTCACCGTGCCTTCGGAGGTGGCCATGAACACGAAGTGGCCGTCGTCGAATTCCTTGACCGGCAGCACGGCGGTGATCTTCTCGCCCTCGATGAGCGGGAACAGATTGACGATGGGCTTGCCGCGCGAGTTGCGCGTGCCTTCCGGCACCTCGTACACCTTCAGCCAGTACACCCGGCCGCGGTTGGAGAAGCACAGCACGTAGTCGTGGGTGTTGGCGACGAACAGGCGGTCGATGAAGTCTTCGTCCTTCATCGAGGTGGCCTGCTTGCCGCGCCCGCCGCGGCGCTGCGCGCGGTAGTCGGCGAGCGGCTGGCGCTTGAAGTAGCCGCCGTGGGACAGGGTGACCACCATGTCCTCGGGGGTGATCAGGTCCTCGATGTTGATCTCCGCCGTGCTCATGACGATCTCGGAACGGCGCGGATCGCCGAACTGGTTGCGGATCGCGGAAAGCTCCTCGACGATGATCGCGGTGATGCGTTCCGGACGCGCGAGGATGTCGAGCAGGTCGGTGATGACGTCCATCACCTCGCGGTACTCGCCGACGATCTTGTCCTGCTCCAGCCCGGTCAGGCGCTGCAGGCGCAGCTCCAGGATGGCCTGGGCCTGCACGTCCGAGAGGCGGTAGCCCTGGGCCCCATCAACAGAAATGAGGCCGAATTCCGGCAGCAGCCCTTCCGGGCGGTAGGAATCCGCCGTGGCGCGCGAGAGCATCTCCTCGACCAGCGCGCTGCGCCAGGTGCGTGCCAGCAGTTCGCGCTTGGCGTCCGCCGGGGTGGGCGCGGCCTTGATCAGCGCGATGATTTCATCGACGTTGGAGAGCGCCACCGCCAGGCCTTCCAGCACGTGGCCGCGGTCGCGCGCCTTGCGCAGTTCGAACACGGTGCGGCGGGTGATGACCTCACGGCGGTGCTCCAGGAAGCACACCAGCATCTGCTTGAGGTTGAGCAGGCGCGGGCGGCCGTCCACCAGCGCCACCATGTTCATGCCGAAGGTGTCCTGCAGCTGGGTGTGCTTGAACAGGTTGTTGAGCACCACCTCGGGCATTTCGTTGCGCTTGAGTTCGATGACCATGCGCATGCCGGATTTGTCCGACTCGTCGCGCAGCTCGCTGATGCCCTCGATCTTCTTGTCGTTGACCAGCTCGGCGATGCGCTCCAGCAGGGTGCGCTTGTTCACCTGGTAGGGCAGTTCATCGACGATGATGGCTTCGCGGTCGCCGTTCTTGCCGATCGGCTCGATGTGGGTGCGCGCGCGCATGATCACGCGGCCGCGCCCGGTGCGATAGCCCTCATGCACGCCGTGCAGGCCGTAGATCAGCCCGGCGGTGGGGAAGTCCGGCGCCTTGACGATGTCGATCAGCGCCTCGATGTCGGTTTCCGGGTCTTCCAGCAACCTCAGGCAGGCATCCACCACCTCGCCCAGGTTGTGCGGCGGGATGTTGGTGGCCATGCCCACCGCGATGCCCGACGAACCGTTGATCAGCAGGTTGGGGATCTTCGCCGGCAGGATCAGCGGTTCCTTTTCCGAGCCGTCGTAGTTGGGCCCGAAATCCACCGTTTCCTTGTCGATGTCGGCCAGCAGCTCGTGGCCGATGCGTGCCATGCGGATTTCCGTGTACCGCATCGCCGCCGCGTTGTCGCCGTCGACCGAGCCGAAGTTTCCCTGGCCGTCGATCAGCATGTAGCGCAGCGAGAAGTCCTGCGCCATGCGCACGATGGTGTCGTACACCGCCGAGTCGCCGTGGGGGTGGTACTTACCGATGACGTCGCCGACGATGCGCGCCGATTTCTTGTACGCGCGGTTCCAGTCGTTGGACAGCTCGTGCATGGCGAACAGCACGCGCCGGTGTACCGGCTTGAGGCCGTCGCGCGCGTCGGGGAGGGCCCGCCCGACGATCACGCTCATGGCGTAATCGAGGTAGGAGTGGCGCATCTCCTCTTCGAGGCTGATCGGCAGTGTTTCCTTGGCAAACTGAGTCATGCTCGAAGGCGGCGGAATCCGCATGAACTAAAACGTGTGATTTTACCACGCGCGCGCCCTCCCCCGCCCGGCCTTGCCAAGATGCCGGTGCGCCGGGAGCACCTTTCCCGGCGCCATGCCGCTCAGTTGGCCGGCGCCTGCCAGCCGCCGCCCAGCGCGGCGACCAGCTCCACGCTGGCCTCCAAGCGGTCGCGCACGATGTCCAGCTCCGCCCGGCGCGCCGTCAGCGTGGCGTTCTGCGCCACCGCTACTTCCAGGAAGGACACCAGCCCGGCGCGGTAGCGGTTGGTCACCAGGCGCTCGTTCTCGGCCGCCAGTTCGACCACCCGGCCCTGCTGTGCGACGCGCGTTTCCAGGGCGCGCAGGCGCGCCAGCGCGTCCTCGGTTTCGCGCAGGGCGGTCAGCACCGCCTCGCGCCACGCGGCCGCGGCCTCGTCGTGGGTGGCGCGCGCGCGCTCCAGCGCGGCGGAACGCGCGCCGCCGTCGAACAGCACGGCAGCCAGCGACGGGCCCAGCGCCCACACCCGGTTGGGTGCCTCGAACCAGTCGCGGAAGGCTTCCGAACGATAGCCGCCCGACAGCCCCAGGCTCAGATCCGGCAGCCACGCGCTCTGCGCCACGCCGATGCGCGCGTTGGCGGCCGCCACGCGGCGTTCGGCGACCACCAGATCGGGCCGCCGCGCGAGCAGCTCGGCCGGCAGGCCGGCGGGTACCGCCGGCAGCGCGGGCAGGCGCTCTTCCACCGTGACGGCAAAGACCGACGGCGGCTGGCCGGCCAGCACGGCCACGGCATGCTCGGCACGCGCACGCTGGTCGACCAGTTCGAGAATCTGCGCGCGCACGCTTTCCAGCTGGCTTTCCGCCTGCACCACGTCCGCGCGCGCGGCCATCCCGGCGTCGTACTGATTGGTGGTCAGGGTGAGCGAGCGCGCATAGGCCGCTTCGGTGCCGACGAGCAGTTCGTGCTGGCGGTCGAGCACGCGCAGGCGGATGTACTGCTGTGCCAGGCTGGCCTGCAAGGAGAGGCGCAGCGCGGCCAGATCGGCGGCCGAGGCCTGCTGTTCGGCCTGCCCGGCCTCGGCCTCGCGGCGCACGCGGCCCCACAGATCGGGCAGCCAGCTCACCGACAGGCTGAAGTCGTGGCTGTTGCCCGCCCCGGCATCGCTGCCGCTGCGCGTGGACGAGGCGCTCGCGCCGATTTCCGGCGCAAAGCCGGCACGCGTGGCGCGCAGCGCGGCCTGAGCCTGGCGCAGACGCGCCTCGGCCTGCGCCAGGCCGGGGTTGTCGCGCTCCAGATCGGCCAGCAAGGCATTCAAGGTATCGTCGCCATAGCTCGCCCACCAGTCGCCGCCGGTCGCGACCGGTGTGGCGCCCAGCGCCCGCCAGCCGGCTTCGTGCTTGAACGCGGCCGGCATGCCGGCGAGTTCCGGCGGACGATGCTCCGGGCCGAGCACGCAGCCCGACAGGCTAAGGACGAATGCGGTAGCGGGAAGGACGCCGAGGAAGAATGCGCGCATGGTCACGAGAAGAATCCGGAAGAAGTTGTCAGGCGGCCGGTTCGCCAACGGCCGGTTCACCGCGGGAGGACCGCTGGCGCAGACGGTCCAGCGCCAGATACACCGCCGGCGTGGTGTACAGGGTGAGCAGTTGGCTGACCGCCAGCCCGCCAACGATGGCGATGCCGAGCGGGCGGCGCAGTTCGGAGCCCTCGCCCATGCCCAGCACCAGCGGCAGGGCGCCGAGCAGCGCGGCCAGGTTGGTCATCAGGATCGGCCGCAGGCGCAGCAGCGCCGCGCGCTGGATGGCCTGGCGCGGCGCCAGGCCGAGGTTGCGCTGCCCGTCGATGGCGAAATCGATCATCAGGATGGCGTTCTTCATCACCACGCCGATCAGCAGGAACAGGCCGAGCAGCGCGATCAGGCTGAATTCGGTGCCGGTGGCGAGCAGCGCGAGCAGCGCGCCGATGCCCGCCGAAGGCAGCGTGGACAGGATGGTGAGCGGATGCAGCGTGCTCTCGTAGAGGATGCCGAGGACGAAATACACGGTGACCAGCACGCCGAGGATCAGCCACGCCTGCCCGGCGCGCGATTCCTGCAGGCCGCCCGCCTCCCCGGCGTGCTGCACGAACAACGCGGAAGGCAGCATCAGGCGCGCCAGCGCGTCGTCGATGGCGCGCAGCGCCCGTTCGGTGCCCACGCCATCGGCGAACGAGTAGCCGATGCCGGCGGCTGCATACTGTTCCTTGTGCTGCACGCGGTCGCTGGACAGGCTGTTGCCCCAGGTGGCGAAAGCCGACAGCGGCACCCGGCGGCCGTCGGCGCCGATCACCTGCAGTTCGTCGAGCACCCCGGCGTGCGCGGTGTAGCGCGGGTCCAGTTCCATGACCACGCGGTACTGGTTGAGCGCGTCGTACAGCGTGGCGACCTGGCGCTGCGAGAACGAGTTGTTCAGCAGGCTGGCCACCATGCGCAGATCCACACCCAGGCGCTGGGCGGCCTCGCGGTCGATGGCGATGCTGAGCTGCTGGGCATCCTCGTTGCCGAAGCTGTCCACGTCGGTGAGTTCGGGCAGTTCCTGCATGGCCTCCGACACCTTGGGGCCCCATTCCTTCAGCAGCGCGGTTTCCGGCGCGAGCAGGAGCAACTCGCTGCCCCCCGAATTGAAGTTGGACGCGAGCTGGATGTCCTGATCCACGTGCAGGATCAGCACCCCGCCGGGCACCTTGGGGGCGCTGGCGCGCAGCCGGTTGATCACTTCGCGCGCACTGACCCCGCGCTCTTCCAGCGGCTTCAGCTTGACCATCAGCCAGGAATTGCTGATCCCGCCGGTTCCGCCGCTGGTGCCGACCACGTCGCTGATCGCCGGATCGGAAAGGATGTGTTCGCGGAACACATCGATCTTGGGCTGCATGACCTGGAAGGAGAACCCGTCGTCGCCGCGCACGAAGCCGCGCAGTTGCCCGGTGTCCTGCTCCGGCAACGAACCCTTGGGGATGGCGACGTACAGATAGGCGTTGAGGCCGATCACCGCGGCGAACAACAGCAGCACCACGGCGGTGTGGCGCAGCGCCCAGTCCAGCGTGCGCGCGTAGCCGCGGTGCAGGCCGTCGAGCATGCGGGCGCTGAAAGCCGCCAGCCGGCCCTGCGGGCGCGCCTCGCGCGGACGCAGCAGATGGGCACACAGGCTGGGCGTGAGGGTGAGCGACACCGCCAGCGAGATCAGGATGGCCGCCGCCAGGGTAATGGTGAATTCGCGGAACAGGCGCTCCAGCACGCCACCCATGAACAGGATGGAGAGGAACACCGCGACCAGCGAGACGTTCATCGCCAGCAGGGTGAAGCCGACCTCCCGCGCGCCCTTCAGCGCCGCGCGCAACGGGCGCATGCCGTTGGCGATGTGGCGCTCGATGTTCTCCAGCACCACGATGGCGTCGTCGACCACCAGGCCGGCGGCGACGATCAGCGCCATCAGCGACAGGTTGTTCAGCGAGAAACCGTAGAAGTACATGGCGACGAAGGCGCCGACCAACGACACCGGCACCGCCAGGCTGGGAATCAGCGCGGCACGCCCGTCGCCGAGGAACACCCAGATCACCGCGATCACCAGCGCCACGGCGATGATCAGCGTCAGGCGCGCTTCCGCCAGCGTGGCGCGGATGCCCGGCGTGCGGTCGAGCACCACCGTCAGTTCGGTATCGGCCGGCAGCAGCGCGCGCAGCATCGGCATGTGCGCCTGGATGGCATCCACGGTGGCGACGATGTTGGCGCCCGGCTGGCGATAGACCTGCAGCAACACCGCCGGCCGGTCGTTGTGGAAGCCACTGCTGTAACGGTTTTCCACGCTGTCGCTGACCTGCGCCACGTCGCCCAGGCGCACCGTGGCACCGCCGGTCTGGCGCACGATCAACTGGCGGAAATCCGCCGCGTCGCGCAGCCCGCGGTCGGTGCCGATGTGCCAGCGCCGTTCGCCGTCCTCCAGCACGCCCAGCGGCTGCAGGGCGTTGGCGTCGGACAGCGCGCTGCGCACGTCATCGAGCGCAAGGCCGTGGTGGGCGAGCATGCCGGGGTTGAGCTGCACGCGCACCGCCGGCAGCGCACTGCCGCCCAGGCCGACTTCGCCCACCCCCCCGATCTGCGCGATCTTCTGCGCCAGCAGGGTGCTGGCCAGATCGTACAGCCGCCCACGCGACAGATTCTCCGAGCCCAGCGCGAGCACCATGATCGGTGCCTGGGAGGAATTCACCTTGCGGTAGGTCGGGTTGTTGGGCATGCCCGAAGGCAGTTGCCCGCGCGAGGCGTTGATGGCCGCCTGCACGTCGCGCGCGGCGGCATCGATGTCGCGGTCCAGCGCGAAGCGCAGGCGCACCCGGCTGGCGCCCTGCGAACTGGACGAACTGATCTCGGTGACCCCGGCAATGCTGCCCAGCGCGCGCTCCAGCGGCGTAGCCACGGTGGCCGCCATGCTGTCCGGGCTGGCCCCGGGCAGATTGGCGCTGACCTCGATGGTGGGGAAGTCGATTTCCGGCAGCGGCGCCACCGCCAGCAGCCGGTAGGCCAGCAGGCCGCACAGCACCAGCGCCAGGGCGAGCAGGCAGCTCGCCACCGGGCGGCGGATGAACGGCCGGGCGAAGTTCATGCGCGCCCGTCCGCCCGCGCGGCAGCGGAGTCCGCGCGTCGCCCGCCCAGGCGGTCGAAGAACAGATACACCACCGGCGTGGTAAACAGCGTGAGCACCTGGCTGACCAGCAGCCCGCCGACCATGACGATGCCCAGCGGCTGACGCAGTTCCGCTCCGGAGCCGCCGGCCAGCATCAGCGGGATAGCCCCCACCAGCGCGGCCAATGTGGTCATCAAGATAGGCCGGAAGCGCAGCAGCGCAGCGCGGTGGATGGCCGCGCGCGGCGCCATGCCCTGCTTGCGCTGCGCCTCCAGGGCGAAGTCCACCATCATGATGCCGTTCTTCTTCACCAGGCCGATCAGCAGCACGATGCCGATCACCGCCACCATGTCGAGCGGCCGGCCGGACAGATGCAGCGCGGCCAGCGCACCCACGGTGGCCGAGGGCAGCGTGGACAGGATGGTGACCGGATGCACGGTGCTCTCGTAGAGCACGCCGAGCACGATGTACATGGTGACCACGGCGGCCAGGATCAGCCACAGCGTATTCGACAGCGAAGCACGGAAGGCTTCCGCCGCGCCCTGGAAGCGCATGTCCACCGAGGCCGGCAGCGCCAGTTCATCGCGCACCTGCTCGATGGCCGCCACCGCCGCGCCCAGCGACGCGCCCGCCGCCAGGTTGAAGGACACCGTGGCCGCCGGGAACTGCCCCTGATGCGAGATGGCCAGCACCGCCGGATGCTCGGTGATGCGCGCCACCGTGGACAAGGGCACCGGCCCGCCGCTGGCGGTGGGGATGTAGGTGGTTTCCAGCGCCGCCGCGCCGCGCGCATGGCGCGGGTCCACTTCCAGCACGATGCGGTACTGGTTGGCATGGGTGAACAGGGTGGCGATCTGGCGCTGGCCGTAGGCGGTGTACAAGGCGTCGATGACCTGCGCGGTGGTGATGCCCAGGCGCGCGGTGGCATCGCGGTCCACTTCCACGCGCGCCTGCACACCGCCGAACTGCAGGTCGGAGGCCACGTCGGCCAGTTCGGTGCGCTGGCCCAGCGCGCCGACCATGCGCCCCACCCAGTCCGCCAGTTCGTCCTGATCCGGCGTGGACAGGGTGAACTGGTACTGCGTGCGGCTCACCCGATCCTCGATGGACAACTCCTGCACCGGCTGCAGCCAGGCCGCGATGCCCGGCACCTCGGCCAGTTGCGCACCCAGCCGGCGCATCACCGCCTCGGCGCCGTCGCGCTCGCCGTGCGCTTTCAGATTGATCAGCATGCGCCCGCTGTTGAGCGTGGCGTTGGTACCATCCACGCCGATGAAGGAAGACAGGCTGTCCACCGCCGGGTCATTCAGTGCCACCTGGGCGAGCGCCTGCTGGCGCTCCGCCATCGCCGCGAAGGAAATCGACTGCGGCGCCTCGGTGACCACCTGGATCACCCCGCTGTCCTGCACCGGGAAGAAGCCCTTGGGCACGGTGAGGTAGAGCACCCCGGTGAGCCCCAGGGTGGCGAGCAGCACCAGCAGCGTGGCGGTCTGGCGTTCCAACACCCAGTCCAGCCACACGCCGTAGCGTTCGATCACGCGGTCGAGCGGTCCTTGTTCCCCGCCGTGGCCCACGCTGTCGCCCAGCATGCGCGCGCTCATCATCGGCGTGAGCGTCAGCGACACCACCAGCGAGATCAGGATGGCCACCGCCAGGGTCACGGCGAATTCGTGGAACAGCCGGCCGACCACGTCGCCCATGAACAGCAACGGAATCAGCACGGCGACCAGCGACACCGTCAGCGACACCAGCGTGAAACCGATTTCCGCCGCACCCTTGAGCGCCGCCTGCATGGGCGAGGCGCCCATCTCGCGGTGGCGGGCGATGTTCTCCAGCATCACGATGGCGTCGTCCACGACGAAACCGGTGGCGATGGTGAGCGCCATCAGGCTGAGATTGTTTACCGAGAAGCCGGCCAGATGCATCACCGCGAAGGTGCCCACCAGCGACAAGGGCACGGCCACGCTGGGAATCAGCGTGGCGGCCACGCGGCGCAGGAACAGGAAGGTGACCAGCACCACCAGGCCGATGGCGAACACCAGTTCGGTCTGCACGCCGCGCACCGAGGCGCGGATGGACAGTGTGCGGTCGGTGAGTACGGCCACGTCCACCGCCGCCGGCAGCGTGGCGGTGAGCTGCGGCAGCAGCGCGCGCACCTGGTCGGCCACCTGGATGACGTTGGCGCCGGGCTGGCGCTGGATGTTCACCAGCACCGCCGGCACCTGCGCGGGGGTCTCGCACGCCCCGGCGGCCCCGCCCACGCCCTCGCAATACCCCGCCCAGGCGGCGAGGAAGCGGTCCTCGGCGCCCTGTTCGATGTCCGCCACGTCCCCCAGACGCAGCGGCGCACCATCCTTCCAGGCAACGATCAGCGCACGGTACTCATCCACCGACTTCAGCTGGTCGTTGGCCTCGACCATGACGAAGCGGTAGGGGCCATCCAGGCTGCCCTTGGGCTGGTTGGAGTTGGCCGCGGTGATCGCCGCGCGGATCTGCTCCATGGTCAGCCCGTGCGCGGCCACCGCCTGCGGATTCACCCGCACGCGGATCGCCGGGCGCTGGCCGCCGGCCAGGCTGACCATGCCGACGCCCGGCAACTGCGCCAGCTTCTGCGCCATGCGCGTATCGACCAGGTCGTACACCGTGGGCAGCGGCAGCGCGGCGGACGATACCGCCAGGGTGAGGATGGGCGCATCCGCCGGATTCACCTTGCGATAGATCGGCGGCGCCGGCAGATCGTTGGGCAGCAGGCTGGAAGCCGCGTTGATGGCCGCCTGCACTTCCTGCTCGGCCACGCCCAGATCCACGCTGAGGGCGAACTGCAAGGTAATCACCGAAGCGCCGCCGGAACTGGTGGAACTCATCTGCTTGAGGCCAGGAATCTGCCCCAGGCGGCGCTCCAGCGGCGCGGTGATGGTGCGCGTGGTCACCTCCGGGCTGGCGCCGGGGTGGAAGGTGAACACTTGGATGATGGGGTAATCGACCTGCGGCAGCGCAGCCACCGGCAGCAGACGCCAGGACAGCAGGCCGGCGATGACCAGGGCGAGCATCAGCAGCGTGGTCGCCACCGGCCGCTCGATGAACGGGCGCGAAAGATTCACCGCGCGGGCGCTCCGCCGGGCACCTCGTCGCCCTCGCCGACCAGCACCACTTCGCGCCCTTCGCGCAGGCGGTCCAGGCCTTCCAGCACCACCTGCTCGCCGCCCTCCAGCCCGTCCTCGACCACCGTCATCGTGCCGTCGGAAGCGCCCAGTGTCAGCGCGCGCATGCGTGCGCGGCCGTCCTCGATCACATACACATAGCTGCCGCGCGAACCGTACTGCACCGCGTCGGCCGGAATGGTCACCGCCCCGGAAATCTCGCCCACCGCCATGCGTACATTGACGAACTGGTTGGGGAACAGCGCGTCGTCCTCGTTGGCGAATTCCGCCTTCAGGCGCACCGTGCCGGTTGCCGGATCGATCTGATTGTCGAAGGTGCGCAGCACGCCCTGGGCGATCTGCCTGCGGTCGTCGCGGTCCCAGGCATCCACCTGCAGGACGCGGCCGGCGGCCATCTGCGCGCGCACCTCGGCCAGTTCGCGCTCGGGGATGGTAAACAGCACCGCGATCGGCCGCGTCTGGGTGATGGTCACCAGCCCGTCGGCGTCTCCGCTGGAAATCAGGTTGCCGGCATCCACCCGGCGCAGGCCCACACGCCCGCTGATCGGCGCCTCGATGCGCGTCCAGTCCAGCTGCAGGCGCGCATCATCCACCTGGGCTTGATCGGCGCGCAGCGTGCCGCGCAACTGCTCCACCAGCGCGGCCTGCGCATCGACCTGCTGGCGGGCGATGGAATCCTGCTCGAACAGGGTGCGATAGCGCGCCAGTTCGCTCTCCGCATTGCGCAACTGCGCCAGATTCTGCTGCTGCTGGCCTTCCGCCTGGGCCAGCCGCACGCGGTACGGCGCGGGATCGATCTCCGCCAGCACGGCCCCCTTGCGCACCATCTGCCCTTCCTCGAAGGCCACCCGCTGCAGTTGGCCATCCACCCGGCCGCGCACCACCACATTGGCCTCCGGCGTCACCGTGCCGATGGCGCGCAGTCGCACGGTCATTTCGCCATGCGAGGCTTCCACCACGCGCACCGGCACCGGCCCCATCCAGGGATTCGGGGGACTCTGCGGCGCCGGGCCACGCAGAAAGAAATACCAGACCAGCACGGCGGCCAGGATCACGAGAAACGCACCGAGCGCGATGCGCGCAGCGGGCGAGGCGAACGGGGCGGAGATTCGGGGCATGAGAATCCGGGAACAAGAACTGGCGCGCCGTTGCGGACTGCCGGACGCATCGGGCGGACATTTTCCGGGCGCGGCCCCAGATGATCAAGAACAATTCTCAGTTCCTCGTTGCCCATTGAGAAATCGTCGATTCCCGCCGCAAAAATCGCGTCGATACGGCCCGTCAGGCTGGAAATGGACACGGCGGCCCAGTAAGCTCGGCACCCGACACGCACTCAACACGGCTTCCCGCGTGGACAGCCACTCTTGCCCGGAGCCCGCCCACGTGAGCGATATCGCCGACCTCCTCCTCCATGCCCGCTGGGTCGTTCCCGTCGAACCCCACGGCACCACGCTGGAACATCACACCGTGGCCGTGCGCGACGGCCGCATCCTGGCCCTGCTGCCGCAGGAAGAAGCCCGCCGCCTTTACCCTCAGGTCCAGGCGGTCGAACTCCCCCACCACGTCCTGTTCCCCGGCTTCGTCAATCTGCACGTGCATGCCGCGATGGCGCTGATGCGCGGCATCGCCGACGATCTGCCGCTGATGCGCTGGCTGCAGGAAGCCATCTGGCCCACCGAGGGCAGGCACGTCTCGCCCGCCTTCGTGCGCGACGGCACCCTGCTCGCCGCCGCCGAAATGCTGCGCGGTGGGATCACCACCTGCAACGATATGTATTTCTACCCCGAGGCCGCCGCGCAAGCCTTCGACGAGGCCGGCATGCGCGCCGTGCTCGGCACCGTGGTGCTCGCCTTCCCCACGCCCTACGCCAGCGACGCCGACGACTACCTGCGCAAGGGCCTGGCGGTGCGCGACCAGTGGCGCGGCCACCCGCGCATCGATTTCACCCTGGCGCCGCACGCGCCCTACACCGTGGACGACGACACGCTGAAGCGCGTCGCCGCCCTGGCCGCCGAAATCGAGACGCCGATCCACATCCATATTCACGAAACCGTGCAGGAAGTCACGGATTCGATCACTCAACACGGCGTACGCCCGCTCACCCGCCTGGAACGCCTGGGATTGCTGGGCGCCAACTTCATCGGCGTGCATGCCGTACACCTGGACGAAACCGAAATCGCCCTGCTCGCCCACCACGGCTGCGCCGTGGCGCACTGCCCCACCTCCAACATGAAACTGGCCAGCGGCGCCGCGCCCGCCGCGGCATTGCGCGCCGCCGGCGTCACCGTGGGCTTGGGCACCGACGGCGCCGCCAGCAACAACCGCATGGACATGTTCGCCGAAATGCGCCACGCCTCGCTGCTCGCCAAGGTCACCAGCGGCGACGCCACGGCGCTGCCGGCCAGCGAAGTGTTGCGCATGGCCACGCTGGAAGGCGCGCGCGCGCTCGGCATGGCCGAGCGCATCGGCTCCATCGAACCCGGAAAACAGGCGGATCTGTGCGCCGTCGCGCTCGACACCCCGGAAACCCGGCCCTGCTTCGACCCAGTGTCGCATCTGGTCTACGTGGCCGGGCGCGAACATGTCTCGCACGTCTGGGTGGACGGCGAAGCACGCCTGGATAAAGGTAAATCCCTGTTGCAAACAAGCGACAAGGAATTGCTCCGCCTTGCGGCCGTGTGGCAAACTAAGCTCGTTAATTGAACTGGATAGCTTTTATCCGTTCGGAGCCCCCGGAGTGCTGATACAACGACCACGGCTTCGGGTTTTAACAGCAAGTCCCCTGCCCTTCGACGAGGAACAAAAATGATCAAACGAACCAAGATGCTGATGCTGGCCGCCGTCGCTGCGGCTGGACTCTCCTCCACCGCCGCTTTCGCCCAGGCCAAGGATGTCGTGGTCACCGGCGCCGGCGAAATCCCCTACGTGATCGACGCGCGCAACGTCGTCGCCCGCAGCGGTACCGGCCTGTGCTGGCGTACCGGCTACTGGAGCCCGGCGGCCGCCAGCACCGTGCTGGCCGGTGAGTTCCCGGTCGGTTGCGAATGCGACAGCGACATCGTCCCGCAGGACAAGTGTGTCGCTGCTCCGGCCCCGGCCCCGACCGCCGCTCCGGCGCCCACCCCGCGTCCGACCGCCGACAAGATCAAGCTGGCCGCCGACGCCCTGTTCGACTTCGACAAGGCCGTGCTGAAGCCGGAAGGCCAGGCCCGCCTGGACGAACTGGCCGCCCAGGCCAAGGATCTGAAGCTGGAAGTGATCCTGGCCGTCGGCCACACCGACCGCATCGGCTCCGACGCCTACAACCAGAGCCTGTCCGAGCGCCGCGCCGCCGCCGTGAAGACCTACCTGGTCAGCAAGGGCATCGAAGCCAACCGCATCTACACCGAAGGCAAGGGCAAGCGTCAGCCGGTCACCGGCACCTCGTGCGACAACGTGCGTCCGCGCAGCGCCCTGATCAGCTGCCTGCAGCCGGATCGCCGCGTGGAAGTGGAAGTGATCGGCACCAAGTAAGCCGCTTCGCTCCAAGCAAAAGCCCCGCTCCGGCGGGGCTTTTTCATTGGCGCGCAGAACGCCACAATGGGCCGTGGCAGCCGATTTCCGCTACCATCGGCGCTTTTGCGGCAAGCACCAGGAACACCGATGAACGCCCACGCCAACTCCGACCCCGCCGAAGTACGCAAATTCAGCGACCTCGCCCACCGCTGGTGGGATCCGACCTCCGAGTTCCGTCCGCTGCACGAAATCAACCCGCTACGCCTGGACTGGATCGACGGACAGACCCCGCTGGCCGGCAAGACCGTGCTCGACGTCGGCTGCGGCGGCGGCATCCTGTCCGAAGGCATGGCCGCGCGCGGCGCCTCGGTCACCGGCATCGACCTGTCGGAAAAGGCATTGGGCGTCGCCCGCCTGCACCTGTTCGAAAGCGGCCTGAAGGTGGATTACCACCTCACCAGCGCCGAAGCCTTCGCCGCCGAACGCCCCGCCCAGTTCGACGTGGTCACCTGCATGGAAATGCTCGAACATGTCCCCGACCCCGCCAGCACCGTCGTGGCCTGCGCACGGCTGGTCAAACCGGGCGGCATGGTGTTCTTCTCCACGCTCAACCGCAACCCCAAGTCCTACCTGTTCGCGATCATCGGCGCGGAGTACGTCCTCAACCTGCTGCCGCGCGGCACCCACGATTACGCCAAGTTCATCAAGCCGTCGGAGCTCGCCCGCCACACACGCGAAGCCGGCCTGGAAACCCGTACGCTCACCGGCATGAGCTACAACCCGTTCTCCAAGACCTATTCGCTGGGCCGCGACACCGACGTGAACTACCTGCTGTCCACGGCACGCCTGGCCTGAACACGCAGCTGGGGCGGTGCGTGATACACTGCCCCTTGAAATACTCGACAGGCAACACCATCTGTCTTCCAACGATCACTGGGGCCGACCTGGCTTCGACGTGGGTCGCGAAGCAGCGCAGTGCATACCGAGGACCAGTCACCTCGTAAATCCATCTGGAAATCAACAAACGCCAACGACGAGCGTTTCGCTCTCGCCGCTTAATCCCGGCGGGCGCTGCACCGGCAGGTCTCTGGGCCGGGTGGTTCCAGCGTAAGCTGGGCCGCTGCAGTGTCATTCACAGAGAATCGCGAGCAGGGCCGGGTTACTTGGCCCCGCAGCTAAAGGTAAGGTGACTCGCCCCTGTCCGGCCCGCCGGGCGGCTAAGTCAGGGGTTAAATCCAAATAGCCAGGCTAAGTATGTAGATCTGTCTGTAGAGGGCTTGCGGACGGGGGTTCGATTCCCCCCGGCTCCACCAGCAAAAAATCCGGCCTGATGGCCGGATTTTCATTTGTAGCCCCACGAGGCACCGGGCTGCACACGACCGGGCTGGCTGGGATTCCATTTCAACCACGCCTACGCAGTTGCCAGCGCGATCACCGCCGCGATGTTGCGGGCCGTGGTCTGGACGTTGGTCGCGGCTTCGGCCAGCGCTTCCTCCACCGTGCAGGAGCGGTAGAGGACGCTGTAGATCGCATCGATGCCATGCGCGTGCACCACCTCGGCATTGGCACCCAGGCAGCCGGCGATGCCGATGACGGGTTTGTTGTGCTTCTTGGCCACCCGGGCCACGCCGATGGGTGTCTTGCCGAAGATGGTCTGGCTGTCGATGCGGCCTTCGCCGGTGATCACCCAGTCGGCGTCGCGCAGCGCATCTTCCAGATGCACGGCATCGGTGATGATCTCGCTGCCCGGGCGCAGGCGCCCCTTCAGGAAGGCGAGCATGGCGGCGCCCATGCCGCCGGCCGCGCCGGCGCCCGGAACCGTCTCGGCCTCGACGCCCAGATCGCGCCGGATGAGGGCGCTGTAATGCCGCAGGTTGCGGTCCAGGGTCTGCACCATTTCCGGCGTTGCGCCTTTCTGGGGGCCGAAGATGGCGGAGGCGCCCTGCTCGCCGGTGAGCGGGTTGTCGACGTCGCAGGCCACCTCGATCACACACTCCCGCAGCCGGGGGTCCAGGCCGGAGAGGTCGATGCGCTCCAGCGCGGCCAATGCCGCGCCGCCCCAGGCCAGATCCTGTCCCCGGGCGTCGAGCAGGCGCACGCCGAGGGCCTGCAGCATGCCGGCCCCGCCGTCGTTGGTGGCGCTGCCGCCGATGCCGAGAATGAAGTGGCGCGCACCTACGTCCAACGCAGCGCGGATCAGTTCGCCCGTGCCGTAGCTGGTGGTGATCAGCGGATTGCGCTGGTCCGGCGGCACCAGGGCCAGACCGCTGGCGGCGGCCATCTCGATGACCGCCATCCTGCCGTCGCCGGTCAGACCGTAGAAACTGTCGATCCGGTTGCCCAGCGGGGCGGTCACCTCGACCTCCACCCGGCGCCCCTGAGTGGCTTCGATCATGGCCTGGACGGTGCCTTCGCCACCATCGGCCATGGGAATCTTGACGTACTGCGCATCCGGGAAGATCTGCTTGAAGCCCTCTTCGATGTGGACGGCGACTTCCAGCGCACTCAGGCTTTCCTTGTAGGAATCGGGTGCGATGACTACTTTCATTCGTTCAATCTCCGAAGAGCGGCGGTTGACCGGATATTGCCCCTCCCGGGCATCCCTGGGAATGCCCCGCGGCAGGGCCCAAGGCAACGGGCGGACAGCGCGCTCCTCTTCCAGATCGCGCGGCCCGCCCACCTTGGGGCGTTACGCCGGTTTCAGAGCATCACCAGCGAGGCCGCCCAGATGCACGCGAAGCTGACCAGGCCCATGACCACGGTGGACGAGGTGAACACGCGCAGCGATTCCTGCATCTCGATGTTGGAGAACTTGGTGACCACCCAGAAGTAGGAGTCGTTGGCGTGCGAGGCGACGATGGAGCCGGCGCCGATGGCGAGCACGGCGAACAGGCGGCCCAGATCCGAATCCAGGCCGAAGGTGGCCAGGCTGGGGCTGATGATGGCAGCGGTGGTCAGCGCCGCCACGGTGGAAGAGCCCTGCGCGGTCTTCAGCAGCGCCGCGATGATGAACGGGATGAACAGGCCGACGGAAGCGCCGCCCAGCGCATCGCCCAGCGCGCTGCCCACGCCGGTTTCACGGATGATGGCGCCGAACATGCCGCCCGCGCCGGTGATGATCAGGATCGGGCCGGCCTTCATGATGGCCTCTTCCAGCACGTTGTTGAAGTCGCCTTTCCGGCCGCCGTTGTTCTTCAGCAGCCAGATGCCCGCCAGCATGCCCATCAGCAGCGCGATCACCGGGTTGCCGAAGAAGTGCAGCGCCTTGGCGAAGCCTTCCTTGTAGCCCATGGTGGTCGCCAGGGTGGAGATGGAGATCAGAATCAGCGGCAGCACCACCGGCAGCAGCGCGTGCGAGAAACGGGGCAGCGCCTTGTCCGAGGCGAAGGCTTCTTCCTCCACCGCCGGCGCGTAGTCCTGGCCCTTGCTCATCCAGCCGGCCCACAGATAGGCGGCGACCAGGCCGGGAACGGCGAACACCACGCCCGCCAGGATGAAGTAGCCCAGATTGGCGTCCAGCGCGCTGGCCGCGGCCAGCGCGCCCGGGTGGGTCGGCACGAGGCAGTGCACCGAATACAGCGAGGTACCCAGGATGGCCGCCATCAGCGGCATCGGGGTCCTGGACTGCGCGCTGATGCTGCGCGCCACGCCGCTCAGGATGATGTAGCCCGTGTCGCAGAAGATGGTCAGGCCCGGGATGAAGCCGGTGGCGGCCATCGCGGGCTTGGCGTTGTTCTTGCCGGATTTCGCCAGGATGTGCGTGGCGATGCTGAGGGCGCCGCCGCTCTTTTCCATGCATACGGCGATCGCCGCGCCGAAGATGATGATGAAGGAGATATTGCCGAGCGTGGAGCCGAAGCTGCTCTTCATCAGATCCACGATTTTTTCGAACGGAATGTTCGTGACCAGCGCCAGACCCAGCGATACGGCGAACAAGGAGCCGAATACGCTGAACTTGAGCCGCGCCGTCAGATAAATGATGGCGACAATGCTCAATACGACAAATATCGAAGACAAGGCGATGCTGTTCATGATTTACCCTTTTCTGTTTGCGGCATGGGCGCCATGGCCGAGTGGCGCAGAATACTCGCCAAGCGCACCCTGTCAATCATGCACAGCCTGCAATCTCCCCTCAGAAACTACCGAAGCATTCGCTGAAGTGCCTGTCGCGCATGGCCCTTGCAGCCTTGCGGTCGCGCTCCCGCAGAGATCTGGAATAGCGCTCCTGCGCGCGGTTTTCCTTTTCCACCGCCTCCTCGGCATAGCGTGCGCATTCACGCTCCCTGGCCGCGCGCTCCCGTGCCTCGATTTCACGTTCGGCGGCGGCAGTCTCCCGGTTTCGCTGGCGCTCCGCCTCCAGGCGCTGCACGCTGCGCTGGTCGTCTTCCGCGCGCTGGCGCGCCAGTTGCGCATCCTCGGCGGATGGCGTGACGGTATTCAGTTCCACCCGCCCGCCCTCGACCGCGCAGGGCAAGGATTGATATACCGTCTTGCCGTCCACGGTGCATTTGAATACCTGTGCGGACACTGCCGGCGATACCGCCAGCAACACCACACTCACGGCGATGAATTTCATTCATACCTCCATTCAATATTCGAATGAATATTATCGAAGACGGATAATCATTTTCCAATAATATTCCATATATGTTCAAAAAATCGCTTTGGAATAAAATCATTCAATCGCCCTGCTCCACAGAATTCAGATCTTGCAGCAATCGATTGGAAGCCTGAATTGGCTCCTCCGAACCGGACAGGCACGCATCACGCTGGCAAATGAACCGTCCTGTGCGTTGCGGACCTCCCTCCAGCGCTATCATCGCCGCCATGGAAGCCGCTTCCCCGTTCTGGCGCGACCCCGCGCTGCCGCACGCCGAAAGCCGGCGGGCCTGCGACAGCCGCGCCTGCTACCGTCCGCACAGCCACCCCACCTATTCCATCGGCGCGGTGGACCGGGGCACCAGCGTGTTCACCGGCGCGGCCGCCGGCCCGGTGGTGCTGCATCCGGGCACGCTGGTGTTCGTGCCGCCGGCGCGTGCGCATGCCTGCAACCCCACGCCGGGCCGCGCGTGGAGCTACCAGATGCTGCACCTGGATGCGCGCTGGTGGCACGCCACGCGCGGCGAGGAGGCCCATGCGGCGGCGGAAGCCACCATCCGCATCTGCCGCGACCCGGCCGAATACGCGCGCTTCTGCGCCCTCAACGATCTGCTGTTCTCCGCTACGCCGAGTGACGAAAAGCAGGCCGCGCTACGCGCCTTCGCCGCCGGCTTCGACGCCACGGGCGGCGCCTGGGGCGAACTGCCCGCCCGCCGCGCCGGCCATCTCGTCCCGCGCCTGTGGCCGGCCATGGAAGCACTGCGCGAGGAACGCGGCAGCATGCCCCTCTCGCTTGACGAGTTGGCCGCACTGGTCGGCATGAACCGCTACCAGTTGATCCGCGCCTTCCGCGCGGCCACCGGCATGACGCCGCACGCCTGGCGGCTGGACCAGCGGGTGAACCGCGCGCGCGCCTCGCTGCGCGCCGGGGAGGATCTGGCCAGCGTGGCGCACCGCCTGGGCTTTGCCGACCAGAGCCACTTCCAGCGCGTGTTCAAGGCGCACGCGGGCATCACGCCAGGGCGCTACCGCGCCTGAGGGCGCGCAATTTCGTTCAATACATGGCGTACGGCTGCGGCGCACACTGCGCGGCATCCCGCTTTTCCCCGCCCCGCAGCATGCAGCAATTCCTGCTCGTCGCCGCCGCGCATTTCCTCGCGCTGCTCTCTCCCGGCCCGGATTTCTTCCTGATCGCGCGCACCTCGCTGTCCGCCGGCTGGCGGGTGGCCAGCGGCGCCTGCCTGGGCATCGCGCTGGCCAACGGGGCGTTCATCGTCGCCGCGTTCGCCGGGTTGTCCACCCTGCAGCCGGACAGCCGCGCATTCGCCGCCCTGCAACTCGTAGGCTGCGCCTATCTGGTCTATCTGGGCGTGCTGTTCATCCGCCATGCCGGGCGCACCGCGCTGGCGCCCGCCACGGCGGACGGCAGCAGCACGGCCTCGTGGTGGCGGGCCGCCGGCATGGGTTTCCTGTCCGGCATCCTCAACCCGAAGAACGCGCTGTTCTACGCCAGCCTGGCGGCCATGCTGTCCGGCGCGCACACCGCCACGGGCTGGAAGGTGGCCTACGGCGCGTGGATGTTCGGCGTGGTGCTGCTGTGGGATCTGCTGGTGGCCGCGACCATCGGCAACCGCGCGGTGCTGGGCCGTTTCGCGCGCGCGCTGCCGTGGCTGGAACGGGTTTCCGGCGCGGCGCTGATCCTGCTTGCCGCGGGCGTGGCCGGCGCGCTGGTGCTGGGCTGAGCGGCCCGCATCGCCGGCCCGCTCATTCCAGCAGCGGCCGCCAGTGGCGCGCCTCGTGCGCCAGCAATTCGTGCTTGCGCCACAGCCCGGAAGAGAAGCCGCCGATCTGCCCGCCATGCGCCAGCACGCGATGGCAGGGCACCACGATGACCAGCGGGTTGCGCCCCAGCGCCTGGGCCACGGCGCGGAAACCGCGCGGCGAATCCACCGCGCGCGCCAGATCGCCATAGGTGGTGACCTGCCCGGCACCGACGGCGCACAGCCCGTTGCGCACGCGCTGCTGGAAGGCGCTGGGCGCGGGCGCCAGCGGCAGTTCGAACACCGCGCGCCGCCCGGCGAAGTATTCCTCCATCTCGCGGCGTGCCTGCACCAGCAGGGGATGCTCCGCACGTTCCTCGGCCAGGGCCAGATCGGGCAGATCCTCCTGGTCGTCGAAGTACAGACCGAGCAAGCCGGCCTCCCCGGCCACCGCGACCATTCGCCCCAGCGGCGTATCGAACGCCGTGCACACCACCCTGCCTGCCATGTTCATTACCACTCCGGATTTCGGCCAGGCCGCCAGTTTGGCCCAATTCGCCACGTACGCCCACCACGCGCCGGACGGCTGCGTATATAGTCCGGAAGGAATAACCATTCGAATACAGGGGAGATACGGAATGGCCGCGGAAAACATCTTCTTCACCCCGGTCGGGGCGATCTGCCGGCGCAGCGTGATGACCTGCCCGACCACCCAGCCACTGGTCGAGGCCGCCGCACGCATGCGCGAGCACAACATCTCAAGCCTAGTGGCCTGCGAGGACGGCGACCCGCGCGGCATCGTCACCGACCGCGACCTGCGCAACAAGGTGGTCGCCCAGGGCCTGGAGCCGCGCGCACTCACCGTGGCCGAGGTGATGAACGCGCCGCTGGTCACCATCGGCGAAGACGAATACCTGTTCGAGGCGCTGTTCCTGATGAGCCGGCGGCGCATCCACCGCCTGTGCGTGGTGGATGCCGACGGCCGGCTGTGCGGCATCCTCACCGATTCCGATGTGCTGCGCCTGCAAAGCCGCTCGCCGCAGCAGCTCATGCTGGAGATCGAGGAAGCCGCCAGCGCCGACGCCCTGCGCGTGCTGCACAAAAAGGTGGAGGAACTGGCGGTGCACCTGGCCGGCAGCGGCATCGAAACCGCCGATCTGGTGCGTACCGTGGCCCACCTCAACGACCGCATCCTGGTACGCCTGATCGAGCTGGTGCGGCGCGAGCGCCACCCTGCCCTCACCGAGCGCTTCGCCTTCGTCGTGCTGGGCAGCGAGGGACGCCAGGAGCAGACCCTGGTCACCGACCAGGACAATGCCATCATCCACGCCGACGATCTGAGCGAGGCCGAGCTGAGCGGTCTGCGCGCCTTCAGCGAGGATCTAATCGACACGCTGATCGGCATCGGCGTGCCGCCGTGCTCCGGCGGCATCATGGCCAAGAACGAGGCGTGGCGGCGCAGCCTGGGCGGCTGGAAGCTTGCGCTCAACCAATGGCTGAGCACGCCCACGCCGGAGAACATCCTGTCCGGCAGCATGTTCTTCGATCTGCGCACCCTGTACGGCGAGCGCGACTACGAACGTCGCCTGAAGGCGCACATCACCGGATGGCTGCGCGCCAACAAGCTGTTCCTGGCGCGCAGCGCCGCCAACGTGATCCGCTTCAAGCCCCCGCTGAGCTTCTTCGGCCGCATCGTCGCCGACAAGCAGGAACCGCATCGCGGCACCATCGACATCAAGAAGGCCGGCATCTTCGCCATCACCGAAGGCGTCAAGGCCATGGCGCTGGAAGCCGGCATCGTCGACGGCGGCACGCGCGAGCGCATCGCCGGGCTGGCTGGCGCGGGCGTGCTGTCCGGCAAGCAGGCCGACGACCTCGCCGCCGCCTTCGACTTTCTCGTCGCCCTGCGCCTGCGCGCGCAGCTGCTCGCCCTGGAGCAGGGCCGCGAGCCGAGCAACCGGCTGCCGCTCGATCACCTGAACCGCATCGAGACGGGACGGCTGAAGCTGGCGCTGGAAGAGGTCAAGGCCTTCCAGAACTTCCTGCACGGCCGTTTCCAGCTCGCGCAGATGGGCTGACGCGCCAGGCCGCCGCTGGCGCAACGCCTTGTAACACCGCTCCGGCCGGCATCGCCGATCCAGGATGGGCCGTCCGCGTATGATGAAAGCCCGTTTTCATCCACGCGCTCGGCGCGTTTTCCATCATGAGCGATTTTCGTATCGGCGTTTTCCCCGCGTTGCTGATTTCCGGCGGTATCGCCCTCGGCGGCTGGTGGGTCGGTCAGGGCATCGAACGCTTCCGCATGGCGGACCGTTCCATCACCGTCAAAGGGCTGGCCGAACAGGACGTGAAGAGCGACTTCGCCACCTGGACGGTGTCCTTCCGGCGCGGCGGCAATGAATTCGGCGCGGTCCAGCAAAGCCTCAGCGAGGACCGCGCGCGCGTCGTCGCCTTCCTGCGCGAGCAGGGCTTCAACGACGAGGAAATCGAAATCCGCCCGCTGCAGGTGCAGGATCTCTACGCGCGCGAATGGGGCTCCGACAACGTGCCGCTGCGCTTCAACGGCCAGGGGCAGGTGATGGTGAAGTCCGCACGCGTGGATGCCGTGGCCCAGGCCGCCACCAAGGTCGATCCGCTGATCCAGGCCGGCATCCAGCTGTCCACCGACGACGGCTTCGGCGGCCCACGCTACCAGTTGCGCGGCTTCAACGAGATCAAGAGCGTGCTGCTCGAACAGGCCACGCGCAACGCACGCGAACAGGCCAACAAGTTCGCCGCCGACGCCGGCGCCACCCTGGGCGCGCTGAAGAACGCCAACCAGGGCGTCATCCGCGTGCTGGACGACGACGGCGGCGAGATGGAGTCCGGCCGCACGCTGAACAAGCGCCTGCGCGTGGTGAGTACCTTCGAGTTCAATCTGGCGCCCTGAAGGCGGTTTTGCGGGGCAAGCGGGCAGCGGGACGGCGCTTGTGCCCACCGGCGCCTGCACGCGCCGGGTTGCGCTGAATGCATGTAATTTTGTACAGTTATCGCATTGCTGCCCGACGCGATGCCGCCGCATGACACAACTCAGCTTCGAATTCCCCCTGCCTGCCGGTGCGGTCATGGCCAGCGCGCCACGCCGTGCCCGCACCGTACGCAGGCCGGCCGTGGACACAGCCGTTGCGATGGATGAAGACCTGTTGCCCTTGTCCAGTGCGGTGACGGTTCTGCCTACTGCAATGAATATCCCGTCCGAGCACCCAGCCTCCGCCGCCGGCGCGGAGGACGAGCCCGCCGAGGAAGGGACGGTCTGCGAGGACCGCCACTGGTGCCGGGACGGCTGGACGGCCCGCGTGGTGGAGAGCCAGGACGGCGACGGCTGGGCCGTGAGCATGTCGCAGGACGGGGAGCATGAACCCGTCCTGGTCTGCCCCTGGACCATGGGGCGCGACAAGAAGAATCCCAAGCCGCTGGACCAGGCCGCCTTCCTTGCCCTGGTCAAGAGCGCTACCGAGGTATTGCAGCGCCAGCAGCAGCAACTCCGGGCACGGCTGCACAAGCAGATCCACGTAGCCGGTGAAGACGGCGAGGTGACGGTGACGCTGGACATCGTGCCCGACGAGTACGAACCCCATGCGCTGCTGCGCGCCCACGACGCGGACGGCGGCGAAATCGCGCGAACCCGGGTGGCCGCGGATTTCAGCCTGAGCAACACCAGCGCCCGGGCCTGGGTGGCAGCCGGTTTCAGGCTGTCCGCTCAAGCGTTTTTCTAAGGGGCTTGCGCTGCAGGAAGGGCATGGAAAAGCCCCGCAGCGCTCAGGCTTGCGGGGCTTTGATGTCTGGTGGACCGAAAGGGGATCGAACCCTCGACCTCCGCATTGCGAACGCGGCGCTCTCCCAGCTGAGCTATCGGCCCTTAGAGGCGGCGAATTATAGCCATCGCCTCCCTGCTTGGGAAGCCCCGTGTTGCCGGCCGATTCAGGTTTCGTCGGATTCGCCGGAACCCACCGCCGCGCGCCCGAGGCGGTCGGCGATGGCCGACCAGGCGGGTACGGCGGGCGGCGCTTCGACCAGCAGGCAGTCGGCACCCAGCGCATCGAGGGCGCGCAGGTGGGCGTACAGATCGTGGGCGTAGCGCCCGGGGTCGGGGCCGGCCGCCACCCACTGCAATCGGTCGTCACCCGGATACGGGCAGGCATGGGCGAGCACGGCCACGTGCCGTCCCTGCGCGGCCAGGCGCACGGCCTCGGCGGCCAGCTCCGAGCCCGGCAGCAGGCGCAAGGCCGTGGCCGGCGCGTAGTGCGCGGCCAGCGCACCGGAGACGCGCGGGGCGTGCTGTTCCGGTTGCGCGGCGCTTTCTCCGCGCACGCGGGGGCGGCGGCCGATGACGCGGGCGATGCCCTCGGCGGTGATCGCGCCGGGGCGCAGGATTTCCGGTTCGTCGCGCGACAGGTCGAGGATGGTGGATTCGATGCCCACCTGGCACGGCCCGCCGTCGAGGATCAGGTCCACCCGCGCCCCCAGTTCCTGTTCCACGTGCGCGGCGGTGGTGGGGCTGATGCGCCCGAAGCGGTTGGCGCTGGGCGCGGCGATGCCGGAATCGAAGGCCTGGAGCAGGGCCAGCGCCACCGGATGCGCGGGCACGCGCAGGCCCACGGTGTCCTGCCCGCCGGTGACCACGTCGGGCACGTCGTCCTCGCGCGGCAGGATCAAGGTGAGCGGGCCGGGCCAGAAGGCGCGGACGAGCGCGAGCGCTTCCTTGGGAATGCGGCGTGCCCAGCGCGACAGGTGTTCGGCCGAGGGCAGATGGACGATCAGCGGATGATCCGCCGGGCGCCCCTTGGCGTGGAAGATGCCCGTGGCGGCCGCCGCATCGAGCGCGTCGGCGCCCAGGCCATACACGGTTTCGGTGGGCAAGGCGACGAGTTTGCCAGCGCGCAGCAGCGCGGCCGCGCGGGCGATGTTCTCGGGCGTGGGCGCGACGATGCGGGCAGGCTGCGCGGCGCCGCTCACTGGACGACCCTCCTGTCGCTGCGCGACATCCTCCCCGGGGGAGGACGAGCGCCTCCTTCGGGCGGCCGGGCGGAGGCGCTCATGCGTCGCGGATGCCGATGGCCGCTCGCGCCGCCATGGCGCGCTCCAGCACCGCGGCGGAGTCGTCGCCGACCACGGTGAAGTGGCCCATCTTGCGCCCCGGGCGGGCGTGGTGCTTGCCGTACAGGTGCAGGCGCAGGCCGGGCACGGCGTGCAGCACGGACCAGTCTGGCTCGCGGTAGCGCCCTTCGGCATGGCCGCCTTCGTACCACAGCTCGCCGAGCAGGTTGACCATGACCGCCGCCGAATGCTGGCGCGCCTCGCCCAGCGGCAGGCCGCACAGCGCGCGCACCTGCTGGTCGTACTGGCTGCTCATGCAGGCGTCGAGGGTGTGGTGGCCGCTGTTGTGCGGGCGCGGGGCCATCTCGTTGACCACCAGTTCGCCCCGGCTGACGAAGAATTCCACGCCCAGCGTGCCCACGTAGCTGAGCTTCTCGGCGATCCGCCCGGCCACTTCCTGGGCTTCGTCCGCAAGACAGGCGCCGGCGCGCGCGGGCGCGATGGTGACGTCCAGGATGCCGTTGCGGTGCTGGTTCTCGCCGCTCGGGAAGGCGCGCAGCTCGCCCGACTCGCTGCGCGCGAGCACCACCGAGACTTCGTAGTCCAGCGGCAGCAGCTTCTCCAGCACACAGGCTTCGCGCCTGAACTGGTGGAAGGCGGCGAGCGCCTCCTCGCGGCTGGCGACGCGGGCCTGGCCCTTGCCGTCGTAGCCGAAGCGCGCCACCTTGAGCACGCCGGGGAACAGGCCGGCGCTGGCAGCCGCGATGTCCTCGTCGCTGCGGATGGCGGCGAACGGGCCGTGCGGCAGGCCGTTGTCGGCCAGGAAGGTCTTTTCCGCGATGCGGTTCTGGCACACCGCCACGGCGGCAGCGGCCGGGTGCACCGGGATGAACTTGGCCAGGTAGTCCAGCGTGCCGGCCGGCACGTTCTCGAATTCGGTGCTCACCGCCGCGCATTCGGCGGTGAGCTGGTCGAGCGCGGCATGGTCCTCGTAGGCGGCCACCAGATGGCGGTCGGCGATGCGGCCGGCCGGGCTGTGCGGGTCGGGATCGAGCACCCAGACCTGGTAGCCCATCTCGTGGGCGGCAGCGACGAAGAAGCGGCCGAGCTGGCCGCCGCCGAGCATGCCGAGGGTGGCGGGGGGCAGGATCATCTTGCCGTTCAATCCAGGGTCATTGCCAGCACCGCCTGGGTCTGGCGGGCGCGGAAGGCTTCGAGCTTTTCGGCCAGCGCGGCATCCGTGTTGGCGAGCAGCGCCACCGCGAACAGCCCGGCATTGGCGGCACCGGCTTCGCCGATGGCGAAGGTGGCCACCGGAATGCCCTTGGGCATCTGCACGATGGAGAGCAGCGAATCCTGCCCGGACAGGGCCTTGGACTGCACTGGCACGCCGAGCACCGGCACGGTGGTCTTGGCGGCCACCATGCCCGGCAGGTGGGCGGCGCCGCCGGCTCCCGCGATGATGGCCCGCAGGCCGCGCGCACGTGCGCTTTCGGCGTATTCAAACATCAGGTCCGGGGTGCGGTGGGCGGACACCACACGCGCCTCGAAGGGCACGCCGAAGTCTTCCAGCACCTTGGCGGCGGCCTGCATGGTGGGCCAGTCGGAGTTGGAGCCCATGATGATGCCGACGATGGGTTGTGCGCTCATTTCTCGGCTTCCTTGCGGCGCAGGGCGCGCGCGGCGGAGATCACGGTGTTTTCCAGCAGCATGGTGATGGTCATCGGGCCGACGCCGCCCGGTACGGGGGTGATGGCGCTGGCCACCTGCACGGCGGAGTCGAAATCCACGTCGCCGCACAGCTTGCCGGCATCCGGGCCTTCGGTAAGGCGGTTGATGCCCACGTCGATGACCACCGCACCCGGCTTGATGAGGTCGCCGGTGAGGAAGCGCGGCTTGCCGATGGCGGCCACCAGGATGTCGGCGCGGCGGGTGTGGAAGGCCAGGTCGCGCGTCCTGGAATGGCACACGGTGACGGTGGCGCCGGCGTTGGTGAGCAGCATGGCCATGGGCTTGCCGACGATGTTGGAGCGCCCCACCACCACGGCTTCGGCGCCGGCCAGCGGCACGTGCTCGGCTTCGAGCATCTTGATCACGCCGTGCGGGGTGCAGGGGATGAAGGCTTCCTGGTTCTGCGACAGGCGGCCGACGTTCTCGGCGTGGAAGCCGTCCACGTCCTTGTCCACGCTGATCGCTTCCAGCACGGCGGCTTCGTCGAACTGCGGCGGCAGCGGCAGTTGCACGAGGATGCCGTGCACGGACGGGTCGGCGTTGAGTTCGGCGAGCTTGGCCATGACCACCGCGGGGGCGACGTCGCCGGGGTAGTCGAAGCGCAGCGAGCGGATGCCGGCCTTTTCGCAGCCGGCCACCTTGTTGCGCACATAGACCGCGGATGCCGGATCGGCGCCCACCAGCAGAACCGCCAGGCAGGGCTGTTCGCCGCGCTGGGCAAGCCGGGCGGCGTGTTCGGCGATTTCGCCGCGCACCCGTTCCGCCAGGGCCTTGCCGTCGATGATGCGTGCCGTCATGGGAATGGCCTTTGGAAAAACGAAGGATTTTATCGCAGCGTCAGGGCCTTGTGCGATGGAAACCCCGGCGGCGGCCCGCCTTCCGCCAGGCGTCGCGCGCTAGCGCTGCGCGGCGGGCTCGGCGCTGAGCACGTGCTGGACCAGTTCGGCCAGCGAATGCGCGCCCATCTTCTCCATGACGCGCGCACGGTGCACTTCCACGGTTTTGATGCTGATGCCCAGCACGTCGGCGATCTGCTTGTTGAGCTTGCCGAGGATGATGAGATCGAGCACCTCGCGCTCGCGCTGGGTGAGCGCGGCCAGGCGGCGGGTGGTGTCGGCCTCCTGGCGGCGCTTTTCGCGATTCTCGCGCTCGGTGGCCAGGCATTGCTCGATGAGGCCGAGCATGTCGCGGTCGGAGAACGGCTTCTCGATGAAATCCACCGCGCCCTTCTTGAGCGCGGAGACGGCCATCGGCACGTCGCCGTGGCCGGTGATGAAGATCACCGGCAGGGTGCACAGGCGGCGGCCGAGCTCCTCGAACAGTTCCAGCCCGCTCATGCCGGGCATGCGCACGTCGAGCACCAGGCAGCCGGTGAAGCGCTCGTCATAGGCTTCCAGGAAGGCCTCGGCGGACTCGTGCGAGAGCACCTTGTAGCCGTTCGATTCGAGCAGCCAGACCAGCGAGTCGCGCAGCGCCTCGTCGTCGTCGATGATGTAGATGATCTGGTCAGGCTCGGCGGGCGAGACGCTCACTGGCAGCCTCCGTCGGCAGGGTGAAGAGGAAGATGGTACCGCCTTCCGGGTTGGTTTCAACCGTCAGCCGGCCATCGTGGAATTCGATGATCGAGCGGCAGATGTTGAGCCCCATGCCCATGCCCTCCGCCTTGGTGGTGTAGAAAGGGGTGAACAGGCGCTTGCGCTCTTCCTCGCCGATGCCGTGGCCGCGGTCGATCACCGCCACCTCCACGCTGAACGGGCCGAGCTGGCGGGCGCGCACGCGCAGCAGGCGCTCTTCCGGCGGGCTGTCGTGCATGGCGTCCAGGCCGTTCTTGACCAGGTTGAGCACCACCTGCTCGATCATGATGCGGTCAGCGTACACCGCCGGCAGGTCATCCGGCACCTCGGTTTCCACGCGGATACCCATGCGGCGCGCGTCGATCTCAGCAAAGCCGATGGCGTCGTCGAGCACTTCGATGAGGGACACCGCGCTGCGGCGCGGCTCGCTCTTCTTCACGAACTCGCGCACGCGGCGGATGATCTTGCCGGCGCGCTCGGCCTGGAAGCTGGCCTTCTGCATGGCGGCGAGGATTTCTTCCTGCTTCCAGTTGGGCGACTGCATGCGGGTGACGCAGCCCATGCAGTAGTTGGCGATGGCCGACAGGGGCTGGTTCAGTTCGTGCGCCAGCGTGGAGGCCATCTCGCCCATGGTGATCAGCCGGCCGGTGCGTTGCAGGCGTTCTTCCTGCTGGCGGGAGACTTCGGCGGTCTGCTTGCGGTCGGTGATGTCGGTGGCGATGCCCATGCGCACCACGCGGCCGTCCACCCAGCGCGTGGCCTGCTCGCGCACGTGGTACCAGCGGCCGGACAGGGGGTGCTGCAGTTCGCCGTCGAACAGTTCGCGCGGCAGGTCGATCAGCGCCAGCCCGCGCGGATTGACGCGATAGTCGCCGCGCTCGGGCTGCGGCACCGCCACCCCGCGCACGGTGCGGCCCACCGCGTCGAAGCCGTGGATGTTCTTGAAGGCGCGGTTGGCGAAGAGGATCTCATCGGTGCGCGCGTCGGCCACGAATACCGCCGCGTCCAGGCCGTCGAGTACCGCCTCGAAGCGTTCGTGCGCGGCCTCCAGCGCGGCGCGCACGCGCTTGGGCTCGGTGATGTCGGTCACCGAGGCCATCCAGCCGGTCTGCTTGCCGGTGAGGTCGATCAGCGGCGATAGATAGAAGCGCGCATCCAGGCGCTCGCCGTTCTTGCGCCGGATGCGCATCTCGAATCCGCTGGACGGTGCGCGGCCGGCCAGGGTCAGTTCCAGATTGGTCTGGCAGAGAGCCAGGTCCTCGCTGGGCCAGTACGGGAAAGGCGCCTGCGCGCCGACCAGTTCCTCGCTGGAAAACCCCACCATGCGGCAGAACGCGGAGTTGACGTAGATGATGCGGCCGGTGAGGTCGATGGCGCGCAGGCCGGTCAGCATGGATTCCTCCATCGCCTTGCGGAAGGCCGACTCCGCGCGCAGCGCATCTTCGGCGGACTTGCGCCCGGTGATGTCGTGCGCCACCGCGTACACCAGCTTTTCCTCGCGCACCGGGTTGATGCTCCACACCAGCCACTTGTAGCTGCCGTCGGCACAGCGGCAGCGGTTCTCGAAGCTCACCGCCTCGCCGCTTTCCAACCGACGCATCTCCTCCAGCGTACTGGCGGCATCCGCGGCATGCGCGAGTTCCAGCAGCGCACGCCCGGCCAGTTCCTCCGGCGGATAGCCCAGCACGCGCTCGAAGGCCGGGTTGCAGCGCCGGAAGCGCCCGTCCAGGCCGAGCACGCACTGCATGTCGAGCGACAGGTTGAACAGGCGGTCGCGCTCGCGTTCGACCTGCACGCGGCGCAGCACATGGTCGCGCAGCAGCCACAGGCTCCACAGCACGAACACCGACAGGCCGATGATGATGACCGTGGGCAGCGCGGCCGGCAGCTGGCCGCCGACGCGGAACGCGGTGGCGCGCAGGTACAGGCCCTGCCCCGGCGGATCCAGGGCGATCTCGAAGGAGATGCTCTTGTCCAGATCGCGTACCCCGGAACTCACCGAAAGGATCTCGTCCTGCGCGCTCACCAGTTCCAGCAGGTATTTCTCGGCGAACCAGCCCGGCACCATGTGGCGCACCATGCGCTCGACGGAATACACCGCCGCGATGGCGCCGAGGAATTCGCGCCCGCGCCGCGCCGGCACGTAGACTTCCAGCACATTGCTGCCGCGCGGGCTCAGATAGGGCTGCCCGTAGCTCGGCCCGCCGGTGTCCCGCGCACGCGCATAGGGCGACATCTGCGAACCGGACAAGGCATCGCCCGGCAGCCACTCGGTGGTATCGAATGGCGCCGACCAGCGCACGATCTCGTCGGCACCCACCCAGACCACGTTCACCAGTTCGCTGTTGTTGGCGATCAGCTGGTTGGCGCGCACCTGGAAGGCATCCAGGTCCAGTGCGCCGGCGGCCAGATCGCGGGCGAGCTGGCCGAGGGCCTCCTCGGTGCCCTGCATGTGCATGCGCATGGTCTGTTCGGCCCACTGCACGTCGCGCGCCACCGCGCTGCGCTGGCTGGCGATCTCGCGCTCCTGCAGCAGCCACACCAGGGCCAGCATGACGAGCGCGAACAGCAGCACGGCCACGTAGGGAGCCGTCCAGTACCAGCGGGTCACGGGGGCGACGGAGCCGCGTTCTGCGGGTTCGGGCATCGGTGCAGCGAATCCTTTGGCGGCGGCCGCATGCGGGCCGCACAATTCACCGCTCATTCTGCCTCGGTTGCGCCGCACAAGCATCCGGTCTTTCCCTTATCGGAAGTTTCGCGCTTCGGGTTTTCGCCAATTCTGTCCATCCATGCACCGACTTACAGTGCCTCCATGCCTTCCGCTTCCCCATTCCGCTCCTGGCTCCACAGGTTCGCGCCGGCATTGCTCGCCCTGACGCTGGGCGCCGGCGCACAGGCCGACGACCCGCCCGGGCCCATCCGCATCGGCGTCTCCGGCCCGTTCACCGGCGGCTCCAGCCCGATGGGGCTGTCGATGCGCGAAGGCATCCGCATCGCCGCCGCGGAGCTCAACGCCGCCGGCGGCATACTCGGACGCCCCGTCGAACTGCTCGAACGCGACGACGAGGCCAGCAACGAACGCGGCGCGCAGATCGCCCAGGAACTGCTGCAGGCCGGCGTGGTGGCCGGGCTCGGCATCGTCAACACCGGCGTGGCGCTGGCCAGCCAGCGCTATTACCAGCAGGCGCGCGTGCCGGTCATCACCTCCGTGGCTACCGGCTCGCTCATCACCAAGCAGTTCCTGCCGCCGCAGCACCCGGAAAACTTCGTCTTCCGCGTCTCCGCCAACGACACCCTGCAGGCCGCGATGATCGTCGAGGAAGCCGTGGAGCGGCGCGGACTGAGCCGCGTGGCGGTCTTTCACGACGCCACCAACTACGGCCAGCACGGCCGCGAGGATCTCGAACGTGCGCTGGCCGAACGCGGTATCGAGGCCGTCGCGGTGGAGCGCTTCCGCCTGCGCCAGGCCGACATGCTGACCCCGCTGCGGCGCGCCCGCGCGGCCGGCGCGCAGGCCGTGCTGACCTACGGCATCGGCCCGGAGCTGGCACAGATTGCCAACGGCATGGCGCGCATGGGCTGGGAAGCGCCGCTGATCGGCAGTTGGACGCTGGCCATGTCCAACTTCATCGACAACGCCGGCCCCAATGCCGAGGGCGCGCGCATGCCGCAGACCTTCATCCAGGAGCCCACCACGCCGCGCCGCGCGGCCTTCCTCGCCGCGTGGCGGGAAAAAACGGGCAGCGAGCGGATTCCGGTGCCACCGGCGGCCGCGCAAGGGTATGATTCGATGCTGCTGCTCGCCGCGGCCATCGCGCAGGCCGGCAGCACCGATGGAGATCGCATCCGTGAAGCGCTGGAAGATCTGCGCGGCACGGTGGAGGGCGTGGTGATGACCTACGAGCGGCCCTTCTCCAAGACCCGCCACGAAACCATCGTCCGCCCGGCAGACATCTACCTGGGCGAAGTGCGCGGCGGGCACGTGGTCTTCGCCTACGAGCAGGACCGCCAGCGGGCGACACGGCCATGAAGCCGCCGCCGCATGATCGCTTTCCCGATCGGCCGGGAGAAACTCTCCCTCCCTCCCTCCTCTCCCGGCCGATTTTTTTCCCCGTCGTCGTTCTCACACCGCCCCCGCCCGCCGTCCCAGGCTTTCCGGCGGGCATCGCCGCATGCAGGAGCGATATTTCCTCATCGATTGTGCATTGCAACATGTGAAATACTATTGCGCATAGCGAAACATGGTTTTATAGTTCAAAAATTCGCCTGATCGCGCCCACGCGCGAAAAGCGTGCGCGTTTCGCAGTTTCCGTTTCACCGAACCGCCCTGCCCGGTTCCTCGCTCCGGGCGGGATTCGCTAACCGCAAGTCATGAGGAGACAGACCATGACCGGAAAATCCAACGTGCTCCTGCAACCCGATCCGGATACGCAGGAAACGCAGGAATGGCTGGAGGCGCTTGCCGCCGTCGTCGAGCACGAAGGCGCCGAACGCGCCCATTACCTGATCGAGAAACTGATCGAAAGCGCGCGCGAGGACGGGGTGGACATCCCCTATTCGGCCAACACCCAGTACATCAACACCATTCCGGCCGACGCGCAGCCCGCCTATCCGGGCAACCCGGACCTGGAAATCAAGCTGCACTCCTATATCCGCTGGAACGCCATGGCGATGGTGGTGCGCGCCAACAAGCACACCAACGTCGGCGGCCACATCGCTTCCTTCGCCTCCGCCGCCGCGCTGTACGACGTGGGCTTCTCGCATTTCTGGCACGCTCCGTCCGCCGAGCACGACGGCGACATGATCTACTTCCAGGGCCACTCGGTGCCCGGCGTGTATGCGCGCGCCTTCATGCTCGGCCGCCTCACCGAGGAGCAGATGGACAACTTCCGCCAGGAAGTGTCTGGCCGCGGCATCTCCTCCTACCCGCACCCGTGGCTGATGCCGGACTTCTGGCAGTTCCCCACCGTGTCGATGGGCCTGGGGCCGCTGCAGGCCATCTACACCGCGCGCTTCACCAAGTACCTGGCCTCGCGCGGACTGATCGACGCCAAGAAGGCCGAACAGCGCAAGGTGTGGGCCTTCCTGGGCGACGGCGAAACCGACGAGGTCGAATCCCTCGGCGCCATCGGCATGGCCGCGCGCGAGAAGCTCGACAACCTGGTGTTCGTCATCAACTGCAACCTGCAGCGCCTGGACGGCCCGGTGCGCGGCAACGGCAAGATCATCCAGGAGCTGGAAGCCGAATTCCGCGGCGCCGGCTGGAACGTCATCAAGGTGATCTGGGGCACCCACTGGGATGCGCTGTTCGCCCGCGACAAGAAGGGCATCCTGAAGAAGCGCATGATGGAATGCGTGGACGGCGAGTACCAGACCTTCAAGGCCAAGGACGGCGCCTACGTGCGCGAGCACTTCTTCAACTCCCCGGAACTGAAGGAACTGGTGGCCGACTGGACCGACGACGAGATCTGGAATCTCAACCGCGGCGGCCACGACATCTTCAAGATCTTCGCCGCCTACCAGGCCGCCACCGAGCACCAGGGCCAGCCCACGCTGATCCTCGCCAAGACCATCAAGGGCTTCGGCATGGGCCAGGCCGGCGAGGCCATGAACATCTCCCACCAGCAGAAGAAGCTGGATCTGGACGCCATCCGCCGCTTCCGCGACCGCTTCGGCCTGCCGGTGCCGGACGACAAGCTGGCCGAGCTGCCCTACCTGAAGTTCGAGGAAGGCTCGCCGGAATACAAGTACATGATGGAGCGCCGCGTGGCGCTGGGCGGCTTCCTGCCGCAGCGCCGCCGCAAGGCGGACGCGCTGGCGGTGCCGGGCCTGGACACCTTCGACGCGCTGCTGAAGGCCTCCGGCGAGGGCCGCGAGCTGTCTACCACGATGGCCATCGTGCGCATCATGAACACCCTGCTCAAGGACAAGCAGATCGGCAAGCACGTGGTGCCCATCGTGCCCGACGAATCGCGCACCTTCGGCATGGAAGGCATGTTCCGCCAGTACGGCATCTGGAACCAGCAAGGCCAGAAGTACGTGCCGGAAGACCATGACCAGCTGATGTTCTACAAGGAATCGACCACCGGCCAGGTACTGCAGGAAGGCATCAACGAGGCCGGCGCGATGGCCGACTGGATCGCCGCGGGCACCGCCTACAGCGTGCACAACGTGCAGACCATTCCGTTCTACATCTGCTATTCGATGTTCGGCCTGCAGCGCACCCTGGACCTGTGCTGGGCGGCGGCCGACCAGCGCGCGCGCGGCTTCCTGATCGGCGGTACCGCCGGGCGCACCACGCTCAACGGCGAGGGCCTGCAGCACGAGGACGGCCACAGCCTGCTGCTGGCCAACCTGATCCCCAACTGCGTGTCCTACGATCCCACCTTCCAGTACGAAGTGGCGGTGATCGTGCAGGACGGCCTGCGGCGGATGTTCGCGGAGCAGGAGGACGTCTATTACTACCTCACGGTGATGAACGAGAACTACGAACATCCCGAGATGCCCGCCGGCGCGGAAGGCCACATCCTCAAGGGCCTGTACGCCTTCCGCAAGGGCAATGCCTCCAACGGCCCGCGCGTGCAGTTGCTCGGCTCGGGGACGATCTTCCGCGAAGTCATCGCCGCCGCCGACCTGCTGAAGAACGACTGGGGCGTGGAAGCCGACATCTGGGGCGCGCCGAGCTTCAACGAACTGGCGCGCGACGGCCAGGACGCCGAACGCTGGAACCTGCTGCATCCGCTCGAAGCGCCGCGTCAGTCGCACGTCGAGAAGCTGCTCAAGGACACCCGTGGCCCGGTCATCGCCGCCACCGACTACGTGCGCCTGTTCGCCGAGCAGATCCGTCCCTTCGTCAAGCGCACCTACGTGACCCTGGGCACCGACGGCTTCGGCCGCTCCGACACCCGCGAGCAGCTGCGCCACTTCTTCGAGGTGGATCGCCACTGGGTGACCGTGGCCGCGCTGAAGGCGCTGGCCGACGAGGGCGTGATCGAGCGCGACAAGGTGGCCGCCGCGCTGCTGAAGTACCAGCTCGACCCCAACAAGCCGAACCCGCTGACGGTCTGAGGAGGAGAGAACGATGAGCCAGTTGATCGAAGTGAAGGTTCCGGACATCGGCGACTTCTCCGAGGTGCCGGTGATCGAATTGTTCGTCAAGGTCGGCGACACCATCGCCGTCGATGACGCCATCGCCACGCTGGAATCCGACAAGGCCACCATGGACGTGCCCTCCTCGGCCGCCGGCGTGGTCAAGGAAGTGCTGGTCAAGATCGGCGACAAGGTCGGCGAAGGCAGCCTGCTGATCAAGGTGGAAGCCGCGGACGGCGCCGCCGCGCCCGCCCCGCAGGCCGCGGCCCCGGCTGCCACGGCTCCTGCCGCACCGGCACCCGCCGCGGCCCCGGCCGCCGGCGGCGTGGTCGAGGTGAAGGTGCCGGACATCGGCGATTTCTCCGACGTGCCGGTGATCGAGCTGTTCGTCAAGGCCGGCGACACCATCGCCGTCGATGACGCCATCGCCACGCTGGAATCCGACAAAGCCACCATGGACGTGCCCTCCTCGGCCGCCGGCGTGGTCAAGGAAGTGCTGGTCAAGATCGGCGACAAGGTTTCCGAAGGCGCCGTGCTGATCAAGGTGGAAGCCGCAGGCGCCACTGCCCCGACCCCCGCCGCACAGGCGGCAAGCGCGCCTGCCGCCCCGCCGGCACCGACGCCGGCGGCCGTTCCGGTTGCCGCAGCCGCTCCTGCCGCCTCCCAGGCCGCCGGCGCACCGTCGGCGGTCAAGCTGGGCGGCAAGGTGCACGCCAGCCCCTCGGTGCGCGCCTATGCGCGCGAACTGGGCGTGGATCTGGCCCAGGTGAAGGGCAACGGGCCGAAGGGCCGCATCACCCAGGCCGACGTCACCGCCTTCATCAAGGGCGCGATGCAGACCGGCGTGGTGCCGGGCAAGACGCCGGCCTCCGCCGGCGCCAGCCTGGGCGGCGGCCTGGATCTGCTGCCGTGGCCCAAGGTGGATTTCGCCAAGTTCGGCGAGATCGAGGTCAAGCCGCTGTCGCGCATCAAGAAGATCTCCGGCCAGAACCTCGCCCGCAACTGGGTGATGATCCCGGCGGTGACCTATCACGAGGACGCCGACATCACCGACCTGGAAGCCTTCCGGGTGGCGATGAACAAGGAACACGAGAAATCCGGCAAGAAGCTCACCATGCTCGCCTTCATCATCAAGGCCTCGGTGCGCGCGCTACAGGAATTCCCCGAGTTCAACACCTCGCTCGACGGCGACAACCTGGTCTACAAGAAGTACTTCAACATCGCCTTCGCCGCCGACACGCCCAACGGCCTGGTGGTGCCGGTGGTCAAGGACGCCGACAAGAAGAGCGTGTTCGAGATCGCAGCGGAAACCGGCGCGCTGGCCAAGAAGGCGCGCGACGGCAAGCTGGGCCCGGCCGACATGTCCGGCGCCTGCTTCACCATCTCGTCGCTGGGCGGCATCGGCGGCACCTACTTCGCACCCATCGTCAATGCGCCGGAAGTCGCCATCCTCGGCGTCAACAAGTCGGTGATGAAGCCGGTGTGGGACGGCAAGCAGTTCGTGCCGCGCCTGACCCTGCCCATGTCGCTGACCGCCGACCACCGCGTCATCGACGGTGCGCTGGCGACCCGCTTCAACGTGTACCTGGCGCAACTGCTGGCGGACTTCCGCCGCGTGATGCTGTAAGGAGATCGCCATGAGTCTCGTGGAAATCAAGGTTCCTGACATCGGCGACTTCGATTCGGTGCCCATCATCGAACTGTTCGTCAAGGCCGGCGACAGCATCAATGTGGACGACGCCATCTGCACGCTGGAATCCGACAAGGCAACGATGGACGTGCCGTCCTCCGCCGCCGGCGTGGTCAAGGAAGTGCTGGTCGCGGTCGGCGACAAGGTCGGCGAAGGCAGCGTACTGCTGAAGATCGAAGCCGGCGCGGCGGCAAGCGCCCCGGCTCCGGCGGCCCAGGCCGCAACCCCGGCTGCGCCGGCCGCCACGCCAGTGGCTGCCCCCGCGGCCGCCGCCCACAGCGGCGGCGCCGATGCCGAATACGACGTGGTCGTGCTCGGCGGCGGCCCGGGCGGCTATTCGGCCGCCTTCCGCGCCGCCGACCTCGGCCTCAAGACCGCCATCGTCGAACGCTATTCCACCCTGGGCGGCGTGTGCCTGAACGTCGGCTGCATCCCCTCCAAGGCGCTGCTGCACGTGGCTGCGGTGATCGAGGAAGCGGAGCACGTCAGCACCGCCGGGGTCAGCTTCGCCAAGCCGACGGTGGACGTGGACGCATTGCGCCGCCACAAGGAAGGCGTGATCGCCAAGCTCACCGGCGGCCTCGGCGGCATGGCCAAGGCGCGCAAGGTGGACATCGTGCGCGGCTACGGCAACTTCCTCGACCCGCATCACATCGCGGTCGAGGAAACCACCGGCAGCGGCCAGGACAAGACCGGCATCAAGAAGGTGGTGAAGTTCAAGCACTGCATCATCGCCGCCGGCAGCGCGGCCGTGCACCTGCCCTTCATCCCCAGGGATCCGCGCATCGTCGGCTCCACCGGCGCGCTGGAACTGCGCCAGGTGCCCGGCAAGATGCTGGTCATCGGCGGCGGCATCATCGGCCTGGAAATGGCCACGGTGTATTCCACGCTGGGCGCCAGGATCGACGTGGTAGAAATGATGGACGGCCTGATGCAAGGGCCGGACCGCGACGCGGTCAAAGTGTGGGAGAAGCAGAACGCCCACCGCTTCGACAAGATCATGCTCAAGACCAAGACGGTCGCGGTCGAAGCCAGGGACGACGGCATCTACGTCACCTTCGAAGGCGAAGGGGCTCCGGCCGAACCGGCCAAGTACGACCTGGTGCTGCAATCCGCCGGGCGCTCGCCCAACGGCAACAAGATCAGCGCCGACAAGGCCGGCGTGGTCGTCGGCGAACGCGGCTTCATCCCGGTGGACGCGCAGATGCGCACCAACGTGCCGCACATCTTCGCCATCGGCGACGTCGTCGGCCAGCCCATGCTCGCCCACAAGGCCGTGCATGAGGGCCACGTCGCTGCCGAAGTGATCGCCGGGCACAAGGCCGCCTTCGACGCCACGGTGATCCCCGGCGTGGCCTACACCCATCCCGAAGTGGCCTGGGTGGGCTACACCGAGGCGCAGGCCAAGGCCGAGGGCAAGAAGGTCGACGTCGCCAAGTTCCCCTGGGCCGCCAGCGGCCGCGCCATCGCCAACGGCGCGGACTTCGGCTTCACCAAGCTGATCTTCGACGCCGAGACGCATCGCGTCATCGGTGGCACCATCGTCGGCCCCTCTGCCGGCGACATGATCGGCGAAGTCTGCCTGGCCATCGAAATGGGCGCCGACGCGGTGGACATCGGCAAGACCATCCACCCGCACCCCACCCTGGGAGAAAGCGTGGGCATGGCCGCCGAAGTCGCGCACGGCAGCTGCACCGACCTGCCGCCGCAGCGCAAGAAGTAATCCCTCCCCGCCCTGTGCGGCTACGGCCGGCCGAACCTCCGGGCTCCGCCGGCCTTTTTTCGCTTCAATGTGATGATTTTGTTGCAATGCACAAATTCAGCTTGACAGCACGGCAGCAACGCTTAAACTGCAATTGTGCACCGCAACAAATGCCTGTCGGATCGGCAGACTGAGCGGCTCCGTATCCTTCCCAACCTCAGGAGATCATCATGATCACGACCCCCGAAAAGCTCGCAGCCACCAACAAGGCCGCCGTCGAATCCCTGCTCGGCGTCAGCGCCGCCGCCGTGGCTTCCGCCGAGCGCCTGGCCGCCCTCAACCTCAACACCGCCCGCGCCCTCATCGAGGACAGCATGAGCAGCATCAAGGCCCTGTCCGAGGCCAAGGATCCGCAGGCCTTCCTCGCCGTGCAGCAATCCCTGGTCCAGCCGGGCACCGGCAAGCTGGTCGCCTACTACCGCGGCGTGTATGAAATCGCCACGCAGAACCAGGAAGAAATCACCCGCCTGCTGGAAACCCGCTTCGCCGAGCTGAACAAGGATCTCAACGCCGCCCTGGAAGCCGCCGCCAAGTCCGCGCCGGCCGGTTCCGACGTCGCCATCGCCGCGGTCAAGAGCGCCCTGGCCGCCGCCAACGCCACCTACGACAACGTCACCAAGGCCACCCGCCAGGTCGTGGACATCACCGAGGCCAATGTGACGAACGCCACCACCGCCGCCGTCAAGGCGGTCGACGCGGTCACCAAGCAGACCCGCAAGAGCGCCTGAGCGCCCTTCCGCCGCGCCCATCCGGGCGTGGCAAAAGAAATGAATACGGGCGCCCAGCGGCGCCCGTATTCATTTCAATATCTGCGAAAACACACCGTTACCCAGCCCACAATCCACGCAACTTGGTCAGTGCCACCTGCAACCAGGACGCCCCATCGGGCGACAGCAACCATGCCAGCGCCGCACAGTTGAGCGCCACGGTGATCCAGAATGTCACCTGGAACGAGGTCTTCGCGGACTTGTGCCTCAGCATCTGCTGCGCCACCAAGGCCCCAGGCCAGCCGCCCAGCAGTCCGAACAGATGCAGCGTGCTCTCCTGCGTTCGCCACTGATTGCGCACTGCGGCAGACTTATCCAGCGCATACGCCAGAAACGCAACGACACTGGCCGCCAGGTAGAACCACAACCCCTCGATCGGCAAGCGCCCCATCCGCACCGCCAGCAGCACGAACAGCAGAAAACCGAGCGCAACGCCCAGCGCGAGCAGCTTGGGCCCCGAAAGGCGCCTCACACGATGCCTGCCGGCATAAGCCACCGCGCGTGCCCGCGCTCGCCCTTCGGCATCCTGGACGAGTTCATAGCTCACCACTTCGCCTCCTTCCGGCCGGAAACGTCGGTCCGTGAAGGCGCTGATATGCGCGAATACCTGCTCACCGCCACCTTCCGGCGTGATGAAGCCGAATCCTCTATCGTCGTTCCAGTTACTGACCTGACCTTGCCTGCGCATGTGGAGAGCCGTGGAAACCCGAAGTGGCTTTTATATATGCATGACACGCACCGGACAATGCTGCGGCCCGGGTAAACGAAAAAAAAGCGGGGCACCGATTGGTGCCCCGCTTTGCGAATCTGGCGCGCCCGGAAGGATTCGAACCTCCTACCCCCTGGTTCGTAGCCAGGTACTCTATCCAGATGAGCTACGGGCGCTCTCGAAAGAAGCGAGATTTTAGCAGCTGTTTTTGCCTCGTCAAGCTTTTTCGTTACTGGCGGAGAGGGGGGGATTCGAACCCCCGTGCCAGGTTTCCCTGACCATCCGATTTCGAGTCGGCGCCGTTATGACCGCTTCGGTACCTCTCCGCTTTCCCGGCAACTCGATGTTTCCGGGAGGGCGCATTATACGCACAAGTATCGCGCTTTGCACCAGCCCGAGGCGCTCAGGCGACGCTTGCCGGACGGGCGGTACGGGGCAGCAACTCTTCGTAGGCGCGCACCGCTTCGGCCGCGTACATGAGGGTCGGACCGCCGCCCATGTAGGCGCACACGGACAGGGTTTCCATCAGTTGTTCGCGGGTGACGCCGAGACGGATCAGCGCCTTCACATGGAAACCGATGCAGCCATCGCAGCGCGAGGCCACGCCGATGGCCAGGGCGATGAGCTCCTTGTGCAACGCCGAAAGACTGCCCTCGGCCAGCGCGCCCTTGGCCATCGCGCCGAATCCTTTCATCGTTTCGGGCGCCTCGCTTCTCAAGACTTCCAGGGCCTTGGAAAGGTCGTTGGTGATCTGCGCGAAGGATTTACCGGACATGCTTCCACTCTCAATATGTTAGAAATTACTAATATACAGATAAATGCAGAGGCAGCCTACTTCCACACGCTCTTTTGCCGCCGAAATTGATCCACGCGGTTGCCGGCCTGCCCGCGCTCGACCACAATCACCACGCCCGAATCGAACGGAACTGCTTGTGCGCCTAGCCATCGCCGCTCTCCTGGCCTCTGCCCTGCTCGCCGGCTGTACGCCGGAAGAGCCGGCGCAGCGCATCACGAACTACCGCGAGCTGGGCGAGCTCCGCGTGGCGACCCGCCACGACGCGATCTCCTTTCGTGCGGACGGGGAAAGCGCCTCGGGCTTCGAGCACGACCTGATCCTGCTGCTTGGCGAGCGGCTCGACGTACCGGTGAGTTTCGTCGTGTACCCGGACGTTCCGCGCATGCTGGCCGCGGTGATGAACGGCGAGGTGCATATGGCCGCCGCCGGGCTGGCGCGCAACGAGCGCCTGCCGCTGAAGTGGTCCGCCGCGCTGCGCGACGTGGATTACGTGCTGGTGGGCCGCGACGATACCCCCGCGCTGCGCGCCGAAAGCGACTTCAGCGGACGCATGGTGAGCGCCCGACGCGGCTCGCTGGTACTGGAAAAGGTCGAACGCCTGCGCAAGCGGGAACCCGGACTGAATCTCCATGTACCGGTCACCGAAGGCGACCAGACCCTGCTGGAGCACGTCGCCGAAGGCAGACTCGACCTGGTGGCCACCGACCGCCTGCACTTCGCCCTGGCCAAGCGCATCTTTCCCGACCTGCAGGTGGCCTGGGACCTGCCGCTGAAATCCGAGATCGCCTGGGCGCTGCCGCTCGACGAACACGATCCGCTGGCCGCCGAGGTGGACGCCTTCCTGAGGGAATCGACCGGCAGCGGACTGCTCGCACGCGTGGCCGACCGCTACTTCGGCCACGTGCAACGTCTGCGCGACCAGGACATCAACGCCTTCCTGCAGCGCACCCGCGAGTTGCTGCCGCGCTATCGCCGCCATTTCCAGGAAGCCCAGGCGCGCACCGGCATCGACTGGCGCATGCTGGCCGCGCTAGCCTACCAGGAATCGCAGTGGGACCCGCTGGCCACCTCGCGCACCGGCGTGCGCGGGATGATGATGCTGACCGCCGAAACCGCCGACCGCCTGCGCGT
The DNA here is from genome assembly GCF_004801295.1 of Pseudothauera nasutitermitis. GTDB lineage: Bacteria > Pseudomonadota > Gammaproteobacteria > Burkholderiales > Rhodocyclaceae > Pseudothauera > Pseudothauera nasutitermitis. Next base: position 514,810 of record NZ_SSOC01000003.1, read on the forward strand.
GCAGGATCGCCTGGATGCGCGCGAGAGCATCCTGGGCGGTGCGCGCTACCTCGCCATGCTGCGCGATGAACTGCCGGACGAGATCCACGAACCCGACCGCCTGTGGATGGCCACTGCGGCCTACAACCTGGGCATGGGCCATCTGCGCGGCGCGCGCGCCATCGCGCGCAGCATGGAACGCGACAACACTTCGTGGTGGGGCATGAAGAGCGTGCTGCCGCTGCTGTCGCGGCCGGAATACGCCTCACGCCTGAAGGCCGGCGCGGCGCGCGGCGGCGAGGCGGTGATCATGACCGAACGCATCCGCAACTACTACGACATCCTCAGCCGCATCGAACCACCCTACGTGCCGCCGCTGCAGCCGCGCAACATCGTGCTCGGGCGCGCCGCCGACTGAGCGGCGCGTCCGCACGCGGATCAGCCCGCGCGCAGCACCTCGACGCCGCCCATGTAGGGCACCAGCGCCGCCGGCACGGTGATCGAGCCGTCGGCCTGCTGGTAGTTCTCCAGCACGGCGACCAAGGTGCGCCCCACCGCAAGGCCGGAGCCGTTGAGGGTGTGCACCAGTTCGTTCTTGCCCTGCGCGTTCTTGAAGCGCGCCTGCATGCGGCGCGCCTGGAAGTCCTCGCAGTTGGAGCAGCTGGAGATTTCGCGGTAGGTGTTCTGCGCCGGCAGCCAGACCTCCAGGTCGTAGGTCTTGGCCGCGGAAAAACCCATGTCGCCGGTGCACAGGGTGATCACCCGGTACGGCAGACCAAGCTTCTGCAGGATGGCCTCGGCGTGGCCGACCATGCTCTCCAGCGCCTCGTAGCTCTTTTCCGGGTGGGTGATCTGCACCATCTCCACCTTGTCGAACTGGTGCTGGCGGATCATCCCGCGCGTGTCGCGCCCGGCGCTGCCCGCCTCGGAGCGGAAGCACGGGCTGTGCGCGGTCAGGCGGATCGGCAGATCGTCCAGCGCCAGTACCTGCTCGCGCACGGTGTTGGTCAGCGGGATCTCGGACGTGGAGATCAGGTACTGCTCCAGCCCGCTCTCGTCACCGCCGCGCAGCACCCAGAACATGTCCTCCTTGAACTTGGGCAGTTGGCCGGTACCGACCAGCACTTCGCGGTTGACGATGTAGGGCGCGTAGCACTCGGTGTAGCCGTGCTCGCCGGTCTGCACGTCGAGCATGAACTGCGCGAGCGCGCGGTGCAGGCGGGCGATCTGCCCGCGCAGGAAGGTGAAGCGCGCGCCCGACAGGCGGGCACCGGTCTCGAAGTCCAGCCCCAGCGGCGCGCCGAGGTCGACATGGTCGCGCACCTCGAAATCGAAGGCGCGCGGCGTGCCCCAGCGGCGCACTTCCACGTTGCCCGCCTCGTCCTCGCCCACCGGCACGCTTGCGTGCGGCAGGTTGGGCAGGCCGGCGGTGAATTCGCCGATGCGCTCCAGCAGCGCCGGCAGGGCCTGTTCGCAGGCCTTCAGCTCATCGCCCAGTTGACCGACCTCGGCCATCACCGCCGAGGCGTCCTCGCCACGGCTCTTGAGCTTGCCGATTTCCTTGGACAGCGCGTTGCGGCGCGCCTGCAATTCCTGCGTGCGGGTCTGCAGACGCTTGCGTTCCTCTTCCAGGGCCTGGAAGGCGGCGGCGTCCAGCGTCAGCCCGCGCGTGGCGAGGCGGGCAGCGACCTGGTCGAACTGGGAGCGAAGGAGCTGGATGTCGAGCATGAGCGTTTTCCGATCTACGTTTCAGTTCATTGGGATAGGGCCGGAAGTTGAGAGCGGGCATCAAGGAATGCCGCCATACCCCTGCCTCCAAACCACTTTCCAATGCCGCCGGCAAAATGCCGCACAGCACAATTAGCTACATGAAATCAAATATTTAAGAACAAAAATCGAGTGAAACTTTTCTTGCAATCCGTTTTCGGACGATTAATCTGAAGATATCGACGGAACCGCGCAGACGGCCCATGCAAAGGAGGAGTACCGCATGCTTTCCATTCGCGACTGCCTAGACTACTGCGACCTCACCGAAGACGAAGTTGCCCTGATCGCCGAGCACGAGGGCATCCCCGACGTTGCCGCCGCCCAAGTGGCCTGCGGGCTGGTCCAGACCCCGGAAGGGGTGCTGGTACTCACCCACTACATGCTCGACCTGATCGAACTGGCCACCGAGCGCGGCGACCTGCGCAAGGCCGAAGAGGCGCGCCGCCTGTGCGCCCGCTTCATGGCCGATCATCCCCTGCCCCACTGAGCACGCACAGCCGGCCTCAACCGGGTTTGCCCGCATCGTCCGCCTTGCCCGCCGCATTCCTCGCGGAGGGGGCGGACGCTTGCCCGCCTGCGGCGGCATCCAGACCGCGCAGCCAGGCCAGCTTTTCCGCGATGCGCGCTTCCATGCCACGCCCGGTGGGCTGGTACCAGTGCGGCTCGTCCATGCCCTCCGGCAGATAGGTCTCGCCGGCAGCGTAGGCATCCGGTTCGTCGTGCGCGTAGCGGTAGGTCTTGCCGTAGCCCAGTTCCTTCATCAGTTTGGTCGGCGCGTTGCGCAGGTGCAGCGGCACCGGGCGCGACGCGTCGGCGCCGACGAAGGCCCGGGCGGCATTATAGGCCTTGTACACCGCGTTGGATTTGGCTGCGCAGGCCATGAACACCGCCGCCTGCGCCAGGGCCAGTTCGCCCTCCGGGGAGCCCAGGCGCTCGTAGGTGGCGCAGGCATTCAGCGCGATCTCGTGCGCGCGCGGATCGGCCAGGCCGATGTCCTCCACTGCCATGCGCAGCAGGCGGCGGCCCAGGTAGTGCGGGTCGGCGCCGCCGTCGAGCATGCGGCACAGCCAGTACAGTGCGGCATCCGGATGCGAGCCGCGCACCGCCTTGTGCAAGGCGGAAATCTGGTCGTAGAAGGCCTCGCCGCCCTTGTCGAAACGGCGCAGGTTGCGCGACAGCGCCTGGTCGATGAACTCGGCGGTGACCGTGTCCGCACCGGCGGTCTCGGCGGCCACCTGGACCTGCTCGACCAGATTCATCAGGCGGCGCGCATCGCCGTCGGCGAAGCCGATCAGGCGGTCGCGCGCATCGTCGTCGAAGGCCAGCGCCGGGCAGGCCAGCCCGCGTGCGCGTTCGAACAGGCTGGCCATCGCTTCGCTGTCGAGGGCTTCCAGCACATACACCGCCGCGCGCGAGAGCAGCGCGGAATTGACTTCGAAGGACGGATTCTCGGTGGTGGCGCCGATCAGCGTCACCAGCCCCTGCTCCACATAGGGCAGGAAGGCGTCCTGCTGGGCCTTGTTGAAGCGATGCACCTCGTCGACGAACAGGATGGTGTGGCGTCCGCGAGCCTTGGCGGCCTGCGCCTGGGCGATGGCCTCGCGGATTTCCTTGACCCCGGAGAACACCGCCGAAAGCGCGACGAATTCGGCGTCGAAGCCCTTGGCCATCAGCCGCGCCAGCGTGGTCTTGCCCACGCCCGGCGGGCCCCACAGGATCATCGAATGCGGCTTGCCGGATTCGAAGGCCAGCCGCAGCGGCTTGCCGGGGCCGAGCAGATGGCGCTGCCCGGCCACCTCGTCCAGGCTCTGCGGGCGCAGGCGCTCGGCCAGCGGCACACGCGGCGGTTCGATGGCCTCGAACAGGTCGCCCATCGCCGGCCGGCGCCTATTGGCCGATCACGTCGGCGCCGGGCGGCGGGGTGAACTGGAACAGCGTGTCGTCCAGCCGCGCAGCGGTTTCCAGGCGGGTGAACACGATCACCGTGTTCTGCCCGAAGCTGTCGCGCATCTCCATGCGCTGCAGGCGGTTGCCGGCCAGGCCGAGACGCATGGATTCGAAGCCGCTGTCGGCCTGGCGCGGACGGGCGACCACCCAGGACAAGCCATCGGCGGCACCGCCGTCGCTGAGTTCGAAGGCGTCGTCCAGATCGCCGGCGCCGACCAGCACCGCCGCCGGCGTGCTGCCCAGCGCGTCGCCGAGCGCGCGCACGGTGACCTGGGCCAGATCGCGGTCCCACGACCACAGGCGTTCGCCGTCGCCCACCAGCAGTTGCTGGTAGGGCGTGTCGTAGCTCCAGCGGAAGCGCCCGGGCCGCGAGAAGGCGAACTCGCCGGCGGCCTCCTGCGGCTTGCGCCCGGAAGCCGAATGGACGATCTGCGTGAAGCTGCCCTGCGCCTGCCGGGTGTCGGCCACGAAGCGGCGCAGTTGCTCGATGCCGTCGGCCGCCAGCGCGGCGGGCGCATGCAGCGCCGGCGCCAGCACCAGCGCGGCGCAGGCCGCCAAGCGCAGCAGCGCGAAACGTCGCGGAAGATTCATGTCAATCGCCCTCCTTCGGCGGCACGATGACTTCGCGGTTGCCATTGCCGCCCATCGCGCTGACCAGCCCGGCGCGCTCCATCTGCTCGATGAGGCGGGCGGCGCGGTTGTAGCCGATGCGCAGATGGCGCTGGACCAGGGAGATGGACGGCCGGCGGGTCTTGATGACCACCTCGACGGCCTGGTCGTAGAGCGGGTCGGCCTCGTCGCCGCCCTCGCCGCCGCCACCGCCCAGCGCGGCATCCATGTCGTCCTCGGGGGCGGACAGGATGCCTTCCACGTAGTCCGGCGGCCCCAGGCTCTTCAGGTGCTCGACCACCTTGTGCACCTCTTCGTCGGCGACGAAGGCGCCATGCACACGCACCGGCAGGCCGGTGCCCGGCGGCAGGTAGAGCATGTCGCCCATGCCGAGCAGGTTCTCCGCGCCCATCTGGTCGAGGATAGTGCGCGAGTCGATCTTGCTGGACACCTGGAAGGCGATGCGGGTCGGCACGTTGGCCTTGATCAGCCCGGTGATCACATCCACCGACGGGCGCTGGGTGGCGAGGATCAGGTGGATGCCGGCGGCGCGCGCCTTCTGCGCGAGGCGGGCGATGAGCTCTTCCACCTTCTTGCCGACCACCATCATCATGTCGGCCAGCTCATCCACCACCACCACGATGTGCGGCAGCGCTTCGAGCGGTTCGGGGCTTTCCGGGGTGATCGAGAACGGATTGCCGAGCGGCGCGCCGGCCCTGGCGGCCTCGGCCACGGCCTTGTTGAAGCCCGCCAGGTTGCGCACGCCCACGGCGGCCATCAGCTTGTAGCGCTTGTCCATCTCCACCACGCACCAGTTCAGCGCGTTGGCGGCGTGCTTCATGTCGGTGACCACCGGCGCGAGCAGGTGCGGAATGCCCTCGTAGATGGACAGTTCCAGCATCTTCGGGTCGACCATGATCAGCCGCACCTTGTCCGGCTCACTCTTGTAGAGCAGCGACAGGATCATCGCGTTGATGCCCACCGACTTGCCCGAGCCGGTGGTGCCGGCCACCAGCAGGTGGGGCATCTTGGCCAGGTCGGCGACCACCGGCTGGCCGCCGATGTCCTTGCCAAGCACCACGGTGAGCGCCGAGTGCATGTCGTTGAACACCTTGGAGCCGACGATTTCCGACAGGCGCACGGTCTGCCGCTTGGGGTTGGGCAGTTCCAGCGCCATGCACGACTTGCCCGGCACAGTCTCCACCACGCGGATGGAGATCAGCGACAGGGCGCGCGCCAGATCCTTGGCCAGATTGACCACCTGGCTGCCCTTCACGCCGACGGCCGGCTCGATTTCGTAGCGCGTGATCACCGGGCCGGGATAGGCGGCCAGCACTTTCACTTCCACGCCGAATTCGCCGAGCTTGGATTCGATCAGCCGCGAGGTGAATTCCAGCGCCTCGGCCGACGGCGGCTCGCCGTCTCCACTGGGTTCGTCGAGCAGCGCGAGCGGCGGCAGCCCGCCCTGCGCCGGATCGGCGAACAGGGTCTGCTGGCGCTCCTTGTGCACGCGCTCGGATTTCTGCACTTCCACCACCGCGGGTTCGATGCGCAACTGCGGCGGCGGCGCCTCCACCGATTTGCGCCGCCTGGTTTCCACCACCGCCTCGCGTTTCTGCGCGAGCTCGCGGCCCGCGCGGCGGTCCTGCCAGGTGGCGTAGCCGCGCTGCGCGGCGAACCAGGCCTGCTCCAGCCCGAGACCGATGCGCTCGATCACGGTCAGCCAGGAGATGCCCGAGAACAGCGACAGACCGCCGGCCAGCAGGGCGAGCAGCAGCAGCGTGCCGCCGGTGAAGCCCAGGTAGCGCTGCACCGCGTTGCCCAGTTCCACGCCGATCAGCCCGCCGGGGCCGAGCGGCACGCTGGCGCCATGGGAATGGAAGCGCAGCGCTTCCAGCGCGCTGGAGCCCAGCAGGACGACGAAGAAACCGGCCAGCACGATGAAGAAGGAGCGCCGGTCGGCGAGGAATTCATGGCGCAGGCGGCGGAAACCCCAGACCAGCCCGTAGCCCAGGAAGACCACCCACCACCACGCCGAGACGCCGAACAGATACAGCAGCAGATCCGCCAGCCAGGCGCCGAAGCGCCCGCCGGGGTTGCTCACGCGGGCCACTTCGGCGGCGTGCGACCAGCCCGGATCGGCCTGGTTGTAGCCGAGCAGGATCAGCCCGACATACAGTGACATCACCCCCAGCACCAGCCACTTGGCTTCGTGCAGGAGGTGCGAGATCTTTTCGGGAAGCGGTTGGGAACGGGAGGTGGAACGAGGCAACATCGAACGGCGCGCGGCGCTTCCGGTGGCTGGATGGAGACCGATTATATGCGAAGCGTCGAGCCCCCCGCCGGCATGCTTGCCGGCGGTAACACAAAGCCGGCACGCGCGGACCTGTCAGACGTCGTTGAGGCGCTCGCGCAGCACCACGCCGCGCTCGGTTTCCTCGATCAGCCCCTGCACGCTGAGATCCTTCATCACCCGGCTGACCATCTCGCGCGAGGCGCCGATCATCTTGGCGATGTCCTGCTTGGAGATCTTGCGCACCACGATGGTCTGGCCGCCGTGTTCCTCGGCCATCTCCAGCAACAGGCGGGCCACCCGGCCGTAAACGTCCATCAGCGCCAGGCTCTCGATCTTGCGGTCGGCGTTGCGCAGGCGCTCGGCGAGGTTGCACATGATGCGCCAGGCCACCTCGAAGTTGTCCTTCATGATCTGGCGGAAGTCCTGCTTGGGGATCATCACCAGATCGGCCGGCGTCACCGCCACCACCGAGGCCGAGCGCGGCTGCTCGCCGAAGATGGCCATCTCGCCGAACAGTTCGCCCTGGCCGAGGATGGACAGGATGACCTCGCGGCCATCCTCGTCGCTGACCACCACCTTCAGGCTGCCGGTGAGCACGAAGTACACGAAATCGCTGCGATCCCCGGCGAGCACCACCGCCTGGCCACGCGGAAAGCGCCGCATCATCGAACAATGCGCCACCGAGGCGAGCACCTCGTCGGACAGGCCGTGGAACAGGGGGAAAGTCTTCAGCGCGATGGTGGAAACGGCGGTGGGCTGGCTCATGGGCACTCCGGCGGCAAAGGGTCGCGGGGACCGAGTTTGCGCAGTATAGACCAGAGCCCGTTTCGTTTCATGACACACGGCATGCGGAATACCCTATCGGCGCCCCCGGAGCACACTGGTGTCGCGACACTGGACATTGCGTCGCGCTATCGCGGCCATTGGCAGGCACCCCGGATGGGCTCGGCTATAATCCGCGCTGACTTCAATCAGACGGAAGGCCCCGCAGATCATGACCACCCAGCACTCCCGACTGCTCATCCTCGGTTCCGGCCCGGCCGGCTATACCGCCGCCGTATATGCCGCGCGTGCCAACCTCGATCCGGTGCTGATCACCGGGCTGGCCCAGGGCGGCCAGTTGATGACCACCACCGAGGTGGACAACTGGCCGGCGGATGCCGACGGCGTGATGGGCCCCGACCTGATGGCACGCTTCCAGAAGCACGCCGAGCGCTTCAACACCGAGATGATCTTCGATCACATCCACACCGCGAAGCTGCAGGAGCGCCCGTTCCGCCTGATCGGCGATGCCGGCGAGTACACCTGCGACGCGCTGATCATCGCCACCGGCGCCACCGCCAAGTACCTCGGCCTGCCGTCCGAAGAGGAATTTTCCGGGCGCGGCGTGTCGGCCTGCGCGACCTGCGACGGCTTCTTCTACAAGAACCAGGACGTCGCCGTGGTCGGCGGCGGCAACACCGCCGTGGAAGAAGCGCTGTACCTGGCCAACATCGCCAAGAAGGTCACCCTGATCCACCGCCGCGACAAGTTCCGCGCCGAGAAGATCATGATCGACAAGCTGATGTCGCGCGTGGCCGAGGGCAAGATCGAACTGGTGCTCGACAGCGAACTGGCCGAAGTGCTGGGCGACGACAGCGGCGTCACCGGCGTGCGCGTGCGCAACCTGAAGACCGGACAGCAAGGCGACATCGCCGTGCATGGCGTGTTCATCGCCATCGGCCACAAGCCCAACACCGACATCTTCGAAGGCCAGTTGGAGATGGAAGGTGGCTACCTGGTGACCCAGGGCGGGCGCGAGGGCAACGCCACCCAGACCAGCATCCCCGGCGTGTTCGCCGCCGGCGACGTGCAGGACCACATCTACCGCCAGGCGGTCACCTCGGCGGGCACCGGCTGCATGGCCGCGCTCGACGCCGAACGCTACCTGGACGCGCTCGGCAGCGCGGACTGACCCCATGCCGCGCCGGCGCGACCGTTCATCCAGACGGCCGCCCGGCGCGGACGGCGGCGCCGCTTCGCCGTTCGACGCCCTTGCCGAACTGCGCGCCAAGCCGCTGAACCCCCTGCTGCGCGCCTGGGAAGCCGCCCGCGCGCCCCGCACCGCTTCCACCGCCACCGCGCCCCAAGCCGCGGAAGCCGCGCCGAAAATCCCGCAGATCACCCCGGCCGACCTCGCCCTGCTGCACAACGCGATGGCCGACGTGCGCCCGCTGCCCGCCCGTCACGCGCGCGTCGAAAGCGCCGCCCCGCGCCCCGCGCCGGAGCCGCTGGCATTGAAACGGCGCGCCGACGAAGACGCCACGCTGCACGAATCGCTGCACACCCCGCTGAGTTTCGAGGACCGCCTGGACATCGGCGAGGAAGCCGCCTTCCTGCGCCCCGGCCTGCCGCGCCGCGTGCTCGCCGATCTGCGGCGCGGGCGCTGGGTGCTGCAGGGCGAGGTGGATCTGCACGGTCTGAACCGCGAACAGGCGCGCGAGGAACTCGCGCGCTTCCTGCACGCCAGCCTGCAGCGCGGGCGGCGCTGCGTACGGGTGATTCACGGCAAGGGATTGGGTTCGCCCGGCCGGGTGCCGGTGCTCAAGCAGCTATCGCGCGGCTGGCTCGCGCAGCGCGAGGAAATCCTGGCGTTCTGCCAGGCCGGCCCGCACGCGGGCGGATCGGGGGCGCTGCTGGTGTTGCTGCGGGCGCCGAACGGCGCCCGCGACAGAGGCTGAAGCGAGTCAGATCGGGCTCAGATCGCCGCTTCGTTGGTTTCGCCGGTACGGATGCGCACCACCTGCTCCACCGGCATCACGAAGATCTTGCCGTCGCCGATCTTGCCGGTGTGCGCGGCCTTGATGATGGCTTCGGTGGCCTGCTCGACCAGGTCGTCGCCCACCACCACCTCCACCTTGATCTTGGGCAGGAAATCCACCACGTATTCGGCGCCGCGATACAGTTCGGTATGGCCCTTCTGCCGGCCGAAGCCCTTCACCTCGGTGACGGTCAGGCCGGCGATGCCGACTTCCGACAGCGCCTCGCGCACTTCATCGAGCTTGAACGGTTTGATGATGGCTTCGATCTTTTTCATCGGATTCTCCAGTGTTGATCGGCTCGCGGCATGCCCGGACGGCACGCCGGTTCAATATTCGTCGCGGTAACGCGATGTTATCGGATAACGCCAGTCCCTGCCGAACCCGCGCGGGGTCACGCGGATGCCCACCGGGGCCTGGCGGCGCTTGTATTCGTTGCGCCGCAGCAGTTGCACGGTACGCCGCACGTCGGCTTCCGGCAGGCCGGCGGCGATGATCTCGCGCGGCGACAGGTCGCGCTCCATGTAGGCCTCGATGACCGCGTCAAGAATCTCGTAGGGCGGCAGGCTGTCCTGGTCCTTCTGGTCGGGCTTGAGCTCGGCGGACGGCGGGCGGGTGATGATGTTCTCCGGGATCACCTCGCCCTGCGTGTTGCGCCAGCGCGCCAGGCGGAACACCAGCGTCTTGTACAGGTCCTTGAGCACCGCGAAGCCGCCCGCCATGTCACCGTACAGCGTAGCGTAGCCGGTGGCCATCTCGCTTTTGTTGCCGGTGGTCAGCACGATCGCACCGGTCTTGTTGGACAGCGCCATCAGGATCATCCCGCGGATGCGGCTCTGCAGATTCTCCTCGGTGGCATCCTCGGGCAGCCCGGCGAACTGTTCGGCGAGCAGCCCGGCAAAGGTGCGCATGGCCGGTTCGATGGCGATCTCGTCGTAGCGCACGCCCAGCCCGCGCACCATCTCGCGCGAATCGTCCAGGCTCATCTGCGCGGTGTAGGGCGAGGGCATCATCACCGCGCGTACCTTGTCCGCACCCAGCGCATCCACCGCCACCGCCAGGGTCAGCGCCGAGTCGATGCCGCCCGACAGGCCGACGATCGCACCGGGGAAGCCGTTCTTGTCCAGATAGTCGCGCACGCCGAGCTTGAGCGCCTCATACACCTCGGCTTCCACGGCGCGCGGCGCGCTCACCGAAACATCCTGCCAGCCCCCGTCGCGGTAGCGCACGATGTCTACGCACTCGACGAAGGACGGCGCCTCATGGACCGGCTCGCCCGCGGCGGACAGCGCGAAGGACGCGCCGTCGAACACCAGTTCGTCCTGTCCGCCCACCAGATTGCAGTACAGCGCGGGGATGCCGGTGCTGCACGCGCGGGCACGCAGCACGTCCTGCCGGCTGACCTGCTTGTTGATGTGGAAGGGCGAGGCGTTGAGGGTCAGCAGCACTTCCGCGCCCGCCTCGCGCGCCTGCTCCGCCGGGCCCGGCTCCCAGACATCCTCGCAGATGTTGATGCCCACGCGCACGCCGTTCAACTCCACCACGCAGGGCGCCGAACCGGCATCGAAGTAGCGCACCTCGTCGAACACTTCGTAATTGGGCAGTAACTGCTTGTGGTACACCGCCACCACCCGGCCGTCGCGGATCACCGAAGCGGCGTTGTAGCGCCACCCGTCCTGCGCCTGCGGATGCCCCAGCACCAGCGCGATGCCCTGCACCTGCGGCAGGATGCGGGCGATCTCGCGTTCACAGGCGCGATAGAAATCCGGACGCAGCAGCAGATCCTCGGGCGGATAGCCGGACAGCGCGAGTTCCGGCGTGAGCAGCACGTCGGCGCCAGCGGCACGCGCGCGCGCCAGCGCGTCGAGCACGCGGTCGGCGTTCGCGGCGAGGTCGCCGACGGTGAAATTCAACTGTGCGACGGCAATGGAAAGCGTGGTATTCATGGGGCGCAACTATACCGCGTGATCCCCCGCACCGGCGCCCCCGTGTTGCACTGCAATCGTTCACAGCTTGCGTGGGCAAGCCTGTGGACAAGTGCTGGAAAGACGACCCAAGCACCTGAGGTGGAAACGATTTTCATCATCGCCTAAAAAATGAGCAACCGCCCCGCCCCCGACCGCTTGCTGCACCTGCTCGACTCGCTCGCGGAAATCGATCCAGCACGCTGGGACCACCTCGCCGGCGACGAACCCGGCCTCTCGCACGCCTATCTGCACAGCCTGGAAAGCAGCGGCTGCGTGGACGCACACAGCGGCTGGCAAACGCGCCACGCCACGCTGTGGCACGGTGGCGAACTGGTGGCCGCCATGCCCTTGTACGAGAAGCAGCACTCCTGGGGCGAGTACGTGTTCGACTGGGCCTGGGCCGAGGCCTACACGCGCCACGGCCTGGCCTACTACCCCAAGTGGCTGGCTGCCGTACCCTTCACCCCGGTGCCGGGCCGCCGCCTGCTCGGCAACTGCGCGGAAGATCGCCGGGCGCTGCTGCACGCCGTGCTGGCGATGGTGCGGGCCAGCGGACATTCCTCCTTCCATCTACTGTTTCCGGCCGACGACGAAATCCCCTGGCTGGCCGAGGCCGGGCTGATGCTGCGCCAGGGCGTGCAGTTCCACTGGCGCAACCGGGGCTACCGCGATTTCGACGGTTTCCTCGCCCTGCTGAACCACGACAAACGCAAGAAGATCCGCCAGGAACGCCGCCGCGCCGCCGCCCACGGGCTGAACACACGCTGGCTGGACGGCCATACGGCCAGCGCGGAGGACTGGGCCTTCTTTCACCGCTGCTATCGCGGCACCTACGCCCTGCACCGCTCCACGCCCTATCTGAACCTGGATTTCTTCACCATGCTGGCGAGCCGCGCGCCCGATTCGGTGCGCCTGCTGATCGCCGAGCGAACCGGCCAGCCGGTGGCCGCCGCCTTCTTCCTGCACGCGCGCGGCACGCTGCACGGACGCTACTGGGGCGCGCTGGAGGCGCTGCCCTTCCTGCACTTCGAGCTGTGTTACTACCAGGCCATCGAATACTGCATCGCCCACGGGCTGCAACGCTTCGAAGGCGGCGCGCAGGGCGAGCACAAGCTCTCGCGGGGTCTGGAGCCGGTCGCCACCTGCTCGGCACACTGGATCGCCGATCCACGCTTCCGCCGCGCGCTGGATGATTTCCTCGCACGCGAGCGCGCCGGGGTCGGCTTCTATCTGGACGAACTGGCCGAGCGCACCCCCTTCCGCTCCGCCCCATGAATGCAAAGGGCCCGCGCATGGCGGGCCCCTGCTGCGCGGGCGGCACGCGGCCGCCCGGCGCGGAGCGAATTACTTCTTGGCGTTGGCCAGACCGTCGAGGATTTCCTGACGCGCCTCGTCCACCGTGCCCCAGCCCAGCACCTTGACCCACTTGCCCGGCTCCAGGTCCTTGTAGTGCTCGAAGAAATGCACGGTCTGCTGCATCAGCAGTTCCGGCAGATCGTCGGTGGTCTGCACCTTGTTGTACAGCGGGGTCAGCTTGGACACCGGCACGGCGACGACCTTGGCGTCGGTGCCCGATTCGTCTTCCATCTTCAGCACGCCCACCGGACGGCAGCGCACCACCACGCCGGGCAGCAGCGGGAAGGGGGTGATCACCAGCACGTCCACCGGGTCACCGTCGCCGGCGACGGTATGCGGCACGTAGCCGTAGTTGATCGGGTAGCGCATCGAGGTGCCCATGAAGCGGTCGACGAAGACGGCGCCGCTGTCCTTGTCCACCTCGAACTTGATCGGATCGGCCTGCGCCGGAATCTCGATGATGACGTTGATGTCGTTCGGCACATCCTTGCCCGCAGGCACGCTCTCGAAGCCCATGTCCCTACCCTCCGGTGAAAAAAGTGGCGGGAATTATACGGGAAAGCGTCCGCCGCAAGCGGTCGTGCACCACAGCCAGCAGGCGGCGTTCATGGCCATGGCCGCCGGCCGGTGCAAGGGCGCTCCTCCTTGCGAAGAGAGCGCCATGCAGCATCACACGGGCGAATCGAACCCCGCGCCCTCCACCGCCGCGCGCAGTTGCGCCGGTTCGACGCGCGCCGGGTCGTAGCGCACCTGCGCGCTCGCGCTTTCCAGCGAAACCTGCGCGTCCTCGACGCCGGGCAGCGCCTTCAGCACGCCGGTGACGTTGCGCACGCAACCGCCGCAACTCATGCCCTCGACCTTGATCGTCACTTCCGCCATTGCCAACACTCCTGTCCGACTGGGTTGAAAAACACGCTCATCCGCGCCGCGGCCGCCAGCGCCGCAGCAGCAGGGAATTGCTCACCACCGATACCGAACTCATCGCCATCGCCGCGCCGGCCACCACCGGATTGAGGAAGCCCAGCGCCGCCAGCGGAATGCCCAGCACGTTGTAGATGAAGGCGAAGAACAGATTCTGGCGGATCTTCGCCAGCGTGGCACGCGACAGGTCGATGGCGTCGGCCACGCCCTCCAGGCTGTTGCGCACCAGGGTGATGTCGGCCGCCTCCACCGCCACGTCGGCACCCACGCCGATGGCGAAGGACACGTCGGCGGCGGCCAGCGCCGGCGCGTCGTTGATGCCGTCACCGGCCATGCCCACGCGCAGGCCGCCCGCGCCCAGGGCCTTGACCGCCTCCGCCTTGCCGTCCGGCAGCACACCGGCGCGGTATTCATCGATGCCCACCTGGCGGGCGATGGCCGCCGCGGTCACTTCATGGTCGCCGGTGAGCATCACCACGCGCAGCCCCAGCGCATGCAGGCGGGCCACCGCGCGCGGAGAATCCTCGCGCAGCGGATCGGCCACGCCGAGCAGCCCAGCGTAGGCGCCATCCACGCCCACCGCCACCAGGCTCTGCCCGGCGGCCGCCAGTTCGGCGACTGCCTCGGCCGGCACGGCCACGCCCTGTTCGGCCAGGAAGGCGGGCGCGCCCAGCACCAGCGCACGCCCTTCCACCCGGCCCTCGATGCCCTTGCCGCCGTGGCTGCGTACCGCATCGACCGCCGGCAGCGTAAGCCCGGCATGGTGCGCCTCGTCCACCACCGCACGCGCGATCGGGTGCGCGCTGCCCTGTTCGAGCGCGCCGGCCAGGCGCAGCACTTCCTCGCGCGACCAGCCGGGCGCCGGACGCACCTCGGCCACCGCCGGCTCGCCGCGGGTCAGCGTGCCGGTCTTGTCCACCGCCAGCACGCGCAGCTTCTCGGCCAGTTCCAGCGCCTCGGCGTTCTTCACCAGCATGCCGGCGCGCGCGCCCTGGCCGGTGCCGACCATGATCGCCGTGGGCGTGGCCAGCCCGAGCGCGCACGGGCAGGCGATCACCAGCACCGCCACGGCGTTGATCAGCGCCTGGGCGAAATCGCCCGACCACAGCCACCAGCCCGCCAGGGTCAGCACCGCCAGCCCCACCACCACCGGTACGAACACCGCCGAGATGCGGTCGGCCAGACGCTGCACCGGCGCCTTCGAACCCTGGGCCTGCGCCACCAGCCGGATGATGCCGGCCAGCAGCGTGGCACCGCCCACGCCGGTGGCCCGGCAGCGCAGCAGGCCCTCGCCATTGAGCGTGGCGGCGAACACGCGGTCGCCCGCCGTCTTGTCCACCGGCAGACTCTCGCCGGTGAGCATGGCCTCGTTGAGCGCGGACTGGCCGGACTCCACCATCCCATCCACCGGCACCGCATCGCCCGGGCGCACGACGAACAGATCACCCGGACGCAGCGTGGCCACCGGCACCTCGACCAGTTTGCCGTCGCGCTCCACGCGCGCCATCCTGGGCTGCAGGCGCACCAGCGCGTCGAGCGCGGCGCCGGTGCGCGCCTTGGCGCGCGCCTCCATCAGCTTGCCGAGCAGCACCAAGGTGATGATCATCGCCGAGGCTTCGAAATACACGTGCTGGTCGTGCAGGCCGAACAGCGTGACCACTGCGCTGAAGACCCAGGCCATGCTGGTCCCCAGCACCACCAGCACGTCCATGTTGGCCCCGCCGCCGCGCAGCGCCGCCCAGGCGCCGCGATAGAAACGCGCGCCGATCCAGAACTGCACCGGCGTGGCGAGCAGCAGCTGCAGCCAGCGCGGGATCAGATCGTGATGCGCTTCGCCTCCCCAGCCGCCGGCCAGCATGCCGGGCATCTGCGCGGCGAGCGGCAGCGTGAGCAGTGCAGCGATCCAGAACCGGCGCAGGTCGCGCCGCCAGGTTTCGGCATGGCGGGCGCGCTCCTGCTCGCGAATGTCCAGTCCGGCCTCGACGGCAGCGAAGCCGGCGCGCGCCACCGCCGCGATGGCGGCCTGCGGCGACGACAGCCCCGGCTGGTAGTGCAGATGCGCGCGTTCGGTGGCCAAGTTGACCGTGGCCTGCACGCCGGGCAGGCGGTTCAGCACCTTCTCCAGGCGGGTCGAGCAGGCCGCGCAGGTCATGCCGGAGATGGACAGTTCCAGTTCGGCCGGCGGCACGTCGAAGCCTGCCTTGCGGATGGCCTCCACCACGGCCTCCGGCGCGGTCTCGCCGGACAGGGCCACATGCGCGTGCTCGGCGGCCAGGTTCACGCTGGCGTCGACGCCGGGCAGGCGGTTCAATACCTTCTCGATGCGGGTGGCGCAGGCCGCGCAGGTCATGCCGGCGATCGGCAGATCCAGCTCGGCGGCGGGCAGCGCGGGCACGGGGGAACGGTCGTTCATCGGGCTTCGGCTTGCGGTCACGGTTGCAATGGTGGCAGTCTAGACCCTGTACCCAGGTACGGAGTCAACCCCGAAATGAAACCGGCCATCCCCACCCCCACCGCAGGGCTCACCATCGGCCGCCTGGCCGCCGCCGCAGGCGTCGGCGTCGAAACGGTGCGCTACTATCAGCGCCGCGGCCTGATCGGCGCCCCGGTGCGCCACAAGGGCGCCTTCGGGCTGTATGGCGACGACACACTGCAGCGCCTGCGTTTCATCCGCCGCGCCCAGACGCTGGGTTTCAGTCTCGAGGAAATCGACGGTCTGCTGGCGCTCGACGAGGAGCGCGACCGCGACAAGGCACGTGCATTGGCGCAGGCCAAGATCGCCGACATCGAAGCGCGTCTCCGGCAACTGGAGGACGTGCGCGGCGCCCTGCTCGGCCTGGTGCATTGCTGCGAGCACAGCAGCGCGCCGGCACCGTGCCCGATCCTGCAGGCGCTGGGCGAAGGCCCCGGCTCAGCAGATCACCCCGTTCCACAGCATGCCGCCCAGTGACGGAGCGTGGAACAGGCCGAACACGCCGAAGCCCATCACCACCAGACCGGCGGCGAAGCGCACCTTGCCGTTGCGCGTGACGTCGCGGAAACGCTTGAACACCAGACCGGCGAGCAGCAGGTTGGGCAGCGTGCCCAGGCCGAAGGCCAGCATCAGCCCCGCGCCGCGCGTAGCCGAACCGGTGACCAACGCGGTGGCCAGCACGCTATAGACCAGTCCACAGGGCAGGAAACCCCACAGCAGGCCGAGCGGATAGCCCTGGGCGACCGAGCGCGCCGGCAGAAAGCGCCTGGTGAGCGGCTGGATGCGCCGCCACAGGTGATGCCCGGCGCGCTCCACCGGCGCGAGCAGCCGGGTGAAGCCGGTCAGATACAGCCCCAGCGCGATCAGCATCAGGTTGGCCAGCACGTACAGGCCGAGCTGGATCGGCAGCACGCCTTCGTACAGCATGCCCACCGTGCCCAGCGCGCCGAGCAGGCCGCCGACGACGGTATAGGTGGTGATGCGCCCGAGGTTGTAGGCCAGGTGGATCGGCCACTGCCGGCGGGTCTGCCCCGGCACCTGCACGGTGAGCGCGCCGACGATGCCGCCGCACATGCCCACGCAGTGCGTGCCGCCGAGCAGGCCGATGAGGAAGACCGCGAGATAACCGGTTTCAGGCATTCGAGGACAGCCGGGGGTGTTGTCTCCAGGCGCGCATTCTACGCCTCGCGGCCAACGGGCGCCGGTCAGATCACCTTGGAGTAGCGCTTGCGCTCGCGGTCGGCACGCAGGAAGCGGTCGAACACCATGGCGATGCCGCGCACCAGCATGCGTCCCGGCGGCAGCACGGTGATCCACTCGTCGTCGACCTTGAGCAGGCCGGCCTTTTCCATTTCGCGCAGATCGGCGAGCTCTTCCGCGAAGTATTCACGGAAGTTGATCAGATGGGCGATCTGGATGGACTCGATGGACAGCTCGAAGTGGCACATCAGCGCCTGGATGATCGAGCGGCGCAGCAGGTCGTCGGCGGTCAACTCGATGCCGCGCAGCACCGGCAGCTCGTCCTGGTCGAGGATGTCGTAGTACTCGTCCAGCGTCTTGACGTTCTGCGCGTAGGTCGGCCCCACCTTGCTGATCGCCGACACGCCGAAGGCCAGCAGGTCGCACTCGGCGTGGGTGGAGTAGCCCTGGAAGTTGCGGTGCAGGCGGCCCTGGCGCTGGGCGATGGTGAGTTCGTCGTCCGGCTTGGCGAAGTGGTCCATGCCGATGTACACATAGCCCGCCTCGGTGAGCCGGCGGATGGCCAGTTGCAGGATCTGCAGCTTGGTGTCGGCGGTGGGCATGTCCACCGAGTTGATGCGGCGCTGCGGCTTGAACAGCTGCGGCAGGTGCGCGTAACTGTACAGCGAGACGCGGTCCGGAGAAATCTGCAGCACCTGCTCCAGCGTGCGGTTGAAGCTGATGATGTTCTGCTTGGGCAGGCCGTAGATCAGGTCCATCGACACGGACTTGAAGCCGGTAGCGCGCGCGGCGTCCACCACCAGCTTGGTCTCCTCGAAGCTCTGCACGCGGTTGACCGCCACCTGCACGTCGTGGGCGAAGTCCTGCACACCCACGCTCATGCGATTGAAGCCGAGGTTGGAGAGCAGTTCGACGGTGTCGAAATCGACCTTGCGCGGATCGACTTCGATGGAATACTCGCCATTGGGCACCAGGGTGAAGTGCTCGCGCACCGAATCCATCAGCTGATGCATTTCCTCGTGGGACAGGAAGGTCGGCGTGCCACCGCCCAGATGCAACTGGGTGACCTGCCGGCTTCCGCCCAGACAGGAGGCCTGCATCTCGATTTCCTTGGCCAGGTATTTCAGGTACTTGGCCGAGCGCCCGTGATCCTTGGTGATGATCTTGTTGCAGGCGCAGTAGTAACAGATCGTGTTACAAAAAGGGATGTGGAAGTATAATGACAGCGGTCGGCCCAGTCCGCCCACGGCGCGCTTCGCGAGCCAGTCGCGCAGCGATTTGGCGTTGAAGGCCTCGATGAAACGGTCCGCTGTCGGATAGGACGTGTAGCGCGGTCCGTTGATGTCGAAGCGGCGGATCAGTTGGGGGTCGAAGACGAGTTCTTTCTGGTTGCTCATGGTCGTACGGCGGCAGTCTGTTCCGTAAGATCGCAGAAAGCCGGAGTTTTGTGGTTGACGTGGATCAACGAGGCCCCGCCGATCCCGTTAGGAGACGGAGCTGATTATCGTGCAAATGAAGGCGACAGTGCCGGTCTCGATGGCCAGTCTGAAGGCCGCCTGTTCGCAGTGTAACCTCCAGGAGCTGTGCCTGCCGTTCGGGATGTCGGAGAACGAGATCGACCGCCTGGACGAACTGGTGGGCGCCCGCCGCAAGATCAAGCGCCAGCACCACCTGTACCGCGCGGGAGACCTGTTCGAGGCCATCTACGCGATCCGCGCCGGCTCGTTCAAGACCGATGTGCTGCTGGAGGACGGGCGCGAGCAGGTCACCGGCTTCCAGATGACCGGCGAGATCATCGGCCTGGACGGCATCAGCACCGAGTTCCACACCTGTAACGCGATCGCGCTGGAGGACAGCGAGGTGTGCGTGATCCCCTACGCCAAGCTGGAAGAGCTCTCGCGCGAGGTGGAGGGCCTGCAGCACCAGTTCCACAAGGTGATGAGCCGCGAGATCGTGCGCGACCACGGCGTGATGATGCTGCTCGGCTCGATGCGCGCGGAAGAACGCCTGGCGGCCTTCCTGCTCAACATGTCGCAGCGTTTCACCGCGCGCGGCTTCTCCGCCGCCGAATTCCACCTGCGCATGACCCGCGAGGAGATCGGCTCCTACCTCGGACTCAAGCTGGAAACCGTTTCACGCGCGTTCTCGCGCTTCCAGGAAGACGGGCTGGTGGCCGTGCAGCAGAAGCACATCCGCATCCTCAGCATTCCCGGGCTGAAGAAGCTGCTGCACCATCAGCCGGCCGGCTGACGCCGGCGCTCGGTCATCGAACCGCCCAGCGCGGCCATGTCCGCGGCGCTGAGCAGTTCGCGCGCCCAGGGCAGCAGTTCGCCCTCCTCGCGCTCGATATGGTGCTGGTAGCGCGCGGCGAATTCCTCCACCTGCGCGGCATCGAGCACGGCCGCTTCTCCTGCGGCAATGCGCTGCAGGACCGCGCGCAACTGCGCCCAGGCGGCGAACATGCGCTGGTGGTCCGCCAGGATCCAGTCGATCAGCGCCTGCAATGGAGCGCGCCGTCCGGTTTCCACGCGGGCGAGCAACGCCGGGAACAGATCCTCTTCCTCGTCCATGTGGTGATGCACCGCAGCCACATCGAAGTAGCGCATCACCGCCGCCGCGGCCTGGCGTGCCTGCTCGTCGGCGCCATGCGCCGGCAGCCAGGCGGCGAGCCGGGCCAGGGTCTTGAGCTGGGCCTGCACCCGCCCGTGACAGGCTTCGAGCATTTCCAGCGGCGAATCGAAACTCGGGGCGACCGAAATCAGTGAATCGTTCATGCGAACACTCCTGCGACGGCCAGGAATCCGGCCGGGTTCTTGCTGACCGCCACCGAGACGATCCAGCCGAAGACCGCCAGGGCACCGAGCAGCGCGGCGACACGCTGCACCCGGCTGCGCCCGCGGCGCAGCGCCACCATGCCCAGGGCGATGTAGAGCAGCAGGCCGAGCACCTTGGCGGTCACCCAGCCGGCGGAGAAGGGGTATTGCTGGATCAGCACGGCCAGGCCGATGGCGCTCGCCAGCAGCACGCTGTCGATCACGTGCGGCAGCACGCGCACCAGACGCGCACGCGCCAGCCGGTGGTCGCCCAGCACCCAGATGCCGCGCAGCAGGAAACCGGTGATGCTAAGCACCACGCAGGTCACGTGCAGATGTTTCAGGGCGAGGTAGAGCATGGGGTCACCCCGGACGGCCATCGGCGCGCGGTTTGAGATAGATCGGCAGGTAGCGCGCGGCCCAGGCGACGAACACCGCCAGCCAGCCGGCCACCGCCGCCAGCATCAGCCAGGACGACCATGCTCCGGGCAGCAGATCGGCAAGGATGCGCGTACCGACGACCGCCTGCAGGCACAGGAACAGCGCCCAGGTCAGCTGGTCCGCTTCCAGCGCGCGGCCGGAATGGCCCAGCGTGACCCGCGACACCATGGCGAGCAGGATGGAACCGAAGAAGCCGATGCCCAGCGCGTGCAGCGGCGCCAGCCCCAGTCCGTGCCAGCCCAGTTGGGCGCCGATGCCGCGCACGGCGAACAGCAGCAGCGCCACGCCGAGCCAGGCGAAGCCGATGTGCAGCATGCCGAGCAGACGCACGCGCTGGGCCGCCAGCGGACGCCAGTTCACGCACAGCCACAGCGCCAGCGCGCCGGCCGGCGCATCGACCAGCCAGGTCCAGGCGCTCCAGCCGGCCGCCGCCAGCGCGCCGTGCGCCAGGCTGGCGCCCAGCATCGCGCGCAGCGCCCAGGTCGGACGCACCATCACGTAGTTCGGCACGATGTTGCTGGAGAAGAACGGCACCATGCGGTGGCAGACCGAGAAGAACACCGGCAACAGGAAAGCCCAGATGCCCGCCTCGATGCCCAGCCGCGCCCAGAACGCGCCGCCGCCCAGGGCGAACACCAGCCATGCGGCGACCGACAGCCCGCCACCCGCCACCCCCAGCCAGGCGGCACGCGCGTGCAGCGGATCAGGACGCGAACGGAAGGCCACCCTCCACAATACCCGGGCGAGCAGGCCCCAGCCCACCAGCACCAGGAACAGGCCGGCAGCCAGCAGCGGCAGCCACCACAGGCCGATCGCCACCAGCACCCAGCCGGCCACCAGCAGCCGCCAGGCCGGCAGCCAGGACGCCGGTGCGATGTCGGGCATGCTCTGCCAGCGCGGCATCGCGGTGAACAGAAAGCCGAAGATGTAGAACGGAAACACCCCGCCCACCGTCAGCAGCGCATGTGCCCAGCCGGGCGGCAGGCTCCAGCCCGGGTGCGGGGCCAGCCCGGTGCGCGCGGCCAGTTCCAGCGCCCACAGCGCAAAGACCAGCAACAGCATGCAGCCGCCCGAGAGAAACATCGCCCGGTGCGGCGCGAAAAACAACGGCATGCCCGTGGCCGATGCCTGATTCGATGCCATGTTCGCTCCGCTCCTCCAAGCGCCTGCACCACCATGGGGCAGGCTAGAATACCCATCAAAAACAGGAGACCCCCATGCCCGATCCGAACATGAGCATCCCCCAACTGCTGCGTCAGATGCCGCTGTTCAGCGAACTGTCCGACGACGACATCGAACGCGTCGCGCACTACACCCGCGACCGCCATCTGGCCAAGGGCGAGATGCTGTTCCAGCGCGGCGATCCGGCACACGGCTTCTACTTCGTCGTGGACGGCCAGATCAAGCTGGCGTTCTCGTCCGCCCAGGGCAACGAGAAGGTGGTCGAGGTGATCGGCCCGCGGCAGAGCTTCGGCGAGGCGGTGATGTTCATGGACCGCCCCTACCCGGTGTTCGCCGAGGCGCTGGTCGATACCTCGCTGCTGCACGTCGGCCAGCGCGTGGTCTCCGACCTGCTCGACCAGGACGCCGCGTTCGCCCGCAAGCTGCTCGCCGGCATGGCGATCCGCCTGCACGGCATGGTGCGCGACGTGGAAACCTATTCGCTGCGCTCCAGCACCCAGCGGGTGATCGGCTACCTGCTCCAGCAGTCCGACGAGACCGCCGGCAGCGGCACCGAATTCGACCTGGCGATCAGCAAGCAGGTCATCGCCTCGCGCCTGAACCTCACCCCGGAAACGCTTTCGCGCATCTTCCACGACCTGTCCAGCGCCGGGCTGATCAGCGTGCGCGGCAAGCACATCACCCTGCACGACCCCGCCCGCCTGGCGCGCCACCAAGGCTGAAACGGCGACGCCCCGTGGCCGCCATTGTCCGCGGCCACGGGGCGCCGGCCTTGATTCGGCTCAAGCGGCCCAGGGCGTGTTCAGTGCTCCACCACGTAGCGCCCGGGCGCCGCGCCCAGGCTGGGGAAGGACTTGGTGGCCGCCGGACGTGCCTCGACCAGTTCACCGCAGCGCGGCTTCAGCCAGGCCATCCAGTCTTCCCACCAGCTTCCCGGGCGCGCCTCGGCGCGCTCGCGCCAGGCTTCGGCGGTTTCGTTGCCCGGCGTGTCGGCCACCCAGAATCTGCGCTTGGGCGGATTGACCGGCGGGTTGACGATGCCCAGGATGTGCCCGGAACTGGACAGCACGTAGCGCTTGGGCCCGGCGACGTGGCGGGTGACCAGGTGGGTCTGCTGCCACGGCGCGATGTGGTCGTCCTCGGCGGACACGGCGTACAGCGGCTGCACGATGCGCCCGAGGTCGAGCGGCTGGCCGGCCACGGTCAGCGCGTCCTTGTGCACCAGGTGGTTGTTCAGGTACAGCTCGCGCAGGTACCAGGCGTGCATGCGGTAGGGCATGCGCGTGGTGTCCATGTTCCAGTACAGCACGTCGAACGGCGGCGGCTTCTCGCCGTACAGCCAGCCGTACACTACGTAGTGCCAGATCAGGCTGTTGGAGCGCAGCAGGCGGAACGAGGCGGCCATGTCCTTGCCGTCCAGGAAGCCGGTACGCGCCATCTTGTCGGTGAGGTAGCGGATGCTGGCTTCATCGACGAACACCTCGATGTCGCCCGGCTTGTGGAAATCCACCAGGGTGGTGAACAAGGTCCAGTCCGCCACCGGCATCTCTTCCGGCCTGAAGCGCCGGTTGGCCCAGGCCATGTACATCGCCAGCGCGGTGCCGCCGATGCAGTAGCCTGCCGCATGCACGCGCGCCGCGCCGGTGAACTTGCGCGCAGTGTCGATGATGGCGTGCACGCCATCGACCAGATAATCGTCGAAGCCCACGTCGCGCATCGAGGCATCGGGGTTCTTCCAACTGGTGATGAACACGTCCAGCCCCTGGTCGAGCAGGTAGCGGATCATGCTTTTCCTCGGCACCAGATCGAGGATGTAGAACTTGTTGATCCACGGCGTGACGATGACCACCGGCTCGGCATGCACGCGCGCCTGCGTGGGCGCGTAGTGGATGACCTCCAGCAAGCGGTTGCGGAACACCACCTCGCCCGGCGTGGTGGCGAGGTTCTCGCCGACCTTGAAATCCTCCGGCGAGGTCATGCGCACATTGCCGGCCTTCATGTCCTCGAGGAAATTGCGCAAGCCCTTCACCAGGCTTTCGCCCCCGCTTTCGGCGGCCTTGCGCATGGCCACCGGGTTGGTCCAGAAGAAATTGGTGGGCGCCACCATGTTGAGCCACTTGCGCCACCAGAAGGCCGCGCGCCGACGCTCCTTGTCGGACAGCCCCGGGGTGTCGTAGAGCATGTCCTGCAGGTGGTGGGTGAAGGCCAGGTACCACTCCTTGACCAGATCCCAGCTGGGCGAATCCGTCCATACCGGGTCGGCAAAGCGCGTGTCGTCGGCATGCGGGGTCACCGGGTCCTCGCTCGGCAGGCCCAGCGCCCGCCGCCAGGTGTGCGCCTGCAGGCGCCACAGGTCGGCGGACAGGCTGGCCATGCGCACGGACAGTTCCTGCGGGTGCGCCAGCCAGGCAAGCTTGGCGTGCACGATGGGGGCGGTCATGCCCAGCGGATCGATACCACCTTCGACCGTATCGTGAATCTCGCGCAAGGCCTTGCGGATGGTTTCGGGCGGGGTCGGACTCGTGGAATGCTTCATCGGCTCACCTCCTTGCGGACCAGGGACGGCGCTCGGGCCATCCGGCCGATCATGCGCTACGCACGAGGGGGATGGCAATCGGCGCATGTCACGGTAATTCGTAGATTTCTCCGGCCACCGGCACTTCGACCCCGTTCCAGCCGAGCGTCCCGCCGATGGCGCCGGCCAGGGCCTCGGCGACGCTCTGTTCGCCATGCACGACGAAAGTGCGGCGCGGCGGCGGGCCGAAGTTGCGCAGCCAGTCGAGCAGCGCGGGCTGGTCGGCATGCGCCGACAGGCCGCCGATGGTGTAGATGTCCGCACGCACCGGAAAACGCTCGCCGAACAGGGTCACCTGCCGCGCGCCATCGACCAGCCGGCGGCCGAGCGAACCGCCGGCCTGGAAGCCGGCGATGACCACCGAACATTCCGGGCGCGGCAGGTTGTTGCGCAGGTGGTACTTGATGCGCCCGGCGTCGCACATGCCGCTGGCGGACAGGATCACCAGCCCGCCGCGCCGCTCGTTGAGGGCGATGGATTCCTCCACGTCCTGCACGAAACGCACGTTGATCCGGCCGGGGTGCTGGCGCGCCCAGGCCATCAGTTCGCCCGTCTCGCGATCCCACAGTTCATCGTGGCGCATGGTCAGTGCAGTGGCGGCGGAAGCCATCGGCGAATCAACGACGATCTCCAGCGGCCCCACCCTGCCCTGCCGCACCAGGTTGGCGAGCACGAAGATGACTTCCTGCGTGCGCCCCACGGCAAAGGCCGGAATGATCACATTGCCGCCCTTGTCGCGCAGCGTGCGGTTGAGGGCGCGGCACAATTCGTTCTCGGTTTCGGCCATCGAGCGGTGCGCCCGATTGCCGTAGGTCGACTCCACGCACAGGTAATCCGCCTGGTGGAGCACCGCCGGATCGCGCACCACGGGGCGCATCGGCTGCCCGAGGTCGCCGGAGAACACCAGGGTGCGCGGCCGGCCGCCGGTGCGCAACTCCAGTTCGATGATCGCCGAGCCGAGGATGTGCCCGGCCTCGTGGAACGTGCAGCGCACGCCGGGCGCGGGCTCGAAGGTCTTGCCGTAGGGCTGCGGGCGCAGCCGCTTCAGGCTGTCGAGCGCCTGGGCCACGGTATACAGCGGCGCGGCATCCCAGCCCCTGCGCAGGTGGCGGGCACGCTCGTGGCGGTTGGCCCATTCGGCTTCCTTCTCCTGGATATGCGCCGAATCCAGCAGCATGATTTCCAGCAGATCCACCGTGGCCTCGGTGGCATGCACCGGCCCGCGATAACCCAGCGCCACCAGGCGCGGCAGCAGGCCGGCGTGGTCGAGGTGGGCATGGGTGAGCAGCACGAAATCCAGCTCGCGCAGGTTGAAATCGAGCGCGTGCAGATTCTTGCGCGCCGCGCTGCGTCCGCCCTGGAACAAGCCACAGTCGATCAACCCGACGCCACCGTCGTACCACAGCTGGGCGCAGGAACCGGTCACCTCGCCCGCCGCCCCATGGAAGCTCAATCTCATCCAGGCCTCTCCCGCAACGCGCGCCGGGCCTCGGTCGCCCGGCGGCCGGCACGCTCGGTATAATGAATCACCACAGTCAGCGTAAGGATACACCGCCATGTTCAAACACCTGCTCGTACCCACCGACGGTTCTCCGCTGTCGGACAGCACCGTGGCGCGGGCCGTGGCTTTCGCCCGTGACGCCGGCGCGCGGATCACCTTCTTCTATGCCCAGCCGGACTTCCCCATGCCGATCTACGGCGAAGGCGCGCTGATCGACCCGACCACGCCCGAACAATTCGCCAAATCCACGGAGGAAGAGGCGCAGCGCATCCTGGCCCAGGCCAAGGCCGCCGCCGAGGCCGAAGGCGTCACCGCGGGCACCGACACGGTGGTCAATGAGGTGCCCTACGAGGCCATCATCGACGCCGCCGACCGCCTCGGCTGCGACCTGATCTTCATGGCCTCGCACGGCCGTCGCGGCATCGCCGGGCTGTTGCTGGGCAGCGAGACCCAGAAGGTGCTCACCCACAGCAAGACGCCGGTGCTGGTCTACCGCTGAGCATCACCGCGACGCCTGCATTGCGGTGCGTGGACAAGGCCTCCCCGAGCGGGAGGCCTTGTCGTTTTCGGGGGACGGTTCAGCCGCGCAGCAGCGCCGTGAGCCAGTTCCCCAGATCGCGCAGCTCCGGCAGGCATACCTGATGTCCCATCGGATAGGTGTGCCACGCCGGCCGCAATCCGCCCGCCTCCAGGCAATCCCTGGCGGCCCGGCCGAGGGCCGGCGAGACGACTTCATCCTCGTCGCCGTGTGCGGCGAACACCGGCAGGGCCGCGTGCTGCGCGAGGCAGGTCAGCAGCCCCGGACTGGGGATGTAGGTGGATAAGGCCACCACGCCCGCCACCGCTTCCGGCCGGCGCAACGCGGCCGTGTAGGCCACCGCGCCGCCCTGCGAGAAGCCGGCGAGAACGATCCGCGCGGCGGGGATGCCGCGCTCCGCTTCGCGGGCGATCAAGGCTTCCACCGTGGCGCACGATTCCAGCAGCCCGGCATTGTCGATGCGGCGCTCCTGCGGGCTGAGGCTGAGGATGTCGTACCACGCGCGCATCACGTAACCGCCATTGCAGCTCACCGGCCGCAGCGGCGCGTGGGGAAAGATGCAGCGCAGGGCCGTGCCCGCCGGCAGGCCCAGTTCATCAATGACCGGCACGAAATCGCTGCCGTCCGCGCCCAGTCCGTGCAGCCAGATCAACGCGTGGGTCGGCTCACCGGCGGTTTCCAGTTCGATACGGTCGGGCAGGAATTCGGGACGCATGTGGACTCGGTTGTATTGGGCGGATATTGCTGAAATAGGAGACCGTCTGGCACAAGGCCTCGTGGCCGGCGTCGGGCGGTCGTTCTCACTGGGCGCCGTAAGCATAGCTCTCGCCTGCGCGCTTGCGCCACATCACCCGCCTCGACAACCGCGGGGGCATTGCCTGCGGAACGCTTGCAAAGCTGCGCAGACCTGCGAACCTCATCCCGCCCGGAAAGACAAAACCCCCGGAGACCGGGGGTTTGTCATCGACTCAAGGCCCCGATGCCAGCGGGCCGTCGCCGTTCAGCAGAGCGTACCGCGAGAACTCACGGTGCGCACCGCCATGCCTTGAAGCTTAGTTGCTCTCCGCGTTCTTGGCGTCTTCGGCCATCTTGCGCACCGCGTAGCGGTAGATGTACGCACCCATCACCACCACAAAACCGATGGTGAACAGGCTCAGCAGGCCGATGTCCGTGGTCAGCAATTCATTCAATGCCATGGCGAATCTCCTTTAACAAAGGACGGTTAGGAACTGGTTGGATCGATCCTGATTTCCGTCTCTGTCGGGAGGTACGCGGCCCCGTTCATTCTCCAGCTGCGGGACTCATCTTCTATCTGGAACAGCCATCGCCCCTTGCTCAGGGGTTCGATGACCCCGGCGAATACGCCGCCGTGGCGGCGCAGCACCAGTTCCTGGTCCATCCCGCCCCGGGTGGGATGGGAAATGGTCAGGCGGATCACATCCGGCACACTGGCCGCATCCGTGGCGTTCAACTCGACGCGCAGCACGTCATCACGAATCGTCATGGCGGCATTCAGCCCGAGCGTGCCGGCGAGCGCCAGACGGTCGATGGTCATGACGATCGCCCGCCCTTCCTTGTAGTAATCATCGACCACCAGACCATCCCAGGTCTTGATCGACACGGTGAGAAAGGCCACCCCGACGATGATGGAGGTACCCGGAATGGCCAGCAGGAACCAGGGCCAGAACTGCTTGTACCAGGGCTCGGGCTTGGTGGGGGAGGAAGTGGAAGTGGCGAGCGTGTTCATGGGTCAGTGAGGCATCAGGAAGGTGGTTTCTTCACGGACGGCGACCGAGGCATCGTCGGTGGCCTGGACGTCGAAATGCAGCTTGTTGGCTCCCGGCTTGCCGGAACTCGGCGGCACCGCCACCTGCACGGTGACGGCCTGGGTGGTGGCGGGCGCCACCTCGACCCGGCCGGTGCCGCGGATGACCGCGCCATCCAGGCCACCCACGCGCACTTCGAAACTGCGCGGCCCTTCGGTCATGTTCATGACCTGCAGGCGATAGACGTTCTCGATGGTGCCGTCGGCCAGTTCGGTGGCCAGTGCGGCACGGTCGCGGATGATGTCGACCCGCAGCGTGGAGCGGGTTGCCAGCCCCCAGGCCAGGGCCACGCAGAATGCCGCCAGGATACCACCATAGATCAGTGTACGCGGACGCAGCACGTGCAGCAGGATCTCGCGCATGCCCCAGTGCTTCTTCAGGGCATTCTCGGTGGAATAGCGGATCAGTCCGCGCGGGTACTGCATCTTGTCCATGACCTGGTCACAGGCGTCGATACAGGCCGCACAGCCGATGCATTCGTACTGCAGCCCGTCGCGGATGTCGATGCCCGTGGGACAGACCTGCACGCAGATGCCGCAATCGACACAGTCGCCCTTGCCCTCGGCCCGGGGATCGATGCCCTTCTTGCGCGTGCCGCGCGGCTCTCCGCGCTCCTCGTCGTAGGTGATGACCAGCGTATCGGGGTCGAACATCACCCCCTGGAAGCGCGCGTACGGGCACATGTACTTGCATACCTGTTCGCGCAGGAGGCCGGCGAACAGGTAGGTGAAGCCGCCGTAGAACAGGATCCAGAACAGTTCCCACGGACCGAAGCTGAACGTCACGGCCGACTGCAGCAGTTCGCGCAGCGGAGAGAAATAGGCCACGAAGGTGAAGCCGGTCCACAGCGCGAACAATGCCCAGACCGCGTATTTGGAGCCGCGCCGGAACAGCTTCTGCCCGCTCATCGGCGCCTTGTCGAGCTTCATGCGGGCATTGCGATCGCCTTCGATCTTCTCCTCGATCCACATGAAGATCTCGGTATAGACCGTCTGCGGACAGGCGTAGCCGCACCACAGGCGCCCAGCGATCGCGGTGAAGAAGAACAGCGCGTAGGCCGAGATGATCAGGATGATGGCGAGGTAGAACACGTCCTGCGGCCAGAACACCCAGCCAAAGACGTAGAACTTGCGCTCCACCAAATGGAACAGGACTGCCTGTCGGTCATTCCAGACCAGCCACGGCAGCCCGTAGAAAAGCAGTTGAGTGATCCACACCAGCGCCCAGCGCCAGTTGGCGAACATGCCACTGACCGAGCGGACCTGCAGTTTCTTGCGTGCGGCGTAGAAGGTGTCGTTGCTATTGTCGGGCGGTTTGGGGGAACCGGCCGATTGGGGCTTGGGGTTTGTGCTGTTCATGATCGCTTTATTAGTAGATTCTTATTGTTCTACTTTGAAATATCCCCGGGGTTTCCCCCGGGGATGGAAGCTTCTAGCACTGACTAGGCCTTACTGGCCCTTGCTGAGGCTGATCACGTAGGCAGCCAGGATGTGCACCTTGGCTTCGCCGAGGAAGTCGGCAAAGGCGGGCATCTGGTTCTGGCGACCGTTGGTGATGGTCTCGATGATGGTAGCTTCGGACGAACCGTACAGCCACGCGCTGTCGGTCAGATCGGGCGCGCCGAGCAGGGTGTTGCCGGTGCCGTCGGCCTGGTGGCAGACCACGCACTGCTGGTCGAACAGTTCCTTGCCGCGCTGGGCGCGCAGGGAATCATTCGCCAGACCGGAGAGGGAACGCACGTAGTTGGCGACGTCCTTGATCTCCTCGCCGCTCAGAATCGAGCCGAAAGGCGTCATGACGCCGATGCGCCCGTGCAGGATGGTGGTCTTGATGGTTTCCGGCTCACCGCCCCAGTTCCACGCGCTGTCGGTCAGGTTCGGGAAGCCTTTGGCCCCCGTACCGGCAGAACCGTGGCACTGCGCGCAGTAGGTCAGGAACATGCGTTGACCCATGGCGTTGGCTTCCGGATCGGCGGCGACCGCCAGCAGATCCTGCTCCTGGAAGCGGGCGAAGATCGGACCATACAGCTGGTCGGCGCGGGCCACTTCAGCCTCGTACTGGGCAATCTGCCCACGGTGCTGGTTGGTGGTGCCGAAGCCCGGGAAGATCGCCAGATACACCACGGAGAAGATCAGGGTGGCCCAGAACAGGTACAACCACCAACGCGGCAGCGGGTTGTTGTACTCCTGCAGCGTCTCATCCCACACGTGGCCCTGCACCTCGACCTTCTCGGGGCGCTTGGTCATGTTGGCGACCAGGACAACTACACAGAACAGCAGGCTCAGGGCGACGAGGCCCATCACATACACGTTCCAGAAACCGCTAACAAAGTCAGCCATTTGTATTTCCTTCCTTGCCTTGCCGGTCCTCTTGGACCGGCGGATCGTCATCGGTCAGAGGCAGCCGCGCCGCTTCGTCGAACCCCGCCTTGGCATGCTTGCTCCAGGCCCAGATGCAGATGCCCACGAAGCAGACAAAGCCGACGACGGTGACCAGAATGCGAAAATCGTTCAGTTCCACGGCGCTTCCTCAACCCCTTACCTTACGTTCTGCAGCGCGGTGCCCAGACCCTGCAGGTAGGCCACCACAGCGTCCAGCTCGGTGAGGCCTTCCACCGCGGCCGGGGCGGCGGCGATCTCTTCCTCGCTGTACTTGTGCAGGCCGACCAGATTGAGCGCGCGCATCTTGGCCTGGATGTCGGCGACCTTGGCCGGGCGGTCCAGCCAGTAGTAGGCCGGCATGTTGGATTCCGGCACCACGTCGCGCGGGTTCAGCAGGTGGATGCGCTGCCACTCGTCGGAGTAGCGGCCACCGACGCGGGCCAGATCCGGACCGGTACGCTTGGAGCCCCACTGGAACGGATGGTCGTAGATGAACTCACCCGCCACCGAGTAGTGGCCATAGCGCTCGGTTTCGGCGCGGAACGGACGGATCATCTGCGAATGGCAGTTGTAGCAGCCTTCGCG
This sequence comes from Pseudothauera nasutitermitis, assembly GCF_004801295.1. Classification (GTDB taxonomy): domain Bacteria; phylum Pseudomonadota; class Gammaproteobacteria; order Burkholderiales; family Rhodocyclaceae; genus Pseudothauera; species Pseudothauera nasutitermitis. The sequence continues at coordinate 545,965 of NZ_SSOC01000003.1, forward strand.
GATGTAGATGTCGCGACCGACCAGGCGGACCGGATCGTAGGGCTTCACGTTGAGCGTGTTGCCCTTCTGGTCGATCGCCTGGGTGGTGGACTTCTGGAAGAACAGCGGAACGATTTCCACCAGACCGCCCACGCTGACGGTGAGCAGCGTGAGGACGATCATCAGGAATACGCTGCGCTCGATTTTCTCGTGCTTCGATTGAGCCATGTTGGTATCTCCGATTAGGCGTGAGCGGCAGCGGGAGCCACGACCGGGGCGTTGTATGCCTTCTGGCCGGCGATCGTCTTCACCATGTTGTAGAACATGATGAGCATGCCGACGAGGAACAGGGCGCCGCCGACCAGACGGATGGTCCAGAACGGATAGCTGGCCTTCACGCTTTCGACGAAGGAGTAGGTCAGGGTGCCGTCGGCGTTGGTGGCACGCCACATCAGGCCTTGCATCACGCCGGCGATCCACATGGAGGCGATGTAGAGCACCACGCCGATGGTCGCCACCCAGAAGTGGGTGTTGATCAGCTTGACGCTGTACATCTCGGCCTTGCCGTACAGGCGCGGCAGCAGGAAGTAGATGGAACCGATGGAGATCATCGCCACCCAGCCCAGCGCGCCGGAGTGCACGTGGCCGACGGTCCAGTCGGTGTAGTGCGACAGGGCGTTGACCGTCTTCACGGACATCATCGGGCCTTCGAAGGTCGACATGCCGTAGAACGACAGGGAGGTGATCAGGAACTTCAGGATCGGATCGGTACGCAGCTTATGCCAGGCGCCCGACAGGGTCATGATGCCGTTGATCATGCCGCCCCAGGACGGTGCCAGCAGGATCAGCGAGAACAGCATGCCGAGGGACTGGGTCCAGTCCGGCAGCGCGGTGTAGTGCAGGTGGTGCGGACCGGCCCACATGTAGGTGAAGATCAGCGCCCAGAAGTGCACCACCGACAGGCGATAGGAATACACCGGACGATCGGCCTGCTTCGGCACGAAGTAGTACATCATGCCCAGGAAGCCGGCGGTCAGGAAGAAGCCCACCGCGTTGTGGCCGTACCACCACTGCACCATGGCGTCCTGCACGCCGGCATAGGCGGAGTAGGACTTGGTCAGGCTGACCGGAATGGCGGCGCTATTGACGATGTGCAGCAGCGCGACGGTCAGGATGAACGCGCCCAGGAACCAGTTGGCGACGTAGATGTGCGAGACCTTGCGCTTGACGATGGTGCCGAAGAACACGATGGCGTAGGACACCCACACCACGGCGATCAGCAGGTCGATCGGCCATTCCAGTTCGGCGTATTCCTTGCCGGAGGTAAAGCCGAGCGGCAGCGTGACGGCCGCGAGCACGATGATCAGCTGCCAGCCCCAGAACGTGAACGCAGCGAGGCCGGGGGCGAACAGCGGAGTGTGACAGGTCCGTTGGACGATGTAGTACGACGTGGCGAACAGCGCACAACCGCCGAACGCAAAGATCACCGCATTGGTATGCAGCGGACGGAGCCGTCCATAGGACAGCCATTCGTGAACGCTCAATTCGGGCCATACGAGCTGTGCTGCGACGATCACGCCGACCAGCATGCCCACAATGCCCCACACCACCGTCATGATGGCGAACTGGCGCACGACTTTGTAGTTATAAGTCGCTTGCGATTGCATGAGTCACCTCTTTGATTGAAAACCCCTTGTAGATCCCTCCGACTTCGCGGCACCTACCCGGAAATCGACCGGGGGAAGGATACGCCGCGAACGGAACCTGAACTTGATGCAGATCAACATTGTATTGCACCACGATGGGTCATGAAAGCGCGCTCACTTGCGCGAGCCGGCGGGGCCGTGGACGAAAAAAAAGGGTGCGTGTCAAACGCACCCCCAACCCCAACAGAGAGACAAAAATCCGGTAAAACAGACCCGCCGCCCGAGGGCCGCGTGCCGTGAATAACCATGCGCCCAGTGTGCCTTAATCCTCGCCCCCCGCGTTGACCTAGATCAAATGCGCGGAGGTTCCCACCTTTGCGGCGGATTTCGTCTATTTGTCTTTCGGCGGATCCTCCGGATTTCCGTCGTCCTGCGGAGGCGGATCGCGATCGTCCATCAGCAGCCGGTACGCAGGCCCCTCCATATCGTCGAACTGCCCGGAACGCACCGACCACCAGAAAATCAGGCCGATGACGAACACCAGCAGCACCGACAGCGGGATCAGGATATAGAGACTGCCGATCAAGCCTTCCATCTGTATTCCTCAGCGCGGCGGATTGCCAGGCACGCGTTGCAGGCGCAGCGCATTGACCACCACCAGCAGCGAACTCGCGGCCATGCCGATGCCGGCCATCCACGGCGTGATCAGCCCCATCATCGCCAGCGGCACCGAAGTGAAGTTGTAGGTGAACGACCACCACAGGTTCTGGCGGATCACCGCCAGGGTGCGCCGCGACAGCCCGATGGCGCGCGACAGGCCGCTCAGGCTTTCGGAGAGCAGCACCACGTCGGCCTGGTTGCGCGCCAGATCGGTGCCGCCGCCCATCGCCACGGACACATGGGCCTGGGCCAGCACCGGCGCATCGTTCACCCCGTCGCCGACCATCGCCACCAACGCCCCGGGTTCGCGCTGGCGCGCTTCCACCCAGGCCTGCTTGTCCTGCGGCGTCATGCCGGCATGCGCCTCAACGGCGCCCACCCGCTTCGCCACCGCGCCCACTGCTGCGGGCGCGTCGCCCGACAGGATCGCGGTCGGGATGCCCTCCTGGGCGAAACGCTGGAACACCATCGGCGCGTCCTCGCGCAGCACGTCGGCCAGCCGGAACAGCGCGATCCAGCCCTGCACGGAGCCCAGCGCCACCACGGTGCCGCCGCCGGCCTCCAACCTGCCCACCAAGTCGGGCACCGGCACGCCGCTCAATTCGGCGACGAAGGACGGCCGGCCGATGCGCAGCACCTGCCCTTCCACGCGCCCTTCCACCCCCTGCCCCGTGACCGCGCGCGCCTCCGCCACCGCTGGCAGTTCGAGGCCTTCGGCGGCCAGCCGCACCCCGGCGGCCACCGCGTGCTCGGAAGCCTGTTCGAGCGCGGCGGCCAGTGCGCGCGCGCGCGGCTCGCCGCCCGCATCCAGCACCTCGACCGCGTCGACCTGCATATGCCCGTACGTCAGCGTGCCGGTCTTGTCGAACACATAGCGGTTGGCGCCGGCGAGCGCCTCGATGGCGTGCCCGCGGGTGATCAGCACGCCGGTGCGCGCCAGCGCGTCGGTGGCCACGGTGAGCGCGGTCGGCGTGGCCAGCGACAGGGCGCACGGGCAGGCCACCACCAGCACGGAGACGAACACCCACAATGCGCGCTCCGGATCGATGAACTGCCAGCCCACGTAGGTGACCGCCGCCAGCACCAGCAGCGCAACGATGAACACGCGCGCGACGCGGTCGGACTGCGTGGCGATGCGCGGCTTTTCCGCCGCCGCGCGGTCCATCAGTTGGCGGATGGCCGCCAGACGGGTGGAGTCGCCCACCTTGCGCACCTCGATCAGCAGCGGGCTGGCCACGTTGATGCTGCCGCCAGTGACTTCCACGCCCGGGCGCTTCGCCACCGGACGGCTCTCGCCGGTGAGCAATGCCTCATTGGCCTGGCTCTCGCCCTCGGCCACCACCCCGTCGGCGGGAATGACCTCGCCCGGACGCACGCGCACGCGGTCGCCGGGCACCAGTTGCGACACCGGCACCTTGTCGACCTCGCCGCCGGCGCCGATGCGTTCGGCAAACACCGGCAGCACCTTGCCCATTTCCTCCACGCCGCGCACCGCCTTCTGGCGCGCCAGCATTTCCAGGTAGCGCCCGCACAGCAGGAAGAACACGAACATGGTGACCGAGTCGAAATACACTTCCGGCCCGTTGGACAGCGTTGCCCACACACTGGCCAGGAAGGCACTGCCCACGCCGATGGCCACCGGTACGTCCATGCCCAGGCGGCGCAGGCGGAAGTCGCGCAGCGCGCGCTGGAAGAAGGGCGCGGCGGAATAGAGCACCACCGGCAGGGTAAGGATCAGGCTGGCCCAGCGCATCAGCAGCTCGATGTCGCCGGTCATCTCGCCCTCGCCCGCCATGTATACCGGCACGGCGTACATCATCACCTGCATCATGCCGAAGCCGGCGACGAACACCCGCCACAGCATGGAGCGGCGCTCGCGGTGGGCGACCTGCTCGGAGCGCTCGGCGTCGTACGGATAGGCACGGTAGCCGATGGCCTGCACCGCCGCGAGGATGTCGGAGAGCTTGATCTCGCGCTCGTCCCAGCGCACCCGCGCGCGCCGCGTGGCGTAGTTGATGTCGATGGCGCGCACGCCGGGCTGGCGCGCCACGTGCTGCTCGTTGAGCCACACGCAGGCCGCGCAGGTGATGCCTTCGAGGATCAGCGAGGCCTCGCGCTCGTGCTCGCCCACCGGGCGCACGAAGCTTTTCTGGAAATCGGGGTGGTCGAACAGGCCGAGTTCCTGCAATTCCTCGGGCATCGCCTCGCGGCGCGACTCGGGCATCGCGTCGCGATGGCGGTAGTACTCGGTGAGCTGGTTATCGACGATGGACTGCGCCACCGCCTCGCAGCCCGTGCAGCACATGCGGCGCGGTTGGCCGTCGATGCGCACGTAGTGCCGGGTTTCCTGGGGAATCGGCAGACCGCAGTGGTAACAGTCGGGATCTTCCCCGGCGGCAGCGGCGGGGTCGGCAGGCGGAACGGTTTCGCTGGCTGTGTTCATTGAGGGGGAAGATGCGCCCGGACCGGCACGAGGCAAAAAACCGGGTCGGGAAAATGGAGAAGCGCACTTTTAGCACATTTCCAAACCCTGACCAATGTGCGGCCGCAAAGGTTCGCGCAATCCGGCGCGGTGCGCGCATGCCCCTCCCCGCCATACCACCCTCGACGCACCGGCACGCCGGGTGCAATGCGCCCGTCTGTTATTTGGCGGCCATACGGATCGCGCCATCCAGGCGGATGGTTTCGCCGTTCAGATAGGCATTCTCGACGATGTGGCGCACCAGCGCGGCGAACTCCGCCGGCCGCCCCAGGCGCGAGGGGAAGGGCACCATCCTGCCGAGCGAGTCCTGCACCTCGGCGGGCATGCCGGCGAGCATGGGCGTTTCCATGATGCCCGGCGCGATGGTCATCACGCGGATGCCGTAGCGCGCCAGTTCGCGCGCCACCGGCAGGGTCAGGCCGACGATGCCGGCCTTGGAGGCGGCATAGGCGGCCTGGCCGATCTGCCCGTCGAAGGCCGCCACCGAGGCGGTGCTGATGATCACCCCGCGCTCGCCGCCCTCGTCCGGTTCCGCCTTGCTCATCGCCTCGGCGGCCAGACGCAGCATGTTGAAGCTGCCCACCAGGTTGATCTGGATGGTGCGCACGAAGGATTCCAGGCGGTGCGCGCCCTCGCGCCCCACCACCTTCTCGGCCGGCGCCACCCCGGCGCAGTTGACCAAACCATGCAGGCCGCCGAAGGCGTCCTGGGCACGTTCGACGGCTGCCCTGGCGCTGGCCTCGTCGCTCACGTCGGTGCGCACGAACAGCGCGGCCGCGCCCAGTTCGCCGGCCAGCCGCTCGCCCGCTTCCACGTTGACGTCGGCCAGCACCACCTTGCCGCCCGCCTCCACCAGCATGCGCGCGCTGGCCGCGCCCAGCCCGGAGCCACCGCCGGTGACCACGAAAATTCTGTCTTGAATCTGCATTGCCCGCTCCTCTCTTGCCGGCAGCCGGAATCGGCCGCTGCACGGACATTATGTGACGTTGACGTAAACGTCAAATAGCGTTCCCGAAAATCCTCCGACCCGAGTACGCACGATCAACCGCCGGACGATGGCTCCAGCGACCCGTCGATGCCCGCGAGGGCCTCCTCCAGCCTGCCCGCCACGCGCTCGACGAGCACCCGGCGCTCCCCATTCGCTTCGACGCGCCCGTCGAGCGCGGACCATTCCGGATGCGCGCGGGCATCCTCAAGTTCCATGCGAATCCCCTCACCGGCTTCCCCATCCAGGGCATCGCCGAAACGGCGGATCGGCGTCATCGCCGCATGGCCGCGCCGCTCCAGCGCGGCGACCAGGCACAGCCCGCGCACTGCGAGCAGCGCGACCACCGCGTCGGCCACCGTCAGGGTCCGACGGCCGCCGAGGCGGTCGGCGATCCGCCCGCCGAACTGGCGCAGGGCCTGCACGCCGCCGCCGGCCAGCGCCCCCACTGCGGTGGCCGTGCCCAGCGTCAGCCCACCGACCAGCAGGTCGACGCCGAAGCCCGCCGCCGCACCGGCCGCCACGCCGCCACCCACGCGCACGCCCGCCAGGCGCAGCGTCTCGGGGTGGAACAGATCCTCTTCCCAGCGCCCTTCGGCGAGCGGCAGGCCGGCTTCCTCCAGCGCCGTTCCGGAAAAACGGTAGAGTGCCAGCAGCGCATCCACGCAGCCTTGCTCGCGCGCCCGCACGGCCTGGTTGAGCGCGCCCACCGCCGTGTCCACCGCCACCGCGGAAGCGCGCTCCACGCTCACCCGGGCGGCCGCCACGTCCACCAGCAGTTCAGCCACCCGCAGCAGGGCGGCGGCCCTGCGCGCGCCGGCCTCGCGCGCGCGGCTGGCCGCCAGGCGGTCGAAATGGGCGCGACGCGCGTCGAGCAGCGTCGCCAGTTTGGCGTACAGCAAGGCTTCCCCGTCGCGCTCGGGGGCCACGGTGTCGAAGCGCACCACGGCATGCAGGCCCAGGCGGGCCAGCGCGGCGCGCCAGGCCGCCTCGTCGGCCACCGGCGAACCGACGAAGTTGAGCACCGGCAGCAGCGGACGCGCACACATGGCGAGAATCGCCAGTTCGTCGCGGTGCTTGGCCAGCACCGGGTCGCGCGCATCGACGACGTACAGCGCGGCATCGCTGGCCAGCATCTGGCGCAGCACTTTGGCTTCCTGCTCGAAACGCCGGTGCGCCTGCTCCAGGCCGAGAAAGCGTTCGATGCGCGCCGGGCCGTCCAGGCGCGCACCACGCGCATCGGTTTCCAGCGTTTCAAGTTCATCGAACAATGCGCTGGCGTCCTCCATGCCCGGCGTGTCGTACAGTTCCACCATCGGCACCCCGTCGGCGAGCAGGCGGGCGCCTTCCACATGACGGGTGGTGCTCGGCCGGCTGGACACCTCGCCGAAACCGCCGTCGCGGGTCAGCGTACGCATCAGGGAAGTCTTGCCGGTATTGGTATGCCCGACCAGGGCGATGCGCACCGGCGCCTGGCTTGCCGAATCAGACATCGCCGTGCTCCAGCCAGCCGAGCGCCGCGTCCGCCCCGGCGAAAATCTGCCCGGCTTCGAAGCCGGCCTCGCACAGGCCCGTCCGCCAATGTGCCGCGCGCTCCGCGTGTTCCCCGGCGGCATCGAGCAGCACACGCACCTCGCCCGCCAGGCGGGACAGTTCGGCCACCAGCCCGAGGCTTCCCCGGTCCGGCGACAGCGCCGCGCTGCACACCACCAGCAGACGCACCGGCGCCAGCGCCTCCAGCTCGGCCAATGCCTGCCTGCGCGCCTCGCGGCCGTCGATCACGCCCCAAGCCCGCGCGGGCGAGGCCGCCGGCAGCCGCGGCAGACGCTGCTCGGCAAGTTCCACGCCGAGCAGCAGCGGCGCGCCCCGTCCGTGCGCGTGCGCTGCCGCCCGCCTGGGGAAATCGAGCTCGGCCGGCGCCGCATCGCGCACACCCAGGCGTTCGCTCGGCGGCGCGATGCGCGCCACGATGCCGGCGAACTCCGCACGCAGGGGATCGAGCCGCAGCCTTTGCCGACCCAGGCGCAGACGCAATACACAGAACAGCCACAGCAGCACGCGCGGCAGTACGCCATACACCAGCACGCAACCCAGCATCCAGCCGGCCCAGGCCTGCCGCCCGGCTTCATCGGCGACCATGCCCAGACCGCTGCGCCCGATCACCGACGCATCCGGCACAGCGAAGCCGAGCAGCGCCGGCAGCGCGCCCAGCACGTCCACCAGGCGCTCCATGACCGCACCGGGCAGCACCGTGGTCTCCCAGACGAAGCCATAGCGCCGCACCGAAAAACTCATCAGCAGGCCGGCCAGCACGCCGAGCAGCAAGGCAGCCCAGGCCAGATGCACGAGCGCGCCGAGCGCCCAGCGCGTCAGGCCGTGGCGGGCATGCAGGGCAAGCTGCGCGCCCGCCAGTTCGGCCGCATCATGACCGGCCACGCACGCCATCAGCCACTGCCAGCCGCGTCCGCGCAGGCCGCCGGAAGGCGGCGCGGGCAGCCAGAACCCCGCCACCCACAGCAGCAGGCTGAACCCATGCACCCCCAGCAGCCCGCCCAGTGCCCACACCACGTTGACCGCCCGCGAGCCGTCGCCCAGCACCGCCAGCGCGCCGCCGAACCCGGTGATCGCGCACAACAGCACCACGCCCGGCAGCAACACGCGCCGCAGCGCCTGCATGCGCGCCAGGGCGTCCGCCAACCCGGTGTCCTGCGCGCGCCGCAGCATCCAGGCCCGCAAGCGCTGCCGCGCATCGCCCGGCACGGCCTGCGCGTGGGCGATGGCGGCTTCGGCATCCCGCCCACCCTGCGCGCGCGCCAGCCCGCTCAAGGCCAGTGTTTCGGCCAGCCAGACTTCTTCGAAAGGGGTCGGATTCGCGGGCAAAACAGCGGGCTCACGGCGCGGGATGGGAAAGCGCGCAGATTACCACCGATGCAGGGGGGCTATCCCACAGGCGCCGGGGCTTACCGGGCCGTCGGATGAATACGGGGGAGGCATTCGTACGATCCGTAGGCAGGGGAGGAGTTCATGAGCATGGCCGTCGGCTCATACGCTCCCGCCCTTCGGGTTCCCGCGCCGGAGGCCGCACTGCCGGCCGGGCCGGAACTCGGGCGCTGCGCGCCCTCAGACAGGCGGCCCGGACTGCCCCGGCAGAGCGGCTCCCGGCGCGGCGGTCGCGAAATCGCCGACGGCCATGCTCATGAACTCCGGAACCGGCTGCGGCCCCTACCCGCCCGCAAATGCCTGTTCATGCCCGGCAAGCCCGCTCCCACAGCAAGCAACCTGCAAAGAGAGGGCAATTGCCCGGTGGCCGCTCATGACACCACCCGCCCCACCGCCTGCCCGGCCTGCACGAGCGTGCCGGCGGCGACCTGCTGGCGCAGCACGCCGTCGGCCGGTGCGCTGAGCTGGGTTTCCATCTTCATCGCCTCCATCACGGCGATCACCTCTCCGGCCTTCACGGTGGCGCCGTCTTCCGCCTTCCAGGCCAGCAGGGAACCGGTGATCGGCGCATGCACCGCACCTGCCTGCGGCGCTTCATTGGCGGTCGCGGGCGCACTGGCCCCGGCAGGCGGTGCCACGGCCGCAGCCCCCAGCCCCTGCGCGAAACTGGCAGGCAGGCCGAGCGCCACGCGCCGGCCGTCGACTTCGATGAAGGTGCGCAGCAGCGGCACATCCTCGGCGGAATCGGGGCGCGGGGCCAGGGCGACGCGCCGGGCGAACTCGCTTTCGATCCAGCGCGTGTGCACGCGGAAGCCGTCCTCGCCGGTGAAGTCGCGTTCCTCCAGCACGGCGCGGTGGAAAGGCAGCACGCTGGCCACGCCTTCGATGCGGAATTCCGCCAAGGCGCGGCGCGCGCGCGCCAGCGCCTGCTCGCGCGTGTGGCCGGTGACGACGAGCTTGGCCATCATCGAATCGAACAGGCCGGGAATGGTGGAGCCGCTCTCCACCCCGGTATCCAGGCGTACCCCCGGCCCGGAAGGCGCGGCGAATTCGCGCACCAGGCCCGGCGTGGGCAGGTAGCCGCGCCCCGGATCTTCGGCGTTGATGCGGAATTCGATGCTGTGCCTGCTGGGCGCCGGGGTTTCCGCGATGCCCAGCGGCAGGCCGTCGGCCACGCGCAACTGCTCCACCACCAGATCGACGCCGGTGGTTTCCTCGGTGACCGGGTGCTCCACCTGCAGGCGCGTGTTGACCTCCAGGAAGGAGATCTGCCCGCCGCGGCTGAGCAGGAATTCCACCGTGCCCGCGCTGACGTAGCCGGCGGCGGCGCAGATGGCGCGCGCGGCGTCGTGGATGCGCTGGCGCTGCGCGTCGCTGAGGAAGGGCGCGGGTGCTTCTTCCACCAGTTTCTGGTTGCGCCGCTGCAGCGAGCAGTCGCGCGTGCCGAGCACCACCACCTGGCCGTGGGTGTCGGCGATGACCTGCGCTTCCACGTGGCGCGGCGCGTCGAGGAATTGCTCGATGAAGCATTCGCCGCGCCCGAAGGCGGCGGTGGCCTCGCGCACGGCGGATTCGTACAGTTCTGCCACCTCGTCCAGGCGCCAGGCCACTTTCAGGCCGCGTCCGCCGCCGCCGTGGGCCGCCTTGATGGCGATGGGCAGGCCGTGCCGTTCGGCGAAGGCCCGCGCCTCGGCTGCGCTGCCCACCGGCCCGTCGGTGCCGGCCACCAGCGGCGCGCCGACCTGCTGGGCGATGCGCCGCGCGGCCACCTTGTCGCCCAGCGCCGCGATGGTCTCGGGGCGCGGGCCGATCCAGGTCAGCCCGGCGTCGAGCACCGCGCGGGCGAACTCGGCGCGTTCGGAGAGGAAGCCGTAGCCCGGATGCACCGCATCCGCGCCGCTGCGCCGCGCCACGTCGAGCAGCTTGGCGATGTCCAGGTAGGTTTCCGCCGCGCGCTGGCCGTGCAGCGCCCAGGCTTCGTCCGCGCGGCGCACGTGCAGCGCGTCGGCATCGGCGTCGGCATACACCGCCACGGAGCGCACGCCGTAGTCGGCGCAGGCGCGGGCGATGCGGATGGCGATTTCGCCGCGGTTGGCGATCAGGACTTTCTTCATCGTTGTTTCCGTCTCACGAAACGGCCGCTGGCGGAACGATTTCCGCGAACGGCTCCAGCACATTGAAACGCAGGCGCGCGCCCACCGGGATCTGCGCGCACAGGTCGAGATGGTGGCCGGCCACCGCGCCGATCACCGGGTAGCCGCCGGTGAGCGGATGGTCGGCGAGGAACAGCACCGGCTGCCCGCTGGCGGGTACCTGCAGGGCGCCCCGCACGGTGCCTTCGCTGGGCAGTTCGGCAGCGTGCAAGGTTTCCGTGCGCAGCAGCGGCCGCTCGCCGGCCAGGCGGATGCCGACGCGGTTGGACTGCGGGGTGACGGTCCACTCCTGTTCTTGCAGCACGGCCAGGGTTTCCGGGGGGAACCAGTCCGTGCGCGGCCCGAGCACCACGTCCAGGACGAGCGCTTCGCCCGCGCGGGGCAAGGCGCGCCGGGTTGCCATGTCCTCGCCGGGCTGCACCGCATGCAGTTCGCCCGGACCGAACAGCGTGCCCACATTCAGGACGTCACCCAGGCGCAGCGGCGGCGGGCCGACGGCGGCCAGCGTGTCGGTGGCCCGGCTGCCGAGCACCGGCGCCACGTCCAGCCCGCCGCGCACGGCGACGTAGCAGCGCACGCCGGCGGATGGCGCGCCGATGTCCAGCGTGTCGCCGGCATCCAGTGCCAGCGGCCGGTGCGTGCCGGCGACGATGCGCCGGCCGCTGGCGGTCAGCACCTGCACGGGGATGTCGGCGCCGGTCACGGCGACCACGGCGGCGCCCTGCTCGCAGTGCAGGCGCAGGTGGCCGAGGGCGTTCTCCAGCACGGCGGCGTCGCCCGGGTTGCCCACCAGGCGGTTGGCGGCGCGCAGCGCGCAGCGGTCCAGCGCGCCGGAGGCGGACACGCCCATGCCGGTCTGCCCGCGGCGGCCGAGATCCTGCACCAGCGTCTGCACGCCGGCGGACTGCACTTTCAGCCTTGTGCCATCGTCCGCTGCCGTCGGGACCTCGCCGGTGGCGCCGGTCGCCGGGGCATCCTGCACCTCGCCGGGGATGTGGATGCTGCGCGCCGCGCGCGCCATGTCCACGAAGCGTACGCGCAGGCCGGGCTGCAGCAGGGCGGGCGGCGCGCGGCGCATGTCCCACATGCTGCACGGGGTGGTGCCGAGCAGTTGCCAGCCGCCGGGGCTGTCCTGCGGATAGACGGCGCCGAAATCGCCGGCCACGGCCACCGAGCTGGCCGGCACGCGGGTGCGCGGCGTGTTCAGGCGGGGGACCGGCGCGCCGAAGGGGTTGCCCGCCAGGTAGACGAAGCCGGGCGCGAAGCCGGCGAAGGCGGCGTGGTACTCGTGGCCGGTGTGCAGTTCGATGAGCTGCGCGGCGGAGATGCCCAGATGCTCTGCGAGCGCCTCCAGATCCTGCCCGTCGTAGCGTACCGGCAGTTCGATCAGGCGCCCGGCGGCGTCCAGCCCGCCGCCGCGCAGCAGATCGGCCACCCGCGCGCGGCGCTGCCACAGGGCGGCGGCCAGTTGGCGCGCGGAAACGGCGTGCGGCTGGAATTCGAGCAGGATGGTGCGCGCCGCCGGCACGGCTTCCAGCACGCCGGGCACGGGGTCGTCCCGCAGGGTGTCGAACAGCGCCAGGGTCTCGCGCAGGCCGTCGAGTTCGATCAGCAGCGCGCGGTCGCTGGCGGGCAGAAAGCGCATGCTCACGTCCGCTGCATCGGCGCGGCTGCCGAGGCATTCACAAAAGGCCGCAGTTCCACACCCGCGGCCTGCAGGCGTTCGCGCACGTGACGAGCCATGGCCACGGCGTCCGGGCTGTCGCCATGCACGCAGATGGAGTCGGCAGACAGGCGCACGCGCTTGCCGGAGACGGTTTCGATCTCGCCGGTTTCCACCAGGCGCAGCATGCGCTCGGCGACCTGCGCGGGGTCGTGCAGCACGGCGCCTGGCTCGCGGCGCGACACCAGCGTGCCCGCGTCGGTGTAGGCACGGTCGGCGAAGGCCTCGGCGGCGGTGCGCAGGCCGCGCTCCTGCGCCCATTGCAGGATGGACGAGCCGGCCAGCCCCATCAGTACCAGGCCGGGGTCGAGCTCCAGGATGGCGCTGATCACGTCGGCGGCCTGCCGCGCATCGTGCACGATGGTGTTGTACAGCGCGCCGTGCGGCTTCACGTACCCCACGTGCGTGCCGGCGGCGGCGGCCAGGCCCTGCAACGCGCCGATCTGGTAGATCACGTCGGCGATCAGTTCGCGGCTGGTCGGGTCCATGTTGCGCCGGCCGAAGCCGACCAGGTCGCGGTAGCCCACGTGCGCGCCCACGGCCACGCCGTTGGCGGCGGCGCCGCGCAGCGTCTGCAAGATGCCCACCGGGTCGCCGGCGTGGAAGCCGCAGGCCACGTTGGCGCTGGTGACGATCTCCAGCAGGGCCGCATCGTCGCCCATCGGCCAGGGGCCGAAGCTCTCGCCCAGGTCACTGTTCAGATCCATACCGCTTCCCTATCATTGAAAACGACTACGCGGATTGTTGAGCAATCCGCATGCCAGAAAGAGCAGATTGAACTTCTTCCCGGAGCCCACATGCCGCCCCGCCACTTCCCCCACCCCGGTGTCGCGTCCAGCCTGCCCGACAGCGTCGCCGAGGCCATCCGGCAGAAACTCATCCACGGCGAACTGTGCGCCGGGCAACGGCTTTCCGAGGCGCAGCTGGCCGAGCAGCTGGACGTGTCGCGCAACACCCTGCGCGAGGCCTTCCGCATCCTCAGCAAGGAGGGCCTGGTGCACCATGCGCCCAACCGCGGCGTGTCGGTGGTGATCCCCAGCATCGCCGACATCATCGACATCTACCGCATCCGCCGGCTGATCGAATGCCAGGCACTGGCACAGTCCTGGCCGCGCCACCCGGCGCACAAGCGCATGCGGCAGGCCGTGGAGCAGGCCCGCCAGGCCCGCGCGGCGGGCGACTGGCTGCAGGTCGGCTCGGCCAACATGGCCTTTCACGGCGCTATCGTCGCGCTGGCCGACAGCGAGCGCCTCTCGGCGATGTTCTCCGACATCGCCGCCGAACTGCGCCTGGCCTTCGGCCTGCTGAACGATCCGGAATACCTGCATGCGCCCTACGTCGATCAAAACGCCCACCTGTTGCAGCTCTTCGAGGACGGCCGGATCGCCGAGGCGGCCGTCGAGCTGGAGAATTATCTGGTCCAGTCCGAACGCATGGTGCTGGCGGTATACGCCCGCCGCGTGGAATGAGTCCGGAACACCTTCGGATGCACCATGAAGAGGCACAGCACCCCACAATGGAGCGCGCATTGTTGAACAATCAATCGGTACAGTAACGACGATACGCCATTTTTTGAACTACATCACGGCAAACATTGTTGGTTTACAAGACGGCCAATGTTCTCAAATAATGACTCCCGCGGGCACGTGTATTGCTAACCCATGAACGAGCCTGTGCTTGCATGGGGTTCTCGCTGAGCGCTTGTTCCTTCACTGCTTCAAGGAGTCAACATGAAACGTCGTACCTTCCTTGCCGCCACCGTGCTGGCCGTTGGCGCCAGTGTGGCGTCCAGCGCCTTTGCCCAGACCCGCTGGGATCTGACCTCCGCCTACCCGGCCTTCAACTTCCACTCGCAGAACCTCGCCGAGTTCGCCAAGGACGTGGATGCGGCCACCAACGGGGCGCTGAAGATCACCGCGCACACCGGGGCCTCGCTGTTCAAGGCGCCGGAGATCAAGCGCGCCGTGCAGGGCGGCCAGGCCCAGGCCGGCGAGTTCTTCATGGTGAGCTTCCAGAACGAATGGCCGCTGTTCGGCCTGGACGGCCTGCCCTTCCTGGTGTCCAGCTACGACGAGGCCTACAAGCTGTACCAGGCGCAGAAGCCCTTTTTGCAGAAGAAGCTGGACCAGCAGGGCATGGTGCTGCTGTACGCGGTGGCCTGGCCGCCGCAGGGCATCTATACCAAGAAGCCGATCGCCTCGGCGGCCGACCTGAAGGGCATGAAGTGGCGGGTCTACAGCCCGACCACCGCGCGCATCGGCGAACTGCTGGGCGCCCAGCCCGTCACCGTGCAGGAAGCCGAATTGTCCCAGGCGCTGGCCACCGGCGTCGTCGAAGGGCTGATCACCTCCAGTGCCACCGGCGCCGACAACAAGCTGTTCGAACAGCTGCAGTACTACTACAACGTGCAGGCCTGGATTCCCAAGAATGCCGTGGTGGCCAACAAGCGTGCGTTCAACGCGCTGGACAAGGTCACCCAGGAGGCCGTGCTGAAGGCCGCCGCCGAGGCCGAGGCGCGCGGCTGGCAGCGTTCGCAGGAAGTGGACGCGCAGTCGATCGCCAAGCTCAAGGAAGGCGGTATCAAGGTCGAGGCGCCGTCCGAGCAGCTCAAGGCCGATCTGGCCAGGATCGGCGAGACCGTGGTCAAGGAATGGACCGACAAGGCCGGCGACGAAGGCCGCGCCGTGCTGAAGGCCTACGCGGACGGCAAGTAAGCCGCGCCGGGCGGATCGCGCCCGCCGCATGCCTGCCCGCGAGGGCCTGGCATGCGGGCGGGGCGGTTCCGCCGATACACCCGGATTCCCCGTTTTCCATTTTTCCGTCCTGATCCTTCCCCGAGGGAGCGCAGACCATGCGTAATTTTCTCGACGGCCTGTACGCCAGCTGCGCCTGGCTGGCGGGCCTGTCCATGATCGGCGTGCTGGCCATGGTGCTGCTGAGCATCGTCAGCCGCCAGATGGGTTTTTCCGCCCCCGGGGTGGATGCCTATGCCGGCTATGCGATGGCCGGCGCCGGCTTCTTCGCCCTGGCCGCCACACTGCAAAGAAACGAGCACATCCGCGTCACGCTGGTGCTGGGCATGCTCAAGGGCAAGGCCCACAAGGCACTGGACGTCGCTGCCCTGCTGATCGCTACCCTGCTGTCGGCCTTCCTGGCCTTCTATTCCGCCCGGCTGGTCTGGCAGTCCTGGCTGTACGAGGACATCTCCGTGGGCATCGACGCCACGCCGCTGTGGATTCCGCAGATTCCCATGGCCATCGGCACGGCGGTGTTCTGTATCGCCTTCGTGGACAGGCTGCTCGTCACCCTGTTGACCAGGCACGAACCCGCCCACCGGGAGATCGGCCATCATGAATGAAGTGATCGTCAGCATCACGCTGGTCGCCGTGCTGTTCGCACTGCTGGCCGGCAGCGTGTGGGTGGGCCTGACGCTGTGCGGGGTCGCGCTGTTCGGCATGGAGCTGTTCTCCGCCCGCCCGGCCGGCGACGCCATGGCGATGACCATCTGGGGCTCGGCGAGCGGCTGGACGCTCACCGCGCTGCCGCTGTTCGTGTGGATGGGCGAGATCCTCTACCGCACCAATCTGTCCGAGAACATGTTCCGCGGCCTGTCGCCCTGGGTGAACGCGCTGCCCGGCCGCCTGCTGCACACCAACGTGATCGGCTGCACCATCTTCGCCTCGGTATCCGGTTCGTCCGCGGCCACCTGCGCCACGGTGGGCAAGATGAACATCCCGGAACTGCGCAAGCGCGGCTATCCGGAGGCGCAGATCATCGGCTCGCTGGGCGGTCCGGCCACCCTGGGCCTGCTGATTCCGCCGTCGATCATCCTGATCGTCTACGGCGTGGCGGCGGAAACCTCCATCGCCAAGCTGTTCATGGCCGGGGTGCTGCCGGGCCTGATGCTGGCTGCGCTGTTCTCCGGCTGGCTGATGGTGTGGGCGCTGCTCAATCCGGACCAGGTGCCCAAGGCCGACGCCGAACACAGCCTGAAGTGGAAGCTGTACGAATCGCGCCACCTGATTCCGGTGGTGCTGCTGATCGCCAGCGTGGTGGCGAGCATCTACACCGGCATCGCCACGGCCACCGAGGCCGCCGCGATCGGCGTGGTGGGCGCCTTCATCCTGTCCGCCGCGCAGGGCGCGCTGACCTGGGCGACCTTCAAGGAATCGCTGCTGGGCGCCACGCGGCTGTACTGCATGATCTCGCTGATCCTGTGCGGCGCCGCGTTCATGACCCTGTCGATGGGCTACATCGGCCTGCCGCGCCAGCTGGCGGAATTCGTCGGCAGCCTGAACCTGTCGCCGGCCATGCTGATCCTGGCGCTGGGCGTGTTCTACATCCTGATCGGCTGCTTCCTCGACGGCATCTCGGTGATCGTGCTGACCATGGGCGTGGTGCTGCCCATCATCAAGGCCGCCGGCATCGATCCGATCTGGTTCGGCATCTTCCTGGTGATCACCGTGGAAACCGCGCAGATCACCCCGCCGGTGGGCTTCAACCTGTTCGTGCTGCAGAGCATGACCGGCAAGCAGATCACCTACATCGCCCGCGTGTGCGCCCCCTACTTCTTCCTGATGGTGGCCGCGCTGGTGATCCTGTGGCTCTTCCCGGAAGTGGCGACCTGGCTGCCGTCGAACATGTAGGCACACAGCGCGCCGCCGCCAGCAAAAAGGGCAACCCGACCGGGTTGCCCTTTTCACTTCGACTGGTGCCGGCAAGAGGAGTCGAACCCCCGACCTTCGCATTACGAATGCGCTGCTCTACCAACTGAGCTATGCCGGCCTGCCGCCACGGGCGCGGGCCCTCGGCGAAGGGCTGCGACTATAACGGATCGCGCCGGAATCTTCAATCGCCCCCGGCTGCCGTCCAGTAGCCCGGTTGGCCGTAGGTATCGCGGAAATGGTCGACCAGCAGGCGCACGCGCAGGGCCAGGTGGCGGCGCTGTGGAAACACCGCGTAAATGCCCAGCGGCGCGGCGGCCCAGCGCTCCAGCACCGGCACCAGACGGCCGGCGCGCAGGTCCTCGCCGACTTCCCACAAGGAGCGCCAGGCCAGCCCCAGGCCGGCCAAGGTCCAGTCGCGCAGCACCGCGCCGTCGTTGCATTCCAGATTGCCGGCCACGCGCAGCAGACGCGCAGTGCCGTCCTCGCCGATGAACTGCCAGCCGCGCTGCTGGGCCAGGCTCAGGCAGTTGTGCGCGAGCAGGTCGTCGGGGGTCTGCGGCGTGCCGTGGCGCGCCAGATAGTCGCGGCTGGCGACCACCACGCGGCGGTTTTCCGCCAGGCGCACCGAGACCAGGCTGGAGTCCGGCAGATCACCGATGCGGATCGCACAGTCGAAGCCTTCGTTGAGCAGATCCACCATGCGGTCGGACAACTCCAGCGTGCAACTCACCTCCGGGTTGTCGCGCAGAAACCCCATCACCAGTGGTGCCACGTGCCGGCGCCCGAAACCCGCCGGCGCGGTGAGGCGCAGGTGCCCGCTGGGCTTGACGCCGCCTAGGCTGACCGAGGCCTCGGCATTGGCCAGTTCGTTGAGGATGCGCTGGCAGTCCTCCAGGAAGGCGCTGCCCTCGAAGGTCAGCGTGATGCGCCGGGTGGTGCGCAGCAGCAGCTTCACCCCCAGGCGCGCCTCCAGCGCATCGAGCCGGCGGCCGATCACCGCCGGGGTCAGCCCGGCCTCCCGTGCAGCAGCGGACAGGGAGCCGCGCGTGGCGACGCTGACGAAGCTCTCGATCTGCTTGAGATGGTCCATTTTTTAATAAAAGTAAAAGATCAATTGATTTCACCTTATCTTCTATTTTGTTTTGTAGCGCAATAGACTCGATACAAACCCATGCCGGGTGGAGGAGACTCCGGCCGAAGGCCCGCACGCATCCAGACGGGAACATCCCGCACGCGGCGGCAGGCCGGCCCCGGCGCCCGCTTCACGAACCGCCTTTTCGGAAATCGCTCGTATACAGGAGTTGTCATGAGTCTCGACCTGCCCCAGGGCATGCAGATCAACGCCCCGCTGCACCCGCGTTTCGAACAGATTCTCAGCCGTGAGGCGCTGGAACTCGTGGCCAAGCTGCACCGCGCCTTCGAACCGCGCCGCCAGGAACTGCTGAAGGCCCGCGTGGCCCGCCAGGCACGCATCGACGCCGGCGAACTGCCCGGTTTCCTGCCCGAGACCAAGGCCATCCGCGAAGGCGACTGGAAGGTCGCGCCGCTGCCCAAGGCGCTGGAATGCCGCCGCGTGGAAATCACCGGGCCGGTGGAACGCAAGATGATCATCAACGCGTTCAACTCCGGCGCGGATTCCTACATGACCGACTTCGAGGATTCCAACAGTCCCAACTGGTACAACCAGATCCAGGGCCAGGTGAATCTCTTCGACGCCATCCGCCGCCGGATCGACTTCACCGCCGAGAACGGCAAGGAATACAAGCTCAACGACAAGATCGCCACCCTGCAGGTGCGCCCGCGCGGCTGGCACCTGGACGAGAAGCACGTGCTGGTGGACGGCGCGCGCGTGTCCGGCGGCATCTTCGACTTCGCGCTGTTCTTCTTCCACAACGCCAGGGAGCAGATCGCCCGCGGCGCCGGCCCGTTCTTCTACCTGCCGAAGATGGAAAGCCATCTGGAAGCCCGCCTGTGGAACGACCTCTTCGTGATGGCGCAGGACGCGCTGGGCATCCCGCAAGGCACCATCAAGGCCACCGTGCTGGTGGAGACCATCCTCGCCACCTTCGAGATGGAAGAAATCCTCTTCGAGCTGCGCGAGCACTCCGCCGGGCTGAACGCCGGGCGCTGGGACTACATCTTCTCCTGCATCAAGAAGTTCAAGAAGAACAAGGATTTTTGCCTGGCCAACCGTGGCGCGATCACCATGGAAGTGCCCTTCATGCGTTCCTATGCGCTGGCCCTGGTGCAGGCCTGCCACAAGCGCGGCGCCCCCGCGATGGGCGGCATGAGCGCGCTGATCCCCATCAAGAACGACCCGGTGGCCAACGAAAAGGCCCTGGCCGGCATCCGCCACGACAAGACGCGCGACGCCAACGACGGCTACGACGGCGGCTGGGTGGCCCACCCTGGGCTGGTGCCCATCGCCATGGAGGAGTTCGTCAAGGTGCTGGGCGACAAGCCCAACCAGTGGGGCAAGCGGGTGGAAGGCAGCTACGGCCCCAAGGACTGGCTGAACTTCCAGCCCGAGCAGCCGATCACCGAGGCCGGCGTGCGCAACAACATCAACGTGGGCATCCACTACCTCGGGTCATGGTTCGCCGGCAACGGCTGCGTGCCCATCCACAACCTAATGGAAGACGCCGCCACCGCGGAAATCTCCCGCTCGCAGATCTGGCAGTGGGTGGTCAGCCCCAAGGGCAAGCTCGACGACGGCCGCAAGGTCACCGCCGAGATGGTGCGCGCGCTGATCCCCGAGGAGCTCGCCAAGGTCAAGGCCGTGGTGAGCGCGCAGGGTGAAGCCACCGCCACCTACGATCAGGCAGCGAAGATCTTCGAAGAGATGTCGCTGTCCGACAACTTCCCCGAGTTCCTCACCCTGCCGCTGTACGAGGCGATGGACTGACGACCACCCCCGCCCCGGCACTCCTCGCCCGTGCTCACGGGCATGGAGCACCGGCGGGGCGGCCCCGCGCATCGACCGGACGGTCGTCGGCCAGCGAGTAGTACGGATCGCAGGCCGGCGCCGCCCGGGCGGTGCGCACCTGTAATGCCGCCGCGGCGCCGATGGGCGCACCGCCGGCATCGAGCGCATGCAGCACGTAGCGATACGCCCGCTCCGGCGCCAGGCCGTGGTCGGCCACCGGCGGCGCGGACACATGGAACACATGGGCCGCCGCCGCACCTTCCACCTCTTCCCGCTCGATGCGGTACGACGCCGCGCCCGGCACCGGCGCCCAGGTCAGCGCCGCCGCCTCGGCGGTCACGTCGGCCAGACGCAGCATGAGCTCAGCCGCCGGTTCGGCCGCGAGCGGCGCATCGCCCCCGGCACGCAGGCGCTCCACCATGCGCCACACGGCGGAAACCTGCAGGCCTTCGCGGGTGGCGTAGCGCCCGGGGGCGTCGAACAGGAAATCGTTGTAGCCCCACCAGTCCCAGCAGCCTTGCGGGTTGAGCGGCGTGATCGGCACCGCGCGGGTTGCCGTGGCCTGCGGATAGAGCACCACGATGCGGTTGGCGTCCGCCCACTCGTTGAAACCCGCGCCCCGGACGAAATCCAGCCCGATGCGTTCGGCCTGCTGCTGGCAGCCGTGAAAGGCCACATGCAGCCTGCACGCTTCCCCCGCCGCACAGGCCGCCGGCACGTAGGCGTAGCCCGTCTCGGCGAGCGCGGCGCGCAACGCGGGCAGCGGCAGATAATCGCGGCGCACGTAGGGACGCTGATCGAAGGCCACCACGCTTCCGCTCAATCCGCTGGTTTCCACGCGGCCTTCGAGCGGCCCGTAGAACCACTGCAGCGCGGCGCCCGCTGCGTCGTAGCGCTCGGCGCCGGTCGCTGGATCGGCGCAGGTGTTGATGAAATTGCCGCCGGCCTGGGCGCAGGGGTTGCACTGCGCGCCCTCCTGTCCGGATGCGGCGCACGATGCCGAAATCTGCGCATGCGCCGCGCGCAGGTCGTTGCGGAAGAACACCTGCCCGGCCGGCACGAACTGCCCGTACCAGTCGCGCAGCGCCTCGACCACCGGACGCTTGACGATGCCGTCGTTGTAGCCATGGAACAGCCAGACCCGCTGCTCGGCCAGCGCGGCGAGCGGATCGATGCGCCCCTGCGCCGCCCAGGCGCGCGTGGCGGCAGCCATCTCGGCCTGCTCTGCGCGGCCGATCGGCACGGCGGGCATGGCCGGATCGCCCTGCATGCAGCGCGCGATGACCCGCCCCACCGCCATCCCGCCGCGCGCATCGCGTCCCGCGCAGAAATACGGACCACCCGCCGTGGCCGCCACCCCGCTCACCGTGGCGGAATGCGCCACGCCGAACTGCACCGCCATGTAGGCGCCCGAAGAAATGCCGGAGGTGGTGATCTGCGTGGGGTCGATGCGCAGCGCGGGCAGTTCCTGCGCCAGCGCCGGCACGGCCCCGAGAACCAGGGCCACGCCCCACCCGCAGCGCCTCACGAAACGAATCAAAGCGTTCATCATGAATCCCCATGGCATTCATCCAGAATACTGCGACCATAATCCCGCTCCGCACGCCCGGCAAGCGCCGCGACACATCCTCGCGCGACGGGCGGCGGCACGCTAGCATGCGGCGCATTCCCTGATCCTTGCCCACCGATGGAACTGTTCACCGAAATCATCCTGCGCGCCGGCCGCTCGGCGGTGGAACTGGCACTGTTCATCCTGCTGCCGGTCATGGTGGTGATGCTCTCGCTGATGCGCCTGCTCGAAGCGCGCGGCGTGCTCGACTGGGTGGTGCGCCACACCGCGCCGCTGTTGCGCCCGGCCGGATTGACCGGGCTGGGGGTATTCGCCGCACTGCAGATCAACTTCGTCAGCTTCGCCGCGCCGGTGGCCACGCTCGCCATGATGGAAGGGCGCGGCGCCTCCGACCGCCATCTGGCCGCCACGCTGGCGATGGTGCTGACCATGGCGCAGGCCAACGTGACCTTTCCGATGGCCGCGCTGGGGCTGAATTTCGGCTTCACACTGCTGTTCTCGCTGATCGGCGGGCTGGCCGCCGCGGCGGCCACCTGGCATCTGTTCGGGCGCGGCCTGTCGGCCGCCGAGGGCCCCGTGGACGAAACCCTGCACCACCGCAGCGCGGACGGCGCCCGGGGCGTGCTGGAGGTCATCAACCAGGCCGGCGCGGAAGCCTTCAAGATTTCCGTGAGCGCCATTCCCATGCTGGTGCTGGCGCTGGTGGTAGTGATGGCGCTGCGCGCCACTGGCGCCATCGACCTGCTCACCGCCGTGCTCGCGCCGGGGCTGACGCTGCTGTCCATCGACCCCGCACTGATCCTGCCCACGCTCACCAAGTACATTGCCGGCGGCACCGCGATGCTCGGGGTGATGGACGACATGCTGCGCGCAGGCAGCGCCACGCCCGCACTGCTCAACGCCAGCGCCGGCTTCCTGACCCATCCGCTGGACGTGGCCGGCGTGGCCATCCTGATCTCCGCCGGCCGGCGGGTGGCGCGCGTGCTGACCCCGGCCCTGGCCGGCGCGCTGGTGGGCATCGCGCTGCGCACCGCGGCGCACGCGCTGCTGTGATGCCTGCTGCGCCCGTTCAACACCTATAATCCGCGTTTTACTCAAGGCCCCGCCACCGTGAGCACTCCCCTGTTCGAATCCACCATCCAGAGCCTGCCGCTGCTCGGCCGCGGCAAGGTGCGCGACATCTACGCCATCGACGACGAGCGCCTGCTGATCGTCACCAGCGACCGCCTGTCGGCCTTCGACGTGATCCTGCCGGACCCGATCACCGACAAGGGCCGCGTGCTCACCGCGCTGGCCAATTTCTGGTTCGACCGCCTGGGCCACGTGGTGCCCAACCAGCTCACCGGCATCGACCCCGAGAGCGTGGTGGCCCCCGCCGAGCGCGACCAGGTGCGCGGCCGCGCACTGGTGGTCAAGCGCCTCAAGCCGCTGCCCATCGAAGCCGTGGTGCGTGGCTACGTGATCGGCTCGGGCTGGAAGGACTATCAGGCCACCGGCGCCATCTGCGGCATCGCGCTGCCCGCCGGCCTGCAACAGGCGGCCCGGCTGCCGGCGCCCATCTTCACCCCGGCGACCAAGGCCGAGGTGGGCGACCACGACGAGAACGTCTCCTTCGAAGTGGCCCAGGCCAACTGCGACGCGGTGCTGGCCGACGCGCTCGCCGGCACCGGCAAGAACGGCGCGGAACTGGCGGCCGAGGCCCGCGACGCCGCATTGGCGCTGTACAGCGAAGCGGCCGGATACGCGCTGGGGCGCGGCATCATCATCGCCGACACCAAGTTCGAGTTCGGCATCGACGCAGCCGGCACCCTGCACCTCATCGACGAGGCGCTGACCCCCGACTCCTCGCGCTTCTGGCCGGCCGACGGCTACCGCGAGGGCATCAGCCCACCGTCCTTCGACAAGCAGTACGTGCGCGACTACCTGGAAACCCTGGACTGGAACAAGCAGGCCCCCGGCCCGCGCCTGCCGGCCGAGGTCATCGAGCGCACCGCCGCCAAGTACCGCGAGGCCTACGAGCGCCTCACCGGCAAGACGCTGGACTGACGGCCACACGCGCCGCCCCGCCTGGCGAAGGGGCGGCGCGCAGCATGCATAAACAACGATAAGGGCGGCACGCACGCCCGACAGGAGACATTCGCCATGCAGATCACCGCCCGTGGGCGCGGGATGGCTATGGCCGTGGTCATCGCGGCCTACATCCTTTCCTTCTTCCACCGCTTCGCGCCCGCCGGCATCGCGCAGGACCTGGCGCTGGCCTTCCACACCAGTGCCGCCTCGCTCGGCGTGCTGGCGGCCACCTACTTCTACGTCTACACGGTGATGCAGGTGCCCACCGGCATCCTGGTCGATACCCTGGGACCGCGCCGCATCCTGGTGGCCGGCGCGCTGGTGGCGGCCGCCGGCAGCCTGCTGTTCGCCCTGGCGCCCGACCTCCATGTCGCGCTGGCCGGCCGCACGCTGACCGGCCTGGGCGTGTCGGTGGTGTTCATCGCCATGCTCAAGCTCATCGCCGTGTGGTTCGACGAAGGCCGCTTCGCCACCCTGGTGGGCCTGGCGATGCTGCTCGGCAACCTCGGCTCGATGCTCGCCGGCACGCCGCTCGCCGCGCTCACCGAGATCACTTCGTGGCGCGGGGTGTTCGTCGGCGCCGCACTGTTCTCGGTCGTGCTCGCGGTGGGCAGCTGGCTGTTCATCGCGGACGGGCGCGGCGACGGCGACGCGCGTCCGCGTTTTGATCGCGGCGTGGTGCTCGGCGGCCTCGCCGGCGTGCTGAAGAACCCGGCCACCTGGCCGGCGGTGTGGGTGAACGCCGGCATCGCCGGCAGCTTCTTCGCCTTCGCCGGGTTGTGGGCCACGCCCTATCTGATGCAGGTGCATCAACTCGGCCGGGTGGAGGCGGCAAGCCATCTGTCGCTCTACTTCGCCGGCTTCGCGCTCGGCTGCGTCACCGTGGGCACACTGTCCGACCGGCTGGAGCGCCGCCGGCCGGTGCTCATCGCCGCCAGCCTGGTCTATGCCGCGTTGTGGCTGGTGTGGCTGTCGGCGGTACGCATGCCCGTCACGCTGTCCTACGCGCTGTTCGCGCTGATGGG
The DNA here is from genome assembly GCF_004801295.1 of Pseudothauera nasutitermitis. GTDB lineage: Bacteria > Pseudomonadota > Gammaproteobacteria > Burkholderiales > Rhodocyclaceae > Pseudothauera > Pseudothauera nasutitermitis. The sequence goes on from NZ_SSOC01000003.1 coordinate 570,791, forward strand.
CGCGGCCACCTCGGCCTTCTCGCTGACCTGGGCGTGCGCCAAGGAGGTCAATCCGCCGCAGTTGTCCGGCATGAGCACCAGCGTGGTCAACATGGGCGGCTTCCTCGCCGGCGCGCTACTGCAGCCGGCGGTCGGGCTGGTCATGGACCTGAGCTGGGACGGCACGCTGGCCGACGGCGTGCGGGTGTATGCGGTGGCCGACTTCCGCTTCGGCATCGGCCTGCTCACCGTGGTCGCGCTCTCCGGCGCGCTGGGCAGCTTCCTGGTGCGCGAAACCGGCTGCCGCAACATCTGGCGCAGCACACGCCCGGCAGGCTGAAGCGTCTTCCGTAGGGCCGCAGGTCTGGATCGCGCATACACTACGCGCTGCTTGCGCAGTTCCGCCGCTTTCGTGAATCTGCCTTCCGACCAATACTTCGCCCTGATCGTCCCGGCCGGCATGATCCTGCTCGGCCTGGCGCTGCTCGCCTGCTGGTGGGTGCTGCGCCAGCAGCATTACCTGCCCTGGCTCGCTGCCGGCTTCATCCTGCCCTCGCTGGCCCTCGGGGCGCAGAGCCTGATGAGCAACGACGAGCTGGCACGCTGGTCGGTGACCACCGGCATCCTCTACCTGGGTGGTGCCTGGGCGCTCGCCCACGGCCTGGCACAGCGCCACGGCGGCAGCGCCCACCCCCGCGTCGCGCTGCTGATCGGCGTGGTGACGCTGGCCGTGCTGTACCGCTACTCGGTGCTCAGCGATGAACTGTGGATCCGCATCTACGCCCTCAACACCGGACTGGCGCTGATGTATCTGCTGCCGGCGCGCTGCCTGCTCCGCCGGGCGGAACGGCACGACCGGCTGGAACGCCTGCTGCGCATGTCCTACCTGCTGTCCGCCGTCTATGCGGTGCTGCGCCCGGTGGTCATCGCCATCATGATGCCCAGCGGGGAAATCGCCATGCTGTCGCGCTCCGGCTACTGGCTGCTGACGCTCGCCGGCGCCCTGCTGCTGAGCATGTGGTTCATGCTGGTGCTGCTCGCATGCACCACGCGCGACGTGCTGCACACCCTGCGCCAAGAGCGCGACCGCGACCCGCTCACCCACCTGCTCAACCGCCGCGCGTTCTTCGAATCCGCCGAGAGCACGCTGCGCGACCCGCGCAAGGCCCCCTGGGCCCTGCTGGTGTGCGACATCGACCACTTCAAGCGGGTCAATGACACCTGGGGCCATGCGGCGGGCGACCAGGTCCTGCAGAGCGTGGCGCGGGTGCTGCTGGCACAGGTGCGGCACGACGATCTGGTAGCGCGCTTCGGCGGCGAGGAATTCATGCTGCTGCTCAGCCGCGCCGACCTGGCACAGGCGCAGGCCATTGCCCGGCGCATCCAGCTGCAGCTGGCCCATACGCGGCCCAGCGCCATCGAGGGCACGGTGACCGCCAGCTTCGGCCTCACCCCGCTGGCCTCGCACGAAGACCTGCTGCACGCACTCGACCGCGCCGATCGCCTGCTGTACCAGGCCAAGCGCAGCGGACGCGACCGCATCTGCACGGCGCTGGCCGAGGCCGCGCGGTAAGGCCCTGCGCGCCGGCGCCCCGCCGATTGAGCGGGCCCATCGGGCGGATAGCCGGCCGCCGCGCTCACCCCCGCCACTTTTTCGGCACAATAGATGGCTGTGAATCATCCCGATGGAAAGCGCCATGAGCAATCCGCTGCTGAATCTCGCCGCCCTCCCCGACTTCGACGCCATCCGCCCGAAGCACGTCGCCCCGGCGATCCGCCGGCTCATCGACGACAACCGCGCGCTGATCGCCGAACTGACCGCCCGGCCCGGCACGCCCGACTGGGACGGCTTCGTGGTGCCGCTCACCGAGGCCGGCGAACGCCTGGGCCGCGCCTGGGGCGTGGTCGGCCACCTGCACAGCGTCCATGACGTGCCCGAATGGCGCGAGGCCTACAACGAACTGCTGCCGGAAATCTCGCGCTTCTATGCCGAGGTCGGGCAGAACCTGGCGCTGTTCGCCCGCTACAAGGCGCTCGCCGAAAGCCCCGCCTTCGCCGCCCTGCCGCCGGTGCGCCGGCGCATCGTCGAGCATGAATTGCGCGACTTCCGCCTCTCCGGCGCCGAACTGGCGGAAGAACTCAAACCGCGCTTCCAGGCCATCCAGGAAGAACAATCGCAGCTCGCCGCGAAGTTCTCCGAAAACCTGCTGGACGCCACCAACGCCCACGCCGAGTACGTCGAGGACACCGCCACCCTGGCCGGCATCCCCGCCGACGCGCTGGAAGCCGCGCGCGCCGCCGCCGAGGCAGAAGGCAAGGCGGGCTGGAAGTTCACCCTGCAAATGCCCTCCTACCTGCCGGTGCTGCAATACGCCGACGACCGCGAACTGCGCGCGCGCATGTACCGCGCCTACGCCACGCGCGCCGCCGAATCCGGCCCGGCGGAATGGGACAACGGCCCGCTGATCGGCCGCATCCTCGCGCTACGCGACGAAGAGGCGCGCATGCTGGGCTACCGCAACTTCGCCGAAGTCTCGCTGGTGCCCAAGATGGCCGACAGCCCGGCCCAGGTGCTCGACTTCCTGCGCGAACTGGCGGCCAAGGCCAAGCCCTTCGCGGAACGCGATCTGGCCGAACTGCGGGCCTTCGCGCGCGACGAACTGGGCCTGGACGATCTGCAGCCCTGGGACGTGGCCTGGGCCTCGGAAAAACTGCGCGAGCGGCGCTATGCCTACTCCGACCAGGAAGTGAAACAGTACTTCCCCGAGCCCAAGGTGCTCGACGGCCTGTTCGGCGTCATCCGCGCGCTCTACGGCGTGGACATCCTGCCCGACGAAGCGCCGCGCTGGCATCCGGACGTGCGCTTCTTCCGCATCGAGCGCGACGGCGAAACCCTCGGCCACTTCTACCTCGACCTGCACGCGCGCAGCACCAAGCGCGGCGGCGCGTGGATGGATTCGGCGCGCAGCCGTCACCGCGCGCCGGACGGCCTGAGCACCCCGGTGGCCTATCTGGTGTGCAACTTCCCCGGCCCGGTGGGCGGCAAACCGGCCACCTTCACCCACGACGACGTGCTCACCCTGTTCCACGAAGCCGGGCACGGCCTGCACCACCTGCTCACCCGCGTCGATGAACTGGCGGTATCCGGCATTCACGGCGTGGAATGGGACGCGGTGGAACTGCCCAGCCAGTTCATGGAGAACTTCTGCTGGGAGTGGGACGTACTCTCCGCGATGACCGCCCATGTGGACACCGGCGAACCGCTGCCGCGCGCGCTGTACGACAAGATGATCGCCGCGAAGAACTTCCAGAGCGGCCTGCAGACCGTGCGCCAGCTGGAATTCTCGCTGTTCGACCTGCGCCTGCACGGCGAGGTGGATGCCTCCGCCGGCCCGGTGCCGTTCGACGCCGTGCTGAAGCTGCTCGACGAAGTACGCCGGGAAGTCGCGGTGATCGTGCCGCCGGCCTGGCACCGCTTCCCCAACAGTTTCTCGCACATCTTCGCGGGCGGCTACGCGGCCGGCTACTACAGCTACAAATGGGCCGAGGTGCTGTCCGCCGACGCCTTCGCCGCCTTCGAGGAAGCCGGCGCGGGACGCGGCAGCCTGCTCGACCCGGAAACCGGGCAGCGCTTCTGGCGCGAAATCCTCGCGGTCGGCGGCAGCCGTCCGGCGCTGGAATCCTTCAAGGCCTTCCGCGGCCGGGAGCCCAGCGTGGATGCGCTGCTGCGCCACAGCGGCATGGTGCAGGCATGAAGCCCGCGCTGCTGCTCGCCGCCGCGCTGCTCGCCGCCGCCCAGGGCGCGCAGGCGCAGGGCACCGCCTACCGCTGGGTGGACGACCAGGGCCAGGTGCATTACTCCGACCAGCCCCCGCCGCCCAGCATCCGCCAGACCGAACGGCGCGACTTCACCCCGGGCCAGGTCGACGCCAGCCTGCCCTACGAGGTGCGCGTGGCCGCCGAGAACTTTCCGGTGACCCTGTACGTATCGGAAGACTGCGGCAATCCGTGCGCGCTGGCCCGCGCCCTGCTCGACCGGCGCGGCGTACCCTACACCGAAAGGGATCTGCGCACTCCGGAAGACGTCGCCGCCTACCGCACGGCGCTGGGAGAGCCGGTCGAGGTACCGGCGATGCGCATGGGGCGCTATCCGCTCAAGGGCTATCAGGAAAGCGGCTGGAACCGCCTGCTCGACGACGGCGGCTACCCCGCCAGCGCGCCGCCGGCGCCCTGAACGCGCAAACCGCAGGCCGCGCGCAGGGCCTGGGCGAACCGCTCATCCGCTTCGCCCCCGGAAGGCAGCGCGCGGCGGAACAGGGTCACCGGTGGCAGCGTCCAGGCGAAGCGGTGCGCCACCACCCCCACCCCGGCGCTGCGCGCCAGCTCTTCCGCCACATCCGCCGGCACGATGGACACCGCGCGCTCGTTGACGCCAAGCAGTTCGCCGATCAGCTTGGCGGACAGGCTTTCCACCACCGGCAGCGGCGGAACCGCCCCGGCGCGCAGGAAAAAATCGTTGATCTGCTCGCGCATCGGCGTATTGCGCTGGCCGAGCACCCACTCCAGCCCGGCCAGGTCCGCCCACGCCAGCGCCTTGCGGCCCAGCCGCGCGGCCAGCCGGCGGTGCGCCACCAGGCGTGGTTCCTGCTCGTAGAGCACCTCGTGCGCCAGCCCCTCCAGATCCAGCACGGCGGAAAGACGGCCGATCACGCAATCCAGCTCATGGCCGCGCAAGCGGGCCAGCAGATGGTCGCTGGAACCCTCGTGGAGAGTCACCGTCACCGGCCGCCCGCCGGAGCGCGCGCCGCCGATCGCGGCGGCCAGCAGACGCCCGGAGATGAACGGAATGACGCCGACGTGCAGATGCGCCGCGTGCCCCGCCGCCGCGGCCTCCATATCGCCCACCCAGTGCCCGAGGTCCTGCAGCATGGCGCGTGCACGCCGCAACGCTACCTCCCCCAGCGCGGTCGGCGCCATGCCGCGCGCCGAGCGCACGAACAGCGGCGCGCCGAACATGGCCTCCAGCTCGGCCAGCGCATGGGTCACCGCCGGCTGGCTGGTGGCCATGCGCTCGGCCACCCGGGTCAGCGAACCATATTGCTCGATGCGGCACAGCAGGAGCAGGTGGCGCATCTTCAGGCGCGAGATCAGGCGGGCAAGGAGTCGATCGGACACAGCGGCACGACTCATGAGGAAATGGACATGCCCCGATACTAAACCCGAATGATCTGCTTATGCCCCGCGGCGACAATCCCCTCAACGGGAGGGCAGGGCGTGGATTCGGTGATCTGGGTGGTGATCCTGGGGGCGGGGCTGGCCGGCTTCGTGCAGGGCCTTTCGGGTTTCGGCTTCGGCCTGGTCGCCGTGTCGGTCTGGGCCTGGGTGCTGGAACCGCGCCTGGCCGCCGCGCTGGCGGTGTTCGGCGCCCTCACCGGCCAGCTCATCGCAGCCGCCGCGGTGCGCCGCGCCTTCGATCCGCGCCTGCTGGGGCCCTTCGTGCTCGGCGGGCTGTGCGGCCTGCCCCTGGGCGTCCTGCTGCTGCCCCACCTGGACATGCTCTGGTTCAGGACCCTCCTGGGCACGCTGCTGGTGCTGTGGTGCCCCGCCATGCTGATGGCCCGCCACCTGCCGCGCATTACGCGCGGCGGCGTGCTGGCCGATGCCGCCGTGGGCCTGGGCGGCGGCGTGCTGGCCGGCCTGGGCGGGTTCACCGGCACGCTGCCCACGCTGTGGGGCACGCTGCGCGGCTTCGACAAGCATGCGCTGCGCACGGTGGTGCAGAACTTCAACCTGGCGATGCTGCTGGCCGCCATGGCGGCCTATCTGGCAACCGGCATGGTCACCCGCGACATGCTGCCCCACTTCGCCGTCGTCGCGCCCGCCCTGCTGCTGCCCGCCCTGCTCGGCACGCGCGTCTACAACGGCCTCGGCGAAACGCGCTTCCGGCAGATCGTCCTCGGCCTGCTCACCGTCTCCGGCCTGGCCTTGCTGGCCTCCTCGCTGCCGCGCCTGCTCACCGGCCTGGCAGCGCCGCGGCTCTGACTCCGGGACGGCACAGCAGAACCGCCAGTGCCAGGGCGCTGAACAGCGCGCCGGCGTGGAAAGTCATCGACGCCCCCAGGGTGTCCCACAGCACACCGGCGATCACGCTGGCCAGCAGCAAGGCCACCCCGCTGAGCAGATTGAAGAAACCAAAGGCCGTGCCGCGCAGATCGGCCGGTGCGCTGTCGGCCACCATGGCCGCCAGCAGACCCTGGGTCATGCCCATGTGCACGCCCCACAGCCCCACGCCGACCAGCAGCAAAGGCCAGCCGTCGCTCGCGGCCAGCACCAGATCCGCCACAATCAGCACCACCAGCCCCCAGGCCAGCAGCGCGCGCCGGCTGATGCGGTCCGACAGCCAGCCGAACGGGTAGGCGCACAGCGCATACACCAGATTCATCGCCACCATGACCAGCGGCACCACAGCCAACGCAATGCCCAGTTGCTCGGCGCGCAGCACCAGGAAGGCCTCGGAGAAACGCGCCAGGGTGAACACCGCGCCCAGCGCCACCACCCACCAGTACGCGGCCGGCAGGCGGCGCAGGTTCTCGCGGCGGATCGGATTGGTGCGCGGCTTGGCGGGATCGCGCACCGGCGGCTCGCGCAGGCCGAAGACCAGCAGGGCCACCGACAGCACCGCGGGAATCACCGCGACCCAGAAGATCAGGCGGAAATCGTTGGCCCACAGCAGCATCAGCCCCACGGCGAGCAGCGGTCCGGCGAACGCGCCGACGGTATCCAGCGACTGCCGCAGCCCGTAGGCCTCGCCACGCAGATGGCGCGGCGTCACGTCGGCCACCAGGGCATCGCGCGGCGCCCCCCGGATGCCCTTGCCGATGCGGTCGATGAAGCGCGCGGTGAACACCAGCCCGACGCCCTGGGCCAGTGCGAACAGCGGCTTGCTCAGCGCCCCCAGGCCATAGCCGGCCACGGCCAGCCATTTGCGCTTGCCGAGATAGTCGCTCAACACGCCGGAGAACACCTTGACGATCTGCGCGGTGGCCTCGGCCACCCCCTCGATCAAGCCGATCACCAGCGCGCTGGCGCCCAGCCCGGCGACCATGAACAGCGGCAGCAGGCTGTGGATCATCTCGGACGAAATGTCCATCAGCAGGCTCACGCCGCCGAGGATCCACACCCCGCGCGGAATACGCGAGTCCGTCTTGTCGTTCATCGCGGGTATCGGTTCGGTTGGATGGCCGCCGATCCGGCACGGCGGAAGACCACGTGGGAGGCACAAGGATGCCGACGAGGCACGCACCAGGCACGTTCCCGTGGCATCCTGCACAATTCGAAGCGCCGGTAGGATGCCACAGAAGCCGCCCGCCCGACGCGCGCGCGCCGGATCAAAAATTGTGTTCGACGCCCCGGCCTACAGCCAGGACGATGCGAACTTCAGGCGAGCGCGCAGCGATGAAACTGCACAGGGCTGATAGCGCAGCACTAAGCAGCACTAAGCAGCGAAGCATCCACCCTGACCACTACGTCCGCCCACGGTACCACGACACGCCCGTCCGCCTGCTTTTCCACCAAGCCATGCCCGACCAGCTTCTGCACGTCGGCATGCACGTTCGAGTAATTGCGCCCGAGCGCCTTGGCCACGGCATAGATGGATGCCGGCCCCAGGTGCTTGATGGCACGCAGCGTATCAAGCCGGCGCGGCGGCAACTCGGCCAACAGCTGCGCCGCATCGGCAAAGCCCAGGTAGTAATCGCCCTCCGGCAGGTTCTCGCAGGCATCGACGCAGCGCGCCACGTCGCGCACCCGCGTCTGCGTGGCCGCCCAGTCGGTGATTCCGATGATCGCCAGATTTGCCATGATTCATTCCCCCGTCAAACGCGCCACGTCCGCCAGGAAGTCGGACACCGCTTGCTGCATGGACACGAAGCGGAACGGCACTTCCGCTTCATCCGCACCGACGTGCTTGTGGTCGCCCTTGCCCGCCTCGTTGTCGTAGCGCACCAGCGTACGACCCGCCCGACCCGCATAGAGCCGATACTTGTATTCGTGCGCGGAGCCCGCTACCGCCGGGTCCACCGACCAGATGACCATTTCGATGGTCACGCCATCGGCCCTGGTTTCCTTGCTGCGGTGAATGAGTGTCGCACCCATATATTGCATCATACAGATATATCCGAAACAGGCAATATGGAATAGTTTCAGATGCGCCCAATCGAAGCCAAGCCGGTATGTCCCGCTCGACGATTTACAGGATGGCCAGGGACGGCATGCTGGAGCCAGTGAAGATCGGCAGATGATTCAGCGGCCAGCGTGCAGGCCATGATCGAGCGGAACAAGTCCGCTCGCTGATACCATGGTTGCATCTGCGCAACACGGACTCCACGCTCACAGTGCCCCGAAAGTGGGTAGCTAGATGGGTAGCCAGAGTGAAAAATCAGGCAAGATACCCGCACAAGCACCTGAAATTAAAAGAAATCGCCCATACCATGAAAATCGCCACCTGGAACGTCAATTCCCTCAAGGTCCGCCTGCCCCACGTGCTCGACTGGCTGGCCGCCAACCAGCCCGACGCGCTGTGCCTGCAGGAACTCAAGATGGAGGACCATGCCTTCCCCGCCGCGGAGCTGGAAGCCGCCGGCTACCAGGCGGTGTTCAACGGACAGAAGACCTACAACGGCGTGGCCATCCTCACCCGTGAAACGCCGCAGGACGTCGTGCGCGACATCCCGGGCTTCGCGGACGCGCAGAAGCGCATCATCACCGCCAGCGTGGGCGGCATCCGCGTGGTGTGCGGCTATTTCCCCAACGGCCAGGCGGTAGGCTCCGACAAGTTCGCCTACAAGATGGACTGGCTGGCGGCGCTGACCGCCTGGCTGCGCGATGAGCTCGCCCGCCATCCGCGCCTGGTGCTGGCCGGCGACTTCAACATCGCACCGGAAGCGCGGGACGCCCACCCGGACTGGAAGGACGAGATCCACGTTTCCGCCGATGAACGCGCGGCCTTCGCGGCGCTGCTCGATCTGGGCCTGCACGACGCCTTCCGCCTGTTCGAGCAGCCCGAGCGCAGCTACTCGTGGTGGGACTACCGCATGGGCGCGTTCCGCCGCAATTTCGGCCTGCGCATCGACCATCTGCTGGTATCCACCGCCTTGCGTGAGCGTGTCCGGCAATGCATGGTGGACAAGACGCCACGCAAGCTGGAGCGCCCCTCGGACCACGCCCCGGTGATCCTCGATCTGCAAGCCTGAGCCATGCCGATACTCGACGCCGATCAACTCGCCACGCGCTACCCGGTACTCGACGCGTTGCCCGCCGAGGCCCGCGCACGTCTGCTGGGTGCGGCGAGCTGGGTGCGCCTGCCCGCCGGGCAGTTGCTGTTCGACGATCTGCAGGCCTGCGAGGGTTTCCCGTTCGTGGTGGAAGGCTCGGTACGCGTGCTGAAGGCCGCGCCCAGCGGGCGCGAACTGCCGCTGTACCGCGTGGCCGCGGGCGAGACCTGCGTGATCTCCTCGTCCTGCCTGCTGGCGCACAGCGCCTATAACGCGCGCGGCATCACCGAGACGGAAACCCTGCTGATGCTGCTGCCCGGTGCGGTGTTCGACGAACTGCTCGGCGAGCCGGCCTTCCGCACCTTCGTCTTCAACCTGTTCGCCGAACGCATCGCCGACCTGATGCAGTTGATCGAGGCGGTCGCCTTCCAGCGTCTCGACCAGCGCCTCGCCGCGCTGCTGCTCGGCAAGGGCCGCATGCTGCGCACCACCCACCAGCAACTGGCCGACGAACTGGGCAGCGTACGCGAGATCGTCAGCCGCCTGCTGAAGGGGTTTGCGGAGCAGGGGCTGGTGCGCCTGGGGCGCGAACAGGTGGAAGTGCTCGACGCCGCCGGCCTGCGCGAACTGGCCACCGGCACCCGCTAGGGCGACGTACAGACTCCCCCGCGCCCCGCACGCGCCATCCGGCACGATGTCCCCGGCGGGCAAGATTCCGTCCTGCCTTCGCCGGCTCCTTCCCCGGCAGCCGTGCGACAGCCGACCGTCCTGTCCGCATGAATCGAATACACCGCGCGCGCCCCGGTCCGTCCCGGAACCCACTCGCGCAGCAGCAGACCGGCCAGGGTCAGCTCGTGCAAGGTGCGGTGTGCCGACGAGGAACTGGTTGAAGCGCCCTCGGCGAACAGCAGCCGGATGATGTCGTCCGCCGCGATCGGCACCGGCGAAGCCGCAACCAGGCTGAACACGCGGGTCTGCACCCGGGTCGCCCGGAACCCGGCGGCCTGGAGCGTGGCCACCACGCAGACCGGCACGGAGCCCTGTCCGCGCGTTGTGCCCCCACCCATCACCCGCGGCCCTGCGGGCATCGGACAGAGCCGGCCCCGGATAGGCCGGAACAGCGCGCGATTCCTGCCCGTGGGTATCGATCCTCCAATAGGGCATATGCACTATGCCGGCATGCGGACCGCACGGTACGTCGCCTCCCTGCTATTGCCATTGCGTTGGCAATTGATCGGGGTAGACTTCCCCTGCGTGCGCATGCCGCGCAGCCCGCGCAGACGGGGCGTGCCGTCCGGGTAGTACCGGCTCGGCCAGATCTTCTGCACGGGCACGCCGATGGCCTCGGCGATGCGCTTCTCGTTCAGCGGGTAGCTGCGCAGAAAGGTGTGTGACAGCGGGGAAGAGGACGAAAGGCCGTGGTGCGCGGCAAGGGCGCGCAGCGTCCAACCCTTCTTCTCCAAGGCTGCCTTGATGTCGGCCGGGTGCCAGTCTCGACTGGCTTTTTTCACGAGTGCGGTTGCCATCGTTCGCTGCTCTTGGTCGGGTTGCGATGGATGGCATGTTAGGAATAAATCTTCGAACATGTCAACTCTTCCGAACATGCCGTATATGGCAAGAGCCGTAAATTCTGCATGTTTAGCTGAAAATCGACGGATTGCCGCTTTCCGTTCTCGTTCAGAAACCGCCGCACTCAATTTCCGTACATGAGACTGAAGTATGGAAGTTGAACTATGGCTGTCCGCCGAGGACATGGCGCAACTGAGTGCGAGAGGCATTCCTGGTCTTCCAGGAACCGCCAGAGGGTGCCGCGACAAGGCTCAGCGCGAGGGCTGGCCGTCCAGGCAGGTGCAGGGAAGAGGCGGCCCGGGAGGCATCAAGACGCTCTTCCGGCCGCCGCCGGCCATCGCAGCAGCCGTAAACGCGCTGCCCTCCGGGCAAGAGGCGGAGCAAACACCGGATCAGTCCCGCGCGGCGTCGGACATCCTGCTGCCCGAAGACGACTATCAGGCGTGGGCCGCAACGATCCGCATCGCCGAAGAGTTCGTGCCGATCCGCCACTACCGTCATGCGCGCGCGTCCGCCGGCCACGGCGCCGCGAACCGGGATGCGCAACCGGACGCCCTGCTGTTCTCGAAGGCCTTCCTCCGTACCATCGGCGCCAGGCCGGCCAACCTGTTCCTCGTGCGCGTCAAGGGAGACTCGATGTCCCCGACCCTGCAGGCCGGCTGGACCGTCGTGCTGGACGCCTCGCGCACCGCGGTGTCGAGCGGCATCTACGTGGTGCGCCTGGGCGAAGAGGAAGTGTGCAAACGCCTGGAGGCCCTGCCCGGCGGCATCGTGAAGGTGATCTCGGACAACCGCCTCTACCGCGAGTACGAGATCGACACCACCCAGCCCGGCACCGACTTCGCCGTGCTCGGCCAGGTCATCTGGTTCGCCGGGCTCGTTCAATAAGCGCGGAGCCAAAACGACCGCCTCCCCACACACGGCCGCACGCTATGTGACCGGGGTTACAGACCGGGCCGGGGCGGAATGCTCCAATCGCCCTCACTCGATCATTCCTGAGGAGGGAGCATCATGAAAGCCAACGTGGGGGGCATCGACAAGATCCTGCGCATCGTGGTCGGCATCGCGCTGATCGCCTGGGCGCTGCTGGGTGGCCCGGTATGGGCGTGGATCGGCGTACTGCCGCTGGCCACCGGCCTGATGGGCTGGTGCCCGGCCTATCTGCTGATCGGCCTGAACACCTGCCCGCTGAAAAAGGACTGAGCCCGGAGGGCGCCGGACGGCGTGTGGGCCGGGGCAACCCGGCCCTTTTTCGTTGACGCCTGCGCCCGCGCTCAGCGACGCGCGACGTGGTTGGCGATGGCCACGTAGTCGGCTACACCGAGGCGCTCGGCGCGCAGGCCGGCATCCAGGCCCAGGGCGGCAAAGTCCGCTTCGCCGAGATAGTCGCGCAAGGTGTTGCGCAGGGTCTTGCGGCGCTGGCCGAAGGCCGCCGCGACGATCCTGCCGAGCAGTTCCTCATCGTCCGCCAGCAGTGCCTCGGGCGGCAGCGGCACCATGCGCACGATGCTGCTCATGACCTTGGGCGCCGGCCGGAAGGCGCCCGGCGGCACGTCGAACAGGCGGCCCATGCGGAAACGGTACTGCAGCATCACCGACAGGCGGCCATACTCGTCGCTGCCCGGCTCGGCGACCATGCGCATCACCACTTCCTTCTGCAGCATGAAAGTCATGTCGCGCACCGCGCCGGCAAAGCCGGCCAGATGGAACAGCAGCGGCGTGGAGATGTTGTAGGGCAGATTGCCCACTACGCGCAGCGCTTTCCCGCCGTCCGCCAGCGCGCCGAAATCAAACTTGAGGGCATCGCCCTCGTGCACCGTGACACGTTCGGCCGGCCAGCGTTCGTGCAGGCGGGCGATCAGGTCGCGGTCGATCTCCACCACGTGCAGGTGGGCGAGGCGTTCGAGCAGCGGCTCGGTGAGCGCGCCCAGGCCGGGGCCGATCTCGACGACCCGATCGTCGGCCTGCGGACGGATGGCTTCGACGATCTTGCGGATGATGTTGGGATCGGACAGGAAGTTCTGCCCGAAACGCTTGCGTGCGCGGTGTTCCATGTACGAACCGGAAAAGAAGTGGAGAACTCAGGCGCGCGCCATGCGCGCCGCCAGTTCGACGGCGGCGAACAGGCTGCCCGGATCGGCCCGCCCGCTGCCGGCCAGATCGAGCGCGGTGCCGTGGTCCACCGAGGTGCGCACGATGGGCAGCCCGAGGGTGACGTTCACCCCGCCGCCGAAGCTGGCGTGCTTGAGCACGGGCAGGCCCTGGTCGTGGTACATGGCGAGCACCGCATCGCCCTGTTCGAGCGCGTGCGGCACGAACAGCGTGTCCGCCGGCAGGGGGCCGAGCAACTGCATGCCCTCGGCGCGCAGGCGGTCGAGCACCGGCACGATCACGTCGATTTCCTCGCGCCCCATGTGCCCGCCTTCACCCGCATGCGGGTTGAGCCCGGCGACCAGGATACGCGGCGCCGGCAGGCCGAAGCGCGTGCGCAGGTCGTGGTGCAGGATGCGCAGGGTTTCCTCGAGCACTGCGGGGGTGATGGCGTCCGCCACCGCGCGCAGCGGCAGGTGGGTGGTGGCCAGTGCGACGCGCAGGCCGCCGCCGACCAGCATCATCACCACCCGCGCGGTGCCGGTGTGCTCGGCGAGATATTCGGTATGCCCGGAAAATGGCACGCCGCCGTCGTTGATCACCCCTTTGTGCACCGGGGCGGTGACCATGCCGGCGAATTCGCCGGAACGGCAGCCGGCCAGCGCGCGGTCGAGCAGGGCAAGCACGTAGCGCGCATTGGCAGGATCGACCACCCCGGCACGCGCGGGCACCGCCAGCGGACAGTGCAGCACGTCGAGCACATCGGTGCGCGGGGCCTGCCCCGGGCGGTATTCGCGCAGGCGGACGGCGATGCCGGCGCAGGCGGCACGCTGTTCGATCAGCGTGGCATCGCCCAGCACCACCAGGTTTGCCGGCCAGGCGCGCCCCGCCAGGCGGGCACACAATTCCGGACCGATACCCGCCGGCTCGCCGCTGGTCACGGCGAGCACGGGAAGATCATTCCTGCTCTTCGAGCCGGTATTCGACATAGGTACTGTCGCGCAACTGGCGGACCCAGTCCTCGAAGGCATCCTCCGCCTTGCGCTCGCGCAGCGCGCCCCGCGCCACCGCGCGGCGGCGCTCTTCGGAAACATCCTGCACCCGGCGCTCATACACCTTGATCAGGTGCCAACCGAACGGCGAGCGCACCGGCTCGCTGACCTCGCCCGGCGCCAGGGCATTCATCGCGCGCTCGAATTCCGGCACGGTATCGCCGGGATAGATCCACCCCAGTTCCCCGCCCTTGGCCGCGGACAGATCGGCGGAATGGGCACGCGCCAGTTCCGCGAAATCCGCGCTGCCATGAACGATGCGTTCGCGCAGGCCGCGCAGGCGGTTCTCGGCATCCTCGTCGGACACCACTTCGGAGGTGCGGATGAGAATGTGGCTGACCCGCGTCTGTTCCACGTTGTCCGCGCCACTGGCCGATCCGCCGCGCTCGTCGAGCAGCTTGACCAGGTGCAGGCCGGCAGCGCTGCGCAGCACCGGGGAAACCTGTCCGGGGCTCAGTTCGCCAACGATTTCGGCGAACAGCGCCGGCATGCGGTCCGGCGTACGCCAGCCGAAATCGCCGCCGTTCATGGCGTCCGGTGCGTCGGACAGTTCGGCCGCCACGCTGCCGAAATCCTCGCCGCCTTCCAGACGGCGGACGACCTCTTCGGCGCGCGCGACCAGGGCATCGATCTGCTCCGGGGAGGCGCCTTCGGGCGCGCGCAGCAGGATGTGCGCGACATGGTATTCGCGCCCGGACAGTGCTTCCGGGTTGTTGGCGAGGAAGTTGTCCACCTCCGCCTCGGTCACCACGATGCGGCTGTCGACCTCCCGTTCGCGCAAACGGGTGATCAGCAGTTCAGTGCGCACTTCTTCGCTGAAGCGCTGCCAGGACACGCCGTCCCTGGCCAGGGCTTCACGCAGGCCCTCGATGGTCAGCCCGTTGCTCTGCGCGATGCGCTCCATCGCACGCTCCAGCGTGGCTTCATCCACGCGGATGGCGTTTTCCCGGGCAAGCTGGAGCTGCGCCCGCTCGATGATCAGGCGTTCGAGCATCTGCCGCTCCAGCACTTCGCGCGGCGGCAGTTGCGTGCCCTGGCGCTCCAGGCGGCGAACCGCCTGATCGAGCCGTTCGCGCAGCTGCAGCGCGGTGATCACTTCGTTATTGACCACCGCGACGATGCGGTCGACCTCGACCGGGCGCGGCGCGGCGGCCAGTGGCTGGGCCAGGCCGGCGGAGCAGGCGAGCAGGAAAAATCCGAATCGGAAAATCAGTCGTTTCATGAGTGTCGATGTGGTTTCAGTCTGTACCGAAGATGCGCCCGGAACCGGGTTCGTTGATCTTGCCATAGCCCGATACGCTGCGTTTGAGCAGACCCACCGGATTGGAGCCGATGCTCGCCAGGCCGTTCAGTTCGAGCTGGAAGAAGAGGGATTGGGTGACGCGGTCTTCCGTCGTGGCAAAACGGTGTGCGACGGTACGGAACACCCAGCAGCCACCGTTGTACTCGAAGCCGGCAATGGCCTCGGTCACGCGTCGATCCTTGATCGACCGGGTCAGCCGGCCGACCCCGTACCAGTTGCCGCCCAGCGGCCATTGTGCGGAAACATCGACATCGCGCAGTACATCACGCGTCCAGCGGTAATTGAGGTTGAGCGCTTTGCCGAACTCCGGCTGCCATCTGGCGCCCACCGTAAACCGTTCGGTCTGGCTTTCGCGGGGGTTGTACTGCCAGGCACTGCTCAGCGCAGTACTGGCGCTGATCTGCCCCCCCAGTGCAGCAAGGATGTCGGTACGGCGATCAACCCGCAACGTTTCTCCCGGCAGCCCCACTTCCTGATCGGAAAAATAATGACGCTGGCCGATCGCCGCATACAGCCGCTCTGCGCCCGTCCGCGGATCGATCAGGCGCGAGGTAAGCGCTACCGTGACCTGGTCGTTGTCGGCGATCCGGTCATGTCCGCTATACGGCATCTCCGAGAACATCTGCGCGAAGCTGAAGTCGTAGCGATACGTGTCGAACAGTGGAATTGCATCCTGGTCACGCCCCGGCGATCTGACATAGAACACCCGCGGCTCGAGAGTCTGGACATAATCATTGCCAAACAGCGTGGCTTCCCGCTCGAAGTTCAGGCCGCTATCCACGGAAAAGATCGGCACCGACCGGGTAATCGAAGTCTTGCCCTTGGCGATGTCGTATGGCTCGTCCAGCTTGTAGCGCGTGTAATGCAAACCGATCTTCGGTGTAATGTAAAAGCCGGCGCGCTCGATCGGCAGCGCAACCTGCGGGTACAGCACCAGACGGTTTCCGGGGGTATAAACCCGATATCCGCCCCGGATCAGGTCCTTGTCGGGGTGGTCGAAATCCGTGTATTGCCCATTGAACGTCCATACCGTGCCCCACGGCATATCTGCGCGGTTGGCGTTCAAAGCCAGCTGTGGAAGCTTGCGATAGGGTTCAGTACCGGAAAGCGTCTGGTAACGCTGCCAGAGCGCCGAGGCAGACCACCAGTCCGCGCCTTGATAATCCAGCCGCCCCTGGCGCAGCAGGTTGACTTTCGAGGCCACTGAAACCCGCGAGCTGAGATCCTCGAAATAGTCGTCGTCCGATACGGAATTCAGGTCCAGCGAAGCGCGCAGACGAGGCGTGATCCGGTGCTGGTGCTGAAGCGAGCCCAGTCGCCGCTCGATACCCGCCACCCGGTCCTTGGGTAACCATTCAGCGCGCAGTTCGCCCTGATAGTCCGCGTTCAGGTAGCGAAACTCTCCACCCAGCTGCAATCCACGCCGGCTCATGAAGCGCGGGGAAATGGTTGCATCGTAATTGGGTGCAATGTTCCAGTAGTACGGCTGGGTGAAATCCACCCCGGTGCGGTTCGAGGTCCCGAAGGTCGGCGCCAGCAGGCCGGACTGGCGGCGCGCGGTGAGCGGAAAGTCCGCCCACGGCAGCCAGAGGATCGGCACATCCTTGAAAACCACCGTGCCGTCGCGCAGCGTACCGACCTCGGTGTCGTAATCGAGGTGCAGATCGCGCGCCTTCACGTACCAATCCGGGTCGGCTGGACTGCAACTGGTCCAGGTCGCGTTGCGCAAACGGTACTGGTTCTCGCCTTCGAACTGCAGCGCCTCGGCCTGCCCGCTGCCGACGATCTCGCGCGGCACCTCGCCGGGCTCGGGTTCGGAGCGGCGGGTCAACGAATAGCTCGGTGATTCGAACTCGCCGGTACGCTCCCCGACGACGATGCGCGCGGCCGGGCCGGACACCTCGTCGGTGCCCTGGACCAGGCGCACATTGCCTTCGGCGACTGCCTCGTCGGTCAGTTCGCGATACGTCAGCCGGTCGGCAGTCAGCGTCAAGGCGCCGCGCTGAAGCTCGGCCTCGCCTTCGGCGGCCAGTTCGACGGCACGTGTCCCACGGATGCGCAGCGCCGAAACTTCCGTGGCCTCGCGCCCGTCGCCCGTCGAAGCGCCGGGCACCGGGACGATGTCCACGGTGGGCGCCGCACGCGCAGGGACAACCGCCGCAGGACTGGCGGCGGCAGGCGCCGGAGCAGAGCTTGCCGGAGGGGTCGGCGCGACGGTCGGTGCATCGCTCGGCTCGCCATGCCCGGTCACTGGCCGTACTTCGGTTCCTGGCGCCGCCGGGGCGGGCGCAAGGCCAGGACCGGCCGTACCGGCGGCAGGACGGCTGGCAGGCGGCTGCACGGACGGTGCTGGTGCGGGAGCAGGGGTTTGCGTTGCAGCGGGGCGCACCACCGGCGTCTTGCCGGGCCGCTCCCTCACCAGATCGGGCGAGACCACCAGGGCCGGAAGACCACTTGCCAATGCGCCGCCGGACACCCAGCACAGCAGCAGCGGAATCACCTTCATCCGTGTCTTCAAACCAAAGTCCGGCAAAGCGCTCCCCGTCCGAAAAAAGTGGCCCGCGCGCGCGGCGCGCACCATGCCTTTGATAAACTCGGCGATTCTACACGAACGTTCGCGGAGAACCGGTTTGCATCGAATCGAACAACTGCGCCAGTGGCTCGCGGCGCAACTGCCGGATCGCGCCTTCGACATCACCCCGGCCTCGGCCGATGCCAGCTTCCGCCGCTACTTCCGCGTGCAGTTCGCCGACGGCGCGCCGGCGCGCATCGTCATGGACGCTCCGCCGGAACACGAAGACTGCCGCCCCTGGCTCGCCGTCGCCGAACTGTTCGGCGCCACCGGGGCACACGTCCCGGAAGTGCTCGCGCGCGACGCGGAGCAAGGCTTCCTGCTGCTCTCCGACCTCGGCAGCCGCACCTACCTGGACGTGCTCGACCCAACAGACGCGGGCCGCGCACACAGCCTGTACGCCGACGCCCTGGGCAGCCTGGCGGCCATCCAGGCGGCCAGCCGGCCGGGCGTGCTGCCCGAGTACTCACGCGAACTGCTCGCCCGCGAACTCGCGCTGTTCCCCGAATGGTACGTGGCCCGCCACAAGGGCCATGCCCTCGGCGGCGACGAACGCGCCCAGCTCGACCGTGCCTTCGAGCGCATCCTCGCGGTCAACCTCGCCGAACCGCGCGTCTTCGTGCACCGCGACTACCACTCGCGCAACCTGATGTACCTGGAAGACGGCCGCAACCCCGGCATCATCGACTTCCAGGATGCCGTCTACGGCCCCATCACCTACGATCTCGCATCGCTGTTCAAGGATGCCTACATCCACTGGGAAGAAGGCTTCGTCCTCGACCTGCTGGCGCGCTACTGGGACACCGCGCGCAAGATCGGCCTGCCGGTGCGCGAGCACTTCGCCGACTTCCACCGCGACTTCGAGTGGATGGGCGTGCAGCGCCACCTCAAGGTGCTGGGCATCTTCGCCCGCCTCTACCACCGCGACAGCAAGGACGGCTACCTGAAGGACATGCCGCGGGTGTTCGCCTACCTGCGCGCAAGCTGCAAGCGCTATGGCGAACTCACGCCGCTGCTCAGGCTGCTCGACCGCCTGGAACCCGAACCGGTCGAGTTCGGCTACACCTTCTGAGCCCCCGCCGATGCGCGCGATGATCCTGGCCGCCGGGCGCGGCGAGCGCATGCGCCCGCTCACCGACACCTGCCCCAAACCCCTGCTGGCGGCCGGCGGCAAGCCCCTGATCGTGTGGCAGATCGAAGCCCTGGCCCGCGCCGGCCTGCGCGACATCGTCATCAACCACGCCTGGCTGGGCGAGAAGATCGAAGCCGCCCTCGGCGACGGCACCCGGTTCGGCGTCCGGCTGCACTACTCCGCCGAAACGGAAGCCCTGGAAACCGCCGGCGGCATCGCCCAGGCCCTGCCGCTGCTGGCCGAAGGCACCACGGGCGCCGGCAGCGTCTTCCTGGTCGTCTCCGGCGACATCCACTGCGGCTACGACTACCGCAGGCTGCTGCCGCTGGCGGCCCGCATGGCGGACGCCCCGGAGCCGAGGATGCACCTCGTCATGGTGCCCAACCCGGCCTTCCACCCCGACGGCGACTTCGCCCTGGACGATGCGGGCCGGCTGCACGGCGACGGCGCCGACAAGCTCACCTTTGGCAACATCGGCCTCTACGACAGCCGCAGCTTCGCCCACCTCGCGCCCGGCGCCAGAGCCGCCATGGGCCCGCTCTACCGCCGCGCCATCGCCGCCGGCCTCGCCACCGGCGAACGCTACGACGGCCTATGGGAAAACATCGGCACGCCCGCCCAGTTGCAGGCGCTGGACCAGCGCCTGCGCGCCGGCGACCTCGCCGGAGCGCCGTGACATAATCAGCCCCATGAACGCACCCGCCGAACCCCGCCTGGACATCGCCCCCTTCCAAGCCCGCCGCGTGCGCCTGCTGGCGCGCATGCACGAGCAGGGCGGCGGCATCGCCATCCTGCCCACCGCGCCGGAGCGCATCCGCAACCGCGATGCCCACTACCCCTACCGGCACGACAGCTATTTCTACTACCTCACCGCCTTCCGCGAACCCGAGGCGGTCGCCGTGCTGATCGCCGGCCAAGAGGACCGCTGCATCCTGTTCTGCCGCGCCAAGGACGAAGAACGCGAAATCTGGGACGGCTTCCGCCACGGCCCCGAGGCCGCCCGCGAACACTTCGGCTTCGACGAAGCCTTCACCATCGGCGACCTGGAGCGCCGCCTGCCCGACCTGCTCGCCGACCAGCCCGCGCTGTGGTGCGCGCTGGGCCACGACAGCGACTGGGATACCCGCCTGCTCGGCGCCCTCAACACCGTGCGCGCCAACAGCCGCGCCGGCACCGTGCCGCCGCGCACCCTGCGCGACCTGCGCGCCGAACTGGACGAGATGCGCCTGGTTAAGGACGCCGCCGAACTCGCCGTGATGCGCCGCGCCGCCAGCATTTCCGCGCACGCCCACCGCCGCGCCATGCTGGCCAGCCGTCCGGGCCGTTTCGAATACGAGATCGAAGCCGAACTGCTGCACGCCTTCCGCGCGGCCGGCGCCCAGGCCCCGGCCTACACCAGCATCGTCGCCAGCGGCGCCAACGCCTGCGTGCTGCACTACGTGGAAAACGACCGCCGCATGGCCGACGGCGAACTGCTGCTGATCGACGCCGGCTGCGAACTCGACGGCTACGCCGCCGACATCACCCGGACCTTCCCGATCAACGGCCGCTTCAGCGCCCCGCAGCGCGACGTCTATGAAGTGGTGCTGGCCGCCCAGGCCGCCGCGCGCGCGGCGACCCGCCCCGACGCCAGTTGGGACGCCCCCCACGAGGCCGCCGTGCGCGTGCTCGCCCAGGGCATGCTGGACCTCAAGCTGCTCGCCGGCAGCCTCGACGGCGTGCTGGAAAGCGGCGACTACCGGCGCTTCTACATGCACCGCACCGGCCACTGGCTGGGCATGGACGTGCACGACGCCGGCGAATACAAGCTGGACGGCACCTGGCGTGCGCTGGTGCCGGGCATGGTGCTCACCGTGGAACCGGGCTGCTACATCCGCCCCGCCGACGACGTGCCGGAAGCCTTCTGGAACATCGGCATCCGCATCGAGGACGACGCCGTGGTCACCGCCGACGGCTGCGAATTCATCACCGGCGAAGTCCCGCGCGAAGTCGCCGACATCGAAGCGCTGATGCGCGAGGCGCGCGCATGACGCAACACGACCTGCTCATCGTCGGCGCCGGCCCGGTCGGCATGGCGCTCGCCCTCGCACTCAGGGACAGCGGGCTGGACACCGTGCTCGCCGACACCCGCCCGCGCGAAGCCACCGCTGCCGATCCGCGCGTGCTCGCGCTGGCCCACGGCACCCGGCTCACCCTCGAACGCCTGGGCGTGTGGCATGCATTGCCGGCCACCGCCATCGACACCATCCACGTCTCCCAGCGCGGCGGCTTCGGCCGCACGCTGATCCGCGCCGCCGACCACGGCCTGCCGGCGCTCGGCCACGTCGCCTCGGCCGGTGCGCTGGCCGGCGCGCTGCGCAGCGCGCTCGACGCCGCCGACATCCCGGTGCTCGACGAAACCGAGGTCGGCGCCCTGGAAACCGGGGATGACGGCATCACCGCCCAACTCGCCGGACAACACGCCGGGCCCCGCCGCGCGCGCCTCGTCGTACGCGCCGAAGGCAGCGTGGGTGCGGAAGAAAGCGAACTGCTGATCCGCGACTATCACCAGCACGCCCTGATCGCCCTGGTCGAAGCCGAAGGCGCCGCGCGCGGTACCGCCTTCGAACGCTTCACCCCGGCCGGCCCGGTGGCCCTGCTGCCCTACGGCACGGCCTACGCGCTGGTTCATGTGGCCGCGCCGCAACAGGCCGACGAACTGCTCGCCCTCGACGACGCCGACTACCTCGCCCGCCTGCAGGAACACCTCGGCGGCCGCCTGCGCCTGACCTCGGTGAGCGAACGCCTGCGCTACCCGCTGGGCCTGCGCGCCCGGCGCAAGCCGGTGGGCCCGCGCACCGTGTGGCTGGGCAACGCCGCGCAGACCCTGCACCCGGTCGCCGGCCAGGGCTTCAACCTGGCACTGCGCGACGTCTGGACGCTGGCCGACACCCTGCTGCGCCACCCCGGCGATCCCGGCGCCCCCGCCACGCTGGACGCCTACGCGCGCCGCCGCGCGCCCGACCGCTTCGGCACCATCCGTTTCACCGACACCCTGGTGCACCTGTTCAGCAACGACCAGCCCGCGCTGCGCCACCTGCGCGGCGCCGGCCTGTTCGCGCTGGATCTGGTCGGCCCGCTGCGCCATTTCGTCGCCAAGCGCATGATGTTCGGCGCACGCGCCTGGCCCTGAAACCAGGTCACGGTACTGCGCAGGGGCGCAAGCGGACTGTGACTTCCTGTGATACCCCGGACGGGGCGCTGCGGTACGCCCCCACCCTCGGCCGCATGGGGTAAAATCTCGCCTTTCCCCCCCTGGCTGTCCTCCCGATGCAGTTTGCCGGCTTCACCCTGCGCAACAATCTGTTCGTCGCCCCGATGGCCGGCGTGACCGATCGTCCCTTCCGCCAGCTTTGCAAGAAGCTGGGGGCCGGGCTCGCGGTCAGCGAGATGGTGACCTCCAACTCGCTGCTGTACGGCAGCGCGAAGACCCGCCGGCGGGCCAATCACGAGGGCGAGGTGGCGCCCATCTCCGTGCAGATCGCCGGCGCCGATCCGGCGATGATGGCCGAGGCCGCGCGCTACAACGCCGAGCACGGCGCGCAGATCATCGACATCAACATGGGCTGTCCGGCCAAGAAGGTGTGCAACGTGATGGCCGGCTCCGCGCTGATGCAGGACGAAGCGCTGGTCGCGCGCATCCTCGAAGCCGTGGTCAAAGCCGTGCCGGAAACCCCGGTCACGCTGAAGTTCCGCACCGGCTGGAACCGCGACAACAAGAACGCCCCGGCCATCGCGCGCATCGCCGAATCCTCGGGCATCCGCGCCGTCGCCATCCACGGGCGCACGCGCGCCGACCAGTACATGGGCCAGGCCGAATACGACACCATCGCCCAGGTGAAGACCCTGGTGAACATCCCGGTGATCGCCAACGGCGACATCGACAGCCCGCAGAAGGCCAAGCACGTGCTCGACCATACCGGCGCCGACGGCGTGATGATCGGCCGCGCCGCACAGGGCCGGCCGTGGATCTTCCGCGAGATCGAGCACTACCTGAGCACCGGCGAGCTGCTCGCCCCGCCGCTGGTCAGCGAAATCCACCAGGTCTGCCGCGAACATCTGGCCGATCTCTACGCCTTCTACGGCGAGGAAACCGGGGTCAAGATCGCGCGCAAGCACATCTCCTGGTACACCAAGGGCCTGGTCGGCTCGGCGGCCTTCCGCCGGGCGATGAACCAGTTGCCCGACATCGACGCACAACTCGACGCGGTGGATGCCTTCTTCGGCCAGCTGGCCGAGGCCGACGCACGTCTGCGCTATGAAGAAGACTACCCGCGGGAGCTCGCAGCATGAGCCGTTCCAACGAAATCGCCGATTCCATCCAGCGCACCCTGGACCAGTACTTCCGCGACCTGGATGGCGAACAGCCCGCGGCCATCTACGACATGGTGATCCGCAACGTCGAACGCCCGATGCTCGAATTCGTCCTGCGCCAGGCCGGCGGCAATCAGACCGCCGCGGCCGAGATGCTGGGCATCAACCGCAACACCCTGCGCCGCAAGCTCACCGAGTACGACCTGCTCTGACCCTCCGCGTGCCGCCTCCGGCCCGCACGCCTTCTTCCTTCATCCGTCGCCCGATTCTCCCCATGACCGTCACCCAAGCCCTGATCAGCGTTTCCGACAAACGCGGCGCACTCGATTTCGCCCGTGAACTGGCCGGCCTCGGCGTCAAGCTGCTGTCGACCGGCGGCACCGCCGCGCTGCTGCGCGACGCCGGACTCGCCGTCACCGATGTCTCCGAGCACACCGGCTTCCCCGAAATGCTCGACGGCCGGGTGAAGACCCTGCACCCCAAGGTGCATGGCGGCATCCTCGCGCGCCGCGACCTGGCCGAGCACATGGACACCATCGCCGCGCACGGCATCGGCCGCATCGACCTGGTGGTGGTCAATCTCTATCCCTTCCAGCAGACCGTGGCGCGCCCCGACTGTACGCTGGAAGACGCCATCGAGAACATCGACATCGGCGGCCCGGCCATGGTGCGCGCCGCCGCCAAGAACCACGGCAACGAAGCCGGCGGCGTGGGCATCGTCACCGACCCGGAAGACTACGCCGGCATCATCGCCGAACTGAAGGCCAACGCCGGCGCGCTGTCGTACAAGACCCGCTTCGCGCTCGCGGTGAAGGCCTTCACCCACACCGCGCGCTACGATTCGGCGATCTCCAATCACCTCACCGCGCTGGTCGGCAACGACGCCGGCGAGATTTCCAAACAGGCCTATCCGGAACGCCTGCAACTGGCCTTCGACAAGGTGCAGAACCTGCGCTACGGTGAAAACCCGCACCAGAGCGCGGCGTTCTACAAGGAACCCGGCGCACCGGAAGGCGGCATCGCCGGCTACGCGCAACTGCAGGGCAAGGAACTCTCCTACAACAACATCGCCGACGCCGACGCCGCGTGGGAATGCGTGAAAGCCTTCGCAGACAGCCAGGGCCCCGCCTGCGTCATCGTCAAGCACGCCAACCCCTGCGGCGTGGCACTCGGCGCCAGCCCGCTGGAAGCCTACAGAAAGGCCTTCTCCACCGATCCCACCTCGGCCTTCGGCGGCATCATCGCCTTCAACACCGAAGTCGACCGCGCCGCCGCCGAGGCGGTCTCCGCGCAGTTCCTCGAAGTGCTGATCGCCCCGTCCTACAGCGCCGAGGCCCTGGCCCTGCTGGCCGCCAAGCAGAACGTGCGCGTGCTGGTCTGCGCCCTCGGCCAGCCCGCCGGTGCCCTCGACTACAAGCGCGTGGGCGGCGGCCTGCTGGTGCAGAGCGCCGACGAGGCGCGCATCCAGCTCGCCGATGTCGGCACGCAACTGAGGGTGGTCACCAAGCGCGCGCCCACCGAGGCCGAACTGCGCGACCTGCTGTTCGCCTGGCGGGTGGCCAAGTACGTCAAGTCCAACGCCATCGTGTATTGCAAGGACGGCCTGACCATCGGCGTGGGCGCCGGGCAGATGAGCCGCGTGGATTCCGCGCGCATCGCCAAGATCAAGGCCGAAAACGCCGGCCTGCAGATCGCCGGCTGCGTGGTCGCCTCGGATGCCTTCTTCCCGTTCCGCGACGGCCTGGACGTGCTCGCCCAGGCCGGCGCCACCGCGGTGATCCAACCGGGCGGTTCGATGCGCGACGCCGAGGTGATCGCCGCCGCCGACGAGCAGAACGTCGCCATGGTGTTCACCGGCTTCCGCCACTTCCGCCACTGATCGGAGCGCGTACATGAAAGTCCTCGTCATCGGCTCGGGCGGACGCGAACACGCCATCGCCTGGAAGCTCGCCCAGTCGCCCAAGGTCACCCGCGTGCTGGTCGCGCCGGGCAACGCCGGCACCGCGCGCGAGCCGCTGCTGGAAAACGTGCCGCTGATCGCCATCGACGATCTGGTCGATCTCGCCCACCGCGAGCGCGTGGTGTTCACCGTGGTCGGCCCGGAAGCCCCGCTGGCCGCCGGCGTGGTCGACGCCTTCCGCGCCGCCGGGCTGCCGATCTTCGGCCCGGCGCAGGCCGCCGCCCGGCTGGAAAGCTCCAAGGACTTCGCCAAGCAGTTTCTGGTCCGCCACGGCATCCCGACCGCCAAGTACCAGACCTTCGCCGATGCCGCCCAGGCGCATGCCTACATCGATGCCGAGGGCGCGCCCATCGTCATCAAGGCCGACGGCCTGGCCGCCGGCAAGGGCGTGGTGGTGGCGATGACGCTGGAAGAAGCGCATGCCGCCATCGACATGATGCTGCTCGACAACAAGATGGGCGACGCGGGCGCGCGCGTGGTCATCGAAGAATTCATGCAGGGCGAGGAAGCCAGCTTCATCGTCATGGCCGACGGCAAGAACGCCCTGGCGCTGGCCACCAGCCAGGACCACAAACGCCTGCAGGACGGCGACCAGGGCCCCAACACCGGCGGCATGGGTGCCTACTCGCCCGCCCCGGTGGTCACCCCGGAAGTGCACGCCCGCGTGATGCGCGAGATCATCCAGCCCACGCTGGCCGGCATGGCCGCCGACGGCACGCCCTACACCGGCTTCCTGTACGCCGGCCTGATGATCGACGAGGCCGGCCGCCCGCGCGTGGTCGAATTCAACTGCCGCCTGGGCGACCCGGAAACCCAGCCCATCCTGCTGCGCCTGAAGACCGACCTGGCCGATCTGGTGGAAGCCGCCATCGCCGGCAGGCTCGACCAGACCGAGGCCGAATGGGACCGCCGCGTCGCCCTCGGCGTGGTGCTCGCCGCCGCCGGCTACCCCGAAGCGCCGCGCAAGGGCGACGCCATCACCGGCCTGCCGGCCGACACCGACGACCTGCACGTCTTCCACGCCGGCACGGCCGAACAGGATGGGCGGATCGTCACCGCCGGCGGACGCGTGCTGTGCGTCACCGCGCTGGGCGACAACGTGCGCACTGCGCAGAAGCTCGCCTACGAGGCTGCCGACCAGATCCAGTTCGACGGCCGCCAGTATCGCCGCGACATCGGTCACCGCGCCGTTGCCCGCAAGAGCTGAGGCATGACCGGCGACACGCCCGATCTGGCGCGGATCAAGCAGTATCTCACCGGCCTGCAGGCACGCATCGTCGAACGCTTGGAAGCCTTCGACGGCCAGCCCTTCCACGCCGACGGCTGGGAGCGCCCCGGCGGGGGCGGCGGGCTTACCCGCGTCATCGAGGACGGTGGCTTCTTCGAACGCGGCGGCGTCAATTTCTCCCATGTCATGGGTGACGGCATGCCCGCCTCGGCCACCGCGCACCGCCCCGAACTCGCCGGCCGGCGTTTCGAGGCCATGGGCGTCTCGCTGGTACTGCACCCGCGCAACCCGTACTGCCCCACCGCGCACATGAACGTGCGCTGCTTCGTCGCGCTGGCCGAAGGCAAGACCCCGGTATGGTGGTTCGGCGGCGGGCTGGACCTCACGCCCTACTATCCTTTCGAAGAGGACGTGCGCCACTTCCACGCCACCTGCAAGGCCGCCGTGCTGCCCTATGGCGGCGAGGCCGAATACCGCCGGCTGAAGGAATGGTGCGACCGCTACTTCCACCTCAAGCACCGCAACGAAGCGCGCGGCGTGGGCGGGCTGTTCTTCGACGACCTGGGCGCCGACGGCAAGACCGGTTTCGACGCCGCCTTCGGCCTCACCCGTTCGGTGGGCGATGCGTTCCTGGAGGCCTACCTGCCCCTCCTCGAACGCCGCCGCGACACGCCCTACGGCGAACGTGAACGCGACTTCCAGGCCTACCGGCGCGGGCGCTACGTGGAATTCAACCTGGTGTTCGACCGCGGCACGCTGTTCGGCCTGCAATCGGGCGGGCGCACCGAATCCATCCTGATGTCGCTGCCGCCCATCGTCAAATGGCGCTACGACTGGCACCCCGAGCCGGGCAGCCCCGAGGCCGAACTGTACGAACGCTATCTGAAGCCCCAAGACTGGGCCTGAAGCGCGCCAAGCACCAATAAAAAACCGCCACACATGCTGGCGGTTTTTTGTTTTCCGCGGAACCCCACGCGCCAGGCCCCACAGGACTAATCGGCGAGCGCGACACTCCCCGCCGGCTCGGCCGACACCCTGGCCGCCGCACGGTAATGCGCCTGCGCCTCCTCGGCGCGCCCCAACTGCTCCAGCAGGCCGGCCAGCGCCAAGTGGGTTTCCACGTCTTCCTCGATCTTCAGCGAAACGTCCAGATAGCTTTCCGCCTTGCCCCACAGCTGTGCCTGCAGGCACAGGCGGCCCAGCGCCAGCAGCAGGCCGGCATCCTTGGGGTGCTGCTTGAGCCAGCTTTCCGCCTTGGCCAGGCAGGCCACCGCGTCGTCCTGGCCGCACAGCGCATACAGGCGCGCCAGGCCGGAATCCCATTCGGCGTCGAGCAACTGTTCCAGCTTGCGGCGCGCCAGCGCGCCCTGCCCGCCGGCCACCAGGATCGGCACGGCACGCTCGACCATGCGCCGGTCCTTCAACTCACCGGCGGGAATGCTCTTCCAGTAGTCGGCCAGTGCCTGTCCGTCGCCGGAGAGCTGGCGCAGACGCTCGACGTGGGCGCGGCGGATCACCGGCTCGACCTGCTCGTCGGACAAGGCCTTGTGCTTGTACAACTGGCGGGCCAGCTTGAGCACCTCGTCCCAGTGGCGCAGCGCCGAAGCCACGCGCAGCGACAGGCGCAGCGCGGCGATCTGCCGGTGGCCGAGCAGGCGCAGGGTTTCCAGGCGCTCGGCGGCCAGATCGAAATGGCGGTCTTCCACCGCCAGTTCGGCCTCGGTCATCAGGCGCGCGGCGCGGGCCTCGTCGCCCTGCTCCGCCACCCGCGCCATCCAGGTCTTGTAGCGCGTCTCGTCGCGCATCGCATGGGCGGCGCGTGCCGCCACCAGCGCGGCCATCGCCGGGCTCTCGCCATGCGTATAGGCCTTGTCGGCGAATTTCACCGACTGGGCGAAGCGCCCTTCGAACAGCGTGCGCAGCGCGTCGCGCAGCGCACGCCCGGCCTTGTCGCGCCGACGGCGCTCGCGGAAGGCGCCCACTGCACCCGGCAGCGCCAGGGTACGGCGCACCACGCGGACCAGCAGATAGGCGATGACGAACGCGGCCAGCAGGCCGATGACCACCAGGTTGAGGGAAAGCTGCACGCGGTACGGCGGCACCACCAGCAGCACGTAGCCGGTATTGATGCTCGCCACGGTGGCCAGGCCGGCCGCCAGCGCGAAGATGCCGATGAGCCAGATCAATGCACGCATGTCGGCCTCCGCGTCACTCGCCGGCCGCCGGCGCAGCACTCTCCGGTGCCGGCGCGGCGGGGCGCGCGCCCAGCGGGTTGCCACCGCGGGCCTGCAGCAGACGCAGGGCGCCGACGCTGTCGAGCGTGGCGCCGTGTTCGATGACCACCGGCGTGGCTTCCAGTGCCTTCAGTTCGGCCACCACGGCCGCCACGCGCTCGTCGCGCGCATCGAAGAAGCGCTCGATCCAGCCGCGCGCCTGGGCCAGATCGGCCTCGAAGCCGCGCCCGTCGCGCGCCAGCAGGGCGAGCCGCGCGGTGAGCAGGCGGATCTTGACGTTCTCGCGCAGGAAGGCGCTCTGCGCCGGCGCGAGCAGCACCGGGTCGGACTGGTCCAGGCGCTCCACGCGCACCAGGGTCTTGAGTTCCTGCCACAGGTCGTTCGCCAGGGCCTGGGAGAAATCGAGCACCGCCGCAGCGACACCCGGCGTGGCCTCACCACTCGTCTCCACCGGCTCAACCGCCACGCGTTCGGCCGGCAGTTCGCCAGCGTAGGCCAGCGGAAGCGCATCCACGCGCTCCAGCACGCCTTCCAGGCGCCCGGCGATACCCTGCACGTCCACCTGCGGCTGGGCACGCAGCTGCTCGATGTCATGTGCCAGGGCACGGCGCAGCGGCGCAAGCTGGCCGCGATCCAGGCTGGCCAGACGGGCGTCCGCGCCCTGCAGGGCGATCAGCGCGGCCTCGACGTTGCCGGCGAGCATGAGTTGCTGCCCGGCGATGGTCACGGCCTGTTCGACCTCGGCCATCACCCGGTCTTCGCGCGAACGCGAGAATTCCTGGTAGAGCGCCTCCAGCGCGGTGGCCTGGCCCTCAGTGTCGGCCACCTTGGCCTCCAGCGCGCCCAGCTTGCCCTGCAGCGTGGCGATGGCGTCCTGCTGCTGGCGCGACAGGGTGCGCGATTCGGTGGCGACGGTATCGGCGCCGGCCAGCCGGCGGGCCAGTTCGTCGCGCAGTTCACCGACCTGCGCACGGGTCTGCCAGGCTTGCCACCCAGCCAGCGCCGCCGCGCCAGCCGCGAGTACGGCGAGCAGGAATGCAAGCCCGGACGCAGCACTGCGCGGCGGACGGGCAACGGGAGTAGGAGGCGCCTCGGCGGCGGACGTGCCGGGCTGCTCCGGCGCGGAATCTTCCGGGGCTTGGGCGGCCGTCTGCGCGGACGGCGACGGCTGAGTCAGCGCGGGGAGTTCTTCTTTCATGCGTTCAGTTTAACCGAGGCGGCCGCCGAAGTGCGCTGCCAGCGCGTCGAGCAGGGCGGCATCGCCGGGCGGTGTGTCGATGACCCTGGCAAATCCGGCCTCGCATGCAGCGTCGGCGATGCGCGGATGGGAGGCGAACGCCGGCACGCCGGCCAGCGCGGCGGGCAGTGCGCCGCCCAGCAGATCGAGCAGGTTGCGCACGCCTTCGCTGCTGGTCAGGCTGATCGCGTCGAGCTCGCCACGCACGGCTGCACTGCGCAGCGTATCCGCATCGACCTTGGGCAGCACCCGCCGGTAGCAGGTCACGTACTCCACCCGCGCGCCACGCGCACGCAAGGTGTCGCCCAGCAGATCGCGCCCGCCGTCGCCACGCAGCACCAGGACTGCACGGCCGCGCACGGCTTGCTCGGCAAAGGCCGGCAGGGCCAGCACCGCCTCGCTGTCGAAACCGCTATCCGGCGCAATCACCTGCTGGAAACCGTATTCCGCCAGCGTCCGCTCGCTGCCCTTGCCGACCGTGGACACGATTACGCCGGACGGCCAGGCGCGCCGCGCGAGGATCGCACCCAACGCATGGCGAACCGCGTTGGGGCTGACGAAGAAGGCCAGATCGAATTCATCAAGGCGGTCGGCGACCGCGTGCAACGCGGCCGGATCGGCCAGCCCCTCGATAGCCATCACCGGAAAGCGCAGGGCGGTGCCGCCGCGCGCCGCGATGGCCTCGCACAGCGCCCCTGCCTGTTCTTCGGGGCGCGTGACGGCGATGCGACGCCCCGCCAGCGGCAAAGGCTCAGACACGTTCATCTGCTCGGCAAACGCTCAACCCAGCGTGGCGAGGATGTCTTCCGCGCCCTGGGCACGCAGCTCATCGGCCAGTTGCTTGCCGAGCGCTTCGGCCTGGGCCGGGTCGCCTTCGAGCTCGGCGCGCACCATGCGGCTGCCGTCCGGCAATGCGACGAAGCCACGCAGCCACAGACGGCCGGCACGGATTTCGGCGTAGGCGCCCAGGGGCACTTCGCAACTGCCGGCCAGCGCGCGCGCCACGGTGCGCTCGGCGCGCACGCAGGCGGAGGTGTCCGGATCGTTGAGCGGGGCCAGCCAGGCGGCGACCTCGGGGCGGCTGGCCAGGCATTCGATGCCCAACGCGCCCTGCCCGGCGGCCGGCAGCGAGACTTCCGACGGCAGCACCGCGCGGATGCGCTCGCCCAGACCCAGGCGCTTGAGGCCGGCGGCGGCGAGGATGATCGCATCGTACTGGCCCTCGTCGAGCTTGCGCAGGCGGGTATCCAGGTTGCCGCGCAGACTGGTGACGGCAAGATAGGGGTAGTTCATGTGCAGTTGCGATTCGCGGCGCAGCGAAGAGGTGCCGACCACCGCGCCCGGCGGCATGTCCTCCAGGCTGGCGTAGCGGCTGGAGACGAAGGCGTCCAGCGGCACTTCGCGCGCGGAGATGCACGGCAGGGCAAAGGGCTCGCCCAGCTCCATCGGCACGTCCTTCATCGAATGCACGGCGATGTCGGCACGGCCGTCGAGCAGCGCGGTTTCCAGTTCCTTGACGAACAGGCCCTTGCCGCCCACCTTGGCGAGCGGGCGGTCGAGAATCTGGTCGCCGCGCGTGGTCATGCCCAGCAGTTCGACCTGGCAGGCCGGATACAATGCCTCCAGCCGGGCCTTGACGTGCTCGGCCTGCCACAAGGCCAGACGGCTTTCTCGGGTGGCGATGACGATGCGCTCGGGCGCGCGGACGGTGGCACTGCCGGGTTCGATTTGGGTCACAGTCGGAAAACTCTTGCAAGGAAAACGGAATACATGCCGGGGGCAGTTCTTTGCCGCAGCGCAGCATCAGGGTTGACTCGCATGGCGCGCAGACTGGGCGCGATTCTAGCATGCGTGCCGCTCGCCCTTTCCGCCGCGCCCGGTGTGCTCAGGGCAGCCGGATGAACATGCCGGGCCGCCTCGCAGCGACTGCGTGCCGCGCGCGATCGCACCGACCCGTGAGAAGATGGCGGAGCCCATCCCCGATCAACCCACAATCCAGAAAGCGACCGACATGGCCGACACCCCGACCACTCCCGACAAGGACGCGCCGCTGCGCGAGGACATCCGCCTGCTTGGCCGCCTGCTGGGCGACACCGTGCGCGACCAGCAAGGCGAAGCCACTTTCGCGCTGATCGAACGGATCCGCCAGACCTCGGTGCGCTTCCGCCGCGACGAAGACCTCGACGCGCGCCGCGAGCTGGAAGATACGCTCGATGCCCTCGCGCGCGAACAGACCATCCAGGTGGTGCGCGCATTCAGCTATTTCTCGCATCTGGCCAACATCGCCGAGGACCAGCACCACATCCGCCGCACCCGCGCCCACCTGCTCGCCGGCTCCACGCCGCGCGAGGGCAGCCTGGCCCACGCGCTGGACAGCGCCACCGCCACACTCGGCGAGCGCGCGCCGGAAGCGCTGGCCGAATTCTTCGCCGGCGCCTTCGTTTCCCCGGTGCTCACCGCCCACCCCACCGAAGTACAGCGCCGCAGCATCCTCAACTGCCAGACCATCATTGCCCGCCTGCTCGACGAGCGCGACCGCATCCAGCTCACCCCGGAAGAACGCGAGGCCAGCGAGGAAGCGCTGCGCCGCGCCGTGCTCACCCTGTGGCAGACCCGCATGCTGCGCCGGACACGCCTGTCGGTGATCGACGAAGTGAACAACGGCCTGTCCTACTTCGAAACCACCTTCCTGCGCGAAGTGCCGCGCCTCTACGCCAGCCTGGAAGACCGCCTCGGCAGCGCGGCGGCGGCGGAACTGCCGGCCTTCCTGCAGGTGGGCAGCTGGATCGGCGGCGACCGCGACGGCAACCCCTTCGTCACCGCCGAAGTGCTCGAACGCGCGCTGTCGCTGCAGGCCGCCGCCGCGCTCAGCTTCTACCTGGGGGAACTACAGGCGCTCGGCTCCCAGCTGTCGCTCGCCCTCGGCCTGGTGGACGCCTCCGATGCCCTGCTGGCACTGGCCGAACGTTCCGCCGACCCCTCACCGCACCGCAGCGACGAACCCTACCGTCGCGCCATCGCCGGCATGCATGCACGCCTGGCCGCCACCTGGAACATCCTGCTGGGCAACCCACCGCCCAGTTCCCCCATCATCAGTGCCGAGCCGTATCACGGCCCCGCCGAACTGGCGGAGGACCTGGACGTCGTCCATCGCTCGCTGCTCACCAACGGCTCCGCCGCGCTTGCCCGCGGCCGCCTGCGCCACCTGCGCCGCGCCCTGCAGGTGTTCGGCTTCCATCTGGCCCCCATCGACCTGCGCCAGAACGCCGACGTGCATGAACGCGTGGTGGCCGAACTGCTCGCCACCGCCCATCCGGGCATCGACTATCTGGCACTCGGCGAGGACGCGCGCGTCGAGCTGTTGCTCGCCGAACTGGGCACCGCCCGCCCACTGACCTCGCCCCATCTGCAGTACGGCGAGGAAACCGAGGGCGAACTGGCGATCTTCCGCGCCGCGCGCGCCGCGCACCTGCGCTTTGGCCCGGCGGTCATCCAGAACTGCATCATCTCCAAGACCGACAACGTCTCCGACCTGCTCGAACTCGCCGTACTGCTCAAGGAAGCCGGACTGCTGCGCCCGCATGAAGGCGCGCTGGACGTCAACATCGTCCCGCTGCTGGAAACCATCGACGACCTGCGCAACGGCCCGGGCATCATGGACCGCCTGTTCTCCCTGCCCGCCTACCGTGGCCTGGTCGCGGCGCGCGGCGAATTGCAGGAAGTCATGCTGGGCTACTCGGACAGCAACAAGGACGGCGGCTTCCTGACCTCCGGCTGGGAACTGTACAAGGCCGAGATCGGCCTGGCGGAAACCTTCGCCCGCCACGGCGTGCGCCTGCGCCTGTTCCACGGCCGCGGCGGCTCGGTCGGGCGCGGCGGCGGCCCCAGCTACCAGGCCATCCTCGCCCAGCCCGGCGGCGCCGTGCAGGGGCAGATCCGCCTCACCGAGCAGGGCGAAGTCATCGCCGCCAAATACGGCAACCCGGAAGTCGGCCGGCGCAACCTGGAAGTACTGGTGGCTGCCACGCTGGAAGCCACCCTGCTGACCAGCGACGCCCCGGCGCCCGATCCGGCCTTCCTCGACACCGTGCAGGAACTGTCCGATGCGGCCTTCGCCGCCTATCGCGGCCTGGTCTATGAAACCGAAGGCTTCGAGGACTACTTCTGGCAATCCACGGTGATCAGCGAAATCGCCGAACTCAACATCGGTTCGCGCCCCGCCTCGCGCAAGAAAGGCACCCGCATCGAGGATCTGCGCGCCATCCCGTGGGTGTTCTCGTGGGCGCAATGCCGCCTGATGCTGCCCGGCTGGTACGGCTTCGGCACCGCCGTGCGCAACTGGCTGGCCGCGCACCCGCAGGACGGTCTGGAACGCCTGCGCCGCATGCATCGGGAGTGGTCCTTCTTCGCCTCCCTGCTGTCGAACATGGACATGGTGCTGGCCAAGAGCGATCTGGCGATCGCCTCGCGCTACGCCGAACTGGTGCGCGACGTCGCCCTGCGCGACACCATCTTCGAACGCATCCGCGCAGAGCACCAGGCCACCGTGGAAGCCCTGCTGGCAATCAGCGGGCAACAGGAACTGCTGGACGGCAACCCGCTGCTGAAACGCTCGATCCGCAACCGCTTCCCCTACCTCGACCCGCTCAACCACGTGCAGGTGGAACTGCTGCGTCGCCATCGCGAAGCGCACGACGACGAACGCATCCGCCTGGGACTGCTCATCTCGATCAACGGGATTGCGGCGGGGTTGCGGAACAGCGGGTGAAACGGCGGGCAAAACGCATTGCCCGCCCTGTCTCCGCGCATTACAATCCACGAAAATGAAAGGAGGCGAGGCCATGGCAGAATCCACCATCACCGCAAAGGGACAAACCACGGTCCCTGCCCGCATCCGGGCGCTCATCGACGCCGCACCCGGCACCCGGCTGGTGTGGCACGTCATGCCCGACGGAGGGCTTATCGTACGCGCCAAGACCAAGTCGATCCTGGACCTTGCCGGAACGCTGCAAGCGCCTGCAGGCAGGCACGTTGCCATCGAAGACATGAATGCCTGGCGCTGATGGCGGCGCTTGACACCAACGTTCTGGTCCGCCTGCTCGTCGAAGACGACGTAGCGCAGCTTGCAGCCGCCAAAAAGCTGATCAGCCAATGCATGAACGCCGGCGAAACGCTCCATGTCCCGGTAACCGTCATGCTTGAGCTTGAATGGGTGCTGCGCTCCAGCTTCGGTTTTGCCAAAGCCACCGTGGTGCACACCCTCGCGCAGTTGCTGTCGTCCGCGGAACTGACCTTCGAATCAGAAGGGGCCGTGGAACTGGCCCTGGCCCACTACAGCCAGGGCACCGCCGACTATTCCGACTGCCTGCACGTCGCACTGGCCGGCCAGGCAGGGGAACAACCCTTATGGACCTTCGACAAAGCAGCAGCAAAAGTAGACGGGGCGCGGCTGTTGCCCGCATAGACGAAGAAAAGAATCCGGAACCGGGCAACTCGCCGGATCGATCCGCCAAATCGCAGCACCAGTTCGGCCAGTCGCCGACCTGCCAGATGCAGCGCTTTTCTCCGCTTTCCATGCGGAGATTGAGCGACCGATTCGCCGCAAGGGCCAATCATTCTCCGCGTGACGTGCGGTGGATCATTTGGTGGCGCGACACACTACAGCCTTGAGCAGCTACACCGAAGGGGGCAGCCTCGACCCGCTCAGCCACGTTCAGGTGGAACTGCTGCGCCGCCACTGCGAAGCGCACGACGACGAACGCATCCGCCTGGGACTGCTCATCTCGATCAACAACGGGATTGCGGCGGGGTCGCGGAACAGCGGCTGAGGCGTAAAGAAGATCGGGGCGAACTCACTTGTTCGCCCCGATGAATGTTTACCTGCTTACCAGCACTCGGCTACCGATCCTGTACCGCCCTCGGTTCGGGTGCCCGTATGGTTCAGGCCGAGCGTGCCACACAGAGTGTCACGCTGCTGTGCTCCCTGCGGCACGGCATTAATGAGATAAGTCGTGGCAGTCGGCTGATTTGCGGCGAACTGAAACGTATAGAAATTGCCAAGGTCCCCTCTGCAAGAGGTGTTTGGCAAGGCGGCCCCGGCGTAGCTCATGTTGGTCGTGTAGTAACGCTCCATGAACTGGGACAGCTCCAGCAAGCACCCTGTTGCCAATGCCCGTCGTGTTTTCAGAACGTGTTGCTGATAGCTGGGGTAGGCGATCGAGGCCAGAATACCGACGATGACCACCACGATCATCACTTCGATCAACGTAAAACCACGCGAACGCGTCATCTCGGTTACCTCACGGTTTCACGCCAGAATACGCGGCCCGTATCGGGGAGCGTGATCTGCGCCTTGCACGCGGCAAGATCAGGATATTCGTTGCAATCCGGCACTTCTGGTTCGGGGCAATCCTCTCCCTCGCAGGGCGGTTCGCAGTCCTCGCCTTCACAAGGAGGGGTCTCGCCGCCTCCGCTGTCACCGCCAGTACCACCAGAACCACCCACCACGATGCGCCCGCCTACCATGATCGGCGTACTCGGTATGCCAATACCAAAATCAACTGAACTGAAATCACCGCCAAGATCGAATGGCGGATACACCAGGCGCCCGCCCGTGAATGGGTTGATGGCGTTCAGATACCCGCTTCCCCCCGCCACGCAGGGATCTGCGCTGGGTACAAGACTGCTGGCGAGCAAGGTGGCTTCCTGCAGGAAGTACAGCACCGAACGGCTCGTAATCCGTTCTCCACTGGTTACATCGAAATCGAGGAACCAGCCTTTTCGGTTCACCATGTCTCCAGCGGTTGCGCTCGCCAGCAGCCGTGCCGCCTTGCCGTCGACGGTGAGCGAACTATCCGCCCAGGTCCGCTCGACAAGGATGTTGTTTTCCGTGCGGTGATTGCCGATACGATTCGTGCCGTCGTCGATCAGGCCGTACCAGGATTGCACCTGCGTGCTGACCGGGTCGGAGGCATAGATATAGCGACCGGTGCCGAACAAAACGAAGCGTTTGCCATAGTGTGTGCTGCCTGGCACGGTATTGAGCGCCGTGGTGAGCTGGGCACTGATCGGCTGTGCAGCCCCATCCGGATCCCGGGCAGTAAAAAGCGGAAGAGGGCTGCCACCACTGTTCCGATAATGCGAACGCCATGAATCGACACTGCCGCTCAGGTCGAAACGCCACACATTGCCGAGTTCATCGCCGGCATACACGGTATCAATCCGGCCATTGAGATTACGGTCGACAAGCGTGGGAGCGGACAGGCCGTTGCTGCCATTGACCCCGGTGTCGAGCTTTTTCAGGAGCGCGCCGCTCGACAGATCGAAGACATACAATACCGCACCGGCATTGGGGCTGTTGTTGCCGTTCCCCACGATCACGACGGCGTTGCCGTTCTCCAGTTGCGCGATCTGCGGAACCCCCAGGACGAAACCCAGGTCGTTATCCGCCGCGCCGCTGTATTCCCACAGCACGTCATCCTCGTCAAAATCATCTGGATCCGTCACATCCAGCGCGAACAACCCACGCGCACCACGCCCGGTAGAGCCGACCAGGATGTTCCTGTCGCCGCTCCATGTGCGCTTTGGAGAAACGGCAATCTCCCCATCCACGAACCAGGTGTGTACATACTCGGGATCGGCAAGTCGCGGAAGCTTCGAAAAAATGTGGCTGGGAATGTATGCAAAGTGCTCAACCCCGGTTTCAGCATCGAACGCATGCAGCATGCCGTCATTCGCGCCGATGTATACCGTGTTGGAATCGGCGACATAGTACGGCGACGAATGCACCATATCCCCCAGTGGCCGACCGCTGCCGGCCAATAGCGGCAGGCGGCTGCGCAGGGCGCCGCCATTACGGATCTCCTGGCTGGTGTCTCCGCGCAAATAGTTCAGCACACTCTCGCTACCGAGGACGTTCTGCTGCGCGGTCGACAATCCGCTCCAGAGAAACTGGACGGCGCCATCGCCCGCGCTATTGCGTGTATAGATCGTGCGTGAGTTGGCGGCGGGAAGCTGCTCGGAGGCGTGCCAAAGCGGCGTTTCCACAACGCCGCTCGCATCCACCGTGTAAGCGGTCAACTCGCCGTTCCAGCTGTCGCTGAAACGAGCTCGGAAAATCCGGCTGTCACTACGCAGTTCCTGGCCATTCGCGGCGATATTGCTGATGCTGGTGGTGCGGGAAATGATGCTTTCGAAACTCGCCCGGAGCGCATCGTAAAGACCCAGTGGGTTCTGGACGAGGAAATAGGTATCCGGCACGCCATCTCCATCGGAATCCCATTCGACCAGTTGGTCGGGCCGGCTGTTGTTGTTGCGGTCGACGAATCCGCCCCATTTCGCGGCATACCACAAGGGGTCCTTGAGCAAACTGGCGGAAGAAGAGCCGGGCCCGAAGAAACGTTCGCTGTATGCTCTATCCCCCACGCAAACATCGTAACTTCCGTGCCCTGATTGTTTCCGGACGCAGGGCAGGCGGCTGCAAGCCGCCGGAGGGCTGGTAACGTCGCAGGCACCGGGGTCCATGTCCGGCGGTACGTTCAGGTAGTAATACTGGTCGTTGTGTTCATCCTGCACGACTAGATAGACCCCATCCTTGGTCGTACCGGAGATCACGTAACCCATGCTGTGCTTGATGCCGCCCTCCTCGTACTCGGGCGTCAGCCTGACACGCAAGCGGCCATCCGCCTCCACGGCAATCTCATAAACCACGATTGCATCCATGTCGTGGTCCGCACCCTGTTCGACGTCCTCGAAGTTGACGCGGAAGCGGGCGTAGTACCGGCCATCATTCACCGATGCATCGGCATCCTCAGCGGAGGAATTGGCAATCGTATCAACGTAGAAGTCGACGATCTGGTTGGTCGGCTGGAAGTTCCCCTTGGCGTTCGAAATGGAACTCCCGCCAACCGATTTCGCAAAAGGCACCAACGTAATGGTCGTGCCTCCCAGGGGCACTTCGATCTTCGGCAGCGGAGAACTGAGCACGACCGCATAGGTATCCACCGTCTGCCTGCCGCTGAGATCCGGGCGCAAATCGGTGGATTTGCCAAAATAGGCAACGGCGGCGGAATAATAGCTGCCCTGCTTTGTCGGCTCCTCCGGTGCGAGTCCTCGAATCGTTCCAAGCGAGGTGACATCCTTCGCGGTCGGTGCGCCGTCATAAACATCCTCGGATTGGCCGATATAACGCAGGCCCGCGATGTCGCCCTCGTAACCCGTGATGGTCGCGGCGATCTGCGAAACACTCAAGCCGCTAAGATCGCCGGAGAAACTACCAAACGCGGACCCCGGCAATTGATCCGAATCGAAGGACGGATTGATCCCGGAAACCACCAGCATGTTCGGCCGCGCGCACCAATGCGCACTGGCCGCACTGCCCGTCTCATAAGGGTCATCCCAGGTGGCGACGGGCAAACCGATGTGCTGATCGTGGCTGCCCGATGTCGCATATGCCGAGGTGGCGGATTTCTTGCCGGCGAAATACCTGAGGGTCTCGTACATCATCTCACCGATCGGATTACCCCAGTCGACGAACTCACCCTCCTGCATCGCCCGGGTCGTGACCCACCCGCCTCGGTAGGAGTTATCGGTACGGCCGTTATTGAAATCCCTGATGCGCAGACTGTTCAAAGTTTTGACAATCGTTGCATTATCCGTAAACACCCCCGTGCTCTGATTCACTTCAGAACGGAATGAGGACACCACCTTGCGCAGCACGCCCCCGGACATATTCTTGTTATAGCTGCCGGTCAACAGGCCAAAGTACATCGCCTCGTTCTCGCCATACTCGTGCAGCAGCCCGGTCGGCTTGTAATTCCCGTTGGGATAGCGTTTGCATCCAGCATTGAAGCTTGCGGTACACACCTCTACGCGTACGGTATAGTCTGCCCGCGTACCATTATGGTTGCTTGAAGCAGCAAGAACGGGACGCTCGGACGAGGCCCACTGCCACACGCGTGTATTTTGGCTGTTGGTGATAACCCGCAGCAGTGGCGCACGGTCACTACAATCGCTTAGCGTGCTGCAATCGACACCATCGGTTGCAGTCAAACTGCCAAAGAAATGCCTGCGCGTACCACTACCGCTCGGCTGGGAAAGCGGCGTGTAGTCACTGATCAGATAACCGTCCACCGCGAGACTGGTGTATTCCTTGGCCCAGGAATGGGCATCCTGCGGGATGTAAGCGCGGCGCAGCACGGTCTGGGTCGACGTATCGACCTCGCGCATACCCCCGTAGAAAACCTTGCGCAACGCATCGATCCGGCTTGTGGTGACATAGTTCAGCCAGTTCCCGGACCATTTCCCCGGACATTTCCCAAGCTCTCCAGCGGCGGAATCAGGACTGAACAAGTCGGTCGTGGCACGTCCACCGGAATGGGTGTAGCACAGATCGGAATCAAACAGGCCGTAGTACGTGATATTCGGTTTGAAGCGGACATCCAGAATGCCATCCCCATCGAGATCGCTCGCGTCGTTATACGCCTCATAGAACAGCGTATGGTCCCGTCCAACCGTGAGCATGGTCATCGGCACGGAAACCTGCGAGGTAATCAGCGGCGTCTCCGGAATTACCTGTGCATTCACGGAGGTCTGTGCCGCGCACAAGGCCGACGTGGCAGCGCAAAGCACCGCGATCCGCTTGAACGGACTGAGTATTTGGCGAGAAACAGGATGTGTTGCCATGATGGCTCTCGGCGAGAATACGGGGGGTTGGCCCGGATAGTTTGTTTTCAGGGTCTGGTGACGTAAATCGTCTGCAACTCGACACTGGCCCGGTCATTATCGGAACTGCGCGCGGTAATGCGGTAACGCTTGCAGTTTGCTTCTTCGGTGTTTCCCTGCCGTATGTCGCCCGAGCAAGGGAAATACCCATCGTGCTCATCATCCTCGGAATCCAGCCACTCGACCCGGTACGTCAGATTCGCAGGCGGCGTGGCATTCCCAGCATTGCCCGCCGCCAAAAGCAGAGCCCCCACATCGACGGCCTGCCAGTTAACGTCGTCATAGACATCATTTCTGGCGTCAGCCTCTCCAAGCCGCAGCGCGGCCTCCGCCGCCTGGAATGCCAGGGCCCGGTCAAAGGTATTCGCGGTCATGCGCTCCTCCATTGTCACGGTACGCACGCTGGAGAGGCCGAGCAGGGTCAATACGACGAGAATGATCAGTGCGACGATGAGCGCGATGCCACGCTGTGCGGAAGAAGATAGGCGCATGCAGTTCCTTCTAGTCATTGACCCACTCCCTGTGGCGCAGGCTGACGACCTGGGTCAGCGTACGCTGCAGATTGTTCCCGTCCGCACCCACCGCATCCAGTGATTCGAGCGTGAGATCGACACGCACGGCGGTGACCAATCTACCTTCGGGGCCATTGGCCCAGACTTCCGTACCGTTCGCGGTCGCGTGCAGTTGAGCGATATCGCGGTAGGTTTCGGCAGCAACGTTCCCCGAGCGCGTCAGGTACGTGATCTGCATATTCACCACCCCTTCCGCTATCTCCTGCATCCCGCCTTGAACGGTGGTTCCTGCAGTTGCATCGTTCGTGCTGATGATGCGGTACAGGGAGCGCCCACCACGGCCGTTGTCACGAACCAGCCATACGGAAGTCGAAAGTTTTCCGATCAGCCCGTCATCGTCGAGTCCATCCGAAAACGCGCCATCAAATACCGAGGACAGATCGACACCATTGGCATATCCCATTTGGTTTCCATTGACGTTCGCCACTTCGAAGAGCATGGAGCGTTTGTGATCGCAAGCCATCAGTACATCACCGACTGCGAAACCATGCGCAGCACCCAGGTCGAAGATCCGCCCGGCAACATCCTGGCTCGCATAGCCGAGGGTTTCGTGCAGCGATGCGGTGCGCAGCATGAGCGCATCGCTGCCATTGACCTGCTGGGCAGCCGCGACTCCCGCCGGCAGGGGGTAATCCGGATCGCCGAGTCGATAGCCCACCAGGCCACCTTCGGTAATCCCATGTTCGCCCGGCCACCTCATCCAG
Organism: Pseudothauera nasutitermitis; assembly: GCF_004801295.1. Classification (GTDB taxonomy): domain Bacteria; phylum Pseudomonadota; class Gammaproteobacteria; order Burkholderiales; family Rhodocyclaceae; genus Pseudothauera; species Pseudothauera nasutitermitis. The sequence goes on from NZ_SSOC01000003.1 coordinate 612,771, forward strand.
ACCGATTGCGGGTTGCCCGTAACGATTTGATTTGTGAAGTAACCGCTTCGACCGCAGGGCATGCCCCCGGCCTCGCGGATATCCCGCGCCATCAACTCGAAGGCAATCCGCACGCTGTCCTGCATGCGGGCGAGGTTTTCAGTCAGTCTGTAGGTTTGACGCTGGGCGACATAGACGCTGCTGACCCCGAGCACCAGCAGCAAGCCAAGCGCCAACGCGACCATGAGCTCCACCAGGGTGAAACCATTGCGGGGAGAGCGGACAAGATGGGCCATGAGCTTTACAGTCGGCTGGTAAATGAAAAGGTCTGCGCATTACCACCCGCCATGGCGCGTTCATCGTTCCATTGGATGTAGATGGTGCAGACATTGTTGGCCACGCAGGCAATCCGGGCGCATGTGGAGTCGACATTGCCCAGTTGATCCTTGAGTGACTGGAACCATATATTTAGATCCCTGGAGCGGCGGTCGCCCCCGGCACCGGGTACCGCGCAGGTCATGTTATTGCCGGTGTCGTAGCTTGCCGCCCGATTGGCTCGCATGGCATCGAGCATCAGATAACTCAGCATGACGGCCTGCGTGCGCTGGTAGCTGCTCTGATTGTTCTTGGTCGCGTTGATCTGCAACGCCGCCATGCCCAGCAGGCCCACGGACAGCACGACGACCGCTATCAGCACCTCCAGCAGACTGAAACCACCTTCGCCCTGTCCAGCATTGCGGGCCCGCGAGAACCTATTCGACACGAATACCTCCAGCGGTAATGACGATGGTTCTGGTTATTCCATCTTGAGTGAGTTCAAGCTCCCCATCGTTATTCAAGGCAGACAGCCCTCCTGCACGAAAACTCAGGCAATCATGGTCCGCCAGATCAGCGCCATCCAGACCGTCGGTATCAGTATCGATGCCGTTGCGCACCTCCCCTTCCCGGAAGTTGTTCATGGGCACCGCAGTGTCCCCGACCACCCATGCGCCTGAATCTGCGATGCAGAAGCGTGTTGTTGCATTGCGCCGAATGGCTTCGCTCCTGGCAAAATGCAGCGCCGCCACCAGTTCGTTGGTGGACGCACTGAGCCGGTTGCGTGCCACCATGCCCTGGAAGGACGGGACGGCAATTGCTGCAAGAATGGCCAGCACGACGAGCGTCACCATAAGCTCGATGAGCGTGAAACCTCGAATACCGGTTTGCGCCGGGCAACAAAAAAGTATGGGTTTGGCTGACATCGCGGTTCGTTCTACCATGGCATTCGGATGGAACTTAACGCACAGGGCAAAGCCAGAACAGGCGAACATGGACGGGCGGTCGTTTTTCTCCGACAGACGGCAGGCGGTGATCTGGCAGCGTGGCTGTCGGGTGGAGGGGCTGCTGCTATGCATCGCCCTGGGCATCGGTGTTGCCGCCCTGCTGGCGGTGGCGCCTGGGGCGCCGGGCAACCGCTTGGAACGCTTCGGTCTGTTCGGCTTTTTTGCGTTGTGGGTGGTATTACCCTGGTACCTCGTTTCCTGTGCTTTGCTGCGCACCTGGCGCGTACACCCGGCACTGAAAGCGGGCACGGCTCTGCTCATACTGTTTGCTTGGTCCCTGTCCGTGGGGGCAGCCACCTTCGCACTGATTGAACCGCTGGGACTCATCGATACGACTTTCCAGCAATTTCTCGGCGATGTCGCCATACTCGGCGTCATCCTGGTGGCAATCCTGTTTCTGGTCGGCTGGCAGGCCGCGTGGCTGTGGCACTGGCGCTTGCGCTCTTCCGCAGCCGAGGCACAGGCACTGGGCGCACGCCTGCAGCCACACTTTCTGTTCAACAGCCTCAACGGCATCAGCGAACTGGTCGCTACCGACGCGGCCCGCGCGGAAAGCATGATCGAGGCCCTCTCCCGCATGCTGCGCGCCCATCTTGATAGCGGTTCGATCGTGCTGCTATCACAGGAACTTGCCTTGGTGCGTGACTATCTGGCGCTGGAGTCGATGCGCCTCGGTGACCGCCTGCAAGTCGCCTGGAAAGTCGCCGGCGGTCTACCCGATCCAGCCGTGCCCTCATTCTGCGTACAGACGTTGGTCGAGAATGCGGTACGCCATGGCGTCGCACACATGCCCAATGGAGGAGAGCTCCGCATCGAGTTGAGCACGGACTCCCGGCAACTGCATGTCGAGATTGACAACGATCTGCCCGAACACGGCGCTGACCGAGTTGCCCAGGGCGCCGTCGGAATTGGCCTGCCGAGCGCGCGAGCGCGTCTGGCCGAATTCTTCGGCACCACGGCGACGCTCGAAACCCGCCAGGCTGACGGGCGGTTCCTGGCGCGGCTCAGCCTGCCCTTGGCCAAGGACAAGTAGCCCGAGATGCTGGAAATACTCATCGTCGACGACGAACCCCTCGCCCGCGCCCGTCTGCGCCGCTTGCTCGCCACCTATCCCGATGCCCGGCTGGCCGGCGAAGCCGACAGCGCCGCGGGGCTGCGCGAGCAGATCGCGCGCCATGCCCCCGACCTGGTCATCCTGGACATCGAAATGCCCGGCGAGGATGGCTTGTCCGCCGCGCACTGGCTGGCCGGCCGGGCCGATCCGCCGGCGGTCATCTTCGTCACCGCGCATCCGAACTTCGCACTGGAAGCCTTCTCCACCCATGCCGACGGCTACCTGCTGAAGCCGGTTTCCACCGAACAGCTGCACGCCGCGATCGATGCCGCCCGTCGCCCGACGCGCGCGGCACGCGCCGGCACGCCGGCCTCCGCGCCCGACGATCCGCTGGTGGCGGTCGCCGCGGGGCGGCGCACCCGGCTGCTGCACCCCGGGGAAATCATCGCCCTGCGTGCCGAGGACAAGGGCGTTACGGTATTCACCCGGAACGGCCCGTACTTCGTCGATGGCAGCCTGAAGGAGCTTGAAGTCCGTCTGGACGCGGCCGGCTTTCTGCGCGTGCATCGCGCCTGGCTGGTGGCCCGTGCGTCGATCCGCGCGCTGGAGCGCGACGCCATCGGCCGGCACTGGCTGGAAGTAAACGGCCTGCCGGAACCCGTACCCGTCAGCCGCCGCCAGCTTCCCGGCCTGCAGGAACGCCTGCGCCACTGAGCCCGCCCTCCCGTCCAGGGTTTATACTGCGCAGCGCCCGCGCCCGGCATGCCGCCGGCTGCGCCCCCGGCCCGCTTTCCGGCCGCAACACCGTACGCTTTCATCACCATGACCGATCATTCCTCCTCCCAGCCGGCCAAGGCCTGGTCCGGCCGTTTTTCCGAACCCGTCTCCGACCTCGTCAAGCGCTACACCGCCTCGGTGTTCTTCGACCAGCGCATGGCGCGCCAGGACATCCGCGGCTCGCTTGCACACGCCAAAATGCTCGCCCGCCAGGGCATCATCGGTGCGCAGGATCTGGCCGACATCGAGCGCGGCATGGAGAGAATCGCCGGCGAGGTCGAGCGCGGCGAGTTCGTCTGGAGCCTGGACGACGAAGACGTCCACCTCAACATCGAAAAGCGCCTGACCGCGCTGGTCGGCGATGCCGGCAAACGCCTGCACACCGGGCGCAGCCGCAACGACCAGGTGGCCACCGACATCCGCCTGTGGCTGCGCGACGCCATCGATGAAATCCTGGTGCTGATCGGCGAATTCCAGCGCAATCTGCTCGACGTGGCCGAAGCCCACGCGGCCACGCCCATGCCCGGCTTCACCCATCTGCAGGTCGCCCAGCCGGTGACCTTCGGCCACCACCTGATGGCCTACTACGAGATGAGCCGGCGCGATGCCGAGCGCTTCGCCGACTGCCGCCGCCGGGTCAACCGCCTGCCGCTGGGCAGCGCCGCGCTGGCCGGCACCAGCTACCCCATCGACCGCGAATTCGTCGCCGCCGAACTGGGTTTCGACGAGGTCTGCCAGAATTCGCTGGACGCGGTGAGCGACCGCGACTTCGCCATCGAGTTCTGCGCCGCCTCGGCGCTGCTGATGACCCATTTGTCGCGCCTGTCCGAAGAGCTGATCCTGTGGATGAGCCCGCGCGTGGGCTTCATCGACCTGGCCGACCGTTTCTGCACCGGCTCTTCCATCATGCCGCAGAAGAAGAACCCCGACGTGCCCGAACTGGTGCGCGGCAAGACCGGCCGCGTCAACGGCAGCCTGATCGCGCTGCTGACGCTGATGAAGGGCCAGCCGCTGGCCTACAACAAGGACAACCAGGAAGACAAGGAACCGCTGTTCGACACCGCCGACACGGTGATCGACACCCTGCGCATCTACGCCGACATGATCGGCGGCATCCGCGTCAAGGCCGATGCCATGCGCGCCGCGCTCACCCAGGGCTACGCCACCGCCACCGATCTGGCCGACTATCTGGTCAAGAAAGGCCTGACCTTCCGCGATGCGCACGAAGCCGTAGCGCTCGCCGTGCGCGCGGCCGACGGCCACGGGCGCGACCTGCCGCAGTTCAGCCTGATTGAGCTGCGCGCGGCCATGGCCGAGGTGCCCGGTGCTGCCGAACGCCTGGGCGAAGACGTATTCGCCGTGCTCACCGTCGACGGCTCGCTGGCCTCGCGCAAGCACGTCGGCGGTACCGCGCCGGACCAGGTACGCGCCGCCGTGGCACGCGCCCGCGCCCGGCTCGGCTGAAACATCCGCCATGCTCGCCCACCCCGCCCGCGGCCCCATCGAAACGGCGTTGCGCGCGGCCTGTGGCGAGGACGTGCGCATCACCGGCCTGGAGCCGGTGGGCGGCGGATGCAGCCATGAAGCCCTGTCCATCCACAGCACGCGCGGGCGCTTCTTCGTCAAGATCGACGCCCGCGAGCGCGGCCCGGTCTTCGCGGCCGAGGCCGACGGGCTGGCCGCCATTGCCGCCACCCGCACCTTCCGCACCCCGGCGGTGGTCGCCTGTACCGAAGATGAACAGCATGCCTTCCTGATCCTCGAACACCTCGACCTGCATCCGGTGCAGGACGCCGCCCATGCCACGCGCTACGGCGAAACCCTGGCCGCACTGCACGGCCACCAAGGCGAGCAGTTCGGCTGGCCCGCCGACAACTTCCTCGGCGCCAGCCCGCAGGCCAATACGCCCACCGACAACTGGGCGCGCTTCGTCGTCGAACAGCGTTTGCGCCCGCAGTTCGCCCGCGCGCGCGCCAACGGCTTCATCGGCGACCTGCAGAAACAGGGGGCGCGCCTGTACGAACGCGTGCCCGCGCTGTTCCTCGACTACCGCCCGCGCCCCAGCCTGCTGCACGGCGACCTGTGGCACGGCAACGCCGCGGTGCTCGCCGACGGCACGCCGGTGGCGTTCGACCCGGCAGTCCATCACGGCGACCGCGAGGCCGATCTGGCCATGTGCGAACTGTTCGGCGGCTTCCCCGGCGCCTTCTACGCGGCCTACCGCAGTGCCGCGCCGCTCAACGAGGGGTTCGAGCAGCGCAAGCAGCTCTACAGCCTGTACCACATCCTCAACCACCTGAACCTGTTCGGCCGCGGCTACCTCGGCGAGGCGCTGCGCCTGGCCACGCGCCTCAACGACACCCTGGGCGCCCGGCGCGGCTGAGGTTCCACCGGCGATCGCGCCCCACCAGTGTCGGCATTCTTGACACCCGCGTCTGGAAGCGCTCCGGCGCCCAGCACAGATCGCAGCGTACACGGGCGCTTCCGGCCGTCGGCACTCAATTTGCTTGAAGATGGCGCACAGCTTGCCCGTGCGCTGAGTCACGCTTCCCCGCGTACCCGGCGACTAGAATCCAAACCAGGCATCAGGCGAAACCATCAGGCCATGAGCACACCCGACCCCTCCAGCGAAACCCCGCGTACGAACGCCCCAGAACCGTCGGGCGTGCGTCGCCGGCTGCTGCGCGGCGGCCTGTCCTCCGCGCCCCTGCTGGTGACCCTGGCCAGCCGGCCGGTACTCGCGCAGACCTGCTTCAGCCCGTCCGAGACGCTCTCCGGCACGATGAGCCACAAGGCGGGCGATCTGCCCGTCTGCAACGGGCGCTCGCCCGGCATGTGGAAGACCCTCGGGCAGGGCAAGTCCAACCCCAAGCTTCCCGGCGGCGGCGCGGGGCAGTGGCCCATTCCCGCCAACACCCCGTTTCACTCGGTGTTCCGGCGCGGCAATTTCGCCAACTTCGTCAAGGTACAGCGCAACGGCACCACCACCGACCTGACGATGCTGGAAGTCATGGAGCTGCGGCGCGGGCAGGACCCGTCGAAGATCGGCTTCCACTTCATCGGCGCATACCTGAACATCCTCACCGGGCTGATCGACCCGCGCGCAATGACCGCCGCGCGTCTGTCCACACTGTGGTCCGAATGGGTCACCAAGGGCTACTACACGCCCTATGCTGGCGCCCGCCCCTGGTATGCCGAGGATATCGTGGCCTACCTGGTGCGCACCGGCATCGCCTCGGATTGACCCTCCTGCCCACGCAAACACCGCGCTTCCGCGAAGCCGTCTGGGACGACGGTGCGGCGCTGTATGACCGGCGCTCGGGCGATACCCACCTGCTCGACCGCTTCGTCCTCGCGGTTCTGCACGCCGCGCAGGCCGCCGGGACGGACCTTCCCGGTATTACCGCACGCCTGGCCGCCGAAGGCGCGGACACGAGCGATCCAGCACGCATAGAATCGGCGCTGGACCAGTTGCTCGCCGCGCGCCTGCTTTGACCGCCCAGCCCTTCGCCCCGCTCGCCAGCTTCGCTCCCGCCCCCCTGCGCCGCCTGCTCGCCGAAGGCCGGCTGGCCCTGCGCAGCGGGCCGCTCACCGTGCGCATCACCTCCAGTGAGGCCATCGTCGCGCGCAATCTTGCACTGCTCTATCGCCAGCATCCGGCCGCCGACGCGCCGCCGTTCGCCGATTTCCACGTACAGATTGCGCGTCCCGCCGGCCCGCGCCGCTGGCTGCGCCCGCAGGTGGAATTCCGCCTGGACGGCCACGCGCCCTTTCTCTCGCTGCCCGCCGCGCAGGCCTTCGCGCTGCTCGAATGGGGCATGAACTGGTGCATCGCCAGCCATTGCCATCAGTACCTCGTCCTGCACGCCGCCGTGCTGGCGCGCGGCGAGGACGCCGTGCTGCTGCCCGCCCCACCGGGCGCCGGCAAGAGCACGCTGTGCGCCTTCCTGGCGCATCGCGGCTGGCGCCTGCTGTCCGACGAACTGGCGCTGCTCGAACCGGGCAGCGCACGCGTCTGGGGCCTGGCGCGGCCGATCAACGTCAAGAACGCCTCCATCGGTCTGCTGCGCACCGCCTTGCCGGAGGCCGTGTTCGCCGACGCCGTACCGGACACCAAGAAGGGCACCGTGGCACACATCGCCCCACCGCCCGAATCCGTCGCCGAGGCCGCCCTGCCCGCCCGCCTGCGCTGGATCGTCACCCCGCGCTACCAGGCCGGCGCACCACTGTCGGCCACGCCGATCGGCCGCCCCGAGGCCATGGCCATGCTGATCGACAACGCCTTCAACTACGACGTGCTGGGCGAGCAGGCCTTCGTCACGCTCACCGACCTGCTTGCCGACGTGCCCTGTGTGGATCTGCATTACGCCCGGCTGGAAGACGCCCAGGGCTGGTTCGAGGCGCTGGGCCGATGAGCACCGGCCAGGGCTGGACGCCCGCCGTGCTCGCCTTGCTGCTGAGAGAGCCCCAAGGCCTGGCGGCCCTCGGCGAGCACGACTGGGACACCCTGCTCCGTCTGGCGCGCAAGGCCAACCTGCTCGGCCGCCTGAGTTGTGCCGTGGACCAACTGCCGCCCGACGCCCTGCCCGCCTGCGTGCAGCCGCACATCACGGCGGGCCGGGCGCTCGCCGCCCGCCAGGCGCGCGCGGTGCGCTGGGAAATCGACTGCCTGCGCACCGCGCTGGAAGAGCTCGACCTGCCGCTGGTGTTGCTCAAGGGCGCCGCCTATCTGGCCGCCGACCTGCCTTTCGCGCGCGGGCGCTTCTTTTCCGACTTGGACATCCTGGTGCCGCGCGCGCGCATCGGCGAAGTGGAAGGCGTGTTGACCAAACACGGCTGGGCCGCCACCCACCACGACGCCTACGATCAGCGCTACTACCGCCAGTGGATGCACGAATTGCCGCCGATGCGCCACCTGCGGCGCGGCACGGTGGTGGATGTGCACCACCGCATCCTGCCGCTCACCGCGCGCTTCGACCCCGACCCGGCCTCCATGCTGGAGCACGCCCGCCCGGTGGAAGGCCTGCCCGGCGTGCGGGTGCTGGCCCCGGCGGACATGCTGCTGCACAGCGCCACCCATCTGTTCCACGAAGGCGAACTGCCCAACGGCTATCGCGACCTGCTGGACCTGGACGGCCTGTTCCGCCATTTCTCCGCCACCGAAGCGGATTTCGCCGGAACGCTCGACGCCCGTACCCGCGCCCTGCACCTGGACGCCCCGCTGGCCTTCGCGCGCCGCCAGTGCGCCCGCCTGCTCGGCACACCTGGTCTGCCCGCCCCAGCGCCGGCCGGCATGCGCCAGCATCTGCTGGATGCGCTGTACGGCCACGCTCTGCGCCCGCAGCACCCGCTACTCGACAACGCTTTGAGCGACGCCGCGCGCGCATTGCTCTATCTGCGCGCCCACTGGCTGCGCATGCCGCCGTGGCTGCTGGCCCGCCACCTCGCCCGCAAGGCGGTGATGCGCGCGCGGCCGGACGAGGCCGACGCCGCCGCATGAAAAACGCCCCGTCGGGGCGTTTCAGGGCGGCGCGGATGCGGCGGAAAAACTCAGGCAGCCGGCTTGGCAGCCCCCGCATCGACCAGCAGTTGCTGCAGTTCGCCGCTCTCGAACATCTCGCGCATGATGTCCGAACCGCCGACAAACTCGCCCTTGATGTAAAGCTGCGGGATGGTCGGCCAGTTAGAGAATTCCTTGATGCCCTGGCGGATGGCGTCGTTTTCCAGCACGTTGACCGCGGCCACCGCGCTCACGCCACAGCCCTTGAGGATCTGCACCGCGGCGGAGGAAAAACCGCACTGCGGAAACTGCGGCGTACCCTTCATGTACAGCACGACCGGGTTGGTGGTGACTTGCTCGCGGATGACTTCCTGGATGTCCATGGTTCTCGCCGTAAAAGTTGAGTGAAACAGTCGGAAAAGTCTAGGGTGCGACGCGGCCGCCGTCAATATCGCCAGCGCGGCGGAGACTCAGTGCCGCCCCGGCCAGCGTCCGCCGGTGACGCGCTCGATGCCGGCCAGATCCGCCCACGAGGTGATGGCGCTGAAGCCCGCATCGGTGAGCAGGCCGCGCACCGCCGCCGCCTGGTCATGGCCGTGTTCGAGCAGCAGCCAGCCGTCGTCCTCCAGATGATGCGACGCCTCGGCGACGATGTGCTGCAGGTCGTCCAGCCCGTCCGGGCCGGCAGCCAGCGCGCCGCGCGGTTCGAAGCGCACGTCGCCTTCGGCCAGATGGGGGTCGTCGGCGGCCACGTAGGGCGGATTGGCGGCGATGAGCTGGAAGCGCTCGCCTTCCAGTTCGTCGAACCAATTGCCCTGCACGAAGGACACGCTGGCGCCCAGGCGCGCAGCGTTGGCCATGGCCACCCAGAGCGCCTCGCGCGAGGCATCGACGGCGGTGACGTCGGCGGCGTCCAGTTCCAGCGCCAGGGTGAGCGCGATGGCACCGCTGCCGGTGCCCAGATCGAGCACGCGCGGGCGTGGGCGGCTGCCGAAATGCGCGAGTGCCAGTTCGATCAGCAGTTCGGTTTCCGGGCGCGGGATGAGCACCGCCGGGGTGACCAGAAAGCCGCGCCCGAAGAATTCGCGCTCACCCACCAGATAGGCCACCGGTTCGCCGGCCACGCGGCGTTCGACCAGTTCGCGGTAAGCCTGCCAGTCGGCGTCGTCCAGACGCTGCTCGGGGTGGGAAACCAGCCGCGCGGGCGGGCATTGCAGCACGTGGCGCAGCAGCACGCGGGCATCCATGACGGCGATGCGCGCGCGCGCCCAGGCCAGCGCGCCGGCCACGTCCGGCTTTTCCGGGGCGACGGTGGCGGACGGTTCGCTCATTTCATTCCCCCGCCAGTTCGGCCAGTTGGGCGGCCTGGTGCTCCAGGGTGAGCGCGCCGATCAGTTCGTCCAGGTCGCCATCCATCACCGCGTCCAGCTTGTACAGCGTGAGGTTGATGCGGTGGTCGGTGACCCGGCCCTGCGGGAAGTTGTAGGTGCGGATGCGCTCGGAGCGGTCGCCGCTGCCCACCAGGCTCTTGCGCGTGGCAGCCTCCCTGGCCTGCTGTTCGCGCACCTGCGCGTCGCGGATGCGCGCGGCGAGCACGGACATGGCCTGGGCGCGGTTCTTGTGCTGCGAGCGGTCGTCCTGGCATTCCACGACGATGCCGGTGGGCAGGTGGGTGATGCGCACCGCCGAATCGGTCTTGTTGATGTGCTGGCCGCCCGCGCCGCTGGCGCGGAAGGTGTCGATGCGCAGTTCGGCCGGGTTGATGTTCACCTCGGCCAGTTCGTCGGCCTCTGGCATCACCGCCACGGTGCACGCGGAGGTGTGGATGCGCCCCTGGGTTTCGGTGACCGGCACGCGCTGCACGCGATGCCCGCCGGATTCGAACTTGAGGCGGGAGTAGGCCCCGGCGCCGCTCACCCGGGCGATCACTTCCTTGTAGCCGCCCAGTTCGGCTTCGCTGGCCGAGACGATCTCCACCCGCCAGCGCTGGCGTTCGGCGTAGCGTGCATACATGCGCAGCAGGTCGCCGGCGAACAGCGCGGCTTCGTCGCCACCGGTGCCGGCGCGCACTTCCAGGAACAGATTGCGCTCGTCGTTGGGGTCGCGTGGCAGCAGGGCGCGCTGCAGGGCGTCCTCCAGTTCGGCGATGCGCGTTTCACTGGCTTCCAGTTCGCTCTCCGCCAGTTCGCGCATCTCCGGGTCGGCAAGCATCTCGTGTGCGGTGCGGCCGTCTTCCTCGGCGCGCTGGTAGTCCTGGTACAGCGCCACCACCGGTTCGATCTCGGCACGCTCGCGCGACAGCGCGCGGAAGGCGCCAAGGTCGCGTGCAGCGTCTTCGGCGGCCAGTTCGCGGTCGACTTCGGCGAGGCGGCCGGCGAGGTGTTCGAGTTTGTCGCGGATGCTCTGCTTCATGGCAAAGAACGGCGGCACGCGGCCACGGTCCGCGCACCGGCGGACGGTGGCCGGCGGGCGAACCTAGTCGTCCGGGTGGAGGTTGTAGAGGCGCTGGACCAGCCGGCTGGCTTCGGCGAGTTGCTCGCCCTCGGACTGGTTCAGGTAGCGGGTGGGGCCGTGCACCAGCTTGTTGGTGAGGCCGTGGCTGAGCGTTTCGAGCACTTTCTGCGGATCGTCGCCGCGCGAGAGCTGGCGCAGGGCGCGTTCCAGTTCGGCATGGCGCAGGCTTTCCGCGTGGGTGCGCAGGGCGCGGATGGTGGGCACCACGTCGCGCGCCTGCATCCAGTGCAGGAAGCCATCGACGCGCGTGTCGATGATGCCTTCGGCTTCCAGCACGGCCTGCTGGCGCGATTCGATGCCGGCATCGACCACCTGGGCCAGGTCGTCGACGGTGTACAGGAACACGTCGTCGAGCTTGCCGACTTCCGGCTCGACGTCGCGCGGCACGGCCAGATCGACCATCACCATGGGGCGGTGGCGGCGCGCCTTGACCGCGCGTTCGACCATGCCGAGGCCGACGATGGGCAAGGGCGCGGCCGTACAGGAAACCACCACGTCGAATTGCGGCAGCGTCTCGCCGATGGCGTCCAGGCGCAGGGTCTTGGCGCCGAAGCGCTGGGCCACCTCGGCGGCGCGCGCCTCGGTGCGGTTGGCCACGGTCATCGAGCGCGGCTGGGCGCCGGCAAAATGCGCGGCGCACAGTTCGATCATCTCGCCCGCACCGATGAACAGCACGTGCTGGTCGGCGACGCGCTCGAAGATGCGTTCGGTGAGATGCACCGCGGCGGCGGCCATCGACACGATGTTGGCGCCGATGGCGGTGGTCGAGCGCACTTCCTTGGCCACCGCGAAGGTGTTCTGGAACAGCTTGTGCAGCAGCGTGCCCATGGTGCCGGCGTCTTCGGCACGGCGCACGGCTTCCTTCACCTGGCCGAGAATCTGCGGCTCGCCCAGCACCATGGAATCCAGCCCGCTGGCCACGCGGAAGACGTGGCGCACCGCGTCGCGCTGCGGGTGGGTATACAGGTAGGGGGAGATTTCCGTGAGCGGCAGTTCGTGGAAGCGCGCCAGCCAGTCCGCGGCCAGTTGCGGTTCGCGCGTGGCGAAATACACCTCGGTGCGATTGCAGGTGGACAGGATGGCCGCCTCGGGCACGGCACGCGCGCGCGTCAGATCCTGCAGGGCCAGTTCCAGACGCTCGGGCCGGAACGCCACGCGCTCCCGGATGGAGAGCGGCGCGGTGTGGTGATTCAGGCCGAGGGCGTAGAGCTGCATGCGCGGGCGTTCAAAAGCGGTGGTGAAATTATAGCAGCCCGGAAAAGGCGGAAAGTCCGAGGAAAATCAGGGGCCTCCACCTTCACCGCGCGCCGGACGGCGAAACGGCTGGTACGGGCCGGCACGGGCTGCGGGCCGAGTATAGCCTACCGCCCCACCCCGGACGCGTTGACCGGGATCAGGCCGGGCTCGCCGGGTGCCTGGGCGTGGCAGTCGGCCAACACCTGAACCTCGCTGGCGGTGTGGTCGGCGGCCAGGTAGTTGAGGAAGCCTTCGTCGCCCTTGGTGTACCAGCGCAGGCCGCGTTCCTCGTTCACATCCACGTAGCGGGCGCCGGAAGCAGTCACCGCGGATTTCATCAGATGTTGACGGCCGTCGTGCACCAGCACGGCGAAGCTTTCCCGCTCGCCGACGTTGAGGTAGGTGACCCACAGCCAGCGCCCGCCAGCGCAGCGGTACGTCCATTCGCTACCGTTCCAGCCTTGTCCTTCGTAGGTATTGCGTTCGGCCTCGGCGGCCATTGCCACGGCGGCCCGCGCACGGCTCTCCGCCGGCGCGCCGTTCGGCGCCCCCGGCGCGGCGCAGGCCATCATCAACAGGGCAGCGGCCAGCAACGCGCCGGGGCGGGCCGCATATCGCGTAACGATGATCTTCATGGGGAGTCCTCCTGATCGTTGGCCGCCGCATGGCGAGCGAGCTCTTCCGCGCAGGCACCGGCCAGCGCGCTTTCCAGCATATCGAGAAACGCCCGGGTCTTGGCCGGCATCAGCCTGCGCCCGGGGAACACAGCCCAAGCGTCGTGCGGCGGCAGATGCCAGCGCGGCAGCACGCGGCGCAGTTCCCCGCGTACCACGCGCGCGCGGGCGAAGTGGTCCGGCACGGCGGCGATGCCGGCGCCGGCGGCGGCCAGGCCGAGCAGCAGTTCCGGCGAATTGGCGGCGATGCGGCCGGTCGGCTGGATATCGCGCTGCAGGGTGTCGTGGATCAGCGTCCAGATCCTCGGCCCCCCGGCGCTGGCCGGCAGCACCAGGGCGCGATGCACGGCCAGTGCCTCGGGCGTTTCCGGGTCGCCGTGCTCGGCCAGGTAGGCGGGCGCGGCGTACAGCCCCATCGACATCGAGGCGATGCGGCGCGCCGCCAGCAGCGTGTCGTCCGGCAGGGCGCCCATGCGCAGGGCCAGATCGAAGTTCTCGCCGACGATGTCCACACGGCGCGGGGAGAGGTCCAGTTCCAGCATTACTTCGGGGTGCAGCGCGGAGAAGGCGGCCAGCATGTCGACCAGCAGCAGCCCGGCGAAATCGCTCGGCATCGACACGCGCAGGCGCCCGCTGGGCCGCGCGCGGCGGTGCTCGGCGAGCGCACGCACCGCATCGACCTCCTCGACCACCTGGCGGGCGTGTTCGAGCAGATGCGTGCCGAACTCGGTCAGCCGCAGCCGGCGCGTGGTGCGCAGCAGCACGCGCTCGCCCAGACGCTCTTCCAGCCCGGCCAGCCGGCGCGACACGGTGGATTTGGGCAGCCCCAGACGCTCGGCCGCGCGCGAGAAGCTGCCGGCTTCCACGACGCGGGCGAAGAGGTAGAGATCGTTCGGCTCAAACTGTTCCATATACAGAACAATGTAATCCGTTCCCGCGCCTTCCGCCAGGATTATCCCGGTTCTACAGTACGTCTCACCAACACCCCGATCCCACAGAGAGCACATCATGAACATCCTGCAAATCCATTCCAGCATCCGTGGCACCGACAGCCACTCCAGCCGCCTGGCGCAGAACGTGGTGGATCGCCTGCGTGCCCGCCACCTGGACACCCGCGTCACCCTGCGCGATCTCGGCGCCCAGCCCCATCCCGCGCTCGATGAAAACGCGCTTGGGGCGCTGTTCACCCCGGCCGCCGGGCGCAGCGCCGAACAGGCCGCCCGCGTGGCGCTGGACGACGCGCTGATCGCCGAGGTGCAGGCCGCCGACGTGCTGGTGCTGGGCGTGCCGATGTACAACTTCGCCATTCCGGTGCAACTGAAGAACTGGATCGACGCGATCGCCCGCGCCGGGGTCACCTTCCGCTATACCGAGAACGGCCCCGAAGGCCTGCTGCAAGGCAAGACCGTGTATGTCGCGCTGGCGCGCGGCGGCCTCTACCGCGACGGCGCGGCCGACACCCAGGTGCCGTATCTGCGCATGGTGCTGGGTTTCCTGGGCCTGACCGACGTGCGCTTCATCTACGCCGAAGGACTCAATATGGGCCCGGAAGCCGTGCAGCGCGGCCTGGCCACGGCCGAAGCCGACCTGGCCGCCGCGCTGGGCTAGGGCGTGTTCCCACGATCCTCGGCGGATCGTGAGAACACGCCCTAAACCACAGACAAGGAGACATCGACCATGAACGCCATCGCTACTTCGACCGTGACGCGCAGCCGCGCGGTCGAGCAGGTGGTGAGCGGCGTCGCCACCTCGGACGGCGCTGGCGTCAAGCTCACCCGCGTGCTCACCCAGCCGCTGCAACGCCGGCTGGATCCCTTCCTGATGCTCGACGCCTTCGGCAGCGACCGGCCGGACGATTACATCGCCGGTTTCCCGGATCATCCGCACCGGGGTTTCGAGACCATCACCTACATGCTCGCCGGGCGCATGCGCCACCGCGACAGCGCCGGCCATGAAGGCCTGCTGGAGGCCGGCGGCGTGCAGTGGATGACTGCCGGGCGCGGGGTGATCCATTCGGAGATTCCGCAGCAGCAGGAAGGGCTGATGGAGGGCTTCCAGCTGTGGCTCAACCTGCCTGCGCGCGACAAGCTGTGCGCGCCCTGGTACCGCGATTTCGCTGCCGGCGATCTGCCGCGCTTCACCACCGGGATGGGCGTCGAGGCCATCGTGATCGCCGGGGAAAGCCACGGCGTGGCAGGCGCGGTCAGCCGCGAAGCCACCGCGCCGCTGTACCTGGACGTGCATCTGCCCGCCGGCGCGCGCTTCGAGCAGCCGCTCCCGGTGTTCCACAATGCCTTCGTCTATGTCTATCGCGGCGAGGCACGCATCGGCGAACGCACGGTGCCGGCCGGCCGCATGGCCATCCTCGCCAACGACGCCGGGAGCGACGGCGTGGTGCTGGAAGCAGCGGGCGACACCCGCGCCCTGTTGATCGCCGGCCAGCCCCTGGGCGAGCGCATCGTGCAGTACGGGCCGTTCGTGATGAACTCCGAGCAGGAGATCTACCAGGCCATCGGCGATTATCGGGAGGGTCGGCTGGCGAGCTGAATGCCACCGAGGCACAAACAAAAAGCCCGGCGCATGCGCGTCGGGCTTTTTGTTTTGCTGTTCCTTGGTGGCCAGTCGCGGAATCGAACCACGGACACGCGGATTTTCAATCCGCTGCTCTACCAACTGAGCTAACTGGCCAGGGAGCGCGCATTATAGCGAAAGGCCGGATGGAGTCAAACCCTTTCACCAGCCCTTGCGCCGCCCCAAAAAGAGCGGGCGCCTGCGGCGGATTCAGCCGTGCCCGATGAACCCGGCCGATGCATCGGGAGGCGGCGTGGGCGGCTGGCTGCGCGGGAAGACCACCTGGGCGATGGTGCCCTGCCCGGCCGGATTGGGGTTCAGGCTGACCGTGGCACGGTGCAGTTCGGCAATCTCCTGGACGATCGGCAACCCCAGGCCGGAGCCGTCCGCGCCGCTGCCGAGCACGCGGAAAAAACGTTCGAACACCCGCTCGCGGTCCGCCTCGGGAATGCCGATGCCGGTATCCTCGACCTCCAGGATGGGCGCCCCGGCATGCCGGGTGCGCGTGGTGACGCTGCCGCCGCGCGGGGTGTACTTGATGGCGTTGTCCATCAGGTTCTTGATCATCTCGCGCAGCAGCACCGGATTGCCGTCCACCGGCAGCGGATGGCCGCTGCCCTCCACGCCCAGGTCGATGCTCTTGGCCAGTGCGCGCGGGAACAGATCCTGGGCGACCTCGCGCACGATGGCCTCCAGATCCACGCGCTCCACCGCGTAGATCTTTTCGAAGCTGGCCTCGGCGCGCGCCAGCGAGAGCAACTGGTTGATCAGGTGGCTGGCGCGGTCGGCGCTCTCGGCGATCTGGCGCAGGGAGGCGCGCTGCTGTTCGGGGTCGGTTTCCAGCAGCGCCAGATCGGTCTGCATGCGCAGGCCGGTCAGCGGCGTGCGCATCTGGTGGGCGGCATCGGCGATGAAGCGCTGCTGGGCCTGCAGGTTCACCTCCAGCCGGCTCATCATGTCGTTGAAGGCGACGATCAGCGGGCGCACCTCCTCGGGCACGCTGGCCGGCCGGATGGGCGACAGGTCGGTCGGCCGGCGGCGGCGGATCAGCGCCTGCAGACGGCTCAAGGGCGCGATGCCGCGGCTCAGGCCCACCCACACCAGCA
The DNA here is from genome assembly GCF_004801295.1 of Pseudothauera nasutitermitis. GTDB lineage: Bacteria > Pseudomonadota > Gammaproteobacteria > Burkholderiales > Rhodocyclaceae > Pseudothauera > Pseudothauera nasutitermitis. Next base: position 629,504 of record NZ_SSOC01000003.1, read on the forward strand.
CCACGGCGAGCGGGATGATGGCGAACTGCGGCAGCAGCACGCCGGTGACCACGCGGGAGGCCAGGTCGGTGCGCTTGTTGCGCGTCTCGGCAACCTGCACCAGCACCATGCGCGCATCGTCCTGCGTGCGCGGCGGCACGAACTGGTAGGCGATGCGCACTTCCTCGCCGTGAATCACCTCGTCGCGGAACAGCACTTCATCGGGCAGCACGTGCTCCGGCAACGCCAGCGGCGGGATTTCCGCGTCGCCCACCACCACCTCGCCGTCCTGCACGGCCACCTGGTAGTACAGCGTGTCGTCCTGGTCGGCGCGGAACAGCGCGCGCGGCGGCGCGGGGAAATTGACCGCCACCTCGCCATCGACCAGCTCCACCATGCGCGCCAGCGCCCGCGTGCTGTCGGCCAGTGCGCGGTCGTAGGGCTGGTTGGCGATGTTGTCGGCGACGTTGTGGGTGACGATGATGGAGATCGGCCACAGAAACAGCAGCGGCGCGAGCATCCAGTCGAGGATCTCGCCGAACAGGGAATTCGGCTGGCCGCTGCCCCGCGAGGCATTGCCGGCCTTGCGCTCAGGCTTTCGCCGCCTGCTCAGCATCCGGGTTTTCCAGGCAGTAGCCCAACCCGCGCACGGTGACGATGCGCACCCCGCTGTCCTCCAGCTTCTTGCGCAGGCGGTGCACGTACACCTCGATGGCGTTGCTGGAGACTTCCTCGCCCCAGCCGCACAGGTGATCGACCAGTTGGTCCTTGCTCACCAGCCGCCCCACCCGCAGGATGAACACTTCCAGCAGGCCGATCTCGCGCGCGGAGAGATCGACCACTTGGCCGTTGATCTTCACCACGCGGTCGGCCTGGTCGTAGGACAGATGGCCGATCTCGATGCGGCGCGGCTGCCCGGTGCCACGCCGGGTCAGCGCGCGCACGCGCGCTTCCAGTTCGGGCAGCGCGAAGGGTTTGGTCAGGTAGTCGTCGGCGCCGGCGTCCAGGCCGCGCACGCGGTCATCCACGCCGTCCTGCGCGGTGAGAATCAGCACCGGCATGGCGGACTTGCGCGCGCGCAGGCGCTTGAGCACCTCGATGCCGTTCAGGCGCGGCAGGCCCAGGTCCAGGATCAGCAGGTCGTAGAACTGCGCCACCAACGCCGCGTCGGCCTCGGCGCCGTTGGCCACGTGATCCACCGCGTAGCCCGCGCGGCGCAGCGTGCGGACCAGTCCGTCGGCGATGACTGTATCATCCTCGGCAAGCAGAATGCGCATAGGAATCAGGATGTAAGTTAGCTGTAAGCGGCCGCCACTAGAGTCAGTACCGCTGTTCTCCTTTTACTCGGTCCTAGGGAATGGCTGCCTTCCGGCAGGCATTCCAGGGAGCGTCCAGTTGCTGCAACCGGCCGCTCCCGGCCGTTTTTTTCTCCCCCGGGCTACCCCGAGCCGATCGATTATTACACGCTTCGGGTACGCTGCGCGCATCCGTGCCCGGCAGTGCCGCGCCCGCCCCCTCTTCCGCTCCATCCTGTTTCGGCCGATACTCTCATGGCGCCCGGCGTCGGCCGCACGGGCGCGTACCACAACCCTGAATGCATAGCACCTTCATGCACATCCTGCTGATCGAGGACGATTCCGAACTGGGCGATGGCATCGCCGACTTCCTGCGCGGACAGGGCGACACCGTGATCCTGGAGCGCAACGGCCTGCAGGCCGACCGCCTGCTCCAGCAGGAGCGCTTCGACTTCGCCCTGATCGACGTCGGCCTGCCCGGCCTGAGCGGCTACGAGATCGTGCGCCGCATCCACGGGCGCGGCCAGAACCTGCCGGTGATCCTGATCACCGCGCGCGACGCGCTCGACGACCGCATCTACGGCCTCGACCTGGGCGCGGACGACTACCTGCCCAAGCCCTTCGAACTGCCCGAACTCACCGCGCGCATGCGTGCCGTGCTGCGCCGGGGACGCAACACCGGCACCGCCGGCACGCCATCGAGCATCCGCTTCGGCCCGCTGGCGCTCGACACCGAAGGTCGCCTGGCCTCGCTCGATGGACAACCGCTGTCGATCACCAGCCGGGAATGGGACCTGCTGGAAGCGCTGGCCACGGCGGGCGGGCGCACCGTGCCCAAGGAACGCCTGCAATCCAACGCCAGCGGCAACGCGGTGGAAGTGTACGTCTCCCGCCTGCGCCCCCGCCTGGAGCCGGCCGGCGTGCTGATCCGCACGGTGCGCGGCTTCGGCTACCGCCTGGAGCTGGAAGGCGGACGGAGCGATGCCGCTTAGCCTGCGGCGCAAGCTCGCCGAAACCCTCGGCGCGCCCAGCGTACTGCTCATCGTCACCGCCGGTGCATTGGCCTACGGGGTGTCCACCAGCGTGGTCACCACCGCCTACGACCAGAACCTGCTCAACCAGGCCCACCGCGTGCTCCAGCAGATCGATGCGGCGCGCGGCGAGCAGGGCGTGCGCCTGACCACCGAGACGGTCCCCCACGCCAGCGCCGAAACCCGCGTGTTCTTCCGCATCGGCAACCTGCGCGGCAAGACCCTGGCGGGCGAGCCCGCCTTGCCCCTGCCCGACAGCATCGCCAGCTACGGCGACCCGTACAGCGCGCTGTACGCCGGCGCCCAGCCCGAACCGGCCGCCCCGCCGCGCCCGCCGCAACGCATGTTCTACGACGCGCGCTACCAGGACGAGCCGGTGCGCGCGCTGCAACTGTTCCGTGAAATCGACGGGCAAGGCTATCTGATCACCGTGGCCGAAACCCTCGAACAGCGGCACGGCGCGATGAGCCAGCTGCTCATCGGCCTGCTCAGCGTGGCGGTGCTGGCCGCTGCCGCCGCCGCGCTCGCGGTGCGCTTCGGCATTCCATCGGCGCTGGAACCGCTGGAACAACTCGAACGCGCGCTGCGCGCACGGGGCGCAAACGATCTGGCGCCCATCGACCTGAACCGGGTGCCGCGTGAGGTGCGTGAAGTGGTCCACGCCCTGAACACCCTGCTGGCCCGCCAGGAAGAGGCCAACGCCGCACAGCACGCCTTCCTGCAGGATGCCGCCCACCAGCTGCGCACCCCGCTGGCCAGCCTGCAGGTGCAGTTGGGGCTGCTGCAACCCGCGGCGGACACCGATCCGGCCGTGCTGGAGCGCCTGAAGCGCTCCGTCACGCGGGTCACCCGCCTGGCCAACCAGTTGCTCTCGCTCGCCCGTGCGGAGGCCGGCGAGCATCTGCGGGCCAGCGCGACGCAGGTCGATCTGGCCGCGCTGATCGACGGCGCGCTGGATGACTGGCTGGTCGACGCGGATGCCAAGTCCATCGACTTCGGCGTCGAACGCGCAGCCGCCAGCCTGTGCGGCGATCCCACGCTGCTGCGCGAACTGCTCGCCAATCTGGTCGACAACGCACTCAAGTATACCCCGGCCGGCGGCCGGGTCACGCTGCGCTGCCTGCACACGGACCAGGGCATCGTCCTGGAGGTGGAAGACAATGGCCCCGGCATTCCCGCCGAGGCCCGCGACGCCGTGTTCGCCCGCTTCCACCGCCTGCCCGACGCGGGCTCCAGCGGCAGCGGCCTGGGCCTGCCGATCGCCCGCGAGATTGCCCGCAGGCATGGCGGACGCATCGAGCTCAGCGAAGGGGCGGAAGGCCGGGGCACGCTGGCGCGTGTCATCCTGCCGGACAGCCACTGAGCAGACCCGGAAAAACCTCCCCAAGCTTGCACTTCGTGGCTGCGCCGCCCCCCAGGGGCGTTCTTTGTCTCGAGGCAGGCGACAAAAAAAGCGGCGGGCCCCATTGGGACCCACCGCTTTTCACGCCGGCCGCCGCAGCGGCCGGTCGAACCACCGTACGGCTTAGTGCGCGGACGCCGCTGCCGCGCCGATGCCCGTTTCCGAACGCACCGCCTGGGCTTCGTAGCCGGCGCGGTCGATGCGCGCGCGCGGGCTGTTGTCGAAGATCGAGAACAGCCAGATGCCGATGAAGCCCGCGGCCATGGAGAACAGCGCCGGCGAGGTGTAGGGGAACAGCGCCGAACCCTTCGGATTGCCCAGCGTGGCTTCCCACACCGACGGCGACACGATGGTCAGGCCCACCGCGGTGATCAGGCCGATGAAGCCGCCGATGCACGCGCCACGGGTGGTGCAGTTCTTCCACAGCACCGACATGAACAGCACCGGGAAGTTGGCCGAGGCGGCCACCGCGAAGGCCAGCGACACCATGAAGGCGATGTTCTGCTTCTCGAAGGCGATACCCAGGATCACGGAGATCACCCCCAGCACCAGCACGGTGATGCGCGACATGCGCAGTTCGGAGGCGGAGTCGGCCTTGCCCTTCTTGAACACCGTGGCGTACAGGTCGTGCGACACCGCCGAGGCACCGGACAGGGTCAGGCCCGCGACCACCGCCAGGATCGTGGCGAACGCGACCGCGGAGATGAAGCCGAGGAACACGTTGCCGCCCACCGCGTTGGCCAGGTGCACCGCGGCCATGTTGCCGCCGCCGAGCAAGCCGCCTTCCGGGTCGAGGAACTGCGGATTGGTGGACACCATCACGATCGCGCCGAAGCCGATGATGAAGGTGAGGATGTAGAAGTAACCGATCCAGGTGGTCGCCCAGAACACCGACTTGCGCGCCTCCTTGGCATCCGGCACGGTGAAGAAGCGCATCAGGATGTGCGGCAGGCCGGCGGTGCCGAACATCAGCGCCATGCCGAAGGAGATCGCCGAGATCGGGTCGCGGATGAAGTTGCCCGGCCCCATGATCGACAATCCGGCCGCGCCCGCCGCCGCGGGGTCCATGCCGCCTTCGACGGCCACGTTCTTCTTCACCTCGACCGCGGCGGAGAACAGCGCTTCCGGCGAGAAGCCGTACTGCAGCAGCACCATGAAGGCCATGAACGAGGCGCCGGAGAGCAGCAGCACCGCCTTGATGATCTGCACCCAGGTGGTCGCCGTCATGCCGCCGAACAGCACGTAGATGACCATCAGGCCGCCCACCAGGACCACTGCGATCCAGTACTCCAGGCCGAACAGCAGCTTGATCAGTTGACCCGCGCCGACCATCTGCGCGATCAGGTAGAACGCCACCACGACCAGGGTGCCGGAAGCCGCGAACGCGCGGATCGGGGTCTGCGCGAAGCGGTAGGCCGCCACGTCGGCAAAGGTGAATTTGCCCAGGTTGCGCAGACGCTCGGCCATCAGGAAGGTGAGGATGGGCCAGCCCACGAGGAAGCCGATCGAGTAGATCAGGCCGTCGAAGCCGCTGACCATCACCGCCGCCGAAATCCCCAGGAAGGAGGCCGCCGACATGTAGTCGCCGGCGATCGCCAGGCCGTTCTGGAAGCCGGTGATGCCGCCGCCGGCGGTGTAGAAGTCCGCCGCCGAGCGGGTGCGCGCGGCCGCCCACTTGGTGATCCACAGCGTGAACCCGACGAAGATGGCGAACATGGCGATCGCCGTCCAGTTGGTGGCCTGCTTCTGGGCCTGGCCGAGATCGCCGCCCGCGGCCAGCACTGCGGCGGAACACAGAGCGAGCGCCAGCCCGCCAACGATATGCGCTTGACGGGCCATCACTTGTTCACCTCTTCGACGATCTCGCGGGTCAGCGTGTCGAACTCGGTGTTCGCGCGCCGGACGTAAATGCCGGTAATCAGGATCGTGAACACGATCACCCCAAAGCCGACCGGAATACCAAGCGTCATCACCCCCTCGCCGAGCGGCTTGTGGAAGACCTCCTTGCTGAAGGCGATCACGGCGATGAAGCCGTAGTACACGATCATCATGATGATGGTCATCCACCACCCGTACGGCGTGCGGGTGCTGACCAGCTTCTGGTATTTCGGATTGGCAACGATTCGTGCCACCGTATCGTCGTGCATGTGTCGCTCCTCTCGTAGTTATCGTTGTCCGGTCGCCAGAAGGCACCGGTACGCGGACAACTTATCCACGAACGCTTACGACGCGCTTACACGCGGAGAGAAAATCTCTTTGACAACAATACCTTACTGCATACTTAAAGACATATTAATCAATCGATCAATTCAATTTATGCGACTGCCCCGGCAGCCATCCCGGAACAAGCCCGCGAGCCGGCAAAAAGAAAAGGGCCCCGCCGCAGCGGGGCCCTTCGCGGATCAGAGAGGCCGGACTGGGCTTACATGCCCATGTCCATGCCGCCCATGCCACCCATACCGCCCATGCCCGGCATGCCGCCGGCGGGCTTGTCTTCGGCCAGCTCGCCGACCATGCAGTCGGTGGTGAGCATCAGGCCGGCGACGGAGGCGGCGTTCTGCAGCGCGGTGCGGGTCACCTTGGTGGGGTCCAGCACGCCCATCTCGACCATGTCGCCGTACTCGCCGGAGGCGGCGTTGTAGCCGTAGTTGCCGGCGCCTTCGACGACCTTGTTGACCACCACGGAGGGCTCGTCACCGGCGTTGGCGACGATCTCGCGCAGCGGCTGTTCCATGGCGCGCAGCACGATCTTGATGCCGGCATCCTGGTCATGGTTGTCGCCCTTCAGGCCGGACAGGTTGGCGCGGGCGCGCAGCAGCGCGACACCGCCGCCAGCCACGATGCCCTCTTCCACGGCGGCGCGGGTAGCGTGCAGCGCATCTTCCACGCGGGCCTTCTTTTCCTTCATCTCGACTTCGGTGGCGGCACCGACCTTGATCACCGCCACGCCGCCGGCCAACTTGGCCACGCGTTCCTGCAGCTTCTCGCGGTCGTAGTCGGAGGTGGCTTCCTCGATCTGCACGCGGATCTGCTTGACGCGCGCTTCGATGGCCTTCTCGTCGCCTGCACCGTCGATGATGATGGTGTTTTCCTTGCCGATCTCGATGCGCTTGGCCTGGCCCAGCTCGGCCAGGGTGGCCTTCTCCAGGGTCAGGCCGACTTCCTCGGCGATCACCTGGCCGCCGGTCAGGATGGCGATGTCTTCCAGCATGGCCTTGCGGCGGTCGCCGAAGCCCGGCGCCTTGACGGCGCAGGTCTTGAGGATGCCGCGGATGTTGTTCACCACCAGGGTGGCGAGCGCTTCACCGTCCACGTCTTCGGCGATGATCAGCAGCGGGCGGCCGGCCTTGGCGACTTGTTCCAGCACCGGCAGCAGGTCGCGGATGTTGGAGATCTTCTTGTCGAACAGCAGGACGAAGGGGTTTTCCAGGATGGCGACCTGCTTGTCCGGGTTGTTGATGAAGTAGGGCGACAGGTAGCCGCGGTCGAACTGCATGCCTTCGACCACGTCCAGCTCGTTGTTCAGGCTCTTGCCGTCTTCGACGGTGATCACGCCTTCCTTGCCCACCTTGTCCATGGCATTGGCGATGATGTCGCCGATGTCGCTGTCGGAGTTGGCGGAGATGGAGCCGACCTGGGCGATTTCCTTGTTGGTCGAGCACGGCTTGGAGAGCTTCTTGAGCTCTTCCACGGTGGCGGCGACGGCCTTGTCGATGCCGCGCTTCAGGTCCATCGGGTTCATGCCGGCGGCCACGTACTTCATGCCTTCGCGCACGATGGCCTGGGCCAGCACGGTGGCGGTGGTGGTGCCGTCACCGGCGATGTCGGAGGTCTTGGAAGCGACTTCCTTGACCATCTGCGCGCCCATGTTCTCGAACTTGTCCTTCAGTTCGATTTCCTTGGCCACGGACACGCCGTCCTTGGTCACGGTGGGGGCGCCGAAGGAGCGCTCCAGCACCACGTTGCGGCCCTTCGGGCCCAGGGTCACCTTGACCGCGTTGGCCAGGATGTTGATGCCGGCGACCATGCGTTCGCGGGCGGAATCACCAAATTTGACTTCCTTGGCTGCCATTGTTCAGAACTCCTTGAATGTTCGGTTTGGATTCAGCGTAGGGCGGCGGGGGCTCAGGCCTCGACGACGCCCATGATGTCTTCCTCGCGCATCACGAGGAGCTCTTCGCCGTCGACCTTCACGGCCTGGCCGGCATACTTGCCGAACAGCACCTTGTCGCCGGCCTTGACGGCCATCGGACGGACCTTGCCGTCATCCAGGATCTTGCCGTTGCCGACGGCCAGCACTTCGCCCTGGTCGGGCTTCTCACCGGCGGAATCGGGGATCACGATGCCGCTGGCGGTCTTGCGCTCGGCTTCCAGACGCTTGACGATCACGCGATCATGCAAGGGACGGATCTTCATCGAACTTCACTCCTTGATTGCTTTTGTGGGGACACATGCGCGGCCACGGGGCCGCGCCACGGTTTCCGTGAACTGCGGCGGATCGGGCATCTGTTAGCACTCACCGCCGGCGAGTGCTAATAATAGGGACGGCCACGGCCCATTTCAAGCCCGCGCATATCGTTAGCACGAAAGTGCGCTTGTGCGGACCGGGCGCGCACGGGGCGCAGGCTCAGAACAGCTCGATATCGGAGCGCTTGCGCTCGGTCACCAGACGCTCGGCGTAGGCCTGTTCCTGGCTGTCGATCTGCCGCGAGACCGCCAGCGAACTGGGAGCCCTTCTGCAGAACACGTCGCCGCTGCGCGGCTCCAGCACCACCTTGCGCGAACAGTTGCCGAGAAAGTCCGAGGCCACCAGCGGAATGCTTTCGCGCTCCAGCCACTCGCGGGTGAACTCGACGTTGCGCTGGCCGATGCGGCTGCGGTCCAGCGAAGACACCACCATGCCGCCGCCGAAGGCCTTGGCCACCAGACGCGACTTGCGCGCGCCGCGCGCCAGCATGGCGTTGAGCAGGGCCTCCATGGCGTAGTTGCCGGCCAGCAGCGCATCCACGTCGGCGCGCCCGGACAGGCGCGAGACTTCCGGCAGCATGAAGTGGTTGAGCCCGCCCAGGCCGACCTGCGGATCGTACAGCGCGACCGCCACGCAGGATCCCAGCAGCGTGGCGATCGGCCGCTCCTTTTCCACCGCCCAGGCGCCCGGCAGGATGACGCGCGCGATGCGCTCCAGTTCACGACCGGCAAGATGATCCGCGTTGCTCATATGTTCAGAAGGCGATGGCGATGCCGAAATGCAGGCGCAGCGAACGCTCCTCGCGCCCCCAGGCCAGGTCCAGGGCGAGCGGCCCGGCCGGACTGGCCCAGCGCCCACCGATGCCGTAGCCCACCTTGGGCGACCAGTCGCTGCGGCTGTCCGCCGCGTCGCCGGTATCGACGAAGGCGGCCACCGCCCAATCCGGCCGGAACCAATGTACGTACTCCACGCTGCCCACCGCCAGATAGCGCCCGCCCACGGTGGCTTCGCCTTCGCTCACGCCCAGGCTCTGGTAGGCATAGCCGCGCACGCTCTGCGCGCCGCCGGTGCGGAACAGGAAGTCCTGCGGCACGCCGTCGCGGCTGGGCGCGATGGTGGTGCCCAGTTCGCCGCGCAGGATCAGCACGTCGGTGCCGCGCACCGGCTGGTAGCGCACGTAGCGCCCGTACAGGCGGAGGAAGTCCTGATCGGACAGCAGCGCGCGCGAACCGCCACCGGCCTGGATCTCCAGCACATAGCCGTCGCGCGGATCGAGCAGGTTGTCCACCGCGCGCTTGCGCCAGGTCCAGTTGGCGCTCAGCGTGTTGGCGCTGCTGGCCTCGGCGCCGTCCGGTTCGCGGCGCTCGTGCTGCAGGCGCAGGGCGATCTGCGTGTCGATGTCGCCGCGCGTGGTGGCGCGCGCCACGCCCACCGCCTGGGTGGTCAGGCGCAGGCCCTGCAGGTCGCTGCGTTCCAGCGCGCCGCCGAAACTGTCGCGATGGCGGGCGCGCTCGGGCGGCAGGAAGACGTCGGCGTAGAGCGACTGGCGGCGCTGCTCCAGACGCAGGCCGCTGTACAGTTCCCAGCCGCGTCCGAACAGATTCACGTCGGCGTAGCTCACCTCGCCGCGATAGCCGGTGTTGGTGGAATAGCCGGTACCGAAACCGAAGCGCTTGGGCTGCGCCTCGCTGACCTCGACGCGCACCGGCACCGCCCCGGCGGTGGCCGGATCGCGGTCGATATCGACGATCACCGAGGCGAACTGCGGTGCGTTCTGCAGGGTGCTCTGCAGATCGAGCAGGCGGTCGCGGTCGTAGGGTTCGCCCTCTTCCAGCGTGCTGTAGCGCGCGGGCAGATCGGCCGGCAGATCGCGCAGGCCGCTCACCTGCAGCGGACCCAGGCGGAAAGGCGGGCCGGAATCGACGGTCACCGACAGGGCCGCGCTGGCGTTTTCCGGGTCGACCTCGGCGCGGCTGGCCGACAGCCGCGCGGCGGCGTAGTCGCGTGCCGACACGGCGTCGAGCAGACGGCTCTTGGCATCGTCCCAGGCGGCCTGGCGGAAGGCCTGCCCGACGGGCAGCGCCCAGTCGCGCCGCAAGGCCTCGCGCCGGGCCGCGCGCCCGTCTTCCCCGCCGGCCAGATCGCCTTCGAAATCCACACGCACCGAGGCGATGCGCACGCGCGGCCCCGGCTCGACGCTGAGCCGCCAGCCCTGCCCTTCTCCCCGGCGCAGGCTGATCTCGGGTTCGAAATACCCCTCGGTGGCCAGCAGATCGGCCACCTCGCGGCGGGTACGGCGTGACAGCGCCACGCGGTCGGCGGCGGCCTCCGGCATCTGCGCGTCGCCGCGCAGGATGCGCAGATGGCGTTCGAGCAGCGCGCGCACGGAATCGGGCGCCTGCAGCTCGACCTGCGCGCGGGCCTGCGCCTGCGCAGCAGCGGCAGGCAGCAGCAGGACGGCCGCCGCGAACGCGGAGAGCAGCGCGCGCCGCTCAAGCTTCGCGGTGATAGGCGGCAACCCGCTCGACCTCGTTGAGCGAGCCGAGGATCACCGGCACGCGCTGGTGCAGCTTCTGCGGCACCACGTCGAGAATGCGCTGGTGCCCGGTGGTCGCGGCACCGCCGGCCTGCTCGATGATCATCGCCATCGGGTTGGCCTCGTACATCAGCCGCAGCTTGCCGCCCTTGGCGCGACACTTCTCGTCCATCGGGTACATGAAGATGCCGCCGCGGGTGAGGATGCGGTGCACGTCGGCCACCATCGAGGCCACCCAGCGGGTATTGAAGTCGCGCCCGCGCGGGCCGCCCTCGCCTTGCTGCAGTTCGGCCACGTAGCGCTGCACCGGCGCTTCCCAGAAACGCTGGTTGGAGGCGTTGATGGCGTACTCGCTGGTGTCCACCGGCACGGTCATGAACGGGTTGGTGTAGACGAAGCTGCCCATCTCGCGGTCCAGCGTGAACCCATGCACACCGTTGCCCACGGTCAGCACCAGCATCGTGGACGGGCCGTACAGCGCGTAGCCGGCGGCCACCTGTTCGGTGCCGGGCTGCAGGAAGGCGCTTTCGTCCGGTTCCGTCCCGGCCGCCGTGTTGCGCAGCACCGAGAAGATGGTGCCGACGGAAATGTTCACGTCGATGTTGGACGAGCCGTCGAGCGGATCGAACAGCAGCAGGTAGCCGCCCTTGGGATAGTCGAAGGGGATCTGGTGCACTTCCTCGACCTCTTCCGAGGCCATCGCCGCCAGGTGGCCGCCCCATTCGTTGGCCTGCAGCAGGATCTCGTTGGCGATCACGTCGAGCTTCTTCTGCGCCTCGCCCTGCACGTTGTCGGTACCGGCCTCGCCCAGCACGCCCGCCAGCGCGCCCTTGGAGACGTTGACCGAAATGGCCTTCACCGCGCGGGCCACCACCTCGATCAGCAGGCGCAGATCGGCGGAGGTGCGGCCGGCGCGCTGCTGCTCGATGAGAAACTGGGTCAGAGTGACGCGACGCATGGCTGGACACCTTTGGAATCGGTTTGCAAAGGCGGATTATCCCGCTTCCAGCCGCCGCACGCACCTGCGGCGTTGCTCACCGCGGGCCGATCGGGCGGCGTCGCGCCCGCCGCAGCGGGTATCATTCCTCTTCTCTCCCCCTCGCTCCCATGCAAGCTGCGGTATTCCCATGCACGTCCTGGTTCTCGGCGCCGGCGTCACCGGCGTCACCACCGCCTGGTATCTGCGCAAGGCGGGTTTCGATGTCAGCGTTGTCGACCGCCAGCCGGAGGCCGGGCTGGAAACCAGCTACGCCAACGGCGGGCAGATCTCGGTCAGCCACCCCGAACCCTGGGCCAATCCCGCGGCCCCCTTCATCGCCCTGCGCTGGCTGGGGCGCAGCGACGGCCCGCTGCTGTTCCGTCCGCGCCGCGACCCCGCCCAGTGGCGCTGGGCACTGGCCTTCCTGCGCGAATGCCTGCCCGCCCGCAGCCGGCGCAACACCGAGGCGATCGCCAATCTCGCGGTCTACAGCGCGGCGCAGTTGCGCGGCCTGCGCGAGGAACTCGGTCTGGGCTACGAGTTCCTCGGGCGCGGCATCCTGCATCTGTTCTTCGACGAACGCGAGTTCCGCAAGGCGGACGAACGGGTCGCCCTGCTGGCGCAGCACGGCATCCGCGCCAGGGTATGCAGCCGGGCCGAAATGCTGGCGCTGGAGCCGGCGCTCGGCACGATGGCCGCCGAACTGGCCGGCGGCATCCATGCGCCGGACGACGAGTCCGGCGATGCCTTCCGCTTCACCCAGGCGCTGGCGCAGAAGTGCCGGGAAGCCGGGGTGCGCTTCTACTACCACACCCGCATCCTGCGTCTGGCGCACACCGGCGGCCTGATCGACGGCATCGAGGTGCAGGACGAGGCCGGACGCAGCGGCCGGCTCAGCGCCGGCGCCTACGTGGTCTGCCTGGGCAGCTACAGCCCGGCGCTGGTCGCGCCGCTGGGCGAGCGCCTGCCCATCTATCCGGTCAAGGGCTATTCGATCACCGTGCCGGTGGCGGACCCGGCGCGCGCGCCGAGCGTGAGCCTGACCGACGAATCGGCGCGCATCGTGTGTTCCCGCCTGGGCAACCGCCTGCGCATCGCCGGCACGGCGGAGCTGAACGGCTTCGACACCTCGGTGGACCCGCAGCGCGGGCAGAACATCCTGCGCTGGCTGGAACGGCGCCTGCCGGGCGCGGCGCAGCCGGAAAAGGCCAGCCTGTGGGCCGGCCTGCGCCCCGCCACACCGGGCAACGTGCCGATCATCGGCAAGAGCGGATGTGTGAACCTCTGGTACAACACCGGCCACGGCACCCTGGGCTGGACCCTGGCCTGCGGTTCCGCGGCGGCGCTGGCCAGCCTGATGGGCGGGCAGCGCCCCGAACCGCGCTTCCCGTTCGCCGGACGGCGCTGAACGGAAGGGTATCGGCGCTCAGGCCGCCTCGTCGGTGGCCAGGGTCGCGCAGGAACAGCCGCCCCCGGTCTGGCTCCCGCAGCCACCCTGGGCGTCCGCGCGGAAGCTTTCGCTCTCGGTATCGAAGCCCACCGACTGGAGGTGGAAGGCCAGCGCGGCATCCATGCCGCCGGCGTGATTCTCGAACCAGGCCGGCAGTTCCTCCACCAGGCGCCGGCCGAGGAAGACGTCGCCGCGCGCCGCACGTTCGCGCACGTCGCGCAGCACCACCAGCACGCGGTCGTGCTCGGCGCGATGGCAGCCGGGAAAATTCACCTTCTCCATCCAGCGGTTTTCCTGGTCGAAGTGCTCGACCGTATGGGCGATGAAGGCGTCCAGGCGCTCGATGAAGGCATCCGGGGGCGCGGCCTGCAGCAGGTTGTACAGTTCGACGAACTCGCGGTGCGTGTCGTCCATCCGCGCCAGTCCGAGTTCGAACCGTTCGGTCCATTCCATCGCGGGCATCTGTGTTCTCCTGCCTGTTCAATGCATCAGGCGGGTCTGCACAACCCGCCCGGCGTCATGGTTATAGGCGCACGCCGCACCGGCCGCCATGATCCGGGTCAAAATTCTCCCGGCGGCGGGCCCGCGGGCCCTGCCTACTTGACGACCTTGAGGTGGCCGCCGCGGGCGGCGGGACGTCCGCCGCCGGACGTTCCGGGACCGTCGTCCTCCGGCCCGGCCACGCCGCCGTCGGTCGTCAGCGGCGCGCCCATCTCGGGCACTTCTTCCTCGCCGGCCGGCTCCCCAGCGATCTCCGCGCGCTCGATCTCGAAGGCCATGCCCTGGCCGTTCTCGCGCGCATAGACGGCCAGCACGTTATCGACCGGGATCCCCACCGACTGGGCCACGCCGCCGAAGCGCGCCTGGAAGGTGATGCGCTCGTTGCCCAGGGAAAGCTGATGGGTGGCCTGCGGATCGATGTTGAGGACGATCTGCCCGTCGCGCGCCGCGCCCGGGGGCACCAGCGTGTCGCCATCGACCACGGCGGCCAGGTAGGGCGTGAAACCCTGGTCGACGCACCATTCGTAGATGGCGCGGATCAGGTAGGGCTTGGTGGAGGCAGTGCTCATTGCGGTACGACCTGCTCTGTGTGCGCGGCCCCTTTGCAGGCGCCGCGCGGGACGGATCAGCGGCGCATGACCTTTTCGGACGGGGTCAGCGCATCGATGAAGCCCTGGCGGCTGAAGATGCGCTCGGCGTACTTCATCAGCGGCGCGGCGGCCTTCGGCAGTTCGATGTTGTAGTGCTCCAGGCGCCACAGTAGCGGCGCGATGGCCACGTCGAGCATGGAGAACTCCTCACCGAGCATGAACTTCTGCTTGGTGAAGATCGGTGCCAGTTGCACGAGCTGGTCGCGCACGTGGGCACGGTTCTTCTCCACGCCCTTCTGGTTCTTTTCCAGCGCGTCGATGTGGGAGAACAGCTCCAGCTCAAAGGTGTGCAGCAGCTGGCGGGCGCGCGCGCGCATGATCGGATCGGGCGGCATCAGCTGCGGGTGCGGGAAGCGCTCGTCGATGTACTCGTTGATGATGTTGGATTCGTACAGGACGAGATCGCGGTCGACCAGCACCGGCACGCGGTTGTAGGGATTGATGACGGCGATGTCTTCGGGCTTGTTGTAGAGATCGACGTCGATCACCTCGAAGTCCATGCCCTTTTCGAAGAGCACGATCCGGCAGCGGTGGCTGAACGGATCGGTGGTGCCGGAATACAGGTTCATCATGGTGAGGACAACTCCGCAATACAAAACAAAAGCGCACCACGCGGCATTTCGCGTGGTGCGTCTGGAAGGATCGGAACGGACTAGGCCTCGCGGCCGGTCACGCTCTGGATCAATGAATATCCTTCCAGTAGTTCTTCTTCAGCGCATAGCTCAGCACGAACAGGCCAGCCAGGAAGGCCAGCACGAACAGGCCGATCGTCTTGCGCTTTTCCGCCACTGGCTCGCCCATCCATACCAGGAAGGACACCAGGTCGGCCACCGACTTGTCGTACTCGGCGGCGCTCAGCTTGCCGGGCTTGGCCAGGCTGAGTTCGACCGTCTTGCCGCCGTGGCCGTCATCGGTGACCGTGGCGGTCTGGTCGCCCTGCAGCTCCCACAGCACGTGCGGCATGCCGACGTTCTCGAACACCACGTTGTTCCAGCCGGTCGGACGGGATTCGTCGCGATAGAACTGGCGCAGGTAGGTGTACAGCCAGTCGGCGCCGCTGCCGAACTCGGAAGCGCGCTGGCGGGCGATCAGGGTGAGATCGGGCACCGCGGTGCCGAACCACACCTTGGCGTCCGCCGGACGCATGGAGACCTTCATCAGGTCGCCGACGCGCTCGCCGGTGAACAGCAGGTTGTCGCGGATCAGCTGCTCGGACAAGCCGATGTTCTCCAGCTGGTTGTAGCGCATGAAGCTCGCGCCGTGACAGTTCAGACAGTAATTGACGAACAGCTTGGCGCCATGCTGCAGGGAAGCCAGGTCCTTGCTCACCGGGGCGCGGTCCAGGTGCAGCTCGGCACCGGCCGCCAGCGCGAGCGCCGGGGCGAACAGCACCACCGCCACTGCGCGCTTGATCAGGTTGAGTACACGCGTCTTCATTTGAAATTCACCCTTTCCGGTTCGGGTTTGCACTTGTCGATCTTGCTGTACCACGGCATCAGGAGGAAGAAGGCGAAGTACAGCACCGAGCACAGCTGGGCGATCGGCGCGCCCGGCAGGACGCCGAAGAACTTGTACTCGGGCGGCTTCACGCCGAGGTAGCCGAGGATGACGAAGGAGATCACGAAGATCACCACGGCGATCTTGAAGACCGGGCCCTTGTAGCGGATCGACTTGACCGGGCTGCGGTCCAGCCAGGGCAGGAAGGCGATGATGACCACCGACGCGCCCATGGCGACCACGCCCCAGAACTTGGCGTCCAGCCCGAACAGCGGGTAGGTGACCGCGCGCAGGATGGAGTAGAACGGGGTGAAGTACCACACCGGCGCGATGTGCGGCGGGGTCTTCAGCGGGTCGGCCGGAATGAAGTTGTTGAATTCCAGGAAGTAGCCGCCGGCTTCCGGCGCGAAGAACACCACCGCGCTGAAGAAGAACAGGAAGACCACCACGCCGACGATGTCCTTCACCGTGTAGTACGGGTGGAAGGGGATGCCGTCCAGCGGGATGCCGTCCGCGCCCTTTTTCTTCTTGATCTCCACGCCGTCCGGGTTGTTGGAGCCGACTTCGTGCAGCGCGATGATGTGCGCGGCGACCAGGCCGATCAGCACCAGCGGCACGGCGATGACGTGGAAGGAGAAGAAGCGGTTCAGCGTGGCGTCGGAGATCACGTAGTCGCCGCGAATGACCAGCGACAGGTCCGGACCGATCACCGGGATCGCGGAGAACAGGTTGATGATCACCTGCGCACCCCAGTAGGACATCTGCCCCCAGGGCAGCAGATAGCCCATGAAGGCCTCGGCCATCAGCGCCAAGAAGATCAGCGTGCCGAAGATCCAGATCAGCTCGCGCGGCTTGCGGTAGGAACCGTAGAGCAGACCGCGGAACATGTGCAGGTACACCACCACGAAGAACGCCGAGGCGCCGGTGGAGTGCAGGTAGCGGATCAGCCAGCCGCCCGGCACTTCGCGCATGATGTACTCGACGCTGGCGAAGGCCACCGGGATGCCTGCGGCGTTGAGCGTGCCGTCCGGCTTGTAGTGCATCACCAAGAAGATGCCGGTGACGATCTGGATCACCAGCACCAGCAGGGCCAGCGAGCCGAAGAAGTACCAGAAGTTGAAGTTCTTGGGCGCGTAGTACTCGGACAGGTGCGCCTTCCAGGTGGACGTGAGCGGGAAGCGCTCGTCGATCCAGTTCAGCAAAGCCTGAGATTTGGTGGTCATCGCTTAGGCCTTTCCGTCGTCGCCGATGAGAAGAACGGTATCCGCCAGATACTGATGCGGCGGCACCTCGAGGTTGTCCGGCGCGGGCATGCTGCGATAGACGCGGCCGGCCAGGTCGAACAGCGAACCGTGGCAGGGGCACAGGAAGCCGCCGGACCACTCGGCGCCCAGCCCGCTCTCGTTGCCGGTCTTGAACCTCTCGGACGGCGAACAGCCCAGGTGGGTGCAGATGCCGACCGTCACCAGGTATTCCGGCTTGATCGAGCGGTACTTGTTCTTGGCGTATTCCGGCTGCATCGGCCGGTCGGACTCGGGGTCCGACACCACGGCGTCGGTCTTCTCCAGCGACGCCAGCATTTCCTCGGTGCGGCGCAGGATCCACACCGGCTTGCCGCGCCACTCCACCGTCATCATCTCGCCCGGCGCGAGTTTGCTCACGTCGGCTTCCACCGGCGCGCCCGCCGCCTTCGCGCGTTCGGACGGCGTCAGGCTGGCGACGAACGGCACCGCCGTCGCCACAGCGGCCACGCCACCCGCTGCCGACGTGGCGAGCAGCAGGTTGCGGCGACCGCAGTCCATCTTTTGATCAACGCTCATGACCTCTTCCCTGAAAGGAAAACCAAAGACCCGGATACAAAAAAACCGTGGAATTATAGCCAAAACCCCGCAGCAGAAAAAGCTTATGAGGCCGATTCCCGCGCGAATCAAGGCTTTTCAGGATACGGGCAGGCACCCGGCGCAGGCCCAATGCCGCGCCGCAACAGGGGTTCCACGCGACACCCGGCCCATCCGCTCCATTGACCCATGCGGGCGGCCCGCGGCAGGCCGGCATCCCCCAGCCCCCGCTCCGCGTTTGGTACCGGCCGGAATACCGCCGCACGGACAGGAACGAAAGCCGGCGCCCCATCCCTGCCGAACAGGGCATTTGATATACACATCACTACAAATAATGCCGAAAAAAAGGGGAACGCCAAAGCCGGCACGATTCATGCAACTGATTGTGCAAAAAGAGAATATTCTCACAAGAAGGGACAGAGAGCACTACTATTTATATACCTGATGCCATCAATAAACCGTCCGCCCATGATCTGTCAGGAGCCCGCGATGAACATGCACAGCGCACCACGACCCAGCCTGCGTGGGCGGGTCTTGCTGGAGACCGACCTGGGCGCATTGCTCGACGACACCCGGATCCGCCTGCTCGAAGCGATCGATACCGCGGGATCGTTGAGCGCCGCGGCACGCATCACGCCCCTTTCCTACAAGGCGGCCTGGGATGCGCTGGAGGCGATGAACCATGCGGCAGGCAGCCCCCTGACGGTCCGCATCACCGGAGGGCGGCGAGGCGGCGGGACGGCACTGACCGCGCACGGACGCTGCCTGATGGCGCTGTACCGCGCGGTCGAATGGGAATGCCAGGCTGCCGTGGGCGAACTTGTGCGACATCTCGAATGCGGGGGAGACGCCTGTAATTTCGGCAATCTGCTGCACCGCCCCCCACCTGGGCGCGCCACCGCCGGCCAGCCCGGGGCCGCCCCGGCGCTTGCCGGAAAAGGGGAATGCTGATGGAACGAGACGCCTCTGCACCCTCGACGCCGGCCAGGCACGCCAGCCTGCCCATCACGCCGGCGGACAAGACAGGCAGCCGTCTGTGCGAACTCGATCTGGGCGAATGCCGGACGGACTTCGTGCCCCTGCTCTACGAGATGAGCCGCCTGGCCACGGAAAGCGGCGATCTGGGGAACATGCTGCGCGTCCTGCTCGAACTGATGCAGCGCCACCTGAAGGTGGTCCGGGCGATGGTCAGCCTGTACGAACCGGACAGCGGACGCATCTTCATCCACGACAGCTTCGGGCTCACCGAGGAAGAGGCCGCGCGCGGTACCTACGCGCCTGGAGAGGGCGTCATCGGGCGCGTGGTCGAGTCCGGCCAGGCCGTGGTCGTACCGCGCATCGACGAGGAACCGGGCTTCCTGCACCGCGCCGCGCGCCGCGACCAGCCGGAGGAGCGCCGCCTGTCCTTCCTGTGCGTCCCCATCGTCCGCGCCAGCAAGGTGATGGGCACGATCAGCGCCGAACGCCTGTACGACAACCGCCGCCTGCTGCGCCTGGATACCGAGATTCTCGCCATCCTCGCCGCCACCACGGCCCAGGCCGTCGAACTGCATCTGCTGGAGCATGTGCACAAGGCCGCCCTCGAAGACGAAAACCGCCGCCTGCGCCGGGCGCTCGAGGCGCGTTTCAAGCCCGCCAACATCATCGGCAACTCCAAGGCCATGCAGGCGGTGTACCGGCTGATCGAGAAGGTCACCCGCTCCAAGACCACCGTACTGATCCTCGGCGAAAGCGGCGTGGGCAAGGAACTGGTCGCCAGCGCCATCCACTACAATAGCCCGAATGCGGCCGGCCCCTTCGTCAAGTTCAACTGCGCAGCCCTGCCCGAGAGCGTGATCGAGAGCGAACTGTTCGGCCACGAGCGCGGCGCGTTCACCGGGGCCATGGCCCGCCGCCAGGGACGCTTCGAGGAGGCCCACGGCGGCACGATCTTCCTGGACGAAGTCGGCGAACTGTCGCTGCCGATGCAGGCCAAGCTGCTGCGCGTGCTGCAGGAGAAGAGTTTCGAACGCGTGGGCGGCAATACCACGCTGCGGGTGGATCTGCGCATCCTCGCCGCAACCAACCGCGACCTGGGGGCCATGGTGGCCCAGGGCAGATTCCGCGAAGACCTGTACTACCGGCTCAATGTGTTTCCGATCACCATCCCGCCGCTGCGCGAGCGCGGCAGCGACGTCATCGCGCTGGCGGATCACTTCGTCGCGCACTTCTCCTCGGTGATGGGCACCGCCGTGCATCGCATCTCCACCCCCGCGCTGAACATGCTCACCTGTTATCACTGGCCGGGCAACGTGCGCGAACTGGAGAACGTCATCGAGCGCGCCATGCTGCTCGCCGAAAACGGCGTGATCCACGGCTACAACCTGCCCCCCTCGCTGCAGTCGCCGCTGGTTGCGGAAACCTCGACGGAAGGCAGCCTGGAGATGCGCCTGAACGCAATCGAATACGAGATGGTCATCGAAGCCCTGAAGGCCAACCAGGGCAACATGACGATGGCCGCGGAGCAACTCGGCCTGACCCGACGCACGCTCGGCCTGCGCATGTCCAAGTACAAGCTGAGCTACCAGGATTTCCGCGACTCGGCGAAACGCAGGGAGGCAGGGGCGGACACCGGCGGGGGCAGAAAGTGACCGGAATGATCAATCCATGTGGCGGAGCGTACCGAACGGAACGTTTCTCGAAGCAGGCGCCGCGGCAGATGCGGCACTTTTCCCCTTGCAGGGGTGGCGAACCGCCTGGCATGCGCCTTGCTGACCGCTCTGCAGACCGATCCTCATCCGTCCCGCCGGACGAAACGCCGCGCGCCCTCATCCAATGACCACGACCACTCCACACACCATCCGGGCCGTTCCGCTGCAACCCGCCGACCTGCCCGTCATCGAACAGGTGCTCGCCGGCATCCGCCCGCGCATCCAGGCCGACGGCGGCGACATCGAGCTGCACAGCGCGAGCGGCGACACGGTGGTCGTCCGTATGCAGGGCAAATGCATGGGCTGCATCCAGTCCGGTGAAACCCTGGGGGCCATCCGCCGCCAGTTGATGCATGCGCTGGGCAAGGCAGTGCGGGTGATTCCGGCGCTCGAGCGCTGAGCCATCCGTTCCATGCGGCCGCGCCGCCCGCGGAATGCGCATGCCGCCGACATGGCCGGCAAGCCACGCCCGCGGCACTGACGGGCGGCCATGCACGAATACGAACCGCTGCGCTGGTACACCACCAATCTGGTCGGTGTGCCGGCGCCCCTCCTCGCCTCCACCGCCTTCAACACCCACCCGCGCACGCTGAACATCCACGGCACGCGGGAAAGCCATCCGGGCCTGTTCCGCCTGCTCGCCGCCAGCCGGGACCAGCAGTCCGCGGCGGAAATCTTCGGGCACTACATGGCGCTGCAGTTCGACCTCGCCGATCCGCGCAGGGAACCGGCCGAAGCCGGCCACCGCAGCAGCAGCTACGTGGAACTGCTGAAAGGCTGGGCGTTCGACGCCAGCAGCCCGCAGGCGGCGGTGCTCAAGGGATGGGTGGAAAGCCGCTTCGGCCTGGTGCCGATGTATCACGGCGAGCGCCTGGCCCGCTTTCCGTCGGCCGCATGGGTGCGCTATCTGGAAGAGAAGTACCACAGCCGCTTCCACAACAACTGCATCAGCCTGCAGCTCGACGCGCTGTACGAATATTGCCAGTGGAGCCTGGCGCGCTTCGGCCGGCCCGGCGTGCGCCACCTGAAGCTGTGGCGCGGCAGCAACGACTGCGAGGCGCAGTTGTTGCGCGGCACCCTGCGCGGCGGACGCTGCGTGATGCGGCTGAACAATCTCGTCTCGTTCAGCCGGTCGCCGCAGACGGCGGAAAGCTTCGGCGACTGGCTGCTCGAGGTGCGCGTGCCGCGCGTGAAACTGCTGTGCTTTCCCGGCCTGCTCGGCAGCCGCGTGCTGCGCAGCGAGGGTGAGTACCTGGTGATCGGCGGCGACTACACGGTACGCACCCATCGTGGCTGGATGGAAACCGGGGCCTGATGGGCGCGAGGCCCGTCAGCCCCCGCCGGTGCCGTGCTGCTTGCCCTTCACGCTGTCGATGTCGATGCGCACGACCAGGGTACGGTCGAGGTTCGCCACCGGATACTCGAACGCCCGGTTGGTGAAGCGTGCGACGATCAGGTCGAGTGCGCGGATCTTCTCCGCGCGGTCGCCGACGAAGCGCGTGCGCCCCAGGCCGATGACCGTGCGATGGCGCGCCTCGAAGTCACAGATCATCTCGTCCTCGATGATGCCGTGGTCGATGCTGACCTCGAAGCACACCAGGTCGTTGCGCTTCATGATCTCCACCTTGCTGCCTTGCGGCGCGGAGTGGAAGTACAGCGCCTGGCCGTCATAAGCGTAGAACACCGGGACGAGGAAGGGGACATTGCCGTCCGTCAGCGCGATGCGCATCAGGCGGGCGGCGCCGAGGATGGCGTCGATCTCCTTGCGGTCCTTGATTTCACGCGCCTCGCGGCGCATCGGGCCATGCGGATTCGAGAGAGTGCTTTCCATGGAGAGGTTTCCTGAACGAAATCGTGGGAATGCCGGATGCGGCGGACGGATACTCACCCGCAGGAGGCGCAAGGATCGCCGCCCGCGATCTTCAATGGGTCGAACAGCGTCTGGCGGGGCACGGCAAACGCCGCGCGGCGGCTGGGAAGCGACTGCAGATGCGCGGCGTAGGCCGCGGGCAGGCCGCGCAGGCGAGCCCCTTCGACCAGCACGCGCAGATACTCCGTGCTGGGCAGGGCGGGATCGCCGAGCACGTCGCGTACGTGCAGCAGCACGGAATGCTCTCGCCCATCCAGATCGACGACCTCGGCGGGCGACAGGAAATAGAGTCCGCCGCCGTCCTCGCGCACGCCGAGTGCTGCGTCCAGCCGCTGCGCGTCGAGCGCCGACAGCGCATACACCACGCCCCACACCTCGCCCCCGGCGCACGGCGCCAGCGCTTCCTCGCCACCGTCCCAGACCTGGGACTGCCCGTGGAAGACCAGTCCGTGGCCGCCCAGACGGGCCACTGCCACCGCTTCCGGCGCGGCGCAGCAGGTCGCCATGCGCTCGGGGTGCATCAGCACGCCATACACGAAGTACAACTGCTTGCCGGACGAATCCATCGCATCACCCCTTTCCAGGCACGCCGACCGGCTGCCAGTCGGCCACTTCGACCCTGTCCGCGGCGGGCAGACGCCGGCGTTCCCTGTCGCGCGGGCAGGGCAGGCACAGCGCCGGACCGGCGCCCAGCAGGCCCGCCTTGCGCGCGCGCCCTTCCGGCGTGTGCCGGGTGTAGACGGTCACCTTCACGCCCACGCCGGACGAATCCACCGCCTCGGACTCCGCGCTCAGGTCCAGGCGCTCCATCTCCCAGGCCATCCATTTCGGGATGTGGTCGCAGACGATCTCCAGCTTGCGGAACTGCCCGCGCTCCAGGAAGGGAATGAGGATCTGGCGCGAGGTGGGCGTGGGCACGTACTTCAGCGCCTCGGCCAGATCGATCCAGAAACAGCCGGGTTCGGCATCGCTCAACTGCACCGGGGCCGGCACGGGCCTGCTGGCCAGCGCGACGATGTCGTAGCGCTTGCTGGCGGCCTGCTCCGCTTCCTTGCGCGCCACGGTGTCCAGTTGCGCGAGCAACGGACCTTCCGACTTCCAGATCCGGTAGCCCAGTTCTTCCTGGAACACCGAGTACGGCATGCCGCGCACGCTGCCCGACAGCAGCACCTTGCTGTCCTCCATGTGCGCCGCCGCCCCGTGCAGGGCGGCCTTGACCGCCTGCAGGGGCATGTCCTCGCTGATTTCCAGAGCGACGTCGTGCAGCACGCGCCAGCCCTGGCGGCCGTTCTCTTCCGTCTGTTCGTACAGGCGCAGGCGGCCGGGCTCGTACAGGCTGGCCGGTTCGCCCCGCGCATTCACGTGCGCCGTGATCTTCATGCGTTTCCCCGCGGCATGCGCCGCCGCGCCGGGGGCCCTGGCCCCGCGGCGCGGCCGGACGCTCACCAGACGTTGAGGATCCACTCCTTGTTCTTCTTGTATTCCATGTCGGTGAACAAGGCGTTGGCCATCTGCTCGGCGAGCCAGGTCGCCCCCTCGTAGCCCACCACCGGGTAGCGGTACATGCCCGCGCGGTCGTAGGTGGGGAAACCGACGCGCACCATCGGGATGTTGTTGTCGATGGCGACGAAGCGGCCCTTGGAATGGCCCAGGATCAGGTCGAGTTCGAGACCCTTGTTCTTGATGCGGTCTTCCAGGTCCCAGAAGTCGGCGTTGGTGACGACCTCCATGTCCCAATCGACGTTTTCCTTCATCGCCAGCAGACGCGGGTCGTTCTTGTAGCGCACGTTGTCGTCGCCGAGCAGGAGCAGCACCGGCTTCATTTCCAGGTCGATGCAGAATTCGGCGAGGCCGATCACCAGATCCGGATTGCCGTAGATCGCCACCTTCTTCTCGGCCAGGAACATGTGGGTGACGTCGGTCAGCGCATCGAGGGCGACCGCGCGCTCGCGCACCAGCGACGGCGGGATCGGCTTGCCGGTCATCTTCTTCAGGTTCTGCAGGAAACTGTCGGTGTTGCGGATGCCGATCGGCGTCGGGCCGATGACCGCCGGAATCTTGTACTCCTCCTGCAGCCACTCCGCGGCCTTGGCACCCTCGTAGCGGTTCAGCGCGATGGTGCCGAAGGCATTGGCGGTGCTGCGCAGGTCGTCGATGGTGGTGCCGCCGTGGGAGATCGCGTTGCCGTCGGGCATCAAGGGCGAATCGAAGCTCTCGATCTCGAACAGCACCGTGGCATCCACGTCCATTTCCTTGAGCAGGTGCTTGAGCGCCTTGACGTCGCCGGGGTTCACCCAGCCGGTGATCAGGTTGATCTTGCCGTTGGGTTCGGTCGGCGTGGCGAAGTACTTGACGAAGTCGCGCACCGCCACGTCGTAGCCGCTGATCATGCTGCCGACGAAGCTGGGCGTGTGGATGGCGATCAGGTGCACCTCGCGGTCCGCATACTTCTCCTTCAGCAGTCCGTCATTGAGCTTGCGGATCACCCCATCCACGTCATCGCCGATGACTTCGGTGGAACAGGTGGTGATGATGGGGATCACCTTGACGTCGGGATAGCGCGCGAGCAGCACATCCACACCCTCTTCCACCCGGCCGCAGGCGCCGAACACCGCGCCGTCCTCGTGCAGCGACGACGAGGCAAGTTCGAAGCTCTCCTTGTAGTGCTGGGAGAAGATCAGGCGCACGAACATCACGCAGCCCTGGCCGCCGTGCACCAGGCCGATGCAGTCCTTCACGCCGATGCTGACGAACTGGGCGCCGGCCGGCTGGCAGGTGAAGATCGGATTGATGGTGCCGACGCGGTCCTTTTCCTTGATTTCGCAGGTCATGGAGTTTTCCTCAGTAATTGACGACGGTGAGTTCCTGGTTCAGGGA
The DNA here is from genome assembly GCF_004801295.1 of Pseudothauera nasutitermitis. Classification (GTDB taxonomy): domain Bacteria; phylum Pseudomonadota; class Gammaproteobacteria; order Burkholderiales; family Rhodocyclaceae; genus Pseudothauera; species Pseudothauera nasutitermitis. Next base: position 654,567 of record NZ_SSOC01000003.1, read on the forward strand.
GCCGTCGATGGTGAGCCAGTCCATGCGGGCGTTCAGCAACTGCATCAGCGCCTTGATGTCGTCCTTGGACAGGTCCGCCAGCCAGGGGCAGAGCTTGCGATAGGCACGCTCCAGCATCACCGCGTCCACCCAGTAGCACTTCTCCAAGGGGACGGAGACGTCCACCGGCTCGCCGCACAGCAGCTGGGCCGTCTTGCCGAGGATGCCGGCGTTCTGCTTGCGGCGGTCCCAGCCCCGGGAATTGAACTGCCACAGGCAGTTCTTCATGATGTAGTGCTCCAACACGGCGATCCGCTCCTTGGTCAGCGGATCCGCGTCGGCCACGGGATTGCTGGTATAGACCTTCTGGTACTTGCGTTCCGCCATGTTCTTGATCTTGTGGTTCGCCATTTCGCGGCTCCTTATTCAGCGACGGCTTCGGTGCCAGCTTCGGCGCGCGGGAATTCCGGGTAGGTCTTCTCGCGCAGCGCACTGACGCTGTCGTACTTGCCGGTGTATTCGCGCAGTTCGGTCGACTTGCGGATCTCCTCGGGCAGCCCCTCATCGGAGATCATGCGGCGGGTCTGGAAGCCCTTGCCGGCGTCGATCTCGTCCTTGCTGATGTCGATCAGCGAGAGCTTGTGGATCGGCGAATGGATGGCGTTGTAGATGTCGCGGGCGAAGCGCACCCAGCCCTCGAAGCCCTTGTAGGGGCCGTTGTGGTAGGCGTGGGCGTTGAGATAGGGCACGTTCACCTTCTTGGCCATCTCGCCGGGCCGCTTGCCGGTGAAGATGACGTCGGGCTTGAGCATGTCGAGGGCTTCGAGGCCTTCCAGCTCGTTCGGGTCGTCGATCGCCAGCGCGCCCTCGCCGCAGCGCGAGACGCCCTTTTCCATGTCGCCCTGGTGGCCGAACTTGGTGTAGACCGAGACCACCTTGACGCCCATCTCTTCCTGGATGGCGTGGGCCCAGTGCCACAGCTTGGAGCCGCCCGGCCACAGGCACACCTTCTTGCCGCGCAGGCGCTCCTTGTACCAGTCCAGCTCCGGCTGCCAGCGGGCAATTTCTTCCTGGATGATGGCCTCGGCACGCTCCTCGATGCCGAAGAACAGGCCGATCTTGCGCAGCGAGTCGGCCAGCGGCTTGAAGCCGAAGCCGTCGATGTCCAGGCGCGGGATGCCGTAGCGTTCGCGCAGTTCATCGCAGATGTACTCGGCCGAACGGGCGCATTCGAGCACGTTCAGGTGGGCGCGGTGCATGCCGCGCAGGTCGTCGTAGGAGCCGTTGCCGGTGAAGGTGGACAGCACCTGGATGCCCATGCGCTTGAAGTAGTCGGTCATCACCTCCTGGTCGCCCTGGATGTTGTACTCGCCCACGTAGTTGATCACGTAGTCGCTGGTGATCTCGGGCTCCAGGGTGCCGACCTTCTGGTTGATCCAGGCGATGTTGATCTTGTGGTGGCCGCCGGACTGGCTGGGGCCGGCGAAGCCCGGCGAGTTGCACACGAAGATGTCGGTGCCCGGCATCTCTTCCATGACCTCCTGGGCGATGGCGTCGATGTCGTCGCCGATCAGCGCCGTGGCGCAGGTCTGGTAGATGGTCATGCGCTTGGTGTCCGGGAAGGCCTTGAAGGCTTCCACGATGTTCTGCTTGAGCAGCTTCTCGGCGCCGAAGACGATGTGCTTTTCCTTCACGTCGGTGGCGAAGGTGTACTTCAACTGGAAGTTGTCGTTGTCGCTGATGTAGCGCTTGGTCTGCCAGGTGTCGTAGGTGCAGCCCACGGGGCCGTGGCTGATGTGGATGACGTCCTTCATCGGCGTGCCGATGACGTGCTTGGCGCCGCAGTAGGCGCAGCCGCGCTCGGAAATGGAGCCGGGAATGGTGTTCAGATAGCCGAGCGGCAGGCAGGAGGTCAAATCCTCCCCTGCTCCTTTCATGACCGCATGCTGCTTGCGCTCGGGGATGACCTTGCTGACTTCGAATTCGTGGTAAGGCATGGTTCGACCTCCTGATGCCCGAATTGAAACGGAGTGGTGCTTGAAGCGGAATGGATGGACCTGAAGGGCCGGGTCAGTCGGCCAGGCCGTACTTGACCACCATGTTTTCAAGTTGATCCATGGTCAGGGGCTTCGGAATCACGAACTCCTCGTTCTCGATGATCTTGCGCGCCAGCTCGCTGTATTCACGCGCCTGGTTTTCACCCGGGTCGAATTCGGTCACGGTCTTTTTATTGAACTCGGCCTTCTGCACCACGTTGTCGCGGGGCACGAAATGAATCATCCGGGTCCCTAGGGCGGCGGTGAATTCCTGCATCAGTTCCAGTTCGCCATCCACGTTCCGGCTGTTGCAGATGATGCCGCCCAGGCGCACGCCACTTTGCTTGGCGTATTTCACCAGACCCTTGCAGATATTGTTGGCGGCATACACGGCCATCATTTCACCGGAAGCAACGATATACACCTCCTCGGCCTTGCCATCGCGGATCGGCATGGCGAAACCGCCGCACACCACGTCGCCCAGCACGTCGAAGAAGATGAAATCCAGGTCGTCGGTGTAGGCCCCGCTTTCTTCCATCAGATCGATGGCGGTGATCACCCCGCGGCCTGCACAGCCCACCCCGGGTTCCGGGCCGCCGGATTCGACGCAGCGGATGTCCTTGTAGCCGACCTTGATCACCATGTCGTTGGTGACCTTTTCGGCGCCGTGGTCGCGCAGCACGTCCATCAGGGTTTCCTGGGGCTTGCCGCCGAGGATCAGGCGGGTGGAGTCCGCCTTGGGATCGCAGCCGTGGATGAAGATCTTCTTGTCGTGGAAATGGGCCAGCGCGGCGGCCGTGTTCTGCGTGGTGGTGGACTTGCCGATACCACCCTTGCCGTAAATCGCAACCTTGCGTGTCATGACGGAATCCTCTGATAGAAATGAAGCGACTCTGGGTCTTCCGACCACCGGCACGAGTTCTTTCGGCCATCGGCACCGGGATCGATGTGAAGCAGACCTGCGCGGCAGTCCAATCGCAGAAAGCGTGCCAAGGGGAGCCGCGGGCCGGCAATTGCGGCTGTCGGGCCATCGCCCACCCATGCGGGGGCGTCAAAAGCGCTCGGGCGGGAACGTTCCGGGTTGAATCCGGGCGGATTCCTTACGAATCCGTACAAAAGCGCCTTTCCCGGGAAAAGAGGCGGGAAACCCCTTGAACGGCCACCCGGGCGGAAATGTTCGGAAACCGGGGATGGCAAGCCGGGATGTACACGGATGTACCTTGCGGGGACGGCGGCCGCGCCTCATCCGCGGACGTGCCGGCGCACCGTCATCGGCCGGACGGCGTACGAATCCGGAAAGGCAATCAGGGAGGCGAGCGCCGCGCAGCAGGCGGCGTCACACCGGCCAGGCGGGCGACGGCCCGGCACGCAACGATGCCGTATCCCGGCGCGCAGACCACGGCTTTCGCGGGCTGCGCTTCCTGGAGAAAGGTTGAATCAGAAGGTTCGGCGCTCGACCAGCGCCTGGGCCACCGTGCCGGCGTCGACGTGTTCCAGTTCGCCGCCCACCGGCACGCCGCGCGACAGGCGGCTGACCTTCAGCCCGCGTGCGCCGAGCAGTTCGGCCACGGTGTGCGCGGTGGCCTCGCCCTCGTTGGTGAAGTTGGTGGCCAGGATGACTTCCTCGACCACGCCGTCGGTGGCGCGCGCGATCAGCTTGTCGAGCTTGAGTTCGCGCGGGCCGATGCCGTCGAGCGGCGACAGGCGGCCCATCAGCACGTAGTACAGGCCGTCGAAGGCATGGGTGTGCTCGATCACCGCGAGGTCGGCGGGCATCTCCACCACGCACAGCTGGCGGGCGTCGCGCCGGGGGTTGGCGCAGCGCGCGCAGACGTCGGTCTCGCTGAAGGTGTTGCAGCGCTCGCAGTGGCGCAGCACATCCAGCGCGCGCCCCATGGCGTGCGCCAGCCGCGCCGCGCCGCGCTGGTCGCGCTGCAGCAGATGGTAGGCCATGCGCTGCGCCGAGCGCGGACCGACACCGGGCAGGCAGCGCAGGGCGTCGATCAGCTCGTCGAGGCTGGAAGGCGAGGACATGGCCCGGCGCCGTTCAGAACGGCAGCTTCATGCCCGGCGGCAGATTGAGCCCGGCGGTGAAGCCGGCCATCTTCTCCTGGGTGGTGATTTCCACCTTGCGCACCGCGTCGTTGAGCGCGGCGGCCACCAGGTCTTCGAGCATTTCCTTGTCGTCCATCACCGAATCGTCGATGGTGACGCGGCGCACGTCATGCTTGCAGGTCATCAGCACCTTGACCATGCCGGCGCCGGCCTGGCCCTCGACTTCCACGGAGCCGAGCTGGTCCTGCATCTTCTTCATGTTTTCCTGCATCTGCTGGGCCTGCTTCATCAGGCCGGCAATACCGCCTTTCATCATGTCGTCGTTCTCCGCGTGTGAATGGTGGGAATCGGGGAAATCAGAGCGGACGCACCGTCTCTTCGAGCAGCGTGGCGTCGAAGCGTTCGATCAGTTCGCGCACGAAGGGGTCGGCCTCCAGCGCGGCGACGGCCTGCACGTGCCTCGCCCGCTTCTCCGCCTGGTCGCGCTGGGCCGGCGTGGCGTCGGCGATCTCGCCGATGTCCACCCGGATGCGCAGTGCGCGGCCCAGATGCGCGCCGAGCGCTTCCTGCAGGCGCTCGGCGCCGGCCGGGGTCATGTCGAGCAGGTGGCGATGCGCGCTGGACAGGCGCAGGCGCACCTGGCCGTCCTGCTCGCCCAGCCATTCGCAGTGCTGCGCCAGTTCGCGCACCATGCCGCCGAGGCCAAGCTCACGCAGCAGGGCGTGCCAGGCCTCGTTGCCGTCCGGCAGTCCCGCCGGGACAGCGGATCGGACCGCCGGCGCGGCGGGGGGCGCCTCGACGCGCGCGGGTTCGGCCGCCACGGGCGCAGGCGCGGGACGCGCAGCCGGCTCGGCGGACAGCCCCTCGAAAGCCTCCGGCGGCAGGTCTTCCCACGGCGGCACATCGGCGGTCTCGCGCGGGGTTTCGGCCACGGGGGCCGCAACGGCCGCTTCCGCCTGGGGAGCCTGCACCGCCGGCGTTGGGGCCGGTTCTTGCGCGCCGCCGGCGGCGGGTGCCGGTGACGGTGAATACTGCGGCGCGGGCTCGCGCACGCTCATGGGCGCCGCCGGGGGAGCGGCCGGCACGGCCTGTGGCGCGGGT